>CBDHDI010000027.1:0-849615 GCA_965261685.1 Dehalococcoidia bacterium
TCGGAGGGCGCTGCGGCTCCATCTCCCGCGAGGGGAGAAGGGATCGGAGGTTGGCCCTCGGGGCTGTGTTCCGGCTGCCGATCCGGGTGGGGGCGTGGGGGCGTAGCCCCCACAGAAAAGAAATCCGAGGGCGGGTGGGTGGGCCAGAGCCGCGCAGCGTGCTCGTCCGGGATGGGGGTGTGGGGGGGCGCAGCCCCCCGCAGGAGACACGCGATCGCCCTCGGAGCGCCATCACGCCGCCCTCTCCTGCGGGGCGATATCGACGCCTGGCGCGTGACGAGACACCAGCGCCTCCTTGCGAGAAGGGCGAGGGTGAAGGTGAGGGCCGGCTGCGGCCGAACGCCTCTCGACGCCCGCGCCCGCCTCGCCTCGCCCGAAATGTGTATGCGCTTTACAGCGGGCCTGTGGACAAGTTAGGGTTGTGTACGCACGTCAACAATTCCCAGCCGACAGGAGACGCTGCGTGCCTGACTCCCCGTTCGACGACTACCTGGACCTCGTTGAGGCCGCGCGCGAACCTGGGGATCCATCCCCAGAGCCTGCGTCGGCTGATCAAGCAGAAGCGCGTGCCCGCGGTGCTCTTCGCCGGCAAGTACCTGATCGAGCGTGACAAGCTTGAGATGTTCAAGTCCAACTACGATCCCCGCCCCGGGCGCAAACCGCTCCGCCGCCTGATCTAGGGCGCCCACGACGACGGAGGGGCGACCGTGACGCTGCCCCGGGACGCGAAAACGGATGAGCCGCGCGGCCGGCTCTGGCTCGCCGACCTGCTCTGGCGCCTCGGCTGCGTGCAGTTCGGCGACTTCTCGCTCGGCCGCACCGTCCGCAACTCGCCCATCTACATCAATCCCAAGCTGATCATCTCCCAACCCGATGCGCTCGCGCGCGTCGGGCAGCTGATCGACGAGGAACTGCAACTCGCGATGTCCATGCGCAACCCGCATGTGGAGCGCTTCGACCTGATCGTGGGCGTGCCGATCGGTGGCCTGCACATCGCGACCGCGCTCTCGCTGCAGACGCGCATGCCCCTCGTCTACCCGCGGCCGCGCGCCCCCGGCGACGAGCCCGGCAGGCGGCCGCAGATCGAGGGCAGCTACCGGCCGGGTCAGACCGCGCTGATCGTCGACGACCTCGCCACGGGCGGGGATCGCTCGTGGAGACGGTGGAGAGCCTGCGCCGCGGCGGCCTGCGCGTGCGTGACGCCGCGGTCCTGATCGACCGCGAGCAGGGCGCGACACGCCGCCTCGAGGCGCTCGGCGTGCGGCTGCACCCGACGCTCACGCTGGAGGTGCTGCTCACGTTCCTGCACGGCGAGGGCCGCATCGACGCGGATGACTACCGTCGCTCGATGGCCTACCTGCACCGCGAGGGCGAACCCCGCTCCGAGTTCGACCAGTAGCGCGAGGCGGCCGGCGGCCTCGCCCTAATGGGGTTCGACCGGAACCCCGGAGCGATCTCTCTCCGCCGCAGGCGCTCTGCTACACTCGCCGGCAGACGTTTGACCTGGCCCGACCCCACGCCGAGAGGAAAGCCCGATGGCCGTCAAGAACGAGCTGGAACCCTTCACGCGCATCACCGTCCAGGAAGCGCACGAGATGATCGAGCAGGGCGACGTGCAGGTGGTCGACACGCGCGAGCCGCATGAGCACGCAGAGGGCCACGTGCCCGGCTCCCTCAACATCCCGCACATGGCCACGCTGCCGCGCGCCGGAGAACTGGCGACCGACCGCGCGATCCTCTTCATCTGCAAGTCCGGCCAGCGCTCCGCCGTGGCCGCCGAGTTCGCCGCCACGATGGGCCTCACCGACCTCTACAACGTCGAGGGCGGGCACGACGACTGGCGCGAAGCCGGCTACCCGATGGACACGTAGCGGCGGGCGAGCCGCCCGAACGCGCGTGACCGCCGACCCCGGCAGCCCCGGCGAGCGCAGCTGCCTGCTCTTCGACATCGACGGCACGCTGATGGAGGCCGAGGGCGCCGGCCGCGCGGCCCTGGATCGCGCATACGACGAGGTCACCGGCATCTCCGGCGCGATGGACGGCGTCGTCTTCGCCGGCCGCCCCGACCACTGGATCATCTCCGAGGTCGAGCGCACGAGCGGCGTGCGCATCGACCGTGAAACGTTCATCCCGCGCTACCTCGAGATCCTTGAGGAGGAGCTGAACGTGCGGAACCCGCGCCCGCTGTCCGGCGTGGCCGACCTGCTCGATCGGCTTGCCAAACGCGATGACGTCGCGCTGGGTCTGTGCACCGGCAACATGCGGGCCGGAGCCTTTGCCAAGCTGCGCAGCGTGGGCATCGACGGCTACTTCAGCAGCGGCGGCTTCGGCGACCGGCACGAGGACCGGGCCGCCATCACCCGCGAGGCGGCGCGCGCGGTCGGTTGGACGCCGGGCGCGCCGCTCGCGCACGTCGGCGACACCGAGCACGACATCCGCGCCGCCCACGCCGCCGGGGCCGCCGCCGTCGGCGTCGCCACCGGTGCGCACGGCCTCGAGCAACTGCTCGATGCCGACGCCGACCTGCTGCTGCGAGACCTCGCCGGCGGCGAGGGCACCGTGGAGGCGCTGCTCGCCGTGGCTCGCACCGTGGCCACGGGCGCATGAGCGCCGCCGGCGACGCCACGCACGACGTCGCCGTCATCGGCGCGGGCATCGTCGGCCTCGCGACGGCGAAGGCGCTGCTGGCGCGCTGGCCGCAACTGCGGGTCTGCGTGCTGGAGAAGGACGCCGCGATCGCGGGGCAGCAGACCTCGCACAACAGCGGCGTGATCCACTCCGGCATCTACTACCGCCCCGGCTCGCTCAAGGGCGAGTTCTGCGTCCGAGGACGTGACGCCCTCGTCCGCTTCTGTGAGGAGCACGAGATCCCCTACGAACTCTGCGGCAAGCTGATCGTCGCCACCCGCGAGGAGGAGCTGCCGCGCCTCGAGGCGCTCGCCGAGCGGGCGACGGCGAACGGCGTTGAGGGCCACGAGCTCGTCGGCCCGGAGCGCGTGCGCGAGATTGAGCCGCACGTGCGTGCCCTGCGCGCGCTCTGGGTGCCCTCGACGGGCATCGTCGACTTCACGCGGCTCGCCCACGCCTATGCCGGGATAGTCCGCGAGGCGGGCGGTGAGGTGCTGCTCAACGCGCCCGTCGAGTCCTCGCGGCTTGTGGACGGGGTGCGCCAGCTGCGGGCCGGCGACGAGGAGCGCTCGGCGCGGCTGCTCGTGAACTGCGCCGGGTTGCACGCCGACCGCGTGGCGCGGCAGCTCGGCGCGAGCACACCGGTGCGCATCGTGCCCTTCCGGGGCGAGTACTACACGCTGCGACCGGAGCGCGCGGAGCTCGTGCGCGGGCTGATCTACCCCGTGCCGGACCCCGCGCTGCCGTTCCTCGGCGTGCATTTCACGCGCAACATCCGCGGCTACGTCGAGGCCGGCCCCAACGCCGTGCTGGCCAGCGCGCGCGAGGGCTACCGCAAGCGCGACGTGAACCTCGGCGACGTCTGGGAGATCGCGCGCTACGGCGGCTTCTGGCGCGTCGCGCTGCGCGAGTGGAAGACGGGGATGCACGAGGTGCACCGCTCGCTGCGCAAGTCCGTCTTCGTCCGCGATCTGCAACGGCTGATCCCGGAGATCGAGAGCGACGACCTCACGAGCGGGGGCTCCGGCGTACGCGCCCAGGCGGTCGCGCCCGACGGCGCACTGCTCGACGACTTCCTGATCGAGCGCACCGAGGCGGCGCTGCACGTGCTCAACGCGCCCTCGCCCGGCGCGACCTCCTCGCTGCTGATCGGCGAGCACATCGCCTCGATGGCGGGGGAGATGCTGGGCTTCGCCGCCTGAGCCTGTCGCGCTCGGCGCCGAGGCATTTAGGATGCTGCGTGCGCCGCCGCCGGGTCGGCAGCAGGCGGGTTGGCAATGGACATTTTCGGGGTTGACCAGAGGATCGTGCTGACGGCGTTCTACTCGGGTCTGGGCGTGGGGAACGTCTACGCGCTGGTCGCGATCGGATACAACCTCGTGTGTCGCGCGACGCGCGTCTTCAATCTCGCGCAGGGCGACATCGTCAGCTGGGGCGGGCTGATCGCGTTCAGCCTGCTCGTCACGCACGGGTTCACTCCGCTCGCGGCGCTGCCCGTGATCGTCGTCGCGACGGCGGCCCTCGGGTTCGGCGTGGAGCGGATCGCGATCGCGCCGCTCACCCGGGCGCTGAGCTTCGGGTGGGTGCTCACCACGCTCGGCATGTCGGTCGTGCTGCGGAACGTCGCGGAGCTGCAGTGGGGACCGGACCCACTGCGCGTGCCCGCGTTCATCGACAGGGCGCCGGTGAGCCTGCTGGGTTCGCCGTCCGGGTCGACTTCATGGTGACGATCGCCGGCGCCGTGACGCTGGTGGCGCTGCTGGAGCTCGCCGACCGCAAGACGATCATCGGCAAGGCGATGGTGGCGACCGCGATCAACCGCGAACTGGCGCGACTGCGGGGCATCAACGTCGGGCTGCGACGAGCCTGGACGTGCTCGAGGAGTACACAGGCGGCGGCTCGGCCTCTTCGGCGTGCCGAGGATCGAGGCGCTCGGGCACGTCTTCGACCGCCGCGACACGTACTGGCTGGTGGCCGCGGCGATCGCCGGGGTCTACGTGCTGACGCGAAACCTTTTCGCGTCCCCGTGGGGCTCGCCCTCGCGACGATGCGTCATAGCGACGTGGCGGTGCAGGCGCTCGGTGCATCGACGGTCCGGGCGAAGATGCTCGCCTACCTGTTCGCCTCGGTACCGGCGGCGCTGGCCGGCATCATCTGGGTGCATACGGAGACCGGCATCGCGCAGGGGACTTCCCCGCCGACCTCTCGTTTCTCCTCGCCGCGAGCATCATGTTCGGGGGGATGGGAACGCTCGCGGGCCCGCTGGTCGGCACGGGCATCCTGCAATACGTCCCGCAGTTCTTCGGCGCGTTCGAGCGCTACGAGCTGATCATCTACGGCAGCTTCCTGATCGCGGGAATGGTGCTGATTCCGCGCGGGGTCGTGCATGAAACGAGGAGGTGGGTCGCGCAGTTGCGCCTCCGCCTCGTCCCGCCCGCATCCGGCTCCCCGGCGTCCGGGTCCGCGCTGGAGGAGCCCGGCGCCGCTGGCGGCGCCGCCGACGGCGCGCTGCTGGCAGGCGACTTCGCCGCGCGGCTGCGCGTGGCGGAGGACCGCGACGGGCTGTCCGCGAGCAAGGTCTCCAAGTCGTTCGGCGGCGTCACGGCCCTGCGGAACCTCGACTTCGAGGCAGCGCCCGGCCGGATCTCGGCGCTGATCGGACCGAACGGATCGGGCAAGACGACCTTCCTGAACCTCGTGCTCGGCTACTACACGCTCGACAGCGGGGAGATCCGCATCGACCAGCGCGAGATCCGTGGGGCCGCCGCCCCTCACAGCCGCGTGCACGCCGGCATCGCCCGCACGTTCCAGGCGCCGAACGTCGTGCCGGAGCTGACGGCGCTCGAGAACGTCCTCGCGGGGATGTTCATGCACCGGCGCGCGACGCTCGTCGAGTACCTGCTGCGGCTGCCGCGCGCACGCGCCGCCGGA
Source organism: Dehalococcoidia bacterium (assembly GCA_965261685.1). GTDB lineage: Bacteria > Chloroflexota > Dehalococcoidia > UBA2979 > UBA2979 > VXMT01. The sequence continues at coordinate 5,560 of CBDHDI010000027.1, forward strand.
CGCGCGTCGCGGGCGCAGGCCCACGCCCTGCTCGCGGCGGTCGGCCTCGAGGGCGCCGCCGACATCCCGGCCGGCGCGCTCCCCTCCGGCCAACAACGACTCCTTGATGTCGCGCGGGCGCTCGCGACCGGGCCGGGCGTGCTCCTGCTCGACGAGCCGGCGTCGGGTCTCTCCGGCGCCGAGACGGAGGCGCTCGGCCGCATGTTGCTCCAGCTGCGGTCGCTGGGCCTGGCGATCGTGCTGGTCGAGCACAACGTCCCGTTCGTCATGTCGATTGCCGACAGCGTGACGGTCCTCGATCGCGGCGAGCGGATCGCGCTCGGCCCGCCGGCCGAGGTGCAGCGCGATCCGGCGCTGATCGCCTCCTATCTGGGCGAGCAGTTCGAGGTGGACGCGGGAGAGCCCGATGCTTGAGGTCCGCGATCTGCGAGTGGCCTACGGCGGCCTCCCGGTGCTGCACGACCTGTCGCTGGACATCGGCGAAGGCGAATTCGTCGCGCTGCTCGGGCGCAACGGCGCCGGGAAGACGACGACGATGCGAGCGATCGCCGGGCTGGTTCCGTACCGGGGCTCGATCATCTTCGAGGGCCGCTCGCTCGCCGGCCTCCCCGCCCACAAGCTCGTGCGCCTCGATGTCGCGTTCGCGCAGGAGGGCAAGCAGCTCTTCACGGAGCTGTCCGTCCAGGACAACCTCACGCGCGGTGCGTACACGCAGCGCGCGAAGCGGCAGCAGGTGCGCGACGACCTCGAGCGCGTCTTCAGCCTCTTCCCGGTCCTGGAGCGCAAGCTGCGCGATCCCGCGGAGACCCTGTCGGGCGGCGAGCAGCAGATGCTGGTGCTCGCTCAGGCGATGATGGCCCACCCGCGACTGTTGATGGTCGACGAGCCCTCACAGGGGCTCGCGCCCGCGCTCGTGAACGAGGTGCTGGGAGCGCTTCGCAGCCTGCGCGCGGAGGGGACGGCGATCCTGCTCGCCGAGCAGGTCGTGGACAAGACGCTCCCGCTCTGCGACCGGCTCTACGTGCTCGATCTCGGACGCGCTGTGCTGGAGGGCAGTCCCGCGGAGGTGGCGGAACACCGCGCCCTGCGCGAGGTCTACATCGGGCGCGAGGCCTGAGTTCAGCCGGCCGAGGGCTCGACCATGGCGAGGATGCGGGCCCGTCACCTCGCGGACGATTTCGTCGCTGAACTCGCGCTGCGGGCCGCCGCGGGTCTCGGCCCTCAGCGGCTCGTGGGTGCTCCCCGGCTAGTTCGTGCAGGGGGCTTCCCAGTCGATGCCGCCCCAGTCCAGGAAGCCGTCCTGGGCGACGCCCGGAATGACCGTGCTGAGCGGCACCGAGGCGAGCCCGTGGAAGGTCGGGCTGAAGTCGTAGCGCGGTGCGAGGGTGAAGCCGAAGCCGGACTGGTCCGCGATCGCGCCGAGTCCCTCGAGCGCCGCCAGCATGGCTTCCTGGTCGTCCGAGCCGGCAGTGTCCGCCGCGTAGCGGATGAGCATCGCGACATCGAAGCCGAAGGCGTACTGGTAGAGCACGCCGCTGATCTGGTCGGTGCGAGCGCTCACCGCGTCCAGCAGCCGCTGCTGATCCGGCGACAGACCCTCGGGCCGTCGCACGTTGATGTTCCAGGCGGTGAGGATCGTGTCCGCCGGCGCCTCCTCCTCGATGTTCGTGAAGACCTGACCCCAGTCCGTCGTGGAGGCGCTGTTCCCGCCGATCACGGGGACGTCGAAGCCGATGTTCTGCATGGCCTGGAACGCGAGCAGGATGTCCGGACCGAAGAGATCGAAGAGCAGCGCGTCGGGCCCGGAGGCCTGCAGCCTCTGCATCTGCGCGGTCATGTCCGGCGTGCCGAACGGCACGACCTCGACCGCCGTGATCTCGAGACCGAGCTGCGGGAAGACTTCCTCCCAGATGGCACGATGGTCGTCCCAGTACGGGCCCGGGCCGGTCAGCACCGCGTACTTCGTGTGCGGCAGTTGCGGCAGCAGGCACGCGATGCTCTCGGCCTGCACGCGGGAGAGCGCCAGGAGCTCGAAGGTCCAGGGGCTAGTGGCCGGGTCGGTGAGGGCGGCGTCACCCGAGTTGGAGAACGAGATGGTCCCCGCCTCGTTGATGAAGGGGGCGACCGCCTGCATGCCGATCGACTGCGGGTAGACGGCGTGGAACTGCGTGCCGCCGAGCAGCACCTCGTTGATGATCTCCACGCCCTTCGGGACGTCCGACTGGGTGTCGAAGACCTCGTACTCAACCTTGCGGCCGAGGATGCCGCCACTCTCGTTGATCAGGTCCACGGCGGCCACGAAGCCGACGAGGTTCGAGGTCGCGAACGTGCCCCAGAATCCCGTGAGGTTCTTGAGTACGGCGATCCGGAACGGGTTGTCCTCGTCCAGAGCCGCCGGCGCCTCGGTCGCCGCAGGCGTAGGCGAGGGTGTCAGAAACATTTTGATGACTGCGGTCGGCGCGGCCGGAGCGGCGGCCGTTGGCGTCGCCGTAGGTGTGGCCGCCGGCGCAGTCGTCGCTGCGGCCGTCGGCGCGGTGGTTGCGGCCGGCGGCGCCGCGCGGTCGTCATCGTCATCGTCGTCGCTCGCGACGACCAGCAGGGCGGTCAGCGCGAACAGCAGCACAGCGAGCCCGAAGAACTTCCTCACAAGACCTATCTCCCGAGTATTTGACTGCGAATTTGATAGACGCCGCCACTCGGCATGTCAACGTTCGCGCAGGCCGCACGGGCGCCGTCTGCCGCTATGTCGCCGTCTCGAGGTATGAGTCGCCGATGATCTGTCGCTCGATGAGCTCCTCGTAGCGGGCGATGCCTACTCCGAGCAGCCCCTTCAGCACTTCATCGTTGTGTGACCGAGCAGGGGGGCGGGACCGCGGATCCGGAGCGGGTGGCGTCCCAGCTTCCCCACCGGCGTCGGGTAGCGGCGCGTGCCCGCGGCGGGATGCTCCAGCTCTTCCCAGAAGCCGCGCGCGACGAGATGCGGATCGTTCCGGAGCGCCTCGGAGGCCAGCACCTCGGCGGCGGGGACGCCCGCCGCTTGCAGCCGCTCTCGCAGGTCGCGGGCGCGATGGCCGCGGGTCCACTCCTCGATCAGCGGCTCGAGCTCGTCCTGGTGGCGATGCCGCGACACGACATCCGCGAACCGCGGGTCGGCCGCGAGCTCGGGCCGGCCCATCGCGTGGGCGAGTGCGAGGAACGCCTCGTCCGAGGGCACCGCGATCCCGATCCACTCGTCCTCGCCGGCGCACGGGAAGAACCCGTTCGGCGCCCTCGAGGGGTGACGATTGCCCCACGTCCCCTGCACGCGGCGGTTCATCGAGTAGTCCATGAAGGCGTAGGCGAGATGGTGAAGCACGGCCTCGACGTGCGAGAGGTCGATCAGCTGCCCCACTCCCGTGCGTTCCCGCGCGTAGAGCGCGGCCTGGATCGCGAAGGCGACGTGGACGCCGGCGTTCGGGTCGCCGTGTCCGCTGCCGGCGTCCATGAGGGATCGCTGTCACGGTAGCCCCGGAGGTAGGTGTGGCCCGCCACGGCCTCCATCGTCGGCGCGTAGCCCTTGAAGTCCCGGTACGGGCCGCTGATCCCGAAGCCGGGGAAGCGCGCCATCACCAGGCGCGGGTTCAGCGCGGAGAGCGTCTCGTAGTCGATGCGCAGGTGCTCCACGACGTCCGCGGCGTTGTTCTCGAGGAAGACGTCCGAGATGCGCACGAGGTCGTAGAAGAATGGCCCCGTTCTCCGGGTGGGATCGCCGGACCCCGGGCGCTCGACCTTCAGCACCTCGGCCCCGTAGTCGACGAACAGCTTGGTGCAGTAGGGGCCGGCGACCCCCTGCGTCAGGTCGAGGACTGCGATCCCCGCCAGCGCGCCGCCCATGTCCGCCATCGGTCGTGCCGGTGCTGGCTAGGCGGGGTAGACGAGGCTGCGCGCGACCTCGCCGCGCTCGAGCGCGCCGAGCGGGAACGTGCGCGAGACCAGCTCGTCCAGCTTCAGTTTGCCGGCCATGTAGAGGTTGATGACGCGAGGGATGTCGGCCCGCGGCTGCGCTCCCTCGAAGCCGCTCATCTGCAGGTGCTGACGTCGCGCCATGACCTCGTACCAGGGGATGCGCAGCTCGGTCCCGCTCGGCAGCACCCCGATCACGTAGGTGCGTCCGCCGGGAGCGACGCTGCGCATCGCCTGCAGCACGACCTCCGGCGAGCCGATTACCTCGAAGGCGTGGTCGACGCCACCCCTCGTCAGCTCGCGGATCTGTTGGACCGGGTCGCCGTCCGAGGCGTTCACCAGGTGCGCGGCGCCGAACTCCTCGGCGAGCTGCAGCTTCGTGTCGAGGAGGTCGACGGCGACGATGATCTCGGCGCCGGAGAGCGCCGAGGCCTGGACGACGTTGAGTCCGACGCCTCCGCAGCCGACTACGGCGACACGCTCGCCCGAGCGCACTTGTGCGTCATTGGTCACCGCCCCCACGCCGGTGGTCACCCCGCAGCCGACGAGCGCGGCCTTGTCGAGGGGAGCGTCCTTGCGGATGGGGATCGCCCCCGTCGCCGGCGCCACGGCGTACTCCGCGAACGACGAGACGAAGGAGTGGTGGCTGCGACGCTCGCCCGCCTTCGAGAGCCGCGTGGAGCCATCGAGCAGCGTCCCGAGCGGACGGGCCTGCGCCGATACCTCGCAGAGGCTGGTCTTGCCGCGGGCGCAGACCTCGCAGTGCCCGCAGTAGGGCCCGATGCTCAGGACGACGTGGTCGCCGACCTCCAGACCCGAGACGCCCGGCCCGAGGGCTCGACGACGCCGGCGCCCTCGTGTCCCATCACCATCGGCAGCGGGGAGGGGAAGTCGCCGTGGATGCAGTGCAGGTCGCTGTGGCAGACGCCGCTCGCGGCGATCTTGACCAGCACCTCGTTCTCGCCCGGTTCGGAGATGTCCACATCCTCGATCACGAGCGGCTGTCGCACCCGGTGCAGGACTGCGGCCCTCATCGTCGAGCCTCCATGCTGGCCGAGGTGGATCCCGGACTCGCGCTACTGAAGCGCCTCGCGGAAAGCCCGGATTGCCTCGATGTGTTGCGAGGGACTGCGTCCGGCGTCGCCCGAGTCGTACGACGCGTCCCCCTGCGTATCGACCGAGCAGTGGGTCGCTCCGGCCTCACGGTAACGCCTGGCCTCCATCACTTGCTCGTCGAGGGTCTCGGCGCGGGCGCGCAGCAACAGGGCCAGCGTCGAGGGATCCCGCCCGGCATCATGTGCTGCGGCCTCGATCCGCTCGCGGCGGCGCTGCATGTCGGCCAGCGCGTGATCGAGGTCGTCCGAGAGCAGGCGCGGCGACCATCCGTCCGCGAGGCGTCCGATACGCTCGAGGACGCGCCGGTCCATGCCGCCCATCCAGATCGGAATGGGCCGCTCCGGGCGCGGGTGGATCCCGGCGTCGCGCACCCGATGGAAGCGCTCCTCGAACGTGACCAGCGGCTGCGCCCAGAGCCGGCGCATGAGGCGCACCTGCTCGTCGAGGCGGCGTCCGCGTGTGTGGAAGTCCTGGCCAAGCGCCTCGTACTCGACGTGGTTCCAGCCGTTCCCGACCCCGAGGATCAGCCGGCCGCCGGAGAGCAGGTCGATCTCCGCCGCCTGCTTCGCCGCCAGTGCGGTCTGCCGCTGGGGCAGGATCAGGACGTTTGTGATCAGCTGCAGCCGCGTGGTCACGGCCGCGAGGAAGCCGAACAGCACCATCGGCTCGTGAATCGCCGCGCGGTGGCCGTAGGGACCGAGCAGGTCCGGGTAGCGGCTGCGATCGGCGCCGAGCACGTGGTCCGCGGTCACGAGGAAGTCGTAGCCGAGCTCCTCGGCGGCCTGCGCGTAGTCGCGGATCGCGATCGGATCGGTCCCAATCTCACGCTCGGGAAGCACGACGCCGAGTTGCATTCGCTGTGCTCACTCCCTGGATGCGACAGAGGGGCGCCGTCGAGGCAGATGAGGCACTTCCGGAGCGGCCACTTTGCCTCGGTCCGTGGTCTTCCGCTGCGTGCGGCCCCGGTCACGCGGGCCCGTATCATACGCGCGTTCCCGGGAGGGCTGCATGGCGAAGTTCGTGTTCCTGGTGCTCTCGAACTCCGTCAGCGAGGACGCCGGCGAGGAGTTCAACGAGTGGTATTCGGGAACACACGTCCCGGACTTCCTGTAGTTTGACAGCGTGTTGTCGGCGCGCGCGCTTCGTGCGCTCGGAGCACCAGTTCCTGCCCACCGATGACGCGCTGGGCCGCCGCTATCTCGCCGTCTACGAGGTGGAGACGGACGATCCGGCTGCACTCTTCGAGGACGTCCACGCTGCCCGCGGCGACGGACGAATCACCCCGACGGACACGATCCAGCGTGACCCCCCGCCCATCAACATGCTGTTCGAGCAGACCGAAGGCCCGGTCTCCGGCTAGCGGGGATCCCGTTCGGCAACCTGTAGCCCGGGGAGTGTTCGCTTGAGGGTCGGCGTCTCGCTTTTCACGCAGAATCACGGCGACTGGGATCGCTTCCAGGGCCGCGGTGGCGACCAGCGCGAGCCGGCCACGGACCAGGCCACCTACGACGCGGAACTCTCCCTCGCCGAGCAGATCGAGCCGCTCGGCTACGACTCGATCTGGGCCGTCGAGCACCACTTCTCGCCGCTGAACCTGACGCCGAGCCCGCTGCTCTTCCTCGCCAACCTCGCGGGCCGCACGCGCCGCGTCGACATCGGGACGATGGTGATCGTGCTGCCCTGGCACGATCCGCTGCGCGTCGCCGAAGAGATCGCGATGGTCGACAACCTGCTGCAGGGGCGCCGCCTGTTCGTCGGCCTTGGGCGGGGCGCCGCGCGGCGCGAGTTCGATCCGCGGCGGATCCCGATGGGCGAGTCCCGCGCGCGCTTCCTCGAGGCTCTCGAGATCGTGCGCGGGGCGCTTACGCAGGAGCGCTTCTCGTACGAGGGTGAGCACTACTCGGTCGCCGCGACCTCGCTGCGGCCACGGCCGCGCAGCGAGGATCTGGTCGATCGCTTTCTGATCGCCGGCAACAGCCCGGAGACGATCGAGATCGCGGGCCGCGAGCGGCTGGGGCTGCTGCTGCTCAACCACAAGCCGTGGGACGGCTACGGCGAGGAGGTGGGGCGCTACAACGAGGTCCGCGCGCAGCACGGCCTCCCTCCGGCGCAGCCCACCGTCGTGGTCAACGCGGTCTGCGCGGAGACCGAGGACGAGGCCTGGGCGGACCTGTTGCGCTACTTCGGAGAGATGAAGGACGGCACCAACCGCCACTACGAGTGGGACGAACCGGAGCACTTCCGGCAGGCCAGCGGCTACGAGCACTACGCCCAGGCGGCGGAGCGGCGGAGCAGGGCGACGCCGGAGCAGCTCGCCCGCGAGAGCGCCCTGACGCAGGTCTGGGGCACGCCCGAACAGTGCGCCGAGAAGCTGCGCTTCATCCAGCGCATGACCAGCGCCCGCGAATTCGTCATCGTCTTCAAGTACGGCACGATGCCCTACGAGGTCGCCGAGCGAAGCATGCGGCTCTTCGCGGAAGGCGCGCTGCCCACGCTGCACGCGTTCGACCCGTCGCCCGCCGCGACCGCGGGTCGCTCGCTGTAGCTGCCGCTCTCCGGAGCACCCCGCCGTGCGCTCCCCGGGCGCGAGATCGCACGGCGACTCGCCTACGGTTGTAGTCTGGCGCGCAACGCGCGAGCAGCCCGAGGGAGCACGACATGGTGAAGCCTCTCATGCCTGACGGCGCGCCTCCCCCGCTTGAGGGCGTCCGCGTCGTCGAGATCGCCTCGGGGCTGGCGGTCGCCTACTGCGGGCGGCTGCTGGCGCAGAGCGGCGCCGAGGTGATTCGCATCGAGCCGCCGGGCGGCGACGCGATTCGCCGGGCCGGGCCCTTCAAGGACGAGCGCCCGGACGTCGATGGCGGTGGGCTGCACGGGCTGCTCAACGCCGGCAAGCGCAGCGTCGCGCTCGACGTGACGACGGCCGAGGGCGCCGAAGCCCTCGAGCCGCTGCTGCACGGCAGCGAGCTGCTGCTCGCGAGCTGGCGCACACCGTCGGCGCTACCCCTCGCGGAACCTGAGCGGATGCGCGAGCGCTTCCCGGAGACAACGTTCGTCTCGATCAGCGAGTTCGGCATCGACGGGCCGTACGCCTCGCACCAGGCCGACAGCCACATCATCGAGGCGCTCGCCGGGAACTCCTACGTCAGCGGCGATCCCGATCGCGAGCCGCTCAGCTCCGGCGTCGAGCTTGCCGACTACTTCGGCGCGGTCGTCGGCTGGATCGGGGCGCTCGCCGCGCTCGCCGAGGGCAGGGGCGGAGAGCGCCCCGGCTTCGTCGACGTCTCGAACCACGAGGTGCTGACGATGACCGACGACCACAACCTCTCGGTCTACCTCGGCATCGGCGGAGTGCGCCGCCGCTACTACTCGCGCATCCTGCCGAACTACCCCTCGGACATCTTCGCCAGCAAGGACGGCCACATCGCCTTCGTGACGGCGGGTCCCGGCGGGCGCGACTTCGCCGGCAACATCTCGAAGCTGATCGAGCAGCCCGAGCTCGCCTCGCACCCGCTGTTCACCGACACCTCCCAGCGCGTGATGCGTTGGCGCGAGTTCGACGAGATCGTGAAGCCGTGGCTCGAGTCGCACACCTCGCGCGAGATCTTCAAGCGCACCGGCGAACTCGACCTGGGCTTCGGCGAAGTGGCGACGGTGCCCGACCTGCTCGAGGACCCGCACCTCGAGGACCGCGGCTACTGGAGGGCCGAGGTCGACGCGAACGGGGAGCCCACGGGCGGCGTCCTGCCCGGACCGGCGGGGAAGTTCACCGAGAGCCCGCTGCAGATCGGCCTTGAGGCGCCCGCGCTCGGCGAGGGGAACGCACTGCTGTCCGAGGCGACGGGAGCGGACGAGGCCGCCAGGGCGCGCCCCGCGGCCCGGCGCGCGGCTCCGTCGGGACGCCTGAGCTACTTCGAGGGGCTGCGCGTGGTGGACCTCTCGCGCGGCTGGACGGGCTCGCTCGCCGGCCGGCTGCTGTCGGAGCTCGGCGCGGACGTGGTGAAGGTCGAATTCTCGCGCCCCGCCCACTCCTCGATCGGACCCGCCTACTTCACGGCCCGGCAGGCGAGCAAGCGGTCGGCGGCACTCAACCTGCGGATTCCGGAGGGGCGGGAGTTGATGCTGCGCCTGCTCGAGCGCGCGGATGTCTTCGTCGAGAACTTCCCGCCGCGCGTCACGCGCGGTTTGCGCCTGCGCTACGACGACATCGTGGACCGCTGTCCGCGACTCGTGATGTGCTCGATCGCCGGGTTCGGGCAGTCCGGCCCCAACGGGGAGCGGTCGGCGGTGGGCATGACGATGGAGGCCGCCTCCGGCCCCGCCTCCGTCACCGGCTACCCCGGCGAGCCGCCGCTCAAGACCGGCCAGACGTGGGTCGACCCACTCACCGGCCTGAATGGCGTCGGCGCGATCATCGCCGCCCTGTTGCGCCGCGAGGTGACGGGGCGCGGCCAGCGCATCGATGTCTCGATGCAGGAGTCGACGGTGCCGATGCTCGCGCCCTACCTCGCGGACTACCTGCTCAACGGCCGGCTGCATGGTGGCGACGGCAACCGCCGCCCCGGCATGGTGCGCGGCGCCTACCCCTGCGCGGGCGAGGACGAGTGGGTCGCGATCTCGCTGCGCGACGATGCGGAGTGGGAGGCGTTCTGCCGCGCCTCGGGACACGGTGGCTGGCTCTCCGACCCGCGCTTCGCGAGCGCGGAGCAGCGCACGCGGCATCACGACGAGATCGACGCGCTGATCGCGGACTGGACCCGCGAGCGCTCGAAGTCGGATGTCGCGCAGTTGCTGCAGGGCGCCGGGGTTCCCTCCGCCGGGGTGCTGAAGGCGGACGAGATCCTGCTCGACCCGCACCTGCACGCGCGCGAGTTCTTCGACCCGGTCCATGTCGACGACCTTGGCCCCGTGCCGCTCCAGCGCTACTTCCCCCCGAAGTTCGACGGCCGGGGCTTCCCGACGCGCAACCCCGTACCTCCCTTCGGCGAGCACACCGTCGAGGTGCTCATGGAGGCCGGCCTGACGGAGGACGAGGCGCGCGAGGCCGCGGCCTCGCAGGGCCTCGCCGCGCCTTCGGGCGGCTGGTGGGATCCGGAGATCGTCGCGGCCCGTGAGCTGGAGTTCGCCGACTACGCCCGGCTCGGCTCGGTCCTGCGCTTCGATGCGGACTTCCTCGAGAGGGTGCGCATGGCGTAGTCCGGACAGCATGGGTGGGTGCCATAAGGGGGCGAGATGGATCCCACGCACGCACTGCGGCCATCGGTCGAGGACGCCCGCCAGGCCTGGATGCGGTTGGTCGATGCCGACGCCGAGCAGGTCGCGCGCGTGCGCGAGCCTGAACCGGATCAGGACCACTACGCGCCGGTCGCAGGGTGCTTCAGGCCGGGGCAGCCCTCGGCGGCGCAATTCGATGCTCTGGCATCCCTCTCGCAACGCGAGGATGACTGGCTGGACATCGGCGCCGGGGGCGGGCGATTCGCACTGCCGCTCGCGCGCCGGGTCAGGAGCGTCATCGCCATCGAACCGTCGCCCGCGATGCGCCGGGTGCTCACCGAAGGCGTGGCGGCGGCGGGTGTGACGAACCTGACGGTCCACGACGCGCGATGGCCGGTGGAGGGATGGACGGAGCAAGCGGACGTCGCGCTGGCCGCCCACTGCATCTACGACATTCGCGAGCCGATTCCCTTCATCGAGGCAATGGAACGAAACGCGCGGCGCCTCTGCGTGGTCGCGCTGGCGCGGTTCCCGCGGGGCGCCCAGTTCGCCGAGCTGTTCGAGGCGGTCCACGGGGAGCCGTTCCAGGCACTCCCGGCGTTGCGAGAGTTCGTGGCGCTGATGGGGGCGATCGGGCGCTCCTACGAGGTGCGACGCGTCTGGACAGATTCGGCCCAGACGCCGATCGACCCCGAGCAGGCGCGCTCGTTCTCGCGGCGCATGCTCTGGCTGCGTCCCGGTTCGGATAAGGATCGGCGGATGTGCGATCTGATCGACCAGTGGTGGGGCAGGCCCGGCGGCATCAGGATGCCGCCGGGATTCCGGGAGATCGGGATCGTCACGTGGCGACCTCCTGAGATGTAGCGCGCCGGCTACAGTCTTGTCACCGCCCGAGCCGACGTCACGCCGCCCGCTCCCGCGCTCCGATATGATGGCGTTCGCGTCAGGAGGTGCGGAATGGCCGAGAACAGCGGATCGGAAGTGCTTGCGCGACAGATGCGCGAGGAGGGTGTCGAAGACGTCTTTTACCTGATGGGCGGCCCGATCATCGAAACCGCCGGATTCGCCGGCGACTACGGCATCCGCACCATCGACTGTCGCCACGAGCAGGGCGCCGCGATGGCGGCCCACGGCTACGCGCGCGTCAAGCGCTCGCCGGGCATCTGCCTCGCCGCCTCCGGGCCGGCGACGACGAACCTGCTCACCGGTGTCGCCAATGCCTACCTCGACGGCGTCCCGATGGTGGCGCTCGGCGGGGCAGCCGCGGTGCGCGCCTTCGACAGCGACGCCTTCCAGGAGTACGACCAGCTCTCGATGGCGAAGCCGATCACCCGCTGGGCCGCGCGCGTCCATCACGCCGACCGCATGGCCGAGTACTTCAACATAGCGATGCGCAAGGCGCAGGGCCCGAAGCCGGGCCCGACCTACCTCGATCTTCCCGGTGACTCGCTCTACGAGCGGGTCGACGACTCGAACGTGTGGTTCCCGCCCGGCGGCCAGGGCCCGGCCCGCCCCGCTCCCGACGAGGGCGCCATCGCGCGTGCGATCGAGATCCTCGGAGCGGCTGAGCGCCCGCTCGTGGTGAGCGGGAGCGGCATCTTCTGGTCCGACGCCGCGGCCGAGCTGCGCGAGTTCATCGACCAGGCGCGCATTCCCTTCTTCACCACGCCGCTGGGCCGCGGCGTGGTCCCGGAGGACCACGATCTGGCGTTCCTCGCGGCGCGCGGGCAGGCCTTCCGCGAGGCGGACGCGATCGTCGTCGTGGGGACGCGCTTCAACTTCATCATCTCGTTCGGGCACCCGCCCCGTTTCGCCGAGGACGTGAAGGTCATCCAGATCGACACGGACTCGACGGAACTGGGGCACAACCGCCCGATCGAGCTCGGGATCGTCGCCGACGCCAAGCTCGCGCTGAGCGCCCTCACCGCGGCCGCGAAGGAGAGCGGCCTGCGGACCTCGGACGACTGGATCGCGCGCCTCGGCGAGAGTGACCACTCGAAGCGCCAGCAGTCGCTCGAACTCGCCGAGTCCGACACGCTGCCGATTCACCCGCTGCGCATCGCGAACGAGATCGTGAACGTCGTCGACCGCGACGCGATCATCTGCATCGACGGCATGGAGACGCTGAACTTCGGCCGGCAGTGGATTCCCGCATTCGCCGAGGGCGGCCGGCTGAACGCCGGGCCGAACGGCTGCATGGGCACCGGCATCCCCTTCGCGATGGGCGCGAAGGTCGCGGCGCCGGGCCGCCAGGTGGTCGCCTTCATCGGTGACGGCTCGTTCCTGATGAACGTGCAGGAGTTCGACACGATGGTGCGACATAACCTGCCGATCGTGGCCGTGATCAACAACAACGGCGGCTGGACCGGTGGCCCGAACACCACGCCGGGCCGCAGCCTCGGGCAGACTCAGCGCTACCACGACGTCGTCGAGGCGCTGGGCGGGTACGGCCAACTGGTCACGGATCCGCAGGAGATCCGCCCGGCCATCGAGCGCGCGATCGCGAGCGGCAAGCCGTCCTGCATTAACGTCATCGCCGACGAACACGCCCGCGCCAGCACGGTGCCGTTCGGCGGCTACTCGACGATGATGCAGCGCGAGTAGACGCCGCGGCGCCACCGAGGGCGCGGCCCGCAGCCGCTACGCGGCCTGCAGCTTGCGCTCGATTGCATCGGCGGCCGCGCGGATCGTCGCCAGTTCCGCGGCGAGGTCCGGCGGCGCCGGACGGTTGAGCGCCGCGAGTAGCGGGCTCAGCCGCCGCCCGGGGCAGGCCGTCGCCTGCGGCAGCGGATCTCCCGAGGCGTTCGCCGTCGGGATCGTTCCATGCCCGAAGACCGGCGCGCCGGGGAGCGTGAGCCAGAAGCCGCGGATCTCCTCGACGGCCTCCTTGATCGCCTCCCGCAGGCCGGGCGACGGCTCGTCGCGGCCCGCGCGCTCGTAGTCGCCGAGCGCGCAGATGCCGATCGCCTCGATGTTCCAGCGCTCGCCGCTCTCGGGATTGCGGCCTTTCGTGTGCGCTCGCTGCGTCCCGGCCTTGCCGACGGCGTAGAGCCGTCCGCTGGGGAAGGCGACGTAGTGGTAGCCGGGCCCGATGCCGAAGCGTGCGTAGTGGTCGCGCGCCAGCGAGTGGATGCGCTGCTCCTCGTCATGCCTCGAGGCATCGGCGCCCAGCGGCGATCCGTACCAGCCCGCCGCGTGGTGCAGCACGATCGCGCGGCAGGGCCACGCGCTGCGGTCCAGCTTCCAGCGCGCCACCCCGCCGCGCATGAACTCCGTCGCGAAGTAGCGGTCCGTCAGGTCGATGGCCATGCGAGCCTCCTCGCCACGTGTGTACGCCGCGGCGCGGGGTGCTCGAAGGGGGATGTGGCGCGCGAGCGGCGGCTGCTGCTACGAGGCGGGGGCGTACTCCAGTTGTTGCCGGAGGTCGTTGAATCTGTTGTAGGGAATGACCTTCTCGTGCTGAAGTCGCCCGACAACGATTCCCGGCGCGACACCCACCCGCGAGGCGAACGCCTCGATGCTTGCCCGGCCGGGTGCCTCGAACGTGGCGAAGTGCGCCCAATCCTCCGGCGGGATCAGTAAGTCGGCCGCGAAGCGATCGGCATGGGCCTCGCGTTCGTCTGGTGCCATCCCGTTTCGCACATCCACGAATATCTCTTTCTGCGAATGGCTGAGGACATGGCACGCCTCGTGGAAGAGGGTGAACCAGAAGATGTCGGCCCATCGGTAGCGGATGTTGATCTGGATCAACGCCTTCTCGGGGGTCAGCCAGCGGGCTACGCCGTGTGCGCCGGTCTTGGGGAACTCCTGGACGGCCACGAGCGCGACCCCTGCCGAGGCGCAGAGTTCCTGCATCGGTGACCAGAAGTCACGATCGCTGGTTAGCTCGCGGATCTCTGTCAGCACGTCCCGGAACCGATCCTCGTCGTACGGCTCGGTCGGTACATCAAGACCCTCGACTTCGCCCCGTCGCACCCACGTATGGAGTGCGAGCCTGTCCGTCTTTGCCTTCGGAGAAAGACGGAAACCGAGCGCCTCGTGCCGCTCATCCCAGCGGGAGAAGGATTGCAGTCCGAAGAACTGCAGCAGTGCCCGAACCTGATCGGCAACGGAGTCCCCCGGTTGAATCCAGTTGCGCTTCGCCATCTCCTTGACCGGGAATCGGTCCAGCCAAGGGGCCTGTGCTTCCAGCGCCGCTTCCTCCTGGAGCCGCGCTCGGGCGAGCCCGTACATCGACTGGAGGTTGAGCCACACCCGGGCCGGCGTCCCGAGTACACGCTCGAGGCCGAGCGCGGTCTCCTCGGAGATTGCCTTGCGGCCGCGGACGACCTCGTTGATCACCTGGACAGGGCGCTCCATGCGCCGTGCGAGCTCCGACTGGGTCAGGCCGTGCGCCTCGATCTCCTCGCCGAGATAGATGCCCGGGTGGATCGCGCGGTCGGGCCACACCTGGGGATCGGCGCCGCGGGTCACGCTAGCCATGGTAGTCCTCCACACCGACGACCATCAGTCCGCGATTCGACTCGATGGGCTCCACGATGAGCCGCCATCTCCCGGTCAGCCTGATAGCGAACTGCCCCCTTCGATTCTGGCGCAGCGCGTGGAAGGCCAGAAACCTGAACTTGTACAGGTCGTCCCACTCGTCCACGCCGAGGATGAAGTTGACGCGCTCCACATACCGTGGACCGACATCGGCCCCCCACCGCTGGATCGCTTGTCCTTCCTGTTCGAAGCAGCGTCGGAGTTGGCGATTGCGAAACCCTACCTCCACTACTTTGCACCCCTCGGGTGAAAAGTGTACTGCCCGAACGGTCGGTCATTCAACCCAGGGGTGATAGTGTGGCCGCCCGCTACTCAGGCCGCAGCACCAACAGCACCGCCGCCAGCGCCGCGCCGGCGAGCAAGGCGAGCAGCGCGCCACGCAGCACGAACGACGGATTGAGGGCACTCCGGCCGGAGGAGAAGGCGCTGCGCCGGCCGTCCCAGCCGGACTCGATCAGCGCGGCGGCCGCGGCATCGTGCTGCGGGGCGGGCACGAACAGCGCGTACACGAACGGCTGGCCCGAGGGGTAGACCGAGGAGTGGGAGCCGAAGCTCGCCGCGTGCTCGATGTGCAGTTCTGCGTCGATGCCCTCGGCGAGCAGCAGGTCGCACTGCTCGCCCGCGACCTCGGCGTCCGCCTCGACGGTCAGCAGCACGAGGCCGCGCCGGCCGGGCGGCTCGGGCGCCGGTTCGGAGGGCGGTCCGGGACGATGGTCGGGTGTCACCGCGTGGCCGGGCGGCGCATCAAGGCGGCCGGACTCAGGCGGGCTGCAGCGCCCGCACCAGCACCTGCGCGGCGCCGTCCGCAGCGCCGCGCAGCGGGAACAGCGCCATCAGTGCACCGCCGTCGAAGTAGCGCGAGGCGTAGACGACGCCGGGCGGTACGCCGTCGTCGAGCTGTGCGGCGATGCGCACCTCGTTCGCGCCGTTCGCCAGCACCAACTCGTCGCCGCTGCGCACGCCGAGCGGCTCGGCGTCGGCGGGGTTGATCAGCAGCGATTCCTCGCGGTGCAGCTTGTCCGCCTCCTCGGAGCGCAGCGAGGCGCCCTCCCACGAGGTGTAGAGCGAGCGGTCGGCGATCAGTCGCAGCCCATCCGCCGCCTCGCTGGCGCTCGCGGGCAGCGGCTGCGGGCTCGCGCCGGAGGCCGGTGCGGCGGACAGAGCCCGCGTGCTCCCGGATCGCACCGCCTCGTGCGGCTCGTAGCCCTCAATGTGCGCGGCTGCCGCGGCCATGACCTCGCCCGCGCTCTCGTAGGCGAAGTCGGCACCGAGCGCGTTCGCGAGCGCCGTGAGGATCGCGACGCCATCGCGCTCGTCGCGGCGCGGCTGCGCGGCGGGGCGCTGGCGCGTGATGCGGCGGTCGCCCGTGGTGATCGTGCCGTCCTTTGCGAAGAAGGGCAGCTCCGCCAGCACGACGTTCGCGTGCTGCGCCGTCGTCGAGCGCAGCGAGTCGATTACCACCAGTGCCTCGACGGCGCTGAGAGCGGCGCGCACGTCGTCGCTGCCGGGGGCGTTGAGCAGCGGGTTGTCGTCGTGGATGAGCAGCGCGCGGATCGCGCCGTCGCGCGCGCCCTCGATGATCTCGGGGAAGGAGCGGCCGCCCTCGCCGGGGGCGACGCCCATGTCGCTGATGCCGAGCACGTTGGCGTCGGTCGGCAGGTAGTGCAGGCCCTGCGCGGCACCATCGCCGAGGGCAGCGACCGCGAGGTTCGCGCAGGCCGCGGCCTGCGCACCGGCGGCCTCGGCGCTGAGCGCGCCCGGCGCGAAGACGATCGCGCAGGCGGGCGGGCCCTCGGGGCCGGAGTCCTCGTCGTCGTCGGCAGCCGGCGCGGCCTGCGGCAGCCGCTCCGCGAGGAGCGCGCGCGCGGCCTCGAGGCGTTCGGCGTCCACGCCCGCCGGTTCGGCGGCGCCCGCCTCGGCGAGCGCCTGCACCGTGGCGGCCTCGGCGCCGGGTAGCGGCTGCAGCCAGACGGCGGCGAAGTCGACGAGCTCGCCCCAGCGCGGCGAGACGAGCACGAGCTTCGCGCCGCCCTTCACGAGCGCGTCCTTGACGCGCAGCGAGATCACCTGGTGCGACTCCTCGATGTCCCCGCCGACGACGATGATCGTCTCGGCGTGCTCGATGTCCGAGTAGGACGAGGGCAGCTCCGCCGAGCCGAAGCCGCGCTCGAAGGCGGCGGCGGCGGCGCGGTGCACCGGCCCGTGCGAGAAGTCGAGGTGCGGCGTGCCGATCACGTCGCTCGCGAGCTTCGCGAGCAGCGCCGCCTCCTCGTTGGTCGCGAGCGGGGAGCCGAGGACAGCGATCGCCTCCGCGCCGTGCTGATCCTTCACGCCGGCGAGCAGCCGCGCGGCCTCGGCCAGCGCGTCCTCGGGTGTCGCCGGGAGCAGCAGGTCGCCCTCGCGCAGGAGGGAGCGGCTGAGGCGCTCGCGGTCGCCGACGGCGTCGTAGTGGAAGCGCCCACGCACGCAGATCTGGTCGCGGCTGGTCGGGTTGAGGCGATCGGGCCGCACGATCATCGGGCGGTCGTCGCGCAGGCCGTAGGAGAGCGTGCAGCCGACGGCGCAGGAGTTGCAGGCGGAGTTGGTCCACTCCTCGGAGAGGGCCATCCACTTGTTCGGCTTCTCCATCAGCGTCGCGGTGGGGCAGACGTCGATGCAGGACCCGCAGAAGTCGCAGTTGGACTCGTGGATGGCGCCGCCGGTGCCGAACGCGATGATCGTCGTCGAGCCCTTGCCGGAGAGGCTGATCGCGCCGGTGTGGCGCAGGTCGGCGCAGGCGCGCACGCAGCGCGTGCAGATGATGCACATCTGCGGGTCGAACTCGAAGAACGGGTTGGCGCGGTCCACCTCGGGCGGCGGTGTCTCGTAGTAGGAGCGCTCCTCGCCGACCCACGGCTCCTCGAACTCGCCCATGTCGATCAGCTCGGTCGAGGTTTGCAGCTCGCAGCGGTAGTTCTTGCTGCAGGTCAGGCAGCGATGCGACACGACGTCGTCGCGCAGGCAGATCTCGCCCGGCTGGCAGTGCACGCGGCGGTGGCAGGTGAGGCAGCGGTCGGGGTGGTTCGCCATGATCAGCGACATCACCTGCTGGCGCGCGCGCTTCACCTCGGACGTCTCGGTGTTGATCGCCATGCCGTCGGCGGTGACGGCGGTGCAGGAGAGCTGCAGCGGCGACGGCCGCCCGCCCTCGATCTCGACCATGCAGGTGCGGCAGCCGGCGTAGGGTTCGAGGCCGTCGATGTAGCAGAGGTTCGTGATGCGAACGCCCTGCTCCTTGATCACCTCGACGAGCGGCCGTCCGGCCTCAACCTCCAGCGCTTCGCCGTTGAGCGTGATCGTGACCACCGGCGGCTCCTCCGTGAGGTGTGTGTGGCGTTACTCGCGGTCGAGCTTGCCGGGCAGGTGCTGAGGCCCGAAGGGGCCTTCCTCACCCGCGACCGGGAAGCGCCCGCGTGCGGTCGGCAGCGCCGTCCGCAGCGGGTTCTCCGCCTGCTGCTGGCCGTTGGGGTAGACGCCGCCGCTGCGGTCCAGGTACTCGCCGGCCTCGCGGCTGAGGGCGTCACTGTCGCGGTACATGTCCTCGAAGACGTAGACGGCGTCGTCGTAGCGGCCGCCGGCCTGGATCGCCTGGTAGGGGCAGGCCTCGGTGCAGAGTCCGCAGTACATGCAGATGCGGAAGTCGATCTCGTAGCGGTCGATGTTGAGGGTGCCGTCGGCGCGCGGCGACGTCTCGACGAGGATGCAGCCGTCGGGGCAGGCCTGCGCGCAGGTGGAGCAGCCGGTGCAGCGTTCCTGGAACCAGAGCAGGTTGGTGCGGGCGCGCAGCGGCACGTCCCGCTCCTCCTCCGGGTAGGAGACGGTGATGGGGGGCCTGAAGATGTGCTTGAACGTAACGAGCAGTCCCTTTGCGATGCCCAGTCCGTAGGCCACGCGAACCCCTCGTCCTGCGGCGCCGTGCTGCGCCCGGCGCTCGCGGCGAAGCATAGCCGACGGTTACGGCTGGGGGTAGCGGGCAGCGGGTGCGACATTGCGGGCTCGGAGGGCGGCCTATACTGTGTAGCACAGGAACTGTGAGGCTGTGCTCATGCGAAACATCACCGTATCCGTCGACGAGGAGACCCATCGCCTCGCCCGCATCCGCGCGGCGGAGCTCGACACCTCCGTCTCGGCCCTCGTGCGTGAATTGCTCGCCGAACTCGTCCAGGGCCGGAATCCCGAGACCCGGTTCGAACGTCTGCTGAGGCTCCAGGACGAGACGTTGGAAGCGATCCGCGCGCGCGGCGGCGGCCTACGCATGTCTGACAACCTCCCACGGGACGAGCTCTACGACCGCGATGCGCTTCGTTGACACCAACGTCCTGCTCTACGCAGTCAGCTCTAATCCGGACGAAGAGGACAAGAGGCGATTGTGTCAACAGCGCTCGGATAGCGATCCAGGTCAGCGCTCGGATGTTGATCCACTCCGGCGCCACGATCGCTGCTGACGTTCTTGGTGCTGAGTCCTTCGTTGGTCAGGTCTGTGTTCTGTGACGCGTCCGGTAGGAAGCGCCGCGCGTGGTGAGGATGTGGGCGTGGTGCCCGAGGCGGTCGAGCAGCGCCGTGGTGAGTTTCTCGTCGCCGAAGACCTGCACCCACTCGCTGAACGCGAGGTTGGTCGTGACGATCGTCGAGCGCCGCTCGTAGCGGTCGGCGAGGAGATTGAACAGCAGCTCGCCGCCGGTGCGCTCGAAGGGCACGAAGCCGAGCTCGTCGACGATCAGCAGCGCGACCCGCAGGTAACGCTGATGGAGCCGCGAGAGCGTGAGCTCGTCACGTGCCTCGACCAGCTCGCGCACGAGGTCGGCGGCGCGGATGAAGGCGACGCGGTGGCGGCGGCGGGCGGCCTCGACGCCGAGCGCGATCGCGAGGTGCGTCTTGCCGGTGCCGATCGGCCCGGCGATGACGACGTCGTCGGCGCGCTCGATGTACTCGCAGGTCGCGAGCTGTGCGAGCTGTGGCCGCTCGACGCCCCCGAGCGCGTCCCAGTCGAGCTGCTCGAAGGTCTTGATGTCGGGGAAGCGCGCCTGGCGCAGCAGGCGTGCGACCGCGCTATCGCGGCGGGCCAGCACCTCTGCCTCGAGCAACTGCACGAGGAACTCCTCGTAGTCCCACCCGTCGTGCGTGGCCTGGCGCACCAGCGCGGGGTACTCGCGGCGGATCGTGGGCAGCTTGAGTTCGCGGCAGTGCGCCTCGAGCACGGCCGCGCGAGCCGCGTTGTTCACGGCGCCGCCGCCGCGAGCAGGCGGTCGTAGACGGCCGCCGAGACGCTCTCGACCTCGTAGCCGCGCAGCGGCTCCGGCACCGTCACTGCCTCCGGCGCCCGGGCCGAGGCGAGCAGACGCTGCACGGCGAGCTCGTCGAAGCGCTCCTGCTCGAGGACCTGCTCCAGGACGTCGCGCACGCGCTCCTCGCCGTGCTCGTGGACGGCCCGCAGCAACCGCGCAAGGGTGCGCGCCCCCTCCTGAGCGCCCTGCTCGCGCTCCAGCCGCGTCCAGAGCCGCCCGAAGGGCTCGCCCAGCGCCGCGACCAGCTCCGGCGCCACCTGCCGCACCGCCTGCGGCTTGCGCGCCAGCTCGCCGAGGTAGTGCCGGTAGTCCACCCGGCGGCCGCCGAAGGGCTGTCGGGGATGTACGACCTCCTCGCCGCGGCAGCGCAGCGTCAGCTCGTCGGTGCCGATCAGCGCCGTCGCCCGCAGGCCCGCCCAGCGGCTCGGCGCCGAGTACCAGGCCCCCTCGGCGCGCACCAGCGCACTGCGGCTCACCGAGACCGGCTGCACCCGCCGCGCCTCGAACGCGACGCCGGGCCCGGGGCGCAGCAGCGGCCGCTCCTCGGCGAAGCGCTCATGCACCCGCGGCGCGGCGTGGCGGTCCACCTCCCCCTGCAGCCAGTCCGAGAGCTCGGCCAGCGAGTCGCCGCGGGGAATCGGCGTGAGGTGCTGCAGCCGCACGCCCCTGCCGCGCCCCTCGACCCCGCCCTTATCGTGGCCCTCGCCGGGCCGCGCGAAGCACGGCTCGTACAGGTAGTGACTCACCAGCGCCTCAAAGCGCTCGGTGAGCTGGCGCCGGGGGAACTGCACGCGCCGCACCGCCGCTGCGAGGTTGTCGTAGACGATGCGCGCGGGCACCCCGCCGAAGTGGGCGAACGCCCGCACGTGGCCGTCGAGGAAGGCGACCTGGTCCTGGCGGTCGTAGAGCCGGACGAAGTCGCGGCCCGAGTACATCAGCCGCATCAGGAACTTCCAGGCCTTGCGGCGCTCGCCTCCCACCTCGACGGTGACCTCGAAGAAGTCGACCTGCGCCTCGTCGCCCGGGCGGTGCACCAGCGGCACGTAGACCTCGGCGCGCCGGCGCCGCCACTCCCGCAGGTAGCTCCGTACCAGCGTCTCGCCGACCTCGTAGCCTTCTTCGCGCAGCTGGCGGTGCAGCCTCGTCGCCGTCAGCCGCTGCTTCGCCGTCGTCCGCCCCGACCACTCCTCCAGCAGCGCGTCGAGCCGCGGCTGCACCCGTTCGAGGACCGGCTTCCGCCGCGGTTCACGCTCGACCCGCACCGGCTCGGGCAGCCTCAGGTAGCGCCGCACGGTGTTGCGGCTGATCCCCATCTCCCGGGCCGCCTGCCGCCGGCTCAGACCTTCGACCAGCACCTTGTGTCGCAACACGTGCACGTCTTCCACTCGGAGCATCCCTTCCCCCCAGTCTCCGCGGCCCCGTCGCCGGAGATGCTGGGACACGCCCCGCAATGGATCACCATCCGGGCGCTGATTGGATCACTATCCGAGCGCTGACTTCATGTCACCGTGACTTCTCCCGACGGCAGCAGGACCAGGGTCTACCGGGTGCAGTTCGAACCCGCGGATGTGGCGCCCGCTTCTGTGGCCGACGATCCCTGGGAGACGTGCCTGCGCGGCATGACGGAGGGCCGCTTCAGCCTCGTCGCCTACGAGGGCGGGACCATCGACGACCTCAGGTCGTGCGCGAGCCAGTTCGAACTGCTGGCGATCTGGTCCGACCCCGATCGTGTGTGGGTTCCGATCATCTTCGGTGCGCCAGACTACGTGAACGCCCGGTTCGTGAAGCTGTTCCCTGTCGCCATTCCTCCGGTCACCCCCTTCGTCGCCCAGCGGAATCTGCCGTGGCCCCCGCCCCCCGTGCGCGAGACTCCAGACTCGGACAAGACACCGGATTCGACCGACGCGGCAGCGCCACAGGCCGAGGCGCCGAGCGAGGCGCCCACGACGGCCGGCGAGGAGTCCACGCCCGCGATCGGGAACACCGGCGGCGACGGCGTCTCGCACCGCTACGACTGTGACGACGCGGCTCGTGTCGCGGCGATCGGCGGCTGGTCGGACGGCACGGAGATCGAGGTGCTGGGCGAAGGCCGTGGGCGCTGCGCCGGTTGGCTCCTGGGGGAGGCGGAAGGCGTCACCTCGTGGGTGCGTGAGCAGTACGTCGTCGGGTTCACCGCTACCTCGGCGGATCCGGCGCAGGAGCTCTCGCTGGAAATCGGGAACACCGGCGGCGATGGCGTCTCGCACCGCAACGAGTGCGCCGACGAGGCGCGGCTGTCCGCGATCTGGGGCTGGTCCGACACCACCGCGGTCGAGGTGCTCGCCGATGGCCTCGGGCGCTGTGCGGGCTGGCTGTGGGTGGAAGCCGACGCAGACGGCGTGACCTCGTGGGTGCGCGAGGAGTACGCGGTCGAGCCCACGGCTGTGGACGACGCGCCCGCCACGGATGACACGGCAACGGATGACACGGCAACGGATGACACGGCACCGGACGACACGGCAACGGACGACACGGCAACGGACGACACGGCAACGGACGACACGGCAACGGAGGTTTGGCTGGTCATCGGAAACACAGGCGGCGAGGGCGTCTCGCACCGCAGCGACTGCGCCGATGCGGCGCGGCTGTCCGAGATCGGCGGCTGGCCGGACGGGACGGAAGTTGAACTGCTCGAGGAGGGCAGCGGACGCTGCGCCGGCTGGCTGCGAGTCCAGGCGGGCGGCGTGACCTCGTGGGTGCGCGAAGAGTACGTGGTCGAGTCCAGCGGAGACACGGCTGCGACGCCGGGGATCCGGCTGGTGATCGGAAACACGGGCGGCGAGGGCGTCTCGTATCGCAACGAGTGCGCGGATGACGCCCGGCTGTCCGAGAACAGCGGCTGGCCGGACGGGACGGAAGTGGAGCTGCTGGAAGAGGGCAGCGGGTCCTGCGCGGGCTGGCTGCGGGTCCAGGCTGACGATGTGACCTCGTGGGTGCGTGGAGAGTACGTGGTCGAATCCAGCGGCGCGCCGGCCCTTCCGGATACGGGACGAGACGAGTGATCTGGACCGAGGCGCTCTGAGGCGTACGGGCTGACGTGCTGTACTACAGGGTGCGGTGGTCGTGGCGGCTCACGGCTCACTACCGCATGACATAACTTGGCTCCCCGACGTGGACTCGAACCACGAACCTAGCGGTTAACAGCCGCTCGCTCTACCAATTGAGCTATCGGGGAGCGGCGAATCCAGTGTGCGCGATGGGGTAGAGAGCGGCAAGACGCGCCGCGCCGCGCGGACGGGCCCGGCCATGCGGCCCAACCAGCGTCCCTCTACAGTGCTGAGACGAAGCGGGGCCGCGCGACGTGCGTGCGAGGACGGGAGACGACGATGGGCAGGCTCGACGACCGGGTCGCGATCGTGACGGGGACCAGCCGCGGTATCGGCAAGGCGATCGCCGAGCTGTTCGCCGCCGAGGGCGCGCAGGTCGCCTGCGTCGCGCGCACCCTGGAGGAGGGCGATCACCGCCTCGAGGGCTCGCTGCGCGGCACGATCGAGGCGATCGAGCAGGCGGGCGGCACCGCGATCCCGGTGCAGGCGAACGTCGGCAGCGAAGAAGGCTGCGAGGCGATCATCGAGCAGGCCCTGGACGCCTTCGGACGCGTCGACGTGCTCGTCAACAACGCCGCGATGACCACCTACCACCCGCTCACGGAGTTCCCGCTGCGCCGCTGGAAGCTGGGCTTCGACGTCAACATCCACGCGCCGTTCTACCTCTCACAGCTCGTCCTGCCGGGGATGATCGAGCGCGGGCGGGGCGCGATCTGCAACATCTCCTCCAGCTCCTCGGGCGGTCCCGGCCGCTCGCCCTACGCCGAGCAGGAGCGCGTCGATGCGGGGACGATGTACGGCGCCTCGAAGGCGGCGCTGGAGCGCTTCACGCAGGGGCTGGCGGCCGAGCTGTGGCCGCACCGCATCGCCGTCAGCGCGCTCTCGCCCTCGAACCTGGTGCCGACGCCGGGTGCGACGGCGAGCGAGCTGGGGCCGGGCGCGAACCTCGATGCGGCGGTGACGGAACCGGTCGAGCACATGGCGCATGCGGCGCTGTGGCTCGTCTCCGAGCCCGCCGAGCGTGTGTCCGGGCGCGTGGTCCACAGCCAGTCGTTCCTCGTCGAGTGCGGCGTGATCGACCGCGCCAGGGGTGGCGGCGTCGAACGCCGCGGCTCCGCGTTCTCGGAGACGTAGGCGAGGGCGGGCGACTGGACTGAAACGAACGAATGGTCTAGTATGAGCCAGCGTCGTTGGACATCCCTCGCGAGTGGGCGGCGTGACGCCCATTCGGGCGTATCGGGATGCACTGGGGCTGGGGGAGCGGGCGAGGCGATCCAGTGAGCCACATAGGCTCCTTCTACGAGTTCTTTGCTGGCGGCGGCATGGCTCGTGCTGGTCTGGGCGCGCGCTGGCGCTGCCTGTTCGCTAATGACTTCGATTACAAGAAGAGCCGGACGTACCACAAAAACTGGGGAATTGACGTCTTCAAGACCGGAGACGTCCGCAGGCTCGCCGTACGTGACCTGCCGGGTCATCCCGATCTCGCGTGGGCGTCTTTCCCGTGTCAGGACTTGTCGCTTGCTGGTGGCGGCGCAGGGCTCAAAGGCGATCGATCGGGCACGTTCTGGCCGTTCTGGAAGCTCGTCAAGGGTTTGGTCGCCGAGCGGCGCGAGCCGGGCATGATCGTGCTCGAGAATGTGTGCGGTACGCTCACCTCGCATGGAGGAATGGACTTCGCGGCGATTTGTGCGGCTCTCCGCGAGGGCGGCTACCGGTGCGGGGCTCTCGTCGTCGACGCCGCCTTGTTCGTCCCGCAATCGCGACCCCGGCTGTTCATCATCGCCGCACGCAAGAACATCGAGATCCCCTCGGAACTGTCGTGCGACGGACCGTCCGGACCCTGGCACACGCGAGCGCTGCGGGCCGCTCACGGCAAGCTGGCTCCTGCGGATCAGGCCAACTGGATATGGTGGGATCTTCCCAAGCCGTCGCCGCGCCGCTCCCTATTCGCCGATCTGGTCGAGGACGACCCGGCTAGCGTGGCCTGGCACACGCCCGAGCAGACGGAGCGCCTCCTCGCGATGATGAGCGACGTGAACCGGGCCAAAGTCGAACACGCCCGCAAGGCGAACGGTGGGATGGTGGGCGCGATCTACAAGCGCACGCGCCGCGACGAACATGGCCGCAAGGTGCAGCGTGCGGAGGTCCGGTTCGATGGTGTCGCGGGCTGTCTGCGCACGCCCGCCGGGGGATCGAGCCGCCAGTTGGTGATGGTGGTCTGCGGCGAATCTGTACGATCGCGTCTGATCTCTAGCCGCGAAACCGCCCGTCTGATGGGTCTCCCGGACGAGTACGAACTCTCTGAGAACTACAACGAGGCGTACCACCTCACGGGTGACGGGGTGGTCGTTCCGGTGGTTCGCCACCTCGCGGCGCACGTGCTGGAGCCGATGCTGGCGGCCACGCGCGCGAGTCTGGAGCGGGCCGCGTGAGCGTCATCCCGTGCGAGCGCAACGACGAACTCCGCGACGCCATCAAGGCGTACGCGGAGGCCCTCAGGGCCGAAGCGCATACGTTGGGCGATCACGGGCTGTCGGAGCAGGACTTTTACGGAAGCGGGCTGTTTAGGGGGGCGATCGAGAGACTGCGCGGGCAATTCTCTGCGGAGATGGGCGAGAAGCGCGAGTTCGTCCGTGCCGTGCTGAATCACATGCAGGATAGAGGCTTCATTAGGGACTGGGAATCTGCTGAAGCCGCAAGTCGTCATGACTACGAGGTTGTCCTGAAGAGCGGCAAGACCGCTGCCATCGAGCAGAAAGGTTGTCTCGATGGCAACAACACAACCATTTTCGAGCGGCCACCAAACGCGCAAGAGTTTGTTGTATGGAGCGTGTGCACGAATGCCGGTGGAGACCCCCGTCACAACGCTTGGTCAGGGATTCATACGCGGCTGAGCGCCGACGTGATCTCTCGCGAGCAGCGAGTCGACGGTCTCATCATCTGGGACTGGGTATGCGCCACAATTGGACGCCGCTGCCCGAAGATCGGCGGCGATGTGGGCAGGTTGACCGAGATCGGACGGTACAGGCTGCCGCCACCATGCATCTACACTCTCCCGGATACCATCCCGCACCCGCGGCACAATCCTCATCCGAAGGCGCAACGGCTCGATGACGTGGAGCTGCTTGCTGCGTTCCATGAGTGCTTCGGAGGGATGGACTCGGAGGTCAACTACGTTGAATTCGAGGTGGATCAGCGCGGCGCGCGCACGTATCGGACAACGATGATCGAGCGAGGGGGTCTACAAGTCCAGACTTCCAGGTCGACGGCAATCCGCCGAGTGACATGACCGAGACCCCCGAAGACCGCAGCCGCGTCATGCGGGCGGTCAAGAGCCGTGACACCGGACCGGAGATGGCGGTCCGCCGCCTCGTGCACTCGATGGGGTACCGCTACCGGCTGCATCGCAAGGAACTGCCGGGCAAGCCGGATCTCGTGTTCCCGGCGCGGAAGAAGGCCATATTCGTGCACGGCTGCTTCTGGCACGGGCATACGTGCCGACGCGGCGACCGGCTGCCGAAGACGAACGCGGCCTACTGGTCCAGCAAGATCGGGCGCAACCGGCAGCGCTACGAGCGCCAGAGAGCCGAGTTGGACCGCGACGGGTGGCGCGTGCTCACGGTCTGGGAGTGCCAGACCCATGTGCGGGCGGAGCTGTCAGCGCTGGTCAGCCCGTTTCTCGAAGGTGACGGCGCGACCACCCCGTAGCCTGCCGCCGCTACCCCGCGGGGCGGAAGTAGGGGAGCGTCGTCTCGTCGTTGATGGCGTGGAAGACGACCTCGACGGGGAGGCCGATGCGGACGTCCTCGACGGCGACGTCCACCAGGTTCGTCAGCATGTACCAGCCCTCTTCGACCTCGATGATCGCCGAGGCGTACGGCGTATTGAAGCTCGGCTGCTGCGGGCGGTAGACCATGGTCCAGCTGTAGACGGTGCCCTTGCCGCTGCTCCGCACCCACTCCAGGTTCTCGCTCTGGCAGTGCGTGCAGGCCGGCTGCGGGATGAAGACGTAGCCGTCGCAGTCCTGGCAGTGCTGCACCATCAGCTCGCCGCGCTTGCAACCCTCCCAGTGCGGCTCGGAGATCGTGGAGGGAGTCGGGAGCGGGATGCCCTCGGGCTGCGGCTGGAGGAGTGTTTCGCTGGTCATACGGGCTCCTGACGTGGCTGACGCGATGGCTGGCTAGTAGATCGGCGGCGAATGCGTCGGGTCGCGCCCGAGCAGGATATCGTCTGCGGCCCCTCTGACGCGATCCCTCTCGCCCTCGGGGTGGGTGAGGATGTAGAAGCGCTCGTCCCGGATCGCCTGGAAGACCCGCTCGCCGACCTCGCTCGGGAGCAGGTAGCCGGCCGCGGCCTCCTCGACATCCTTGCCCTCGCGCTCCAGGTGCTCCGCCATCATCGGCGTGCGGATGCGGCCCGGGCAGAGCACCGCGGCGCGCAGCTTCGACCCCTCCGCGACGAGGTCGTGATGCAGCGACTCGCTGAGCGCGATCACGGCGTGCTTCGTCGCCACGTAGGGCGAGATCCCCGGCCGCGATCCGAGGCCCGCCGCCGAGGCGGTGTTGACGATGCAGCCCTCGGAGTCCTGGGCGAGCATGTGCGGCAGGAAGGCGCGGATGCCGTGGATCACCCCGCGCAGGTTGATGTCGATCACGCGCTCCCAATCCTGCCGCGAGACCTCCCAGATCGGCTCGTCCGACGAGTTGACCCCGGCGTTGTTGCAGAGCACGTGGACCGCGCCGAACTCGTCCAGCACGCGCCGCGCGAGTTCCTCGACCTGATCGGGATCGGCGACATCGACCGGCACGCCGAGGGCGCTCGCGCCGCGCTCGGCGAGGCGTGACTCGGCCTCCGGCAGGGCGTCCTCGTTGATGTCGGCGAGGACCACGGTCATGCCCGCGGCGGCGAAGCGCTCGGCCATGCCGAAGCCGATGCCGCTCGCCCCGCCGGTGATGACGGCGACCTTGCCCTCGAAGTCCTGCATCTCGCCTCCGGCCCGCTGCGGGGCGATTCTACGCGCTCGCGCTCGCGCGGGCGGCGACGGCCTCGGCGCGGGTGAGCAGGGCCGGCGCCCTGAGGCTGTCGGCGACGGCGGCGAAGTCGGGCGTGGGGCCCGCCCAGCGCAGCTCCTCGACGGAGGCGAAGACCTCGGCGTCGGTACGCAGCGTGGCGAGGTCGCGGAAGAGGAAGGCGAGGTCGCGCTGCTCGGCCAGCGTGGCGGCCAGCTTCTGCGCGCCGCGCACCTTGACGTCCCAGGCGTCCGCGTCGGCGGGGATCGCCTCGATGTGGCCGTAGCGGGCGAGCACGACGGCGCTCGACTTGGCGCCCCAGCCCGGCAGGCCGGGGAAGCCGTCGGCGCTGTCGCCGACCAGCGCGAGGTAGTCCGGAATCGCGGGCGGGGGGACGCCGAAGCGCTCCTCGACGGCCGCGGCGTCGCGAGTCTCGCGGTTGCGGCGGTCCAGTTGCACGATCTTGCCCCCGACGCACTGCGAGAGGTCCTTGTCCGGCGTCGCGATCACGACGCGGCGCACCGAGGCGTCCTCGGCGGCCCGCACGGCGGCGGCCGCGAGCGCGTCGTCGGCCTCGAGGTCGACCATCGGCCAGACGCGCACACCGAGCGCCTGGAGCGCGTCCTCGAGCGGCGCGAACTGGCCGAAGAGGGCCGGGTCGATGCCCTCGCCGGTCTTGTAGCCCGGCCACAGATCGTTGCGGAACGACTCGACCACGTGGTCCGTCGCGACGCCGAGGTGGGTGACGCCCTCGGCGAAGAGGCGCAGCACCGACTCGAGCACGCCGACGACCGCGCCGGCCTCGCGGCCTTCGCGGTCGCGGTGCGAGGGCACCGCGTAGAAGTGGCGGTACAGCTCGTAGGTGCCGTCGAGGAGGTAGACGTCCATCGCCGCCAGCGTACGCGATCGACGCCGGGCGGTTCCGGAGCCTCGTTGCCCCCGGGGTCAGGGCACGAGCATCGCGCGCGAGATCCGGGTCTGGCGCTCGTTCCACTCGGCCTGGGAGAACGCCTCGTTGACCTGGTCGAGCGGGTAGTTGTCGGACACCAGCTTGGTGTACGGCCGCTTGTCGAGGTTCTTGACGAGCATCTCCATCATCACCGGCAGCAGGTGCGGCCGGTACATCGAGGAGCCCATGATCTTCTTGCCGCGCAGGATCGTGGACGGGTCGATCGCGACTGTGCGGCCTCGCACGATGTCGCCGATCTCGATGAACGTGCCGCCGTTGGTGAGGTACTCGAGACCCTCCACCAGCAGCTCGGCGCGCCCGACCAGCTCCATCACGTAGTTCGAGCCGCGTCCGTCCGTGAGCTCGAAGATGCGGTCGCGCCGCGCCTCGAGGCTGTCGTACTCGTCGATGTTGATCGTGTGGTCGGCGCCGAACTCCTCGGCGAGCGCGAGGCGCTCGGGGATGCGGTCGAGCACGATCACGCGGTGCGCGCCCATGTCCTTGGCCATCGCGGTGGCGTTGAGGCCGAGGCCGCCCGCGCCCTGGATGACGAGGTAGTCGCCCTCACCGAGGCCGGAGCGCAGCAGGCCCTCGGTGACGGTGCCCATCGCGCAGTTGATCCAGCCGAGGACGGAGTCGGGCAGCTCGTCCGGCACCTTGTAGACGGGGTGGTTCGCGGGAATCCAGAAGTAGTCGGCGTAGGTGCCGGTGAAGTAGGGCCAATCGCCGGCGACGCGAGCGCCGATGCCGGCCTGGCGGTCCGAGCACCAGTTGTGCTCGCCGCGGCCGCACTGGTAGCAGTTGTTGCAGGGGAAGATCGCCGCGTACATCACGCGGTCGCCCTCCTCGAGCGGGCGGCCGAGCGAGTCCGTGGTGCGACCCGCGCCGAGGCTCCAGACAACGCCGGTGCCCTCGTGGCCCATGTTCTTGCCGGAAGGCGGGAGCGGGACGTTGATCTGGTCGCCGCGCCAGGTGTGGAGATCGGAGCCGCAGACACCGGCCTGCGTCATCCGCAGGATCATGCCGCCCGGCTCCGGCTCGGGGACCTCGTACTCCTCAAGGGTGAACGGCTCGTTGTACTCCTTGACGACGACGATGCGGCCTGTGGTCATGCGCTACTCCTTTGCGGTGCTTCGCGGTCAGCATGATACGCGGCCTGCGAGGCTCGCTGTGCGGTAAGCGGCGCCGAGGTGTTCGTGCGGGCTCGGCGGGCGCCCGGCGGCTCAGGGCTCGAGCTGGTGAACCATCACGATGTCGCCCTGGGTGCGGTAGCCGAGCGAGCGCAGCAGCGCCATTCCGGCGTCGTTCTCCTCGTTGACCATCACGTAGATGATCCGGTTGCCGGCCCGCGCGAGGTGCGCGTGGGCCTCCGCGAAGAGCGCCTGCGCGACGCCGCGGCGGCGGCGCGCCGGGACGACGGCGACGTGGTAGACGTACGCCCGCCAGCCATCGACCGTGGCGACGATCGCGCCGACCATCGCGCCTTCCTCCTCGGCGACGAGCGCGATCGCGCCGGGGCTGGTGATCAGCGTGCCCCACTCGTCCTCGTCGACGGTCTCGAGGCGGGACTCGTCCCAGAGCGCCTGGATGCGCTCGTGGTCGCGCAGCGTGGCGCGGCGGAACTCGAGGCGGCTCGGCAGTTGCGCCTCGATGTGCCGGATCGGCAGCTCGAAGCGCTGCTCCACCTGCTTGATCAGGTCGAGGCGCAGCCAGCGCGAGATGCTGGCGGGCAGCGTGCAGAGCAGCAGTTCGTCGTAGGCCCCGGGGTGCTCGTCGAGCTCGTCCTCGATCGCGAGCAGCGGGGCGGCGTCGCCGATGGTGGTGCGCTCCACGGTGACGCCCGCGCTCTCCAGCATGCTGCGCGCCTGCTCGGCGCGTCCGCGCGTGACGGCGTCGAAGGGGCCGCCCCGCACGTGCGAGGGCAGCAACGCCGGCAGCAGCAGCGCGAAGGTGGAGCCCGGGTGCTCCTTCGACAGCTCGGTCGCCGTCGAGACGAGTTCGAGGCTGGTGGCGGTCTGGTCCGCGACGATCAGGTAGCGAGGCATGGCGCCCTCCTGTTCGGAGGGTATCAGCGCTGGAGTGTAGGGTGCACCGCCGGGCGAGCCGGTCAGCGGTCGGCCGGAACGCCGCCGGCGGCAGCCGGAGCCCTCGGCTCGGCTACCTCGCTCTCGGGAATCTCGTAGTGCGCCCCGGCACGGGCGCGCCGGAAGTCGCGCGCGAGGGTGAAGATCGCGATGCCGCCGAGCGCGCAGACGATGCCGAAGGCGATCTGCGCGGGCTGCACGCCGATCGCGTCCGAGAGGAAGCCGGCGCTCGCCGCGCCCGCGGTCATGAAGGCGCGGTCGAGCGTGAGCACGCCGAAGACGCGGCCGTGCATCGACGCCGGGGCCGCCAGCAACAGCGCCGAGCGCGAGAGCGCCATGTAGCTGCTCTGCAATCCTCCGAGCAGCGCGAGCATTGCGAACGGGATGATCAAGCCGAACGGACCGGGGATGTAGCTGGTCAGCGAGAAGGCGACCAGCACGAAGCCGAACGCCGCCGCGATCATCGGCAGGATCGTGCCCAGGCGGTCCGGCTGCCGATTGGCGATCAGCAGCGAGGCGCACAGGGCGGCGACGCCCATCAGTGCCGTCATGCCGCCGAAGCCGACGCTGCCGATGTCGAACACTTTTTCCGCGAACAGCGGCGAGAAGACCTGCAGGAACGACATCCCGAACATGAAGTAGATCATCGAGAGGAGCAGGACGCCACGGATCGCCGAGTGCGAGAAGGAGTAGCGCATGCCCTCGATCAGCCCGCCGGCGAGACCGCTCGCGCTCCGGGTCACCGTGCTCAGGACCGGCGTCGCCCGCATCAGGTACGTGGCCGCGACCGGCACGACGTAGACCGCGGCGATCAGGGCGAACGCCCCGGTCGCGCCGACGACTGCATAGAGCACGCCGCCGCTCGCGGCCCCGAAGATGCGCATCGCGTTCTGCGTCGCGCTCATCAGCGCGACGGCGTTCGTGACGTGCGTCTGGGGGACCACGGAGGGCACGAGGCCCATGCGCGCCGGCTGATCGAAGGCCATCAGCGTGCCTCGAAGCACGCCGTACGCGTAGAGGTGCCACAGTTCGAGGATCCCGGCCACGAGGATCGCGACGAAGGCGATGTTCAGCAGCAGCGTCGCCACTTTGCCGATCAACAGTACCTGGCGGCGATCGAACGAATCGGCGATCACGCCCGCCCACATGCCGAGGATGAACTGCGGGACCGTGCGCACGGCCAGCACGCCGCCGAGATGGAGGGCCGAGCCGCCCGTGACATCGAGGATGAGGAAGGGGCGCGCCGCCTGCTCCATCCAGATGCCGGCGGCGTGACCGGCCTGGCCGAGCCAGAGATAGCGGAAGTCCCTGATCTTGAGGGAGGCCCAGGTGCCCGGCCGCTCCGGCCTCCGCAGCGCCCCGGGATCCGGTACCTCGCGGGCGCCCGAGGCGCGCTCGTCGCTCAAACGGCCTCCCCGGCCCCGTGTGCAGCGCCTCGCGAGCGACGCGGCGCGTCCATCGGCTCGCGCGAACGGGGCGTGGACGCAGCGTAACACGCCCCCTTGCGGCTTCCGGGAGCCGGTCAGTCCTCCCCGAGTTCCGATAGCGCCTGAAGGATGCGTTCGCGTTCGGCGGCCGTGGCGGGGCGCGGGCGGTTCTCGTCGGGGTCGATGTACACGGGCCGGAAGCGGACGCTCGGAGGGGCGGCGCTGCTCAGTTCGACGACCGCAACCGCCGTCGCGAACGGCCCCTCGCCGAGCGTCGCGAGATCGTCGCGGTCCAGGTCGAAGACGAAGTTGCCGAGGCCGTAGAGGATCAGCGCATTCCCGCGGCGCTCCCACGGCTG
The DNA here is from genome assembly GCA_965261685.1 of Dehalococcoidia bacterium. Lineage (GTDB taxonomy): Bacteria > Chloroflexota > Dehalococcoidia > UBA2979 > UBA2979 > VXMT01. The sequence goes on from CBDHDI010000027.1 coordinate 38,612, forward strand.
CAGCGTGTGGGCGTGATGGCCGATCACCAGCGAGGCGCCCGCATCGGCGGCGGCCGCGGCCAGTGCGCGCTGCTGCTCGGTCGGCACGGCGTCGTACTCGGTCCCGAAGTGGAAGACCACGATCACGAAGTCCACCGCGGGCGCGATCGAGGCGACCGATGAGGCCACAGCCTCGAGCTTGGCGCGCGCGACGCCGGGCTGGTTCCCCTCCGCGAAGACCGAAGACGCTACCCCGCTGAAGCCGAGCAGCGCGACGAACGCGCCGTCAGCCTGCAGGATCAGCGGCGCCTCCGCCTCGCCGCGATCGAGACCGGCGCCGAAGTGGGCGACGCCCAGCGTGTCCAGCGCGTCGAGCGTGTCGAGCAGCCCCTCGGTTCCGAAGTCGAGCGCGTGATTGTTCGCCAGCGAGACGGCGTCGAAGCCGGCGGCGGTCAGCGTCTCGGCGAGCACCGGCGGAGCGCGGAAGGTGTAGTACTTGTCGAGCGGCTCCCCGCGCTCGGTGAACGTGCCCTCGAGGTTGCCGATCAGCAGATCGCTCCCGGCCAGCAACGGCGCGACGCGCTCGAACGGGTAGGCAGGGCCGAACTGCTGCATCAGCGTGACGATGTCCCGAGCGAACATCAGGTCCCCGACGGCAGCGATGGTCAGCGTGATTGGCTCTTCGGTCGCCGCCACCGTGGGTGTCGCTGCGGGTGACGGCGTCGCAGCGGGAGTCGGTGAGGCGGCGCGCGGCGTGGGCGTGGGCGTGGCTGAGGCCGTCGCAGGCGCGGGTGGCGCCGCCGTCGCTGTGCCCGCTGCCGTCGTGGGAGCGGGCGCAGTCGGCGAAGCCTCGCGATCCTCGCCCGGCAGCACCGCGCAGGCGGCGAGCAGCAGCCACAGCGCGGCGAGTGCCGGGCAGCAGGCTCGCCGCAGGCCGGGCCGGGCCACGCGGCGGATGCTAGAGGTTGTGCTCCTGGACGAGGTCCTCGTCGTAGACGATGTTGCCGGTGTAGCTGTTCGCGTCCTGCTCGCAGATCCAGACCGTCGCCTTGCCCATCGCATCGGCGGTCTCGAAGTCGACATCCGGGTTCTCCGGATCGTTCTCGAAGAAGAGGTTGCCAGGCGTCCTCACGCGGCCGTTGGGCGAGAGCACGTTGACGGCGATGTTGTCGGCCTGCAGGGCCATCGCCTGGCGCTGCGAGAAGTGTTCGAGGCCGGACTTCTCCGGTCCGTACAGCAGGTCGCCGACGCGGGCGATCTGCTCCTCGGTGTAGGGCCCGACCCCCGGGAAGGTCGAGCCGCGCGAGGAGACGTTGATGATGTGCCCGCCGCCCGCCGCCTGCATGTGCGGTACCACGGCGCGCATCGAGACGATTGGCCCGACGAGGTTGATCGCGATGCTCAGCTCGATGTGGCGCTCGCGCGCATCGACGATCCCGCCCGGGATGAAGATCGCGGCGTTGTTGACGAGGATGTCGATCTGGCCCCACTCGGCCATCACCTGGTCGACGGCGCCCGTGATGCTCTCGATGTCGCGCAGGTTCATCACCACCGGGAGCGCCGTCCCGCCCTCGGCTGCGATCTCCTCGCTGACCGAGTGGATGGTGCCGGGCAGGCGCGCGTCGGTGACCTCGACGGTGCGGGCGGCGACGGCGACCTTCGCGCCGGCGCGGGCGAGGTACTTCGCGACGTCCGCGCCGATGCCGCGGCTGGCGCCGGCGACGAGTGCGACCTTGTTCTCGAGCGACATATGCGGATTCCCCTCGTGTTCCCCTCGTGGCTTGGTTACGGGTGTCGTAACGTCAGACCCGCAGCGCGGGCGTAGACCTGCGACAGCATATCGGGATGGGGCCGCCGCTGTCCGGCATCCGGGCTGAGCGGGCGGCTTGAATATGCATGGAGGTGCGGAAATGGCTGAGGGCGGACTGCTGGAAGGGCGCGTCGCGGTGGTCACGGGGGCCTCGCGCGGCATCGGCGAGGCGATCGCGGTGCGCTACGCGATGGAGGGCGCACGCGTCGCGCTGGCCGCGCGAACCGTGAACGAGGGCGACCACCGACTGCTCTCCGGCAGCCTCAACGGCGTTGTCGCGCGCATCGAGGCTGCGGGCGGGGAGGCGCTGGCGGTGCCCTGCAACCTCGTATCCGCCGAGGATCGCGAGCGCCTGATCGAGACCACCGAGGCCGAACTCGGTCCGGTCGACATCCTCGTCAACAACGGCGCGGTGACCTGGTACAACCCCACGGATACGTTCTCCGCCGAGCAGGAGCGGGTGATGTTCGAGATCCAGGTGCACGCCGCCGTGCACCTCTCGCAGTTGGTCGCGGCCGGCATGCGCGAGCGGGAGCGGGGCGCGATCGTGAACATGTCATCCGGCGCCGCGCTGCACCCGGAGCTTGGCGCGGAGGTCAGGGGCAGCACGATCTACGGCATGTGCAAGGCGGCGCTGGAGCGCTTCAGCACCGGGTTCGCCTCCGAGCGGCCGGCGATCGCCGTCAACGCGATCCAGCCGGGACTGATCGCCACCCCGGGCGTCGAGTACTTCGGGCTCATCACCGAGGCGAACAAGGACCGCGTCACCCCGGTCGAGCACGTCGCCGAGGCCTGCCTGCGGCTCGCCGTGACGGAGCCGTCGATGATCAGCGGCCGGATCGTGACGACCGCGGAGATGCTCGAGGAGTTCGAGCTGACGCCTGCGGATCTGCCGTAGCAGATCCGCTGCCGCCTCCTAGCCCTCGCCGAGCAGCGCTCGGCGCAGGGCGTCCTGCTGGTCCGCGGCCCAGCGCTGCGAGATCGGCGAGTCCGGGACGCTGTTCGACGATCCGTGGAAGGCGATCGGGTAGATGTGCAGTTCCGTGTGCACGCCCGCGGCGAGCAGCGCCTGCGCGTAGTCGAGGTCCTCGTCCATGAACAGGTCGAGCGCGCCGACGTTGATGTAGGCGGGCGGCAACCCCTCGAGGTTGGTCGCCCGCGCCGGGGCGGCGTAGGGCGAGACGTCGTCGCCGCCGTTGTTTCCCGCGAGGTAAGCGCTCCAACCGACGAGGTTCTTCTGGCGGTTCCAGAGCCGCAGGTCCGTGATCGTGTGGCTGCTGTTGCTGATGTTGCGGTCGTCGATCATCGGGTAGACGAGCAGCTGGAAGCAGACATCGATCTCGCCGCGGTCGCGGACGAGCAGCGCGAGCCCGGCGGCGAGCCCGCCGCCCGCGCTCCCGCCGCCGATGGCGATGCGCGCCGGGTCGATCCCCAGCTCGTCCGCCGACGAGGCGAGCCAGCGCAGGCCGGCGTAGCAGTCCTCCAGCGGCGCGGGGTAGGGGTGCTCCGGCGCGAGCCGGTACTCGACCGAGGCGACGAGGATGCCGAGGTCCGCCGCCTGCTCCCCGCAGAAGCCGTCGCTGTTGTCGACGCTTCCGAGGACCATCCCCCCGCCGTGAATCCAGTAGAACGCCGGTCCGCCGGGGGCGAGGCCGTCCGGGCGGTAGAGCCGCACCATCACGTCCGGCGCGCCGTCCGGGCCCGGCGCGTAGCGGTCCTCGGTCGTGACGCCGTCGGGCAGGGGCTGGCGTTCGCGCAGGGCGGCGCTGGCGCGCAGCGACGCGACGGAGCCGGCGACGTCGTCGACGTCGAGCTCGCGCACCTCCATGCCCTGGTAGGCCTCCAGGTGCATCTCGTCCAGCCGGCTTGCGATGTCGATGCCCCGGTCAGTCATGGTCCGCCCCCTCGCTGGCGTGCGCGCTGCCTCGCGCGGATGGTACCGCGCCGCGCGAGGACGTGAGCGCCGCCGCTAGCCGTCGCCGTGGTCGGCCAGGCGCTTCATGAGCTCGTCCATGTCGACGTTCTCGACGTGGCTGGCGATCGACCAGCGGTTGCCGGAGGGGTCGAGGATGCGCCCGATGCGATCGCCGAAGAACTGGTCGGCCGGTTCGGCGACAGCGGTGGCGCCGGCGCTCACGGCCCGGGCGTAGACACTGTCGACATCCTCGACGTAGAGGTGGATCAGCGAGCTGGTCGCCGGGTACTCCGGCGGGGCGGCTCCGCCGAGCATCAACGCCGCGCCGGCGATCTCCACCCCCGCGTGTCCGATGCCGCCGTCCGGCAGGGGGATGCGCATGCGCTCCACGGCTCCGAAGGCGTTCGCGAGGAAGTCGAGGTACGCCGGGGCGTCCTCGACGACCAGGTACGGCGTGATCGCGGTGTAGCCGTCGGGGATGGGCTGGACGTCGGGCATGGGCGCCTCCTGACCTGAATCGGAGCGTCTGCGTTCATCTCACTCGACGCCCGGCGTCCGTGCAACGCTCGCGCGACCCGCTCAGACGACGAGACCCGCCGAGGTGTGAATCGTCTGCGCGGTGATCTGGCGGCTCTCGGGCAGGCAGAGGAAGACGATCGCCGCCGCGACGTCCGGCGGCTCGGCGGCGCGCCCGAACAGGTTCGAGAGGTGCCCGGAGCGTGCGTCCGCGTCGATGTCCCGGTCGCCCGTCATGCCCGTCCGCGTCAGCCCCGGCGCGACCGCGTTGACGTTGATGCCGTGCGGGGCGAGTTCGGCGGCCGCGCTGCGGCTGAGCTGCACGATCGCCGCCTTCGAGCTGGCGTAGGCGACGTGCGAGCGCGCGCGGAACGCCGAGCTGGAGCTGACGTTCACGATCCTCCCGCCCTCGCCGCGCTCGATCATGTGCCGCGCGACCTCCTGCATCAGCAGCATCGGCGCCTTGAGGTTCACCACGTGGACGCGGTCCCAGTCCTCCTCCGCCAGGTCGAGTAGCCCGCCGCGCGCGCTGATCCCGGCGCAGTTCACGAGGATGTCGATGTGCCCGAAGGCGTCCAGCACCCGGCGCACGACGCCGGGGATGCCGGCCGTGTCGGCGAGGTCGTGCGGGAGCGTCAACGCCCCGCCTGAGAGCGCCTCGGCGGCCGCCGCGCTGCGCGCTGCGCCCTCGCCGTCGCGATCCAGCACCGCCACGTGCGCGCCGCGGCGCGCGAGCTCCTCGACCGTGGCCGCGCCGATGCCGGATGCGCCGCCCGTCACGAGCGCGGTCTTGCCCTCGAGCGTCTGCTCGCGCTTCTGGTCCGTCGTGGTCATGGGCTAGCTCCTCTCGTCATTGCCGCGAGGGTAGCGCGCCGGCCGCCCCGAGGGCGTTCCGGGTCCGTTAAGGTGGCGGCCAGAGAGCCGATTGGAAGGGAGGCAGGCGTGCTGTTGGCAGGGAAGAACGCGGTGGTGACGGGTTCGACGCGCGGGCTGGGGCGCGCCTACGCCGTGGGACTCGCCGAGGCGGGCGCGAACGTCGTGGTCAACGGGCGCAACCCGGACCAGTGCGAGGCGCTCGCGCGGGAGATCAACGCCGGCCCCGGCGGGAACGCCGTGACCTTCGCCGAGAGCATCGCCAGCTGGGATGCCGGCGAGCGCATCGTCGAGACCTGCATCGAGGCCTTCGGAAGCATCGACATCCTCGTCAACAACGCGGGGATCGTGCGCGACCGCATGATCTTCAACATGACCGAGGAGGAGTACGACGAGGTGCTGGCGACGAACCTGAAGGGTCACTTCGCGTGCACGCGCTTCGCCTCGCGCCACATGCGGGCGCAGGGGAGCGGCCGCATCATCAACATGACCGCCGACAGCGGCCTCAGCGGCTACACGGGCAACTCCAACTACTCGGCGACGAAGGGCGCGATCGCGACGATCACGCGCGGCTGGGCGCTGGAGCTGATCAAGTACGGCATCACCGTCAACGCGATCTCGCCCTCGGCGGAGACGGAGATGACCGCGACCATCCCCGACAACATCGGCGACATAAAGGGCGCTCGAGGCCTCACGCACGGCGGCCGCGCCGTGACGCGCACCGGCCGGCCCGAGGAGTGCGCCCCGATCGTCGTCTACCTCGCCAGCGACGAGGCGCAGGAGATCACGGGGCAGATCTTCGGCATGGGCGCGGACCGGCTCTCGCTCTACTCGCACCCGGACCCGAAGATCCGCATCTTCCACGAGGGCGGCTGGACCGTGGACCTGGTGCGCGAGCGCGTCCCCGCGCTGATGGTTCCCGCCCTCGAGTCAATCGAGTTGCGGATCTAGGGGCGGCGGGAGCGGACTGCCTGGCTGCGGAGGTCAGCCGCCGATCTTGCGGGGGTCGCACCAGGCGAAGTCGGGATGCTCGGCACAGTAGGCGGGCATCAGAATATCGGTGCAGCGTTCGCTGAGCATCGCTTCAATCGACTGCGCAATATCAGCCAGGCACTGCTCCAACGTGCTTGGTGGAGGAGGCGTGCTCGGGCCCTCCTCCACTTCCGGATCCAGCGTCGGCTCGGCCTCCATCATGCTGTCGTCCGCCCAGGCGCGGGTGAAACGAATCTCGGTGCTGTAGAGCCAGCGATTGTGGGTCACGTCACTCGGGAAGAAGCGCTTCGTCGTGAAGACCGGTTCGCTGTAGTCCTCGTACCAGACGGTGCGCTGGTCCAGGTCCAGCTCGTGCTGGACCGCAAACTCGACCCTGCCGTCGGTGGGATGCACGCGGGCGATCACCCGGGCCTTCGCGGATCGTGTGCCCGAAGGCAACGATGGGTCGCGGCCCTTCAGGTCGTAGTGCGGCGCCTGGACCAGGAACGTGGCGCTGCCGCGGAGCCACTGATGGTGGGTGACGTCTTGCGGGAAGAACCGTTCGTGTTCGAGGTGCAGGAGCCGCGGCGCGCCCTCGTCGTCGATCCGCTGGATGCCGAACTCGAGTCTGCCGTCGGGGTTCAGCCGGGCGGCGACCCGCAGTACGAACTCCTCGGAGTCCTCGGCGTGGGCCGTGTCCGTCGTCGTCGCCGCCAGCGCGAGGAGCACGAGCGTCGCCGCGATGAGTGGGAAGAGCCGGGACGGGCGCGCTCGCGGAATGAGACTCATCGTGATCGACCTCGTAGCCCCGGATCCCCCGGCTCGGCTCCGGGACCTGCGAACCAATGGTACTACCGGCCATCTGCAACCGTGGTCAGGCGCCGTCCCGGCGTCGGCGACGCCGCCCCCGCCGAGGCGCCCGAGCGCGCGGGATACGAGTCGCTCGCGGTCGCTACCGCCCCCTGATTAGCGCCCCTTGAACTCAGGGGTGCGGCGCTCGATGAAGCTCGCGACGCCCTCGCGGAAGTCGTCGGCGGCGAAGAGCCGGCCGAGGTGGCCGTAGACGTGGTCGACCGTCGTGTCGAAGCCCTCGTCGAGGCCCTGGCGCATCATGCGCTTGGTCGCCTGCACCGCCATCGGCGCGTTGGCCGCGATCTCCTGGGCCCAGGCCATCGTCTCGGTCATCAGCTCATCGTCCGCGACGACCCTGTTCACGAGGCCGTACTCGAGGCACTGTCGGGCGTCGAGGTTGCGACCGAGGAAGAAGATCTCCGCGGCCTTTCCCCACCCCACGAGGCGCGGGAGCAGCCAGTTGCCGCCCGACTCGGGCAGCACGTTGCGCTTCACCATCACCGGCGCGAACTTCGCCGACTCGCCCGCGATGCGAATGTCGCAGAGCAGCGCGAGGTCCATCCCGTAGCCGGCGGCGGCGCCGTTCACGGCGGCGATCACCGGCTTGTCCATGTGGAACAACGTCGACGGAGGCGTGCCCCGCGTGTCGAACAGCTGTGGCGCCGGGCGCTCGCTCGACTCGTCGTTCAGCGCAGCGGAGCGGTCGATCAGGTCGAGGCCCGAGCAGAAGCCGCGGCCGGCGCCCGTGAGAATGAGGCAGCGCACCTCCGGGTCGCGGTTCGCGGCGTTGAGCTGGCCCACCAACTCCCGCAGCATCGGTTGGCTGATGGCGTTGAGCCGGTGCGGCCGGTTCATGGTCAGGACGAGGACGTGGCCATCGCGTTCTGCAAGCAGCTCGTCGGTCGTGGGTTCGGTGGTCGTCATCCTGGTCTCCTCGGCTCGATCCGCTCGCTATCGCGCTCGCGTCCTCGCTGGTGCGTCGGCGCGAGTATCGGTACGCGCGTGAACCCTGTCGAGGACGCGCGTCACCGCGAGAGCGCGGCCCGGGGCTAACCCGCCGCCTCGGCAGGCAGCCGCTTCGGCGGCGGCTCGCGTGAGGCGAGGATCGCGAGGGCGCCGCCGAGGTAGGCGGCGACGAACGCCGCAAACACGCCGTCGTACGAACCGACCGCGTCGAAGTACAGCCCGCCGAGGATCGGGCCCAGCGCGCCGAAGACGATCGTGAACGGCGCCCCGACGCCTCGCACGGCCCCGATGTGCACGCGCCCGAAGTACTTCGCCCAGATGAACTCGCTCAGCGGCACCGTCCCGCCGAACCCGAATCCCCAACAGAAGAACCCGGCGAACATCAGCGGCAGCGCGCCCGCCTGCGCCGCGACGAGCATGATCACCACGCCCGTCGCCGAGATCGAGAGCGCCGTCGCCGAGAGGTAGCGGGCGTGCACCCGCTGCAGGCAGTAGCCCCACACGAACTTCGAGCTGAGGTTCGCGCCGCCGTTGACCGCGAGCGCCAGCGCGGCCTCGGCGCGCGTGAAGCCGTTGTCCGTCATGAACGGAATGGCGTGCACCAGCACCGCCGAAAGCGCCAGGATGTTCAGCCCGTAGCCGACGACGAGGAGCCAGATGGCGGGCGTGCGCAACGTCTCGCCGCGCGTGTAGGAGTTCGCGGCGTCGCGCGCCTGCGCCTCGGCCGCGATGCGGTCGATGTCCGCGGTCGCGCCGGGCTCGAGGCCGTCGGGCAGCAGCCCGTAGTCCTCGGGTTGGCGGCGCATCACGAGCGCGACCGGCACGACGATCGCGAACACGACCACGGCGAGGATCGCGTAGGCGTCGCGCCACCCGGCCGAGTCGACGATGCGTGTCATCGTCAGCGGCATGATCAGCCCCGCGAACGAGATGCCCGACGAGCCGAGGGCGATCGCCCATCCGCGCCGCACGACAAACCACTTCGAGAGCGTCGCGTTCACGACCAGCGGCCCGATCATCGAGAGGCCCGCGCCCCCGGCGATCATCGAAAGCGCGACGAACTGCCACAGCTCCTCGACGCGTGACATGGCGAGGAACGCGGCCGCGTAGATGCAGGCGCCGGCAAGCATCAGCGGCCGCGCGCCGTAGCGGTCGACGAACGGCCCGAGCACGAAGCCGGCGATGCCGCCGAGCAGGAAGGCGGAGGAGCCGCCGAGGGTGTACTCGGCGGCGGTCCAGCCGAGGTCCTCGGTCATCGGGCGGAGGAAGACGCCGGCGATGCCGCCGCCGGCGCCCATCGCCGCGAACTGCGCGACGACGGCCCCGATGACGATCCACCAGCCCCAGAAGACGCCGCGACGCCTCCCGGCGGCCGGCGGCGATGGTCGCGGCTCGTCGCCGTCCACGGGGGCCGCGGGCTCGCGACTCATGGTGGGAGCATAGCGCCCGCGCCGCATCGTCCGGCAGCCGTAGCCGGGGCGGCGGGTCGGCTGCTCCCGGGATACCTCAGCGAACTGGAGTCAGGCCGAGCCCTCCCGCAGCGCCACGACCGGTATCTCCCGTTCGGTCTGCGACTCGTACGTCGCGTAGCGCTTCGCCGCGGTCTTGAAGCGCTCGAAGCGGGGATGCCGGTCCTCGCCGGCCACGGGCTCGGCTCGCAGCGAGCGCCTGCCGGCGCGCGTCTGCACCTCGACCGCGGGGTTGGCGGCGAGGTTGTGGTACCAGCCCGGATTGTTCGGCTCCGCCCCGTTCGAGGCGACAACCAGCAGCGCGCCGTCCTCCTCGAGGTAGAGCAGCGGCACCGTCCGCTGCTTCCCGGAGCGCCGGCCCGTGGTCGTCAACAGCAGCACGGGCAGCTCGAAGCGGCCCATCACCCGTCCCCCGGTCAGCCGGAAGACGAAGACGTGGAACGGAACGAACAAGCGCAGGAAGAGCTTCGTGCCTGCCTCCAGCCCCGGCGGGGGCTACTGATTGAACTTGTCGTCGCGCCAGGCGAGGGCGGCCCTGAGCCCCTGCTCGCGGCCGACCCGGGAGAACTCGAGGGCGGCGTCGGTCTTGTGCGCGATCGCATCCGTCTCGCGCGCCGCCTCCTGCAGCATGCTGCGGCCCATCAGCTCGATCGCCTTGTTGACGATCCCCTTGTTCGCGGCGAGCAGGTCGGACGGAATCATCGCGACCCGCGAGGCGAGTTCGTGGACCTCGTCGGCGAGCCGATCGGCGGGGACTGCCATCAGCACGAGTCCGATCCGCTCGGCGGTCGTGCCGTCGATGAAGTCGCCGGTGAGCAGCATCCGCTTCGCCCACTGCGGGCCGACCATGTAGGTCCACATGTGGGTCGGTGGGGCGCCCTGCGCGCGGACGGGTGGGAAGCCGATCTGCGTGTCCTCGGCGGCGATGATCATGTCGCAGTGCATCGCGAGGTCCGTGCCGCCGGCGACGCAGTAGCCGTGGATCTGCGCGATCACGGGCTTGCTGAGCTCCCAGATCAGCGCGAAGCGCCGGGTGGTCCCTCGCAGGTTGTTGATGTCGGTCCGGATCGGCGTCTCGCCGCCGGGCGTCCGGCCTCGCGGCGTGATGTCGAAGCCGGAGCAGAACGCCGGACCCGCGCCGCGGATCACGATGCTGCCTGCCTCCTCGTCCTGCTCCGCCGCCGTGAGGGCGTCGATCAGTTCGTTCTGCAGCTCGAGACTGAGCGCGTTGCGCCGCTCTGGTCGATTGAGCGTGACGTAGCGGACGCGATCGCGCGTCTCCGTGAGTATCGTCGCGTAGGCCATTCTGTCCCTCCGGTCATCTCCGGTATGCGCCGCGATGATACAGGCGCGCGGGGTCACGCCGTGGCGGCTACGAAGGGCGGGGGACTGAGGGCTGCCCTCGGACCTACGGGCGGGGAGCCCCCAGTAAGAGCCGGAGGCTCCGTGCCTAGCGCCTGCTCTGCCAAAGTCTACGTACGAATTCGCGTGCACTCTCGAGCTCGGGATCAGTCGCAAGCTGTCGTTCCTCGATGACCTGCTGCACCCAACCCGGACCATGCCCACCAACCGCTTTGCAGAACCCTTCCATTTCGCCGACCGGTACAATCCAAAGCCCAGCCTGTTCGCAGAGCCTCCGCAGTTGCTGAAACTGCTGAGTAGCTTGACCTTGCGGAAGGGCAGGCACGCCAGCCTGTTTGAGACCATCCCAAGGCGAGGCGCTGCGGAAGACGGCGGTAATGGTCGAACGAAGGCTTCCAACGGGGTCACTACCCGATGACTCGTTGTCGAGGGCCTTCCGGATACGTTCTTTGATCTCGTCAAGACTTAGCCGCGGCTTCTCGTTGTCGATTGCCATCCTGACGGACCTGGCGGTAGGCCCTATGGTGGTCCAGTCTCCACCTAGGGCACCGACAATCCTCCGCAATACCCGTTCGTCCCTGACCACGTCGATATCAACGATGATATCCACCGGAACATCCAACGCAGTCAGAGTTTCTGCCAGCCTCGCCATCCGGTCTTTCCCATTTCCATGCACGAATAAAACGTCCGGATGACCATCTCCGTGGACGTCCTTAAGGTCCAGAATTGACCTGTAGAACATGCAGTCGCCATCCGCTTCGCAAATGATCACTCGTTCGTGGAAGACACCGGACATGACCGACGAGTAGTTCATCAGTGGTTCGTTGGCGATCGATCTCACGCGTGCCTTGTCCAGCTCTTTGACGCGGTTCACGCTGCCTTCACGCTGAATCCTCACCAGTCGAAGTCGGTCTGATGCCACATTGACCAGACCTTGAAGTACATCGTGACTATGAGTGGCGACAAAAAGTTGAGCGTGGGAAGGCTTCTCGGCGGCAATGATCTCGCCTAGCAACCTCGCTTGAGGTGGATGAAGAAATGCCTCTGGTTCATCGATGAGTAATACCGACGCTGTCGTGGGTGCCAACAGGTGCAGGATAACGCTAGCGAAACTACGCATGCCGTCGCCTTGCTGAGCAAGCGGAACGGTCGAAGCACGTACTCGGTCCCGGTACGTCTTTGATTGGCGGTCCTCGCCACGTTCTGTATCTGGGACTGGTCGGTCTCCGACCAACAGAGAAATGTTGCGAGCTAGCGTGCGGTCGACAACCAACTCGGCGTTGAACGCATTGCGGAAATATTCGCTAAGAGCCAGCTCTAACTCATCATCATCAACGAGCATGTGAACTGGATGCGCTAGCTGCTCTTCACCGAGGCTGATGGCGGCAGGAGGATTACTGCCTTGAAGACGATCCTCGGTGGGCATGTTCAAACAGAACAGTGTCTTGACGATCTGAATTTCATCTGGCCAGAAGCGCTGCAAATTATCGTCGGTATTTATTCCGAACCTCCACTTATACCCGGAATAGATGGTTGAGTTGGATTCGTGCTTGATGTATGCCGCTTCTGTGACGAAGTTCGCGAAATCGTCCGGCGACCCAACGATTCGTGGCACATAAGATTGCAGGACCGTGAGGCGAGGCTGACCGTCGAAGGTGCTATCGAGTTCACGGAGCGCGGCGCTCTTGCCAGCATTGTTGGGACCTACGAGCACCACAACGTCGGCTGGGTCAAGGTCAATCGTGGTTCCGTCTGAAAAGGTGAGGCTCTCGAACGTCACCGATGGACGGCACGCGTCCGGGCTCAGGTCAGGATTCTCGGGCATTGCAATTGTGCTGCCGCTTCCAGGGTCCGGCAGTGGCCCGCCGGAGCCCCCTCGTGAACAGGCGCTCGATTGGTGAGACTGTAGAACAACCGTACGGCAAGGTCTACCCCTGCACGCGTGGCTGCTCCGTACTGGACAGCGCAGTGGACCGCAGGCGGCGCGGAGGCCCGAGACTGTATGGGGAGTATGGCTGGGGACCGAGGATTCGAACCCCGACCTACTGATCCAGAGTCAGCTGTCCTACCATTAGACGAGTCCCCAGTGGACCTCTCCACCCTAGCAAAGCCTCGGCCAGTGGTCACGATCCCTTGAGGGCGCGTGTGCGCCTCGAGGCCGGGGGTCAGGCGGGGTAGGCGGCGCGCAGGGCCGCCTCGGCGGCGGCGAGGCGCTCGAGGGAGGGGGCGGGGCCGACGATCTCCATCGTCTCGAAGAGCGGCGGGGTGATGCGCTTCCCGGTGACGGCGACGCGACAGAGCATGAACAGGTCGCCGGCGCGCACGTCCAGCTCCTCGGCGAGCGCGCGCAGTGCGGCCTCAAGGGTGTCGGTAGTCCAGTCGCCGCTCAGCGGCTCCAGCGCCGCCGCGACGGCGGCCAGCGCGGGCGCGGCCTGCTCCGGCTGCTTGCGGAAGGAGCGCCCGATGAACTCGCCCGGCTCGGCGACGGGGACGTCCTCGGCGAAGAAGAAGTCGGTCAGGCCGGCCACCTCGGAGAGCAGCTTCACGCGCTCGCGGATCAGCGGGGTGAACTGGGCGACCAGCTCGCGGTCGGCCGGCCGCTCGACCGAGTCCGGCAGGTCGCGGTCGAGGCGCTCGGCGAAGCGCCCGGCGAGGTCGGCCTCGGGCAGCTGGCGCATGTAGACGCCGTTCATCCACTCCAGCTTCTCGCTGTTGAAGGCGGCGGGCGCGGGGTTGAGGTCGGCGAGGTCGAAGGCGGCCGCCATCTCCTCGGCCGAGAGGATCTCGGTCTTGTCGTCGATCGCCCAGCCCGTGATCGCGAGGAAGTTGAGCAGCGCCTCGGGCAGGTAGCCCTGGTCGGCGTAGTCCAGCACGGACTGCGCGCCGTGGCGCTTGGACAGCTTGCCCCCGTCCGGCCCGAGGATTACCGGCGTGTGCACGAAGATCGGCGACTCGTAGCCGAGCGCCTCGAAGATCCGCACGTGGCGCGGCGTCGAGGGAATCCACTCGTCGCCTCGGGTGACGTGGGTGATCGCCATCGCGTGGTCGTCGACGGCGTGGGCGAGGTGGTAGGTGGGGAAGCCGTCCGACTTGAGCAGCACGAGGTCGTCGAGCAGGCGGTTCTCGTAGCGGATCTCGCCGCGGATCAGGTCGCTGAACGTCGTGACGCCCTCGCGCGGCATGCGGAAGCGGATCACGTGCGGCTCGCCGCCGGCGGCGCGCTCCGCGGCCCGGGCAGCGTCGAGGTCGCGGCAGGCGCCCTCGTAGCCCTGCGGCCGGCTCGCCGCGCGCTGGCGCTCGCGCATCGCCCGCAGGTCGTCCGGGGTGCAGAAGCAGCGGTAGGCGTGGCCGTCGCGGAGCAGCGCCTCGCTGGCGGCGTGGTAGCGATCGAGGCGCTGCGACTGCACGTAGGGGCCGTAGTCGCCTCCGGCCCCGGGGCCTTCGTCCCACTCGAGGCCGAGCCAGCGCAGCGAGTCCTCGATGCGTCCGACGGAGCCCTCGACGGCGCGCGACTGGTCGGTGTCCTCGATGCGCAGGATGAAGGCGCCGCCGTGGCGGCGGGCGTGCAGCCAGGTCCAGATCGCCGTGCGGATGTTGCCGACGTGCGGGTCGCCGGTGGGGCTGGGCGCGTAGCGGACGCGGACGCTCATCGCGCGCCTCCCGTGCCGGACGCCGCCAGCGGCTGCGCCTCCACGCCGTGGTCGGCGCGCAGCGCGTCGATGGCGTCGCTGAGGTCCTGCGGGAGCGGCGCCTCGAACTCGCGCCACTCGCCGCTCGATGGCAGGCAGAGCCCGAGCCGGCGTGCGTGCAGCGCCTGCCGCGCGATCCGCGGCGAGGGCCGGCCGTAGACGCTGTCGCCGAGGATCGGGTGGCCGGTCGCCTGCAGGTGCACGCGGATCTGGTGCGTGCGGCCGGTGAGGATGCGGACTTCGAGCAAGGCGGCCTCCTCGCCGTACTGCTCCAGCACACGGTATTCGCTGAACGCGGAGTCGCCGCGCTCGACGACGGCGCGGCGGGTCGGGTTCGCCGGGTCGGGGCCGAGCGGCGCGTCGATGTGGCCGCGGCGCGGCTCGACAACGCCCTCGGCGATGGCGAGGTAGATCTTGAGCGTCTCGCGCGCCTTCCACTGCGCGCGCAGCGCGTCGCGCGCGGCGGCGGAGCGGGCGAAGGCGATCACCCCGGAGGTGTCGCGGTCGAGGCGGTGCACGAGGCCGGAGCGCGTCCCGCCGATCTTGTGCACCTCGGGGTAGCGGGTGCGCACGGCGTGTATCAGCGTGACCGCCGGTCGGCCCTGCACGGGATGCACCAGCAGCCCCGCCTGCTTGTCGATGATCAGCGTGTGCTCGTCGGCGAACAGCACCTCGAGCGGCACGTCGAGCGCCATCGCGTCGAGGTCCGGCTGCGAGGGGAGCCGGACGCTGATCTCGGTCCCCTCGGCGACATCGCGGCCGGCGCGGGTCCGCGGCTCGCCCGCGACTTCGACGCGGCCCTCGTCGATCAGCCGCCGCGCCTGGCTGCGCGAGAGGTGCACGAGCTGCTCGGCGACGAGCCGGTCGAGCCGGTCCGTGCGCGGTGCGGCGAAGCGTTCCTGCTGCATCAGGCGCTCTCCGGCTTGCTGCCGGGCCGGACGAAGGAGAGCACGGCGAGCGCGATCACGCCGACCACGATCGAGGAGTCGGCGATGTTGAAGGAGGGGTAGTGGGTGGGGTCGATGAAGTCCGTCACCGTGCCTCGGAAGAGCCGGTCGATCAGGTTGCCGACCGCGCCGCCGAGCACGAGCGCGAGCGCAGCCTCGTAGAGGCGGTCGCCGGGCGGGGCGGCGCGCAGGAAGATCAGCACGATCACGGCGCCGAGGATCGAGCTGACGATCAGGAACGGGCCTCCATCCTGCAGGATCCCGAACGCGGCCCCCGAGTTCTCGACGTGCGAGATGCGGATCAGCTCGAAGCCCTCGGGCCAGGTCTCGCCCTCGCCCAGCCAGGCGCGCACGAGCGCTTTCGTGAGCTGGTCGAGGATCACGACCGCCGCGGCGATGCCGGCGAAGCGCCGGAACTGCCCGCGCAACGCGCCCGGGCGTGCGGCGTCCTCGTCCGATCCGGTCGCGGCGACGGCCTGCTCCATGCCTCCATCCTATCGAAGGGCGCCGTTGCGGTCCGTTGGCCCTCGCCTCTGAGCGCACATCCGCTACGATGGCTGCGAGCGTCGCGCGCGTGCGCGCACGCCCCAATGAGGACCATTGACGAGACGTCAGGGTGAGGAGCAAGCCGTCGTGACGACAAGCAATCTGCCCGGCCGCAAGCCGGTGCGTCCGCCCGAGGATCGCCTGCCGCCGGGACAGCGACTGACGGACGGCTGGCCGGTGCTGACCTACGGCTCCAGCCCGCGCATCGACCTCGCGACCTGGGAGTTCCGCATCTTCGGCCTGGTCGAGGAGGAAGTGCGCATCAACTGGGAGGAGTTCAACGCGCTGCCGCAGGCGGAGGACACCTCGGACATTCACTGCGTGACCACCTGGAGCCGCTACGACAACCACTGGCGCGGCGTGCGCTTCACCGACGTGATGGCCCTCGCCAAGGTGCTGCCCGAGGCGAAGGAAGTGATGTTCCACTCCTACGGCGGCTACACGACGAACGTGCCGCTCGACGAGCTGCTGCACGAGGGCGTGCTGCTCGCGCACACGCACGACAGCAACCCGATCGATCGCGACCACGGGGGCCCGCTGCGCGGCGTGATCCCGCAGCTCTACTTCTGGAAGAGCGCGAAATGGGTGCGCGGCATCGAGTTCCTGCCCGAGGTGCGCCCCGGCTTCTGGGAGATGTACGGCTACCACATCCACGGCGACCCGTGGAAGGAGCAGCGCTACTCCTACCAGTAGGCCGCGATCTGTCCGCTCTCCCTCTGGAGACCTTTGCGAAACCCCCGTTCCGAGGGCGCTCCGGCTCCCTCTCCCCTCGCGGGAGAGGGGATCCGAAGGCGCGCCCTCGAGGCTGTGGTCCGGCTGCCGATCCGGGCGGGGGCGTGGGGGCGGAGCCCCCACAGAAAGAACATCCGAGGGCGGGTGGGTGGGCCGGAGCCGCGCAGCGCGCTCGTCCGGGATGGGGTGTGGGGGGCGCAGCCCCCCGGCAGGCGACACGCGATCTGCGTCGGAGTCCCCCTCACCCTAACCCTCTCCCGCCAGGGGAGAGGGGATCGGAGGGCGCTCGGGGGGCGACAGGCTAGACGAAGGCCCGCGAGCCGGGCTGGCGGACGTTGCCGGTCCGGCGCGCCTCCGCGGCGACTGCCTCGGAGACCCTGCGCACGACCTCATCGTTGAAGACCGAGGGCAGGATGTAGTCCTCGTTGATCTGGTCGTCGGGGATGACCCCGGCGATGGCGTGGGCGGCGACGAGCTTCATCTCCTCGGTGATGCGCTTCGCGCCGGCGTCGAAGGCGCCGCGGAAGAGCCCGGGGAAGCAGAGCACGTTGTTGACCTGGTTCGGGTAGTCGGAGCGGCCGGTGGAGAGCGCGTGCCCCGACGCACCACACCTATGGCCCCGTGCTACGATCCCGGTCTATGGCAACGACTCCGGCGACTACTCCCGTCGTCCAAGCCACCGGCCTGTGGAAGCGGTTCGGCGACCGGATAGCCGTACAGGATGTCTCCCTGTCCGTGCGGCCCGGCGAGATCATCGGACTGGTTGGCCCGAACGGCGCCGGCAAGACCACTACCATCCGCATGCTCCTCGACATCATCCGGCCGGACGCTGGGGATGTGGCGATATTCGGTGCCGCCGTTACCCCGGAAACCCGTGAACGTATCGGCTACCTCCCGGAAGAACGCGGCCTCTACCGCAATCTCCGGGTCATCCCGAACCTTCTCTATCTGGCCGAACTCAGGGGTGTCTCCCGGGAACCCGCTCTACGCCGTGCCAACGAACTCCTCGAACGTCTCGGGTTCGAGGAGCACCGGGACAAGAAGGTCCGCGAACTCAGCCGGGGACTCGGCCAACTCGTGCAGTTCGCGGCGGCGCTCATCCATGATCCCGCATTCGTCGTACTCGATGAACCGTTCAGCGGGCTGGACCCGATCAACGTGCGACTCATGAAGGACATCGTCGCTGAGCGGCGCGCCGCAGGCGTCGCCATCATGTTCTCAACCCATCAGATGACGGACGTCGAGGAACTGTGCGACCGCATCCTGATGGTCGACGACGGCCGCCTCGTGCTCGAAGGCCTTCTCACCGAGATCAAGCGCCGCTTCGCTGGTAGCGAGGTCTTTGTCGCGAGCGACCGGGCGTCGGAGGCGATTGACGGAGTGCTCGGGTCCCGGCGGGAGGGTTCCGGATACGTGCTCAAACTTGCAAGCGGCCACCCCCCGGAGGCGGTGCTGCGGACACTGCTCGACCGCGGCGCGAAGATTGACCGGTACGAGTTTGCAACGCCGAGCCTGGAGGAGATCTTCCTTCGAGTCGTCGAGGACCGTCATGCGTAAGACATGGCTCGTCGCGCGGCACGAGTTCTCCGTCACCGTCGGCCGACTCGCCTACCGCATCTTCGTCGCTTCAGTCCCCGTCCTGGCAATACTCGGCCTCGTCGGCGCCGCCGTATTTCAGACGGTGAGGTCTGACACGTCCGAACAGGACACTCCTTCCGCTACTCCTCCCGAAACGTTCATGTTCGGCTACGTCGACCTCACAACTGGCGAGGACGGCCAGCCGCGCTTCACCAGGTTCCAGAGCCAGGGCAGCACGGTCTTCACGCCGTACCCCGACCGGCAGACAGCCACAGGCGCGCTTCTTGAAGGGCGGATCGAGCGGCTCTTCGTGTTTCCCGCAGACTACCTGGAGACGGGGACGGTGGTGGAGGTTCGGGAGGAGAGCGCCGGGTTGTTCGGCGCCGGCCGACGGGATGGCGCCCTTCACCGATTCGTTGTCGAGAACCTGACATTCGGACAGGTCGACTCGGAGCGGATCGAGCGCATCATCACGCCCTATCGACTCGTGATTGATGAAGTGACCGAGTCGGGTGCGCCCGCCGATGAGGACTCTGACGTGGCCGACAGCCTGCTCTTCGTCGCTGTGAGCTTGTTGTTCCTCGTGTCGGCCTTCACCGCGTCTGGCTACCTGTTGCAAGGTCTGTCCGAGGAGAAGGAGAACCGCATCATGGAGGTGTTGCTCTCCTCGATCGAGCCGGAGCATCTGATGCTCGGAAAGCTCATCGGGCTGGGAGCCGCGAGCCTCTTGCAGGTGGCAGTCTGGGCCGTATCCGGCGTCGGTTTCCTACTCGCACTCGGCCGCATGATCGGGGCGCCCTCCGAGTTGACGCATGTACCTTCGGCCGGGTGGCTCTTTATTGCGTTTGCCTACTTCCTCCTTGGTTACGCTCTCATTGGCACGTTGCTGGCTGCCATCGGGGCGGTCACCACCAACCAACAGCAGGCGGGGAGCATCACCGCGTTCGTGATGCTGCCTGCTATCGCTCCGATGTGGTTCCTGCCCGCCCTGCTGCATGACCCCGACGGGACGCTTGCGAGGGCGCTCAGCTTCGTCCCGATTACTGCCCCAATGGCGAGCCTCATGCGGCTGAGTCTCGGTGGCATGGACGGCTTGGAGGTCTTCGTTAGTCTCGCTGTCCTCTCCCTCAGCGTGGCGATCGTCGTTTGGCTCACGGCCCGCCTCTTCCGGGCTTACTTGCTGGCGTACGGCCAGCCACCCAGGATGGGCGACCTGCTCCGTACGCTGCGCGGCAGCTAGGCTGCCCTATCTCCAGGATCCGGCGACACATCCGGCTGCGTGTCGGGACCATTCGAGCGGCTGGTATTGGCGCGCTCTGAGTTGTAGTCGCGCAGGTCGCGTTCGACATCGCGAAGGAGCCCGATCCGGCTCGGGATCAAGTGGCGCGCGAGGGACGGCGCCCGCCGCATCTAACGAGACCGGGACAGGCTAGACGAAGACCCGCGAGCCGGGCTGGCGGACGTTGCCGGTCCGGCGCGCCTCCGCGGCGACTGCCGCGGCGACGTTGCGCGCGACCGCCTCGTTGAAGACCGAGGGCAGGATGTAGTCCTCGTTGATCTGGTCGTCGGGGATGACCTCGGCGATGGCGTGGGCGGCGACGAGCTTCATCTCCTCGGTGATGCGCTTCGCGCCGGCGTCGAAGGCGCCGCGGAAGAGCCCGGGGAAGCAGAGCACGTTGTTGACCTGGTTCGGGTAGTCGGAGCGGCCGGTGGCGATCACGCGGGCCTTGCCCTGGATCAGCTCCGGCATGATCTCCGGCTCCGGGTTGGAGAGCGCCAGCACGATCGCGTCGTCGGCCATGCTGCCGACGTGCTCCGGCGAGAGCATGCGCGGGCCCGACAGCCCGAGGAACATGTCCGCTCCGCGCATCGCCTGCGTGAGGTCGCCGCTGAAGCCGTCCGGGTTGGTGTGGTCGGCGAACCACTCCTTCGCCGGGTTCAGGTTCTCGCGACCGGGGTAGACGGCCCCGGTGCGGTCGAAGCCGATGATGTCGCGCACGCCGTAGTTGAGCATGATCCGCGCGCAGGCGATGCCGGACGCGCCGACGCCGAGCACGACGACCTTCAGGTCCTCGGGCTTCTTGTTGACAATCTTGAGGCTGTTGATCAGCGCCGCGAGGACCACGACCGCGGTGCCGTGCTGGTCGTCGTGGAAGACCGGGATGTCCAGCTTCTCCACGAGCCGCTCCTCGATGTCGAAGCAGCGTGGGGCGGAGATGTCCTCAAGCAGGATGCCACCGAAGCCCGGCGCGATTGCCTCGACGATGTCGACGATGCGGTCGGGATCCTTGGTGTCGAGGCAGAGCGGCCAGGCGTCGATGGCGCCGAAGCTCTTGAAGAGCATGCACTTGCCCTCCATGACCGGCATCGCCGCCTCCGGGCCGATGTCGCCGAGGCCGAGCACCGCGGTGCCGTCGGTGACGACGGCGACGGTGTTGCGGCGCGCGGTCAGCGCCCACACGGAGTCCGGCTCGTCGTGGACCATCATCGAGACGCGCGCGACGCCGGGGGTGTAGACGTGGGAGAGTTCGGCGTTGGTGCGGATGTGCACCTTGTTCGCGATCTCGATCTTGCCGCCACGATGCAGCTGGAAGGTGCGGTCCGAGGCGCGCTGCACCTCCACGCCGTCGAGGGCGTCAACCCGGTCCACGACCTCGCGGGCATGCACGGCGTCGCGGCAGAAGACCCGCAACTCCCGGACCATGTGGTCGGGGCCCGCCTCGTAGATGTCGATCGCGCCGATGTCTGCGCCGCACTCGCCAATCGTGGTGGTGAGCATGCCGAGCTTGCCGGGCGAGTTGGCGATCCGCACCATCATCAGCAGCTGATACCCCGATATGGGGCTCTCGTACTCATCGACGATGCGGGCTCGCGGAAGGAACGGATCGGTTGTCATATGGCTGCTCCTGGCTTAGAGCCTCGAATGGTGCGGCACGCGGCGCGTGCGCGCCAGTAGCGCAGCGCGCGATCTACGCACCAATGCGGGAGATCCGAGGGGCGTCGCGCGGTCGAAGCGGCCTCGCGGCGTGGGGGGCAACTGCGCCCGGTCCTTGGTATGCTCGATCAGCGCTCGCCCCCATCGTCTAGGGGACCAGGACGCCACCCTTTCAAGGTGGAAACAGGGGTTCGAACCCCCTTGGGGGCACCAATGTTTACAAGGGTTTTGGCCACCCTCGTTCGTTCGGTTGGCTCGCGTGGCACCATCTTGGGGCCAATCTGGGGCCAACTTCCCGATCAAGTGTCGAGTACCTCGGCCGCAGGACCGTGTTGCGGACTCCCTCAAACACGGTGCGATCACGCCGATACGATCGTGGAGCGGGCGGCGGCGGTTCGGGAGGCAAGCGCCGCCGCGTAGCCCGACGAGGCGGGCGGCACGGAACGACTCACGCCCTGACCGGTCAACGTGACGAGTCGGGCATGGGACTGCTCATAGCGCACGACGGCCAGGCCTGGTCACCGCGCGGATCGAGGTCGATGCACGCCGGGGCGGCGCTGGAAAGGGATGACGCCCACGCCCCCACCTACCATGGAGGTCTGGATCCGGGCCGGGGTGGACCGCTGGCTTCGCCCACGCGCAGGTAGGGTGGTGCCGCGATGACCGTGCAACAGTTGATCGCACTTCTGGCGACGTACCCGCCCGACCTGCGCGTGGGCGTGAACGGGTACGAGGACGGCTTCGACGATGTCGAGTCCGAGCGGGTGTCCGTGACGCGCATCGAGCTCGATGTCGGAGAGGACTGGTGGGATGGACGCCACGCCGCCGCGGCGGATCGGGCTGCGGACGAGCATGTTGGGCGGGTCGTGGATGCGCTCGCGCTCTGGCGCGCCTCGCGCTGATCCACCCAGAGCCGAACGATCGTCGAGCGGATCCCACTGAAGCTGCTGCCCAGTGGCAGAGCGGGAGCCGTGAACACGGAGGGGGCCCGATCGAAGACATGCGCCGCCGCCCGCTCGAACAGCGCGTCGAAGTTCGTCGTGACGACACGGACGGATTGCGCTGTCCGGTAGAGCCGCAGCAGGTCGCCGTGCAGGGCGGTCGGTTCAGGGGTACCTCCGCGGAGCTCGTCGGCGGCTCGTTCGTGAACGTTCGTGCCCCTGCTCGTTAGCCGACCGAGGAAGCGATCCACGGGTTCGCTCTCCTGCTGGGCTTCGCCGGTCCCCGCAGCAATCGCCGTCGCGAGGCCTTCAAAGTCTGGGAGGTTCGCCGGCGTTCCCATCGAGACCCCCGCACCGGCGAATACAACGAGCTCGTCGCTCTCCAGCGCCTCGGTCAGGCGCCGGGGGAAATCAACACCAGCGAGTCTCACCACTTACCTCCGCATGCGGTTCTCAAGGATGTCGCAGACCGCGGCGACGCCGAACGGTGAGTGCCAGTCTGCGCCACGCACACCGGCACGCGCGACATCACCGGGCGCATGGAGGACGTCCACTCCCGCCACAGCTTCCGGGTTTCGGTGATGAAGCCAGACGCCGTGCCCCGAGTGCCGCGAGGCGTGAGTGGGAATGACAACTCCATTTGGCCCCTTACCTTCTTCAAACGGGCTCAGTAGATGGCATGAGGGCCGGTCTCCTCCTCAAGGGGGATACTCGCCCCCAAAACAGCGGCCTCGATGGGCCAGAACGGCTCTGCGGAGCCTTGACGAGGTAGGAGACCGACCGTGCAGCAGGATACCGCAACGACGTGGAGCATTGAGGGCAAGGAAGAGTCAGGGGTCACCATCGGCCTTGACGTGGGCGACCGCTACACCCACGTTCACGCGCTCGGTGCCGGCGGGGAGGTCGTGCGCGATCAGCGCATCCGCACCGCGGCGGCGGCGCTGGGCGCAGCACTGACCGGCCTCCCGCGGGCGCGGGTCGTGCTCGAGGCGGGGCCGCGCTCGCCGTGGCTGAGCCGCGTCGTGGCGGACCTCGGCCACGAGGTGGTCGTCGCCAACCCTCGCCAGGTGGCATTGATCGCGCGCGGCCAGCGCAAGACCGACCGGCTCGACGCCGCATGGCTGGCGCGGCTGGGGCGCTTCGACCCCCAGCTGCTCGCCCCGATCCGCCACCGCAGCGAACAGAGCCAGCAGGACCTCGCCGTGGTGCGCGCCCGCGATGCACTGGTGCGCTCGCGCACGCTGCTCATCAACCACGTGCGCGGCGCCGTCAAGGCCTGCGGCGCCGCGCTGCCCTCCTGCACGGCCGGGACCTTTCACCGCAAGGCGGCGGAGCACATCCCCGATGGGCTGCGCCCGGCGCTGCTGCCGCTGGTGGAGGCGGTAGGCGAGCTGACCGCGCGTATCGCGGCGGCCGGCCGAGAGGTCGAGGCGCTGTGCGAGGCTCACCCCGAGACCGCGGCGCTGCGCCAGGTCACGGGCGTGGGGCCGATCACCGCGCTCACGTTCGTGCTGACGGTCGAGGACCCCTCCCGCTTCCCGAAGAACCGGGAGGTGGGAGCCTACCTCGGGCTCGTGCCGCGGCAGCGCGAGTCAGGAGAGCGCGCGCCGCAGCTCGGCATCAGTAAGAGCGGCGACGCGGGCCTGCGGCGGCTGCTGGTGCAGGCCGCGCACTACATCCTCGGTCCCTTCGGACCCGATACCGACCTGCGCCGCTGGGGTGAGCGCTACGCGGGGACAGGGGCGGGCAACGCGAAGAAGCGCGCGCTCATAGCTGTCGCGAGGCGGTTGGCGGTGCTGCTGCTCGCGCTGTGGAAGACAGGCGAGGTCTACGAGCCGCTGCGAAACGCCATGGCCCGCGAGGCCGCGTAGCGGCGAGGCAACGCCTCAGGCGGCGGAGACCGGAGATCAGGAAGGAAGACCCGAGCGCGAGCGAAGCCTCGCGCGTGATGCCGGACACGGGCGACTGCGACAGCCGCTTGTCCCTCCGAGGACGCGAAGCAGATGGCAGCGCCCCCTGGAAGCAGGATGTGCCTTCATGCACCGGGCCCGATGCGCGGCCCATCGAGAGTGCGGATAGAAGCTCGGCACAGGCTCCACTACCGGACATCACGAGCGGTTCGCAGCGACCCGGAGGAGCGCCGTACCCGGAGGAGGCCGCCACGTCGGCCTTGCAGAAACACCGTCCCTCATAGAAGTCTCTGAGCCCAGGAAGCTCAGCAGTGCCGGCATGGCTCATTTGGCCCTGCCGCAACGGACGGCTCGGGTGGTGTTGCCACCGGCACTGTTCGGCGCGTGAACCTCTGATGGGGACATGCGAGCCAATCGCTGATTTGTAAGGTGGATGACGGCGAGCGCGCCTGCGGCCTTCCTGCTGGAATGAGGGGAAACCCCGGAAGGAGTCGCAGTGAGTACGCCCGACGAAACCACCGTGTGGATCGGCCTCGACATCGGCAAGACCGAGCACTTCGCCGATGTGCTGGATGAGGCAGGCTCGCCGCTGTTCGCCGTCGCCGTCGCGAACGGCGAGGCCGACATCGAGGCGCTCCTCGCTCGCGCGGAGTCCTTCGGCTCCCCGGCGCTGGTCGTCGACCAGCCCGGCTCGCTGGCCCGGCTCGTGCTCGGCGTCGCCGCCCGTCGCGGCGTGCCGGTGGCGTACGTGCCGGGGCTGGTCATGCGCCGTGCCGCCGACCTCTACCCGGGTGAGTCCAAGACCGACCGCCGCGACGCGTTCGTGCTGGCCGATACCGGCCGCACCCGGCGCCACCAGGTGCACTGGCTCGACGCCGGCGATGACGAACTCCTGGAGCAGCTGCGCGTTCTCAACGGCTACGACACCGACCTCGCCGCCGATGCCACGCGGCTCACGAACCGGCTGCGCGACGCCCTCACGGGTCTTTCCCCGGCCCTGGAGCGCGTACTGGGCCCCAAGCTCCACAATGCGGGGGCACGGGACCTGCTCGCCCGCTACCCGACACCGCAGGCGCTGGCCACGGCCGGTCGCGGCCGCATCGCGCGGACGATCCGGAAGCGCTCGCCGCGCCTCGCGACGGCGCTCACCGAGGCCGTCACCGAGGCCCTCGACGCCCAGACCGTGGTCGTACCCGGCTCGGTCGCGATGGGTCGGGTGATCGCCGAGGTCGCGACCGAGCTGGAGCGCACGCAGCAGCGGCGGGAGCGGCTCGGCGCGGAGATCGGGAAGCTCTTCGAGGCCCACCCTTTCGGCCTCATCCTCGGCTCCCTGCCGGGGGTCGGGCCGAGGACGGGCGCGCGGATGCTCGCCGAGATCGGTGACATCTCTCGCTTCGCGAACGGATCGAGGCTGGCCAGCTACGCCGGACTTGCCCCGGTCACCCGCCAGTCCGGCAGCAGCATCCGGGGGCAGACCCGGAGCCGCCGCGGGAATCACCGGCTCAAGAACGCGATGTACCTCTCCGCCTTCGCCTCGCTGCGCGATCCCGTCTCGCGGGCGTTCTACGACCGCAAGCGAGCCGAGGGGAAGAGACACAACGCCGCAGTCATCTGCCTCGCGCGTCGTCGCTCCGACGTCATCCTGGCCATGCTGCGCTCACGCGAACCGTACCGCACCGAGGAGGCTCCTCGTCACGGGTCGGCGGCCGCCTGACGCCGCGCCGGCCATCCCGGATCAGTGGCGCTGGCCCTTGACAAAGAAGATGGGGACACCACCTGGAGCCGTTTTGATGTCGACGGTCAGCGACTTTGTCCGCTTAGCCGGGATCCACCGAAGAAGAGCGCATGAGCGGTTGCGGTTGGGTGCTCCGCTGTAGCTGGGACAATGGTTTTTGACCGAATCACGTCACAGCCACAGGGAGCACCCATTCGATGCTACCAACGAGCGACCCCGACCGGATAGACATCGCCTTCGACGACGACCGCCTGGTGGCCGATGCGGGGCTGCTCCTCCCGGCCACGCTCGCCCAGCATCTCGGTTTGCAAGAGCTCGCCGACAGCTACCTCGACCTCGGTGACGCGCCGGGCCGGGCGAACGCCGGCGACAAGCTGCTGACCCTGGTCGCCTCGGCGCTCGCGGGCGGCGAGTGCATCGACGACGCCGCTGCGTTGCGCGCCGGCGGGACGGCGAGCGTGCTCGGTTGCACCGTCAAGGCGCCGTCCACGCTCGGTGTCTTCCTGCGCAGCTTCAGCTGGGGCCACGTCCGCCAGCTCGACCGCCTCAGCCGCGAGTTGCTCGCCCGCAGCTGGGCGGCCGGAGCGGGCCCGGGCGCGGCGCCGTTCACGATCGACCTCGATTCGACGATCTGCGAGACCTACGGCCTGGCGAAGGAGGGCGCCCGGCACCACGGCTACACGGGCGTGCGCGGCTATCACCCGCTGCTCGCCGTTGCGGCCGGGACGGGTGACGTGCTGATGGCGCGGCTGCGCGAGGGCCGCGCCAACACCGCCCGCGGCGCCGCCCACTTCCTGCGTGAGACGGTGGCGCGGGTGCGCGACGCCGGGGCGAGCGGGCAGCTCACGGTGCGCGCCGACAGCGGCTTCTACAACCACGCCGTCGTCGCCGTCTGCCGCAAGCAGGATGTCCGCTTCTCCATCACCATTCGCCAGCAGCCGAACGTACGCACGCTGATCGAGGCGATCCCGGAAGAGGACTGGACGCCGATCCCGTACTGGCTGCCGGGCGGCGCGGATGTCGCCGAGACGACCTACACGCCGTTCCAGCACAAGGAGGATGCCACCGCGGTGCGGCTCATCGTGCGGCGCGTCAAGCCGACGCCCGGCTCACAGCTCGCGCTCTTTGCGAACTATAGTTACCACGCCTTCATCACCGATCGCGCCGGGGAGCTGCTGGAGCTGGAGGCCGACCATCGCCGTCACGCCGAGATCGAGAACACGATCCGTGACCTCAAGTACGGCGTCGGGCTGAACCATCTCCCCTCGGGCCGCTTCGGCGCGAACGGGGCGTGGCTCGCGGTGCAGGTGATCGCGCACAACCTCGCCCGCTGGACGGCGCGGCTCGGGCTCGGCGAGGGGATCGTGACGACCAGGACGCTCAGGCGGCGCTACTTCGCTCTCGCCGGACGGCTCACCCATTCTGCACGGCGCTGGACCCTGCACCTCGCGAAGCGCTGGCCCTGGGCTGGCCAGTGGGCAGCCGCCCTGGCGCGGTTACGGGCGTTACCGCTCCCGGCCTGACGCTCGCTCACAGCGCCAACACGGGTCCGAGGCTCGCGCCAGCATGCCCGCGCACGCCTCGCGCACCCTCGCGCCGGCGCCCTCAGCGCCCCCGAGCCGCGCTGAGCGACGCTGAGCGACGGCTCCTCGCTCCGGCACCGCCCGGCGAACGCCGGCACGCCCGCCGAACGCTCCGGCAGCCCGGCAGCCCGCCCCTTCAAGCTTCGATCGGTGGATTCGAGCTTAACGGTTCAGCGAAAATGTCCTCTCGCGCTGGTCGCTGCTCGGTAGATGATGCCGCACCCTGGCGTCCGGGTGGGCCGCCGGCGAGCACATAGCGGCGGACCGTGTTGCGGGAGATGCCGAGCACGCGGGCGGTGGCGCGCATCGAGAGCCCCTGCAGTTGTGCCTGGCGGATGGCCTTCCAGAGCGTCTGCTGGCGCGGGGTGGGCGGGCGCAGCGGCTTGACCCGGGCCTGCGGTGAGGCACCGTTGGCGGCGGTCCCGTTCGCCGCGGCAGGAAGCTCCGGCTGGTCGGGCGGGGCCACCCCGGAGCCGAGGCCCAGAGCGAGGCGCTCGAGCGCCGGGTCGCGCGCCAGCTCGGAGCGGCGCTCGCGCAGCACGCCTGAGCGGGGCGGGGCGAGCCGCGAAGGGATGGTCTCTCCCCGGTGGCGCACCGCGAGCTCGCCGCCTGGGCGATCGAGCACGTCCACGCGCGCCCCGGCGTAGCTGGGCCGCTGCGCTGAGGGCAGCAAGGGCAGCAGCTGCAACGTGCGCCAGTGGTACTTGACGGTGTTGTCGCGCGCGACGCTGCGGGTGTGCCGGAAGGCGAGGATGACCCCGAGGTCGCGTGCCGGGTCGAGCGGCCGCCAGGCCGGCTCGCGCTGGCTGGCGACGACGGCGAAGCGCGGCAGGAAGCGCTCGAGCACGGCCTGCGCCTCGGCGATGGTGGTGGCTGAGGCGAGGCGCAGTTCGGTCACGAGGCGGTCCTGGAACGTACCCGCCATGCGCTCCACCCGGCCCTTGGCCTGCGGTGAGCGGGCGAAGATCAGGCGGACCCCCAGCTCCGCCATCGCCCGCGCCATCTGGGTGGACGCCTCGCCTCCCGCGCGCTGCTGGGCGGAGGCCCGGAAGACGGCGTGGCGATCGCTGTAGAGGGCGAGCGGGATGCCTGAGCGGCGCAGCACCTGCTCCATGAGCAGGAAGTAGCCGCGGGCGTCCTCGGCGGGGCGGAACAGCGCGTGCACGACGGCGCCCGTGGCGTCGTCGACGGCGAGCAGCAGGGCGAAGCGCGGGCCGCGTTGCTCGAGCCAGGCGTGATGGCTGCCGTCGACCTGGAGCAGCATCCCCGCCCGTGGCATGCGCTCGCGCCGCACGCGGTGCTGTGGCGGGCGGCGCCGCCTCGGGCTGGGCATGCCGGCCCGCGTCAGGATGCGCCGCACCGTGGGGCGGCTGAGGGCGAGGTCCTCGTGCTCCTCGAGCAGCTCGGTGAGGTGGGTGTGGTTGGCGCCCGGGTAGCGCGTGGCGGCGAGGCGCACGACGGCAGCCGCGACGGCCTCGGGGACGGCGTTGTGAGGGCGCCGGTCGCGATTGCCGTGGGCGAGCGCCCCCGCGCCGAACTCCCGGTAGGCGGCCAGGAGCCGGCGGACGTGGCGTTCGCTGAGGTCCATCAACTCAGCCGCCTGCCCGGGTCCATCAACTCAGCCGCCTGCCCGATCGTGATCTCCTCGGCGAGGACGCTGTTGAGTACGTGGAGCCGTGCCTGTTGATGCTGGTGCAATGTCACTTCCTTCATGGAAGGACAGAATCGCTTCTATGAGGGACGGTCTTTCTGCAAGGCCGACGTGGCGGCCTCGTCCGGCGTGGCGCCGTGGCGCGACACTTGGTCCATGCTGAGCTGCTCGTGATGTCCGGGAGCGGAGCCTGTGCCGAGCTTCTATCCGCACTCTCCGTGGGCCGCGCATCGGGCCCGGTGCATGAAGGCACATCCTGCTTCCAGGGGGCGCTGCCAGCTGACCAACGTCCTCGATGGGACAAGCGAATCTTCGCAGTCGCCCGGTGGTTCGGCATCACGCGCAAGGCTTCGAACGCTTCGCTCCTGTCCGGGTTGCCGCTTTCCGCTCGGTCTCGGTCGTCGCTAGCGGTGCCGCCTGCGGCAGCCGCTCCCCGCTACGCGGCCTCCCGGACAGCGGCGTGGCGAAGCGGCTCGTAGACCTCGCCTGTCTTCCACAGCGCGAGCAGCAGCACCGCCAGCCGCCTCGCGACGGCCACGACCGCGCGCTTCTTCGCGTTGCCCGCCCCTGTTCCCGCGTAGCGCTCACCCCAGCGGCGCAGGTCGGTGTCGGGCCCGAAGGGGCCGAGGATGTAGTGCGCGGCCTGCACCAGCAGTCGCCGCAGGCCCGCGTCGCCGCTCTTGCTGATGCCGAGCTGCGGCGCGCGCTCTCCTGACTCGCGCTGCCGGGGCACGAGTCCGAGGTAGGCCCCCACCTCCCGGTTCTTCGGGAAGCGCCCTGGATCCTCGATCGTCAGCACGAACGTGAGCGCGGTGATCGGCCCCACGCCGCTGACCTGGCGCAGCGCCGCGGTCTCGGGGCGAGCCTCGCACAGTGCTTCGATCTCCCGGTCGGCCCGCGCGATGTGCGCGGTGAGCTCGCCGATCGCCTCCACCAGCGGCAGCAGCGCCGCCCGTAGCCCGTCAGGGATGTGCTCCGCCGTCTTGCGGTGGAAGGCCCGGGCCGTGCATGACGGCAGCGCGGCGCCGCAGGCCTTGACGGCCCCGCGCACGTGGTTGATGAGCAGCGTCCTGGAGCGCACGAGCGCGTCGCGGCCGCGCACCACAGCGAGGTCATACTGGCTCTGCTCGCTCCTGTGGCGGATCGGGGCGAGCAGCTCCGGGTCGAAGCGCCCCAGCCGCGCCAGCCACGCGGCGTCGAGGCGGTCGGTCTTGCGCTGGCTGCGGGCGATCAGCGCGACCTGGCGGGGGTTGGCGACAATGACCTCGTGGCCGAGGTCCGCCATGACGCGGCTCAGCCACGGCGAGCGCGGCCCCGCCTCGAGCACGACCCGCGCCGGGGGGAGGCCGGTCAGCGCTGCGCCCAGCGCCGCCGCCGTGGTGCGGACGCGCCGCTCGCGTATCACCTCCCCGCCGGCGCCGAGGGCGTGGATGTGTGTGTAGCGGTCGCCCACGTCGAGGCCGATGGTGACCCCTGACCCTTCCCTGCCCTCAATGCTCCGCGTCGTTGCGATATCCTGCTGCATGGCCGGTCTCCTACCTCGTCAAGGCTCCGCAGAGCCGCTACTGGCCCAATCGAGGCCGCTGTTTCGGGGACGAGTATCCCCCTGAGGAGGAGACCGGCCCTCATGCCAATCTGACCAGTTAGCCCCTGACAGAATCGCTGACCGTCGACATGGTACCCAGCTTGCCGCCTGCGTTTGCCGCACCGTCCGCGGACCACACCGTCGCTGAGAACATCAATCCCTCCACGGTGGTCGCCACGTTCGCCGCGACCGATCCCGAGGGCGGCGAGGTTCGCTACACCCTGGGAGGTACGGACGCCGGGTCGTTCAACCTCGCAGACGAACGACTCGGCGAGTTGCGAGCCAATCAGGCGTTCGACTTCGAGACCCGTCGCACATACGAGGTTGTGGTCGACGCGCATGATCCCTACGGCCTGACTGATTCGCTGACGCTCACGGTCAGCGTCACGAACCTTGATGAAACCGGAGGAGTGACGTTCGATAAGCAGCGGCCCATCCGAAACCAGCCGCTCACCGCCACGCTGGTGGATCCTGATGGCGTGCAGGGGGCGGAGAGCTGGACCTGGCACCGCTCGACGAGCCGCGACGGCGGCTGGGGGGAGCCGATCGCGGGGGCCGGTTCGAACGTCTTCACGCCAGTGGCGGCGGACCGCGAGCACTACCTGCGGGCGACGGTCGAGTACAGCGACGCGCACGGCACGAAGACGGCGCGGGGGATCACGGAGCTCCCGGCCGCGAACTTCCGTGACTCGAACATGGCCCCGGTCCTGCCGGACTCGGTCGAACCGGTCTCGATCCCCGAGAACACGCGGGCCGGGAGCAACGTGGGCGGCCCCGTGGCGGCCAGCGACGCGGAGACGGACACGCTCAGCTACAGCCTGCAGGGGTCGAGCGACTTCGTCATCGACAGCAGCACGGGCCAGATCAAGGTGGCGGACGGCGTGGTGCTCGACTTCGACTTGGGCCAGACCAGCTACACGCTGACGGTGGGCGTCGATGAAGGACGACCACAACACGTACACGTTCATGTACACGGCCAGGGACGACGACCCGGTCAGGATGCTCACCAGCCCCGCCGCCCGGGTCACGGTCACCGTCAACCCCGTGAACGACGCGCCGGAGTTCGAGACCGAAATGACCACGCGCACCGTTTCCGAGAGCGCCCAGCCGGGCGACGAGGTGGGCACGAAGGTAGAGGCGACCGACGTTGACGACATCACGCTGACCTACCGCCTCTCGGGGGCCTCGGACTTCGTAATCGACGCCACCGGGCAGATCCAGGTGGCGCCCGGCGTCACGCTCGACCGCGAGCACACCTCGTCCTACGAGGTCACCGTCACCGCCAGCGACCGTTTGAACGAGTCGGACAGCATCACCGTCACCATCAACGTCTCCGACGTTCCCGAGCCCCCGACCGCCGTCAACGACACTGCGACGACCGACGAAGACCAGTCGGTCAAAATCGACGTGCTGGACAACGACACGGATCCCGATACGGAGCGAGCCGCGCTGAGGGTCTCGGTGCAGAGGCAGCCGCTCAACGGGACAGCGCGCGTGGAAAGCGACCGGACCATCACCTACACGCCGAATGCCAACTTCGCCGGCGAGAACAGCTTCACCTACAGCGTGTCCGACGGCTCTCTCAGCGACGCCGGCTCGGTCACGGTCAGCGTCGAAGCGGTGAACGACGCTCCGACATTCCCCTCGCCGACGGCCGCCCGCTCCGTCCCCGAGGACGCCGAGGCCGACGACAACGTCGGCGCGCCCGTGACGGCGATGGACGTCGACGATGGCGACACGCTCAGGTACAGCCTCTCCGGCGCCGACTCGGGCTCGTTCAACATCGACAGCAACGGCCAGATCGCGGTGGCCACTGGGGTCACCTTCGATATCGCCACGCAGGAGACGTATGTGGTGACGGTCACCGCCGACGACGGCAGTGGCGAGGCCAACGCCACGGCGACAGTCGAGGTCACGATCACAGTGGGTGGCGGGCCGCCGATCATCATCACGGGCGGAGGCGGTGGCGGTGGCGGTGGTGGCCCCACCCCGAGCGAGGTCGACTTCGAGTGGACCGTGAAGCGCGACATCGAGGAGCTCGACGGCGGCAACGACCGGGCCACCGGCGTGTGGTCGGACGGCACGACGCTGTGGGTCGCTGACAACGCGGACGGCGCCGGCGACGCGGTCTACGCCTACGACCGCGAGAGCGGCGAACGCCTCACCGAACGCGAGTTTACGCTCGCCGAGACGAATCGCGCGCCTCGTGGTTTCTGGTCCGACCGCAGTGTCGTCTGGGTCTCCGACAGCGGCCGCGAGCGGCTCTTCGCCTACGACCTCGCCACGGGGGAGCGCCTGGAGGAGCGCGAGTTCGCGCTCGCCGCGGGCAACAGCGATGCGCGCGGCATCTGGTCCGACGAGGAGACGATGTGGGTGCTGGACGGCCGCACCGACGCCCTCTTCGCCTACGCCCTCGCGAGCGGCGAGTTGCTCGCCGAGTACGCCCTCGACTCAGCCAACGACGACCCCCGCGGCATCTGGTCCGACGGCGTCACCATCTGGGTCTCCGACCACGGGGCGAAGCGCCTCATCGCCTACCGCCTGCCCGTGCTGCCGGATGCAGAGACGGACCCCGGCGAGGAGGGCGCGGACGACGACGCCAGGGAACTCGAGCGCGTCCGCGACGAGGAGTTCACGGAGTTGTCGAAGGCCAGCAACAACAGCCCCCGCGGCATCTGGTCTGACGGCGACGTGATGTACGTGGCCGACGAGAGCGACGACCGCGTCTACAGCTACAACATGCCCGACGCCATCGACGCCCGTCTCGCTTCACTCACCCTCAGCGGCGTCGACATCGGAGAGTTCGATCCCGGCCGGCCGGAGTACGAGGGCGCCGTTGGCGAGGGGGTAACCGAGACGGTCATGACCGCCGAGGCGATGCAGCGCCGTACCACCATCGCGATCGAGCCCCAGGACGCCGACGTGGAGGCGGACGGCCACCAGGTAGCCCTCCAGGACCTCGGCGAGATCACCGTCACCGTCACTTCGGCCGATGGCAGCCGGACGAGGGTCTACCGCGTGCGGTTCCCCGAGACAGGGTGGGATCCGGCCCGCGATCCCTGGCCGCACTGCCTGCGGGCCGCCATCTCCGAGGGGTTCAGCCTCGTCGTCTTCGAGGGCGGCAGCGTCGATGAGCTGGTCGGCTGCGCGGAGAGCCGGGGCATCGTGACCCTCTACGTGTTGCATGAGGGCGTCTACGTCTCCTACATCCTCGGCGCGCCGGACTTCGTGAACGCGGGGTTCCTCGAGCTGTTCGCCGATGGCCTGCCGCCCATCGCGCCGCTGGTGGCCGGGAGCAACGGGCCGCCCTCGGCGGACCCGTTCGGGGACCTCGAAGACGGTGGGCGGCAGCCGTGGCCCGAGTGCCTGCGCGGCCCCGTCGCCGCGGGCTTCAGCCTCGTCGTCTACGAGGGGGGCGGCGTCGATGAGCTGGAGGCCTGCGCGCAGAGCCGGGACGTCGCGGCCCTCTATGCCCTGAGCGAGGGCGAGTTCGTGTCCTACATCCTCGGCGCGCCGGACTTCGTGACCCAGCCCTTCCGCGACCTGTTCGCCGACGGCCTGCCACTCATGACGCCACTGGTCGCCAGGAGCGAGGGTCCGCCCGGCGCGCGCTGAGACCGGTTGCTGCAGGACGTAGCCGAAGTGCGCCTCGGGCTCCTGCTCAAGCGCAAATCGACGGCAAGCCCAGGCCGTCGCGATGCAGCGCGGGCTGAGGTCAGCGGCGTCGCCAACTCGGTGCCGGTCAAGATCCGGGCAGACCCAACTACGAAGCTTGTCGATTGTCTCCCTAGATACACGAATTTAAACAGTAAGACAGTCCTTTCGACTGAATTGTGACACGTGCAGGCCTACAATACCGTGGAGTCACTCGCTATTCCCCGTGGAGCGGCTCGATATGGCCAGAGCCACTCAAAGACTTGGACGACAACGCCGTCCGTGCGAAAGGTGAGTTGACTGTATGCGGTCCACTGAACCTGACTTCAAATTCGCCGACCACGTTCGGGTAACGCCGGATGAGAGGCCATCCCTAGATGACGGCATCATTTCCGTAGGCTGGAACGCCGGATCCATTCGGGTCCAATACATTGGGCTCCCTCGGTTCTCTGAATCTGTAGTTGAAGCGATCCGTAGTACAATGGAAGAGTTTACTATTCAATGTCAGATTATGGCTTTCCTATATGCTGGAGTACTGGGGAGTCGAAGCGCAGTTCAATCCCAGCTTGCAAAGGGCACTAGCAGAGATGGGACGTTCACTCTTTCTAGCAACTATATGGAGATAACAACTCCTACTATATGGGCTCGGCTCCAGGTAGGCAGGGTGCTTGACGCGTTTTCGCAGGGCGGAGAATTCGAGAAACTATACTCCAAGGCCTTTGTCGTATTCGCCTACCAGATGTGGGAAGAGTTTGCCCGACCGGGGATCGCGCGGGCGCTCGGAGTTAAGAATGCCAATGTTCAATGCGATCTGATGGGCGAGTGGCGCCACTTGCGAAACTGGCTCGTGCACCCAGACGAGAAGACCGAGCGGGCTTACTTCAAAAGCGCCAATATGTTGGCGGCTGTGCTGACTGGTCTTCAGCCCGGAAATCCAGAAGTGAAGTCTGACATGGTGTTCCCGCTGGTTGGCTATCTGAACTCACTGCATGTGATTGTCAACCCTGCTCAACTGTCCCCCGCCCTAGAAGTGACAGATATAGACCCGGCATTGGCAGAGCAGATGTCGAAGGGTCTGGAGGCGAGTGGTTTGGTGGGAGTACCCATATGGCGAAGGTTTCAGCCATCTGTGGACCAGACGTCCTAGGAGTGCCGACCACAGCGCCTGCGCAACCTCCGCCTGCGACCAGCCGGCCTCAACCTCAGACCATCTCCAGCCGGGCGGCCGAAGTCAGACGCGCGTTAGGATGTGCCACGAGAGGCTCCTCTCCTGCTACTGGTGCGTTCGTTACACACAGCAGCAAGCGGAGCCCCTCACCTGCTCGGCGCCGACGCCCGAGCACTCGTGGGTGATCGCTGTCGCTGACGCGCACCGACAGGCCGACGGCAGGTGATTGCGTCGTCGAGGGCGCCGTTGGCCCTGCGGCCTTCGCCTCCGAGGGGTGGAGGTAACTCCGCTGCAAGCCCTCCTAGCAAGCCGTGTGTTCGTGCCGTGTGCTGAGAGCACGAAGTTCCCTGGTCACCGGAACGAGCAGGGCGTCCTCCCGCCGGCATGCCGATCGTGAACCGGTGTCAATCGCCAGGGTCTATAGACCACCCGTCGCCACAGTCATTAGACCACCCGGGCAGCCGGTAGGGCGGCTTGGTATCAGTGAGCAGTACGTCTCGTCAATCAGCTCCTAATGGGGTCCGATCAGCTAGCCAGAGGTTCTCTGGCAGACTGGTCCTGGACCCTGCCAGCCGGTGAGCTCTCATGGCTCCCGCGGCTTCTGGACCGCTACAGGAAGACCGAGCGCCGGCTGGTATATCTGGGTAGTTCCGCAGCACTCATGGGGTGTCGTGCCAGCGAGCACTGTTCCATTAGGCCGTCGCTGGGACTCGCCCACCGGGTCGGCATCCAACGGTTCGAAGCAAAGGAGGACAGGCAAATGGTCCTGTATGTGGGCGACGACTGGGCCGAGGACCACCATGACGTCCAGCTCATGGACGAATCCGGCGAGCGCCTCGCCGCCAGGCGGCTGCCCGAGGGCGTCGCGGGGGTCACCGCTCTGCACGAACTGGTCGCACAGCACGCCGCCGGGCCCGGCGAGGTCGTGATCGGCATCGAGACCGACCGCGGCCCCTGGGTCTCGGCCCTGCTCGCGGCCGGCTACCACGTCTACGCCATCAACCCGCGCTCGGCGTCGCGCTACCGTGACCGCCACCATGTCGGCGGCGCGAAGTCCGACGCCGGCGACGCCAGGCTGCTCGCCGACCTGGTGCGCACCGACCGCCACAACCACCGCGAGGTCGCCGGCGACAGCGACGAGGCCGGCGCCGTGCGCATCCTCGCCCGCACCCACCAGCAGCTCATCTGGGACCGCGTCCGCCAGACCAACCGGCTGCGTAACGCGCTCAGGGAGTACTTTCCGGGTGCACTGGAGGCCTTCCCGAAGCTTGCCCACGGCGTCGCCGTGGGCAAGCTGTCCACCGCGCCCGGCCCGCGCGAGGCGGCGCGGCTGAGCATCTCCCAGATTCGCTCCGCGCTCAGGCGCGGCGGCCGCCAGCGCAACATCGAGCGCCGCGCCGCCGCGGTCCGCGACCTGCTGCGCTCCCCGCAGCTCGAGGTGCCGCCCGCAGTGAGCAAGGCGTTCGCCGCGAGTACCCGTGCGGCCGTCGGGCAGATCAGCGAGATCAACCGCCGCATCGAGGAGCTCGAGGCCGAGCTCGCGGCCTCTTTTGAGCAGCACCCGGATGTCGACGGTCAGCGATTCCGTCAGTAGCTAACTGGTCAGGGAATCTGTCCTTCCATGAAGGAAGTGACATTGCACCAGCAGGAACAGGCACGGCTCCATGTACTCAACAGTGTCCTCGCCGAGGAGATCACGATCGGCCAGGCGGCTGAGTTGATGGACCTCAGCGAACGCCACGTCCGCCGGCTCCTCGGCGCCTACCGGGAGCTCGGCGCCGAGGCCCTCGCCCACGGCAACCGCGGCCGCGGCCCCCATAACGCCGTCCCCGAGGCCGTCGCGGCTGCTGTCGTGCGCCTCGCCGCCACGCGCTACCCGGGCGCCAACCACACCCACCTCACCGAGCTGCTTGAGGAGCACGAAGGCCTCGCCCTCAGCCGCCCCACGGTGCGGCGCATCCTGACGCGGGCCGGCATGGCCAGCCCGAGGCGGCGCCGCCCGCCACAGCACCGCGTGCGGCGCGAGCGCATGCCACGGGCGGGGATGCTGCTCCAACTCGACGGCAGCCACCACGCCTGGCTCGAGCAGCGCGGCCCGCGCTTCGCCCTGCTGCTCGCCGTCGACGACGCCACGGGCGCCGTCGTGCACGCGCTGTTCGGAGCCGTCGAGGACGCCCGCGGCTACTTCCTGCTCATGGAGGAGGTGCTGCGCCGCTCAGGCGTCCCGCTCGCCCTCTACAACGACCGCCACGCCGTCTTCCGGGCCTCCGCCCAGCAGCGCGCGGGAGGCGAGGCGTCGACCCAGTTCGCGCGGGCGATGGCGGAGCTGGGGGTCCGCCTGATCTTCGCCCGCTCACCGCAGGCCAAGGGCCGGGTGGAGCGTATGGCGGGCACGTTCCAGGACCGCCTCGTGACCGAACTGCGCCTCGCCTCGGCCACCACCATCGGTGAGGCGCAGGCCGTGCTCGAGCGCTTCCTCCCGCGCTTCAATGCGCGCTTCGCCGTCGCCGCCAGCCAGCGCGAGCCGGCCTGGCGGCCGCTCGACCCGGCACTCGACCTCGGGGCCATCCTCGCCTTCCGGCACTCCCGCACCGTCGCGCGCGACAACACCGTCAAGTACCACTGGCGCACGTTGCAGCTGCTGCCCTCAGCGCAGCGGCCCAGCTACGCCGGGGCGCGCGTGGAGGTGCTGGAGCGCCCAGGCGGCGAACTCGCGGTGCGCCACCAGGGCGAGACCATCCTTTCGCGGCTCGCCCCGCCCCGCTCAGGCGTGCTGCGCGAGCGCCGCTCCGAGCTGGCGCTCGACCCCGCGCTCGAGCGCCTCGCTCTGGGCCTCGGCTCCGGGGTGGCCCCGCCCGGCCCGCCGGAGCTTCCTGCCACGGCGAACGGGACGGCCGTCAACGGCACCGCGCCGCAGGCCCGGGTCAAGCCGCTGCGCCCGCCCACCCCGCGGCAGCAGGCGCGCTGGAAAGCCATCCGCCAGGCACAACTGCAGGGACTCTCGATGCGCGCCACCGCCCGCGTGCTGGGCATCTCCCGCGACACCGTCAGTGCCTACCTCCGCGCCGGCGGCCCACCCAGGCGCCAAGGTGCGGCATCATCTACCGAGCAGCGACCAGCGCGAGAGGACATTTTCGCTGAACTGTTAAGCGGACAAAGTCGCTGAACGTCGACATTCACTTGGTCTAGATCGAGACCGATCGCAACACGGCCTATAGCCGGAGGGCCCCTCTACCTCGTCGAGCGACAGGCTAGTGTCGTTTGGCCGCTGGGGGCGGCCGCTCGCTTTCATCGTGGTCGTCGTCCGCGACGCCATTGGTGGAGGCGCCAATCTCGTCGGCCAGCTCCCTCTCGCG
Organism: Dehalococcoidia bacterium; assembly: GCA_965261685.1. GTDB lineage: Bacteria > Chloroflexota > Dehalococcoidia > UBA2979 > UBA2979 > VXMT01. The sequence goes on from CBDHDI010000027.1 coordinate 77,336, forward strand.
AAGTGGCACAGCGCAGCGATCATGACTGCGACGAACCCCGCAAGGAACGCGCGAGCGACCGCACAATCCCACCTCCGCAACGGTGCTGGAGCTCGCCATCACAAGAGAGGTGATTGTGGTTGCGCGAGTTCAGCCATACCGCGCCAACTTCGCATCAAGTCCCTCGCGCAGTTTCACGATCGCCAGTTCGATCGTGCCCACGCGTGTCCCGGCGCCGAGGCCGATCGCCGTTGGGTTCGGCCCGCGGGAGCGGGAGAGCCGTTGTGGTGGGTGTTGATAACTTCCGGTCGGTCCGGGGGCCGCTGATGTTCCGGTGATGCAGGGCCCGAGCGCCGCCCGTCGGTCACGCCGCCCGGTCCGCAGCTGCTTGGCCGCCAGCCGAGACACCACAGAACCAGTTGCGGTCATTGATCGTTTTCGACTGACTCACACCATCACCCTCCACGCCACCGCGTAGGCGCCCCACTCCGGGCGAACGAGGTAAGGGATTCTGAAGCGGTATGGAGTTGATCTGGGTGGGGCCTTGACAACCACACCTGCGGGGTACGGACCGACGGCTCGATTGTGTGCTGGGGAGCCAACTTCGGGGAAGCGGCTTCTCCGCTCTCGGGGAGCTTCACGTCCGTGAGCGTCGGGGACCGTGTCTGCGGGGTGCGGACAGATGGCTCTGTAGCTTGCACGGAGTAGCGTCGAGTGGCAGCGGGCGAGCCGAGTCAGGGCCCGGCTGGGAGCAGACAGAGGCGCCGCAGGGCACGAAGCCGAGCTCGTCGACGATCAGCAGCACGACCCGCAGGTAGCGCTTATCCAGCCGCGAGAGCGTGAGCTCATCACGCGCCCGCCACCATTACCGCGCTCGAGGTGGCGAGCAACGGTGCGACCACCAGACCCGAGACCGGGAGCAAGCAGCTCCGCGCTCCCACACCCCGGCAGCGCGCCCGCTGGAAGGCGATCCAGCAGGCGCGGCTGCAGGGGCTCTCGATGCGGGCGACCGCCAGGCTGCTGGGGATCTCCCGCGACACCGTGAGCAGCTACATCCGGGCCAACGGCGTGCCTGGACACCAGAACGGCGCCGCGGCATCCTCCGACGAAAGCGCCGGGACTGACAAAGTCGCTGCTCTCTTGCACTGACAAAATCGCTGCTCGTCGACATTCGGTTCGGCCGGGAGTGGAGCGACTTCCGATCATGATTCAGCCGATCACTCGTAGTATCAGGATGAGCGGAGGGGAGCGCGGCTGTGCTCCGCCAGTGCGATGAGTGCGAACGCGGCTGGGGGCAGGCACGTTGAACGGCCGGGTCACGGGTGGTTCCGCAAATTGGGGCCAAGTTGGGGCCTTGTTGAGTGGTACTGCACATGACGGGGTGGTACGGCGGGAGGCGCTGATCCCGAAATCGCCTTACAAACAGGGACTTTCTGGTACTTGGTGGCACCAGGAGGAATGGCGGAGCCACACGATGGGGGTTGAAACTTACCCTTTCAAGGTGGAAACAGGGGTTGAAACTTACCCTTTCAAGGTGGAAACAGGGGTTCGAACCCCCTTGGGGGCACCAACGTTCACAGCCCGTTTCGGCCGCCGTTCGTTCAGCCGGCTCGCGGCCGGGCGCACGATGCCCGGCCTGCAGGGCCGCGGCTACAGCAGTGGGCTCTCGCTGGGTGACTGCCTTGCTTTGGTCGCTGGGCCGGGTCGCTCCGGGGCGGCGGCGACGCCCGCCCGCGGCAGTTGAGCGCGAAGCGCCGTCATCGCCTGACTTGCTGAGGGGCCGACGAACGAATCGGGCTGGATGCGCAGCTCACTCCATCAGGAGCACGCTGCGTGCGACATCGCCGCGATCGAGGGCCGCGTACGCCTCGTTGATCTGCTCGAGCGGGTAGGTGCGGCTGACGAGCGGATCGACCTGCAGGCGGCCGCCCATGTAGAGGTCGACCATCTTCGGGAGGTCGATCCAGGGGCGGGCGGAGCCGTACCACGAGCCGCGCAGCACCTTTTCCGTGCGCGGAAGCGACAGCGCGGGGATGGTCATCATGTCGTCCTCGGGCGCCATCCCCACGACCACCGTCGTGCCGCCGAGCCGCGTCGATTCGTAGCAGTCGACGATCGTCTTCGAGAAGCCGATCGCCTCGAACGCGTAGTCGACGCCTCCACCGGTCAGCTCGATGACCCGGGCCGCGGTGTCGCCCTCGCTCGCGTCGAGGACGTCGGTCGCGCCGAACTGCTTCGCGTACTCGAGCTTGTTGGCCTTCACGTCGACGGCGATGATCCGCTGCGCCCCCGCAAGCACGGCGCCCTGGATGCAGTTCAGGCCGACCCCGCCGCAGCCGATCACCAGCACGGAGCTGCCGGCCTCGACCCGCGCGGTGTTGATGACCGCGCCGACCCCGGTCATCACGGCGCATCCGATCAGCGCCGCCTTGTCGAGGGGCACGTCGTCGCGGACGGGCACCGCGCCCGACTCGGGGACGACCGCGTACTCGGCGAACGAGGCGACTCGCGCGAAGTGGTGGAGATCCCGCCCGCCGCTGGTGTGCAGCCGCGCGGTGCCGTCGAACAGCATCCAGCGGTCGCTGTCTGATCCGTTGCAGAGCACGGGCTGGCCCCGGCTGCAGTGGTCGCACCAGCCGCAGTTCGGGCGGAAGTTCAGGATCACGTGGTCGCCCGGCCGCACCCGCTGGACTCCCGCGCCCACCTTCTCAACGATGCCGGCGGCCTCGTGGCCGAGCACCATGGGCAGCGGCGGCGTCCACTCGCCCTTCATCACGTGATAGTCGGAGTGGCACACGCCCGCCGCGGCGATGCGCACGAGGACCTCGCCGTCCTTCGGGTCGTCGAGCTGCACGGTCTCGACGACCAGCGGGGTGTTCGCCTCGTAGAGCACTGCCGCCTTGATCTGCATCGCGACCCCCAAGCTACGAATCGTGGCTCCGGCTGGATTCTAGCCCCCGGCGGGCGCGACTGCGCATGGCTGAAACCCCCGTGGGGGCGCCACCAGACATGTGGGCGGCACAGTGCGCCGCCGTCAGCTCGAGGTCAGTGCGGCTCGTCTGGAGGCGGCTCGTCGGGGGGCGCGTCCCTGGGGCGGAACACCTCGCCCGGGCGGAGGCTCAGCGCCAGCATCGCCAACGCGCCGCTGATCGTGATCCAGACGAGCAGCACGAGGTGCGAGCCGACTGCATAGGCGCTCCCGTCCACCCGATCGCCGCCGAGCAGCACGAACGCCTCGGTGACCGCGATCTCGTAGGGGCCGATGTCCCAGGGCGTCAGCGGCAGCGAGACCACGAGGTTCGCGGCGATCATCAGCACAATCGCCTCGCCGGCATCCAGCTCGAAGCCGAAGGCCCGGCCGAGCATCCAGTAGACGGAGACCTCGGCCAGCCAGGCTACGATCGAGACGAGCAGCGCGCCGGCGATGCGGTGCGGGTCGCGCAGCGAGCTCATGCCCTCGATGAACTGGCGCGTGATGCGCGCTCCGTCCCCGCGCCAGCGCTCCGGCAGCCAGCGCAGCAGGGCCGAGCTCGCGTGGTCGTCCGGAACGCCGAGTCGCGACAGCCAGCTCAACCCGACGAAGACGAGGAGGACGAGGATCGCGAACGCGGCCAGCGCCGGTAGCGCGAACATGAGGTCGCCGAAGAGCGCGACCGCCGCGAGCAGCAACAGCGCGAAGGCGAGCCCGTCGAAGATCGTCTCGACGATCAGCACGCTGCTCACGAGCTCGGCGCGTGGCAGGTTCAGCAGCCGGCTCGGCAGCTCGATGCGCAGCAGGTCCCCGGCGCGGAAGGGCACGAGCGCGTTCGCCAGGTTGGAGGCGAGGAAGATCCCGAACAGCGGCCGCAGCGGCGCCTCGCGGTGCTGCAGGAAGACGCGCCAGCGGTAGGCGTGGATCGCCTTCGAGGCGGTGAAGGTCACCAGTCCCAGCAGCATCCAGCCCGGCCGCAGGTCCGGCAGGCTGCGCAGACCCTCGAGGATGTCGACGCGCCAGACCAGCAGCGCGATCGAGATCGCGAGCACCGGCGCCTGGACCGCGACAAGACGGCGGTGCCGCCCGATGTAGCTCAGCACGCGGATCAGGATAGGCGCGCGGCGCGGCACGCGCCCCTGCTGCTGCGGAGGGGGCGCCGGTCGCCTGCTATCGTGCGCCCGCAGCGGCGGCGCTCCGGCGCAACCCGCGTGGAGGGACGACGGGGGCGATCAGTGTGACGGATCCTCGCGCCTGCTTCGCCACGACCGAAGGCCGCCTCGTGCCTGCCGTCTCCGTCGAGCAGATGCGCGAGATCGACCGCATCGCGGTCGAGGAGACCGGCCCCGGACTGCTGCAGATGATGGAGCACGCCGGGCTCGAACTGGCCCGCGCGGCTCTCGCGATGCTCGGCGAGCGCTGGGCGGATGCGCGCGTCGTGGTGCTCGCCGGGAACGGGGGCAACGGCGGCGGCGGTCTCTGCGCCGCGCGCCTGCTGGCCAGCCGTGGTGTCGAGGTGCTGGCCGTGACGATCGCCAGGCCGGCAACGGCGAACGGCGCCGTCGGCGCGCAGTTGCGGATGCTGCACGAGGCGCCCGCCCACGTGATCGCCTGGTCCGACGCCTTCGACATCGGCGAGGCGGACCTCGTGATCGACGCGGTCGTCGGGTACGGACTGCGAGATGCGCCGAGAGGGCCGGTCATGGCGCTCATCCGCGCCGCGCAGGCTGCGTTCGCGCCAGTGCTCTCACTCGATGTGCCCTCGGGCGTGGACGCCGACAGCGGGGAGGCGCCCGGCTTCGCCGTGCAGGCGGCGCGCACGCTCACGCTGGCGCTGCCGAAGCGCGGGCTGCGCCGTGAGCAGGCGGGCGATCTCTGGCTCGCCGACCTCGGCATCCCGCCGGGCGTCTTCGCCCGCGCGGGCGTCGCCTTCGACACGCGCTTCGGGCCGCACTTCGGCCCGGCCACGCAGATCCGGCTGCGCTACCCCGGCGAGGAGGGCGGCTGAGGCGTCCGGGGCGGCCGCGCGGCGACGCTTGAGCGTGCGGATGCGGCTTTGTTAGGCTGACGGGGCACTCGGCGGCGCATTCGTCTAGTGGCCCAGGACATCGCCCTCTCAAGGCGAAGATCGCGGGTTCGAATCCCGCATGCGCCACCAATTCCGGCCATGACGTACGGTACTGCGAAGTGATTCTGCGGCTGCACTCCCACCATGCTGGCCGGGGCGGATGCTGTGGGGCGCTCGCTCACCCGAGGCTCTGGAGGCGAGCAGCGCAGTCCCTCCTGGCGGGCCGCCAACGAGGCTTCACGGCCCGGTGATGCCTACTCGATCGTGACGATGTTGGTGAATGCGGAGCAGCCAGCCTTGTCGCACGCCCTGACCTTCCAGTTGGTCAGCGTGTACTCACCGAAGAAGGCTCTGTTGGGGGCAATATCGAAGGACTGGGCTTCCAGCGGAGCGTTTATCGCTACCAACAGCTCATGAGTCGCCAGCGAGCTGATTCGGGCGTGGACCGATGGGGCGAGCGCGAGCTTCGGTTCGAGTGCCTCCAGGCAATCCCGCAAGGCGTTCGTCATCTCGCGTCCGGCGGTGAAGATGCCCAAGAAGCGCCGAGAGACGAGTAGCGACTCCTGCTGTACGCGTAGCCCCCGTTGTGCGAGCGCCGCGATCAGGTCTGCTACGACGGCGAGAGCGGACTCTTGAGAGCATTCCGGGCCTTCAAGAGTCGAAAGGTGTCAACAGCGCTCGGATAGCGATCCAGGTCAGCGCTCGGATGTTGATCCACTCCGGCGCCACGATCGCTGCTGACGTTCTTGGTGCTGAGTCCTTCGTTGGTCAGGTCTGTGTTCTGTGACGCGTCCGGTAGGAAGCGCCGCGCGTGGTGAGGATGTGGGCGTGGTGCCCGAGGCGGTCGAGCAGCGCCGTGGTGAGTTTCTCGTCGCCGAAGACCTGCACCCACTCGCTGAACGCGAGGTTGGTCGTGACGATCGTCGAGCGCCGCTCGTAGCGGTCGGCGAGGAGATTGAACAGCAGCTCGCCGCCGGTGCGCTCGAAGGGCACGAAGCCGAGCTCGTCGACGATCAGCAGCGCGACCCGCAGGTAACGCTGATGGAGCCGCGAGAGCGTGAGCTCGTCACGTGCCTCGACCAGCTCGCGCACGAGGTCGGCGGCGCGGATGAAGGCGACGCGGTGGCGGCGGCGGGCGGCCTCGACGCCGAGCGCGATCGCGAGGTGCGTCTTGCCGGTGCCGATCGGCCCGGCGATGACGACGTCGTCGGCGCGCTCGATGTACTCGCAGGTCGCGAGCTGTGCGAGCTGTGGCCGCTCGACGCCCCCGAGCGCGTCCCAGTCGAGCTGCTCGAAGGTCTTGATGTCGGGGAAGCGCGCCTGGCGCAGCAGGCGTGCGACCGCGCTATCGCGGCGGGCCAGCACCTCTGCCTCGAGCAACTGCACGAGGAACTCCTCGTAGTCCCACCCGTCGTGCGTGGCCTGGCGCACCAGCGCGGGGTACTCGCGGCGGATCGTGGGCAGCTTGAGTTCGCGGCAGTGCGCCTCGAGCACGGCCGCGCGAGCCGCGTTGTTCACGGCGCCGCCGCCGCGAGCAGGCGGTCGTAGACGGCCGCCGAGACGCTCTCGACCTCGTAGCCGCGCAGCGGCTCCGGCACCGTCACTGCCTCCGGCGCCCGGGCCGAGGCGAGCAGACGCTGCACGGCGAGCTCGTCGAAGCGCTCCTGCTCGAGGACCTGCTCCAGGACGTCGCGCACGCGCTCCTCGCCGTGCTCGTGGACGGCCCGCAGCAACCGCGCAAGGGTGCGCGCCCCCTCCTGAGCGCCCTGCTCGCGCTCCAGCCGCGTCCAGAGCCGCCCGAAGGGCTCGCCCAGCGCCGCGACCAGCTCCGGCGCCACCTGCCGCACCGCCTGCGGCTTGCGCGCCAGCTCGCCGAGGTAGTGCCGGTAGTCCACCCGGCGGCCGCCGAAGGGCTGTCGGGGATGTACGACCTCCTCGCCGCGGCAGCGCAGCGTCAGCTCGTCGGTGCCGATCAGCGCCGTCGCCCGCAGGCCCGCCCAGCGGCTCGGCGCCGAGTACCAGGCCCCCTCGGCGCGCACCAGCGCACTGCGGCTCACCGAGACCGGCTGCACCCGCCGCGCCTCGAACGCGACGCCGGGCCCGGGGCGCAGCAGCGGCCGCTCCTCGGCGAAGCGCTCATGCACCCGCGGCGCGGCGTGGCGGTCCACCTCCCCCTGCAGCCAGTCCGAGAGCTCGGCCAGCGAGTCGCCGCGGGGAATCGGCGTGAGGTGCTGCAGCCGCACGCCCCTGCCGCGCCCCTCGACCCCGCCCTTATCGTGGCCCTCGCCGGGCCGCGCGAAGCACGGCTCGTACAGGTAGTGACTCACCAGCGCCTCAAAGCGCTCGGTGAGCTGGCGCCGGGGGAACTGCACGCGCCGCACCGCCGCTGCGAGGTTGTCGTAGACGATGCGCGCGGGCACCCCGCCGAAGTGGGCGAACGCCCGCACGTGGCCGTCGAGGAAGGCGACCTGGTCCTGGCGGTCGTAGAGCCGGACGAAGTCGCGGCCCGAGTACATCAGCCGCATCAGGAACTTCCAGGCCTTGCGGCGCTCGCCTCCCACCTCGACGGTGACCTCGAAGAAGTCGACCTGCGCCTCGTCGCCCGGGCGGTGCACCAGCGGCACGTAGACCTCGGCGCGCCGGCGCCGCCACTCCCGCAGGTAGCTCCGTACCAGCGTCTCGCCGACCTCGTAGCCTTCTTCGCGCAGCTGGCGGTGCAGCCTCGTCGCCGTCAGCCGCTGCTTCGCCGTCGTCCGCCCCGACCACTCCTCCAGCAGCGCGTCGAGCCGCGGCTGCACCCGTTCGAGGACCGGCTTCCGCCGCGGTTCACGCTCGACCCGCACCGGCTCGGGCAGCCTCAGGTAGCGCCGCACGGTGTTGCGGCTGATCCCCATCTCCCGGGCCGCCTGCCGCCGGCTCAGACCTTCGACCAGCACCTTGTGTCGCAACACGTGCACGTCTTCCACTCGGAGCATCCCTTCCCCCCAGTCTCCGCGGCCCCGTCGCCGGAGATGCTGGGACACGCCCCGCAATGGATCACCATCCGGGCGCTGATTGGATCACTATCCGAGCGCTGACTTCAAAAGGAGGGCCCGACTTCCGTCGTCCGTTTAGAACAACCCTTCGAGGTTCTCCCGGAGGTTCCGCCACCACCCCCGGTCCGACCCGGAATCCGGTACGAAATCGACTGCGTATGTCCCGTCCTCCTCCACTCTGAGCCATCCGGCCAGGGTCACCACGTCGCCAGGGGAGATTGCTTCGAAGACGTCCGAAATCGACTGCGTATGTCCCGTCCTCCTCCACTCTGAGCCATCCGGCCAGGGTCACCACGTCGCCAGGGGAGATTGCTTCGAAGACGTCCGCAGGTCCGCGGACGCTCACCCGTTGCACATACTCCCCCCGGTCCATCTCAAGCAGTAGCTCGTCGATGTCCTGGGACACGAGCGTGCCGCGGACCCTCACGCACTCATCGCGGAACAGGTCGCCGGCCACCGCAATCTGCGCGGGCGACGGGATCCCGGGAGATTCCAGGGGACACGGCTTGGCGCGCGGTGAGACCACGTCGAGGCTGAACAGGACGACCAGGACCAGCACCCCTATGCCCACCGTGCCTACCATCCATGTGAAGCACCCGCGGAGGCACCCGCCACCTTTCGCCTCCTCAGCCGGCTCCTCCCACCACTGAGTCTGATATTCCGTCGACAGCGCCCCCGCCGGGGCTGCCGGAGGACTGCTCCGCGCCTCCAACTCGCGCGCAATCTCTCCAGTTTCGCCGGCGGTCCCGCGGTGCGCAGCCTCCTCGGTATCCGGCGACTCCGATTCGAGCAGTTCGAGCTCTAATTCATAACCGAGCCCCGCAGCCGCGTCCGCCGCGTCGCCCGACCGTCCGGTCAGGCCCCACTGCAGCGCGTGCATGAAGCCGGAATAGGCCGCGTCCCGGTCGGCGCCCTGTACGGAGGATGCCCCGTCGGATCCGAACCACGGTGGAGCCGAGACCGCAACGCCGAGCCACGGCTGGGCCACATCCAGGGCGACGGCGTAGGCCAGCATGGAATCTGATTGGTCCTGAGCGCCCGTCCGTTCAGATCCGGTCAGGGTCTCTTTCAAACCAAGCCAGCGGCTTATCTCAAGTGCCCCCGCCGGCGTTGGCGTCAGCATGCCCGTTCGTACCTCTGTCGCCATCATCAGATATACGAGGCCCGTGAGCGCGCCGATCAGAGCGTTCGCCCACCACTGGGCCAGCCAGAGAGCCGTCCAGAGCCCGCTGCCAACGCCCATCAAAGCCCCGGCCAGCATGGCCCATTCGATCCCGTCCCCGGTATTCTCCCTCCTTACTCGTACCGGGTTGTCATGGAACAGGCCACGCTGCTGCAGGTACTCTCCCAGCTGGTCACCGATGGCGTCTCTGCGCTTGCTGAGCGCTTCATGCAGCGCATCAATCGTTGTGAAACGCGACGGCAGGCTGTCGCATATCGTCCGCTCCCAGTCATGCTCTGTGGGACCCTGCCGGGACAGCCGGTAGAGGAAGCCGACCCTCGTTTCCACGGCCTCGATTCGCAGCGTGCCGCGCTGGCACATCTCGATGATGGAGGCCAGTATCGTTGGGGCCCATATCATGTGGCCTTCCAGCGCAGATACCGCCGCGGCGGGCATTGAACCGGGCTGCGGGGTCCCCGAGTACCGTGGGTGCTGATGCGCCTCGAGCGCCTGCGGGGGCCGGTACTTGGGCCACAGCCACAGCACGACAATAAGCAGTTGCGCTGCGACTACGCCTATCGTTCGGAAGCCCCATGCCGTCAGCTGCTGCCAGTCCATCGCCCGATAGTCGGGAAAGCCGCTTTCGGCGATGACCCCGCCCGGGTCCACCGCGAACAGCAACCCGATTGTGGCGAGGGCTGCGACCGCTACCACCACACTTACCATGGCTTACCTTGCTTCTCGGGTCGTACTGCCTGACTGACCCCGCCGGACATCCCGTCCTTCATACTGCTTTCAGAGAGCAGCCGTCGCCATGCGATACCCGCGCCCAGCCGTGTCGGAGGCGATCCCCTGGAGGCAGAGGATAGCGGCGTAGGCGTCCGGGACGGCAACTACGGCCTCCTTGGCCAGCTTCCCCTCCGAGAGGATGGGCCGGGCTAGGGCGGTGTAGCCGCCGCCTTGGGTAGGCGGACCCCTCCCCTCAATAGGACCTCCCAGCGGAACGTTCGCAGTACAGTACACGTAGGCTCACCAACCACCCCAATCGCTCGCCGCAGCGGTCGACGGTTCACCTCGCCCGGTGAGGCGCAACCCGGAGTGGTGGTGAGCGGGAGGACGGAGCATGGCACGACAGGGTGAGTCGTCTGTGACGACTGGCGAGCAGCGGTACGTCGCCTTGCTTCGAGGAGTGAACGTCGGCGGCAGGAACAAGCTGCCGATGGCGGAGTTGAGGGGCATCTTCACTGCGGCCGGCTGCTCGGCGGTGCACACCTACATTCAGAGCGGGAACGTCGTGTTCGAGGCGGCGCCGAGTCAGGCCGAACGCGTCCCTGAGCTTGTGACTCAGGCCGTCAGCCAGCAGTTCGGCATCAGCACGGCCGTCGTCGAGCGATCGGGCGGCGAGCTCCGGCAGGTCGCCGCGGCGAACCCCTTCGACACCTCTGGCGACCCGCGCTTCCTCCAGGTGGCATTCCTCGAGGACGCACCCGGTGCCGAAGCAGTCGCCCGTCTGGATCCGGAACGCTCTCCCCCGGACGTGTTCGCTGTGCACGGGCGCAACGTCTACTTGCACTACCCCAACGGCACGGCGCGGAGCAAGCTGACGAACGCGTACTTCACCAGGCAGCTGCACACGGCGAGCACGATGCGGAACTGGCGCACCGTCCTCGCGCTGCTGACGATGGTCGACGCCCCATAGTCCGCTCGGCCAGACGGCGAGATGGCGATAGCCACGAGGACGGAGCCCGCCACGGCGCTGGCGTCTATGATCGAGGCATGACCTTCAGATGGCGTGCGCCGGAGCTGCAGGGGCCGATCGCCGGTATGGAGGCGGAAGGAGCGCCCATCCTTGCCAAGCGCTGCCCACGCTGCGAGGAGCGGATGCCGGCCGGGAGCCGGATCTGCCACGTTTGTCTGACGAGCCTCAGCGACATCGCCCCGGTGCCCGTCGAGCGGTCTGCGGTGGAGGTTGAGTCCACAACCCCGTGGGCGCGGATCCGCCGCGTGCCGCGACACCGCTGGCTGCAGCTGCTCCTGCTCGCGCTGCTCGCCGGCGCGATCTACACACAGTGCTTCTGGCCGGCGCCCAGGCTGGACGAGCCCAGCGGCTCGCGCTCCGTGGGCGCCGGACCCGCCGTCTGGGCCGCGGCGGGAGCCGATGCCGGCGCGACGCGCGTCACCGAGGCGACTCCGCCGCTGCACGGGGAGACCGTCTGGGTCCGCACGCTCGACTCCGAACTCACGGCGCCGCTGGTCGCCGACGGAGTCGCGATCTACGCCGCCCACAGGGACGCCCGGCTGGTCGCCTATGCGACGGCCGACGGCAGCGAACTGTGGAGCTTCCCGGTGCCGGGCCAGCTCGACGACTCGCCAGTCGTCGCCGGTGACACGATCTACGCCTCGCTGCGTAGCGGCGGACTGGTCGCGCTCGAGGCCCACACGGGCCGCCTGCGCTGGAGGAGCGACACCGGTCAGGACATCCTCAGCGGAGCGATGGTCGTCGACGGCGTCGTCTGGGTCGCTGGGCGGAGCGTGATGCTCGCCTACGATGCCGAGACGGGCGAGTGGCTGGGCGGGGCCGAGTCCGGCGACAGGGTGATAGCGCTCGGCGGGATCGCCGTCGGCGACGAACGGGTCATCTTCCGCGCCTGGCGGCGCCTGCACTTCTTCGATCTCGAGTCCGGCCACCATGAGTTTTTCGCGCGGTCAGCCCGCTCGAGGCATGTCGCCGCGGGGCACGGCCTCGTGATCGGCGTCCTCGATTCCGGGGTGCTTGCCTACGAGGAGGATGTCCCCCAGCCGTGGTGGGAGGGCTTGCGCCGGGCGTGGTTCTGGTCCTACCTCTGGGGGATAGCCCCGTCGCCGCCGCCCCGGCTGTCCCGCTGGGGCAAGCCAATCGACTGCCCGTTGCTGGCTCCCGTCCTCCACCCGGCACAGCTCGTACTCGCCTGCGAGGACGGGCGCGTGCTGGCGGCCTCGCTGGAGGACGGCGTGTCTCTGTGGGAGCGCGAGGGAGCGCCCCTGGTCGACGCACCGGTAATGATCGGCCAGGGGCTGCTGCTCATTGAGGAATCCGCCCTCGTCGTCGTCGATCCCGGGACCGGGGAGGAGATCGACCGGCGACCCGTCGACGGCGTGTCGCTCGAGCAGGTGGTGGTCACCAGCGGCGGCGTCTACCTCGTGACCGCGGACGGCGAGCTGCGCGCGATCCGCTGAGGGCGCGCGACGCCGACGCTCTTTCGCCAACCGCGCTCCGACGGGATCGCTCACACTCCCCGCGCGGAGGGGCGGGTAGCCATGGCCGCGATGAGCGGCGGCGAAGCGCTCGCGAGAGAGGGCGTCGACGTCGTCTTCGGGATCCCGGGGATCCAGACGTACGGGATCGTCGCCGGGCTGCGGGACGAGCCGGGCATCCGCCTGATCTCGACGCGTCACGAGCAGGCCACGACGTACATGGCGGACGGCTAGCCCGTGCCTCGGGGAAGCCGGGCGTGGCTCTGGTGGTGCCGGGTATCGGCCTCTACAACGCCGCGTCGGGTATAGCGACGGCGTACGCTCGCTCCTCGCCCGTGCTCGTCATCGCCGGGCAGGTGCCGCGCGCCGCGATCGGCAAGAACATCGGGGCGGTGCACGAGGTGCTGGACCAGGCCGGCACGGTCCGCACCGTGACCAAGTGGCAGCGGGCGGCGTCCCGACCGCGCGAGGTTCCCGCCGCCGTCACCGAGGCCTTCAGGCAGATGCGCAGCGGCCGCCCCCGTCCCGTGCTGATCGAGATGCCTCCCGAGGCCGGCGTTGAGCGGGAGGACGTCGAGCTGTGGAATCCGGCGCCCGTCTCGCCGATCGTGCCGAGCCCGGACCAGCTCAGGGAGGCGGCCCGCATCATCGCCGAGGCGCGCCTGCCCCTGATCTACGCCGGCGGCGGGGTGGCGCGATCGGACGCCGAGGACGCCCTCGTCAGGCTGGCCGAGGCGTCGAACATCCCCGTGGTCACGTCCACCGGCGGCAAGGGCACGATCCCGGACAGCCATCCGCTCGCGTACGGCTCCTGCTTCAGCCCTCGGGGCGAGCGGCAGGAGATGAACCAGCTGTTCGATGTGATGCAGTCCGCCGACGTCGTGATCGGCATCGGCGCACGCTTCTCGCTCGGCAATCCGGCTGGCAACGCCTCGACGCTCGTCAACATCAACGTCGATGACAGCGAGCTGATGAGGATTCAGTCCAACACCATCCCGCTGCATGGGGACGCCCGGGCCACCATCGAAGCGCTGCTCCCCTACCTTGAGGAGGCGGGCGCGGGTGATCGGTCCTCGCCGGCCGAGGCGGTGAGCGCGGCGCGGAGCCTGATCGCCTACTACGACATCGGGCTCCACGAGCCGCAGTACCCGGTGCTGGAGGCGATCCAGGGCAGCATCCCGGAGGACGCCTTCATCGTCTGGGACGTGACGCAGTTCGGCTACTACGCCCGCACGCACTACAAGGTGAACCATCCGAAGACGTACCTCGACTCCGGCTACCAGTTCAACGTCGGCTACTCGTTCCCGACGGCCCTCGGCGTGAAGGTGGCCCAGCCCGATCGCCCGGTGGTCTGCATGGTTGGCGACGGCGGGTTCCTCTTCAACGCGTCCGAGCTTTCCACCGCCATCCAGTACGGCATCAACGTCGTGACGGTTGTCTTCCGGAACGACTCCTACGGCAACGTCGCCCGAGACCTGCACGAGCTGTTCGGCGGCACCTACGGGACCGACCTGCACAACCCGGACCTCGTCAAGTTCGCCGAGTCCTTCGGCGCGGTCGGTATGAGGGCGGACGACCCGATGGAGCTGGAAACGCTGCTCCCCGACGCGCTGCGACGCGACGCGCCCGTGGTCATCGACGTCCCCTTCGGAGACCTGCCGATCCCGCGCGCGCCGCAGATTGCGCCGCTCTACGCGCTGCCCTGGACCTCGCCGCAGGAGGGGCTGATCGAGTCCTGATCGGACCTCGATGCGCCGATATTGCGTTGCACGCTCCGCCGACTGGCCTACCAGAAGCCGACGCGGTAGCTCAGGCCACGGTGCGTGTGGCCGCGTTTGCCCAGCTTGTTGAGGCGTTGGAAATGCTTGCCGCAGAGCTCGATCGTCGTGCGCTCGACATCATCAGGGTCGTCGCGCCAGCGTGCGACGGCGACCTCGCGCACGGGCCGGACGGTGCAGAACTGGCAGCGTGGGAGTGGCATCGTGCAATGGTAGCGGGGTCCCGGGTCACTGTCGCACCCGCCCTCCCGCCGGGCCGGGCGCCTGGAGTCAGGCCCGGCGGATCAGCATGACGCCGTCGCGGACGGGGAGCATGACCTGCCGGACCCGCGGGTCCGAGGCGACGCGCGCGTTGAAGGCGGCCATCCTCCGGCCCGATCTCGACTCCGGATTCAGCACGCGTCCGTTCAGCAGCACATTGTCGACCGCGATGATCCCGCGCTCCGACAGCAGCTCCATCGCCGCCTCGTAGTAGTCCGGGTACGGCTCCTTGTCGGCGTCGATGAATACGAGGTCGAAGGGGCCCTCAAGGGTCTTGAGCGTCTCGGCCGCCGGCCCGATCCGGATCTCGATTTTGTGGCCGTCGGGGCCGTCGTCCGCGTACGTTCGGGCGATCGCCGCCGTCTCCGGGTCGATCTCGCAGGTGATGAGCTGGCCGTCCTCCGGCAGCGCGGCGGCCATCATCTGGGCGCTGAAGCCGGTGAAGCAGCCGATCTCCAGCACGCGCCGCGCGCCCGAGGCCCAGACGAGGAACTGGAGCAGGCCGCCCTCGATCGGCCCCGAGAGCATCAGCCCGTACTCCATCTCCTCGAGCGTGAAGCGGGCGAGCTCGGCGAGGTGGGGCGGCAGCGCCGTGGTGTGCTGCCGCGCGTACTCCTCGATCTCCTCCGCCACGAGGGTGAGCATGGCGCTCCCGCGGTCACGGTCGGCGGCCGGCTCCTGCGGCGGCCCGTCGCGGTCGCGCGGCTCGCTGCGCGCGCGGAACTGGATGCCCCAGTGGCCGTCGACGCGAGTGACGAGGTAGATGATGTTGCCGGAGAGGTAGCGCGTGCCGTCCTCGCCGTAGCGGCTCCAGTGCGCGTCCACGCAGACCTTGTCGTCGCGGTTCCAGAGCACGTGCGTGCGGTCGAGGCTGCTGCGATGCCAGCCCTGCCCCTCGCGCAGGCGCTCGAACGGCGACTCGAAGTCCGCGGGCGTGGCGCGCACCTCGACGTGGCCGGGGAAGAGCGAGACGTGCGGGTAGTTCATCGTCTCCCGCACGGCCTCGATGTCGCCCACGTTCCAGGCCTCGTAGAAGGCCTCGACGGCGGCGATGGCAGCCTGCTCGGCCTCGGCTCGCCCCTCCCCGGCGGTCATGCGGCGTCCGTCCTCCCGTGCGTTGCGGGGCCGCGCTCCGCTAGCGCCGCAGCTCCTCGATGCTGCGCACGGGCACGCCGTCGCGGTTCGTGATCGCGACCGTCTGCGGCAGCGACATGTCGCCGAAGCCCGGCATCCACGAGGAGTGCTTGCCCGGGCCGCCCGCGACGAAGATGTGGATCGACTCGCGGTTGGCCGCGATCGGCAGTCGCGAGTCGTTCAGGAACGTCGGCGTCTCGGGGTCGATGCGCTCGTTGATGTGGTCGATGAACTCCACCGAGAGGTGGTCGGCGGGGAAGCGGGCCAGCTCGAAGATGTACTCCCGCATCTTCTCGCGGTCCCAGCCGTCGCCGGCGATGACGGCGGCGTGCTCCGGCGTCAGCGCGAGCAGCGTGTCCCCGCGCGCGAGGATGTTGTTGCTGCCCGCCTGGCCCATGGAGCCGACGACCGTCTGCATGATGCCGAGGCCGGTGTTGCTGCCGTGGTCCTCGATGTTGTGCGGGGCCTCGCAGGCATAGACCGTGACGGTGCTGTCCTCGGCGCTGAAGCCGCGGGTCGTCTGGAACGGCGCCCAGGGGCTCTCCGCCTCGTTCTCCGCGACGCAGAAAGTGAACTTGGCGGGCGTGCCCTGCGTGGCGCGGTCGCCGTGGCCCGGCGTGGCGCCGCCGATGTTGAGCTGGACCAGGCGCAGCGCTCGGCCGAGCGTGGCGTTGGTCTCGAAGGTCGGCCCGAAACAGCCCATCCCGCCGTGCGCGCCGATCTCGCGCGCGATCGGCCCGTTGAGCAGCATCATCACCGTGTTCGGGTGTGTGGTGGCGTTGACGCCACTGATGTTGAACTCCTCGCGCCCGATGCCCTGCACCGCCGCAACGAGGGCGGGGAACATGCGCGGCTCGCAGCCGGCCATCACGGCGCAGACCGCGACCGCCTGGACCGTGGCCTCACCGCGGCGCGGCGCGATCACACCGAGCACGTCGAGCGGGTCGCGGTCGCAGTACTCCAGCATCGCCTCGACGCGTTCCTCGGTCGGCGCGATCACCGGGAGGCCGTCGGACCAGTTGCGGCGCGAGAACTCGCGGCGCAGCGCCTGCTCGTCCGCGGGCACGTCGAGCATGACGCTCTCACGGCCGAGGCCGCTCGCGGCCGCGGCGCCGCCCGCCCCGTTGGCGCTGGCGCCGTTGCTGCTGGCGTAGGGCTTGGTGAAGGCCTCGATTAACTCGTTGGTGACGGCCTGCGCCTTCGCGATCATCGCGTCGGCGTGTAGCCCGCCGATCGGGTGCGAGACGACGACGTAGCGCAGGTCCCGCAGCCCGCGCTGCTCAGCCTCCAGGTGCAGTAGATCGACGAAGGCGGGCGTCGTGACGTTGACGGTCGGGATACCGAGCTGTTCGAGGACGAGGGCAGCGTGGACACTCCACGCGGTGCAGGACCCTCAGTCGCTGGTTCCGACTAAGGCGAAGTCGGCTCCCTCCGTCATGCTGTCCACGATGCGCTGGATCGGCGGGCCGTTGGAGGGCTTGCTCTCCACCACCGGCGCGGCGGCGAGCGAGACCGAGCCCGCGACCTCGCCCATCATCGCCTCCAGGAGGGCGCGGGCGTTCATCTTGCGGTTCGTGAGGATGCCCGGTCGCAGGCCCTCGAGGCTCTGCGGCCGCGGCGCCGGCTGGACGGGGATGATGCGTGGGTGACCGGTCGGGTCGTAGACCCGCGTGGTGGTGGCGGCGATCGTGGTCATCGGGCTGCTCCTTCGCTGCTGGTGCGGCCTGCGGCGTTCGGGGCGCGGCTGCGCTCCGCGCGCACGTGGCGCGCCCCCTGCCGCTGCCTCCCGTTCTACACCGGAGCGGGCGCTGCTCACAACACGGAGACGTATCGAGGGCGCGTCGCCGCGCGCAGCGACGGCGCTACTTGGGCTTGAGCGTGAGGCAGTGGCCGAGGCAGCGGCGCACCCAGCCGTCCAGCCGCTCGTCCTCGAAGTCCGCGGCCGGACCGACGAAGAGCCAGCCGCGCATCGGGCGTCCGGTCATGTCCATCGGGCGCGCGAACGGCTCCTCGAGGGCGGCCTCGCCGTCCTCGGGCGAGAGCCGCGCGATCAGCTCGGAGCCGTGGATGCCGCAGCACATGTTGCCGCGCACCATGAAGGCGAGGCCGCCGAACATGCGCTGCTCGCGCACCTCGGCGAGGTCGACGAGATCGGCCAGCAACTCGCGCACGCGCTCGGCAAGCGCCTCGTCGTAGGCCACGGTGGCTCCCTTCCGGCGCGCGGATGATACGCGCCGCACGCGAACCGGGGCGTCCCGGCCCGGGGCTATCGGCTAGAGTGATCGCCGGGGGCCGGGTGCGATCCAGGCAGGCGAGCCTGCTGGAGGTGACCCATCGCCGATTTCCAGGACAGGCGGGCGCGCTACTGCGCCACCTGTGGCGCAGAACGTTCTCCCGACGCCAACACCTGCGGCAACTGCGGCGCGAGTTGGGACCCGGGCGGCCTCGCCGACACGCCCGAGGCGATCGCCGGCCTCCTCGACGCGATTGACATCTGGCGCGCCGACGGTCTGCTGGACGCCAGCTCGTTCGCGCGACTGCGGACACACTACGAGCGCCGTCGTGCCGAGCTGCTCCCTCCGCCGGCGGACGAGCCGGTCGCCGCTTCCGAGCCCGAAGATGCGGCTGCTCCCGAAGCGCCGCCCGGCGTCCCGGAGCCTCGGGAACCTCGTCCACCGCTCGTGCCAACCGATCCACCGCCCCGGTCCCTACCGCCACGGCGCCCGCCCGTTCAGGTCATCGGCGAGTGGGCCGCCCGGCGTCAGGCGGACGTGCTGCTCTACCTCGGCGCGTTCCTGCTCGTCGTCTCGGCGCTGATCTTCACCTCGAGTCGCGACGACGCCCTGTCCGGTGGCTGGCGCGTCGCGATCCTCGCTGTCTACACCGCGGCCTTCCTCGCTGCCGGGTTGCTGCTGCGGCGCTGGCCGAGGGTGCGCGAAGCGGGTCCGGCCTTCCTGGCGATCGGCGCGCTGCTGACGCCGCTCAACTTCCTGCTGCTTCACAACGAGGTGCTCGGCGACCGCGAGGTGTCGGGTGAGCTCGTCTGGTTCGCGGCTTCCAGCTACAGCATGGCGTTCTATGGCTTCCTGGCCGCTCGAGGACTTGGGCGGCTCTACGTGATTCCTGCCGCGATCGCGCTGCTGAGCGCGTGGGGCTCCCTCGCGATCGTGGTCGGACTGCCGTTCGAGTGGTTTGGGGCGTGGTGGATGGGCTTCGCGCTGGCCGCCACGATCGTGCTGTCGGTCACGCGCCGCTGGAGCATGATCACGGCCGCGCCGGTCGCCGCCATCGTGGTCCTTTCGCTGTTCTTCTCGCAGGTCATCGCAGCCCTCTCGTGGGCTGACATCGAGTACCGATGGCAGCTTCCCGTCACGTACGCGCTCCTGACGGCGATCGTCGCTGTCGCCGGCTGGTACGCGCGCCAGCCGCTCGCACTCCTCGCCGTGATCGTGCTCGCCGTTTCGAGCGCCCTCGCCGGCGTGTGGGCGGCCGAGCTGCCCGCGCAGTGGTTCAGTGTGCCGCCACTGGTGGCCGTGGCGCTGCTGCTCCTCAGCAGACCTCTGTGGCAAGGCTGGAGTCCGCTGCTCGCGCACAGCGCATGGCTGCTCACCGCCGCGGGGGTACTGGCGCCGTTCGTCCTGGCCGACACACACATTCAGGGTGATCGCTGGGGCGCGGCCGCCGCCTTCCTCGCGGCAGCCGGGCTCTCGGCGGCCGTTGCATGGCGCAACAGCAGCGACGGGATCTTCGCTTCGGACTGGGATCTGCGCTCCACCACTCACCCGCTGGAGCGTGTGGCGTTCGGGTGGCTCGCGTTCGGATCGCTGTTGATCGCGATTGGCTTCATGCAGGAAGCGCTTGAGCTGGCCAGCCCGCATACCGGCTGGGCCTTCGCCGTGGTTGCCGCTGTTGGGTCGGGGTCGCTCGTCGTCGTGGCCCGCCGCAGACCCGTCTTGCTCTGGGCGATCCTGCCCGCGCTGCTCCTCGCGACCGGCGTCTCGATCCAGGATCCCGTCGACCGCTTCGCCGGTCACGACGCGGTGCTGCTCGCCCTGCCTGCGGCGCACGTGCTCGCCGCCTTCGTCCTGCTGCGGCGCTGGAGCCTCGCTGCCGTCTCGGTGGCGCTGGGCATGCTCGCGCTCGCCGCGCTCTGGGAGTCGCAGGCGTGGCCGTGGTGGCGCCTCGCCGCGATCTACGCGGCGCTGGCCGTCGCGCTCTTCGGCGCGCTGACGCCCCTGCGCCGCTACGCTGCGCCGGCGCCGGCCGGAGCCGAGACATACCTGGCCGTGCTGGCGCTCTCCTGGCTGCCGCTCGCCGGAGCCGTCGCCACTGTGTTCGCCGCCCTCGACAGCCGCGTCGCGGGCGCGTCGATCGAGGCAGTCAGCACCGTCGAGTACCGGTCGCTCGTCCTGATCGTGCTGCCGTTCGCCCCGCTGATCGCCTTCGATGCCTGGCGCCACCGGCGCTGGGAGCCTGCGGTCGTCGCATTGCTGATCCTGATCGGCAGCGTTTGGGCGCAGTGGCCGGTCTTCGGCTGGCCGACCTGGACGCTTGCTGCCGCGTACGCTGCCGCGGGCACGGGCGGCTTCGTCGCGCTCACGCGCTGGCGCAGCCTCGGCAGCGACGCTCCCGCGCTCGCCGTGCATGCGCTCTCCTGGCTGACCCCAGGCGCCGCCATCCTCGCCGCCGCCGTGGCGCTCGAGGCCCGCCTCGCTGGCACGGGTATCGAGGCGCCCGGCACTACCGAGTACCGCGTGCTCGTGCTGGCCGTGTTGCTGCTGGCCCCGTTGATCACCTTCGAGGCCTGGCGCTTCCGGCGCTGGGAACCGGCGGTTGCAGCGCTGGCGGTCGTGTTCGGCTGCGCCGCCGCCCTCTGGCCGGTCTTCGACTGGCCCACGTGGACCCTCGCGGGCGCCTACTCGCTGGCGGGGGTGGGCGCGTTCCTGGCGCTCTCCCGCTGGCGGCGCGCCGGCAGCGACTCGACGGCGCTGGCCGTGCAAGCGCTCTCCTGGGGCGGCCTGCTGCTCGGTCCGCTCGCGGCGCTTCAGGCAATGGACCTCCGGCTCGATACGCTCGATGCCAATCCGGCCACGCTGGTCGAGTTCCGCACGCTCGCTGCGCTGCTGCTGCCCATCGCGGCGGCGGTCGAGTTCGAGGGGCGCCGGCTCGGGATTCGCTGGGCCTCGCTGCCGGCGTCGGCGGTCGTCATGATCGCGCTCGAACTGGCGATCGCGACGCTCGAGCCCGGGAATGTGCAGGCCCATACCGTGCCCGCCGCGGTCTATCTCGCCCTCGTCGGGCTGGCCGTACGCACCTCCGGGACGCTCTCCCGCCACCTGAGCTGGCATGAGCTGCTGCAGCTCGCCGGAGCGGCGCTGCTCGTGCTCCCCCAGGCCGAGCAGGGCTTCGAGCCGGGCGGCACGCGCTGGGGCCTGGTGCTGCTGATCGAGGGCATCGCGCTGCTCGGCGTCGCGATGGTGCTCGGCGCGCGCTGGCTCGGCGTCTCGGCCGTGGTCACGCTGTCCGGTGTGGCGCTGCGCTTCCTCTGGCTCAACCGCGAGAGCGAGGCCGTGCCCTACTGGGTCATGCTCGCCGTTGCCGGGTTCCTGCTGCTGGCCGTTGGCATGACGATCCTCCTGCAGCGCGAGTGGTGGGATCAGACCCGGGTGCGCGTGCGAGGCTGGTGGGGCGGCGATGCACTCCTCGATGCGCACTCGCCGCTCTCCGTGCCCGTGCCCGTGCTGTTCACGGCGCTCGCTCCCGTCCTCGCGATCCTCGCCGTCGCCAACCCCGACTGACCGAGTTCCGGTTCGCCTGCGGTTCGCCTGCGGGGCGCCGGCGAGGGGCGCGATCCGCGCTACCGAGGGCGTCCACAGCCGGGGTATCAGATACACTGGATCCATGACTGAAGAGACGCCGCAGGCGGCCTACCGCAGTGCCTGGGAGGGCTGGCAGAAGCAGCTCGATCAGGTGCACGCCGTGCTGCTCGACGGCGAGGCGTTGCACCCCTCGAGGCTCAAGGGGCTGCTCAACCGCGAGGCCAACGCCAAGGACCGCTACGACGCCGCGCGCCGGCGCCTGCTCGGCATCCCCGACCCCGGAGACGAGGAGTAGCACGATGGCAGCACGGGCTGGTTCGGCTCCGTCTCACTGGTACAGCGGTGGCTATCCGCGCTCGTTCGCCATCGGGGCTGCGTTCTCGGTGGCGTGGTCGCCGTGCATCGGGCCGATCCTCGGCGTCGTGCTCACGCTGGCGGCGACATCGGGAACGGCGGCGCAAGGCGCGCTGCTGCTGATCTTCTACTCGCTCGGCCTCGGGGTCTGGTTCCTCGCCTTCGGGGCGGCGTTCGGCTGGTTCGCGCCGAAGGTGCGCAAGCTGCAGCCGTACATGCCGGGACTGATGGCGGTGAGCGGCGCGCTCTTCATCGTCGTCGGCGCGCTGATGCTGCTCGGCGAGTTCGGGCGGCTCAACACCTACTTCCAGTCGTTCGGCTTCCTGTTTGACCAGACTTCGGGCGCGGAGGAGAACCTTTCGCAGGGCACGGACGGCATCGCGGGCCCGGCGATCGCCTTCGCCGGAGGCATCGTCTCCTTCCTCTCGCCGTGCGTGCTGCCGCTGGTGCCGGTCTACCTGGCGAACCTCGCGGGCGAGGTGTTCCGGCTCTCGGGCAGCTCGGTGTCGGCGCGTCGGCAGCTGTTCCTGCACTCGGTCGTGTTCGTCGTCGGGTTCACGCTGGTGTTCGCCTTCGTGGGCGCCTCGGCGGGATTCCTCGGCGGGCAGGTGCAGGAGCACCTGGACACGGCGACGCGTGTGGGCGGCGTGCTGCTGGTCGTGTTCGGGCTGCAGATGAGCGGTCTGATCCACATCCCGTACCTGGACCGCACCTACCAACTCCCGGCATAACTTCGTGTTTGGCACGCGCCCCGTTGTGAATGTCGCCCGACGTTTGCTACGCTTCTCCTGATGCCAGGCGAGTACAGCGGACTCGACATCGACGAGATGGGCCGCGTCATTGACGAGGCTGGCGTCCTGATCATCCGATTCCACGTCATCCCGCAGCGCCTGCTCGTCGACGCCCGCGAGTCGGCCGAGGACAGCCCGCAGCTGCGGCTCGTCCCTCCGGTCTCCTCGGCGGAGGAGCGCTACCGCTACCTGCAGAAGCTGCGCCCCGGCGTCCCGCTGCCGGAGCAGATCACCGTGCTCAGCTGGCCTCGCTACGTCGAGGTCATGCGCGAGGCCGGGCTCTGGCAGCGGCTTGAGCAGCGCATGTTCGAGCTCGGCGGGGCGGCGCTCGCGCGGCGCTGCGGCGAAGTGTTCGACGAGGTGCGCTCGGCCGAGCGCGCCGAGGTGGTCGCCGCGATCATCGGCGGCGAGGGCTACGAGTCGCTCTGGGAGCGCGCTGCCACCACGTAGCCCCATGTCCCACTTTCCGGGCTACAGCGATCTCAACCGCGCCCTCTGCTAGCCTCCACGGCGGTCCGTTCCGGCCTTGGCGTTGGGAGTACCTGCATGCGGATGCGCTGGACCGTGGCGCTTGTGGCCTCGCTGGCCCTGCTCGGCTCCGCCTGCGCGAGCGGCGGGGCGGGGAGCGGGGACACGGAGGACATCGTCCGTTCCGTGCCCTTCGAGGACGGCGAACGCCTTGTCTACGAACTGGTCGACGCGGACGGCGTGGTCGTGGGGCGTGGTGTCTTCACGACGACGGCGCGCGATGGCATCCTCGAACTGGTCCAGACCTACGACGAGGTCGAGACGCCGTCCGGCGAGCGACCGATCATCGACGTGACGACCGTCGTCGTCGACGCTGCCACGCTGAAGCCACGCTCGGCGGTGCGCACGATCCAGCGGCGCGACCCCTCGGACGACGAGTCGTACGAGGCGTCCTACGGGGCCGGCGGGGCCGAGGCGCAACTCGTCATAACGTATCGGAGCGGCGGGGATGAGCGCACCCGCGAGGTCGAGCTGCGCGATCACCACTACGACAGCCAGTCCTCGCTCTGGGTCTGGCGTGCGATCGCCCCCGGCGAGGGGTTCGAGGCGAACTACGTCTCGGTCAACCCGCGCGACGCCTCGCAGGTCACGGCGCGGCTGGTGCTGGTCGATCGGCAGACGATCGAGGTGCCTGCCGGCTCGTTCGATACGTGGCGGCTGCAGGTGCGCAACGGCCGCGACACCCGCATCGCCTGGATCCACGTGGAGCCGCCGCACGAGATCGTGCAGTGGGATAACGGCACGCTCTTCCTGCGTCTCGTCGAGACGGGCGGGCGCTGAGCGCGCCGTCCCGCGCAGCCTACGATTCGAGCAGCGGTGCGCTCGCGTCCCGCAGGCTCTCGCCGAGCTCGTCCCAGGAGGAGCGCGCCTGGCCGAGCGCCTGATCGAACTCGGCGCGCCGCTCGAGCGGCACGAGGACGACGCCGGCGGCGCGGAAGCGCTCGCGTTCCTCGGTAGTCGGACCAGCGCTGGACTGACCGGGGAGCGCCTCGATCGCCGTGAGCAGGTCGCGCACCTGCCACTCGAAGGCGGGTCGATCGGCGGGCAGTCCGAACGCCCAGAGCGCGTCCACGCCGGCGGGGTCGGGCGGCGGGGCTGCGGCCACGCTCGCCGCGGCGCTCCACATCCCGGTCGTGTGCCTCGCCACGCCATCGAGCACGAAGCGCAGGTGCGGGGCCGAGGAGGCGAACGCCTCGAGGTCATCCGCGGAGCGCAGCCAGGTAGCCGTGATCAGCTCGTGCTGCGAGCAGGCGGCGAGCGTCGCCTGCACGCCCTCCGCGGAGCGGAGCTCGCGGGCGAGCGCGGCGAGGTCGTCGCGTGCCGCCTCGGCGAGGTCCGCGCGCAGGGTTGCGACCACCAGGTGGAGCAGCGTCGCCGTCATCAGCCGCGCTCAGCCGGCGGCCTGATCGCCGGACGCCGCGCCGGCCATCGGCAGGGCGGCGGGCGACTCCAAGAGCGGCGTTGCCGGGCGCACGCGGCCATCCTCGATCGCGAAGCGCCGCCTGGCGAGCGCGCCGACCTCCGGGTCGGCGGTAGTCAGCAGCGCGAGCCCACCGCGCGCCGTGAGCAGTGCGAGCTGCCGTTCCAGCGCCGCGAACGCCTCGGCGTCCATCGCGGCCGCGGGCTCGTCGGCGAGCAGCACTCGGGGGTGCACCGCCGTCGCGCGCGCCAGCGCCGCGAGCGCCCGCTCGCACGGCGTCAGCTCCCGCGGCCGGCGCGAGGCGAGGTGCGCGATGCCGACCGCGGCAAGCTGCTCGCCACGCCTCGTGTCGCGCTCGCGTCTGCCGAGGCCCGCGATGCGCAGCGCGAGGTCGATCTGCTCGGCGACCGAGAGCGAGGGGAGCAGGCCGCCGCCTTCCGGCAGCAGCGCGATCGCGCCGCGCCGCAGCGCCCGCCGCCGCCCCGATGGCAGCGAGGCGATGGCCTCGCCCCCGAAGCGGACGACGCCCTCGTCGGGCCCCAGCAGCCCGGCGGCGATCAACAGCAGCGTGCTTTTTCCGGCGCCGGGAGGGCCCTCGATGCTGACGATCTCGCCCGCTGCGGCGTCGATGCTGGCTTCGTCCAGTGCCCGGCGCGAGCGATCGCGCATGCGGTAGGCGAACGAGACCCCGATGAGGGCGATCAGCGGCTCTTCAGGCATCACCGGCGTCTCCAGGGCGGCCGCGGATCGGGGGGTGGGCGGTCCGGCCAGACGCCGACGTGGTCGCCCTCGTTGGTGACACGCGCGCGCTGGCCGATACCGAGCGCGTCGCGCTGCGCGGGCGGAATCTCGACGCGGCCGTCGCGGTCGAAGACGGCGAGCTCCTCGGTGCGCTCACCCTCGCCGCGCGAGAACGCTGAGCGGCGGACCCGCTCCGAGACGACTCGGCCGTCGCGCATTCGCAGTTCGCCGCCGATGCGTCGCGCGAGCGAGGCGTCGCGGGTGGCGACGAGCAATGTCAGGCCGAGGTCGCGGTGCAGCCGCCGCAGCAGATCGGTCAGTTCGTCGCGCTCGTCCACGCGGAGCGCCGCGGCCGGCTCGTCGAGCAGCAGCAGTCCCGGCTCGTGTGCCAGCGCGGCGGCGATGGTGGTGCGTAGCGCCGCCAGCGGCGGCAGGCGCTCCGCCCGCACACGCGCCATCTCCTCGAGGCCCGTGAGCGCGACGAGATCGGCGGCGCGTCGCCGGGCGCGCCCGGGCGGGACGCCCGCGAGCCTGAGCGGCAGCTCGACGTGGGCGGCGACGCTGGCACGCGGAGACAGCTCCGCGACGCGGCTCGCGAGGCCGACCGAGCCGCGGCGCAGCTCGCGCAACTCCGCCTCGCTGGCGAGCGAGAGTTCGAGGCCGTCCACGCGCACGCGCCCGGCCTGCGGGCGGGCGAGCCCGGCGATCACGCGCAGCAGCGCACTCTTGCCGGCTCCGGCGGGACCGAGCAGCGGCCTCATGGCGCCCCGGCCAAGCGTGAGAGAGAGATCGCGCAGCGTGAACCCGCCGCCGTTCGCGGCCTGCAGGGTGACTCCGCTGCACTCGACGTGGCTCTCGAGGCCCCCGCCGGCGGGCGCGCTGCTGGCGGGCTGCCGTGCTGCGGCCATCTCAGGCCTCCCCGGTGGGCGCGACGCTGGCCCGTGACGGCCAGGCGTCTCGCCCCCGATACCGTAGCCCCGCCGCGGCAACGGTCACAACGACGCCCAGCAGCAGCGCGAGCGCGGCGAGCCAGATGTGGCCGCTCTCTACCTGGAGTCGCAGCGGCGGCTCGATCACGGCGCCGCTCGTGTCCCGCGCGAGGCTCGCGAGCAGCCACGACGCCAGCGGGACCGCCGCCGCCGCGCCGATCGCGACGGCGGCGCCGAGGCGGGTCACTGTCTCGAGGGCGACCGCGCCGAGCCATCCGCGCGGGGTCCCGCCCAGCGCCTCGACGGCCGCCCACTCGCGTTCGCGCTCCTCGTGACGGACGGCGATGTCGAGCAACAGCGCCGCGAATGCAGCCGCGAGCAGCGCCCCGAAGCCAAGCGTGAGTACCGTGCGCCAGCCGAGCGCGGCCGCCTGCTCCCGGCCAAGCACGGCCCGCGCCGACTCGCGGTCGAGGACGGTTGCTGCCTCGAGTGGCGGGGCGCGGAGCGCCGCGACGGCCTGAGCGGGTGCTGCGGCGGCGAACCACGCCTCGTTCGTGGCCAGCGGATCGCGGTGCGGCGAGGCGTTGACCGCCGCGAGCAGGCGGTCGAGCCCGGTCACGACGAAGGCGGCGTCCGAGGGGAAGGTCGGGAATCCGGCCAGCGCTCCGGCGAACTGTGCGCGCACGGTGCGCTCGCGGATCGTCAGCGTCAGCTCCTCGCCGGGTAGCAGCGCGAGTTGCTCGACCACGGCTTGCGCGGCGTAGACGAGCGCCGGCGCGCCGTCCGTCGCCTGCCGCAGGCCGCGCATCGCGGACGCTCCGCCATCAGGTGAGCCTGCCCAGTCGAGGTGCTGTGCGCCGCGGAAGCCGGGCGCCGAGGCGAAGCTGTCCCTCGCCACCACGGACGCACCACCCGCGGCGAGCCCGTCAATCGGTTCGAGGCCGGCGCGGTCGGCGAGGTCGTGGACGACCGTGTATTGAGCGAAGACCTCGCGAATGCTGCCGAGGCGCTCGATGCGATCGCGCGGCGCGGTGGGCGCGTCGCGCGAGGCGAGCACCGGACCGAGCAGCGCGCTGCCGGGCGCCGTGGACGCCGTTTCGTCGAGCAGGATGTAGAACCCGTGCAGCGCGAGCCGCCCCGCGAGGTCGGCGGCGGGGATCGGTGCGCCGTCGATGCCCAGCGGTGTCGAGAGATCGGCGGCATGGAAGAGCCACGGCCCGCCGCCGACCTCGGCGTCGGCGACTCCCAGCAGCAGCTGCACGTAGCGCCCTCGTTCGTTGCGCAGCGAGAGCGCGATGCGCACCTCGCCGCTCGTGTCCGTAAGCCGGACCCACGCGCCCAGTTGGCGGCTGTTCGCGGGCACGGGGTGCCCTTCGAGGGTGGCCGCGTTCGCGCTGAGCGCGGAGAGGATCGCGGCCAGCGGATCGGCGGTCAGATCGGGGCGCACGTTCGCCACCGCGCCGAAGCTGGCCGGGTCGATGCCCAGCACCTCGACGGGCACGGTCGAGTCCTCGCGGCTGAGCGCGCCGTGCTCGCGGACGAGCGGCGAGGATGCAGCCATGCCCGCTCCGGCGATCGCTGCCCGGCGCTCGGCCTCCCCCGCGTCCGCGAGCCCCTCGAGGCCGAGCGCGCGCACGTCGCCACCGGCGGCGTGCGCCGCCCGATCGGCGGGCGAGCGTTCGAGCGTGCCCGGCAGCATGGCCAGCAGCACCGCCGTCGCTGCCGCGAGCAGCACGAGCGGGAAGGCGACACCCGCACGATGGCGCGCGACGGCGCGCAGGCCGCCGAGCAGCGCGATCCCGGGCCCGATCGACGCCAGCCAGGCGAGTGGCCTCGCGATCAGCGGGACGAGCAGCCAGGCGAGCAGCGCCACGGGCGCGAGCAGCGCCGCGGGCGCGAGCAGCAGCGCGTAGCGGGTCTCGCCGCCCTCGAAGAGCGTCTCCTGCCGCGTCAGCGCCCAGAACAGCGCGCCCCCGCCGGCCGCCGCCGCCGTTAGCCAGCCCGCGCGTGCGGTCGCCCGGCGGCCCGCGAGACCAGAGGCCGCCAGCGCGAACACCAGGACCGCGAGCGCTCCCGCTGCCGCCCATGGGAGATCGCGCTGCGGCGTCAGCGTGAAGCCGTCCCCGAGCGCCTCGAAGCCCTCGAGGCGGCCGAGCGCGGCGAGGGCGAGCGCTGCCAGCGGCGCCCCGGCTACGAGGGCGAGCAGCGTCGCGGGCGCGGCGGCGATGCCCTCAAGCGCGGCGATCTGCGTCCGCGATGCGCCTGCCAGGCGCAGCCTGGCGCGCAGCGCTGCGCGCCGCACGGTCAACGCCGAGGCCGCGCCGAAGACGAGCAGCCCGGCGGCCGCGGCGATCTGCCCGAAGCGCAGTGCGAGCGCGGGGCGGTCGAAGCCCGGCACGTCGGCCGCGCCCTCGATCGCTTGCGGGAGCCGGCTCTCCACCTCGGCGCCTCCGAGGGCGGCGAGCTGTCTCGGCAGTGCGCGCACGCGAGCCGCGATGCCCGCGACGTCGCCCGTCTGGACGGCCTCCGGGTTGACCGCGTAGGTCGCCTCGAACGTGGCGCTGGCGCGGGTCAGCAGGTCCGGCAGCGCGCCGAAGAAGGTGGTCTCCGGTACGAACAGGGCGAACGCGCCGCCGTCGGCGCGCTCAAGCAGGCCGGGCCGTCCGCCCCAGTACGGGCTCGCGGGATCGTGAGGAGCGGCGATCCCGGCGATCACGATCGCGATCGGCGGCAAGCCGGACGAGCGGCGCGGTACGAGCACCATCTCCCGCCCCGGCACGAGATTCGCCTGCAGCGCGGCGTCGGACGCGGCCAGCACCGGGATCGGGTCGCCGATGCCACGCGGCATCGCCTCGGGGAAGCGCCCCTCGAGCAGCGTCACGTGCGCCTCGAGGTCGGAGCGGAAGCGCAGCGCCGCGGGCCCGAACGTCTCCGCGATCGCGTCGCTGAGCGGCCCCTCGCCCCCACGCACGCTGGCGAGCGTCAGCGCCGCCGTCGTGCCGCCGCGTGTTTGCCCGGCGATCGCTTCGCCGAGCGCGTCGGCGACCGTCTGGTCGAGGGCGGCCTGCGCGTCGCGGTAGGCGACGCGATCGAGGGCGACGCCCTCGCGGGTGACGCGCAGCTCGAGCGCGCCCGGCGGGGCGGTCGCGAGCGAATCGCGCAGCGCGGCATCGCGCAGTCGTTCGTGGGTGATCGGGACGGCCGCGAGCGCTCCGCTCAGCAGCAGCGAGCCGAGCAGCAGCGCGAGCGTGACCCGCCAGTGCTGGCGGAGACTGCCCAACGCGAGGGCGACCAGCGGTCCGAGCGGCAGCACGCAGCGATCCTACGCGATGGCGCGCGCCGGGACGCGACTGGACGCGGCCGGCTCGGCGATCGTACGGGGGCTCAGGCCGTCCCGGGGAAGTCGTGGCGGAGGGTGCGCGTTGCGAAACGCCAGCCCTCGGCGGTGCGGCGCCACTCGTCGTAGTAGATGCCGCTGCCGGGAGGCTCGCCGTCCGGGCCGACGCGCGAGGTCAGCAGCATCGTGCGCGTGCGAGCCTGATCCTCGCCCAGCTCATCGAAGAGGGTGCCGCTCTGGTGGTGGCGGACCTGCACGCCCGGCTTGCGCGCGTCCATGCGCTCGCGCGCCCAGGTGCGGATCGCCTCGTGTCCCGCGGCGTTCACGCTCGGCCCGCCCGGCAGCTCCGGGTCGACGACGAAGGAGGCGTCCTCGACGAAGAGCGCGACGTAGGCCTCGAGGTCGCGGTCGTCCCAGGCGTAGGAGTAGCGCGCGATCTGCTCAAGGATCGCGAGCCGGTCCGCGGTCTGTGTGTCAGCCTGCATCACGTGGTCCTCTCCATGCGCATGGTCGTCAGCGGTGGCCGAGCCGGCGCTTCCGGAAGCGCCAGCCGTCAGCCGTCCGCACGAGCTCGTCGTGGTAGACGCCCAGGTGGCTCGCGCGCGGGGCATCCCCGCGCAGGTCGATCACCAGCAGGTAGAGCGTCATCCGGGCGGCGTCGCCCGAACCTTCGATGACGATGTTGTTCGTCCAGTGGGTCGCTGGAATGTCGCGCGCGATCAGGCGCTCCATGAACGCGACCAGCCCGTCGCGGCCGCTGGCCTGCAGCTTCGGCCCTCCGTCGAAGACGCCGTCGGGGGCGAAGCAGTCCGCCCAGCCCTCGGCGTCGCGGCTGTCCATCGTGTGGTTGTAGCGAGCAACCAGATCGAGGATCGCGAGCCGGTCCGCTGCGGATAGCACCACGAGGTCTCCGTTCCGCGCCGAATGGTAGCGCCCCGGCGGCAACGGCACGAGGCGCGGAGCGCCTCGCGTTGACCGCCCCTCGATGCGTGCGCGAACCTCGGAGCGACCGGAGGGGCGGCGATGGCACAGCTCGGCATGGTGCTGCACCACGGCATCGAGGACGGCGCGCAGCTGCGCGGCTACGGGCAGCTGACCGAGCGCCTCGGCTACGACTCGCTGTGGGTGACGGAGCGCTACTTCCACGAGGAGACCTCCGCGCTGCTCGGGTTCCTCGCGGCGGAGACCGAGCGGATCGGCCTCGGCGTCGGCGTGCTGAACCCCTACACGCGCCCGCCCGCGCTGCTGGCGATGGCCGCGGCCACGCTCGACCGCCTCTCCGTCGGCCGCCTCATCCTCGGCCTCGGCCGCAGCGAGCGCGAGGTGATCGAGGGTGCCCTCGGCATTCCCTACGGCCGCCCGCGCGAGCGCCTGCGCGAGGCTGTCGAGACGGTGCGCGCGCTGCTCGCGGGGGAGCCGGCCGGAAGTGTGCGCCTCGCGCTGACGCCGAGCCGCGAGCGTGTCCCGATCTACGTCGCGGCGATCGGGCCTCGCGCGTTGCGCCTCGCGGGGGCCGTCGCCGATGGCGTGGTGCTGAATGCCTACGCACCCGCGGCCTACGTGCGCCGCGCCGTCGCCGAGGTGCGCGACGCCGCCCGCGAGGCCGGGCGCGACCCGGACGCCGTGCGCATCGCCTGCATGCTCGTCGTGCGCCTCAGCGATCGCCCGGAGGAGCTGCGCCCGCAGCTACGCGAGCGGCTCGCCAGCCTGCTCGCCGAGCCGCACACCGGCGAGGTGCTGCTCGAGTGGGGCGGCTTCGACGCCTCGCTGCCCGCCCGGCTGCGCGAGACGCTGGCCGCCTCGGGCCCCTCCAAGGCCGCAGACCTCGTCGGCGACGAACTGGTCGACGCCCTCGTGCTGCTCGGCCCCGCCTCGCGCTGCCGCGAGCGGATCGAGGAGTACCGCGAGGCCGGCGTGCAGGAGCCGCTGCTGCTGCCGCGCCTGCCAGACTTCGAGCGCGTCGCCGAGGCGCTCGCGCCATAGCTCCCTCTCCCTCGGGAGACCCTAGCGAAACTCCCGTCTCGAGGGCGGTCCGGCTCCCTCTCCCCTGGCGGGAGAGGGCGGGGGTGAGGGGTCCGCCGCGCGCCAGCGCGGCGAGATGGAGCCGCCCGCCCCGATCGGATCGGCCGCGAAAACGCGCCGCGACCAGCCAGAGAGGGCGGGGGGTGAGGGTCCGGCGACTTCCTTGAACTCGGACTACCCGCGCAGCTGGATCCGGCGGAAGACCGCGAGCAGGGCGACGTCGTAGCCGGCCTTGAGCGCACCGCCCACCAGCAGCGGCAGCCCGAACGGACCGATCGAAAGCAGCGCACCGCCGAGCGCCGGGCTCGCGGCGGCGGAGAGCGTGCGCACCACGTTGGTGACACTCGCGGCGGGGGCGCGCTCCTCGGGCGTCACGACGGAGACGATCAGCGTCGTGCGCGGCGCGATGTCGATCGGCGAGAACGCCTGCCGCACGAACAGCGCCACGAGGACCAGCGGCAGCGTCGGCATGAGCGGCGCGACCATCAGCGCCAGGTTCGCCGGCAGGTGCGCGTAGGCCATCGTCTCGACGATGCCGATGCGCTCGGTGATCGCCGGCGCCAGCAGCAGCGAGAAGGTGCTGAGCAGCCGCGCGGCGAAGAAGATCACCGCCGCCTCCTCGATCGAGAGCCCGAAGCGCTCGAACAGCCAGATCGCCATCACCGCCTGCACGGCCAGCCCGCCCCCGAAGGCGTCGACTGCGAAGAGGCCGGAGAGCCGGAACACCGTGCCGCGCGACTCGCGCAGCTGGCCGCGCGGTGCGCCCTCGGCTCTTTCGAGCTCGACGGCGCGGCTGAGCGGGCGGTAGGTCGCGAGCATCGCGATGCCGGTCAGCCCGTAGAGCGCGAAGGCCCAGCGCAGCGTCGTCGCGAGCTCCACGCCGGTCGCGTCCGCGAACGGCCCCGCCGCGCCGCTGGCCAGCGAGCCGAGGGCGAAGGCAAGCGAGCCGAAGAGGGTGTAGCGCGCGTACAGCCAGGTGCGCCGCAGCGGCGCCGTGGTCGTCGCCAGGGCCGCCTGCTCGACCGGCTGGAACAGCGAGAAGTCGCCCGCGCTCGGGCTCATCGTGCCCACGAAGGCGACGACCAGCAGCAGCCAGTACGGCTCCGCGAGGGCGAAGGCGATCCCGCTCACGACCACCAGCAGCGAGCCGGCCATCAGCGTGCGCCGCCGCCCGAAGTGATCGACGACGAAGCCCGCGATCAGCGTCGCGACCGACTTCCCGAAGAGCGCGACGGTGACGAGCAGGCCGATCTCGAAGGCGCTGAAGCCGCGCTCGCTGAGGTAGGCGGCGAGGGCGACGCTGGCGAAGCCGTCGCCGAGCGACCGAATCGCCCTCGTCGCGACCAGCCGCCGCCCATCGGCGTCGACGCCCCGGAGCACCGTGTCCATCACGCTCATCGCCGCCAAGGGAAGCACGCCGCGCGCCTGACCGCGACGGCGGCGCGCCCGTGACCGCCAGGGTTGTAGTCGCTATAGTGCGACTATGAGCCCGGGGCCGACGATCTCCGGCGAATGCTGGCCGGGGCAGGGAACGTCCGATCGCGCGATCTCCGGCGCGCACTGGAGGAGCGAGGCTGGGTCCACGTCCGTACGGAGGGTGGGCACTACTACTACAAGAACGGCCCGCACAGGATGTCCGTCCCTCAACGTCTTCGTGGCACGGGCACGGTCCGGAGGCTGATCAGGACAGCGCTGCTGGTGGAGGAGCAGACCGATGGTTGAAGTCACCAAGGCGATGCGCGACCAGGCGAGACAACTCGCTGAACGCCCATACACCTTCACCGTGGTGCGCGGCGAGGACGGCGTCTGGACATCCGGCGTCCTCGAAATGCGCGGAGTGATCTCGGAGGGCGACGATCCGGGCGAGGCCATCGAGATGGCGGGCAACGCACTGCGCGGAATCATCCTCACGATGCTTGAGGATGGCCTGCAGATTCCGGAACCTTTCGAGACGCGCGAATACTCGGGGCAGATGTACCTGCGGATCGGCCCGGATATCCACCAACGCGCGGCGATGCTCGCCGCCGAGAAGGGGATGAGTCTCAACCGCTGGCTGGCGGCAGCCGTGGCCCGCGAGACGGGTCTGGCGGAGCGCGTCTCCGGCTGAGGCGGTCGGATGGGATGAGACCGCCTGCCGTCACGCCCCCACTACGTCGGTGGCGCGATCTGCGGACAGGCGGTGTCGCGGCTCGCAGAGCCGGGGCGCCTCATCCCCCCTGGTGGGCGGGGCTGAAGTCGAGGCGGAGGGCGCGGCGAGCGATGCGCCAGCCGTCCGGCTCGCGCACCCAGTCGTCCGTGTAGACGCCCTGCGTCCAGGGCCTGGGCACACGCCCATCCGGAAACATGCGCGATTCGAGCAGCATCGTGCGCGTTCGGGCCGAGTCCGCCGACAGTGCGTCGAAGACGGTGCCGCTCTGGTGGTGACGCGTCTGGACGTCGCCCCAGCGCGCCATCGTTCCCCGTACCCACTCGAGGATGCCGTCGCGGCCCTCGGCGTGGATGAACGGCTGCGGTCTCGTCGCCGACGTGACCTCGAAGACGCCGCGTAGACTGAACAGCGCCGCGTAGGCCTCGGCGTCGCGGCTGTCGGTGGCGTACGAGTAGCGCTGGATCGCCTCGAGGATCGCGAGCCGGTCGGCAGTGCTCATGGCGCCAGCCTCGCCGCCCCGCCGCGCGAAGGCAAGGGCCGCCGGGCTGCGCGCCGCGAGGGAGTGGTGCGATGCCCGTTGTAGAGAGCGGCGCACTGGGCGAGTTCATCGTGCGGATGTTCCAGGCCGTCGGTACGCCGGAGCACGACGCCCGTGAGCTGTCGGCGCACCTGATCGACTCCAACCTCACGGGGCACGACTCGCACGGCGTGATCCGCGCGCCGCAGTATCTCGGGCAGATCGAGACCGGGCTGATCGTGCCGGGCGCCTCGTCCGAGGTGGTGCGCGAGACGGAGACGACGACGCTGCTGCGCGGGAACTGGAACTACGGCCAGGTCGTCGGTCGCGAGGCCATGGACATCTCGATCGCAAAGGCGCGCGCCAGCGGCATCGGCATCACGGTCGCCTGGGAGATCTCGCACACCGGGCGGATGGGCACCTACGGCGAGCAGGCGGCGCGCGATGGGATGCTCGCGATCGCGACGGTCCAGGGCCAGGGGCGCATCGTCGCGCCCTTCGGAGGCGCCGAGGGCCGGCTCTCCACCAACCCGATCGTCGTTGCCGCGCCGACCCCCGATCCGGAGCAGCCGTTCGTGCTCGACATGGCCACCTCGGTCGCCGCGGGCGGCAAGGTGAAGGTTGCCGACGCCGCCGGCTCCGAGCTGCCCCTGGACTGGGCGCTCGACGCGCAGGGCCGTCCCACGCGCGACCCCTCGGCGATCGAGGCCGGCGGCGCGATCCTGCCCCTCGGCGGGCCGGCCGGGCACAAGGGCTTCGGGCTCTCGCTGGCGGTGACGGCGCTGGGTGCGCTCGCGCCGCAGGGGGCGCTGGGCACGCACCGTGGCAGCAGTACCGTCATGCTCGCCGTGGACCTCGAGCGCTTCCGCGAGCCCTCGGAGTACACCGAGGTATTCGGCGCCTTCCTCGACTACGTGCGGGAGACGCCGCGGCAGCCGGGCGTCGAGGAGATCGTCGTCCCCGGCGAGCTGGAGCGCCGCAGCCGAGACCGCCGCCGCCGCGACGGCATCGACCTCGACGACGGTACCTGGCAGCGCCTCGCGGACGCCGCCGTGCAGACGGGCATCGAGCCGCTGCCGGGGATGACTGCCGGGTAGCGCGACTGCTCCCATGTAGGTGCCTGTATGGTAATGTTTGCGTCACATGGCAAATACTGGCTCATGTGCCATGAATGGATCGAGGTGCCACGTGCAGCAGAGCGCGACAAAGGTCGACAGGCACGGCCGGGTAGTGATCCCGGCCGAGTACCGGCGAGCCCTCGGACTTCGCGAGGGCGACGCGGTTGTAATTCAGCTTGATGACGGTGCGCTGCGAATCCTCACGCGTGCCCAGGCAATCAAGCGAGCACAGGAGATCGTGGCTCCGTATCTGGCCGGGAAGCCGTCGCCAGTAGACGAACTGATCGCGGAGCGTCGCGCCGAGGCTGCTCGTGAGTAATTGGGTTCTGGATGCCTCGGCGCTGATGGCGTTCCTGTACGGGGAGCCCGGCATCGAGCGTGTCGCGGGTGCGCTCGCGACCGGTGCCGCCATCAGTGCCGTGAACCTCTCGGAAGTCGTCGCGAAGCTCGCTGACAGGGGGACGCCGGAACGCGAGATCCGCGACACGCTCGAGACACTTGGGCTGGACATTACTGAGTTCGATGCCGACGACGCCCTCGCGGCCGGCCTGCTCCGGCCGTCCACCCGCGCGGCCGGCCTCTCGTTGGGCGATCGCGCATGCCTCGCGCTCGGTCAGCAGAGCGGCGTGCCGGTACTCACGGCTGACACCCTCTGGAGCACCCTCGACCTCGGCCCGGACATCGAGATCGCGCTCATCCGCTAGAGTTCGGCCAACTCCCGCAGCACCACCTCGACTCGCCCCGCGAGCGTCTCGATGTGCTTCGCCGCATCCGTGGGCTCGACGTACCTCGCGGCCACTCCCTGACTCGATGCGTCGTGTGTGTATGGATCGCGGAAGCCGTCGGCGTAGCGCTGCATCACCTCGCCAAGCTCCGACGGGAGGGTTTCATAGGGGACGCCGCATCCGAAGGAGAAGTGCCTGGTGCGCATCCAGCCGATCTCCGAGGGGAATAGCCAGGCCACCGTGATGGGCTGACCCCACAGCCGACAGCGCCCCCGGATGCTTGTGCCCCTCGATCCCGGCTCGAACGTCGCGCCGGCCGCACGTGAGCGATCGATGAGTTGCCGTGCGGCTTCGCGGACAGCGCCCTCCGGAAACTGCTCGAGGCTCGCGTCCAGTGTCAGCGTCCCGCCCCCAGCTCCGCGCCGCGGCTTGGCCGTGCGCCCAATCACGCGCGGGACGAGCGCGCGGACGCCCTTGCCCTGGAACTGCTTCAGCTCCACTGCCAGCACCTCGATATGCGGCATATGGCGGTTCAGGAACTCGACGACATGCGCCAGCTCGTCGGGGATGCGATCCGCGACGAACAACAACCGGACGTTGTCGGCGCGCAGATTCGTATCCACGCGCTCCCAGAACGCCTCGTATGCGGCTGTGTCCTCGTCCGGCTCGCTTCCGACGCCGAGCCGCTGTGCGAGTTGATCACGTGCCGCAGCCTCGCTGCCTGCGTCCGTCTCGAAGCGCTTGCGGATGTCGCTGACTGTCCAGTAGCGGGTCGCGTGCGCCGCGTAGTCGAGCATCTGTCCGACGATGCGCCGGCGGATCTCGGAGTTCTCGCTGCGCTTCACCTCGACGAGTGTGGGGCGGGCATCCTGGTCGAGCAGCAGGTGGTCGACGGCCCAGCGATCGCCGGAGTCGGCGCTGTCTGCGATGCCCATCTCACGGCGGATCAGCAGCCAGCGGCGCGGCACATCGGGCGTCATCTGCTCACCCGCGAGCACCTCGGGATGATCGGCGATCAGCTTTTGAAGCGCCGCCTCGCTCTCGTACGGGGTCTCGGCGAGCGGCTCGGGATCGCCGTCCTTGCCCAGCAAGTAGACGTGCTCACGCTCCGCCATCGGACTCCTCCGATCGGGCCGCAAACCTACAGCGCCGGCAGCACCTCGTCGCGGAGCAGTTCGAGGTGGCGGAGTTGGCCGGCGCCCCAGGCGAGCCAGACCTTGTCGATGCCTCGGGACTGGAGCTCGCGCAGGCGGGCGGCGAATGTTGGCGGGTCTCCGACGACGCCGTAGCGCTCGTAGAAGTACTCCGTGAGGCCCGACTCCTCCATGCGCCGCACGTTGTCGCCGTGCGCGAACTGGTGCTGCGTCGTGTCGTAGCTCGCGACGAATTGCTTGAGCTGCGGGGCCAGCTCCGGCGGCACGTTCTTGCCCTCGAAGCCGAAGCGCATCGAGTGGTTGCCCGCCGAGGAGATGCTGCCCTTCGCGACCTCGATCGCCTCGTCCAGCGTCGGCTCGAGCGAGGGCCGCGCCGTCCACCAGATGTCGAGGTCGTCGAGCGTGCGGCCGGACTCCTTCGCCCCCGCCTCGACGCGCTGCAGGGCGTCCTCGATCGTCTCCGGGAGCAGCCCCGAGCCGATCACGACGCCGTCGCCGATGCGGCCGGCGAGGTGCAGCATCAGCGGGCCCTCGGCGAGGATGTAGATCATCGCCTCCGGGCGGTACGCCCACGGCGCCCAGCGGACGACCTGTTCGCGGCCCTGGAAGGTCGCGCGCCCGTCGCGGATCAGGTCGCGCATGCACTGCACGTAGTCCTCGATCACCGCCCGCCGCCCGGGCTTGAGCCCGGCGTTGTAGGCGGCCGTGTCGCCGGAGGCCATGACGAGGCAGGCGCGCCCCTTCGAGAGCGAATCGAGGCCCGCGACCACCGAGGCCATCACGCTCGGCTCGCGCGTCACGGGGTTCGTCGGCGAGATGCCGACCAGCGCGTGCTGCGTCTGCTGCGCCATCAGCGTCGCGACGATCACCGCGTCGAAGTGCGACCACTGCGAGTCGCCGATCGCGATGCGCGAGATGCCGACCGACTCGGCGATCCCGAGCATCGCGCTGAGTCGCGCCTGCTCTGCGTCCTCGAGGTCGTCGACGCGGAAGGAGATGCCGAGGTGCGGCCTCCCGCCCGAGCCGAAGGTCAACGCTAGCTCGCCTCCACGAGGCCGACGGGACAGCTCACGCCGGTGCCGCCGATGCCGCAGTAGCCGTTGGGGTTCTTCGCCAGGTACTGCTGGTGGATGTGCTCGGCGTAGTAGAACTCCGGCGCGTCGAGGATCTCGGTCGTGATCGTGCCGTAGCGGGAGGCGCGCAGCGCCTCCTGGTACTGGTCGCGGCTGCGCTCGGCGGCCTCGCGCTGCGCCTCGTCATAGACGTAGATGCCGGAGCGGTACTGCGTGCCGACATCGTTGCCCTGGCGCATGCCCT
Organism: Dehalococcoidia bacterium; assembly: GCA_965261685.1. GTDB lineage: Bacteria > Chloroflexota > Dehalococcoidia > UBA2979 > UBA2979 > VXMT01. Next base: position 115,879 of record CBDHDI010000027.1, read on the forward strand.
GGGTCGGGTCGTGGCCCTCCCAGAAGGCGCGCAGCAGATCCTCGTAGCTGATCTCCTCGGGGTTGAAGACGACGAGTACGACCTCGTTGTGGCCGGTGAGGCTGCTGCAGACCTCGCGGTAGTCCGGGTTCGGCGTCAGGCCCGCGGCGTAGCCGACGGCCGTGCTGTAGACGCCGGGGAGCTGCCAGAAGATGCGCTCCGCGCCCCAGAAGCAGCCCATCCCGAACATCGCCTGCTGCAGGCCCTCGGGGAACGGCTCCTCGAGGCGGCTGCCGTGCACGAAGTGCCCGTCCGGGACGGGCATGCGGTTGGAGCGGCCCGGCAGGGCGTCCTCCGCCGACGGGAGTTCCATCTTCTTGCCGAACAACCAGGACATGGCGATGCCTCTCGCTGCGAACACGGGTGGTGGATCGCGACGAGCCGGGCGAGCCCGCCGCACGATCCATGGTACGCGTTCCGGGGAGGCTGCGTGTTGCATGGGCGTCCCTTAGCCCTGATCCACCGAAGAAGAGCGCGCGAGCGGCTGCGGTTGGGTGCTCCGCTGTAGCTGGGACAATGGTTTTGGACGAATCACGTCACAGCCACAGGGAGCACCCATTCGATGCTACCAACGAGCGACCCCGACCGGATAGACATCGCCTTCGACGACGACCGCCTCGTGGACCACGCGGGCCTGCTGCTCCCCGCCACCCTCGCCGGCCGGTTCGGCTTCCGTGAACTGGCGGACGCCCACCTCGACCTCGGTGACGCGGCGGGGCGCGCGAACGCCGGCGACAAGCTGCTGACCCTGGTCGCCTCGGCGCTCGCGGGCGGCGAGTGCATCGACGACGCCGCTGCGTTGCGCGCCGGCGGCGCCGGGCGCGTGCTCGGCTGCACCGTGAAGGCGCCGTCCACCCTCGGGACCTTCCTGCGCAGCTTCAGCTGAGGCCACGTCCGCCAGCTCGACCGCCTCAGCCGCGAGTTGCTCGCCCGCAGCTGGGCGGCCGGAGCGGGACCCGGCGACGCGCCGTTCACGATCGACCTCGATTCGACGCTCTGCGAGACCTACGGCCTGGCGAAGGAAGGCGCCCGGCACCACGCCTACACGGGCGCGCGCGGCTATCACCCGTTGCTCGCGGTTGCGGCCGGGACGGGTGACGTGCTGATGGCGCGGCTGCGCGAGGGCCGCGCCAATACCGCCCGCGGCGCCGCGCACTTCCTGCGTGAGACGGTGGCGCGGGTGCGCGCTGCCGGAGCGAGCGGGCAGCTGACGGTGCGCGCCGACAGCGGCTTCTACAACCACGCCGTCGTCGCCGTCTGCCGCAAGCAGGATGTCCGCTTCTCGGTCACGATCCGCCAGCAGCCGAACGTGCGCACGCTGATCGAGGCGATCCCGGAAGAGGACTGGACGCCGATCCCGTACTGGCTGCCGGGCGGCGCCGCTGTCGCCGAGACGACCTACACCCCGTTCCGGCACAAGGAGGACGCTGCCCCGGTGCGGCTTATCGTGCGGCGCGTGAAGCCGACGCCCGGCTCCCAGCTCGCGCTCTTCGTGAACTACAGCTGATATGGAGTGACCGGTTGTCAATCAGCACCGGCGGTGGTCGTGGCGATCCGGCTCCGGAACGGGGGGAGATGGACGAACGAGGGCGCTGCTTCGACGACGTGTCACTCTGATATTCGCGGGTTGCCTGAGGCCTTGCCGCATGACCGTGCTTCGCCGGGAGGGGTCGCCGTCTATCATCGCGGGTTGACGACGCCGGGCGCCGCTGCCGCATAGCTGTACCGCGCATCCTCCTGAGCCTGCCCTCGCTCATCCACCCCCTCCTGCTCCGGAGCCGCGTATCGCCAGCTCCGCCTTCGCCGCGGACCGCGCGCGTGCTGTCAGGCCGCCGCCTGCTGCCGGGCGCCGATGTTCAGCACCGCCCACAGGTAACCCGCGAGTTCGCGGGCGACGGCCACGTTCGCCACGACCGACGGCTTGCCGTGAGCGGCCAGCCGCCGGTGGCGGCGATAGAGCCGGGTCTGCGCCCGGTCGGCCAGCACCACGGCCCAGCCCGGCTGGCCCTCCCTGCGCTTGCGCAGCGCTGCCCCCACCCGCGGCGGGTGGCGGTAGTGCCACGCGCTCTCCACCAGGATGCGGCGCACGTGGCTGTTGCCCGTCTTCGTGATCGGCCCCCGCCGCTGGCGGGCGCCGCTGCTGTACTCGCTCGGCGTGAGCCCGAGGTAGGACATCAACTGCCGGGCGCTGCCGAAGCGCGTGACGTCGCCGAGTTCGGCCAGCACCGTCATCGCCGTCACCGTGTCGACCCCGCGGAAGCAGCGCAGCAGCCCCACCGCCTCGCGGTAGTCGTCGCTGGCGGCACACGCGGCCAGTTCCTGCTCCAGCGTGCGCAGCCGCTCCTCCACGCCCTCGAGCGCACGCAGGTAGTCGTCGAAGGTGGCCTGCGCGGCGGGGTGTTCGAAGCGCAGCGTCAGCAGCCAGCGGCGGTGCCGCAGCGTCCAGTTCCGGCCGTCGTAGGCGATGCCGCGCCGCAGCAGCAGCTTCGCCAGGCGGTGGCGCGCCCGTGTGCGGTCGGTCACGGCGTCCTCGCGCGCCCGGCAGAGGTCGCGCACCGCCTCCTGGTCGATGGTGGGGGGATGCACCGCCGTGAGCAGGTCCGCGCGCAGCAGCTCCGCCAGCTTCCTGGCGTCGCGGCGGTCCGTCTTGACGCGGTCGCCGGGCCGCCTGGGGATCAGCGCCGGCGCGATCACCTGGCATTCGATGCCTTCGGCCTCGAGCTGGCGCTGCAGCGCGAAGCCCCCCGGCCCCGCCTCGTAGCACGCCACGACCGGCCCCGGCGCCATGCGCTTCAGGCGTTGCGCGAGCCGCTTCACCGACCGCCGCTCGTTCGTCAGCTGCCACTCCTCGGGCTTCCCCGCTCCCGGCGCCAGCACCGCGACCCGGATCGTCGCAGCGTGTGCATCCATCCCCGCGTATGTGGTAGTCATCTCCATGACCGGCTCCCTTTCGTATGCGGCTCTGCAGCCCTCGCGTCTGTAACCCGCGAGTTTGCGGACTCGGAGCCGGTCACTCCATACGGTCTACCACGCCTTCATCAGCGACCGCGCGGGGGAGCTGCTGGAACTGGAGGCCGGCCATCGCCGGCACGCCGAGATCGAGAACGCGATCCGTGACCTCAAGTACGGCGTCGGGCTCAACCATCTCCCCTCGGGCCGCTTCGCCGCGAACGCGGCGTGGCTCGCGGTGCAGGTGATCGCGCACAACCTCGCCCGCTGGACGGCGCGGCTCGGGCTCGGCGAGGGAATCGTGACGACCAGGACGCTCAGGCGGCGCTACTTCGCTCTCCCCGGACGGCTCACCCACTCGGCCCGGCGCTGGACCCTGCACCTCCCGAAGCGCTGGCCCTGGGCAGAGCAGCTGGCAGCCGCGCTCGCGCGACTACGGGCGCTACCGCTCCCGGCCTGACGCCCGCTCACAGCGCCGGCCCGGGTCCGAGCCTCGCGCCAGCATGCCCGCGCACGCCTCGCGCACCCTCGCGCCCGCGCCCTCAGCGCCCCCGAGCGGCGCTGAGCGACGGCTGCTCGCTCCGCTCCGCCCGCGCCGCCTGGTGAACGCCGGCACGCCCGCCGAACTCTCCGGCAGCCCGGCTGCCCGCCCCGTCAAGCTTCGATCGGTGGATTCGGGCTTACCTTCTTCAAATGAGCTCAGTAACCTCTGAGCCCGGGAAGCCCAGCGCGGCCGCCAGCCATCCCGCGAGTCCGGTAGCCTCTTGGGCCAGGGCACGCATCGCGGTAACCTAACGTGCCTTAAGTCGGGTATAGGGGCGATATAGTGGTGGGTGTCGGCGAGGAGAGGCAGCGACTGATGTCAGATCTGCGATGTCAAACACCGCCCCGTGGCGAGTTCGGTCAGCGCACGGTCGCGCCCGATGGGCCCCGTCAGGGCCGTCCGAGCCGCTGGCCCGTAGCGCTGCTGATCGTCGTCATGATCGGCGCCGTCTACGCCCTCGGCGGGATGCCCGTCGTTGACGCCGCCTCCGCGGTGGCCGTGTCCGAGACCACGCTGACGGTGCCTGAGGGCGCCAGCGCCACCTACACGGTGAAACTCACCGTGCAGCCCACCTCCAGCGTCGTGATCTCTGTGACCACGAGCGGCAGTTCCGACGTGACGGTGTCGCCGCTCAGCCTGACCTTTGACACGTCCAACTGGAGCACGGCGCAGACAGTGACGGTGTCCGCTGCCCAGGACGACGACGCGGTGGACAACTCGACCTCCGTCGCCCACGCGGTGGTGGCCGCCAACAGCGCCGCTGAGTACGACGCAGTGACCATCGCCGGGGTGGTGGTGACCATCGACGACGACGACATCGCCGGCGTGGACGTGCACTCAGAGATCACTGGGATGTTAGAGGGCAGCGGGGCCCTGTATAAGGTGAGGCTCAACGCTCAACCCACCTCCGACGTGGTGATCAGCGTAACTAAGAGCGGCAGCAGCAGCCTGACGGTGTCGCCGGCCACCCTGACCTTCACTCGGGACAACTGGAACATTGGGGGGACGGTGCGGGTGCAGTCGGCCCGCGACGCCGACGCAGTGGACGACACGGCCACCATCGCCCACGCGATCGTGGCTGCCGAGAGCGCCGACGAGTACGACGCCGTTACCATCGGCGCGATGGTCGTGACGGTGGACGACAGCGATACCGCCGAGGTGACCGTGTCCGTCGATGCGCTGAGCGTGAACGAGGGCCGCAGCAGTACGTACACGCTGAGGCTGACCACGCCGCCCAGCTCCAGCGTGGTGATCTCTGTGAGCACGAGCGACAACACCGACGTGACGGTGTCGCCGGCCACCTTGACCATCACTCGGGATAACTGGAACACGCCGCAGACGGTGATGGTGCTGGCCGCGCGGGACGAAGACACGGTGCCCGACCAGGCCACGATCACTCACGAGGTGGATGCCGCCACGAGCGCCGATGAGTATGACGGCGTGACTGTCGGCTCGGTGATGGTGAGGGTCGTCGACACCAGCGCTGCGATCACGGTGTCCGCCTCCACGCTGTCCGTGACCGAGGGCGGCAAGGCCACGTACACGGTGAAGCTGGCCGCGCTGCCCACAGCCAACGTGGTGATCGGTGTAACCAGGAGCGACGGCAGTACCGACGTGACGGTGTCACCGGCCAGCCTGACGTTCACTCCGGACAACTGGAACACAGCGCAGACGGTGACCGTGCAGGCCGCGCAGGATCCCGACGCCGCGACCGACACGGCCACTATCACCATCGCGGTGCTGATGGCCCAAAGCCCCATCCAATACGTCCGGGGGGTTCCAGCCAGAGAAGTAGACGTGATCGTGACCGAGGACGACACCGGGGCGACGCTGTCGCCCTCCTCGCTGACCGTGAACGAGGGCAGCAGCGGCGCCTACACGGTGAAGCTGAACGGGGCGCCCTCAGCCGACGTGGTGATCGGTGTCACTAGGACCAGCGGCAGTACCGACGTGATGGTGTCGCCGGCCAGCCTGACGTTCACTCCGCACAACTGGAACACGGCGCAGGCGGTGACGGTGCGAGTCGCCAAGGACGATAACGCCGAGAACGAGATGGCGACCTTGAGCCACGCGGCGCCGCCGCCCGTTGTCATCGCCGACCTGGCGGTGACCGTCATCGACTCAGGTATCTCCGAAGATGACCAGCGCCCGCCGGTGCGGAGCCCGCCAGTGCGGAGCCCGCCAGTGCGGAGCCCGCCAGTGCAGAGCCCGACGTTTGCTTCGTTGACGGTGGACGACCAGGACTTCGTCGTTGGAGCAGGCATCGGGATGCTGAGCCTGCCTTCGGCGCTTCAGGGCGACGGCGCGTTGACGTACAGCCTGTCGCCGGACCTGCCTGCCGGGCTGCGCTTCAACTCGAACCTCAGGATCAGCGGAACCCCGACTGGGACGTTCCCAAAGACGGAGTTCACGCTGACCGCGACCGACGCCAACGGCAACGCCGGGCAGTTGCACTTCTTCATCACGGTCAACAACCGACCGGGAGTGAGCCTCTCCCAGGTCGAAGTGACGCTCGCCGAGGGCGGCAGCGCTACCTACATGGTGGTCCTGGATGCCCAGCCCGCCTCCGATGTGGTGATCGCGGTGAGAAGCAACAACACGGACGTGACCCTGTCGCCGACCAAGCTGACCTTTACCGACAGCAACTGGAGCACGGCGCAGACGGTGACGGTGGCCGCCGCCCAGGACGCCGACGCGGTGAACGACGCGGTCTCCATCAGCCACGCGGTGGTGGCCGCCGAAAGCGCCGACGAGTTCGACGCCGCGACCATCGCCGGGGTGGCCGTGTCCGTCAGTGACGACGACAGCGCCGGGGTGACGGTGTCCGCGTCCACGCTGACCGTGGCCGAGGGCGGCAGCGCTACCTACACGTTGGTCCTGGATGCCCAGCCCGCATCCGACGTGGTGATCAGCGTGACCAGGAGCGGCAGCGCCGACGTGACGCTGGACACCGACACGGGGACGTCCGGCAACCAGGACACGCTGACCTTCACCACGAGCAATTGGAGCGAGGCGCAGACGGTGCCGGTGTCCGCCGCGCAGGACGACGACACGCAGGACGACGCGGCAACCATCACGCAAACCGTAGTGGCGGCCGACAGCGCCGACGAGTACGACGCGGTCAGCATCGCCACGGTCGCAGTGAGCGTCATCGACAACGACGAGCCAACGGCCGAGCTACGCATCAGCGCGCAACGCCTCGCCGACGGGTACACCGAGTTCGCGCTCCAGCAACGCGGCGCGGATGGCGCCTGGGGCGTGCGCATCCTGCCGACGCTGCGCTTCGTCCGCGCAAGCGTCACGGCAGGGCGCTGGCAGAACAGCTCAGCGCTGACGATCCAGACCGCTCCGGACAGTACGGACGCGAATCTCGAGGTGCGCATCAGCGCGCGACGCCTCGCCGACGGTCGCATGGAGTTCTCGCTTCAGCAACGCAATGCGGACGGAACCTGGGGCGAACGCCTGTTACCGACGCTGCGCTTCGTCGCCGCCAACCCAACCCAAGCAAGTTGGCAGTCGAGCTCGCCGCTCACGGTCACGAGACCTGCACCGTAGGAACCGCGTCAGCCCCGGCTCCGGTGGCCAGCCGCACGGCGACAACCTGCCACCTGGCCGGTTCCTGAAACTGCGGGCGCTTCTGTCGCCTGCGCACTTTCGTGAAGCGGAGCAGTCAGGATAAGTTAACCGGGATCCACCGAAGAAGAGCGCATGAGCGGTTGCGGTTGGGTGCTCCGCTGTAGCTGGGACAATGGTTTTTGACCGAATCACGTCACAGCCACAGGGAGCACCCATTCGATGCTACCAACGAGCGACCCCGACCGGATAGACATCGCCTTCGACGACGACCGCCTGGTGGCCGATGCGGGGCTGCTCCTCCCGGCCACGCTCGCCCAGCATCTCGGTTTGCAAGAGCTCGCCGACAGCTACCTCGACCTCGGTGACGCGCCGGGCCGGGCGAACGCCGGCGACAAGCTGCTGACCCTGGTCGCCTCGGCGCTCGCGGGCGGCGAGTGCATCGACGACGCCGCTGCGTTGCGCGCCGGCGGGACGGCGAGCGTGCTCGGTTGCACCGTCAAGGCGCCGTCCACGCTCGGTGTCTTCCTGCGCAGCTTCAGCTGGGGCCACGTCCGCCAGCTCGACCGCCTCAGCCGCGAGTTGCTCGCCCGCAGCTGGGCGGCCGGAGCGGGCCCGGGCGCGGCGCCGTTCACGATCGACCTCGATTCGACGATCTGCGAGACCTACGGCCTGGCGAAGGAGGGCGCCCGGCACCACGGCTACACGGGCGTGCGCGGCTATCACCCGCTGCTCGCCGTTGCGGCCGGGACGGGTGACGTGCTGATGGCGCGGCTGCGCGAGGGCCGCGCCAACACCGCCCGCGGCGCCGCCCACTTCCTGCGTGAGACGGTGGCGCGGGTGCGCGACGCCGGGGCGAGCGGGCAGCTCACGGTGCGCGCCGACAGCGGCTTCTACAACCACGCCGTCGTCGCCGTCTGCCGCAAGCAGGATGTCCGCTTCTCCATCACCATTCGCCAGCAGCCGAACGTACGCACGCTGATCGAGGCGATCCCGGAAGAGGACTGGACGCCGATCCCGTACTGGCTGCCGGGCGGCGCGGATGTCGCCGAGACGACCTACACGCCGTTCCAGCACAAGGAGGATGCCACCGCGGTGCGGCTCATCGTGCGGCGCGTCAAGCCGACGCCCGGCTCACAGCTCGCGCTCTTTGCGAACTATAGTTACCACGCCTTCATCACCGATCGCGCCGGGGAGCTGCTGGAGCTGGAGGCCGACCATCGCCGTCACGCCGAGATCGAGAACACGATCCGTGACCTCAAGTACGGCGTCGGGCTGAACCATCTCCCCTCGGGCCGCTTCGGCGCGAACGGGGCGTGGCTCGCGGTGCAGGTGATCGCGCACAACCTCGCCCGCTGGACGGCGCGGCTCGGGCTCGGCGAGGGGATCGTGACGACCAGGACGCTCAGGCGGCGCTACTTCGCTCTCGCCGGACGGCTCACCCATTCTGCACGGCGCTGGACCCTGCACCTCGCGAAGCGCTGGCCCTGGGCTGGCCAGTGGGCAGCCGCCCTGGCGCGGTTACGGGCGTTACCGCTCCCGGCCTGACGCTCGCTCACAGCGCCAACACGGGTCCGAGGCTCGCGCCAGCATGCCCGCGCACGCCTCGCGCACCCTCGCGCCGGCGCCCTCAGCGCCCCCGAGCCGCGCTGAGCGACGCTGAGCGACGGCTCCTCGCTCCGGCACCGCCCGGCGAACGCCGGCACGCCCGCCGAACGCTCCGGCAGCCCGGCAGCCCGCCCCTTCAAGCTTCGATCGGTGGATTCGAGCTTAGGCTGCGCCGCTGGAACACGTCGGCACGTCGGAAGGCGCGGACATGAAGATCGACATCTTTTGCGAGGTTCAGAAGGCCCAGGAGTCCTGGGGCGAAGACCACGAGCAGGTCCTGATCCAGGAGACGCTGGAGCAGGCGCGGCTCGCCGACGAACTTGGCTACAGCTGCTGGTGGGAGGTGGAGCACCACGCCGCCGGGATCTTCAGCCACAGCTCGGCGCCCGAGATCATGCTCACCGCGATCGCGAGCCAGACGAAGAACCTGCGCGTCGGCCACGCCGCGGTCCTCGCGCCGTTCAACTTCAACCACCCGGTGCGCGTGGCGGAGCGCGCCGCGTTCCTGGACCACATCAGCCAGGGGCGCCTCGAGGTCGGCCTCGCGCGCTCGACCGCGCCGGAGTGGCGGCTGTTCAACATCCCGCCCGACGATGCCCGAGACCAGATGCAAGAGACGTTCGAGATGCTTCCCAGGATCTGGACGGAGGAGGAGTTCTCCTGGGACAGCGAGAACTTCCAGATCGACCGCCGCAACATCGTTCCGAAGCCCTACCAGAAGCCGCACCCGCGGCTCTGGCAGGCGGTCGGCACGGCCGGGGGCTTCCAGCAGGCCGGACGCAACGGCGTCGGCGTGCTGCTCACGACGGTCAACTTCCCGATCGAGGCGGTCGCGTCGATGCTTTCGATCTACCGCGAGGAGATCAAGAACTGCGACCCGGTCGGCAAGTTCGTGAACGACCAGGTTGCGCTGTTCACGTTCGTCCACTGTGCGGAGACCGAGCAGGAGGCGATCGACAACGGCGCCGCGGCCGCCGCCGCCTGGTACGTCAACACCGTGTCCGACTTCTTCGAAGTGCGGGAGTTCATGCTGCGGGCGGGCGATGAGCTCGCCGCCGCCGTGTCCGCCAACCCCGACAGCGCGCTGGCGGAGTGGGCCAGCATGCAGGAGGAGGCCGCCGCGCACGTCGAGGAGACCGAGTTCACGCAGCTGCTCAACCGCATGGTCTCCGGCGAGCACATCAGCAACGAGGAGGCCTACGAGATCCTCAACAAGCAGGACACGGTGATCATCGGCGATGTCGACACCTGCCGGAAGAAGATGCAGCGCTACCGGGACATCGGCCTCGACCGGCTGATGTGCTTCCAGCAGGTCGGCAACCTCTCGCCCGAGGCGATCAAGAAGAGCATGCGCCTGGTCGGCGAGCACCTGATTCCGGAGTTCGACCCGGAGGCGACGCCCGCGGGCGCCTCCTAGCCCCTCGACCAGATCAGCCATGCGGGCGCTGCCCGATGCGGGCGGCGGCTTGCTATGCTGCGCCCGCGTCGGGCCGTCAGGGCGGCCCGGGAAGGAGTGCGGTCATGCCGCTGCCCGCCGAAGATCATCTCGCCATCCTCAATCTCGCCTATCGCTACGCGCAGGCCTTCGACTTCTGCCAACCGGATGACTATGCGAACTGCTTCACGCCGGACGGCGTCTTCGACGCGAGGCCGGTCGGTCTCTTCGACGGTCACGACGCACTGAAGGCGTTCTCGGCCGGCGCGGGCATCACCGGCAGCCGCCACTGGATGGGCAACCCCGTCATCGACGGCGCCGGCGATGAGGCCTCGATGACCAGCATGCTGATGATGGTTAACACCGGCGCCGCCTCCACGACGGGCGTGACCGGCGTCTACCGCGACAAACTGGTCAAGGTCGACGGCGAATGGAAGATCAAGCACCGTCACCTGACGTTCGAGGAGCCGCCGGAGGGCTACGAGGAGTAGCGCGCCGCCCGGTGGGGCGCTCCCGGCGCCGTTGGCGCGCCGGGCTGTTGTTCACCCCTGCGCCCTCGCGTACGATCCGCGTGCGCCGAGGTAGCTCAGTTGGTAGAGCACGCGACTGAAAATCGCGGTGTCGGCAGTTCAAATCTGCCCCTCGGCACCACCACACCGGACGTGAACCGATGCGAGAGGGAGTGACGAGGATGCCGCCATGCCGCTGATCCTCGTCGCCGGATCCGCCGAGGCGGGCGCGAGCACCGTCGCCGCCGGGCTGGCGCACCGGCTCGCCCGCTCCGGACAGTCGGTACGCCTCGAACGCCTCGCCGGCGACGCGCGCGCCGAGGCGGACGCTGCCGCCTTCGCCGCCCTCGAGTTCGCGCGCGCCGGAGGGACGCCCGTCGAGGCGTCGGCCCTCGCCGCCGAGGGCGACGAGATCGTGATCGCCGAGGCGCCCGCGGGCGCGGACGGGGAAGCGCTCGCAGCCGAACTGGGCGCGCGGCTCGTCGCCGTCTCACGCGCGGACGATGCAGGGTCTCCCGAGGCGAACGGACGGATCGCCCTCGCCACGCACGCGCGAATGGGCGCGCCGCTGGCCCTGCCCGAGGATCGCCTGCTCGCCGCCCCGACGGTCGGCACGCTGATCGAGGCGAGCGGTGCGCAGGTGCTCGCACGCTCGACCGAGGGCGACGCGGCGATCTGCGAGCACATCGTCGTGGGGCCGATCTCCTTGGATGCCGGCGACGCCTACTTCGCGCGCTTCCCGCGCAGCGCCGTTGTGACGCGTGCCGAGAAGGTCGATGTCGCCCTCGCCGCGCTGCGCACGGACCCGGAGTGCTTGATCCTCAGCGGCGGCGGCGAGCCGAGCCCGTATCTGCTGGACCGTGTCGCCTCCTCGCGGCGCACGACGCTGCTGCTCGCGCCGGAGGGCACGATCGAGACCGTGCGCGACATCGAGGGCAGCTTCGGGCGCTCCGCCTTCGCCGGCGAGGCCAAGGCCGAGCGCGCCGGCGAGCTGATAGCCGCGGCCATCGACGACGCGACGCTCGCCGCCCTGCTCGCGGACTGACGTTCCCGGCTACGAGGCAGGCGGGGCCGCCGCTTCGGCGGGTTCCGGCGTAGCGTCCTCCCCGAAGCTCGCCGCGAGATCTCGCAGGTAGCTATCGATCGTCCGCGTGTGGCCGATCACGAAGCGGCTGATCACGCGGAACAGCGGGTGCTTCACCTCGCCGTGCTCGGTCACGGCGGCGACGCAGCCGCCCGCGCCGTCGTCCTCGACCTCGATCGTCCAGGAACCGCCGAAGGGCAGCTTCTCGTCCGCGATGCGGCGGACGAGCCTGGTGGGCGGGACGGCCTCGAGGGTCTCGAAGGTCATCGAGGAACGTCCCTGCACTTCCCTCCAGCGCTCGCGCCCGCCCTCGTCGGGCAGGCGCTCGACGCGGTCGAGCTTCGATCGCCAGCGGGGCTCGGCGGCGTGGTCGCGGATGCGCGTCCAGACGTCCTCGGGCGGCTGGCGCAGCCGCACCCGCCGCGCCGCGACGTGGCCGCGAGGCAGCACCACGCCGATGCCGATCAGCGCGAGCACGGCCGCGACGAGGACGGATGGGACGGCGATGATCCAGACGATGCCGAGCCTCCCCGGATCGCCGCCTACGCCCGCGGTTCGAGGGGCGCGAGCGAGAGCAGCAGTTGCTTCACGCCCTTGCCCTCGAAGGCGACCGTGACCTTCTGGTCGCCGCGCAGCAGCTCGCAGGAGACGACGACGCCCGGGCCGAAGGTCCCGTGCGTGACGCGGTCGCCGGCGTTGTAGCGCGGCTCATCGACGGCGCCGTCATCCGCTTCGCCGTCGCTCGCGGCCGGGTCCATCGTCCGCCACTGCGCGAGGCCGGCGCGGCGCTCGCGGGCGCTGCGCGCGGGCCGCGCGGGCGCACGGCCGCCGCTCGCGCTCATCGTCACGCCCTCCGGGAGGTCGTCGAGGAAGCGCGAGGGCAGGGCGGCGCGGAAGCTCCCGTACTGGAAGCGGCGGCGCGCCCGGGTGAGGTAGAGGCGCTGCCGGGCGCGCGTGATGCCGACATAACAGACACGGCGCTCCTCCTCCATCTGCGCCGGGTCGTCGAGCGAGCGGAAGTGCGGCAGCAGGCCCTCCTCGACGCCCGGCATGAAGACGACCGGGAACTCGAGGCCCTTCGCCGCGTGCAGCGTGGTCAGCGTGACTGCGTCCGGGGTGTCCGAGCTCGGGTCGTCCACATCGGCGACCAGCGCGACCTCCTCGAGGAACGCGGCGAGCGAGGCCTCGCCCTCGAGGTCCTCGTACTGGGAGGCGACGTTGAGCAGCTCCTGTACGTTCTCCCAGCGCAGCTCGGCGCGCTCCTCCTCGGAGCGTTCGAGGTGCTCGCGGTAGCGCGTCCCGGCGAGCACCTCGCCCAGCAGCCCGGAGACGCTCTGCTCATCGGCAGTGGCGCTGAGGCGGTCGATCAGCGCGACGAAGTCGCGCAGCGCGATGCGGATGTCGCCGCGCAGTTGCGGCAACGCGGGGTCCTCGTCGCCGCGCGCGATCATCGCCGCGATGGCCAGCAGCGGCCGTTCGAGCTGCTCGGCAGCTTGCTGGATGCGCTCCAGCGACCGCGCGCCGATGCCGCGAGCGGGGACGTTGACGATGCGGCGGAACGCCATCGCGTCGGCGTGGTTGTGGATCAGCCGCAGGTAGGCGAGCAGGTCGCGGATCTCGCGGCGGTCGTAGAAGCGCGTGCCCCCGACGATGCGGTAGCGGATGCCCTGCTGGATGCACGCCTCCTCGATGGCGCGCGACTGCGCGTTGGTGCGGTACATGACCGCGAAGTCCGCGAAGTCGCGGCCCTCCTCGCGGATCTGGCGCGAGATCTCGAGGGCGACGAAGTGGCCCTCCTCGTCGCCGTCGTAGAGCTCCTCGACGATGATCGGGTCGCCCTCGGGGTTCTCGGTCCAGAGTTCGCGCTCGCGGCGTCCTGTGGCGCGATCGATGAGCGCGTGGGCGGCCTGCAGGATGCGTCCGGTGGAGCGGTAGTTCTGCTCCAGCAGGATCACCTCGGCGTTCGGGAAGTCGCGCTCGAAGTGCTGGAGGTTGCGCGCGTCCGCGGCGCGCCAGGAGTAGATCGACTGGTCCGGGTCGCCGACGGCGGTGATCGAGCCGTGCGTGCTCGCCAGCTCCTGCGCGAGCCGGTACTGCACGAGGTTGGTGTCCTGGAACTCGTCGATCAGCACGTACCGGTAGCGCCCGGCGTAGCGATCACGCACGTCCGGGTGCTGCTCGAAGAGCCGCAGCGTCTCCCCCAGCAGGTCGTCGAAGTCGACCGCCCCGCTGTTGCGCAGCGCCTGCTGGTAGTGCTCGAAGACGCGCCCCACGAGTTCCTCGAAGTAGGAGCCGGCCTCGCGGAGCGTCGCCGAGGCGTCCCGCCGCTCGTTCTTCGCGGAGGAGATCGCGGAGAGCATCGCGCCGGGCGGGTAGCGCTTCGGGTCGATGTTGAGCGCGCGCTGCGCCTGCTTGATCAGGCCGATCTGGTCGTCGCGGTCGTAGATCACGAAGCCGGAGGGCAGGCCGATCGCCTCGCCGTCGCGACGCAGGATGCGCGCGCAGACGGAGTGGAAGGTGCCGAGGGTGACGCCGTGCGCGTCGCCGCCGAGCAGCAGCGCGACCCGCTCGCGCATCTCGCGCGCGGCCTTGTTGGTGAAGGTCACGGCGAGGATGCGCCACGGCTCCACGTCCTGGACGCGCACGAGCCAGGCGATGCGATGCGCGATCACGCGCGTCTTGCCGGAGCCGGGCCCGGCCAAGATCAGCAGCGCCCCGTCCGTGGCCTCGACGGCCCGGCGTTGCGCCTCGTTAAGGCCGTGCAGGACATCGGTGGCGGCGCTCATGGGGCCTTCGCGTGGGATGGGGAGTGGCACTGGAGCCGGGAGTGCGCCGACGGCGACCCCAGCGGCCTCATGGTACGCTCTGTGTGCTGGCGGGGCGAGCGTGCGGGACGGGCAAAGGGGCGCGCGTGGACACCCTGATCGACAGCTTGCCGGGCAACGTACTGACGACCGCGAAGATCCTCGGCGGGATCATCGGCGCGTACCTCTTCCTGATCTGGATCGCCTCGCTGTTCTGGGCGTACCGCGACATGCGCAGCCGCACGCGCGACTTCGTCACCCAGCTGGCCGGCGTCTCCGTGATGGTCTTCCTGCCGCTGATCGGCTACCCCGTCTACCTCGCCGTGCGTCCCGCGCAGACCCTGCGCGAGGCGTACGACCGCCAGCTCGAGCAGGAAGCGATCCTCTCCGAACTGCACTCGGCGCCGACGTGTCCGGAGTGCCGGCGCCCGATCGACGGCGAGTGGATGATCTGCGCCTTCTGCAGCCATGCGCTGAAACTGCCCTGCGGCAGCTGCGGCCGCCTGCTGATGAACGCCTGGCGACACTGCCCCTTCTGCGCCGTGACCCGTGAGCAAGCCGCAGCGGCCGAGCAACCCGAGGAGGTTGCAGCCGCCGCGACCGAGGCCGAGCCCGAGGCCGCACCAGCCCGTCGTCGCCGCCGCGCCGCTCGGCCTGCCGCGCAGCCGGCCGAGGCGGTCCAGTCGATCGTGCTCCCCCGCCGCCCCTCCCTGCAGGAGGAGCCCATGGGGCGCGAGACGGCCTCCGGGCCGGTTGGCGGATCGGCGCCCGGCCAGGCCTGAGACCGGCGGCACGCAGCCTCCCGCGCGGGTGTATCCTCGAATCCCGGCGCCCCAGGTGGGGCGTCGGCTCGAACACAACCGCAGGAGGAACCAATGACCAGCGAAACTTCCGTCGTCACTCCCGATCGCTTCGCGAGCGGCCTGTCCTCGTTCGGCGAGTGGATGGACTCCATCGAGACCCGCAGCGACGAGTTCCAGCGCCACTACGACGAGTACGAGCCAGCCGCGGACGACATCGCCGCCGTCGCCTCGCTGGTCGAGTCGCACGGCGTGAAGGCGCTCGTGCTCGGCGAGGACTGGTGCCCCGACGTCTGGCGAGGGCTGCCGGTGATGGCGAAGATCGCCGAGGGCGCGGGCATGGAAGTGCGCATCTTCTTCCGCGACCAGAACAAGGACATCATGTCCGAGTTCCTCAAGGACGGCGAGTTCGAGTCGATCCCCACGATCGTCTTGTACGACGGGGACCACAACGAGCTCGGGCACTGGATCGAGCGGCCCGCACTGGCCAACGAGGAAATGGGCCCACTGCGCGACATCATGGCCGGCAAGGAGCAGGGCAGCCCCGAGTGGGAGGCCGCCCGCACCAGCTACATGGACGCGACGTGGGCGCACGCGGTCAACTGGCGGCACGCCCAGCTCAGCGAGCTCCGCGCCCTGCTTGAGGGCGCCCTCGGCAACTAGCCGGAGCCGTCCCCCGCAGGCGCGTCTGCGCCTGAGTCCGCCACCGTGTCGATGAAGGCGTTCGCGCGCTCGCGCAGCACGCCCTCAGCATCGAGGTCGTGCGCGCGCGCGTAGCGTGCGGCGGCCCAGAGCAGCGCTCCGAGCAACTCGTCGCGCCCCGGGGCATGCCCAGCGCCGTCCTGCGCCCGCAGCCCCTCGAGGGCGGCGCCGAGCGCCTCGAGCGGGGGCGCGTCGGGCGGCGCGATCCGTAAGCGCTCGGCGCGCCCGATCAGGGACTGGGCGCGTTGCAGCGCGGGCAGCGCGCGCGGGAGCGAGGTGAGCGCGCTCGCCGGCGACTCGTCGGCGCCGGCGTCGGCGCGCTCCTGCGCCTTGATCGCCTCCCAGCGGGTCCAGACCTCGGAGCTGTCGGAGGCCTCCTCGCCGGCGAAGACGTGGGGGTGGCGGCGCAGCATCTTGCGGCAGATCGCCTCGACCACGTCGTCGAGGCTGAACTCTCCGGCCGCCTCCGCGATCGTCGTGTGGAAGACGATCTGCATCAGCAGATCGCCCAGCTCCTCGCGCAGTCCATTGAGGTCGCCGCGTTCGATCGCCTCGACGGCCTCGTAGCTCTCCTCGATCAGGGAGCCGCGCAGCGACTCGTGCGTCTGCTCGGCGTCCCAGGGGCAGCCGCCGGGCGCGTAGAGGCGCGCCATGATCGCGCGCAGGCCGGCGACGGTGCGTGTATCCGCTCCCGCGGCGTCCAGCGAAGGCGCGCCGAGATTTTCGCCCGTGCTGCTGCTCATCGTTGCGAGGGGTGAATCATGGCCGGGAGTATACTCGCGGCGTGTTGACAGTCCGCTGGATCGCGACGGTGCTCGTCATCGTTGCGCTCCCCGTGTTCATCGTGCTCACGAACGTGCGCATCGCGGCCGTCGAGCCGCGCGTGCACGAGTACTCGTTCGCGCGCTACGACGGCGAGACGCGGACCGGCGTGGAGCGCGCCGAACTGGACCGCGCCGCGCGCGAGATCATCGCCTACTTCCGCAACGACGCGGACCTGCTCGACATCGAGGTGACGGTCGATGGCGAGCGCGAGCCGCTGTTCCGCGAGCGCGAAGTGCTGCACATGCGCGACGTGAAGTGGTTGATGCGCGCCGCCTTCCGGGTGCACGAGATCGCGTTCGTACTCCTCGTGGCTTGCGTGACGGTGATCTTCCTCTGGAGGCGCGAGCAGCCGCTCACGCGCCTCGCGAGCCAGTTGCGCCTCGCGGGTGTGCTGACGGTCGTGCTGCTCGGGATCTCGGCGCTGGCCGTGCTGGTGGGGTTCGACAGCCTGTTCCGGCAGTTCCACGTGATCTCGTTCGCGAACGATCTGTGGAAGCTCAGCCCGGCCCGCGATCACCTGATCCAGATGTACCCGCAGGGCTTCTGGTTCGACGTCACGCTGGCGGTCGGGCTGCTGAGCGCCGCCGAGGGCGCGCTGCTGGCCCTCGCCGGGCACCTCTACCTGAAGTCGGCGCAGCGCGCACGGCTCCGCGCGCTGGAGCTGCAGGCGACGGAGGCGTAGCGCCGGGGTCGCCCTCGAGGGCGGGCGCGGGCCGGCTGAGGGGAGCGGCGGCTAGAAGTCGCCGCCCAGGCCCTCCGGCATGCCCGGCATGCCGTCCATGCCGTCCATCCCGTCCATGCCTTCCATCCCGCCGAAGTCGCCGAGATCGAAGTCACCACCGCCGCGGGAAATCCCGACGACGGCGAAGGACATGTTGAGCTTGCGCTCCACGGCGCGGGAGCGGCACTCCGGGCAGGCACGGCGCTTGTCCATGTCCGCCATGCTGCGCCGCTGCTCGTACTCGTGGCTGCACTTCTTGCAGCGGTACTCGTAAATCGCCATCTCGATCCCTTCCCGAACGGCGGGCGCGCTCGTCGAAGCGCGCCCCGGCGTCAGTCCGGCCGGCTGTTCCGGCCGTCTAGTCCAGATAGTCCTTGAGCTTCCGCGAGCGCGTGGGATGGCGCAACTTGCGCAGCGCCTTCGCCTCGATCTGGCGGATCCGCTCGCGCGTCACGTTGAACTCGCGCCCGACCTCCTCGAGGGTGCGCGAGCGGCCGTCCTCCAGCCCGAAGCGCAGCTCCAGCACCTTGCGCTCACGCGGGGTCAGCGAGGACAGCACGTCCATCACCTGCTCCTTGAGCAGCTGGTGCGAGGCCGCGTCGGCCGGGGCAAGGGCCGTCTCGTCCGGCAGGAAGTCGCCGAGGTGGGAGTCCTCCTCCTCGCCGATCGGCGTCTCCAGCGAGACCGGCTCCTGCGAGACCTTCATGATCTCGCGCACGCGCTCGGGCGGCAGCTCGAGTTCGCGGCCGATCTCCTCGGAAGTCGGCTCGCGGCCGTACTCCTGGACGAGGCGGCGCGAGACGCGGACGAGCTTGTTGATCGTCTCCACCATGTGGACGGGGATGCGAATCGTGCGCGCCTGGTCCGCGATCGCGCGCGTGATCGCCTGGCGAATCCACCACGTCGCGTAGGTCGAGAACTTGTAGCCCTTGCGGTAGTCGAACTTCTCGACGGCGCGGATCAGCCCGATGTTGCCCTCCTGGATCAGGTCCAGCAGGGACATGCCGCGGCCGATGTACTTCTTGGCGACCGAGACGACGAGGCGCAGGTTGGCCTCGGTGAGCTGCCGCTCGGAGCGTGCGCCCTCGTGGATGATCCGGTCGAAGTAGTACTTGAGCGCGCCGCCGCGCCCGGCGACCAGCTTTTCGCCAAGCCCGTCCTTGGGCGGGAACACCTTCGGCTCGGAGCCCGCGATCACGGCCGCCCAGCCGATGTGCTCGGGCCGAAGGATGTGGGTGATGATCGAGATCTGTTCCAGCGCCAGCTTGGCCCGGGCCTCGTCCCAGGCGAAGCGGTTCTGCAGGTACAGGTGGGAGCCCTCGTCGAGCTCGTAGTCCACGTTCGCGCGGAACGGTTCCGCCTTGTCGGCGGGGTCGAGCGGCCTGCAGCACTTCATATGGCAGGCGATGCGCTCGGAGACGGACTCGCGAGGCAACTCCAGGTGGCGGCTGACGGCCTGGTAGACCGGGCGCATCTTCTGGAACTCCCGCAGGAGGCCGACGAAGACCTCGCCGTAGGCGGTCGGGTCGCTGCGGAAGCGCCGCAGGATCTCCGCTCCCCTTTCGCCGTAGGCACCGCGGTTCTGCCGCTGGCGACGGAAGCCGAGAAGCGCCGTCGTCGTGCTGGTCGCGACCGAGTCGTGCTCGTCGCGGAGGATCTGCACCACGGCCTTGACGATGTGGTCGATCTGGTCGTCTGGCACCTCGTCGTCGCTGTAGAGGCGCGCGATCACCTTGATGACGTGATCGCGCTCCTCCATCGCCCGGGCGAGCCGCTTCTCGTCCTGTGCGGTGAGCAGCGGCACCTTGCCGATCTCGCGCAGGTACATGCGCACCGGGTCGTCGATGCCGACGGCCTCGTCGACGATGCGGCGCGCCTCCTCGACGGCGGCGCTGGCCGCGCGGCTGTCGCCGTCCGAGTCGATACGGACGGTGATGCCGTTCTCGGAGAGCTGCGCGACGATCGCGGAGAGCCGCTCGCGGCTCGTCTCCGCCTCGGGGATCGCCGCGAGCACGTCCTCGGCGGAGACCTGCCCGGAGCGCCGGCCCTTGGTCAGCAGCTCCTCCATGCCCGCGGGCTCGAAGGTCTGGGTCATCTCGTACCCCCATCCTGGGCGCCGTTCGGCGCCTCCATTCCTGTGTGCATCTCCGTGTGCTCGATCTGCTCCCCGCCGCCGTCCTTGTCCGCAGGGACACCCGGCCCCTCCGAGGCGGAGGCGAAGGCGCGAGCGAGCTCGCGCTGCTGGTTGCTCAGGTCGACGAAGCTCGCGGCCAGCTCCGCTTCCTCGCTTGCCGCATCCGCCGGAAGCGCGCCGCGTTCGGCGGCGGTCCGCGCGAACTCCAGCACCCCGGCGCCTTCGCGGCGCGCCTCGGCGACCTGCTGCGCGACCGCGCCCGCCTCGGCGCGCACGCGCGCCTGGCGTCGCCGCGCCCGCAGTTGCCAGGCGGTGCTCTCCACCACCTCGCAAAGCTGCGCCGCCGTCATCCGTTCGTACGCCTCCGGGACTGTCGTCCCGATCAGCGACGCGTGCAACTCCCGCAGCTCCTCGTCCAGTTCTCCCACACGCGTGTCGAGGTCCTCGTCGGCGCGCCACGCCTCGAAGAGGCGGCGGTGCGCGCCGTCCTCGAACGTATCCGCGTCGAGCGCCTCCCCGGCCTCGCGGCAAGAGGAGTAACGCAGCAGCAGCCTCAGCAGTTGCGTCTCGCCGGGGTTCACGCCACTGGCGGGAGGTGTGCCGGGAGGCGGCGGCTGCTGGCGGGCGGCGGCCAGCTCGCGCGAGGACGGCACGGGCGCCGGGCGAACCGTGCCCTGGCCGCGCGCGAGCAGCGCCTGGGCGGCGGCTTCACTGATGCGGCCGAGGCGCGCCAGCCGCTGCAGCCAGTGCGCCCGCACCACAGGGTCCGCCATCGCCGCGACCGTCGGCGCGAGCGCCTCGACGGCCTGCGAACGGGCGCGCGGGTTCTCGATGTCCGTGCGCTCCTCGATCGCGTCGAAGAGGTGGTCGGCGACAGGTCGGGCGGCGTCGATCAGCGTGCGCAGCTCGTCCGGGTTCTTACGCGCCAGCGAGTCCGGGTCTTCGCCCTCCGGGAGCGCGGCGATGCGGATGTCGGCGCGCAGCACGTCCTGGTAGGAGACGAGCCCGCGCCAGTTGATGGTCGCGACCGTGTCGTGGTCGGCGGCCCCGGCGGCGACGCCGATCGCGCGCAACGTCGCCTCGGAGCCGGCGTTGTCGGCGTCGAGAGCGAGCACGACGTTGGGCGTGAAGCGCTTGACGAGCTGCATCTGGCGCTCGCTGATCGCCGTGCCCATCGAGGCGGCGACGTTGCGCATGCCGGACTGCCAGCAGCCGATCACGTCCATGTAGCCCTCGACGATGATCAGCTGCTCGGCGCGGCGCGCCTCGGGGCCCGAGCGATCGAGGCCGTAGAGCGTGCCGCTCTTGTCGAAGAGCGGGGTCTGTGGCGTGTTGAGGTACTTCGGCTCCTGGTCCTCGAGCAGCGCGCGACCGCCGAAGCCGGTGAGCCGGCCACGCTCGTCGCGGGTCGGGAAGATCAGCCGCCCGCGGAAGCGGTCGTAGGGTCCGCGATCGCCCTGGATCGCCAGGCCGGCCGCGATCAGCACGTCAGGCCCGAACCCGCGCGCCGCGAGGTGGTCCGTGAGCGCATTCCAGCTATCCGGCGCGTAGCCAAGTTGCCAGTCCCGCCGCGCCCCTGCGTCCAGCCCGCGCCCCTCCGCGTAGGCGAGCGCCGAGGCGCCCTCGGCGCTCGCGAGCTGGGCCTGGAAGAAGACGGCGGCGGCCTCGTTGGCGCTCAGCAGCTGCGCGTGTTGCTCGCGCTCCTGCCGCTCGGCGCGCGTCGGCGGGCGCAGCTCGACGCCCGCGCGATCGGCGCAGCGCCGCAGCGCCTCGCGGAACTCGAGCCCCTCGAAGCGGCGCACGAACTCGATCACGTCGCCGCCGGTGGAGCAGGCCCCGAAGCAGTGCCAGCTGTTGCGGCCGGGATCGACGATGAACGAGGGCGTCCGCTCGTTGTGGAAGGGGCAGTTCGCCTTCCACGTACGGCCGCTCCGCTTGAGGTTCGGCACGTAGCTGCCGACAGTCTCGACGATATCGAGACGCGATTTTACTTCTTCGATCGTACTCATGGTCTATCTGTTAAGACACCAGAAGCGCCCGATCGTTACGGTCGGGCGTCGCGAGGTGCTATGCGCCACCCTGGCGGTCGGCAAAGGCCGCGCGGATCGCCTCGGCGGTCTGCTCCTCGCGCTCGGCGATCGCGCGGAACTCCGCCAGCGGGTCGCCTTCCTCGGCTCCCGCCGCCTCGACGGCGTCGAGGGCGAGCAGGGTCTGTCGCCGCGCGCCGGAGAGGTCGTGGATGACCTGCGGCGGCAGCATCGCGTCACGCCGCCTGGGAGCCCTCGCCTCGTCCGCCGGCTCCGCGCCGCCGGGCCGCGCGGCTGCCGCGGAGGCGCGCTCCGCCGGCGCGAGCGCGGCGAGCAGGCCGAGCACGCTGCGCCCGTCCTCGATCTCACTGGCGAAGTCGCGCTCGGTCAGATTCGCGAGCATCTCCACCAGTGCCGCGCGCGAGCGCTCGAGGCGGACGCGCAGCGCTTCGGCGGCGCCGCCGTTGGCGGACCGCATTGTCTCCCCGGCTGCTTCGCTCACCGCATCACCTCAGCGCCCTCCCCAGCGCGGCAGCGCGTCGTTGGAGGCGTCGGCGTCGTTGATCGCATCGGTCGAGACGATCACCTGCACGGACTCGAGCGGCGAGCTCGTGATCGCCGGGAACTCGAACGACTGCGTCGCCCCACTCGCGACATCGAGGTCGCGCCGTTCGCGCAGCAGCAGGCGGTCCTGCGGTGCGATCTCACGGATGCCAATCGTAACCTCGCCCCGCAGCGGGATCGGGCTGCGGTTGCGGATCGTCGCGATCAGGTGCGGGCCGCTGCCCCCGTACTCGACATCGATGACCGCGATGTCGTTGGGCGCGTCCGGCGTGACCACGCCGACGAAGACATTGTTGCCGGCGTTCCGTTCGACGATCGCTGCGGACGCTCGCACCGTGACCACCACTTGCGCGCGGCGCTGCACGTACTCGCCATCGACCGGCCGTTCCAGGAGGTCCCCCGGACGCAGCGCCTTGCCGGTGTCGATGCGCTGCGGCGGTCCGCTGTCGACGCTGACCTCGATCAGGCCGTCCGCGTCCGCACTACCGGTGTTGCTGACGACGACGACGAGCTGGTTGTCGCGCGAGAAGACATCGCTCACCACCAGATCGGGGAAGTCCCGCTGGTCCGTGGCCGTGGCCGCTGGCGTTGGCGTCTCCGTCGCATCCTGCGAGGGCGTCGGCGACACGCGAGGCGACGCAGTCGCCGATGGGGTGGCCGGAGTGGCGGGCGTGGCCGCGGACGCGGTCGCGCTCGGGGTCACGTCCGGGGTGGCCGTGGGCGGCGGCGTGGCGGTGGCGGTGGGCTCCACCGGAGCTGCCGGAATGGGCGCGTCCTCCTCGGACGAGCCGCCGAGCAGCAGCCACACCAGTGCCCCACTGACCGCGGCTGCCACGAGGAAGGCGAGGAGCGGCACGAGCCAGCGCACGCACCCGGAGCCTCCCGGCGGCTCATCCTGCACGATCAGACTCGCTCACCCGGGCCCGCTTGGCCGGGGCCGCGTCGCAGATCGATGGTTGCGCCGGTGCCGTGCACGATCCCGCTCCAGCGCGGACGGCCAGTCGGCTGGCGCCGCGTCGTTCTGTTCGCCCTCGGCGAAACGTCGATCCGGCCGAACGAGCCGGTTCGGGCACGATTGTAGCAAGCCCGGCCGGCCCCCCCGGCGCCGTGCTGTGGCGCCGCCTCCGAGGGCGGGCGTTTCCGCGGCAGCGCCGCTCGCGTTACGCTGTTCCGTACGCGGGGGGCCGGCGAGGAGCGGCGGCCATGTGCGGAATCATCGGCTACACCGGAGAGCGGCCCGCGGGTCCGATCCTGCTCGAAGGCCTCGGACGGCTCGAGTACCGCGGTTACGACTCCGCCGGCATCGCACTCTTCGACGAGCAGCACCGCCTCTTCCTGGCCCGCGCCACCGGCAAGCTGGACCAGCTCACGAGCCGTCTCGAGGGCACCCTGCCGCCCGCCGTCGCGGGCGTCGGGCACACGCGCTGGGCAACCCACGGCCAGCCGTCCGAGGCGAACGCGCATCCGCAACTGGACCCGTCCGGGCGCGTCGCGGTCGTACACAACGGCATCATCGAGAACTTCGCCGCGCTGCGCCGGCGCTTTACCGATCGCGGCGCGCACTTCGCCTCCGAGACCGACACCGAGGTGCTCGCGCACCTCGTCGCCGACGCGCTTGCGGGCGGGGCCGACCTCGCAGCGGCGCTGCGGGCCGCGCTCACCGAGACCGCGGGCGCCTACTCCGTCGTCGTGATCGCGACGGACGATCCGGGGCGGCTGGTGGCGGCGCGTGCGGGGAACGCGGGCGGGCTGGTGATCGGCCACGGCGACGGCGAACAGTTCGTCGCCTCGGACCTGGCCGCGCTGCTCCCGTACTCAAGGCGCGTGACGTTCCTCGACCCCGGCGAGATCGCCGACATCAGCCGCGAGGGCGTCACGATCACCGACGCCGCCGGCGCGCCCGTCGAGCGCGCGCCTCAGCTCCAGCCGTACGACCCGGTCGCCGCCGTCAAGGGGCGTTACCGGCACTTCATGCTGAAGGAGATCCACGAGCAACCGGACGTCGCCCTCGACACGATGCGAGGGCGCTACCTGCAGGATCCGCCCCGCGTCGAGCTGGACGACGGCTCCGAGATCACCGCCGAGCAGGCCACGGCGCTGCAGCGTGCGGTGCTGGTCGGGATGGGCACCTCGCAGTACGCGGCGATGATCGGGCGACACTACGTCGAGCGCTTCGCGCGCTTGCCCGCCGAGGTCGACAACGCCTCGGAGTTCGGCTACCGCCGGCCGGTGCTGGACCCGCGCACGCTCGTCGTCTCGGTCGCGCAGTCGGGCGAGACGGTGGATACGCTGCTGGCGATGGAGGAGGCGCGGCGCGAGGGCTGCCCGCAGCTCACGGTCTGCAACACGCCCGGATCGCAGGCCACGCGCATCGCCGACGGCGTGATCTACACGCGCGCCGGCCCGGAGATCGCCGTAGCCAGCACGAAGACGATGACCGCCTCGGTGATCGCGCTGCACGCCATGGCGCTGCACCTCGGGCGCCTGCGAGGCAGCCTCGACCCCGCGCTCGAACGCTCCGAGATCGAAGCCGCGATGCGGCTGCCGGCGGTGCTTGGCGAGGCGCTGCTGCTCGAGGAGCGCGTCGCCGCGATCGCCCGGCGTTACGCGCAGTTCGAGGACTTCCTGTTCCTCGGACGCGGGCTCTCCTACCCCCTGGCGCTCGAGGGCGCGCTGAAGCTCAAGGAGGTCTCCTACATCCACGCCGAGGGCTACGCCGCCGGCGAGATGAAGCACGGCCCGATCGCGCTGATCGACGAGCGGCTCGCCACCGTCGCGATCGCGACGCGCGACGAGGTGCGCGACAAGATGCGCTCCAACATCGAACAGGTGAAGGCGCGCCGCGGCCCCGTGATCGCCCTCGTCAGCGAGGGCGACGACAGCCTCGACGGGATCGCGGACGAGGTGATTCCCGTACCCGCCTTCGAGGGCGCGCTCGCGCCGGTGGTGGCCCTCGTGCCGCTGCAGCTGCTCGCCTACCACATCGCGCTGGAGCGCGGCGCGGACATCGATCAGCCCCGCAACCTCGCCAAGACCGTCACCGTCGAGTAGCGGCCCGCCGCGCGCTGCGGGATGCTCGGGCCGACGACCGGGAGGCTCGCCAGCATCAGCGGCGAGTCGGAGGGGCGTAGGAACTGAGGGACGTTCCTCGTGACTGGTCCCGATCTCACGCTGGTCAACTGGCTGCTGGCCTCCGCGCCCGTGGTCCTGCTGGTCGTGGCGATCCTCTTGCTCAACTGGAGCGCGCCGAGGGCGGGAGCGGCTGCCTGGGCGCTGGCGCTGGCGCTCGGCCTGCTTGCCTTCGGGGCGGCGCGCGACCATGTCGCGATCGCCAGCGCGAAGGGACTCAGCCTGGCCCTGTTCGTCCTGACGATCGTCTGGGCGTCCGTCTACATGTTCAATCTGGTCGACCGGCTGAGGGGCATCGACGCGATCGGACGCGCGATGGCGAGGCTGGCCGACGACCGGCTCACGCAAGCGCTGCTGATCGGCTGGGGCTTCTCGAGCTTCATCCAGGGCATCACCGGCTTCGGCGTCCCCATCGCCGTCGCCGCGCCGCTGCTGATCATGCTCGGCTTCTCGCCCGCGAGGGCGGCGGGCATGGCGTTGGTCGGCCACGGCTGGGCCGTCACCTTTGGCTCGATGGGCTCGTCCTACTACACGATCCAGCTTGTCACGGGCATCGAGGGCGACGTGATCGCGCCGCACATGGCGCTGCTGTTCGCGCCCGTGATCCTCGTCAGCGGATCGCTCGTCGCCCACATCCACGGCGGCCTCGACGCGGTCAGGCGCAGCCTGCCGCTCGTGGTCGTCGCGGGCGCGGTCATGGCGGCCGGCATGTACGTGCTCGCGTCCGTCGGCGCGCCGCAGATCGCCTCGAGCGTACCCGCTGTCCTCGGCATGATCGCGATCGCCCTCGTCTCCCGCACGCCGCTCTTCCGGGGCGAGCCCGACCGCGCCGCAGCGCCCTCGGACCCCGACGGCAACGAGGGCGGCTCGATGCCGTTCTGGCTCGCCTTCATGCCGTACCTGCTGCTGATCACGCTGAGCGTGATCTCGCAGATCGGACCGATCAAGGAGGCCGTCTCCGGCCTCAGGTGGGCGCTCGACTATCCCGGATTCGTGACCGGCGAGGGGTTCGCCGTCCCCTCCGTCAACGACTACGCGCCGATCCGGCTGCTGAACCACCCGGCCCCCCTGATCGCCTTCTCCGTGCTCATCAGCGCGGGCCTCTACGTGGTCGCCGGACGCTGGCGACGGGGCGTCGAATGGGAAGCGCTGAAGCTGACCTACTCGCAGTGCCTCGGCACGACGATCGGCGTCGCGACGATGGTGATGATGGCCGTCGTCATGGCCGACTCCGGCATGACGGTGCTGCTCGCCCGGGGCATCGCCGACATCTCCGGGCCGGCATTCCCCCTCGTCTCGCCGTTCATCGGCCTGCTCGGCTCGTTCATGAGCGGGAGCAACACCAACTCCAACGTGATGTTCGGGCTGCTCCAGCTGGAGACCGCGAGAGCGCTCGACATCGGCACGGTGACGATCTCGAGCATCCAGTCGATCGGCGCCTCGGTGGGCAGTCCGATGGCGCCGGCCAAGGTGCTCGTAGGCGCCGCCGTCGTGGGCCTCGCCGGCAGGGAGCGCGAGATCTTCCGGATCGTGATCCCCTACATCCTGCTGCTGGTTCTGCTCGCGGGGATCGAGGCGATCATCATCATCGAACTGCTGCCGGGACTGTCGAGGTAGTCGTGCTGTCAGACGCCAGGAAGCAGAAGCTCCGCCACGTCGTCCTCCTCGGGACGATCGTCAGCTTCCCGCTGCTCTACCTGGGGCCCGTGACGCTGGAGAGCGCGGCCGTGACGGTCGCGGGCCTCGTCGTGGCGGGTGTGACGGCGGTCCTCGCCTGGCTCGCGTTCTGAGGCGTCCCGCGCGCGCGCTACCCCTCGGCCAGCGCGGCCTGCGCCGCCGCGAGGCGGGCGATCGGGACGCGGTAGGGGGAGCAGGAGACGTAATCGAGGCCGACGCGGTGGAAGAAGCCGACCGAGGCCGGGTCGCCGCCGTGCTCACCGCAGATGCCGAGCTTCAGGCCGGGCTTCGCCCCGCGCCCCCGCTCCACCGCGATGCGCACGAGGCCGCCGACGCCCTCGGTGTCGATCTCGACGAAGGGGTCGACCGACAGCACCTGGGTGTCGAGGTAGTCGGAGAGGAAGCGGCCCGCGTCGTCGCGCGACAGGCCGAACGTCGTCTGCGTGAGGTCGTTCGTGCCGAACGAGAAGAAGTCGGCGTGTTCGGCGATCCGGTCCGCCACGATGCAGGCGCGCGGCAGCTCGATCATCGTGCCGATCAGGTAGTCGGGGCGCACGCCTCGCTCGGCGATCACCGTCTCCGCGACGGCGGTGACCTGCTCACGCAGGCGCCGCAACTCCTCCTCGAGGCCGACGAGCGGGATCATGATCTCCGGCAGCACCGCGACGCCCTCGGAGGTGAGCTCGCAGGCCGCCTCGAGGATCGCGCGTGTCTGCACCTCGTAGATCTCGGGGAAGCTGATCGCGAGCCGCACGCCGCGGTGGCCGAGCATCGGGTTGAACTCGTGCAGCGCGTCGAGGCGGCGGCGGATCTCGTCGCCGTCGATGCCGAGGGCGGCCGCGACGTCGGCGATCTCCGACGCGCCCTGCGGCAGGAACTCGTGCAGCGGAGGGTCGAGCAGGCGGATCGTGACGGGGAACCCGGCCATCGCGCGCAGGATGCCGGCGAAGTCCTCGCGCTGCATCGGGAGGATCCGGGCGAGTGCGTCGCGCCGTCCGGCCTCGTCGGTTGCGAGGATCATGCGCCGCACGGCGAGGATGCGGTCCTCGCCGAAGAACATGTGCTCCGTGCGGCAGAGACCGATGCCCTCCGCGCCGAAGGCGCGCGCGCCGGCGGCGTCATCGGGGGTGTCGGCGTTGGCGCGCACGCCCAGCCGGCGCCGGCTGTCCGCCCAGCCCATCAGCCGCCGGTACTCGTCGGGCAGCGAGGGCTCGACCAGCGATACCGACCCGAGCAGCACCTCGCCGCTCGAACCGTCGATCGAGATCGTGTCGCCGAGGTTCACGGTGACCGTCTCGCCGCCGGGCGTCTCGACGCTGAAGCGCTCGCTCGCGTAGTCGACGGCCAGCGCGCCGCAGCCGGCGACGCAGCACTTGCCCATGCCTCGCGCCACGACCGCGGCGTGCGAGGTCGCCCCGCCGCGCGCCGTCAGGATGCCCTGTGCGACCTGCATGCCGGCGAGGTCCTCGGGGCTGGTCTCGACGCGCACGAGCACGACGTGCTCACCGCGCTCGGCCCACTCGGCGGCCTGTTCGGCGGAGAAGACCACGCGCCCGACCGCCGCGCCCGGCGAGGCGCCGAGGCCGGTCGCGATCACGCGCCGCTCGGCGCCCGGGTCGAAGGTGGGGTGGAGCAGCTCGTCAAGCCTCTCCGCCTCCTGTCGCGCGATCGCCTCGGCCTCGTCGATCAGGCCCTCGTCGACGAGGTCGACGGCGATCTTGACCATCGCCTGGCCGGTGCGCTTGCCGGAGCGCGTCTGTAGCACCCAGAGCCGCCCCTGCTGCACCGTGAACTCGATGTCCTGCATGTCCCCGAAGTGGCGCTCGAGGCGCTCGCAGGCCTCGGCCAGCTCGTGCTGCGCCTCGGGCATCAGCTCCTCGAGGGAGTCGCCGTCGCCGGCCGGGGAGGCCAGCAGCGGCTGCGGGGTGCGGATGCCGGCGACGACATCCTCGCCCTGCGCGTTGATCAGGTACTCGCCGCTGAGCCGCCGCTCGCCGGTGGCGGGGTCGCGCGTGAAGACGACGCCGGTCGCGCAGTCCGCGCCGAGGTTGCCGAAGACCATCGCCTGCACGCTGACGGCCGTCCCCCAGTCCGAGGGGTAGCCGTAGAGCTCGCGGTAGACGGCGGCGCGCGGGTTCTCCCAGGAGTTGAAGACCGCGCCGATCGCGCCCCAGAGCTGCTCCCAGGGGTCGTCGGGGAAGGCGAGGCCCGTGTGCGAGGCGATCACCGCCTTGAACTCGGCGACCAGGTCGCGCAGCGCAGCGGCGTCGAGCTCCGTGTCCAGCTCCACGCCGCGTGCGCGCTTCTTGCGTTCGAGCCGCGCCTCGAATGGGTCCTCGACCGTGTCGGACTCGGCGCGCACGCCGAGCACCACGTCGCCGTACATCTGCACGAAGCGGCGGTAGGAGTCGTAGGCGAAGCGCGGGCTGCCGGAACGGCGTGCGAGTCCCTCGGCGGTCTCGTCGTTGAGCCCGAGGTTGAGGACGGTGTCCATCATCCCCGGCATCGAGACGCGCGCGCCGGAGCGCACGGAGACCAGCAGCGGGTTCTCGGCGTCGCCGAAGCTCGCGCCGACGCTGCGTCCGACCTCCTCGACGGCCGCGCGCACCGCGTCCTCGAGACCGTCGGGGTAGCGGCGGCCGAGGGCGTAGAAGGCGTTGCAAACCTCGGTGGTGATGGTGAAGCCGGGCGGGACGGGAATCCCGAGGCTGCTCATCTCGGCGAGGCCGGCGCCCTTGCCGCCGAGCAGGTTGCGCATCGAGGCGTCGCCGTCGGCGCTGCCGCCGCCGAAGCGAAAGACCGGCGGGAGGCTGGTCGCCGCGGCCTTGCCTTCGGGCGCGGTGGTGGTCATCGCTGGCCTCTCGCGGGCGCGACGGGGTCGCGCCGTGGGGAGTGGTTCACGTGATGCAAAGGACGCGCACCGCCACGGGCTCGCGCTGCCCCCGCACACTATGCACGCAGTATAGAGCCTCGCCGCGAAAGGCTCGCCATGCCTCGCCGTCCCGCAGGCCGCCGCCGCGGGACGGCGTGGTTCGGTGATCGGTCGAGAGATCTCGACTCCCCTGCAGATAGAGTCTATAATGACACCATGCCGCCTCCGCGACCGCGGGATCTCGCTGCTCTGCGGGCGCAGGCCGGCAATCTCACCGCCCGCGACCTGATCCGTGAGGCCGAGGCGCGCGGCTGGGTGGAGGTGCGGGGCCGCGGCAAGGGAAGCCATCGCGTGTGGGCGAAGCCACGAGGGCCGCGAATCGTGATTCCGGCAAGGCCCGCCAGGCCGACCGTGCTCCGCATCCTCACGATGCTCGATGAAGGGAGCGTCTCCGATGACCTACCGTGACGAAACCAGCGTCATCAAGGGGGCGCAACTCGGGCCGTACGCACGGATCCTCACCCGCGACGAGGACGGGCGCTACGCCGCCGAGGTGCTCGAGTTTCCGGGCTGCCACTCCAGCGGCGACAGCGCCGACGAGGCGATGGCGAACCTCGACGAGGCGATCGAGCTCTGGGTCGGCGCCACGCTCGACGAGGGCGCCGAGGTGCCGCCACCGATGCTGCACAGCGAGTTCTCCGGACGCGTCACCCTGCGCCTGTTGCCCTCGGTGCACGAGCGCGCCTCGATGCTGGCCCGCCTGGAGGGCGTGAGCCTCAACCGTCTGCTCTCGAACGCCGTCTCGCACTACGTCGGCTATCTCGGGGGCGCGCACGACGCGGCTGAGCGCAGTCCAGCGTCGCGGATCGGCGCTGTCGCCGAGGACCCTGCCGCGTACGAGGTGTAGGCGGCCCCTACTTTTCCGCAGCGGCTTCCGCCCCCTGCTGCTGGCGGGTGACGACGATCTCGCCCTCGCTGCCGGCGCCGTAGGCGCCGCGGTAGCGCTCCGGCAGCAGCTCGGCGATGCGGCGCATCAGCAGGTCCGTCGCCTGCTCCGCCCGCCGCCCCGTCGGCGCGCCCTCGCCGCCGAGCGAGAACGGCTCGCCGAACTCGACGCGTACCGTGGGCCGCCCGCGCAACAGGCCGCCGAGGATGGCACGCGGCCCGCTCAGCGCCTCGGTGCCGGTGACGGCCACCGGCACGACGGGCGCATCGCCCAGCAGCGCGAGCATCGCCGAGCCCGGCAGGGCGGGCATCAGCGCCTGCGTGGGCGATCGCGTGCCCTCGGGGAAGACCAGCACCGCCTGGCCCGCGAGCAGGTGATTGCGCCCCACGCGCAGCGCCCCGAAGTCGGCCGAGTAGCGCCGCACGGGGAACGCGCCGAAGGCCCAGACCGTCCAGCCGACCAGCGGGATCTCGAACATCTCGCGCTTCGCCATCGCGCGCATGCGCCGCGGCGAACAGCCGCAGACCAGCACCGGATCGAAGTTGCTGAGGTGGTTGCCGACGACGACGACGCGGCCCTCCATCGGGACGTTCCCGGCGCCGACCACCTCCAGGCGGGCGATGGTGCGCACGAACCAGTACACGGCGCGGCGCGCCATCCAGTACGCGAAGATCGAGAAGCGCCCCCAGACCCATAACTTCACGAGGCGTTCGCCCGCTCGTAGGCCTCGAGGGCCTGCGCGACGACCTCGTCGATGCCGAGCGCGTCCGTGTCGAGGATGATCGCGTCCCCGGCGGCCTGCTCGGGGTGGATCGCGCGCTTGCCCGTCTGGTCCAGGCCGTCGCGGCGCGCGGTCTCATCGATCACGCGCTCAAGATCCGTCTCGCGTCCGGCGGCGAGCTCCTCGGCGAGGCGGCGGCGGGCGCGCACCTCGATCGAGGCGGCGAGGAAGATCTTCGCGCGCGCGTCGGTGAGCACGCGTGTGCCGATGTCGCGCCCGGCCATCACCACCGGGCTGCGCTCGGCGACGGCGCGTTGATGGCGCACCATCTCGTCGCGCACCTCGGGCAGGCGCGAGATCAGCGAGACGCTCGCCTCGATCGCCGGCTCGCGCAGGCCGTCCGTGACGTCCGCGCCATCGACCGACACGCGAGGCGTCGCCGGGTCCGGCCACGTGACATCGAGGCTGGCCGAGCGCACGCGGGCGATCACGGCGTCGCCGTCCTCGGGGTCGATGCCCGCATCGAAGACGGCGCGCGTGCAGGCGCGGTACATCATGCCGGTGTCGAGGAAGCCGAAGCCGAGCCGCTCGGCGAGCGCGCGTCCGACGGCGCTCTTGCCCGAGGCGGTCGGCCCGTCAAGCGCGAGGCTGCGCGCGACCGACTCGCTCGCGGCGTCGCCCTGTGCGGGGGAGGGCGGAGGGGACAGCGGCTGGGCACGTTCGGCTGCGATCGCGCCCGCCTCCGTCCCCGCGCCGCCGCCAGTCGCCATCGAGGCGTCCGCGGCTCGCGTGCCCGGCGATGATATGGAGGCCGCCTCCGGCGAGTCCAGCAACCCGACCAGCGTGAGCAGCGCGCGCTCCTCGGCGGCGTCGAGCGGCCTCGAGGCGCCGGGCGCGAGGCTGCCGAGGTCAAGACCGCCGACGGAGCGGCGGATCAGCCGCCGCACCGGGTGCCCGACGGCGTCGAGCATGCGCCGCAACTGGCGCTTGCGGCCCTCGTGCAGCACCACGCGCAGCCAGGCGCCGTCGCCATCGAGGCGCAGCAGCTCCGCCTCCGCGGGCGCGGTCGGGCCGTCGTCCAGCTCGACGCCCTCGCGCAGGCGGGCCAGCGTCGAGGCGTCCGGGACGCCCTCGACCAGTGCCTCGTAGGTCTTGTCGACCCGGTAGCGGGGGTGCGTCAGGCGGTGCGCCAGCTCGCCGTTGGTGGTGAGCAGCAGCAGCCCCTCGCTGTCGCGGTCGAGCCGCCCGACGTGGCGCAGGCTGGCCGGCGGATCGTCGAGCAGGTCGAACACCGTCTCGCGTCCGCGCTCGTCCGAGGCGGTCACGAGGACGCCTCGTGGCTTGTGCAGCAGCAGCGTGCGATCGGGCGGGAGCGGGGGCAGCGGCGCGCCGTCGACGGTGACGAGGTTGGCGGCGGGGTCGGCGCGCCGTCCGAGTTCCGCGACGGCGCCGTCGACGCGCACGCGGCCCTCGCGGATCAGCGCCTCGACGCTGCGGCGGCTGCCAAGGCCGTGTCGTGCGAGGATCTTCTGGAGCCGCTCCTCGGGCACGGGTGGGCGGCTAGCCCCGGCGGCGACGGAAGCGCTCGATGATCAGCCACTCCGTGATCTCGGTGCGCGCGATCGATGCGCCGGAGCGGACGGGCGAGAACAGCCAGGAGAGCGTCCCGCCGACGGCAACCCGCAGCGCGTACTCGGCGGCCAGCGCCGCCCCCGCCACGAGCAGCGAGCGCCGCACCACGGGCAGCGCCCGCGCCGGCACGAGACTCACGACGCGCGCCGGCAGCCCCGCTCGCCGCCGCACGAGCCGCCCTCGGCGCACCCGCACCGGCACCGGCAGATAGCGCCCCGCCATACTCTGCCTCCTTGTGGGGACGCCGCCAGCCTAGCTCGCGGGTTCGGGTCCGGCCAGTCGAGGGGCTCCTCGATCAACGTGCATGTCCCGGACAGCATAGGGCCATCAGGCGAGGCTCAACGCGCGAGCTGCTGGCCAGCCGCGCCGTGATAGACTCGCGGCGGTCCCGCATCTGCGGGAACCGAGACCGGAGTAAGTGGTTGGTATGAGTTCAATCCACGATTGCCTGTCAGACGGCCGCAGCCTCGAAATAGAGGCAGAAATAGTGAGATTCCAGACCCAAACACTTAAGGACTACGGTCGGTATCGACGAGGCGAAGTCACGCGCGTAACCGGATTACAGACTGGGGAATCGAACGTTCGGCACATAGGAGGCGCAGAGTATGAATTCAACGCGACGTATTACTTCACTATGAAAACCACTCTAAGACCGCGAGGCTGGCGCTTTTGGGAGGCCATCTTCCCGCTCTCCGTCGACTCCACCTCTCCGTTCTACGTCACGGCCACTATCAGCACCGACACATGCAGAGTGCTCACACTGGGGCATCGGTGGCACGCCGCCGCAGACTCGCCCGTCTCCCCGCTGCCCGGCTGGCGAAGTCCGCACGAGGCCTCTTGAGCGGGCGCTGCGGACTGCGGCGGCGTGCGACCGCGATGGCTAGGGCCTCGCATGCTTCGCCTTCGGCCAGCCAGCCGCACTAGTCTGTGCACTGCGCGCGACGTACGGCCCCGCGGCACGGTGATAGACTCGCAGCGGTCCCGCATCTGCGGGAAGCAGACCGGGGCAGGTGCTTGATATGGGTTCAAGGGTGCTGCGCTACGCCATCGTCGCAGTGCTCTCCGCCAGCATCGGCGCTCTCGTCGTCGTCGCCCTCTTCGTTGTAGGCAATGATGGCGCAGATGAGACGCCCGCCGCTGCCAGCGAGGCGACTGCGGAGCCGACACCCGTGAACACACCGAGCCCTACGCCAACTCTTGCGCCGACGCCGCATCCCACGCCACCGCCCACACCACCTCCTACACCCCGGCCTACACCACCTCCCGCGCCACGTCCTACACCTCGACCCACGCCACCGCCCACGCCCCAACCATCAGTCCACGACTGTCTATCGAATGGCCGAAGCATCGCACTTGAGGCGGAAGTGACGAGCGACCTAAACCAAACGCTGGAGAGAATGAGGCAAGAACGTGGCGAGACGGACATCCTGCGCGTTTCTAGGCTAGAGCCCGCTGCAACAGGCGAACGTTCGCCAAATGAGAGGCGTGGTGTACGAATACACTGCGGCGTACTACCTCACCATTAGGTCTGCGCGCCATGGGGATTTGGGGACCGACACGATCTATGTGACCGCTACCATCAACGCCGACACGTGCACGGTCGTCGTAACGAGCACCCAATAGGTCTGGTGACAAGAAGCGCCGAGTCAGCGTCTGTACGAACTGCCAATATCATTCGGCTTGAAGTACTCGTGGGGAGGGTGACCATCGGCCGCGTAGGCGAGCCACTCGGCCCAGCGATCGACAAACTGTTGCTCGTCGCCTTGATCGGTAGGCCCGAACGGCCGCGCAAGAGAGTACGCGGTACCCATGGGCACCAGCACCTTGCCGGCATCCTTGCCCGGAGGCAGCGGCACAAGGTGATCGCTCATGTTCCCTGTGAGCATTCCGCTGGCTTGGAAGGCCGTCTCATACCAGCGAAACTCTCCTGTCGTTCGCGCGTCGCAGTGCCAAAGCGAGTGCCCGCGCGAGTACTTGGTGGAGGGAATCGTGAGTACGATCTCGGCGTACGCAATCACGTCGAACTTCGGCGGGAAGCCGCCCCAGTCGACGGTCGACGCGTCAGCCGCCTGAACCCAGGTCAGGTTTGCCTCCCCCAGTTCGCACGACCATTGGTCATCGCCAGCCCGCGCGAGGGCACCTGGCGCGCTCCCTTGGATCAGTTTGCGCAGACCGTCACCGATGCGCCGAAGCGTGGCGGCGGCTGACCTGTACGGCTGTTGTCGGCGTTCGAAGTCGGCCCGTTGGGCCTCTGGCGCCGCCACATCATGCTCGGCTCGTTGCCGGGCCTTCAGGTCCGCCTGATGCAGGCGGGCAGCGGCACTGCTCGCGGGAACTCCGCTTCCCTCGTACGTCACGTCGGCGCGCTCCGTTCTGGGGATTAGTGAGCATTGTACCAAGCGCACATCGGTTCTAGCGAGTCCAGCGCAGCGAACCGCCCTCACCCCAACTGCGCGTCCACCTCCGCAGTCAGGTCCGCCGGCTCGGCCG
Organism: Dehalococcoidia bacterium; assembly: GCA_965261685.1. Classification (GTDB taxonomy): domain Bacteria; phylum Chloroflexota; class Dehalococcoidia; order UBA2979; family UBA2979; genus VXMT01. The sequence continues at coordinate 151,664 of CBDHDI010000027.1, forward strand.
GCGCGCCGGAGGCGTCGAGGACGGCGGGGCCATCGACGCGGAGGCGGCCGGCGGCGAACTCGGCGAGGGTGGCGACGACGAGCGGGGCTTCGCGCGCGACGCCGCGGGCGCGGATCGCGGCGAACAGCTCGGAGGCGTCGAGGGCGGCGTCGTCGAGCTCGGCGGGCGGGGCGGGGAGGCGCTCGCGCAGCGCTTCGAGGTCCGGGTCGCGCAGCGGGTAGCGGCAGTAGGCGACCCGCGGGCCCTCGTCCACCTCGGCGATGGCGAGGTGCAGCATCACGCCGCTCTCCTCCGCGCCGCTGCGGATCAGCTCGCGGATCACGGCCTGCCACATGCCGACCGGGCCGTCCGGGAGCGCCGGGTGCAGGTTCAGCACGGCGTGCCGGGAGACGAACTCGCGCTCGAGGATCAGCATGTAGCCGGCGAGCATCCCGATGTCGAAGGGGTGCGCCTCGAGGTCCTCGTCCACCAGCCGGTCGTACTCGAGGCGCCAGGCGGGCAGCGGCTCGCCGGGCCGCGAGAGCGTGCCGCCGACCGCGCGCCGGTAGCGCACCGAGGAGCGCGCCACCAGCGGCGCCCCGGCCTGCTCGACCAGCTCGAAGAAGGAGTCGGTCGCCGCGGCCTCGCCGCGCTCACGGTTGCAGAAGACGAAGGCCAGCTCGGCATCCATCGCGCCCGCCTCGATAGCGTCGCGTACGGCCTCGAACATCGCGCGTGATCCCGGACCGCGCGCCGTCGTGAACCAGCCGATGCGCAGTGTCACCGGGCTCTCGCCGTCATCGCGCGCCCGACTCGCCGTCGTAGGCCTCGCGCAGCTGCTCGATGCGCTGCTCGGCCTCGTTGAGCAGGCGCTGGCAGCGCTGCGCGAGGGTCATGCCTTCCTCGTAGAGCGCGACGGCGCGGTCGAGCGCGACTTCGCCGGCTTCGAGTTGCGCGGTGACTTCCTCGAGGCGTGCGAACAGCGCCTCGAACGTCTCGTCTGGGGCGTCGCCGCCGGGGGCGGACGGGTCCGGAGCCGCGAACTCAGCCTGTGCCATGCTGCCCTTTCGCGTCTTTCGTCGTCGGCGGGGTCTCCCCCCTCACCCTAACCCTCTCCCGCCAGGGGAGAGGGGATCGGAGGGGAGGGGGCCGGACAAGGGAGGCCTTGAGCGCCCCGTCAGTCCTCGATGCGCGCGCCGCGGACGCCGTCGCGCAGGCGCAATGCTACCGCCTCGCCGTGCTGCAGGACCGCGGCCGAGGTCACCAGCGTGCCGTCGGCGCGCTCGACGACGGCGTAGCCGCGGTCGAGCGTGGCCTGTGGGGAGAGCGCCGTGAGCCGCCCCGCGATCGCGGTGGTGCGCTCGCGCGACACGCCGATCCGCTCGCCGAGGGCGCGCGCCGCCGCCGCCTCGTGCCTGTCGATCGCGCGCCACGCCGCATCGAGGTCGGGCAGGCCAGCGTCGAGGGCCGCGGTGCGGCGGACGAGTCGCTCGTGGTCGTCGCGCAGCAGGCGCGCCAGCCAGGCCTCGCCGCGCCGCGAGATCGCGTCGATGCGCTGTGCGACCTCGATGCGGTCGGGCGCGACGAGCTCGGCGGCTGCCGAGGGGGTGGGCGCGCGCAGGTCGGCGACGAGGTCGGCGAGGGTGGTGTCGGTCTCGTGGCCGACGGCGGAGACGACGGGCACGGGCGAGGCGAAGATCGCGCGGCCGACGGGCTCCTCGTTGAAGGCTTGCAGGTCCTCGGCGGAGCCCCCGCCGCGCGCGAGGATGATCACGTCCGGCCGCCGCTCCGGGGTCGCCCGCTCGCTGAGCGCGCGGAGTGCCTCGGCGATCAGCGCGCCGGCGCCTTCGCCCTGCACCTGCGTCGGCTGCACCAGCACCGCCGCGAGCGGCCAGCGGCGGCCCAGCACGTCGATGATGTCGTGCAGCACCGCCCCTGTGGCCGAGGTGACGACGCCGATGCGCTGCGGGAAGGCGGGCAGGGGGCGCTTGCGCTCCGGAGCCAGCAGCCCGTCCGCCTCGAACAGCGCGCGCAGCCGCTCGAACTCCGCCGCCTGCGCGCCCGTGCCCTCGGGCTGCACGAACTCGACGATGAAGGAGAGTTCGCCGCGTGGCTCGTAGACCGAGAGCGAGCCGTAGACGACGACCGATACGCCCTCGGAGAGCCGCTCGCGCTGGCCGATGTTGCGCTGGCGGAAGAAGGCGCAGCGGAGCCCGGCGCGGGCCTGCTCGTCGGCCAGGGTGAAGTAGATGTGCCCCGAGGACGCCGCCGAGAGGTTGCGGACCTCGCCGGCGACCCAGATCTGCGAGAGGTGGCGGTTGCTCTCGATCAGCTCACGCAGGTAGCGGGTGACCTGGCGGACCGGGTAGACCTCGGGCGGCATCGTGCGTGCCTCTAGGCGGTGGAGGTCCGCTCGAGGTAGCCGCCGCCACTGGTCGACACCTTGATCGTGTCGCCCCGGTTGATGAACAGCGGCACGTCGACGACCAGGCCGGTCTCCAGCGTCGCCTGCTTCGTCGCGCCGGTCGCGGTGTCGCCTTTCACGCCGGGCTCCGCCTCGGTGATCAGGAGCGTGACGGCGGCGGGCAGCTCGAGGCCGAGCGCCTCCTCGCCGTAGGTCAGTACCTGGACGACGTCGTTCTCCTTGAGGTAGGGGAGCTGGTCGTCGATCAGCGCGCGCGGCACGAGGATCTGGTCGTAGTTCTCGGTGTTCATGAACGTCAGCATGTCGCTGTCGGCGTAGAGGTACTGCATCGAGCGCCGCTCGACGCGCGCGGCGGTGAGCTTCTCGCCGGCGTTGAAGGTGCGCTCGATCTGGTGGCCGGCCCGCAGGTCGCGCAGCTTGACGCGGTAGACGGCCGACTTCTTCGTCTTGATGTGATGAGCCTCGACCACCTGGTAGAGCGTGCCGTCGACCTCAACGGTCGTCCCGCGACGCAGATCACCGCTTCCGATCACGAGGCCACCCCCACTCCCGGCCGGACTGACAGCCCGACGTCCAGATCGAGTTTCGGCGCACGCGAGAGTACGCGCAGCCGTCCGTTCTCCATCACGCACTGATCCTCGATGCGCACACCGCCCCAGCCCGGGAAATAGGCCCCCGGCTCGACCGTGACGACGTGCCCGTCGGCGAGCATGGAGTCCGAGTCGGCGGAGAGCCGCGGCGCCTCGTGCACCTCGAGGCCGACGCCGTGGCCGAGGCCGTGCGTGAACGCCTCGCCGTAGCCGAACCCGGCGAGCACGGTCGCTGCGATCGCGTGTGCGCCGGCGCCGCTCATGCCCGCCTCGATTCGCTCGATGGCCATCGTCTGCGCGGTCAGGACTGCATCATAGACCCGCGCGAAGCGGGCATCCGGCTCGCCGGCGAAGACCGTGCGCGTCAGGTCCGAGCAGTAGCCGTCGACAACCACGCCGAGGTCCATGACCACGCCCTGTCCGGCCTCGACGGCCACGTCACGAGGGCGCGCGTGCGCCATCGAGCCGTGCGGCCCGGCGGCGATGATCGTCTCGAAGGAGAGGCGCTGGGCACCGTGCTCGAGCGCATGGCGCTGCACCTCCCAGGCGAGCTCGCGCTCGCTGACGCCCGGCCGCAGCAGCGCGGCCGCGTGCGCGAACGCCTCGTCGCCGAGGCGCACCGCGCGCGTGATCGCCTCGAGCTCCTCGCGGTCCTTGACCGCGCGCAGCGGCTCGACCGCGTCGAGCACGGGCTCGAGGCGCGGACGGTCCTCGGCAGGGAGCAGCGTGATCGCCTCGACCCACTCGGCGTGCTCGGCCATCGACATCTGCGCCGCCTCGACGCCGACGGTCTTGCCGCCGAGGCCCGCGAGGAGATCCGCGGCGAAGGAGCCGATGCGCCGCAGCGGGGCCGGTACGAGCTCGAACGAGGGGGCCTGCAGCCTCGCCTGCTCGTGGTAGCGGCCGTCGCTAGCGATGCGGGCGGCGTCGGCGCCGACGAGCAGCACGCCGGCCGACCCCGTGAAGCCGGAGAGCCAGCGCCGGTTCGCCGGCGCGGTCACCAGCAGCGCGTCGACCTCGAGAGCGTCGAGTCGCTCGCGCAGGCGCGCGAGGCGCGTCGCGGCGTCGCTCACTCGGCCGCGCCTTCGCTCAGCCGGGAGTGCAGCAGGTCGAGCGCCGCGAGGTAGCCGCGGAAGCCGAAGCCGCTGATCAGGCCCCAGGCGTGGGGCGCGGTGAGCGACTGGCGGCGTATCTCCTCGCGTGCGTGGATGTTGCTGAGATGCACCTCGACGACCGGCGGCTCGAAGGCGGCAAGAGTGTCGGCGAGCGCCAGCGAGGTGTGCGTGTACGCCGCGGCGTTGAGGATCACGCCGTCCCAGTCGCGATGCTGCTGCAGCATGTCGACCATCTCGCCCTCGGAGTTGGATTGCGCGAAGGCGACCTCGACGCCGAGTTCGGCGGCGCGCTCGCGGCACTGCTCCTCGAGGTCGGCGAGGGTCTCGTGGCCGTAGATCTCGGGCTCGCGCTCGCCGAGGAGGTTGAGGTTGGGGCCGTTCAGTATCAGCACGCGCATCGCGGGCAGTTCCTTCAGCCGGTCTTCGCCTCGTTCGTTTCGCGCTCGCCCTCGCGCTCGATGTCGCGAGCGCGGGCCAGCGCCTTGGAGACGATCGCCTGTTTCCGCGAGCCGGTCACCGCGGTGTAGATCTGGGTCGTGTCCGCCGACGCGTGTCCCAGCAGTTGCTGCACGATCCGCAGGTCCGCGCCCTCGTCCAGCATATGCGTCGCGAAACTGTGGCGCAGCAGGTGCGGATGCACGCGCTGCCGGACCGCAGCCGCCGTCCCCGCCGCGCGCACCATCGACTGGATCGAGCGCGCCGAGAGGCGCCCGCCGGAGCGGTTGAGGAAGAGCGCCGCCTCCGCCCCGCGCGCCAGTTGAGGCCGGCCGCGCTCCAGGTAGTCGCGCAGCGCGTCGCGCGCAGGGCGGCCGAAGAGCGCGATGCGCTGTCGCTTGCCCTTGCCCATGACGTGCGCCTGCCGGTTCGCGAGATCAAGGTCGGTGCTGTCGAGCGCGGCCGCCTCGCTGACGCGCAGGCCCGCGCCGTAGAGCAGCTCCAGCAGGGCGCGGTCACGCAGCCCGGCCGGCGTGTCGTCCGCGGGGGCGGCCATGAGATCGGCGGCCTCCTTGCCGGAGAGGATCTGCGGCAGCCGGTGCGGGGCCTTCGGCGAGCGCAGCCGCAGGATCGAGTCGCCGGGCCGCCCCGGCCGCAGCCTGCCCTCGCGATCGAGCCAGCCGTAGAACGCGCGGATCGTCGAGGCGATGCGCTTCACCGAGGCGGGCGCCCGGTTCTCGCCCTGCAGCAGCAGCCCGAGGTAGCTGCGTGCCTGCTCGCGGCCCGCCTCGTCGAACTCGACGCCCGCGCCGGCGAGATGCACGAGGAAGCCCGTGAGGTCGTCGCGGTAGTTGCGGATCGTGCGCTCGGAACGCTGACGCACGAGGGCGAGCTCATCGAGGTAGCGGTCGAGCGCCTCGAGGGCGCGGGCGTCGGGGGGCGATGGGTCGAGGGTACGCGGCTCGGACACCGTCAGTCTCCGGTGTGCTCCGTAACCCCGCGCATCGAGCGTAGCACGACGGCAGGGCAGCGGATCAGGCGGAGCGCCGCTTCGGCGTGCGGCGCGCGCCCCCGCTCCGCTTCGCGCGGCGCTGCGGCTTGGGAGCGCGCGGGTCCTGCCCCTGCGCGCGCATCCGCTCCTCGCGAGCCGCGATCATGCCGACGGCGTCCTCGAGCGTGACGGCCGATGGCTCCTGCCCGCGCGGCAGCGAGGCGTTGACCTGGCCGTCGGTGACGTATGGCCCGTAGCGCCCGTTGCGCAGCTCGATGCTCGCGCCGCTCTCCGGGTGATCGCCCAGCACGGCGAGCGGCCCCGCGGCCGCGCCGCGCCTGCCGCGCTTGGGTTCCTTCAGCAGCCGGACCGCCTCGTCGAGGTCGATCGTGCGCAGGTGCTCGTGATCGCTCAGGCTGCGCGTCTCCTTGCCGGCGCGGATGTAGGGCCCGTAGCGCCCGTCCTGCGCGGCGATCTCCTCGCCGCTCTCGGGGTGCGCGCCGAGCACGCGCGGGTAGGACAGCAGATCGAGCGCCTGTTCCGCGGTGAGCGTCTCGATGGCCATGTCGGGCCAGAGGCTGGCGCGCTTCGGCTTCCCGCCGTTGTCGTCGTTCTCGCCAACCTGCACGTAGGGCCCGTTCGGCCCGCTCTTCACATAGATCGGCTTGTCGCTCTCCGGCTCCGTCGCGACGACGCTGTTCCCGAGGGCGGCCTGCGCGAGCAGTTCGAGGGCGCGCTCGATCGTCAACTCGTCCGGCGGCTGGTCGTCGGGGAGGGTTGCGCGCTGCTCGCCGTCGCCGGCCTCGAGGTAGGGGCCGTAGCGCCCGACGCGGGCGGCGATCGGGCGGCCGTCGGCGTCCTCGCCGAGCGGGATCGTGGAGATCGCCCGCGCGTCGATCGCCTCCCAGCTGGAGTCGATGCGCTGCTTGAGGCCCTCCGCCGCCAGTCCCGCGCCGGCGTCGCTGTCGTCGCCGAAGTAGAAGCGGTGCAGCCACGGCTCGCGCTCGAGCTCGCCCTCGGCGATGCGGTCGAGGTCGTCCTCCATGCGGGCCGTGAAGCCGAGGTCCACGAGGTCGCCGAAGTGCTGTTCCAGCAGGGCGACGACGGCGAACGCGGTCAGTGTCGGCGTCAGCGCCGCGCCCTGCTTCCAGACGTAGCCGCGGTCCTGCACGGTCTGGATGATCGAGGCGTAGGTGGAGGGCCGTCCGATGCCGAGCTCCTCCAGTTCGCGAACGAGGCTCGCCTCGGTGTAGCGGGCGGGCGCGCGCGTCTCGTGGCCGCGCGGCTCGGCGGAGACGCCACGCAGCACCTGGCCCTCGGTCAGCGGCGGGAGGATGCGCTCCTGGTCGTCGAGCGCGGCGTCGGGGTCGTCGGAGCCCTCGACGTATGCGCGCAAGAAGCCGGGGAAGTCGATCACCTTGCCGGAGACGGCGAACACGGCCGCGCCGTGCTCGCCCGCGTCGGCGGTGAGGCGGGCGCGGGTGCGACGCCCGCGGGCGTCCTTCATCTGCGAGGCGACCGTGCGCTTCCAGATCAGTTCGTAGAGGCGCAGCTCGTCGGGCCGCAGCGCGCCGCGCAGGCTGTCCGGCGTGCGGAAGATGTCACCGGCGGGGCGGACCGCCTCGTGGGCCTCCTGCGCACCGCGCGCCCGGGTGCGGTAACGCCGCGGCTGGTCGGGCACGTAGTCCGCGCCGTAGAGGTCGCGCGCCTGCCTGCGCGCGGCGTTGAGCGCCTGGTCGGACAGGTTGACCGAGTCCGTGCGCATGTAGGTGATGAAGCCGTTCTCGTAGAGGTTCTGCGCGGTGCGCATCGTGCGTTGCGCGGTGAAGCTCAGCTTGCGCCCGGCCTCCTGCTGCAGGCTGGAGGTGATGAACGGCGCCGGCGGCCGCTGTGTGTAGGGCCGCTCGTTGACCTCGGTGACGGTGTACTCGGCCTCCGCGACCGCGGCGGCGACGGCGCGTGCGCGCTCCTCGTCGAGCGAGAGCACCGAGGCGCCCTCGCGCAGTTGCCCGGTCTCCGGCGCGAAGTCGTTGCCCCGCGCGAGCCGCTGCCCGCCGAGTTCGGCGAGGCGCGCGGCGAAGGGCTCCGGCGGGGGGACGTCCTGCTCGCTCCGCACCTGCGAGCGCACGTCCCAGAACGAGGCGCTCGCGAAGCGCATGCGCTCCCGCTCGCGCGCGACGATCATGCGGATCGCCGCCGACTGGACGCGCCCGGCGGAGAGCCGCGGCCGCACCTTGCGCCAGAGCACCGGCGAGACCTCGTAGCCGTAGAGGCGGTCGAGGACGCGCCGCGCCTCCTGCGCGGAGACGAGGTCCTCGTCGATGCTGCGCGGGTTGGCGAGCGCGTCGGCGATCGCACGCGCGGTGATCTCGTGGAACACCATGCGGCGCACGGGCACCTTCGGCTTGAGCACCTCGGCGAGATGCCAGGCAATCGCCTCGCCCTCGCGGTCCTCGTCTGTCGCGAGGTAGAGCTCGCTCGCCTCCCGGGTCAGCTTGCGCAGCTTGCGGACCTGCGCCTGCTTGTCACTCGGGATCTCGTAGCGCGGCTTGAAGCCGTCCTCGATGTCGACGGCATCGTTGCCCTGGGGTAGATCGCGGATGTGCCCGATCGAGGACTCGACCACGTATCCCGGGCCGAGGAAACCGGCGATCGTGCGCGCCTTGGCCGGCGATTCGACAATCACGAGACGCGGTCCGTCGTTCCCGGCGGCGTCTGCGCCCTTCCGTCTGCGTCCGCGCGTCGCGCTGCTGCTCACGGCGTCGGCTCCTTCTCGGGTGACGAGGATTCGGGTTCGTACACGGCGGCCGGTTCGCGCACCCGGACGTACTGCATCCCGCCCACATCGCGCACCTGACCCTTGAGTTCGAGCAATGCGAGCGTAGCCGAGACCCGGGCTGCGGCCAAACCGGTGTCCCGAACGACCTCGTCGACGTGGCGCGGTTCACGGGTCAACGCCGCCATCAGCGCCCGCTCATCCTCGCTCGCCGCGGGCGCGGCACGGCCGAAGTCCATCTGCGCGCCGATCATCGTCAGGTTGAGCGCCTCGAGGACGTGCTCGACGCTCGCAACCGGCGTCGCGCCGTCGCGGATCAGCGAGAGCGGGCCGCGCGACTGCGGCGCAAAGATCGAGCCAGGGACGGCGAAGACCTCGCGATTCTGCTCCCCAGCGAAACGCGCGGTGATCATCGCCCCGCTCTTCACGTCGCCCTCGACGACGAGCGTGCCGAGGGAGATCCCGGACATGATGCGGTTGCGCCTCGGGAAGAACTCGGCGCGCGGCTTCGTGCCGAGCGGGTAGTCGCCGATCAGCGCGCCCGCCTCGGCGATCTCGCTCGCCAGCCCGCGGTTCTCCGGCGGGTAGACGGTGTCGAGGCCGTTCGCCAGCACGGCGATCGTGCGTCCCCCGGCGTCGAGCGCAGCGCGGTGCGCGATGGTGTCGATGCCTCGGGCGAGCCCGGAGACGACCGTCACGCTGTTCGCGGCGAGGTCACGCGCCAGCTCGCCCGCGGCCTGCCGCCCGTAGGCCGTCGCACGCCGCGTCCCGACGACGGCGAGTGCCCACTCGTCCTGCTGCGTCAACGCGCCCCGGACGTAGATCAGCGGCGGTGGATCGGGTATCTCGCGCAGCCGGGCCGGGTAGGCGGAGTGGAAGCGCGGGATGGCGCGCACCCCGGCCTCCTCGAGGCGCTCCATCTCTCGCTCCGGCTCGATCTCCGGTCGCTGTGCGACCACGAGGTCCACCGTCGCGGCGTCGAGCCCGGCCGCGCGCAGCGCTGTGCGGTCGGCCTTCCACGCCTCCTCGAGCGACGGGAACGCGCGCTCGAGCAGCCCGAAGCGCACGGCCCCGAGGCGGGAGATGCGGTGGAAGGCGACCCACCATGGCAGAGCATTTGTTCTTACATCGTCCACGCCCACAGCCTACCAGCCGCTGGCAAGGGGGCAAGTGCCGGGCAGATGGCGAGTCCGAAGTTGCTGGAGTATGATTAATCCCGCAGTAGATTCATACCGGAGTGCTCATGCGTGTGTCCGAACGTGGCCAGATCACCATCCCCAAGCCCCTGCGGGACCGCTTTGGGATGAACCACAACGTAGAGGTCGAGATCACCGCTACGGAACAGGGCCTCCTGATCCGGAAGAGGGCGGCAGTGGAACATCCCGTAGATCGCATCAGCGGCATCCTCGATGGCGCGTTCGACGTGGACGAGTACATCGAGGAAATCCGCGGACGGTGATCACGGCAGTCGACACCAACGTCCTGCTCGACGTCTTCCTTTCCGATGCACCGCACCACGCCGAGTCCCGGGAGGCTATCCGCCGCGCCTACGACGCGGGCGCGGTCCTCGTGTGCGACATTGTCTACGCGGAGCTGGTCCCCGCGTTCGGCGATCGAGCGGCGCTGGACCAGGCGCTTGCTGAGATCAACGCCCGACTGTCGCCGGTCGACACGTCCATCGCCTACGAAGCGGGGCGGCGCTGGATGCAGTACCGCCGCGCCGGAGGGCCGAGAGCACGGATTATCTCCGACTTCCTGATCGGCGCTCACGCCGTCTCTGAGGCCGACACCTTCCTCACCCGGGATCGCGGCTTCTTCGAGACGTACTTCCCGGAATTGGCGGGGGCGTGATCCCCTCCGCCTAGCCGGCCGCGGCCTCGTCGGCCGGCTGGATCTGGGTGACGCGCACGCGGCGGATGCGGCGGCCGTGCACGGACAGCACCCGCAGCTCCAGGCCGTGCTCCTCGCTGCTGACACGGTCCCCCGGCGACGCGAGGCGGCCCAGCAGCGAGAAGACGAAGCCTCCGACCGTGTCGAAGTCCTCGTTCTCGATCTCCGAACCGAACAACTCGTTGAGGTCGTCGATGGCGAGTCGCGCGTCGACGATCGCCTCGTCCTCGGAGATCACCTCGATCTCGATCTCGTCCGTGTCGTACTCGTCTGCGATCTCGCCGACGATCTCCTCGAGCACGTCCTCGACTGTCACGAGGCCGGCGGTGCCGCCGTACTCGTCGACGACGATCGCCACGTGCGTCTGGTCGCGGCGCAGGTCGGCGAGCAGCTCGTCGGTGCGCTTCGTCTCCGGCACGAAGTAGGGCGGGCGGGCGAGCAGGCGCAGGTTCGGCGAGGTGACGCCGCTCTGCAGCCGCGCCAGCAGATCCTTGGCGTAGAGCACGCCGATGATGCGGTCGATGTTCTCCTCGTAGAGCGGGATGCGACTGAACCCCGAGGAGTCGACGACCTTCATCACGTCGCCGACGGACGCCTCGGTCGAGACGGCGACGATGTCCATCCGAGGAGACATAATCTCGCGCGCGGTCTGACGCGACATTGCGAGGATGCCGCGCATCATCCGCCGCTCCTCGGTGAGTGTCTCTCCGCCGTTGCCGTCGACGGGAGCCTCGAGGATCGCGAGCAACTCGGCTGCGGGGTCGTCGACGATCTCGGCGCGGCGGCCGGCGAGGCGCAGCACTCCGCGTGCGGGGGCGCTCATCAGCCAGGCGAAGGGGGCGAGCAGGGGCGCGAGGAAGGCGATGACGCGGGCGAGCCGGTAGCCGGCGCCCTCCGGGCTGGCGAGCGCGATCGTTCTCGCGTTCTGGCGCAGCGCGGCGACGACGAGCAGCGCGATCACTCCGGCGGCGGCCGCCTCGAGGACGCTCAGCTCGCGCCCGCCGATCAACAGCAGCGCGATCCCGAGGCTGAGGGTGACGGTCGCCAGGGTCGCCCCGGCGCCGAGCGCGCTGAGGATCTGTTGGCGTTGCTTGATGTAGCTGTCGAAGAGGCCCGCCACGCCGTTTTCGGCGCGGATGGGGGTGCGGCGGCGGGTGATCGTGGCCACCCCCGCCTCGGCGGCCGAGATCAGGACGAGCAAGACGCCCGCGCCGATCATCACCACCAGAGCCACTGCTGTCAGAGTATCCAAACCTGGACGGGCCGCAGGCGGCCCGCTACTGCTCCTCTCCCGCTTCGCTGCTCGCTGGCCGGCGAATGCGCGCCGGCGCGCCGATCGCCGAGCCGCCCGGCGGCACGTCGCGCGTGACCACCGACCCGACGCCCGTGCGCGCGCCCGCGCCGATGTTAACCGGCGCCACCAGCATCGAATCGCTGCCGATGAACGCCCCGTCGCCTATGACGGTGCGGTGCTTGTCAGCGCCGTCGTAGTTTGCCGTAATCGTGCCCGCGCCGATGTTCACGTCCCGGCCCACATCCGCGTCGCCGAGGTAGGAGAAGTGCCCGACGCGGCTGCCCGCGCCGACGCGCGAGGCCTTGACCTCGGCGTAGTTGCCGAGCCGCACACCCGCCTCGATCGTCGAGCCGGGTCGGATGTGGCAGTAGGGCCCGACCTGCACGTCGTCGCCCAGCGTGGCGCCCTCGAGGGTGGAGCCGCCGATCGTGCAGCGCTCGCCGACGCGCGTGTCGCGCAGTACTGCGCTGGGCCCGATGCGGCAGTCGCGTCCGACCGCAGTCGCGCCGAGCAGGTGCACGCCGGGCAGCAGCGTGACGTCCTCGCCGACCTCCACGCCGGCATCGACCCAGGTGGTGGGCGGGTCAACGATCGTGACGCCACCGGCCATCAGCGCCTCGCGCACGCGGGCGCGCATCACCGCCTCCGCGGCGGCGAGCTGGGAGCGGGTGTTGACCTGCTGCGCCTCGCTCGCATCCGCGAGCGGGCAGACGAGCACCGTGCGCCCTCCATCGATCGCGGCGCGCACGGCGTCCGGCAGGTAGACCTCGCCGCCCGGCGAGGGCGCGAGCGAGGCCAGCGCCGGCCACAGCCAGGCGGCCTCGGCGGCGTAGACGCCGACGTTGATCTCGTGGATCGCGCGCGTCTCGCCGTCGGTCTCCGTCTCCTCGACGATCGCGCTTACGGAACCGCCGGAGCGCACAATGCGTCCATACCCAGTGGGGTCGTCGACCTCGACGGTGAGGAGGCTGAGTGTGGCCTGCGCCTCGAGATGCGCGTTGGCGAGGGCTGCGAGGCTGCCGGAGGTGAGCAGTGGCAGGTCGCCGTGCGCGATCAGCACGCGGCCGGCCTCACCGACCGCCTCGGCGGCGGCCAGCGCGGCGTCTGCGGTGCCACGCGGCTCGCGCTGGACCGCGACGAGGGCGCCCGCCTCGCGCGCCGCGCTCGCGACGGCGTCCTCCGCGTCGGCGGTCACGACCACGGCGCGATCGCAGCCGGCGCCTGCGAGGGCGTCCAGCAGCAGCTGCAGCATCGGGCGGCCGGCGACCTCGTGCAGCGCCTTCGGGCGGCGTGAGCGCATGCGGACGCCTCGCCCGGCGGCGAGCACGACGGCGGTCCAGCCGCGCAGCGGCAGGGAACCCGCGGGCGTCATGCGAAGCGGGGCGAGGGAGGTTTGTCGCTGTCGGCGCTTGTCTCGATCGTGGTGCTCCACGGTCACGCGCCTGTCCCGCCTTGTGCGGGAGCGGCTGCGAAAATTGACCCGTCGCTCGGGGCTATTCTACACTCGCAAGCGGCCCTGTCTCTACCGGAGCGGCCCGATCGCTGGCGCGGAGACTGCGCCGCAGGGGCGTGGCAGTGATCGATCGGCAGTGACCACAGCGTGATCGTCGAAGAGTTGCGCGCCGCGTTCCTCGCCTACTTCGAGGCGCGAGCCCACCGCCGCATCCCGTCCGCCTCGCTCGTCCCCTACGGGGACCCGTCGCTGCTCTTCACCTCGGCCGGGATGGTGCAGTTCAAGCCCTACTTCCTGGGGCTCGAAACGCCGCCCGCGAGGCGCCTGACCTCCATCCAGAAGTGCTTCCGCGCCACGGACATCGAGTCCGTCGGCGACGACTCGCACCTCACGTTCTTCGAGATGCTCGGCAACTTCTCGCTCGGCGACTACTTCAAGGCCGAGGCGATCGAGGCCGCGCTGGGCTTCCTCGCGGGCGAGTTGGGTCTCGACTTCGAGCGGCTCTGGGTCACCGTCTACAGCGACGACGACGAGGCGTTCGACCTCTGGCGCGCGCAGGGCGTCCCGGCCGAGCGCATCCTTCGCTACAGCGCGGAGCTGGGGAACTACTGGTACTCGGGCGAGACGGGACCGTGTGGCCCCTGCTCCGAGCTGCACTACTACTTCGGTGACGACCCGGACTCCGAGCCGCGGCTGCCGGACGGGCAGATCGACCTCGAAGCGCCCAACTTCCTCGAGGTCTGGAACCTCGTCTTCATGGCCTTCGACCGCGCCGCCGACGGCTCGCTGACGCCGCTGCCCTCGCAGAACATCGACACCGGGGCGGGGCTGGAGCGGCTCGCCTGGGTGCTGCAGGGCGTCGGCTCCGTCTACGAGACGGACCAGTTGCGCGCGATCCTCGCGAGCGCCGAGTCCGCAGCGGGGATCGCCTACGACCCGGACGGCGCGCCCGCGCAGGCGCGCGCGCTGCGCGCCATCGCGGAGCATGCACGCGCCGCGGCCTTCCTGATCCACGACGGCGTCCTGCCCGGCAACGAGGGCCGCGGCTACGTGCTGCGCCGCGTGCTGCGCCGCGCCATCTACTTCGGCTACACGATCGGGCTGCGCGAGCCCTTCATCGAGGGCGTGATCGATGCCGCGATCAACGCCTCGATGGGCGCGCACGCCGGGCTCGAGGAGCAGCGCGCCTTCATCCGCCGCGTCGCCGCCGACGAGGAGCGCCGCTTCCAGGCGGCGCTGGCGCGCGGCATCGAGCTGCTCGAGGGCGTGATCGAGCGCGAGGCCGGGGCGGGCGACGGCCCGCGGCGCATTCCCGGCCGCGACATGTTCACCCTCTACGACACGCATGGTCTGCCGCCCGAGCTGACCCGCGAGCTGGCGTCGGCGCGCGGCTACGCCGTCGACGACGAAGGCTTCGAGGCGGAGATGGCCGCCCAGCGGGCGCGCTCCCGCGGCGAGACCGCCTTCAGCGACTACGGTGGCGACGAGGCCGAACGCTTCGCCGCCCTCGGCCTGCAGAGCACGTTCCTCGGCTACGACGCCCTCGAGGCGCAGTCGGCAGTGGCGGCGCTGTTCAGCGGAGGCGAGCGTGTCCAGCGCCTCGAAGCGGGCGCGGAGGGCGAGTTGGTGCTCGACGCGACCGCGTTCTACGCGGAGAGCGGCGGGCAGGTCGGCGATCGCGGCGAGATCATCACCGCCGGAGGCCGCTTCCGGGTCGACGACACGCAGCCGCTCGGCGGCGTACACGTCCACCGCGGCGAGGTCGTCGAGGGCGTACTGGCCGCGGGCGAGCCGGCCGAGGCGCGCGTCGATGCGGCCTGGCGCGCCGGGAGCCGCCGCAACCACACCGCCACGCATCTGCTGCACGCCGCGCTGCGCGAGGTCCTCGGGCCGCACGTGCGCCAGGCAGGCTCGCTCGTCGCGCCGGATCACCTGCGCTTCGACTACACGCACCCGCAGGCGCCGTCCGCCGCCGAGCTGCGCGAGGCGCAGCGGCTGGTCAACGCGAGGGTCCGCGACGACATCGCGCAGGAAACGTTCATCCTCCCCTACGAGGAGGCGATCGATCGCGGCGCGATCGCGTTCTTCGAGGATCGCTACGCCGCCGAGGTGCGCATGGTCGAGTACTGCGAGGCGCGCGCCGCCGGAGGCGGCGCCTCGGCCTCGCACCGGCACACGGACGCCTGTTTCAGCCGCGAGCTGTGCGGCGGCACGCACCTGCACTCCACCGGCGGCGTCGGCAACTTCGTGATCAGCGGCGACTCCTCGATCGGCGCCGGCCTGCGCCGCATCGAGGCGCTGACCGGCCCCGAGGCGGAGCGCTACATAGAGGAGCGCCTCGACCTCGTGGACGACCTCGCGCAGCGCTTCAAGGCGCCGCCCGCCGAGATCGCCGGCCGCATCGACGCCCTCGAGGAGCAGCTTGCCGAGGAGCGCCGCCAGGCCCGCGCGCAGTCGGCGAGCCGCGCCGCCGGGCTCGCGGAGACGCTGGCGGACGAGGCCGAAGAGCTCGGCGGCGTGCAGATCCTCATCGCCCAGGTCGAGGCAGACTCCCCCGATGCGCTGCGCGGCATGGCCGATCGCCTGCGCGAGCGCATGGACAGCGCCTTCGTCACCCTCGGCGCGGTGATCGATGACCGCCCCCACTTGCTCGCGCTCGCGACCGACGACGTGGTCGAGCGCGGACTGCGTGCGGATGAGGTTGTGAAGGCCGCGGGGGCCGTGGTCGGCGGCGGCGGCGGCGGCCGGCCGGCACTCGCGCAGGCCGGTGGGCGCGACGCGAGCCGCCTCGGTGAAGCCCTCGAGGCGGCGCGCCGGCTGGCGCGCGAGCGCCTGGGCGGGGCGTAGCCGGCGGTGGCCGGGCGGCAGCCACCCGGACTCGTGCAGCAGGCGCGGGACGCCTTCCGGCGCTACTGGTCCGTCGTCCGGGACGCCTTCCGGCGCTACTGGTCCGTGGTCCGGGACGCCTTCCGGCGCTACTGGTCCGTGGTCCGGGACGCCTTCCGGCGCTACTGGCCCGTGGTCCGGGACGGCATCTCGGACCTCGCGCGAGAGATCGGCGAGCTGCGCCGCCGCCTCATCGCCAGGCTGCGCGGCCCCGAGCCGGAGGCCGAGGCCCATGCAGCGCCGGACGTACCGCGGCGCGTGCGCGGCCCGCGGCTCCCGGGCGCGGCCACCATCATCGCGGAGCGCGAGGATGACGCGAGGGCGATCATCGGCCGCATCGACGCGGCGAGCGAGGTCGAGTTGCTGCTCGTGGTGCCGCGCCGCGCCTACGCGCTGCGCGACTCGATGGAGTGGCCGCGGATCGCGGCCTACGTGCGGCAGCGCGGACTCCGCGTGCGCGTGCTCGCGAGCCGTGGGGATGTGCGGCAGCACGCCGCGGACGCGGGACTGCCTGCCGCTCGCACCGTGCGCGGGCTACGTGCCCGGCGCGCCCTCCGCATCCCGTTCGGGAGCCGCGAGTTCGTGCTCCGCGCCCCGTCGCTCGGGCCCCTCGTGCGGGCGGCACTGTTTGCGGGGGCGCTGTTCGTGATCGGACTCGCGGCCTGCACCTACGTGCCATCCGCGACGATTCTTGTGTCTCCGCCAGCGGAGACCCTCACCGTGTCAATCCGCGCGCGGCTGAGCCCGCTTGGCGAGGCGGACCTCGGCCTCGGCGTGATCGCCGTCGACTCCGTGCAGACGGAGGTCGTCTTCGTCGTCTCGACCAGATCGACCGGCCTCGCCACCGTCGGCGACACGCGCGCCCGCGCCGGGCTCACCTTCACGAACGCGGGCGACACCGACCTCGTGCTGCCGATCGGCACGCCGGTTGAGACGATCGACGGGGTGACCTTCACCACCGATCGCTCGGTCGCCATCCCCGCGGGCTCGAGGTCCGTGGTCGGCGCAACCGCGATCGAGCCGGGCAGCGTCGGCAACGTCGCCGCGGACACCCTGACGCAA
Source organism: Dehalococcoidia bacterium (assembly GCA_965261685.1). GTDB lineage: Bacteria > Chloroflexota > Dehalococcoidia > UBA2979 > UBA2979 > VXMT01. The sequence continues at coordinate 168,560 of CBDHDI010000027.1, forward strand.
CTGAGCGGATTCCCGGCCACGGTCTCCGTCACCAACATCGCGGCCGGAGGCGGTACGGACATCGAGGTTCCCATCGTCAGCCCCGATGACGTTGCCACCGTCACCGAGCTCGCCAACGCGGTGCTCCGGCGCGCGGGCGAGCGCGAGCTGCTGCGCTCGGTTACGGACGCGACCGTCTTCACCGAGACCATCGCCGTCGCGATCCGCGCCCAGACGCCGCTCACCGAGGTGGGGGAGCGGTCCGACATCCTCCTGATGGAGTACACGGCCACCGCCAGCGCCTTCGTGCTGACCGACGAGGACGCGCAGGAGGTGGCGCAGAACCTGCTCCAGGAACGGCTGCCCGATGGCGTGGCGCTACTGCCCGGGACATCCGTGGCATCGCTCGGGGACGTGTCCTCGTTCGACGGCAGCCGGCTCACGATCGAGTTCACCGCGACCGGCCTCGCGAGCCCGCTGCTCGACCCCAGCTCGCTGCGCGGCGTGCTCACCAACGTGTCGCCGGAGGTCGCCGCCGAGCGGCTGCGTGAGCAACTGGGGCTCACGACCAACCCGCACATCACCGTGCATCCCGGCTGGATACCCGGCCTGCGCATGCCTCGCCGCTCCGATCGCATCTCGATCGAGCTTGTCAGCCCGGAGGCGCTTGCCGCAGCGTTCGCCGGCGAACCGGCGGTCGACGAGGAGGATGCGGGCGGCGGCGACGGCGGCGAGGTTGGCACGGACGGCGGCGCTGACGCTGACGCCGACTCGGATTCGGGGTGAGGCGGCGACGATGAGATGGCTGGGCATCGACCCTGGTGAGGCACGCGTCGGCATCGCCGCGTGCGACCCGGAGGAGCGCATCGCCGTGCCGATCGAGGTCGTCCCGGCCGCCGCTGCGTTCCCCGCGATACGCAGCATCGCGAAGCGCGAGGAGGTCGGCGGTATCGTGGTCGGGCTACCGCGCCTGCTCGGCGGCGAGGAAGGGGCTGCCGCCGCTGCCGCGCGCGCCCTCGGCGAGCGCCTGCGCCGCCGCCTCGACCTGCCGGTCGAGTACGAGGACGAGCGCCTGACGTCCGTTGCCGCCGAGCGAGCGACGACCTCGCGCCGACCGAGCGACGACCTCGCGGCAGCGCTGATCCTGCAGCAGTTCATCGATCGGCGGCGACATCAGCGGCGGAGCGAGCACGTGGACGACGCCAGTGGCGCCTAGACTCGACCCGATCCTGATCGCCGGCGCCGTAGCCCTGGTCTGGTCCGCCCTCGTAATCTCCGTGCTGGTGGGAACGCTGACCGATACGGAGTCGCGGACGGTCGCGGCCATGGCCGCCGGCGTTCCCCCGGCGCCGGCAGGCTTCCGCGGCCCGGATCTCGAGGGCGACCCGATCGCGGTGACGGTCGAGCCCGGATACGGCGTCGATGCGATCGCCTCACTGCTTGTCGATCGGGGCGTCCTGCAGGACGACGAGCGCTTCCGCACCCTGCTGCTGCTCATGGGCGTCGGCACCGAGTTGCGGGCCGACAGCTACGGGTTCGCGCCGAACACCCCTGCCGCCGAGCTCATCCGCCAGCTACGGGCAGGCGTCGCCCAGGAGCGCTTCTTCGTGGTGCTCGAAGGGCTACGCGTCGAGGAGATCGGGGCGGCGGTCGTCACACTCGGGCTCGCGACGCGCGAGGAGTGGGACGAGGCCGTCTCGTTGCCGCGCGAGGAGTCCGTGCTGCGTGAACTGCCGCGCGGGGCGACCCTCAACGGCTACCTCCTCCCGGCGACCTATCCGATTGACGAAGAGACCACCGCCGAGAGCCTCGTCGCCGCGATGCTCGAGGCCCTGGACGGGGCGTTCGACCAGGTTCTGCGGGGCCGGCTCGCGCTCTCCTCGATGACACTGCACGAGGTGCTGACGCTCGCCTCGATCGTCGAGCGCGAGACGCTGCTGCGCGACGAGATGCCGCTGGTCGCCTCCGTCTTCCTGAACCGCCTCGAGGTGGGCGTGAAACTCGACGCCGACCCGACCGTCCAGTACGCGATCACCACGGGCAGCAGCGACGAGCCGGATGACGGCTGGTGGAAGGTCGACCTGACCCTCGACGATCTCGCCTTCCAGTCGCCGTACAACACCTACCTCGTGGCGGGTCTCCCGCCCGGCCCGATCGCCAGCCCGCGCCTCGATGCGATCAAGGCGGTGCTCAACCCGGCGGACACGGACTTCTTCTACTTCGTCGCCCGCGGCGACGGCTCCCACGCCTTCGCCGAGACGCTCGCCGAACACAACGCCAACGTCGCCGAATACCTCGACCGCTGACGCCGCCCGCCGACTCCCCGCGACCACGTATGATCGAGGCATGAGCGAGCCCGCGCACCGCCACGTGCTGCCCGCCGACATGATCTCCGTGGAGGAGGCGCGCGCGCGGATCCTCGCGCACTTCACGCCCCTCGAGGCGGTCTCGACGCCGCTGCTCGACGCGCTCGGGCAGGTGCTGGCGGAGGACGTGTACGGCGGGTTCGACATCCCGCCGCTCGCGAACACCTCGATGGACGGCTACGCCGTGCGCGCCGACGACACCACGGGCGCCGCGCCGGACAGCCCGCGGCGGCTGCGCGTGACCGGCTACCTCGCGGCGGGCTCCGTCTACGACGGCTCGGTCGGCCCCGACGAGGCGGTCCGCATCATGACCGGCGCGCCGCTACCGGACGGCGCCGACGCGATCGTGCCCTTCGAGGAGACCGACGAGGAGGAGCAGTCCACCCGCTGGGAGGACGCCCCCCGCGCCGAGGTCCGCATCGATGTCGCCGCGGCGCCCCGCGCGAACGTGCGCCCCGCCGGCGAGGACGTGCGCGAGGGCGAACTGGTGCTGGCTGCCGGCACGATCCTCGGACCGGCGCAGCTCGGCGTGCTCGCCTCGCTTGGCCTCGGGAGCGTCACCGCCATTCGCCGTCCGCGCGTGGCCGTGCTCTCGACCGGCGACGAGCTGCTGCGCCCCGGCGAGCCGCTGCGGCCCGGCGCGATCTACGACGCCAACGGCTTCTCGCTCGCCTCGATGGTGCGCGAGATGGGCGGCGAACCGCTCATGCTCGACATCGCCCGCGACAGCGTCGAGGCGCTGACCGCGAGCGTTCGCGAGGGCGTCGCCGACGCCGATCTGCTGGTCACCTCGGCGGGCGTCTCGCGCGGCGACTTCGACGTGGTCAAGGAGGTGCTGGCGCGCGAGGGTGAGGTCGGCTTCTGGACGGTGCGGATGCGGCCCGGCAAGCCGCTCGCCTTCGGTACGTTCAGCGTGGGTGAGGGCAACGAGGCGCGGGTCGTGCCGCACCTCGGGCTGCCGGGCAACCCCGTCTCCGCGATGATGACCTTCGAGCTGTTCGGGCGGCCGGCGCTGTTCACGATGCTCGGCAAGCCGCAGGCCTGGGAGCGCCCTCGCGTGCGTGCGATTGCCGAGGAGCGCATCGCGCGACCGGACCCGCGCCGCTTCTACGCCCGCGCCATCGTGGAGCGCCGCGACGGGCGCTACCACGCGCGCCTGACGGGCCCGCAGGGCTCCGGCGTGCTGACCTCGTTCGCCCTCGCCAACGGCATCGCCGTCGTACCGGAGGACGCGCCCGCGGTCGAGCCGGGCGACGAGGTCGAGGTGCTGCTGATCGACCGCGTGCCGGACGCCGCCCCGGAGCGATGACGACCGGCCCTGCCTCCTCGAGCGATGCCGGGCCGCCCGTGCTGCGTGTCGTCGGGCCGCAGATCCCGGCGCGCAACCTGCTCGTGATCGCCCTCGTCGAGGCGCTGCGAGCGCGCGGCCTCCGCACCGCGACCGCCGAACTGCTCGCCGACGGACGCGCGACGCTGACGCTGCCAAGCGGAACGCGCGTGACCCCGGCTTCCGCCGGGATGCAGCTGGCGAGCGCCGCCGACCTGGCCGCCTTCGTCGCCTCGCTCGACCCTCGCACGGACCTCGTGCTCGCCGAGGGCTACGAGGAGCCCGGCGTCCCCGCCGTCGAGCTGACCGCCGGAGAGACGCGCGAGCAGCCTGTTGCAGCGGCCGATCTGCTGGCCTCGGTCGAGGCGGCGCGCCTCGAGCGTGACTTCACCGCGCGGGGCGCGGAGGCGGCCGCCGGGCTGGCGGCCCTCGTCGAGGCGCGGCTGCTGCGGGGGGAGGCGCCCTCGGGCGGTGGCCTGTTCGCAAGGCTGCGAGGGTGGCTGCGGCGGGGATAGGGGGCTACTCTGGGTCGTCCGGGTCGCAGTATGTGATGGGGTTGCCTGTGCTCTTCAGGTAGCGCTCCGGGATCCGCTTCCCCACGTAGCAGTCCCGGATTTGCTGCTCCGCCCAATCGCCAATGAACCCCCACCGTTGCCCTCGCTTGATGGGCGGTAAGAGTGGCTTGCATGGGAAGTTCTTCGGCGTTGCCTCGAGCCACTCATTGGGGCGGAAGGCTCCGATTACGATAGCGCCATCTCTCGCCAGGACTAGGTCGCACTTCTCTACCTGAGCGCGTCCCATTCGCCAGGCGTAGCGGGCTGCTTGATATATCGTCGATTCATCGTCCGATAGCTTGGCCGACACTGAGACGAGCAGGAACCGGTGCCGGACTCTAAGGATGGTCTGAACAACTCGCCTGAGCGCGTGAGCGGATGCGATCATGGGCGGACCCGGAGAGGGGCGCCCCATGCAGCAGCGTTCGTTCGGCAGCGTCGAGTACGAGCACAAGAAGGTCAAGACGAGGCGGCAGACGTTCCTCGAGCGCATGGACAGGCTCGTCCCCTGGGCTGAGCTGGAGCAGCGCATCACGCCCGTCTACCCGAAGCCGGGCCGCGGACGCCGCCCCTACCCGCTGCGCGTGATGCTGCGCATCCACTGCCTGCAGCTCTGGTTCAACCTCAGCGACCCCGGCATGGAGCAGGAACTCTACGACTCCCGCTCGATGCTCGAGTTCGCCGGTCTCAGCCTCTCCGAGCCGATTCCCGATGAGACGACGGTCCTCCATTTCCGCCATCTGCTGGAGCGTCATCAGCTGGGAACGGCGCTGTTCGCGACCATCAACGCGCATCTCGCAGCGCGCGGTCTGCAGGTGCGCGAGGGCACGATCGTGGACTCCACGATCATCAGCGCGCCGTCATCGACGAAGAACCGGGAGCGTGCGCGCGACCCCGAGATGCACCAGACCAGAAAGGGCCGGCAGTGGTACTTCGGGATGAAGCTGCACAGCGGCACGGATGCGCGGACGGGGCTGGTCCACAGCGTGCACACGACGGCGGCGAACATCGCCGACGTGACCGAGGTGCACCGCCTGTTGCACGGCGCTGAGAGCGCGGTGTGGGGTGATGCCGGCTACCAGGGAGTGGAGAAGCGCCCGGAGCACGCGGGTTCGGAGGTGAGCTGGCAGGTGGCGATGCGCCCGGGTCTCAGGCGGCTGCTGCCGCCGGGCGGCGCTGAGGCACAGGCGGAGCGGCGCAAGGCCTCAGTGCGAGCGAAGGCGGAGCATCCGTTTCTCTACGTGAAGCGGCACTTCGGGTACGCGCAGGTCCGCTACCGGGGTCTTGAGAAGAACCGCCAGCGGCTCGCGCTGCTGCTCGGTTTCGCGAACCTGTTGCGAGCCGAGCCTCAGCTCGCCTGATCGCGGGAGCGCTGCGTCCGGAATCGCCCGCCGAAGCGCTTCCGGAGCGACATGGAGGCGAGACCACCCCCTGAACCGCGGTATCGGCCCCCACAGCGCGGCGCGGTACGCCGATCGACCCGCACCGCGCCCGATACGCCACCTGTTCAGACCATCCCTAAGGATCGGGCCCCGAGGGAGCACAGCGTGCACCTGCGGATCGTGCGCGTCTCCGGCGAGGCGCGCGACGCCGGCGTCGAGACACATGTCGTCGAGGGCGTACCCGTCTGGATCTACGGCGCAGCGAAGACCGTGGCGGACTGCTTCAAGTTCAGGAACAAGATCGGCACCGACATCGCTGTCGAGGCGCTGCGCGACTGCCTCGAACAGCGCCGCTGCACCGCCGACGAGCTCTTCGAGTACGCACGCGTGTGCCGCGTCTCCCGCGTGATGCGCCCCTACATGGAGGCGCTCGCCTGAGTCCGGAGCGTCCGCCGGTACTACGGGCGCCTGCGCGGGACGCGCCTGAATGGCGCCGAGACAGCGTGTCTCCTTCGGGGCTCGCGAGTTGTCGCTCCAGCGTTGTGAAGGCCTCGATGAGCTCGGGGGCCTCGAACGCACGGTTTCGGCGGCCGACCGTCACCTGCTTGAGGACGCCTGCCTCCACGAGCCGGTCGATCGCCTGGCTCGTCGCCTGGAACGACCGCCCGATCAAGTCTGATGCCGTGGTGGCCGTCAGCAGGGGCGCGCCAGGCGGTGCGCGGAGGAGCAGATCAGCCGCCGAGCCGCGGCGCACGGACCCGAGCCGCTTGCGCCAGGAGTGCTGCAGCGCCCGCACCTGCTCCTCGAAGCGCGCGGCGTCTTCGGCCGCGCGGCGGCATGCGCCCGCGAAGAGCGCGATCCAGCGGTTGACGCCGGCGCGGGCCTCCTCGGAGTCGGGCGCGCCCTCGTAGCGCGTCCCCGTGAGTCCGCCGACGTAGTCGCGGGGCCACGTGGCGAGGATGGGAATGACAACTCCATTTGGCCCCTTACCTTCTTCAAGCGGGCTCAGTAACCTCTGAGCCCAGGAAGCCCAGCAGTGCCGGCATGGCTCATTTGGCCCTGCCGTAACGGACGGCTCAAGTGGTGTTGCCACCGGCACTGTTCGGCGCGTGAACCTCTGATGGGGACATGCGAGCCAATCGCTGATTTGTAAGGTGGATGACGGCGAGCGCGCCTGCGGCCTTCCTGTGGAATGAGGGGGAAACCCCGGAAGGAGTCGCAGTGGGTACGCCCGACGAAACCACCGTGTGGATCGGCCTCGACATCGGCAAGACCGAGCACTTCGCCGATGTGCTGGATGAGGCAGGCTCGCCGCTGTTCGCCCGCGCCGTCGCGAACGACGAGGCCGCCATCGAGGCGCTCCTCGCTCGCGCGGAGTCCTTCGGCTCCCCGGCTCTGGTCGTCGACCAGCCCGGCTCGCTGGCCCGGCTCGTGCTCGGTGTCGCCGCCCGCCGCGGCGTGCCGGTGGCGTACGTGCCGGGGCTGGTCATGCGCCGTGCCGCCGACCTCTACCCGGGTGAGTCCAAGACCGACCGCCGCGACGCGTTCGTGCTGGCCGACACCGGCCGCACGCGGCGCCACCAGGTGCACTGGCTCGACGCCGGCAACGACGAACTCCTGGAGCAGCTGCGCGTTCTCAACGGCTACGACACCGACCTCGCCGCCGACGCGACGCGGCTCTCCAACCGCCTGCGGGATGCGCTCACCAGTGTTTCCCCGGCCCTGGAGCGCGTACTGGGCCCCAGGCTCCACAATGCGGGGGCACGGGACCTGCTCGCCCGCTACCCGACACCGCAGGCGCTGGCCACGGCCGGTCGCGGCCGCATCGCGCGGACGATCCGGAAGCGCTCGCCGCGCCTCGCGACGGCGCTCACCGAGGCCGTCACCGAGGCCCTCGACGCCCAGACCGTGGTCGTACCCGGCTCGGTCGCGATGGGTCGGGTGATCGCTGAGGTCGCGACCGAGCTGGATCGCACGCAGCAGCGGCGGGAGCGGCTCGGCGCGGAGATCGGGGAGCTCTTCGAGGCCCACCCTTTCGGCCTCATCCTCGGCTCCCTGCCGGGGGTCGGGCCGAGGACGGGCGCGCGGATGCTCGCCGAGATCGGTGACATCTCTCGCTTCGCGAACGGATCGAGGCTGGCCAGCTACGCCGGCCTTGCCCCGGTCACCCGCCAGTCCGGCAGCAGCATCCGGGGGCAGACCCGAAGCCGCCGCGGCAATCACCGGCTCAAGAACGCGATGTACCTCTCCGCCTTCGCCTCGCTGCGCGACCCCGTCTCGCGGGCGTTCTACGACCGCAAGCGGGCCGAGGGAAAGAAACACACCGCAGCCGTCATCTGCCTCGCGCGTCGTCGCTGCGACGTCATCCTGGCCATGCTGCGCTCACGCGAACCGTACCGCACCGAGGAGGCTCCTCGTCACGGGTCGGCGGCCGCCTGACGCCGCGCCGGCCATCCCGGATCAGTGGCGCTGGCCCTTGACAAAGAAGATGGGGACACCTTCTTGATCCTTGAAACTGGCCCCACCCCCGGGTGTGATCAGCTGGTCGGTGCACCTCCCTTCGCGGCAGTGGTGACGCGCAGGCGGTAGGACTCGCTGCCGGTCTGGATGATGTGGGCGCGGAAGGTGAGGCGGTCGACGACGGCGGCGGCGAGGCGGGCGTCGGTGAAGGTGCGGCCCCACTCCGAGAACGGCGCATTGGAGGCGACCGCCACCGACGCCCGCTCCTCGCGCTCGGTGAGGACCTGGAAGAGCAGTTCGGCACCGCGCGGGTCGAGGTGGACGTAGCCGAACTCGTCGAGGCAAAGCAGGTCCAGCCTCCCGTAGCGGGCGACCAGGCGCGAGAGCGTGCGTTCGTCGGCCGCCTCGGCCAGTTCGTTCACGAGCGCGGCCGCCGTCGTGTAGCGCACTCGCAGCCCGCGCTGGCAGGCGGCCATGCCGAGGCCGATCAGCAGATGCGACTTGCCGGTCCCGCTGTCGCCGAGCAGCACGACGGGCTCGCCCCGTTCGACCCACTCGCAGCTATCGAGGGCGGCGAGCAGCGCCGGGTCGACGGTGGGGGCCGCCTTGAGGTCGAAGTCGGCGAGGTGCTTGAGCCTCGGGAAGCGCGCCTCGTGGACGCGGCGCTCGCGGCGGCGCGCGTCGCGGTCGTCGAGCTCGGCCTGGAGCAGCTCGGCGAGGTAGGCGAGATGGCTGAGCCGCTCGCGCAGCGCGGCCTCGGCGAGCGCAGCGGCCTGCTGGCGCACAGTCGGGAGGTGCAGCTCCCGGCTGGTCGCCTCGACCGTCAGCGCCGCCGCCTGCTCGGTCACGGGCGCGCTCATCGGGCGCTCCCGGCGAGCAGCGCGTCGTAGCCGGCCAGGGCCGGGGCCGGGCGGTCGAAGCGCCGCAGCGCCGGCCGCTCCACGACGGCGCGCTCGCGGCGGCCGTCGGCGATGCGGCGCGCCTCGATGGCGACCAGCGCGGGGTCCACCGAGGCGATGCGCTCCACCGCATCGAGCGCGGCGTGCACGGCCACGAAGGGCAGGCTGCGGTGCAGCAGCAGCACTTCGATCAGCGCCCGCGTCCCCTCGCGGTCACCGAGCTTGCGGCGGGTGCGCTTCCAGAAGCGTTCGTGCGCGGCGGTGAAGCTCCCCGAGGCGCGCGCCTGCTCGAGCGCGACCGCGCCGGGCTTGCGCGACAGCACCTCGAGGAAATGGTCGAGCACGAGGATCTCGGCCCCCCGGTGCGCGCTGCGCTCATGGCGGGCGACCACCCTGCCCTCGGCGAGGGCGGTGACGGTCCCGCCGCCGAGGCGCACCTCCACCGTGCGGCCCGCGTAGGCCGCGGGCACCGAGTAGCGCGAGCCGCGCACGGAGATGCGCGCCTTGCGGTCGGCCTTCGCGCGCAGCGGGACCGCGGCCTCGAAGGGCTCGGCGGGGAGCGGCCGCAGCGAGGGCCGCTCAGCCTCCGCCATCGCGCCGACGGTGGCGAGCCGGCCGGCGATGTGGCGCGCGTCGTCTGAGCGGTCGGCGGCCTCCAGCAGCGCGTTGAGCTCGGCCAGGCTCTCCACGCGCGGGACCGGCACGAGGTGGCGCCTGCGGAAGCGGCCGACCTCGCCCTCCACGCCGCCCTTCTCATGCGCGCCCGCGCTGCCGGGCTCGCAGAAGAAGCTGTCGAAGCCGTAGTGCGAGCGCAACGCGACGAAGCGGTCGCTCTCGACGCGGGCGCGGCCGCGCAGCACGCGCGTAACGGCCGAGCTCAAATTGTCGTAGCGAATGCGCCGCGGCACCCCGCCGAGGCGATCGAGGGCGACCGTGTGGCCCTCGAGGAACGCCTCCTGGCCCTCGCCCGCGAAGCACACGTGGACCGCCCGCCCCGAGTGCGAGAGCCGCAGGACGAACATCGGCAGCACGGTCTCGACGCCCGCCAGCCACACGCTGACCTCGCCGAAGTCCACCTCCGCCTCCTCGCCCGCGGGATGCAGCTGGGGGATCGTCACGACCTGGCGGCCGGACTCGAGCTCGCGCCGCAGGCGGGCGACGCAGGCGCGGACCGTCGCCTCGGCGACCGTCGCGCCGTACTCATCGACGAGGCGCTCCCAGACCCGCCGCGCCGTGTGCCGCTGCTTGCGGGGCGCGCTCAGGTCGGCGACGAGCCACTCCCGGATGATCTCCACGTACGGACCGAGCTTCGGCGCCGCTCGGGACGCCTGCTTGCGCTGCGGCGGCAGCGCCGACTGCAGCGCCTGCCGTACCGTGCGCCGGTGCACGTGCTGGCGGCGCGCCAGCTCGCGTAGGGGCAGCCCCTCCTCTCGCCGTGCCCGTCGGATATGCTCGAACAACTCCACCCTCGACACACTCCTCTTCTTTCGCTCGGGGGAGGTCTCAGTCGCCCGAGCGTAGCTGCTGGATGGGTCGGGGGTGGGGCCAGTTCAGAGGATCAAAACGGCTCCAAGTGGTGTCCCCATCTTCTTCGTCAAGGCCCTCGGGCTCCTGAAGCCAGCTGAGTTGACGCCATCAAGCGGCGACCGGCTGGTCGTGCGGGACCTTCGCCTGATACGGCGTGCGCGAGCGGAGCATGGCCAGGATGACGTCGCAGCGCCGACGCGCGAGGCAGATGACGGCGGCGTTGTGTCTCTTCCCCTCGGCTCGCTTGCGGTCGTAGAACGCCCGCGAGACGGGGTCGCGCAGCGAGGCGAAGGCGGAGAGGTACATCGCGTTCTTGAGCCGGTGATTGCCGCGGCGGCTCCGGGTCTGGCCCCGGATGCTGCTGCCGGACTGGCGGGTGACCGGGGCAAGGCCGGCGTAGCTGGCCAGCCTCGATCCGTTCGCGAAGCGGGAGATGTCACCGATCTCGGCCAGCATCCGCGCCCCCGTCCTCGGCCCGACCCCCGGCAGGGAGCCGAGGATGAGGCCGAAAGGGTGGGCCTCGAAGAGCTCCCCGATCTCGGTGCCGAGCCGCTCCCGCCGCTGCTGCATGCGATCCAGCTCGGTCGCGACCTCGGCGATCACCCGACCCATCGCGACCGAGCCGGGTACGACCACGGTCTGGGCGTCGAGGGCCCCGGTGACGGCCTCGGTGAGCGCCTTCGCGAGGCGCGGCGAGCGCTTCCGGAGCGTCCGCGCGATGCGGCCGCGACCCGCCGTGGCCAGCGCCTGCGGTGTCGGGTAGCGGGCGAGCAGGTCCCGTGCCCCCGCATTGTGGAGCCTGGGGCCCAGTACGCGCTCCAGGGCCGGGGAAACACTGGTGAGCGCATCCCGCAGGCGGTTGGAGAGCCGCGTCGCGTCGGCGGCGAGGTCGGTGTCGTAGCCGTTGAGAACGCGCAGCTGCTCCAGGAGTTCGTCGTTGCCGGCGTCGAGCCAGTGCACCTGGTGGCGCCGCGTGCGGCCGGTGTCGGCCAGCACGAACGCGTCGCGGCGGTCGGTCTTGGACTCACCCGGGTAGAGGTCGGCGGCACGGCGCATGACCAGCCCCGGCACGTACGCCACCGGCACGCCGCGGCGGGCGGCGACACCGAGCACGAGCCGGGCCAGCGAGCCGGGCTGGTCGACGACCAGAGCCGGGGAGCCGAAGGACTCCGCGCGAGCGAGGAGCGCCTCGATGGCGGCCTCGTCGTTCGCGACGGCGCGGGCGAACAGCGGCGAGCCTGCCTCATCCAGCACATCGGCGAAGTGCTCGGTCTTGCCGATGTCGAGGCCGATCCACACGGTGGTTTCGTCGGGCGTACCCACTGCGACTCCTTCCGGGGTTTCCCCCTCATTCCACAGGAAGGCCGCAGGCGCGCTCGCCGTCATCCACCTTACAAATCAGCGATTGGCTCGCATGTCCCCATCAGAGGTTCACGCGCCGAACAGTGCCGGTGGCAACACCACTTGAGCCGTCCGTTACGGCAGGGCCAAATGAGCCATGCCGGCACTGCTGGGCTTCCTAGGCTCAGAGGTTACTGAGCCCGCTTGAAGAAGGTAAGGGGCCAAATCAGAGTAGCGTTCCCACACGCGATCGACCCGTCGGTCTGCACTCCGCAGGCGTGGTTCCAGGCAATGCTGACGGAGGTGAAGGTACCGGATGGAGGCGAGGCCTGCCCCTGATGGTCACTTCCACAGCACACGACCGAGCCGCCGGCCTCCACCACGCAAGCGTCCGCGAAACCAACGCTGACGGAGGTAAAGGGACCTGCGGGCGGCGGATTCCATGGCGATGTCCCGGACAACTGCCGGACACGCGGCCAGCACGCGACCGACCCATCCGTTCCCACCCCGCAGGCGTGCATGTCGCTAATGGCGGAGATGCTGACGGAGATGAAGGTCCCGGACGGTGGCGAAGCCTCCTCCGGGAAGCGTCCCCAGCACACGATCGAACCGTCGGTCCGAACCCCGCAGGCGCGGGAGTCACCAGCGCTGACGGAGGCGAAGGTGCCGGACGGTGGCGACGCATCGCCCGGGGAGCCTCCCCAGCACGCGACCGAACCGTCGGTCTGCACCCCGCAGGCGCGGGAGTCTCCGACACTCACGGAGGTGAAGGTGCCGGGATGCGAAGAGGATAACTGGCTGCAGCCCGGCACACGTCTCCTCCGGCATCGTTGGCAGCGCGCACGGTGGGGTTCGTGGAGCTCGGTGCCGTTCTCCAGCGCGTACCGCAGGCACCGCGAGCTCAGCCTGGCGGCCCTGACCGTATCCGGGTAACAAGCCAGACAACGCTATAGCCGAGAAGGGATGGAATCCCTCAGTTGGCCGGCGGCGAGCACGGGCGCGGCCGCGCGGACCGCGGCGGCGATGCCCCGCGGGCGAGCGGTATAGTGAACAGCGGAGGATCGCGAACTGGTGGCCAGCACACACGAGCACCTCGAGGAGCCGGGAATCGACTCAGAGCGGGCAGCGGCACTTGCCCCTGTGGTCCACGCGGTGACCGCCGATATTGGACGGGCGCTCGAGAGGCACCAGCGGACGATCACGGGGGAACTCGACGGCCTCGTGTGGGCGACGATTTGCATGGCCGGCATCGTCATGGCCCAGGTGTTCGTTGCTCTGATCCTCTTCGCGTTCGTGCTGGTCGCGATCGGCAACGACTCGCCGGCGGATGTCCGATCCGACGATCCGCCACCAACCCAGGAGGCGCCCCTTAACCCCGGCCGCTAACGTGCGATCCGCTCGCAAGCGGTCCGGCAGCGTCAGTGATGACGCGCGCCTCGATCTTGGTAACGGATCCGATGATGCGATGCGGCAAGTCCACATAAGGCACCTCGTCGGCCCGAGGCAGATGAGCCTCGACAGGCACGGATCCTCGACCAAACTGGGGCCAAACTGGGGCCATGTTGGGTGGCACTGGGTGTGACGCGGTGGTACGGCTGGAAACGCTGATCGCGGAATCGCCTTATAGGACGGGACTTTCTAGTACTCAGTGGTACCAGCCAGAATAGCGGAACCACATCGATGGGGTGGATCTTGACGCCGTCCCCTACACGCTCGAAGTACAGGATCAGCACGTCCCGCGCCCCGATCTTCTCGTCGCGTACATCCATGAGCACGCGATCGAGGAGGTAGTCGCTGTGCGTCTCGACGATCACGTCGTTGCGCCCAGTTGCTGGCAACTGGCCAAGGAACGACCCCATCGCTGCCTGGGCGCGCGGGTGGAGATGCACCTCCGGCTGCTGGATGAGGAGAGTCGAGCCGAATGGGGCTGACACGCAGTCGACGATGATCGGAATCGCCTGGCTGACGCCGTAACCGACATCGATGAGGTTGCGCGCTCCACCCTCTCCCGGAAGCTCGACCTCGATCTGGAATGGATCGCTGCCGTCGGGCCCTAGCTTGCGGACGCTGAGTTTCGAATAGAGGCCGCTCGCCTTTCCGAACTCCTCCATGCGCTCTCTAAAGTCCGGTAGAGCATCGCTGCTCACCGCAAGGACCATCGGAATGTGCCGGCCCTCCGGATCAGGGGCCCTGGCAGCAGGATCGTAGGTACGTCGTGGATGCGTCCGAATGGGTGCGAACGCGTAGGGACGTGGCTCCATCTCCAGGAGTGCCCACTCGATGAGGGAGTAGAACTCGGATTCGTGCTCTCGAAGGGTCTCGTCATTGCCCCTTCCGTATGCCAGATGGAGTGTGGCGCTGAGGGCGGGCCAGAGTCTTGCGGATGCGCGCCCCATTGACGTCACCGGACGCTCGTCTATCGATCGTTCTACTAGGACCTGATCACCTGCCGAGAAGGACACCTCGGGCTGGCCTCTGTCCAAGCTCCTGACTGCCAGCTTGTACTGGCCCGACACAACTGAGAGGTCTGAGATCGCCGGCTGAGCTTCAACCGAGGAGAAGTGGACCTCGACCCGTATTCTCCTGAGGATCGGCTGAAGGAACGTAGGCTCTTCGATTGTGAAGTGACGCCCGACCGCGAAGCCCTTCGCGCGGTCCGCTCCATGGTTGGCAATCTCGTCGTAGCTGCCGAGGTGGAATGGCGGTTCATTGAAGTCTGGTGCAGCTCCGTCATGCGCCGCGCGAACGGCGGCGAGGAACGAGGTCTTGCCCGTGCTGTTCTCGCCGACGAGGAGCGTGAGCGGGCGGATCGGGACTTCGTTCCGGCCGGCGAAGCAGCGGAAGTCCTCGAGGATCAGCGTGTCCATCGGTCAGCAGACCCCGCAGAGCTTGCAGCCCACCTCCGGCGGGGGGCAGGCGATGGTGCGGCGCACGCGCTCGTGCTTGTCCATCTCGCGCAGCAGGAAGCGCTCCGTCATGCCGACGTCGACGACGTGCCAGGGCGGGGCCTCGCCCGCCCAGGGGCGGGCGCCGTCCAGGCCGTGCTCGCGGATCGCGCGCTTGTAACTCCCCAGCGAGGAGTCCGGCATCTCCGCCAGCATCCCCGCGAGCCGGCCGTCCGCCCTTGAGAGCACGTCGTCGATGCGCGCGGTCTGAGGTGAGTCGCTGCGCAACTCGATGCCCGAGGCGAGGTGCTGCTTGAGGATGCCCTGGCGCGCCTTGATCACCTCGGGCGGCATCTGCGTCTCGTACTGGTAGGCCGTCCACGGCTTCGGCACCAGCGGGCTCACCGAGAGCACGAGGCGCGTGCCGTGGCCCGCCGCGTCGAGCCGCTCCTTGATGCGGTTCCCGAGCTGGGCGAGGGCGTGGACGTCGTCGTCCTCCTCGCCGGGCAGCCCGATCATGAAGTAGAGCTTGAAGCGCGTCAGCCCGGCCTCGCCGACGAGGGCGGCCCCGCGCAGGACCTGCTCCTCGCTCACACCCTTGTTGATCGCCTCGCGCATGCGCTCGGAGCCGGCCTCGGGCGCGACGGTGACGGTCTTCGTGCCGCCGCCGGCGAGCACGCGCAGCACCTCCGGCCGCAGGTTGTCGACGCGCAGCGAGGAGATCGAGACACGCCCGCCCAGCTCAGCCGCGCCGGTCACCAGCTCCGGCAGCTGTGGGTGGTCGGCGACCGCGGCGCCGAGCAGCCCGACCCGCTCGCTGTGCTCGAGCGAGTGCTCGACGACGCTCAGCAGGTCCTCGAGCGGGCGGTAGCGCGGCGGGCGGAAGACGTAGCCGGCGATGCAGAAGCGGCAGCCGCGGCCGCAGCCGCGCGCGCATTCGATGAGCGTCATGTTGGAGAGCTCGGTGTCCTCCGTGAGGATCGTCGAGTAGGCCTCGGTAGCGCCGATGTCCCCGACCCACTGGCGCTCGACGGGTCCGAGCGACGGGCGCTCCGGGACGTAGACGCCGGGGATGGCGGCCAGCTCGTCGAGCAGCTCGTCGCGTCCGCCGTAGAGGCCGTCCTCGAAGGCCCCGGCGAGCGAGGGGACGATCTCCTCGGCCTCGCCGATGATGGCTGCATCGAGGAAGGGCGCGACGCCGGCGGGGTTGGTGAGCATGCAGGCCCCGCCGGCGATCACGAGCGGGTGCCGCCCGTCGCGCTGCGAGGCCCAGAGCGGGATGTTGGCGCTCTTCAGCGCCTGCACCATGTGGTAGTAGTCGTACTCGTAGGAGAGCGTGAAGGCGATCACGGCGAAGTCGGCCAGCGGGCGCTGCGACTCCATCGAGACGATCGTGGGTGGGCGCTCCGGGGCGCGCTTGCCGCGCTCGGGCGGGTCCACGAACGCGCGCTCGCAGACGAAGTCCGGGTACGCGTTGAACAGCGAGTAGACGGTCTGCAGGCCCAGGTTCGACATGCCGATGTAGTAGGAGTTGGGGTAGACGAGGGCGATCGGGATGCGTCCGCCCCAGTCCTTTTGCACATAGCCGCGTTCGCGGCTCAGGCGCTGGCGGGCGATGACACGTGGATCCGGCATGTCAAGAGTCTAGCGCACGCCGTCGCTGGGCGATGCAGCGTCGTGCGAACCGACGCGCCGCGTCAGCGCGGCGGGTCGAGGTCGCCGAAGTCGCGATCGTCGCGGCGATCGCGCCTCGCGAGCCAGACGAGCGCGCCGGCGATCGGGATCAGCGACAGCAGGGCGAGCAGCGGGTGTATGGAGAAGAGGAAGAAGCTCGCGAACACCAGCGCCAGGACGGCGCCGACGGCGGCCAGCGGCGGGATCAGCACGGAGAAGGCGATTCGCGTCAGCATCAGCGTCTCGCGACAGCCGCCGGGCTCCGGCCCCGAGTGTTGTTCGTACATGCCGACAGGATAGGCGCTCGCCGGCTTACGGCAGCGCGAGGGCGCACGCGCGCGTCACGCCTGGCCGGCGCCCTCCTCGTTGCGGGCGGCCCGCCGCTCGGCGTAGACCATGATGCCGAACGAGGGCAGGAAGGCCGCGAAGGCGACGAGCGCGGCGAGGACGAAGCCGCCCAGCAGCAGCAGCAGCCCGACCGCCAGCGCCAGCGACATGCCGAGGATCGAGCCGATACGCACGACGAGTACGTAGGGCGGTAGCGTTTCCTGCATGGCGTTCGCCGATCCTTTGCTGTCGAGGGCGCCTCGAGATTCGCTCGGGCGTCGGTGTTGGTCGGGGTGCGCAGATTTGAACTGCGGACCTCTGCGCCCCAAACGCAGCGCTCTACCAGGCTGAGCTACACCCCGAAGCCGCACCCCGAGGGGTGCGATCCGACGCTACGGCGGGCGGCGCGGACACGTCAACGCCTCGCATGGAGGCGCACCCGCGCTACCCCCGTACCTCGCGCCAGCCGAGGTACCAGAGCCCCAGCGCGACGGCGAGCCCGAAGATCACCCCGCCCGCGAGGGCGGCCCCGGCGCTGTCGACGTCGAAGAAGCGGTACAGCACCCGCATCGCGGCCCAACCCCACGCCGCGCCGGCGAACGCTCCGGAGAGCAGCCACAGGGCTCCGCCGAGGACGCCCGCAGTACTTCGCATCGTCGTCTCCTCGCCTTAGTCGCGGCGGCGCGCGGCCCCGACGATCTCGTCGAGGCGCTCGACGCCCTCAGCCTCGCACCAGGCGCGCAGTTCGTCGAGCACGCGCCAGGGCGCGGCGGGGTCGGTGAAGGTGGCGGTGCCGACCTGCACGGCGCTCGCGCCGGCCATCAGGAACTCGACGGCGTCTTTCCCGCCCATGACCCCGCCCGAGGCGATGATCGGGAGGCTGGTGACGGACGCGGCCATGTAGACGCAGCGCAGGGCGATCGGCTTGATCGCCGGTCCGGAGAGCCCGCCGAAGATGGTGGCGATCGCAGGCCGGCGGCGCTCGATGTCGATCGCGGTCGCCGGCACGGTGTTGATCAGCGAGAGTGCGTCGGCGCCGGCCTCCTCGCAGACCTCGGCGAACGGGCGGATGTCGGTGACGCTCGGGGTGAGCTTCACGGCGAAGGGCAGCGTGGTGCTGCGGCGCACCTCGGCGACGACCTCGGCGGTGAGGTCGCAGTCCTGCCCGAACTCCATGCCGCCGACCTCGACGTTGGGGCAGGAGACGTTGACCTCGAGGCCGGCGACGCCGGGGACGCCCTCGAGGCGCGCGGCGAGCTGGCCGAACTCGCGGACGCTGTCACCCATGATGTTGACGAGGACGGGCGTGTCCCAGCGCGCCCAGGCAGGCGCGAGGTCGCGGATCAGCGCGCCCACGCCGACGTTCTGGAAGCCGATCGAGTTGATCATCCCGGCCGGCGTCTCCACGGTGCGCGGCTGCGGGTTGCCGCGGCGCGGGCGCAGCGTCGTCCCCTTCGAGATCACGCCGCCGAGCGCGTTGATGTCGAAGCGGCGCGCGAACTCGATGCCGTTCGAGAGGGTGCCGGATGCCGTGAGGACGGGGTTCTGGAGCAGCAGCTCCTGCTTGCCGCCGCGGCCGATGGTGAGGCTGAGGTCCATGCGCCGCCTCGCTCCGGGTCTGCTCATGATACCCGGCCTGCGCCCGGACGGGAGGCGGACAAGGAAACGGCGCCCCCGGTGATCCGGGGGCGCCGCGCCTGTTCGTCCCTGCGCTGGGGGGTCAGTCGCGCACGATCTCGTCGGAGAGCACGGAGGTGTCCGGCCGGGGGAGGCTCCGGAGCCCGCTGATGGGAGGCGTGCTCAAGGTGTTGGACTGCTCCCACATCACGTTCTCGGTAGCGTTGGCGAAGTTCCGAGTTAGTCCGCAGCGCTTGCAGAAGCCGGCGCTTTCGCGCCCGCTCGGGGACTCGATCACCCAGTGGTGCACGCAGGCCATGCGCGGAGCCGCGCTGGTCTGTGCTGCGTTCCCGGTCTGTGCTGCCGTAACCATCGTTCTTCTGCCTTCCCGCGGCGCCGAATTGGTCCCCCCAACGTTTCCCGACGCCTCACTACCCGTTCCTTGCGGTCGTTGTGTGCACATGGCACACCAGAGACATAAACCTAAGGCTTGGCGCCCCTGATGTCAATCTTAAGTGCACTAAAATGCTGGAAAACTCCGATAAATACCTCCTTCGCCTCGCGCCTCACCGGCATCGCCGGTTACGCGGCCCAGGATCACGCGCCGTGCCGCTGCCCCATGGGGAGCGGGCGGCTATACTGGAGCCGAGGCCCCAACGCCGGGGCGTCCAACCCAGTAGGGAGGCGTGACGCGATCCCGGGAACAGCCCTCGACCGTGTCCCCTGCATCCCGATGCCTTCCCTGTTGGCGCGTCCATCCTGGCTGGCGCGCATTCCGTACCTATCTATGAAACGCTCGCGGCGGCCTCTTGGTTCCCTCCAGGTTGGAGTAACTTTCAGGAATTTGCCCGGATCTTGGCCCAGCCACGAGCATTTGCACAGTGTGAGGACATAACGTGACAAGTCCAGAGGCCGTGCTGGCCGCTCTCTCCGAGGTCCGCGATCCCGAACTGCATCGCGACCTGGTGTCGCTCAACATGGTGCGCGACCTGGCTGTCGAAGGCGCCACGGCGTCCTTCCGCCTGGTGCTGACCACCCCCGCCTGCCCGCTGCGCGAGCAGATCGACATCGATGTGCGCGCCGCCCTCGACGCGGTCCCCGGCATCGACGAGGTCGAGATCGAGTGGGACGCGGAGGTGCGCGGGCAGGCGAGCCGCGAAGGCGGCCCGGAGCCGGTCACCGGCGTCAAGAACCTGATCGCCGTTGCCTCCAACAAGGGCGGCGTCGGCAAGTCCACGGTCGCGACGAACCTCGCGGTCGCGCTCGCGCAGCTCGGCGCTGCGGTCGGCATCGTCGACGCCGACATCACCGGGCCCAACATCCCGACGATGCTCGGCATCGAGCAGGGCGGCCTCGCCGGGGGCCAGCAGGGGATGCACACCATCGAGGCGCACGGCGTACGGGCCGTCTCGATCGGGTTCGTGCTGCCGAAGGGCACGCCCGTGGTCTGGCGCGGCCCGATGATCGGCTCCGGCGTGCGGCAACTGGTCCATGACGTCGACTGGGGCGAGCTGGACTACCTGATCGTCGATCTGCCGCCGGGCACCTCGGACGCCTCGATGTCGCTGGCGCAGCAGGCGCCGGTGGCGGGCGTGGTGATCGTCTCGACGCCGCAGCGGGTGGCGATCGAGGATGCAACGAAGGCGATCGGGATGTTCGACCGGCTGGGCGTCCCGATCTTCGGAATCGTGGAGAACATGACATCGGACATCTTCGGCCGCGGTGGCGCTCGCGCCGCGGCGGACGAGCTGGGCGTCGAGTTCCTCGGCGAGCTGCCGCTCTCGGCGGCGGTGCGCGAGGCGGGCGACAGCGGCGTCCCGCTGGTCGTCGCTGCTCCGCAGTCCGAGGAGGCGAAGGCCTTCGTCGAACTCGCGGAACAGGTTGCGGCCCGCTGCTCGGTGCTGCAGTACGCAGGCGACGCGGGGGTGGCGGCATGACCGTCGATCGCCCGGACGACCCGACCTCGGGCGAGGGCGCTCGCCGCCGCGGGACGCGAGGCGGCCGCGGCCGCCAGCGCGCGGCCGACGCTCCCGAGAGCGGCGGCACGTTCAACGACCCGCGGATCGCCGGCCGCCGCCCGGCCCGCCCCGCCGAGGCCGAGGCGGAGTCCGCACCTGCTGCCGAGGCCGAGGCCGTGGCCGAGCCGGAGGCCAAGGCCGCGCCGCAGCGCAAACCGCGGGCGAGGGCGGCCTCGCGCGAGACGAAGGCCGAGACCGAAGCCGAGGCGACGCCCGAGGCTGAAGCCGAACCGAAGAAGCGCGCCCCGCGCCGCCGCCGCGCGGCGGAAGCCGAGGCGGAGGCGGCGCCCGAACCCGCCAAGGCGGAAGCCGAGGCGGAGGCAAAGCCCCCGGCCCGCCGCCGGGCGAGCACGCGCAAGTCCAGCGCGGCAAGCACCGCCGACGCCCCGGACGCAGCCGGTCTCGCCGAGGAGATGCGCGCGCTGCGCGAGACGCTCGCCACGCAGTCGCAGGCGCTGGACGCCCTCCGCGAAACGCAGGAGCGCTCGCTCCGGCGGTTGCGCATCGGCGTCTTCGTCGACGTGCCGAACCTGATCTACGGGGCCGAGCGCGGCGAGGGCGGCCCGGACGGCGCGACCGTGCACATGGGCAAGCTGCTCGCCTACCTCAGCGAGGGCCGCGAACTGATCCGCGCGACGGCCTACTCACCGGTCTCGGACGACCCCGGGGAGCCGGTGGAGCGCCAGCGCTTCGTCGAGCCGTTCGTGCGCCACGACTACCGCATCGTGACGAAGCCGATGAAACGCTTCGCCGACGGCTCGGTGAAGGGCAACTTCGATGTCGAGATGGCGCTCGACATGGTGACGATGGCGGACCGTCTCGACGTGGTCTCGATCGTCTCCGGCGACGCCGACTTCGCACGGGCGGTCGAGTTGCTGCAGACCAAGGGCGTGCGCGTCGAGGTGGTCGCCTTCAGCGGCAGCACCTCGATCGAGATGCGCGCCCTCGCCGACCAGTACATCGACGTCGCGACGATCCTGGACCGCGTGGGGGTGTAGGCGGCGTCAGTCGGTTAGTAGCTGGTGTAGTCGGCGAGAGCGACTATGGCGCCACCGTGCGCGGTAGGGGCCACGCGGCGCACGAACTTCATGTCGGCGGTCACCAGGCGCGCGCCGAGCCGATGAGCGAGCGCGAGGTACATGCAGTCGTACGCCGCATGATCCAGTTCAATAGCGATGCGCACTGCGTCGGCAAGGATCTGCTCGTCGTTCGCCCAATGGAGGGGCAGTCCCTGGACAGAGTCTGCGAGGACGCCCGCTGTTGCGGGCTCGATCTCGCCTCTATCTACCTTCTGCCAAAGGGCATTAGCGACCTCCGCCGCCATGACGCGCGGTGCGTGCAATTCGGACTCGTCCTGCAGTAAGCGCGCGGCTTCCCGCCCTTGTACTTCATCGACCAGCCACTTGACGGCGATGTTGGCGTCCACCACCACTTGCGTCATGTGGCGTGCCCGCGGTCGTACCCGCGATCGCGCGCTTCCCGGATCAACTCCTCGGCGGGAGTGTGCCGTCTGCCGGCGGTCAGGGCGCGGAGTTTCGTCGAATAGTCGAGAAACGCCTGCTTCCTTGCCTGGTAGTCATCCTCGGCGACGACGTGTTCGAGGATGTCCCGCAGCTCGGCTTCCAGCGAGCGGTCGTTTGCAGCCGCTCGCTCCTTGAGCCGCTGGACGACGGCATCATCCAGGCGTCGTACGTTCACCGTCGCCATGTCTCGGCTCCCTAGGGTGTGCTATCACGATGATAGCACGGAGCGCGGCGCACGTGTCCCGAGCCGCGCTATTCCTCGTCCTCGTCCGCGCGCCGGGGCGGGGACTCGCCCGGGTAGCTGACGGAGCGCGGGCCGCTGCTGCCGCGGCCGACCAGGGCCTCGTTGGTGACGAGGGCGGCGATGAAGGCCCCGCCCATCAGACCCGCCCCCGCGCCGAACAGCCAGCCGAGCAGCGCCGGCTGCGTGCCCGAGACCACACCGCCGATCAGCGCGCCGGCCACGAGGCCGCCGAGGAGCAGCACGGCGATCGCGATCTTCCCGATCATCAGCCGCCGCGCATCAGTAGAGGTCTCGCAGGTCAAACATCGGGCCGTCCGTGCAGCAGAGCCGGACGCCGCCGCGCCTGGGGAACACGGCGCAGCCGTAGCAGATGCCCATCCCGCAGGCCATCGTTTCCTCGAGGAGGGCCTGCACCGGCTTGCGCAGCCCGGAGCGCCTGAGCACGCCGAACATCGCCTCGAACATCGGGTTCGGGCCGCAGGCGAAGGCCTGATCGGCCCAGGGCAGCAGCCGCTCGAAGGGCGCGGTCACGAGGCCGCGCTCGCCCAGCGACCCGTCCTCCGTGGCGACGACGACCTCGACGGCCTCGGGCAGCAGCCGCGGCGGGAAGATGCCCGCCTCGCCGGCCGCACCGAGGACGAGCGTCACCTCGCGGCCCTGCGCGACCAGCTCGTCGGCGAGCCAGACCAGCGGGGCGCAGCCGATCCCACCGCCGACGAGCAGCATGTGATCGACGCGCTCGCGCGGCTCGTAGCCGCGTCCCAGCGGCCCGACGACGCGGACGGCGTCGCCCGGCGCGCGGCGCGCGAGCCAGTCCGTGCCGCGCCCGACCACGTCGAAGAGCAGGGCGAACTCCGGCCCTCGGCGGCCCTCGCGCAGGCGGTGGAACGAGCAGGCGCGGCCGAGCAGCGGGTCGTCGTTCTCGCCGATGTGGGCCATCACGAACTGGCCTGGCGTGGCGTGGCGGAACTCCTCGGGCATCGTCAGCCAGAGGATGTGCGTCTCGCCGTAGAGGCGGGCGGACTCGGTGACCTCGACGGTGGCGCCTCTCATGCCGGCAGCCCTGTCGCGTGGTAGAGCAGGCCGCCCGCTCCGCAGATGACCAGCCAGGCGTACGAGGGCAGCAGCGAGCGCAGCAGCACAACGCCGCTCGCGATGAGCACGATGGCGCTCAGCGGATTGGCCTCGAGGCTCGCGAGCAGCACCACGGCGGCCCCGGCGATCGCGCCGAAGACCGCGGCGGCGACGCCGTCGAGGAAGGCGCGCAGCGTCTCGGACGCGGAGAGCCGGTCGAGCAGGCGCCCGAGCGAGATCGCGAAGACAAACGCGGGCGCGAAGATCGCGACCGTCGCGATGAGTGCGCCCCACCAGCCGCCCGCGGCGTAGCCGACGAAGGTGGCGGTGGTGACGATCGGCCCCGGTGTCGCCTGCCCGATGGCGATTGCATCGAGGAACTGCGACTCCGTGAGCCAGCCCTGCGCGACGGCGTCGGGCTGCAGGAGCGGGATGATCACGTAGCCGCCGCCGAAGAGCAGCGCGCCGGCCTTGAGGTGAATGAGCGCGATCGGCACGACCTCGGGCAGCGTGACGGCGAGCGCGGGCAGCGCCAGCGGGAGCAGCGGCGCGGGGAGGGCGACCACCGCGCGCTGGAGTCGGCGGCGCGGTCCGTGCTCGCTCGCGAGCAGTGCGACGGCGCCTGCGCCGAGCAGCGCGATCACCTCCCAGTGCGGCGCGAGCAGCGCGATCGCGAAGGCTGAGGCCGCGAGGACCATCGAGAGCGGGTTGCGCTGGGCCGCGCCGCGCAGCCGCCAGGCGGCGAGCGCGACGAGCACGACGACGGCGGGGCGGATGCCCGCGAACAGGTCGTCGGCGCGCGGCGTGGTGCCCCACTGGAAGTAGGCCCAGGCGAGCACCGCGACCGCGAGCGCGGCCGGGAGGATGAAGGCGCTACCCGAGGCGATCGCCCCGGGCACGCCGCGGCGGCGGTAGCCGAGGTGGATCGCCATCTCGGTGGAGTTGGGGCCGGGCACGAGGTTCGTCGCGGCGAGGGCGCGCGCGAACGTGTCGCTGTCGAGCCAGCGCCGCCGTTGCACGAACTCGTCTTCCATCATCGCGACGTGCGCCGCCGGGCCGCCGAAGGCGGTCGCGCCGAGCCGCCCGAACTGCCCGAGGAGCCCCGCGAGCGAGCTGCGCCCGGACGCCGCGTCGCTCATGCCGGCGCGCTCCCGGACGCCTGCGCGGCGGAAGGCCGTGCGCCGGGCAGCCCGTCGATGGCGGCGTCGAGCAGCGCGCGGACCGCGAACAGGTCGCGGCAGACGGCGGTCGCGCCCGCCTCGCGCAGTTGCTGCTCGCTGCGAATCACCGTGACGCCGACGCGGACCGCGACCCCGGCGGCGAGGGCGGCCTGCATGTCCTCCTCGGTATCGCCGACGTACGCCGCGTGCTCGCCCTCGACACCGAGCTCCGCGAGGGCGTGGAGCAGCGGCTCCGGCAAGGGCTTCATGATGCCGGTCGTGTCGCGCCCGACGATCGGGCCGAAGTGGTCGCTCCAGCCGAGGTTCGCGATCAGCGCGCGCGCGCCCGCCTCAAGCTTCGAGGTGACGATGCCGAGCGGCAGCCGGGCTGCGAGGTCATCGAGCAGCTCGCCCGCGCCGGGCAGTGGCGGCGTGTCGGGCATGTAGCGCTCGTAGTAGTTCGGCAGGTAGATGCGATAGAGACGCTCGGCCTCGGCCTCGTCGACACCGATGGCGCGCCGGATCACCAATTGCATGTCCGGCCCGAACTGCGGCATCAACTCCTCGGGGCTCGTGCGGTAGCCCTGCTCGCCGAGCGTCTCGGCGAGCGCCACGGCGATCGAATGCATCGAGTCCGCGAGCGTGCCGTCGAGGTCGAAGAGCACGGCGGCGAGCTGCCCCGGTTGGCCCTCGGGCGTCACTCTGAGCGGCCGTCCCGGTAGTCCGCGAGCGGGCGGACGTTGTAGGAGCCGGGCGAGGAGAGCCCCTGGATCGAGGCGCGCGCGGTGTCCAGCGAGGTGAAGCAGGGGATGCGCATCTCGGTGGCGCTGCGGCGGATGTGGAAGCCGTCGCGCAGGTGCGAGGGGCGGCCGCCCTCGAGCGTGTTGATCACCGCGCCGACGGAGCCGTCGTTGATCACGTCGACGACGTTGGGGTGGCCCCTGGAGAGCAGCTTGGTGA
Source organism: Dehalococcoidia bacterium (assembly GCA_965261685.1). GTDB lineage: Bacteria > Chloroflexota > Dehalococcoidia > UBA2979 > UBA2979 > VXMT01. Next base: position 193,877 of record CBDHDI010000027.1, read on the forward strand.
CGAATTGGACCGGGAGGCCGAGCTCGCGGATCAGCGCGGCGGTGCCCTCGGTGGCGAAGAGCTCGCAGCCGGCCTTGTGCAGCGCGTGAATCAGCGGCACGGCCTCGGCCTTGGTGCGGTCGGCCAGCGAGAGCAGGAAGGGCGTACCGGGTGCAACCGCGAGGTCGGCCGCCATCGCCGCCTTGCGCATCGCCGCATCGAGGTCGTGGTCGATGCCCATCACCTCGCCGGTGGACTTCATCTCCGGGCCGAGGAAGGTGTCCACGCCGACGAGCTTGGACATCGAGAAGACGGGCGCCTTGACGGCGACGAGCGCGCGGTCCGGGACGAGGCCCCCCTGATAGCCCTGCTCGGCGAGCGAGTGGCCGAGCATGACGTTGACGGCGAGCGGCACGAGCGGCACGCCCGTCACCTTCGAGATGAACGGCACCGTGCGCGAGGAGCGCGGGTTCACCTCGATCACGAAGACGCCGGGGCCCTGCGGGTCGGCCTCGGGCGCGACGACGTACTGCACGTTCATCAGTCCGCGCACGCCGAGGGCGAGCGCCATGCGCGTGGTGTAGTCCACGATCGCCTCGCGCTGCTCGGGGGAGAGATTCTGAGGCGGATACACCGCCATCGAGTCGCCGGAGTGCACACCCGCGCGCTCGACGTGCTCCATGATCCCGGGGATCAGCACGGCCTCGCCGTCGCAGACGGCGTCCACCTCCACCTCGAGGCCTTCGAGGTACTTGTCGATCAGGATCGGGCCGGAGCGCTCCTCGAGCGCGGCCTGGAAGTAGCGCTCCAGCTCGCTCTCGTCCTGCACGACCTCCATCGCGCGCCCGCCGAGGACGTAGGAGGGGCGGACGAGCACCGGGTAGCCGATCGTGTCAGCGGTCGGCACCGCCTGGTCGAGCGTCTGCACGGCGACGCCGGGCGGCTGCGGGATGCCGAGGCCGGAGACCAGGGCCTCGAAGCGCCCTCGATCCTCGGCGAGGTCGATCGCTTCGGCGGAGGAGCCGGCGATTGGCAGCGCGGCGAGCTGCAGGCGGCGCGCGAGGTTGACGGCGGTCTGGCCGCCGAACTGGACGATCGAGGGCGGAGCCTCGCCGCCGCCGGCCTCGTTCTCCAGCAGATCGCGCACCGCTTCCTCGTCGAGCGGCTCGAAGTAGAGCCGGTCGGAGGTATCGAAGTCGGTGGAGACGGTCTCCGGGTTGGAGTTGGCGAGGATCGACTGGACGCCGGCGGCCTGCAGGGCGTGGGCGGCCTGCACGGAGCAGTAGTCGAACTCGATGCCCTGGCCGATGCGAATCGGGCCGGAGCCGATGACGAGCATGCGCTCGCGGCCGGGCTCGGGCACGGCGTCGTTCTCCTCCTCGTAGGTGGAGTAGAAGTAGGGCGTGACGGCGTCGAACTCGGCGGCGCAGGTGTCGACCATCTTGTAGACGGGCCGCAGGCCCCACTCCTCGCGCAGCGCCCGCACCTGGTCCGGCAGGCGGTCGGCGAGCGTGCCGATCACCGCGTCGCTGAAGCCGAGGCGCTTCGCCTGGCGCAGCAGCGGCGGCGTCAGCTCCTCGGAGAGCAGCCGCCGCTCCATCGCGACGATGCGGGCGAGGCGTTCGAGGAACCACGGGTCGATCCCGGTGTTGCGGGCGATCTCGAGCGGCTCCGCGTCGCGGCGCAGCGCGGCCAGCAGCAGCCAGAGGCGGTCGTCGGTGGCGGTGTCCGGCGCGGGTGGATCCGCGCCCCACTCGCGGTGCTCCCAGATGATCGAGCGGCCGCCCATCTCCAGCGAGCGCACGGCCTTCTGCAGGGCCGCCTCGAACGTGCGATCGATCGCCATCACCTCGCCGGTGGCCTTCATCTGCGTGCCGAGGCGGCGGTCGCCGAAAGCGAACTTGTCGAACGGCCAGCGCGGGATCTTCACGACGCAGTAGTCGAGTGCGGGCTCGAACGCGGCGGTGGTGCGGCCCGTGACCGAGTTCGCGATCTCGTCCAGGCGCTTGCCCGCCGCGATCTTGGCGGCGACGCGCGCGATCGGGTAGCCCGTCGCCTTCGAGGCCAGCGCCGAGGAGCGCGAGACGCGCGGGTTGACCTCGATCACGTGGTACTCGGGCGCCGACGCCGACTCCGCGCCCGCCCAGGGCGTCACGTCCGGGCGCGGCGCGAGCGCGAACTGCACGTTGCAGCCGCCCTCGATGCCGAGCGCGCGGATGATCTTCAGCGCGCTGCTGCGCAGCATCTGGTAGTCGCGGTCGGAGAGCGTCTGCGAGGGCGCGACGACGATCGAGTCGCCGGTGTGCACGCCCATCGGGTCCAGGTTCTCCATGTTGCAGATCGTGACGCAGGTGTCCGCGCCGTCGCGCATCACCTCGTACTCGAGCTCCTTCCAGCCGAGCAGCGAACGCTCGACGAGCACCTGCGAGATCGGCGAGGCAGCGAGCCCGCTGCGCACGATCCGCTCGTACTCCTCCTCTGTATGCGCGATGCCGCCGCCGGTGCCGCCGAGCGTGTAGGCGGGCCGCACGACGAGTGGGAGGCCGATCTGGTCGCGCGCGGCGATGGCGGTGCCCCAGTCCTCGACGATCTCGGACTCGGGCGCGGGCTCGCCGATCTCGCGCAGCAGCGAGCGGAACTGCTCGCGGTCCTCGGCGAGGCGGATCGACTCCAGCGGCGTGCCCAGCAGACGGACGTTGTAGCGATCGAGCACGCCGGCCTCGGCCAGCTCGACGGCGAGGTTGAGCCCGGTCTGGCCGCCGAGCGTGGGCAGCAGCCCGTCCGGGCGCTCCGCCTCGATGATGCGTTCGAGCACCTCCACGGTGAGCGGCTCGATGTAGACGATGTCGGCGACGTCCTCGTCGGTCATGATCGTCGCGGGGTTGGAGTTGGCGAGGACGGAGGTGATGCCTTCCTCGCGCATTGCCTTGCAGGCCTGGGTGCCGGCGTAGTCGAACTCGGCGGCCTGGCCGATCACGATCGGGCCGCTGCCGATGATCAGCACCTTGCGGGGCTTCTCCGGGTTGCCTGACGGCTCGCCGGGGGGCGCGGGGGCGTCGGATGCGGTCGCGGGGCTCAGTTGTGGTAGCCCTTCCGGTGGTCCTTGCCGAAGAGGATGATCTCGGCAACAACGTCGGGGTCTGAGAAGTGGATGTCGGGGTCCGGTGCGATGCGCCCCATCTTGATGTGGCTCACCGGATACTCGCCCAGCTCGGCATCGAGGTGCGGCGTAATCGCCTCGATCACCCGCGCGCGGTCGCCCTTGCCGGTGAAGTAGGCGAAGGGGATCTCCGGCACGAAGGCGTCGGCGTCGCCGGTCTCGATGCCTGCCTCGCGGAACACCTGGTAGACCTTCGGCACGCCCAGCGCGATCAGGCGGCGCGCCTCGCGGAAGACGAGGCCGTCGTCGACGCCGAGGTAGAGCGCGTCCACGCCCGCCGAGACGCCGCCGATGCGGATGCTGAACGGCTCGATGCGGTGCAGGCGCGGCGCCGCGTTCACGTAGAACGTCTCCACCTGCGACCAGTAGAGGTCGGCGGCGCGCAGGAACCCGACCTGCACGGCGGTGAGGTGCAGGAAGCTGGCTGGAGGCAGCTCGACCTCCTCGAGGCCCTCAAGCGCGTCGAAGAGCGGCTGGATGCGCTCGCCCAGGTCCGGGTAGTCCTTGCCGACGGGCTGGAAGAAGCTGATCGCCGGACGCCAGTCGAAGGACTCCTCGGCCCACAGCTCCCAGTGGCTGGCCAGCGGACCCTCGCCTGAGGTGAACGCTTCCCAGTCGCGCTCGCGCTTGGCGGCGTAGTGGCTGGTGTCGGGGGTCGGGGTGGCCTGCTCGCTCACGGGTTACTCCTCCGCTGGCAGCACGAAGTGCGCGCCGGGGTTGGCGAGCGGCACCAGCGCGCCGATCGACGACAGGTACGAGAGCGCCGGCTCGTTGTCCTCGGGCAGGCGGGCGCGGATCGCCTGGTAGCCGCGCTCGCGGGTGAACGCCAGCGCCTCCTCGGCGAGCACGGTCGCGTAGCCCTTGCGGCGTTCCTCTGCGCGCACCCAGGCGCCCAGCGAGCAGTCCTCGGAGGCGCCCTCGAGCGGCTCGACGACCGCGAACGCGAGCAGCCGCCCGCCGTCCTCGATGACGAAGACGGCGGCTCCGCCGTCGTCTTCGCCGAGCCAGGCGTCGCGCACCTCGTCCGCGCTGAGCGCCCGCTCGAAGGCGACGGGCTGCGGCTCCTCGATCAGCTCCGCGATGATCGCGGCGATCTGGACGTCGTCGTCGGGCACCGCTCGGCGACACATAGGCTGCGACTCTGCGGCGGCCATCAGCGGCTCCCCTCGTCGCGCACGGTCTCGAGGAAGCGGTCGAACAGGAACTCGGTGTCGTGCGGTCCCGGCGAGGCTTCCGAGTGGTACTGGATCGTGAACAGCGGCAACTCGCGGTGGCGCAGGCCCTCGACCGTGCCGTCGTTGAGGTGCACCTGCGCCACCTCGACGGCCGCCTCGAGCCCGTCGCCGTCGACGGCGTAGCCGTGGTTCTGCGAGGTGATGTAGACGCGCCCGGTGGCCTCGTCGCGCACGGGATGGTTCGCGCCGCGATGGCCGAACTTCAGCTTGTAGGTGGACGCCCCGAAGAGGCGGCCGAGCACCTGGTGCCCGAGGCAGATCCCCATCAGCGGCGTCCGCCCGATCAGCCCCCGGGAGGCCTCGACGACGTGGTCGAGCAGCATCGGGTCGCCGGGGCCCGGCGAGAGCAGCACGCCGTCCGGGCCATGCGCGAGCACGTCCTCGGCGCTCGACGTGCTCGGCACCGCCGTCACGCGGCAGCCGCGCCGGCGCAGGTGCCGCATGATGTTGCGCTTCACGCCGAGGTCGACGACGACGATGTGGGGGCCGGGCTCGTCCCCGTTGATCGCGCCCTCGTTGAACTCGTAGGGGACCGGGGTGGAGACCTCTGCGACGTAATCCTCGGTGCCGTACATCGGCTCGCTGCGTAGCCGCTCCAGCGCCTCCTGCGGGGACTCGTCGCGCGTGATCGTGCCCATCACCACGCCGTGCGAGCGCAGGTGGCGCGTGAGCGCGCGCGTGTCGATGCCCGCGATGGCCGGGACCCCGGCCTCGGCCAGGTAGTCATCGAGGCGGCCGCAGCTCTGCCAGTGCGAGGGCAGGTCGGTCAGTTCGCGGACGACGAAGCCGCGCACCTGCACGCGGGCGCTCTCGTCGTCGCTGGCGTTGACGCCGTAGTTGCCCTGCAGCGGGTAGGTCATCATCAGGATCTGGCCGCCGTAGGAGGGGTCCGTGAGCGCCTCCTGGTAACCGGTCATCGAGGTGTTGAACACCACCTCGCCGGTGCCGACCACGGGCGCGCCGAAGCCCTCGCCCTCGAAGACGCGGCCGTCCGCGAGCACGAGGCGGGCGGCGGGGCGCGTCATTGCTGCCGGACCGTCGCTCACAGGGCGACCCCCTCCAGCGCGTACACGACGCGACCGCCGTAGACGGTCGCGAGCACGCGCCCGCGCAGCTCGCGGCCGGCGATCGGCGTGTTCCTGCCCATCGAGGCGAACTCCTCGGGCTTCACCGTCCAGGTGGCGTCGGGGTCGAGGATGGTGACGTCGCCGACGGCGCCCGGTGAGAGGGTGCCGAGACCCCCGAGGCCGGGGCGGCGGTCCAGACCCCAGGCGCGGACGGGGCCGGCCGTGAGCCGCTCGATCAGCGTCGCCAGATCGATGCGGCCGTCGTGCACCAGGCTCATCGACAGGCCGAAGGCGGTCTCGAGGCCGCTGATGCCTGGCGCGGCGAGGTCGAACTCGATCTCCTTGTCGGAGATGGCGTGCGGCGCGTGGTCCGTCGCGATCGCATCGATCACGCCGTCGCGCAGCGCCTCGGCGCAGGCGGCGACGTCGCTGTGCGCGCGCAGCGGGGGGTTCACCTTGGCGTTGGAGTGGTAGCCGATGTTGCGGTAGCCGTTCGCGCCGCTGTCGCCGTTGGCTCGGGTGTGCGAGTCCGACGGCGAGAAGCCGACCTCCTCGTGGGTGAGGGTGAGGTGGTGCGGCGTGACCTCGGCGGTGATGTGCACTCCACGCTCGCGTGCGGCGCGGATCAGCGCGACCGAGCCGGCGGTCGAGACGTGGGCGATGTGCAGGTGCGCCCCGGCCAGGTCGGCGAGGGCGATATCGCGCGCGACGAAGGTCTCCTCGGCGCTCGCGGGGCGGCCGCGCAGGCCGAGCCGCGTGGCGACCCAGCCCTCGTGCATCTGGCCCTCGTGGACCAGCGCCGGATCCTCGCAGTGCTGCGAGATCGGCAGCCCGAAGGCGCCCGCGTACTCGAGGGCGTGTCGCATCAACCGCGCGTCGGCGACCGCGTCGCCGTCGTCGGAGAGCGCGACGACGCCGGCCTGCGCCAGCTCGCCGGCGGGCGCGAGTTCCTTGCCGGCGCGCTCGCGCGTGATGCAGCCGAGCGGCAGCACGCGCACGGCGGCGTGTTCCTCGGCCTGGCGCAGCACGGACTCGACGGCGGAGCGGCGGTCGAGCGGCGGGTCCGTGTTCGGCATCGCGCAGACGCTGGTGAAGCCGCCGCGCGCGGCGGCGGCCGTGCCGCTGGTGATCGTCTCCTTGTACTCGAAGCCGGGCTCGCGCAGGTGGACGTGCAGGTCCACGAAGCCGGGCGTCACGACCAGCCCGGTCGCGTCGATGCGGTCCGCCTCGATCACCGCGTCGCCCTCGTTCGGTCCGACGCGCGCGACGCGGCCGTCGACGATCACGACGTCGGCGATGCCGTCACGCCCGAGAGCGGGGTCGATCACGCGGCCGTTGTGGATGGCGAGCGTGCTCACAGGGCGGCCTCCCCGGCGCTCGCGGCCGCCGTATCGCGGCCCAGCGCCAGCAGGTAGAGCAGCGCCATGCGCACGGCGACGCCGTTCGTGACCTGCTCCTCGATCATCGAGCGCCCGCCGCCGGCGACCTCGCGGGCGATCTCGATGCCCTCGTTCTTGGGGCCGGGGTGCATGAGCAGGTGGTCCGGGTGCGCCCGCGCGAGGCGCTTCGCCGTGACCTGGTAGTGCAGTGCGTACTCATGCAGCGAGGGCAGGAGCCCGCCCTGCTGGCGCTCGCTCTGAAGGCGCAGCGCCATCACCACGTGTGCGCCCTCGATCGCGCGCTCGATGTCCGTCTCGACCTCGACGTAGGGGAGCGCGGACTCGGCGTGCTCCGGGCGGTCGCCGGGGCGGAGGCCCTGCGGCAGCAGCGTCGGCGGCCCGCAGACGACCACCTCCGCGCCCATCGCGGAGAGGCCCCAGAGGTCCGAGCGCGCCACGCGCGAGTGGGCGATGTCGCCGACCATCACGACGCGCCGCCCTCGCAGATCGCCGAAATGGCGCTGCATCGTGTAGAGGTCGAGCAGCGCCTGCGTGGGGTGGGCGTGGGCGCCGTCACCGGCGTTGACGATCGCCGCATCGGTGTGCCGCGCGGCGAGGTAGGGCGCGCCCGCCGAGGCGTGGCGCATCACGAGGATGCCGGCGCCCATCGCGCGCATCGTCCGCACCGTGTCGATCAGCGACTCGCCCTTCTGGACCGATGACGTGCTGGCGCTCACGGAGAGCACATCCGCGCCCAGCACCTTGCCGGCCAGCTCGAAGGAGGCGCGCGTGCGCGTCGAGGGCTCGTAGAAGAGGTTGACGATGGTGTGGCCGCGCAGCGCAGGGACGCGCGCGATGCGCCGCTCCAGCACCTCGGCCATCTGCCCCGCGAGCTCGAGTACCGTGCCGATCTCGTCGGCCCCGAAGTCGTCGAGGTCCAGCACGTGGCGGTGACGCCACGGGCCGGGCGTGGGCGCGGTCGCGAGTGGTTCGCCGCTCCCGGGGAGCAGCGGCGCGGCGCTCGCCGCGCGGGCGGTGTCGTGCGTTTCGGTGGTCACGGCCTATCCCTTCCGCGGATGACGACGACGGCGTCGCGGCCGTCGACCTCGTCGAGCAGCACCTGCACCTGATCGCCGCGCGCGGTGGGGATGTTCTTGCCGACCACGTCGGCACGGATCGGCAGTTCGCGGTGCCCGCGGTCGATCAGCACCGCGAGGCTCACGCTGTGCGGGCGTCCGAAGTCGTTGAGCGCGTCGAGGGCGGCCCGCACGGTGCGGCCGGTGAAGAGCACGTCGTCCACGAGGACGACGTTGCGGCCCTCGATGTCCGGCAGATCGCTGCTGCGCGGCACCGTGCGCAGCCCACGCGAGGCGAGATCGTCGCGGTGCAGCGTGATGTCCAGTCTGCCGAGGGGCGGCGGTGCGCCCTCGAAGCCGCCGATCAGGGCGGCGAGGCGTTCGGCCAGGACCGCGCCGCGGCTCTGGATGCCGACGAGCACGAGCTGATCGAGCCCGCCGTTGCGCTCGATGATCTCGTGCGCGAGGCGCCGCGTGGTGCGCCCGATGCCGTCGGCGTCGAGCAGCGGCCCGCCCGCGCTGGCGGCCGTTGTGTCCTCGCTGCGCGCGCGTTCGAGCTGCTCAGCCACGGAGGCGCCTCCGCGATCCGGCGGGGAGTTGCTGGTGGGCAAAAAAAGCCCCTCCACGTTCCGGGGAGGGGAAACGATGGTGGGACGTGACGTGTCCCGCTACGGCAAACGTCAGAGCATTCATCTACTGCGTCCTTCCCGGCCTCGCCGGACCGGCTTAAAGAGCGCCTGCGATTGCTGAGGAGTATCGTACCACCAGAGCGCCGCCAGCGCCCAATCGCCCGCGAGGGGGCCTCGAGGGGGCGGCGGGACGTTACAGCGGTTGAATCGGCCGCGACTCGTAGTCCGTGTCGCCCCAGCAGACGATCTCGCCCTCGATGGTGACGGCGCAGGTGCGGGCCGAGCCCGCGCTGATCGCCGCGTAACGGCCCGGCGGGGGATCGGTCTGGCCGAAGTCACTCCAGTCGCGGGGGCGGCCCCAGCACACCGCCGCGCCGTCTTCGGTGAGTGCGCAGGCGTGCGCGTCGCCCACGGCAACCGCGACGTAGCGGCCGGGCGTAGGGTCGTGCTCGCGAGCGTACGCGCTCCAGCACCGCGCCTCGCCATCGGTGGTGAGCGCGCACGCGTAGTTGCCATCCTCGCCACCATTGACGCTGATCGCGGTGTAGCGGCCCGGCGGCGCACCCCGCGAGCGCGCGTTGGTGCCCCAACACACCGCCTCGCCCGACTCGGCGACGGCGCACGCACGCCCCACGCCGACGCTGATCGCCGTGTGGCGGCCGGGCGGCGCTTCGCGGGCGAGGTCGTTGCCCGTGCAGACGACCTCGCCGTCCACGGTCAGACCGCACGCCGAGTAGTAGCCCGCGCTGATCGCGGCGAGGCGCCCGGGGATTGGGTCGTCCGCTGCATGGCCCTCGCCCCAGCACACCGGCTCGCTGGACTCGGTGATGGCGCAGGTGTGGAATGCACCCGCGCTGATCGCGATGTAGCGGCCCGCTGGCACATCCGCCTGTCCGAAGTTGTTCCACCCCCAGCACGCCGCCTCGCCGGCCTTGGTCAGGGCGCAGGTGTGGTACGGCCCGTCGCTGACGGCGACGTAGCGGCCGGGTGGCGGGTCGGGAGGCGCGAGCTTGTTGTCGGCGGCGTCCCAGCAGACCGCCTCACCAGCCTCGGTGAGCGCGCACGCGTGACGGCCACCAACGCCGATCGCGACGTAGCGGCCGGGCGCGGGATCGGGTGGGTTCATTACCGACAGCACGCCAGCGATCCACTGCGACAGCATGTCCGTCCCGCAGACCGCCCGCCCCTCGGTCGTAAGTGCGCAGACGTGCGACCAGCTCGCGGCGACGGCCGTGTAGCGAGCCGACGCCCCTCCGGGGGGCGAGACACCCGGCGGCAGGGTCTCCGCGAACGGTGTCTTCCAGCCCACGGGGCGTAACACCCCCGCCGAGCGGCACTCCGCCCCGCCGTCGGGCGTTACCGCACAGAAGCCGAGGCCGGACGCGCTGGCGAGGTCGGCGTACGGCCCCGCGAAGCGCGTCGCGCTGTCACCGCTCGGAACCTCGTCGTAAGGCTGCTCACCCGCGCCGTAACCCCAGCACACAACCTCGCCGTCCTCGGTCAGCGCGCAGCTGTTGGTGGGGTGCGCGCCCTCGCCGTAGCGGAAGCCGACGCTGATGGCGACGTAGCGCCCGAACGGCGCATCGGTCTGGCCGAAGTAGTTTGGGCCGCCCCAGCAGACGGCATCACCATCCTCGGTCAGTGCGCAGGCGTGCACGCCGCTGGTGCTCACCGCCTTGTAGCGCCCCGGCGGTGGCTGCTCGCCTATGTCCCGCCCCCAGCAGACGATCTCGCCGCCCGTGGTCACTGCGCACGTGTGGGCCGAACCTGCGCTGATCGCCGTGTAGAGACCCTGTGGGGCCTCGGCCTGCCCGTGCTCGTTGCCGCCCCAGCAGACCGCCCCTCCGTCTTCGGTCAGCGTGCAGGCGTGATCGTCGCCGACGCTGATCGAGGTGTAGCGACCCGGAGGGGGATCGGGGAACGGTACTGGCGTTGGCGCCGGTTCAGGCGTTGCCGACGAGGTAGCAGTTGGCGCGGGCGTGGCGGTGGGCGTCGGGGTGGCGGTCGGTGCAGGCGTGGGCGTGGCGACAGGCGACGGAGTGGCGGTGAGCGTGGGCGCGGGCGTGGTGACAACCGACGGAGTAGCGGTGGGCGTGGGGGTGGTGGTGGGTGTCGGCGTGGCGATCGGCGTGGCGGTGGGTGTCGCAGTGGCTGTCGGCGTGGGCGCGGGTGTGGCTGTGGGCGTCGGAGTGGCGGTCGGCGCAGCCGAGGGCGAGGCGGTTGGCAACGGAGTGGCTGTCGGCGCGGGCGTGGCTGGCGGCGGGGACCGCTCGTCCGCTGCGCCGCTGCACGCAACGAGGACGCTCGCTGCCGTCAGCGCGCTTGCGAGCAGAAGCGGCGTCGCGAGCGAGAGACGGCTGAATCGCATCGGCGGCTTGGCCCCCTCCCCGGCGAGGCTACACGCCACCGTAGAAGTGCAGCCGCTCGCCCTCGAGCTCCACGCCGTCCGATGCCCAGCGCAGGTAGTCGGCGCTGGCCCAGCCCTCGCGGCCGTCGGCGGTGCGCACGTGCATCCACGGAACGTAGTCGTAGTAGTCGACGGTGTAGCCGTCCGTGTCCGCGATGACGCCGTTGGGGAGGCAGGTCACGACCGCAGCGCGGAGCGATGGCTCGTCGCGCAGGCGCAGGCACGAATCGACGACCACCTCGACCTGCAACCGGTCCTCGAACGGCGGCGACTCGATCACGGGGGCGAGAGGCGGCGGGCCACTGTAGTCCCCGCCACACCCGCAACGGCCGCCGGGGACGATAGACACCCGGACCCGCAGCTCGTCGCGCGTGCCGGTCCACGAGCCGGAGATGCCGGGGTACCCGGAGAAGGGAGTGCCGGTCCTGACAAAGTGCAGCGCGGCGAGCGTTTCCCCCTCATGGTCCCGGACGGTGACCCTTCTCCGGTTGTGGTCTATCCGGTACTGCGGTTGCGTCGGGGCCGGGGCCGGCTTGGCGATCGCGGGAGCTGGTTTGGCGCTCACGCTCGCCGGTCGCGGCGCCTCGCTCGCCCACTGTCCGTCGAGGGTCACGATCCGCGTGCCCCGGCTGGTGCTCATGGAGACGCCGGAGCTGTCGGGAAGCCACCGGCCGGGGCCGTCCACGCCCTTGACCCGGTAGACCTCGTCGCCGGTGGTCGTATCGAGAATGGAGACGGCCATGAGTCGAGCGCCCCACGCGGTGCCCCTGGCGCCCGTTGCCGTAACCGCCGTCAGCCAGCGGCCATCCGGGGAGATGCGGCAGTCACGCCCGCCGTACAGCGGCACGACCGGGACAGAGACATCGAGCAGCGTGGCCCCGTCCCAGCCGTAGTGCATGACGTGGCAGGAGTCGAGGCCCGCAATCGCCACTTCAATGCTTGGGCCGAGGGAAGCCAGCCGGTACAGCCCCTCGCTCCAGGCCTTCGCGTTCCCCGGAAGCACCTGCGTTGCGGCTGGCTCGAAGGTTCCGATGGCCTCCTCGTTGAAGTCGAAGAAGTGGAGGTAGGAGTGCAATCCTCCGTCAAGCTCCCGGCCGCGCACCACGAGGGAGCGGTATTCGAAGTTGAGCCACTGGAGCTGGCCCTCCTGCCCGTCGGGAATCGCGAACTGCGCCACGGGTTGCAGCGCGCCGTCCGTGATGACGAAGCGGTCGCCTCCTTCGTCCGCCAGCCGGAAGAGCAGCCGCCGCTCGCTGTCCGATCCCCAGCGTCGCAGCGGAGGCGCGTCCCACTCGAAGGTTCGCTCGGTCACGCGGTCGTGCCGGAATCGATCGAAGGAGAGGAAGCGGTTCCCCGGCGAGAGACTCACACCGGCAGATATGAAGCCATCCATCGAGTCCGCTGCGGCTGCCTCGAGGGACGCCAGCACCCACCCCTCCACCTCGCCCGTCTCCACGTCCAGCAGGTAGAGCCCGACCTTCTGGGGGACGACCTCCCTCGCCGCGCACCGCACGTAGCGGAGACCAGCAGCCGCGAGCGCCTCGGCGGTATCGACCTCGCGAATCCCGAGGTCTTCGCGGCTGACCAACCCGGTCCCCGTTGCCGCCGCGGCGGGGGTGGATGTGGCTGCCCTGGGGGAAGCGGTTGCTGCGCAAAGCGTCGGAGTCGCGGTCGGCGCGGGCGTGGGCGTGGCGGTGGAAGCCGGACCGGCTGTCGGTGCGGGCGTGGCCGTGGTGGTGGGCGTCGTCGCGGCCGCCGGCGCGGGCGTGGGCGAGGCGGTAGGCGTCGGGGTGCCTCTCGGTGCGGGCGTGGGCGAGGCGGTAGGCGTCGGGGTGCCTCTCGGTGCGGGCGTGGGCGAGGCGGTAGGCGTCGGGGTGCCTCTCGGTGCGGGCGTGGGCGAGGCGGTAGGCGTCGGGGTGCCTCTCGGTGCGGGCGTGGGCGCGGCAGTGGGAGCCGGAGCGGCTATCGGCGCCGGTGAGGCAGTGGGGGATGGGACGGCTGTTGGTGCAGGCGCGGGCGAGGCGGTGGCCGCCGGTGCAGGCGTGACCGTCGGCGCAGACCGGTCGTCCGCTCCGCCGCTGCATGCAACGAGGACGCTCGCCGTCAGCGCGGCGGCGAGGAGAAGGGGGAGCGAGAACGATCTGAGGATGATCCGCATCGGGCTGTCCCATCCCCCCGCTGCGATGCGGGGTGCGATGGGTTCTTAACGTCGCCGGCGGGCGCGCGGTTCCGGATCACGCTGCCCGTGTGCATCACGGGGCGCTCGAGTGCTGCGTCCGGTGCGGGGATTGGGTGGCGGGCGGAGTCCAGGGAGAGCGGCCGCGAGGGCGAGCGGCTCTGCGCTATTCCTCGCTGCCGCGCTGCTCGCGCAGGAAGCGCTCCAGCTCGTCGACCATGTCCTGGGCGTCGGGGAGGCTGGCGCCGCCGTCCGAGGCGTCCTCGGCCTCGGTGGCGTCCTCTTCCTCCTCGAGCTGTTCCTCGATGCGGCGGGCGTACTCGGCCATCTCCGGGTTCTTCGCGATCTCGGCTCCGACCTGCGCGTCGAAGCGGGCGGCGAAGACCTCCAGGTCGTGCAGGCTGAGGTCCATACCGAGGCTGGCGTTGAGCTGCTCGAGCAGGGCGAGCGCGCCCTTGGGGTTCGGCGAGGCGTTCACGTAGTGCGGCACGTTCGCCCACATCGAGGCCGTGCGATAGCCGGCGTCACGGAGGCGGTTGTTGAGCACGCCGACGATGCCCGTGGGCCCCTGGTAGCCGGTCGCGCGCGGCGGTTCGAGGCCGAGCTGCTCGCGCAGGTCGGCGTCCTCGGAGCTGCCGGAGACGAGGATCGGACGCGTGTGGCTCGCCTCCGCGAGCAGCGCGCCGAGGGTGATTACCGTGTTCACGCCGAGCGCTTCACAGCACTCCATGATCGTTTCGGAGTACTCGTTCCAGGAGAGATGCGGCTCCACGCCCTCAAGCAGCACGAGGTCTGGCGTATCGCCCTCGCGGCGCCGCGATGAGAACTTGTTCTGCGGCCACTCGAGGACGCGCTCCCCGTTTTCGAGCTTCACCTTGGGGCGGGCCTGGGTGAAGTCGTAGAAGTGCTCGGGGTCGATGTGTGCGAACGCCTTGGAGCGCCAGCGGCGCAGCATAAAGCGGATCGCGCCGGTCGCGGACTCGCCGGCGTCGTTCCACCCGGTCCAGGCTGCGATCAGGATTGGCCGGTCCAACTCCTGGCGCTCGTCGAAGATCAGATGTGCCACGAGGGCAGGATAGTGCCTCTCCCGTGCGGGCGCACAGTACCGGTGCGCGGTGCATGCTATTGACACCGTGCCTGGCCCTTCGCTACGAACTGCGGAGCCGCCGCCGTGGCGCGCGTGCAGAGGAGTGACTCGATGAGCGAAGACTGGACGCAGGACTGGCAGCCCACGGTCGATGTCGTCGGGCAGGACTTCTCCGGCGGGATCGAATCGACCGCCATCGACGAGATCGAGCGCGCCACGATCCGCCGCTACTGTGAGCCGCTCGAGTTCTCGTGCCCGCTGCACTACGACGAGGAGGTCGCGAGGGCGCAGGGCTACGCCGGCATCCTGGCGCCGCACAGCGGCGTCTCCTCCACCTGGATCGACCCCGGCATCTGGCGGCCCGGTCAGGGCACGCGCTACCCGCTGGCGCACCCGCACGTCGACATCCCGCGGGTGCGCGGGCCGGTGATGCCGGAGCCGCCGGACCCGCCGACGACGGCAGGCTTCGCCACCGACATCGAGATCGAGTACCACCAGCCGCCGGTCGTCGGCGATCGCCTCACGGTGAAGGGCCGCGAGCTGGTCTCCTGCCTGCCGCGCGAGACGCGCGTGGGCCGCGGCGCGTTCATGATCTGGCAGCGCCAGGTCGTCAACCAGCGCGGCGAGCTGGTCGCGCTGCTGCGCAACGGCGGCTACCGCTACGTCGCCTTCGACACACCTCGGCCGTCCGCCTCGGCGCCTCCGCCTCCGGAAGACGACGCCGCCGAGGCCGAGGAGGAGGATCTGCTGGCAATCCGCAACGTGCAGGTCGGCGAGGCGAGTCCCGCCGACTGGTCGCAGCAGCGCTACTTCGAGGACGTGCAGGAGGGCGACCCGGTACCGCCGATCACGATCAACGTCACGATCGCGCGCCTCGTCGTCGAGGCCGGCGCGAACCGCGACTTCAACCAGATCCACCACAACAGCCCGGTCTCGATCGCGACCGGCGCGCCCGAGATGTACGCCAACAACGGCTTCATCCAGGGCTGGTGGGAACGCTGCGCCCGCGAGTACGTCGGGCTGGCGGGCCGCTTCAAGAAGACCGGCCCGTTCCGCATGAACATCTTCAACGTCGTCGGGGAGACCGTGACCACCCACGGCGAGGTCAAGCGCAAGTGGGTGGAGAACGGCGAGCACCTGGTGGAGCTGCAGATCCGCTCGGAGATGTCGCAGGGCGTCTCCGTCGGTCCGGGCCCGGTGGTCGTCGCGCTGCCCTCGCGCGCCGCGTCCTGAGGCCGGCGTGAGGATCGGCATTCTCAGCGACACGCACGTCCCCGAGGCGCCGCTGATCTTCCCGGAGATCATCGAGGCGCTTGAGGGTGTCGACCTGATCTTCCACGCCGGCGATCTGGTGGTGGCGCGCGTGCTCGACGAGCTGGAGCAGATCGCGCCCATCTACGCCGCCGAGGGCAACCACGACCCGCATCTGAAGGATGACCCGCGTATCGAGCCCGTGCACTTCCTCGAGCTCGAGGGCTTCTCGATCGCGTTGTTGCACATCTTCGAGCCGCTCAACTGGGACTTGCAGCGCCTGCTCAATCAGTACCTGGGCGGCGCGCGGCCGGACGTCATCGTCTGCGGCGACACGCACTTCGAGCGGATCGACTGGCTCGAGGAGATCCTCGTCGTGAATCCCGGCAGCGCGACGCTGCCGCGCAACATGAGTCCGCGCCTCGGTCACGTCGCCTACCTGACCCTCGACGCGGGGAAGCCTCCGCAGGCGGAGATCGTGGACCTCGCCGCCGACGACTGGCGCGAGCAGGTGCAACGGATCGCTTCGCCCGCATAGTGGCGTGGCCGTCAGCGGCAGGCCTGTTTGGGGCGGCGCTGGCAGGGTGAATCTTCAGGGGTACATGAGCCACCTGGGGCGGCTGCGCGCCGATCCGACATGGGTGCGCGATCCGCGGGCCTTCTCGGCGCTGGCCCGTTTGCACGGGGGATCCGATGCTTGCCCGGCTCGGCGTCTGGTGCTTCAGCAATCCGCGCAAGACGCTCGCGGTCTGGGTCGCGCTGATCGCCGCGGTGGTCGTCGCGATGTTTGCGGTGGGCTCGCGCTTCGATACCCAGTTCGACGCGCCCGCATCCGATAGCCGCAACGGACGGGAGGTGCTCGAGGAGCACTTCGGCGAACTCGCCAGCCGCGCCAGCGGGGCGATCGTCTTCCGCGCCGAGTCCGGCGTCCACGACCCGGAGGTGCGCGCCGCGATCGAGCGGATGCTGGGGGAGGTCGCGGCCATCGAGGGCGTGACCCTGACCAGCCCGTACGCGCCGGATGGACTGCATCAGAGTCGTGGCGATGGCCAAACCGCGCCCGTTGGCGACGCAGCGCTCACCCCGCACATCGAGCAGGGGCGCCAGATCAGCGCCGACGGCCGCACCGCGTACGCCAGCGTGAACTTCTCCCCGGATGTCGATTTCGGGCGGGCCTCGGAGATCGGAGCCGGGATCGCCGGGCTTGCCCCCGATCAGCCCGGCCTGCAGGTCGAGATCGCCGGTGACGCGCTTGCGCAGTTCAAGGCGCCCGAGTCGGAGTTCATCGGGCTCGCCTTCGCCGTCGCCGTGCTGATTCTGGCGTTCGGCTCGGTGCTGGCGATGGGGTTGCCGATCGCAGTGGCGGGCGCCGGCGTCGGTCTCGGCGCGGCGCTCACCTCGCTGCTCTCGAACCTGCTGGCGATTCCTGAGTTCGCGGTGTCGATCGGCGCGATGATCGGGCTTGGCGTCGGCATCGACTACGCGCTGTTCATCGTCCACCGCTACCGGGACGGGATCCATAGCGGCGGCGGGGATGGGTCGGCACGGCCGCTGTTCATGGCGATGGACACGGCGGGACGCTCCGTCATGTTCGCCGGGACGATCGTGGTGATCTCGCTGCTTGGCATGGTCCTGGTCGGGCTCCCCTTCGTGACCGGGCTGGCCGTCAGCGCGACGCTGACCGTGGCCGCCACCATGGTTGCCTCGGTGACGCTGCTGCCCGCGCTGATCGGGTTCGTGCGCGAGCGCATCGAGATCACGCGCTGGCGAGGGCTGATCGCCGCCGGATTGGGGGCGCTGGCGCTGCTCGGCATCGGTCTGGGGTTCCGGCCGCTGCTGCTGGGCGTGCCACTCGCGCTGGTCGTGTTGCTGGCCGGGTCCGTGCTGCCGCCGCTGCGAGGGATTGTTCCGCGACGCGCGCCACGGCCGCTGCAACGCACGCTTGCCTGGCGCTGGAGCCGGCTGGTGCAGGCGCATCCCTGGGTGGGGCTGTCCGTCGGAGTCGTGCTGCTGCTGACGCTGGCCGCCCCCATCCCTTCGCTGCACCTCGACTTCCCCGACGAAAGCAACAACCCCGAGGAGACGACGACGCGGCGCGCCTACGATCTGCTGGCCGAAGGCTTCGGGCCCGGCTTCAACGGGCCGCTGATCGTCACCGCCCAGCCCACTGTCGCGGGGGACCGCGCGGCGCTCGATACGCTCCTCGAGGCGCTCGGAAACGCCGACGGAGTGGCGCTCGCGAGCGGCCCGCTGCCGAGCGATCTCTCCGACCCCGCGAATGCGCTCGCCTATCTGATCCAGGTTTTCCCGGAGACCGCGCCGCAGGACGCGGCAACGTCCGAGCTGGTGAGGAATCTGCGCCGCGAGGTCGTACCGTCCGCCGTCGCCGGCAGCACGCTGGATGTCAACGTCACCGGCACGGTGGCATCGAGCATCGACTTCACAAGCTATCTGTCCGGGCGAACCCCGCTGTTCGTCGGCGCGGTACTCGCGTTCTCGTTCGTGCTGCTGATGATCGTCTTCCGCTCGATCGTGGTGCCGATCAAGGCCGTGATCATGAACCTGCTCTCGATCGGGGCCGCCTTCGGGGTGGTGGTGGCGATCTTCCAGTGGGGCTGGCTGGGCTCGCTGATCGGCATCGCCGGCGGGCCGATCGACCCGTTCATCCCGATGATGCTGTTCGCGATCGTCTTCGGGCTCTCGATGGACTACGAGGTGTTCCTGCTCTCGCGCGTCAGGGAGGCGTACGATCGCACCGGCAAGGCGATCGAATCCGTCGCCGACGGGCTCGCCTCGACTGCGCAGCTGATCACCGCCGCCGCCGCGATCATGGTCGTCGTCTTCGGCAGCTTCGTGTTCGAGGACTTCCGCACGCTGAAGATGTTCGGGCTGGGCCTCGCCGTCGCGGTGTTCCTCGATGCGACGGTGGTGCGGATGCTGCTGGTGCCGTCGACGATGGCGCTGCTGGGCGAGCGCAACTGGTGGCTGCCGGGCTGGCTCGATCGCGTCCTGCCGCGGCTGACGGTCGAGGGGTAGTCGCGGCGGGCCGGCGCAGCACTGCGAACCGCCCGGCGTCCGTGCCTACGTGAGCATTCCCGTGCGCATCGCGGTGAGGACCGCTTCCAGCTTGGTGGTCGCGTTGAGCTTGTGCCGGAAGTGGCGGATGTGGTTCCGCACGGTGTGCAGGCTGATGCCCAGTTCGCCGGCGATGCGAGGAGTCGTCCAGCCCAGGGAGACGAGGCGCAACACCTCCAACTCCCGCGGGCTCAACGTGACGGTGCTCGCCGAGCCTGATGGCGCGGCCGGACGGTCCGTCACGACGTCGGCGCCCACGCGAGACAGTTGATCCCGCACGGAGTCCGCGGCGCGGTCGGAGGTCCCCTCCTCGGGCCTGTCGTCGAACAGGTGGACCAGCAGGGGAGCGTCGTCCCGTTCGCCGGCCACCACCATGGGAGTGAGCGAGACCAGCTTGCGTTCCCCGGACGCGCAGAGCACCTGCAACTCGAGGGCGCCGGGAACCGTACCGGCTCGGAGGCAGCGGATCGATGGGCAGCCCTCCCGGCACTCCGGGCTCAGGCCTCCGGGAGCCACTCCGGACACCACGTCATAGCAGCGGCGGCCGACGACCTGATCGGGCGTGTAGCCCAGGATTCGCTGCGCGCCCTGGTTCCAGAACACAATGGTCTGATCCACGGACATGGCGTAGGCGCCGAATTCGGCCGTTGCCAGCAGCGAAAAGATCTTGTCTGAGAACAAGCTACTCACCTCACCAGGGTGTTTTACTACGGATGCGGCAGTGGCGGGCACAGGGAACCCCGGCTGCGTCAGCGCGTTCGCCCGCCACCTGACCGCATCTTGCCTGTGAGACTGGCAGGAAGCCATACCACGTTTGTGTCACCGGATGACTCATCTGCGTGATATCCACATTTGTTGTGGCGATAGGCCCGGACTCGCTGGTTCGATACGGAGTATTTGGCGCACCTGCGTTGGCGAGTGTATAGTATCCGGGCGGTGGGGGTCGATGGGACTGGGCCGTCCTTTGCCCCACCGTACTCACACTCACATGGACTCGAAGCATCCGCTCGTGGCCGTGCCCGGTGGCTGGCGCCCCGGGGCCGGCGCAGCGCTGGCGGCGGGCACCGTCTCCGCCCCCCGGCCGCGTTGCGGCCAGCGCCCGATCCGAGGCGCCTCGTGAGCCGCTGGCTCGTCTTCCTCGCGGTGGCGATCGTCGCGCTGGCCGCGCAGCAGACGGCCCTGGCGGACCATGCTCCGCCGTTGACACCGGTGGATCCGGAAGCGTGCGACGCCGGGACCATCGTCGCGGACCCTGCGAACAACACCGAGCTCGTTGCGGACTGCAAGGTCCTGGCGGGGCTGAAGTCGACGATCGAGGGCACCAGCGACAACGTCAAGCGACGGCTCCAGTGGGACGACAGCACGAGCCTCTCGGAGTGGGAGGGGATCTCCGTCGGGGGCTCTCCGAGGCGGGTGACGGTGATCAAGCTGGACTCGAGCTCCGGCACCCCCATGCCACCGCCCCGGCTGCGGGGGGAGGTTCCGGCCGAGCTCGGCAGCCTTACTGGGCTGGTCACGATAAACCTGCACTGGAACTACCTGTCAGGTGTGATCCCCCCGGAGCTCGGGGACCTCCCGAACCTGGAGACCCTGATTCTCAGTTCCAACAGTCTCAGCAATCCATGGAACAACGACGACCCCCGGAATCGGTACGAAGAACCAGGCATTCCGTCGGAGTTGGGGAAGCTCAAGGATACGCTGCAGTACCTGGATCTATCGGGAAACAGCCTCGGCGGCGACATACCCTCAGATATCTGGGACCTTACGGAACTTCTTTCGCTGCGCCTCTACGGCAACGAGTTGACGGGAACGATTCCCGCTGAGATCAAGGACCTCACCAAGCTCCAGGCATTGAGCCTGCACTTGAACAACCTCTCCGGAAACATACCGTCCGAGATTACGCAGCTCTCTGAGCTGATGACCCTGGCGCTTTATGGGAATGGGTTCACGGGGACTCTCCCACCGGGACTTGGCAGCTTGCCGCTCACGGACGTGGACTTGCGTGACAATCTGCTCACGGGATCGTTCCCATCGGAACTCGAGAATCTGCTGCCCGGACTGCAAAGGCTGAATCTTGGCGGCAACGCATGGACAGGCTGCGTGCCGCCGCCCTTGCTTGATGTCCAGACCACCGACCTTGACTTCATGATCGAGAACTACGATCTCTACGGCCTCATCCTTTGCGGGTCGAGCACCAACTCCAACACGCCCCCCTCGCTTGACTTGGCCGAGGTGGACGCCGACACGCTCACACTGACCTACAACGAGGCGCTCGACGAGACCTCGCAGCCGGCTACGGAGGACTACACGGTCACGGTGGACAGCGTGGACCGAGGGGTGACCGCCGTCGACGTGAGCGGGAGCACCGTGACGCTCACGCTCGCCCCGGCCGTGGTGGCGAGCGATACCGTCAAGGTGAGCTACACGCGCCGCACGAATCCGGTGCAGGACTCGGACGGCGCCCGCGCGGGGGAGTTCACCGACGAATTGGTCACGAACAACACCACGCCGGCCCCGCCCGTCTACGTGCCCCTGAGCGGCGTCGTCAACGGCGACACGCTGACGCTGACCTACGACGAGGCCCTCGACCCGGACTCGGAGCCGGCGACGACCACGTACACGGTGACCGCCGGCAGCACGACGCACACGGTCAGCGACGTCGAGATCAGCGGGATGACCGTAACGCTGATGCTCTCCACGCCGGTGCAGGCGCTCCAGACGGTGCTTCTGAGTTACCTGCCGGGCTCGAACCCGCTGCAGGATCTGGACGGGGAAGACGCGGCGCCGCTCACGAACATCACCATCGCGAACGAGACGGACGTGCCCCCTCGCCCCCCTCGCTTGTCTCGGCCGAGGTCGACGGCGCCACACTCACACTGACCTACAGCGAGGCGCTCGACACCGGCTCGCAGCCGGCCACGGGGGACTACGAGGTCTCGGTCAACGACTCGACGAGTGACCACGCGGTGACCGCCGTGTTGGTCAGCGGGCGCACCGTGGAGCTCACGCTCGACCCCGCCGTAGTGGCGAGCGATGTGGTGGTCGTGAGCTACACGCCGGGCACGAATCCGGTGCAGGACTCCGAAGGCGCCGACGCGGGGACGCTCACCAACGAAGAGGTCACGAACAACACGCCGCCCGATCCGCCCCTCTACAAGAGCGGCGTCGTCGACGGCTACACGCTGACGCTGACCTACGACGAGGACCTCGACCTGTACTCGCAGCCCGAGCCGTCGGCATACACCGTCACGGTGAACGGCTCGGACCCCGGCGTGAGCAGCGTGTACGTCAACGGAAAGACGGTGGAGCTGGACCTCTCCACGCCCGTGTTGGCCCGCCAGACGGTGGAGCTGAGTTACGCGCCGCCCTCGACGTATCCGCTGCAGGATCTGCTCGGGGAAGACGCGGCGCCGCTCAATGACGTTCGCATCACGAACAACACGGACGTGCCCCCCTCGCTTGTCTCGACCAATGACTCGGCGGTGGTAGACGGCGACACGCTGACCCTGACGTACAACGAGCCGCTCAAAGAGACCTCGCAGCCAGCTGCAACGGCGTACACCGTCACGGTGGACACCGTGGACCGAGAGGTGACCGGCGTCCTCGTGAGCGGGAGCACCGTGACGCTCACCCTCGTCTCCGCGGTCGTCGGTGGTGAGACGGTCCTCGTGAGCTACGACTCCTCGCAGGCGGTGAACGTGCTGCAGGACAGCAGCGGGACGCAGGCCGAGGACTTCACGAACCGGCAGGTGACGAACATCACCAACAACGCCCCGGTCTTCACAACCCCCACACTCACGGTCGCGGAGAACACGCAGGTCGTCGGGACGGTGGTGGCCGAGGATCCCGACATCCACGACAACGTTACCTACATCCTCAAGGCCGCCGATCCCGAGGATGATGGGCGGAAGTTCCTGATCACGAGTGCGGGGGAGCTGTCCTTCAGGGAGGCGCACGTCGCCAACTTCGAGCACCCCGGCAGCGTCGATGACAACAACGTCTATCGCGTGACGGTCATGGCGATGAGCGGTGGCGGTGACCGCGAACTCATGACGATCGAGCAGATCACCGTCACGATCACCGACGTGGACGAGGACGGCAGGCTGCTGCTGTCGTCGGAGCAGCCGCAGGCGGGCACGCCCCTGCTCGCGAATGTGGATGACCCGGATGGCAGCGTGAGCGGGGTTACGTGGACGTGGGCGATCTCTTCGGATCGAACGAACTGGGACCCGATCGCCAGTTCCGAGATCACGGCCGCTGGCTCGGCGGCGACCTACGTGCCCGACGCCGCGGACGTGGGCAGGTACCTCCGCATCACGGCCGACTACACGGACCCGCTGGGGAGCGCAGATCAGGTCCAGCGAGCGTTGCCCAACGCGGTCCGCGCCGCCCCGGGCAGCAACAGCGCCCCTGTGTTCCCCTTGAGCGAGATGGGGCAGCGAAGCGTCCCCGAGGAGACGGCGCCGAACGTGAACATCGGGCTGCCGGTCATCGCCACCGATGCCGATAGCGACCTGCTGACGTACAGCCTGAGCAGCCCTGGCGGTTCGGACGACGCCGAGTCCTTCGACATCATCCCGCTGTCCGGCCAGCTCCGGACGGACGCCGTGCTCGACTTCGAGACGAAGTCGAGCTACGAGGTGGTGGTCACCGCCACCGACCCGTCCGGCGAGACCGCCGAGATCACGGTGACGATCACCGTCACCGACGTCACCGAGCAGAACTGGAATACCCCCGGTACCACGAATCCCGGGGGTGGTGGCGGCGGAGGCGGCGGCGGAATCCCCTTCATCGGCGGAGGCGGTCCCACCCCGAGCGTCGAGGACTACGGTTGGAACGTGACGGGCGACATCGACCCGCTCGCTTCGCGCAACGGCGATGCGACGGGCCTCTGGGGCGACGAACACACGCTGCGGGTGGGCCAGAACGGCGACGGCACGGCCGACGGCGTCTTCGCCTACGACCGCTCGAGCGGCGACCGTCTCCAGGATCTCGAGTTCGAAATTCACGAAACCAACCGCGCCCCCCGCGGCGTCTGGTCCGACGGCGAGACGATGTGGGTCTCCGACAGCGGCCAGGAACGCCTCTTTGCCTACGACCTCGAGAGCGGCGAGCGCATCGAGGATGCCGAGTTCGCTCTGTCCTCCAGGAACCGCGGTGCCCGAGGCATCTGGTCGGACGGCGTGAGCATGTGGGTGCTCGACGGAGGCAGGGACGCGCTCTTCAGGTATGACCTCGCGAGTGGTCAGAGCCTCGGCGAGTTCGATCTCGACAGCGACAACGGCGACCCGCACGGGGTCTGGTCGGACGGCACGGCGATCTGGGTGTCGGACGCGGGCGCGCGGAAGATCTTCGCCTACCACCAGCGCGGCCAGGGCCTCATGCGCGAAGCGGACGAGGACTTCGACGGGCTGATGGGGGCCGGCAACAACAGCCCGCGCGGGATCTGGTCCGATGGCGACCTCATGTACGTCGTCGACGCGTATGACGACAAGATCTACACCTACAACATGCCGGACGCCTTCGACGCTCGCCTCGCCTCGCTGAGCCTGAGCGACGTGGACATCGGCGAGTTCTCGGGCCTCCGGACGGAGTACACCGGCATCCCCGAGGATGACGCGACGGAGACGACGGTCGCGGCCGTGGCCGTGCAGGACGACGCGACGATCGTGATCGTGCCGGACGACGTGGACGAGAACGCGCGAGACGGGCACCAGGTCGCGCTCGATGGCACCGCGGTTACGGTCTGTCAACAGCGCTCGGATAGCGATCCAGGTCAGCGCTCGGATGTTGATCCACTCCGGCGCCACGATCGCTGCTGACGTTCTTGGTGCTGAGTCCTTCGTTGGTCAGGTCTGTGTTCTGTGACGCGTCCGGTAGGAAGCGCCGCGCGTGGTGAGGATGTGGGCGTGGTGCCCGAGGCGGTCGAGCAGCGCCGTGGTGAGTTTCTCGTCGCCGAAGACCTGCACCCACTCGCTGAACGCGAGGTTGGTCGTGACGATCGTCGAGCGCCGCTCGTAGCGGTCGGCGAGGAGATTGAACAGCAGCTCGCCGCCGGTGCGCTCGAAGGGCACGAAGCCGAGCTCGTCGACGATCAGCAGCGCGACCCGCAGGTAACGCTGATGGAGCCGCGAGAGCGTGAGCTCGTCACGTGCCTCGACCAGCTCGCGCACGAGGTCGGCGGCGCGGATGAAGGCGACGCGGTGGCGGCGGCGGGCGGCCTCGACGCCGAGCGCGATCGCGAGGTGCGTCTTGCCGGTGCCGATCGGCCCGGCGATGACGACGTCGTCGGCGCGCTCGATGTACTCGCAGGTCGCGAGCTGTGCGAGCTGTGGCCGCTCGACGCCCCCGAGCGCGTCCCAGTCGAGCTGCTCGAAGGTCTTGATGTCGGGGAAGCGCGCCTGGCGCAGCAGGCGTGCGACCGCGCTATCGCGGCGGGCCAGCACCTCTGCCTCGAGCAACTGCACGAGGAACTCCTCGTAGTCCCACCCGTCGTGCGTGGCCTGGCGCACCAGCGCGGGGTACTCGCGGCGGATCGTGGGCAGCTTGAGTTCGCGGCAGTGCGCCTCGAGCACGGCCGCGCGAGCCGCGTTGTTCACGGCGCCGCCGCCGCGAGCAGGCGGTCGTAGACGGCCGCCGAGACGCTCTCGACCTCGTAGCCGCGCAGCGGCTCCGGCACCGTCACTGCCTCCGGCGCCCGGGCCGAGGCGAGCAGACGCTGCACGGCGAGCTCGTCGAAGCGCTCCTGCTCGAGGACCTGCTCCAGGACGTCGCGCACGCGCTCCTCGCCGTGCTCGTGGACGGCCCGCAGCAACCGCGCAAGGGTGCGCGCCCCCTCCTGAGCGCCCTGCTCGCGCTCCAGCCGCGTCCAGAGCCGCCCGAAGGGCTCGCCCAGCGCCGCGACCAGCTCCGGCGCCACCTGCCGCACCGCCTGCGGCTTGCGCGCCAGCTCGCCGAGGTAGTGCCGGTAGTCCACCCGGCGGCCGCCGAAGGGCTGTCGGGGATGTACGACCTCCTCGCCGCGGCAGCGCAGCGTCAGCTCGTCGGTGCCGATCAGCGCCGTCGCCCGCAGGCCCGCCCAGCGGCTCGGCGCCGAGTACCAGGCCCCCTCGGCGCGCACCAGCGCACTGCGGCTCACCGAGACCGGCTGCACCCGCCGCGCCTCGAACGCGACGCCGGGCCCGGGGCGCAGCAGCGGCCGCTCCTCGGCGAAGCGCTCATGCACCCGCGGCGCGGCGTGGCGGTCCACCTCCCCCTGCAGCCAGTCCGAGAGCTCGGCCAGCGAGTCGCCGCGGGGAATCGGCGTGAGGTGCTGCAGCCGCACGCCCCTGCCGCGCCCCTCGACCCCGCCCTTATCGTGGCCCTCGCCGGGCCGCGCGAAGCACGGCTCGTACAGGTAGTGACTCACCAGCGCCTCAAAGCGCTCGGTGAGCTGGCGCCGGGGGAACTGCACGCGCCGCACCGCCGCTGCGAGGTTGTCGTAGACGATGCGCGCGGGCACCCCGCCGAAGTGGGCGAACGCCCGCACGTGGCCGTCGAGGAAGGCGACCTGGTCCTGGCGGTCGTAGAGCCGGACGAAGTCGCGGCCCGAGTACATCAGCCGCATCAGGAACTTCCAGGCCTTGCGGCGCTCGCCTCCCACCTCGACGGTGACCTCGAAGAAGTCGACCTGCGCCTCGTCGCCCGGGCGGTGCACCAGCGGCACGTAGACCTCGGCGCGCCGGCGCCGCCACTCCCGCAGGTAGCTCCGTACCAGCGTCTCGCCGACCTCGTAGCCTTCTTCGCGCAGCTGGCGGTGCAGCCTCGTCGCCGTCAGCCGCTTCTATGAGGGACGGTGTTTCTGCAAGGCCGACGTGGCGGCCTCCTCCGGGTACGGCGCTCCTCCGGGTCGCTGCGAACCGCTCGTGATGTCCGGTAGTGGAGCCTGTGCCGAGCTTCTATTCGCACTCTCGATGGGCCGCGCATCGGGCCCGGTGCATGAAGGCACATCCTGCTTCCAGGGGGCGCTGCCATCTGCTTCGCGTCCTCGGAGGGACAAGCGGCTGTCGCAGTCGCCCGTGTCCGGCATCACGCGCGAGGCTTCGCTCGCGCTCGGGTCTTCCTCCTGATCTCCGGTCTCCGCCGCCTGAGGCGCGCCTCGCCGCTACGCGGCCTCGCGGGCCATGGCGTTTCGCAGCGGCTCGTAGACCTCGCCTGTCTTCCACAGCGCGAGCAGCAGCACCGCCAACCGCCTCGCGACAGCTATGACCGCGCGCTTCTTCGCGTTGCCCGCCCCTGTCCCCGCGTAGCGCTCACCCCAGCGCCGCAGGTCGGTATCGGGGCCGAAGGGACCGAGGATGTAGTGCGCGGCCTGCACCAGCAGCCGCCGCAAGCCCGGGTCGCCGCTCTTGGCGATGCCGAGCTGCGGCGCGCGCTCTCCTGACTCGCGCTGCCGCGGTACGAGCCCGAGGTAGGCCCCCACCTCCCGGTTCTTCGGGAAGCGGGAGGGGTCCTCGACCGTCAGCACGAACGTGAGCGCGGTGATCGGCCCCACGCCCGTGACCTGGCGCAGCGCTGCGGTCTCGGGGTGAGCCTCGCACAGCGCCTCGACCTCGCGGCCAGCCGCCGCGATGCGCGCGGTCAGCTCGCCTACCGCCTCCACCAGCGGCAGCAGCGCCGGGCGGAGCCCGCCGGGGATGTGGTCGGCCATCTTGCGGTGGAAGGCCCCGGCCGTGCACGACGGCAGCGCGGCGCCGCAGGCCTTGACGGCCCCGCGCACGTGGTTGATGAGCAGCGTCCTGGTGCGCACCAGCGCGTCGCGGGCGCGCACCACGGCGAGGTTGTGCTGACTCTGCTCGCTCCTGTGGCGGATCGGGGCGAGCAGTTCCGGGTCGAAGCGCCCCAGCCGCGCCAGCCACTCGGCGTCGAGGCGGTCGGTCTTGCGCTGGCTGCGGGCGATCAGCGCGACCTGGCGAGGGTTGGCGACGACCACCTCGTGGCCGAGGTCCGCCACGACGCGGCTCAGCCACGGCGAGCGCGGCCCCGCCTCGAGCACGACCCGCGCCCGCGGGAGGCCGGTCAGTGCTGCGCCCAGCGCCGCCGCCGCGGTGCGGATGCGCTGATCGCGCACGACCTCCCCGCCGGCACCGAGCGCGTGAACGTGGGTGTAGCGGTCGCCCACGTCAAGGCCGATGGTGACCCCTGACTCTTCCTTGCCCTCAATGCTCCACGTCGTTGCGGTATCCTGCTGCACGGTCGGTCTCCTACCTCGTCAAGGCTCCGCAGAGCCGTTCTGGCCCATCGAGGCCGCTGTTTTGGGGGCGAGTATCCCCCTTGAGGAGGAGACCGGCCCTCATGCCAGAGCGCCCGGCTAACTGGTGGATGGGCAGGAGGTGGAAGTCCTCTGCGGCAAAGGAATGAGCCATTCCATGCCGCTCCGCGAGCCGTGCGTGGGTCGTCGCGAGGCGACACGCGAAGCGTCGGCAGCGGGGTATGCGGGCGGAGCTATCGAGCATCGAAAAGGGCAATTCGGAGTGCCGAGGCTATTGGTATGGTCGAAGGCAACACCGGTTACGGCGCCACAGGGCGAGCCGTCGCCGGGCTCCGCGGTGTCAAAGAACTCACGCACGCATGCACGTCCAACACCGGGACCGGGGAGGGCTGCGCGCCGTCCCGGCGTGTCGTACGCCGGGACCGCATCGGGAAGGGAAGCAACCGGAGCCGATGATGCACGACGCGCAGCAGTCTGACGCGGCCGTAGTAGCGATGAAGGCGGCGAACAAGGGGGCGCGAGCCCCGGCGGAGCCACTGGAGCGAAGGGCCGCGGCCGAGAGGAATCCGCGAAGCACCGGCACGGTCCGGACGCAGAGTCGGGGGGCGGTGTCACCCGGAGCGGAGCGGATACGGCAGTTCGTCAAGAGGAATCCGGGGGAGAGGCTCACCGCGCTCCTGCACCACATCACGCCGGAGGCGCTCCGGGATGCGTATCTCGCGCTCAAGCGGGACGCAGCTCCGGGCGCCGACGGGATGACGTGGCGCGAGTACGGGGACGGGCTGGACGAGCGATTGCTCGACCTGCACGGTCGCGTACACCGTGGAGCGTACCGGGCGGCCCCTGTTCGGCGGGTAGAGATACCGAAGCCTGACGGGGGCATGCGACAGCTGGGTATTGCCTCGCTGGAGGACAAGATCGTCCAGCGGGCGGTGGTGGAGCAGATCCTGAACCCGATCTACGAATCGGAGTTCTACGGATTCAGCTACGGGTTCAGGCCGGGGCGCTCGGCGCACAACGCGCTGGACGCGCTGGCCTACGCGGTGGAGCGGCGCAAGGTCAACTGGATAGTGGAGGTGGACATCCGCCAGTACTTCGACAGCATCGACCGGGAGCAGCTGATGCAGTTTCTGGAGATGCGTATCGGGGACCAGCGGGTGTTGCGTCTCATCCGGAAGTGGCTGAACGCCGGCGTCATCGACGCGGGGCTAGAGGTCGACGTGGTGAGGGGGACGCCGCAGGGGGCGGTGATATCGCCGCTGCTGGCGAACGTATACCTGCACCACGTGCTCGACGGCTGGTTCGCGCGGGAATGGCGGCCGCGGGAGGTCCGGGGCGAGGCGTATCTCGTGAGGTACGCCGATGATTTCGTCCTGGGGTTTCAGTACCGCAGCGATGCGGAGCGATTCATGGAGGCGGTCGGGGAGCGGTTCGCAGCGTTCGGGCTGGAAGTGCACCCGGAGAAGACGCGCCTGTTGGAGTTCGGCAGGTTCGCGAGAGCGAACCGCAGGGAGCGCGGGGAGGGCCGACCGGAGACGTTCGGCTTCCTCGGCTTCACGCACTACTGCCGGACAAAGCGCAATGGGCGCTTCGGTCTGGGCCGGAAACCGGTCCCGAAGCGGATGCGACGGACCCTCAAGGCCATCAAGGCCGAGTTGCGTAGGCGCATGCATGACGACCCGGTGGTGACAGCACGGTGGCTTGCTCGGGTGCTTCGCGGATGGCTTGGCTATTACGCGGTGCCCACAAGCGGCCCGTCGCTGTCGCAATTCGTGTGGTCCCTGCGGCGGCTCTGGATGCGGACTATCCGCCGAAGGTCGCAGCGGGCACGCTACCCATGGGAACGTCTGGACGCCTTGCGCCGGGAGTACTGGCCCCCCGTGACCATCCTCCACCCGTGGCCGACGGAGCGATTTGCCGTCAACACTCAAGGCAGGAGCCGGATGCGTTAGCGCGCACGTCCGGATCTGTGCGGGGGGCGCCGGGCAACCGGCGCTCCTACCGCGAATCTGCTTCGCCGTCGTCCGCCCCGACCACTCCTCCAGCAGCGCGTCGAGCCGCGGCTGCACCCGTTCGAGGACCGGCTTCCGCCGCGGTTCACGCTCGACCCGCACCGGCTCGGGCAGCCTCAGGTAGCGCCGCACGGTGTTGCGGCTGATCCCCATCTCCCGGGCCGCCTGCCGCCGGCTCAGACCTTCGACCAGCACCTTGTGTCGCAACACGTGCACGTCTTCCACTCGGAGCATCCCTTCCCCCCAGTCTCCGCGGCCCCGTCGCCGGAGATGCTGGGACACGCCCCGCAATGGATCACCATCCGGGCGCTGATTGGATCACTATCCGAGCGCTGACTTCAGATTGGCCGTCAACCTGCTCGCGAGGCGGGATCTCGCCCTCTCGGTTCAGGTGCTGCAGGA
The DNA here is from genome assembly GCA_965261685.1 of Dehalococcoidia bacterium. Taxonomy (GTDB): domain Bacteria; phylum Chloroflexota; class Dehalococcoidia; order UBA2979; family UBA2979; genus VXMT01. Next base: position 224,062 of record CBDHDI010000027.1, read on the forward strand.
GTTCTACGCGCAGGCGACGCGCCCGTCACGGCCGGGTGCGCTGAGACACGATGAGGCAGCGGCCTTCGCCGAAGCCCTCGATCGTTTCCCGGTCCAGCCGGTGACGCTCGACGTCTTCCTCGCGGGCGTGTCGATCAGCCGGCGCTTCGGGTTGTCCTACTGGGACGGCGCGATCCTCGCAGCCGCGCGCGCCATGGGTTGCGAGATCGTCTATTCCGAAGACCTGAGCGCCACCCAGGACTACGATGGACTGCGTGTCGCCAACCCCTTCGCCGACGCCCCGATGAGCGCATGACCGCCGACCGCTGGGCTCCCGGGACCTTCATCACCGGCCGCAGCATCTACTACGGCCGCGTGTTCACGGCCTGGTCCTTCGTCGTCGTCGAGGATCGCGGCGACGTGATCGCGGCCTGCACGCCGCCGGGCACCGTCTGGAAGCGCCCGACGGACCTCGAGGGCAACGACATCCGGCTGCCGCACGGCGAGTGGCTGCTCCGTGACGATGTCTGGTACGGCCGCGGGATGGTGCGCGTCTTCATCGAGGGCGCAGCCCACTCCGTGCTCGTCTTCCTCGGCGAGGGCGACGTGCGGCGCTGGTACGTGAACCTCGAGGCGCCCTTCCGCCGCACCGCGATCGGCCTCGACACCTGCGACCAGCACCTCGACATCGTCTTCCCGCCCGGCCTCGGCGAGCCGGAGTGGAAGGACGAGGACGAACTCGAGGAGGCCGTCGCCTTCGGCAGCATGACCCGCGAGGAGGCCGAGGCGGTCCGCGCCGAGGCCGAGCGCGCGATCGCCTGGATCCGCCGCGGCGACCACCCCGCCATCGACGATCGCTGGCGCACCTGGACACCGCCCGCGGCGCTGGGCATCCCGACGCTCGCCCCCGACTGGGAGACGCTGCCGCCTCAGATCTCGTAGCTCGCGAAGTCCTCGGCCAGCTCGACGCCCTTGAGGGCGTGCGCCCAGGCCGGTACGGCGAGCGGGTCGTGGTGCGTGACCAGCACTCGCGTCGAGGGCGCAAGGGCGGCGCGCAGCTCGCGCACGTCCTCCCAGCTCGTGTGCCCGTAGGCGCGGTCGCCGCCGCACTCCGTGATCAGCAGGTCCGCGCCCTCGGCGAGGGTGTGCACGGCCTCGACATACGCCGTGTCGCCGGTGTACGCGACGACGCCGCTCGGGTGCCGCACGCGGAAGCCGAGCGCCTCGATGTCGTGGCCGTGCTCCATCGCCACGCACTCGACGTGCAGCCCGGCCCACTCGAAGGCCGAGCCGCCTGCCTGCTCGAACCAGCGCACGCGCGGGTCGTCGCGCTCCGGCAGCCGGTCCGACGCCCCGATCACCTCGCGCAGCCGCTCGTGGATGCCCGGCGGCCCGGCGATGGCGAGCGGTCGTTCGCGCGGAGCGCCCTCGCGAGCCTCGCGGCCCACGGTCGCCTCCAGCAGGAAGAGGTCCATGCCGCCGATGTGGTCGGAGTGCTCGTGCGAGAGCAGCACGAGGTCGATCGCCTGCGTGGCAACGCCGAGCCTGAACAGGTGCGCCAGCGTCTGCGGCGGGCAGTCGAGCAGCACCCGCCCGTCGAGCAGGAACCCGCTCCAGTAGCTCCCGTGCGAGAACGCGAAGCCTGACCCCAGGCAGTCGAGGCGCAACTCAAGCGTCCTCTCGCAGCTTCCAAGGGTCGTCCCGTTCGGTCAGCACCGCCGAGAACTCACGCTCAAGGGTCACGAGTGCTTCGCGCACGCCGTTGAGCGAGTAGTGCTTGCCGAGCAGCGCGACCACTCCCGGCGTTGCTGGTGGGAGCGAATAGAAGCGCATCCAACCGGGGTACAGCACTCCCCGCACCCTTCCATAGCTGTGGGGGTGACCACGCAGTCGGTGCTCAGGGTCAGCGAGCGCATGCTCGTAGTGCGCCAGTGCGTCGCGCAGCTTCTCAACATCGCCCGCTTTCCACCGCTCGATGAATGTGTTGACTGCGCTACGGGCAGAACGCGGGAAGACGTCGGGCCAACCCCCGTTGAGGATGCAACATGAGTCGAACACGTGCTGGAGCTTGAGGACGTAGTATTCCTCCCGTTCGTGTCCGCCGAGCTCGGTCTCCACCGGTGGGTTAGGCGGTGAACCACTCATCAGAGCCATCGCCCGGCGCGCCTGTTCGAGGCAGAAGATGGCGACCGCCATATAGTCGCCCTCGGAGCCCCTGGTGGCTGCCACGGCCCGCCGCCGCTACCGGCCGGCGGGGGCGGGGTCGGGGACGCCGCAGAGCCGGCGGCCCTCGGCGAGCGTGTCGGGGGTGTCGAGGTCGATGCGCACGATCGGCTCGTCGTCCATCGCCAGCTCCAGCGGCGGGTGGCGGCGCAGCACCGAGCGCAGGCCCAGCTCCTCCTCGTTCGCCGCCGCCAGCTCCTCGAGCAGCTCCCCGGCGACGACGACGGGGTGACCGCGCGAGCCGAGGTACGAGGGCTGCACGGCCTCGGCGCCCGTCGAGCGCAGCTCGTCGACGAGGCGGTCGATGATGTCGGCGCGCGTCGGCTGGTCCACGTTCTGGATCACGACCGCCTCGGGTCGCCTCCGCGAGGGGGAGAGCAGCGCTGTCGCGCCGGCCGCCAGCGAGGTCGAGCGCCCCTGCGCCCAGCGCGCGTTGAACACGCAGTGCATCCGCTGGCCCGCGGGCAGCGCGCGCCGCACATCGTCGGCGTACGCCCCCGTGACGACGACGATGCCCTCGATCTGCGAGTGGCCGAGCTCGTCGATCTCCCAGCCGAGCAGCGAGGCGTCGCCCCAGGACAGCAGCGGCTTGGGCGAGCCCATGCGGCTCGACGCCCCGGCGGCCAGTACGAGCGCGGCGACGCTCATCAGGCGGCCCCCGCGTGTTCGGCCGCATGGGCGGACTCACCGTGCGCCTGCTCGCGCTGCCAGCTTTCGATCGCCTCGCGAACGGCGGCGGCGGCGAGGACGGAGCAGTGCAGCTTGGACTTCGGGAGCCCGCCGACGGCCTCGGCGTAATCCTCGCGGCTGAGCGCCGCGGCCTCCTCGAGGGTGCGTCCGCGCAGCAGCTCGGTCGCCGCCGAGGAGGTCCCAATCGCGGCCGGGCAGCCCGAGGTCAGGAACGAGGCAGCGGCCACGCGCTCATCCTCGATACGCAGGAAGATCCGCATCGAGTCCCCGCACACGGGGTTGGTCACGTACGCCTCGGCGTCCGCGTCCTCCATCGCCCCCGCGTTGCGGGGCCGCTCGAAGTGCTCAATCAGCGCGTCGCTGTAGCCGGTGGTAGTCGCTGGCATGGCGGTATTGTCGCACGGGTTGGGGGTGTGGTGGGGTGTGGGGCTACCGCCCAAACCGCTCGTCATAAGCGCGTGAGATCCGGACGAGCGCCGTGCTGTAGTCATGCTCGGTCCCACTTGGGTCTACCCACTCGAACGGGTAGGGCTCTAGGTTTGTAGCGCGAAAGCGGAGGATCACGAACGCGTCGAAGTGAGGCTTTGCGTTCGCCTTTAGGCGTCGTTCGGCTGCGGCAGCCTCCTGGCTTGGGTGGACGTACTTCTTCCCATCGGTCAGGTAGCTTCTATCACCCTCGAACGAGACGTACTGGCTCGCTGAGTTGATCCCCACGATGCCGACGCAGATCGGATTCCCGTCTCCCCGCCTGAACTGCTCTGCCTGCTCGCCAAGGTCATTCGTCAGGCGACCGATCTGCTTGAGCATGGCCTTCGCTAGGATCTTGATCTCGACGCCGATCTCTAGAGCGGCTATCTGCCCACGCGCAACCTCGTAGCCGTCCTCGGTCACCGCTTCCGCGCTCGGAACGCGTTCCCCAAGAGTCCCGTCTCCTCGGCGTCCGCCGGAACCTCGGCGGCGATTCGCGAGACTCACAACCCGCGATCGCTCTGCGACGCGTTCCATGAGCGTTCCCGACGCTTGGCCGCCGAGTTCGATCAGATCTTCAAAAAGCTCTCGTGCGATGGCATCGCCGAGATTGGCCTGGCGATGCAGGTACGGCTGCCCCTCGAATGTGCTGCGGAACTTGTCGAGCAGTCTGTAGCTCACCGTTCCCTCCGGCGTCAGCCTCGCGAATGGATCTCACCAGGCAACTCGCTGGCGATGAGGCGGCTCGTCGTTAACTCGACGTAACTCTGTTCGATGTCCACCGACATCGAGTTGCGTCCCGATTGCATCGCGGCCAGTGCCGTGGTGCCGGTGCCCGCGAAGGGGTCGAGGACGGTGTCGCCGGAGAAACTGAACATCTTGATGAGGCGCTGCGGGATCGCCGGCGGGTAGGGCGCCGGGTGGGTACTGCGGAGTTGCCCCGAGACATCCGACCAAATCGGGGTGAACAGCTTCGCGTACTCGTCCGCGGGGATGAACGACCGGCGCTCCTGCTCCTCGGTCGGGCTGCGGTAACCGCCAGGCTTGCGGAGGAACAGGATGTGCTCAATGTCGTTCTTGACGATGCCATTAGGAAGGTTCGGCTTTCCAAGGTAGCGACTCGAGCTCGAGGCCTCGAGGGCGATGTTGGCGACCTTCAGCCACAGGATCGGCGTGAGGCAGTCGAGCCCGATCTGTCTCGCCCGAACCTGGATGTCAGCTGAGAGCGGGAGTACGTGATGCCGCCCAGCGCTGCGGCGGGACAGGCAAATGTCTCCCACAACGCACGCGACGCGGCCCCCCGGTACGAGGACGCGGAGGCACTCCGCCCAGACCTTGTCGAGTTCGTCCAGGAACGTATCGTAGTCGGGGATGTTCCCCAGTTGCCCGTCACCGCGCGGATACTCCTTGAGCATCCCGTACGGCGGGCTGGTGCAAACCAGATGGACTGATGCGTCCTCGATCCAGTCGAGATTGCGTGCGTCACCCAGCCGAATCTCATGTCTCGTGGGAATCGGCTCGGGGAGATGCGGGTCGGGTGCTCCGTTCGTTCGAAACTCTGCCTGAACATCCTTGACCGATCGAGTCGTTGGCGCCTGTACCACGCGTGACCCCTCCCGTGGGTAGACTGTTGACAACTATACTGCTGATGTGCTTATCCGGTCTAACCCTTCGTGCTATGCATGCCGGAAAAGCGGGGATGCGCCACATTCATAGTACGTGCGTTCTGGTGCGTCAACCCACCCCCCGCAAACACCGCAGCCCGTCGAGCGCCGCCCCCCGCGCCTGCGCGAGCACGCGGATGCGCCCCAGCCCGGCGGGGTCGAGCAGGGTGTCGGCGGCGCGGCGGGCGGCGGCGTAGGCGGCGAGGTCGCCCGAGGCGCGCTCGCGGGCGGCTTCGAGTTGCTCGCCGATGCCGAGGGCGATCAGGGACTCGCTTTGCGAGACGGAGGGGGCGGATTCGAAGCCGGCGTCCGCGGCTGCGGCGGCCAGCGAGGTGAGGTCGACGTGGGCGGTGAGGTCGGTGAGGCCGGGCTGGGCGAGCGGGTCCGGCTGCGGGCTGTGGCGGCGGAACGCCATCAGCGTGCCCATGCGCCGCCACGGCGCGTACAGTCGCTCCGCTTCGTAGCCGTAGTCGATCGTCAGCAGGTAGCCGCGCCGGAAGCGCGAGGCCAGCGCGCGCATCGACTCGATCGCGGCGGGCGAGAGCTCGGCGCGGCAGCCGTCGCCGGGCTCGAGGCCGAGCCGCTCGAAGTGCGCCGCGAGCGCCGGGTCGCTCGCCTCGCCCAGCTCAAGGCGCAGTGCGCCGCCTTCGCTCGTCACCCACCACTCGCGCAGCTCGTCGCCGCGACGCTCGACGAGGTGGACAGGGAAGGCGTCGAACAGCTCGTTGCTGATTGCGACGCCCTCGAGGGTTCCGGGCTCGGCGAGCCAGTCGCCGAGCAGCGCGGTGCGCACGTCGTGGCCGCGCGCGGCGAGGGCGGCCCGCTGCTCCTCGCTGCGCCGCGGGTGGCCGTCGAGCAGGGTGACGCGCGCGGCGGCATGGCACGCCGGCGCGCGCGCCCGCAGCCAGTCGAGCAGCGCCGAGCCGAAGGCGCCCGATCCCGCGCCCGGCTCGACGAGGTCGAAGGCGGCGGGTGAGCCGAGGCGCTCCCAGCACTCGGCGATCTGGCGCGCCCAGAGGTAGCCGAAGATCGGGTGCACCTCGGGCGAGGTCTCGTAGTCGCCGTCGCGGCCCCAGGCGAGGCCGGGGCGGGCGTAGTAGCCGTGCTCCGGGTGGCCGAGCGCGAGCTCCATGAAGCGCGCGAACGTGATCCGCCCGGCGGCGGCGATCTCCGCCTCGATCACCGCCGCGAGGGGTGTCGCGCCCTCCGCGAGGGCGAAGTCGTCGGCCGTCGGCTGCGCGCTCACGGCGCCATCGTAGCGGCGAGCGGGTCTGGGGGAACGAGGACCGCGCTAGTCGCTTCCGCCGCCGGCGCGGAGGCCCATCACCTGCACGGTGATGCTGCGCAGTTGCTCGCCCTCGAAGCGGCCCGGCGGGAAGTCCAGCTCGACGAGGAAGATGCTCTGCCAGACGCCGAGCCGCAGCTCGCCGTTCTGCACGGGCAGCGTCTCGCTCGCGCCGATCAGCAGGTGCTGGCAGTGCGAGTGGCCGTTCTCCGGCTCGCCCTCCGGCACGTCGGTGCGGATCGTGAAGTCGTTGTGCTCGTAGTAGTCGTCGGCGGGGACGATGCGGTCCAGCACGCGCGCCATGTCGCGCAGCAGCAGCGGCTCGTGCTCCTGCACGGTCACGGCCGCCGTCGTGTGCGCCGAGGCGATCAGCACCTGCCCGAAGGCGACGCCGGAGCGCTCGATCACCGCCCGCACGTCCGCGGTCACGTCGATGAACTCGCTGGAGTGCTGCGTGGCGTACTCGAAGCGCTCGCTGGTGATGACGAACTCGCTCGCGGGCGCGGCCACCGAGGAGAGCAGCTCGCGCTTGAGCGCCCGCGAGGGGTGCGAGGTCTGCGCCATTGCTACCTCGTTCCGTCCTGCCCGGCCACCCCGGCGGCAACCTCGCAGCCGCCCTCGTGGCAAACGACCGCTCGCGAGCGCGTGATCAGGCCGTCTCCGCGGCGATGTGGCGGCGCAGCGAGTGCACGGCCTCGGTGATCGTCGCCGCGTCCGGCGCCTCCGGCCGGAAGCGCACGTAGGCCTCGAGGTCGGGGAGCGCGACGGCGTAGTTGCCGGCGCGTTCCTGCAGGCGGCCGCGGTCGCGGACCTCGTCGAGGTCCCAGGGGAAGAGCGTCAACAGCAGCTCGATCGCGCGCTCCGCCTGCTCCTCGTCGCCGCGCTGGAGCGCGCGGCCCTTCAGGTTGTGCAGCAGCCGCTGCAGCACCTGGCGAGGTGTCAGCGGGTCCAGGAAGTGCTCCCGGAAGGGCGTGCGCGCGCCGTAGAGCGAGCGGACGATCTGCTGCAGCTGCTCCACCGAACGGCGCTCGCCGCCGCGGAACACGTCGCTGAACAGCGGCTCTTCGTCCTCGATCTCCATGCGGGTGACGACGTGCCCGGGCAGCCCGACGGCGCGCACCTGGAGGCCGGCCCGCTGGCAGATGTCGACGGCCAGGATGGCGAGCGAGACGGGGATGCCGCTACGGCGCTCGATCACCTCGTGCAGCAGCAGGTTGCGAGGGTCGGCGTAGTGCTCCTCGTTGCCGCTGAACCCGAGTTCATTGAAGAGCAGCTCGTTCGCGGCGTCGAGCCGCGCCTCGGGGCTGCCGGCCGGAAGCGCCCGCGCTGCGAGGTCGCGTCCCCATTGGTCGAGCTGCGCCTCGTAGCGGTCGATGTCGAGGCCGGGAGCTTCGGCCTGGGAGACGAGCAGCGCGGCGCGCGCCAGCGGCACGTCGTCGGGCCGGCCGGCGACGGTGACGCGGAAGCGCTCGAGCAGGTCGGCGAAGGCATCGCTCATTGCGGCGCTCATGCGATCGCCACTCCTTCGACGCGCCAGAGCTTGACGAAGAGCAGGGCGACGAGCGCGGCCACGCCGACCATCGGAGTCTGCGACGAGTCCAGCACGTAGGCGATCGGGATCACGGAGAGCAGGCCCGTGAGGCCGCCGAGCCGCCGCGATCCGCCGATCCGCCAGACGATGAACGAGACGCAGGCGGCAATCAGGCCGGCGGCGGGCAAGAGCACGAGGATCGCGCCAACGGTCGGGCCGGTGCCGTTGCCTCCGTGCAGCCGCAGGAAGATCGGCCAGGCGTGACCCGAGACGGCCGCGAAGCCGGCCAGGACCGCGGCGACCTCGGTGAGGCCGACGGCGTAGGCGAGGGCGACCGCGGCGGCGCCCTTGCCTACGTCCAGCGCGCCGACGAGCAGCGCGGACTTGAAGCCGACGTTGTCGCGCACGTTCATCGTGCCGGGGTTGCCGCTGCCGATGCTGCGGATGTCCTCGCCGGTGAGGCGGCGGACGACGAGGTAGGCGCTCGGCAAGGAGCCGAGCAGGTAGGCGGCGCCCAGTATGAGCGCGAGTTGCATGGTGCCCTCCGGGCCGGTCCTCCTGCTGAGGTTACCGAGGGCATGCGTAGGCGGGCAAGCGCCCGGCCGCGCGGCTACTCGCTGCCGGCCCCCGGCGGCGTGGTTGGGTCGATCGGGCGGCGGCCGGCGAAGCCGCTCTCGCGCGGGTGCCACCAGGCGATCTCGGGCTCGCCCGCCTGCCAGCACCAGTAGGCCGGTTGCCCCTCGATGGTGGTCGGGAAGTCGAGCAGGCCCTGTTCGAGGCCCTTCAGTTCCGCGCCCGTCGCCTCGATCTCGGTGAGCAGCCGCCGGGCGCGCTCGCCGAGCACGGCGAGGCGTCCGGACAGCTCGCGTTCGTGGGAGCCGTGCGCGCGGCCGTTGCCGCGGAGCCGCTCGCGGAGTTGCGTGAGTTCGCGGCCGAGCGAGGCGATGTCCCGCTGCACCTCGCGCAGTGTCTCGAAGGGCGCTCGGGCGGCTGCCAGCGCCTCGCGCGCCTCGTCCAGGGTGAACTCGCGGTCGCTCATCTACGCCCCCGCCCGGTCCGCCGCGGCCTCGCGCCCGGGCGGCACCCGCTGTGCGCCGGGCTTTGTCGCGAGGGCGAGGCGGCTCACTCCTCGAATGGCGTGAAGCCCTCGCCCACCGGGCGATCCGGCGGCGGAGGCGCCGTCCAGCGGGTTTCGTCCCCGTCCTCGGGCCAGTCCTCGACTACCGTCGGGGCGCGCGGTGTGTGTGGCAAGGCGAACCCCAGGCGCTCGAGGGCCTCGCCGAGGCTTGGGCCCATGGCCGTGACCAGGAAGTTCACCACGAAGGCGGCGGCCCACGGCGGGATGCCGAGGAAGGACCAGGGGCGGTCCCGTACCCGCAGCGCCGCCACCAGCCCGGGCACGATTTCCCTGGGGGTCGGCTGTGTCATCGCAACATCCAGGCAGGCGGCGGGGCCCTCGTCGATCAGGCCCGTCTGGCCCGCATCAAGGCGCCGCCGCTGCTCGGCGAACGCGCGCCCGATGGCGGCGCCCAGGAGCGCGAAGATGGCGGTCAGTATGACGGTGCGCAGCCATCCAACCATTGGCCGTCCCCTTGCTGCGGAGCGCGCTGCGCCACTCGCGCCCGCAGCCGCTGGCGGCGGGCTGCGCTAAGGTCTCAGACGGTACGAGGGCGCGCCCGACGCGGTCAACGTCCGCACAGCCGTTGCGCGCCCCTGCTGCCAGGAGAAGGGCGCCGATGTCCGCCGGTCCTCCACGCTCGCGGCCGGTCGAGGTCCGCGCGGGCCGCCCGTGGCCGCGCTCCGGGCGCTGGTTCTACGGCTGGACCATCGTCGGTGTCGCCTTCCTCACCACCTTCGCGCATGTCGGGTACCTCAACTCGGTGCTGGGCATCTTCCAGCCGGCGCTGCACGAGGAGTTCGGGTGGAGCCGGGCGGAAATCGCCGGCGCGCTGACGATCGGCAGCCTCACGGGCGGCCTGCTTGCCCCGTTCTTCGGCGTGGTGCTCGATCGCTACGGCGCGCGCTGGCTGATCGCCGGCCCGGCCGTGGTGCTGGCCGTCGGCTGCCTGCTGCTCGCCGAGCAGCGCGAGCTGTGGCAGTTCTACGTCCTGTTTGCCGCGGGGCGAGCGCTGGCGATTTCGGCGATGATGGCGGCGGCAGTCGTCGCCGTCTCCAACTGGTTCATCCGAAGGCGCTCACTGGCGATTGCGATCGGCACGCTGGGCATGCGTTTCGGCAACGCGGTGGTGCCGCTGCTCGTGGCGCTCGTGATCGCGGCGCGCGGGTGGCCGGACGGCTTCCGCTCGCTGGCGGTCGTGTTCCTCGTCTTCGGGATCGTGCCGGCGCTGCTGCTGATGCGTCGCCGCCCGGAGGACATGGGCCTGCGCCCGGACGGTGATGCTCCCCTCACCCCGGAAGAACGCAGCACGGCAGCCCTGCTCGATCCCACCTGGACGCTGGGCGCCGCCGTCCGCACCCGCGCCTACTGGCTGCTCGGCGTGGCCTTCGCCCTCACGATCTTCGGCAATGGCGCGATCAACTTCCACCAGATCCCACACCTGGTCGATCAAGGGCTCTCCACGACCAGCGCCGCGCTGATCCTCACCGTGATGTCGATTGCCGGGGCCGCCGGCGGGCTGCTCAGCGGGGTGATCGCCACCCGCGTGGGCTCGCGCTGGACCATGGTCGGTGCGCTGCTGTTGCAATGCACCGGCGTGCTGCTGCTGCTCGCCGTCGACAGCTTCGGCATGGCGCTGCTCTACGCGCTCTGGTACGGCCTGTTCTTCGGGATGACGGTGACGCAACTGCAGGTGATCTATGCCGACTACTTCGGGCGCTGGCAGCTCGGTCTGATCCGCGGCTCGTTCCAGCCGGTGGCGCTGGCCTTCAACGCCGCGGGTCCGCTCGTGCTCGGCGTCTGGTTCGATCGCACCGGCGGCTACGAGGGCCCGTTCGCCCTGATCATCGCCTTCTTCCTGATCGCCGCACTCGCGCTGGCCGCTGCCAGGTACCCGGCGCCGCCCGAGGCCGCCGCGGGGCGAGGCGCCGAGGCGCGACAGCCCTCGCGAGAAGCGTGAGCCGCGCAGCCCCTACGAGCAGAGTTCGCCGATGCTGTGGCTCGGGTTGTGCGGGCCGTAGTCCCAGACCGAGCGGAAGCTCGATGCCTGGGCGCGCAGGAACTGCTCGATCGCGGAGGAGCAGATCAGGCCGGGTGCCACCTCGTTCTCCACCCCTGCGCGGTAGATCGCTGCCACCTGCCCGTGGAGCGTCCGGCCGAAGCTGGTGACCGCCTGGTCGAGCAGGGCGAGCATTCTCGCCTCGTCCTGCAGGCGCTGCGCAGACAGCCCCGCGCGGAACAGCGCGTAGGCCGAGAGTTCGGCGCGCCCCGAACCGCGCCCGCGCTCGACGCGCCAGTCGACCAGCGAGGTGTCCGAGGCGGCTGCTTCATAGAGCGTGCGCGCCAGCTCGTAGTTCCCGCTCCGGAACGCCTCGTCGGCGTCGACGATCGCATGGAACAGGTAGCGGGTTGTCCCGGCCGTCTCCTCCGTGACGAACCCCGCTCCGCCCCAGATCAGGGCCAGAGACGACGGGCGCACCGGGCCGGCGGTGGAATCGGCCACCACGTCGTCCTTGATGATGAGCCTGGGAGATTCGACATCGTTCGAGCTTCCTGAGGAGCCTTGATCGGGGATCTCGACGCGCAACTCGGCGGTGGGGCCGACCTCGACACGGGCAGGCATCAGGTCTTCCAGCCTTCCGCGGTGCGCGCTCATGATCAGCACCCGCCTCGTGCATGCGTCGTCTTCGCAGTTGAGGGTGGAGATCACCAGATCGGGGAAGCGGTCGCCCGTGAGGTCTTCGACGGACTCGATGGAGACACCATCGAGTGTGTCGTTGGCCAGTACGCGCGCGGAGGAGAGGAGGCGGTACTCCTCCTCGCGGCTTTCGTAGAACCAGACGTCGCCGCCGCCGTCGGGCAGGGTGAGCGCGAAGACGAACTCGCTGGCCCCGTCTCCGTCGAAGTCGGCGAAGAGGCAGCGTGCGCCGCTGGTGGGGGCCAGCTCCCAGACGGAGACCAGCTCCGGCAGGCAGCCGAGCAGGTCCAGCTCCCCGCTCGCGAGGTAGTCGCGCAGCAGCAGCGCGCTGGCGAGCGGCTCGTCCGGCTTGTCTGGCGGTTCCAGCGGTTCATCGACCGTCGCGGTCACCGTCGGCGTGGGTGTCGCCGTCCCCTCGAGGTCGCCCGGGGTGGGAGTCGCGGTGAGGATAATCCCCACCCCGTCGCTGCCGCGCGCCGGCGTCTGCTCCGCCGCCGGTGTGGGGGTGAGCGCGACGATTCGCACGTCGCCGCCGTCGCCGCAGGCGGCGGCGAGGAGGGCGAGCGCGCCGATGATGGCAGCCGCCACCACGGCTCTGAGCCCGGCAGATCGGCTGGTCTGGCTACGCCGCTGCGGCTTGTGGAAAAATTCTGAGATCAAATTGAGTACCCGTGTTGACTTTTTAGCGGATGCCTGCTTGAATGCCCTCTACGCCGCCGATCCAGCGGTGCCTCGGGCGCCACCGGTGACAGCTGTGCGGGTGGGGAGGTTCCAATGGGTGATTTCGATACGAAGGAGCACGGACGCAAACTCGCCGCCGAGTTCATCGGCGCCTTCGCCCTCATCTTCATTGGCGCGGCCGCCATCATCCAGACCGGCGGCGGAAACCTGGTCGCCATCGCGATCGCCCACGGTCTTGCCATCGCGCTGCTGGTCTCCTCGCTCGGCCACATCTCCGGGGGCCTCTTCAATCCTGCGCTGACGATCGGTCTGTGGGCTACCCGTCGCCTCGATACGATCTCGACCGTCGCCTACATCATCGCGCAGTTGCTTGGCGCCGTCGTGGCCGCACTCGCGCTCGTGCTGGTGTTCCCGGAGGCGCTGCGCGACGCCGTGAGCCTCGGCGTCCCGCTGCTCGGCCGCGGTATCGACTTCGCCCAGGGTGTCATCATCGAGGCGATCGCCACCTTCTTCCTGATGCTGGCCGTCTTCGGCACCGCGCTCGACCCGCGCGGCCCGAAGCTGGGCGGCTTCGGCATCGGGCTGATCCTCACGATGGACATCCTCGCGGTCGGCACCCTGACCGGCGCGGCGATGAACCCGGCCCGCACCTTCGGTCCGGCCCTTGTCGGCGGGGAGTGGAGTAACCACCTCGTCTACTGGATCGGCCCGATCATCGGCGCTGTGGTCGCCGCCCTGGTCTACCACTACCTCTTCGCCGAGGAGGAGATGGAGATGAGCGATGCATAGGCCTCGCAGATCCGGGAGAGGGACGGACTCCGTCTCCCTCCTGGACGAGCGTCGGGCGGGAGGGGTTCCCACCTGACGCCGTACTTTCCTTAGCAGCCAACATCTGCCGCGAAACCAATCACCCCCGCCGCACGGCAGATGCTGGTGAGAGGGCGGGCCCGAAGGCCCGCCCTCTGCATATCCGGACCAAACTGGCGGACCAAACTGGCGGACCAAACCGGCGCCACCTGACTGCCCGGATCAGATTGCGTGCAGGCTAACTGTCGACGGTCAGCGATTTCGTCAGTAGCTAACTGGTCAGCGATTCTGTCCTTCCATGAAGGAAGTGACATTGCACCAGCATCAACAGGCACGGCTCCACGTACTCAACAGCGTCCTCGCCGAGGAGATCACGATCGGGCAGGCGGCTGAGTTGATGGACCTCAGCGAACGCCACGTCCGCCGGCTCCTGGCCGCCTACCGGGAGTTCGGCGCGGGGGCGCTCGCCCACGGCAATCGCGACCGGCGCCCTCACAACGCGTGGGGCGTCCCCGAGGCCGTCGCGGCTGCCGTCGTGCGCCTCGCCGCCACGCGCTACCCGGGCGCCAACCACACCCACCTCACCGAGCTGCTCGAGGAGCACGAGGACCTCGCCCTCAGCCGCCCCACGGTGCGGCGCATCCTGACGCGGGCCGGCATGCCCAGCCCGAGGCGGCGCCGCCCGCCACAGCACCGCGTGCGGCGCGAGCGCATGCCACGGGCGGGGATGCTGCTCCAGGTCGACGGCAGCCATCACGCCTGGCTCGAGCAACGCGGCCCGCGCTTCGCCCTGCTGCTCGCCGTCGACGACGCCACGGGCGCCGTCGTGCACGCGCTGTTCCGCCCCGCCGAGGACGCCCGCGGCTACTTCCTGCTCATGGAGCAGGTGCTGCGCCGCTCAGGCATCCCGCTCGCCCTCTACAGCGATCGCCACGCCGTCTTCCGGGCCTCCGCCCAGCAGCGCGCGGGAGGCGAGGCGTCGACCCAGTTCGCGCGGGCGATGGCGGAGCTGGGGGTCCGCCTGATCTTCGCCCGCTCACCGCAGGCCAAGGGCCGGGTGGAGCGCATGGCGGGCACGTTCCAGGACCGCCTCGTGACCGAACTGCGCCTCGCCTCAGCATCCACCATCGGCGAGGCGCAGGCCGTGCTCGAGCGCTTCCTGCCGCGCTTCAATGCGCGCTTCGCCGTCGCCGCCAGCCAGCGCGAGCCGGCCTGGCGGCCGCTCGACCCGGCACTCGACCTCGGCGCCATCCTCGCCTTCCGGCACACCCGCAGCGTCGCGCGCGACAACACCGTCAAGTACCACTGGCGCACGCTGCAGCTGCTGCCCTCAGCGCAGCGGCCCAGCTACGCCGGGGCGCGCGTGGACGTGCTCGAGCGCCCAGGCGGCGAGCTCGCGGTGCGCCACCGGGGGGAGACCATCCCTTCGCGGCTCGCCCCGCCCCGCTCAGGCGTGCTGCGCGAGCGCCGCTCCGAGCTGGCGCGCGACCCGGCGCTCGAGCGCCTCGCTCTGGGCCTCGGCTCCGGGGTGGCCCCGCCCGACCAGCCGGAGCTTCCTGCCGCGGCGAACGGGACCGCCGCCAACGGTGCCTCACGGCAGGCCCGGGTCAAGCCGCTGCGCCCGCCCACCCCGCGCCAGCAGACGCTCTGGAAGGCCATCCGCCAGGCACAACTGCAGGGGCTCTCGATGCGCGCCACCGCCCGCGTGCTGGGCATCTCGCGCAACACCGTCCGCCGCTATGTGCTCGCCGGCGGCCCACCCGGACGCCAGGGTGCGGCATCATCTACCGAGCAGCGACCAGCGCGAGAGGACATTTTCGCTGAACCGTTAAGCGGACAAAGTCGCTGACCGTCGACAGGCTAACGTCCGGTGGAGCCGTGCCCGCCCGCGCCGCGCTCCGTCGCATCGAGGTCCGCGACGACCTCGAACGCCGCCGGCGCGAGCCGGCCGACGACCAGTTGCGCGATGCGCTCGCCGTCCTCGATCAGGTAGCGGCCACCGTCACCGCTGCCGGGCAGGCAGTACATCGTCACGAACAGCTCGCCGCGGTAGTCCGAGTCCAACGTGCCGAACACGGCCAACACGCCCCGCGAGGCGAGGCCGGAGCGCGGCCGGAGCTGCACGTCGAGGCCCAGCGGGGCGGCGACCGCGATGCCGGTCGGCACGAGCACGGGAGCGGGGCCCAGCTCGAGCGAGCCGCCCTCGAGGCAGGCGTGGAGGTCGAATCCGCTCGCGAGGGCGCTCTGGCGCTCAGGGACGCGCGCGCCCGGGCGCAGCAGCCGTACACGCAGGACCGTGGGTTCGGGGTTGTCGCTCACGGCGCCCGGCGCTTCGGAGTCCGCTGAGGGGCGCGCGCTAGCCGGGTGTCGCGGCCTTGCGCTCCTGTGCCCGCGCGATGCCGCGGCCCTTCTTGGGCGTCAGCACCTCAATGGGGTAGACGTCCCTTTTGAGCATCTCGCGCGGCGGGTCGATGTAGATCGAGCCCCAGCCGCAGGCCTGCTCGCAGAGGCGGCAGCCGACACACCTCTTGTCGTCGACGACGGCGACGCCGTAGAAGTCGTGGCTGTTCGGCGCATCCGTCAGGGAGAGCGCGTCGAACGGGCAGATGTGGATGCAGAGCTCGCAGCCGGAGCCGATGCAGTTGTCGTCGATCACCTTCGCCAGCGGCAGCTCGCGGCGAGGGAAGGTGCGGCACTGGTCCCCGAGCTCATCGAGGATCGACTCGGGCGGGCAGACCGCGCCGCAGGCGCCGCAGTCGATGCACAGGTCGGGGTCGATGACATGCAACTCGTCGCGCACGCCGGTGATCGCGTTGACCGGGCACTTCTTGACGCAGGCCGTGCAGCCGATGCACGTCTCGATGATGGAATACGCCAACGCTGCCTCCCGTCGGGGCTGCTCTCGGTGGCGCGGCGGAGGACGCCTTCCCGCCACCGCTGGCCAACCTTGCGGCGAATCTACCACGCCCGCACGCACAGGGCGACGCCTCGGCGGGTATTCGATCGCCCGACGCGCCTTTCGGAGCCCCTCACTCGGCCTCGAAGGCGGACTGAAGCACGCTGGCGACGCTGGTACGATGGTTCCATGATGCGCCGCATCCCCCTCCACCTTCGCCGCCTGCTGACCGCGCCGCGGCTGCGCGTCTCCTCGAGGGGCGAGGGCGGCAGCGATCTGGCGATTGATGGCCTCGTCTGCGGGGTTTGCGCGAGCCGCACCGAGCGCGCCCTGCGGAGCGTCCCGGGCGTGACGAGCGCCAGCGTGGACCTCGCGTGCGGGACCGCGCGGATCGAGCACGGCGAAGCGGCGCCCGACCTCGCGCAACTCGCCGAGGCGGTCGACGGGGTCGTCATCGCGCGCCCGTGGCGGCTGAGGATCGAGGCGTGGGCGACGCGCCTTCGAGGGCTCAGGCGGGGAGGGCGCGGGCGGGACCGCGCTTCATGACCGCGACTGAGGATGCGCCGCCCCGGATCGCGATCGGGGCGCACTGCTCGGCGTCCGGCGGGCTCTGGCGCACGATCGAGCGGGCGGTCGAGATCGAGGCGGAGGCGGTGCAGTTCTTCGGCGCCTCGCCGCGCGCCTGGCGTCCCACGAACCACAAGCCCGAGGCCTACGAGCGCTTTCGCGCGCTGCGCGCCGAGTCCGGCATCGGCCAGGCGTGGCTGCACGGCAGCTACCTGGTCAGCCTCGCCGCGCGCTCCGAGGAGCAGCACGAGAAGTCGATCGCCTCGGTCGTGAACGCGCTCAGCGTCGCCGCGCGAGCCGGGGCCGACGGCGTGGTGCTGCACAGCGGCTCGCACCTCGGACGTGGCTTCGAGGCGGTGCTGCCGGAGGTCGTCTCCGCGCTCGCGCGCATCTTCGACGAGGCGCCGGAGGGCCCGCTGCTCGCGCTCGAGAACGCGGCGGGTCAGCAAGGTCCGATCGGCGGGCGCTTCGGGGAACTCGGCGCGATCCTCGACGCTGCGGACTCGCCGCGGCTGCGCGTCTGTCTCGACACCTGCCACACCTTCGCCGCGGGCTACGACATCGCGACGCCCGAGGGCATGGCGGACACCCTCGAGGAGTTCGATCGCGAGATCGGGCTCGATCTGCTGGCGGTGATTCACGCGAACGACTCGAAGCAGGAGCTGGGCAGCGGGCGCGACCGCCACGAGAACATCGGCGACGGCCACATCGGTTACGAGGGCTTCCGCACGATCCTTTCCGAGCCCGCGTTCGCCGGCCGCGCGCTGCTGCTGGAGGTGCCGGGCATCGAGGGCGACGGCCCGGACCTGGAGAACATCGGGCGCTTGAAGCGCCTCCGCGACGAGGTTGCGGCGGGGTCGTAGCACCGAGTAGCCGCGAGCCGCGGCGCTAGCGGCCTGCTGCGTGGGGCCGAATGCGGCGCGGGCGGCCGGCGAGCGTCCGGAACTCGTCCTCCCAGTAGAGGATCTCGATGAGCAGATGCGTCGTCACACCCCAACGCTGGTCGGTCGGCGCGCCCTCCTCGGCGAGCCGCGCGAGCAGGCGGTCGGCCATCGAGGCGTGATCCATCTCCGGGGCGTCCTCGGCGATGCGGATGTCGGCCTCGAACTCGAGCACGGCGTCGACGACCTCGGCGGCGATGAAGCCGCCGAACTCCTCCGAGAGCTGCTCGGCAACCCAGTTCGAGCACTCGGTCGCGAGCTGCTCGTCGAGTCGCATGTCGTCGGCGTCGGGCGTCTGGGCGGTCATCGCGGTTCCGTTACTCGCGTGCTGCGCTACTCGGCGGGCGCGCCCGGCAGCGGCGCCCACGGGCCGAGGCCGCCGATGCGCTCGGCGGCGATGCGCACGAGCAGCCGCTGCTCTCCGGGCGCGCGGAAGGGGTAGCTGTCCACGCCGAGGAAGCGCCCGGCGAGCATGTCCACGTGCTCGTCGGCGCCCTCGCCGGTGATCTCCGTAACCCGGCCGTGGATCAGCAGGGCGCTCTGCGGCTCGTCGCGGGCCTGCACGGAGAGCAGGACGCGCGGGTCGCGGCGCATGTTGCGGACCTTGGCGCGCCCCTCCGAGGTGTTCACGAGCACCTCGTCGCCATCGACGTCCACCCAGAGCATCGAGAGCTGGGGCGTCCCGCTCGGGTTCGTGGTCACGAGGTGGCCGTAGGCACGGTCGGCGAGCAGAGCGCGGGCGGACTCGGGCAGTGCGACCATCGTCTGGGCCTCCGTTCGTGGTCTCGCAACTCTGCGGCAAATGGTACCGCCGCCGGGCCGCAGAGGCGTTAACCCTACGTTGACGGCGGAGGAGGGGCGAACCTACGCTGAAGTCCGCAGCAACGGCGGTCCCCCGCCGCGAGATTCTTCCGATGCACGAACGGGCAACGAGTCGACGAGGCGGCCGGGCTGGCGGCCTCGCCGGCGCAAATGCGCCGGGTTCGATGGGTGGAGCGTGCATGGCCCAGGGCACGACACCGCGAGCCGCCGATGCGGGTCGCGAGGAGCCGCCCGCACTGGAGCGAGGCGCCGGTCCGAACGGGGACGGGTTGCCTCAGCCTGGCGTTCCCATGCGCGGCATGGCCGGCAGAATGGGTCCGGCCGGCGGATACCGTCCGCCGCTGCGCCGCACGTTCAGCGCCTTCAACTACCCGAAGTACCGTCTGCTCTGGGCCTCTATGGCGATGGCGATGGTCGGCATGCAGATGCAGATGATCTCGCGCGGGCTGCTCGCCTACGAGCTGGCGGGCAACTTCTCCGCGGTCGGCGGGCTGGCCGCGGCGTGGGGCATCCCGCAACTCTTCCTCGCGCTGCCGGGCGGCGCGATCGCGGACCGTGTGGACAAGCGCAAGGTGCTGCTGTTCACGCAGGCGGCAGTGTTCGTGCAGGCGCTGGCGATCGCGCTGCTGATCAGCTTCGACATGATCTCGCTGCGGATGCTGTTCCTGTTCGGGATCGTGCTCGGCGGCACCTTCTCGTTCAACATGCCGGCGCGCCAGGCCTACATCCCGGAGCTGGTGCCGCGGCACGAGCTGATGAACGCGATCGCCCTCAACAACACGGCGATGAACGCGACGCGCCTCTTCTCGCCGGTGGCCGCCGGAATCTTCATCGCGGCCTGGGGCTTCGCCACGACCTACTACATCACCGCCGCCATGTACGCCATCGCCTGGGGCGCCGTGTGGCTGCTTCCGCGCGGCCGTGGACACCTCCAGGGCGCCGCGCAGCGGCGGGGGATGTTTGGGGAGATCGCGATCGGGCTGCGCTACGTGCGTGGCAACCCGGCCCTGCGGACGCTGATGCTGATGGCGTTGCTCCCAATCTCGCTGGGGATGCCGTTCGTGACCATCCTGCCGGCGTTCGTGGCGGGCGACCTCGAACTCGGCTCGCTCGGCTTCGGGCTGCTGATGGCGGTGAACGCCGTCGGCGCGCTGGCGGGATCACTGCTGATCGCCACGCTGAACCCCTCCGGCCGGCTGGCGCGCACGCAGGCGCTGCTCGGTCTCGGCTGGGGCATCGGCCTCGTCATCCTGGGGGTCGGATCGTTCACCCTCGGCGTGCCGGGCGCGTTCCTCGCGATGATGGTGATCGGGGCCAGCTCGATGGCCTACATGGCGCTCAACAACGGGATGATCATGACCAGTTCGGAGCAGCAGTACCACGGCCGGATCATGAGCCTTTACATGCTCACGTTCGGCTTCATGCCGCTGATGGGCCTGCCGCTCGGCATCCTCGCAGACGGGATCGGCGGGTACGCCACCTTCACGCTGCTCGGCGTCGGCATCCTCTGCTTCGTCCTCGTGCTCGTGCTGCTCGTCCCTTCGGACCTCATCGACCGCGCCGCGCGGGTCGCCCGGCGCGAATCGGGCGAGGCCGAGGCCGAGGCGGCGGAGGCGGCCGGATAGCCGAGGCGCGGCCGGGCGGTCCCGCGCCTATTCGAAGACCAGCTGGAACTCCATGATCCCGCGGTCCTCGACCGAAATGACGATCCCCGCGCGCGGCTTCTCGATGTCGTAGTCCGCGAACACGATCTCGATCGAGGCGATGACGACGACCAGCCCGTCAGTGAGCTGACCCTCCAGCGGTATCTCTACCTGGCGGGTGACGCCGTGGAGCGTCAAATCGCCGACCGCCGTGACCGAGATCGTCTCGCCCTCCGCGGGTACGGCGTCGAGCGGTATCGGCTTCGTGAGCACGAAGCTCGCCGTCGGGTAGGTGTTCGTCTCGATCGCCTGCTGGCGCAGGGCGCCGTCGCGTCGCGACTGGTCGCTCTGCAACTGTGTCATGTCGACCTCGACATCGACGGCGGTGATCGCGCTGCCGTCGAACTCCAGCGCGGCGCTGATCGCGCTGGTGCGGCCCGCGGCGGTGGTCGCGCCGATGGTGGCGAGCTCCTCGCGGACGCGGTAGCCGGCGAAGGACTCGCCCCGGTCCGAGAGTGTCCATACGCCGGTCAGCTCGCCCTCCGGGCGCGTCGAGGCGGCCTCGGCGGCCGGAGTGGCCGCTGGTGGCGTGGGTGTGGCGGTCGGCGTCGGCGCGGCCGTGGCGGTGCGCGTCGCGGTGGCCTCGGCAGTCGCGGTCGGCGTCGAGGCGGCTGGCGTCGAGGCAGGGGTCGCCGTCGCGGTCGCCTGCGTGCTGGCCACGGCGCCCTCGATGCTCACGGGCGGCGGAGCGTCGTCGCGGATGAAGACGTACCAGCCGCCGGCGGCCACCACGGCGACGAGCACGGCCGCGAGCACTGCGGCAATCACGAGGCGGGGCCGGCTCAGCATCGTCATCCTCCTGCACGCGCGACCGCCGATGGCGGGGCAGCCTCGCAGAACGCGGATAACGTGAGCGTAAGGCCCGCCGGGAGCTGGTTACAGAGGCCGCCTGTCGCGCCGCGCGGGCGCGGCCGCCTCAGTACTGTTCGGCCGCCTCGCCGATCTGCTCGATCTCGATGATCTCGAAGTCGCGGTCATCGAGGTCGCCGAGGCCGCGGCCGCTGCCGCCGTTGGCAGTGAGTGCGCGGTCGTACAGCTCGAAGAGCGTGCGCTTGTGCGGGCGCTTCGCGCCGAGCGGGCAGGCCTCCCAGGCCTCGTAGTCCTCGTCGCAGTAGCCGAGGCGGAACTCGCCGCACTTGGGCTGGATGTACTGCGCCAGCTCGGGGAAGGCGCGCTTCACCTCGGCGCGCATCATCGCGACGACCTTGCGGAACTCCCACTGCGCGCGTGTGCAGAGGCGCAGGTCGGCGATGTGCAGCAACTCCAGGTAGTTGACCGAGACCTTGAAGTTCGTGTTCGTCGCGTTGGGCAGCAGGAAGCGCGCGTCCTCGGCCGGCACGCCCGAATCGACGAGTTCGAGGTAGGCGTTGCCCGCAGCCTCGATCGCTTCTTCGAAGGCCTCGGACTTGCCGGCGCGGCGGACACTCTCGGGGACGGTGTAGGGGTAGGTGCCGTCCTTGTACGTAACATAACGCTGCGACTGCTGCTCGAACGAGATCCCCATGTGGTGCCGGACGAACTGGTGCGAGAAGGCGCGGCTGACGCCGGAGATGCCGAACTCGAACCAGACCTGCTGCAGCGGCGAGGCGTGCCCCGTGCCGAGGCGTGCGTCGATGAAGCTCTGCATCTGCTCGCGCGGGATGCGCTCGTCCTCGATGCGCGCCTCGATCTGGGCGGGCGTGAGGGCGGAGTAGCAGACGCGGAAGGCGGTGTAGAGCGTCTTCAGCGGGTCGCTTGTGTGGTCGAGCAGCGTGACTTCGATGGCCATCGCACGCCTCGTCGTTGGGGAGCCGCTTGCGGCAACGTCACTATATACGCACAGCGGCGTAAGCGTATCGACGATACGCCAACGACGAGGCCCGGGACAGGAGCCCGCTACCAGGTGACCTGGCGCTCAGCGAGGTCGTACAAGCCCTCCGTTAGGAACGGGACCAGACGGCGCCCTTGCTGTCGGGAAGCGCGATGGCCGCGATCCCTTCCGCCTCGCAGGTCTCGAGGAGCGGGGGATCGGCGGTGGCGAGCGATGCATCGAGGCGTCGCGCGGTCTCAGCGGCCACGCAGTCCGCGAGGCTGATCGCGCGAGTGCGGCGGTCGTAGTGGCGCGCGCGCAGTAGTCCCGCTCTCGCCGCCAACTGAGCATCGAGCGCCGGCGGGGCAGCCAGCCCCAGTTGTACGAGGTCGAGCCACGCCTCCTCCTCGTCGCTGCCGGCACGGCGCACGAGACGGTCGAGTACCTCGGCGATGCCGAGCAGCGTCAGCGCCGACTCCTCGTCGCCCTCGATCAACTCCTGGACCTCCAGCGCCGCGTGCTCGTCCTTCAGCAACGCCAGCACCGCGTACGCGTCGAGGATGATCACCGCTCGCGGTCGCCGTCCTCGGCGCGGGCTTCCCGACGAGCCTGATCGGTGTCTGGCCCTCGCCCGGCGTACTTCCCTCGGAGGGCAGCGACGGGCTCCGGAGGGAGCGGGCGCATCACCACGCGATCGCCGAGATCGACGACGAGCATTCGATCGGCCTTCCAGCGAGCACGAGCCTGCGCCGGGATTGAAACCTGCCCGTTCGACGAGACCTTCATCACGTAGCTGCCCACCATGCGTCACCTCGCTGCATTGTATGTTACTTGCGTGTCATTGTAGGTCTTGGCGTGGCTGCGGCGCTACGGGTCGGAGCGCATGGTTGGGCAACCGAGTTGTGATGAGCTACCAGGCGACCTGGCGCTGGGCGAGGTCGCGCAGCTCCTCGGCGTCGATCGCGAGCAGTTCGGCGAAGACGGCGGCGGTGTGCTCGCCGAGCCAGGGGGAGCGGCCGCGCACGTCGATGCGCTTGCCGTCGAGCACCCACGGCGAGGCGAAGTGGAGGTGCGTCTCGCCCTCGGGGATGTGCAGCTGGCCGCTGGCGGTCAGCTCGCCGGTGCGCACCATGCCCTGAGCGTCGAGCACGCGCTCGGCGATGACGCCGCGCTGCCGCAGCGCAATCTGCAGCGACTGCGCGTCCCACACCCGCGAGCGCGAGGCGAGCGCCGCCTCGGTCTCGCCAGGATCGCCGCCCTCGATGGTCACGGCGAGTGTGTCGGCGAGCGCGTCGAGCGAGGGCGCGTCGGGGCAGGTGAGGGCGATCCACTCCTCGTGCGCGCAGGGCAGGCAGCCCTCGTACGCGGTCTGCGCCTCGCGATTCTCGAACTCGCGCATCAGCGCCGCAGAGACGCCGAACAGCGTCGACTCGATGAGCGCGCCGCGTCCGCTGCGATCGCGCTCCTCAAGGGCGCGCAGCAGGCCGAGGGCGAGCGCGGCGGCGCAGACCGGGTCCGGGTAGGCGATGCTGCGGTCGGACCAGGGGCGATCCGGGCCGGCGTAGCCGAAGCCGCACATCAGCAGCATCCCGTAGCCGTAGCCGGTCATCCCCTCGAGCTGGCTGCCGGGCTGATACGCCGAGAGCCGCCCGATCACGAGACGCGGGTTCGTCGCCCACAACTCGTCCTCGTGGAGCCCGAGGCGGCGCGCGCGGTCGGCGCCGGGCGTGAGGTTGGAGAGCAGCACGTCCGCCTGCGCGACGAGCCGGTGCAGCAGCGCGCGGCCCTCGGCGGTCGTGAGGTCGAGGAGCACGCTCTCCTTGCCGCGGTTCACCTCGCGGAAGCCCCCGGAGCGATCCCAGTCGGCTTCCCCCTCGGCGTGCGGGTCGAGGTAGGTCAGGATCGGCCGCACGTCGTCGAGGCGGCGGCGTGACTCGATCTTGATCACGCGCGCGCCGAGCTGACCGAGCAGCTGCCCGACGTACGGCGTGGCCCAGACCGTGCTGACATCGACCACGAGCATGCCCGCGAGCGGGCGACGCAGATCGCGGGCTGTGGGGGCGGCGCGGGCCTCGGCGGGCTCGCGCGGCGGTGCGTCGGTCTGCGGCGCGGGGGTGGTGCGGTAGAGCCACTGTGCGTGGTCGGGCTCGCCGTCGAGCTGCTCCTGCAGGGCCGCCGCCTGCTCCGGGCGGTTCGCGAGCGCGAAGGGCAGGCGGTGGCGTAGCGAGAGATCGAGGATCTCCTCGCGCGTGTGTTCCGCCAGCCAGGCGGCGACGCGCGGTATCAGCACGTCGGCCCCGTCGAAGCGGCCCGGCTGGCTGCCGAAGATCTCCCAGTGCGCCCATTCCGGATCGCCCATTGCCTCGACGAGGCGCTCCCACTGCTCGTCCCTCACGATGATCGTGTAGACGGGCCCGTCCTTCGCCTCGAACACGCCCGAGGGCTGGTACAGGGAGAGGCCGAGCCGCGAGGGCGCGACGCCGGAGTAGAGCCACTGGATGGCCGCCCACGACGTCGCGATCGCGAGGCACTCGAGCTTCGTCAGCTCCGTCACCCCGGAGGTCGCCCCGGCCAGCGCCTGCGCGCCGATCCAGAGCGCGGCGAACGAACCGGCGAGGGCGTCCGCCTGCTGCGGGGAGAGCACGGCGGGCCGCTGCTCCTCGTCGGAGGGCGTGCCCGTGACGTGCAGCAGGCCCGCGGCGGCGGAGACGGTCAGGTCGCTGCCGCGGCGCGCGCCGGGCTCGCGGCCGAACGAGGAGAGCAGCACCAGCGGGCAGCCCGCCGCCTCCGCGGCCCGGGCCGCCTCGTCGTCGCGTCCGCGCCACTCCTCGTCGTCGAGGTCGGCGAGCAGCGCGGCTGCGGGCGGCGGGTCGCTCCCGCGGTCGAGCGGGCGCGGCTCGAAGCCGGCGCGGCGCAGCTGCAGCGCCGCCCACTCGATGGCGGGCGTGCGCCCGGCGAGCAGGACGGGCGGGCGTTCCTCGCCGGCGTTCCGGCCGCCCGCGGCGCTCAGGCGGGCAGCCCGCTGCTCGTGCGCTCGGCGGGCTGGATCGGGCGCCGCTCGCTGCTGACGCCGAACTCGGGCGTGCCGATGGCGGCGGCGCCGTTGGTGACCTCGGCCCAGTGCGCGTGGTTCGCCTCGTGGATGCTGAAGCAGGCCTTGAGCGCGGTGTAGAAGCCCTGCGCGTCCTGCGTCTGGTTGACCGACTCCTTGATCAGCAGCGCGGCGAACGAGGGCACCTCGGCGATGCGCTTCGCGAGGTTCAGCGTCTCCTCATCGAGCGCGGCGCGGTTGAAGACCTTGTTCACCATGCCGAGCCGGTAGGCCTCGTTGGCGTCGATCGAGTCGCCGGTCAGCAGCAGCTCCTTCGCCTTGCGCGGACCCAGCTCCCAGGGGTGCGCGAAGTACTCGAGGCCGCACATGCCGAGCCGCGCCCCGACGACCTCCACGAACACCGCGTCGTCCGAGGCGCAGATCAGGTCGCAGCACCAGGCGAGCATCAGCCCGGCGGAGATGCAGTAGCCGTGCACCTGCGCGATCGTGATCTTGTGCAGGTCGCGCCAGCGGCGCGTGTTCTCGAAGTAGTGCCGGAACTCGCGCAGCCAGCGCTCCTCGGTGCCTCGCCGGTCGGTGGCCGTGCGCATCGCCTCGTTCTCCGCGAGGCGCTCGGGCGTGCCGAGGTCGTGACCGGCGGAGAAGGCGGGGCCGAGCCCGCCGAGGATCACGACGCGCACGTCCTCGTCGGCCTCGGCGCGCAGGAACGCCTTATCCAGTTCGCCGAGCAGGCCGAAGTTCTGGGCGTTGCGCGCATCCGGCCGGTTGAGCCAGATGCGGGCGATGCGGCCCTCGTGCAGCGTCTCGTAGGTGACAAAGCGCCCGTCGGCCATCGTCTGCTCCGTTCCCGCGCGGCCCGGCAGCGTGCCGAGGCGTTGCGGATGATAGCGGAGCGCCCGTCTTGACGAGATCGCCGGGCGCGGCCAGTGTGCGCGTGGGACGGCGCGGATGCCCGGTGAGCACGTACGTCAGCCGATCGTCTACCTCAGGGCGATGCCCGATCGCATCGAGATCGGGGCGTGGGGAAACCCCTACATGGTGTGCCCGGCCTGCGAGCGAGGCGCGCTCCAGGGGATGCACGACCCGCAGGGCTATGGCTCGATGCTGATCTGCCTGCGCGGCTGTGGTCAGCGCTTCTGGATCGACAAGCCGGCCGACCCGAGGGATGCCCCTGACTAACTCGGCGTCTCGGTCCAGCGATCCTGCATGACGATGTCGTCGAGGGTTGCCCGACGGTTCGGGCCGTAGTCGCGGGTGGGCCAGCCGAGCGGGATGATCGCGGCGCTCTCGATGCCGTCGGGGATGCCGAGCACTGCGTGCAGCTCGTCCTTGCGCCGGCGGTGCAGCGTGGTCAGCACCGTGCCGAGGCCGAGCGCGCGCGCGGCGAGCATCAGGTTCTGGCAGGCCGGATAGATCGAGGCGCCCGTCTGGAAGCCCGCGCTCCCGGAGGGCGGGGTTCCGACGCAGGCGACGATCAGCACCGGAGCCTGGTCCATTGGCATGCGCTCGTCGTTGGGCGAGACCTGCGCGACCTGCGCGATGCGGTAGATGTCGGCGCGCGCCCGGTCGTAGACCTCGCGGATGCGGGCCTTCTGCTCCGCATCGCGCACGACGATGAAGCGCCAGGGCTGGGTGTTGGACCCGGAGGGCGCGTGGATCGCGGCCTGCAGGACCGCGCGCACGTGCTCCTCGCTCACCTCGCGGTCGGACCAGGCGCGGACGGCGCGCTGGTGGCGGAACAGCTCGCCTGCTTCTTCGATCGGCTTCATTGCTTCTCCTCGCCGCGCCGCCTCACCCTAACCTGTCCTATTCCCGAGTGGAGGCGATGAGTACTGGTGTCTCTCAGCGGGTCAACGCGACGAGCCAGATGCCGCCGGCCACGAAACCGAGGCCAGCACCCACGGCGATGGCTTCGGCTCGACCACTGGCTTTCCGATAGAGCTCCGCCACAACCAGCAGCCAGAGCAGGAAAGCGGGAAGAAGGAGCTGGGCCCACGTGAGGATCCCCAATGCTGCGGTGCCCAACGTCAGGCCCGCTCCGGCGGAGGCGGCCAGTAGCCGCCGGGCAGGATCACGCTGCCTGATCGCGAGCACCGCTACCCCCGCGCTGGCGACCGCGAAGTAGATCGCGAGGGCTTTCGCGGCACCGGAGCCGCCAGCCGCCACGACGCTCAGAGCCGCCACTCCGGCAACCCACGCGCCTGCAACCTCGATCACGACCCGCGTGGGCACCGCATGAACGGCAGCTCGTTGATCACATCCGCTAGCTTCGTTTCGATCGACAGAAGCCCCACAGGTCGGCTTCATCGCGCCCCTCGCTAGATCGTCTCCACCAGCCCGCTGTAGGTCGCCATCACGCGGCCGGGCTGGCCCCAGCGGTCGGTCCGGCCGGCGGCGATCTCGTCCGGCTCGACGAGCCCGCGCTCGATGGCGAACTCCGGTGCGAAGACCGTGAGGCCGGAGTAGTACATCGGATGCCGCGAGCTTGCGATGTAGGCGCAGCTGCGCCCGGCCGCGAGCGCCGAGTCGTGGTTCGCGGGGTCGAACGCGTCGCCACGCTGGACCGCCTTGCGCTCCACGCCGACGTCGCCGGGCTCGAGGTTCACGATCGCCACGTTGTGCTCGGCGATCTCCTTGGCGAGGCCGGGCGCGATGCGGTTGAAGGCCGCCTTGCTGACCGCGTAGGAGAGCCCCGGCCGCCCCGTCCAGTCGCTCGTCGGCCGCTTCGAGGACTCGACGATGCCGTTGCGCGAGGTGATGTGCACGACGACCCCGCCGCCCTGCTCGATCATCACGGGGACGACCTTCTCGAGCAGGTAGAGCGGCGCGAGCGCGTTCACGCGCAGCGAGAGCTCGAAGACCTCGTGGGGCGTGATCAGGAACGGGTCCTTGTAGCCGCGTCCGACCCAGCGGGCGTTGTTGACCAGCACGTCGATGCGGCCGAACTCCTCCAGCGCGCGCTCCACGAGGGCGTCCATGTCGCCCTGCTCGAGCAGGTCGACGCGCACGGCGAGCGCGCGCCGGCCGAGCGCCTCGATCTCCGCGACGGTCTCGGCGAGGCTCGTGCCGGGGACGGGACGCACGTCGGAGTCCTGGACCGTCTCGGACATCTCCTGCGGCTCGCCGGGCTCCAGCGTGCGCGCGGCGACGACGAGGTCGTAGCCGGCCTCGGCGAGGGCGATCGCGCAGCCCTTGCCGATCCCGCGGCTGGCCCCGGTGACGATCGCGACGGGTGCGGAATCCTGCACGGCGGCCTCCCGGGCTACTCGGAGCGGATCGAGGGCGAGTAGGTCGGCAGGCGATCGAGCAGGAGGTCGTCCGCGCGGCTGCGCACGCGCTCCTTGATCGCCTCGGGGTGGGTGAGGATGTAGAAGCGCTCCTCGCGGATCGCCGCGACCACGAGGTCGCCGACGTCCGTCGGCAGCATGCGGCGGCCCTCGTCGTCTCCCTCGTCCTCGCTGCGCGCGCGGCGCGGGCGCTGGTAGCCGCCCATGCGCACGAGGGTGCGCACGCGCCCGGGGCAGAGCACCGAGGCGCGCAGCTTCGACCCCGCCCGCGCCAGCTCGTGGTGCAGCGACTCCGACAGCGCGACCACGGCGGCCTTCGTCGCGACGTAGGTGCTGATGCCCGGCCGCGAGCCGAGGCCCGCAGCGGAGGCGGTGTTGACGATGTGCCCCTCTGTGTCCTGCTCGATCATGAGCGGCACGAAGACGTGCATGCCGTTCAGCACACCCCAGAAGTTCACGCCGACGACCGTCTGCCACTCCTCGTGGGGCAGCTCCCAGAGCGTGGGCTCGTGGAGCGAGTTGAGGCCGGCGTTGTTGCAGAGCACATGCACCGCGCCGAACTCGTCGAGCACGCGCCGCGACAGCGCCTCGACGCTCTCGCGCTTCGAGACGTCCGTCGGCACGCCGATCACCGTGCCGTACTGGCCCAGCGCCTGCTCGGCCTCCTTCAGCCCGTCGGCATCGATATCGGCGAGCGCGACGCGCATCCCCGCCTCGAGGAAGCGCTGCGCCAGCCCGCGGCCGATGCCACCCGAGCCGCCGGTGACGACGGCAACCTTGTCCTGGAAGTCGCGCATCCGTGTCTCCTTCTCTCGCGCCGCGCCTCGCGCTTCGCGCCTTGTGCCGTGGAGGCTAGAACCCGTCCCACTCCGGCGCGCGCGTGGGCAGTTCGACCTGCGCGCGCCCCTTCGCGGTCATCTCGCCGAGCTGGTTCTCCGCCCATACCTCGAGGTCCACGAGGTGGTCCTTGCCCTCGATCTGCTTGCCGCTCACCCGGCCCTTCAGCCAGGTGGTGTCGCCGAGGTAGTTGAAGCGCCGGACCTCGCCGTAGAGGCGGGTCAGGAAGCCGTCGTTGCCCATCCAGTTCGTCACGGGATGGCCGAACCAGCACATCCGCTGCGAGCCGTAGTCGAAGGCCATCGGCAGCCCGGCCTGGCTGGCGGTGCCGGAGGCGGCGTGTACGCGGATCACCGCCTCGAGCGCGCCCGTGTTCGGGTCGCGGTACCAGAAGGCCGGGTGGCGGCGCGACTCGCGGACGGCGAAGACGTGCGCCATGCCGCCGATGCAGCCCGCCTCGAAGGCGGCGATGTCGCCGAGGCTGAGCGGCCCCTTGACCACGGCGGGCACCTCGTCGCCGACCGCGACGTCTTCCCAGAAGCGAGGGGTCGCGCCGCGGATCTCCTCGTTGAGCATCTCCTCCTCGATCGCGAAGATCTCGTCGGCGGTGTAGACGTGCGGCTCGCGCTGGTACTTGCCGCGCTCACGTGCGGCGCGGCGCTCGGCGCGGAACTGCCAGCCCTTGCACTCGGCGATCACCTCGCCGCGCTGGTTGCGGTAGGTGGAGATGCTGGACTGGATCATCGTGCGGCCGGCGAACTCGCCCTGGCGCTCCTCGAGGCCGGTGAACTGCTCCTGCACCGTAATCCGGTCGCCGAGCATGATCGGGCGGTGCCAGACCCAGTCGTTGCCGGCGTGGAAGCCGTGCACGCCGGGCAGCCCGCCCGTGCGGCCGGAGGTCCAGTAGACGCTGTAGAGGAACGTCGGCGGCGCGATGAGCCCGCCCCAGCGCGTCGAGGCCGCGTACTCGGTGTCTACCCAGAGCGGGTTCGGGTCGCCGATGCCGCGCACGAAGTGGCGGATGCTGTCGCGTGTCACTTCCTCGTGCAGCGGTCCCAGGCCGTAGAAGCTCGGCCGGTTGTAGGTTCCGAGGCGCGAGCGCAGCCGCTCCAGGGCTTCCTCGGTGATCTCGCCCTCGCTGATCTGGGGTGCGTCCTGCTCCGCCATCACTGCCTCCTTGCCCGCTCGCGAGGCAAGCCTACCGCGCCGCGCGCCAGCGGGGGCGGCCACGCCGCGCCTCGGTCGCTCCACAACAGGGGGCGTGGGTATGATGGGGCGCCAATCGGGCATTGAGGAAGGGCCGTGCGCATGCACTACGGCTGGACCGACGAACAACTGCAGTTCCGCGACGACCTGCGCGCCTTCATCCAGGAATACCGGACGGAGGAACTCCTCGGTGAACTCGAGGAGTACCACGAGACCTACGTACACGGCCCTGCCATGAAGCGCTTCCGCACGGCCCTCGACGACGCCGGGTTCTCCACGATGGCCTGGCCGAAGGAGTACGGCGGCCAGGACAAGGGCGCCTTCTACCTCTTCATCCTCAAGGAGGAGCTGGAGTACTGGGGGATGCCCTACGACGCGCTCTCCGTGCTCTCGGTGGGCACGACGATCATGCGCTTCGGCAGCGAAAGCCAGAAGCAGGAGTGGCTGCCGAAGATCCAGACCGGCGAGATGAACTTCGCGATCGGCTACACCGAACCGAACGCCGGCACGGACCTCGCCTCGCTGCAGACGCGTGCGGTCCGCGACGGTGACGAGTGGGTGCTGAACGGGCAGAAGATCTACACCTCGGCGGCCCACAACGCGAGCCACCTCTTCATGGCGGCCCGCACGGACCCCGAGGCGCCCAAGCACCGCGGCATCTCCGTCTTCGTCTTCCCCATGGACACGCCGGGCATCACCGTGCGCCCGCTCTGGACGATGGGCGGCGGCCGCACCAACGAGACCTTCTACGAGGACGTGCGCATCCCCGCCGACTCGATCATCGGCGAGGAGAACCGCGGCTGGTACACGATCATGAACGCGCTCGACCTCGAGCGCGTCACGATCGGCCCCTACGCGCCGATCAAGCGCGTGCTCGACCTGATGGTCGACTACGTGCGCGAGGAGCGCCCCGAGCTGCGCGACGACCCGATCGTGCGCACGAAGCTTGCCGAGACGAAGCTCGACTACGAGATCGCGCGGGCGCTGGCGACCACCAACGCGGCGATCATCGATGGCGGCCACACGCCGACGATGGAGGCCTCGATGACGAAGGTCTGGTCGACGGACACGAAGGAGCGCGTGAGCAACCTGGCGATGGACTTGCTCGGCTGGGAGGGTGCGCTGCAGGGCGCGAGCGCGCCGCTCCGCGGGGACTTCGAGGAGCGCTGGCGTGGCGCGCCGGCGACGCGCTTCGGCGGCGGCACGAACGACGTCCAGCGGCAGATCATCGCCACGCGCGGCCTCAACCTGCCGCGCGGCTAGCGGGCGGGGCAACCGGGGCAGTGGACTCGTGCCGGGCGCGCTTGTGCTATCTTCACCACGCATCGATATAGCCTGGCGGGGGCGGCCGCGACAGCGTCCCCGATGCGACGCGAGAGGGTGACAATGGCAGACGCAGCAGACAACGGCGGCGAAATGATGAGCGGAGACGATATGACTTCCGATGTCCTCAGCATGCTGACCAACGCCCGCTACCTGGTGGCGGGATGGATCGTGGTGCTGATCGCCGGGGCGGCGTTCTACTGGTTCGGCGCGTGGGTGCTCCAGGACTCGATGCCCTCGTTCGAACGTCTCCTGGGCCAGACCCTGGCCCAGGCCAGTAACGGCCTGTTCATCGCCAGCGGATTCCTGGGCGCCTTCGTGCTGCTGGGGTTGGTGCGCACACTTGAGCAGCGGATCGCGGCGCACTACGGCGGCGGGTCCGGACCGAGCGAATAGAGGCAGAGATTGGACCTGCAGCCAACCGACCTCCAGGAGCTGCTGCGCAGCAACGCCGAGGTCGTCCTCGCGCGTGAGGCGCCCGCAGACCGCGTTCGCGAGATGGAGCAGGCGGGCGAGCCGGACGCGGCGCTCTGGTCGACGCTCGTCGAGCTCGGCTGGACGGGGCTCGCCGTCGCCGAGGAGCGCGGCGGCCAGGGCGGCTCGCTGCTCGACCTCGCCGTGATCATCGAGCAGCTCTGCCGCTTCGGCGTGCTCACGCCCTTCGTCCCAACGACGCTCGCCGCGGTCGTCGCGCAGCGCCACGGCGACGAGGCGCTGCAGGCCGATCTGCTGCCGCGCATCGCCGAGGGCGCCACAGTCTCGATCGCCCTGGCCGAGGGTCGTGGCAAGATGCACGACCTCGCCGCGACCATCGAGGACGGCGCAGTCCACGGCGAGAAGCACTTCGTCGAGTACGCGCGCAGCAGCGATCTGCACCTCGTGGCGGCCAGCCGCAACGGTACGCCCGGCCTCGCACTCGTCGCGGCCGGGGCCGAGGGCGTGCGCATCGAGCGCGACCTCGCCAGCATCGGCAAGACGCCGCAGGCGGTCGTCGCCTACGAGGGCGCGCAGGCGGACGCCTGGATCGAGGGCGAGGCGGCGGTCGAGGATCTGCGCCGGCTCGGCTCGACACTGGCCTCGCTGGAGTCGTACGCGCACGCGCAGCGCGCGCTCGACATGACAGTCGACTACGTGCAGACGCGCGTGCAGTTCGGTCGGCCGATCGGCTCGTTCCAGGCCGTGCAGATGCGGCTCGCGGACCTCGCTACGCGCGTGCAGGCGAGCAAGTTCCTGGTGCACGAGCTGCTCTGGAACTTCGACGAGGGCAGCGAGGACCCCGCGCAGGTCGCGGTCGTGAAGGCCGTGACGGCGGAGACGGTTGCGCAGGTGACGCAGGACTGCCACCTGCTGCACGGTGGCATCGGCTTCATCACCGAGTACCCCCTCTACTTCCACACGATCCGCGGCAAGGAAGCCTCGCTGCGCTTCGGCGGCGCCGGCGAAGCGCTGCGCACCGTCGCGAGCGCGCTCCTCGACTAGCCGCGCTCGAACGAGGGCGGTCCAGCTCCCTCTCCCCTTGCGGGAGAGGGCGGAGGGTGAGGGGTCGCCGCGCGCCAGCGCGGCCATCAAGGCCAGAAGGGGCTTGCGAGGGCGGGGGTCAGGGACTCCCCGGTCCCGCGCGTTGACCGCGCGCGGGGGGCGTGCGTTCAATGGCAAGGCGGGTGCGGGGGTAGCTCAGCTGGTAGAGCGTCTGCCTTCCAAGCAGAAGGTCGCGGGTTCGAGACCCGTCCCCCGCTCCATACACCCACCCGCAACGCGCGGCAGTGCATCACACGGCTATCCTGTACCCCATCCGGATCTGGCTGTTTCGACTGACCGCGATCGCGCTGCTTCTTGGCCTCCTGCCCGGCCTGCGGCCGGAGCGCGCCTTCGCGTGCAGTTGCCACTCGTTTTCTCCGCCTGAGATGCTCGCTGAAGCTGATGCCGTGTTCGCCGGGGAGGTGGTAACCGAATCAGGCGGTTACGGCCCTGCGGAGTTCCGGGTCTTCCGTGTGTGGAAGGGTGATCTCGACGCGACCCAACTTGTGTGGCTCGGAGGTGGGGGCACTAGTTGCGAGTTCTCGCTCGAACTAGGCGAGGAATACCTGGTCTACGCCTTTGGCGACTACGCCGGGGAGCCTCTCGAGATCGGCCTCTGTTCGGTACGGAGGCTCGGCGGTGCTCAGGAAGACTTGAATGCGTTGGGCCCAGGCCACCTTCCTAGTACAGGTGCAGCCGTTCCAGGGTCGGGAGAGTCGGCCACTCCCCATCCGCCGGCAGCGGGTACCGCGAACCTGGCGGAACCACAAGCAGAAGCAGCGGGCACCGAGAACCTGCCGGAACCACAGGCAAAGGCTGCGGGCAGCCGGGTAGTTGTGCTCTCGGCAGCGGCCATCCTTGTGATGGCCGGAGTTGGATTCATGGCCACCCGCCGACGCGCACGGCGCGGCTAGGCGAGTAGTCCGAACCGTCAGATCAGGAGACGAACCTCTCCCCGCCACGCCCTGACGATCGATACCCTGCGCGCCAGTCGATGGTAGGTTCGCCCTCGCGGGGGCGGGCGCGCGAGGACGACTCGAGGAGGACGGCATGTCGGACAACGGAATCACGCCGGACTGGGACGCGCTGACCGAGGAAGCGACGGAGCTGCTCTCCGCCTACATCCGCGTCGACACCGTCAACCCGCCCGGCAACGAGACCCGTGCGTGCGACTTCTACGGCGCGATCCTCGATCGCGAGGGCGTCCCTTACCGGCTCTACGAGCCGGCGGACGCGCCCGGCCGTGCCACGCTCGTCGCCACGCTGCCCGGCGACGGCACGGGCGGCAAGCAACTGATCCTGCTCAACCACACCGACGTCGTGCCCTTCGAGCGCGAGCACTGGAGCGTCGACCCGCTCGGCGGCGAGGTGAGCGGCGGCTACATCTGGGGCCGCGGCACGCTCGACATGAAGGGGATGGGCATCATGGAGCTCATCACGTTCCTGCTGCACCACCGCCACGGCCTGCCGCTGCGTCGCGACCTCACCTTCATCGCCGTCGCCGACGAGGAGGCGGGCAGCGTCTACGGCGCCGAGTTCCTCGCGCGCGAGCACCCCGAGGTGATCGACTGCGTGTGCGTGATCAACGAGGGCGGGCGCGGCAGCTCGCGCGCCTTCGGTGTCGAGCGGCCGCTGATGCAGATCGGGGTGGCGGAGAAGATCCCGTCTGGGTGCGGCTGCGCACGCAGGGCCGGCCCGGCCACGGCTCCGTGCCGACGCCGGACAACGCCGCCGACCGCCTCGTGCGCGCGCTGCAGCGGATCCTGGACTGGGAGCGCCCGGTGCGGATCACGCCGGAGCTGCAGGCCTACTTCGACGGTCTGCACGCCGCCGGCCTCTTCGACGACGAGCCGACGCCCGAGGTGATCGAGCAGGTGGCCGCGCGGCAGCCCCGGGTGGGAGCGCTGCTCAGGAACACCATCTCCGTGACCACGCTCCAGTCAGGCGTGAAGCACAACGTGATCCCCGCCGAGGCGTCGGCGACCCTCGATTGCCGGCTCGTGCCCGGCTCCGACCCGGACGCCTTCCTCGCCGAGCTGGTCGGAGTGATCGCCGACGATCAGGTGGAGGTGGAGGTGGTGCTGCGCAGCTACGGCCCGCCCTCGCCGATCGACTCGGAGCTGTACGAGACGCTGTCGCGGGCCGTGCGCAACACCGTCGAGGACGCCGTCGTCGTCCCCTGGACCTCGACCGGGTTCACGGACTCGCGTGTGTTCCGTCGCCACGGCTATCCGGCGTACGGCTTCGTGCCCATCTTCGTCCCGCCCTCGGACCAGGCGCTCGGGCACGGCAACGACGAGCGCATCGCGATCGAGGGCATGCGGCTGGGCATGCAGATCCTGCACGACACCGTGCGCAGCATCTGCGGGTAGGCGGCCGCGTCGCCCGCGCGGCGCGTGAGAGGACGACGCGATGACGATGCCCGAGGTGATCGACGTGCACGTGCACCTGACGCGCGACCCGGCGCAGGAGCAGCTCGTCTTCCCCAAGCCCGGCTACCCCGAGGAGTGGTACCGGGCGAACGAGCCGCGCGTGATCCCGTGGATGGACGCCGAGGGCTTCTCGCACCTCTTCATGATCAACTACATGGACACCAACCGGATGATCGCGGCCCGGCTTGCCCGGATGGCGGGGGCCTCGGAGGCCGCGCTCGAGGGCGCGCGCGTGCAGCTTCAGGAGGAGCACGTGGAGCGGGTGCGGCGCTTCAATGCCTGGGCCTGCGAGCTGGGCGCGAGGGAGCCTCGGATCATCCCCTTCCCCTGCGTCGACATCGGCATCTTCTACGACGTGACGGTAATGATGGAGGAGCTGGAGGCGCGGCTGGCCGAGGGCGCGCGCGGGATCAAGCTGCATCCCGGGCTGGGCCACTACTTCCCCGCCGACGAGCGGATGTTCCCGCTCTACGAGCGCCTGCAGGAGGCGGACATCCCGATCCTCAGCGACACCGGCAGCCTCTCGCCGGCGCCCGAGGGAGGCGTCTACGGCGAGCCGCTCAACTTCGTCCCGGTGTTCGAGCAGTTCCCGCGGCTGCGCTTCATCATGGCGCACGCCGCGAGCGCCTTCTGGGACGAGCGCGTGCTCATCGCCGAGCGCTTCCCGAACGTCTACTTCGACCTCGCCGGCGGCTTCCAGAGCCCCTCACAGCACGCCCGCGACGGCCACCGCGCCTGCCCGATGGAGGACGCGCCCCGCTTCCTGCGCGCGCTGGGCATCGAGCGCGTGCTCTGGGCCTCGGACGCCCCCGGTCACGAAGCGGGCCCGCAACTGCGCAGCTTCATGCAGATCCCGCTGAGCGACGGGGAGCGCGAGCGGATCCTGGCGAGGAACGCGCGCGAGTTCATCGGGCTGGACTCGCCGTAGCGCCGCCGGCCGAGGAGCGATCCGTTGACAGGCGCCAGCGGGCGGACCTAGAAGGGCAGCGCATGTCATACCCGTCGGCCCGGTCCGCCGCTTGAGCCGGAGGTAGCCATGGCAGGTCCCCTGTCAGGCCTTCGCGTCATGGACGTCGCCCAACTGGCGGTCGGGCCCCTCGGCGCGGCGTTTCTCGGCCAGCTCGGCGCCGAGGTGATCAAGGTCGAAGTCCCCGACGGCGATCTGATCCGTGGCCTGCTGCCTCACATGAACGGCGTCGGCACGTACTACGCTTCCGTCAACGTCAACAAGAAGAACATCGCCCTCAACCTCAAGGAGCCGCGAGACCTCGAGGTCGCGTTCAGGCTCGCCGAGCGCTGCGACGTGTTCGTCGAGAACTTCCGGCCCGGCGCGATGGAGCGCCTCGGTCTCGGCTACGAGGCCGTGCGGGCGCTCAACCCGGACATCGTCTACTGCTCCGCCTCCGGCTACGGCACGCGCGGCCCGCGCAGGCGGGAGGGGAGCGCCGACGGCTACGCCCGCGCCTTCACGGCGTTCGACAGCCTCAACGGACCCGAGGGCGGCCGGCCGGAACGCTTCCGCAGCAACGGGCACATCGACCACACCTGCGCCGCCGTCGTGACCCAGACCGTGCTGGCGGGGCTCTGCGCGCGGGAGCGCTTCGGCATCGCGCAGTTCGTCGAGGCATCGATGATGCAGGGCGCGACCGTCTACCAGACGAGCCGCATCGCGGAACACTTCGCGGGTGGGCGACCGGCGCCGATGGGCAGCGCGACGACGAACCTCGTGCCCCACCAGGCGTTCCGTACCGAGGACGGATACATCGCAGTCGGCGTGAACACACAGGAGCAGTGGCGGCGGCTCTGCGCGGCGCTCGATCTGCCCGGGCTCGCCGCCGACCCGCGCTTCGAGGACAACGCCGCTCGCGTCGAGCACCGCGCCGAGTTGATCCCCGTGCTCGAGCAGGCCTTCGAGGGGCAGGCGAGCGCCGAGGGGCTCGCGCAGCTCGAGGCGCACGGCGTGCCGTGCGGTCCGCTGCTGGCCTTCCCGGACCTCTGGGCCAGCGAGCAGGTGCAGGCCAACGAGCAGATCGTCGAGCGCGAGCACCCCTGGGGCGTCGTCAAGCTCGGCGGCTCGCCGTGGCGCTTCAGCGCCACGCCGGCCCGCGTCGAACGCGCCCCCGCGCTCGACGAGCACCGCGACGAGGTGCTCGCGCTGATCGAGGCCGAGGCCCCGCGCCGCGATGGTCCCGCCAGCGAGCCGCTGCCCGCTGCCGCGCCGCTTGACGGCATCAGCGTGGTCGAGCTGGCGCAGGGCATCGGCGCGCCGTTCGCCGCCATGCAGCTCGGCGACCTCGGGGCGGACGTGATCAAGGTCGAGCCGCCCGACGGCGACTGGACGCGTACGATCGGTCCGCCGTTCCAGGGCGGGGAGGGCCCCGTCTTCCTGTCGCTCAATCGCAACAAGCGCGGGGTCGTGCTCGACGTGGAGCATGCTGCCGACCGGGCTGCCCTCGAGGGCCTGATTGCGGGCGCCGACGTGCTCGTGACCGACCTCGCCCCTGCCGAGGCGGAGCGGCTGGGGCTGCGCTACAAGGATCTGGCGGCGGCCAACCCCGAGCTGGTCCACTGCAACGTGACGCCGTTCGGCGAGCGCGGACCGCTCCGCGACAGGCCGGGCGGTGAGATCGTGCTGCAGGCGATGGGGGACATCTGGCGCTACCTCGGCGCCCTCGACGAGGCCCCGCTACGCCTCGGAGCGGACGCCTCCGCGATGGCGGCCGGGATCTTCGCGGTGCAGGGCGTGCTGGCCGCGATCATTCACCGGGCGCGCCGTGGCGGCGGACAGAAGGTCGAGGTCTCAGAACTCGGCTCGCTGCTCGCGATCGAGACGCAACTCAACGCGGCGCAGAGCAACGACTCGCTGTCCGGAGGCTGGCATCTCTCCGCGCCCACCGATCCACCCGACTACGACCTGCTCGCCAGCGATCATGCGGTCGACTTCGGATTCGTGAGGGATCAGAGTGGCTGGCTGCTGTTCTGCGAGCGTCTCGGCGTGCCGGAGGAGGTGGGGGCCGATCCGCGCTGGGCGACGACGCTCGACCGCACCCTCAACGCGCAGGAGCTGGTCGACACCTTCGAGCCGTACACCACCCGCCACACCGCGGCGGAGCTGAAGGAGCTGATCGAGGAGTTCGGCGGGATCGCCGTGATCTGCAACGACTACCGGACGCTGTTCGAGGATCCGCAGATGGTGGAGTACGAGATGCTTCGGCACATCGAGCATCCGACGCTGGGCCGCATCGCGACGCTCGGCCTGCCCTGGTGCTTCGACAAGACGCCGGGCTCGCTGCGGCGACCGCCGCCGCTGCTCGGCGAGCACAGCGAGGAGGTGCTCGCTGAGCTCCGGGGAGTGGGCCATGTCGCTGGCGGCTAACGTCCTCGGGAAGGTCTGCATCGTCGGCGTCGGCGCCACGCCGCAGGGCAAGCTCGCCGGCCAGAGCGCCGACGACATCGCGATCGAGGCACTGCGCGAGGCGCTGGCCGACAGCGGCCTCGCGAAGGAGGACCTCGACGGGCTGCTCGTGCAGCCGAGTTTCGGCGGCCAGGGCGACATCAAGGAGGTCGGCCACCGCCTCGGGTTGGAGCCGCGCATCGGCTCGAACGTCAGCCACCACGGCGCGGTGATCCAGTACGCGGCGATGCTGATCGCGAGCGGGATGGCGAGCGTGGTCGCCTGCGTCTACGGGACGAACCAGCGCACGAACCGCAACCGCTTCGGCGCGAGCGTGTACCACCTCGGAGGCAACTTCGACGACGTCTACGGGCTCTCGAACCCGGGCGCGGTCGCGGCCTTCAACTACCGCCGCCGGATGCACGACTTCGGCGCCACCGAGGAGCAGCTCGGCGCCGTGGCGGTGGCGCAGTCGCGGGCCGCGGCGCTCAACCCGCTGGCGGTCTACCGCGAGCCGCTGACCCTCGACGACTACCTGAACGCGCGCTACGTGATCGCCCCGCTGAGGCTGTTCGACTTCTGCATGGTCAACGACGGCGGCTTCGCGATGATCCTCACCAGCCCCGAGCGCGCCGCGGACCTGCCGGTGCAGCCGATCACGATCGTGGGCATGGGTGCACAATCCAGCTTCCTGGAGCTGGAGCACCCACAGAGCATGTACCACCCCTCGCAGCTGCCGAACGCGGAGCTGCTGTGGGGCTCGTCCGGGCTCAGCCCGGCGGACATCGACGCGCTGTACGTGCAGGACTCCTACACGCCCAACGTGCTCTCGGCCCTCGAGAACTACGGGTTCTGCGAGTTCGGCACGGCGCAGGAGTGGATCCAGGGCGGGAGGATCGAGCTCGACGGGGAGCTGCCGGTGAACCCGCACGGCGGCCAGAACCGCATGACCTACATGGTCGGCTGGCACAACACCTACGACGCCGTGAAGCAACTGCGCGGCGAGGCCGAGGAGCCCGAGCGTCAGATCGCCGGCCTCGAGACGGTGCTCTGCACCTTCTCGACCGGCCACTGGCAGTCCACCTGGTCGCTGATCTACCGGAACGAGTCATGAGCGAGTACGCGAAGCCGATTCCCGTGATCACCGAGCTCAACGAGCCGCATTGGGAGGGCGCAAGACGGGGCGAGTTCCTCGCCCAGCGCTGCACGGCCTGCGGGCACACCTGGTTCCCGCCCGCGCCGAACTGCAGCGGCTGCCTCTCCACGGACTACGAGTGGGCGCCGATGGCCGGCACGGGCACGGTCTACTCGTTCATCGTGTACCACCAGGGCTGGCTCCCCGGGTACCGTGACGATCTGCCCTACAACGTCGCGATCATCGAGCTCGACGAGGGCGTGCGCCTGATCAACAACCTCGTCGAGGTGGACAACGACGCGAT
The DNA here is from genome assembly GCA_965261685.1 of Dehalococcoidia bacterium. Lineage (GTDB taxonomy): Bacteria > Chloroflexota > Dehalococcoidia > UBA2979 > UBA2979 > VXMT01. The sequence continues at coordinate 264,411 of CBDHDI010000027.1, forward strand.
CGAGGTCGGGATGCCCGTCGAGGTGGTGTTCGAGGACGTGGCCCCGGACGTGGTCGTCCCGCGGTTCAGACCGGCGTCGTAGGCAGGGCGGCCCGCCCCGGCGGCGGGCCGCCCGCTGGATGGAGGAGCAACATGGCGGCGGCCACGAACGGTCCCGAGATCATCGATGTCCACCTGCATCTCTGCAGGGACGTAAACCAGGAGCGGCTGGTCTTCCCCAAGGCGGGCTGGCCGGACGAGTGGTACTGGGGCAACCCGGACGCCGTGATCCCGTACATGAACGAGCGCGGGGTCAGCTACGTCGCTACCCAGAACATCATCGACACCGGCCGCATGGTCGAGGCGCGTCTCGTGCGCGTCCGCGCCGGCGGAGCGGACGACGAGGAGGTCGAGCGGGTCCGCCTCGACCTCGCCGAGGGCATGCGCGAGCGCGTGCGCAGCTTCAACGACTGGGCCTGCGAGACACACGCGGACGAGCCCCGGATCATCCCCTTCGTCATGATCGACCCCGTGCTCTTCGGCGAGGCGGCGAGCGAGGAGCTGGATCGCTGCATCGCGAACGGCGCGAAGGGCGTGAAGGTTCATCCCAGCATCGGCAAGCACATGCCGGACCACCCGAACATGATGGCGGTCTACGAGCGGCTGCAGGAGGCGGAGCTGCCGATCCTCACGGACAGCACCTCGCGAGTCACGAATGGCGAACAGTACGGCATGCCGTTCAATTGGCGGCCCGTGCTTTCGCAGTTCCCGCGGCTGCGGTTCATCATGGCCCACTTCTGCGACCAGATGTGGGACGACCGACTCGACCTGAGCAGGGAGTTCAGGGACAACCTCTGGTTCGACATCTCGGGAGGGCTCGTCGACGAGCATCACCCGCCGAGCTCGCACTCCTCGATGCCCGCGGTGCAGGCCGTCCGCGTCTTCCGCAAGGTGGGCATCGAACGCATCATGTTCGGCTCCGATGGCCCCGGCGTCGGCGCCGGCGAGGACATCCGCGAGATGGCCGCGCAGGTGATGGCTCTCGACCTCAGCGACGACGAGAAGGAGCTGATCCTCGCCGGCAACGCGAGGGCGTTCCTCGGCCTCTAGCAACGGGCTCGCGAGGAGGCTCCGCCTTCAGCGGACGACGCCGTCCGCCCGCAGCGCGGCGATGCGCTGCCCGTCGTAGCCGACCTCCGACAGGATGGCGTCCGTGTGCTCGCCGAGGGTCGGCGGCGCGAGGCGGACCGCTCCCGGCGTGTCCGAGAGCTTCCACGTGAGCCCGCCCATCCTCACCTCGCCGCGCGTCGGGTGATCGACCGTGAGCAGCGCGTCCTGCTCGAGGATGCCCTCGTCGTGGAACATGCTGTCGTAGTCGTGCACGGGGGCGCACATCACCCCGAGCTCGTCGAGGATCCGGAGCAGCTCCTCGCTGCCGTGGTTGAGGAAAGCCCGCTCGATGTAGGGCGTGACCGCAGCCAGGTCCTCGGCGCCGATCTGGCGATCCGCGAATCGCGGGTCGGCGCGCACCTCCTCGATGACGCCCGCGCGCTCCAGGAGCATCCGCAGGGCATCGGGGTTGCGGGAGTAGGAGAGCGTGAACGCGACTGGGCGGTCCTTCGTACTCATGCCATGCGCCGGGGGCTCCAGGTGCGCGTTGTAGAAGTTGCCGCTGATCTCGTCGGGGTCGCTGAAGGCGGTGAAGTAGTTCTGCTGGGTCGCGATCATCGCCCGCAGGTAGGAGGTCTCGACGTACTGGCCCTCGCCGCTCTGACGCCGCCAGTAGAGGGCGGCCAGGATCGCCTGCACCGCGTACATCGAGGCGGTGACGCCCGCGTAGTTCGAGCCGAAGCGCACAGGTTCCTTGCCGCGCTCCCCGGCGAAGCGGGTGAGGCCGCTGAGGCCCTGCACGATCAGGTCCGTCGCCGGCTTGTCGGCGTTCGGGCCGCGCCGCTCGAGCAGAGAGAGGTCGCAATAGATCAGGCCGCGATTCGCCGCCGAGAGCGTCTCGTAGTCGAGGCCGAGGCGAGAGCTGTCCGCCGCCTTCGGGAAGGACTCAATCAGGATGTCGGCGCCGGCGGCGAGGTCGCGGACGATCGCGCGGCCCTCGGCGCGCTCGAGGTCCAGCGCGATGCTGCGCTTGTTGCGGTTCATGCCCATGAACAGCGGACCGTCGGCGTCGTCGAAGGGCGGCCCGAGGTGGCGCGCCCAGTCGCCATCGAGGCTCTCGACCTTGACCACGTCGGCGCCGGCGTCGCCGAGCTGCATCGCGCAGAAGGGAGCGCCGTCGCCCTCGCTGAGATCGAGGACGCGGATGCGCGCGAGGGGAGCGGTCATGGTCCGGCTTCGCCGGCGGGGACCGCAGTCGCGGCGGCGCGCTCGCGCACTCCCAGCTCTGCCAGCAGCTCGTCGTGGTCGCGGTCCATGACCGCCGCCAGCTCGCCGTACTCGGCGGGCGTGCGGCTCAGCAGCCAGGGCACGGCGTTGGTGCGCACGCGCCCCATCTCCGGGTGCTCGCGGTCCACCAGCAGCTCGTTCGCGACGACCTGCGGCTCGCTGTAGAGGTCCTCGATGTCCCGGTAGACGGGGCCACAGGGCACGCCCGCCGCCTCCAGCCGATCGAGCCAGCGCTGGCCGCTGTAGCGCAGGAAGGCCTGCTTGAGGATCGGCAGCAGCGTCTCGCGTTGCTCCACGCGCTTCGCGTTGGAGTCGAACCGCGGGTCCTCGGCGAGCCCGGGCAGCAGCAGCGTCTCGCAGAGCGCGCGCCAGGCCGGCTCGGTGGGGCACTCGACGAGGATGTAGCCGTCGGCCGCGAGGAAGGCCTGGCCGGGGACGACGTGGCGGCTGCCGCTGCCCCAGGGCCGGGGCGTCTCGCCGCTCGCGAAGTACTCGGCGACGCGCACGGAGCCGACGGCGATCAGCGTCTCCGTCTGCGAGCACTGCGCCCACTGGCCCTTGCCGCTGTCCTCGCGGGCCAGCAAGGAGAGCAGGATCGCCTGCACGAAGGTGAGGGGCGAGGTGAGGTCGATCACGATGAAGCGCGGGCGTTCGCCGGGGCCGCCCTCGGGGCCGGTAAGCGAGAAGTAGCCGCCCATCGCCTGCGAGATCCAGTCGACGGTGGCCTTGTGGGCGTACTTCCCGGTCTGGCCGAAGCCGCTGGCCGAGGCGTAGATCAGCCGCGGGTTGATCGCCGCCAGCACTTCGTAGTCCACCTGGAGGCGCGCGGCGACTCCTGCGCGCCAGTTCTCCATGAACACGTCGGCGTCGCGGATCAGGCGCAGCAGGATCTCGCGGCCCGCCGGCTCCTTGAGGTCCAGGACGATGTTTCGCTTGCCGTGGTTGAGCCCGGCGTTGGGCAGCGCGTGCCCGCGCTTGAAGGGGCCGGAGGTGCGCATCATCTCGCCGTCGGGCTTCTCCACCTTGATCACGTCCGCGCCGAGGTCGGCGAGCAGCGCGGCGGCCCAGGGGCCCTGCGCCCCCTCGGTCACGTCCACGACCCGGATTCCGGCGAGTGGCCCGGTCATGCGCTCACTCCTCCCGCGGGCGCTCGCGCGAGGTGGTCCCGCGCGCGAGCGGCGCAACCATGATAGCGAGGCCGCGACCAGCGATCGGCAGCCGCATCGTCAGTGCCTCGCGGCGTGGTTATGCTGGGCCGGCGTTGGGGCTTCGGCATGCAGTCGCGCGCTCCGGCGAGCGCCGCGCACGAGGAGCGAACATGGGCGTGACCGAGCTGAGCAAGCTTCGCGATCGGGTGGCGATCGCCGGCGTCGGCACCACCCGGCAGGGCACGATCCCGGGCAAGGACGGCAACGAGATCGCCGTCGACGCCTTCAAGCTCGCGCTCGACGACGCCGGCCTGAAGAAGGAGGACATCGACGGTCTGCTGACCTGCCGCTCCTTCGGCGATCTGGGCGTGGACACGCAGATCGCGCCGATGCTGGGGCTCAATCCCCGCTACAGCGCCACACTCGACTACGGCACGTGCAACTTCTCGCTGCACTTCGCGGCGATGCTGATCGTGAGCGGGTTCGCCAGCACCGTGGCCTGCGTCTACGGGACGAACCAGCGCTCCAACCGCAACTTCTTCGCGGGCACCTCGGCAGCGGACTACGCCCTGGCTCACGGCCTCTTCAACATCGCCGGCCCGGCCTCGATGGCGCTGCGCCGCCACATGCACGAGTACGGCACCACCGAGGAGCAGATGTCGGCGATCGCCGTCACCGAGCGCGCGCACGCCGGCCTCAACCCGATCGCCGTGATGCGCGACCCGCTGACGAAGGACGACTACCTCAACTCGCGCTACATCGTGGAGCCGCTCCACCTCTTCGACATGTGCCTGATCACCGACGGCGGCGCCTGCGTGATCGTGACCTCGGCGGAGCGGGCGCGCGACATGAAGCAGCCGCCCGTCTACCTCATGGGGATGGCCGAGAACACCTCGCTGCGGGACTTCCAGAACGACGACCAGTTGATGCGCCCGTTCATCCAGACCGTCGCGGAGGAGGTCTACCCCGCCGCCGGCGTCAGCCGCGACGACGTGGACGTGCTCTTCATCCAGGATCCGACGAGCGTCTGGGTGCTGCAGATGCTGGAGTGGTACGGCTTCTGCGAGGTGGGCGAGGGCGGCTCCTTCATCCAGGACGGGCGGATCGGCCTCGGTGGCGAGTTACCCCTCAACACCAACGGGGGGCAGCTCTCGGAGAGCTACATGTGGGGTTGGCTGCACATTCCCGAGGCCGTGCGGCAGCTGCGCGGCCAGGCCGGCCCGCGGCAGGTCGAGGGCGCGGAGATCGCCCAGTACTGCTCGACGATGGCGTTCAGCAAGTCCGCCTCGACGATCATGCGGAGGGACTAGCGGGATGGCCGAGTACGCGAAGCCGCTGCCCGATGTCACGGACTCGAAGATGCGTCCCTACTGGGAGGCCGCGAAGCGGCACGAGCTGCGGATGCAGCGCTGCCCCGACTGCGCCTACGTGCGCTTCCCCGCCGCGCAGCACTGCCCCGAGTGCCTCGAGGAGAACGACGACTGGGTGGCACTGAGCGGGCGCGGGACGGTCTGGTCGTTCGGCGTCTACCACCACGTCTTCAACCCGAACTTCGCCGGCGACATCCCCTACAACGTCGCCCTCGTCGAACTCGAGGAGGGGCCGCGCCTCGTCACCAACATTGTCGGCGTGGAGAACAACGCGATCGAGATGGGCATGCCCGTGCAGGTCACGTTCGACGACGTCACGGACGAGGTCACGCTGGTCAAGTTCCGCCCGCCGGAGTGACCGCCGAGGGCCATCCGTCGTGCCGGGGAGGCGCGCGGGCACTCCCTCCAGGTTTGTTATGCTCGCCGTGGCCTCGGGCGCACGGCTACACGGCTCGATCGGAGCCGTCCTCGCAGCCTGGCCCGGCGCTGAGACCGATCGGAGGTGCGCCCGATGAGTAACGGACCGCTGGCCGGGGTGCGCGTCTTCGACCTCACGCAGTGGATGGTGGGGCCGTGGTGCTCCGTGCAGCTCGGCGCGCTCGGCGCGGAGGTGATCCACATCGAGCAGCCGGACGTGGACTGGAGCACCCTCGGCGCGGGCGTGCCGCCGCTGATCAACGGCACCTCGGTCGGCTACATCGCCTGGAACATGAACAAGCGCGGCCTCTCGCTGGCCATGAAGTCGCCCGAGGATCGCGCGATCGCCTACGAGCTGCTGAAGACAAGCGACGTCTTCCTCATCAACATGAGGCCCGGCGTGGCCGACCGGCTGGGCGTGGGCTACGACGTGGTATCCGGGATCAACCCGAACATCATCTACTGCGCGATCACCGGCTGGGGCGAGAGCGGCCCGATGCAGCACTCGCCCGGGGCCGACACGCCCGCCCAGTACGTGACCGGCTTCTCCACCGGCACCGGAACCCCCGAGGGCGACGACGAGATCCACCGTCACTTCACCCAGCTGGACGCGACCAGTGGCAACTACGCCGCGCAGGCGATCCTGATGGGCCTCGTGGCCCGCAAGCGCACCGGCAAGGGCCAGCGCATCCACGTCTCGATGCTGAAGGCGGGCTCGGCGCTGCAGACCGTGCGCATCGGCGAGTACCTCGCCAGCGGCCGGCAGCCGCAGCGGCTCGGCTCCGGCTCGCAGAACACGGCGCCGAACCGCGCCTACCGCTGTGCGGACGGCGAGATCCTCGGTGTTTCCGTGACCAGCGAGGCCGAGTGGCTGGGCTTCTGCGAGGTGATCGGGCAGCCCGAACTCGCCGCCGACCCGCGCTTCAGCGTCAACGCCGACCGCGTGGACCATCGCGAGGAGCTCGACAGCCTGCTGGAACCGGTCCTCGGCGGGATGGTGCGCGACTACTGGCTGATGCACTTCAACCGCGCCGGGGTGCCCGTCGGCTATCCGATGACCTGGGCCGAGCTTCGGCACCACGCGCAGGTGCTCGACAACGACTACATCGTCCCGGTGGACACGGCGGCCTGGGGCCGGGTCTGGACCGGCGGCCCGGCCTGGCACCTCTCCGCGACGCCGGCGCGGATGTTCAGCACGCCCATGCCGGGCGAGCACTCGCAGGAGATCCTCGCCGGCCTCGAGCAGCAGCGCGGCGCCTCGGAGCAGCCGGCGGCCGGCGCCTCGGTCGCGCGGGAGGCCTAGGTGGGCGGCCCGCTCGAAGGCCTGCGCGTCGTCGAACTCGCCGAGGGCATCGCCGGGCCGTACTGCGCGCAGGAGCTGGCCGACGCCGGTGCGGACGTGCTGAAGGTGGAGAAGCCCGGCGGCGACCGCAGCCGCGGCTGGGGCTCAAGACAGCGAGGCGACCTCGGCGTGGCGTTCCTGCAGCTCAACCGCGGCAAGCGCGGCCTCGCGCTCGACCCGGACGGCGAGGCCGGCCTCGAGGTCCTTCGCAAGCTGATCGCGGACGCCGACATCGTGATCGCCGATGCCGGCTGGTCCGGCGACGCCGCACTGCAGTATGAGTCGCTCGGGGAGCTCAACCCGCAGCTGGTCTACTGCCGCTTCTCCGAGTACGGCGACCGCGGGCCGTGGGCGGACCAGCCGCCTCACGGCGAGCTCCCCGCGCAACTCGCGGGCGATGCGACCGGCTCACTCGGCGCGATCGGTGAGCCGCCGGTGCGGATGGCGACCGATATGGCGAGCATGTACGCCGCGATCTACTCCGTGATGAGCATCTGCGCGGCGATCTACGCGCGGGATGAGCGCGGCGGGCAGCGCATCGACGTCTCGCTGTTCGGGAGCATCCTCGCCATGCGCTCGACGCTGTGGGTCGCGCTCTCCAACCCCGACGAGTGGTGGGGCTTCCACCTCGACAGCTACATCAAGCCGCCGGACAGCGGCTACCACTGCAAGGACGGCGCGATCTACTTCTCGCTCGCGCGCTCGACGCCCGAGCAGCGCGAGGAGCTCTACGGCGCGCTCGACATGGAGTGGGTGAAGGACGATCCGCTGTTCGAGATCGTCGACGCCGACAGGGGTGGCGGCGGCGGACGCTACTCGCACCTCGCCCTGCCCGTCTGGGAGCGCGCCCTCGCCAACTTCACCACCGAGGAGGCGATGGAGATCACCTGGCGCCACGGCGGCTGGGCGTTCCCCAAGAACGACTACGACGCGCTTGTCGCCGATGAGCAGGTTGAGCACGTCGGCATGATCCAGACGGTCGACCAGCCGGGCTTCGGCCCGCTGCGCCACGTGGCCCCGCCCTGGGACTTCGAGGGCACGCCCGCCGCGATCCAGGGCCCGGCCCCGCTGCTCGGCGAGCACAACGCAGCCGTCCTCGCCGAAGCCGGCTACAGCGAGGCCGAGATCGCGCGCCTCGGCGACGAGGGCGTCCTCGCCGGCTAGTCGATGACGCCCCCGGCCCGCAGGTCCGCGATCCGCTCCGCGCTGTAGCCGATCGACTCGAGCACGCTGGCGGTCTGATCGCCGGGCGAGGGGCCGACGCTCCTCGGCTGACCCGGCGTCTCCGACAGCTTCGGCCCGACGCCGATCTGCGCCACCTGCTCGCCGTCGGCTCCGGCGACGCTCGCGAGCATCCCGCGGTGCCGGTTGTGGGGGTCCTCGAGCGCCTCGTCGAGCGAGTAGACAGGCGCGATGCAGAGCTCGGTCTCCTTGAGCTGCTCGAACCACTCGTCACGGGTCCGCTGCCGGAATGTCGCCGTGAGGTGCTCGCGGATCTCGGGGTAGCGGTCGGTCTCGTGCTGGAGGGGCTTGAAGTCCTCGCGGCCGACGACGTCGCAGAGGTTCTCCCAGAAGTGCGCCTCCTGCGCGCCGAGCGAGATCCAGCCGCCGTCCGCGGTCTCGTAGACGTCGTAGTGCGGGTTCGCGCCGGAGAGGCCGCCGGAGCCGGGTCGCGGCGGCTCGCCTCCCGCCAGCAGATTGGAGACGGCCGAGGCGAGCAGGTAGAGCACGCCGTCGGACATCGCGAGGTCGATGTACTGGCCTCGGCCGATGCGGTCGCGGGCGAGCAGCGCCGCGCTGATCGAGAAGGCGGCCATCGTCCCGCCGCCGGCGAAGTCCGCGAGGATGTTGAGCGGGATCGCCGGCTTCTGCCCCGGCCGCCCGATCGCTCCCAGCGCCCCGGCGATCGAGATGTAGTTGATGTCGTGCCCCACCATCAGCCGGTAGGGGCCGTCCTGCCCGTAGCCCGAGAGCGAGCAGTAGACGATGCGCGGGTTGATGCGCGAGACCGTCTCGTAGTCGACGCCGAGCCGCTCCACCACGCCCGGCCGGAAGCCCTCGAGGACCACGTCCGCGTCCTCGCAGAGGCGGTAGAAGATCTCCTTGCCCGCGTCCTCGCGGAGGTTGATCACGATCGAGCGCTTGTTGCGCCGCAGCGCGTCGTGGCTCAGATCCCGCTGCTCGGCCTCCTCGTCGACCTCCACCGGCTCCGCCGCCGCGCCGCGCGTGACGAGCTGCGGCGGGGCCTCGACCAGCAGCACGTCCGCGCCGAAGTCACTGAGCAGCATGCTGCAGAACGGTCCCGGCGCCAGCCGTGACAGGTCCAGAACCTTGATGCCCTCGAGTGCGGTCATTGGCTGCCTCCTCCTGCGCGCTGTCGGCGGTCAGTGTAGCGGCGGCGTTCACGGCCCGGCCCGCCGGTGGAGCGAGGCGGAGAAGCGTTGTGATACCGTCGCGCCGCCTCGGGAGGAGCGCGCATGGCAGCCCAGGCGGACCTCGATCGCCTCCGTCCGCTGAAGGACGTGGCCGCCATCGTCGGCGTCGGAGATACCGACTACGGCGCGGACTACCGGACCGCGCGAGGCGAGGCGATGGCGGTCGGGAGCGGTGGCGGTGACTCGTACGTCTTCGCGGCCCGCGCCTTCCGGCGCGCCCTCGACGACGCCGGCCTGGAGAAGGGCGACATCGACGGGCTCTGCGTGGGCGGGCCGGTCGCGCACGAGCGGCTGAGCGAGGTGCTGGGCCTCAACCCGCGCTGGAGCAGCGGCGGCGATGCGCCGCGCAGCGTGATCGATGCGGTGCAGGCGATCAACGCGGGCCTCTGCACCACGGTCGCCTGCGTCTACGGCAACGCCCAGCGCTCGGCGAACGTGCAGTACGGCGGGCCGCAGGCGATGGGTGGCGACGGGATCCTCTCCTACGTCTACTACGCGCCCTGGGGCCTGACCTCGCAGGGCGCGCTCTACTCGATGATGTTCAAGCGTCACCAGCTCGTCTACGGCACCAGCGAGGAGCAACTCGCCGCCATCCCGGTCGCCCTCCGCAAGCACGCGATGCTCAACCCGAACGCGATCATGCAGCGCCCGCTCAGCACCGAGGACTACCTGCGCGCTCGCTACATCGTCGAGCCGCTGAGGCTGTTCGACTACTGCCTCGTCAACGACGGCGGCGTCGCCATCATCGTCCAGCGCGCCGACCTCGCCCGCGAACGCAAGCAGGAGCCGGTGCTGATCAGCGGCTTCGGATGGTCCGAGCTGACCGTCGACGCCACGCAGCTCCGGCCGCGCATCAAGGACTTCTACTTCCCCGCCCACCACAACGTCGCCGCGCAGGTCTATCCGATGGCCGGCGTCACCCAGAACGACATCGACGTCTACGCGACCTACGACAGCTTCAGCGTCCACCTGCTCTTCACCCTCGAGGGCTTCGGCTTCTGCGGCGAGGGCGAGAGCGGCGACTTCATCCAGGACGGGCGCATCGAGGTGGGCGGCGCGCTGCCCTGCAACACCAGCGGCGGGATGCTCTCGGAGAGCTACATGCAGAGCTGGAATCAGCAGGTGGAGCTGGTGCGGCAGCTGCGCGGCGGCCTCGGCGACCGCCAGGTGGAGGGCGCCGAGGTTGCGCAGTACGCCCACGACGTGGCCGGCAAGTGCATGAGCCTGATCTACACGAAGGGCGGCTGACCGTGGCCACGCAGCGCCCTCCTCGCGTGATGGATCGCTACGCCGAGCGGTTCTGGGCGTTCACGGAACAGCAGGAGCTGCGCCTGCAACGCTGCGGTGAGTGCGGCCACTTCCGCTGGCCGCCCGGGCCCATCTGTGACCAGTGCCTGTCCGAGGACTACGCCTGGGAGGAGCTGAGCGGCCGCGCCACGCTGCTCTCCTGGGTGATCTATCGCAGCCAGTACTTCCCGGAGTACCCGGACCCGCACACGGTGCTGATGGTCGAGCTCGACGAAGGCCCGCTCTTCGTCACGCAGCCGCTCGAGATCGAGACCCACGGGCTGCGCGACGGACTGGCGCTGCAGCTCGACTGGCTCGACGGCGAGGACCGCCACGGCGCCTATCAGCTACCGGTCTTCCGGCCCGCGCGGTAGCGTCGGGCCGCTGCGAGAGGAGGGCGCCATCGAGCGCATCGGATTCGGCGCCTTCTACTCCCAGCGCTGCGGGCTCACGCCCGGCGAGTTCGCGCGCCGCCTCGAGGAGCTCGGCTTCGACGGCTTCTGGGCCGGCGAGACGCCGACGAACCGCGGCCCCTCCCATGACTCGTTCACGACGCTCTGCTTCGCGGCCGCGGCGACCTCGCGGATCACGATCGGCTCGGACGTGCTGCTGCTGCCGCTGCACCACCCCGGCTGGGTGGCGAAGCAGTTCGGCACGCTCGACGTGCTCTCGAACGGCCGGGCGATCCTCGGCGTGGGCGTCGGCGGCGAGTACCCGAAGCAGTTCGAGGGCTTCGGCATCCCGCTGCACGAGCGCGGCCGTCGCACCGACGAAGGCATCGAGATCATCCGCAGCCTCTGGACGGAGGAGGAGTCGAGCTACCACAGCCCGCGCTTCCAGTTCGAGGGCATCACGATGGAGCCGAAGCCCGTCCAGCAGCCGCACCCGCCGATCTGGGTCGGCGGCCGGCCGGGCGGCGTCGAGACGGGTCCCGACGGCAAGCCGCGCTTCAAGAGCACTACCGGCGCCATCCAGCGCGCCGCGAAGTACGCCGACGCCTGGGACCCCTACTACATGACGCCGGAGATGTACCGCGAGAGCGTGACGCAGATCCGCGTCCACGCCGAGGAAATCGGGCGCGACATCTCCGGCATGGGGTGGGCGCTCACCACCTTCTGGCAGATGCGCGACTCCTACGACGAGGCGCTGGAGACGGCGGCCGGGAAGCTGCGCTACGGCCGCGACCTCTCGGCGCGGATCGCGCGTTACGACATCCTCGGCAGCCCCGCCGACGTGATCCGGCGCCTGGAGACGTTCATCGACGCCGGGGTGCGCTACTTCATCTGCAACTGGTCGTGCGACCCCTCGGAAGTGCCGAGGCACCTCGCGCTGATCGGCAACGAGGTGATCCCGCACTTTCGATAGTGGGTCGGCTACCCCGGCGGACGAGGTCGCGCCGCGAGCCGGAGGAGTGCCAAGGCTGCCGCAATGGCTGCGAGGAGCGGCATCGCCCAAGCGAGCAGCCGGAGGAAATCAATGGACGTTCCTGCGTCAGGGGACACGACCTCTGACGGGCTGGCGCCCGTTATGCCGGGATCGGGTGGCTGCCCTTCCGCCAGTTCCCGTAGGTCCCACTCCACATCTTCGATGAACCGCGTGCGACTGCACTGGCCGACGCGCAGAAACCCGGAGCGCTCGTGGGTGTAGACGAGGAACTCCTCCCCGATCTCGAACCATGGATACCCACAACTAGGTCCAAACCACGTGTACACGAACGTCGTTGTGGTTACGGAGCCCTTCCACACCGCGTCCACCTCGAACTCCACCGACCAGTAGTGAGTCCTGTACTCGTCCCCCTGGACTTCCCTGATGAGGACGAACGAGAACGTCTCGAAGGACAAGACCGTCCCCGAGAAGACGGCGGAGGCCTCTTCCAGGGCCTCGAGGGGTGGTGGGAGGGGCCAAACGCACGAGCAGGCATGCGCGCGCCCCGCGCCCGTCGCAAGTTGGGCGCTGAGCAGAGGCACCAGTAGCAACGCGCTGCCGGCCAGCAGGAGGATCAGCCGTCGCGGCATCCAGCTCATGAGCATCCCACCAGAGCCTACGCTCGCCGGCGGGGCCGGGCTGCGATCCGAAGGACGAGCGCCGCCACCGCCAGCGCGATGGCTGCGAGGAACAGTGTCCCAAGGCCGGCCGCCCGCTCTTCGTCGCCCGGTTCGGGGGCGTGCCCCTCGCCGAGTGCCCCGTGCTCCTCACCGAGTGCCTTCCAGTATTCCTCCGCGTACTCGAGCTGCACCGTCCCGCTGCACAGGAAGACGGCCATGGACTCCTCGTAGCTGCGGGCGAACACGACATAGTCCTCGCCCAGCACGAAGCCAGGGTATCCACACTCGGATGGCCTGTGTACGACAGTGGTGGATTCTACCGAGCCCTTCCAGACCGTATCGACGTGGATCTCGAAAACGGATTCGCCCAATTCGCCCTCGGATGCGACTTTGGATGCAACCCTGCCCGAGAAGACGGCGGAGGCCCCTTCGAAAGCCTCGGTAGGTGTCGGGGGCTCGCAGTCACACGCATGCGCGCGCCCGGCGCCCGTCGCGAGTTGAACGGTGAGCAGCGGGGCCAGCAGCAACGCGCTGCATGCCAGCAGGAGCATCAGCCGTCGCGGCATCCAGCTCATGAGCACCCCTCCAGAGTATTCCCACGCCGGCGAGGCCGCACTGCGATCCGGATAGCGATCACGGCTGCCGCGATCGCTGCGAGGAGCGGGAGCGACCAGGCGGGGAGCCCGGAGGAGTCTCCGGGCGTTGTTGCGGCGTCGGTCGTGCCGGAGCCGGAGGTCTGGCCGTCAGCTTCGGATGCGGGTCCGGAGCCGGTTGTCGCGAGGGCGGGGCCGCGCTGGGGATCCTCGGACGTTGATGTGGTAGCCGTCGTTGCGGAGCCGGGGGTTCGCTCCTCGTCTTCGGACGCAGGTCTGGCCCCCGTGATGCCGGGCTCGGGGACCTGCCCGCCCCCGAGTTCATTGAGGTCTCCCTGAGCGCGTTCGAGCGGCTGCGTGCGACTGCAGAAGCTGACGAACAGGGTGTCGTCGTCCACCTCGTCGTAGCTGCGCTGGTGGGTGTAGACGAGGAAGTCCTTGCCGATCTCGAAGTTCCCGTATCCACACGCCGGCCCGTGCCACACGTACACGAACGTCGTTGACGCGACGGGCCCCTTCCAGACCCTGTCGACATCGAGTTCGACCGACCAGAAGGTCTCCGTGAAGTCAGGACGGACCTCCGCCTCGAAGGAAAACGTTTCGAAAGAGACCACCGTCCCGGAGAAGACGGCGGAGGCCTCGTCGAGGGCCTCGAGGGGCGGCGGGGGCGGTCCGCACTTGCACGCATGCGCGCGCCCGGCGCCCGTCGCGAGCTGAACGGTGAGCAGCGGGGCCAGCAGCAACGCGCTGCATGCCAGCAGGAGCATCAGTCGGCGCGAGATCCTCATAAGACCAATCCTTACCTCCCGGCCGGCGCGGCGCCGAGGATCCGCGTGGCGTCGTAGACGGAGCGGAGTTGGCGTAGCCGCGCCGTCCCTATCAGTTAATTACGCGCTTGATCGCGCATCCGTTCCCTCGGAGCGGCAGTCCGGCGCTGGACAGTCGCGCGCGGCGAGGGTACGAAAGGCGGGCAGCTACGCGCGGAGGGATGTGCGATGACCGACTCACTGCTCTGGGAAGACGTCAGCGAGGGCAACGAACTGCCCACGCTCGAATACCCGATCACCGTCAAGAACCTCGTGATGGGGGTCGTCGGCACGCGCGACTTCATGCCCTACCACCACGACTCCGAGTACACGAAGTCGATCGGCAGCCGCGATCAGTTCGTGAACACGATGTTCAACCAGGCGCTGTTCGGGCGCTTCGTCACTGACTGGTGCGGCCCCGACGCCGACTTCCGCGCCACCACGCTGCGCATGATCGGCCAGGTCTGCCCCGGCGACACCGCGATCCTCGAGGGCCGCGTCGCGAAGAAGCACCGCGACGGCGACGACTATCTGGTGGAGCTGGAGCTGAATTCCCGTAACCACCTGGGCACGGCCTGCATTTCGACGGCGACGATGGCGCTGCCGTCGCGCGAGGGCGGCGCGGTGAAGCCGCGAGTGGAGCTGGAGAAGCCGAAGATCGAGCTGGACCCGGGCATCCCGGACTTCGCGCGCGAGTGGCTGGGGCAGGAATCGGCCTCGCGCTCCGGCGCCTACCCGGTGAGCGAGGTCCAGATCATGTACTGGGCGGACATGGTCGAGGACGCCAACCCGCTCTACGAGGACAGCGAGCATGCCCGGAACAGCCGCCACGAGGGCATGATCGCCCCGCCGATGGCGCTCATCACCTGGACGATGGACCGCCCCGGCCGCAGCGGCGTGAACGCGGAGGCGCCCGACGCCAGCAAGCCCGAGCGCGGGCCGTGGCCGCCTCGCGCGGAGGAGCGCGAGGCCGGGGCGAGCTTCGACCCGCCGGGGGCGACGGCGACGATCGCCACGATCTCGGAGCAGACCTACGGCAAGCCACTGCGCCCCGGCGACCGCGTCTCGGCGTCGACGGAGTTCGTGAACTGCTCCGGATTGAAGGACACGCGGCTCGGCCCTGGCTACTTCGCGACGGTGCTCAACAACTACTACAACCAGGACGGCGAACTCGTCGGCACGAACCTCTTCACGCTGCTGCGCTACACCGCGCAGGAGGGTTAACCGGGGGGCCAGGCCCGAAATGGACCGCGGCGGGCCACCCCGCGAGGCCGCCACTGTGTAATAATGCGGTGCAAGCCAGACGGATCGGGTCCGCAGGCTTGTACGGAAGGCGAAGATGATGGCGATTGCACCTCCACCCACCCCGACCAACCGCTCGACGGGCACGATGGTCATGGGTGAGTCCGGGATTCCCACCTCGGAAATCCCGAAGCGCTACTTCATGGTGTCGGCGGACAACCACATCAACGGCCCGCCCGATCTCTTCGAGAAGCGGGTCGACAAGCGCTTCCGCCACCGCCTGCCTCGCCAGGAGGTGGACGAGAGCGGCGTGAAGTGGTCGATCACCGAGGGCCTGCGCCCGACGAAGATTCGGGACTTCAAGCTCTCGGGCGAGGACCGCGAGCGCTCGATGGGCGGCTACTTCGACTGGGAGAAGCGCTGGGCCGACCACAGCCGCGATGGCGTGGACGCCGAGATCGTCTTCCCCAACGGCGGTGGCCTCATGGCCTGGGCGACGCCCGACCCGCGGCTCGCCACCGCGCTCTGCCGCGCGCAGAACGATTGGTACCACGAGGTCATCGGTCCGTACTTCCACAAGACCATGCCCGCCGCTCTGGTAGCGCCCGCCGACGTGGACGAGGCGATCAAGGAAGTCGAGCGCGTCGTCAAGTTGGGCTTCCGCGCGATCAACATCCCGGTCCGCCCGTACCACGAGAGCGCCGGCGCCAAGAGCGGTCAGATCGGCTACAACTCGCCGATGTTCGAGCCGCTCTGGTCCGCCATCGAGGACACGGGTTTGCCGCTGACCTGCCACGTCGCCACGGGCAAGGATCCGCGGACGGCGAGCGGCGAGGGCGGCGCGGTGATCAACTACGTCACGCACGCGCTGACTCCGGCGATCGAGCCGTTCACGCACTTCTGCGCCTCGGGCATCCTCGAGCGGCACCCGAAGCTGCGCTTCGGGACCGTCGAGTCCGGGATCGGCTTCGTGCCGTGGATGCTCTCGGGCATGGACGAGGCCTACGAGAAGCACCACTTCTGGGTCTTCCCGAAGCTGAAGATGATGCCCAGCGAGTACTTCCGGCGGCAGTGCTTCGCGACCTTCCAGGAAGATCCGGCCGGGATCATGCTCGCGCGTGGCTACCAGATCACGAACAACGCGCTCTGGGGCAGCGACTACCCGCACCACGAGGGCTCCTGGCCGCACTCGGACGAGGCGATCGCCCGCACCATGGGCAACCTCACCGAGGAAGAGCGCCGCAACGTGCTCGGCCTCAACGCCGCGCGCCTCTTCGGCTTCGATGTGTCGGAGGAGTACAGCTACGACATCGACGGCAACGACCGCTAGGCCGTACCGGATGCAGTAGACGCGAGCCGCCCGCGAGGGCGGCTCGCCCGTGTCCGGGCTCAGCGAGGGCGCGCGCTGCTTGATACGCTGCGCGCCGATCCGGGGGGTGCACGATGGCAGACGAGAACATGAGCGAGAACCTGGCCGAACGATTCGACGCCGGCGCACGTGACTACGACGAGTGGCTGGCGGCCCTTGCGGCCCATCGCGAGGAGTTCGAGCGCCACTACGAGGCGTACGAGCCAGTCGAGGACGACCGCGGGCGCATGGAGCGCTCGATCGAGTTCGTCGGCGGCTCGCTCCGCGCGCTGGTCGTCACCGATCCCACAACCCCCGACGACTGGCGCGGCGTCGCCGTCATGGCGAAGATCGCCGATGTATTCGGCGTCGATCTCTCGATCCTGCCCGCCGAAGGCAACGAGGACATCGTGGAGTCGCGTACCAACAGCTACGACGAGACGGGCACGCCGACGATCGTCTTCCTCGACGGAAGCGGGACGGAGATCGGGCATCTCTCGGGGCGTCCGGACCAGGTGGAGATGGACATCAACCGCGCGATCGAGGAAGAGCACGGGTTCGACTTCGCCCTCGAGGGGCCCGAGTTCGAGGCCGCGGTGCGGGCGTACCTGGAGGGCGCCGGCCGCAAGCGCGAGTCGGCCTGGCGGCACGCCCAGCTGTGGGACACGGTCGGCGTGGTCGCGCCCGTTGTGCAGCGCATCAGCCGCGGCACGATCGGGCCGATCGGCGTCGTGCGGCAGGAAACCTCGCAAGCCCGCGACGCGTAGGGCGCGCTGCTCCCTCTCCCTGGGGAGGGGGGCAGGACAAAGGGAAGCCGGGTCGCCGCCTGCGGGCGGCGGCGCTACGGGTCGATGCCGCGGAGGGCGCTCTTCGGGTCGGCGGGTAGCCGGGCGAACAGTTGCTTCCTGTCGAAGTCGAGTTGCTCCGCCCAGACCTCGCCGGGTTCGTTACCGAGCAGCAGGTCGGCGTACTCGGCCTCGAGGCCCTCGGACGGCCAGCGCCGGATGCGCACGCCGATCGCTTCCTCGGGGATTGCCGCGGTCTGCGTCTCGCCGCCGCGGCCGCTGTAGAACCACTCGCCCTCGACACCCTCGTCATTGACGATCCAGGAGCCGAACCAGAGCAGGCCGAAGCCTTCCTCGTTCATCAGCGCGGGCCAATGCAGGGTCAGCGCGCTTCCGTTTTCAGCCATGGCATGCCTCCGCTGGAACGCTGCGAGGATGGCGACCGCGCCGGTCCGCGTCAACCGCCGGGGCGCTCTCCCCCTGCATCGACCACGAGGCTGCCGTGGAGGCCCTCGTGGCCGGGGACGACGCAGAAGAAGCCGAGCGCCCCCTGCTGCGGCGTGCGGATGCGGATCACCGTGTCGCCGTCCGGCGCGAGCCGCTCGTCGATCTCGGCGCCGCTGAGCCCGCTGAGGATGAAGCGATGCGGCGAGCCGCGGCTGCCCTCGAGCACGAAGTCGATCACCTGGCCCGGCCGCACCGCCAGCCCGCGCAGGTCCAGTTGCCCCGTCGAGGCGTCCACCGCGATCGTGCGCGAGGGCGGCTCGGCGCCGAGATCGCGCGCGACCGGCGCGAGGCCCTCGTGCGAGTGCGCGCCCTGCACCACGGCCCACGCCAGCGCTGAACCGAGCACCAACAGCGCCGCGAGGCGGCGCCCGCGCAGCGCCGCGAGTTGGCTCGCGGTGCGATCGCGCAGGGCGGTGGCGAGATTGTGCATGCGTCCAGTCTGGTCGAGGAGTCCCCTCACCCTCGTCCTCCCCCACGGTGGGAGCGGGGACAGTCGGCTGCGCGGGGTGGCGCGGCGACGCATCGCGCGCGAGACTCACAGCATGAAGTTGCGCTTCGCTCCACCCAGTGGGCCGCAGGCGATCGTCTACACGGCGATCACGCTGCTGCTGCTCGTCTTCGTCGTCGTGCTGCCCGCCGCCGGCGTCTTCGAGACGCCCTCGATCAACCCCTTCGACGGCGAGAGCCAGGAGGCGACCGTCATCTCGATCGAGGAGACGGGCCGGGAGCAGACCGCCGGCGGCGTCGCGCTCGTCTCCGAGCGGATCGAGCTGCGCCTCGACGGCGGCGACCTGGTGACCGTCGAGCGCCAGGTCGCGGGCGATAACGCGTTCGCCATCGACGCGCAGCCGGGGGACGAGCTGCTGGTCACGGCCTACGAGGACGGCGAGCGCACGGTCTACTTCATCGCGGACCGGCTGCGCACCGTCCCGCTCTGGGTGCTGGGGGCCGTCTTCGCCGCGGCGGTGGTGCTGGTCGGGCGCTGGCGAGGCGTCGGGTCGCTGATCGGTCTTGTCGCGAGCTTCCTCGTGATCGTGCGCTTCATCGTGCCGGCGATCCTTTCCGGGATGAGCCCGCTGGCCGCGACGCTGATTGGCGCGAGCGTCATCATGACGGCCACGCTCGTCCTCGCCCACGGCGCGACGCTGAAGACGGGCGCGGCTCTCGCCGGGACCGTGCTCAGCCTGCTGCTCGCCGTGCTGCTCGCGACCGTCGCCGTCGAGTTCACCGCGCTCACCGGGCTCGCCGGGGACCAGGAGGCCACGCTGCGGATTCTCTCCGAGGGCGTGATCGACGCCCGCGGCCTGCTGCTCGGCGGGATCATCATCGGCGCGCTCGGCGTCCTCGACGACGTCACGGCGACGCAGGCCTCGGCGGTCTTCGAACTGCGGCGTGCGAACCCGCTGCTGGGCGCCGGGGAACTCTTCGCGCGCGGCCTCAACGTCGGCCGCGATCACATCGCCTCGACGGTCAACACGCTGGTGCTGGCCTACGCGGGCGCGGCGCTGCCGCTGATCGTGATCCTCTCCGTACAGCCGGAGCCGCTCGGCCTGCTGATCAGCCGCGATCTGATCGCGACGGAGATCGTGCGCACGCTGGTCGGCAGCATCGGCATCGTCGCCGCCGTGCCGATCACCACGGGCATCGCCGCGCTGGCGGCCGGCGCCCTCAAGGCACGCGAGGCGCGGGTGTGACCTCGCGGGAGCAGTCCCGCTGCACCTTCTGTACCATCGTGGCCGGCGAGGCCGAGGCCGCGGTCGTCCTCGATGACGACCGCTTCCTTGCCTTCCTCGACCACCGGCCCGTGTTCCACGGGCACGTGCTGCTGATCCCTCGCGGGCACGCGGAGACACTGCCGGACCTGCCGCCCGGGGACGCGGGCCCGCTGCTGGAGCGGGCGCAGTTGCTCGCGCGTGCCGTGCCGCAGGCGATGGCCGCCGCGGGCACGTTCGTGGCGATCAACAACGGCGTCAGCCAGAGCGTGCCGCACCTGCACGTGCACGTGATCCCGCGATCGCGGGGAGACGGCCTGCGCGGCTTCTTCTGGCCCCGCCGGCCGTACGATGACGCCTCGCACCTGCGCGAGACAGCAGAGCGTATCCGCGCCGCCGTCGACCGCCTGCGCGAGGGCGAGGACGGCGAGCCCGAAGCGCGCGCGTGACGTAGACTCTGGCCGCGCGGCGGGCGCGGAACGGGGCGGCGATGGCTGCCGAAACGCTGCAAGTGATGGAGCTGGCCGAGCCGCACTTCCGCATCGTCGTGAGCGGCGACGAGACGCCGCTGCTGCGCCGCGGAGGGAGCGGCAGCTTCGCCTGCGGCGGCTGCGGCGCCCTGCTCGTCGAGGATGCCTGGAGCTGGGAGATCTACAACCTCGTCTTCCACTGCCCCTCCTGCGGGGCGCACAACGAGGTCGGGAAGCCGGCCACGGAAGGCCGCTAGGAAGCCGCCGGGGGAGCCGCCATGCAAGTCTGGGCCTCGAAGCCGCGCGACATGCCGCCGAAGGAAGTGGGCGACTACGCCTGCCGTGTCGAGGCGCTCGGCTACGACGGGCTGACCGTCTCCGAGGGCGTCCACGACGGCTCGGTCAACGCCTGGGCCGCCCTCGCGGCCACGACCGAGCTGCGCGTCGCCGTCAGCGTCTTCGTCGCCTTCGCGCGCAGCCCGATGTCGCTCGCCTACGCCGCCTGGGATCTGCAGGACTTCTCCGGCGGGCGCTTCGTGATCGGCCTCGGCACGCAGGTCAAGGCGAACATGGAGCAACGCTTCTCGGTGCCGTGGACCCCGCCCGTGCCGCGCATGCGCGAGTACGTACAGTCGCTGCGCGCGATCTTCGACGCCTGGGCGGCGCAGGACGGCACGCGCCTGCGCTTCGAGGGCGAACACTACCGCTTCACCCGGATGCAGCCGTTCTTCACTCCCGCCCTGATCGAGCACCCCGAGATCCCGATCTACCTCGGCGCGGTCGGGCCCGCGATGACGCGGCTCACCGGCGAGGTCGCCGACGGCTTCTTCACGCACAGCTGCAACAGCGACCCGCGCATGATCCGCGAGATCGCGATGCCTGCCGTCGAGGCCGGCGCGAAGCGCGGCGGACGCTCGCTCGACGATGTCGACGTGATGGTCTCGCCCTACATGAACACCGGCTCGACGGCCGAGGAGATCGCGGAGTCGCGCGAGGCCAACCGCCGCCAGATGGCGATCATGTACTCGACCCCGAACTATTGGGGCCCGCTGCGCCTGCGCGGCGTCGAGGAAATCGGCGCGCAGTTGCGCGCGCTCACCCGCGAGGGCCGCTGGGGCGAACTGGCCGACCTGCTCGGCGACGATCTGGTCGATGAGATCGCGATCAGCGGGGACTACGTCGACTCCGCCCACCTGCTCAAGGAGCGCTACGGCGACCTGCCGGTTTCGCTGCGCTTCCCGCTGCCGGACGATCCGGCCGACGACGGGCAGGTCGCGAAGGCGCTCGAGATCCTGCGGTCCTGACATGACGCCCGCTGATCAGGCGGCCGACCGCTCCCCCAGCCGCCCGCGGCCGGTCCTCGACGCGCTCTCGCGCGCGTACTGGGAGGCGGCGGGCCGGGGCGAGCTGGCAATCCAGCGCTGCGAGCAGTGCAGCCACTACCAGCACCCGCCGCGCCCGCTCTGCGAGCGCTGCACCTCGGCGGACTTCGGCTACCCCGCCGTCAGCGGACGCGGGCGCGTGCACAGCTTCACGACGAACCACCAGCGCAACGTCGCCGGCTTCGAGGGCGCCGTCCCCTACGTCAATCTGATCGTCGAGCTCGAGGAGCAGCCGCAGCTCTACCTGCTGAGCGACCTCCCCGCCGGCGAGGCGGACTGGGTCGCCATCGGCGTGCCCGTCGAGGCCGTGTTCGAACCGCTCGAGGCCGCCGAGGGCGAGGCGATCGCGCTGCCGCAGTTCCGGCCCGTGGCGGACGGAGGAGGCTCCGATGTGGGCGGCTAAGGGCAAGACCGCCGTCGCCGGCATCGGCTTCTCGCAGCTGACGCGCACGCACGAGCGCCCGCTGGGGCAGCTCGCGATCGAGGCCTGCCGCGCCGCGATCGCCGACGCCGGCATCGAGCCCTCGCAGATCGACGGGCTGGCGACGCACCCGGACCAGCCGTTCCGCGGGGCGGGCAACCGCGCCGGCGAGGACCTCGTGCCCGCGGGCTTCCTGATCGACCACCTCGACATCGGAACGGAGATCGAGTGGTACGCGCAGGTCTCGGCGGGGCTGATCCCGAGCGCGATCATCGAGGCGCTGAACGCGCTGCTGGCCGGCGCCTGCACGTACGCGCTGGTCTGGCGCGCGATGCACCGCCCGGCCGGCACCTACGGCGCGTGGAGCGAGCCGGTCGCCGGCGGGGACAGCCAGTTCAGCGCGCCCTACGGCTACACCAGCCCCTTCCAGCTCCACGCCGTCGCCTACCAGCGCTACATGCACCGCTTCGGGGCGACCCGCGAGGAGATGGCCTCGCTGGTCACGAACAGTCGCGCCAACGCCCAGCGCAACGAGTCGGCGTTCTTCTACGGCACGCCGATGTCCGTCGACGACTACCTCGCGGCGCGCATGATCTCGGAGCCGATCTGCCTCTTCGACTGCGACATCCCGGTCGAGGGCTGCGCGGCGCTGGTGCTGACCACCGCCGAGCGCGCCCGCGATCTGCCGAGGCCGCCCGCCTACGTCGCTGCCTGGGGACAGCACACGGCCGCTCGCCCGACGTACGTGAACTACATGCTCGACGACTACATGGCGTGCGGCGCCTCGACGGCGGGCAAGCTCTGGTCGCGCTCGGGCCTCGGCCCCGCCGACGTGGACGCGGCGCAGCTCTACGACGGCTTCAGCCCCTCGACCTACTACTGGCTGGAAGCGGCGGGCTTCTGCCCCGAGGGCGAGGCGCACCGCTTCGTGCAGGACGGCCGCGTCGCGCTCGACGGCGAGTTGCCGGTCAACACCTTCGGCGGATCGCTCTCCGAGGGCCGCCTCCACGGCATGGGCCACATCGCCGAGGCCGCGCGCCAGGCCTCCGGCCGCGCCGGCCCCCGCCAGGTCGAGGGCGCCGAGGTCTCGATCGCCCTCGACGGCTCGCCGCTGCTGCGCGGCGGCGGCCTGCTGTTCACGCGGGAGGCGTAGGGGAGCGGGCGGCGGGCCGCAGGGTGCTTGCGGCATCCGATGCCGCACGGACGACAACCAGTTACCCTCGACTACGCGATTGCGCTGGGATCTGCTGGATGCGAAACGGCGAGGTCGATATGGATGCCGAGCAGCCGATGCCCGAGCGGAAGCGCCGCGAGACAGCTCGGCGGCTGACCCTCGACGAGGTGTGGCCCGTCCGCAGCGCGGGGGCGTGGCCGAAGGATCTGAGTCTCAGGCGGGAAGACATCTACGACGAGCGGATTGATCGCGCCTGATTCCCATCGCCGGCACGGGGACCGCATCGGTGGGTAGGCCGGTAGCAGAGCAGCCTGGACCTATCCCGCTCTGTTGGCACGGAGGCCGTCGCGTGGCTTCGGAGGGCTCTACAAGGCCTCGAAGTCGCGAGGCGTGAGTCCTGCCTGCCGCAAGATGCTCCGTAGAGTTCCGACTGCGATCTCTCTATGGCGAGGCACAACCGCGGTGAGGATGCTGTGCTCGGTGTCTCGAGCGAACTTGACGTGACTGCCCTTCTGGCTGACTTCGCGGAAGCCGGCGGCCCTGAGCTTCCGCGCTACCTCTCGATAGGAAAGCGGCCTAACCGGCGGCCACCTCTACTTCAATCTGGCGTATCAGGGGCTCGGACGAAGGGATGGGCGGCTCGAAGTGGAGTTCCAGCGCCTCGCGGAGGTTCGTGAGGGCGTCATCGACCGATTCGCCCTGGCTGGCCACGTCGACATCCAGCGCCTGTGCGACGTACCACTCGCCCTCGCGGCACACGCTCGCTGTGAACACTCGCTTCATCGCGAATCGCCTCCACCTACATCCTGCCACACCACCACCACCCCCGCCTCCGCGAGGCGGGTGATGTCGGGCGTGGCGTAGCCGAGCTCGGCGAGGACCTTGGCGGTGTGCTGGCCGAGCACGGGCGGCGGGCGGCGCAGGGCCGTCCACGGCTCCTCGAAGGTCCAGGGCGGGGCGATCGTCTCGAGGTCGCCGAGGGTGGCGTGGCCCTCGAGACGGCGCACCATCTCCAGCGCCTTCACCTGCTCGCTGGCGAGCAGCGACTCGATCGTGTTCATCGGCACGATCGTGCCGCCGAGCTCGTCCTGCACGATGCGCCGCAGGTCCTCGTAGCGCCACGCGCGCAGCGTGTCGTTGATCACGGGCGGCAGGTGGCGAAGGTTGTCCATCATCCCGCGCGGTCCGCTGAAGCGATCGTCGAGCAGCACCTCGGGGCGATCGATGGCGATCAGGAAGGCGTTCCAGCCGCCCTCGTCACCGCGAAGCGTGATCAGCGCCGGGCCGTCGGCGGTCTCGAAGCCGTAGTCCGGCGGGTCGCTCAGCCCGAGGATCGCCCGGCCGTCGATCGTGTCCTGCCCGCGCTCGGCGGTGAAGGTCCACTGGTGGATCGCCGTGAACGCCGCCAGCAGCGAGGTCTCGACGTGCTGCCCGGCGCCGTGGCGGTCGCGCCAGAGCAGCGCCGTGAGGATCGCCTGGAAGCCGGCCATGCCGGCAGCGTGCTGCGTAAAGTCGTAGCCGAAGCGCAGCGGCGGCTCCCCGGGCCGTCCGAGGTGGCGATTCGACCCGACCAGCATCTGCACGTCGATCTCGCTCGCGGGGGCGCCGGCCAGCGGGCCGCGGCTGCCGTACCCGCTGATCGAGCAGTAGACGAGGCGCGGATGGCGCGCGCTCAGCGCCTCGTAACCGAAGCCGAGGCGCTCCATCACGCCCGGCCGGTAGCCCTCGACGAGCACGTCGGCGTCCTCGATCAGCCGCGAGAGGATCTCCGCGCCGGCCTCGCTCTTGAGGTCGGCGGCGATGCCGCGCTTGTTGCGCTGGAACTGCAGGAACAGCGCGCTCTCCTCGGTCCCGCCGCCCGGCGGCTGCATGAACGGCCCGATCGTCCGCAAGAAGTCACCCGAGGGCGGCTCCAGCTTCACGACCTCCGCGCCGAGGTCGCCGAGCTGCATCGCACAGAGCGCGCCGGGGATCCCCTGCGAGACGTCGACGACGCGCAGGCCTTCGAGGGGCAGCCGTGAGTGCGCGCGCCCGTCGCCGTTGGGGCTAGCGGCCGCTCCCGCGCCCCCCGCGCCGTCGAGGTCGGCGATCACCTCCTCGGTGTGCTCGCCGAGGCGGGGAGCGGCGCGCGTGATCCGCGCCTCGGTCCTGCTGAAGCGCCAGTGCGGCTTGGCGCTGGCCATCCCGCCGTAGGGCGTGTCGAGCACCGTCACGAGGTCCTCGGCGATCGCCTGCGGGTGTTCGAGCAGGCTCGCACTCAGCGTCTCGCCGCGCTGGCAGGCGGCAGCCGGCACGTCCGCCTCGTGCAGGCGGCGCTCCCACTCCTCGGCGCTGTGTTCGCCGAAGCAGGCCTCGATGATCGGCAGCAGCTCGTCGCGCCGCTCGACGCGTGCGCTGTTGGTCGCGAAGCGCGGGTCGTCGCGCAGCTCGTGGAGTCCGAGGGCGTCGCAGAGCTTCGGCCAGAAGCCGTTGTGGGGGACGCTCACCGCGACATAACCATCGGCGCAGGCGAAGACCTGGTCCGGCACGATGTTGGGGCGGGCGCTGCCCATCGGGCCGGGCGCGGTGCCGGGGGCGCGCCCGCTCGCGAGGTGCTCGGCGATCCGGCTCGTCGCTCCGGCGATCGTCGATTGCAGCTGCGAGGTCTGGATGAACGTGCCGCGGCCGGTCCGCTCGCGCACGTAGAGCGCGACGAGGATCGCCTGCAGGTTGGTGAAGGCGCCGCTCCAGTCGAGCGTCGCCGTGCCGCGCGAGAACTCCTGCCGCCCGCCTGCCTCGCCGGTGACGCTGGTCAGCCCGGCCGCGGCCTGCGAGAACCACTCGTTGCTGGTCATGCCGTGCATCGGCCCGCGCGGGCCGTAGGCCGAGCTCTGCAGGTAGATCAGCCGCGGGTTGTGCTTGCACAGCAGCTCGTAGCCGAGGCCGAGGCGGCGCATCACCTCGGGCGAGCGGAAGTTCTCGACCAGCACGTCGGCGCTCTGGATCAGGCGCAGCGCCTGCGCGTGGCCGGCGGGGTCCTTGAGATCGAGCATGACGCCGCGCTTGCCGAGGTTGTTGCCGAGGAAGGTGTGGCCGGTCCCGCGCAGCATCGGCTGCGAGCCGCGCACGGTGTCGCCGCGCGGCGACTCGACCTTGATCGCGTCGGCGCCGAGCCAGCCGAGGTACTCGACGGCGATCGGCCCGACGGCGGCCTGGCCGAAGTCGAGCACGCGCAGGCCGCTCAGTGGCCCCGTCCAGCCCTCGCTGTTCATCGCCTCTGCCATGCCCGCACCATGCGCGCGGGCGAGTGCGGCGGTCAAGGCGCGGACGGTGGGCGGGGCGCTATCATCGGCACGGCCGGAAGGGGGCCCCGATGAGCAACGAAGAACGAGCGCTGCCGACGACGGACGAGGTGAACTCCTGGCTGACCGAGCGGCGCAACTGGGGCCGCTGGGGCGACGACGACAGCCGTGGCGCCGTCAACCTGATCACGGACGAGAAGCGCCTCGCGGCGTTCGGGCTGGTGCAGCAGGCGCGCGTCGTCTCGATCAGCCGCGAGTACCCGAAGAACCCCGGCCCGACGAACCCGGTGCCCGCGCAGCACTTCCTGCGACGCAACGCGCGCGAGCCCGAGGGCGGATCGGTGGTCGACTACTACGGCTTCATCTTCCACGGCCACACTCACACCCACCTCGATGCGCTGTCCCACGTCTGGGACAAGAACGGCGCCTGGCAGGGGCGCAACCCCGACGAGTTCATCACCGGCGAGGGCGTCACCTACGCCGACGTGACGGCCTGGGACACTGGCATCATCACCCGCGGCGTGCTGCTCGACGTGCCGCGCCACCGCGGGACGGCGTACGTGACGCCGGACCGCCCGGTGCACGGCTGGGAGCTCGAGGAGATCGCGGAGGCGCAGGGCGTGAGCGTCGGGTCGGGGGACGCGCTGCTGGTCTACAGCGGCCGCGAGGCGTACCAGGCGGACAATCCGGAGCAGTTCCTCGGCGAGGCGGGGAGCACGACGCCCGGCCTGCACGCCTCGTGCCTGCCGTTCGTGCGCGACAACGACGTGTCGCTGCTCGGCTGGGACATGATGGACGCGAAGCCGAACGAGTACGGCATCCCCTGGGCGATGCACGGGGTGATCTACGCCTACGGCGTCCCGCTGCTCGACAACTCGCTGCTGCAACCGCTCGCCGAGGCCTGCGCCGAGGAGGGCCGCTACGAGTTCCTGCTCATCATCGCGCCGCTGAAGGTGGTCGGAGGCACGGGCAGCCCGGTCAACCCGCTCGCGATCTTCTAGACGCGGCGAACTTTCACCCTGGCCCTCTCCTTCTCGGGGAGAGGGTGGCGGGACGGTGCGCCCCCGGGGAGCTTGTGCCAGTCGCCGCTTCTCCCCCTCACCCCCGCCCTCTCCCTCCAGGGGAGAGGGGGCCGGAAGGTGCGCCCTCGGGGCTTCGGGGCGAGCAGCAGCAGGGGCGTGGGGGCGGAGCCCCCACAGAAAGAAAATCCGAGGGCGGGTGGGTGGGCCGAGTCGCCCTGCGGGGTCTCCCCCCGTCAACACGAGCAGAGCGAGCGCGCTCGTCCGGGATGGGGGTGTGGAGGGCGCAGCCCCCCACAGACGAAGGAGAGGGAAGACTCGGCGCGGCTAGCCGTGCGAGTGGCCGCCGTGGCCGTGGTCGGCCGAGGGCTGGTAGTAGGGGTTCGCGCCGGCTGCGTGGTCGGTGGAGTCCATGATCTCTTCGATCTCGGGCACCGACTCCTTCATCATTCCCTCAATGCCCTCGCGCAGGGTGACGCTCGCCATCCCGCAGCCCTGGCAGCCGCCGCCCATGCGGACATAGGCGATCTTGCCCTCCACGCCGAGGAGGTCGACGGCGCCGCCGTGTGCGGCGATCGCCGGGTTGACCTGCTCGTCGAACAGCACCTGGATGCGCTCGGCCAGCGGATCGCGCCAGCGCGGGTTGGGGTTGTCGAACTCGAAGCCGTTGACGCCCTCGCCCTTGTACTCCCAGTGCACGGCCAGCCCGTCCAGGTCCTCGGCGTGGTCGCCGTGGACGTAGATCGCGAGGCCGTCGAAGTCCAGCTCGTAGTCATCTTCCGGCTCGCGGCCCTGGTCGACCATCGTGAGCAGGTGCTCGATGCCGTCCTTGGCGCGCCGCGCGACCTGCAGGCGGATGCCGGTGACGGGCGGGTCGCCGGCGCTTTCGATCAGGTGCAGCAGGCGCCCGATTGCCGCGTCGGTCATCGAGACCTCGGGGCCGGGCTCGTCAATCTCTGCGTCGAGGTCGGTGTCGAGGTCGAAGTCGGTGGTCACGATTGCTCCTTCGTTGCCGCCTCCAGCGTAGCGGATTCCGCTGCCGGGCGCTGCCGCCCGCGGTGCGAAGACGGGGGGGGGTTCGCAGGCGAGGCCCGTGCTACGCTCAGAATCCCCGTGCGGCATCGTCCGGGCGCGGCGCCGACGACGGCGCAGGCCGCCGCCCGCACGCGCGAATGGACGGCCATGAGCGTCGCGCCCAGCCCCGCTCCCGAGACCCCTCGTGGCGACGAGCGCGCCGCCGATGCCGCGGGTGGGCAGCCGCCGCGCCGCTTCCCCTTCGGGCGCCGCGCCAGCGAGCTGCGCACCTTCGAGTCCCTCGGCGACCGCAACTTCCGCTGGTTCTTCATCTCCACGCTCGGGCAGTTCGGGGGCATCCAGACGCAGATGCTGGCGATGGGCTTCATCGTCTACGAGCTGACCGGGTCGCCCGGGCGCCTCGGACTGGTCGCGCTCGTCAACGCGATTCCCTCGCTTGCCTTCTCGCTCTACGGCGGCATGCTCGCGGACCGCCTCCCGGGGCGGCTCGTGCTGCAGGTGGGGCAGGGCTTCCAGGCGCTGCTGGCGGCGCTGGTGGCGGTGCTGCTGTTCATGGATCTGCTGCGCTACGAGCACCTGATCGCGATCGTCTTCTTCCAGGGTGCGGGGATGGCGCTGATGATGCCGGCGCGGCAGGCGATGATCCCGGAGATCGCGGGCGAGGAGCGGCTGATGAACGCCATCTCGCTCAGTGCCGCCGGCATGACCACGATGCGCCTGATCGCCCCTGCGATCGGCGGCGCGCTGCTCGTGATCGCGAGCAGCGCCTGGCTCTACGGCGCGGTCACGTTCTACTACATCGTCGCCATCGCCGCGCTCGTGCCGATGCGCCTCGCGACCGACCGTGGCGAGGCCGGCGGGCGCGGGGGCGCCGCCCCGGCCTCGCGTGACGCGCAGGGCTGGGCAGGCGTGCGCGACGGGATCCGCTACACGGCGCAACGGCCCGCGATCCTGCAGGTGCTGGCCCTCAACCTGCTGATCGTCTGCGCCTCAATGCCGTGGATGTTCCTGCTCCCCGGCTGGGTCGAGGACGTGCTGGGACTGGGGGGCCTCCACCTCGGGATCCTGCTCAGCGTGATGGGCGTCGGGTCGCTGTTCGGCTCGCTCGTGATCGCCTCGCTGCCGCCGCGCCGCCGCGGGCTGCTCTACCTGCTGAGCGCGGTGCTGCTGGCGGCCGGGGTGCTCGCGTTCGCCACGGTCGGCACGTTCTGGCTGGCCGCGTTGCTGACCGTCGTGATCGGTATCGGACACGCCGGGCGGATGTCGCTCAGCACGGTGCTGCTGCAGACCTACGTCGACCGCGAGTACCGCGGTCGCGTGCTGTCGATCTACATGATGGAGTTCGGCCTCGTCGCCCTCGGCGTCTTCGCCGTCGGCGCGATCGCCGAGGTCGTCGGCCTGCAGCTCGCGATCGGCGGCGCCGCGGCGATCCTGCTCGTCGTCGCGCTGCTGCTCTTCCCCGCCTTCAAGACGCTGCGCGGCCTCGCGTAGCGCGAGGGCTCCCCGCTCGCCGCGCGCGCCCGCCTCATGCGCTACATTGCGCGCGCGACTGCGTCCGCCGCAGGGCGCGCGAGGAGGTCCGGATGGCAGACATACCCACGAGTTGCCGCGCCGCGCTGCTCACCGGCCACCAGCAGCCGCTGGAGATCGCCGAGGTTCCGGTCCCGCAGGAGCTGGAGCCGGGCGCGCTGCTGGTGCGCAACACCGCCGCCACGATCTGCGCCAGCGACGTGCACCTCTGGGAGGGCGAGTCCGGCTCCTCCAGCGATCGCTTCCCGCGCATCCTGGGCCACGAGATGACGGGCCGCGTCGTGCGCATCAGCGAGGGCGCCGAGCACGACTCGCTGGGTGAGCCGCTGCGCCTGGGCGACCGCATCATCTGGACGCACGGCTTCTGCGGACAGTGCGTGAACTGCGTGATCGAACACGAGCAGACGCTCTGCGAGCACCGCCGCGGCTACATGCAGGGCCTCGCGACGGAATATCCGTACCTCACCGGCGGCTTCGCCGAGTACGGCTACGTCTACCCCAGTTCCGGACGCGTGAAGGTGCCCGACATCATCCCGGACGAGCTCGCAGCGGCCGCGGCCTGCGCGCTGCGCACGATGGTGCACGGCTTCGACCGCCTCGGGCGGCTCGACGACCGCCACGCGCTGGTGATCCAGGGCTCCGGGCCGCTCGGCCTGTTCTCGACCGCGCTCGCCTCGCGCAGCGGGCCCTCGAAGATCATCGTGATCGGCGGGCCGACGGCGCGCCTCGATGTCGCGCGCCGCTGGGGCGCGACGCACACGATCGACATCGCCGACGTGCCCGAGGCCGCCGACCGCGAGGCGCTGGTGCGCGAGTGGACGGACGGCCGCGGCCCGGACGTGGTGATCGAGGTCTCCGGCGCCGTCTCCGCCTTCCCCGAGGGCTTCTCGATGATCCGCCGCGGCGGCCGCTACCTGGTCGTCGGCCAGCTCCACAATCGCGAGGTCTCGATCAAGCCGTCCGAGATCACGCGCAAGCATGTGCGCATCATCGGCTCGATCTCGGCGAGCGTGGCGCATTACCACCGCGCGCTGCAGTTCATCGCCCACAACTGGGAGCGCTTCACCTGGATGGACATGATTTCCAACCGCTACCCGATCGAGGAGTTCAACGAGGCGATGCTGCGCATGCAGAGTTGGGACGAGATCAAGCCGGCGATCGTCTTCGGACGCTCCCGATGAGCGCCGCATCACCGCCGATCGGCGTCGTCGCTTCCGCAGCGGAGGCGGGGGACGCCCTCGCCCAGATCGAGGAGGCCGAGCGCCTCGGGATTCCGGCCGCCTGGATGACCACGGGTGGCACGAGGGCGGACGCGCTGACGATCTTCGGCGCGGCGCTCGCGCGCACGGAGCGGATCATCCTCGGCAGCTGCATCGTGCCGACCTGGCCGCGCCACCCGGTGCTGCTGGCGCAGCAGACGCGGGCGCTGGAGGAGATCTCGCCGGGCCGCTTCCGGCTCGGCATCGGCCCCGGCCACGAGCCGGGGATGGTGCACACCTTCGGCGTCGAGTGGCGCACGCCGCTGACGCACCTGCGCGAGTACCTGCACGTGCTGACCACGCTGCTGCACGAGGGCGAGGTGGAGTTCGAGGGCAGTCACGTCACCGCGCGGGGCCGCCTCGACGAGCCGCTGCAGACACCGGTGATGGCGTCGGCGTTGCAGTTGCGCTCCTACCGGCTCTGCGGGGAGTTGGCGGACGGGGCGATCTCCTGGAACTCGCCGGCTGCCTACCTCCTCGATCGAGCGCTCCCCGCGCTGCGCGAGGGCGCCGAAGCCGCCGGCCGCGAGCCGCCGCCGCTGATCGCGCACGTCCCCGTCTGCGTCAGCGAGGACCGCGACGTGGTCCTCGCCGCGGGCCGCACGCAGCTCGGGCGCTCCGCGCAGCTGCCGTTCTACGCGGGGATGCTCACCGCGGCCGGCTACCCGGACGCCGCCTCGAACATCGAGGAGGCACTGGTCGACGCGGTGATCGTCGCCGGCAGCGAGCAGCAGGTGGCCGATCGGTTGGGCGAGCTCGCGGGCTCGGGCCTCGGCGAGTTGCTGGTGCAGCCGATCGGCCCGGGCGAGCCGCGGCAGTGGATCGAGCGCGGCTTCGCGGCCGTCGCGAGGGCGGTGGACCAGCTCCGCGCGGCATAGGCGGCCTCGGCCGCATCGTGCCTTCACGCCTGTAGTACGGTAACTCCCGCATAGCGTTTCCGGACTACGCAGGGGGAGGAAGTCGTGCCGAAATACCTGGCCAGAGCGTCATACACCAGCGAGGGGCTGGCCGGCCTCATGCGGGAGGGCGGATCGTCGCGTCGCGAGGCCCTCACTGCCACGATCGCCTCGGTTGGAGGCGCCGTGGAGGCCTTCTACTACGCCTTCGGCGAGGACGACCTCTACATCATCATGGACGTCCCGGACCAGGCGGCCGCGGCCGCGCTCGGCCTCGCCATCAGCGCTGCCGGGGCGATCACCTGGAGCACCACCGCGCTGCTGACTCCCGAGGAGATTGACGCGGCCGTCGGGACCCCCGTCGAGTACCGGCCGCCCGGAGCGTAAGGGGCCCCTGCTGCCGCCTCACATGGCCCCCGCCTGATACCCCGCACCGGGAGAGCGGCGCGGCCTATCGCGAGAGGCTGCGATATACTCGGCCCCGCCGACACGCCCACTGCGAGGGAGGATTCGATATGGCCACGGAATACCCCGAGATCGCAAAGGACATCTCTGCACTCAAGCTTCCGCCGAACCTCGCGGACTACGCCGGCCTGCGCTCCTCCTGGAACTGGGACGACCTCTGGGCGGAGCTCGACACCCCCGACGGCCTGGTCAACCAGGCCCACGAGTGCATCGACCGCCACGCCGCGGGCGAGCGCGCCAACAAGCTGGCGCTGATCTGGCAGAGCCAGGGCCTCGAGGTCGAGGAGTACACCTTCGCGGATCTCAAGCGTGAGACGGATCGCGCGGCGAACGCGCTCCGCAGCGTCGGGATCGAGAAGGGCGATCGCGTCTTCTTCCTCAGCGACCGTATCCCGGAGCTCTACTTCGGGGTCTTCGGCGCGCTCAAGCTGGGCGCGCTGGTGGCGCCGCTGTTCTCCGCCTTCGGCCCCGAGCCGATCGCCGAGCGCGTCGGGCGCGCCGAGGGCAAGGCGATGATCACCACCCCGAAGCTGCTGTCCAAGGTCAACGAGATTCGGGACAACCTGCCGAGCCTGGAGCACGTGATCATCATGGACGGGCGCGAGGAGCACGAGCTCGCCGACACGGACATCTCCTGGAGCGCGCTCATCGCGGACGCCTCGGACGAGTTCGAGATCGAGAAGACCGGCCCCGAGGACTGGTCGGTGATGCACTTCACGAGCGGCACCACCGGTCTGCCCAAAGGCGCGGCGCACGTGCACAACACCGTGGTCAGCCACTACGCGACCGGCAAGTACGTGATGGACTTCCAGGAGGACGACATCTACTGGTGCACCGCCGACCCCGGCTGGGTCACGGGCACCTCGTACGGCATGTTCGCGCCGTGGAGCAACGGCATCACGCAGGTGATCGACGAGGGCGGCTTCGGCGCCCGCCGCTGGTACGAGACGATCACCCGCTTCAAGGTCACCATCTGGTACACCGCCCCGACGGCGATCCGGCTGCTGATGCGCTCCGGCGCCTCCGCCGCGCGCGCACACGACCTCAGCTCGCTGCGCTACGTCATGTCCGTCGGTGAGCCGCTCAACCCGGAGGGCGTGGTCTGGGGCCTCGATGCCTTCGACCTGCCGATCCACGACAACTGGTGGCAGACCGAGACCGGCGCGATCATGATCGCCAACTACCCCTCGATGCCGATCCGGCCCGGCTCGATGGGCCGCCCCTTCCCCGGCATCCACGCCGCGATCATCGACGACGCGGGCAACGAGATGACCGAGCCGATGGCCGAAGGCCAGCTCGCCGTCCGCCCGGGCTGGCCCTCGATGTTCCGCACCTACTGGAACGACGAGGAGCGCTACGACTCGCGCTTCCAGATGGGCTGGTACCTGACCGGCGACAAGGCGAAGCGCGACGCCGATGGCTACTTCTGGTTCGTCGGGCGCGACGACGACGTGATCAACACGGCCGGCCACCTGGTCAGCCCGTTCGAGGTCGAGAGTGCCCTGATCGAGCACGAGGCGGTCGCCGAGGCGGGCGTGATCGGCAAGCCCGATGCCATCGCGATGGAGGTGGTGAAGGCCTTCGTCACGCTCAACGACGGTGTGGAGGAAACGCCGCAGTTGTTGCGCGACCTCAACAGGCACTGCCGCGCACGCCTCGGGCCGGCCGTTGCGCCGCGCGAGATCCAGGTGATCGAGGTCCTGCCGAAGACGCGCTCCGGCAAGATCATGCGGCGGCTGCTCAAGGCGCGGGAACTCGGACTGCCGGAGGGCGACACCTCCACGCTTGAGGACGACTAGCCGCTTCGTCCGCCGGCTGCGCGCCGCGCCCCGACCACGAGGCGCGTGCGGCGCGCTCCGGCTGCGACGGAGCCGAATCCGGAAGGCGGCGAGATGACATCAGCCGACGAGATCCAGATCCACCGCGGCTTCAACGGCGTCTACTTCGACCGCAGCGAGACCTGCTTCATCGACGGCCGCGCCGGGAAGCTGCAGTACCGCGGCTACTCGATCGACGATCTCGCCGAGCGCTCGACCTTCGAGGAGACGGGCTACCTGCTACTCCACGGCGGCCTGCCGACTACCAGGCAACTCGCGGCCTTCGACGCCGAGCTGAAGTCCGCCCGCGTGCTGCCGGGTCAGATCCTCGATGTGATCCGGCTGGTCAAGGGCGCGCACCCGATGGACGTGCTGCGCACGGCCGTGTCCGCCCTCTCAGCGATCGACCCGGAGACGACGGACAAGTCGCACGACGCCACGCTGCGCAAGGGCATGCGGCTGACGTCGCAGGTGCCGAGCATCGTGATGGCGCACCACGCGATTCGCGAGGGCCGTGATCCGATCGAGCCGAACAACGATCTCTCGCACGCGGCGAACTTCCTGTACATGCTCGACGGCGAAGTCCCCAGCGAGGACTCGGCGCGGCTGATGGACAAGGACTTCATCCTCCACGCCGAGCACGGATCCAATGCCTCGTCCTTCACCGCCCGCGTGGTGACGGGCACGCAGGCGGACCTGCACGGCTCCATCACCGCCGCGATCGCGGCGCTCTCCGGTCCCTCGCACGGGGGCGCGGCGGAGAACGTGATGAAGATGGCGCAGGAGATCGAGGAGCCGGAGCGGGCCGCCGCCTACGTGAAGGAACTGCGCTCCCGCTCCGAGCCGATCATGGGCTTCGGCCACCGCGTCTACCGCGCCGAGGATCCGCGCGCCCGCCACCTGCGCGAGGGCGTCCAGCGGCTCAGCGCCGAGAAGGGCGAGCCGAAGTGGTACGCGATCCTCGAGGCGGTGCAGGAGGCGATGCGCCCCTACGGCCGGCTCGGCGTAAACGTCAACGTCGACTTCTTCGCGGGCGTGATCTACTACCTGCACGGCATCCCGCAGGACCTGTTCGTGCCGATCTTCGCGGTCGGGCGCGTGCCCGGCTGGACCGTGCAGGTGCTGGAGCAGATGGAGAACAACATCCTGCTGCGCCCGCTGCTCCACTACGTCGGCCCCCTCGACCAGCCCTACATCCCGATCGAGGAGCGCTAGGGCCGCGAGTCCGTTGTGCTCGAACCGAGGTAATCCGCACCGACTTGGCCTTAGGGACTATCGCAGCTGTGGTTCGGTACACGCTTGTTATGACTACGTGAGGAGGGATCGCAGATGGACGTGCATATGAACCGTGAAATCAAGGCATACTGCCCAGACTTTACGCCGATACGCCGGGTTCTCCGCGATGTTGGGGCGAACCTAGTCGAAGTTAAAGAACAAGTAGACCATTACTACCAACTCCCAGCTAGTAGAAAAGAGCATGGGGCACGGCGACTTAAGCTCCGTGTTGAGAATGAGAAGAGGCAGCTGATCTACTATCGAGACCATCAAGAAGCAGGCACACGGATCAGCCGATTCCAGCTTTGGGAAGTACATGACCCGCAGGTCATAGAAGTGCTAGAGGCCGCTCTGGGTAGTCGAGTCATAGTGCGCAAGCAGCGTGAACTGTGGCACAAGGACAACATCAAATTCAACTTGGATACAGTAGAAGAAGTGGGGCAGATATTCGAGGCCGAGGCACAGGCCAAGGATGGTTTTGACATTGACGAACAAGTCGAAGAGTACCGCCGTCGTATGGGTCCCTACCTTGGCCCCTATATAGCTTGCTCCAACGAGGACCTGGTCATTGCATCACAATAGATACTCAAAGGCAGTGATCGGTGATTAGTGATGATCTCTGAAGCCGTCCTTCGGTCCATCCGATGGTGCCGGAGTCAATTAGCCGATGGAATACCGCTGGCTGAGCTGTCCGGCGGCGACTGGGGAGTGAACCGGGAACCCCACGAGGTCGAGGTGGTCTGGCGTGCCGGCCGCGCTCACAGCGAGCGCGCTACGGGCCGCCCTCGGCGTCCTTGTCGTCGCGCCTGACGCGGCCGAGGAAGACGTCCGTGAGGATGTTGGTCTCGCGGATTGACTCGGGCGTGCCGTCGTGGACGATGCGGCCCATGTCGAGGACGTAGGCGCGGTCCACGATCTCCAGGGCGCCCCTGATGTTGTGTTCGACGAGCATGATTGTCGTGCTCAGCCGGTCGCTGATCTCGCGGACCTTCTGGAACACCTCGTTGACGATGATCGGCGCGAGGCCCAGCGTCGGCTCGTCGAGCAGCAGCAGCTCCGGGCCGGCCATGAGGCCGCGACCGAGGGCCAGCATCTGCTGCTGCCCGCCGGACATCTGGCTGGCCATGTCGCGCCGCTTCTCGTGCAGGATCGGGAAGAACTCCATCACGGCGTCGAGCCGCCGTGCCTTCTCTGCGCCGTCGGCCAGGTAGAGGCAGCCCAGCTCGAGGTTCTCCTTGATCGTGAGGTGGGTGAAGACGCGCCGGCCCTGCGGCACGAAGGCGATGCCCTCCTTCACGATCTCGTGGGTGGCCGCCGCGAGTCGCCGCTGCCGCCAGTGGACCTCGCCGGCAACCACCGGCGCGAGGCCCATGATCGCCTTCAGCACCGTGGACTTGCCCGCGCCGTTCGGCCCCATCACCGCGACGACCTCGCCCTTGCGGATGCCCAGCGAGACGTCGTCGAGGGCCACGACGGCCCCGTAGTGCACGGAGACGCCGTCCAGCTCCAGCAGCGCTCCGTCCGTGGAGGGAGCGCCGGCGAGACCTGAAGCGGAGTACTGCGTCATGGCTGTCCGTCTCCGCGCGCCTAGTCGCCCAGGTACGCCTCGATCACTTCTTTGCGACTCAGCACGTCGTGCACCTCGCCCTGGGTGAGGAGCCTGCCGCTGTCGAGCACGATCAGGTGGTCCGGCAGCTCGCGCACGATGTCCATGTTGTGCGAGATGAAGATCAGCGTGCGGCCCTGGTCGCGCATCCGGATCACGATCTCCTTGACGCGCTCCAGCATCTGCGGGAAGAGGCCGGCGAACGGCTCGTCGAAGAGGTACGTGCGGACATCGAGGGCCATCGCGCGCCCGATCTCGAGCAGCTTGCGCTGGCCGTAGGACAGGTCCATCGCGAGGGAGTCGCGCTTCTCCCACATGCCGACCTCTTTGAGGATCTCCTCGGTTCGCGCCTTGTGGCCGGGCGTCGTTCGCTCGAGCAGGGCGGGCAGCAGGCGCCGCCTGGTGAGGACCACCATGATGTTGTCCCGGACGCTGATCTGGTCGAAGAGTCGCACCTCCTGGAACGTCCGCGTGACGCCGTGGCGGGGCGTCTCATGCGCCTTCACCACCCGGAGGCCGCGGCCGTCGATGATCACCAGGCCGCCGTCCAGCGGCAGGACGCCGCTCAGCAGGTTCACCAGCGTCGACTTCCCCGAGCCGTTGGGGCCGACGATGCTCGTGATGCCCGTCCGCGGGATCGAGATGCTGAGCTCGTCGACGGCCCGGACGGCCCCGAAGTGCTTCGAGATGCCGACCGTCTCGATGGCGTAGGAGTGGCGAGCGCCGGCGTCGAGCGTGCTCACAGCCTGTACCTCCCGACCAACCCCTGAGGCCTGAACAGCATCAGCAGCACGAGCAGGACGCCGAGCACGATCTGGCGAGCCTGGCCGACGAACTCGCTGGGGAGGAAGGGCAGGAAGCGCATGCCCTCCTCGAGCAGCACGAAGGCCATCGCGCCCAGCAGGGAGCCCCAGATCGTCGCCAGCCCTCCGAGGATCACGATGCAGACCAGCAGCATCGACTCCAGCAGGACGAAGGAGTTGGGGTCGATGAAGCTGGTCCAGCTCCCGAACAGGCCGCCCGCGAGGCCGGCCATCATCGCGGAGATCACCCACACCGCGAGCTTATAGTGCGTCACCTGGTAGCCGAAGACGGCGATCGCCCCCTCGTCCTCGCGAATAGCCGTCAGCACCCGCCCGAACGAGGAGGTCACGATGAACCACGAGACCAGCACGACGAGCGCGAGGCAGACCAGCGCGAAGACCAGGAACTCAACGTCGCCGTCTAGCACCCATCCGCCGATCGCGGGCCGCTCGATCTGGTGAATCCCGAAGGCGCCGCGGGTGAGGCCTCGCAGGTTGAGGAAGAAGTTGAAGGCGATGATCGCGAAGCCGAACGAGACGAGGACGAAGATGTCGTCCCGGAAGCGGTTGAAGGCGACCCCCACCACGAGCGCCAGCAGCCCGGCCAGGGCGATGCTCACCGGCAGCGCCGCGAAGAAGGGCCAGCCCAGCGTCGGGATCGCCCCGGTGCGCAGCTGCTCGTAGGAGGTGTCCGAGGTCAGGATCGCCATCGAGTAGGCGCCGACGCCGAAGAATCCGATGTGCCCGACCGACAGCAGGCCGGTGAAGCCGACGACGAGGTTCAGGCTGACGGCCAGAATCGCCCAGATCGCGAAGACGGTCGCGATGGTGGTCGCGAAGCCGACACCCTGCCAGAGCATGAACGCCACGGCCCAGCTGATGACGATCAGGTTCGCCCAGAGCTCCACATTGCCTCGGGCGAGCCGCAGCAAGGCGCGGGGATCGCGCGCCGAGGCGGCCAGTGTCCTGATTGCCTGGGGAGTCATGGCCATCGGCTACTTCCTTGGCAGGAGGCCCTTGGGCCAGAACGAGAGGAAGAGGATCAGCACGACGAACGAGACCACGTCGCGCCACTCCCCCGCCAGATCCCAGATGCCGAACTGCTCGATCATGCCGAGGGCGAATCCGCCGATGATGGCGCCGTGGACGTTCCCGAGACCCCCGACCACCGAGGCGATCCAGCCCTTGAGTAGCAGCAGCAGACCCATCCTCGGCTGGATCGCGGTGTCGTGGCCGCTCAGCACCCCGGCCAGCGCGGCGTAGACGGCGCCGATGAAGAACACGACGGCGATGACGACGGTGGTGTTGATCCCCACCACCTTCGCGACCTCCTCGTCGTCGCCGATCGCCCGCACCGCCTTCCCGAAGGAGCTGCGCTTGAGGAGCAGCAGCAGGCCCGCGAAGCCGACGACGGCGACGCCGATGGTGAAGACGTTAAACCCCTTGATCGTCGCCCCGCCGATCACCCAGGGGTCGCTGCCGAACGCCTCGGGCAAGGGCCGCGGTGCGGCCTGGAAGACGATGGTGGTCGCGGCCGTCAGGGCCAGCAGGACGCCGAGTGAGGCGACGAGCATGATCAGCGGCGATCGGGCCCGCGAGATCATGTGCATGTAGAGGCCTCGATATAGCGCGAGCCCGACGACCCCGGCCAGGAGGCAGGACACCGCCCAACTCAGGTAGAGGCGCGAGCCGGGCGCGCCGGCCACCAGGAAGGCGCTGTAGGCGCCGATGGCAGCCCCCACGATCGCAGCGAGGGCGAGGAGCGGCCTCGTCGCGGCTCCCGCGAGCACACGCCTCGATGCCCGGTAGAGCGCCCAGCAGACGATCGCCGCCACGACCACGCCGACGGCGGGGCTGAGCAGGACGTTGATCGCGTCCGGACGCGTGAGGACGAGTCCCAGGTAGGTGCCCGCGCCGGCGGAGAGCAGGCTCCCGGCGAGAGTGAGTGACCTCCTGCGGTAGCGGGTGCGCAGCCGCGAGTAGAGCCCCGCGTGGAGGGTCCACGCGACGACGCCCGCGGTGATGGCGGCGAACGCGATGTTGAGGAGGGGCTCGTTGACCTCGTACTGCCCGCCCAGGGCCTCCCCGGAGCGCAGGTAGAAGACGCCGTACGCGCCGATGGCGGCGGCGGCGCCGTAGTAGAGGTCGAAGAACCAGACCGTGCTGTAGACGAGGGTGAAACCCATCGCCAGCAGCGCGTAGACGGCGCCGACGGACATGCCGTTGAACGCGAACTGCAGCGCCTGCTCAGGCGACTGCGCGATCTTCCAGCCGACGTAGGCGATAGCCGCCACGGCCAGCGCGATCGCCAGGAACTCACTCTGGCGATCGCGGAACCTCGCGAAGTCGATGGCTGCGAGCCGCGCGCTCACCGCTGGAAGCCCTCCACATGGGGCGAGCGGCCGGGCCCGCCGGGGCCCGGCCGAGACGCCCGGTTAGCAGCAGAGCCTACTCGCTCGGAGCAGGGCCCAGGACCTTGTAGCCGTAGTTCTCCGCGTTCCGTTCCGCCGGCGGCAGGATCTCGACGACCACGTTGGTCAGACCGACGACCTCGCCGTCCTCGTCGAAGGTGTAGTTGTCGCCGATCGCGCCGCTCCAGGTGATGTCGTACAGGCAGTCGCGGAATCCGTCCGCGTCCTGGTCGTCGCCGGTCTCCGCAAGGCACTCTGCGGTGATCTGGACGTCGTCGTAGACCGAGCCGATGTACCAGGCGAGCGTGACGTACTCGTAGCGCTCCCGGAAGCTGGTGAGCACCTCCTGGCCCTTCGCATTGGACGGGTCGATTTCCGCGATGATCGCCTTCATGCCAGTCGCTGCGTCGCCGGCGATCTCGATGGCGGTCGCGCCGACGGTCACAATCTCGGAGTAGATCGGGCCCTCGTAGCCCAGCTCGCGGGCCTGCTTGACGATGGTGCCGCCGGTGAACTCGGACTGGGCGGCGACGTGCAGGGCGTCCGGATCGGCGTTGAGCAGCTTCGTCAACTGCGTTCTGAAGTCCGTGGTGTCGGAGGCGTAGCGCTCCTCGCCCACCACCTGGCCGCCGCGCTTCTCAAACTGCGCAACGCTGGTGCGTCTCACGCCCTCGGCGTAGTCGGTTGACTCGGTGATGGTGGCCAGCGTGCGGGCGCCGTCCGCCCAGAGCACGTTGCCGGTATCGACGCCGAGCTGGGCGTCGCTCATCGCGGTGCGGAAGATGTAGTCGCCGGCGTTGGCGATGTCCGGGTTCGTCGCCAGTCCGGAGAACAGCACCACGCCGTCTCGCTCGGCCTGGGGCGCCGCGCCGAGCATCGCGCCGCTGCAGGAGGTGCCGAGGATGATCTTCACGCCGTCCACGTCGGTGAGCTTGTTGTAGGCGGTGATCGCGTCCTGGGCGTTGCACTTGGAGTCCTCGACGATCAGCTCGAGCATGCGTCCGTTGATGCCGCCGGCGGCGTTGATCTCGTCGACGGCCAGCTGTTTCGCCTGAATGGCCACGGTGCCGTAGGTCTCACCTGCACCGGTCGCCGACTCCATCACGCCGATCCGGAACGGCCCTTCTTCCTCGTCATCGCCATCGCAGGCGTTCGCGAGGGGAATCAGCAGGAGCGCGAGGACCAGTGTGACCAGTGCTCTCCACGAATGGACCCACATGACTCCCTCCCCTCTGACGGACACGCGCCGTGACCTGGTCCGGCGATCGCATCTCGCGGACGGTGGCGTCCGCTCACCGCAAGCATAACGTACGGAATCCGGGTGGGCGGCCAGAGCGAGTCACGCACACGGTGCGTGTCGTGCGCCTACTCCTACGGCGCCCCCTCTTGCCCCTCGTGAGCCGCTGGAGCGAGGTGCGACAATGTGGGCGTAAGGCTCGTCAAGTTGCCGCCGAGGACCGACATGTTCCCGAGACGCCGTTCGATTGAATGACCGATGTCGGCGCGTGGTGCGGTTGGCGCGGGCGCGGCCCGGGCTCAGCGGCGCGGTGGCGCTGTTCGTGCTGCTCGTCCTCGTCTACTGCACGTCGATCGACATCCGGGCGAGCCGCGGCGCATCCATCACGGGCGACGAGCCGTTCTACCTGATCACGACGCAGAGCCTGCTGCAGGACGGGGACCTCGACCTCCGCAACCAGTACGCGACGCGCTCCTACGAGTCGTTCTTCGACCACGCCGACGGGCTGTGGACGCAGTCCGTGCCGCTCGTCGACGGGCGCGTGCTGAGCCCGCACAACGTCGGGCTGTCGCTACTGGCGCTGCCGGGATTCGCCATCGACGGGCTGGTCGGCGTGCAGGTCCAGCTCGTGCTGGTCGCGGCGCTGACGTGGGCGCTCGCCTACGTGCTCGCGCTGCGGCTCAGCGGTGCGCGGCCGTGGCTGGTCTGGCTCGCAACGCTCGCGGTGGCGCTCAGCGCCACGGCGTTCATCTACTCGTCCGAGGTGTATCCGGAGCTGCCGGCCAGCCTCGCGCTGGTGGGCGCGCTGCTGGTTGTGACCGGCCACGACCGTCCCTCTCCCACCCGGGTGCTTGCGCTGGTGTTGCTGCTGTCGGCACTGCCGTGGCTG
Organism: Dehalococcoidia bacterium; assembly: GCA_965261685.1. GTDB lineage: Bacteria > Chloroflexota > Dehalococcoidia > UBA2979 > UBA2979 > VXMT01. Next base: position 306,794 of record CBDHDI010000027.1, read on the forward strand.
GGCGCGAAGTACGCGCCGCTCGCGGTCCTGGTCGCGCTGTACGTGCTCTGGCGCGCCGAGCCGAGGGGTCGCGCCGTGCTGGTCCTTGGCGGGGCGCTGTCCGCGCTCGCCTACGGCGCCTTCCACCTCGCTACGTACGAGTCGCTGACCCCGTACAACGTCAACCTCGTCTACGCCGGTGGTTCCACCTCCACGATCGTCGGGGAGCACATCGAGGTCGGGGACCGGGTCTACCGGCTCTGGGGGCTGCTGGTCGACCGGCGCTTCGGCGTCGCGCGCTGGGCGCCCCTGTTGCTCGCCGTCGTGCCGGGGGTGGTGCTGCTGGCGCGCGGCGACGCGAGGCTGCGCCTCGTGTTGGGCCTCGTCGTGGCGCAGGTGCTGATCGCGACGTTCGTGGTGATCACGATGATGGGGTGGTGGTTTCCCGGCCGCACGCTGGTGACGGTCTTCCCGCTGCTGCCGATCCCGCTCGTCCTCGTCGCCTCGATGGGCGGGACGGCGTGGCGTGCGGCGCTCGTGGCGCTCGCGGTCTACTCGCTCGCCGTGACGGCGGCGCTGGCGCAGGCCGGCCGCTCGCGCGAGGTCGTGATCGCGGTCGACCCGTTCGAGATGCAAGCCGTGTTCTTCCGAGGCGTGGCAGGGCTGTTCCCGCAGTACACCTCGTGGAGCACCGAGACCTGGCTGCTCACGGTCGCGTGGCTGGGGCTCGGCGGGATTGCGCTGGCGGCATGGGCGGCGTGGGCGCTTGCGGGCTGGCGCCCGCGCGCGGGACGCCGAGGCCCGCCGGCGCCGTCAGATCAGTCCGAGCAGTCCGGCGCCCCTTCGAGCAACCCGAGCTCCGCCAGCGTCTCGCGATAGACATCCGGGATCTCGGTCGGCAGGGGATCGGCGGCCCGGGGTGCCGTTTCGGCTCCGGCGGGTCCGGGCTGCAGCAGGATCGGCAGGCCGATCCGCTCGGCGGCGAGCAGGGCGACGCCCGGCTCGCACTCGACCTCGGTCTCGCCGGCGCTGCCGGCGAGGCGCAGCCGCAGCCGGATGCGGCGCTTCGCGTCGTAGCTCACGATCACCGCGCGCGGTTCCTGGCCGACGCCTTGCAGGACATTGCCGAGGCCCCTGAGCAGTCGCGTGATGCCGGCGTGGTCCGGCGTGAGCCAGTGAGCGAGGTCGGCGTTGATGCGCAGCGCCACGTGGGTGCTTCCCCCGCATTCGTGCAACACCAGCCACGTATGCTGCCCGCAGTCGCAGGGCCGCATGCTCCCGATCTTCATGCGCCGGCCGGTCATCGGCTCGATACCTCCACTGCGGCGGCCAGCGCGGCTGCTGCGGCGCCCGCACCCCGCATCCGATGCCGCCCGTTCGCCTCCTGCACCGCCTCGAGGATCGACATCGGCGTCCCGAGGTCTCGGGCGCTGGCGCTGACGGCCGCGATGTCCTTGGGCAAGCATTGCCCTCCGTATCCGCGCTCCTCGGGGACGACGGTGTGGCTGGGATTGATGCGCTCGTCCTGCAGCCAGAGCAGGCGGGCCCACTCGTAGTCCACGCCCACGGCCCCGCAGAGGTCGAAGAACTCGTTGCAGAACGCGACCTTCGCGGCGAGGAAGGCGTTCTCCATGTACTTGACGACCTCGGCCACGGTCGGGGGGACGCGGAAGTGGCGGAGTCCCGGCCCGTATGCGCGCTCGTAGAGCGCCTGCACCTCGGACGCGGCGGCCTCGTAGCCGCCGTAGATCAGGAACTGCCGATTCGCCGGATCGCGCAGCGGATGGTCGTCGGCCTCGCCCGCGTACTCGGGGACGAAGACGATGGGCTTGCCGGTCTCCTCGATCAGGCGCTCCGTCGTCCCGATCGCGACCGTGCTGTGGCAGACGATCGCCACACGCGGACCGGCGAGCCTCACGACCTCCTCGACGATCGAGGTGTCGCACGCGCCCGACGCGAGTTGCGGCGTCGGTACGCAGAGGATCACGAAGTCGGCGTCACGCAAATCGTGGGCGGTGCCGAGGCCAAGCGGCGGGTCGTAGAGCGTGGGATCGAGGTCGCTGAACAGCCCTGCGACGTAGCTCCCGACCGAGCCGTAGCCCGCAATGGTGATCTTCATCTGGGGTCCTCCAGACTGGCGGGGCGCCGGCGACCGAGGGTTGCCACGGGTGCCCCATGGGCCTCTTGCAGTTCGCCGACCTGGGCGGCAAGGAGACACTGGCGTACTGCGGTATCCAGGGTCTGAATCGCCGCTGCTCCCATCTCTCGTTCCACCGCTCCTGCAGTCCTGTCAACTGCGGGAGCGGTCCGTTCCTGTCGTCACAGTCCTGGTCGTTAGTAGCTGGCCACCAGGTCGTTCTGGTTCAGCAAGAGGGCCGCCGCCGTCCTGTTGAGCGCGGCCAGCGCCGCGTCCCGCGACGCAGCCGTGATCTGGTCCGGCTCAGCCGTGAGGTAGGCGATGATCGTCTCGTCGGCAGCCGAGTCGGCCTTGGCGACCTCAGGCTGGATCGACTGGTAGAACGCCAGCGCTTCGACCTGGTGCGTGCCTGGGTCGTCGCCGTTCTGTACGTCATCCTGCGCGATGCCGATGTACCGCACGGTTGCCAGGTAGAAGATGGCGTTGAACCGTGAGTAAACGTCCCGCGCCGCGGCTGCGTAGGCCGCTTCGTCCCCGGCGTCGGCCGCCTGCCGGGCTCGCTCCATCGCCTCACGGAGGGGAACGTCCAGCGTCCCTTCCCTGCCGAAGTTGCCCTCCCGTGCCAGGGCCAGAGCAGCCACCGAGTTCGGGTACTCGCCGTCGACCTCCTCGCCGACGTAGATGGCCCATGCCTCGTCCACGAGGCCGGATCTCATGAACTCCCCGCCGAGGATCATGTAGAACTTGGACCAGTGGTAGAGGATCCTGAGGAGGCCCTTGTTGATGGCCTGACGCCGTTGTGCGTCGGTGTACTCCGCCGCGTCGCCGCGCTGGCGCACCGCGTTCTGGATGGGGCTGTCGAGGAACGTGGCAGACCCGTAGAACTCCACAGCATCCGGAAAAAAGCGGCCCGGCGTGGTGCCAGCAGCGAAGCTGCGGAGTGTCCGGCTCTGGTTGCCGATGCGGGTGTGCGGGCCAGCTTCATAGAGAAGCCAGATCTCCGCCGCAGGCAAGGGTTCGCCATCCTTGACCACGTTGGTGAGTGAGGCAATCTCCTGGTAGTCCGAGGCGATCTTCTGGTAGATCTCCCGGTTAGTGGTCGGGCTGTAGTAGCCGTCCGACTTGGTGGGGCCTTCCGTCTCGGGAGGCTGACCCACCGGGATGAAGAGGCCCCTCTCGCCTGTCCCGGCACCGGTGCCCGTTCCGGTCGCGCTCGTGGACTCCGTCGTTCCGCTGGCCGAGCCACTGTCAGTGCCGGACACCGACCCCGACACGCCCGAAACGGAGCCACTCACCGAACCCGACGCCGACGCTGATGCCGAACCCGATGCGCCTGAAACCGAAACAGACGCCGATCCGCCGCCTACGACCTCGACCGTACCGGGCCGGTCCTCGCCGTCGTCGCCGTCGCAGGCGGCGAACAGCGCCGCCAGCGCCGCGAGGACCACGACGGCTGCGACCGCGCGCAGCCCTCCCAATGACACTCTCATGACTCGATTCTTCCCTCCGCGCCGGTTGGCGCTACGGCTGACTGCCCAACAACTCCCGCGCCATGCCGAGCGGCACGCGCCAGAGGTAGTGCCCGTTGATGAATGAGCGGCCGCGTGAGCGGCTCCGGTAGGAGATCGGAACCTCGCCGAGGCGCATCCCCTTGTGCAGCAGGTCGAGCGTGAGGACCTGCGCGTAGTTGTAGTCGTGGACGATCTCCGCCACGTTCAGCGCCCGCGCCGAGAAGGCACGGAACCCTGTCTGCCCGTCCGAGATGCGGCGTCCGGCCGCGAAACTCAGCGCCAGCGTGAAGACGCGGTTGCCCCAGGAGCGCCACAGCGCGTGCCCCTCGCGACGTCCGAGGAAGCGCGAGCCGAGGACGTAGTCCGCCTCGCCGGCCTCGATCGGCGCGAGCAGCGCCGGGATCTCCGCCGGGTCGTACTCGAGATCGGCGTCGAGGTAGACGGCGGCGCGGGCGTCGAGCTCGCGTGCCGTCTCGAGGCCCGTGCGCAACGCCGCGCCAAGGCCGCGGTTGCGTTCGTGCCGCACGACGAGGTCCGCGCCCGCACGCGTGGCGACCTCGGCAGTGCCGTCCGTTGAGCCGTCGTCGATCACGATCGCGACCGCGTCGCCGAGCTGCGCGCGCGGGATGCGCGCCAGGACGTCCGGTAGCACCTCGGCCTCGTTGTAGGCGGGGATGAGGATCGCGAGCGGTCCGTCATGCCGCGCCGGCACGCCCTCCGGCGTGAACAGCACCTGGCCGACCGACTGCGCGGGCGGCGGCGCGCCGAGGTACCAGGCGAGCGTCGGCGCGATGTCGAGCAGGCTGCGTGCGTCCTCGATGCGCACGCCGCGCGGGACGCCCTCGCCCCAGGCGATGAACGGCACGCGCCGCTCGGGCTCGGTGAGGTGGCCGTGCCCGCCGATGCCGCGGCCCTGCCCGTGGTCGGAGGTCACCATCACCGTGGCGCCGTCGAGGTAGCCGTTGTCGCGGCACCAGCCGAAGAACTCCTCGAGCAGCCGGTCGGTCGCCTCGATGCGTTCGAGGTACTCGGGGTAGTAGCTGCCGCGCGCGTGGCCCGTCTGATCGACGGACAGCGTCTGCAGGACGAGCAGCTCGGGGTCGTCACGCTCGAGGACCTCGCGCGCGCGGGCGACGAGGGCGTCGTCGATCTCCTCGTTCGGCGTGACGGCGGTGACCGTCTCCACGGTCTGCTCGCCGAAGGAGTCGACGAGGTGCGCGATGCCGGCCAGGCGGCCGCGCAATCCGCGCTGCTCCAGCACGCCGAAGATCGACTCGCACTTCGCGCCGAGCGAGGGGACGAAGTTGCTGCGCATGCCGTGCACGCGCGGGGTCGCGCCCGTGAGCATCGAGGTGAAGGCCGTCACCGTGCGCGCCGGATAGACCGTCCGCATGTCCTCGCAGACGACGCCCTCGGACGCGAGGCGATCGAGGAAGGGCGTGCGCGCCTCGGCGAAGCGGTCGGCGCGACAGCCGTCGATCACGATCAGGATGACGCGGCGGGACAGCGCGACGCCGTCGGCGTTGCGCAGCCGGGTCGGCGCGAGCGGGTCGGGCGGCGCCCAGGTGAACCACCACTGGTGCGTGAGCACGGCGAGGACGGCGGCGGCGATGGTGAACGCCTCGACGGCCGCGATCGAGAGCGCGCCGGGGTGTCCGACGAGGTAGCCCGCCAGCAGCACGAGGATCAGCAGCTTGGGGATCTGCTCGAGGAAGTTCCCGCTCGTCGGGTCGGGGTTCTCGAGCACGAGCCGCCAGAAGCGGAAGCCGTTCGTCCACGGCGTGCCGATGCGCAGGTGGTAGTAGATGCTGCCCCAGAGCACGACGGTGAACCCGAGGTAGAGCGCGAGCACGAGGGCGATCGCCGCCGGGTCGACGGCGCGGAACAGCACCATGCAGGCGGCGAGCAGCACCCAGAGCCCGGCTCGCAGCCGGAGTGGGAAGGCGTAGCGGTAGAACAGCACGAACAGCGGCAGCAGCGCGACGAGGGCGACCAGCTGCCTGAGCCAGTAGCCGCCGTCGGTGAGATGCGGGAGGCCGAGCAGTACGAGCGCCCCGACGACGAAGACCGGCGTGAACGGCTTGCCCTCGTTGAGCACGTTCCAGAGCCGGGCGGCGACGATCTCGAAGCGGCCGGCACGCTTCGAGTCCTCGCGGCTCCCGCGCAGGCGGCCGAGCGTGGGGAGGCCGCCGAAGGCGAGCAGCGTGAGCGGCGCGCCGAGGGCGAACGAGTAGGCGAACTTGAGGCCGTGCGTGAGCACGGCGAGCGTCAGCGCCTCGCCGCCCGGCATGCCCTGCGCCTGCAGAGCGGCGGTCATGCTCGCCTCGTAGACGCCGATCCCGCCGGGCGTGAAGTGCACGACCTGGAAGAGGATCGTGAACGCCGTCACCGCCGCCGCCGCGGCCAGTGACAGCTCGAGGCCAAGCGCCTGCGCCGCCGCGTAGACGACGACGGACTCAAGCAGCCAGCTCGGCACGGTGAGGGCGAAGGCGCGCAGGACGGCGCGCGGTGGGAGCGCGCGAAGCGCGTCGCGCGCGCGTGTCCAGAGCCGGTCCAGCGCGGGGATGCGCGTCGGCGCGAGGCTCGTGGTCCGAAGCCAGAGCAGCGCTCCTGCGACGATCGCGATCAACAGCGCGGGAACCGCTAGCACCGCGACGCCCTCGCTGCCCGCGGTCAGCGGCAAGAGGGCAGCGGCAATCGCGAGCAGGGCTGCGACATCGAGCAGCCGCGCCACCGCCGTCGAGACGGTCGCGTCCGCGATCGGGATGCCGGCGCGGGCCCCGAGGAACGGCCGCAGCACCTCGCCGGCCTTCACCGGCAGCGCGTGGTTGGCGAGCAGCGCGGCGTGGAGGATCGCGAACAGGCGCCCGATCGCGACGCCGCTGCCGGAGCGTCCGAGCAGCGTGCGCCAGGCGAACGCCCGCAGGGCGAAGGCCGCCGCGTAGCCGCCGATGAAGAACGCAAGCAGCGCGGGGCTGCTCGCGATCTCCTCGAGGCCATCGAGCAGCAGGGCTCCGTCGGCTGTGCGGAGGATCACGATCGCCGCGACCCCGGTGATCAGCGCCGCAGCGAGCCAGCGCAAGCGGCGGCCCCGTAGCGGGTGCAACGCCGCGGCCCGCGAAACTTGCTCTACCCCGTCGGCTGAACCCATCATGAGTCCGGGCATTGCTCCCCTATTCGTGCGGAGCGGCTTCTTGTGGCGATTCGCACTGTGACCGTGCGATGCCGTAGACTGCGACCGAAATGCAGTCTAACCTAATATCAAGTAGCAGTGTCAACGTCCAGTGCTGGTTGGCCCGGACGAATGCTGGGGGGTAGCAGTGACGTCACAACGGATTGTCCGTCGGCTGTTGTGGATAGGGGCGCTGGCGGTCGTTGCCGGAGTGGCGCTGCTCGCCGGCGGCTGCGGTGGCGATGACGAACGGCAGCTCACCGTCTACTCCGGCCGTAGCCCCGATCTGATCGGGCCGCTCCTCGAACGCTTCGCCGAGGAGACGGGCATCGACGTCCGCGTGCGCTACGGAGGGACCGCGCAACTCGCCGCGCTCCTCATCGAGGAGGGCGATCAATCCCCGGCCGACATCTACATCGCGCAGGACGCGGGCGCGCTCGGCGCGGTGCAGGCCGCCGGCCTGTTCGCCGATCTCGACGACGAGGTGCTCGAGCTGGTGCCGGCGGCGTACCGCTCACGCGAGGGGCAGTGGGTCGGGCTCTCCGGCCGCGCGCGCGTGCTCGTCTACAACACCGAGGCGCTCGACCCGTCGGAGCTGCCGGACTCGATCCTCGAACTGACGGACCCGACGTGGCGCGGGAGCCTGGCGTGGGCGCCGACGAACGGCTCGTTCCAGGCGTGGGTCACCGCGCTCCGCGTCAGCGAGGGCGAAGACGCCGCCCGCGCCTGGCTCGAAGGCATCAAGGCGAACGAGCCGGCGGAGTTCCCGAACAACGTCTCGATCGTCGCCGCCGTCGGCCGCGGCGAGGTCGATGTGGGCCTCGTCAACCACTACTACCTGCACCGCTTCCTCGCCGAGCAGGGCGAGGGCTTCCCCGCGCGCAACTACCACACCGCGCCCGGCGACATCGGCACGTTCGTCAATGTGGCCGGCGCCGGCGTGCTGCGCACCTCGGAACGCAGCGACGAGGCGCGGAGCTTCCTCGAGTTCATGCTCGGCCAGGAGGCGCAGCGCTACTACGCCGAGACGAACTCCGAGTACCCGCTCGTGGCCGGGGTGCCGGGCACCGCCGGTCTCACGCCCATCGCCGACCTCGAGCCGCCGGCCATCGATCTGAGCGACCTCGCGGACCTCGAGGGCACGCTCCGCCTGCTCCGCTCGACCGGCGTGCTGCCGTAGCCGGGGCCGGGTGCTCAGCGGGCGTCATCGCTTCCTGCCTGGGGAGTCGGACGGGGAACCATCGGCGTGGGCGCCCCTCGCGAGTGAGGGAGATCGCGGCGGCGTGGCGTCCAGGCCGAACTGCGCGATCCAGTTCTTCGTACAGTCCCAGTGGTGGACCTAACTTGACGGTAGACAGTACCACCTTCGAGGTGTTGTTCAGCCTCTAGCCTTGGGCTCGATGACGACGCGCCCACCGTCCTCGACTTCGACGTACAGGCTATGGCCGTCGAGCAGCCGCATGCCAACGAGCGGCGTCGTGTCGGCGGGAGGGATCCCCGCGGCGCCAATTGCTCGCGGACGGCCACGAAGTGTGGCCAAGCTAGAGAGAGCTTTTGGCACCACATAGCTACTTCCCATAGTACCACAGATCGATTACCTCACCGGCGGCCTCGGCAAATTCGGGAGAAGCTTCTTCAACGAAAGCCTTTCGTACATAGCATATGCCCGTCTCTACGCCGGTGCAGTGAGCTTCGTGTTCGAGATGGCTTATTTTCAGGTGCAGACTTCCGAAACCTCTCCGAAATTCCTCTTCTCCCACGCGGTTATACAAGGCTGCGAAGATGCCAAGTCCCATGCTGTAATTGCATCCCGATCTATACACAGCGCCGCCCGTGAGGCTTTCATCAGGGTCGTCAACATACGTCTTCTGGTCAATTTCCTCTATGGTTTCGAACAGGCTGCAGCCGGTGTCACTAGGTAGATCCGGGACTGAATGTAATGTATCTTCCGCAAGACGTTCCATGAATGTCGCAGCTCCTTCTGCAATCCAGGTGAATGGAGTGAAAGTAATACCTTTTGCATACGCTGCTTGCCACCACGCGGTTGGCACGTACCAGTAGGAGTGAGCAATCTCGTGTGCGATGAGCCATGAGACCTCTTCGTACCCTGGATTAAACACAGCAAATCCGGCCTGGGTCAAACGTCCTCTGGGCCCCTCATTGTCCACGATAAAGATGGGCAACGTCTTGAACGGGTAGGCGACATGCATGAAACCTTCATATTGGTGAACTAACTCTTCAATGATGTCGATTGTCCGGAATGTCCCGGGACTCTCGCGGATAACCTTCAAGGTCGTTTCACCGGCCAAGGGGAGCGCTAGGGTTCGCTCTTGTACATAGACTTTATCGGCGTCCAGCAGAAAGAGATACTTTTCCAGATTGTCCGGAGAGAACCTGGAGAAATACCACATCCCCGCCAAGGTAAGGGTGTCATCGTCCGTTATTCTTCCAGCCAATGAAGGGTGGTCCAGCACGTTTCGTAGATATCGCCCGTCACTCGCACCGCTAAAAAATGCCAGACAGCGCACTGCATAATAGTCGACTACTTCAAAATCTTCCATAAAGGGCATTCCCAAGATTCTCGTGGATTCAGCGCCGAGCCCTCTCAGGGCGATGCGGACCAACTCATCAATTGTAAAGGCTTCCTCCGCGGTTAACCCGTCTCTGACCCAAGGTTTGTCCAGCAAAGCATAGAACACTCTGTCTGTCCGCAATGCCGCTTTAGCCAAGGCCGAAACTGGGTAGGACTCGGTAGTGCTGACGCCGTCTTGAATCCAAGACATCGCCATCAGGGCGGCGTACTTTTCAGCGTCCTGGCGCTTCACTTCCAACAGCTCTTCGACTAGGTGGGGTGGCGTAGCCGTGGGCGTAGGTGTGGGCGTAGCCGTGGGCGTAGCCGTGGGGGTCGGAGTGGCTGTGGGCATCGCGGTCTGAGTGGGCGTTGCCGTGGGAACGGGTGATGGTGTAGCAGTGGGAGTTGGCGTCAGGGTTGCGGTGGCCGTTGCCGTAGGTGTGGGCGTAGGTGTGGGCGTAGCCGTGGGGGTCGGAGTGGCTGTGGGCATCGCGGTCTGAGTGGGCGTTGCCGTGGGAACGGGTGATGGTGTAGCAGTGGGAGTTGGCGTCAGGGTTGCGGTGGCCGTTGCCGTAGGTGTGGGCGTAGCCGTGGGCGTAGGAGTGGCGGTCGGAGCAGCCCTGGCTGTCAGCGTTGGCTCTGGCGTCGCTGTCGCCGTTGCGGTCGGCTCCGGCGTTGGAGTGGCCGTCGGAGTAGCCTTCGATGTCAGCGTCGGCTCCGGCGTTGCTGTCGCCGTTGGAGTCGGCTCCGGCATTGGAGTGGCGGTCGGAGCAGCCGTTGGTTCCTGCGTCGGAGCGGGACTGTCGCTACAGGCGGTCAGGACGATGGCGATGGCCAGGACTGTCAGGACTGCGAGCCAGCGGATCCGAAGAGAGGACACGGCCATTCCGGTTGTCTCCCGTCATTCGTGTCGAGAGCCACATGAATGCCGCCCACGAAACAGTTCGGTCCGAGTCACTGTTCTACCAGATTGGGGCGGCTCGCGGTCAGCCTTCGCCCAGGGGGGTGAGATCAGGCCTGACTACAGGTCCAGAACGAACCTCAATGTGAAGGTTCGCGATTTCGTCAAGCTTGGTGGGCCCGCCAGGATTCGAACCTGGGACCGATCGGTTATGAGCCGACTGCTCTAGGCCGCTGAGCTACGGGCCCACTCCACGGCCGCACCAGATTACACGCGCCCGCGCCTCGCCGGGCGGCCCCGTCAGCTTCGAGGCGTCTCGATGTGCCGGAGGGTGTCAGGCGATCGGGCCGAGCGGGCCGCCGCCGAGGATGTGCATGTGGATGTGCGGCACTTCCTGCCCCGCGTCGGGGCCGTTGTTGAGGACCAGCCGGTAGCCGTCCTCCGCCAGCCCCTGCTGCGCCGCGATCCGCGAGGCGGCGACGAGCATCCGGCCTGCCCAGCCGGCATCGCCGTCCTCGAGGCCGCCGGGACCGGCGGGCGGCTCGCCGCGCGGGATCAGCACGATGTGCGTGGGCGCGGCGGGGTTGATGTCGCGGAAGGCGATGAGCTCGTCGTCCTCGTAGACGCGGTCGCTCGGGATCTCGCCGCGCAGGATGCGCGCGAACACGTTGTCGCGGTCGTAGCCGGGGGCGCCCTCGCTCATGGCGCGCATTCTGCCACAGCACAGTCGGGCGTAGCCGCCGCATTCGCGGCGCTCAGACCTCCAGCTCGAGTCTGCCGACGCCGCGCAGCAGCAGCGTGCCGGCGCGCTCGACGCCGTCCTCGGCGACGCGCAACTCCGGGAAGCGATCGAGCAGCGCGGCGAAGGCGATCTCGCCCTCGAGGCGGGCGAGCGGCGCGCCGAGGCAGAAGTGGATGCCGCGCCCGAACGCGAGGTGGCGGTTCGGCGAACGCTCGATGTCGAGCTCGTCGGGCTCGCTGAACTGCGCCGGGTCGCGGTTGGCGGCGCCGACCAGCGGCAGCAGGGCCGCGCCCTGCTCGATCGTGCGGCCTCGCAGCTCCGTCTCGCGGCGCGCGAAGCGCACGACGCCCTGCACGCTGCTGTCGAAGCGCAGCAGCTCCTCGACCGCCGAGGGCAGCAGCGAGCGGTCGGCGCGCAGGCGCGCGGCCAGCTCCGGGCGCGCGGCGAGGGCGAGCAGCCCGTTGCCGATCAGGTTGCTGGTCGTCTCGTGCCCGGCCAGCAGCAGCAGGATCGAGAACGCGAGCAGCTCCTCGTGCGAGAGGCGTTCGCCGTCCTCCTCGGCCTGGCTCAGGGCAGTCAGGATGTCGGCTTCGGGGGCGTGGCGGCGCTGCGCCACGACCTCGTCCATGTAGGCGATCAGCTCCGTGGCCGCCTCTCGCGCGGCGTCGAGGATGGCGGGCGTGTTGAGCACGTCCGTCGCGCGCGCGATCGCCCCCGACCAGCGCCTGAAGCGGTCGCGATCCTCGGGCGGGACTCCCAGCAACTCCGCGATTACGATGATCGGGAGGGGCTGCGCGAAGCCGGTCGCGACATCGAAGCGCCCTCCCGAGGCGTCCGTGTCGGCCAGCAGCGAGGCGGCGATCTCCTCGATGCGCGGGCGCAGGCCCTCGATGGCGCGCGGTGTGAAGGCGTGGTTGAGCAGGGTGCGGAGGCGGGTGTGCACGGGCGGGTCGGAGTTGAGCACGGTCGGCGTCTCGCCCAGCGGGAACTCGCGGCGCTGCCGCTGCAACACCTGCGCCAACTGCCCCGATGCGCTGTCCGAGCTCGAGGAGAACGTCTCGTCGTCGCGCAGGACCAGCGCGCAGTCCTCGTAGGCGGTCAGCACCCAGGCCTGGAGCGCGGGGCTGAAGTGCACGGGCTCGGCGGCGCGCAGCGCGGCGTACTGGGGATACGGGTTGTTCTGGAACGATGGCAGGAACGGATTGAAGACCGCCATGCACACGATCGTACCGCAGGGAGCGGCATGAGCGTCGCGGGGCCAGCCGCGTGAGCGGGTCCTTGTCCGGCGTCGCGCCGCGCCCGCCCTCGGGCCGCTGGCGGCGCTTCGTGCCGATGGCGGTCACCTTCGCCCTGATCTGGCTGCGCTGGCGCTGGCTGCGGCTGCTGCGCCGCCTGCGCCGCTCCGAACTGCCCGAGGCAACCGAGCGCTTCCACCTCGCCGCCGCGCGCGCGATCGTGCGCCGCTCGATCCGCCAGCAGGGGCTGATCATCAAGGCGGTGCAGTTCCTCGGCAGCCGCGCCGACATCCTGCGCGAGGAGTACGTGGAGACGCTCTCGCTCGTGCACGACGGCGTCCCGCCGCGCCCCTGGGCGGAGATGCGCCCGCTGATCGAGCGCGAACTGGGCGGACCCGTCGGCGAGCTGTTCGCCGAGTTCGACACGGAGGCCGTCGCCGCCGCCTCGCTGGCGCAGGTCTATCGCGCGAGGCTGCACGACGGCACGGATGTCGCCGTCAAGGTGCAGTACCCCGGCATCGAGCGGATCGTCCAGTGGGACCTCGAGACGATTCGCTGGCTGGCCGCGGTCTGGGCGCGCATCGAGACGGTGATCGACTTCCGCCCGATCGCCGCCGAGATGCAGCGCAACGCGCCCGACGAGATCGACTTCGTGCACGAGGGCCGGGCCGCCGAGGAGATCGCGGCGCTGCTCGCGGACCGCGAGGATGTCGTGGTGCCGCGCATCTACTGGGAGCGATCGAGCCGCCGCGTGCTGACGATGGACTACCTCGACGGCATCAAGATCACGAACGTCGAGGCACTGCGCGAGGCGGGGGTGGACACGAGTGGAGTCGCCGCCTCTCTGATCGACATCTACAACGTGATGATCCTGCGGCTCGGCATGTTCCACGCCGATCCGCACCCAGGCAACCTGTTCGTGCTGCCGCCTGAGAACGGCGTTCCGGAGCGCATCGGGCTCGTCGACTTCGGGCTGACGAAGCGGCTGCCGGACGAGTTCCGGCAGCAGGTGGTGGTGCTGACGAGCGCGATCATCGCGCAGCATCGCGCCGAGGTCTCGACGGCGATGGAGGACATGGGCTTCCGCACCCGCGTGCACGACGAGGAGACCTACTACGAGCTCGGCGAGGCATTCCTCGGCGACGTGCTGCGCTCCGGCCAGGCGTACGCCGATCAGCGGCTGTTCGCCGAGGTGAACCTGCGGCTCGGGCGCGTGCTGCGCGCGAACCCGCTGGTCGAGGTGCCGGGCGACGTGGTGCTGATCGCGCGCGTGATGGGACTGCTCTCCGGCATCGGGCGCACGCTGGACTCGAAGACGGACCTGCTCGAGGCGATCCTGCCCTACCTGGAGGAGGAAACCGCCGCGGCCGGGCAGGCGAGCGCCTGATAGCCGCGCGAGCGCCTCGGGCCTCGCGATTTGTGGACGAGGGTGGATGTATTGCGCACGGGTTGTGCGTAACTGAGGCCAGATCCGGCCCACATCGGCAGCCGGATGCCCTAACCTCTAGTCAGCCGAGCGGGGGTGTCCCGGGAGCCAAAATCCGCTGGAGGCTCCCAGGAACAGCGGAAACCAGCGAGGCGAGAGGCCGCGCACATCCGGGCAACCGGGAGTGCGCGGTTTCGCTTTAACCCTCGATCTCGCTCTGGGCTCCGGCGCTTCCTCTCCCGTGGTAGACCCTTGCGAAACGCCTGCGGAGCGGGGCGCTGCGCGCTTTCTGTACAAGGCGCGCGGACTCCGGCTCCCTCTCCCCTCGTGGGAGAGGGCGGGGGTGAGGGGCGCCGCGCACCAGCGCGGCCATCGAGGGCAGTCCGGGTCCCTCTCGATGCGGGGAGGAGCAGGGAGCAGCGAGGGATGCGAGAGAACGCGCCGTCGTTCCGTCGGGGGCGTGGGGGCCCTGCGAGGTATCCTCGCGTCCGATCGAAACAGCTCCCACATGAGAGAAGAATCCGGGGCGGGCGGGTGGGCCGGAGCCGCCCAGCGGGGTATCCCCGCGTCAACAGAAGCAGCCTGCGCGTGCTCCTCCGGGATGGGGGTGTGGGGGCCCTGCGAGGTATCCTCGCGTCCCGATCGAAGCAGCTCCCCGCAGCAGACGCTCTGGCTGTCGCGGCGCGCTTTCGCGGCCAATCCGAGCGGGACGTGCGGCTCCATCTCGCCGCGCTGGCGCGCGGCGGACCCCTCACCCCCCTGTCTCTCCCGCAAGGGGAGAGGGTGCCGGACCGCCCTCGAAACGGGAGTTTGGCAAGGGTCTCCGTGGGGAAGAGGATGGGGCTTTGCGAGGCCCGCTGCTAGTAGAGGTGCCCCTCGACGGAAGTGGCGATCGACATCTCGATGTCGCCGATCGCCCGCGACATCGCCTGGCCGATCAGGTCCAGCCGGCGCACCTGCTCGATGCGGTCCGTCGCCTGGCCCAGCTCGCGCCTCGAGAGCAGCTCCTTGAAGATGCCGCACGCGTCGGCCAGGCAGATCAGCACCACGTCGCGCGGGTCGGGGATCTCGTCGCTGAACAGCACCTGCATGATGCGCAGCTTGACCTCGCGCTCGGCGCTGCCATCGATCGTCGGATAGCGCCTGGCCTTGAACACCCAGAGGACGCGATCGTCGCGGCGTTCGAGGATGCCGTGCTCGACCAGCCGTGAGAGCGTCGCCTCCTGGACCTCTCCGGCGCCTGCGGCCGTGTGCTCCAGCCAGAAGCGCGCGGAGTGCTGCTCACCGGCCGCGATCTCGGCCAGCGTCGGATCGAGCAGGCTGTCGCCGACCGGCGTGTCATCGAGCAGGATCAGGTTCTCGAGGTCGGTATCGATCCGGTTCTCCATCGCCAGGTCCATCAGCACGCTGCCGGCGATGGCGTAGTCGCGCGACCAGCTGGGTACGCGCGCGAAGCTGCCATCGTCATCGTGCAACAGAAGCAAGACGATCTCCTCGACGAATCTCAGCATGACGTCTGTCTCCTCACGTGACCGCGCGCACCCAGCGCTGGCTCCGGGCCCCGATCCGGCCGCCGCCTCGCGTGTGGGGCCAGCGCGGGCATAGTATACGGAGTCTCACCACGCGCCAGCGCCGAGCGTCGAAGCATCAGTAAGGCGAATAGTCCGATGCGCCAACGGATCCGTGAGATCGTCGAAAGCCACGAGGCCACACCCCTGGGCGACGATACCCTCGCGCCCGCCGCCGTGCTGCTGCTGCTCTACGAGCGCGACGGCGCCGACCACCTGCTGTTCCAGGTCCGCACGCACCACGTCGAGCACCACAAGGGCGAGATCAGCTTCCCCGGCGGCGCGCAAGATGCCGAGGACGGCTCGCTCGAGGTCACCTGCCTGCGCGAGACCGAGGAGGAGATCGGCGTCGCCGCCTCCGACATCGAGCTGTTCGGCCGCCTCGACGACGTACCAACGCGCTCGCACTTCGTGATGACGCCGTTCGTCGGCGCGATCACGCGGCCCGGCCCGTACCCCTTCCGCTTCGCGGAGATCGAGGTGGCCGAGCTGCTGGAGGTGCCACTGGACCTGCTGCGCTCCGGCGAGGCCCTCGAGTGGACCGCGCGGGCGGACGGGGGGGTGATGCCCGCCTACCGCTACGGCGAGCATCTGATCTTCGGCGCGACCGCCCGGGTCGTCGCGAACTTCCTGCAGCTCATCAAGGACGCCCCGTGACGCTGCTGCTGCTCCGCCACGGCGAGTCCGAGGGCAACCTCGCGCGCGTCGTGCAGGGCCAATTGACCCACTACGCGCTCACGCCGCTCGGCCGCGAGCAGGCCGAGGCCGCCGCCCGCCGCCTCGCCGGCCTCGAGATCGACGCGCTCTACTCCAGCGACCTGCGCCGTGCGCGCGAGACCGCCGACATCGTCGCCGCGCAGACCGGCCACGAGGTGGTCGAGCTGTGCGATCTGCGCGAATACGGCTTCGGCGAGGCGCAGGGACTCACCTGGGATGTGGTGCGCGCGCGCTTCGATGTTGTCGGCCGGGCCTGGGGGCGCGGGAGCATCCCGGGCGAGGAGGGCGGGTCAAAGTTCCGCGACCGCGTCGCCCGCCAGATCGGCGAGCTCGCCGAGCGCCATCGGGACGGAACCGCCGTCGCGGTGTTGCACGGCGGGGTGCTCGGCGCAACGGTCGGCCGCATCTGCGACCTCGGCGACTCCGAGTACGCGCAGATCTACACCGCCAACTGCGGCATCAGCGAGGTCGACGCGGCCCAGGACGGCAGGCTCACGCTCCGCAGCCTCAACGACGTCTGCCACCTGCGCGCGCTCGGCGGCCCCCAGACCGAACCGTGGCTGAGCGAGGCCTGAGCGGACCGATGCCCCAGACAGTGCCACTGTGTTGGCGCGTCGGCGGTGAGGTCAGCGAGCGCGAAGAGCTGCTCGACGGCCGCTTCCAGGTCGTGCTCGACGGCGAGGCCGAGGATCCCCCGGGCATCGAGGTGTCGTGGACCCTCGTCTGGTTGCTCGGCCGCGAGGGCGAGGTTCCGCTCTCCGAAGGCTACGTCACCGTCGTCGACGCCGGGCAGGGCGAGCTCAACGCCTCGCTCGAGGCGGGCGCGGCGCTGGTCGGCGAGGAGACCGGGGCGGCGCAGGTCCGCGCCAGCTTCGTCGTCGACGCCGTCGACGGCGCCCTCGCTGCCGAGGGCGACCGCGTCTCCTGCGAGCTCGAGGTCGGTGTCGAGGAGTGGACGGGCGAGTTGCGGCTGGGAGCCGCCGAGGCGAACTGAGCCGTCTGCGCTACGGCTCGTAGCGCCGGAAGGCGATGCAGGCGTTCTGCCCGCCGAGGCCGAACGAGTTGGAGAGCACCACGCGCAGGTCTGCCTCCCGCGCCTCGTTCGGGACGATGTCCAGATCGCAGTCGGGGTCCGGCGTTTCGTAGTTGATCGTCGGCGGGATCTCGCCGTGGTGGAGCGCGAACAGCGCGGCCACCGCCTCGATGCCCCCGGCGGCCGCCGCGAGGTGGCCCGTCATCGACTTCGTCGACGAGATGGCGATGCGGTAGGCGTTCTCCTCGCCGAGCGCGAGCTTCACGGCGCTCGTCTCACTGCGATCGTTGTACTGCGTGCTCGTGCCGTGGGCGTTTACGTAATCCACCTCGGAGGGGTCGATACCCGCGTCGGCGAGGGCGCGGCGCATCGCCAGCGACTCTCCTTCGGCGTCGGGCGCGGTGTCGTCGGTGGCGTCGAAGGACCAGCCCGCGCCGGCCAGCTCCGCGTAGATGCGCGCGCCGCGCCCGACGGCGGACTGCTCCGACTCCAGCAGCAGCACCCCGGCGCCCTCGCCGAGCACGAAGCCGTCGCGGGCCTGGTCGAACGGGCGGCAGGCGTGCTCCGGGTCCTCGTTGTTGCGGGAGAGCGCGCCGAGGCGGCCCATCGAGGCGAGCGCGAGGCGGCCGATCAGCGCCTCGGCGCCCCCGGCGAGCAGCGCCTGCGCCTGTCCGAGGCGGATCAGGTTAAGGGCGTGACCGAGCGCGTCCGTGCCGGAGGCGCAGGCGGTGTTGATCGTGGTGTTGGGGCCGCGCAGCCCGAGCTCGCGCGCGACGCGCGCGGCGCCCATGTGCTGGCCGGAGCGCGTGATGATGAAGGGGTCCGCCTTCATCGGACCGCGGCGCTCCATCTCCAGGTAGGGGATGCCCATCTCGAAGGCGTCGCCCGAGGTAGCCATGACGACGCCGGTATCGTCCTGCAGCTCCCCGTTGCCGGCGCGCCCGGCGTCCTCGAGCGCTTCGCGGCCGGCGGCGACGGCGAACTGCGCGAAGCGCGCGGTGCGGCGCGCGGTGCGGCGGTCGAGGTGCTGCTCGGGGTCGAAGTCCTTGACCTCGCCGCTGATCTGCACGGGCAGGCCCTCGGGGTCGCAGCGCGTGACGCGCCCGATGCCGTTGCGGCCGCTGCGCAGGCCTTCCCAGAACGAGGGCGCGTCGCCGCCGATTGGCGTGACGGCGCCGATACCGGTAACGAGGACGCGATGGATCTGCCTTGCCGCAGTCACGCCGCCGGGCTCCGGGACAGGCTCTGGAGGAACTCGCGGATGTGCTGGCTGAGCGCGCTCGGCTGATCGGTCGGCACGGCGTGCCCGGCCTCCTCGATCAGCGAGACGCGGGAGCCGGGGATGCGGCGGTGCAGGCGCTGGATCGCCTCGGGCGTGAGCATGTCGGTCTCGGCCCCGCGCACGATCATGACCGGGCACTGGACGCGCTCGACGCATTCCCAGAGGTTGGTCATGCGGCGCTGTCCGGGGTCCGGGTCGGGTGGTCGCGCCGTCGCGTCACGGAAGATCGGGTCGAAGTCCCAGACGTATGTCAGGTTCTCGCTGCGGGCGAGCGTCCCCTTGACGCGGCGGTTGAGCTGCTCCGTGGTGGCGTAGGGGTAGAACTCCCCGTAGGTCTCGACGGCCTCGTCGAGGCTGACGAAGCTGTCGGCAGAGGCGAGCAGGCGGCGCAGCGTCTCGACGCCGCTGCGCAGCACCTCGGGCGCGGCCTCGATCACGATCAGCGCGGCGACGACGTCCGGGTGCTCGGCGGCGTAGCAGAGCGCGTTGGCGCCGCCCATCGCCTGCCCGACGATCGTCACGTTGCGCAGTCCGAGGGCCTCGACGAACGCCTCGAGGTCCTCGACCTGGCTGTTGCGGCTGTAGTTGTGATCGCGCGGGCGGGCGCTGCCGCCGTGTCCGCGCTGGTCGAGGGCGAGCACGCGGTACTCGCGCGACAGCTCGATCGCGATCTCCTCCCAGATGGAGGAGGTCTCTCCGAAGCCGTGCAGCAGCAGCAGCACTTGCTTGCTGCGTGAGTCGCCCCATTCCTGGTAGTTGAACGAGAGGCCGTTGATCTCGACGGTTTCAGCCTGGGCGCGGTTCGCCAACTGGGTACGCCTCCGTGGGAGCGAGCATGATGAGGACCGTCATCGTAGCACCGCGCTCCCCTGTGCGCTGCCCGGCCGCGGGTGAGGCCGCGCGAGGTCACTGCGGATTCGGGGCCTCGAAGAGGCTTCGCGCGATGGCGATCACGCCCTCGACGTTGGCACCGCTCAGGCTGTTAGCGATTCCGTGGATGCGGTATACGCTCTCGGTAGCGAGGTCGTAGACCCACACGGTTATGGGGTCGTAGGGATTGAGGTGCGGGCTACCTTCCGGGGTGTAGAGCACGCGCGCCGGGCGCCTCGCGAGCATGCGTGCGTCAATGACGACACCAGTGTCGGCGAAATGCGCCTCCTGCGCCCGGAAGCGAAGACCGTCATGGTATCCGCAGATCTCGACGCCCAGCCCTCCGCTGGCGGTCCAATAGTCCGCGCAGTAGCCGTAGGGCGGACCGTCCACGCCCCCGCTGTATGCCTGCCCAAAGGTCCAGCCAGCCGGCAGCACCGGGTCGCGCCAATATGGCGATTGCCGGGCCACGGCAAGGTCGCTCGTGAACACGGGATTCGCGTCGGAGGTGGCTGGCGGCGCGTGCAACTCCTCCGCCCTTGTCGCGCCCGTCCAGCCCGCCGGCGTCAGTTGGGCCGTCCCATGCACGATGGGAACGGTCAGGCTGGCCCCGCCCAGATCCGGCAGCTCGCCCCAGTCGATTGTGGCGAGGGCATTCGCCGAGACCGCCCCGCTACAGCCCGTGAAGGCATACGTCATCCACTCGACGCCAAGCAGCCTGCGAGGCGTCCCCGAGGGGTCTGGCAGCAGCTCCGATCACCCGGTAGCGCACGAAGCAGTCCTCGGCCTCGTGCCACTCGAAGAGGTCGCCGGCCTCGACGGCGTCGTAGAGCGCGGCCTGCGAGGCGCCGTGGGCGTCTGTCTCGTGGATGCGCAGCCGCGTCGCCGAGCCGTCGCGCAGGGCCTCGTAGGCGGGCGCCGCGCCGCTCTGCGTGTCGGCATCCGCCAGTTGCGCGGGCAGCGCGAGCGTCAGCACGAGCAGTGCGACGGCGCCGAGCGCCGAGAAGACTCCGTACCGCACGGCGCTACTCGAACATGCTCTCGGCGAACGCGATTAGCGTTGCCGCGTCGAGGTTTCCGTCGAGCCGGTAGATCACGCTCGTCGCCTCGTCCCACACGTACAACGACGTGGGGAACTGCCTCTCGGTGATGCTGCGGTGCACCCGCGCGGGCCGGCCCGCGATCTGCAGCGTCTCCCGGACGCTGGTCTGGCTGCCGCCGGCGTAGGTTTCGCTGGCCGCCTTTGGCGAGTACTTCGCGTTTATCCCGGCAGCGGAGACGGTGAGGCGAAGGCCGCTGTAGTACGCCCTGAAGTACCCCGACTCGGATTCATCCCCGCTCTCGGCGTAGGTGAACTGCCAACCCTCCGGCAGCTCCGGCTCGCGCCAGTGGGGGAACGTGCGCGCCTCGGCCAGGCTCGTCGCCTCCGCCTCCGGGATCGTGGGGCGCGCCGGCATTCGAGGGCCCACCGGCTTCGTCGCGCCGGCCCAGCTGGCGGGGACGAGCTGGAAGGGACCCTGCACGATTGGGACGGTCAGCGAGGTCCCGCCGAGGTTGGGCAGTGCGCCCCAGGTGACGCTGGCGGCGGAACTGCTGGCGGAGTTCGTGGCGGAGCCGGAGGTGGATCCTGTGGCGATCGCCCCGCTGCAGCCCGTGAAGGCGTACGCTATCGACTCCACCCCGAGCAGCTTGCGCGGCACGGTCCCGGCCGGGTCGGGCTTGACCGCGGTGACCGTGTAGCGCACGAAGCAGTCGTCCGCCTCCTTCCACTCGAACGTGTCGCCCGCCTCGACGGTGTCGAGGAAGGCGGCGCGCGAGACGCCCTCGGCGTCGGACGTGTGGATGCGCAGGGCTGTCGTCGTGCCGTCGCGCAGGCCCTCGTAGGTGGTGACGACGCTCGACGTGTCGGCGGGGTCGGCGAGGAAGGCGTAGCTGCCGGGCGTCTCGACGGCGCCGGTGGTGTCGTAGCGGTCGTAGCGGAGGGCGGTCTGCGGCGGGAGCGGATTCGGAGGCTCGAACAGGCTGCGCGCCATCTCGACTACCGCTTCGGCGTTCGACTTCAGGTCATAATCGATGGCTTCGATTTCGTACGTGATCGCGATCGTGGGATCAAAAACCTGGATCAAGGTCGGGAAACCCAGACGGTGATTGGGGCCGGGCGGACTGAATCTGAGGCTTGCCGGCCTTCCGGCGATCACCCTCGTTTCGTGGACCGCAGAACCATTATTCCAGGATGCGTCCTGATTCCCGTAGCGCGTCGACGTGAAGTCGGCACAGATTTGGACACCCCTCTGAGGATGGACGACAGTCGTGTTGGGGATCTTGACGTCGTTCGCCCACCAGGTCGCACAGTAGCCCCACCTGGCCCCACCGTACGCATCTCCGCCGGCAGCGATCGCCTTGCCGAACGTCCAGCCCTCGGGGATCGTGGGTTCTCGCCAGAAGTCGAGCGTGCGGGCCACGGTAATGTCGTCGGTCTCGACCGGATCGGAGTAGTCGGGGAACGGGACGTAGTCCCTCATGGTCTCCCCTGACCAATCAAGGGGAACGATCTCGTAGGCCCCGTGGATCACAGGGACAGAGAGGCTCTCACCGCCCAGGTTGGGTAGGGATCCCCAGACGATCTGAGCATTGTCTGATGCCGAGATGGCGCCGCTACAGCCGGTGTACGTGAACGTCATCCACTCGACGGCGAGCAGCCTCCGAGGCGGCCCCGAGGGCTCCGGCAACAGCTCCGTCACCTTGTAGCGCACGAAGCAGTCCTCGGCCTGCCGCCACTCGAAGAGGTCGCCCACCTCGACGGTATCGAGGAAGGCGGCGCGCGAGACGCCGTCGGCGTCCGTCTCGTGGACGCGCAGGGCCCTCGCCGAGCCGTCGCGCAGGCCCTCGTAGGTGGTGACGGCGGTTGTCGTGTCGCCCGCGTCGGCGAGGAAGGCGTAGCTGCCGGGCTCGGTGACGGCGCCGGTGGTGTCGTAGCGGTCGTAGCGGAAGGTCGTCGGCGTCCGCAGCAGGCTGCGGGCGATGGCTATCACGGCTTCGTAGTCGGTGTTCAGAGCCCAGTGAGCCGTAACTTCGTAGATGATTCCGGAGTCAGACTTGAAGATAATGACTGTCACCGGAAGCCCGAAGCCGTTCGACGGGTCGTAGATCAGGAATGCCGGGTGATCGTCGATCAGCCGCGCCTCGTGTATCCGACCGGCACGCGGATCGACATAGGGCTCGTGGATGGGAAGCCCTTCGACCCGCCATACGTGCACTTCGATGAGCCCGGTACGATCTGCAGGTACATACTCAGTTGCAAGGTAGCCATCAAAGTCGTTAGCCCGGTCGAATGCCCACCCAGAAGGGAGTTCTGGTGCGCTCCAGAGCGGATGCTGCTGTATCTCCGCGAGACTACCAGTCCAGCCCGCGGGTCTGTTCCAGGTCGCTCGAGCCGCGCTCTGCGGGTAGGTGACACGGGTCGGCTCCTCGGTAGCGCCAGTCCAGCCGTTGGGAATCAGCAGGAAGGGACCATGTCGGATGGGTGAGGTGACGGAGTACGACGTGACCGGCGGGGGGTCGTTGCGGACCGTAACGGCGGTCTCGTTGGGAATCCCGCCGCTGCAGCCCGTGTAGGCGTAGGTCAGCCACTCGACGGCGAGCAGCTTGCGAGGCACGGCGCCCGCCGGGTCGGGCTTGACCTCGGTCACCTTGTAGCGCACGAAGCAGTCGTCGGCCTCGCGCCACTCGAAGAGGTCGCCCACCTCGACGGTATCGAGGAAGGCGGCGCGCGAGACGCCGTCCGCGTCCGTCTCGTGGATGAGCAGGGCGGTCGCCGTGCCGTCGCGCAGGCCCTCGTAGGTGGTGATGGCGCTCCCCGTGTCGGCGGGGTTGGCGAGGAAGGCGTAGCTGCCGGGGGCGGCGACGGCGCCGGTGGTGTCGTAGCGGTCGTAGCGGAAGGTCGTCGGCGGCCCGGTGGGCGTCGGCGTGGGCGTGGCTGTCGAGGTTGGGGAGGGCGTCGGCGTCGCGGTCGGCGAGGGGACGGGAGTCTCCGTCGGCGCGGGCGTTGGAGTGGCCGTCGCCGTCGCTGTCGCCGGCGGCGCGGTCGGGGTGGCCGTCGCCGTCGCCGTCGGCGTAGCGGTCGGCGACGCTGCGATCGGCGTCGCGGGTGGCGAGGGAGGTGCATCCGCACCGCCGGTACACGCCGCCAGCGACAGCACGAGGGCGGCGAGCAGGAGCGCCAACAAACGCCGCGCCGCGCGCTTCGGCATGGTCGCCCCCCTCACAACAGTCCCTGTGAGCTTAACGACGCAGGCGGGCGTGGGGTTCCGCGAGCGCCGCGCTCAGAGCGCGACGGCGAGGCAGCGCGCGCGCGGGAAGGGGCGCGCGGGCGGGTCGGTGAGGGGGCGCCAGTCGCCGCCTCGATCGTGCGAGGCCCAGACGACGCCGTCGGCGAGGGCGAAGACGGTGTCGCGGCTGGCCGGCAGCGCCGCCACCAGCGGCGCCTCGGCCCACTCGTCCTCGTCGCCGAGGATCAGGCGGATCCAGCGCACTCCGCCGTCGATCGAGCGGAATAGCGCGCCGCCCGATCCTCCGGCGCGGCGCGAGGCCGAGAGCACCATCGCGTCCGGCGCACCCGGCAGCACGGCGGCGCTGTGCGCGACCGAGCGGTCGAGGCCGCTGATCGACTGCAGCCAGCTGAAGCCGCCGTCCTCGGATCGAAAGAGGCCGCCGCCGGTGGTGGCGTAGACGCGATCGCTGCGCTCGGGGTGCTCCTGGAGGCCGCTCACCTTCGGGTCGATGCCCTCGGAGCGCGGCATCCAGCTGCGGCCCTCGTCGTTCGAGAGCCAGGCGCCCGCGCCGCCGACGGCGACGAGCAGCGCGCTGCCGGGGAAGGCGATCGCGCTCAGTTCCCAGCTGGAACCGGACCCGCCGCGACTGCGCGAGCGCTGGTAGCGCACCACGCTGTCGAGGCTCTGCGAGGCCGTCCACTCCTCCTCGCCGGGTGCGGCGCGCAGCAGGGCGGCCGGCGCGGCGCCGATGTGGCGGACGCCGCGGGAGTCGATGCGCACGCAGCGTGGATCGCCCTCCCAGACCTGCCGCCAGGCCGTCGCGGATCCGCCGTCGTGCTGCCAGACGCCCCGGCCGGGCACGGCCGCGAGGGCGACCTCGTCGCGCACGTCGAGTGAGGCGATCTCCATGTCCGGGAGGATGCGGCGCAGCGGCTCGCCGGGCAGCAGCTGGTAGAGGCCGCGTTCCGTGCCGATCAGGACGCCGAGCAGGTCGCCTCGTGGTCTGGAGCGCGACGTCACGGCGTGCTGGTCTGGGTCTCGCCGGCCGCGCCGAGGCGCGTGCGGACGGCCTCGACGAGCTCGGGCAGGATCTCGCCGGCCGGTCCGCGCAGCACCACGGTCGCCAGCTCGGTCAGCGCCGTGGGATCAGGGTCGACCTCGATCAGCGGCACGCCGCGGCGCACGGCCATCTGCGGGTACTCGGCGGCCGGGTACACGACGGCCGTGGTGCCGACGATCATGAAGGCGTCGGAGAAGCGCGCCTCGAGGGCGCAGCGTTCGAGGGCCTCGGGCGGGATCGGCTCGCCGAACATCACGCCGTCGCCCTTCACGATGCCCTCGCAGCCCGGCTGGCTGCAGCGCGGCGGGAGCTGCGTGCGGTCGACGGGGAACTCCTCGCGAGGCCAGCGCGCGGCGCAGCCGAGGCAGCGCATCCAGTTGGTGTTGCCGTGGATCTCGGTCAGCGACGTCGTGCCGGCGCGGCGGTGCAGATCGTCGACGTTCTGCGTGATCACGTGCTGCAGCGCGCCCATCGCCTCAAGCTCCGCGAGGGCGCGGTGTCCGGCGTTCGGCTGCGCGGTCTCGAAGGAGCGGCGGAACTCGTCCGGCTGATCGAGCTGCTCGAGGCGCTGCTCCCACCAGGCGGCGGGGTCCTGGAGGAAGATCTGGTAGCCGTTGAGCGGCGGCTCGCCGCGCTTCGTCCAGAGACCGTCCGGGCCCCGGAACGTGGGGATGCCCGACTCCTTCGAGATCCCCGCGCCGGTGAGCGCGACGGTGTGCGAGGAACCGGCGAGGATCGCGGCCGCGCGGTCGAGCGCATCCCGGTCCATCTTCGCCCTCCCTCGCGCCGCTTCGCAGCACTGCATGTCCGGGAACTACGTCATGGTAGACGCGCCCGATCGAGGCCACCAGTCCCGCCGTGCGAGGCGCCGGGAATCGCCGCCCGTAGGGTGGTCGGGACGTATCATGGAAGGGCGTTCATGAGGGCGGACACGGCATGGCTCACGCGGGACGCCTTCGGACGACGTTGCAGCGGTGCAGCATCGCAGCACTCCTCCTCCTCGCCGCGGCACTGCTCGCCGCCTGCGGTGGTGACTCGCAGCCAGCGCCCGCTCCCGCGGCCGCGACGACGGCGGCGACCGCCCCGGCCTCGCCCACAGTGACCCCCGACTCCACACCGACGCCCACGTCTGCGCCCACGTCCGCGGCTGCGACAACGACGGCGACCGCCGAGCGGGCCACAGCCACGGCGACGCCGTTCCGCGAGGAGTTCAATGCCGCCGATCTGCAGACGGCGCAGAACCTCGAGCGCAACTTCCCGAAGATCGATCTCAGCAAACGCGCCGTGAACCTCGCGGAGATCCGGGCGGTGATCCCGCCCGACGCGATCCCGGCGATCGACGAGCCGCGCTTCCTGACGATCGAGGAGGCCTCGGACTGGCTGTCGGCGGAGTCGCCGGTGATCGCCTTCGAGCGCAACGGCGACGCGCGCGCCTACCCGCTGGAGATCCTCACCTGGCACGAGATCGTCAACGACGTGGTCGGCGGCGAAGCGGTGATCGTGACCTACTGCCCGCTCTGCAACTCGGCGATCGCCTTCTCGCGGCTGGTGGACGGCGAGGAGCGCACGTTCGGCGTCTCCGGCAGCCTGCGGCGCAGCGACCTGATCATGTATGACCGCGAGACCGAGACACTGTGGCAGCAGCTCACCGGCGAGGCGATTGTCGGTCACCACACCGGCGCGCAACTGGAGTTCCTGCCCGCCCAGCTCGTCTCCTTCGAGGAGTTCCGGGCGGCCTTCGGGGACGGCCGGGTGCTCAGCCGCGAGACCGGCCACGCCCGGAACTACGGCGAGAACCCGTACCCGCTCTACGACAGCACCGGCAGGACGTTCTTCCCGGTCGGGGAGTTCAGCGACCAACTCTCCGCCAAAGAGCGCGTGCTCACCCTCGAGATCGCGGGTGAGACGGCGGCGTTCCCGTTCAGCGCACTGAGCGAACTCGTGGTCATCGAGGCCGAGGTCGGCGGCGAGATGGTCGTCGCCTTCTGGCAGCCGGGTCAGGTCTCGGCGCTCGACGACGCGTTCATTGTCGGCAGCGCCAACGTCGGCTCCGCGGGCGCGTTCAGCCCGCTCCTCGACGGCGAGCGGCTGCGCTTCGAGTCGCGCGACGGTGCGATTGTCGATGTGGGTACGGGGAGCACCTGGGATGTGCTCGGCCGCGCGGTCGAGGGGCCGCTGGCCGGGTCGCAGCTGACGCCGCTCGTCTCCGGCAACCACTTCTGGTTCGCCTGGGCAGTGTTCCAAGCGGAGACGCGTGTCATCCTCGAGAGCGACGGAGATCGCTCCTGATGGAAACTGCGCCCGGTCGCGGGCGTGATCGGGAAAGGATGCGGCATGCAGGAGAACAGAAGGCTGGCCTTCCTGATCGTGGCGGTGATCGCCGCGCTCTTCGTGCAGCGCGAGTTCATCGACAGCGGCGTCGATGAGGCGATGACCAGCAGCGGCGAGATGGTCACAATCGGCCTGCTCGACGATCTGACGGTGGCCGTAGATGAGCCCGCGCCCGACTTCGCGCTGACGAACCTCGATGGCGAGACCGTCAGGCTCTCGGACTTCCGCGGCAAGACGGTGGTGCTGAACTTCTGGGCAAGCTGGTGTCCGCCCTGCCGCGAGGAGATGCCGGAGTTCCAGGAGCTGTGGGACGAGCGCGGCGAGGACGGCTCGGACGACCTCGTGATGCTCGCGCTCGACTTCCTCGTGCAGGACACCATGGCCGACGCCCGCGGCTTCGTGGAGGGGCGCGGGTTCACGTTCCCCGTGCTGTTCGACACCGCGGACGGCTCGGTGGCGGATCGCTACCGGGTACGCGGGCTCCCGGCCACGTTCTTCATCGATAGCGAGGGCGTGGTGCGCTCCGTCAACTACGGCCCGGTGTTCGGCAACCTGCTGCCGGACGGTGTGGCGAAGGCGGACGCCGCCGGCGGAGGTTAGCGCGGGCGTCCGCGAGGGTTCGCGATGCCACCCCGCAGCTCGATAGGCGCACGCCTCCGGCGCCTCGCGCTGCTGGCGCTCGCCTGCGCGGCGCTGGTCGCGGCCGCCTGCGGGGACGGCGGCACTGAGCCCTCCGCTTCGGCGACCGCCACCGCGACGGCGACGCCCGCGAGGGTTGCCACGATCGGATTGCTCGACGACCTGCCACTGGAGGTCGATCAGCAAGCGCCGGACTTCTTCCTGAGGACGCTCAACGGCCGGTCGGTACGGCTTTCCGACTACCGAGGCAAGACAGTAGTGCTCAACTTCTGGGCGAGCTGGTGTCCGCCCTGCCGCCGCGAGATGCCGGACTTCCAGACGCTCTGGGAGGAGCGCGGCCCGTCCGGCCCCGACGACCTCGTGATCCTCGCCGTGAACCTCCTGCCGGAGGACACGATCGCCGCGGCCGAGGGCTTCGTCGAGGAGTTCGGGCTGACCTTCCCGATACTGCTCGAGACCTCAAGCGGCGAGGTGGCGCGGCGCTACGGCGTGCAAGCGCTGCCCGCGACGTTCTTCATCGACCGGGACGGGATCGTACGCACGACCGCCCTCGGGTCCGTGTTCGGCCACTTGCTCGAGGTCGGCGTCGCGGACGCCGACACGGCCGGGGGCACGTACGAGTAGCGTGTCGCGGCGGGCGCGCGGGCGTATGATCGAGCCACGATGCGGATGCCGCGATTCCATGCAAGCCGCGCCTGTGTCCGGGGCTTCTCGCCGCTCCTCCTCGCCTGCGCGGCGCTGATCGCCGCCTGCGGCGGCGAGGGCGACCGCGCGCCCGCAGCGACCGCGTCACCCACCGCCGTGGCGACGCCGGAAGCGACCGCGACGGCGACGCCCACCGCGACGCCGGAGAGCTACGCCTTCCCCACCGGCCCGGCGGTGCTGGTGGCCGCCGACTACCAGCCGCCCGAGGACCGCGTCGCCTCGACGGGCGCGTACCTGCCGTCGAACGGCAAGCCGACGCTCGTCTTCGTCGATGCGATCTGGTGACAGTTCTGCGCGGTCGCGCGGCCCATCGTGCATGGGCTTCGAGAGGAATACCAGGACCGGACGAACTTCGTGGTCCTCGATGTCGACGACCCGGAGGACGGCACGCTGGCGAGGCTGCTGGGCTACACGGGCACGCCGGCCTACCTGCTGATCGCGCCCGATTCCGCCGAGGTGGTTGCGAGGGTCTTCGGGGCGCAGCGCGAGCCCCAGTTGCGCGGCATCCTCGACGCCCTGATCGCACGCTACGGGAGCTAGCCGGCCCCTCCCGTGGCGCCTCGCGGCGTCATATCCTTGATCTCGAGGCGAACGCGACCGAGGAGACGGAATAGATGAACATCCAGCCCATCGCCAACACCCTCCGTTCGAGGTACGCCGGCGTGCTGTCCCTCGTCGCGCTGGTCCTCGCCGGCGCGGCGCTTGCCGCCGCCTGTACGGGCGGCGACGAGGGCGCCCCCGCGACCTCTGAGACGGCGGCGCCCGCAGGCACGCAGGCCGTGACGGGGCTCGACTTCCCGACCGGGCCGGCTGTGCTGGTGGCCGCCGACTACCAGTACCCCGGAGACCGGGTCGACTCGACGGGGGCGTACCTGCCCGCGAACGGGAAGCCGACCCTCGTCTTCGTCGATGCGATCTGGTGACCGTCCTGCGCGATCGCGCGGCCCGTCGTGCACGGGCTTCGGGCGGAATACCAGGACCGGGTGAACTTCGTGATCCTCGACTTCGACGTCGGGGCCGAGCGTGCACTGGCGACGCAGTTGGGCGTGGGATTCCACCCCTCGTTCGCGCTGGTCGCGCCCGACTCGGCCGAGGCGCTCACGACGAGCTTTGGTCCGCAGCGCGAGCAGACGCTGCGCGAGCTCCTCGATGGAGCCGTCGCCAGCAGCGGCGGGTAGCCGGCGCCGGGGGCGCCCGCGGCGGCGTATCCTGAAGGCGCAGCGCGAACGGAGGCGGACGGTCCGATGAACATCCAGCGCGCCGCCGTTGCCAGTGGCCTCAGCCCGGACACGATTCGCTTCTACGAGCGGCGTGGCGTGCTGCCCGCGCCCCCGCGGCGCGCCAACGGCTACCGCGACTACTCCGAACGTCACGTCGAGACGCTGCGCCTCGCGGTGGGTCTGCGCGGGCTGGGCCTGTCGCTGAGCGAGATGGGCACTGTGTTGGGCCTCGCGCACGATGGCACCTGCGGCGACGTGCGCACCGTACTCAGCCGCACGCTCGCCGAGGCCGTCGAGCAACTCGACGGCCGTATCGACGAACTGACGCGCTCGCGCGGGCAGATCACGGCGATCGCTGGCAGCCTCGAGCGGATGCAGCCGGGCGAGGAGTCCGTGCCGGGCATGACGCCGTGCGCCTGCGTGCAGCTGGTCGAGGCGAGCGCGATCCAGACGATCGCGATCGAGTGAGGTGGTGATGATGCTCCGCCGTCCGCGCCGCGTGCGTCTCCTGCGCCTCGTGGCGGTGGCGCTCGCCACTGTCGCGCTACTCGCCGCCGCGGCCTGCACGGGCGGCGGTGAGGCGGAGCCCACCCCGACCGCGACCGAGACGCCCTCGCCGACAATCGTCGCCGAAACGCCGACGCCGACCGCAACGCCGACGCCGAGCGTCGCGACCGCGACTCCCACCGCGGCCCGCACGGCGACTCCTATCGCGACGCCCGAACCAACCCCGACCGCGACTGCCGAACGGACCCCGACCGCGACGCCCGAACCGACCCCGACCGCGACGCCCGAGCCGACCCCGACGGCGACGCCCGAGCCGACCCCGACCGCGACGCCCGAGCCAACGCCGACCGCGACGCCCGAACCAACCCCGACCGCGACGCCCGAACCAACCCCGACCGCGACGCCCGAGCCGACTCCGACCGCCACGCCGGAGCCGACCCCGACCGCGACGCCCGAACCAACCCCGACCGCGACGCCCGAACCAACCCCGACCGCGACGCCCGAACCAACCCCGACCGCGACGCCCGAACCAACCCCGACTGAGACGCCCGAGCCGAGCTACGACTTCCCTACCGGGCCGGCGGTGCTGGTGGCCGCCGACTATCAGCCTCCGAGCAGGCATGTGGACTCGACCGGCGCGTATCTCCCGGCGAACGGGAAGCCGACATTCGTCGTCCTCGATGCGATTTGGTGACCGCACTGCACGCGTGCGCGGCCTGTCGTGAATGGGCTCCGACTTGAATTCCAGGACCGAGTGAACTTCGTGATCCTCGATTGGGACAACGGCAGCACGGATAGGGCGTTTGCGAGGACGTTGAACCTCACCAATCACCCGAGCTTCGCGACCTTCGCCCCCAACTCGACCGACGTCGTGCAGCAGATCCATGGGGCACCGAGGACTGGCGAGTTGAGCGACATGGTCGAGCAACTCGTCGCCGACTACGCCGAGTAGCACGCTCGACCCCCCGCCCGGTAGAGGCCGTACCTGCTAGCGTCGGATCATGGCCAGGGCGAAGCTCGAGGCGGTTGCGTCGCGCGAGTGGATCGTGCTGCTCGTGGGGGTCGCGGCGCTCTCCTGGGCCGCGCCACTGATCCGGCTCGCCGACGCCCCTCCGCTCGTCGTCGCCTCGCTGCGCATGGCGCTCGCGGCGCTGCCGCTGCTCGCGCTCTCCGGTCTGAGACGCCGCGAGGAGCTGCGCCTGCTCGAACGGCGAGACGCCGCGTTGCTGACGCTCGCCGGCCTCGCGCTCGCCGCGCACTTCGGGTTCTGGGTCGCCGCCGTGCAGGACACCTCGATCGCCGCCAGCACGGCGATCGTCGCGACGCAGCCGCTGATTGTCGGGCTTGGCGCCTGGGTCGCGCTCGGGGAGCGGCCGACGCGCGCGCTGCTGATCGCGATCGCCATCGCGGGCGCCGGGGCGCTGCTGCTGGCCGGCGCCGACCTGGGCGATGGCGTCTCGCTGCGCGGCGACGCCTTCGCGGCGCTGGGCGCCGTCTTCGCCTCGATCTACCTCGTAGCCGGGAGGCGCGTGCGAGCGAGGCTCTCGAACGTCAGCTACGCCGCGCTGGTCAATGCGATCGCCGCGATCGCGCTGCTGCTCGCGCTGGCGGCGAGCGGCGATTCGCCGCTCGGCTGGGGCGCCGAGGCCTACGTCCTGATCGCGTTGCTCGCGCTGGTGCCGCAGCTGATGGGGCACGGCGCGCTGACCTGGGCGCTCGGCTCGCTGCCCGCCGTCGTCGTCGCGGTGGCGGTGCTGGGCGAGCCGGTGGGCGCGACCGCGATCGGTGCGACGCTGCTCGGCGAGTGTCCTACACTGCTCGAAGCGCTCGGCGCAGCACTGCTCCTGGTGGGCGTGTACGTCGCCCTGCGGGGCGGACTGAGCCTCGTGCGCCGCGAGGGCGAGGAGGCGAGATGACGGATGCAGCCGGGCGAAGAGTTCGTGCCGGGGATGGCGCCCTGCGCCTCGCGGCGCTGATCCTCGCCTGCGCGGCGCTTGCCGCGGCCTGCTCGGGCGGCGACGACGGGGGCAGCGCGGCGCCGACCACACCGCCGGAGCCCACTGCGACATCCGTTGCGGCTGCGGCAGACACGGCTCCGAGCAATGACTTCCCGACCGGGCCGGCGGTATTGGTGGCTGCGGACTACCAGCCGCCAGAGAACCGCGTGGACTCGACCGGTGCGTATCTGCCCGCGAACGGGAAGCCGACGTTCGTCTTCTTCGATGCGATTTGGTGACCGGCCTGCACGCGAGCGCGGCCCGTCGTGAACGGGCTCCGAATCGAATTCCAGGACCGGGTGAACTTCGTGATCCTCGACTGGGACACCCCCGACGAGCACGCGTTTGGCACAGCCCTGGGCATGACCTATCACCCCAACTTCCTGTCCATCGCCCCGAACTCGGACGAGGTCGTGCGAGGCCTCTACGCGTCGCCGAGGGGCGGCGAGCTGGAAGAGATGGTCGAGGAACTCGTCGCTAGCTACGGAAACTAGCGCGCCCGCTCGCACGGCTGCCAGGGCCCGCACCTGCTAGCGTCGGACCATGCTCAGGGCGAAGCTCCAGGCGGTTGCGTCGCGCGAGGGGATCGTGCTGCTTGCCGGGGTGGCGGCGCTCTCCTGGGCCGCGCCCCTCGTCCGGCTGACGGACGCCCCTCCGCTGGTCATCGCCTCGTTGCGTCTGGCGCTGGCGGCGCTCCCGCTGCTCCTGCTCTCCGCACTGCGACGCCGCGAGGAGCTGCGCCTGCTCGGACTGCGGGACGCGGGGCTGCTGGCGCTTGCCGGGCTCGCGCTCGCCGGGTACGTCGGGTTCTGGACCGCCGGGGTGCAGGACACCTCGATCGCCGCCGCCACGGCGATCATCGCGACGCAGCCACTGATCGTCGGGCTCGGCGCCTGGGTCGCGCTCGCCGAGCGGCCGACGCGCGCGCTGCTGGTGGCGATCGCCATCGCCGCCCCCGGGGCGCTGTTGCTGGCGGGCGCCGACCTGGGCGATAGCGTCTCGCTGCGCGGCGACGCGTTCGCGGCGCTGGGGGCCGTATCCGCCTCGATCTACCTCGTGGTCGGACGGCGTGTCCGGGCGAGGCTGTCGAACGTCAGCTATGCCGGGCTGGCCAACGCGATCGCTGCAATCGTGCTGCTGCTCGCTCTGGCGGGGAGCGGCGAATCGCTGTTCGGCTGGGGCGCCGAGGCCTACATCCTGATCGCCTTGCTCGCGCTGGTGCCGCAACTCATCGGGCACGGGGCGTTCACCCTTGCGCTCGGCTCGCTGCCCGCCGCCGTGGTTGCGGTGGCCGCGCTCGGCGAGCCGGTGGGCGCGACCACGATCGGCGCGACGCTCCTCGGCGAGCGTCCTACACTGCTCGAAGCACTCGGCGCCGCGCTGCTGCTGGTGGGCGTGTACGTCGCCCTGCGGGGCGGGCTGAGACTCGTGCGGCACGAGGACGAGAGGGCGAGATGACGGAGGCAGCCGCGACGAGCGGAGGCGGGACGGGCGGCGGACCGCTGAGCGGCCTGCGCGTGCTGGACCTGAGCTGGGTCCTCGCCGGACCGTACTGCACGATGATCCTCTGCGACCTCGGCGCCGCGGTCGTGAAGTGCGAGCGCCCGCCCTTCGGCGACGTCGCCCGCACCACCGGCCCGCTCCTCGATGGCGAGTCGGGCTACTTCTTCAGCGTCAACCGCGGCAAGCGCAGCATCGCGATCGATCTCAAGCAGGACGAGGGGCGCGAGCTCTTCCTGCAACTGGTGCCGCAGTTCGACGTGCTCGTCGAGAACTTCCGGCCGGGCACGCTGGAGCGCCTCGGCCTCGGCTACGAGCGGCTCGCCGAGGTGCATCCGGGGCTGATCTACGCCGCGATCTCCGGCTACGGGCAGACCGGACCGCTGCGCGATCGTCCGGCCCTGGACGTGGTGATCCAGGGCGCGGGCGGAGTGATGTCCGTTACCGGCGAGCCGGGCGGGCCGCCGCTGAAGCCCGGACTCTCGCTCGCCGACATCGCGGGCGGGCTGTTCGCCGCGGTCGGCATCCTCGCGGCGCTGCGCGAACGCGAGACCTCCGGACGCGGCCAACTCGTCGACATCTCGATGCTCGACTGCCAGCTGGCGATCCAGGAGAACGCGCTGCTGCGCTACCACCTGACGGGCGATCTGCCGCAGCCGCTGGGGACGCGCCACTCCTGGGCGGTGCCGTTCCAGGCGTTCCCGACCGCCGACGGCTACATCGTCGTCGCGCTCGCCTGGGGCGTGCCGAACCAGTGGGCGCTGCTCTGCTCCGAGCTGGACGTCGTCGAGCTGATCGACGATCCGCGATTCGCCGAGGCGCACGCCCGCTCGGCCAACCACGCCGATCTCGAGCCGCTGCTCAACGAGGCGTTCCACAAGCGCACCACGGCCGAGTGGGTAGAGCGCCTGACGCCCTACGAGATTCCCTGCGGGCCACTCAACAACATCGCGGAAGCCGTCGCGCAGCCGCAGGTCGAGGCGCGCGGGATGCTGACGCCGGTGGAGCACCACACGCTGGGCACGCTGCCGCTGGTGAACACGCCGATCAAGCTCTCGCGCACACCGGGCGGCGTGCGGGGCACCTCGCCGGACATGGGCCAGGACTCGCGGGCGCTCCTCGCGACGTTGCTGGGCCTCGGCGGTGACGTCCTCGACGCGCTCGTGGAGCGCGAGGTGGTGTGGGACGAGCGGCCGACGCCGGACCTCGGCTAGCCACGCCGGCAGGGGCCAGGCAGGCCGCACCTTTACAGCTTGTGAAATTTTGCGCAGAATGGGAGGCCGTGAAGGCACATCCACGGCGGCGCTTGCCCGCTGTGGGTTATGATTGAGCATTCCACGGAGACTCCTCCCCCACAGTGGGGGTGAGAGCAGCCTTTCCGGAGGGCTTGTGCCGTGAGTGGCGCCGAGTCGCACTCTGCGACAGGGATGTCGCTGCGTCCCCCTCGCGGGTTGTATGACCCGTCGATGGATCACGACGCCTGTGGCACGGGCTTCGTCGCGCGCATCGACGGCGAGCGCTCCCACCGCATCGTCCAGCTAGCTGTCGAGGCGGCCGTGAACCTCACCCACCGCGGCGCGGTCTCCGCCGACGCCGCCTCCGGTGACGGCGCGGGCGTCACCATCCAGATCCCGTTCGAGCTGCTTCGCGAGGACGCCGAACGGCTTGGCCATACCCTCGAGCGCCGCGACGAACTCGCCGTGGCGATGGTCTTCCTCCCGCAGGACGAGGCGGACAAGACCGAGGCGCGCGCGATCATCGAGCAGGCCGTCGAGGCCGGCGGCGTGCAGGTCATCGGCTGGCGCGAGACGCCGCATGACCCGTCGGTGCTCGGCGGGTTGGCGCTGGAGTCCCTGCCCGGCATCGAGCAGCTGCTGCTGCGCAGGCCGCCCGGCCTCGGCGGCGCGGACTGCGAGCGCGCCCTCTACCTGGCGAGGCGGCAGGCCGAGCAAGCCTTCCGCGAGCGCTCGCTCGACTGCTACGTGGTTTCGATGTCCTCGAAGGTGGTGGTCTACAAGGGCCTGATGGTGGCGCCGCAGCTGGCGGCGTTCTACCCGGACCTCTCGGACGAGCGCACGGTGGCCGCCGTCGCGCTGTTCCACCAGCGCTTCGCGACGAACACGCTGCCGAACTGGAAGCTCGCGCAGCCGTTCCGGCTGGTCGCGCACAACGGCGAGATCAACACGCTGCTCGGCAACCGCAACTGGATGAGCGCGCGCGAGCCGGAGCTGACCTCGGCGGTCTGGGGCGACCAGATCGATGATCTGCTGCCGGTGATCTGGCCGATCGGCTCGGACACCGCCTCGCTGGACGAGGCGCTGGAACTGCTGACGGCCTCCGGCCGCGACATCCTGCACGCGATGATGATGCTGATCCCCGAGGCCTGGGAAAACATGCCCAACATGGATCCCCAGTTGCGGGCGTTCTACGAGTACCACGCCTGCCTGCAGGAGCCGTGGGACGGCCCGGCCGCGGTGGCCTTCACCAACGGCACGGTCGCGGCGGCGATCATGGACCGCAACGGCCTCCGCCCCGCCCGCTACCAGATCATGCGCGACGGCACCGTCGTCATGGGCTCCGAGGTCGGCCTCGTCGATCTGCCGTTCGACGAGATCGTGGAGTCGGGCCGCCTCGGGCCGGGCGAGATGATCGCCGTCGACACGGCGCGGCGGCAGTTCCTGCACAACGAGGAGATCAAGCGCGAGATCTCCTCGCGGCGTCCCTACGGCGACTGGGTGCGCCGCAACCTGCACAGCCTCAGTCGCTATCTCGACAATGCGAACGGCCAGCACCGCGAGCAGCCCGACGAGGACATCCGCGCGCGGCAGACCCTGCACGGCTACACCCGCGAGGAGATCGAGTACGTCATCAAGCCGATGGTGCGCGAGGGCAAGGAGCCCGTCGGCTCCATGGGCGAGGACACGCCGCTGTCCACGCTCTTCGACCCCAGCCGGCTGCTCTACACCTACTTCAAGCAGAAGTTCGCCCAGGTCACGAATCCCGCGATCGACTCGATCCGGGAAGAGATCGTGATGTCCCTCGACACGCTGCTGGGCCGCCGCCACTCACTGCTGGAGACCACGCCGGAAGCGGCGCGGCTGGTCCACCTCAACAGTCCGCTGATTGTGGACGAGGAGATGGCAGCGCTTCGCAACACGCCGATCGGGACGTTCGCGCTGACCACGCTGCACGCGCGCTTCGCCGCCTCGGAGGGCCCGGCCGGGCTGCGTCCCGCCCTCGATGACCTCTGCGCCGCCGCCGAGCTGGCGGTGGACGAGGGCCACGA
Source organism: Dehalococcoidia bacterium (assembly GCA_965261685.1). Classification (GTDB taxonomy): domain Bacteria; phylum Chloroflexota; class Dehalococcoidia; order UBA2979; family UBA2979; genus VXMT01. The sequence goes on from CBDHDI010000027.1 coordinate 343,455, forward strand.
CGTGATCGTGATCAGCGACCGCCTCTGCGACGGGGACTGGGCGCCGATCCCGATGCTGCTCGCGGTCTCCAGCGTGCACCACCAGCTGATCCGCAGCGGGCGCCGGATGAAGACCAGCCTCGTCGCCGAGGCGGGCGATGCGCGCGACGTGCACCACTTCGCCTGCCTGATCGGCTTCGGCGCGAGCGCGGTCAACCCCTACCTGGCGTTCGACACGCTGCGCGACCTGACGCGCGAGGGCGAGTTCGGCGAAGTCGAGCTGGACCAGGTGATGCGCCAGTACCAGCAGGCGGTGGATGCAGGCATCCTCAAGGTGATGTCCAAGATGGGCATCTCCGCCGTCTCCTCCTACCACGGCGCGCAGATCTTCGAGGCACTCGGCATCTCCGACGCGGTGATCGATCGTTCCTTCCCCGGCACCACCTCGCGCATCGCCGGCGTCAGCTACGAGGACCTCGCGAGCGACATCCTCGACCGCCACGCGCGCGCCTTCCCGGATGCGGAGATGCCGCACGGCGGCTGGTACAAGTACCGCCGCGACGGCGACTACCACGCCTTCGAGCCGAAGGTCTGGCGCGCGCTGCACAAGGTGGTCGAGGACGGCGGCGGCCAGGCGGAGTACCAGGAGTACAGCGACCTGGTGCACTCCCGCCCTCGCACGGCGTTGCGCGATGCCCTCGGCTTCCAGTCCGATCGCGAGCCGATCGATGTCTCGCGCGTCGAGCCGCTCGGCGAGGTGACGCGGCGCTTCAACACCGGCGCCATGTCGCTCGGCGCGCTCAGCCGCGAGGCCCACGAGGACATCGCGCGCGCGATGAACATCCTCGGCGGCCGCTCCAACACCGGCGAAGGCGGCGAGGACCCGCGACGTTACAGCCCGGACGGCGACATGCGCGACGCCAACTCCAAGGTCAAGCAGGTGGCGTCCGGGCGCTTCGGCGTGACGCCCGCCTACCTCGCCTCGGCGGTGGAGCTGGAGATCAAGATCGCGCAGGGCTCGAAGCCCGGCGAGGGCGGGCAGCTGCCCGGCCACAAGGTCTCCCACTACATCGCCTCGATGCGCCACGTCATGGAGGGGACGCCGCTGATCTCGCCGCCCCCGCACCACGACATCTACTCGATCGAGGACCTCGCGCAGCTGATCTTCGATCTCAAGGCGGTGAACCCCCGGGCGCGTGTGTGCGTCAAGCTCGTCGCCGCCGAGGGCGTCGGCACGATCGCCGCCGGTGTGGCCAAGGGCTTCGCGGACATCATCCAGATCAGCGGCCACGACGGCGGCACCGGCGCCTCGCCGTGGTCCTCGATCAAGTACGCGGGCGCGCCCTGGGAGCTCGGACTGGCGGAGACGCAGCAGGTGCTCGTCGCGAACGCGCTGCGCGGCCGCGTGCGGCTGCGCGCGGACGGCGGGTTCCACACCGGCCGCGACGTGCTCGTCGCCGCGATGCTCGGCGCCGAGGAGTACGGCTTCGGCACCTCCGCCATGATCGCCGTCGGCTGCAAGATGGCGCGGCAGTGCCACATCAACACCTGCCCCGTCGGCGTGGCGACGCAGCGCGAGGATCTGCGCGCGAAGTACTTCGGCAAGCCGGAGATGGTGATCAAGTACCTCACGCACGTCGGCGAGGAAGTGCGGGCGATCCTCGCCGAGCTTGGCTACGAGCGTATCGATGACATCATCGGCCGCCCGGAGCTGCTCAAGCAGCTCCCGCCCGAGGGCGGGCGCGGGGACGGGATCGACCTCGCGAACGTGCTGATGCCCGCGGATCCAACAGGCCTCGAGCCCCGGCACTCGATCCAGGAGCGCAACGATCGCGGTGAGGCGTTGCTGGACGACAGGATCATCGCCGACGTCCGCTCCGCCATCGTGGGCGGCCCGCCGGTGCAGCGCTCCTACGAGATCCGCAACACGGACCGCACGGTCGGAGCGCGGCTCTCCGGCGAAATCGCGCTGCGCTACGGCAACACCGGGTTGCCCGAGGGCTCGATCGAGCTTGCCTTCCGGGGCTCGGCGGGGCAGTCGTTCGGCGCGTTCCTCTCCTCCGGGATGCGCCTGCACCTCGTCGGCGAGGCCAACGACTATGTGGCGAAGGGCATGAACGGCGGCGAGATCACCGTCCGCCCACCCGATGACGCGGGGTTCCTCGGCGCAGACACCGAGGCCGTACTGATCGGCAACACCGTGCTCTACGGCGCGACCGGCGGGCACCTGTTCGTCGCGGGCAGCGCGGGCGAGCGATTCGCGGTCCGCAACTCCGGCGCGCGCGCTGTCGTCGAGGGCATCGGGGACCACGGTTGCGAGTACATGACCGACGGGGTGATCGTGATCCTCGGCCGCACGGGCCGCAACTTCGGCGCCGGCATGTCGGACGGCATCGCCTACGTGCTGGACGAGGAAGGCGACTTCCGTACGCGCGTCAACCAGGAACTGGTCGGCCTCGAGCAGGTCACGACGCCGGACGCCATCAACCTGCTCGAGATGCTGGTGCGCCGCCACCTCGAGATGACCGGATCGCCGAGGGCGCGCCACGTTCTCAACGAGTGGCGGCAGTACCTGCCGAAGTTCTGGAAGGTCGTCCCCAGGTTCGCGCTGACCGAGGAGGGCCCGATGACCGTCGTGCGCCGCCACCTCGCGGGCCTGCGCGCGCAGACGGCGGACTAGCGCCGGTCCTTCATCCCGCGACGTTCACGGTCGTACTGCAAGCGGTAGGCGGCGCCTACTCGTACCTGAGCGCCTCGGCGACCGCAACGCGCGAGGCGGCGCGGGCGGGCAGCAGCGTCATCAGCGCGCTCGCGCCGTAGGCGACGGTGAGCACCACCGCCAGCCGCACCCACGGCACCTGGAAGTCGATCTCGGTGCCCCCGGTAAACTCCGGACTCGCCAGCAGGTTGTAGGAGACCGCCAGACCGAGCGTGACCCCGATCGCGATGCCCGCCAGCGCGATGAACGAAGACTCGAGGAAGTAGGAGATCGCCACGAGCCTGCGGGTGTAGCCGATCGCGCGCAGCATCCCGATCTGCTGACGCCGCTCCACCACCGTGCGGAACGCGATCACCCCGAGCGCCGCGATGCCGACGATCAGCCCGAGCGCCATGAAGCCCTCGAACAGGAACTGGAACGAGCGCGACGTGCTGGCCTGATCGTCGATCAGCTTGTCGATCGAGTCCGCCTGCACGCCGAGCTCCAGCAGCGTCGACTCGATGTCGCGCGAGGCCTCGATCGCGGCCTCGTCCGTGGCCTCGGCGGTCACCACGAAGTACCGCTCCAGGTCGCCGCCCTCGAAGGCCTCTTCGATGACCGCGGCGTGCGTGAAGATGGCGAAGAAGGCGGGGATGACCGAGCTGACCTGCGGCTCCAGCACGGCGATGATCCGCAGCTCGGTCGTGTGACCGGTCGACGGGTCGCGGAACGTGAGCGGGATCGGCTCCCACTGCTCGTGACGGAGGTCGTGGTCGGTGACCCCGAGGTAGAAGTCGCCCGGCTGATTCGGGTCGCCGCCGAACTCGGCTGGTTCCTGCAGGCGCGAGGCGTCGACGATGGCGATGCCGGGATCGCTGCGGAGCGCCTCCCACACGGCCTCGTCGCTGTCGTAAGCGGCTGCGCGGTGCGCGAGGGGGAAGCGCTGCAGGTCGATGAGCTCGTCGTCCATGCCGGCGAGCTGGTACGTCTCGAAGCCGTCGTCGCCCGCCGGGTCGTCGCTGCGCCGCAGCTGCGGGAAGGCGGAGACGAGGCGCCCGACACCGGCGAGCGTCGTGTCGGGCTCGTAGCCGGCGGAGCGGAGCGCCTCGCGCAGGTCGGGGACGCGGTTGCCGGGATTGACGGCGACGGCGACGTCGAAGCCGCCATTGGCGTCCTCACTGAGGAATGCCTGGGTGAAGTTCGAGTTGAGCGTCGCCATCACGACGAGACTGAAGACGACGAGCCCGAACATCGCGAGGGTCATGCCGGTGCGGAACTTCGAGGCCACCGGGTAAGCGATCGCCATCTTGATCGCGGGGGCGATCCCGCCGAGCAGGCCGCCGAGCCAGCGCACCGGCGTAAGCGCCAGCTCGGCGTTCAGGATGATGACGAGCACCGCCGACGCCGTGATCGCGATCCCGGAGACGAAGAACATCTCGATGTTGCCCTCGATGACTCCCGGGCGTGGCAGGCCGAGCAGCCGCAGCACGCCGTCGACCGGGTCGAGTTCGCCACCGACGACGCTCTCGAGTTCGAAGAAGAGCGAGAACGGGAGCGGGAGGACCCAGTACCAGACCAGCCCGAGCCCGGCGACCGTGAAGGAGAGGCGCTCGTTCAGTCCGAAGTAGACGGCGAGCATCGCGACGGCGAACACGGCGAGGGTGAAGCCTCCCGTGTATGAGAACGCCTGGCCCTGGAAGAAGCTCAAGGCGTCGAGTCCCCAGCCGGACAGCCAGACGAGCACCGCGCCGAGGACCAGCATGATCACGGCCCAGCCACCTGCGTTGCGGTAGCGTCCCGCCCAGGCGCGCGAGAGCTGCAGCAGCCACACGCAGGCGGCAACGACGTTGAAGACGCTGATCCAGAGCGCCCAGATCAGCCAGTTTCGCCAGCCCTGCATGTCGAGGAACCGCCCTGAGCGCACGGTTTGGGCGCCGAAGAACATCAGCGCGCCCACCGCCATGAGGGCGGCGCCGCTGAAGAGGCCGGACAGGATGAACGGCAGGTTCCCGAAGACCCCGACGATCGAGAGCACGGTGATGAGGACGGTCAGGTATCCCGCCACCACCAGCACCACGATCCAGCCGACCATCCAGAGCGCGCCGACCGCGGCCTTGAGCAGCCCGCCGATCGAGCGGTCCGCGCCTCGCAGCGGCTGCGGCTCCGGCAGGTCGCGGATCGCGCGCACGATGTTGAGGTTCGCGATGCGGAAGGCGGAGAACGCGACGGTCGCGAACGTGAGGACCACACCCAGGCTGTAGGCGATCAGGAAGCCCTGCCAGTTGAAGTGGAACGTGATCCCGAAGCCCAGCGCCTCCCTGAAGATCCGCCCCAGCACGAGCACCAGCAGGAACGAGACCCCGAGGCCGAGCAGGGCGCCCACGGCTGCCGAGCCGACGTTGTAGGCCATGCCCTCGGCGAGGAACGACTCCGTGAGGTGCAGCCGCTGCATGCCGACCGCGCGGGCCATCCCCATCTCCGACCGCCGCTCGGCGGCGAGCATCACGAAGATCAGGAAGATCAGGAGGATGCCCGAGGCGATCGCGAACAGCCCGAAGATCAGGAAGAAGGTGACGAAGATCGACCCGATGATCTCAGCCAGCAGGACGGCGTCCTTCTTCGTGAAGAAGATCTGGGCCTGGCTCTCCGGATGGGCCTCGATGAAGTCCTCCACCCGGTCCGCGACGGCGTCGTTCAGGTCCAGCGTGTCACGCACGCCGCCGGTGATGGACACAGCGACGGCGGTCAACTTGCCCTCGCGGCCGGTCAGTTCGCGAGCGACGTCGAGGCTCGTCACGAAACCGCCTCCGCCGCCCTGGGCCTGGGTGATCGAGGTGTTCTGGACGACGTCGATCACCTCGAACTCCGTCGGCTGGCCGTCCTTGAACACGCTGAACGTATCGCCGGGACCGACGTTGATCTGGTCGGCCAGTTCCTGGGAGACGTAGGCGCGGAATCCCCCGAGGGTGGAGCCGGGGATCAGATCGCCGTCGAGGGTCTTGAGGCCTTTGAAGGCGTCGACGGTGTCCGGATCGACGCCGATGACGCTGGCGTCCGCCTCCGCAAGGCGCCGTTCGAGATTGACTGCGGGCAGCACCTCGGCGAGCACGCCGGTGATGCCATCGATGTCCGGATCTTCGATGAACTCGGCAGTGAGCGCGTCGAGGAACTCGTCGGTCAGGAAGCGATCGCCGAACTCGGAGATATCGTCGTCGAACGCGATCAGGATGTCGGCTTCCTCGAACTGGTCGTAGACCTCGTTCGTGATCGAGTAGCCGACAGTGTCGCCGGTGGCGAAGGCGGCGCTGATGATCAGCGTCGAGAGCATCAGCCCGATGACGATCAGCGCGGTCTGCGGCTTGCGCCGGCCGATGTTGCGCAGCCCCATGCGGACCAGCAGCGGCTGACGCCAGGCGATGACGCCGAGGATCGCGAAGATCGCGCCGAGCGCGAGCAGCAGCGCGACGAGGATGCTGGTCAGCGGGATCCCGAAGAGACTATCCAACCAGCATCTCCTCGCGCTCGATCTCGCCGTCGCGCATGTGGACGATGCGGTGACAGCGCTCGGCGATCTCGCGCCCGTGCGTCACCAGTACGAAGGTCTGACCGTGCGACTCGTTGAGCCCGACGAGCAGGTCCATGATCTGGTTGGCGGTCACGGAGTCGAGGTCGCCGGTGGGCTCGTCGGCCCAGACGATCGCCGGGTCGTTCACGAGCGCGCGCGCGATGGTGACGCGCTGGCGCTGGCCGCCCGAGAGCTGTCCGGGCCGGTGCTCCGCCCAGTCGGCGAGGCCGACCTGTTCGAGGCCCGCCATCGCTCGTTCCCGGGCCTCGGACGGCGCCACGCCGGAGACCAGCAGCGGCAGCTCCACGTTCTCGACCGAGCTGAGCACGGGCAGCAGGTTGTAGAACTGGAAGATGAAGCCCATACGCCTCGCCCGGTACGAGGTCTTCGTGTTGTCGTCGAGGCTGTCGAGGTCGGTGCCCTCGATCATGATGTTGCCCTCGGTGGGGTCGTCGAGGCCGGAGGCGGTGTTGAGCAGTGTGGTCTTGCCGCAGCCGGAGGGGCCCATGATGGCGACCATCTCGGCGGGCTGGACGGAGAGCGAGACGCCGCGCAGGGCGTGGACCTGGACCTCGCCCGTCTCGTAGGTTTTGACGAGGTCCGTGATCTCGATGATCGCTTCGCTCATCCTGCCTCCTGACCCGGACGCTGCCTCATGCACGCTCGTGTCATTGTCGGACGGGGCTCAGGCGAGCGCCAGCAAACGGCAGCGCAGCTACTCCAACCCAGGTGCCAGCTTGGTTGGAGTACTGCGGAACAGCTTCGCAGAAGGCGAATAACGCGAGCGTAAGGTCGATCGGGCACCGCATCGGCGGCGTGCGCCCTTGGATGCTGGGGCGCTGCAGCGTCGCCGTACAATGGAGCGGCGCGGGTTGCCAGGACGCTGGCGCAGCATCGAGGCGGAAGGACGGACCGTGGCGTTCGGGGTCGTACTCGTCATCATCGGACTGATCTTCCTCGCGGAGTCGCTCGGGATCACCGAGTTCGGCATCCGCGAGCTGTGGCCGCTCATTCTGATCGGCGTCGGCGCCGTGATCCTCTACGAGCGGCTGCGGCGTGCCTGGCGGAGGCGAGGGCAATGAGCGCGCGCGCGCGCGACGTGGCCCCGGTCAGCGTCGCGCTCTATCTGATCACGCTCGGCGCGGTGCTGCTGATCGACAGTACCGGCGCGCACTCGCTCGGCCGCGCCGGCGCGATTGGCAGCGCCTTCGGCCTTGCCTTCGTCGCCCTCGGTGTGCTCGCCGTGCTCGCGGCCTGGCGGGTGCGGCGCTTCACGCGACGGCTGCGCCTGGCGGTCGGCCACGTGCGCTCCTCCGTGGACGGCTGGACCGTCGAGGACGACGCCGTGATCTCGACGGTCGTCGGCGACATCGAACTCGACCTGCGGGAGGCGGCGCTGCCGCCCGGGGAAACGGAGCTGGCGCTATTCTGCTGGCTGGGCACGATCCAGGTGCGCGTCCCGCGCGGCATCGGCGTGGACGTCACCGCCCAGTCGATCGTCGGGAGCGTCGACATCCTCGGTCGTCGCGAGGAGGGCATCGTGCGCGACATCCACCTGCGCAGCGATGGCTACGAGGAGGCCGAGCGCCGGGTGCGGATGCGCCTCTCGACCTTCGTCGGCGAGCTGCTTGTCGTCCACGTGTAGGTAGCAGCCCGGGCCTTCGCGCTACTCCCGCAGCGGGCAGGCGGCGCAGCGCTCGATCGCCGGCGGCGCGGCCTCGATGCACGCGACGCGCGCGAGCAGGCCGCGCACGGTCCAGAGCGGCAGCCCGATGACGGCACAGAGACAGCCGTCCACGCTCGCGGCCGGCGCGAACTCCGCATCCTGCACGGCGTAGCCGCCCGCCTTGTCGAACGGCTCGCCGCGGGCGATGAAGCGCCGGATCTCCTCGTCGCCGTAGTCGCGCATCGTGACGGCGGTCGTCGCCGCCTCGACGGCGTCCCGGCCCTCCGAGGCGACCGCGACCGCGCTCACCACCTCGTGGCTGCGGCCGCGCAGCGCGCCGAGCATCGCCGCGGCCTCGTCCGCGCCGTCCGGCTTGCCGAGCACGCGCCCGTCGAGGACGACGATCGTGTCGGCGGCGATTACGGGCGCGCTCGGGTGCGCCGCCGCCGCGGCGCGCGCCTTGCGCAGCGCGAGTTGCGAGGCGCGGCGCTGCGGGTCGGGCTCCTCGCTGCTCTCCTCCACGTCGGTGGGGCGGACGACGAAGTCGAGGCCGAGCGCCGCGAGCAGGTCGCGACGGCGAGGGGAGGCCGAGGCGAGCACAGGCGTCGGCTGCCCCACGCGCTCAGCTCGTGGCCCGGTCGAGGGTCGAGATGCACTCGATGTGCTGCGTGTGCGGGAACATGTCGATCGGCTGCAGCTCGCTGAGCTCCATGCCGCCGTCGGCAAGGCGGCGCAGATCGCGGGCGAGCGTCGCCGGATCGCACGAGACGTAGACGAGCCGCCGTACCCCCGACTCGACGATCGCGTCGATCACGGAAGCGTCGAGGCCCGCGCGTGGCGGGTCTACGACGACGACGTCCGGAGCGGGATCGAGCGCGGGGAGCTGCTCCTCGACGGTGCCGACGATGCGGCGGACGTTGTCATACGGCGCGAGGTTGACCTCGGCGTCGTCGCCGGCGGCGGCGGACGCCTCGATCGTGACGACGTCGGGCACGACCTGTGCCAGTGCGACGGCGAACGTGCCGACGCCGGAGTAGGCGTCGGCGACGAGGCGGGGCTGGACGGCGCGGGCGCGCGCGACGACGAGCTCGATCAGGCGCTCCGCCTGGCGCGAGTTGACCTGGAAGAAGGCAGGCGAGGAGACGCGGTAGCGCGCGCCGCGCAGCAGCTCGTGGTAGTGGGGCTGGCCGCTGCGCGTGCGCCCTCGGCGGTGCGGGCGCCAGCGCAGCTTCGGCTGGACGAGCAGTTCATCGCTGTGCTCGCCCGCGCGGACGGTCAGCGCTCGCGTCTGCATCGTGCGGCCCTGCGCGTCCTGCAGCACGCGGTTGGCCGCCGGGAGCGCGATCTCGCAGTGGTCGATGCGCAGGAAGCGATGGCTGCCGTGCTCCATGAAGCCGACCTCGCCGTCGCGCCGCACGGTGAAGCGCATGTGGTTGCGGTACGCCCAGGGGTCGGCCATGCCGATCATCTCCTGCAGCACGCCGTCGATCGCCTCGTCCTCGAAGCGGCCGATGCGGCGCAGCTGGTCGCGCACGATGCCGGTCTTGAGGCGCAGTTGCTCGCCGTACGAGATGTGCTGGAGCTGGCAGCCACCGCAGCGCCCGAAGTACTGGCAGCGCGGCTCGACACGATGCTCCGAAGGCTCGCGCACCTTGATCGTCGTGGCCTCGATGTAGGACGGCGACTCCGCCGCGATCTCGGCGAGGACGCGTTCACCGGGCATGGCGTAGTCGACGAATGCGATGCGGCCGTCGGGGGCGCGTCCGACGGCCTTGCCGCCCGCGGCGAAGCCGGTCAGCTCGATCTCGATCGGCTTGCGAGGGCGATCGAGCACGCGGCGGCGCCGCCGGCTCCTCTGGCGTCGGCGCTGGGGTGCGGGCTCTGGCGAAGCGGGATACTCGTTGCTCACGGTCTGATCGTACGCGCCGGAGGCGGCCGGGCGCGAGCGCGGGTAGCATCGGCGCTGCCGAGGCGGAAGGAATCGTCCGTGGTCGACGTGCCGGAACGGCTGCGCGAACTCGTGCGCGAGGTGGTCTCGATCCCGTCCGCGCCGTACCTCGAAGGGGGCGTGCGCGACTACCTGCGCGACTTCGCCGCCGCGCGCGGACTGACGCACGAGGAGGACGTGTACGGCAACGTGCGCATCACCTACCGCCGCGGCCGCCGGCGCCGCCCCCTGGTCCTCGGTGCGCACATGGACCACCCCGGCTTCGTTGTCGAGCAGGTGCGGGGCGGGCGGCTGCGGCTCGAGTTCCGCGGCGGGCTCTCCGCCGAGTACGGCAAGGGCGAGCGCGTCGCCCTCTACCGCGAGGGCGAGCGAGCGCCGCACGCCCAGGCGCGCATCACCTCGGTGCAGCGTGACGAGCGGCAGCGGCTGACTGGCGCCGCCGCCACGCTGGAGCGCGGCGGCGGCGAGGCTGCCGAGGGCGACCTCGCGCTCTGGGACGTGCCCGTCTGCCGCTTCCGCGGCGACTTCGTGCAGGCGCGCGCCTGCGACGACCTCGCCGGCTGCGCCGCCGTGCTCGCAACGCTCGAACGCGTCGCCGCGGAACGGCGTAGCGGGCACCTGGTCGGTCTCTTCACGCGCGCCGAGGAGGTCGGGCTGCGAGGCGCCTCGGTCGTCGGTCGCGAGCGGCTGCTGCCGGAGGACGCGCTGGTGGTGGCCGTGGAGACATCCTCGTTCGCGGGCGGGCGGGCGGTGCAGGGCGGCGGACCGATCATCCGCGTCGGCGATGCGATCCACATCTTCTCCCCGCTGCTGACGCAGTGGATGACGACGCTCGCGCAGGAGCTGGCGAGCGAGGAGCGCGACGGCTTCGCCTGGCAGCGGCGGTTGATGGACGGCGGCGTCACCGAGGCCACGGCCTACGACCTCTACGGCTACGAGACGGGCGCGGCCTGCATCGCACTGGGCAACTACCACAACGCCGGGCCGCGCGGCCGCGTGCGCGCGGAGACGGTGCGGCTCAGCGACCTCGAGGGCCTCGTGCGGCTCTTCGAGCGGATGCACCGCGAGGCGCCGCGCAGCGGGCGGGCGCTGCCCGCGCTGCTGCGCCGCTACGACCGGCTGGGACGCGAGGCGGCGCCGCTGCTGCGGGAGTCCTGAGCCGCGCCCGGCGAAGGGCGATCCGGCTCAGCGACCGATCAGCGCCCAGACGGCTTCCTCGGTGTCGTGCTCGACGTGGCCCTCGCGCATCAGGCGGGTGAGCAGGCGGCTGTCGCACTCGCCGCTGGCCTCGATGTGGTCACGGATCGCCTCGCTGCGCGCCGTGTTGCCGAGCACGACGGCGAGCAGCAGCTCCCACTCGAGCGGCGTGGCGAGGACGGTGGCGCCCTCGAATGCGATGTGTGCGCGCGCGTCCCAGAGCGAGGGGATCTCGAGCGGCGTCAGCGTGTCGTAGGCGCCGTGGAACGTCGGGTTCGCGTGCACGAAGACCGGCACGGCTCCGCGTTGGAACTGCAGCCGCGAGGCGGCCACGTGCGCGCCTCGCTCCCAGGTCGCGTCCACGCCGAGCATCTCGGCGAGGGAACGAATCGCCGGGTCGCTGGTGATGAACTCGATGTTGGCGGCGCTTACCTCGACGCCCTGCAACTGCGTCGCGGCGGCACCGACGAGGGCCCACGGCTGCGAGTCCGCGGCTTCCTCGATGATGCGCACGAGCGGGCCGAGCACGGCGTGCTGCTCGGCGTCGAGGCGAGAGCGTTCTTCTATGGTCACCGCGCCTCCGGGTCGGGACGGCGGGAGCTATTTCGAGGGAATCATAACCTGTCGTCGATACACCGTCTCCCAGCGCTGACGGGTTGCTCACTGCTGGTGTCGAGGGGGGAGGCCCCTCGACCACTTGCGAGGGCGTGAACGCCCATGGAGTATCATGGCGCGGAGGAACGATGCCCAAGCAGGTCACCAACGTCGCCGCCGACGATGCGCTGACGACGATCTACCGCCTCTCGCACGACGAGCAGGAAGAGGTGATCGCGGTACGGGTCGCCGAGCGCCTGGACATCAAGCCTGCCTCGGCGGCAGGCATGCTCACGCGCCTGCGCCGCGACAAGCTGGTCCGAATCGACGGGCGCAAGCGGATCTCGCTCAGCGGCACGGGCTTCGCGAGGGCGGAGCAGATGGTGCGCCGGCACCGCCTGGCCGAGTGCCTGCTGGTGGACACGCTCGGCCTCGAGTGGTGGCGTGCCTACGAGGAAGCGCACCTGATGGAGCATGCGATCTCGGACGTCACCGAGCCGCTGATCGTCGAGCGCCTGGGCAATCCGCACGTCTCCCCCTTCGGCTACCCGATCCCCGGCTCCCATCACGGCCACCCGCTGTCGATGCGGCGCCTCACGGACGTCGAAGCCGGCGACAGCACGACGGTCGATCGGGTCTACGAGGAAGACGAGCAGCTGCTGCGCTTCTTCGACGAAGAGGGTATCCGCCCGGGCGCGGGCTTCGAGGTAGCGGAGGTCGCCGCGTACCGGGGGACCGTGACGATTCAGCTGAACGACCGCGCGCTGGTCCTCGGTCTCGAGGCGGCGCGGCGGATTTGGGTGCCATAGGCAGGACAGGAGCAGGACGATGACACAGGTTCACGAAGCAGATGCCAGCCCGAGGGTGATCCCGAACCCGCGGAGTCTGGCCCCGGAAGCGCAGATGGCGTTTCAGTTGTTCCACGCGGCGTGGCAGGAGTTCACCTCGCTCGACCCGGTGACGGTCGACCTCTGCCGCCTGAAGTCGGCCAACCTCAACGACTGCAAGTGGTGAATCCCCGGTCGATCTGCTGCGGCGCAGCAGGATGGCATGGACGAGGAGATGGTCGCGAAGGTCCAGGACTTCGAGGCCTCTGACCTGACGGAGAAGACGAAGCTGGCGCTGCGCTTCACGGAGCGCTGGGTGGCCGCGCACGCGCAGGGCATCGACGGCGAGCTCCTGGAGCAGATGCGCGAGCACTACACGGACGAGCAGATCATCGAGCTGGCGTTGATCGTCGGCCGCTACGACACGGCGCATCGCTTCAACGTGGCGTTCGGGCTCGAGCGCGAGCTGGACGACTTCTACAGCTTCGGCGGCCCGAAGATCCCGAAGCTGCTTGAGGACGCCCTCGAGACCCTGCGCGAGGCGCACCGGGAGCGCACGGCCCGCGAGGGGTAGCCGCTGGCGCGGGCGGGCGTATGGGCATGCCTGGGCTCGCCGGCGGCGGGATCCGGGCTCGTGTTGCGTGAGATCGTCCGGAGCACGACCTGAGGCTGGGGAATTGGCGACCGCGTCGCAGTTCATTGCTGCTGCGACCCATCTGCGTCACCCCAGCACGATGCCTGAGCAGCAGCGCTACCAGTGCCGGTTCGGCTGGTTCCAGTACTGGCTCTCCGGGTCGTCTGCCGCCGCGATCAGGCCGCTGATGTAGTCGGCGAAGTGGGTGCCGTCATCAATGAGGGCGAGCGCCTCCAACTGGGTCTCCATGCACTCGACTTCGGCGACCTTGCCGGAGCTTACGCGACCTTCAGCGTGCTGATTGCTGTGGCACGCGTCGTGAACAATCGTGCCGGCCAGCCACACGACCTGTACTGCCCTGGAGAAGCCCGGCGCGAACGCGGTCTGGTCGCCCACGAGAAAGGTCCTGGAGAACACATCCATCCTCGAGCCGGTGCGCACGGATCGGATCGTCGTGATCGCCTCGTGCACGCGGACGAACGCCGCCGGTGCGCGCTCGGCGATGAGTTGGAGCGCCGACAGCACCTGTGAGGTGAACTGATCGGAGCCGACGATTCTCGGCCAATCCTCCAGCGGGATCGGTAGGGGATCGGCCGGCGCGGTCGCTGTTGCGCTCGGGCTGGGCGTGGCGGTCGGGCTGGGTGTGGCGGTCGGGCTGGGTGTGGCGGTCGGGCTGGGTGTGGCGGTCGGGCTGGGTGTGGCGGTCGGGCTGGGTGTGGCGGTCGGGCTGGGTGTGGCGGTCGGGCTGGGTGTGGCGGTCGGGCTGGGTGTGGCGGTCGGGCTGGGTGTGGCCGTGGGGCTGGGTGTGGCGGTAGGGCCTGGCGTGGCGGTGGGGCTGGGTGTAGCCGTGGGGCTGGGTGTGGCGGTAGGAGCGGCCGTCCGACTGGGCCCGGACTCCGACACGGGTGGAGTCTCGGCCGTAGTTGGTGCGGTACCACCACTACAAGCAGCGGCGAGGGCCAGGGCAAGCAGAGCAAGCGCGACAAGTATCGCGCTTACAGGGATCCGCGATCTCAACCGACGGGTGGTCCGCATGCACGCAGTATCATGCGAGCAGCGACTGCTTCACCAGATCCGCGAACGCTACGACGTTGCGCGGCCCGCGAGGGGTAGCGCGCGAACTCAGGCAGGCCCCTCGGCGAAGGTGGCGAGGAGGGCCGTAAGGCTCGCTGCGAATGGCGCCTCCGGGTATTGACGCCGAGAGGCGGGACCGTCCTGATGACCACATGACGCGCGAGCACGGGGCGGTCGCGACGGCGAACGCCGGCGACAACGGCGCCCCGTCCGTCGCGGCGCCTCCGCCGCGCAGGCCGGGCGGGCGCATCTTCTTCGGCTGGTACATCGTCGCGGGCGGATTCCTGCTCTCCGCGCTCCTCGGCGGGTTGATGTTCCACGCCTTCGGGCAGTACGTCGTGGTGTTCGAGGAAGAGTTCGGCTGGAGCCGCACGGCGCTCTCCATCGCCTTCTCGATCCAGATGGTGGAGTCCGGCCTGCTCGGCCCCCTCCAGGGCTGGGCGCTCGACAGGTTCGGTCCGAGGCGGATCATGCTGATCGGGATCACGATCTTCGGCATCGGCTTCCTCCTGCTGAGCCAGATCAACACGCTCATCGAGTTCTACCTCGCCTTCATCGTGATCGCGCTCGGCCTGAGCGTCGGCGCGGGCATGGGTGTCGCCGTCGCGGTCGTGAACTGGTTCAACCGCAAGCGTGCGCTGGCGATGGCGATCGCGACCATGGGATTCGCCGTCGGCGGTCTCCTTCAGCCGGGCGTCGCGTGGGCGCTCGAGCACATCGGCTGGCGCGAGACCGCGATGCTCTCCGGGCTGATCGTGATCGTCACCGGGCTCCCGCTCGCGGGGCTGATGCGCCACCGCCCCGGCCAGTACGGCTACCGCGCCGACGGCGACCCGCCGCGCCAGGGCATAGCCGGTAGCGGTGCGATGTCCGACTACGACCCGGACGAGATCAACTTCACGTGGCAGGAGGCGCTGCGGACGCGCGCGTTCTGGCTGATCTCGATCGGTCACGCCGCCTCGCTGCTCGTCGTCGGCGCCGTGATGGTGCACTTCGTCTCCCACGTCACGGACAGCCTCGGCTACTCGCTGAGCGAGGCGGCGAACCTGCTGCTCGTGATCACGGTGACGACCGTGATCGGCATGCTCGTCGGCGGCTACCTCGGCGACCGCCTCCCGATGCGCCACATCCTCGCGGTGGCGATGATCGGACACATGACGTCGCTGCTCGTGCTGACGCTGTGGACCTCGGTCTGGGGAGCCGTCGCCTTCACCGTGATCCACGGGCTCTCGTTCGGGTCGCGGGGTCCGCTCACGCAGGCGATCCGCGCCGAGTATTTTGGCCGCGCCGCGTTCGGCACGGTCATGGGCTTCTCGTCGTTGATCATCGTCCTGGGGATGGTGCTCGGCCCGATCGTGGCCGGGCTGAGTTACGACCTCACGGGCTCCTACCGAACCGGCTTCATCGCCCTCGCGCTCGTCGCGGGCCTTGGCTCGTTCGCCTTCCTCGCCTCCACGCGCCCGCCTCCGCCGCCGTCGCTGCGATCGCCTGTGACGGCTCTCGCGGGCTCAGTCAGCCCCCTCGGCGAGCGAGACGAGGAGCGCCGGTAGCTCCGTCAACGCCTCGATGCGGTGCGCGCCTTCGGGCAGCGGGTTGCCGTCGCCGAAGCGGTCGATCCAGACCGCCGTGAGCCCGGCACTGAGCGCGCCCTGCACGTCGGCGATCAGGCTGTCGCCGACGTGGGCCGTCGTCGCGGCGTCCGCTTCGAGGGCATCGAGGCCGCGCTCGAAGGCCGCGGCTGCCGGCTTCTTGGTCTCGCCGAACACCGTCACCACGTCGTCGAAGTAGTGCGCGAAGCCCATGCGCCGCAGCACGGACTCAGGCATCGGCCCGTTGGTGAGCACCCCCAGCGCGTAGTGCTCGCGCAGCTGCTCGAGGGCGGGATAGACATCGGCAAAGGGGACGGCGTCGAGCAGCTCGCGGAAGCGCGCGATCAGGGCGTCGAGGGGGCGCTGCGGAACCTCGGGCAGCACCGCGCGCCAGACCGGCATCGGGTCGACATCGATCCAGTAGTGCCGCCGCTCGACGATGCGCCCGTCGCGGCGATCGATGAGCTGCTCGTCGATCGCGCGCCAGATGCGCGTATCGAGGTCGCCGCGCAACTCCTCGGGCAGCATCTCGGGCACCTCGGACATGAGCTCGGCGAGGGCGCGGGCGATCCCCGCCTCCCAGTCGCGCAGCGTCCCGTCGAGGTCGAACAGCAGCGTGTCGATCATCGGGCGCCACGATAGCGGGGATCGGCGCAGCGGTCAGGACACCCGCGGTCTTCGATGCGTTTATCCGGCGGGGGCGGCCGCGTCCGCGGGCTCGGCCCGGATCTTCGGTGGCGGCTTGCGAGAGCTGAGGAGCAGCACGGCGCCGAGCGCCAGGACGATGGCGAGGGTGAAGAACGCGCCGTTGTAGTCGCCGACCGAATCGAAGTAGACCCCGGTGAGGATCGGGCCCGTCACGGCGATCACTACGCTGATCGGGAATCCGGTGCTGCGCACTGCGCCGATGTGGCGGCGTCCGAAGTACCAGGCCCACACGAAGTCGAAGAGCGGGAACATCCCGCCGACTCCGAAGCCGAAGAGCGCGAACACCACCAGCAGGGCGCCGAGCGAGGCGTCCGCTGCCGGAATCAGCAGCGCCAGGGAGATGCCCATCATCGCGATAGCCAGCGCGGTCAAGGTGCGCGGCGCGCGCGTTTGCATCGCCCACGCCCAGAAGAACTTCGAGGCCATCGCCACGCCGCCCTGCACCGCGAATGCAAAGGCGGCCTGGGAGCGCGTGTAGCCGACATCGGTCATGAACGGGATCACGTGCGAGTACACGGACGCCACGCCTGCCACGGCGAGCGCGAACCCGAGGACCAGGAGCCACATCGCCCTCGTGCGCAGCGCCTCGCCTCGCGTGTACGAGTTGGCGTAGTCGCTCCGCAGCTCCTCCATCTGCGCGAGTTCGCGCACGGTCTGCTCCTCGTCGCCGGTCTTGCCGTCGGGGAGCAGGCCGTAGTCCTCGGGCTGCCTGCGCATCACGAGCGAGCAGGGGAGCATCAGCACGAGGGTGGCGATGCCCATCACCACCCATCCGGACTCCCAGCCCCAGCGATCGACGATCCCAGTGAGGGCGAGCGGCGGGATCACGCCGCCGAGCGAGCTTCCGAGCGAGGCCAGCGCGATCACGCGCCCGCGGTTGATGACGAACCACTTTGAGAGCGTGGTGTTGACGACGAACGGCCCGAGCATGAAGAGACCGACCTGCGTCAGGGCGCCCCGCACGAGGATGAACTGCCACAGCGACTCGATCTGCGAGACGGCCACCAGCGCGATCCCGCCAACGACGGTGCCAACCAGCATGATCGGCCGCGCACCGTAGCGGTCGATCAGCGGGCCGAAGAAGACCCCGCTGATCCCGCCGATGCCGAACCCCAGCGAGGACGCCAGCACGAACTCGGAGCGTGTCCAGCCGAGGTCCTCGGTCATCGGCTTGAGGAAGACACCCGTGACCTGTGCGGCGAAGCCGATCGTGACGAACTGCCCGACGATCGCGGCCGCGAAGATCCACCAGCCCCAGTAGATGCGGGGGCGGCGTGTCGCCGCTGTCAGCGCGATCCGCCGGTCATGTGCGCTCCTTCACGAGGCAGCACCGCATGCTAGTCCTCCCCCAGACCCCAGGCGATGCCGTTGCGCAGCAGCGTGCGGAAGCCCTCGGTCTCCCATGAGCCGAGGAGCTTGAGAGGCGGCTTGCCGTCGGCCGCAACGTTCTCGTGCACGAGGCGCTGGCTGTTCGTCGTCGGCGTGTGGCAGTGCCCGAGCGTCGTGTAGGCGACCGCGCCCGTGCCGAGTTCGCGCACGAAGGCAATCGCACGACGCGTGCTGCCGCCGTTCGGGAGCAGCGTCGTGTCGCGCTCGAAGTAGAAACCGGTCGGCGCCCCGGGCTGCACCTCGCCCCAGTCGGCGGTGAGCAGCAGCTGGCTGCGCTCCGGCGCCTGCAGTTCGACCATGTACGGCTCGTCGATCGTCTCGAAGGACTCCGGCAGGCCGCGCGTGAGCGGGTGCTGCGCGTCCACGAGGTCGACACGGAACTTGCGGATCGGCGGGTGGCTGAGGAAGAAGCCGCCGAGCGTCTCGTGGTAGGGCATCTTCACCATCTCGCGCTTGCTCGAGTCGGGCCGGCGCACGGCCTTGCCGCCGCTGCTGCCGTGCAGCGCCAGCCAGCGGCCCCCGGCCTCGAGCCACTGGCGCAGCACCGTATTGCCGTGCTCATCGGCGAAGGGGCCGGCGACGTAGGTGACGAGCAGGCGGCACTCGGGCAGCCACTTCTCGATGTCCGTGTAGTCCCCGGATACCGAGGTGTGCACGTGGTCCCGCTCCTTGAGCTGCTCGAGGATGCGCAGCCGCGCGTAGTCGTGGTCGTGTCCGGCGGGCTTGCCGGGCGGGAAGCCCCCGGCGATCACGTGTGCTCGGATCGGCTCGTTCATCTGCTGCTCCCTCCGGCGCTGCCCCCAAGCGTCAGTCGAGCGGATCCCGGTCCGAGCGATCGAAGGCGCCGAGCAGCTCGCGCGCGTCCGCCTCGATGACCTCTCGTCGGTCCGGGTGGGTGATCACGTAGAACTGGTTCTCGCGGATCGCGCGCAGCACGTGGCGTCCGACTTCCAGCGGGCCGATCGAGCGCGATCGGGCGAGGCGGTCCGGCCACTCGTAGGTCTCGGGCCCGCCGCGCTCGGCCGGGCGGTTGCGCGCGGCCTGCCAGATGCCGGTGTCGACGCCGCCGGGGCAAAGCACGGACACGCCGATGCCGCTCCCGGCCAGCTCGCCGCGCAGGTTCCGGCTCATGCTCACCACCGCGAACTTCGACGCGATGTAGGCGCTGATCCCCCACCCGTCACCCGCGATCAGGCCGCCGATCGACGCGGTGTTGACCACGTGCGCTTCGCCGCCCCGCTCGCCGACCCGGGCGCGCATGCGCGGCACGAAGGCGTTGATCACGTGCACGACGCCGAGGACGTTCACGTCCAGGATCCAGCGCCAGTTGTCGAGGCTGTCCGGTCCGATCGGGGTGGGGCCGAGGACTCCGGCGTTGTTGCAGAGCACGTCTACGCCGCCGTGCTGCTCATCGCAGCGTGCGGCGAGCGCCTCGACGGCTGCCGGGTCGGTGACGTCGATGGTCTCCGCGCTCGCTTCGCCGCCTGCGTCGGCGATCTCTGTCGCGACCGCCGAGGCGGCGTCGGGCTCGATGTCGGCGACCACCACGCGCATGCTCTCGCCGGCGAGCGTGAGGGCGATCCCGCGGCCGATGCCGCTGCCTCCCCCGGTTACGAGCGCCACGCGGCCGTCCAGCTCCAGCACCATGCACCTCCGAACTCCGAACTCGCAGGGGCACTATACGGGCCGCATGGGGCGCGGCAGCGGCCTGCGGCGCGGCGAGCGTCAGTCCAGCGGCTCGCGCTCGGATCGATCGAAGGCGCCGAGCAGTTCGCCCGAGGCTTCCTCGATCTGCTCGCGCCGCTCGGTGTGGGTGATGATGTAGAGTGCGTCCTCGCGGATCGCGCGCAGCACGTGGCGGCCGACCACCAGCGGGTCGAGCACGCGGGCGGGCAGGAGTCGGTCCGGCCGCTCGTACGTGTCGGGGCCGCCGCGCTCTGCGGGCCGGTTGCGCCCGGCCTCCCAGATGCGCGTGTCGACGCCGCCGGGGCAGAGCACGGAGACGCCGATGCCGCTCCCGGCCAGCTCGCCGCGCAGGTTCCGGCTCATGCTCACGACGGCGAACTTCGAGGCGCCGTAGGCGCTGTGGGCCCACCCGTCGCCCGCCCGCAGTCCGGCCATCGACGCGGTGTTGACCACGTGCGCCTCGCCGCCCGTGTCGCCGACTCGGGCGACCATCCGAGGCACGAAGGCGTTGATCACGTGCGCCACGCCGAGGATGTTGACGTCGACGATCCAGCGCCAGTTGTCGACGCTCTCGGGACCGAGCGGTGTCGGACCGATCACGCCGGCGTTGTTGCAGAGCACGTCCACGCCACCGTGCCGCTCGAAGCAGCGCTCGGCCAGCGCCTCGACGGCGGCGGGGTCGGTGACGTCGACGCTGTCCGCGCTCGCCTCGCCTCCCGCGTCGGCGATCTCCGCCGCGACCGCCTCGGCGGCGTCCAACTCGATGTCGGCGACCACGACGCGCATACCCGCGCCGGCGAGCGCGAGCGCGATCCCGCGTCCGATGCCACTGCCTCCGCCGGTCACGAGGGCCACCCGGCCGTCCAGCTCCCGCATCATCCACCTCCGAGTCCGGAACCCACGGGGGCACTATACGGGCGGCGAGGAGCCGCTCGATGACTTCGGTCAGCGCGCTCTTCGCTGCAGCGGGTTGCCTGTGGCAGCCACATACAGGGCCCACGCACCCGCCAGCAGCGCGGCTCCGACGAGGAACCCTCCCTGGAAGCCGATTCTGGCGGCAATCAGGAAGCCCGTGAGCGGGCCCAACGCCGCCCCCAGGTCCAACCACGTCGAGTACCTGCTCATCACGGCGGCGCGCCTGGAGTCGGGCGATGTTTCGCCTATGGACGCATCGAGTGTCGCGTTCACTCCGACGGATGCGATGAACAACAGCGGTATCCCTACGACTGCGGCAACCACGGAGTCAAATGCAACTATCAGCGCCAGCGAAGCCAGTATCGTGGCCATTCCGTAGGCGATGGACGTCCGCCTGCCCACGCGGTCCGAGAGGTGCCCCAGCGGCACGCCCAGGCTGAGGTCGGAAAGCCACCTGAACCCAATCAGGAGGCCGGCAAGCGTGACCACGGCGAGCGATCCTCCGAGTACCTTCTCATTCTCATCGGCGAATTCAGCGAGGTAAGGAGCCGTGGTAGCAATGGCCAGACCATTCGCCGCGAACGCCGTCGCGAAGCGCATCAAGCTAATCGAGAGCAGGCGGAACCTGAGCTTGCGCCCGTAGCCGGGCAGGCCGGATACAGCGAGGTCCCAGGGGTTCAGGCGGTTTCGCAAGCCTCCGCCCGAGGAGCGGATGCGCTCGGGCCTCAGGTCCGGGACGCGAGTGGCGATGATCACGCCGATCAGTCCGACGCCTGCCAGAGTTGCGAACGTCACCTCTCGTGAAGTGAGTTGGAACAGCATCGCGCCCGCCGTGACTGCGAGCAGGCTGCCGAGCCGCTGGCCGGAGTTGAAGAACCCCATCAGCCTGCCCCGCATCGCCGAGGTACCGACTCCAAACGCCGTCAGCTGCGCCGCGAGTCGCATGTGCGAGTACGCCACTCCCCAGACGGCACGGGCCAGGAGCAGCAGCACGAGACCGTTTCCCAGACCGTACGCAAGTGTGGTGAGGGAGCCGGTGGCGATGGAAGCAACGAACGGCCAACGCACACCAAACCGCTGGTAGACGGAGGCAGCGAAGGCGTTGCTGATGAGGCGAATGAAGCGGTTGACGCTGAGTGCGAGCCCGATCCAGAAGGACGCGGCGAGGCCGAACTGGTCACCGGCCCCAAATTCCACCGCCGCCACAGGCAGGACGACGTACATCAGCGAGTCGCCCATGATCACCGCGGCGGTGGGGGCTACCGCAAACACCATCCCGGCCGGAACGATCGGTCTCATCCGCATGACTGGAGTATGCCAGTGGTGCAGATGGCCGACGCCCCGGAACGCATGGCGGAGTCCATGCGGGCGCGGGTCAGACGGGCGTCTTCGCCGCGAGGTCGAAGGCGTCGAGGAGATCGCGGGTGGTTGCCTCGACGGCATCCCGTCGCTCGGGGTGGGTGATCGCGTAGAGCTGGTTCTCGCGGATCGCGTGCAGGGTGCGGCGCCCGACCTCGAGCGGGTCGATCACGCGGCCGTCGAGGCCGCTCGGCCGCTGGTATGTCTCGGGTCCGCCGCGCTCGGCCGGGCGGTTCCGGCCCGCCTGCCACATGCGAGTGGCGACCGCGCCGGGGCAGAGCACGGTGACGCCGATCCCGCTCCCGGCCAGTTCGTTGCGCAGGTCCCGGCTCATGCCCACGATCGCGAGCTGCGAAGCGCGGTAGGCGGCGATCTCCCACCTTCCGCCCGCAAGCAGCCCGGCGATGGAGGAGGCGTTGACCACGTGCGCCTCGCCACCCTCGGCGCCGATCCGGGCGAGCATCCGCGGCACGAAGGCGTGGACCGCGTGCACGAGGCCGAGGACGTTGACGTCAAGCACCCAGCGCCAGTTGTCGAGGCTCTCCGGTCCGATCGGCGTCGGGCCGACCACGCCGGCGTGGTTGCAGAGCACGTCGACGCCGCCGTAGCGCTCGTCGCAGCGCTCGGCCAACGCCTCGACGGCTGCCACGTCGCTCACATCGACGGTCTCGGCGCTCGCCTCGGCGCCCGAGGCGACGAGCTCCGCGGCCACCGCCTCGGCGGCGCCGGACTCGACATCGGCGACCACGACGCGCATGCCCTCGCCGGCGAGCGTGAGCGCGATCGCGCGGCCGATGCCGCCGCCTCCGCCGGTGATGAGCGCGACCCGGCCGTCCAGTTCCTGCATCACACACCTCCGCGCTCAGCGCCTCAGGAGCACGCTGGCGCAGCCGGTCGACTTCCCTGCCGTTGCTGCGTTCAGGAAGTGATGAGTATCCCGCCAAACAGGCAGGAGCCTGTGACAGTGAGCCTGGCTCGTGGGTCGGAGGGCTCCGCCCGTCTGGATTCAATGCTTCCGAAGGTGGCGGAGGAGCGCACATCGACCGCCCAGTCGGGCGGAACGCGGAGGTTGATCTGGCCGAACAGCGCGCTGGCGTTGACTGCGGCCACACCGTCAATGGGAGCCGCAGCGCGGAGATCAATCTCGGCGTTGCCGAAGGTGGCGGAGACGTTGCCGCCACGGAAGTGCTCGCTGGCGGAGATCTGGTTGCTACTGGAGAAGAGGCAGGCGACGTTGAGCTCGTCGTCCGCCTCAGGAGCTCTGTTGGCGCCGAAGGGCGAGTAACCGACGATGATGGCCGCACCGATGGCGATGAGCGCTACTGGCCAGAGAGATGACCCGTCGAGTCCGAGAATGCCCAGGTTGTACAGCAGAAATGCGGCCGCTACGGCAATAATCGGCAGGCCGCCCTTCCAATTGCCGCTCAAGGCGGTGGAGAGGCCGGCGACTGTCGTTGAGCAGCGATTCGGTCAGTAGTTAACGGAGCAGCGATTCTGTCAGTCCCCAGCCAGCGAGCAGGGGGTGACAGGTGCAGCAGTCCGAAGAAGCACGACGCTACGTACTCGAAGGGGTGATGGCCGGAGATCTGCGGGCCTCGCAGGCCGCCGAGATCCTGGGCATCAGCGAGCGACACGCGTGGCGGCTCCTCGCCGCCTACCGTGCGCGCGGAACCGCCGCGTTGGAGCACGGCAACCGCGGGCGCCGTCCGCACAACGCCGTCCCGGCCGCCGTCGCCGCGGCCGTGGTGCGCTTCGCCAGCACCCGCTACCCGGGAGCGAACCACACCCACCTCGCCGAGTTGCTCTGGGAGCACGAGGACCTGGACGTGAGCAGTTGGACCGTCCGCCGGATCCTGGCGCGGGCCGGCATCGCGAGTCCCCGCCGCCGCCGGCCCCCCGAGCACCGTGTCCGGCGTGAGCGGATGCCCCGCGAGGGGATGCTGCTCCAGGTCGACGGCAGCCACCACGCCTGGCTCGAGCAACGCGGTCCGCGCTTCGCCTTGCTGCTCGCCGTCGACGATGCGACCGGCGCAGCCGTGCACGCCCTCTTCCGCCCCGTCGAGGACGCGCGCGGCTACTTCCTCCTGCTGGAGGAGATCGTCCGGCTCTGCGGCATCCCGCTCGCCCTCTACAGCGACCGCCACGGCGTCTTCAAAGCCTCCTCCGACGGACGGCGGGGCCTGAAGGTCGCAACCCAATTCGCACGGGCGATGCGGGAACTCGGGATCACCCAGATCTTCGCCCGCTCACCGCAGGCGAAGGGCCGCGTGGAACGTGCCGCAGGGACGTTCCAGGACCGGTTGGTGACCGAACTCAGCGACGCCTCGGCTTCCACCATCGCCGAGGCCCAGACCGTGCTCGAGCGCTTCCTGCCGCGCTTCAACGCCCGCTTCCGGGTCCCTGCGGCAGAGCCCGCGGTGGCCTACCGCCCGCTCGACCCCGCGCTCCCGCTCGCCTCCATCCTCGGCTTCCGGCACCCCCGCAGCGTCGCCCGCGACAACACGGTCAAGTATCGCTGGCGCACGCTCCAGCTGCTGCCCGGGCGCGAGCGGACCAGCTACGCCGGGGCACGGGTCGAGGTGCTGGAACGGCCGGGCGGCGAGCTCTCCGTCCTGCACCAGGGGGAGACGATCGCCTCGCGCGAGGCGCCGCCGCGCGCCGGGGTGTTGAGGGCGGCGCGCTCCGAGCTGGCCCGGAACCCCGACCACGAGCGCATCGCCTCAGGGCTCGGTTCCGGAGGAGCACCCCGGCGGCTCCCCGTGGCGCCTGCCGTCCCGGCGGCGGAGGGTGCGCCCAACGGGGCCGCCGTGAAGCCCGCGCCCGGGAGCAAGCAGCTCCGCCCACCCACGCCCCGACAGCGCGCCCGCTGGAAGGCGATCCAGCAGGCGCGGCTACAGGGACTCTCGATGCGGGCAACCGCCAGGCTGCTCGGGATCTCCCGCGACACCGTCAGCAGCTACGTCCGGGCCAACGGCGTGCCTGGACGCCAGACCGGCACCGCGGCATCCTCCGACGGAGACGGCGGGACTGACAAAGTCGCTGCTCTCTTGCACTGACGAAATCGCTGCTCGTCGACACGGCGACCGCAAGGAATAGTGGCCACCACTGCCCCAGCGGCAATTCGACGCTGCTTACGAGTGGCACCAGGAACAGTGCCCCCAACACGATGAGCGCAACCCCGGCAAGTCTGTTGTTGGCCATGGCAGAGTGCCTCCGCATTCCGAGGTGCCCGTAACCAAGCATAGCCCAGAGGCTGAAGACGCCGGGTTGCCTGCATGGACGCGGACCGTGCGTGACCCGCGACGCGGGTCAGACGGGGGTGTTCGCCGCCAGGTCGAAGGCGTCGAGCAGTTCCTCGGCGCCCGCCTCCACCTGGTGCTTTCGCTCCGGGTGGGTGATCGCGTAGAGCTCGTTCTCGCGGATCGCATGCAGCACGCGACGTCCGACCTCGAGCGGGCCGATCACGCGCTCGCCCTCGAGGCGGCCCGGCCGCTCCCATGTCTGCGGCCCGCCGTGCTCGGCCGGCCGGTTGCGCCCGGCCTGCCAGATGCGCGTCTCGACGCCGCCGGGGCAGAGCACCGAGACGCCGATGCCACTCCCGGCCAGCTCGGCGCGGAGGTCCCGGCTCATCGCCACGATCGCGAACTTCGAGGCGCGGTAGGCGGTGATCTCCCATCCACCGCCCGCAAGCAGGCCGCCGCCGAGGGACGAGGTGTTGACCACGTGCGCCTCGCCGCCGCTCTCGGCCACCCGGGCGCGCATCCGCGGCACGAAGGTGTTGATCGCGTGCACGACGCCGAAGAGGTTGACGTCGAGGATCCAGCGCCAGCTATCGAGGCTCTCCGGTCCGATCGGCGTGTGGCCAACCACGCCCGCGTTGTTGCAGAGCACGTCGACGCCGCCGTAGCGTTCGTCGCAGCGGTCGGCGAGCGCCTCGACGGCCGCGACATCGCTCACGTCGACGGTCTCGGCGATCGCCTCACCGCCCGCGGCGGTAGTCTCCGCCGCCACCGCCTCGGCGGCGTCCGACTCGACATCGGCGACCACGACGCGCATGCCCTCGCCGGCGAGTGCGAGCAGGATCCCGCGGCCGATGCCGCTGCCGCCCCCGCTGACCAGCGCCACGCGACCCTCGAGCTCCCGCATCATGCACCTCCTCGCGCAGAACCAGCGGAGGCACTATACGAGGCGTGGCGAGGCCGGGGACGGCGGGCTGCGGGCGAGCCGTCGGCCCGCAGCCCGCGAGCAGCGCTTGCCTCCGCCCCGGGGCGCCCTCGCTGACAGGACATGGGCCGGGGAGTAATAAACCGAGTGGTTATTAAACCGGATGGTGTAGCACATGCCGACCGCCACAACCCATCGAGACCCGCTCAGCGTCACCTTCGCGGCGCTTGCCGACCCGACGCGGCGCGCGATCCTCGCTCGGCTGGTCGAGGGGGAGGCGCCCGTAACCGAACTCGCGAGGCCGTTCGAGATCAGCTTGCCGGCGGTGTCAAAGCACCTCAAGGTACTTGAGCGTGCGGGCCTGATTGAGCGCAGCCGCCACGCCCAGTGGCGTCCCTGCCGGCTTGAGGCGGCCCCGCTCAGGGAGGTGGCCGACTGGGTGACACGCTACCGCCGATTCTGGCAAGAGGGCTTCGATCGCCTCGACGATTACCTCACCGAGATGCAGCAGGAGCCGGCGCAAGGCCGACGGCAGACGGAGCACGATGACGGCAAGCGATAGCAGCGGCGCGAGCACAGAGGCGCAGGCCGTCACGATCGAGCGCGTCTTCGACGCCCCGCGCGAGGTCGTCTGGCGGGCCTTCACGGAGCCCGAGCACTTCATGCGCTGGTATGGGCCACAGGGCGTGGCCATGTCCGCTTGCGAGATTGACCTCCGGGTGGGCGGCCGCCACCTCTTCGGCTTGCGCATGCCCGATGGCCGGGACTACTGGACCAGCGGCGTCTACCTCGAGATCGTGCCGCTCGAGCGCTTCGTCTGCACGGACTCGATGACGGACGAGCACGGCAACATCGTTAGCCCGGCGCACTACGGGATGGGCGGGGACACCCCGATCGAGACGACGGTCACCGTCTCGCTCGATGACCTCGGCGACGGCAAGACGATGGTCACGCTCAGCCAGGCGGGGTGGCCGGACCCGAACATGGCAGCCGGCGCCGGCGGCGGCTGGAATCAGGCCTTCGACAAGCTCGCGGAGCTGCTCGCGGCTGCCTGAGGCGCGCCCCGCTAGCCGCCGCTCCGCACCGCGCGCGCGGCCTCGACCATGTGCTCGAGGGCGGGGACGACCTCGTCGTAGCGGCGGGTCTTGAGGCCGCAGTCGGGGTTCACCCAGAGGCGATCGGGGTCGAGCACGGACGCGGCGTCGCGCAGGCTGCTCGCCATCTCCGCCGTCGAGGGCACGCGCGGCGAGTGGATGTCGTAGACGCCGAGGCCGACTTCCTTGTCATAACCGTGGTCACGGAACGCATCGAGGCCCTCGGCGTCGGAGCGGGCGTTGAAGAGCAGCATCACGTCGGCCTCCATGTCGGAGACCGCGTCCAGCACGTCGCGCAGCGGCACGTAGCACATGTGCGACTGGATCTGCGTCGTGTCGGCGGCCCCGGCGGTGGCGAGGCGGAAGCAGGGGACCGACCAGCCGAGGTAGGCGGGCCAGTCCGCGCGCCGTAGCGGGACGCCCTCGCGCAGCGCCGGTTCGTCCACCTGGATGACGGCGATGCCGGCCGCCTCGAGGTCGGCGACCTCCTCGCGGATGGCGAGCGCGATCTGGCGGCAGGTCTCGCTGCGCGGCTGGTCGTCGCGCACGAACGACCAGTTGAGGATCGTGACCGGTCCGGTCAGCATGCCCTTCACCGGGCGGTCCGTCAGCGACTGCGCGTAGGCGGACCAGCGCACGGTCATCGGGCCGGGCCGCGCCACGTCGCCG
Organism: Dehalococcoidia bacterium; assembly: GCA_965261685.1. GTDB lineage: Bacteria > Chloroflexota > Dehalococcoidia > UBA2979 > UBA2979 > VXMT01. The sequence continues at coordinate 371,210 of CBDHDI010000027.1, forward strand.
TAGATGATCGGCGGCTTCACGTTGCGCGAGCCGTAGGACTGCACCCAGCCGAAGCGCGTGAAGGCGAAGCCGGCGAGCTGTTCGCCGAAGTACTCGACCATGTCGTTGCGCTCGGACTCGCCGTGCACGAGCAGGTCGAGGCCGGTCTCCTCCTGCAGCCGGATCACGCGCTCGATCTCGGCCTCGATGAAGGTCTCGTACTCCGCGTCGTTGATCTCGCCGCTGTTGCGGCGGCGGCGGGCGCGGCGGATCTCGGGCGTCTGCGGGAACGAGCCGATCGTCGTCGTCGGGAACTCCGGCAGCCGCAGCCGCTCGCGCTGGGCCTGGCGGCGCTCCTCGACGGAGCCGTCGCGGCTGTAGTCGGCCTCCGAGGTGGCGGCGACGCGCTCCCGCACGTCCGGGTCGTGCGTGCGCGGCGAGCTGCGGCGCGACTCGAGGGCGGCGCGGTTGGCGGCCAGTTCGCCGGCCGCGGCGCCGGGGTTGCCGAAGGAGCGAGCCAGCGTGGCGACCTCGTCGACCTTCTGGTTGGCGAAGGCGAGCCAGGAGCGCAACTCGGGGTCGAGCCTGGTCTCCAGCTCGAGCTCGAGCGGGACGTGCAGCAGCGAGCACGAGGTGCCCGCGATCACGCGGTCGTCGCCGACGGCCGCGCCGACCTCGCGCAGCGTCGCGAGCGAGGCGTCGAGGTCGTTGATCCAGACGTTGCGCCCGTCCACGACGCCCGCGACGACGTGCTTGCCGCCGGGCAGCCCGTGGCGTTGCAGCAGCCCGAGGTTGCGCCCGCCTCGCACGAGGTCGAGGCCGATCGCGGCGACGGGCAGCGCGACCAGCGCGCCGAACGACTCGTCCACGTCGCCGAAGTAGGTCTGCACCAGCAGCTTCGTCCCGCCCGCGGCTCCCGCAAGGCGGTCGTACGCCATCGCGAGGGCGGCGAGGTCCTCGGGCGAGCGGTCCTGCACCAGCACCGGCTCGTCGAGCTGCACCCACTGCGCGCCGGCGTCACGCAGCAGCGCGATCACCTGCTCGTAGACGTCGAGCAGGGCGGGCAGCAGCGAGAGCCGGTCGAAGCCGGGATCCTGGTGGCCGTCGCTGCCGACGCCCTTGCCGAGCAGCAGCAGCGAGAGCGGGCCGAGCAGCACCGGCACGGTCTCGATGCCCGCCTCGCGCGCCTCGAGGTACTCGTCGAGCGGCTTGCGCGAGGCGAGGCGGAAGCGCGTGGAGGCGCTGAGTTCGGGGACGATGTAGTGGTAGTTCGTGTCGAACCACTTGATCATCTCCATCGCGGTCACGTCGAGGCCCTCGCGCTGCGCCCCGCGCGCCATCGCGAAGTAGGTCTCCGCATCCACCTCGCCCTCGCCGCTGTCGCCGTAGCGAGGCGGGACCGCGCCGACCATCGCGATCGCGTCGAGCACGTGGTCGTAGTGGGAGAAGGTGTTCGAGGGAATGAGGTCGATGCCCGCCTCGCGCATGCGCTGCCAGCCCTCGAGGCGCAGCGCGCGCCCGGTCTCGTCGAGGGCGTCGCGGTCCACCCTGCCGTCCCAGTAGCCCTCGACGGCGCTCTTCAATTCGCGCCGCGGGCCGATGCGCGGGTAGCCGGTGATGGCGGACAGGGTCATGCGTGGCCTCCGGGCGTCGGAGTTGGTGGGCTGCTCAGCCGGATCGTACCGGCCCGCTGTCGGACGGGCTATCCGCGCGCGCCGTATCGCCCGTCGCGAGGCGCAGTTCGGCGAAGGCGAGCCACGCCTCGCCTCCGTCCGGCGGCGGCGCGAGCCGCACCCCGGCGAGCGTCACGGCGCGCCCGTCCTCGGCGAACGAGTACCCCTCGAGGAGCCGTAACGCCTCGGGCGGCCCCTTGAGCAGCACGCGCCCGGAGCCGCCCTCGTCGCGCGTCTGCTGCTGCACCCGCACGAGGACGCGCTCTCCGCGCACGCGGATCGGGAGCACTCGGTCGATCATGGGGGCGTCAGCTCTGACTCGGTATCCCGAGAGCGACGAGGAGGCGCGCCCGGAACGACTCCCAGTCCGACCCCTCGGCGGCGCTGATCTGAGCGTAGTCGAAGAACTGGGTGGTCGACGGCGACTCGCGGGTGATCCGGTCGCGATCGAGGCCCATCAACGCGATCAGGGTCCAGCGATGTTCAAAGTGAGCCTGCCGAGCCTTGATGTGGCTCTTCTCGGCCTCGCCGACGCGGTTGTGGGCGTTGGAAATATCGCTGCCACCCTTGATCTCCATTGCAACCTTGGGCTCGCGCCCGCCCTCGATTACTTCGTAGATTCGTACGTCGGGATCACTCGAGAACTCGATAGCCACGGGGCGATCAGCTGCGTTGCGCAGGCGAAGGTGCGTCTTGGACTTAAACTCCAGGAACTCCCCGGCTATCGCGCGGATACGCTCGTGGACGACGAGGACTGCGTCACTTCCGATCGCCACGTTTCGCTGTCCTTGGAGTGTTGGGCCGAGTGTCAGCAGCGCCAGGTCCTGGAGGTCCCGATCCGTGAACGAGAACATCGCGTCGGCGAGTCTGCTCAAAGCGTCCGCCATGGTGCGGCAGAGTTCCGGAATCTCGGCGTCCCGGTCAGGGGTCAGGACGCCGTTGACTTCTGCGCCCTCGAAGCGCTGGTAGCCGTAGGTCTGTCGCCACGCCTTGCGCGAGATACCAAGCAGCATCCGGTAGTAGCCGATGAGCGTCGGCCTGGCGCGGATGACGCTGGGCACGGGGAACACCCGCTCGCCACGGATCCCGAGCGCGGCGAGCCGGGTCAGTGGCCCGTCCGCCACGAACTCGGCCAGTTCGCGGTCTACGGTCCGCGCGCCTGCGGCTTCGACGGCCTCAGCAACGCCCTCCTGGAGGTACAGCGGGCGGAGCGCCAGCAGCGAGTCGAACAGATGGATCGCGATGTCTGGTTCGAGCTTCTCAAAGTTGCCCTGAGTCGTCACAGCAGCGTCGCGGTGGCTTCCGCCTCGAATCGCCGCCGGGCGATCTCCAGGTACGCTGGCTGAAGCTCGATACCGAGGAAGCGCCGACCTTGGCGCGCCGCTTCGATTCCTACCGTGCCGGATCCGAAGAACGGGTCGAGGATTACGTTTCCGCGCTCGCTTGCGAGGGCGATGCAGGGGCGGATGAGTTCGGGCGGGAACGTCGCGAAGTGGGCGCCAGGGAACGGGCGCGTCGGGACATCCCAAACTGTCCGGAGGTTGCGATCGTTCTCGCCGCGGACGGCCGTGTTGTCGTAGAGGTAGCGCTCGGACTTCGAGAACAGGAACAGGTACTGCGTGTGATCGCGTCGGACGGTCCCTGACTGATTCCGGCATACAGTTCGGCTTGTTCCAGACGATGTCCGACCGCAGATACCAGCCCGCATTCTGCAGAGCGAACGCAACGAGCCAGGGGATGCCGACGAGATCCTTGGGCTTCAGGCCTTTCGGCGTGGGCGGGCGCGTGTCCATCGCCCGCACGGGGTTCTTGCGGTCCGCGTCGCGCCACTTGCGCCCACCGGACGTGTATGAATCCCCGAGGTTCAGCCAGAGCGTCCCGTCGGAGCGTGTCACTCGATGGACCTCAGTGAAGATGGCGGCGAGCGTAGCCACGTAGTCGCGCGGATCGTCCTCAAGGCCGATCTGTCCAGCTGCGCCGTAGTCGCGCAATCCCCAGTAGGGGGGCGACGTGATCGTTGTCTGAACGAAGTCGCCGGGCAACCGGGACAGGATCGTCCGTGCATCGCCGAGCAAGCCGATTGAAGCCCAACGCTCCGGCGGCAACACATCGCTGGCGAGCGATGCGACGCTGCCGTTCAGCGCTCCAAATTCGCCCCAGTCAACTCTCATCGCGCCCACCCTGCGGCGCTAACAATAGCAGAATGGGTGTTCTATCGCTAGTCAACGCCCGCCTGGCGGGGTGCCTTTCCGTTGGCGCTTCTCCCATGCGCGCGCCGCATCCTCGGTTGTTGCGCGGCCGACCTGATCGAGGTGTCCGCTTTGGTTCACCTTGCGCTGAAGCTCGCGTTCCCGAATTTCCGGATCGCGCCTGGTGATGCCGCTGCGGATGATCGTCCCGTCGGGCCTCTTGAACTGGTACTTGCGGTGGTCCCGTGGCTGACTCGCCATCTGTCTCCTCCTCAACTACACCCGGACGTGCTCCCGCAGGACATGCACTTCAGGCAGGTGCCGTTGCGCACCATCATCATCTGGCCGCACTCCGGGCAGGGGTCGCCCTCGAAGCCGTAGTGGCGCGCTGTCGTGGGCTGGATGGCCGGGGCGGCTGCCACGGCGGTCGCGGCCACAGCTGCGGCCGAGGGCGCCTCGGGGGCCGGGCCGGCGGGGGCGGGGGCTGCCTCGGCGGCTGCGGGGGTTCCGTGGCCGTTCGAGCCGCCTGCGATCGGGGTCAGCACGTACTCGCGCGGGTCGGGCGCCGGCAGTGGCTGCGGCGCCGGCGCCGGCCACGCGCCAGCCTCGTCCTCGTCCTCCGCCGTCGAGGTGCTCGACAGGTCGACCGGCCCGAGGTGGGCGAGGTCGCCGCGGCCGAGGTAGCTGACGGCCAGCTCGCGGAAGACGTAGTCGATGATTGAGGTTGCCATGTGGATGCGGTCGTTGCCGGTGACGATGCCGTTCGGCTCGAACTTCGTGAACAGGAAGGAGTCCACGTAGGCCTCGAGCGGCACGCCGTGCTGCAGCCCGATCGAGACGGCGATCGCGAAGCAGTTCATCAGCGAGCGGAAGGCCGCGCCGTCCTTGGACATCGAGATGAAGATCTCGCCGAGGCGCGCGTCCTCGAACTCGCCCGTGTGCAGGTAGATCGTGTGGCCACCGACCTTGGCCTTCTGCGCGAAGCCGGGACGCCGCGAGGGCAGCGGCTCGCGCTCGCCGCGCTGCAGCCCGACCAGCTTCCGCGCCAGCACGCGCGCGTCCTCCCGAGGCAGCGAACGGATGATCCGCTCCACCTCGTCCAGCGCCTGCTTCGGGTCGAGCTCCGCCGCCGCGGGCTGCTCGTCGAGGTCGTCGAGGTCGTCGAAGTCCTCGAAGTCGTCGCCGAGCACGGTGGCGGCGAGGGGCTGCGAGAGCTTGGAGCCGTCGCGGTAGAGCGCGAGCGCCTTCAGCATCGAGGCGGCTCCGGCCTCGTAGACGGCGGCGACGTCGCCGACGCTGGCGTCGTCGGGCAGGTTGATCGTCTTGCTGATCGCGCCGGAGAGGAACGGCTGCGCGGCGGCCATGATGCGCACGTGCGCCATCGCCTCGATGTAGCGCGTGCCGTAGCGGCCGCAGCGGTTGGCGCAGTCGAAGACGGCGTAGTGCTCCTCGCGCAGGTGCGGGGCGCCCTCGATCGTCATGCGGCCGACGATGTAGTCGTTGGCCTCCTCGATCTGCTCGCGCGTGAAGCCGACCGCCTCCAGCAGGTTGACGCCGGCAAGCTGCTCGTCGCTCAGGCCGAGCACGTCGCGGCAGAACTCGTCGCCGAGCACGAAGCGGTTGAAGGCGAAGGTGATGTCGAACGCCGAGCCGAGCGCCTCGTCGACCGCGTCGAGGGCGCGGCGGTTGAAGCCGTGCTGGGCGAGCGTGTGGCGGTTGATGTGCGGGGCGCCCTCGAGGCGGCCACTGCCGACGCAGTAGGTAACGATCTCCTCGACCTGCGCGGGCGTGTAGCCGAGCGTCCCCAGCGCGCCGGGGACGGACTGGTTGATGATGCGGAAGTAGCCGCCGCCGGCCAGCTTCTTGAACTTCACGAGTGCGAAGTCCGGCTCGACGCCCGTGGTGTCGCAGTCCATGAGCAGGCCGATCGTGCCGGTGGGCGCGATCAGCGTGGTCTGCGCGTTGCGGAAGCCGTGCTCCTCGCCGAGGGCGAGCGCGCGGTCCCAGGAGGCCTGCGCGGCCTCCAGCAGCGCCCTGGGGCAGTGTTTGGCGTCGAGGCTCACCGGGAGCGTTGTCAGCTCCTCGTAGTCCTCGGCGGGTGCGTCGTAGGCGGCGCGGCGGTGGTTGCGGATCACGCGCAGCATCGCGTCGCGGTTCGGCTCCCAGGCGGGGAAGGGGCCGAGCTCCGCGGCGATCTCGGCTGAGGTCGCGTAGGAGACGCCGGTCAGCAGCGCGCTGTAGCCGCCGGTCTGGGCCAGCGCCTCGGGCGAGTCGTAGGGCACGCCCTGGTGCATCAGCAGCGCGCCGAGGTTGGCGTAGCCGAGGCCGAGCGTGCGGTACTCGTGGGAGAGCCGGGCGATCACGGGGCTCGGGTACTGCGCCATCAGCACCGAGATCTCGAGCACGATCGTCCACAGCCGGGCGGCGTGCTCGTACGCGGCCACGTCGAACTCGTTGCTCTCCTCGTCGTGGAAGCGCATCAGGTTGAGCGAGGCGAGGTTGCAGGCCGTGTCGTCGAGGAACATGTACTCGGAGCAGGGGTTGGAGCCGCGGATCGGGCCGCCTGCCGGCGAGGTGTGCCACTCGTTGATCGTCGTGTCGTACTGCACGCCGGGGTCGGCCGACTGCCAGGCCGCGCGCGCGATGCGCTCCCACAGATCGCGGGCGCGCACGGTCTTCGAGGGCTTGCCGTCGACGCGGCGGTAGAGCGTCCATTCGCGGTCCTGCTCGACGGCCTCGAGGAAGTCGGCGCTGACGCGCACGGAGTTGTTGGCGTTCTGGCCTGAGACGGTCTGGTAGGCCTCGCCCTGCCAGTCCGTGTCGAACTCGCGGAAGTCGATCGGCGCCTCGCCGGCCTCGGCGAGCTGGAGGACGCGCTGGACGCAGCCGTCCGGCACGCCGTCGCGGCGCGCGCGAGCGATGGCGCGGCGCAGCGCGCGGTTCTGCGTGGGGTCGAAGCCCTCGGCGGTCGCATCGAGGACCGCGGCCAGGCGGCGGCGGATCGTGCGCGAGCCGGCGACGAGGGCGGCGACCTTCTGCTCCTCGGCCACCTTCCAGTCGATGAACTCCTCGATATCGGGGTGGTCGACGTCGACGATCACCATCTTGGCAGCGCGGCGGGTGGTGCCGCCGGACTTGATCGCGCCGGCGGCGCGGTCGCCGATCTTGAGGAAGGACATGAGGCCGGAGGACTTGCCGCCGCCGGAGAGGAACTCGTTCTCGCCGCGGATGCGGGAGAAGTTGGAGCCCGTACCGGAGCCGTACTTGAAGATCCGCGCCTCGCGGGTCCAGAGGTCCATGATGCCGCCCTCGTTGACGAGGTCGTCGGCGACGGACTGGATGAAGCAGGCGTGCGGCTGCGGGCGCTCGTAGGCGCTCGTCGACTGGCGCACCTCGCCGCGCTCCGGGTCGAAGTAGGAGTGGCCCTGCGAGGGGCCGGCGATGCCGTAGGCCCAGTGCAGGCCGGTGTTGAACCACTGCGGCGAGTTGGGCGCGGCGCGCTGCGTCGCCATCATCAGGATCAGCTCGTCATGGAAGGCGCGGGCGTCTTCCTCGCTGTCGAAGTAGCCGTGCTTCCAGCCCCAGTAGGTCCAGGTGCCGGCGAGGCGGTGGAAGACCTGGCCCGCGTCGCTCTCGCCGCCGGAGTCGTCGGAGCCCGCGGCGGGCTCGGAGCGCCAGAGCCACTCCGGCACGCCGTCCTCCTCGAGGGCGACGAGGTCGTCGGCGATGCCGGTCTTGCGGAAGTACTTCTGCGCCATGATGTCGACGGCGACCTGCGACCAGCCGGCGGGCATGCGGATGCCGGCCGCCTCGAAGACGGCCGACCCGTCGGGGTTGACGATGCGCGAATCCCTGGGCGCGAAGGCGACTCCTTCGAGCGGATCCTGACCCGAGGTGGTGAAGTGTCGTTCGATGCGCATAGCCTGCTCCCGCGACTCGGCAGTATTCGCGGTCGGCGGCAGTACGCCTCCCGCGCCCCCCATACCCCCTGGGCCCGAAAAATCACCGCGGGCAGGCGCCTGTTGGCACTGCGCACCTGCATGAGCGGGTGAGCGTCAAGGGACGGCAGATTAGCCTTTTTCGGGGCGACCTGTCAATGCGCGAACACGCCTGAGCAATTGCTCTGCGGAGCCGATCCCGAACGCCCGATCAGCCGCTGCCGACGATCGCCTCGAGGCTATCGGGATCCTTCGGGATCGCCCCGGAGAGCACGCGGTGGCCGTTGCGCGTGACGAGCACGTCGTCCTCGATGCGCACGCCGATGCCGCGCAGGCGGCGCGGGACGCCGCGCAGGCCGGGCGCGAAGTAGAGACCCGGCTCCACGGTCAGCACCATGCCCGGCCGCAGCTCCAGCGATTCGCCGTCCTTGCGGTAGGGTCCGGCGTCGTGCACGTCCATCCCCAGCCAGTGCGAGGTGCCGTGCATGAAGTAGGGCCGGCTCGCCTCCTGCTTGAGCAGCGTCGGCACGCGGCCCTCGAGGACGCCGAGGTCACGCAGTCCCTCGGTGATCACGCGCTGCGCGCGCTCGTGCACCTCGTGGAAGCGCACGCCCGGTGCGACGATCTCGATCGCCTCGCGCTGGGCGGCGAGCACGACCTCGTAGACGTCGCGCTGGGCGGCGCGGAAGCGTCCGTTGGCGGGGAAGGTGCGGCTCACGTCCGCGCCGTAGTAGTCGACTTCCGCGCCGACGTCGAGCAGCAGCAGGTCGCCGTCCTCGATCCGCGCGCGGTTGTCGGTGTAGTGCAGCGTGCAGGAGTTGACGCCCGCCGCGACGATCGAGGGGAAGCCGTCGCGCGGCGATCCGAGGCGGCGGAACTCGGCCTCGAGGACGGCCTGCACCTCGTACTCGTGCAGGCCGGGGCGGGTCGCGCGCATCGCCGCCTTGATGCCCGCGCCGGTCACGTCGATCGCCTGCTGGAGCGCGGCGATCTCCTCGCGTGTCTTGATCAGGCGCAGCGCGTCGACGAGCGGGGCGGGGTCGATCAGCTGCTCGATAGCCGCCGCGCCGCGCTGCGCCCCGGCACGCCGCCCGGCGACGATGCGCGAGATCAGCCCCTCCAGGCGCTCGTCGCTGCCGAGCGAGAAGGCGACGGTCCGCGCCTCGCCGAGCAGCTTCGGCAGTTGCGCCTCGAGCTCGCCGATCGGGTAGGCGGCGTCCGCGCCGAGCTCGCCGGTCGCGCCCTCGACGCCGAGGCGGGGGCCGTCCCAGACGGCGGTCTCGGGGTCGTAGGGGCGCACGAACAGGACGAAGGGCTGCTCGTGCGCGGGGCGGAGCACGGCGACGGCGTCGGGCTCCTCGAACCCGGTGAGGTAGTAGAAGCTCGAGCGCTGGCGGAAGGGGTAATCGACGTCGCCGTTGCGTCGCGCCTCGTGGCCGGCGCCGAAGATCGCGGCGCTGTCGCGCGGCAGGCGGCGCAGCAGGCGCGCGCGTCGCCTCGCGAAGGCGGCCGCCGGGACGGCGGGCGCGGTCATCGCTCTTCGGGCGAGGGGAGCATGAACCGCAGCATCAGCAGGCCGATCAGCCCCGCCACGACCGAGGCGAGAAAGATGCCGACCTTGGCCTGCGTCAGCAGCGCCTCCTCAACGAACGACAGCTCGGTCACGAACAGCGCCACCGTGAAGCCGATGCCGGCGACCAATCCCGTCGCGAAGACGCCGGGCCAGGTGACGCCGGACGGCAACTCGGCCCCGAGGCGCACGGCGAGCCAGGTCGCGATCGTGACCCCGATGGGCTTGCCGATGAGCAGCCCGAGCCCGACGCCGAGCGCGAGGGACGATGAGGCAGCTTCCTGGAACGCCCCGCCGCGCAGATCGACGCCGGCGTTCACGAAGGCGAAGAGCGGGACGACGAGGAACGCCGACCACGGCAGCAGGCGGTGCTCGATGCGGTCCAGCGGAGAGATCGCCTGCTCGCTGAGGTCGCTCAGCGTGAGCAGGGCGCCGACCCGGTCGTGGTGCGCGGGCTCCTCGCTGGGCGCGGACTCGCTGGCGCGGATGCGGCTGAGCAAGGCCTCGGCAAGATCCGGGAGCGCGCCGCGGCGGTACCAGGGCTGCAGGGGCGTCATCAGCCCCAACGCGACGCCGAGGATGGTTGGATGGACGCCGGATTGGTGCGCCGCCATCCAGCCGATGAGTCCGACCGCGAGATAGAGCGGCACCAGCTTGATGCCGTTGAAGTTCATCAGCATCACAAGGGCGAGCATCGCGACCGTGAGCGCGAGTGCCGCGAGGTCGATGTTGTCCGTGTAAAACACGGCGATGACGGCGATCGCCCCGATGTCGTCGACGATCGCGAGGGCGAGCAGCAGCACCTTCAGCCCGGTGGGAACCCGCGACCCGACGAGCGTCACGACGCCGACGGCGATGGCGATGTCGGTCGCCATCGGGATCGCCCAGCCCTGGCGGGCGGTTTCGCCATCGACGAGGGCGAGGAAGATGATGACGGGGACGATCATCCCGCCCGCCGCAGCGGCGATCGGCGCCCAGACCTTGCGCCCTCCGGACAGCTCGCCCACGACGACCTCGCGCTTGATCTCCATCCCGACGACGAAGAAGAAGATCACCATCAGGCCGTCGTTGACCCACTCCTTCAGCCCGGCTTCAAGGTGGAAGAACCCGGCGTTGATGGCGATGTGGTGATGGATGAAGTCTTCGTAGAGGCCGGAGAGTGGCGTGTTGGCGGCGATCAGTGCGAACAGCACCGCGCTGGTGATGGCGATGCCGCTGGCAGCCTCAGTCCGGCCGAATTCCTGGAAGGGGCGGACGAGGCGGATGATGCGCGCGCGCCGCTCGGCCCGCGCATGGTTCAGCGCCACGTCGTCGACCGGTTGGCTCATGGGATCGGCATCGCTTCTGTGCTAGCCGGCGAGGCGGTAGACGCGCTTGCTGCCGTCGCTGCTGACGACGATGCTGCGCCCGCGCTTGAGCGTGCGCAGCGCCGTGGCGAGGTGCGCGGCCTCGACATCGGGGATGCGCTTCGCGAGGTCGGCCTTGCTCTGGTCCTCGCCCTCTGCGAGGGCCTCGAGGATCTGCTGTTCCAGTTCCTGGGCGATGATCGCCATGCCGTTCTCCCGGACTTGTCGCGGCGTCTGCGCACAGTCTGCCGAGCGCGCGGCGCTCGGTCCAGCGGCGCGGGGCGGGTGCGCCTTCCGGCCAGCGGTTGGCGCCCTCGGGAGGACTCGAACCTCCGCACAGGGATTAGGAATCCCATGCTCTGTCCCCTGAGCTACGAGGGCGCTCCTTCCAATTTATGCGCCGTCGGCCTCGAACGCACTTTCCCGCGCTTGGCCAAGCTCGAGGGGGAGTCGTCCTATGTGGAGGCGGCGTACCTATCTGGAGGCCGCGTAGTCGGTGTCATCGTGCACACGCTCGTAGTCCTCACGCGAGAGCCAGTGGCACCAGAGATTCTGACTCTTGATGCTGAGTCTTTGCCCGAAGCGGCCAGCGCGCCATCCCGCGACCTCTACTTGGGTCTCGCGGTCTCCATCAAGCACCTCGTCGATGGCGGGAATCAGATCGGTGTCGGCGGAGCACACAACTCCCACGTCGTACTGGCCCTTGTACGCGAGAAGCGCAATGTCGAGCGCCATCCTCACGTCGATCCCCTTCTCCTGTGGCCGCTGACCGTCGGCGTTGTCAGGCCACCCGTACGGGTATCTCAGTTGGCGCGTGAACACGTGGCAGCCTCCCGCTCCCAAGCCTGACATTGGAGGACGTTCGCCCGGTGTGCCGTTGGTTGCAGGTACGCGTCAGGGCGTCCCGTGTACAGCCTGACTTCTGCCAGCGTCCGACCGGCGTCGCGAGAGGACAGCAGTTCACCCAGAGTCCACGGGTGAAACTGTCCGAACCTGTATGGGTCGATCGCATCGTCGAAGAATGCTCGGCGCGCGCCCCGGTAGAAGTTCTGGGCGTCCACGAAGACGATGACGCGGCTCATAGTGAAACCTTCAGACAAAGCAAAACCCCGCCAGCTCCCGAAGGAGCGGCGGGGAGGATTGACGCAAGTATCTAGTGGACGATGCCCGAAGTCAATGTGGTCGACGCGCAGCTACGTCAGCGGCCGCGCGAGCGGCGGCGGCGTTCCGCGCGGCTGAGCCTCGGCGGGCGCGGCGGCGGCGGGGGCTGGGAGGCGACCTCGGGGGCTGAGGAGGCCTGCTCCAGGTAGCGGGCGTGCGGGATCGCGTGGCGCACGAAGCGGTCGCACTTCGCGCGCTGCTCGCGGCGGGCGCGGTTCGCCTCGTCCCAGAGGCCGTAGTAGTCCATCTCGCGCCTCGCGACCGCGGAGTCGAGCAGGCCGAGGCCGTCCAGTGTGAAGAACCACAGCTTCATGTCGATCGCCCCGAAGTACGGGTCGAGGTCGGTCGTGAGCGGGGTTTTCACCCGCCACAGGTCGAGGCGCTCGCGGGCCGAGTCGTTCATCGAGATCGATCGCCAGAACTCGGTGTCGTCGCGTCCGCCCTGGTAGTGCATTACCAGGAAGTCGCGGAAGTCGTCGTACATGCGCCCCATGCGCCGGTTGTAGCGATCGAGGATCGGCGTGGCGTCGAAGTCGAAGTGCTCCGTGAGGTACTCCTGCATCAGCACCAGCAACTGCACGAGCTGGCCGTGGATCGAGGTGGACTCGAGCGGCTCGCTGAAGGCGCCGGAGAGGCCGATCGCGACGCAGTTCTTGATCCAGAGCCGGCGGAAGCGTCCGCTCGCGATGCGGATGTCGCCCCAGGGCTCGATAGGGTGGCCGAGCACGGCCTCGACCTCGGCCTGCGCCTCTTCCGGGCTGATGAAGTCGTCGCAGTAGGCGTAGCCGCAGCCCAGCCGCTCCTGCGTCGGGATCTGCCACAGCCAGCCGGCGGAGAGCGCCCGGGCGTGCGTGTACGAGGGGATCGAGGCGCCCTCCTCGTGCGCCACGGAGAAGGGCAGCGCGCGGTTGACCGGCAGGTGCTCGGCGTACGAGATCCACTCCTCCTCGTATGCCCCGCCGATGATCAGCTTGCGGAAGCCCGAGCAGTCGACGAAGAAGTCGCCCTCGATCTCGCGGCCGTCGGCGAGCGTGACGCTGCGCACGTGCCCGTTGTCCGGCTCGATGTTGACGGCCTCGACCGTGCCCTCGATGTGCGTGACGCCCTCGCACTTCGAGCGCAGGTAGGCGCCGACGATGTGCGTGTCGAAGTGGTAGGCGTAGTCCCAGGCGCTCTCTTCGGGCTGTCCGGGCGGGCGGCTGTAGGGCGCGAGCTGGTCGAGCATGAGGCGCGAGTTGAGCACGTTTGTCCAGGCCGGTTCGCCCTCGGCGACGGAGGCGGCGAAGAAGTAGGGGTACGTCTCCGGGGGCACCGCGGGGATCCCGAGCTGGCGGTCGTCGTTGAGCGGACCGAGGTAGTACGAGCCGTCGCCCGTCCAGTTGCGGTGCAGGATGCCGAGCTTGAACGAGGCCTTCGTCTCGCGCAGGAACTCGCGCTCGTTCGAGAGGTTGCGGATGAAGGTCGTGAACAGGCCGGTGGTCGCCTCGCCGACGCCGACGATCGGGATGTCGGGCGCCTCGACGACCGTGATCTCGAGGTCGCCCGCTCCCCGGCCGCGCTTCCAGAAGCGCGAGAGGTGGATGGCGGAGAGCCAGCCGGCGGTCCCGCCGCCGACGATCACGATCTTCTTGATCTGCGTGTGCATGGGCAGAGTGTAGCGCGGCAGCCGCGCGCTACCGCGGCGCGCGCGGCTCCAGCCGCACGCCCGCCTCGGAGTCGGGGTCGGCGACCAGCGCCGCCTCGCCGCCGAGCCAGGCGAGGATCGCGTCGCCGGCCAGCACGCCGCGCCAGCCCTCGAGCAGCGGCAGCGGCGGACGGGCGTCGCGGTCGCCCTCGATCCACCAGCGCACGACCGCCTCGATCTCGCTGCGCGGCCCGAGGAAGCGCGAGGCGATCCCGGCCTCCAGCGCGAGCGCGCGGACGAGCCCGTGCAGCGCCGCAGCCCAGACCTCGCCCGAGGGCGGCAGCGGCGCGCGCGAGGGCTCACGTTCGATCGGGCGCGCCGCGCCGTGCTCGATTGCTTCTATCAAGCGCCTGCCGTGGCGTCGCACCATGCCCTCGTCGACGCCGCGGACGGCGCGCAGGCCGTCCTCGCTCGACGGCCCGGCACGCGCCAGTTCGAGCATCGATCGGTCGTTGAGCACGCGCGAGGGCGGGCGGTTGCCGCGGGCGGCCTCGCGCTCGCGCCAGGCGGCGAGCTCGCGCAGCGCGCCGCGCTCCGGGCCGTCGAGGCGCGCCCAGCCCTTCACGCGGCGGTAGCTCTCGTCGGGCGCGGGCCGCCGCCAGGCCGTGGCGGCGAGCTGCTCGCACTCCTCGAGCGCCCACGCGAGCCGGTCGCTACCGGTGAGGCGGGCGTGCAGCTCGCCCCAGACGCGCGCGAGGTAGCGCACGTCGTCGAGGGCGTACGCGAGTTGCTTCTGCGAAAGCGGCCGGCGCAGCCACTCCGTGTACTGCGAGCCCTTGTGCAGCCGCACGCCGAGCACGCTCTGCACGAGTGGGGCGTAGCCGATCTGGTCGCCGTAGCCCGCGAAGGCGGCCGCGATCTGCGTGTCGCGGACGGCGCGGCCCGCCGTCGCGTAGCTGCCTGCGAGGATCGCGAGGTCCGCCTGCGCGGCGTGCACGATCGTCTCGAGGCCCTCGTCGGCGACGAGCCCGGCGAAGGGCGTCACATCGACCTCGAGCGGGTCGATGGCGGCGAGTTCGGGGTCGTCGGGGTCGCCCCAGGCGACCTGCACGAGCGCCAGTTCGGGGATGTAGCGGCCCTCGGGCACGAACTCGAGGTCGAAGGCGAAGCTGCCGGCGTCGCGAATACGCTCGACGATCTCGTCGAGTTCGCGTGCGGTTGTTGCGAGGACGCCGTCCATGAGCTGTCCGGACGTTCGCGAGCGGTCGGGTTGGGTGGTGGAGGCGAGGGGACTCGAACCCCTGACCTCGGCATTGCGAACGCCGCGCTCTCCCAACTGAGCTACGCCCCCACGAAATCCGAGTATGAGACGCCCACTCGCGAGCGGCAAACGGCGCGCGTCGCGCCGCGAGTGGAGGCGAACGCCGCCGATCAGCCCTCGATCAGCCCCGGCAGCAGCTCGATCCGCATCCGGCCCGCGGCCGGGTCGACCTCGAGGATCACCTCGGGGATGGCGGGAATCAGCAGGTCGCGCGCGCCCTCGCGGCGCACGAGGTAGACGTCGTTCGCGCCGGTGCGCAGCACCTCGACGAGCTCGCCGAGGGCGTCCCCGTCCGCGTCGACGATGGTGAGGCCGACGAGGTCGTGGACGTAGAACTCGCCCTCCGGCAGCGCGGGCAGCTCCTCCTCGGCGATCTCGATCAGCGAGCCGCGCAGCACGTCGGCGGCGTTCGCGTCCTGGTAGCCCTCGAAGACGATGCAGGGATAGCCGCGCGGGTAGACGACCTCGAGGATGCGCCGCGGCTCGCCGCGCACGAACAGCACGGCGCCCGGCTCGAAGCGCTGCGGGTTCGAGCTGAGCGCCGTGACCTTGACGTGCCCGCGCAGCCCCCAGGTGCTGTTGATGAGCCCGACGGCGATGCGGCCCTCGGCGCCCACGGTGTCGGCAGCGTCGGGCGCGCTATCGCGGCGGCGGGCAGGTTGGGCAGTGCGGGCGCTGGAACGGGAGCCGGCGGGGCCGCGCCGCGGGCGCGTCCGGGACGGCCGGGACGGCGAAGGCACGGTCGTGCTACTCGATGTTGAGCGAGGCGCGCACGCCGGTGCGGATGCTGGCGACGTGCAGCAGCGAGCGCATCGCGTTCACCACGCGGCCCTCGCGGCCGATGATGCGCCCCTTGTCCTCCTCGGCGCATTCGAGGTGGAAGACGATCTGGTCGCCGCGCTGCTCCTCCTCGACGACAATCTCGTCGGGCCGGGAGGCGAGTGCGCGCGCGAGGTACTCGATCAGTTCTTTCATCGGTGTCGTTTCGCTATGCGTCCTCGGCGGCGGCTGCGGCGGCAGCCTCGCGCTCGGCGCGGCTGGGCTTGGTCAGGCGCTGCGGCGGTGGCTCGTCGATCAGGCCCTCGCGGTGGAGCAGGCGGTGCACGGTCTCGCTGGGGCGGGCGCCCACGGAGAGCCAGTGGCGGACGCGATCTTCCTTGAAGACCAGCTCCTTCGGCTCCGAGCGCGGGTTGTAGTGCCCGATGATCTCGACGAAGTCGCCGTCGCGCGGCGCGCGCTGGTCGGCGACGACCACGCGGTAGTGCGGGGCCTTGGAGCGGCCGGTGCGGCGGAGCCGGATACGGAGCACGCGTTTGCCTCTCGCTCTCGCCCGCCATCGCGGGCGCTGTGAGCAGCCTACCGCGCGGGCGCGCTAACGTCAGCCTCGCGGTTGGTGGGCGATTACCCCCTCGCCCTCTGGGAGAGGGTTGGGGTGAGGGTCCGGCTGCCCCGTCGCCCGCGGTCGACACGTGACGTACGCGATGCCACGCTGGGTCTCGCTGCCGAGCGACGAGTGGAGTCCGGCCTGTGCCAACCCCGCCCCGAGAGCGACCCCCGGGCGACCCCGGCGACGTCTACTGCGACCGCCTCCAGATCTGGCTGCCCGACACCAGCTCACCGGAGTTCGCTGCCGAGGCGCATCGCCAGTCGCTGCTGGCGGCACGCAGCCCGCACGCCGAGGACGACCAGGCTTTCGTCGATTCCATCTCCGACGCGTTCGCCGACTGAGGAGGGGCCCGCGCGCCCTCGGCCCCGGCAGCGCGTCACAGCCTAGCGCTGCGTCAGAGTCCTTCGAACTCCGCGAAGCTATCCGAGCCGTCGGCCTGGATGGCGTACCGAAATCGGAGTTCATCCTCAGGGTGGCCTCGGCTGTCGTCCTTGATCCCGGTCACGTGCAAGGCGGCATAGAAGCCTGCGGTGTTGCGGAGGACAGCGACCCCCCCTAACCCGACAGTTCTGGCAGGCGACGTGTAGTCGAGCGTCTCGGCATTGCTCACCGACGAGATGGATGTGCATCTAGGCGCGAGTGCGACACCGTGGATCGATGCGGGATCGTTGTACAAGTGTATGGCGGTGTTGCTGCCCTTGCTCCACTTGGTCTCGAACTCCAGAGTCCCGTTCCCTATGACATATCTGCCGTTGTAGCTGCTGTAGTCGAACACTGCTTCGCCGGTCAAAGAACTCATTCGCGGTGGCGGTACTTCGTGAGCCTTGCCGGAGAGTCGAGGGACGCCGACCTTCTCGGCAATCATCGCTGCAAGGCCCGCTGGTGTGTGCTCCTCGGCGCGTTCGTAGAGGACATCACTCGGAAGACCTGGAACGCGTGTGTCGTCAAAGCGCACTGGCAGGATGTACTCCCTTGACTCTTGCACGGCTCGGCTCAGCGCTGCCCTTCTCTCGTGGATGGGCCACGCGCGCTCGACATAGTCCTTCGAAATGAACATAACGACGTACCCGGATCCCCGAGCGAAGACCTCCTCGAAGACCTCAGAACCGTGGGCCCCCCACAGTTGGACTCGCTCGAACCCGTCGTAGAAGACGGGTATGCCGCGAGCCTGAAGTGCGCGTGCTACTCCTTCCGCATAGGGACGTTGTGCGCCAGCAAAAGACAGCGCGACTTGGTACCGCTCCATGGACCCCACCGTCACATCTGAGAGTCGGACCGGATTGCCACTCGCCGCCCTACAGCCCGAGCAGCCGGCCGAGGCCGCCCGCACCCTTGCCCGAGGTCATCGCCACCATCAGCTTCTTCGCCTCGCGGTACTGGTTGAGCAGGCGGTTCACGTCCGCCGGCTGCTTGCCGGACCCGGCGGCGATGCGGCGTCGGCGCGAGCCGTCGATGATCTCGGGGCGGCGGCGCTCGCCCGGGGTCATCGAAAGGATGATCGCCTCGTTGTGCTTCCAGAAGTCCTCGCCGACATCCGGGATGGCGAACTGATCCTTCATCCGGCCCGCGCCCGGCAGCATGTCGAGCAGGCCCGAGATCGGGCCCATCTGCTGCATCTGCTGCATCTGCGTGAGGAAGTCCTCGAGGTCGAACTGGCCGCGCTGCATGCGCCGCGCGACGTCCTTCATGTCGCGCTCGCCGATCGTCTCCTTCGCCTTCTCGACCAGCGACACCACGTCGCCCATGCCGAGGATGCGCGAGGCGAAGCGGTCCGGGTGGAAGGCTTCCAACGCCTCGAGGCGCTCGCCGGTGGTGATGAACTTGATCGGCAGCCCGGTCACCTGGCGCACGGACAGCACGGCCCCGCCGCGCGTGTCGGAGTCGACCTTGGTGACGACGATGCCGGTGCCCTCGACGGCGTCGTCGAAGTCGCGGGCGAGCGTCACCGCCTCCTGCCCCGTCATCGCATCGACGACGATCAGCACCTCGGTCGGGTCGATCTCGTCGGCGAGGTCCGCCAGCTCGTCGGCGAACTCGTCGTCGAGGGCGACGGCGCCGCGGGTGTCGACGATGACCGCGGTCGCGCCGGTGCGCTGCGCCTCGGCGAGCGCGCGCTTGCCGACCTGCGGCGCGGGCGCAGCGGTCTCCTCGGCGTAGACGGGCACGCCGATCTGATCGCCGAGGACGCGCAGCTGCTCGGAGGCGGCGGCGCGCTGGAAGTCGGTGGCGACGAGCAGGGGGCGCAGGCCGTCCTTCTGCAGGTGCAGCGCGAGCCGCGCCGCGAGGGTGGTCTTGCCCGAGCCCTGCACACCGCAGACGAGGATCTTCGTCGGCCCTCGCTGCGCGCGCAGCAGCGGCTCGTTGTTGCCGCCGAGGATCTCGACCAGCTCGTCGTTGACGGCGCCGATCACCTGCTGTCCGGGCGTGATCGACTGCAGCAGCGCGCTGCCGGAGGTGCGCTCCCGCACCCGCGCGACGAACTCGCGCACGACCTGGAAGTTCACGTCCGCCTCGAGCAGCGCGATGCGCACCTCGCGCAGCGCCGTATCGAGGTCGTCCTCGGTAATCCGCCCGCGGCTGCCGAGGCGGCCGAAGGTGGCCTGGAGTCGGGAGCTCAGGGTTTCCAGCATCGTGGGGAGTTTAGCAGCGCAGCCAGATGCGAGGTGTTATGGTGAACGTCAAGGGGACTGGATATGGTTAACGAATCAAGCGATAGTACAAATCCGTCGCGAGGCAGGGTGCCAAAGCGCCTTATATTCATCAGTCACGCGCACGCCGACCGGAAACTTGCGCAGGCGCTGCAGCGCCTCGTGCGTGCCGTCTTCGCGGGCGTCGTTGAGCCGTACGCTTCGTCGGATCCGACGCCAGGTGGCGGAATCCAGCCGGGGGAGGAGTGGGATCCGGCGATCCACGAGCACTTGGACCGCGCTGAGGCAGTTTGGGTATTGGCCACGCCGACATCGATCACTCATCCGTGGCTCTACTGGGAGGCGGGAATAGGCCGAGCCAGAAGCCCGCACGGCGTGACCGTCCTCCGGGTGGGACTCGCTCAGGAGGAAATCCCCAGCCCGCTAAGCGCGTTCCAAGGCTTTGATGGCTTGGCCGAGGGCGACGGCGGCATGGGAGAACTGCTCAAGAAGGTCGCGGGTCAGATTGACATGGCACCTACTGCGGCACTTTTGGCCGAAGAGGTGAAGACCTGGGTCGCCGCAGCCGAAGCACACCAACCTGATGAACCAGCCTCCGAGGCGGGCTTGTCACTCACACCCGAGCACGTCAACAAGATTGAAGCTTTGATGTCCCGTATGGAACAGTCATCCCGGGCGGTGGAGGAGTTGGTACGCATCGAAGTACACCGCCGAATCGCCCGCGAGGTTGACATGCGGATGCGTCCGCCTGTAGCGGCACCTCCCCCTCTCGAACAGCCCGTCCCCGTCGCGTCGCCTAGCCGCTTCGCGCCATCTCCCGCAGCGGTGCCGCCGGCCCCGGCCGTGCCGCGTGGTCGGCTTGGCTTGGGATTCGGCGGCGAAGATCAGTCATTGGACACTGATGATCTTCCCTTCTGACTTGGGAGATTGATATGCCAAAGGAGAACATACGGCGCGTGGTCCGGAACGGTGATAGGGGTGGGTGGGACGTGATAAAGCCGATCGCGCATCGCGCCAGCTCGTATCACAGGACGCAATCAAAGGCCGAGGCGCGAGCGAAACAGATCGTGTCCAACCTCGGCGGTGGCAGAGTCTTGGTAGAGGACCATGATGGCGCCCTTCATCGGGCCGTTGGCGCTCATATGACACGACTGAACTATACTGCGCCTGCAAGAGCGGCATCCGGGAGCGAGCGCCCGTGGAGGTCCACTTCCGCACGCGCCGCCTCGAGCGCTGCTTCGAGCGCCTCGACCTCGCCATACGCGAGTGGGGACCCGAGGTCGGTGACCGCTACGTCGAGCGAGTCAGAGCGATCCAGCGGGCGCGTGGACTCGAGTACCTCTACGGATTCCGGGCTCTCGGGCTCCATCCACTCAGAGGCGATCGGCGAGGGCAGTATGCGCTGCGGCTCACCGGCCGGATGCGGTTGATCATCGAACAGGGAGACGATCCAGACACTGTGATCGTCGTCGAGGTGGTGGACTATCATGGCTAGCATGACAAGCATGGCGAAGCGCGTGGCAGTCTCGGACGCGGTGATCCATCCAGGCACGCTCCTCGCCGAGGAGATCGAGGCGCGCGGGATGTCGCAGCGCGAACTCGCGCTCGCCATGGGCCGGCCGCCGCAACTGATCAGCGAGATCGTCCGCGGCCGCCGAGGCATCTCCGCGGAGACGGCCCTTCAACTCGAAGCCGCGCTCGGCACGGCCGCTCACATCTGGGTCGGCCTCGACGCCGATTACCGCCTCGCCCTTGCTCAGCGGCAGTCGCGTAGCGGCGTCTCGGTTGGGTAGCGTGGCACGGCAAAAGATCGTCCCCGACATCGCGATCCCGCCCGGCGAGCTGCTCGCCGAGGAGATCGAGGTGCGCGGGATGACACAGCGCGAATTGGCGACCCTCATGGGCCGCCCGCCGCAGGTGGTCAACCTGATCATCAACGGTAAGAAGGCAATTACACCGCAAACCGCGATCCAGTTGGAGCGCGCACTGGGAATAGCCGCAACAATCTGGGTCGGGCTCGAGGCGCAGTACCGGCTCGCCCTCGCGCGGCGCGAGGTGGCGTAGCCCGCTACTCCAGACCGCGCTCCGCGATCAGCGCGCAGAGGTCCGCGAGGCGGCACGAGTAGCCGTACTCGTTGTCGTACCAGGCCATCGTCTTCGCCATCCGGCCACCGTCCACCACCATCGTCGACGGCACGTCGAAGATCGAGGATCCGGGGTGGCTCTTGAAGTCCGTCGAGACCAGCTCCTCGCGCTCGGCGTAGAGGATGCCCTTCATCGGGCCGTCCGCCGCCGCCTGGAAGGCCTCGTTGATCTCCTCGACCGAGGCGGGGCGCTTCAGATCCGTTGCCAGGTCCACCACCGAGACGGTCGGCGTCGGCACGCGGTAGGCGATGCCGGTCAGCTTGCCCTTCAGCTCCGGGACGATCTGCGCCACCGCGCCGGCCGCGCCCGTCGAGGTCGGCACGATGTTGAGGCCGGCCGCCCGCGCGCGCCGCAGGTCGCTGTGCTTCGAGTCGACGAGGTTCTGGTCGCGCGTGTAGGCGTGGATCGTGGTCATCATCCCGCGCTCGATGCCGAACGCGTCGTGCAGCACCTTGACCACGGGCACGACGCAGTTGGTGGTGCAGGAGCCGGCGCTGATCACGTGGTGGCGGGCGGGGTCGTACTCGTCCTGGTTGACGCCGAGGATGACCATCCAGTCCTCGTTCTTGCCCGGCGCCGAGATGATCACCTTGCGCACCGAGTCGCGCAGGTGCTGGCCCGCGGTCTCGCGGTCGCGGAACGCGCCGGTCGATTCGACGACGACGTCGGCGCCCACGCTGCCCCAGTCGATCCGCGACGGGTCGTCCTCCTCGAAGACACGCACCTCGTGGCCCTCGACGAGGAAGCGGCCCTCGCCGTTCGTGACCTCGGCGGGGAAGCGGCCGTAGTCGGAGTCGTAGCGCAGCAGGTGTGTGTGCATCGCGACCGGGCTGCGGCCGTTGATGGCGACCACATCGAAGTTGTCGCGATGGCGTTCCCACCAGGCGCGCAGGAACTGGCGTCCGGTGCGGCCGAAGCCGTTGATGCCGACACGGAGCTTCGAGGTGGTCATGCGGTCATCCTCTCGCGGCCCGGGGAGAGGGAAGCGACGGCCTGCCCCGATTCTACCGCCTTGGCCTCTGTCCGCGAGGGGGAGGGCGGCCAGTCAGAGCAGGATGCGCTTCGGGGCGTCACCGGGGCGGCGGCGGAAGTTGACGATCAGGTGCCGGCGCCGCTCCTCGGCGTCCGTGTACTCCTCGAGGCGGCAGCGATCGCCGCCGGCGAGCAGCTGCTCGTTGGCGCGGACGTGCGCGACCGCCTCGTCGCGCAACTCCTGCGCTGCGGGGAAGTGCTCGCGCGCGTGCAGCGCGAGGTGCAGCTGGCTGGCGTCGATCTGCAGCAGCCAGCCGAGCAGCAGCTGCGCCCAGCCGAGGTGGAACGCCTCGTCGGCGAAGACGAGCGGATAGCGGCGCTGGCCGGCGTCCCCGGCCGTGAACAGCGCCGTCGGCCCGAAGTTGGGACGCCCGAGGTCGCCCGCGGCGCGATAGATCGGGCGCAGCGCGGCGTCGCGGGCGATCGCCTCGCCGCCGAAGAAGTGGCCGAGGCCAACGTGCTCGGCGCGCGCCGCCTCGTCGCGCTCGTAGGCCGCGACGGCCCAGTGAGCGAAGGCGTCGGGCTCCTCGTGCAGCGCCGCCTGCGCGGCGACGTGCTCGATCGCCTGGCGGATCAGCGGGGCGGCGCTCTGGTAGGCGCCGCGGCGCACGAGGGCGACGGCGTCCGAGGCGCTGAGCAGCGCGCGGCTCCAGAGGCTGGCGAGCGCGGCCATCCGCATCGTGCGCGCCGAGGGCGTGTAGCCGCTGGCGGCGATCCGCACCTGCACGTCGAGCCCGGCCTCGAGGCGCTGCAGCTCCTCGCCGAGCAGGAAGCCGCTTTGCCGCCAGGCGTCGGCGGCCGCGGTCGAGAGCCCGTCGGGCTTGCCGGGCAGCGTCCAGCCCTCGGGCACGCGCATCCCGGACACACGCTGCGGCGGGTCGAGGGCGGGCAGGCCGCCGTTGCTGGTCATGCCGGCATTGTGGCGGATCGGCGGGGAACGGGGCAGGCTCGCGCCCTCCCGGTCGCCGCCGATGCTACGATCCGCCGTGCGACCGCTCTCACGCCGAACGGAGCTGCCGATGACGACCGCAGCGGCCGATGCCACCCGCGTCTTCGCCGACGCCCGCCGGATGCAAGAGTCCGCCCTGCGGCGGATGGCGGCCGGTGACATCCGCGACGCGGCGGAAAAGGCGTGATGCGCAGCCAAACGCGCCACCGACGCGCTGATCCTCGCCCGTACCGGCGAGGAGCCCCGGCGCTCCACGGACACAGGCAGCGGACTGCGCGCACTTGAGCGGGTCGAGCCGGACGCCGGTTCCCTGCGCGCTCGCTACTACGAGCGGCAGGGCGCCCTCCACGGCGAGTGCTTCTACATCGGCCTGTGTGAGCCCGTCGAGGGTATCGAACGCCTGATCCGCGAGACCGCCGACTATATCGAGGACGCCCGGCGGCTCGCCGAGGTGTGAACGAGGCCGTGCCGGGGCGCCGTCAGCTGCGCGGGAAGGCGTCGCGGCCGGCGTAGCGGGCGTCCGCGCCGAGGGCGTCCTCGATGCGCAGCAGCTCGTTGTACTTCGCCGTGCGGTCGGAGCGGGCGGGCGCGCCGGTCTTGATCTGGCCCGCGCCCGTGGCGACGGCGAGGTGCGCGATCGTCGTGTCCTCGGTCTCCCCCGAGCGGTGCGAGATCACGGCGGCGAAGCCGGCCTCGTGGGCGAGCCGGATCGCGTCGAGCGTCTCGCTGAGCGTGCCGATCTGGTTGAGCTTGACGAGGATCGCGTTCGCCGCGCGCTCGTCGATGCCGCGCTGCAGCCGCTCGATGTTGGTGACGAACAGGTCGTCGCCGACGAGCTGGACGCGCTCGCCCGTGCGCGCGTTCAGCGTCGACCAGCCGGCCCAGTCGTCCTCGGCCATGCCGTCCTCGATCGAGACGATCGGGTAGTCGCGGATCCAATCCGCCCACAGCTCGGCGAGCTCGCCGCTGTCCAGCGTGCGGCCCTCGCGCGCGAGGACGTAGCGGCCGCCCTCGCCTGCGTCCTCGTACAGCTCCGTGACGGCGGGATCGAGGGCGATCGCGACCTCGTCGCCGGGGACGCGCCCGGCGGCGGCGATGGCGTCCATCAGCAGGTCGAGCGCCTCGCGGTTCGCGCCGAGCCGGGGCGCGAAGCCGCCCTCGTCGCCGACGGTGGTGCCGTAGCCGCGGGCGGCGAGCAGGTCGCGCAGGGCGTGGTAGATCTCCGCGGTCCAGCGCAGGCTCTCGCGGAAGCTGTCCGCGCCGAGCGGTACGACCATGAACTCCTGGAAATCGGTGGAGCCGGCGGCGTGTGCGCCGCCGTTGAGCAGGTTCGCCATCGGCACCGGCAGCGTGGTCGCCTCGGCGTCGCCGTAGAGGCTGCCGAGGTGGCGGAACAGCGGGAGGCCGCGCGCCGTCGTGGCGGCGTGGGCCGTGGCGAGCGAGACGCCGAGGATCGCGTTCGCGCCGAGCGCTCCCTTGTTGGCGCTGCCGTCGGCGGCGATCAGCGCCTCGTCCACGGCTCGCTGGTCGCCCGCGTCGAGGCCGCGCACCGCCTCGGCGAGCGGGCCGCCGACGTTGGCGACGGCCTGCTGCACTCCGCGCCCGCGGTAGCGGCCGGGGTCGCCGTCGCGCAGTTCGACGGACTCGTGCGCGCCGGTGCTGGCGCCGCTGGGCACGATCGCCCGCCCGAACGCGCCGCCGGCGAGCGTGACTTCGGCCTCGACGGTGGGGTTGCCGCGCGAGTCGAGCACCTCGCGCGCGGCGACGTGCTCAATGGTTCGTGCCGCTCGGTCGTGCTGTTCGCTGGCGCTCACGCCATCTCCCTCACGCGCGCCGCTCAGCGGGCGCGGGGGTGGACCTGCTCGTAGACCTCGCGCAGGTGGCTGTCCGCGAGCTGGGTGTAGATCTGCGTGGTGGAGACGTTGGCGTGGCCGAGCAGTTCCTGCACGTCGCGCACGGAGGCGCCGCCGCGCAGCATGTGCGTGGCGAAGGAGTGGCGCAGCGTGTGCGGCGTGACGTGCGTCGCGATGCTGGCCTTGCGCGCGTAGCCCCTGAGGATCAGCCAGAAGCCCTGCCGCGTCAGCCGCTCGCCGCGGCGGTTGACGAACAGCGCGAGCTGCGGGCGGTTCTTGAGCAGCAACGGCCGGGCCTCGTCGAGGTAGCGTTCGACTGCATCGAGGGCCCGTTCGTGGACGGGGATCGTGCGCTCCTTCTCGCCCTTGCCGATGCAGCGCACGTATCCGGGGCGGGGTTCCAGGTGCATGCTCTCGACGTTGACGGAGACCAGCTCGGTCACGCGCATGCCCGTGGCGTACATCAGCTCCAGCATCGCGGCGTCGCGGATCGCCTCGGGCGTCTCCTGCATCGCGGGCTGGCGCAGCAGCGAGTCGACCTCCTGGGTGGTCAGCGGCTTCGGCACCGGCTTGGGCGCGCGGGGGGAGTCGATCGTGGCGGTCGGGTTGGCGGCGAGGTCGCCGTGGTCCAGCAGGAAGCCGCAGAACGACTTCAGCGCCGCAACCTTGCGCGCGATGGTCGAGGCCGCGTACGAACGCTCGCCCAGCCAGCCGATGTAGCCAGTAACCAACTCGCGGTCGATGCAGCTGGGGGTGAGTTCGGCGTCGCTGCCGTCCTGTTCGCCGGCGAAGCCGACGAAGCCACGCAGGTCGTTGCGGTAGGCGTCGATGGTGTTGCGTGATGCCCCGCGCTCGGCGGACATGTAGTGCAGGAACGACTGGACTCGGTCTTGCACAGGTGTTCACGCGTCCTTTCGCCCTCGTGTTCGGGTCCGTAACGGAACCGGGCAGGGCGGTGGTCGGGCGGCGACAGTATACGGAACCGGGGATCGGCGTGCGCGCCGCCATGGTGGCAGACACGTGCTCTTCCCTACGCCGAGCCGTGCTCCGGGAAGGCCTCGTCGCCGATCAGCGGGACGAAGCGGCAGCCGCCGAGTGAGCGCTGCCGCACCCGTCCGCCGCGCTTCGTCACGACCAGCAACTCCTGCCCCTCGCGATCCCCGACCGGGATGACGAGCCGGCCACCCTCGGCGAGCTGCGCGACCAGCCCCGGCGGCACCGAGGGCGCGGCGGCGGTCACGAGGATCGCGTCGAACGGCGCCTCGCCGGGCGCGCCCAGCCGCTCGCCGGCGGCCAGGCAGCGCACGTTGTGCAGCCCCAGCTGCGCGAGCCTCCGCTCTGCGGCGAGCCGTAACTCCTCGATGCGCTCGACGGCGATCACGTCGGCGGCGAGGTGCGCCAGGATCGCCGCCTGGTAGCCCGAGCCTGCGCCGACCTCGAGCACTCGCTCTCCGCCGTCCGGCCCCGCGAGGGCGGCCGCCTGCGTCATCATGCCGACGATCAGCGGCTGCGAGATGGTCTGGCCGTGACCGATCGCGAGCGCGCTGTCCTCGTAGGCGTAGCGGCGCACCGAGGAGGGCACGAACTCGTGGCGCGGGACCGCGCGCATCGCGTCCAGCACGCGCTTGTCGCGCACCTCGCGGGCGACGTGCGCGACCATCCGCTCGCGCGCTTCCGCGAACGCCGGGGCAGCGCCCTCGCCCGAGGCGCCGTTGCTCCGATCGGGGCGGTCGCGCTTGTGGCGGCGGAACATGGGGCGGCGATCCTGCGGCGCGCTACAGGGAGCGCTTGACCGTCTCGGCCAGACGGCTGCTGAGGCCCTCGGTGGCGGCGATCTCCTCGATCGAGGCGGCACGCAGCGCCTTCACCGAGCCGAACTTGCGCAGCAGCGCGCGCTTGCGCTTCGGCCCGATGCCCGGCACGGCGTCGAGGGCGGACTGGCGCACGCGCTTGCCGCGGACGGTGCGGTGGTAGGTGACGGCGAAGCGGTGCGCCTCGTCGCGGACGCGCTGCAGCAGGTAGAGCGCCTGCGAGCTGCGCGGCAGCCGCACCGGTTCGGCGAGGTCGGCGACGTAGATCTCCTCCTCGCGCTTGGCCAGCCCGCAGGCCGGCACGTCGCCGAGCCCGAAGTCGCGCAGCACGTCGAGCGCCGCGCCGAGCTGCCCCCGGCCGCCGTCGATGACCACGAGGCCGGGCAGCGTGTCCCACGGCGCGTCCGGCGCCTCGGAGGCGTCCGGCTCCTGCTCGCCACCCTGCTCGACCTCCGGGGTGCGGTGCTCGGCGAGGCGCTTGAAGCGGCGGGTCAGCACCTCGCGCATCGAGGCGAAGTCGTCCTGGCCCTCGACGGTGCGGATGCGGAAGCGGCGGTACTGATCGCTGCGCGGGCGGCCGTCCTCGAACACCACCATCGAGGCCACCGTGTCGCTGCCCTGGATCGTCGAGATGTCGTAGCACTCGATGCGGCGCGGGCGCTCCGGCAGGTCGAGCTCATCCTGCAGCATGGAGAGCGCCGACTCGGTCTTGTCGCGGTCGGCGAGCCAGCGCACGCGGTGCATCGCGAGCGCCTCGCGCGCGTTCTCCTCGGCGGTCGCGACGAGGGCGCGCAGCTCGCCGCGTTCGGGGACGGCGATCTCGACCGCGCCGCCGCGCTTCGAGCGCAGCGCCTCGCGCAGCTGCTCGCGGTCGGCCGGTGCGTGCGAGAGCAGGACGCTCCGCGGCACGTAGGTCGCCGACTCGAAGAACTGCGCGAGGAACGCGCCCAGCACCTCGCCGTCGCTGGCGTCGGGCGCCTCGCGCGCGCCGTCGAGCATGAACGAGTCGGTGTCGGCGACGACGGTGCCGCGCACGAAGAAGACCTGCACGCAGGCCTCGTCGTCGCTGCGCGCGAGGGCGAAGACATCGGCGTCGAGGGCGGTGGTGGTCGCCATGCGCTGGCGCTCGGTGACGCGGCGGATCGCCTCGGCCTGGTCGCGCAGGTGTGCGGCGCGCTCGAACTCGAGCCCCGCGGAGGCCTCGCCCATCTCCCGCTCGACGTGTCGCAGCACGTCGTTGCTGCGGCCTTCGAGGAAGAGCAGCGTCTGGTCGATCACTGCGCGGTATTCCTCGGGCGTGCAGTAGGCGGTGCAAGGGGCGATGCAGCGCTTGATGTAGTAGTCGAGGCAGGGGCGGGGGTCGGTGCCGGTGATCGTCTTCGTGCAGGAGCGCCAGGGGAAGAGCTTCTTGACGACATCGAGCGTGCGGCGCACCGAGCCCGCCGAGGCGTAGGGCCCGAAGTAGCGCGCGCCGTCCTGCTCGACGCGGCGGGTGATGGTGACGCGCGGCCACTCGTGCTGCACGTCGACCTTGAGGTAGGGGTAGTGCTTGTCGTCCTTGAGCCGGACGTTGTAGGTGGGCTGGTGGCGTTTGACGAGCGTCGCCTCCAGCAGCAGCGCGTCGGCCTCGGAGGCGGTCACGACGTGGTCGAGGGTGACGATCTGATCGACGAGCGCGTGGATGCGGCGCTCCATGCTGCGGCCGGACCCGAAGTAGGAGCGCACGCGCGAGCGCAGCCGGCGCGCCTTGCCGATGTAGAGCACTTGCCCGCGGGCGTCCTTCATCAGATAGACGCCGGGACGCTCCGGCAGCGCCCTCGCCTGTTCGAGGACGGCAGATTCGGTCACGCATCCAGTGTAGCGCCGCGTGCCGCGCGCCGCGGAAGCGGTTCGGGCGGCGGCGTGCTTCGGGCGCGCGCCACCCGGACTCGGGCTTGCCAGCCTCGTGCGGCATATCTACAGTCGTGTTGAGTGGCTCACGGGCCAACGAGGAGGGTGACGTTGTGAGATTCGCTGTAAGCGTGCTGGTCGGTCTTGTCTGCGTCCTCGCGGTGAGCTGTGGGCAGGGTTCCGCATTCTCGCTGGAAGTTGGAGACTGCCTCGACGAGCCGCGGGGCGGTGAGTTCTCGGATGTCGACAAGGTTTCGTGTGACGAGCCGCACGAGCTGGAGGTCTTTGCACTCGTTGACTACCCGGGCGGGAACGATGCCTCCTTCCCTGGGACGGGTCGTATCGAGCAAGCGGCCCTGGATCTCTGCTTTGCGTTCTTCGAGGACTACGTGGATCGGCCCTATCCGGAGTCCCTTCTGGACATCGCCACGTTCAACCCAACCCGGGAATCCTGGGACGACATCGACGATCGCGAGATCGTTTGCCTGTTGTACGACCTGGAGTCTCAATACATGGACGAGAGCATGAAGGACAGTGGCCGCTAGCCTCCCCCCAGCGAACTCGGGAGCACTCGCGCACGAGCTTGAGGCATCCAGGATCCAGTAGGCGCCAGGCGCGCCCCGCGTCCCGTCCGCCTTGAGGCGCGCGTACTCCTCTTGCTGAAGCCGGGGAGGCCGCAGAGCCCTGCGTGGTATCCTCCAGCGAGGTCACGCGACATCGCCGGGGGCGTGGGGATGCCGAAGCAGTACAGGTTGCCGTACACCCTCAGAGCGCCATCCGAGGAGACAGAGGACATGTACCTCGCGGAAGTTCCCGTGCTCCCGGGCTGCCGGGCGTGGGGGGCGACCGCCGAGGAGGCCCTGTTCAACCTCGAGGGTGTGGCGGCAGACTTCATCGCATCCTGCAAGCGCCACGGCGATGAGCTTCCCGCCGCCATCGCGGCTGCCGGGGAGTTCATCGTCGCCGTGTGAGGTACCGCGAACTCACTCGCAAGTTGAGGGCGCTCGGCTGCGAATTCGACCGCCAGTCACGGGGCTCTCACGAGATCTGGCGCAATCCCGCCAACGGCGCGCGGACCACGATCCCGAATTGGGGCGGCAGCGATCTCCGAACCGGGGCGATCCGCGCGATCGTGCGAGACCTTCGTGTGGACGCGAGCGCCTTCGACCGGGCCTGATGCGCCCGGCGTGCCGTACATGTCGCACGATCGGGGAGCCTGCGAGGTGGCGCGAGCGCTCGGCATCGAGGTGCTGACCGCCCTGCAGGACGACTGAGCACGCCCGCTACGTCGCGTCCTCCGTGTAGACGGTGCCGATGATCCCGTCCGCCTCGAGGCTGCGGTACTCCGCCTCGCTGAGGCCGATCAGGTCGCAGAGCAGCTCGTGGTTGTGCTGGCCGAGGGTGGGGGCGGGGCCGCGCACCGGGCTCAGCGGCTGCTCGGAGAAGCGGGCGAGCGGGCCGGGGTAGAGGTGCGTGCCCGCCTCGGGATGCTCGATGCGCTCGAAGAAGCCGCGCGCCTGCAGGTGCGGGTCGCCGTGCATCAGCGTCTGGCGGTTCACCATCGTCGCGGGCACGCCCGCGGCCTGGAGCAGCAGCATCAGCTCGCGGCCCGTGCGCTGCCGCGTCCATGCTGCGATTCGCGGCTCCAGTTCTTCCTGGTTCCGGTAGCGCGCGACCACGTCGGCGTAGCGCTCGTCCGCGGCCAGCGCCGGCTCGCCCATCGCCTCGCAGAGCGCGACCCAGGCGCGGTCGTCCGGCACGGCGAGGGCGACGTAGGGCGGCAGGTCGTGCTCCACGCCGGACTCCTCGGCGGCGGGGAAGACGCCGTACGGGGCCATCGAGGGGTGATGGTTGCCCCAGTGCGGCTGCAGCCGCCCGTTCAGCTGGTGGTCCATCCAGGCGTGCGCGACGTGGTGCATCACCACTTCCGACTGCGCCATCTCGATCAGCCGCCCCTCGCCGCTGCGCTCGCGCTGGTAGAGCGCGGCCTGCAGCGCGAACGCCATGTGTGCGCCGGCGTTCGGATCGGCGTGGTAGGTGGGCGGCGTCTGCGAGGGGTCGGAGTCGCGGTAGCCGCGGATCGCGGTGTGGCCGGCCAGCGCCTCCATCGCCGCCCCGAAGCCCTTGAAGTCGCGGTAGGGGCCGCTCAGGCCGAAGCCCGGGAAGCGGATCATGATCAGCTGCGGATTGACTTCGGACAGCGTCGGCCAGTCGATGCCGAGGTGCCCGGCGACGGCCTCCGCGTTGTTCTCGACGAAGGCGTCCGAGTGGCGCACGAGCTCCAGGAACAGCTCGTGCCCACGCTCGCTGTGCAGATCGAGCGTGACACTCTTGTGGGCGCGCTTCGCGTAGTTGAAGAAGGTGTAGCGGTTCCAGAAGCCCTCGCTCGTGTCGCGGTTCACGAGGCCCGCCCCGGTCGTGCCCTCGCGCTGCCGCGGCGAGATGTGCCGGTAGAAGGCTCGCGTCGGGTTGAGGTGCTGGATCGACTCGATCTCGATCACTTCCGCCCCGAGGTCCGCGAGGATCATCGAGCCGAACGGGCCCGCCCAGACGATCGCCTGCGCGAGCACGCGCACGCCTTCCAGGGGCAGCCCCGCGGACGGCTGGCCCGCGGCCTGCGAGGCCATCAGACGACGTTCCGCTGGCGCAGCCGGACGACCTGCTCGCGCGTGTAGCCAAGCCGTTCGGTCAGCACCTCGACGGTGTGCTGGCCGAGCAGCGGCGCGGGACGCAGCGCGACGGGCGTCCCGTGCAGCGCGAAGGGCGGGCCGAAGTACTCGAGGCGTCCGGCTTCCGGGTGCTCGACGGTCCGGAAGTAGCCGCGTTCGCGCAGGTGAGGGTCGCTGTGGAGATCCTCCATCGTGTAGATCGCCGTCGCGCCTAGGCCGTATGCCTGGGCCTCGATCATCGCCTCGCGCTTCGTGCGCGAGAGCGCCCAGGGGAGGAAGAGCGCGTCGACCTGCGGGCCGATCGCGGGGTCGTCAAGGCGCTCGACATAATCGGGATCATCGATCAGGTCGGGCCGCCCCAGCAGGCGGCAAAGCCGGTCCCACCAGCGAATCGAGGCGTTGATGTGGAAGTAGCCGTCCTTGCACGGGTAGACCCCGGTCGGCAGCGCCTGGTTGCCGACCGAGGCAATCGGGTGCCCGAGCGCGCCCGTGTACTGCGCCGAGACGAGGTTCGTGCCTCCGCGATCCATCGAGCCCGCCAGCACCTCCATCAGCGAGATGTCCGCGCGCTCGCCGTGGCCCGTCCGCCGTCCCCCCGTGAACGCGCCGAAGGCGAACGCCGCCACCACGCCGCCCGCGAGGAAGAGCGGCGCATAGATGCCGAGCTTCACCGGCTCGCGCCCCTCCATCGCGGTGACCGAGAGCACGCCGCCCATCGCGTAGGCGAGCATGTCGTCCGCTGCGAAGTCGCGGTAGGGGCCGTCCTGCCCGAAGTTTGAGATGCGCACGAGCGAGAGCGCGGGGTTGGCCTCGCGCAACGCCGGGTCGCCGATGCCGAGCCGCTCGAGCGTGCCGGGCCGGAAGCTCTCGACGGCGAGATCGGCCTGCTCCGCGAGACGCAGCAGGATCGCCCGGCCGCTCCGTGTCTTGAGGTTGAGCGTGACGCTGCGCTTGCCGGTGTTCAGTTCCAGGAACATGCCGCTGCGCTCGCGGTGCGGCTCGTCGCCGGGGAAGGGGCCGAAGCGGCGTGAGACGTCGCCGCGGTCGGGGTGCTCGATCTTCGTGACCTCGGCCCCGTAGTCGGCGAACAGCTTCGTGCAGTAGGGCCCGGTGATCCCCTGGCTGAGGTCGAGGATGCGGATGCCCTCGAGGGGTCCGGCGTCGGCGGGCGAGGCAGCGCTGGCTTCTGGGGACACGGGCGCCTCCGGGGACACAGGTGTTAGCGGTTCTAGCGGATCGCGCCGCGAACCTCAAAGCGGACGCTCGCCCGGACCGGACGTGCGGGCGGCCCGAACGCTTGTATCGTGGCGGCGAGGCGTGGCCTGGAGGAGCAGCGATGTCCGATGCGAGCGGCCGCATTGTCGTGCTCAGCGGCGCCACCTCGGGGATCGGCAAGGCGGCCGCGCGGGCGCTGGCGGGGGCCGGCGCTCGGCTCACGCTCGTCGGCCGCAACGAGGAGCTGCTGCGCGAGCTGGCGTCCGGGCTCGGCTCGGCGACCGACTGGGTGGTCGCCGATCTCGTCAGCCTCGAACAGACGCGGCGCGCCGCCGAGGAGATCCGCGAGCGCCACGATCGCATCGACGTGCTGATCAACAACGCGGGCGGCATGTTCAGCCGTCGGCGCGAGAGTGCCGAGGGGCTGGAGCTGTCACTCGCACTCAATCACCTCTCGCCGTTCGTGCTGACCTCGGAGCTGCTGCCGCTGCTGTGCGCCTCTGCCGAGGCCAACCGCCAGTCCGGCGCGCGCATCGTCAACGTGGCCTCGGTTGCGCACGGCTCCGGGGTGCAGTGGGACGACATCGCCTTCGAGCGTGGGTACCGGATGATGCGCGCCTACGGCCAGGCCAAGGCACTGATGATCATGACCACGAACGAGCTGGCGAGGCGGCTCGCTGGCTCGGGAGTGACGGCCAACAGCGTCCACCCGGGCGTCGTGCGCACCGGCATCATCCGCAAGTCCGGGAACCGCATCCTGGGCGTGCTGTTCGACCTGGTCGCCCCCCTCGTGCTCATGTCGCCCGAGCGGGGTGCGTCGCACCTGCTGCGCCTCGCGACCTCGGACGAGGTCGCCGGCGTCAGCGGGACCTACTGGAGCAAGAGTCGCATCGAGGAGCCTGCCGGGGAGGCGGGCGACCGCGCCGCGCAGGAGCGCGCCTGGAGGCTGAGCGAGCAGCTTGCGGGGATGACCGCGGCGGACTGATCTCGCCGCGGTCTCGGGGGAGCCGGTCTACGCCTCGGAGACGGGCCGTATCTCGTGCAGCGGGGCGAGTGCGGCGATCACGGCGGCGAGGGCTGCGATGCAGCCGGCGTAGACGACCACGCCGTGGAAGTCCCACTGCGAGTTGATAGCGCCGGCGACGACGGGCGAGATCGCGCCAACGATCGCGCCGCCGGTGAACAGCATCGCCACCGCCGAGCCCTCGCTGCCCCCGGCGACCGACTCCATCGCGGCGGCCATCATGATCGAGTTCACGGAGAACAGCACGATGCCGAGCAGCGCGAGGGTGAGCGTCAGCTCGATCCCGCTGTCCGCCCAGAGGAAGGCGAAGGTCAGCGCGGACATCGTGATCAGCCCGAAGAGGATCACCGGCCGCCGCCCGATGCGATCGGAGACCGCGCCCATGAGCGGTCCGGCGAGGATCCCGAGCAGCGTGAGCAGCCCAAGGTGCGCGCCCACGACCACGTCGGAGTAGCCGAGGTCCTCGGCCATGTAGAGCACGAGGAAGACGGCGAAGGCGTTGTGCGCCATCCCGCGCAGCGCCGTGACGGAGACGAGCGCGATCACGGTCCGGTTGCGGAACAACGGTCGCGCCGAGCCGAGGTAGTCGCGCAGCCGCACGCGCGCCTGCGCCCCGGCGCCGGCGGACTTGAAGCGCAGCAGGATCACGACCCCGGTGACGACGGCCGGCCCCACGTGCAGCAGCGCCACCGTGCGCCAGCCCAGCCCGGCCCACTCGAGGCCCGCAAAGCTGATCCCGCCGAGCAGCACGCCGATCAGGAACGGCGCCGAGGAGTCGCCGACCGATCCGCCGGAGCGGTGCGCGGCAATCGCGAACGCGCGCCGCTCCGGGTAGCGCACGGCCAGCTCCGTGAACGCGGGCGCGTGCCACATCGAGGTGCCGGCCCCGGCGAT
This sequence comes from Dehalococcoidia bacterium, assembly GCA_965261685.1. GTDB lineage: Bacteria > Chloroflexota > Dehalococcoidia > UBA2979 > UBA2979 > VXMT01. The sequence goes on from CBDHDI010000027.1 coordinate 405,528, forward strand.
CGCGACGGCGAGGAGGATCAACCAGTAGTTGGAGGCGAGCCCGATCGCCGCGTAGCCGATGGCGAGGCAGGTCATGCTGCCGGCGAGCATGATCGCGATGCGGCTGCGGAACATGTCGGTGAGCACGCCGGCCGGGATGTTCATCGCGCCCATCGCCGCCGCGCGCGCGCCGATGATCCCCCCGGCGGCCACGTCGCTGAGCAGCAGCGTCTCCTTGATGTGGGGGAGCAGCAGCAGCAGCGTCTGCTGGTAGAAGTGCTTCACACCGTGGCCCGCGGACAGCCCGACCATCAGCCGCATGCTTTCGTGTGACTGCGGCGTCACGTCGGGTCTCTCGGCGGGCGCGCGCGCATCGGGCGATCGCTCGGCGCTGGTCATGGCGCAAGGGTAACGCCAGCGCCGGGCAGACGCCTCAGAGGCGGCGGAGCAGCCCTCGAGGCACCGCGGAGCGGGTCAGGCGAAGGCGGGGCGATTGGCTGGGAGTGATGGCGCGCCCGGAAGGATTCGAACCTTCGGCCTCAGCCTCCGCAGGGCTGCGCTCTATCCCCTGAGCTACGGGCGCGTGTCGGTAAGTATGCGGGATATCCGGGTTATGGTGCCGAAGGTGAGATTTGAACTCACACGGGGTTTAACCCCACTGCGCCCTGAACGCAGCGCGTCTGCCGTTCCGCCACTTCGGCACGATACGTGGCGCCGCTTGCGACAGGTGCTGCGCACGCGGCCCACGACGCGACCATTATACTGCACGCCTCGAATAACCTAGCGAGGAGTTCGGCAGATGTTCATTCGCTTCATCAAGTCCGGCTGGCTCGCCGCCATCGCCCTGACGCTCGCGATCACCGCGCTCGCTGCCGCCTGTGGGGGCGACGACGACCCCGAGCCGACGCCGGCCGCGACCACCGCGCCGGCCGCCACCCCGGCGGCGACTCCGACCCCAACGCCGACTCCGCCGCCGCCCACTCCGACGCCAACTCCGACCCCGCCGCCAGCGACCCCGGCCGCGACGCCCGCACCCACCGAGGCCCCGGCACCCTCGGCGACCCAGCCTGCCGAGGGCGTCGCGAGCCTGGTGATGACGGCGGGGACCACCGGCAAGGACATCATGGACAGGATCTCCGAGGCCGAGCAGGCCTGCGTCCGTGAGGCCTTCGGCGACTTCGTCTATGACATCATGCTCGCCACTCCGATCCTGCTGGCCGCCTCCGACGCCGCTGCCGGGGCGCCGCTGTTCGGCTGCCTCGAAGTCGAGAACCTCGTGACGCTGGGCGTCGCATTCATTGCGGCGCAGGCCGGTGGGTGGAGCGCGGACACCGTCACGTGCATGATCGGAGCCGGCCTGGAGCATCCGGAGGCGATCCTGATCGGGCTCGGCGTGCCGGCCAGCGACGAGGCCAGCGCAGCGGCCGCTGCGCACCCGTACTTCATCGAGTTCTACGGCTGCATGAGCGTGCAGGAGAAGGTGGACTACCTGCTGGGCCTCCAGGAGGTGATCGACGCCATGACGACCGCCGAGCATGACCTGATCGGTGCGATCCCCGAGGCCGACGTCGCCTGCATCCGTGACGCCCTCAGCGACGACGAGTACAACACGCTCCTCGCCGGCACGGTCCACGAGGCCTTCGACGTCTCGGACGCGGTGGCCGACTGCATGACGGATGACGGCTACGTCCAGGCCTTCGTCACCATCACCGTGACGACGACCGGCGAGCTGACCGATGAGACCAAGGCCTGCCTCGCGGACTTCGCCCGGGCGCATCCGCACTACACGGCGCTGATCAACGCGCACGCGTACGATCCGTCGACGGTGGACCCGGCCGATCTCGCCGAGATCGCCGACGATGGCCTCGGGACCTCGGCCTGCATGACGGCCGAGGAGCTCCAGCGGTCGCAGCAGACGTCGCTCGCCGCACTGGGGCAGTAGCGGACGGCGCGGTCGCACGGCACGACCGCGACCGCATCCCGGACGGGTGCGGCCGCTTCACGTACTCGAGAGATCGCGGGGGCGGCACGACGATTCGCTCCGCAGGAACAGCACCGCGTGGGCCGGCGCCAAGCCGTGCCGGCGAAGGTGTTGCCCGGAGGTCCGGTCTGGTGGGCGGTACTGGACTTGAACCAGTGACCTCTCGCGTGTGAAGCGAGCGCTCGTACCAACTGAGCTAACCGCCCGGCGATCCGCCGGCTGGCTCGATGGCCCTCCGGCACGCCGATTCAGCGTACCGACGCCGCTGTCGCGCGGCAACCGATGCGCACCGGCACTGCGAGCGCCCGCGCGGTTGCCCGGCGGCGTGCTGACGTGCTACAACCCGCGAGGCTCGCGCACCAGTCGCGCGGGGCAATGCCGACAGGACGCCGGAGGGGGCATATATGCCGCAGTACCACGGGCTTGAGGTCGCTATTCCCGAGAACGACCGGCCGCACATCGAGTACTTCGAGCAGGCCGCGTCCGGCACGCTGCACCTGCAGTCGTGCGCCGACTGCGACCTCATGCGCTACCCGCCCGGCCCGATGTGCCCCGAGTGCGGCGGCACGGACCTCGCGTGGTCGCCCATCTCCGGCAAGGGCACCATCCACTCCTACTACTACGTCCCGCACGCCGTGAACCCGGCGTTCCGCGACTGGACCCCGTACCCGATCATCCTCGTCGAGATCGACGAGCAGCGCGGCCAGCCCACGGCCGACCGCTCCGTGCGTATCATCGCCAACTGCATCGACGCGGACGGCGGTCCGGAGCTGGAAGCCAACGTCGCCATCGGCAAGCGCGTCGAGGTGGCGATGATCGACATGGGCGACGGCATGGCCCTGCCCCAGTTCCGCCTCAGCGACGAGGACCCGGAGCACGAGATCTGGCAGTTCCCCGTGGACGCCTAGCTCCGCGAGCACCAACGGACACCTGCGGTCGAGGCCCGAGCACAAACACTCGGGCCTCGTAGCGTCCGGGACAGCGCCTCGTTGATGTAGCTGCCGTGTCGCACTGTGCGTCCGGGGCGGCGCGCGACTGACGGGCGCAGTCGGTACGATAGCCACGAACCGGTGCGGGCTGGCGGCCGCCTGAACGCGGGCGGCGAGGGAGGGTGTGGCCCATGGCTGTGGGATTCGAGTCGCTGGACAGCTTCGGCGCGCGAGCGAGCCTCGAGGCCGGCGGCGCATCGCACACGATCTACCGGCTCGACCGCGCCGCCGAGGCGCTCGGCTGCGATCTCGCGCGGCTGCCCTTCACGCTGCGCATCCTGCTCGAAAACCTGCTGCGCGGCGAGGACGGCACCGCCGTCAGCGCAGACTCGATCCGCGCGCTCGGCGCCTGGCAGGCGCAGGCCGCGCCCGCGGACGAGGTCGCCTTCCGCCCCGCGCGCGTGCTGCTCCAGGACTTCACCGGCGTCCCCGCCATCGTCGACCTCGCCGCCATGCGCGATGCGATGGCCGATCTCGGCGGCGACCCCTCGAGGATCAACCCGCAGCAGCCCGTCGACCTCGTGATCGACCACTCCGTGCAGGTCGACGAGTACGGCGCCGACGCCGCCTTCCTGCTCAACGTCACGCGCGAATTCGAGCGCAACGGCGAGCGCTACCAGTTCCTGCGCTGGGGCCAGCAGGCCTTCGAGGGCTTCCGCGTGGTCCCGCCCGGCACCGGCATCGTGCACCAGGTGAACCTCGAGTACCTGGCGCCCGCCGTGTTCTCCGCCGACGGCGCGGCCTACCCCGACACCCTCGTCGGCACCGACTCGCACACGACAATGATCAACGGCCTCGGCGTGCTCGGCTGGGGCGTCGGCGGCATCGAGGCCGAGGCGGCCATGCTCGGCCAACCCGTCTCGATGCTGATCCCGCAGGTCTTCGGCGTGCGGCTCAAGGGGCGGCTCCCCGAGGGAGCGACCGGCACGGACCTCGTGCTGTGGGTCGTCGAGCTGCTGCGCGAGCGTAACGTCGTCGGCAAGTTCGTCGAGTTCTTCGGACCGGGCCTCAGCGCGCTTTCACTCGCGGCCCGCGCGACGATCGCCAACATGTGCCCCGAGTACGGCGCCACCGTCGGCTTCTTCCCCGTCGACGCGGAGACGCTCAACTACCTGCGCTTCACCGGCCGCTCTGAGGAGCAGGTCGCGCTGGTGGAGGCCTACTGCCGCGAGCAGCAGCTGTTCCGCACCGACGAGACGCCTGATCCCGACTACAGCGACCTGCTGGAGATCGAGCTCGGCTCGATCGAGCCGAGCCTGGCCGGGCCGAAGCGGCCGCAGGACCGCATCGCGCTGCACGAGGCGCAGGCCTCGGCGCGCGCCACCATCGCCGAGGAGATCGAGGCAGGCGCGAGCGCGCTGCCGGTGCAGGTCGCCGCGAACGGCCACTCCTACGAGCTCTCGAACGGCTCGGTCGTGATCGCCGCGATCACGAGCTGCACGAACACCTCCAACCCGGAGGTGATGGTCGCCGCCGGCCTGCTCGCGAGGAACGCGGTGGAGCGTGGGCTCAGCACCCCGCCCTGGGTGAAGACCAGCCTCGCGCCCGGCTCGCGCGTGGTCACCGCGTACCTCGACGAGGCCGGGCTGAGCGAGTACCTCGACGCGCTCGGCTTCAACCTCGTGGGCTATGGCTGCACCACCTGCATCGGCAACTCCGGCCCGCTGCCGGAGGCGGTCTCGCAGGCCGTCGACGGCGGCCGGCTCGCCGTCGCGGCGGTGCTCTCCGGCAATCGCAACTTCGAGGCGCGGATCAGCAACCAGATCCGCTCCAACTACCTGGCCTCGCCGCCGCTCGTTGTCGCCTACGCGCTCGCCGGCCACATGGATGTCGACCTCGCGACCGAGCCGCTGGGCACGGACGCCGACGGCCGGCCCGTCCACCTGAGCGAGATCTGGCCGAGCGAGCAGGAGATCGCCGACGTCATCCAGTCCTCGATCCGCTCGTCGATGTTCCGCGAGCGCTACGCCGACGTCTTCAGCGGCGACGAGCAATGGGCTGCGCTCGACACCGGCGGCGGCCAGCGCTTCGGCTGGGAAGAAGACTCGACCTACGTGCGCCACGCCCCGTACTTCCAGGACCTGCAGCGCGAGCCGTCGCCGCCCGGCGACATCGAGGGCGCGCGCGTCCTCGCGAAGCTCGGAGACTCGGTCACCACGGACCACATCTCGCCCGCGGGGGCGATCGCCCCTGACAGCCCGGCGGGCATCTATCTGCGCGAGCGCGAAGTCGCGCGCCGCGACTTCAACTCCTACGGATCGCGCCGCGGCAACCACGAGGTGATGGTGCGCGGCGCCTTCGCCAACGTGCGGTTGCGCAACGCGCTCGTCGAGCGCGAGGGCGGCTGGACGCGCCATCTGCCGGACGGCGAGGAAATGCCGATCTACGACGCCGCGGAGCGCTATCGCGCCGAGGGCGTCCCGCTGATCCTGCTCGCGGGCCGCGAGTACGGCTCGGGGTCCTCGCGCGACTGGGCGGCGAAGGGCCCGGCGCTGCTCGGCGTGCGCGCTGCCATCGCGGAGTCCTTCGAGCGCATCCACCGCAGCAACCTGATCGGCATGGGCATCCTGCCGCTCGAGTACCCGGTGGGCGAGTCGGCCGCCTCGCTCGGCCTCAGCGGCGAGGAGCGCTTCGACATCACCGGCATCGAGGGTGGCGTCGAGCCCGGCCAGGACATCGCCGTGCGCGCCGTCTCCGATGACGGCCGCGAGGTCGCCTTCACCGCCCGCTGCCGCATCGACACCCCCGTGGAGGCGGAGTACTACCGCCACGGCGGGATCCTGCAGTTCGTGCTGCGGGGGCTGCTGGAGGAGTAGGGGGCTCGACGAATGTTTCGGGACAGCCGCATGTGCGCGTATGCTCCCGCGTGAGTGGCAGGGGTGCCCATGGCCCGGACAAGAAATGATCCTGTTCGCGTCGGTGCGGTCACCGAACGCTTGACGACTACGGGACGCGTGTCTGGGTTCCAGATTGAGGTTTGGCACGATGGGCTCGGTGAGCACCGCGTACTGAGCGATCGTGATGTCGGGGTACTGGAGAATAAGCTAGCCGCTCACCTGTCTCGCTGGGAAGAGAAGTACCAGAAGCGCCTTGAGAAGGAGGCGCTTCAAGCACGCAGGGATGCCGGGGCCGTCGCAGCCGAAAAGGCAACCGCAAAGGCCGAGGAATCCCTGCAAGCATGCCGAGATATCCTTCGCCGCACGCTGAGCGTAGATGACCGCCTGGATTGGGAGTCGCTCAAGGTCAGAACTCCGATGATCTTGAAGCGAAAGCGGACAGCCGGGATAACGTATGCCGACAACGGTCGGCCCGAAGCGATCCGCGCGGCGAAGCGACCGCGGAGGCCGAAACGCCCGCGGGGTGCCTCCCCTGTGTATGAGGAGCCTCAGTTCAATGTCGTCGAACGGCTGCTGCCATTCCTCCGGCAACGCAAGAAGGAACGGCACACACGTCGGTTCGCGGAGCAGCAGGCTAGGTTCGAGGAGGCGCTGGCGGAGTACGAAGAGGCGCTCAGGGAGTGGACGAGAAAGTCCCGGGAGGCGGACCGCGTGGAAGCGCAACGCCGGAGCACTCTCGCAAACGAACAAAAGGAATGGGCCAACAAGGAGAAGGAGCATAAGCGAAAACAACGAGCGATGAATGCGGAAGTGAACGCGCTTCGCCGCGCCTACGCGAACTGGGACGAGGCCGACGGGCGGCCCGTCGAAGAGCACGCAAGACTTGTGCTTAAGGCTTCGAGTTACCCTGACTGGATAACGATTGATTTCGAGCTTGGGTTCAATCCCGATGCGCGGACGCTCATGGTTGAATACCGACTACCTCAGCGGGAATCGATGCCCACGCTCCGGAGCGTCGCATATGTGCAAAGCCGAGATGATCTCAAGGAGAGTCACATTCCCGCTCGCGAACAGGACTCCCTGTACGAGAACATCTGCTACCAGATCGCTCTCCGCACCATCCACGAACTGTACGAGGCAGATGAGATCAAGGCCTTTGATGCAGTGGTGTTTAACGGTTGGCTTCGTGGCACAAATCCGGCGACAGGGAAACGGAGCAAGAGCTGCATCATGTCGGTTCAGGCGATGCGGCGTGAGTTTCTGGCACTGAACCTCAAGGAGATTGATCCAAAGGCATGCTTCCGCTCGCTGAAGGGCGTGTCGGCCGCCAAGCTCGCAACTTTTACACCGGTCCAGCCGATACTACGGCTCGATACGGGCGATCGCCGGTTTGTGGAATCGAGGGACATCGCCGGAGACTTGTCGGATGAATCGAATCTCGCGGCGATGGACTGGGAGAGCTTCGAGCACCTGGTCCGCGAGCTCTTTGAACAGGAGTTCGTCACGGACGGTGGTGAGGTCAAGGTAACGCAGGCAAGTCGGGACGGGGGTGTGGACGCAATCGCCTTCGACCCAGACCCAATTCGCGGCGGAAAGTACGTGATCCAGGCAAAGCGGTATACACGCACTGTTGATGTCTCAGCCGTGCGCGATCTGTACGGCACGGTCATGCATGAAGGAGCCGATCGCGGGATTCTGGTCACGACCTCAGACTACGGTGCTGACTCGGTAAACTTCGTCAAGGACAAACCGCTGACGCTCATCAACGGCGCTCAACTCTTGTCATTGCTCGAGAAGCATGGACACAGAGCGCGGATTGACCTCAACGAGGCACGAACCCTGCAGGCCGAACAAAGCCGTTGACCGTCGGGCGTTCGCTCTCCTGCTCCTCAGTCCCCCGCCTCCAACTCCGCGACGATGAAGTCCCGCACCAGCGGGAAGACCGGGCGCTGCCAGTAACCGCGCAGGTCCTGCCAGACCGCCCGGATCAGGAACGCGAAGACGTAGCCCTCGCGGGAGCCGTCCTCGGGGCGCGCGTACCCCGCGGAGACGCGGTAGCCGACCGGCACCTCCGAGGTCCAGTAGCCCGCCTTCTGCCCGTACACGTAGCCCTCGACGCCGAAGTCCGGCGGGAACGGCCAGAAGGCGTCACCCAGCTCCGGCCTGGTCGCCAGGTCGAGCAGGTACGCCGTCAGCTCCTCGTTGAGTTGCTCGCCGCGCGCGAGCGAGACCCACGCGCGCGCGAGGTCGAGCGGCGTGAGGTGCGCGTAGCGCCAGCTGTGCTCGAACTCCGATGCTTCCGAGGTGCCCGCCCGCTCCAGCACGGCCGCGATCTGCTCCGTGGTCACCTTGTCGTTGAGCCGGTCGGAGTGCGCATCGAGGGACTTCGACAGGATGACCTCGATGTCCTCCTGGACCTCCCCCTCGAACTCCAGCAGGCCGTCCTGCACGGCGCGCAGCGCGGTGATGGCGATCACGATCTTGCCCGCCGAGGCCGGGTACTGGCTGTGATCCGGGTTGACGAGGATCGCGGTGTCGCAGTCGAGGTCGATCAGCGCGAGCCCCCATCCTCCCGTGTACCCGGCCATTTCTTCCTCTACGGCCCCCTGGAGGACCGTGCCCCGCTCCTCCAACCCTGCGCACCGTGCAAGGCGAGGATCCGGCGTGGGCGAGGGCGTAGCGGTGGGGGTGGGGCTTGGTGTGGGCGTTGCCGTGGGTGTGGGACTGGGCGAGGGCGTGGCGGTCGGAGTCGGCGTAGCGGTGGGCGTCGGCGTAGCGCTGGGTGCGGGCGTTGCCTCGGGTGTCGGACTGGGCGAGGGCGTCGCGGTCGCCGTCGGCGTGGTGGTGGGCGCGGCCGCGGCGGCGGGCTGGTCCCCTGCGGACTGCGAGCCACTGCAGCCGGCCGCGAGGCCGGCGAGGAGCAGGCCGGCGAGCAGGAGCGTGCTGGAGAGCAGCCGCATCGATGCCCCTCGTGCGCGTCAGGCGATGCTCCAGTGTATGCACGCCGGACGCGAGAGCGGGAGCGGCGTCGCCCGCCGAGGCCGAGACGTCAGCTCTGGAAGCCGAGCGCGGCGGCGGCGTCACGCTGGCGCTGGTCCAGCGTCACGAAGGAGAGACGGTCCGCCTCGCCGGCGACGTAGAGGGCGGTGGCGAGGTGCCACAGGTCCGCGCCTCGGAGGTGGCCCGCGTCGAGCGCCGTCGCGAACTCGGCGGTCAGCAGCCGATCGGGCAGTACCCACTCGATGCCGGAGACGAGGTCGGGCTCGAAGGGGAGCCGCTCGAGGCTGAACGTGGAGCGCAGTTCAGCCTCGAGCAGGTTGGAGGAGACGAGCCGCGCGAAGGCCTCCAGGCGCCGTGCGACCTCGGGGCCCGCGTCCTCCCCGAAGGCGACGGCGACCAGCGCGGACGTGTCGACGTAGGCGACGCTCACTCGTCGCGGTCGGCGAGGAAGCGATCAAGCGCGCCGGGGCGCTGCGCGACCGCCCGCAGCGGCTTGCGCGGCCCGCTCGGCTTGGCCAGCGCGCCGCTGCGCTCGAGGTCGTCGAGGCGCTCCTCGATGGTGTCGGGCTGGCGCTGGATGGCGCGAATCTCGGCCATGGGTTCCCCCCGGTAGGAGACGGTGACCGGCCTGCCTGCCCGCACGTGCCGGAGCACCTCGGAGAAGTGCGCCTTGGCCTCGTACGTCGAGTAGGTGACTGCCATGGGCCTAGGCTAACTAGTCAGACTAGTCGTGACACCCGTCACGCGCCGCAGACGGTACGCCGCGGCGCGAAAGGGTTGGGAGGTCCGACTTCGCTCAGCGCCCCGCCGCCGCGGCGGCCTCGGCAAGCCAGCGCTCGCGCGTCGCGGGCGGGCGCACCATCAGGAACAGGATCGATCCGAGCGCGGCGACCACGGCGAGCACGATGAAGCCGGTGCGGTAGCTGCCCGTCTGGTCGTACATCACCCCCGCAAAGATCGGCCCGGACGTCATCCCGATCATGATCACCAGCGATGAGAACCCCATGATCGTGCCGAACCGCTTCGGCCCGAAGAACTCGGCGCGCATCGCCACCAGCAGCGGTCCGCGCGAGCCCCAGGCGATCCCGTTGATCACCACGGCGGCGTAGATCAGCGGCAGCCCGTTGGCGATCGCAAGCAGGAATATCGCGATCGCGTGGCCGAGCAGGGCGGCGGTCACCAGTGGGCGCTTCGGCAGGCGGTCGCCGAAGTAGGCCGCGGCGCCCTGACCGATGATCTGGCCGAAGGTCTGGATCGTGATCGCCCCGGCTGCGAACCCGAGGCTGTAGCCGAGATCCAGGTGGATGTAGATCACGAGGTGCACCATCAGCGCACCGATCACCAGCACCGCCGAGGCCTGACCGAGGGAGAGGAACCAGAACGCCGAGGTGCCCAGCGCCTCGCGCGCCGTCATCGACCACTCCTCCTCCTCCTCGGAGTCCTCGCCGTCCGCGGAGTCCGAGTCGACTCCGTCCGGCCGCAAGCCGTACGGCTCCGGGCGGTGCCGGACCACCAACGCGAGCGGGATGCCGACGAGGAGCACGACCCAGCCGGAGGCGAACGCGGCACTGCGCCAGCCGATCCCCTCGATCAGCAGCGCCATCGGCGTGGCCGTCAGGCCGCCGACTGCGAAGCCCATCGTCAGCAGGCCGGCCGCCATTGCGCGGCGTTTGCGGAACCAATTGACGATCGCGACGATGATCGAGAGGAAGCTCGCGAGCGAGGAGCCGATCGCGATCAACAGGAAGGAGAAGTAGAAGAGCGGCAGCGAGTTCACCCGGCTCAGCACGAAGAACCCCGCCGCAAACATCATCAGCCCCACGACCATCACCTTGCGCGGGCCGTAGGTGTCGATCACCCAGCCCTGGAGCGGGCCCAGCACCCCGCTCTCGATGCGCTGGGCCGCGAAGGCGAGCGAGAAGGTCGTGCGGCTCCACCCGAAGTCGGCCTGCATCAGCGCGACGTACGTGCCGAACGAGTGGAACATCAGCACGCCGATCAGGAGCTGGGTGGCGAAGCCCACCCCGGCGATGTACCAGCCGTAGAAGATGCGCGGCCGCCGGGCGATGCGGGCGGTCACGCTGCGTTTCTCACGACGCGGCGAACGTCCTGCAGCGGATCGCGCGTTCGAGGTCGTCGTTAGCCTCGCGCAGCGAGCGGGCGAGCAGCGGCAGCCCGTCCCCGATCTCCTCGAGCAGCGCGCGCGAGCGGTCGAGCACGGCCCGTTCGATGCGGTAGTTGGGGAAGAGGTTCGCGAACCAGGCGCGGGTGAACTCGTTCTGGCGCTCCGCGAAGACCTCGGGCGCGCGCTCGAAGAACTCGCCGACCCACGGGTCGAGCAGCTCGCGCTGCACGCTCCAGTGGAAGCCGCCCATCGCCGCGGCGGTGAGGTGCAGCGAGCCGTAGCCCTCGCCGTGGATGCGCTCCCAGGCCTCCGCCTTCGCCTCCTCCGAGGGCGTCGCGACGGCGGCGCGGATCGCCGCGCGCTCGCCGCGGTCCGAGGGGTCGCGCTCGCGCTCAGCCTCGACGCGCGCCTCCGCGCCCTCGATGCCGTGGGCGACGGCGCGGGCGGCGATGTCCCAGCGCATCTCCTGGTCGATCGTCAAGCCGGGCACCGCGAGTTCGCCGTCGGCGAGCGCGATCACGCGGGCGATGTCCTCGGGCGTGATCGCGATGCCGATCAGGGTGCGGGCCCAGATGATCTGACCATCGCTTGTCGCGGCTCCGGCGGCGGAGGCGCCGCCCTCGGACAGCGCGCTCCAGGCGACCTCGGAGAAGCGGTGCGCCTGCTCGTCGCGCTGCTCGTCCGGGACGTAGCGGGCGATCGACGCGACCACCGTCGCGAGGCCGCTCTCGATCAGCTCCGTGTGCGTCTCCGTCGTCACCTTCGAGGCGACGAGCGGCAGGTAGTCCGTCGAGCGCAACTGCTGGTCGCGCACCATGTTCCACAGCGCCTGCCAGATCAGCTGCCGCAGCAGCGGATCGCCGACGCGCTCGAGGTGGTCCGAGACGAAGCCGAGCGAGCGAGCGTCGAGGGCGACCTTCACGAAGGCGTGGTCGTTGTGGTTGGGCATCACCAGCCGTGGTGCGGGGCGGCCCGCCGCCTCCTCGACGACCCCGCCCTCGCCCTCGACGGAGACGCTGAGCGACTCGATCGCCGGCTCGCCGTCCCCGCCGTCGTCGCCAGCGCCGACGAGCGCGACATCGAGGCGGTGCGGGCGCAGCGTCGGGTAGTCCTCGGGCGCGGTCTGGGCGATCGCGAGGCTCGCGAGGCGGCCGTCCTCGACCTCCCAGCTGGCGGCGAGGGTGTTGAGCGAGGCGGTCTCCAGCCAGAGCGCCGCCCAGCCGTGCAGGTCGCGCCCGGCGCCCTCGCCGATCGCGTCGAGGAACTCGGCGAGCGTGGTGTTGCCAAAGGCGTGGCGGCGGAAGTAGACCCGCATGCCCTCGCGGAAGCCGTCCATGCCGACGGCGGCGACGAGCTGCTTGAGGACGGCGGCGCCCTTGCCGTAGGTGATGCCGTCGAAGTTGAGGAAGGTCTCGTCGGTGTCGCGCACCTGCCCGGCGATCGGGTGGGTGGTGACGAGCTGGTCCTGGCGGTAGGCCCAGGCCTTCATCCCGGAGTTGAACGCCTGCCAGGCCGTGCCGAAGCGGGTCGCCTCGACCAGCGTCAGGTAGGCCATGTAGGTCGCGAAGCTCTCGTTGAGCCAGAGGTCGTTCCACCAGCGCATGGTCACGAGGTTGCCGAACCACATGTGCGCCATCTCGTGCAGCAGCACCTCGGCGCGTCCGAGCCGCTGGTTCTCGGTCGGCGGGTCGCGGAAGACCATGCGCTCGGAGTGCGTGACCGCGCCGATGTTCTCCATCGCGCCGAAGTTGAACTCCGGCACGAAGATCTGGTCGTACTTGCCGAACGGGTAGGCGTAGTCGAAGAACTCGCCGAAGAAGTCGAGGCCCTGCTTCGTCACCTCGAACAGCTCGTCCTCATCGAGGTGGCGGACCAGCGAGCGGCGGCAGTAGAAGCCGAGCGGGACGCCGCGATGCTCGTCGCGGACGACGTGGTACGGCCCGGCGATCAGCGCGAACAGGTACGTGCTGAAGCGCTCCGCGGGTGCGTAGCGCCGCCGCAGGCGCCCGTCCTCGAGCGCCTCGCGCCCGAGCTCCGGCCCGTTGGCGATCAGCTCCCAGTCCGAGGGCGCGTCGACCGTCAGGTCGTAGGTTGCCTTCAGGTCCGGCTGGTCGAAGCAGGGGAAGAGGCGGTGGGCGTTGTACGGCTCGAAGTTGCTGTAGAGGTACTCGCTGCCGTCCTCGGGGTCGATGAACTGGTGGAAGCCGTCGCCGGTGTGGTCGTACTCGTGCTCGTAGCTCACGCGCACGACGTTGCTCGCCTGGAGCGCCGAGGCGGGCAAGGGGATGCGGTACTCGCCGGTCGGGCTCTCGATCTCCTCGCCGTTGACCTCGATGCGCTCGATGCCGCCGCCGCGGTGGTCGAGGAAGACGCCCGCGGCTCCGTCGTCGCCGGAGGCGTAGTCGAAGCGGATCGTCACGTCGCCGCGGTAGGCGGACGCGCCAGCGACCAGGTCGAGGTGGATCTCGTAGCTGATGTCGGAGACAAGCCGCGCGCGGGCCACGGCCTCGTCCTGGCTGAGGACATCGCGCGCGATCGGGGAGTCGTCGGGAGTCATCTCCGCCTTTCAGTTGGGCGCGCCTCGGCGCGGGCGGCGTCGCCGTACCGGGGCGTCGAGGGTGCGGCAGATCCAAGTATACGACCCGGCCCGTACAACGCCCGCGTGCGAGCGCTGTGCGGCTACATCTCCTCGCGCTTCTCGGAGGTGCTCACAGGCGGAATGGGTGGTCGAGGTACTCGGTGTCGCCCCAGCACACGACCTCGCCATCGATGGTGATGGCGCAGGTGCGGCACTCACTGGCGCTGATCGACGTGTAGCGTCCGGGCGGCGGGTCCGCCTGTCCGTAGTCCCACCATGCGGGCGAGCCCCAGCAGACTGCCTCGCCGTGCTCGGTCAGCGCGCACGCGTAGCCCCAGCCCGTGTCGATCGCGATGTAGCGGCCCGGCGGCGCTTCAGCCTGCGCGTAGCGGTTGTCGCCCCAACACACTGCCTCGCTGGCGTCGGTCAGAGCGCACGTGATCCAGTAGCCCGCGCTGATGGCGACGAAGCGGCCGGGCGGCGCATCGGCTTGCCCGTAGTCACCCCGTTCCGGCGAGCCCCAGCAGACCGCCTCGCCGGCCTCGGTGAGAGCGCAGCTATGCTCGCGGCCCGAACTGATCGCGACGTAGCGGCCCGGCGGCGCGTCCGCTTGCCCGTGGTCCCATGCGTGCTCGGCGCCCCAGCAGACCGCCTCGCCCGCGCCCGTGAGGGCGCAGCCGTGCGCGTCCCCGGCGCTGATCGCCACGTAGCGGCCGGGAGGCGGTTCGGCCTGGCCCAACCAGTTGTCGCCCCAGCACACCGCCCCGCCGTCGACCGTGAGTGCGCAGCTGTGTCCGCCGCCCGTGCTGAGAGCCGCGTGGCGGCCCGGCGGCGCCTCGTTGGGCTGCTCGCCGTACCAGCCCCAGCAGGTCACCTCCCCCGACTCGGCGAGAGCGCAGGTGTGGAACGGGCCGTCGCTCACTACCGAGTGGCGCTTCGAGACCAGGTCGTCCGGGGCGAGAGTCTTCTTCTCGACCGTCCCCCAGCAGACCGCCTCGCCCTCGTCCGTGAGGGCGCATGCGTATGTGTTGCCGACGCTGATTGCCGTGTAGCGTCCCGGAGCCGGGTCGGGCGGCGCGAGTTCATCGGAGAATCCGCCCCAGCAGACCGCCTCGCCATCCTCGGTCAGCGCGCAGCCATAGAGACCCGATACATCCAGCGCCGTGTACGGTCCCCGGACGATCTCATCGGGGATGCTTCTCCATCACCATTAGCTAGATTCGTCCCAGCACACGATGGCGCCGCCATCGGTGAGCGCGCAGCTCTGCGTCACATCGCCTTCCGACCAGATGTGCCCCACGCTGACCGCCGTGTACGTGCCCGCTGGAACCTCGTAGGCGCCGGCCTCGTGGAAATCACCCCAGCAGACGAGAGCCCCGGTGACGGTGAGGCCGCAACCGTGGGCGTTACTCACATCGATCGCGGCGTAGCGGCCCGCCGGCACAGTGCTGACCCCCGCGTAGCCTGATCCCCAACAGCCCGCTTCACCGTTCTCCGTCAGGGTGCAGACTTCCCAGTTGCTCACCACGATCGCCGAATAGGCGCCCGGGGGCACCTCTCGAACCCCTTCGAGGTCGCCGCCCCAGCAGATGGGCGCGCCGTCCTCGGACAAGGCGCAGCTCCGCACGAAGCTCACAGCGATCGCCGAGTAGCGGCCCGATGGCGCTTCTGTCTGCCCGTGCTCGTTGTCACCCCAGCACACCACCGCGCCGTCCTCCGTGATCGCGCAGGCGTAGTCCACGCCGACATCGATAGCTGTGTAGCGGCCAGGCGGCACGTCGAGCGGTGTCGGTCCGGTAGGCATGAAGGATGCCCTCGGCCCGTATCCGATCGGCGTCGCGTCCGGAGTCGGAGTGGCGACGGGAGTTGGCGTGGCCGCAGGCGTCGGAGTAGCGATGGGCGTGGGTGTGGTGGTCGGACTCGGCGAAGCGGTGGGGCTCGGCGTAAGGGTGGCGGCCGGTGTTGTTGTCGGCGACGCGGCGACCGTCGGCGCGACCGTGGCGGCCGCAGTCGGCGGCGGATCCGCCAGCGTGGCGGGCGAGGGCTCGGCCGTTGCCGTCGCGGACGAGGCGGGCGGGGCGCCCTCACGGTCCTCGCATGCGAGGGCGGCAACCGCGAGGAGGATCATCAACGCAACTGTTGCCAGCCGTGTCGCACGTCACGGCCCCCCGAACGTCGACACATCCATGATGAATTGACGTCCGCGGGGTGGCGGATGTTCCCGTTGCACAACGCCCCGGCGAGCGCTGTGCGGCTACATCTCCTCGCGCTTCTCGCCGGTGAGGTAGGCGGCGGGGTCCTCTTCGAAGGAGAGCCGGCAGCCGCGGCCGCAGAAGTAGTAGGTCTCGCCGTCGTGGACGATGCTGCCGCCGGGCGGGTTGCCGCGGTCCACGGACATGCCGCAGGCCGGGTCGGTGGCGGGGCCGCGTCGGCGCAGCAGGTCAAGCAGGCGGGGCATCGGCGGCATTCTCCTCGTCGGGTTGTCGGTCGATGGCGCCCGAGGCCGTCTCGCGGCCTCGGCGCTGCTGGCGGATCCGCACCCCGGCCGTCACGGCGAGCACGGCCGCGAGGCCGAACCAGGTCAGAGCGTACTCGACGTGCGGCGTGGTGTTGCGGTAGCCCTCGTAGCCGGTCACCGGCAGCTCGTCCGGCGCCTGGCGCGGCGGCTGCTCGACCCGCTCGCCGGCGATCACGTACAGCGGCGCGACCGGGTAGGGCAGCGTCGCGGCGATCGAATCGAGGCCGAAGCGTGTCCAGGCGCCCTCGGCGTTCCGGTTCGCGGTGGCGTTGCTCGCGCGCAGGGCGAGCGCCTCCGGCGGCGCGTTTGCCTCAAGGCCCGCGAGCACCCGCTCGCGCTCGGCCGCGGGGTACCAGCCGCGATGCACCAGCAGCGCCGCTGCGCCCCCGCCCGTCAGCAGCGGCACGTAGACATCCTCGCCGCGCAGGCCGAAGCGCGTGCGGTTGGCGACGATCTGCGCGCGCCCGTAGTCCCACTCACCGTCGAGGGCGACGCGCCGGTACTCGACCGCCTCGACATCCCCGGTCGCGGCCTCGGCGGCGGCGATCGGAGGCGCGGCGATCTCCGCCTCGCGATCGCGGATGAGCTGCTGCTTCCACTCGTGCCGCACGAGCTGCCAGACGCCGAGCCCCGTCAGCACGACGAGCGCCGCGGCGACAAGCACGAGCACGGCGGGAGTCTGCAGCCGGCGCATGCATCGACTCTACCGCGAGGGGCAGTCACCGGCCCGTCACCTCGGTCGTCGCGCTTCTGTATCCTCGGAACCCACTGCTGACGCCACCGGCAGCACGAGACCAGCACCCGAGGGAGCCCCGATGCCGCGACTGCCGAACCTGACCTCGCGCGATGACGTGCCGGCCGAACTGGCGGAGACCTATGACCGTATCGCGGAGCTTCGCGGCGGCCAGGTCTCCGGGCCCTACGGCATCCTGCTCCACTCGCCCGAGCTGGCCCTGCGGGCGGCGCAGTTGAGTCGCTACGTCCGCTGGGAGTCCGACCTCACCCCCGGCCAGCGCGAGACCGCGATCATCGTCGCCGCCCGCGAGCTCGATGCCGAGCTGATGTGGAATGCCCACGTCCGCCTCGCTCGCGAAGGCGGCGTGCGCGAGGCCGTGATCGAGGCGATCGGCGAGCGCGCCGACCTCGACGCGCTCGCCGAGGATGAGGCGGCGATCGTGCGCTATGTGCGCGAGCTCTTCGGCGCCAATCGCGTCAGCGACGCCACGTTCTCGGCGCTGCAAGCGCTCGTGGGCGACCAGGGCATCGTCGACCTCACCGGGCTGGTCGGCTACTACGTCTTCGTGGGTTTCACCCTGAACGCCTTCGAGGTCCCGCCGCCACCGGGCGCCGAGCCGCTGCCCGACGTGCCCGGGAAAGACTGAGACGAAAGGGAGTTCCAGATGGGTGTTGCTCTCAACAAGGACTCGATCGACCTCGGCATCATCGTGCGCGACGGCCCGGCCGCGCTTGCGTTCTACCGGGACTTCCGCGGGCTTGAGCACATCGCCGACACGCCGGTCGGCGACGGCGGGACGATGCATCGCTTGATGGCAGGCAGCAGCCTGATCAAGGTGATCGAGTTCGAGCAACCACCGGAGCCGCGGCCCGCGCCCGGCGGTCTCAGCGGCGGCTCCGGATACCGCTACTGGACGATGACCGTCTCGAACCTCGACGAGATGGCGGCGGCGGCGACGGCGCAGGGCTACGCCGTCCCCACGGCGCCGAGGGAGATCCGCCCGGGCGTCCGGATCGCGATGATCGAGGACCCGGACGGGAACTGGGTCGAGCTGCTCGAGGACCTGAACCGGTAGGTCGAGGCAAAGCCACACGGTGCCCGAAGAGGGCTCGTGGGTCACTTGCTTGCTGAACGCCTTAGAGGTCGCGCCCCACCCGGCGGCAGCCGCTGGCTGACGTGCCCTGGAAAGACTGAGGCGGCTAGCCCTTCCTGGCGAGTTCCTCCGCGTACCTGCTCACGCGGTCGACAGTCTCCTGACGCTTCTTGCCATTGGTCAGGAAGCGGCCGCTCGTGTCGAACTCCACGAAGTAGCGGGAGTGTGTCCGCCGGAGGTCGTCCTCGCACTCGGCGCCCAGCAGCACGACTTCGTGGGTCGTGCCGAGGGTCTCTGCCTCACGGTCCGAGTACGCCGCAAGCGCCTCCTCGGCGTCCTCGAAGGCCTTGACGCTGACGAGCTTCCGTCTGGAGCGGTCGTAGTCGAGCAAGAAGTGCTTCATGAGTTCCCCGTGCTGCGATCACGCAGCTAAGTCTCGAACTCCGTGGCGAGATGCTCCAGGTAGACCCGCACGGTCCCAATATACTCCCGTCCGCCATCGAGCACGGCCTCTAGAGCGAGGGTGTCGTCCGCGAGAGTCGTGGAGGTGTCTCCCACGATGAGCTCCTCTTCGTCGTCCGGCTCCTCGGCCCTGCCCGCTTCCAACGCTGGAGCTTCCTGAGAGAGGTCATCCAGCAATCGATCAAATTCGGCGACCTGCGCCTCCGCGCCATCCAGCGTAGACAAGGCGCTGATGATGCGATGTCTGAGAATCTTGACAGCGTCGTACTCCCTGAAGATCGCTGAGGTCCCCTGCAATAGGGCCTGAGTTTGAGATGGTCCACCGCCGTACTTGATCACCAGATCCTCTTGGGCGAGTTGGTCCACAAAGTTCGCCCACCGATCCTCGAGTTCGGTTCTCAGCTGTATCTCGACCGGTTGCTCGCGTACGCGGACGACAGCGTGGAGCGCGCGATATCCGTGGCGCGGCGCAATCTGGTAGTCGCGTTCCCGAACCACCTCGAACTCCTGCCGGACGCGATCAAGCAGCTCGTGTTGTTCCCGCCACGTCGGTAGCACGACGCGACACCCTGCGATGTCCTCGATGCTCGACAACCGGGTTCTCTGACGACGTAGCTTCTGAATGGTCGTCTCGAAACGCTTGAGGCGGTCCGTGACCGGCATCCCATCAGCGAGGGCGCGCAGCGTATCGACGGCCTGGTTCAGCGGCTGAACGAAACTGGCGCGGTACTCGTTGTAGAGTTCACGATCGGACTCGTTCGGCGTCTCAGCCTTTCGCAGTCTCTCGCCGGCGCGGTCGATCTGGCTTCGGGTCGGCATCGCCCGAACAGCGTCGCATAGATCGGGGGAGCGCGGGTGCGCTCCGTGTTGCGCGCCCAGCCCCTACCCCGCGTCCGCCTCGATCCTCGCGACGACCGCCGCCATGCGCTCGAGGTGCTGGTCGTCCACCTCGAGGATGGAGCCGACCTTGAGGAAGACGTCGATCGGCTGGATCAGGGCGGCGCGCGCCTCGGGCGGGGTGAGCATCATTGGCTCGCCCTCGATCACGCCGGCGGCGCGCAACTCCGCGATCTTCGCGTCGTCGTAGCCGAGCAGCTCGCGCAGCACCTCGTCGGTGTGCTCGCCGATGTGCGGCGCCGGGCCGCGCGCGCCGTAGCCCTTGCCGTCGACGTGGGCCGGGAAGTAGCGCTGCACGGGCACGGTGGCGAAGCCGCGCACCGGCTGCGCGTCCCAGAGGTGGCGGGAAAGCAATTGCTCGTTCTGCATCAGTTCGCGGGCGTTGAGCACGGCGCCGGCGGGCGCGCCGGCCGCCTGCAGCTCCTCCATCGCTTCGAACTTGTCGCGCGTGGCGGTCCACTCGCTGATCGCGGCGTCGATCTCGTCGTGCTGCTCGTGGCGGCCGGCCATCGTCGCGAGGCGGGCGTCGTCCAGCCAGCCCTCGTTGCCGGTGGTGCGCGCGAGCGCGGCCCACTCCTCGTCGTCGCGGACGCTGATCGCGATCCATGCATCGTGGCCGGCGGTCGGGTAGATGCCGCGCACGACGCCCTCGCGGCGGTTGCCGGTGCCGGGGTGGAGGCGGCCGTTCATCCAGTAGTCGTGGAAGTGCGGGGCGAGCAACTGCAGCAGCCCCTCCTGCATCGAGACGTCGATCTGCTGGCCGCGTCCGCTGCTCTCGCGGTGGTAGAGCGCGGTCAGCAGGCCGCCGAG
Organism: Dehalococcoidia bacterium; assembly: GCA_965261685.1. Lineage (GTDB taxonomy): Bacteria > Chloroflexota > Dehalococcoidia > UBA2979 > UBA2979 > VXMT01. The sequence continues at coordinate 425,533 of CBDHDI010000027.1, forward strand.
CCCGTGGATGCCGGCGAACGGGTCGACCCAGGTGTTGCCGCTCTTGAGCGGCGGTTCGCCCTCGTAGCCGCTCACCGAGGCGATGCCCGAGGCCGGCTCCATGCCCATGCCGAAGGCCGGGCTGTTGCGGCGCGGACCGCTCTGCCCGTAGCCGCAGAGCGACATCATGATCAGCCGCGGGTAGCGGTCCTTGAGGTCGTTCCAGGAGAGCCCGAAGTTCTCCAGCACGCGCGGCGTGTAGCTTTCGATCAGCACGTCCGCGTCTTCCAGCAGCCCGTGCAGGATCGCGATGCCCTCGTCACTGCCGAGGTCGAGCGCGAGCCCGCGCTTGCTGACGTTGCGCACGGTGTAGTAGGGCGCGCGTTCCCAGTAGTTGCCGGTGGTGTCGTTCTGCGCGATGTAGGCCGTGCGGATGCGGTCCGGCACCGTCGGGCGCTCGACCTTGATCACGTCCGCGCCGAGGTCGGCGAGCACGCGCGCGGCCACGGGGCCGGCCCAGACCTGCGAGAGATCGATCACGCGGAGGCCCTCGAACGGCTTCACGACGCGCCTCCCTTCGAGGCGCCGAGTTCGTCGTTCGCCTCGCCGAGCGCGGGTGGGGCGCCCGGGCGCAGCGGCGTCTCGGAGAGCCCGACGGGCGGGCCGACTGCCCGGTCGCCGCCGGGGCCCTCGAAGAAGCCGCGAGCGGCCAGGTGCTCGTCCGCGGAGAGGTCGGCGACATCGGGGACGAGGGCGAAGGCGAGGCGCAGTTCCTGCGCCTTCTGCACGATCTCCTCGGCGTCGTGCTCCATCAGCCAGGGCGACATCAGCGCGTCGAAGTCCTGCCAGCGCACCACGCGCTCCTTCGGCAGTTGCAGCAGCGGGTCGTCAATCATCTCGGGGCGGTCGATCAGCAGCCCGAGCGAGGTCGCGAAGTCCGGCGCGCCCGGCACGACGGAGACGAAGCCGTCCCGGCAGCGCATGATGTCGGACGGGTAGGCGCCGAGCACGCGCGAGTAGAAGCGCCGCCGCAGCAGGCCCATGCCGTGGTAGACGGCGAGGTTGTGGTCGTCGGTGAGGGCGGCGGTCTCGTAGCTGGCGATGTCGGCGTGGTGGTGCTGCTCGCCGTGGGCTCTGGCGTTGAGCAGCGCGAGCGTCGTCACCCAGCCGTAGAGTCCGCCGAGGTACTCGGCGGTGTCGACGCCGAGGCCGACTGGCTCGCGGTCCGGGTAGCCCGTGACATAAGAGAAGCCGGCGAGCGCCTCGATGACGTGGCTGTCGCCCTCGAAGTGGGCGTAGGGGCCACTGCGTCCAAAGGGACTGATCGAGACGTAGAGCGTGTCCGGGAAGCGCTCGCGCATCGCGTCGACGTCGTCGAGCGGGAGTTGCGAGGGCGTCTTCCAGGAGGACACCAGTACGTCGGCGCTCGCGATCAGATCGGCGGCGACCGCGGCGCCGCCCGCGCTGTTCACGTCGAGCGCGACGCTGCGCTTGCCGCCGTTGAAGTAGGCGTGCCGGCCGCCTGCGTCGAGGTCCGGCTGATCGCCGGCGAAGGGCCCGCCACGGCGGATCACATCGCCCTCGGGCGGCTCGATGCGGATCACCTCGGCGCCGCCCTGCGCGAGCAGCTTGGCCGCGTAGGCGACGGGGAGCCCCGCCGCGATTTCGATGATGCGCACGCCCTCGAGGGCGCGCGGCGCGTCGGCTGCCATCGACCGCTCCCTTCGCCGCTGCCGGCCGGGTGCGCAGCCTCGACGCTCGCCGGGCGGGCGTCAATGGCCGCGCGGTCCCGGTGTTACTCCTTGCCGTGGAACTCCGGGATCAGCTCGCCGATCAGCCGGATGCTGCGCGTCACTTCCTCGTGCCGCAGCTTGCCGACCTGGTGGAACGACATCAGTCGGTCGATCCCGACTTCCTCGTAGCGCTTCATCTTCTCGAGGCAGGCCTGCTGGTCGCCGACGACGAGCGACTGCTGCTCGCTCAGTATTTCGAAGACCTCTTCGTCGGGCACCGTCTCGCCGTTCATGATCCGCGCGTGCATCAGCTGGGCGCGCGTCGACTCGGCGTCCTCATCCTCGAGGAAGCGCCCGGTCAGGTCGCCCCCGGCCTCGTCCCGAGCGGCCTCCAGCTCGCGCGCACGGCGCAGGAAGGACTCGCGGGCCTCGAAGAAGGTCAGCGCGGTGTTGGTGTACCAGGCGGCGGCGCCCGCGGCGGCGTTGCTCAGCCTGGCGTCGCCGTCCTCGACGCAGTGGACGAACGTGAAGAAGGCGATCTGGTCGTTGATGAACTCGCCGGCGGGGCGCTCGCACTGGGCGATACCGCGCTTGTAGGACTCGACGATCTCCTCGACCTGGTCGAGCGAGCGCCAGAGCGTGTTGGCGAGCGCGCCGACGCCGTTGCGCCCCGCCTGTTCGAACGAGGCCGGGCCCGAGCAGGCTTGCCAGAGCGGCGGATGAGGCTTCTGCAGCGGCTTGGGCGTGAGCGTGAAGTCCTGGATCTGGAAGTCCTCGCTGTCCCAGTTCACGCTGTCCTGCGTCCAGAGCTGGGGGATCAGCTCGAACGCCTGCTGCATCTGCTCGCGCGTCTCGTCGCCGTCGATGTTGAAGGCGCGCCACTCCTTGACCGTCGAGCGGGCGAGGCCGAGTTCGAGGCGGCCGTCGCTGAGGTGATCGAGGAAGGCGGCGCGCTCGGCGACGCGGATCGGGTGGTTGAAGCGGTGCGGCGAGAGCACGGCGGAGTGGCCGACCCGCAACCGCTCCGTGCCTCGGGCGATCGCGGTCAGCATCATCTCCGGCGCTGAGCTGTAGCTGAACTCGACGGCGCCGTGGTGCTCCACCTGCCACCAGCAGGCGTAGCCCAGCTCGTCGGCGAGCCGGGCTTGCTCAAGGGTCTCCTCGATCAGGGTGTGCTCGTAGGCGTCGTCGTCCCACAGCTCGCGGGGCCGCTGCATCTCGCTGAAGATGTCGATTTGCATCGCGGCGCTAACTGCGGGGCAGACCGAGACCGCGCGAGGCGATCACGTTGCGCTGGATTTCCGAGGTGCCCCCGGCAATCGAGTCCGGGATCATCCGCACGTAGCGGTCGGAGAACTCGCCTTGCATGGGCGCCTGCGAGTCGCCCGGCCAGAGGTTGGTGTAGAGCCCCAGCGCCTTCGCGCCGGTACGGGCGACGCGCTGGTGCAGCTCGGTGGAGAAGACCTTGCCCATCGAGGCTTCGTAGTTGGGGATCAGCCCGGAGGACTGCATCCAGGCGAGGCGGTAGGAGAGGTTGTGCCCGACCTCCGTCTCGATCATGCGGTCGGCGATCTCGGCGCGCACGCTGGGAAGGTCGGCGATGCGGTTGCGGGTCCGGCCCTCCTCGCTGTGCGAGTAGTCGATCAGCTTGTGGATCGTGCGCCGGTCCTCGCCCGTCCCGGAGATCGAGGCGCGGTCGAAGTCCATCAGCGTCATCGCGACGTACCAGCCGCGGTTCTCCTCGCCGATCAGGTTGGCGGCGGGCACGCGCACGTCGTCGAAGAAGGTCTCGCCGAAGCGGCCGTGGTCGAAGCAGGCGTTGAGCAGCGGCTTCATCACGATCCCGGGCGCGGTCAGGCTATCGACCATCAGGAACGAGATGCCGCGGTGCTTGGGCGCATCCGGGTCGGTGCGTACGAGGCAATAGATCGCGTCCGAGGTCTGCGGGGTGGACCAGATCTTCTGCCCGTTGAGCACGTACTCGTCGCCATCGCGGTCGGCGCGCAGGCTGAGCGAGGCGAGGTCGGAGCCCGCGCCTGGCTCCGAGTAACCCTGCGCCCACTCGATCTCGCCGCGGGCGATCGCGGGCATGTAGCGCGCTCGCTGCTCCTCGTTGCCATGCACCATCAGCACGGAGCCGAGGAACATCGCGCCGGTGCCGCCGGCGCGAGGCGCGCCCGCTTTCTCGCGCTCCTCGTGGAAGATGAACTGCTCGCGCGTACTGAAGCCGGCGCCGCCGAGTTCCTTTGGCCAGGCCGGGGCCACGTAGCCCTCGGCGGTGAGTGCGGCGCCCCAGTCCACGGCGGCCTGGTGGATCTCCGGATCCTCGGAGAGCCGGTCGCCGGTCCAGCTTGCGGAGTTGAGGATGATCTCCTCGCCGTTGACGGCGCGGACGGTGTGGTACTCGGCGTGCGGTGCATTGCGGTAGCGCTCGGGCAGCTTCTCTTCGAAGAAGCGGCGAACGTACTCCCTGAACTCCGCCTGTTCCGGCGTGTCGCTCCAGTCCATCATGTCCCTCTCGACATGCTCGTGCGTCGTGCCAATCATAGCCGCACGCCGCTGGTGGGCGCGGCGGACGGTGCACGGCGCGTCCGCGCTGCCCCCAGGGCGGCACGGCGGCGCTAGACTGCCCGCAGGCAGTCGCTGCGGGAGGCGATCGGATGACGGCGGACGAGTCAGCGGCGGAGATCGCGCGCCTGCGGCTGGAACTGGAGCATCGCGACCAGCTCCTGGCCTCGGTCTACGCGCGCACCGACACGCTGCGCGGCTCCGTCGAGCGGCTCGAGCGCCAGCTCGACGCGGCGGCCGAGGAGCAGCGCGAGGCGGCCACGGAGCGCGCGGAGTTGCGGCGGCTGCTCGGCAACGCGCAGCTGCAGGTGCACGCGCTGATGCAGCTTCCGGCCCCCGAAGCCGACAGCGACGGTCCCGCAGACGAACCGGCCGCGACAGCGGAACCGCCGCCGCCCGCCTCCGCCGCCGCGCCCGCCGCGGCGCGTCCTCCGCGGAGGGCGGCTCGCCCGCGTCCGCCCGCTCGGCGGCCGCGCAGCCTCCTCGATGAGGCGCGGGGGATATTTGCCGGCCTGCGCCGGATGATCTAGCGGGTCGCCGCTGTCCGGGGCACACGAAGACGCGCCCGCGAACAGCGCGGGCGCGTACTCCTGACGACAGCCCTGTCAGGCTCGTCTGGCTCTGTTCAGCCCGAGTAGCTCAGCAGTCGCTCGTCGATGTCCGCCGCAAGCCGCAGGTGCGCGGCGCTGAGTCGACTCAACGCCGCGGCTGCGGACGCCGCAACTCCATGCAACCAACCTACCGCGCTCAGAGCGATCTGGAAGGGCCACCAGGCATCAATACCCGTCCGGTCCGCCGTACGCCGCCACTCGCCGTCGAGGCCTCGTGCGAGGCCGTCGAGTGCGAGGGCGAGCGTGCGCCAGAGGCCGCTCACAGTGAGTAAGACGAACACAAGCACCCGGCGGGCATCCTCGCGAAGTTCGCGCAGGTTGCCCGTCCAGGCGCTCGAAGCGAGCGCGTTCAGCACGCTTGCCTACCCTAGCTCGCGATTCTCGCTGGTTCGCGGCTGCTCGCCTGGCGAACTGCTAGCTACCCGGCCTGAAGTGCCTAGTCCTGGCCCTCGGCGAGCGTGCGGAAGAAGTCGTCTGCCGCATTGGCCAGCTGCCGCACGAAGACGGTCACGATCGAGATCAGGCGAAGACCGATGGCTGCAATACCCCATAGCACGGCAGCGGGCAGATGCACCCACGTGCCGGCCGCGGTGTCGGTGCGAGCCAGGCCGTTCTCGCTGCGCTCGCCCAGGCTCGTCACCAGGTCGTCGACCTTGGTGGCGAGGATGCTGGCGGCCAGCGTGAAGATCCTCGCGAGGTTGATCCCAACTAGCGCCACATTCGTCGCGAGGTCGCCTACGCGTTCTGCCCACGTCATTCCAAGTATCCCCTCTCGTCCCGCAGTACGTACATCCTAGCGTTGCTGCACGTACCAACTTGGGTGGACGCTAGAGACCGCGCATCCCGGCTGTCAAGCGCCCAACCGGTCAAAGAGGTGTTACGTACAGTTGAGTGCGTTGCTCACATTCGTTTTGGACACATTGCGCTACCCTGCGTCTCACATCGCGCATGATCCGGCGGTGACGGCGGGATGGAGTGAGCACGATGCCCGACTGTGAAACGAGGACACCCGACCGCGAGAGCGGTGCGGCGCCGGCGCGGCGCCCACGGTCCCCATTCCTGGGCGTGGTGGGCGGCGTCGGCGAGGCGGCCGGGGCTGCGGCGGGCTCGGTGCTGGACGCCGCCGCCGGGCTGGCCTCCGGGCTCGCAGGCGCCCTCGAGGGCGTCGCCCGCGAGGCGACCGGACCGCGACGCCCGCCCGCGACCGAGGACGACGAGGAGCGGGACGAGCCGCGCGAGCGCCCGTGACGGACGGTAGCGAGACGGACGCCCGCGGCCACCGCAACCGCCTCGCCTCGGAGACCAGCCCTTACCTCCTGCAGCACGCCGACAACCCCGTCGACTGGTACCCGTGGGGCGAGGAGGCGTTCGAGCGCGCCCGCTCCGAGGACAAGCCGCTGCTGCTCTCGGTCGGGTACTCCTCGTGCCACTGGTGCCACGTGATGGCGCACGAGTCCTTCGAGGACGAGTCGATCGCGGCGCTGATGAACGAGGCGTTCGTCAACGTCAAGGTCGATCGCGAGGAGCGTCCCGACGTCGACAGCGTCTACATGACGGCGACGCAGGCGCTGACCGGCTCGGGCGGCTGGCCGATGACGGTCTTCATCACGCCCGACGGCCAGCCCTTCTACGCGGGCACCTACTTTCCTCCCGACGACCAGCACGGCCGGCCGGGGTTCACACGCGTGCTAACCGCCCTGCGCGACCTCTGGGCCAGCGATCGCGATCGGGTGCTCGGCTCGGCAGCGGACATCACGGAGCGGCTGCAGGCTGCGGTCGCGCGCCAGTACGCCGGCGAGGACGGAGAACGCGCAGTGAGCGCCGCGCTGGCCTCGGAGGCGGTCGAGTCCCTCTGGCGGTCCTACGACGAGGAGTGGGGCGGCTTCGGCCGCGCGCCGAAGTTCCCCAGCCCCGGGGGCCTCGAGTTCCTGCTGATGCACGAGGCGCGCCTGCGCGGAGAGGGCGCCGCGCCGGGTTCCGGGGGCCGGATGGTCCTCTCCACGCTGCGGGCGATGGCCGCGGGCGGCATGTACGATCAGCTCGGAGGCGGCTTTGCGCGCTACAGCGTCGATCGCCAGTGGCTGGTCCCGCACTTCGAGAAGATGCTCTACGACAACGCCCAGCTCGCGCGCGTCTACCTGCACGCCTACCAGCTCAACGGCGACGCGGCCTTCGAGCGGATCGTGCGCGAGACGCTCGCCTACCTCGAGCGCGAGATGCTCCACGCGGAGGGCGGGTTCTACAGCGCCCAGGACGCCGACAGCGAGGGCATCGAGGGCAAGTTCTTCGTCTGGACGCGCGCCGAGCTGGAGGCGGTCCTCGGAACGGAGGACGCGCGGCTCTGCAGCGCCGTCTACGGCGTGACCGAAAACGGGAACTTCGAGGATCCGCACCACCCCGAGTTCGGGCGGCGCAACGTGCTCAGCCGCTACCGCCCGCTCGCCGAGGTCGCTCGCGAGTTGGGGCTGGACGAGGGCGAGCTGGAGGCGCGCCTGCCCGCCTGGCGCGCGGCGCTGCTGGCCGTGCGCGAGCAGCGCGTCTGGCCGGGCCTCGACGACAAGGTGCTCACCTCCTGGAACGGGCTCGCGCTCGCCGCCTTCGCCGAGGCCGGGCGCGTGCTCGGCGACGCCCACTACCTCGAGATCGCGCGCCGCAACGCCGAGTTCGTGCGGGGTGCGATGTGGCAGCCCGGGGACGGGGAGCAGAGCGGGCGGCTGTTGCACAGCTGGAAGGACGGCGTCGCGAAGATCGACGGCCTGCTCGACGATTACGCCGGCTACGGCCTCGGCCTGATCGAGCTCTACCGCGCCACGGGCGACCTGGGCTTGCTGCACTGGGCAGCCGAGCTGTTCGAGGTGATCGTGCAGCGCTTCCGCGACGCGGAGGGCGGCGGCTTCTTCGAGGCGCCCGAGGACGCCGAGCGCCTGATCCTCCGCCAGAAGCCGTTCTTCGACGCCGCCACGCCGAGCGGCAACGGGGCCGCGGCGCTGCTCGCGTTCTGGCTCGGCCGCTACCTCGGAAGGCCCGAGTGGGAAGCGCTGGCCGGCGAGGTCGTCGCCCAGGTCTCGGCGAAGATGGCCGAGGGCGCGGGCGGCTTCGGCAGCCTGCTCCAGGTTGTCGAGCTACTGATCGCGCCGCCGCGCGAGATCGCGATCGTCGGCGATCCCGAGGCGCGTGCACCCTTCGAGCGGGAGCTGGCGGGGCGCTTCCTGCCGGCCACGCTGCTCGCGCCCGCCGCTGGCGAGGGCGGCCTTCCGGTCCTCGAGGGCCGCGCCGTCGCGCCGGGTGAAGCCGCCGCCTACGTCTGCGAGGACTTCGTCTGCGCGCTCCCCGCGCGCAGCGTCGCGGAGCTGATCTCGCAGCTGGACGAGGGCGCCGCGTAACTCGCGCGGCTTCGCCTCGCAGCTTCCGGCTGCGGGCTGGACAGCGCATCGCGGCATGGCCACACTGCGTCGCGGGCGGCCCCGCTGATCGCCGCCCGCCGAACGCGATGCCTGCAAGGAGAGCTGCCCATGCGAGCCGCCGTCTTCCACGCTCCCAACGATGTGCTCACCGTCGAAGACATCGACCTCGCTGAGCCCCGCAGCGACGAGGTCGTCGTCCGCACCGGGGCGAGCGGCGTCTGCCACTCCGACCTGCACTTCGTCGAGGGCCTCTACTCGATGGCCACCCCGGCAGTGCTCGGCCACGAGGGCGCGGGGGTCGTCGAGGCGGTCGGCGACGACGTGACGATGTTCGCTCCGGGGGACCGCGTGATCGCCTGTCTCTCGATCTTCTGTGGCTACTGCGATCGCTGCCTCAGCGGCGAGCCGTTTCTCTGCATGGAGCGTCCGATGCGCGGCCGCGGCGACGAGCCGGCGCTGAGCTGGAAGGGCGGTGGCCTGACGCAGATGGCCGGGCTTGCCACCTACGCGGAGCGGATGCTGGTCCACCAGAACGCCCTCGTGAAGATCGAGCAGGACATCGAGCTCGATCGCGCCGCGCTGATCGGCTGCGGCGTCACCACCGGCCTCGGCGCCGTGCTCAACACCGCCGGCATCGAGGTCGGGGCGACCGTCGCGGTCTTCGGCGCGGGCGGCGTCGGGCTGTCCGCCATCCAGGGCGCGCGCATCGGCGGCGCGCGCACGATCATCGCCGTCGACGTGCACGAGTCGAAGCTGGCGACCGCCCGCGAGCTGGGCGCCACGCACTCCGTCGACGCCTCCTCGCGTGACCCGGTCGAGGCGATCAAGGGCATCGTCCCCGGCGGCGTCGACTACACCTTCGAGGCGATCGGCCTCAAGGCCACCGCGGAACAGGCCTACGAGGCGATCCGTCGCGGCGGAACGGCGACCGTGATCGGCATGATCCCGCAGGGCGTGAAGGTCGAGATCGACGGCCCGAGTCTGCTCGGCGGCAAGAGGCTGCAGGGCTCCAGCATGGGCTCCAACCGCTTCCGCATCGACATGCCTCGCTACGTCGATTGGTACCTGCAGGGCCGGCTGCTGCTTGACGAGATGATCACGCGGCGCGGCAAGCTCGAGGACATCAACGAGGCGTTCAGGGCGATGAAGGCGGGCGAGGTCGCCCGCAGCGTCCTGATGTTCGACGAGGACGCGTAGCTCGTGGCCGAAGCGTCCACCCCGGAAGCCCTCGAGGGCATCCGCATCGTCGAGATCGCGAGCGGCGGCGCAATCGCCTACGCCGGGCTGCTCTTCGCCCAGTGCGGGGCGGAGGTGATCCGCATCGAGCCGCCCGGCGGCGACGCCATTCGCCGTGCCGGGCCGTTCCCGGGGGACCAGTTCGGCCTCGACGGCGGCGGGCTGCACCGCCTGCTCAACGGCGGCAAGCGCAGCGTCGCGCTCGACATCACCAGCGAGGCCGGGGCGCGCTTCGCCGGCAAGCTGATCGCCTCGAGCCAGCTCGTGATCGGCAACTGGCAGACGCCGGCCGCGGCTGCGCTCCCGCTCGATGACGCCGGGGCGATGGCCGAGCGCTTCCCGGACACGATCTACGTCTCGGTCAGCCCCTTCGGGCGCACCGGCCCCTACGCCGATCGCAAGGCCGACAGCCTGATCATCGAGGGCGCTGCCGGCATGGCCTACGTCAGCGGCAAGCCGGACCGCGAGCCGATGGCCTCAGGCGTCGAGGTCGCCGAGTACTACGCCGCGGCGATGGCCTGGATCGCCGGCCTCGCAGCCCTTGCCGACAAGGGCGCGGGCGTCGAGCACCACTTCGTCGATGTCTCGATGCACGAGGCGCTCTCCGCGGCGGACGACCACAACCTGCCGGTCTACATCGGGACCGGCGCGATCCGCCGCCGCTACTACTCGCGCGTGCTGATCATCTACCCGTCCGACTCGCTGCCGGTGAAGGACGGCTACGTCGCGTTCGTCCTCGCGGGCCTCGACGTCGGCGGGATGATCGCGGATCTGATCGAGGAGCCCGAGCAGGCGACGAACCCGATCGTCGCGAACGGCCAGGACCGGCTGCTCAACTGGCAGGAGTTCGACAAGATCGTCGGGCCCTGGATGAAGTCACACACGAAGGCCGAGGTGCTCAGGCGCTCGGACGAGGTCGGGCTGGCGTTCGCCGACGTGGCGACGACGAAGGACCTGGTCGAGGATCCGCACCTCGCGGAACGGGGCTTCTGGCAGACGCTGCCGGACGGCGGGCTTCTGCCCGGCCCATCCGTGCGCTTCTCGGAGACGCCGATGCGTGTCGCGCCCCCGCCGGCGCTCGGCGAGGGAACCGCGGAACTGCTGGAGCTCGACGGACAGACGGCGGCGTTGCTGTGGCGAGGGGAGGCGTCGGTATGACCCGGCAGGCCTCGGCGGCGGCTCGGCCTGGCATGCGCTTCTTCGAAGGACTGAAGGTCGTCGACCTCACGCAGGTCTGGATCGGCCCGATGATGACGAGGATCCTGAACGACCTCGGCGCCAATGTGATCAAGATCGAACGCACCGACACGCCGGACGGGGTGCGGTCGGGGTTCCTCGCGGGCAACAACTCGAGCGGGGACTTCTGGAACAACCGCTCCCAGTACTTCGCGGCCCGCAACGCGGGCAAGCGAGCGATGCAGCTCGACCTGCGCAGCGAGCAGGGTCGCGAGATCCTGATGCAGCTGCTCGAGGACGCCGACATCGTGGCGGAGAACTTCACGCCGGGCGCGATCCGGCGCATGGGCCTCGGCTACGACGACCTCAGGGAGCGGTTCCCGCGCCTCGTCTACGTCTCGATGAGCGGTTACGGGCAGGAGGGCCCGCTCGCCCACCGCAAGGCCGTGGGGATGAGCATGGAGCCCGCCGCCGGCGCGGTCGCGGTCACCGGTTACCCGGGCGAGGATCCGCTGAAGACCGGCCAGACGTGGGTCGACCACTACGCCGGCCTGCACGCCACCGCCGCCGTGATCACGGCGTTGATCTACCGCGAGCGCAGCGGTCGCGGCCAGTACGTCGATATCTCGATGCAGGAGGCGACGATCCCGACGCTCGGACGGCACCTTGCGGACTACCTCGTCAACGGACGCGAGAAGGTCGGCGGCGACGGCAACCGCCGCCCCGGCATGGTGCGCGGCGCCTACCCCTGCGAGGGCGACGACAACTACGTCGCCATCTCCGCGCGCGACGAGGCCGAGTGGGTCGCGCTCTGCGGCGTCCTCGGACCCGACGAGTGGCGCGACGACGCCCGCTTCGCGAGCGCGGACGCTCGCTGGGCCAACCACGACGCGCTCGACGAGCTGATCGCCGTCTGGACCGCGCAGCGCAACAAGTTCGAGGTCGCCGACATGCTGCAGGCGGCCGGTGTGCCGGCCGGCCCGGTGCTCCAGGCCCCCGAGGTGCTGGCCGACCCGCAGCTCGCGGCGCGCGGGTTCTGGGACCAGCTGGAGCTGACCGGCTGGGGCGACGTGCCCGTGCAGCGCTACTTCTCGCCGCACATCGACGGCGAGTCCTTCGGCGCGAAGGACCGCGCCCCACACCTCGGCGAGCACACCGACGAGCTGCTCCGTGAACTCGGCGCGAGCGACGAGGAGATCGCGGAGTTGCGCGAGGCGGGCGCCGTCGTCGGACACCCGGCCGCCCTCGACAACGACTTCGCGCGCGACGCGATCACGATGCGCCTGGAGCCGTACATCGAACTCGGCTCGGTGCTGCGCATCGACGAGGACTTCCGCGAGCGGGTGGCGCGCGGCGCGGAGTAGTCGGAGGGCTGGAGCCTCGCGGGCGCGGTCGGCCCTCAGGCGGGGCGCAGCGGGTGCTGCCAGCGGAGCGAGGGGAAGCGGCTGAAGTCCGAGTCGGCCGAGACGAGCGTGCAGCCGTGCTCAATCGCAACGGCAGCGTGCTGGGCATCGGCGACGAGTTTCCCGGTGGCCCCGGCCTCACGGCACAGCCGCTCGAAGATCGCCGGATGGTCAGGGCCCGGACCGACGACTCGCGCGGTGGGACGCGCCATCAGCGAGGCGACGAACGCGAACGACTGATCGAGCGTCGACGGCGGGTCGAATATGCGCTGATTCGTCGCCACCCGCACAAAGCCCGCGAGGACGAGCAGGGAGAGAGCGAAGGGCTCCGGTCCGGTCGCCAGCCGGGTGAGCCACTCGGCATACTCGGGGTGATCGGGCGTGGAGTCCTCGACGTGGGCGTAGACGAGGACGTTGACGTCGGGCAAGAACATCCGGGATCAGCGGCGGACGCGGGTGAACGTCCACTCGTCCTCTTCAGTGTCGAGATCCCGGGGACGATCGAGGTCGAAGCCGGGGCGGGGTCGGGAGCCGCGCACGGTCACGAGCCGGAAGGGCGGCGCCTCCGGCGGCTCCCGCCGCTTCAGGGCGTCGCTCAGCACTCCGGCGATGAAGGCGCTCACGCTGCGGCCCTGCGCCGCGGCCTCACGCCGCACCTGCTTTGCCAGTTGATCGTCGAGCGAGATGGTCGTCCTCATGGCGCCGATCATACCAGTGATGCATCACTGCATACAAACCTAGGACTGCTCGCCGATCTCGAAGCGCTGCAGGTAGCGCGTGCCGACGACGAAGGCGGCGGCGACGACCACGATCGAGGCGATCAGGGCCGGGGCGCCGTCGAGCTTGGCCTCGAATGTTCCTGTCGAGGTGATCGAGTCGGCGACGCCGAGTGCGTACTGGCTGACGCTGATCCAGCGCGTTCCGCTGAACACGTTGGTTACGAACGCCTCCCAGACGAAGACGTAGACGAGGCCGATGATCAGCGCCCGGCCGGTGATCGCGCTGAGGCTGACGAAGACCGCGCTGTAGACGATGGCGCCGACCGCCACGCCGGCGGCGAAGCCCCCGACGATCGCCTGGTCGCCGAAGCCGCCGAGGGCGACCAGCGCCGTGGCCACGGTTGCCGGCACGGTGAGCGCGAGCGTCGCAGTCGCGGCGACGGCGATCTTCGCGGCGACGATGCGCCAGCGGGCGACCGGCCGCGCGAGCAGGTAGACGGCCGTGCCGTCCTCGATCTCGGCGCCCAGCGCTGCCGTGCCGAAGACGAGCGCGCCGATCGGCAGGAGCAGCGTGACCACGAAGCCGTCGAGCAGCCCCGTGGCGAAGCTGGCTGCCCCCTCGTTGTCGCCCGCGAGGCGATAGAGCAGCGCGATGCCGACCGGCATTAGCGCCAGCAGTGCGATCGGGATCCAGCGCCGGCGGCCGAGTAACTGCTGGAACGTCAGCGAGAGCAGGGTGAGCGTCATGAGCCCACCAGATAGGAGAAGACGCTCTCCAGCGACTCGTCCGCAGGGCGCAACTCGTGCAGCGTGACGCCGCTGTCGCGCGCCGCGCGCGCGATTGCCGCGGTGAACGCGCCGAAGTCCGTCGTGTGAATGTCGAGGCGGCCGTCGCTGATCTCGAGGGCTGAGACGTGCGGCAGGCCGACCAGCGCCGCCGCCAGCGCGCGGTTGTCGCTGGAGCGCAGCTCGAAGGCGTGGGGGCGGTCCGTCATCAATCGGCGGATCTGGTGGAAGTCGCCGGAGGCGGCGAGCCGTCCGTTGACCACGACCAGCACGTTCTCGGCGAGGCGCTCGACCTCCTCGAGGATGTGCGAGGAGAAGAGGATCGTGCAGCCTTCGGCGGCCCTGCGCCGCAGCATCTCCATCATCTGGAGACGCTGGCGCGGGTCGGTGCCGTTGAAGGGCTCGTCGAGGATCAGCACATCCGGGTCGTGGACGAGCGCGGCGGCGACCTTGGCGCGCTGGCGCATGCCCTTCGAGTAGCCGCCCATCGGCCGATCCTGGGCGTCCTCCAGCTCGACGAGGGCGATTGCCCGCCGGGCGGCTTCCTCGGGATCGGGAAGCCCGTGCAGGCGGGCGCTGGCGAGGGCGAAGTCGCGGGCTCCGAGGAAGGGATAGACGGCCTCGCGCTCCGGCACCAGGCCGATGCGGCGGAACATGTCCGTATTGCGCCACGAGGCCTCGCCCAGCACCTCGACCGCTCCCGCCGAGGGGCGCAGGAAGCCGGAGATCAGGTGCAGCAGCGTGCTCTTGCCCGCGCCGTTGGGACCGAGCAGCCCGGTGATCCCGGGCCCGACGGAGAACGAGATGTCGTTGACCGCGACGACGTCGCCGTACCAGCGCGAGACGTTGCGCACCTCGATCGCCTGGGTCGCCGTCGCCTCAGTCGCCATCAGATCGACCCCCGGAAGCGGCGTACCACGATCGCCGAGGCGAGCGCGGCCCAGGCGAGCGAGGCGAGCGGCCAGACATAACCCGGGAAGTCCGCCCAGGCGATCTGGTCCTCCGGATCGCCCGATCTGGAGGCCTCGTGAAGCTCCGGGAGGGCGTTGAAGATGTAGTAGGTGGAACCGCCCACCACGTGCAGCGGGCTGAGGAAGAGCGCCCAGCGCAGCTGATCGAGGTCGACTTCCGAGACGAGGACGGTCACGACGGTGAGCGAGATGAAGAAGATTGCGACGACGCTGATCAGCGCGAAGGCGCGGCGCTCGGCGTAGGAAGCGACGAGGATCCCGACCGCCCCGAACGTCACGCAGAGGATCAGGCCGCTGGCCACGAACCTCGGGACGTCGTCGATGTTGTCGCGCACCCAGTCGAGGCCGTCGGACGCGCCGAGCGCGTTGCCGGCGAACATCACGATCTGCGGGAGCACGGTCAGCGCGAGCAGGCTGCTGGAGAGCGCCGCGATCTTCGCGAGCGCGTAGTCGTCGCGTTCGATCGGGCGCGAGAAGTAGAGCGCCAGCGTCCGTGCACGCCGGTCGTTGCCGACGAGATCCGAGGCGATCGCGGCGACGAAGATCACGAGGATGAACTGGATGATCCCGTAGTAGTCCCTCGGTGCGAAGAACTCGAAGTTGTCGGCTGGCACGACGGCGCCGAGGATGAGCGTGATCACCGCCGGCATGAAGGCGAACACGATCAGCCCGAAGGCGAGCACCTTCGGCAGGGCGCCGCGGCCGATGCCGAAGGCGTTGCGCACGCTCAGCACGTACAGCGACCAGAGCGCGTAGGCGCGTCCGAGCCGGGGGCCGTCGTAGCCCTGGTAGCCGAGATCGTAGATCGCGCCGCTCGGCGCGGGCTCAGGCGTCGTCACCGGATGCCTCCGAGGCAGGCTCGGCGGCGGGCTGGAACAGCTCCTCCAGCGTGCGTCGGCGCTGCTCGAGGCGCACGAGCGGCAACCCCAGCGTGACGACGGCGTCGATGATGGTGTCGTGCACGCCGGCCGAGCCGCCGGCGGTCGAGACCTCGACGGTGCGGCCGAGCGCCTGCGCCTCGAGGCCGCGCTCGGCGAGCAGCGCGGCGAGGCGGTCGGCGTCCCACTCCACCTCCACAGCGAGCACGGCGGTCTCGTCGGTGAGATCGGAGATGCGGCCCGTGCGCATCAGCCTGCCGCTCTCGATCACGATCAGCCCGTCGCAGACGCGTTCGATCTCGCTCAGCAGGTGCGAGGACATCACGATCGAGATCCCGAACTCGTTACCGGTGCGCCTGACCAGGTCGAGCATCTCGTCGCGGCCCTGCGGATCCAGGCCGTTCGTCGGCTCGTCCAGGAAGAGCAGTTGCGGGTCGTGTGCGAGCGCCTGGGCGAGCTTCACGCGCTGCTTCATGCCGGTGGAGTAGCCGCCGATGTGGCGGTAACGCTCCTCGAACAGGCCGACGTGGCGCAGCACCTCGGCGGCGCGCTCGCGCGCATGGGAGGGCGGGATGCCGCTCATCCGCGCCATGTGGATCACGAAGTTCGTCGCCGACTGATCGGTCGGCAGGCAATCGTGCTCCGGCATGTAGCCGACGCGCTCGCGGACGCGCAGACCCTCGCGCGCCGCATCGATGCCGAGCACCTCGGCGCTGCCGGAGGTCGCGTCGACGAGGCCGAGCAGGATCTTGATGAGGGTGCTCTTGCCGGCGCCGTTCGGCCCGACGAGGCCGACGATTCCCGGCTCCACCTCGAGCGAGAGGCTATCGAGTGCGGTGACTGCCGAGTAGCGCTTGGTGAGGCCGGTGGTCTCGATCAGCGCCATCGGTTCACTCTCGCCACGCGTCCAGTATCAACCGCGGCAGGCGTTCACACAAGGAACGAGCCGCAGTTCACGTCGAGGGACTGCCCGGTAATCGCGCTCGCACGGTCCGAGGCGAAGAAGGCGACCGCCTCCGCGATCTCGGCGGAGGTGGCGATGCGGTTGAGGGCGGACTCGGCGGCCAGCTCGTCGTGGATGGTCTGATAGTCGACGCCGCGCTCCTCGGCCAGCTGCTGGAACCAGACCCGCAGTCCCTTTCCCATGATGCCGCCGGGCACGACGGTGTTGACGCGGATGTTGTCCGCCCCCAGTTCGAGGGCGAGCGTCCGCGACGCGGTGAGCAGCGCGGACTTGGACGCGGCGTAGGCGCCGTGGCGGTGCAGGACCTGCCGTAGGGAGAGGGTGCTGATCATCACGATCGAGCCGCCGCCGCCCTCGCGCATCGCCGGAATCACGGCCTGCGTCATGTTGAGCGTGCCGCCGAGGTTGATGCGGATCGGGAGCTGGATCTGCCGCTCGGTCGCCTCGGACAGCGGGACCTCGTGGCCGCCGGTGGCGGCGTTGTTGACGAGTACGTCGATGCGCCCGAACTCCTCGAGCGTGCGCTCGACGAGGTTGCGGCACTGGTCGGCGTCCGTGACGTCGGTGGGGACGGAGAGCGTGCGCCGGCCGAGCGCCTGGACCTCGGCCGCGACGGCGTCGAGCTTCGAGGGCGTGCGTGCGGCGAGCACGATGTCGGCGCCGTCGCGCGCGCAGGCGAGCGAGATGTCGCGGCCCATGCCGGGCCCGATGCCTGAGACGACGACGATCTTGCCTTCGAGCATCACCGCGCCCGCGTCTCCGCGTCGCGGCCTCGGGAGTCCTCCGGAGCGGCGACCGTCATCGGCCCCGGCGCGTCATACGAAGAATGATCCGCAGTTCACGTCCAGCGACTGCCCCGTGATCGCCCGCGAGCGGTCCGAGGCGAAGAAGACGACGGCCTCCGCGATCTCGGCTGAGGTGGCGATGCGGTTGAGGGCGGACTCGGCGGCCCGTTCGTCGTGGACGGTCTGATAGTCGACGCCGCGCTCCTCGGCCATGTGGCGGAACCAGAACCTCAGCGCCTCGCCCATGATGTAGCTGGGCACGACGGTGTTGACGCGGATGTTGTCCTCGCCGAGCTCGAGGGCGAGCGTCTGTGCGGCCGTCATCAGCGCGGACTTGGATGCGGCGTAGGTGCCGCGGCCGCGCTGGATGCGCCGCATCGCCAGGGTGCCGGTGATCACGATCGAGCCGCCGCCGCCGTCGCGCATCGCCGGGATGACGGCCTGCGTCATGTTGAGCGTGCCGCCGAGGTTGATGCGGATCGCGTGCTGGATCTGCCGCTCGGTCGCCTCGGACAGCGGGACCTCGTGGCCGCCGGTGGCGGCGTTGTTGACGAGCACGTCGACGCGCCCGAACTGCTCGAGCGTGCGCTCGACGAGGTTGCAGCACTGGTTGGCGTCCGTGATGTCGGTGGGGACGGAGAGCGTGCGCCGGCCGAGCGCCTGGACCTCGGCCGCGACGGCGTCGAGCGTCGCCTGCGTGCGGGCGGCGAGCACGATGTCGGCGCCGTCGCGCGCGCAGGCGAGCGAGATGTCGCGGCCCATGCCGGGCCCGATGCCTGAGACGATGACGATCTTGTCTTCGAGCATCACCGCGCCCGCGTATCCGCGCCGCGCACTGCCGTCGAGACCGTCGCGGACCTGTTAGCGGCGGTCGTACCCGCCGCCGCCACCGCCGCCGCCGCGGTAGCCACCGCCGCCGCCGCCGAAGCCGCCGCCACCGCCGCCGCCGCGGTCACCGCCGCCGCCGCCGCGGTAGCCACCGCCACCGCCACCGCCGCGGTCACCACCGCCGCCACCGCCGCGGTCACCACCGCCGCCGTAGCCGCCGCCGCCACCGCCGCCACCGCTGCCGCGCGGCCGCGCCGCGTCGACGTTGAGACGCCGGCCCTGGAACGTGGAGCCGTCGAGGGCCGAGATCGCCTTCGTCGCGTCTTCATCGGCCATCTCGACGAAGCCGAAGCCGCGGGCGCGGCCGGTTTCGCGATCGGTCGGGAGTGCTACGGAAATGACCTCGCCGTGGGCGGCGAACAGTTCCTCCACCTCCGACTCTCGAGCTTCGTAGGGCAGGTTGCCCACATAGATCCGCTGAGCCAAGGACTTCACCCTACGCCGGCGTCGCCGACACTCACTCGTGCCCGTGTGGACACGCATTCCACAATCTCAGCTCAAACCAGGGAACTGCTACAACCAGGGAAGGTGTCGTCCACGGCACGATTGCTGAGCGGCGCCATCCGGACGCCGCGCACAGGGTACCACCCTCCCCCCGCCCAATGTCGAGAGCGCATTGGAGTGGACTCGATGGATCGGCGGCTGCCCCCTGCGCGCGCATGCGCTACGCTGCGGCGCGCGCCGCGAGGGAGCCGCCATGCCGGTCGTCCAAGTCCTCAGCCCCTGGCCCGGACGGGTCGCCGAACTGCACGTGGAGACGGGATCGGCGGTCACCGCAGGCCAGGATCTCATCACCATCGAGTCGATGAAGGTCCTCACGCCGGTGCCGTCCGAGCACGACGGGCGGGTCGTCGCCATGCACGTCGAGGTCAACTCGTTCGTCGACGAGCGCGATCCGCTGGTCAGCATCGAGATTCCGTAGCGAGCGGGGGCGCCCTCGATGAGCGAGCCGAGGCAGCACTTCTTCGAGTCGCAGCGGCTGCGGCTTTCCTACTGGGAGTGGGGCGACCCCGCCAGCCCGCCGCTGCTGCTGCATCACGGCGGCCGCGACCACGGCCGCAGCTGGGACCGCATCGCCGAGGGCTTCGAGGACGCCTACCGCGTGCTCGCGCTCGACCTGCGCGGCCACGGCGACTCGCAGCCGGAGGTCGGCGGCGAGTACGCGATTCGCCAGAACGTGATCGATCTGCTGGCGCTGGCCGAGCTTGCCGGGCCGCCGGTCTTCCTGCTCGGCCACTCCTACGGCGGGCGCATCGGCTACCTCGCGGCCGGCGCCTTCCCGGAGCGCTTCCGCGCGCTCGTCTCGATCGAGGGCCCGCTGGAGCCGAGCCACGGCGACCCGAAGCCGTTCTCGCCGGAGGTCATGCGCTCGATCGCCGAAGCGCGCAGCTCCCTCGAGGGGCGCAACCCGCGCAGCTACGCCGATCTGGCGGCGGCGGCGGGGCGGTTGCGGGAGAACAACCCGCGGCTCACACCGGAGCACGCCCTCGACCTCGCGAGCCACGCCGCGCAGCGTGTCGACGACGGGTACCAGTGGAAGTTCGACAACTGGGCGAGGCCCGGCGTACGGCGGGACGACGTGAGCGCCGCCGAGATGAAGCGCTTCGCCGCCGCGATCGAGTGCCCGCTGCTGCTGATCGTGGGCGAGGAGTCGGGCGGGCAGCGGCGCATGCAGGACCAGATCAGCCTCTTCCCGAACGGCCGCTCGGTCCTCGTGCCGGACGCCGCGCACTGGGTCCACCACGACCAGCCGGAGACCGTGGTCCGCGAGGCGCGCGCCTGGTTCGAGGCCGCGGCCCAGAGCGGGTAGCGCGCTTCGGCCTGACCCGGCCTCAGAGCAGTGTGGCGGCGGTTTCGTCCAGGCGGCGGCGCTGCGCGTCGGCGTCCCCGCTGTTGTAGGAGATCACGAGCTCATCGATGCCGAGCGCCGCGTAGACCTCGCTGGATTCGCGTGTCGGCACGGCGTCGATGTCGACACGCAGCGAGACGGTGATCTGCTCGCGGCTGCGGCCCACCTTCGCGAGTTCCTCGTCGAGACGCTCGAGGCGCTGTCCCATCTTCTCGGGGCCGAGCAGGAAGGGGTGCCAGCCGTCGCCGCAGCGCGCGACGCGGCGCAGCGCCGGGACGCCGTTGCCGCCGATCAGCAGCGGCGGGTTCGGCCGCTGGAGCGGCTTCGGCGAGGCGAGCGCGTCCTGGAAGGCGAAGTGCGTCCCCGCGTAGGAGGCGGCCCCGTCCGCCCACAGCGCCTTCATCACGTCGATGCACTCGTCGCCGACGGCGCCGCGCGTGTGGTAGTCGATGCCCAGCGCCTCGTTTTCCTCGGGCATCGAGCCGACACCGACGCCGACATCGAGGCGGCCGCCCGACATCACGTCGATCGTCGCGAGCTGCCTGGCGAGGGGCATCGGGTGCAGGTAGGGCAGCACCAGCACGCTGGTGCCGAGGCGCACGCGCTCGGTGCGGGCGGCGACCCAGGAGAGCAGCGTCAGCGCGTCCCAGTACGGCTTGAGGCCCAGCCGCTCGCCGACATAACCGGCGTTGAGGATGTGGTGCGAGACCCAGACGGATGCGAAGCCCGCCTCCTCGGCCCGCGTGGCGAGGTTCAGCAGATCCTCGGGATCCTCGACGCCCCAGTGGTTGGGCAGCGCAAAGCCGAATCGCACGGTGGTCCTCCTCCAGGCGTTCTGCGGGCGCGATCATACAGCCGCGCCGTGGAGGCGGGCGCTGTGCGTGGGTGGCATACTCGCCGCGTCCGCGAACGGATCGAAGGAGGCCGCCGTGACATCGACCGCCGAGTCCCACCCCGCCGCGATCTCGGACCCCGACGCCCCGCTGCTCGTCGACATCGTCGAGGACGGGCAGGTCTACGTGTTCACGCTGAACCGCCCCGAGCGGCTGAACGCGATCACTTTCGACATGATGGCGACCCTGCGCACGAGGATGGAGATGTTCCGCGACGATCCGCGCGGTCGCGTCGCCATCCTCACCGGCGCCGGGCGTGGCTTCTGTTCCGGACGCGATCTCAAGGAGTCCGCGGAGCGCCTGGGCGCGATCGAACGCGGCGAAATCGAGGGCCCGCACATCCCCTCGAACTACAGCATCGACCCGCTCTCGGAGGACCTCCGGCTCTGGAAGCCGCTGATCGCGGCGATCAACGGCCCGGCCTACGCGGGCGGGTTCATGCTCGCGATGCAGTGCGACATCCGCATCATCGCCGAGGACGCCAAGGTCTCCGTCTCGTCCGCGCGCTTCGGGCGCAAGGGCGCCAGCTGGATGGCCCCGCTGGCGCGCCAGATCAGCCTCGGCGACGCCCTCGAACTCGCGCTCTGGGGCGACACCGAGTGGACCGCGCAGCGCGCCTACGAGGCTGGCTGGGCGCAGCGCGTCGTCCCCGGCGAGGAGCTGATGGCGACGGCCATGGACTACGCGCGCCGCGCCATCACCATGGCCCCGCAGTCCGTGCGCAACTTCAAGCAGGCGATCTACCGCGGCTTCTACATGCAGCCCGAGGTCGCAAAGCAGTTCGGTGTCGTCCTCGATGGCCGCGTCGAGGGCCTTCGGGACACGGTCGAGGGTGCGACGGCCTTCGCCGAAAAGCGTCGGCCCCGCTTCATCGACGGCTGACCCCGTGGGCGCCGCCGACCCGGTGCTGGTGCGGCGCGACGGATCGGTCGCGCTGCTCTCCTTCAACCGCCCGGAGCGCCTCAACGCCTGGGGCCGCGACCTCAGCGAGCCGATGCTCGACGCCCTCGAGGCCTTGCGCATCGACGAGGGCGTGCGCGCGGTCGTGATCACCGGCGAGGGCCGCGCCTTCTGCGCGGGCGCGAACCTCAAGCGCCCCGGGCGCGGCGCCGCCCCGTCCGGGGACCCCTCGGGGATGCCCACACAGCCCGCCTGGGGCCGCCGCGATATGCGTGAGGCGGGGCACCCGGTCTTCGACATGCTGAGCCACTACCCGAAGCCGCTGATCGCCGCCGTCAACGGCTACGCGATCGGGATCGGCTGCCTGATGCCGGTCTGCTGCAGCTTCGCGGTCGCGGGCGAGGACGCCGTCTTTTGGCTGCCCCAGGTGCGGCTCAACATCCTGCCCGCCTACGGCGGAACGCTGCGCCTCGCGCGCTTCGTGGGGCGCGGCCACGCGCTCAACATGGCGATTTCCGGCCGCCGCGTCGGCGCGCACGAGGCGCTGGAGATTGGCCTCGTCGCCGCCGTCTACCCTACGGAGCGGCTGCGCGAGGAGGCGATCGCGATCGCGCGCGACGTCGCACGCGCACCCGAGACCGCCGCGCGCCTTACCCGCGAATCGCTCGACCTCGGCTACGAGTCGGGCCTCGAGGCGGCCGCGCAGGCGGACCTGCTGCGCGAATCGGCGCTGCGCGCGGAGCTGGCGGGCGAACAGTAGTGGACAGCCCCGGGAACCGAACGGCGGTCCGCGGCGTCAGGTACTCATGCTGCAACTGCTGAACAGGCTCGTCTACGGCTTCTACGAGCGCCGGCTGGATGCCGCCGTGCGCCGCGGCGCAATCCCGCAGCACGTCGGCGTCCTGCCGGACGGCAACCGCCGCTTCGCGCGCACGGCCGGCCTCGCGAGAGTCGGCGACGGCCACCGCGAGGGCGCGGACAACGTCGAGCGCCTGATCCGCTGGTGCGACGAGCTCGGTATCCCGGTCGTCACGATCTGGGTGCTCTCGACGGAGAACCTCGAGCGCCCGCAGGCCGAACTCGACGCGATCTTCGAGATCGTCGAGGCGCGGGTCGAGGCGCTCGCGGAGCAGCAGAGTCGCTCCGCGCTGCCGAGGCGCATCCGCGCGGTTGGCCGCCGCGACCTGCTCCCGGCGTCGACGGTGGCGGCGATCGAGCGGGTGGAGCGGGTGACCGCCGGGAACGCGGACGGCGACCTGCTCGTCGCCGTCGGCTACGGCGGCCGCGACGAGATCGTCGAGGCAGTGCGCCGCATGATCGCCGACCACGTGCGGCGCGGCGACTCCCTCGAGGGCGTCGCGAGCGGCCTCGATGCCGAGGAGATCGCGCGTTACCTCTACGCCCCGGACGTCCCTGATCCGGACCTCGTGATCCGCACCTCCGGCGAGCTGCGGCTGTCGGGCTTCATGCTCTGGCAGAGCGCCTACAGCGAGTACTACTTCTGCGACGCCTTCTGGCCGGCCTTCCGCCGCATCGACTTCCTGCGCGCGATCCGCTCCTACGCCCGCCGCCAGCGCCGCCGCGGGCGCTGAGCGGCATGGGCGAGGGGGCCCGCGTGGAGACGCTAGGGGACGAGCCGAAGGGACTCCGCGATCTGTTCGAAGAGTGCGTTCAGCCGGGCTGAGTTCTGTTCGCTGGTCCCTCCCCCGCACACGTAAGCGCTATACCTCGTGGTGGTAGCCGCTTCGCCTCGCACCCAGGTCGTGCCCCGGCCCACGCAAATGTGTGAGCCCGTTTCGATGTCTACGATCCATATCATCGAGGCCGCTTGGCAGACCCCCTCCCTACAGCTCGGAATGGGAATGGGTCCGGCCCAAACCGTCATTCTCGAACCCTCGGGTATGTCGTATTGCACGGAGGGCCGGGGATCGAGAGTGTACGTATACGTGCCGGGGCTGTGCGGCTGGACGGATGGCGTGGCGGTCGGGGTAGGGGTAGAAGTCGCAGTCGCGGATGGCGTTGGGGTCGGCGTGGCGGTTGGTTTTGGCGTGGCGGTCGGGGTGCCCGTCGCAGTTGGGGTTGGCGTGGTGGTTGGCTTTGGCGTGGTAGTCGCGGTGCCCGTCGCGACTGTGGTTGGCGTGGCGGTCGGAGTTGGCAACACGACTCCGGTGTCAGCGCCTGAGCTGCAGCCCGCGACAATCACAACAGCCAGAGCGGCCAGCAGCAGCCGTATCGAGGCCATCGCGCGTTACGCGCCCCGCGGCGGGGCGTGCGTGCTGGTGCCGCCGTCGTCGACGACGAGCGTGTGGCCGGTCACCCACGTCGAAAGGTCCGAGGCGAGGTAGACGACGGCGGCGGCGACGTTCTCGATGTACTCGGGGCTGCCGCCGCCCGTGAGCGGGCCCGGCGTCTGCTCGCTCGCGAGGCGGCGGCGGCCGCCGGGCGCGATCGCGTTCACGCGGATCTCGTGCTCCGCCCACTCGGCGGCCAGCGATCGCGTGAGCCCGAGGATGCCCGCCTTCGCCGCGCCGTAGTGCGACCCGTAGCGGGCTCCGGTGACCGCGTTGATCGAGGAGACGTTGACGATGCTGCCGCCGTCGCCGGCGTCGATCATTGCCTTCGCCGCCGCCCGGCCGCAGAGCCAGGCGGCCGTCAGGTTGAGGTCCAGTACCGCCTCGAAGCCGTTACGCGAGATGTCGAGCGCGGGCGCCATGAACATGCCGCCGGCGTTCGTCACCATCACGTCGATCCGCCCGAAGCGCTCCAGCGTGCCCGCCACGAGGGCGTCGATGGATGCGGAGTCGCGCACGTTGGTGCGCAGCCACAGCGCCTCGTGACCGGCCTCGCGCAGCTCGCGCTCCATCGCCGGGCCCGTCTCCTCGTCGATCTCGGCGACCACGACGGCGGCGCCGGCGTCGGCGAGGCCGAGCGCCATGCCGCGCCCGAGGTTGCGCCCCGCGCCGGTGACGACGGCGACGCGCCCGCTCATCTCCAGGCGTTCGCGGATGAAGCCCACGCGCGTCTCCTGTCCCGTGCCTGGTACGCCCTCGAACGGGTCGGCTACGCCTCCCCGACCTGCTCGGCGCCGCGCGCGAGGGCGTCCTCAATGGCGCGCACGAGGGCACGGGCGGACGCCGGGTCGAGCTCAACGGCGATGCGCGAGTCGGGACCGGCGGCGGCGTTGACGAAGTCGATGTTGAGCGAGTGCTCGATGGCGAGCTGGAAGGGGTGGTCGTAGGTCACGTTGGCGCGGTCCAGCCGGACCCAGCCCTGCGGACCCTTCGCGCTGCCCTCGATCTCGGCGATTTCGGCGATCATCGTGCACATCTGCGTGCTCCCTGCCCGGTGCCTATGCGCTGAGGTGGCGGCCGAAGAAGTCCCAGATCTTGTCCCAGCCGTCCATCGCCTGGTCCACGCGGTAGGCGGGGCGGTGGTAGTAGAAGAAGCCGTGCCCGGCGCCCTCGTACATGTGGAACTCGTACTCCTTGCCGTGCTCCTGCAGCGCCTGCTCGTGCTGCGCCACGTCATCCGGCGTCGGGCTCTGGTCGTCCGCGCCGAAGATGCCGAGCAGCGGGCTGGCGAGGTCGGCGGTGTAGTCGATCGGTGCGACCGGCAGCTTCTCGGTCAGCTCGTTCTCGGGCATCACCACGCGCCCGCCCCAGCAGTCGACCGCGGCGTCGAACTCGGTCGAGCGCGAGGCTGCGAGGACGGTGTGCCGCCCGCCGGAGCAGGTGCCGATCACGCCGATCTTGCCGTTCGACTGCGGCAGCCCCCGGACGAGCCGCGCGCTTGCGACGACGTCGCCGACCATCTGCTCGTCGGGTACGCCGCCATCGGCGCGCACCATCGCCGCGACGTCCTCGGGCTCGCCGTGGCCGTCGCGGTGGTAGAGGTTGGGCGAGATCGCGAGGTAGCCGTGGTGCGCGAAGCGCCGCGTGGTCTCGCGGTAGAACTCGTCCCAGCCTGGCAGGTGGTGGATCAGCACCACGCCGGGGAACGGCCCCTCGCCCAGCGGGCGGGCGAAGTAGGCCCCGATCTCGTCACCGTTGTGCCCCGTGACCGTGACGCTCTCCGCGAGCATCCCCTCGTACATGTCCGTGCGGTACATCCGAACCCCCTCTGTCCTGCTGTCCTGCGTCCTCTTGTGGCTGGCTCAGGCCGTGGCCGGGCACAGATCGGCGATCAGGCCGTCCACGCTGCGCGCCGCCTCGAGCGTCGCGAAGCCCTCGATGCCGCGCTCGATCGCCTCGGCGTCGAGCACGCGCCCGGCGGTGTCGCGGTACTTGTCGGCGAGCTCGTCCCAGCTCAGCGGGTGGTCCGCGGAGCCCGCCGCCTCGTCGACGGCGTGCTCGAGGCGCCCGCCGCCGGCGAGCGTGACCGCGACGTGCGCGAACTTCGGCGCGCCGGCGAACTCGGGCGGCGGGGCGCCCTCGCTGGTGTGGATGCGCTCGATGAGGCTGCGCGCCTCGGGACGGAGGACCGCCTCGTCCTCGAAGGTGGAGAGCCGCAGCTCGCGGTCGAGGAGGATGGCCGCGAGCACGTACTGCATGCTGAACTTGCCCTGCAGCCCGTCCTGCGGGCGCGGGTGGATCAGCGCGGCGAGTCCGCCCGGCTCCAGGCGCACGTCGATGCGCTCGACCTGGTCCGGCTGCAGGTCGTGCTCCCCGAGGAGGGCGAACATCCCGTCGGCGGCGCGCGCCGTGCCGTAGCAGCAGGGGTAGCGCTTCACGTTGATGCCGGGGTCGACGATGCCCCAGCGCTCGCCAAGGGATTCGAGGCGTTCGGGCGCCTCGTCGCCCTCGGGCGCGAACAGCTTGAGGAAGCCCATCGGGCCGCCGATCGACTCCTCGGCCGCGGTGAAGCCGCGCTCGGCGAGCAGCACGGCCTGCAGGCCGCCGCGGGCGGCGTTGCCGACGTGCAGCGGCTTGGTCATCGAGCCGAAGTTCGCGCGGCTGCCCCCGGCGAGCGAGAGTGCGATGCCGAGCGCGTGCGCCGTCCGCTCCGCGTCGAGCCCGAGCAGGCGCGCGCCCGCGGCGGCGACGCCGATCGTCCCTGCCGTGGCCGTCGCGTGCCAGCCGCGGCGGTAGTGCGAGTCGCCGACCGCGTGGCCGAGCCGGGCCTCCACCTCGAAGCCGACCACGAAGGCGTCGAGCAACGCCGCGCCGCTGCAGCCGCGCTCCTCGGCGAGCGCGAAGACGGCGGGCAAGAGGGGCGCCGAGGGGTGCCCGTGCAGCGGCACGGTCGTGTCGTCGTAGTCGAGCGCGTGCGCGGCGGTCCCGGTCGCCAGCGCGGCGTCCAGCAGCAACGCGCGCTGGTCCGAGCCGAGGATCGAGACCGGTCCCGGCCCGTGCCCGGAGACGAGCTCGCGCACGATCGTCGGGCCAGCCTCGGGCACGCCGGCGAGCGCCACGCCGGTGGTGTCGAGCAGGGCGCGCTTGGCGGCGGTGATCCCCTCGGGCGGGACCGATTCGGCAGGGGTCTCGGTGATGAAGCGGACGACGTGCTCGGTGAGGCCCATGCTGCGCTCCTTGCGCTCCCGCGACCGCAACCCGCAGCGGTGCGGCTGCCGCTGCGATGATAGCGAAGCGAGCGAGGCGGCGGCGCGAGCGCCCCTTACTGCGGCATTCCGTATGCTGGCCCCGCAGGCCCGAAGGTCGGGCCGCGCCTCTCCCGCGAGCCCGCGCGGCGAGGCAGCCGAGGGGAGCAACGAGTGGCCGATTCCGCCCTGGACGCCATCGACGAGTTCATCGCCGCAGAGTCCGCCGATCGCTCGAACCCGCGCTGGCGGACGCAGCTCAACCGTCCGCCGCAGGCCGGATTCGACGGGGACAGCGCGTACTTCTGGGACATCGAGACGAACGTCGGCTCGCTGACCGTGCGGCTGCTGTCCGAGTCCGCGCCGATGCATGTGAGCAGCACGATCTACCTCACGCGGCTCGGCTTCTACGACGGGCTCAGCTTCCACCGCGTGATCACGCAGTTCATGGCGCAGGGCGGCTGCCCGCTCGGGACTGGTACGGGCGGCCCCGGCTACCAGTACGCAGGTGAGTTCGGCGGCAGCGCGCGCCACGACCGGCCCGGCGTGCTGAGCATGGCCAACGCCGGACCGAACACGGACGGCAGCCAGTTCTTCCTCACCTTCGTTCCCACGCCCTGGCTCGACGGCAACCACACCATCTTCGGCGAGGTCGTCGACGGCGTGGAGACGCTGCAAGCCCTCGAGGCGCGCGGATCGCAGGGCGGGGCCACGACGGAACCGCTGGAGATCACGAAGGCCACGATCCGCGTCGAGTAGCCGCGGAGACTATCCCCCGAGGGCAGCGCGCAGTGCCGCGCCGGCTTGGGCCTGCGCCGCCGTGGCCTTGTCCAGCATCGGGGCCATGTTGAAGAAGCCGTGGAAGACGCCGTCGTAGCGGCTCAGCGTGGCCGGCACGCCGGCCGTCTCGAGAGCGCGGGCGTAGGCCTCGCCCTCGTCGCACAGCACGTCGTACTCGGCGGTGATCACGAGGGCGGCGGGCAGCCCGCTCAGGTCGCCCGCCTGCAGCGGCGCGGCGTACGGCTCCGTCGCCTGCTCCGCCGACTCCAGGTATTGATCCCAGTACCAGGTCATGTCCGCCGCCGACAGCAAGTCACCGCTGTCCCCGTGCTCGGCGTATGAGCCGGTGCTGAAGTCGCGATCGGTCACCGGGTAGACGAGCACCTGGAAGGCGAGCGCCGGACCGCCGCGGTCGCGCGCCATCTGCGCGACGACCGCCGCGAGGTTGCCGCCGGCGCTGTCGCCGGCCACGGCGATCCGGACGGGGTCGATGCCGAGTTCGGTGGCGTGCTCGCTTGCCCAGCACGTGGCGGCGTAGCAGTCCTCGGCGGCGGCGGGGTACTTCGCGTCCGGCGCCAGCCGGTAGTCGACGGAGATCAGCGTCGAACCGCTGAGGTTGGCGAGCGCACGGCAGGGCCCGTCGTGGGTGTCGAGGTTGCAGATCACCCAGCCGCCGCCGTGGAAGTAGAGGATGCACCCGCCCGACGCCCCCTCCGGCGTGTAGATGCGGACGGGCAGATCGCCGCCTGGGCCGGGGATGACGCGGTCCTCGACGCGCGCGAGCGGCTCCGGATCGCCGCCCATCTCCCTCATCGCCGCGGTGCGCTCGAGCGTGTCGGCCCGCGCCTGCTGCGCCGTCTTCTGATGGTTGGGAACGAGGCGGAACTCGGCCGTCAGCTCAAGTATCGCCTGCGCCTGCGGGTCCAGCGGCATCTCTCGCACCTCCGTCGCTCGCGAGGGCGTCCCCCGCGCCAGCGCGCATCGTACCGCTCGCGGCGTCCGAGCGAACCGCGGCAGGCCGTTGCGCCGTCCCGGGAAGCGGGCGCTACGTCGTCGGAACAATTGCAGGCAGCCGCGCGATGATGTAGTTCCGCACAGGCGCCTCGATGGCGCGTGGGCGTCGCGCCGTCGACGCCCCCAAGCGGCCGCCGTCTCACCCGGGCTCGCCGGGTTTGCGCGTGTGTAGTATCGGCCCCGCGAGTCAGTGCCCGGCGGGCGCGACCGCGACAAGGCTGCGAGGGGAGCTCGAGATGACCGAGGGACGCGAAGGCCGCCTGGCGGGCAAGGTCGCAATCGTGACCGGCGCGGGATCGGTGGCCGAGGGCATCGGCAACGGCCGCGCCACGGCCATCCTGTTCGCCCGCGAGGGCGCGAAGGTACTCCTTGTCGGACGCAGCCGTGAGCGCACGCTGCCGACCCTCGAGGCGATCGAGGAGGAGGGCGGCGAGGCCGCGATGTTCCTCGCCGACGTGACGCGCAGCGAGGACTGCGCGGCCATGGTCGCCGAAGCCGTCGAGCGCTGGGGGAAGCTCGATATTCTCCACAACAACGCCGGCATGAGCGGCCCGGGCACCGTCGTCGAGGTGGATGAGGCCTTCTGGGAGGAGGTGATCCGCGCCAACCTCACAAGCACGATGCTGGCCTGCAAGCACGCGATCCCGGTGATGGCCGAGGGCGGCGGCGGCGCGATCAACGTCACCTCGTCACTCTCCGCGATCCGGCCCGTCCACCTCACGCCGTACTCGACGGCGAAGGGCGCGCTGATCACGCTCACGGCCGGGCTGGCGATCGATCACGCCGCGCAGGGCATTCGCGCCAACTGCATCATCGTCGGGCCGATGTACACGCCGTCGGTCTGGTCGCGCGGGATGAGCGACGAGCTGCGCGATCGCCGCCGCCGTGCGTCGCCGCTGGGCAGGGAGGGGACCGGCTGGGACACCGCCTACTGCGCCGTGTACCTCGCCTCGGACGAGGCGCGCTACGTCACCGGCGTCGCGATTCCCGTGGACGGCGGCGTGAGTGTCAGCAGCCCCAACCGCCATGACCCTCGCAGCTGACGGGCAGGGCGCGAACGGCTACGCTGCGACCTCGCCGTACCCTCGGTGGACATAAAGCGCGACCGAGACATTGTCTGGCGCGCCGCGCTCGAGCACGGCGTCGATCAGTTCCGAGGCGTACTCGTGACCCGGCGCCGCGATCACGCGGCCGATCGCCTCGTCGTCGAGCACGCCGTGCAGGCCGTCGCTGCTGAGTAGCAGCAGGCAGGGATCGGGCAGCGCGATCGGCCCGTACGTGTCCGTCCCCGCGCGCTCGTCGAGCCCGATCGCGCGGGTGATCACGTGGCGGTTGAGCGCCGCCAGCGAGTCGTCCGGGTCGAGCAGCCCGGCGCGGATCTGCTCCTCGACCCACGAGTGGTCCTCGGTCAGCTGCCGCACAGCGCCGCCGTCGAGGGCCACGAGGTAGCCGCGACTGTCGCCGACGTTCGCGAGCCAGGCCTGCCCGTCACGCACGAGCGCGGCGACGAGCGTCGTGGCCATCCGTGCGTGCGGTCCGTGCTGCTGCGCCCGCACCTGCCGGTTCGCTTCCTCGAACGCCTCGTGCAGGCCCTCGACGGGATCGGGAGGTGGCTGCGCCCGTAGCCGCTCGACGAGGGCGTCGAGCGCCGTCCGCGAGGCGACCTCGCCGGCGGGCAGGCCACCGAGGCCGTCGGCGACGGCAAGCAGCAGCGAGCCGTCCGGCAGCGTCAGCGCAGCCGCGGCGTCCTCGTTGCGCTCGCGCAGCAGGCCGCGGTCGCTGAGGGCTTGCAGCATCGCTCCTCCGCTCACGCCGCCGGGCCGGAGGCCTCGGGCATGCGCGGTGCGAGCATAGGAGCTGGGGTGGGTGCGCCGCGCCTCAGGAGCGGCGCGGCAGGCTCACGGTGGCGGCGCCGGGGACCAGCACGTCGCCCTGCTCGTTGCGCTCGTAGACATCGAGGTCGACGAGCGCCTCGCCGTTCTCCTCGCGCTTGTCCGTGATTGTGCCGCCGTAGAAGAGCTTCTCGTGCGGGAAGGCGTTGCCGCGGTTCTGGATGCGGAAGCGCCGCAGGTGGCCCGCCGGTCCATGCCAGTCCGTCACCATCTTCGCGACCAGCGCCGCCTGCAGCGGGCCGTGCACGAGGATGTTCGGGCGCTTCTCGACCTCGGTGGTGTAGGGCGCGTCGTAGTGGATGCGGTGGCCGTTGTTGGTGGCGGCGCTGAAGAAGAACATCTGCACCTCGTCGACGGTCTCGACCACCTCCGGCAGCTCGTCGCCGACGTGTACGTCCTCGAAGTAGACCTGCTCTGCCATCGTCCGTACTCCGTCAGTTCGCGATCGTGGAGAGGTGGGCGCGCACGACGAGCTCGCCATGCTGGTTGGTGTAGGTCGTCTCGCGCGTCATCAGCACGAAGCGCCCGGAGCGGCCGGTCTTCTCCTCGATGTTGGCGATGCGCGAGACGGCGGTGAGAGTGTCGCCGGGGTAGATCGGCGCCAGGAACTCGTAGTCCTCGCCGCCGGCCATGCGCCGATCGGCGTTGCGCAGCGGAATGTCG
Source organism: Dehalococcoidia bacterium (assembly GCA_965261685.1). Classification (GTDB taxonomy): domain Bacteria; phylum Chloroflexota; class Dehalococcoidia; order UBA2979; family UBA2979; genus VXMT01. The sequence continues at coordinate 457,161 of CBDHDI010000027.1, forward strand.
CCGCCGCCGCGGCTGGGGATGCCGTCCTGGCGGAGGCCATCGCGGATTGTCACGCCCTGCATCACCTGCGAGACGAACAGGGACGGGATCGGCGTGTCCCGGAAGCCCTCGGCCTGCGCGGTTTCCGCATCGAAGTAGCGCGGGTTCAGGTCGCCCACGGCGGCGGCCCAGCGCTGGGCCTCCTTCTGGTAGACCACACCGACAGCGCGCCGGGTCTCCATGCCGATCATCGCCTTCGCCTCGGGCGTGACCATCGGCTCGTCTGTCATCGCTACCCCCTCGGGACACCGCCGTCCGGCCGCGATGAGTCTCGCACCGGGGGGCCTATTGCGAAACGTGACTGGTGGGGCAGCGAGCGCAGCGGGGGCGCTGCCGCTTGCCTCGAGGGGGAGTACCCTCGTGCGCGGGACGCGACTGCACGGCGCCCGCAGGGCCGCCGCGGGAGCGGAGGCACGATGAGCAGCGGCGCGCTCTCCGACCTCTCCGTGCTCGAAGTGGCGCAGGGCGTCGCCGGGCCGTTCTGCGGCAAGCTGCTCGCCGACCTCGGGGCCGGCGTAGTCAAGATCGAGCCGCCTGGGGGCGACCGATCGCGACGGCACGGCCCGTTCCCCGAGGACGAGGCGCACGCGGAGCGCAGCGGGCAGTTCATCTACCTCAACCACAACAAGCGCAGCGTCACGCTCGACCTCGGTGACGAGACGGCGCGCGGCCTGCTGCGGCGACTGCTCGGCCAGGTCGACATCCTGCTGATCGACCTGGCGGCGAAGGAACTTGAGCAGTTCGGCCTGACCTACGAGGAGCTGCGGCCGCTCAACGATCAGCTGATCATGACCGCGATCACGCCGTTCGGGCTCGTCGGCCCCTGGCGCGACTACGCAGCCACCGACTTCACCGCCTACATGATGAGCGGGCTCGGCTACCAGACGCCCTACGGGCAGGTGACCGACCTGAAGGCGCAGCCGCCACTCGCCGGCGGCGGCTACCAGACGGACTACCTCGCGGGCGCGACGGCGGCCGCGGCGACGATGGTCGCCGTCTTCCACCGCAAGGCGGTCGGCGAGGGCCAGCTCGTCGACATCTCGCGCATGGAGTCCGTGAACGCGATGGTGCGCAACGACTACTCGGCAGCCTCCTACACGCCCAATCTCGTGCCGCCGCGCATGAAGCACGGCTACGCGTGGGTGCTGCCCTGCGAGGACGGCTACCTCTCCTTCTCTCCGTTCAACGCCGACCATTGGTGGGCCTCGTTCAAGGAGTTGGCGGGCCAGCCGGCGTGGGCGCAGAGCGAGCTGTTCGACACCTCAGCAGGCCGCCACGAGAACAACGACCTGCTCGAACAGCTCACCGTCGACTGGCTCCGCACGCAGAAGAAGTTCGAAATCTACGAGCTGGCAATGGCGGCGGGCATTCCCTGCTTCCCCGTGAACTCGATCGAGGAGCTGATCGAGTCCCGCCAGTACCGCCATCGCGAGTTCTTCGCCGAGGTCGAGCATCCCGAGGCAGGCGTGCTGACGCAGCCCGGCCCGTCCGTCCGCTACTCGAAGACGCCGGCGACGATCCGCGAACCGGCGCCCCGGCTGGGCGCGCACAGCGCCGAGGTGCTCGGCGGCCTGCCCGGCCTCAGCGAACAGGAACTGGCGGCGCTGACGCGGCCGGAGGCGGCGCAGTGACGCGGGAGGCCGCGGCCGCGAACCGCCTCGGGCAGTACGCGCCCCTCGACGGCGTCCGCATCACGGACATCGGCTGGGTGCTCGCGGTACCTCACGCCACCTCGTGGCTCGCGACCTTCGGCGCCGACGTGATCCGTGTCGAGTCGTCGGTGCGCCCGGACATCACGCGACTCGGCGGACTGCGCAACGGCGCGGACGGAATCCCGGGGATCAACCGCGCCCCGATGTACAACGGTGTCAACTTCGGGAAGCGCTCGATCACGCTCGATCTCTCGCAGCCGCGCGGCATCGAGATCGTGAAGGAGCTGGTGCGGCAGAGCGACATCGTGACGGAGAACTTCGCCGCCGGCGTGATGGAGCGGATGGGACTGAGCTACGAGGTGCTGCGGGAGATCAAGCCCGACATCATCATGCTCTCCGGCTCCCCGCTCGGTCAGGACGGGCCGGACAAGGACGCCACCGGCTTCGGGCCGAACACGCAGGCCTACGCCGGCCTGCCGTACATCACCGGCTACGAGGGCGGCATGCCGACGGGCCTCGGGCGCGACTACCCCGACTTCATGATCGGCGTGCACATGGCCTTCGCGGTCCTGGCCGCGCTGCATCACCGCAACCGCACCGGCGAGGGGCAGTGGATCGAGGTTGCGATGGCCGAGACGGTGACCTCGACGATTCCCGAGGCGGTGCTGGACTACACGATGAACGGCCGCGAGACGCCGCGACGCGGCAACCGCCACCCGCACTTTGCCCCGCGAGGCGTCTACCGCTCCGCCGGCGACGACAAGTGGGTCGCGATCTCCGTCGAGGGCGACGCGCAGTGGCGGGCGCTCGGCGAGGCCATGGGCAGCCCCGACTGGGCGGCCGATCCACGCTTCGCCAACCACGAGGGCAGGCTGGCCCACCACGACGAGATCGATGAGCGGATCAGCGCCTGGGCACGCGAACGCAGTCACTACGAAGCGACCGAACAGCTCCAGCAGCACGGCGTGCCCGCTGCGCCCGTCCTCAATACCTTCGAGACGCTCGAGGACCCGCAACTCAACGCGCTCGGAGCCTTCGTGGAGGCCGTGCATCCGGAGGTCGGCAAGCGCCGCCTCGCCGGCCTGCCGGGGCGCTTCAGCGCGATCCCGGAGATCGACTACGGCCGCTCGCCGCTGCTGGGCGAGCATACCGAGGAGGTGCTGGGCGGCCTGCTCGGCCTCAGCGCCGAGGAGCTTGCCGAGCTGGCCGAGCAGGGGATCACCGTATGAGCCGCGACGGCGGCGCCGGCAGCACCAGCGGCTACATCCTCGACCGCGTGACGGTGCGGCCGGGCCGCCTCGGTGAGTACCGCGAGCGCGTCGCGCGCGAGTACCTGCCGCTTGCGCGCGAGCGCGGGATGGAGTTGGTCGGCTCCTGGAGCAGGGCGCCGCTCGAACTGTAGGACGAGAGCAACGATCTGTACCTGCTGGGGTCGTTCCCGGAGTTCTGGGCGATGAAGCGGCGGTCCCGGGAGCAGGGCGCCGCGGCGTGGTGGGAGGACAGCGCGGAGCTGACCGTCACGCGCGAGCGTCTCTTCCTCGCCGCGGCGGAGCTGGACGCGCCGTGATCCGCTAGGTCGCGATGCTGCACCTGTGCCAGGGCGCGGACGGCGTCGCCGTCGAGGCGTTCGAGCGCGCGATGCTTGACGCGCACGAGGCGCTGCCGGGCGCGCGCGGCAGCCACCTCGGGCGGCACTTCGAGGGCAGCGTCGGGGGCGGTGACTACACGTGGGATCTGCTCTTCGACGAGGCGCCCGAGGGCGACGCAGCGGCGCTGGTCGCGGCCTCGCCGGCGCTCGCTCCGTACTTCGGCGGTGAGGGGCCGGAGGCGGTGGTCGCGCGGATCGACGCGGTGCGCTTTGCGCCGCAGTACCATGCGTTCCCGGAGCCCGGCATCCGCGACTGCGTGAAGCGGACGCTGTTCCTGCGGGTGGAAGAAGGAGCGGAGGCGGAGGCGCTGGCGCGCTTCGAGCGGGACCTGCGAGGCATGCCCCGCTACATCGCCAGCATCCGCAACTGGGCGTGCAGCCGGACCGATCCGGCACTCCAGCCCACGCACTGGACGCATGTCTGGGAGCAGGAATACGAGACGGTCGACGGCCTGCGCGTCGACTACATGGTGAGCCCGTACCACTGGGGAGTGGTCGACGGCTGGTTTGACGCGGAGCGCCCGCAGCGGATCGTGAGTCCGGTGCCGGCGCACGTGTACTGCCCGGCCGCTTCGTCGATCCTCCGGTGGGTGGAGAGCACGTAGCGAGACGAGTCAGACGAGGCGGGACGGAGACCCCATGCACCTGATGTACTTCACCGAGCAGCCGATGTCCGCCTATCCGGAGGACGCCGTCGGCGAGGACGGCACGACCGCGCTGCTGTTCTCCAACAAGCACTTCGATTCCGTCGCGGGCAGCCGCCTCTACAACGACCGGTTGATCGAATACAAGCTCGCCGAGGAGGTGGGCTTCGACGGGATCATGCTCAACGAGCATCACGACGCGCCGTTCTGCATGCAGGCGCAGATCACCGTCTGGGCGAGTATCCTCGCCGCGGCCACGGAGCGCGTGAAGATCGTGCTCCTCGGGACGCCGCTGCCGACGCTGGAGAACCCGCTGCAGGCGGCCGAGTCGCTGGCGATGGTGGACATGATCTCCAAGGGCCGCCTCGTCGCCGGGATCGTGCGCGGGGCCGGCACGGAGCAGTACGCCAACAACGTCAATCCCGCCTTCAACCGCGAGCGCTTCTACGAGGCGCACGACCTGCTGGTGAAGGCCTGGACGGAGCCCGGCCCGTGGCGCTGGGAGGGCGACAACTACCAGTTCCGCGTCGTCAATCCGTGGGCGGTCCCGCTGCAGAAGCCGCACCCGCGCATCTGGGTGCCCGGCGTCGCCAGCCCGGAGACCATCGTCTGGTGCGCGCAGCAGCGCTACCCCTACGTCTGCCTCAACACCACCATCGAGATGACGAAGCAGATCTGGGATCTCTACGAGAAGTCCGCCAACGAGGCCGGCTACCAGTCCGGCCCGGAGCACCGCGGTTACCTGCTGCGCGTGCACGTCCAGGACACCGAGGAGAAGGCGATCGCCAACGCGCGCGAGTACATGTGGATGCAGGGCGAGTTCACCGGCCTCGGCCACCCGGTCTGGTCCTCGCCCACCGGCTATGGCTCGCCGGCCAACCGCGAGCCCACCCTGAAGCGCATCAACAACCGCGCCGATGCCGCGCGGGCGATGCCCTTCGAGGAGCAGCTTGAGAACCTGCAGATCGTCGCAGGCACGCCGGACCAGGTGGTCGCGCGGCTGCGCGTGCTGCTCGAGGAGACGCGGCCGGGCATCCTCGCGCTCTGGGGCAACGACGGCAAGGTCAGCCACGAGGACTCGAAGCGTTGCATCGAGCTGATGGGCTCCGACGTGCTGCCCGCGCTCCGCGAGATCGGCGAGGAACTCGATCTGCGCGACCCCTTCGAGGTCGATGCACCGCTCAGCAGCCAGTTCCTTGAGGCGCCGCGCATCCCGGAAGGCGCTCCTGCGTGAGACTCCGCTTCCTCCCACCGTTCCCGCGCCGGCGGGTCGGCTCGGGCGAGTGGGTCGCGAGCGATCGCTGCGGGCAGGAATTCCTCGCGCGCCTCTGGCGGGCGGCGTTAGAGTGACGGCGTCGCCTCACGGCGACCGGCGGCGCCGAGGGACGGGACGGACGAAATGGTCGATTTCTCCGACACAGCGGAGCAGGCCGCGTGGCGGCAGGTCGTAGCGGACTTCGTCGAGGCGGCGTTGCCCGCGAAGCTGCGCGAGGACGCGAAGTACAGCGCCCTGGGCGGGCCGGGCTCCTGCCCGGTATGGCCGGACCCGAAGGAGCACGATCGCGCCGTCGATGAGTTCCGCGACGCGCTGATTGAGCGCGGCTGGGCCGCGCCGGCCTGGCCGAAGCAGTACGGCGGCGCCGAGCTGGCCGTGGACGAGCAGTTCATCCTCAACGAGGTGCTGGCCGAGTACCGCGCCCCGAAGGCCGGCGTCCTCGATGTTGGCTCGACGATCATGGTGCACGCCAGCGACGAGCTGAAGCAGCGCTTCCTGCCCGGCTTCGTCGAGGGCAAGGACAAGTGGGCGCAGGGCTACTCGGAGCCCGGCTCGGGCTCGGACCTCGCCTCGCTGCGGACGCGCGCCGACCGGGACGGCGACGACTTCGTGCTCAACGGCCAGAAGATCTGGACCTCGAACGCGCGCGACGCGGATTGGCTGTTCGGGCTCTTCCGCACGAACCCCGACGCCCCGAAGCACCGCGGCATCACCTACCTGCTGCTGGAGATGAACACGCCGGGCATCAGCGTCCGCCCGCTGGAGCAGATCAACGGTCGCAACGAGTTCAACGAGGTCTTCTTCGAGGACGTGCGCGTGCCCGTCGACCAGGCCGTGGGCGAGATCAACCGCGGCTGGTACGTCGGCGCCACGCACCTCGACTTCGAGCGCTCCTCGATCGGCTCGGCGCTCACGATGCTGCAGACGCTCGATGACCTGTTCGAGTTGATCGAGGAGGAGGCGGGGCAGCCCGCGCCTCGCGTGGACGCGCAACGCAGCCCGACGCTGCGCGGCGAGATCGCCGACCGCTACACGGAGGCGAATGTCGCGCGGCTCTTCTCCTACCGGGTAATCTCGATGCAGTTGCGTGACGAGGTGCCGAACTACGAGGCCTCGATGCAGAAGCTGTTCACCGACCAGCTCGTGCAGGCGATCGCGCGCACGGCAATGAAGACGCTCGGCCTCTACGCACCGCTGTGGGACGGCGACGACGAGCGTACGGTGCTGCGCGCGAAGTGGTCGCGCGGCTACCTCGGGGCGGTCGCGACGACGGTCGGCGGCGGCACGTCCGAGATCCAGCGCAATATCATCGCTACGCGCGGCCTGGGGCTGCCGCGCGGCTAGGAGGCGTGGCCGTGGCGGAACGCGTCCCTGCGGAGTTCGACGACTTCCTCGCGGAGCCGCACAACGCGATCCTCTGCATCCCTCGCGCGGCCGACGGGGGCGAGGGCCAGGACGCACCACACGCGACGCCGGTCTGGTTCGACTACTCCGGGGGCCGCTTCCGCGTCTCGATCACGCGTACGCGCGTCAAGTACCGGCTGCTTCAGGACGCTTCCCAGGTGACGCTCGTGATCGATGACGCACCCACGTACCGCACGGTCGTCGTCTCCGGGGAGGCGGAGATCCTCGATGACGACGCCTCGCTGCTCGATCTGCGGGCGCGTCTCTACGCCAAGTACCGCCGCGATTTCGGCCAGCCGGAGCTGGGCGACGAGGAGCTGCTGCGCGGACTCCGCGAGGAGGGCCGCGTGGTGGTCTCGATCAGGCCGGAGCAGGTGCTCTCCTGGGCGGGCGCCTAGCCGCGCGCGCTGCCTCGACGCTCCGCGCTCAGACCGGGGGCAGTCCGCACGCCGGGCAGGGCTCGGCCTCGAGGTTGTCCGAGGGCGCGTGCGCCAGCACCTGGTGCGCGCGCGATCCGTCGCGGTAGACGGTGACGCCCTTGCAGCCGAGCTCGTGCGCGAGCAGCAACGCCGATCGCACCTCCTCGACCGTCGCGTCGTGCGGCAGGTTCACGGTCTTCGAGACGGCGAGGTCGGTGTGGCGCTGGAAGGCGGCCTGCATCCGCACGTGCTGCTCCCAGCCGATCTCGTGCGCGGTCGCGAAGCGGCGCCTCAGCTCCTCGGGCAGCTCGCCGTGGTCCTGCAGGCTGCCGCCCGCCGCCAGCTCCTCGAAGAGCTGCGGCGAGTGGAAGCCTCCTTCGCGGGCCGCCTGCTCGAAGGCGGCCGAGACCTCGGGCAGCATCGTCCCGTCGCCCATCCGCCGCTGGTGGGCGAGCGAGTAGAGCGGCTCGATGCCGGAGGAGGCGCCGGCGATGATCGCGATCGTGCCCGTCGGCGCGATGCAGGTGCGCGTCGCGTTGCGGTAGCGCGTGCCGCCCGCGTAGATCGAGCGCTCCCAGTTCGGGAAGACGCCCTTTTCCTCGCCGAGCGCCGCCGAGGCCGCATCGGCCGCTGAGGCGATCTCGCTCATCAGCCGCTCCGCGAGGGCGAGCGCCTCGGGGGAGTCGTAGGGGATGCCCGCCGCGATCAGCAGGTCGGCGAAGCCCATGACGCCGAGCCCGATCTTGCGGTTGCCGCGCACGGCGGCCGTGATCGCCTCGAGCGGGAACGGGCTCGCGTCGATCACGTTGTCGAGGAAGCGCACACCGAGGGCGGTCGTGTCGTGCAGCGCGGCCCAGTCGAGGTCGCCCGCCGCCTCGTCCCAGAACGCGGCGACGTGGATCGAGCCGAGCGTGCAGGCCTCCCAGGGCAGCAGCGGCACCTCGCCGCAGGGGTTGGTCGCCTCGATCGCGCCGAGCTGCGGCGTGGGGTTGGTGCGGTTGATGGTGTCGATGAAAACCATGCCCGGATCGCCGCTGAGCCAGGCCGAGCGCGCCGCCTCGTCGAGCAGTGTGGCGGCGTCCAGCTGGCCGCGCGGGCTGCCGTCGCGCGGGTCGAGGAGGGCGAAGGGTGCGCCCTCGGCGGCCGCTGCGAGGAAGGCGTCGGTCACGGCGAGGGAGAGGTTGAAGCGCTGGGCGCTGACGCCGTCGTCCTTGGCGTGGAGGAAGTCGCGCACGTCGGGGTGGTCGACGCGCAGGATGCCCATGTTCGCGCCGTCGCGCTTGCCGCCCTGCGTAACCAGGCGGGAGACGTCGTCGTAGTGGTGCAGCACGGAGACGGGGCCGCAGGCTGCGCCGTGCGTGCTGGCGATCGGTTCGCCCTCGCCGCGCAGGCGCGAGAAGTTGAAGCCGGTGCCGCCGCCGTACTTCTGGACCAGCGCGGTCGCCCTCGCCGTGGACATAATCGATTCGAGGGTGTCCTCGATTGGCAGCACGAAGCAGGCGGCGAGCGTGCCGCGTCCCGTGCCGGCGTTCATCAGCGTGGGCGAGTTCGGCAGGAAGCGCAGCGAGGACAGCGCATCCCGGAAGCGCTGCGCCCAGACCTCGCGCAGTTCCGCCGTCGGCTCGACGGCGGCGATCGCCGCGGCGACGCGCGCGAACAGCTGCTCCGGCGTCTCGGCGATCTCGCCGCGGTCGTCGCGCAGCAGGTAGCGGCGCGCGAGGACGGTCCGCGCGTTGCCGGAAAGCGGGACGGGGCCTGAGACGGGCGCAGTGGGGGCGACCATGAGCCGCATTCCCTTCCGCCGCGGGGAGCGTACGCGCCTATAAGAACATGCGTACGTCAAAGGCGCAAGCGCTGCACCCGCTGCTTCGATCGATCGTACCGCGTCGCGAGCCGCTCGTGGGCGCGAGGCGACGCAGCGCGAGGCGACGCAGCGCGAGGCCGCGTCGTGAGGGAGGGAGCGGGCGCGCCCGGCTCAGCGGTGGGAGGGGGCGCTCGCAATCGGGCGCGGGGCCTGCGGCAGCTGCTCGTCGAACAGCGGCGGCTGCGCTGCCGGCGGCATCGCGCTGTACTCCAGCCGTTCCAGCTCGTCGAACATGTCGTCCAGGGAGACGAACTGGCGATAGGCCGAGGCGAAGCGGATGTAGGCAATCGGATCGAGGGTGCGCAGGTGCGTGATCGCCATCTCGCCGATCACGCGGCTCGGCACCTCCGTCGCGTCCGATGCCGCGATGCGCCGCTCGATGTCCTCGACGACCGCCTCGATGGCAGTGGCCGTGAGTTCACGTTTGCGGGCGGAGAGGCGAAGGCTGGTGAGCAGCTTGTCGCGCTGGAAATGCTCGCGGCGGCCGTCGCGCTTGCGAACCATCACTTGCGTCGCCTCGGGCTGCTCGTAGGTGCTGAAGAAGGCGCTGCAGTGCTGGCAGCGGCGGCTGCGTCGCACGCCCGCGCCATTCTGCTGGGTCTCGACGACGGTCGTGGCGCCCTGGCCGCAGATTGGGCAGTTCATCAAAGCTGGCTCCTTGGGGAGCAGTGGGGGAAGAAAATCGGGTCTGCGGAGTACAGCACCGCGAGCGCCGTCCGGCAACGGCGGGAGTCCACAGACTGTGGCGAACGTGTCCACCGAGCCATCGCCGGTGTGCGCAGCGGCCGTCAGCACGCCTTGAGGCGAGCCGATCCCATGCACGCGAAGAGGGGCGGCCAGTGGACCGCTCCTCTTTGCCAACGAACCTTGTTTGCCAACGAACCTTGAGAGGTTGTGGATAAGTGTGCCGACCGCGTGCTTGCGCGCGCGGCGGCTACACGCCGCCTAGGGATGGTCTGAACAACTCGCCTGGGCGCGTGAGTGGATGCGATCATGGGGCGACCCGGAGAGGGGCGCCCCATGCAGCAGCGTTCGTTCGGCAGCGTCGAGTACGAGCACAAGAAGGTCAAGACGAGGCGGCAGACGTTCCTCGAGCGCATGGACAGGCTCGTCCCCTGGGCTGAGCTGGAGCAGCGCATCGCGCACGTCTACCCGAAGCCGGGCCGCGGACGCCGCCCCTACCCGCTGCGCGTGATGCTGCGCATCCACTGCCTGCAGCTCTGGTTCAACCTCAGCGACCCCGGCATGGAGCAGAACTCTACGACTCCCGTTCGATGCTCGAGTTCGCCGGTCTCAGCCTCTCCGAGCCGATTCCCGATGAGACGACGATCCTGCATTTCCGCCACCTGCTGGAGCGTCATCAGCTGGGAACGGCGCTGTTCGCGACGATCAACGCGCACCTCGCACGGCAGGGTCTACAGGTGCGCGAGGGCACGATCGTGGACTCCACGATCATCAGCGCGCCGTCATCGACGAAGAACCGGGAGCGTGCGCGCGACCCCGAGATGCATCAGACCAGAAAGGGCCGGCAGTGGTACTTCGGGATGAAGCTGCACAGCGGCACGGATGCGCGGACCGGGCTGGTGCACAGCCTGCACACGACGGCGGCGAACATCGCCGACGTGACCGAGGCGCATCGCCTGTTGCACGGCGCTGAGAGCGCGGTGTGGGGCGATGCCGGCTACCAGGGAGTGGAGAAGCGCCCGGAGCACGCGGGGTCAGAGGTGCGCTGGCAGGTGGCGATGCGCCCGGGTCTCAGGCGGCTGCTGCCGCCGGGCGGCGCTGAGGCACAGGCGGAGCGGCGGAAGGCCTCGGTGCGTGCGAAGGCTGAGCATCCGTTTCTCTACGTGAAGCGGCACTTTGGGTACGCGCAGGTCCGCTACCGGGGTCTTGAGAAGAATCGCCAGCGTCTCGCGCTGCTGCTCGGTTTCGCGAACCTGTTGCGAGCCGAGCCTCAGCTCGCCTGATCGCGGGAGCGCTGCGTCCGGAATCGCCCGCCGAAGCGCTTCCGGAGCGACATGGAGGCGAGACCACCCCCTGAACCGCGGCATCGGCCCCCGCAGCGCGGCTCGGCACGCCGATCGACCCGCACCGCGCCCGATACGCCACCTGTTCAGACCATCCCTAGCGCTTCGGGAACGTCCTCCGCAGGAACGCCGGCAGATCCGAGTCCGTCAGCGGGTCCGGTAGCAGCGCTGCGTCGGCCGGAGCCTCTGCCCGCAGCGACGGGTCGAAGTTGACCGCCGAGTCCATCAGGCCGCTGAGGGACTGGCGGACCCCGGAGAAGCCGGTCGCCACCACCGTGATCCGCACCTCGTCCTGGAGCGACTCGTCGACCGTGGCGCCGAAGATGATCTCGGCCTCGGGGTCGACGACCTCGGCGATCGCGCGCGCTGCGGTGTTGAGTTCGTGCAGCCCGAGGTCCGGGGGGCCGGTGACGTTGAAGATCACGCCGGTCGCGCCGGTGATGTCGATCTCCAACAGCGGGCTGGAGATCGCCTGGCGGGCGGCCTCCACGGCGCGCTGCTCGCCATGTCCGTAGCCGATCGCCATCAGCGCGGGGCCGGCCTCCGACATGATCCGGCGCACGTCCGCGAAGTCGAGGTTCACGATGCCCGGCACGGTGATCAGCTGGCTGATGCCCTCGATGCCCTGGCGCAGCACGTCGTCCGCCTTGCGGAACGCCTCGGTCATCGTCACGGCCTCGTCGCAGATCTGGAGCAGGCGGTCGTTCGGGATGACGATCAGCGTGTCGACCTTGTCCTGCAGGTCGCGTACGCCTTCCTCGGCCTGCTGGCGCCGCTTCGATCCCTCGAAGGCGAAGGGCTTGGTCACCACGCCGATGGTGAGCGCGCCCAGCTCGCGCGCGGCCTCGGCCACGATCGGGGCGGCGCCGGTGCCGGTGCCGCCGCCGAGGCAGGCCGTGACGAACACCATCTCCGCGCCCTGCAGCGCCTCGATGATCGCCTCGCGCGACTCCTCGGCGGCGCGGTGGCCGCGCAGCGGGTCGGAGCCCGCGCCCAGGCCCTTCGTGACCCGGTCGCCGAGGATCACCTTGACCTCGGCGTCGCAGCCCTCGAGGGCCTGCAGGTCCGTGTTCAGGGCCACGTACTGCACGCCCGGCAGGCGTTCCGCGATCATGCGGTTGACGGCGTTCGAGCCGCCGCCCCCGACGCCGACGACCTTGATCGGCGGCAACGTGTCGTAGTTCCTCTGCATGGCGGGCCTCCTCGTGGTGCCTGTCGAGCTGCTGTGGGGCGGTGTGTTCAGGGCTGCCCCCGACCCTGTAGGTGCCTTCGTCTTCTCGTTGATCTCCGGCGCTTCGGCCGGTGCCTCGGATTCAGCCTCGGCCTCAGCCTCGGCTTCAGCCTCGGCCTCAGCCTCGGATTCAGCCTCGGCCTCAGCCTCGGCCTCAGCCTCGTGCGTGGCCTCGGCCGGCGCCTCGGCCTCGGCATCGGCAAGCGCTGCGGAAGGCGGCTCGACGGGGCCCCCGGCCTGCACATCGAGCGCGGCCTCGGCGGGCGGCTCGCTCTGTGCCTCGGCAGGTGCGGCTCGCGCTTCCGGCGGTGGCTCGGCCCGCGACTCCGCAGCCGGCGCCGGCTGCCGGGCCGCGAGGTCGAACTCGGAGTGCGCGTCCGCCCCCAACGGGTCGGCGCTCAGGTCGAGCGGCCCCGGGGTAGCGCCAGTCAGCGTGCGCGCCTCGGCACGAGCCGCCTCGAGGTAGTCGAACAGCGGCGCGGCGCTGCCGCCGGATGCCGCTTCGCCGCTGCCGGGCGTGTTGGCCGGCCGGCCGCCCGATTCATGTGCGAGCTTCGACATCGCTGCCTCCAATGCTTCCGCGGGGAGTCATCACTGGGGGAGCACGACGCGCATCAGTTGCGCGACCTTCCTGAGCAGGCCGCCGATGCCGCGACGGCGGCGCGGGGCGGGCCGCAACATGATTTCCTGCTCGCGCAGCGCCCAGCGGAGCAGTCCCACGGACATCGAGTAGGCGGGGTCGTTCAGCAGATCGGAGAGCCCGGCCAGGTGGCGCGGCCGGCCGATGCGGGCGGGCAGTTCGAGCACCTCCTCGGCAAGCAGATCGAGGCCGCGGATCGAGGCGCCGCCTCCGGTCAGCACGGCGCCGGCGGCGAGCAGCTCGGTCTGCGCGCCGCGCCGCACCTCGGCGCGCACCATCTCCAGCAGTTCCTCGCAGCGCGCCTGCAGCACCTCGGCCAGGAAGCGCTTCGGGATCTCCTTGCGGCCCTCGGCTCCGAAGGCGTCGATCGTGATCGTGTCTGATTCGTCGACGAGCGAGGCGAGCGCGTGGCCGTGGGCGATCTTGGCCTGTTCGGCGGCCGGCTGCGGCACGCGTAGCGCGACGACGAGGTCGCCCGTCATCTGCGCCCCGCCCACCGGCAGCACCGCCGTGTGGACCGGCGTGCCGCGCACGAAGACGGTGATGTCCGTGGCGCCGCCGCCGATGTCGATCAGCACCGCGCCGTGCTGCAGCTCCTCGCGTTCCGCGGCCGCCTCGGCGGCGGCGAGCGGCCCGACGATCAGCGAGTCGACGTGGACGCCCGCGCCCTCGACGCAGCGCAGGATGTTCTGGATCGCGGAACTGCCCGCGGTCACCACGTGCGTCTCCATGTCCAGCCGTGAGCCGAACATGCCGAGCGCGTTCGCGACGTAGTCCTGGCCGTCGACCACGTAGTAGCGCGGCACCACGTGGACTACCTCGCGGTTGTTGGGGATGTTGACGATGCGTGCGCTCTCCAGGGCGCGGTCCATGTCGCTCTCGGCGATCGGCAGCCGCGGGTCGGTGATCGCGACAATGCCGCGCGAGCCCATCGAGGAGATGTGTGGCCCGGTGAAGCCGACGTGCGCGGAGAGGATGCGCACGCCCGCGGCGCGTTCGGCGCGCTGCACGGACGAGGAGATCGCCTCCATCGCCGCGTGGATGTTGTCGACCATGCCGCGGGTGATCCCCTGCGAGGGGCCGACGCCGACGCCGAGGATGCGGATCTCCTGGCTGGCGGTGAGTTCGGCCACCACCGTGCAGATCTTGGTGCTGCCGATGTCGATCGCGGCGAAGGTCGGTTGAGCCATCAGCGCACCACCAACTGCCGCCCGAAGCGCAGGTCGATCTCGTTGACGTCGATCGGCTCGCGCTCGATGCGGTTGAGCAAGGCACCCCAGGCCGCGATCTTGAAGGCGTAGTTGCGCCAGTCCCCGAAGATCGCGTCCGGGCCGCCGGCGACGCGCACGACGAGGCCGCGATCGGCATGGAACTCGAAGCGCTGGATCTCGATCCCGAGCCGTTGCGAGCGCGCGTCCTCGATCAGCTGCCTGACCGCGGTGACGGTGTCCGGCTCAACGACGTCCCCGGGCTCGAGACTGCGAGTCGCTGCGACCTCGAAGATCGTCGTCGCGTCCCCGGGCTCGAGACTGCGAGTCGCGGCGACCTCGAAGATCGTCGTCGCGTCCGCGGGTGGGGGACGCCCGGCCGGGATGACGAGGCCCTCGGCGTCGATCACGACGCGGCGGCCGCCGGACTGCCAGTAGCCCCAGCCCACGTGCTCGGTGACCCGGATCGTGACGCCCTGGGGCCAGTCGCGGCTAACGGTCGCGCGCTTCACTGCCGCCAGATCCCCGGTGATGCGCGCGGCGGCGGCGCCGCTGTCGAGGAGCAGCAGCGACTCCTTGCCGACGGCCGCGCTGTTGGCGATGGCGATCGGATCGGCGATGTCGGCGCCGCTGATGGTGATCTGCTGGACGCGCAGGGCCGGACCGTCGACCAGCCAGAAACCTCCGTAGCCGAGGCCGCCCGCAATCGCGAGCAGCAGCGCCGTGAGGGCCATGCCGCGCCAGGGGACGCGCAGCGGCGTGCGGCTCGGGCGCTGCGGGACGCGCCCGAGCTGGTAGCTGCGCTTCTGCTGCGGGATGCCGAGCTGCCCGCGACGCTTGTTGCGGCGCGGCCAGCGCAACTGCGGGAGACGCATGCTAGGCATAGGCGCGCGCCTCCTCGTGGCGTTCGAGGGCGAGCTCGACGAGCCGGGTGATGAGCGCTCCGTAGGAGAGCCCCGCCTCCTGCCAGAGCCGCGGGTACATCGAGATCGGAGTGAAGCCGGGCAGCGTGTTGACCTCCAGCACGTGGATGCCGTCCGGCTCGCGCACGAGGAAGTCGACGCGGGAGAGGCCCGCGAGGTCGAGCGCGCGGTAGGCCTCGATCGCGGTCTGCTGGATGCGCTCGGCCAGCGCCGCGTCGAGCGGGGCGGGCACGAGCAGTTCCGCGCCCGCATCCCGGTACTTCTCGTCGAAGGTGTAGAAGTCCCCGTGCGGGCGGACCTCGCCCAGCGGCGAGGCCTCCGGCTCCGCGTTGCCGAGGACCGCGCACTCGATCTCGCGCCCGGCGATGTGCTCCTCCACGAGCACCTTGCGGTCGTAGCGCGCGGCCTCGCGCAGCGCGTCGCCCAGATCCTCTCGCGACTCGGCGCGGCTCACGCCGATCGAGGAGCCGCCGTTGGCCGGCTTTACGAAGCAGGGGTAGCCGATCGCGCGCTCGAGCTTCGCGAACGCCTCGCGAGGCGGCGTCTCGCCGCAGATCTCCGCGAGCTCGGCGTCGCGCAGCAGCACGTAGCGCGGCTGCGGCACGCCCTGGGCGGCGAACAGCGCGCGCATCAGCGCCTTGTCCATACCGACCGCGCTCGCCGCGACGCCCGCGCCGACGTACGGGGTGCCGCTCAGTTCGAGCAGACCCTGCAGCGTGCCGTCCTCGCCGTTGCGGCCGTGCACGATCGGGAAGACCACGTCGACGCTCGCGAGGGCGGCGACGGCCTCGGCGCGTGCGAGCAGCCCGCGCCCGGGCTCCTCGCCGAGCGTGTTCGTGCCGTCCGCCTCGCCGTGCGCCTCGCCGTGCGCGAGGCGATCGCGCGTCTCCTGCTCGGTCAGCCACTCGCCGCCGCGGGTGATGCCGAGCGGGACGACCTCGAAGCGTTCGCGGTCCGCCTCGCGCATGATCGCGCGCGCCGAGATCACGGAGATCTCGTGCTCCGGCGACTGGCCGCCGAAGAGCACCGCGAGCCGCATGCGCGCGCTCATCGTCGCGCCTCCAGCCGTTCGCTGAGCAGCGGCAGCAGCGAGTCGATGTCGCCGGCGCCGATGGTGAGGAAGACGTCGCCTGCCTTGAGTGCGCCGGCGATCAGCGAGACGCCCTCGTCGAGGGATGCGACATAACGAGCAGCCGGGCGAGTGACCTCGGCCGCCAGTCCGGCGCCGTCGAGCCCCTGGTCCGGCGTCTCCCGCGCGGCGTAGGTGGGTGCGATGAAGAGCGCGTCGAGGCCCTCGAAGCAGTCACGGAAGCCGTCCAGCAGGTAGGTGGAGCGCGAGTAGGTGTGCGGCTGGAAGCAGCCGACGAGGCGTCGTCCGGGGTAGCGCAGCCGGGCGGCGGCGAGTGTTGCGCGGACCTCGGTTGGGTGGTGCGCGTAGTCGTCGACGAGCGTCACGCCGCCGGCCTCGCCGTGCAGCTCGAAGCGCCGCCGCGTGCCGCTGAACTGCGAGGCCGCCTGCGCGGCGCGCTTGAAGTCGACGCCCGCGCGCATCGCGGCGGCGAGCGCGCCGAGCGCGTTGAGGATGTTGTGCCGGCCGGGGACGCGGAGCGAGAGCTGGCCAAGCCGCACGCCGTCCAGCGACACGTTCGCATCGAGTCCGCCGACATCGTTCGCGCGCAGCTGCTCGGCGCGCCACTCGGCGTCCGGGGCGAAGCCGAAGCGCTCGACGCGCGCCCCGGCGGCGCGGCGGGCGCGGCCGATCTCGTCCGCTGCCTCGGAGTCCGTCCCGACGAGCAGCAGGCCGTCCGGCCGCACGCGCTCCGTGAAGGCCGCGAAGGCCGCGCGCAGCCGCTCCTCGCTGCCGTAGTAGTCGAGGTGGTCCGCCTCGAGGTTGTTGATGATCGCGATCTCCGGCTCGTACTCGAGGAAGGCCTCGGCGTACTCGTCGGCCTCGACGACGGCGTGTGCACCGCTGCCGTCGCGGGCGTTGCCGCCGAGGCCGGGCGAGTCGCCGCCGAGCAGCACGAGCGGGTCGAGGCCGCCGTCGACGGCCATCTGCGCGAGCAGGGCGGTGCTCGTGGTCTTGCCGTGGCTGCCGGCGACCGCGAGCACGAGCCGCTCGGCGAGCAGCCACTGCACCATCTCCGCCCTCGAGAGCACCTGCACGCCGCGCTCACGCGCGGCCTCCAGCTCCGGGTTGTCGCTTGAGGCGGCGGCCGTGGTGACGACGAGTTCCGCGCGGCCGAGGTTGGAGGGCGCGTGGCCGTGGTAGACGGTTGCGCCCGCGCCCTGCAGGCGCGCGCTGTAGTCCGACTGCGCGAGGTCGGACCCGGTCACGATGTGCCCGCGGGCGAGCAGGATCTGCCCGATGGCGGAGAGGTGCACACCACCTGCGCCGACGAGGTGGACCCGCCGGGGAATCGCGCCGCTGCGCGGGCGTGCGTCCAGCAGGCTCGCCATCAGGTCGCCAGCCCTTCCAGCATCTGCGCCAGCTGTTCGGCGGCGTCGGGCCGGTCGAGCTCGCGCATCGCCTGCGCCATGCGCTCGCGGGCGGCGTCGTTCTCGATCAGCCGCATGATCTCGCCGGGGAGCTCCGCGACGTTGTCGCCGGACAGCGTCAGGGCGGCGCCGTGCCGTTCGAGGTAGCTCGCGTTCTGGTGCTGGTCGGAGAACTCGCCCGGGATCACGATCGCCGGGAGGCCCGCCGCCGGCAGCTCGCCGAGCACGGAGGCGCCCGCGCGCGTCACGGCGAGGTCGGCGGCGGCCATCGCCAGCGCCATCTCGTCCGTGTAGGCGCGGAGGGCGTAGCGCTCCTGCAGCCAGTCAGGCAGGCGCTCGCGCTCGCGGGCCAGCCACGTCTCCTCGGAGCGGCCGGCGATGTGGATGATCTGCGTCCGCTCCAGCAGTTCGCGGAGGTTGCGGGCGATCGCGTGGTTGATGTGGTGCGCGCCCAGCGAGCCGCCGGTCACCAGCAGCGTCGTGCGCGCCGGATCGAGGCCGAAGGCGCGCGCGCCGGGCTCGCGCGAGGCGGTGCGGAACTGCCGGCGCGTCGGGTAGCCGGTCACGACGGAGCGATCGGCCGGCAGGTAGGGGAGCGAGTCGGGCACGGAACAGGCCACGGCCTGCGCCTGCCCGCGCATCGAGCGGATCGCCCAGCCGGGGCGGACATCGGGCAAGAAGAGCAGCAGCGGGATGCCCTCGCGCCGCGCGGCGCGCCCGATCGGGGCGGCGGCGTATCCGCCCGTGGCGAAGACCGCGCCGGGCGCGTCCTCGGCGAGCCAGCGCCGCGCCTCGCGCGAGCCGCGGACGAGGTTGACCAGCCCGCGCGCGACGCGGAGCGGCGAGCGCGAGCGCAGCGGCGAGGCGTGGACGGGCCGATAGCCGAAACCCTCGGCTTCGGCGACGGCGCGCTCGGGCCCGTTCGGCGTGCCGTAGTAGAACAACTCCACGTCGGCGCGCTCGCGCAGCCGCTCGGCCACGGCGACGGCGGGGTAGGTGTGCCCGCCGGTCCCACCGCCCGCAAGTCCGTACCTCATCGCGAGCCTCGCTGGAAGGCGCCGCGCAGCCCGGGAGCGTGCAGCACGCCGTGGGTGGGCGGCTCCAGCTCGGGGTTCTCGAGGACGGCGTAGCGCGAGACGGAGAGCAGCACGCCGATCGCGACCATCGTCATCAGCAGCGAGGAGCCGCCGTAGGAGATCAGCGGGAGCGGAATGCCGGTCAGCGGGATCGAGCGCGTCACGCCGCCGACGTTGATCAGCAGCTGGAAGGCGAGCCAGGCGAGGACACCCGCGGCGAGGAATGAGCCGAAGGGATCCGCGGCGCGCTGCATGACGCGCAGCCCGCGCCAGAGCAGCAGCCCGAACAGCGCGAGCACGACGACCACGCCGATGTAGCCGAGTTCCTCGCCGATGATCGCGAGCACGCCATCGGTGTGCGAGGCCGGCAGGTAGAAGAACTTTTGCCTCGAGACACCCAGGCCGAGGCCGGTCACGCCGCCCGAGCCCAGGGCTTGCAGCATCTGCAGTGTCTGGAATCCGACGCCCTGCGGGTCCGATTCGGCCGAGGTGAAGGAGAGGATGCGCGCCGCTCCGTAGCCTCCGACGAGGACGAGCGCGCCGGTGAACATGGCGGCGCTCAGCACCAGCGCGGCGATGTGCAGCAACCGCGCGCCGGAGACGAACAGCAGCGTGCCAGTGATCAGCGCGATCATGGCCGCCGTCCCCAGGTCCGGCTCCAGCAGCACGAGCGCCGTCACCAGCCCCACCATGCCGATGTAGGGCGCAACTCCGAGGCCGAAGTTGCGCACCCGGAGGCCCTTCGCAGCCAGCCAGGCGGCGAGGTACACGAGCACCGCCAACTTCGCGAACTCGCTAGGTTGCGCCGTGACTGGGCCGATGTTGACCCAGCGCGCCGACCCCTCCGCCGTGACGGACAGCGCGGGGACGAAGACGGCGACGAGCCCGGCGATGGCGGCCAGCATCAGCAGTGGGCTGAGGCGCATCAGCAGGCGGTAGTTGATCGACATCGCGGCGAGCAGGCCGACGAGGCCGATCGCCGCCCAGATCGCCTGGCGCTTGATGAAGAAGTTCGCGTCGCCGTGGTTCACGACGGCGATCGCGTAGGACGAGGAGAAGACGGCGATCAGGCCGAGCACGACGAGCATCAGCGCCGCGCTCAGCAGCACGTAGTCCGGCTCGCCGCGCCGCATCGGCGCTGCCTCTGCGGTGTTGTCGCGCGCCATCAGTCGCTCTCCGTGAGCGCCGCGACCGCGTCGCGGAACGCAGCGCCGCGCTGCTCGAAGTTGCGGTACGCGTCGAACGAGGTGCCCGCCGGCGCGCAGAGCACGACGTCGCCCTCGCGGGCCAGCCGCGCCGCCGCGGTGACGGCTTCCTCGATGCTTCCGGTCTGCTCGACCGTGGGGCGCCCTCCGTCGCGCGCGCCGGCGACGGCCTCGGCGAAGATCGGCCCCGCCTCGCCGAAGGCGACGACGGCGCGGCAGCGCGCGACTGCTTCGCGAGCCAGTTCGCCCAGCGGCAGATGCTTGTCGCGTCCGCCGAGCAGCAGCACGAGCGGCTGCTGGTACGTGCGCATCCCGGCGAGCGCTCGCTCCGGCGTCGTCGCGATCGAGTCGTTGACGTACTGCACGCCGCGCACGGTCGCGACCAGCTCCAGGCGGTGCGGCACGCCCGGGAAGCGGCGCACCGCCGCGGCGGCCGCCTCGTCCGCGACGCCCAACTCCGAGGCAACGGCGAGCGCGCAGACGACGTTCGCGGCGTTGTGATCGCCGCGCAGCGGGATCTCGTCGCGGCGCATCACGGCGGTCTCACGCCCGCCCTCGTGGCGCACGATGAGCCCGCCGGAGACGGTGACTCCGTCGCCCGGCAGCTCACGTAGCAGGGAGGTGTAGCGCACGCGCGCCGGGGCTTCCTCGGCGAAGGCGGCGGCGACCTCGTCGTCGATGTGGAAGATCGCGAGGTCGTCCTCGCGCTGGTGCTCGAAGATGCGTCGCTTCAGCGCGACGTAGGAGGACCAGGAGTAGCGGTCGAGGTGGTTGGGCGTGACGTTGGTGACGCAGGCGAGCTGCGGGCTCTGCTCGATCGATTCGAGTTGCGTGTGCGAGAGCTCGAGCACCACTCGGGTGTCCGGGCCGATGCGCTCGAGCAGCGCCAGCAGTCCGACGCCGATGTTGCCCCCGACGACGTAGTCCTCGCCGGCCTCGGCGAGCATCTCGCCGACGAGCGCCGTGGTGGTGGTCTTGCCCGAGGAGCCGGTGATGCCGGCGACGGGGACGGGGCAACGTTCGAGGAAGAGCCGCGTCATCGAGGAGAGCGGCACGCCGGCGCGCCGCGCCGCGCGCAGCGCGGGCAGATCGGGCGGGACGCCCTGGGAGACGAATACGCAGTCGGCGCCGATCATATCCTCCTCGCGGTTCGCACCCAGCGCGAGGGTCGCGTCGGTATCCTCGATGGCGGCGAGGGCCTCGCCGAGCTCCTCGCGGGCGCGGATATCGGAGACGGTGACGCGCGCGCCTTCGGCCGCAAGGAAGCGCGTGAGGTCGATGCCTTCGATACCAAGTCCTACGACGGTCACGCGGGCTCCCGTCAGGTTCGGAGCACGTGCGATAGCGCCTTCGCTATTGTGCTTATCCACGAGGATACATCAAACCGCAAGCGCGAGCGCGATTCCGACCATCGCGCCGGTCATTCCAAACAGCCACAAACGCATCACAACCTGGGGCTCGCTCCAGCCGATCAGCTCCAGATGATGGTGGAACGGCGTCATGCGAAAGAGGCGCTGCCCGCCGGTCGTCTGGAAGTAGGCGATCTGCGCCACCGTCGAGCAGGCCTCGATCACGTAGACGATTCCGATGATCGGCAACAGCAGCCAATGCCCGGTCATCAGCGCCACCGTGGCGAGCGCCGCGCCCAGCGGCAGCGCGCCCGTGTCGCCCATGAACAGGGCTGCTGGATGGGCGTTGAACCAGAGGAAGCCGAGCAGCGCGCCGGCCACCGTGAATGAGAAGTTTGCGAGGAACAACTGCCCCTGGATAAAGGCGATCACGCCGTAGGCCCCGAAGGCGATGGCCGCCGTACCGCCCAGCAGCCCGTCCAGCCCGTCCGTGATCGAAACCGCCGAGGTGGTCGCGATCACCGTGCCGACCGCGATCGGGATGTAGAACAGGCCAAGCTCGTATTGACCGAGCCACGGCACGTTGATGCTCCGCACATCGAGGGCGAAGTAGAGCACGCCCGCCACGACCCCCGAGAGCAGCAACTGGTAGAGCAACTTCAGCTTCCAACTGAGCCCTGCCCGGTTCTGCAGCCGCTCGGTCAGCGTCCCGAGATCGTCGATCCCTCCCACGATCATTCCCGAGATCACGACGCCGAGCGGCAGCAGGATGCTGAGCCGTTCGACCAGGTTCGTCGGGATCGTCACGATCGCGACGGCGCCGAAGATCAGCAGCCCGCCCATCGTCGGCGTCCCGGCCTTGATGTTGTGCGTGGAGGGGCCCTCCCCAGAGATCGCCTTGCCGAGCCGCTGCCCGCGAATCCATTGCACGAACGGCCGGCCCGCGAGCAGGGCGACGGCGAAGGCCGCCGCTCCCGAAAGCAGCGCATGCGTCACGATCCGCCTCCCCCCGACGCTGCCTCATCCGGCTCCCCGGCCAGCAGCGTCTCCAGTTCCCCCACGACCGTCTCGAGGGCCAGCGCGCGCGAGCCCTTGACCAGCAGCGCGTCGCCCGGCCGCAGCAACGCCCGCAGCGCCTCCGCGGCCTCCGCCTTCGATCCGAGCGACCGCACGTCACCCAGGCCCGCCGCGCGGGCGCCCTCGGCGATCAGCGGCGCCAGTTCGCCTACGGTGTACAGCGTGTCGGCGCGGCTCGCGGCGTGCCGCCCGACCTGCTCGTGCGATGTCGCCGCCAGTTCGCCCAGCTCGAGCATGTCGCCGAGCAGGGCGATGCGGCGGCCGGACATCTCGCCCAGCAGATCGAGTGCGGCCCGTGTTGCAGCCGGGCTCGCGTTGTAGGTGTCGTCGAGCAGCGTGACGCCGCCCGGCAGGCAGCGCACCGTCAGCCGCAGCGGCACGTCGAGCGCCTCGAGGGCCTCGCCGACCTCCGGGAAGGGCAGGCCCTCGACGAGCCCCACGGCAGCCGCGGCGAGCACGTTCGGCAACAGGTGTGCGCCGGGCAGGGGCACGCGCACGCGCCGCCGCTCGCCGAACGCCTCGAGGGTGAACGTGAAGCCGCCGGCGCCATGCGAGTCCAGCTCGCTGCCGCGGATCTCGGCGTGCTCCCCGGTTCCGAAGCGCAGCACGTGCGCCGCGGTGTGGGCGGCCATCGCGGCGACGGCCGGGTCGTCGCCGTTGAGCAGCGCGAACCCGTCGGCGGGCAGCGCCTCGACGAGCTCGCGCTTGGCGCGCGCGATCGCCTCCAGCGATCCGGCGCGTTCGAGGTGCACCGGGCCGACGTTGAGCACCACGCCGACGCGCGGGCGCGTCCACTCGCAGAGCTGCGCAATCTCGCCGGTCGTGTACATCCCGTGCTCGATCACGGTGCGCTCGATGCCCGGCTCCAGTTCGAGCAGGCAGAGCGGCACGCCGATCTCGTTGTTGTAGTTGAGGGCGGACGTGCGCACGCGGTAGCGGCGCTCAAGCACCGCGGAGGCGATCAGCTTCGCCGTCGTCTTGCCGACGTTCCCGGTGACGCCGACCACCTCGAGGCCTCGCAGCGCCTCGCGCCAGGCCGCGGCCGTGCGCTGCAACCCGGCGAGGGCGTCCGAGGCGACGAAGACGGCCGGCTCGCCCGGCAGGTCCTCGGCGGGCGGGCGCTCCAGCAGCAGGCCAGTGGCACCGCGCGCCACCGCGTCGGCCGCGAAGTCGTGGCCGTCGGCGCGCTCTCCTCGGAAGGCGACGAAGAGATCGCCCGGCTCGACGCGGCGGGAGTCGATGACGGCGCGGCGGAAGCGTGCGTCGGGTCCCCGGCGCTCGCGCAGCGAGTCGCCCAGCGCGCGGGCGACGAAGGCCGCATCAAGGGCGGGACCGTGCTCCGCTGTGCTGCTCACGGGGCGCTCACCTGTCGCTCACCGGGCGGAACCCGGAGGTACTCCATGATGTCGCCGGCGATCGTGGAGAAGACCGGCGCGGCGACGATGCCGGCGAGGTTCGAGTCTCCTCGGGGCTCGTCGATCTTCACAAGAATGGTGACACGCGGCTGCTCGTAGGGCAGGAAGCCGACGAAGGAGACGATCGTCGCGTCCGGATCGTAGCCGCCGTCGATCGTCACGATCGTCGTGCCGGTCTTGCCGGCGACGCGATAGCCGTCGACGCGGGCCAGGTGGTAGGGGACGCCCTCGACGACTTCGAGCATCATGCGCGCCATGGTGTGAGCGGTCTCGGCGGACACGGTGCGGCGGATCACGACGGGCTCGTGCACACGCACGCCGTCGCTGGCGACGACGCTGTGGACGATCTGCGGGCGCATCAGGAGGCCACCGTTGGCGAAGGAGTTGACGGCGCTGATCACCTGCAACGGCGTGGCCGCCAGCCCCTGTCCGTAGGAGTGCGTCGCGAGATCCACCGGGTACCACCCGGCATCGCCCGTGCGCCGCAAGATCCCCCGCGCCTCGCCCGAGAGTCCGATGTGCGTCGGCTGGCCGACGCCGAAGCGATCGAGGTACTCGTAGAAGCGCTCCGGGCCGATCTGCTGGGAGATCCAGATCGAGCCCGTATTGAGCGAGCGCTGCAGGAACTCGGTCATCGTGACCTCGCCGTAGCTGGTGAAGTCCCAGTTGCGGATGGTGTGGCCGCCAACGTGCACCCAACCCTCGTCGACGTACGTCGTCTGCGGCGTGATCAGCCCGAGGTCGATTGCCGTCGCAGTGGTCAGCGTCTTGAGCACGGAGCCCGGCTCGTAGACATCCGAGACGGCGCGGTTGCGCGCGAGATCGAGCACGTCTTCGGCGTCGAGATCGACCTCCGCCAGCGAGATGGTGGGCAGCGAGGCCATCGCGAGGATGGCGCCGGTCTGTGACTCCATTACGATCACGGTGCCGCCGCTCGCCTTGTTGGCCTCGACCGCCTCGGCGAGACGCTGCTCGGCGATCGCCTGGATGAAGCGGTCGATCGTGAGCTGCACCTCGCCCCCGACCGTCGGCTCGCGCCCGCCCGAGGCGGCGAACGCGATCGGGCGGCCGAGCGGATCGCGCTCCGAGAGCAGCAGACCGGGCTGCCCTCGCAACACCGGATCGAAATCGCGCTCGATGCCCCACAGTCCGGAGCCGTCGAGGCCCACGTAGCCGATCAGCGGCCCCGCGAGGTTCTGCTCGGCGTAGACGCGCTGCGAGCTGGGTAGCAGGCGAACGCCCCAGATCCGGCGCTCGCGCAGCTCGAGCCCGCGCTCGTAGTCGAGGAAGCGCTGCACGATCAGGTCGCCGTTTTGCTGCGAGATGCCCAGTTCGAAGAGCGCTTCCGGATCCAGCCCCATCGCCCGGCCGAGGGCGGCCGCCGCCTCCCCCGCGCGCTCACGGTCACGCCAGAGGAACGAGTCGATGTAGAGATCCCAGGTGTCGACCGAGATGGCGAGCGGGTGGCCGGAGGCATCGAGGATCGCGCCGCGCGGAGCCGGAAGCAGCTCCGTGTCGGCGCGCGAGATCGCTGCCAGCTCGGCATAGCGCTCGTGCTCCGCGATCTGTATCCAGGCGAGGCGTCCGAGCAGGGCGACGAGTGCCATCCCGACGAAGGACGCCAGCAACCAGTGCCGCCACGTCATGTGGTTCGGACGCGTCCGCCTGGCATGCGGTTCCGTCACGCGCGGCCCCTCCCCGGTGGGCGCGCGCTACGCAAGGCGCCCACGACGCGCATCGGGGGGCCGGCCGGCGAGCGCGCTGCGCTCAATTGAGGCCGGACACGCTCCCGAGCAGGCGCTCCCACCACGGGACGATCTCCGGGGGGAGCGGCGCGATCTGCTGGACGTAACGTTCTGGCATGGGAATCACCGAGGGCGCGGGCACGCCCACGGCGACGGTCACGGAGCGCTCGGCGGAGACCATGCCGAGTCGCCCGGTGGCCTCGGCATGGACGGCGTTGAGGTCCGCCAGGTGCGCGATGTCGGCCTCGAGCAGCCGCAGCCGCGCACCGAGCTCGGCGCGCTCGGCTTGCAGCGAGCGCAGCTGGTAGCCGGCCTCCGCGGTGCGGCTGCTCTGCAGCACCTGCAGCGAGCCGACCGCAGCGGCAAGTCCGAGCAGCAGCACCACGCTGAGTAGAAGGGAGAAGCCGCGCAGCAACCGCCCGAAGGTGCTGCTGCGCGGCCTGGGGAGTCCCCGAGCTGCATCGTCGAGCCGAGGTCGGACGCGCGGCGTCGCGGTGCGATCCGGGACGCCGCTTCGTGTGCGGGGGACGCCCCGAGGCGCGGCGGGAGGGGGGGTACCGCCGCGCCTCGGGGCGCTGACCAGCGCTGCCATCAGGCTGCCGCCTGTTCGCCCAACGCCTCGGCGACACGCATCCGCGCCGGACGGGCGCGGGGGTTGTCAGCCAGCTCGGCGGCGGAGGGCTTGCGAACCCGCCGGTTGACCAGGCGCAAGGTGGCCTGGTGCCCGCAGATGCAGCCCGGGCTGCGCGGCGGGCAGAGGCAGTCGGTTGACTGCCGGCCGAGGAACCGCTTGACGATGCGGTCCTCCAGCGATTGAAAGGAGATCACCACGAGGCGAGCGCCGGCGCCGTCGAGCAGGCCGCAGGCAGCAGACAACGCGTCAGCCAGGAAATCGAGCTCCCGGTTAACCGCAATCCTCAGTGCCTGGAACGTCAGAGTGGCGGGGTTGATTGTTCGACGTTCCTTGCCCCGTCCTGCGACCCGCGCGACGGCGCCGGCCAGCTCGCCAGTGGTGTGCAGCGGGCGTGCGGCCACGATCGCTCTCGCGATCGCCCCGCTGCGCGGCTCCTCGCCGAAACGACGCAGCAACTCCGCCAGCTCGCCTTCTCCGTACTCGTTCACGATCACGGCCGCCGTGAGATCGGCGTCCGGATCCATCCGCATGTCCAGCGGCTCGTCGCGCTGGAACGAGAAGCCCCGCCCCGGCGCATCGAGCTGCAACGACGAGACACCGAGGTCGAAGAGGACGCCCTCGACGCGCTCGAAGCCGTGCTCGGCGGCGATCGCCGCCAGATCGCGGTAGTGGCCGCGCACCAGCAGCACGGCGCTGCCGAAGCGCGCCAGCCGCTCGCCGGCCAGCGCCAGCGCCTGCGGGTCCACGTCCACGCCCAGCAGCGAGCCGCCGGGATGGGCCGCCTCGAGGATCGCCTCGGCGTGGCCGCCGAGGCCGGCGGTCGCGTCGATGTAGCGGCCGCCCGGGCGCACGCCGAGACCATCGAGCGTCTCGGCCACCATCACGGGCACGTGCTGCGGAGACTGCTGCCCGGGGGAAGGGGAGGCGCTCATGCGTCACCCTCCGCGACCGCGCCGGCGGCGGCCTCGTCGGCAGCCTCCCAGCGCTCGGGGTTCCAGATCTCGACGTAGTCGCCGGAGCCGATGAGCGTGACGCGGCCGCCCAGGTCGGCGTGCTCGCGCATCTCGGGCGGGATCACGATCCGTCCCTGCTGGTCCAGCTGGGGGAATCCGAAAGCACGGGAGAGGAAGGCGCGGCGCCGCTGGCGACCGATCAGCGTGCTCGTGTCGGAGTCGCCGAGCACCTTGTCCGTCTTCGCCCCGAAGCTCTCGTGCGTGTAGAGCTCGAGGCAGCCGTCGCCGGCCGGGCGCAGCACGCCGCCGTCCTGCAGCTCGCGGCGGAAGACGGCCGGAATCGCGACCCGGCCACGGCCATCCAGGGAGTGCTCGTACCTGCCGTAGAAGTACACGGCGGCCTCCCGCTCGGGCGGCACCCTCGAGTGCCTCGATGTGGGACTTGATGGGAATAGCTCCCATTACTCCCCACATAGCCCCGCGAGGCTACCACACGCACCATCGCTCGACAACCGTCCCTCCCGCCCCCCGCACGCACACCCCTGCTACGATCCGGGGAGGAGTTCCGTATGTCCGAACCCACCCCGGGATCGACTGGCCTCGGCGTCGCCGCCGTGCTGACCGTCAGCGACCGCGCCGCGCGCGGGGGGTTCGAGGACCGCGCAGGCCCGGCGGTCGCCGCCTTGCTGCGCGCCGCGGGCTTCGAGGTCGCGGCGCCTGTGGTGCTGCCGGACGACGCCGATCGCATCTCGGCCTGGCTGCGCGCGCGCGCCGACGAGGACGACGCGGCGCTCGTGGTGACTGCCGGCGGCACCGGCCTGACGCCGCGCGATCGCACGCCGCAGGCGACGGAGGCGGTGCTCGACTACCGCGTCGACGGCATCGCCGAGGCGATGCGCGCCGCCTCGATCGCGGTCGTGCCCACGGCGATGCTGTCGCGCGCGCTGGCGGGCGTGCGTGGGCGCACGCTGATGCTCAATCTGCCGGGCAGCGAGCGGGGAGCGACGGAGAACCTGGAGGTGGTGCTGCCGGTGCTGGCGCACGCCGTGGCCCAGCTGCGCGAGGCTCCCGAGGAACGCCCGCCCACCGGCACGCACGCCGGCTGATCGGGTGCACCAACCGCGATGAGCGCCAACGCCGCGAGGCGCTACGACGTGCTGACGATCTTCCCCGGCATCTTCCGGGGCCCGCTGGACGAGACGATCCTGCGTCGCGCCCTCGACGCCGGCCTTGTAGCTATCGCGCTGCACGACCTGCGCGAGTGGACCCACGACCGCCATCGCACCGTCGACGACTACCCGTTCGGCGGCGGCCCGGGGATGGTGCTGAAGCCGGAGCCGATCTTCGAGGCCGTGGAGGCGATCCAGCCCCTCGCCGAGCCGTCGGCGAGCGTGGTCCTGCTCACGCCGCAGGGACGCCGCCTCGATCGCGACCTCGTCGCCGAACTCGCCGCGCGGCCGCGCCTGCTGCTGATCTGCGGCCGCTACGAGGGCGTCGACGAGCGCGTGCGCACGCAGCTCGTGGACCTCGAGGTCTCCGTCGCCGACGTAGTCCTGTCCGGCGGCGAGCTGCCGGCGCTGCTGCTGCTCGACGCGCTGGTGCGACAGATCCCGGGCGTGCTCGGCGGCGACGGATCGCTGGACGAGGAGAGTTTCGAGGGCGGGCTGCTGGAGTACCCGCAGTACACCCGTCCGGCCGAGTTCCGCGGGTGGAGCATCCCGGAGGTGCTGCTCTCCGGCCACCACGCCGAGATCGCCCGCTGGCGTCGCGAGCAGCGCCTGCAGCGCACCCTCGAACGCCGCCCCGACCTGCTCGCCGGCGCCGATCTGACACCGGAGGAGCGTGACCGCCTCGAGGGTGAGGGCGGGGCGACGCCGGAGTCCGGCTGAGCGCGCTCGGCGCCGGCGTGACTGCTATAGTGCGGGCATGATGGAATTGTTGGGGCTCGCGCTGTTCGTCGCGGGCGTCTGCCTGGCCGCGAACACGATCACCGGACTGGTCGGGCGCGCCGATCCGGAACGCCGCCTGCGCAACGCGGTGCCCGCGCTGATCCTCGCCGTCCTCGCGTTCGCGGGGTACGCCGCGCTGATGAACTGAGGCCGTCCGGCTCTCTCGACGCTACCGCCGGAGGCGCTAGACTGTTGTGGAGGGCTCCGCTGGAGCCCGGTCGCATCTTCCGAGGACCACCATGTCGATTGATCTGCGCGAACTGGCCTCGCCGCGCAACGAGGCCATCCCCGACTTCCGCGCGGGCGACACCATCAGCGTGAGCGTGCGCGTCGTCGAGGGCGAGCGCGAGCGCGTGCAGACCTTCGAGGGCGTCGTGCTGCGTATCCGCAAGGGGCCCAACGGCAGCTTCACCGTCCGGCGGCTCGCCTCGGGCGTCGGCGTCGAGCGCACCTTCCCCTTCAACGGCAAGCGCGTCGAGGGCGTGACGGTGACGCGCCGCGGGCGCGTCCGCCGCTCGCGCCTCTACTACCTGCGCGGCCGCACCGGTCGCGCCGCCCGCGTCCGCGAGGCGCGTCGCACCTAGTCTCGCTGCCCGCGAGGCCTGACCAGCCCGCCGCCACCCGTATCATCGGAGCATGGCCACCGAAGCAACCTCGCAGGTGCGCGCCCGCTACGTGCAGGTCGCCGTCAACGCCGGCCGCCCCACGCACATGACGTTCTCCTACCGCGTCCCGCCGGGCCGCGAGGTCGAGGCGGGGGACGTGGTGCACGTCCCGTTCGGAAAGCGCACGCTGCAGGGCATCGTGGTCGAGGGGCCGACAGGGTTCAGCGGCTACCACGGCGACATCCGCGATCTCGATCCACCCGTCGAGGGCGCCCCGCGGCTCAACGCGCTCCAGCTCGAACTGGCTCGCTGGATCGCGCATGAGTACCTCGCTCCGCAGTGGGAGGCGCATGCGCTGATGCTGCCTCCCGGCGCGGGGGAGCGGCCGCGCGCGCTCGTCGTGCGCGGGCCCGCCGACCCACCGCAGGCGCTCTCAGAGCGGCAACAGCAGCTCTACGAGCTGCTCGACGAGACGCCGCGCGACGCTGCCCGGCTGCGCGCGGCGCTGCCGGGGCGCGTCGCGGCGCAAGGCTTCGAGGCCGCCCTCACGGCGCTCGTCCGCCGCAGGCTCGCGGAGCGGCGCTACGAGCTGAGCCGCCCCAGCGGACGCCCGCGCGTCGTCGAGGTCGTCCGCCTGTCGGCAGAGCCGGAGGAGGCGCTGCGCTTCGCGCAGGGCATCGAGGGCCGGCGCGCCTCGCGCCGCGCGCGGGCGATCCAGGCCCTCCTCGACGCCGATGAGGCGATCGCCATCGACGATCTGGCGAAGATCGCGCGCGGGAAGCCGGCCGTCGAGACGCTGATCGAGGACGGACACGTCGAGATCGATGGACAGCGCCTTGTCTCCCTCGCCCTACGGCCGGACGAGGCGGCCGATCGCATCCGCGAGTGGACGCGCACGCGCGCGCAGGACGCGGCCGCGCGGCTGCTCGAACGCTTCGCGGGCGAGCCGGAGCTGTCGCTGCCCGTCGGGAACCTCGCGCGCGAGTTCGGCGCGGCCGCCCGCGAGGCGCTGGAACTGCTGCGCAGCGAGGGCCTGCTCACGGTCGCGGAGGAGCTGGACCGGCGCGATCCGCTGCGCAGCCTGCAGGTCACCGTCCGTCCGCCGCCTGATCTCATCGGCGAGCAGAACCAGGCCGCTCGCGCGATCACGGACGCCATCGATCGCGCCGATGGCGAGGCGCTGCTGCTGGCGGGCGTCTCGGGTAGCGGAAAGACCGAGGTCTACCTCGCAGCGCTGCAGCACGCCGTGGACCAGGGGAAGCGCGCGATCGTGCTCGTTCCCGAGATCGCGCTGACCGTGCCGACCGTCTCGCGCTTCGCCGAGCGCTTCCCGGGCCGCGTCGGCGTGCTGCACTCCGGCCTCAGCGATGGCGAGCGCTTCGACGAGTGGCGTGCGACTGCCGAGGGCGCCTACGACGTCGTCATCGGCTCGCGCTCGGCGATCTTCGCGCCGCAGCCGGACCTCGGGCTGATCGTGATCGACGAGGCCCACGAGTGGACCTACAAGCAGGCCGACCCGGCGCCCCGCTACGACGCGCGCGCGGTCGCCGAGCGGCTCGCGGCGCTGAGCGGCGCGGCGCTCGTGTTCGGCACCGCCACCCCCGACGCCGAGCGCTGGCACGCGGCCTCCGAGGGTCGCATCCGGCGCCTCGATCTGCCTCGGCGAATGCGAGCCGTGCGCCAGCCCGACGGAACGACGCAGGTCTGGCCGGACGAGGGCTTGCCGGAGGTGGAGATCGTCGACGTGCGGGGGCAGCGCTCGCTGTTCTCCGGCGAGCTCACGCAGGCCCTCGGCGAGACGCTGGACCGCGAGGAGCAGGCGCTGCTCTTCCTCAACCGGCGCGGGCTCGCAGGCTTCCTGCTGTGCCCGCGAGGGCACTCGCCCGCCTGCTCCAGCTGCGACGTTTCGCTGACGCTGCACGATCCTCCGGGCCGGCTGGTCTGCCATCAGTGCAACCGCTCGCGGCGCGTGCCGCCGCGCTGCCTCGAGTGCGAGGGCTCGCTGCGCCGGGCGCGCGCCGGGACGCAGGCCGTGCAGATCGAGGTGCGCCGGCTCTACCCGACCGCGCGTGTCGAGCGCTGGGACCGCGACACCGCCCGCCGCCGCGAGCAGCACGAGGAGATCTTCGGCCGCATGCAGCGTCACGAGGTCGACGTGCTGGTCGGCACGCAGATGATCGCGAAGGGCCTCGATCTGCCGCTCATCACGCTCGTCGGCGTCGTGCTCGCCGACTACGGGCTGCACAGCGGCGACTTCCGTGCACGCGAGCGCACCTTCCAGCTGCTGGAGCAGGTCGCCGGCCGCGCCGGCCGCGCCGCGCGCCCGGGCCGCGTGATCGTGCAGACGCTCTCCCCCGAGGACCGCGTGATCGAGGCACTCGAACGGCACGACGTGGACGGCTTCTTCGAGGACGAGCTGGCCTGGCGCGCGGAGTACGGCTACCCGCCGTTCCAGCGCCTCGCGCGGCTCGTCTTCTCGCACACGCGCGGCGACTACGCCGCCGAGGAGGCGCGACGCATGAGCGCGGAGCTGGAGCGCCGCGCCGCGGGCCTGCCGAACATCGAGGTCCTCGGCCCGACGCCGCCGCCGCTGGCGCGCGTTCGCGGCCGCCACCGCTGGGCGCTGCTGGTGCGCGCGCCCGACCCCGCCGAGCTACTCCGCGAGATCGAGTTTCCCGCCGGCTGGCTCGTCGACATCGATCCGCTGACGCTCGGGTAGCGCGCGCAATGCTGCGTCGAGGCGGCGCGGACGCTGCGCACATCGTGGGCTACACTCGACCGCCACACGCGCGCGCCGGCGCGCGACGGGCCAGCGACGCCGCAGCGGGAGTGCACCCTGACCGTTCGACCGATCCGCTATCTCGGCGACCCCGTCCTGCGCCGTCAGGCGAAGAAGGTGCGCCGTCCCGACGACTCGATTCGCCGGCTCGTCGACGACCTGATCGAGTCGATGGTCGCCGCGCAGGGAGTCGGCCTCGCGGCGCCGCAGATCGGCGTCGGTCTGCGGGTGGTGGTGATCGGGATGCCCGACGAGGAACCGTTCGCGCTGCTCAACCCGGTGGTGGTGAAGCGCTCCGGCGAGCGTCGCATGGAGGGCGAGGGCTGCCTCTCCGTGCCCGGCTATCGAGGCGAGATCACCCGCTCGCAGCGCGTCACGGTGAAGGCGATGAACCTCGAGGGCCGCGAGGTGCGGATCCGCGCCGAGGACAACCTGCTGGCGCAGGCGCTCGAGCACGAGGTGGACCACATCAACGGCATCCTCTACGTCGACCGCCTCGACAGCATGGACGACTTGATGAAGCTCGAGAGCGACGGCTGGGTTCCCGCACAGGCGGCGGACATGCCGGCGGCGGCGGACGCGGGCTAGGGGGCGACGTGGAGCTGCTGCTGCCGCTGATCTTCGTCGTCGTCGCCTTCTACCTGATCCTGTTGCGCCCGGTGCTCAACCAGCAGCGCCGCCGCCGACGCGACCTCAGCAAGCTCGCCGTGGGCGACGAGGTGCTCACCACGGGCGGCTTCTACGCCACCGTGCGCGCGATCCGCACCCGCGAGGACGGCCCGCTCGAGATCCTGCTCGAGATCGCCCCGGGCGTGGAGCTGCGCGCCACGGCCGAGGCGATCCAGGTCGTCACCACCTCCGCCGCCGACATCGCGCCGGACGCGGCCGGTGAGACGGGGGCTCGCTAGATGCGGCGCTGGCTGCCACTGCTGGGCGTTGCGCTGCTGACGATCGCCTCGGTGTTCGCGATCTGGCCGTCCGAACCCGGCAAGTGGCTGCCCGGCTTCGTGCCCTGGCCGGAGGGGCAAGGCGTTTCAATCGGTAGCTTCGAACGCGACACGATGCGCCTCGGCCTCGATCTCCAGGGCGGCACCCGGCTGCTGCTGCAGGGCAGCCTCCCCGAGGACGCCGAGGGCGGTCTCGACGACGCCCTCGAGGGTTCCGTGCGCGTCCTCCAGCGCCGCGTCAACGCCGCCGGCCTCTCGGAGGCCGAGGTCACACGCCAGGGCTCCGACAGCATCACGATCCAGATCCCCGGCCTCGATCCCGAGGAGGCGCGCCAACTGCTCGGCCGCACGGCGCTGCTCCAGTTCTGCGAGGCGCCCACCGCACTCGGTGGCACGCCCTGCGGCGACAGCGGGCAGTGGGTGCAGTCCCTCGCGGTCCTCGACGGCGCCTCGGTGACGCTGACCGGGCGCTTCCTGCAGCCAAACGCGTTCGTCGGCTCGGACCCGCTCGGCAACCCGGTCGTGCAGTTCCAGTGGACGGGCGAGGGCGCGACACTCTCGGAGCAGATCACGACCCGCCTGCTCGGTCAGTCGCTGGCGATCTTCCTCGACAACGAGCTGCTGTCCGCGCCCACGGTGCAGGGCGTGATCGTCAACCAGGGAACGATCAGCGGGCTCACGTTCGAGCGGGCCCAGGAGCTCGTGATCCAGCTCAACTCCGGTGCGCTGCCGGTGCAGCTCACCGTCCTGCAGGAGCAGGAGGTGGACGCGACGCTCGGCGAGGACTCGGTGCGCCGCTCCGTGCTGGCGGGCGAGATCGGGCTGCTGATCGTGCTGCTGTTCATGGTGCTCTACTACCGGGTGCCCGGCGTCCTCGCCTCGATCGCGCTGGTCGTGTACACGGTCGTGACGCTGGCGATCTTCAAGCTGATCCCGGTCACGCTGACGCTCTCCGGCATCGCCGCCTTCGTGCTCTCGGTCGGTATGGCTGTGGACGCGAACATCCTGATCTTCGAGCGGATGAAGGAGGAGCTGCGCTCCGGGCGCGCCTTCCACACCGCCCTCGATGCCGGCTTCAGTCGCGCCTGGTCGTCGATCCGCGACTCCAACATCACGACGCTGATCACCTGCGGCATCCTCTTCGCACTCGGCGGGGGCATCGAGCTGCCCGGCTTCGGCGCCTTCAACGCGCCGCTGGTGCAGGGCTTCGCGGTCACGCTGGCGATCGGCGTGCTGGTCTCGATGTTCTCGGCGATCATGGTCACGCGCAGCCTGCTGAAGGCGCTCGTCGGCACGCGCATCGCGCGCAACCCCGAGCTGCTCGGCGCAAGCGTTCGCGCCGAACCCGGCGCCACCGAGGCGGCCTCGATGGGCGGTGAGGCGTGAGGGCGCTCGACCTCGTCTCGATGCGGCGGCGCTTCTTCATCTTCAGCGGGGTGCTGGTCCTCATCTCGCTGGTGCTGCTGGCGATCCCGCCGACGCTGCGCCCGGGCATCGAGTTCACCTCGGGCACGACGACGCTGCTGCGCTTCGATCGCAGCGTCGACCAGGCGGCGCTGCGCACCGCCTACGCCGACCTCGGGCACGACGAGGCGCGCATCCAGTCCACCGGCCCGGACGAGTTCCTGATCCGCACCAGCAAGCTCGACGTTCCCGACACCGCGCTGATCGAGGTCGCCCCCGACGCTGCCGAGAGTGAACCAGTGGACCCCGGCCTCGGCTCGGTGCTGCTCGGCGCCGAGGACGCCACGGGCGAGGTCGCGCTGCGCGTCTTCCAGTTCGGCGGCGTCTGCGACTTCGGCGACGAGATCTCCTCGATCCCCGCGGGCACGACGGCGCGCATCCTCGAGGAGGTACGCGGCTGCGAGCAGTCCGAGGGCAACTCGGAAGACGGCGAGGGCGATGACGGCGGCGACGAGCCGGAGGCCGAAGTGCTCGCCTACCGTGTCCAGGTCGATGGCGACGACGGCGTGATCCTGACCGGCTTTGTCGCTCCCGCCGATACGCGCCCCGTCGCCGCCGGCGAGGAGGAGGCCGCGCCGCCCGCGGAGGAGCTCGGCGAGCGCGGGGTGATTGAGGCGGAGCTTCGGTCGCGCTTCGGGTCGTTCGCGGTGCTGGAGTTCGCCTCGGTGTCGGCGGTGGTCTCGAAGCAGGCGGTGCGCAACGCGGCGGTGGCGGTGGTCATCGCCTCGCTGTTCATCATGGGCTACATCGTCTTCGCGTTCTCCAGCATGCCGCACCCGTTCCGCTACGCGATGGCCGCGATCATCGCGCTGCTGCACGACGTGGCGATTGTGATCGGAGCCTTCTCGCTCTTCGGGAAGCTCTTCGGGATAGAGATCAACCTGATGTTCGTGACCGGACTGCTGACGGTGATCGGCTTCTCCGTGCACGACACGATCGTGATCTTCGACCGGGTGCGCGAGAACGTGCTGCGCGCCCCGACGGCGCCGCTCGGCGAGAACGTCAACGCCGCGCTGGTGCAGACGCTCGGACGCTCGCTGAACACCTCGATCACGCTGCTGTTCACGATCCTGGCCCTGCTCTGGCTGGGCGGCTCGACGATCGAGGCCTTCCTGCTGGTGCTGCTCGTCGGCGTGATCGCCGGCGCCTACTCCAGCATCGCGATCGCGGCTCAGGTGCTGGTCGCCTGGGAGGAGGGCGATATCCGGAGGCTGCTCTCCCGAGTGCGCCGCCGAGGCGAGGACGCGTCCGCGCCCTCCTAGCCGCGAGCGCCCGCCTGCGCTACCTCGATCGCACGATCAGCACGCCGGCGAAGACGACGAGCACGCCGAGCAGGCGCACGGCGGTCGCGCGCTCCACGCCCGCCCCGAACGCCCCGATGTGGTCGAGCACCAGCTCGCCGCTGAGCGTGCCCGCGGTGAACGCGCTGAACAGCAGCGCCACGCCGATGCGCGGAGCCAGGAACGCCGCCGCGGTGATGAAGATGCCGCCGAACAGCCCGCTCAGCAGCAGGTACGGCGGCACGCCTCGCGCCGGCGCGAGGCGTGCCCCAGCCAGGATCACGGCGACCAGCGCGAACGGTCACGGGCGATCGAGCGGCGCCGGAAGGTCCGGGCCTCGCCGCGCAGCGCCCTCGCTCCGAGGATCAGCGCGAGCATCAGCACCGTGCCGATGCCGGAAATCCATGCCGCCTCGAACGGTCCCCGCTGGCGCTCCAGCGCGCCGAGCATCGCGACCTGAACCGAGCCACCCATGCCGATGGCGACCGCGAGCAGAACCGGCACGCCGTCATGGGCGCGTCTGCGCGAGCACGCGCTCGTCGCCGCGCCGCGTCGTCACGCCGTCGCGGTCGAGGCGTTCGAGCAGCGCCTGCGCGGTGCGCCGGTTGGTGCCGAGGGCGTCGCGCGTCCCGGCGAGGGTCACGCTGCCGTCGCGGGCGATGAGCGCGACGATCGCCTCGCGTGCCTCGGCGAAGCGTTCGGCGGCGAAGACCACGCCGTCGCCACAGTCGACGACTTGCCCGGCAGCTCCGAGGTAGCCCAGCAGCTCCGGGTCGAGGTCGAGCCGCGACGGGCTCAGTCCGGCGCTGCTCAGCGCGGCGATCGCCTCCGCCGCCGCGCGCCGCTGCGCGGCCGTCGGCTGCGGCGACCAGGCCGCCCGCGCCACGCCCGCGCCGCGCGTCTCGATCTGCGGGGCGAGCGCGCCGAGCAGCGCCGCCAGCGCGTCCGGCTCCAGCCGGACCCGGGTGCGCAGCTCCCGCGCGGGCATGGCGAGCCGCAGCGGGTGCGCCCGTTCGTAGTCCCCGAGCGCGCGCTCGATGCGCGTTCGCAGCCGCTCAAGGCCGGCCGCGCTGACGTAGCGTGACATCCCGTCCGGGTGATCGAGGGCGACCGCGTCGCCGGCGGCGATCAGCGCCTCGATCGCCGCCCCCAGGGCGTCACCGTCGAGGTCCGCGGCGGTGGCGAGGCGCGCGAGCGTGGCCGGCTCGACGCCCTCCAGCGCGGCCAACGCCTCGCCCTCGGGCGAGCCCTCGGCGAGGCGGCGCAGCCGTTCGACGACCGCCGGGTCGGAGCGGCGGCGGCGGCCCGCGTTGACCTCCAGCACGCGCCCGCCGCCGACCGTCTGGTCCGAGACGCGCAGCACGAAGAGGTCGCCGGGCGAGGCGGCGAGGGCGGGCGCGAGCTGGATCTGGCACCAGCCTTCGCCGCCCGCGGGTACCTCGTCCGCTCCGAGCACGCGCAGGCGACCCTGCGTCTCGGCCGCGCCGAGGTGCACGGTCAGGCGCAGGTTGTGCTTCAGGCCGCGCTGCGCGAGGGCGCGCACGCGCACGTCGATCGTCGTCGCCGGGCGCAGCTCGCCGGGCCGCGCCAGCACCTGCCCGCGGCTCAGCTGGTCCGTGCTCACTCCCGCGAGGTTCACGGCGACGCGCGTGCCGGGCAGCGCCTCATCGAGCGTCTGCTGGTGCGTCTGCAAGCCCCGGATCCGCGCATCGGGGCCGTCGGGGACCGCCTCGACTGCCTCACCCGTGCGCAACCGTCCGTCGAGCAGCGTGCCGGTCACCACCGTGCCGAAGCCCGCCATCGTGAAGACGCGGTCGATGCCGAAGCGCGGCCGCCCCACGTCGCGCGGCTCGGGTGTTGCCGCGAGCGCCGCGTCGAGGGTCGCGCGCAGCTCGTCGAGCCCGGCGCCCGTCGCCGCGGAGGTGCGCACGATCGGTGAGCCCGCCAGCGAGGTGTCGGCGAGCAGCTCGCGCAGCTCCTCCTCGACCAGCTCCGCCCACTCCTCCTCCTCGACGAGGTCGATCTTGGTCAGCGCGACGACGCCGCGCCGCAGCTCCAGCAGGTCGAGGATTTCGAGGTGCTCGCGCGTCTGCGGCATCACACCCTCGTCCGCGGCGACGACGAGCAGCGCGAGGTCGATCGAGCCGACGCCGGCGAGCATGTGGCGCACGAAGCGGACGTGCCCCGGCACGTCGACGATGGATACCTCGCGCCCGGACGGGAGCGTCATCCAGGCGAAGCCGAGCTCGATGGTGAGCCCGCGTTCGCGCTCCTCGCGCAGCCGGTCCGGGTGGATCCCGGTCAGCGCCTCGACGAGTGCGGATTTGCCGTGGTCGACGTGCCCGGCGGTACCGATGACGTACATGGGGCGAGTCTACCGGCCCGCAGGCCTTGGAGCGCCCGCGGGCCTTGACATACGTCCGGGCAGAGGCCAGCCTGAAAGCAGTAGAAAATCGACATAAACATCGGAGCGGGCTCTATGGTTTACCTCGAATCTCTCCGTGAGGAATTGGCGGAAGCGCGTGAAGAGCGCGACCGGCTGGACGCGCGCATCGACCAACTCGAAGACGCGATCGAGGCGCTGGCGAGGCTCGAAGCGGAGCCAGGCGACGAGCCGCCCCGGCGCGCATCCGCGTTCGAGCGGGAACCGGACGACGAACCGCCACGGCACATGGCCATGCGCGACGAGCCGCCTCGACGCATGGCCATGCGCGACGAGCCGCCTCGACGCATGGAGCCGAGGCTGGGCCTCGGGGACCTGCTTGCGCGCTACCGGGACGACATCACGGACCAGATCGAGTCGCTCGAGGAGAGCCTGCCGTTCGTGGGGCTCAAGTACTACCGCGATCAACTGCTGCCACAGGTCGTCGGCGAGGCCAGACAGGGCGAGCTGCGGTCGTTGATGGATCTGCTCGTCGATAGCGGCGTGGTGGACGTCTACCAGGTGGAGAATCCGAACAACCCCGAGTTCCCGACGGCGGCGATCCGTCTGCCGCTCACCGATGAGACGGACGAGATCGACGAACTGGACGAGATGGACGAGTTCGATGAGCTCGATGAGATGGACGAGCTCGATGAGCTCGATGAGATGGCTGAGCTAGACGAGTCCGACGACGCAGAAGAGTCGGAAGAGGCGGAGGACCGCGACGACGATCCGCTGTGACCGTCGCCTTCAGCACTGACGAGCTCTACCTCGCCCATCAGCCGCCGGGCGGCGCGCCGCATCCCGAGCGCCCGGCGCGTCTCGCGGCAATCCTCGACCGCCTCGAAGCTACGGGCCTGCTCGCGCGCATGCAGCGTCTGCCGCAGCGCGACGCGAGCGACGAGGAACTGCTCGCCGTCCATGACCGCGCCGTCATCGAGACCGTCGAGGCGCACCACGCCGCCGGTGGCGGCTGGATCGACGCCGATACGTTTGTCGGGGACTCCTCACCGGCGGCGGCGCGGCGAGCCGCCGGGGCCGCCCTCGCGGCAACGGGGGCGGTGCTCGACGGCTCGGCGACCAGCGCGTTCGTCGCGGCCCGGCCGCCGGGGCACCACGCGACGCGCGATCGCTCGATGGGGTTCTGTCTCTACAACCAGGTCGCGGTGGCCGCTGCGGACGCCCTCGCGCGAGGCGTCGAGCGGGTCGCCGTCGTCGACTGGGATTTGCACCACGGCAACGGCACGCAGACGATCTTCGATGCCGACCCGCGCGTGCTCTACGTGAGCACGCACGCCTACCCCTACTACCCCGGAACGGGCGCGGTCGGGGAGCGCGGGAGCGGCGAGGCCACCGGTACGAAGATCAACATCCCGCTCCCGCACGGCGCCGGCGACCGCGCCTTCCTCGCCGCGTACGAGCAGGTGGCCGTACCCGCCCTCGAGGCCTTCCGGCCGCAATTGCTGCTCGTCTCCTGCGGCTGGGACTCGCATGCCCGCGACCCGCTCGGCGCGCTCGCCGTCTCGACCGAGGGCTACACGGCGGTCGCGCGGCTGATCCTCGACGCCGCCGAGCGGCTCTGCGAGGGGCGCCTCGTCGCCGTCCTCGAGGGCGGCTACGACGAGCACGCCCTCGCCTGCTGCGCGCAGGCGCTCTGCGAGCTGCTGCTCGGCGAAGAGCCGACGCCGGACCCGGAGCAGGGCGCGGGGCGGCCGGAACTCGTCCCCGAGATCGACTCGGTGATCGCGGCGGCGCGTACTTCGGCTGGTCTCGACTGACCTCGACGGGTTCGCGTAGCGGCAGCAGCGGACCCGTGGCACCGTGCCCGAGCGATCGGATGAACCAATCCCCGGGTTCGCTACACGGAAGGCGGCCTGCCATGAGGCCT
The DNA here is from genome assembly GCA_965261685.1 of Dehalococcoidia bacterium. GTDB lineage: Bacteria > Chloroflexota > Dehalococcoidia > UBA2979 > UBA2979 > VXMT01. The sequence continues at coordinate 497,423 of CBDHDI010000027.1, forward strand.
GCGATGCTTGCGCTGCTGCTTGGCCTTGCCATGGCGCTCGTCGCCTGCGGCGGCGAACACGGCGACAGTGAGGGCTCCGGCGAGCACGGCGGTTCCGGTGAACACGGTGCGTCGGAACAGGGCGAATCGGGCGAGGGAGAAGAGTCGGGCACCCAGTTCGCAAGGACCGAGGTCTACGACCATGTGCGCGCGGGCGCCAGGCTGATCATCCGCTACGACGCGGGCTCAAACACCTTTATCGGCACGGTGGAGAATGTCACGTCGAACACGCTGGACCGCGTGCGCGTGGAGGTTCACCTGTCGAACGGCGTGGAGCTTGGCCCGACGACTCCCACCGACCTCGCACCCGGCCAGGTGCTCGCGGTGACCTTGCGCGCCACCGCGCAGCCCTTTGACACCTGGAGCGCCCACCCCGAAGTCGGCAGCGAGGAGGGCGAACACGCTGGCGAAGGGGGTTCCGGCGAGCACGACGGCGACTCCGAAGGGTCGGGCGGCTAGCCGCGAGGCCGGTGTGCCTCGCGCTTGTGAGCGCCTGCCAGCTACTCGATCGTCCGTGATTCGGCGAGCGTGTCGACGCGTCCGCAGGCCGGGCAGCACTCTGGCAGCTCTCGGCGCGGCACATCACCACGCATCGCGGAAACACCGAGCCAGATGTCGTCGCGCAGACGGAAATGGGGGCTGAGGCGTCCGCGCGGGCCGTGGGCGGCGGCGCGCAGCTCCTCGTCGACGCGGCGGGCGGCCTCCGCGCGACTCATCGGGCCGGGGGGACGCACCAGCACCTCGCGGCCGCAGTGCGAGCAGCGGTAGACGGAGAGCGCCACGGACGGGGCAGCCGCTAGGCGGGCGCGGCGGCGGCCGCGGCCTCCGACTCCGGCAGCAGATCGACGAACACCTCGTTGGCGAGCAGCAGGCCGCGCTCGCTCAGGCGCAGCCGGTCGCCGTCCCACTCGAGCAGCCCGATCCCCGTGTGGCGCTCGATCGCCGGCCCGAAGGCTTCGCGCAGCGGGACGCCGAAGCGGGAGGCGAACTCCACATCGCCGACGCCTTCGAGCAGCCGCAGGCCGAGGATCAGCGCGTCGGCGCGCAGCGTCACCGCGTCCGGCGTCTCGCCGCCGGCGACCTGCTGCAACTCGCCGCGCCCGTGCCGCTCGCGCTCCTCGTGCGAGGCGTTGACGAGATCGACGTAGCGTGCGGGCGAGTCCACGTTCGCGAGGCGCTGCCCGGCGAAGAAGGAGTGCGCGCCCGCGCCGATGCCGAGGTAGGGCTGCGCGCGCCAGTAGACGAGGTTGTGGCGGCAGGTCAGCCCGGGCCGCGACCAGTTCGAGATCTCGTACTGCTCGTAGCCCGCGCGGGCGAGGCGGTCGCACGTCCACTCGTACTGGTCGGCGACCACGTCCGGGTCCGGCTCGGGCAGTTCGCCCTTCTGCACGCGGTAGTAGAGGTGCGTGCCCGGCTCGATCGTCAGGGCGTAGCACGAGAGGTGCTCCGGCTGAACCGACAGGACGCCCTCGAGCGTCTCCTGCCAGCGGCTCAGCGGCTGCTCGATCAGCCCGAAGATCAGATCCGCGTTGACGTTCTCGAAGCCCGCGGCGCGGGCGTCGCCCAACGCGTCGAGGGCGCGCTCGCCGGAGTGCTGGCGATCCAGCAACTCGAGCTCGTCGTCGTGCAGGGACTGGATGCCGATCGAGAGGCGGTTGAAGCCGATCGCGCGCAGCCCCTCGAGGTGCTCGCGGCCGAGGTCCGTGGGGTTCGCCTCCAGCGTCCACTCGGCGTCGGGGGCCACGGCGTAGCGCTCGCGGATCGCCTCGACGAGGGCGCGCATGTCGTCGAGCGAGCTGAGGCTGGGCGTGCCGCCGCCGAAGAAGACCGTGCGCACCTCGAACTCGCGGGCGGCGGGCGCCCACAGCCCGAGTTCGCGCACCAGCGCGGGCGTGTACTCCGGCACGAGGTGGTCGAGGCCCTCGTAGGAGTTGAAGTCGCAGTAGCCGCACTTGGCCGTGCAGAACGGGATGTGCAGATACAGCGACAGCGCCTGCGCCATGCCTCGCTCCGCTCCCGGGCGCCGTCAGCGCCTCGCGGCCAGCGTACAGGCGCGGCGGGGTGTGGGGAACGTGCGGAGGGCCGGCCGCGGCTACTCCACCATCCGCGGCTCGCCGCCGGCGCGCAGCAGCCAGCCCGCGAGCGCCAGTTCCGTGATCAGCGTGAGCACCACGCCGATCATGGGCAGCACGAGCAGGTCGCCGTTGGCGACCGCCAGCCAGATCGATAGCACCACGATGCCCGAGACGATCGAGAGCCAGCCGAGCCAGCGGGGCGCCGTCGAGCCTGCCACGGTCGCGGCGCCCGACATCGGGCTGCGCACGAGCAGCGTGCCCAGCGCGATGATCGCCAGCGCGCCGAGCGTGTAGCCACACGCCGTCCCGAAGGTGCTGAGGGACGCGAACCACTCCGCGAACGCTTCCAGCAGCTTTCTCGAATCCGGAGGCATCTCCGACGGGACGCTGGAAGCGAGCGCCTGTCCGGAGAAGCCGAGGATGCTCACGATCATGAGCACCCCACCCGCGGCGAGGAGCAAGGCGAACAACACGCTTGCCAGCGCCCGGTCGCGTCCCCGGAACAGGACGTAGAGCAGCGCGGCCAGCATGACCAGAGCCAGGTTCGCGATCGCGTCGAGCGCGTACCCGAGCAGGTACAGCGCCCGGTTGTCCTGGATGTTCTCGAGCACATCGAGCGCCTCGAGCGAGCCCTGATCCCCGCCCAGCGCGCCGACCGCAATCTGCGGGAGGATCACGCTCGCGCCTCCGGCGACGGCCGCGATGATCAGCAACACCCCGATCGAGCGATTCAACTGCGTCCCGGCCATCGCCAGTCCTCCCTCGGTCCCTGGATCGTGCTCAATGTAGCGGCTCGCGAGCAGCGCAGGCCCGCACGCTGGCCCGCCCACCGGCCCCGTGCGAGACTCGACGCACGATGCTGCGTACCTTCGAGGCAGGGATACTCCGCCCGGCGCACGCCGGCCAGGAGGTCGTGCTCGCCGGCTGGGTCCACCGCCGCCGCGATCACGGCGGTCTGGTCTTCATCGACCTGCGCGACTCCACCGGCCTCGTCCAGGCGGTCTTCCATCCCGAGGACGCGCCCGAGGCCTTCGAGGTCGCCTCGGGGCTGCGCAACGAGTACGTCGTGCGGATCGCCGGCGAGGTCGTCGAGCGCAAGCCGGGGACCGAGAACCCGGACCTGGCGACGGGCGGCGTCGAGGTCGCGGTCCGCGAGGCCACGGTACTCAACGAGGCGGAGACGCCGCCCTTCCCGATCAACCAGGACACTCCCGTCGACGAGGCAACTCGCCTGCGCTACCGCTACCTGGACCTGCGCCGCGCGCGCATGGCCGCCAACCTCGTGATGCGCCACCGCGTGGTCCGCTCCATCCGCAACTACCTCGGCGATCGCGACTTCATCGAGATCGAGACGCCGGTGCTCGGCCTCGCGACGCCCGAGGGGGCGCGCGACTACCTCGTGCCCAGCCGCGTGCATCCCGGCCGCTTCTACGCGCTGCCGCAGTCGCCGCAGCAGTGGAAGCAACTGCTGGTGGTGGCCGGGCAGGAGCGCTACTTCCAGATCGCGCGCTGCTACCGCGACGAGGATCTGCGCGCCGACCGCCAGCCGGAGTTCACGCAGCTCGACCTCGAGATGGCGTTCGTCGAACAGGACGACGTGCTCGACCTGATCGAGGGCCTCTACAGCGAGCTCGCGTTCACCGAGGGCAGGCGCTTCGAGACGCCGACCCCGTTCCCGCGCATGACCTGGGCGGAGGCGATGGAGCGCTACGGCTCCGACAAGCCCGATCTCCGCATCGGCATCGAGCTCCGCGATCTCAGCCCGCTGGTCGCCGACTCCGAGTTCGGCGTCTTCAGCAACACGATCAAGGGCGGTGGGCGCGTGCGCGGCTTCGCCGTCCCCGGCGGCGCCGCTACGCCGCGGCGCGGGGCGGACGCGCTGGTCGAGCTGGCTCAGGAACTGGGCGCGGGCGGCCTCATCTGGATCGCCTTCGACGGCGAGGGCGACCTCGACGGCGTGCCACCCGAGGAGCTGCACGAGCAGACGCGCTCGCCCGCGAAGCGCTTCCTCGACGGCGAGACGCTGGCCGCGCTTGGTATGGCCTGCGGCGCGAGCCGCGGCGACATGCTGCTGATCGTCGCCGACCGCGACGAGGTGACCTCGCGCGTGCTGGACGGGCTGATGCGCCACGTCGCCGAGCAGCGCGAGCTCGCCGACCCCGGGGTGCTCGCCTTCGCACTGATCACGGACTTCCCGATGTTCGAGCGTGACGCCGCCGATACGCGCTGGAGCGCCGTGCACCACCTCTTCACCTCGCCCTACGAGGAGGACGACGAGCTGCTGGAGTCGGACCCCGGCCGTGTCCGCTCGCGCGCCTACGACCTCGTGTGTAACGGCCAGGAGATCGGCTCCGGCTCGATCCGGATCCACCGCCGCGAGCGCTTGATGCGCGTGCTGCGCGCCCTCGACATGAGTGAGGCGCAGGCCGAAGAGCGCTTCGGGCACATGCTGCAGGCGTTCACCTTCGGCGCGCCGCCCCACGGCGGCATCGCGCTCGGCATCGATCGCACGGCGGCGCTGTTCGCGGGCGAGCGCGACATCCGCGAGGTGATCGCGTTCCCCAAGACGAAGACAGCCTCCGACCCGATGACGGGCGCGCCGAGCACCGTCGAGGCACAACAACTTGCCGACGTGCACATCGCACTGACACCGGAGGCGCAAGCCGCGGGCGGTGCGCCTGACGTATGATCCCCTGAGACTCGCTATCGGACGGGCGATAGCGGGTCCGCAAGTGGGCGGAGGACTGCGTGGGCGGACAGAACCGCATCATCGTCATCATGCTCGGGGTGCTTGCCGCCCTCGTGCTGCTCATCGGCGGGCTGTCCGCCGTCCTGCTGCTCGGCGGGGGCGGCGACGACTCCACCGACGAACCCACGGCCGAGGCCGGCACGACCACCGACACCGGTGGGACGAGCTCCGGTGACGGCGGCACGAGCTCCGGTGACGGCGGCACGAGCAGCGGCGACGGCGGCGACAGCGCGGGGCGCGCGGCTGGCCGGCTCCGTCTGCCCGGCAGCGACCCCGTCACGCTCGATCCGCACATCGCCGGCGACTCCGGCTCCGCCGAATTCATCGTCGAGGTGTTCAACGGCCTCGTCACGATCTCGCCGGACCTGAGCATCGAACTCGACCTCGCCGAGTCGCTCGAGATCAGCGAGGACGGGCTGCAGTACACGTTCACGCTGCGCGACGACATCCTCTTCCACAACGGCCGCCGCGTGACCGCCGCGGACGTGCTCTGGTCGATCGAGCGCGCGGCCTCGCCCGATCTCGCCTCGCCGACCGCGCTCGCCTACCTCGGCGACATCGTCGGCGTGCGCGAGCACTTCTACGGGCTCGCCGAGACGATCGAGGGCGTCCAGATCATCGACGACCGCACGATTCGCTTCACGATCGACGATCCGAAGCCGTACTTCCTCGCCAAGCTCAGCTACCCGACGGCGTTCGTCGTGGACCGGCAGCAGATCGAGAGCAACCCACGGGGCTGGACCCGCCGTCCGATCGGCACCGGTCCGTACCGCCTGCAGGAGTGGCGCATCGGCGAGCGGATCGTGCTGCGCGCCAACTCGCGTTTCCACTTCGGGGAGCCCGCCGTGCGCGAGGTGCTGTACGAACTCGCGGGCGGCTCCACGCTGACGCGCTTCGAGAACGGCGAGCTGGATGTCGCCTTCATCTCGGTGAACGACATCGACCGCGCGCGCGACCCGGACAGCGACATCGGGCCGCTCTACCAGGACTTCGACCAGTTCACCATCTCCTACCTGGCGTTCAACACCGCGGTGCCGCCGTTCGACGACGTGAATGTGCGCCGCGCCCTCGGGCTGTCGATCAATCGCAACCTGATCGCCGAGGTGACGTTCAAGAACATGCTCGCGCCGGCGACCGGCATCCTCATGCCGCAACTGCCCGGCTACACCCCGGACGACAAGACGTACCAGTTCGACCCGGACGAGGCTCGCCGGCTGCTGGCGGCGTCCAAGTACGGTTCGGCCGAGAACCTCCCGCCGATCGTCATCACCGAGGTCGGCGGAGGCGCGGAGGCGCGGATCGACACGCAGGCGTTCATCGAGCAGTGGCGCAACGAACTGGGCATCGAGGTCCGCATCCAGCAGACCGACTTCGCCACCTTCCTCGAGGACCAGGATTCCGGCCGCCTGCAGATGTTCAACGCCGGCTGGATCATGGACTACCCGGATCCCGAGGACATCCTCGATCTCAAGTTCCACTCCGAGTCCGCGCTCAACGACGTGGCCTACTCCAACGCCGACGTCGACGCGATCCTCGATCGGGCCCGCATCGAGCAGGACAGCGCCGCCCGGCTGGCGCTCTACCAGGAGGCGGAACGGCTGATCATCGAGGATGCGGCATGGCTGCCGCTCTACTTCTCGCGCTCGCACGTGGTGATCAACGCGGCTGTCGAGGGCTGGTTCGAGCCGCCGATGGTCATCCCGCGGCTGCGCTACATCACCGTGAACCGCTAGCCGGAGCGGGGCCGGTCGCCGATGGCCGCCTACATCCTGCGCCGCCTGCTCTGGCTGCCCGTCGTGCTCTTTGTCGTCTCCTTCGCGACCTTCTCGATCGCGCGCTTCGGTCCGGGCGACCCCGTGAGCGTCGCGGCCGGGCAGTACCGCGATCCGGAGGTGCTCGAGCGCGTCCGGGCCGAGCGTGGCCTCGACGGTTCCGTGTTCGAGCAGTACGGCCGCTGGCTGTTCGGCGACCTCTATCCGGGCGGGAGCGGCGGCGGTTCGATCCGCGGTGACTTCGGCGAGTCCTTCATCCAGCGCGGCTTCACGGTCAACGAGCTGATCCGCAAGCGCATGCTGATCTCGGGGCAACTCGGCCTGCTGGCGCTGCTCGTCGTCTTCAGCACCGGCATCCCGCTCGGGCTGCTCGCCGCGCGCTTCAGCGGGACCTGGATCGACCCGTTCGTGATCAGCAGCCTGCTCTTCCTCACGGCGCTGCCCGTGCTGGTGCTCATTCCGCCGATGCTCTGGCTGTTCGCGCTGCAACTCGACATCCTGCCGTCCGGCGGCTGGGGCGGTGACGGCCTCTCCGGCCTCTTCGATGTTTGGTGGATCGGCGGCGTCATCGCCGTTCCGATCCCGGACCCGCACCTCTACATGCCTGTCTTCGTGCTCTCGATCGGCGGGATCGCCGGCGTCGCGCGACTCGTGCGGATCACCGCGCTCGAGGTGCTGACCGAGGACTACGTGCGCACCGCGCGCGCGAAGGGGATCACGGAGGCCGCGGTGGCGCTGCGGCACGTGCTGCCGAACTCGCTGCTGCCGGTGGTCACGGTGATCGGCTTCGCGCTCGTCGGCATCCTCGAAGGGGCGTTCTTCACCGAGACGCTGCTGGGTATACCGGGCATCGGGCGCTTCTCGATCGAGGCCGTGCAGAGCCGCGACTACGACGTGATCCTGGCGATCACGGTGATCCTCGCTACGGCCTTCCTGATCGCCAACCTCGTGATCGAGATCAGCTACACCTTCATCGACCCGCGCGTGCGGTTGGGCGAGGCGGTGAACGGGTGAGCAGCGCCGCCGTCGGGCTGGAGAGCGGGGAGGCGGTGCGAGGGCGTCCCGCCGGCCCCTGGCGGCAGCTCTGGAGGCGGCTGAGCCGCAAGCGCATCGCGATGTTCGGGCTCGCCGTGGTGCTCGCGATCTACCTGATGGGCATCACCGCCAGCTGGTCCGCGCCCTACTCCTACCGCGAGCAGGATCTCCTGCGAGGCCTCGAGGGTCCGAGCGCGGATCACTTGCTGGGGACGGACCGGCTCGGCCGCGACATGCTCAGCCGCGTGATGTACTCGGCCCGCACGACCGTGATCATCACCGTCACGGTGATCGTCACCGGCGGCCTCGTGATCGGCCCGACGCTCGGGCTGACCTCCGGCTACCGCGGCGGCTGGATCGACGGCCTGATCGGGCGCATCGGCGACATCTTCATCGCGCTGCCCGGGCTGCCGATGCTGATCCTGATCAATGCCTCGCTCGCGCCGCGCGTGATCGAGTGGACCGGCTGGATCGAGGATCACACGCCATTCTCGGGGTTGATCCAGAACGGGGTGCCCTCGTATCTCACGGTGTTCGGCGCGCTCTCGCTGTTCTTCTGGGTGGGCAGCATGCGCATCATCCGCGCGCAGACGCTGCAGATCCGCGAGCGTGACTTCGTGATCGCGGCGCAGGCGATGGGCGCCACCAGCAGCCACGTGATCTGGCGGCACCTGCTGCCCAACGTCTCATTCCTGCTCATCCTCGGCGCCTCGACGGCCCTCGGGGCCGTCGCCGGGTCGGAGCTGTTCCTGACCTGGTTCGGCGTCGGCATCCAGCCGCCGGCGCCATCGTTCGGCGCGATGATCTTCGAGGCAGGCAGCGTCCGCACCTTCCAGGCGAACCCGCACCTGCTGCTGGTCCCCTCGTTCTTCGTCGTCTCGCTGCTCTTCGCCTTCGCACTCTTCGGCGACGCGCTCAACGACGCCGTGCGTGCGCGCTAGCGAGTTGGCGCCGCGGGACCGAAGCGGGAGCCGTTGATATACTCACTTCGCTACGCTCCCGCGCGTTACCGGTGGTCGCTGGACCCCGCCGCTGCGAGGAGGCCCCGTCGCGAGACGGGATGTCGCGAAGAAAGGGCCGGCCTTGGGCGTAACCGCTGAACGTCTTCCACGCTCGCTCGTCTCGATTGAAATCGAGGTCGAGCCGGAGCGCCTTGAGGCGTCGATGACGAAGGTGATCCGCAAGGTCTCACAGCAGGTCCGCATCCCCGGCTTCCGGCCCGGCAAGGCCCCCCGCGCGATCGTCGAGCGCACCGTCGGGCAGCCGATGCTGCTCCAGGAGGCGATCGAGGACCTGCTCCCGATCGTCTATAACGAAGCCCTCGAGAGCGAGTCGATCGACGCGATCGGCCAGCCCGAGATCGAGCTCAAGTCGACCGAGCCGCTGGTCGTCCAGGCGACCGTGCCCGTCCGCCCGACGATCGAGATCGGCGCCTACGAGGCGCTGCGCGTGCCTCGCGACGAGGTGTCCGCCGGCGAGACGGAAGTCGACGAGGCGTTGACGGACCTGCGGCGGCGCTACGCCACCCTCGAGCCGGTCGATCGCGCCGTTGAGTGGAACGACACCGTGCGCATCGACATGAGCGTGTCCGTCGAGGGCCAGGAGGAGCCGCACGTCGAGGAAGGCGCCGAGTTCGCCGTCAGCGAGGGCGGCATCGTCTCCCTGCCCGGCTTCCTCGACCAGTTGATCGGCCTCGAGCGCGGCGGCCCGCACGAGTTCTCGTTCGACCTGCCCGAGGACTACCCGGCCGAGGAACTCGCCGGCAAGAGCGCGAGCTACAGCGTCCAGCTCCTCGAAGTGAAGCAGGAGATCCTGCCCGAACTCGACGACGAGTTCGCCCGCTCGCTCGACGAGGAAGGCATCGACAGCCTCGAAGATCTGCAGGCGCGCGTGAGCGAGGGCGTGCAGGCGCAGATCGAGGCCGTGGCCGACATGAGCTACCGCGAGGAGGTCGTGGACCTGCTGCTCGCAACCGCCGAACTGGACTACCCCGAGGTGCTCGTCGAGCGCGAGATCGACCGCCTCGTCGACGAGCAGTCGCAGCACGCCGCGCACGAGCGCGAGGACTTCGAGCGCTGGCTCGAGGCGATCGGCCGCACCGAGGATGAAGTGCGCGACGCACTGCGCGAGCAGGCCGACCTGATCGTGCGTCGCGGCCTCGTGCTCGCGCAGTTCGCCAGCCGCGAGGAGATCGCGGCCACCGACGAGGAGCTGAACGAGCGCGTGGACGAGCTCGTCGAGCAGGCCTCGGGCGGCACGACCGACCTCGAGCGCCGCGCGCAGGTGCGCGCGATGCTCGACACGGAGCAGATGCGCGCCTCGATGAGCGAGCGGCTGGTCACGGAGCGCGCGCTGGAGCGGCTGATCGAGATCGCCTCGCAGCAGGATGAGGAGCTGGAGCCGCGATCGCCGCGACGCCGCGGCCGTCGCCGCCGCGGGGCGCGAGCCGACGACGAAGCCGACGAAGCCGACGCGGAAGCCGACGCCGAAGAGTCAGCGGACGAGGCCGAGGCTTCAGAGGAAGCTCCGGCAGACGGCGAGGCGGAGGCCAGCCCCGGCGACGAGGGCGGCGACGAGAACAGCGAGTCGTAGGGCGGCGCTCGGAGCCCGCCCGTGGTCCAATGGAATGCGAACAACACGCACGCCGGACAGCCTTCGGCGTCGGGGAAGACGGGTGATATGACGATGCGGCCCGGTGCGATTCCTCCCAGCAACGTCGTGCCGATGGTGGTCGAGACGACCGCCCGGGGCGAGCGCGCGTACGACATCTACTCGCTGCTCCTCAAGGAGCGCATCATCTTCCTCGGCACGCCGATCGACGACCACGTCGCGAACACGATCGTCGCCCAGTTGCTCTACCTGGAGCGCGAGGAGCCTGACCGCGACATCAACATGTACGTCCACTCGCCCGGCGGCGTGATCACCGCCGGACTGGCGATCTACGACACGATGAACCTGATCCGCTCGGACGTCTCCACGATCGCCGTCGGCGCGACGGCCTCGATGGCCACGGTGCTGCTCTCGGCCGGCGCCAGGGGCAAGCGCTACGCCCTGCCCAACGCCACGGTGCACATGCACCAGGCGATGGGCGGCGCGCGCGGTCAGGCGTCCGACATCGAGATCGCGGCGCGCGAGATCCTGCGCAACAACGAGATCATCCGCAACATCCTCGCGGAGCGGACCGGCCAGTCGATCGAGCGCATCCGCGCCGACACCGACCGCGACTTCTACCTGAACGCGGAACAGGCCCTCGAGTACGGGATGGTCGACGAGATCCTCGCGAGGCCCGGCGAGAGCGACTAGGCGGCAACACCCGCCGCCGCGAGGCGGCCGGGCGCCGGAGGCGGAACGGAGGCAGACGCGGTGGCGAACTCCTCCAAGCGTGGCGCGTGGGTCCAGTACCACTGCTCGTTCTGCGGCAAGAACCAGGACCAGGTCAAGCGGCTGATCGCCGGCCCCGGCGCGGTCTACATCTGCGACGAGTGCGTCGAACTCTGCCGCGAGATCATCACCGAGGAGAGCGACGCCGCCCCGGCGCAGAGCACCAAGCCCACGCGCACCCCTCGCGACCTCGTGGAGCTGCTCGACGAGTACATCGTCGCGCAGGACCGCACCAAGCGCGTGCTCTCCGTCGCCGTCTATAACCACTTCAAGCGCATCGACTCACCCATCCAGGCGGATGTCGAGCTGGAGAAGTCGAACATCCTGCTGATCGGGCCGACGGGCACCGGCAAGACGGCGCTCGCGCGCACGCTCGCGAAGGTCCTCGACGTGCCGTTCTCGATCGCGGACGCGACGGCGCTGACGGAGGCGGGCTACGTCGGCGAGGACGTCGAGAACATCCTGCTGCACCTCATCCAGGCGGCGGAGTTCGACGTCCAGCGCGGCGAGCGCGGCATCGTCTACATCGATGAGATCGACAAGATCGCGCGCAAGTCAGACAACCCCTCGATCACGCGCGATGTGTCCGGCGAGGGCGTGCAGCAGGCGCTGCTCAAGATCATCGAGGGCACGGTCGCCAGCGTGCCGCCGCAGGGCGGCCGCAAGCACCCGCACCAGGACTTCATCCAGATCAACACGGCGAACATCCTGTTCATCGTCGGCGGCGCGTTCGAGGGCCTCGAGGACGTCGTCTCGCGTCGCACCGGGATCGGCGCGCGCAGCCTCGGCTTCGGCTCGGAGCGGCCGAGTGAGTCCGACCGCGCGCGCATCCTCCAGCACGTCACGCACGACGATCTGCTGCGGTACGGCCTGATCCCGGAGTTCGTCGGGCGCCTGCCAGTCGTCTCCGTCCTCGATCCGCTCGACGTGGAGACGATGGTCTCGATCCTGACGAAGCCGAAGAACGCGATCGCGAAGCAGTTCCAGCGCCTCTTCAAGATGGACGACGTGGAGCTGGTCTTCACCGACGACGCCCTGCAGGCGATCGCGGAGGACGCGATCAAGCAGAAGACCGGCGCGCGCGGCCTGCGCACCGTCGTCGAGGAGCTGCTGCTGGACGTGATGTACGACGCACCCTCGATGCCGGAGATCCGCAAGTGCGTCGTCTCGGCCGAGACGGTGCGCAACCGCACGCGCCCGCTGCTCGTCACAGAGTCCGGCGCGGTGGTCGGCGACACGGGTTCGGACGACGCGCTAGAGGTCTCCGAGTCGGCCTGAGCCCGCGCGGGCGCGCTACTGCAAGGTCGCCCGGTACGCCTCGAACTGCTCGTAGAAGTCCTCGATGGTGAGTCCGAAGGCCTGCTCGAAGGCGGCTGCTGCGCCTTCGTCGGATTCCGGATGAACTGAGGTGTTGGGTGGTAGCAGCCGGAAGTACTCGAAGAGTGCTGACTCCCCCGCGTGCCTCAGCAGCCAGTCGAGGGCGAGGACGCTCAACGCCCACTTCTCCTCACCATCACTCGCCGCCCAGTCTTCCTTCGCCTCGAGCTGTGCGAGCGGAACCGTCGATCGTGCGGCCATGCTGGTGTACCAGGAGATCTCGTCGCCATAGGCCGAGCGATACGCGAGATCGATGTAGATGCCGCTGCCTGCCTCGATCCACAAGGGCTGAGGATCCAGTTGGTGCTTGCCTTGAAGCAGGATCCGGATGTGGGAGTTGGCGTAGGACTTGTGATCCAACGACTGCCCGCAGCTCAACGAGTGAATGATCCAGCCCGTGACGCCTATCGAGCAGCCGTAGTCCCACTCAAGAGGCAAGGAAAGCCTTCTCACGCGATCATCCCACCACCGGTTCCTCGCCAGGCGCTGGGCGTGATCGGTAACAGCATCCCAGTCCGAGCCAACATAGACCGAGTACTCGCTTGACTCGGCGCCGAAGCGCTCGCTGAGGAACGTGTGCACCGCATCCATCTCCGTTTGTATCTCGTTGCGGGTTTGCTCCGGCACATCGCCAAGGAACGTCGCGATCGGCCTGACGTCGGCATCGGTGAGGTGAGGCAGGGGTGGAGCGACTTCCGCTCGGTAGGCCTCGAACGCGTCATAGAACTCGTCGGTGGTGAGGCCGAAGGCCGAGCCAAAGGCTTCTTCCCAACTGCCCGACGACGGTAGCAGGCGATAGTAGTCCAGGAGGGACGGTTCGCCGGCATGCTCGACAAGCCAGTCTGCCGCGAGGAATCCGAGATGGTAGTTCAGGCGTGACGGATGCGCGTCTCCCGGGTTCCTGATGCTGGCGACATGTGATGCTGATGCAGGCGCGATCCACCGACGAAACTCTAATCCACCCTCCTCGTACGCTTCTTCCGCGTAGGTTGCCGAGCCCTCTACCAGCCACTCCGGTCCCCGCGGGCGACCCTCGGCGAGCGTGAACTGGAGGACATGGAAGTACTCATGCACCGGGCAGGCCAGGAAGCTCTCGACCAACTTCAAGAATCCGGGCCTGGCCCAGCAACCGGGCTCGGTGTCGCTGACCGAGACCTTGAGTTCTGGCGCATACGCACCAAACCGCTCCGCGAAGGACGTGATGATGTCCTCCATCCCCTTCCGGATTTCTGACCGCTGCTCGGGGGAAACGCCGTCGCTGAACACGAACTCCGCCTGCGCCGTTCCGGACTGCCACCAACGCGTCTCCGAGGTCAGATCGACCCACACCGCGTCGCCGCGGCTCAATGCCGGTGGTTCCGTGTTGCCGGACCTTGGGCGGTAGTGCGCGTACCGCTGCGTCGATGCGTTCCACACCGCCCCATAGACGAACATGTCACCGAATCGCGCGACGGCTTCGTCGATCCCTGTGCGGTCGTCGCCTGTCCAGCCGACGAGGTTCCAGCCCGTTTGCAGTGAGAGCAGCACGGCTTCCCCGGACACCGATCGTGTCCACTCGACCGTCGCGTCCCCGCCAAGGTGTAGCCACAGCCCCATGCCCGGCGTCAGCGATACGAGCCGGGCATAGTCGCCGCGAAACGCTCGCCGATAGGCTCCCTCCCTCGCGTCCCACGCGGAGACACGCCGCAGCTGAGGGAGCATCTCGAACAAGTCCGAGGTCGGGGTCTCCGGCCCCACCCAGCCGACAGCGTTCCAGCCGGGCTGCAGCACGGTCGTGATCGTCTCGACCTCGACGGTCTCGTCCGCGGCCTCCGAGGGACTCGCGGGCGCCAGCCCGGCGGCGAGCAGGAGCGCCGCGAGGGCGACGAAGAGCGCGGGTCGGAGGTTTCTCGCTCGCACGTGGCACTCCAATGTCAGGCACGACACGTGCGGTACCTATGCAGGCGTCAACTAACCATACGCTCGCGGCCTGCCGATGGTTCCCGCGCTGTGCAGCGTCCGCGGCGGCTGCGGAGTATCCTCGATCACCATGACAACAACCGCCCGGGGCCGATCGCGCGCGCGTCTGCGCCTCGACGAGCTGCTCGTCGAGCGTGGGCTGGCGCCGGACGCCGAGCGTGCTCGCGCGCTCGTGCTCGCGCGCGATGTGCGCGTCGAGGGCGCGGTGGCGACGCGGCCCGCAGCCACCGTCGCGCACGATGCTGCGCTCGCGCTGCGCGAGCGCCCGCGCTACGTCAGCCGCGGCGGTGACAAGCTCTCCTCGGCGCTCGATGCCACCTCGATAGCCGTCGAGGGCGTGCGCTGCCTCGATGTCGGCGCCTCCACCGGAGGCTTCAGCGACTGCCTGCTACAGCGCGGCGCGCGTGAGGTCGTCGCCGTCGACGCCGGCTACGGACAGCTCGCGCAGCAGTTGCGCGACGATCCGCGGGTCGAGGTCCGCGAGCGCACGAACGCGCGCAACCTCGAGCCGCTCGAGCCGCCCGCCGATCTCGCCGTCGTCGATGTCTCGTTCATCTCGCTGACCGCCGTACTCCCCGCGGTACTGCGCTCGCTGCGGCCGGGCGGCAACGTGCTGGCGCTGGTCAAGCCGCAGTTCGAGGCGCGACGCGAGCAGGTCGAGCCCGGCGGCGTGGTGCGCGACGCGCAGGTGCACGCCGAGGTCGTCGGCAAGGTCGCGGCCTGGGCGCTCGATCACGGGGTGCGGGTGCGCGGCGTCCACCGTTCGCCTCTGGCCGGCCCCGCCGGCAACCGCGAGTTCTTCCTCTGGCTGCGCCTGCCCGCCGCCGCGACTCCGCGAGGCGACGAATGAGCGGCGGGAGCGCCCTCGGCGGGATCGCGCGCTGCGGGGTCTGCTACCACCCCGACGTGCATGGCGCGGCGGCGCTCGCCGAGCGGCTGCACGCGCAGGTCGTCGAGGCCGGCCTCGAGAGCTGGTGCGCGCCGCTCGAGCGCGATGGCCCGACTGCCGGCCACGGCCCCGTCCAGGCGCAGCTGCCCGGCAGCGATCTGCTGGTCTGTGTCGGCGGCGACGGGACGGTGTTGCAAGCCTCCGGCCTCGCTGCGGCCCTCGGCATTCCGATCTTCGGCGTGCGGATGGGCCGCCTCGGCTTCCTCGCCGAGTCGACCGAGGGCGAAGCCGAGGAGGCGCTGAGCCTGATCCTCGGCGGCGGGGGCCGGATCGAGGAGCGCACGATGGCCCAGGCGGTCGTCGGGGACGGCGAACCGCTGCACGCGCTCAACGACGTGGTGATCGGACGCCACCGCCTCGGCCGCACCGTCTCGGTCGGAGTGCATGTCGACGGCGTGCTGCTCGCCGAGTACCGCACGGACGCCGTGATCGTCGCGACGGCGACCGGCTCGACGGGCTACGCACTCGCGATTCACGGGCCGATCCTCTATCCGACCTCAAGCGAGCTGATCGTTGCGGCCGTCGCGCCGCATCTCTCCTACGGCAACGCGCTCGTGCTGCGCGACGGCGCGGCCGTCACGCTGGAGGTCGCGCGCGGCCACGAGGCGGTGATGACCGTCGACGGGCACCACGAGATCGAGGTGACGTCCGGGAGCATGGTGCACATCACGCGCTCGTCGCGGCAGGCGCGCTTCGTGCGCCTCGGCGGCGCGAACCAGTTCTACGCCAACCTCGCGCAGCGCCTCGGCTGGCTGCGCCTCGACCACCAGATCGGCGAGCTGGAGCGAGACTGACGATGCGCAGTGCGGGGCGAATACTCCGCAAGCGAATGCTTGGAGCGCTCACATGGATGTCCCGCTGGCGCTCATCGCAGATGCGCGAACATTTCCAGTGAGGGCAAACTGAACATCCTCGGCGTGTTCAATCGGATTTCCGCGCGAGAACTCCCGGCAACCCACCCCCAGCTCACCTTGGTGCTCAAGTTCGTGGCCGACGCTGTGGAGGCAGGGCAGACAAAGCGCCTGCAGATATTCCTGTCGGACCCGGATGGGCAGCGACTTCTCACGCTTGAGGCCGAAATCGAGGTTCCCGGACCGAGAGCCCCTGGGAAGCCTGTGGAACTCGTGATCCCGCAGACAATCGTCGGCCTGACCTTCGAACGGTCCGGGCCGCATGCATTTGATGTGTTGATCAATGGTGAACCCAAGGCGCGCGTGCCTACCGATGTAGTATTGGTACGTGAGGATGAGGGCGAATGAGCGGGTTGACGATCCGGCAAGTGCAGATGCGGGTGCAGCACTTCGGAGGTGCGCCGATTCAGATCCCGGGGAACGGGACGCGGATCGTCGCGCGGACGGTCGCGAGCGGCAGTTCGGCAGTGGCGTTCCATATCCCTGAGTTGATGGAGGATCTCGACGATCTCTCCGCTGCCAGGGAGGCGGAGGATGACATCGCCAGGCATGGCGCGATCCGCTGGGAGGACATAGAAGAGCCAGAGGCGACGGGTACTGTCTCAGTTAGAATGGAGGGGTGGCGGAGAGTGTGGGATTCGGACCCACAAGCCACGGGTGGACTACGCATTCCTAAAATGCGCCGGGTTCGCCAATACCCAGACTCTCCGTTGCTGTGGGAGCGGGTGCCGGGCCTAGTGCAGCCCCTTAGAGGGTCGCGAGGCGCCCGCTCCCCCTCAATCCTAAACTGTGTAGGCGCTTCCACAAAATTGACACTACCGCGCTTGACGCCCCTTGTGGTGAGGAACTACGTTCCGTAGCCGCAAGGAGGCACCAGCTTGATCGAGACATTGTTGACGTGGGTACTCACAGTTCTACTGCTTATCTCTCCACGGCTCGGAATCGCTGCCACTCACATAGCAGAGGAGGCTGGTCTAGATCCACGTCTGACTGAGCTTGTCACTAAAGCCGAGGAAGTGGTCGCTCCGTATGCGTTCGCTATCCTTCCATCTGTTCTCTACGGGTAGCGGCGAGGCCGAGGAGCTAGATTTTGGGCTATTGGGTGTAACTGTCAGATCTTCTATAGTGGATGCGTATCCCGCCTACAGTGCTGGTCAGAGTATCACAACCCACACGTATATGAGAAACAAGACCAACATAGAGCAGAGTGCTAGTAGCCTGCTCGATGCTATCCTTGTTGGCGAGCGCGACAACGGGGCGGTCTATCAGTGGGATGCGAGTGCGTACGCTACCATTCCGGCTGGTGCGACAAAGTCAGTCGAGATAACAGCCAACGTGCCGCTTGGGTTTACGTGGGTAGGCTTTGAGCTTTGGATTACTAGCTGTAATACAACAGCGCGGTGGAACTCCTGTCCTCCCCACTCACCAGAGGAACCAATCTTTCACCGAATCCCACTCAGCTTAGTGCCTTAGATCTGAGTTAGTCTAAACTAGTAAAAAACTTGACGACTAGCGCTATATGCACTAAACTAAAAGTGGACGTGGCGATGCCTGGGGGTGTTTTCAGACCATCCGGTCCCGGCCCCCAGGCATCTGCTCGCTGTCGAGCTACAAGGATCATTGCTCACAGAACGTAGGGAGTCAACCAGTGCCTAAGAAGCAAGAACCTCAGAAGCCACAACCTCTCAGTGAGACTGTTGACTCAGAGTGTGACCCAGTCAGTAACGCCATCCGAGTTGCTAAGTTCGCAACTAGAGAGCGCGACCAAAAGCGCAACTAGAACTTGACAACTGCGCGTCTTGTAGTGTATTCTATCTACATGATGAATAGACTACCGACCGACAAGCGCGTCATGATCCTAAACTTGCTAGTAGAGGGCGTGTCTCTACGCGGCGTTGCACGCCTTACGGGTGTGTCTATCAACACGGTCACTAAGCTTCTCCGCGATGCTGGCCTTGCTTGCGAGGCGCACCACGATCAGGCAGTGCGTGACGTAGCTGCACCTCAGATCGAGTGCGATGAGATCTGGTCCTTCAACTATGCCAAGGAGAAGAACGTGGAAGCAGCGAAGGCTGCTCCCGAGATGGCAGGTAGTGTCTGGACGTGGACAGCGCTCGACCCTGACTCGAAGCTCATTGTTACCTGGCACGTCGGTCGCCGGGGCGGTGAGGCTGCGGTGGTCTTCCTCACTGATCTGAAGGATCGGGTCAGTCAGCGAATCGCGCTGGTGTCTGATGGCTATGACGCCTACACGCACGCCGTCGCCCAGGTATTCGGGGGCGAGATCGACTACGCTCAGCTCGTCAAGGCGTACGAGGGTAACAAGTACGTCGGGGCGCGCAAGAAGCAGATCGTCGGCAGCAACACGGTTGTCTCTACCTCACTGGTGGAGCGTCAGAACCTGACGATGCGGACCTCGATGCGGCGCTTCACGCGCAGGACGAACGCTCACTCGAAGAGGTTCGAGATGCACTGCAACGCGCTGGCGCTCTACTTCACCTGGTACAACTTCGTGCGCGTTCACTCGACTCTCAGAGAGACGCCGGCGATGGCTGCTGGTCTCGCGACGGCTCCACGGTCGCTGGAGTGGATCGTTGAGATGGCTGATGAAGCACCGAGCCCGACGACGCGCCGCATCAAGCCGTCAGAGCCCTTCAGCAGAACACTGGGCCGTGACTACACGCGCCGACAGAGAGCGTTGGCTGAGGGACCGTTCGCTGCTTGGTCTCACTGAAAAAGCTTGACTCCTACTTCTCAGGGGTGTTATACTGAAGTCTGAGCAGGTGGTGCCGGGGGACGGATTTGAACCGCCGTCACATGGGGTTCCACGCCATTGCTCTACCAAACTGAGCTACCCCGGCATCACCAGCATCATTAGCGGGCCGCTATTCAACAGTCAAACTCGTCGCTATAACTAGAGAGCGAATTGACAACTAGCATATACATTTGGTACTATATCGGGGTGGAAGCTACCGGGCTGGGGTTACATAACTGCTGCGACAGCACCGAGGCGACGTAGCGACCGCTTCCGGGCGGCATGGCCGGTGGAGGCCTCCGCCTACGAACTCCTGATCTCGCGGCCCGCGCTGCGGGAATTGCGGTCCATCCCTGCAGAGCAGGTGGCGCGCATCAAGGAGCGAACCGGCGGATTTGCCTCCGATCCGCGACCTCGGGGCGTCAGGCAACTGCCTGAAACCACATGGCGCCTTCGGATTGGATCGTATCGCGTCCTATACCGAGTTGACGATGAGGCGTGGCAGGTGGTTGTTCTTCGGATTCGCCATCGACGGGATGCGTATCGGGCGTAGCGGCCGTTCTGGAGCGAGACTGACGATGCGTACGCACGAGGACGCCTTCGCGAGCCCCGTCGCCGGATTGCGGCGCGCGGGACTATCCTAGAAGCATGACCGCACCCGCTCTCCCCGCCGCGGTCGAGCGCGCGACGGTCCACGACGTGGACGGGATCCACGCGCTCGTCAACTTCTGGGCCGCCCGCGGCGACATGCTGCCGCGCACCAAGGGCGAGACCTACGAGAACCTGCGCGACTTCTTCGTCGTCCGCGAGGGCGACGAGGTGGTCGCCTGCGGCGCGCTGCATATCGTCTGGGCCGACATCGCCGAGCTGAAGTCGCTCGCCGTCTCCGAAGAGCGGCAGGGGCAGGGCTACGGACAGCTGCTCGTGCAGGCCTGCATCGACGAGGCAGCGCGGCTCGGCCTCGATCGCGTCTTTGCACTCACCTACCGCCCGCAGTTCTTCGAGCGCCTCGACTTCGTGCAGGCCGATGTGATGGAGCTGCCGCGCAAGGTCTGGAACGAGTGCTACCGCTGCCCCAAGTTCCCGGGCTGCAACGAGATCGCGATGACGCTCGACCTGCCCTCGCAAGCAGCGGGCTAGTGCCCGCGTGAGCGACGAACTCCCGGAGATCCTGAGCAACGAGCGCGTCTACGAGGGCGCGCTCTTCGCCGTCGACCACGCACGCCTGCGCTTCCCCGACGGCTCCGAGGGCGATCGCCAGACCGTCGTGCATCCCGGCGCGGTCGCCCTCGTCGCGCTGCTCGACGACGAGCGGCTGCTGCTCGTCGAGCAGTACCGGCATCCGGCGCGCCGGCGGCTGCTGGAAGTCCCGGCGGGCACGCGCGAGCCGGGTGAGCCGCCGGAAGTCACCGCGCGCCGCGAACTGCGCGAGGAGACCGGCTACGACGCCGAGTCAATCGTGCGCATCGGCGGGGCCTGGATGGCGCCCGGCTTCACGAACGAGTACATCGACGTCTACCTCGCGACCGGGCTGTTCGAGGCGCCGCTCGACAGCGGCGACGAGGAGGACCTGGGCGCGCCGATCGCGATCACGCTCGACGAGCTGGGCGCGGCGATCGGCGAGGGGCGGGTGGAGGACGCGAAGACGATCATCGCCCTCCACCTCTACCACCTGTGCGTGCGCGGCGGGGATTGAGCGGAGACTGATCCGCGCGCGGCTACGCGAAGGGCTACGTGCCCTCCATGACGATCACGTCGCTGTCGGACGAGCGGTTGAGCAGGTTGCGCATCGGGACGAACTCTTCGGAGTTGAGCCAGCCACTGGCCTGCTCAGCGCTCTCGAACTCCACCACGACGAAGCGCGGGGGCGCCCAATCGCCCTGGAATACCTCGATGTCGCCGCCTCGGATGATGTACCTGCCCCGTGAGCCTCGATGGTCGCCGGCACTCCCGCGGCGAACTCGGCGAAGAGCGCCTCATCAGTTACGCGCACGTCCGCTATTGCGTAGCCCGCCATAGCTGCCTCCTCCGAGTGACCTGTTCCTGCCGCAAACGTACACGACCGGCGGGAAGTCCGGCGGAACCTCGCGAGGCCGGCGGCGGCGCTGACCGCCTTCCGCTTGACCATGACCCCGGCCACGGGAATAGTGAGCGTTGTCGCTCCGGCAGGCTCCGAGCGGGGGCACCGCTGACCGATTGAGAGGCGCAGTGGCCGACGATCTCCAGCACGACCTGCTCATCATTGGCGGCGGCGGGGCCGGCCTCCGCGCCGTCATCGCCGCAGCCGAGGCCTACCCCGACCTCGACATCGCGATGGTCTCCAAGGTCTACCCGATGCGCAGCCACACCGTCTCCGCCGAGGGCGGCGCCGCGGCCGTAATCAAGGACGACGACAGCCTCGAGGATCACATCAACGACACGATCAGCGGCGCCGACTGGCTTGCCGATCAGGACGCCGTGGAGCTGTTCGTCAACGAGGCCCCGGACGAGATGATCCAGCTCGAGCACTGGGGCTGCCCCTGGAGCCGCGAGGAAGACGGCAGCGTCGCCGTCCGCCCCTTCGGCGGGATGCGCATCCGCCGCACCTGGTACGCCGCCGACAAGACCGGCTTCCACATGCTGCACGCGCTCTTCCAGACCTCGCTCAAGTACACGCAGGTGAAGCGCTACGACGAGTGGTTCGCGACGCGGCTGCTCGTCGAGGACGGACGCTGCCAGGGCGTCTCCGCGATCGAGCTGCGCACCGGCGAGATGCGCGCGATCAAGGCGAAGGCCGTGATCATGTGCACCGGCGGCGGCGGACGCGTCTTCCCGTTCACCACCAACGCCGCGATCAAGACCGGCGACGGTATGGCGATGGCCTACCGCGCCGGCGTCGCCCTCAAGGACATGGAGTTCGTCCAGTACCACCCGACCGGCCTGCCCGGCACCGGCATCCTCATCACCGAGGCGGCCCGCGGCGAGGGCGGCATCCTCGTCAACACCGAGGGCCACCGCTACCTGCAGGACTACAACCTCGGCGAGCCGGTCGAGATCACCGATCCTCGCCACCCGCAGCTGCGCACGATGGAGCTGGGCCCGCGCGACAAGCTCTCGCAGGCGTTCATGAAGGAGCAGGCCGAGGGCCGCGTTTTCGAGGGCGAGTACGGGACGTACACCCACCTCGATGTGCGCCACCTCGGCGAGAAGCTGATCGAGGAACGCATCCCGTTCGTGCGCGAGCTGGCGAAGAACTACGCCGGCATCGACCCCGTGCACGAGCCGATCCCCGTGCGCCCGGTGGTGCACTACATGATGGGCGGCATCCACACCGACACGAACGGGGCGACCAGCCTGCCCGGCCTCTACGCCGCCGGGGAGTGCGCCTGCGTCAGCATCAACGGCGCGAACCGGCTCGGCTCGAACTCGCTGACCGAGCTGCTCGTATTCGGCCGCCGCGCCGGCCACTCGGCCGCCGTCTGGGCGCAGCAGCACCCCGAGTTCGACAGCGCCTCGATCGAGGCGCAGGCCGCCGACGAGCGGGCGCGCATCACGGAGCGCTTCCTGCAGCCGCGCGAGGGCGGCGAACGCATCGCCGCGATCCGCCGCGAGCTCAACTCGACGATGGAGGACGGCGCCGGCGTCTACCGCGACCACGCCAGCCTCGAGGTGACCACGCAGAAGGTCGCCGAGCTCAAGGAGCGCGCCACGAACATCTCCCTGGACGACCACAGCGCGAGCTTCAACACCGAGCTCACGGCCGCCCTCGAGCTGGAGTTCCTGCTCGATGTCGGCGAGGCCGTCGCCCACTCCGCGCTCTCCCGCACGGAGTCGCGAGGCTCGCACCAGCGCACGGACTACCCGGAGCGCGACGACGAGCAGTTCCTCAAGCACTCGCTGGCGTACCGTACGGACGATGCGCCGCGCATCGAGTACTCGGACGTGACGATCACCAACTGGCCGCCGGCCGAGCGGACCTACGGAAACTAGCGACGGGAGGCGCCGTGACCACGGAAGCGATGACCACGACGCGCACCGTGACGCTCGAGGTGTTCCGTTACCACCCCGAGACGGACACGGAGCCCTCGTACCAGAGCTACGAGGTGCCCTACCGCGAGGAGTGGGTCGTCCTCGACGCGCTCAACTGGCTCAAGGACGAAGTCGACGGCACGCTCAGCTATCGCTGGTCCTGCCGGATGGGCGTCTGCGGCAGCTGCGGGATGATGGTGAACGGCTACCCGCGCCTGACCTGCAACGCCTTCCTGCGCGAGTTCATGCCCGGCCCGATCCGCGTCGAGCCCCTGCGCGGCTTCCCGGTCGAGCGGGACATGATCACCGTCCTCGACGACTTCATGGAGAAGCTGACGGACGTGAAGCCGTGGATCATCCGCGAGCAGGAGCAGCCGATCGAGGAGGGCGAGTACCGCCAGACGCCCTCGCAACTCGCGGACTTCAAGCAGTTCAGCATGTGCATCAACTGCATGCTCTGCTATGCCGCCTGCCCCGTGTACGAGCACGAGGACGACTTCATCGGCCCGGCCGCGCTCGCCCTCGCGCAGCGCTACAACCTCGACTCGCGCGATCAGGGCAACGCGCAGCGCCAGGAGCTGATCTGGTCCGATAAGGGCATCTGGGACTGCACCTTCGTCGGCGAGTGCAGCAGCGTCTGCCCGAAGCACGTGGACCCGGCGGGCGCGATCCAGCAGGCCAAGGTGGAGGCGACGAACAGCTTCTTCATCTCGCTGCTGCCCTTCACCCCGCCCGGGATGGGTCGCTGACGATGCCCGGACCGCTCCCGCGTACGAAGTCGAACGGCTGGTGGAACCGGCGCTGGCCCTACCGCGTCTTCCTGCTGCGCGAGTTGTCGGCCTTCGCCGTCGCGCTCTACATGGTGTTGTTGCTGCTGCTGGTCTCGCAGGTCCGCGAGGGCGAGAGCGCGTTCGCGGACTACCTCGACGTGCTGAAGAACCCGCTGCTCTGGATCATCCACGCGCTGATCCTCGGCTTCGCGCTGCTGCACACGGCGACCTGGTTCCAGGCGATGCCGAAGGGTCTGCCGCTCAAGATCGGCGGGTGGCGGGTACCTCCGGCGCAACTGATCGCCGGCAACTATGTCATCTGGGCGATCGTCTCGCTCGTCGTCCTCGCGGTCTTCCTGGTTCAGGTGTAGGCGGAGAGGCGACATGCGACCCTCGAACGAGCCGTTCTTCTGGGCGATGTTCTCCGCTGGCGGAGTGGTCATCGCGCTGCTGATGCCGGTGCTGATCATCATCACCGGCTTCGTCGTCCCCGCCGGGGGCGTCGACTTCGACCGGCTCGACGCACTGTTCGGCGACGGCGGCCTGAGCAGCGGCGCACCGCTCGTGCGGCTGATCATCTTCGGCGTGGCGTTCTTTACCTTCATGCACGCCGCGCACCGCATCCGCCACACGCTCAAGGACCTCGGCCTGCGCTCGATCGCGACGCCGCTGGCGGTGGTCTGCTACCTCGCGGCGCTCGCCGGCGCCGCCTGGGCCGCGACCGTCGTCCTGTAGTCTGTCCCCGCGAGCCCTGCGGCGACCGAGGAGGGCGCAGTGAGCGCCGGAAAGCTGTTCGCCCTCATCGGCCTGGGCCTCGTGATCGGCCTGATCGTCGGAGTACTCGCCGAGCTGTACACGGATCTGCCGCCCGTCATCCCTGCCGCGATCGCCGGCGTAATCGTCGCCCTCGTGATCAACTGCGATCGAGGCTGTAGCCTGCCAGGCTGTCCGGTCCCGCCGCGCAGACCGTCACCGATGGACCATCGGGCCGCGACAGCCCTCGTATAGACTGTCCCCGCGAGCGAGGAGGGCGCGATGACCGACCGGCTCAACGTGGTGTTCATGACTATTGGCGCGGGTGTCGTGGTCGGCGTGATCGTCGGCGTCGCTGCCGAGCTGATCGCCGATCCACCGGGGTTCGTTACGGGCGGGCTGGCGGGCATCCTCGCCGGCCTTGTCGCCGTCTTCCTCCGCTCGAGGCGGTAACCCGCGCGACGTACCCCCGTCGCTCGGACCCTGCCCGCCCTCTCAGGGGAGATGGCGGGGGTGAGCCGGATTCCGGGCACCGCAGCGCCCTCCGATCCCCTCTCCCCTGGCGGGAGAGGGTTAGGGTGAGGGGGCTTCCGGAGGTGACTCGCGGAGTTCCAGTACGATCGCCTCGAGCACGGGGGTCAGACGCAGCAGCACATCGTCCATCGCCTGCCCTCGAACGTCGCGCCTGCCCTCGCTGGCCGCGCCGCCGGGCGGCGCCCCCTCACCCCCGCCCTCTCCCGCCAGGGGAGAGGGTGCCGGACCGCTCTCGAAACGGGAGTTTCGCAAGGGTCTCCTGAGGGCGGGGTGGGGGTGAGGGAGGAATCCAGCGCCGCCCGCGCGCTAACCCCTACGGGTGCGTCATCTCCTCGGGGCGCACCCACTCGCTGAACTCGGCGTCCGTGACGTAGCCGAGGGCCAGCGCCGCCTCGCGCAGCGTCGAGCCAGCGACGTGCGCGTGGTGGGCGACCTCGGCGGCGCGGTCGTAGCCGATGTGCGGGCTGAGCGCCGTCACCAGCATCAGCGACGACTCCATCAGCTCGCGGATGCGGTCACGGTTCGGCTCGATGCCGACGACCATGTTGTCGGTGAACGACACCGCCGCGTCGCCCAGCAGGCGGATCGACTGCAGCGTGTTGTAGACGATCACCGGCTTGAAGACGTTGAGCTCGAAGTGCCCCGTCGCGCCGCCGAAGTTGACGGCGACGTCGTTGCCCATCACCTGCGCGCAGACCATCGTCAGCGCCTCGGACTGGGTGGGGTTCACCTTGCCCGGCATGATCGAGGAGCCCGGCTCGTTGGCGGGCAGCATCAGCTCGGCGAGCCCGGCGCGCGGGCCGGAGCCGAGCAGCCGCACGTCGTTCGCGATCTTCATCAGCGAGGCGGCCACGGTCTTCAGCTGTCCGGACAGCTCCACCTGCGCGTCGTGCGCCGCGAGCGACTCGAACTTGTTCGGCGCGGTCACGAAGGGCAGGCCCGTCATGCGTGCGATCTCGGCGGCCACGCGCTCGCCGTACTCGGGGTGCGCGTTGAGACCGGTGCCGACGGCGGTGCCGCCGAGGGCGAGCTCGGAGATCCGGGGCAGCGCGCTCTGCACGCGCAGGATCCCGTACTCGACCTGCTTGACGTAACCGGAGAACTCCTGCCCCAGCGTCAGCGGCGTCGCGTCCATCAGGTGGGTGCGGCCGATCTTCACGATGTCCTCGAAGTCCGCCTGCTTGGCGGCCAGCGCCGCGTGCAGGTGCTTCAGCCCGGGCACGAGGCGATGCGTGACCTCCTCGCCGGTCGCGATCGACATCGCGCCGGGGAAGACGTCGTTCGAGGACTGCGACATGTTGACGTGGTCGTTGGGGTGGACCGGGTTCTTGGAGCCGCGCTCGCCGCCGAGCAGCTCGATGGCGCGGTTGGAGATCACCTCGTTGGCGTTCATGTTGGACTGGGTGCCGGAGCCGGTCTGCCAGACGACGAGCGGGAAGTGGTCGTCGAGGTCGCCGTCGATCACCTCCTGGGCGGCGGAGCGGATGGCGTCGGCGACCTCGGAGTCGAGCCTGCCGAGCGCCTCGTTCACGGTCGCCGAGGCGTGCTTGACGATGCCGAGTGCGCGGATGATCGAGCGCGGCATCCGCTCGTCGCCGATCTTGAAGTTCTCAAGCGAGCGCTGCGTCTGCGCCCCCCAGTACCTGTCGTCGGCCACCTCGATGGCGCCCATGCTGTCCGATTCTGTGCGGCTTGGGGTCATCGCGTCGTACTCCTCGGTGCGTGGTGGTGAGGGTGCTGTCGGATGGTCTGGGGAGAGGGTATCGGCATCGCGAGTTGTGGGCAGCAGCGTCGCAAAGCAGGACGGCGTGTGGGTTTCGGTCCACTCAGGGCGGCGAGGGGCCTACGCCACGGACGAGGAGCGCCTTGAGGCCGCGCGCGACATCGACACCGACGAGCACGGCCTCTTCCGCCTCGACGCCCCGGGGCCGGTGGGGGTGGGGACGTTCGGGGCGGGGGAGGTTGAGGACTGATCACGCGCGGTGGGAGGCGGCTTTCACATCGTCGAAGAAGCGCCCGGCTTCCTCGGACTCGACGAAATCGCGGAAGCCAATGTCCTCTCGCGAGAATGTGAAGTCGGGCCGCCCGAGTGCCTCGGCAAACCTCGAAGCGACGTCGAGGACATCCGAGGGATCGACGACGTGAACAGGCCTTCTGGACCCGAAGACATCCCGGATGAAATCTCCTGGATGCTGCGGCGCTTGGGCCGGCTCGGTGTCCCGCAGGATGTCCATCAGGTCGGTGTCCAGGCCCTGGTTACCGATGACGAGGATCGACGGATTGGATCGGAGCGCGCTACGGAGGGCCTCGAGGTGCGCTTCTGGGCACAGGGTCTGCTTGTTCCAGTCGGTGGGCATGGCGAGTGCTGGGTATGTCATCCTGTCTTCGAGCAAGTATGTGTCTCGTGAGTCGAGAAGGTGCACACCGGATCGATCATGACCGGTCTCGTATACTTGGGCCATTGAAGGCCGATAGTGCGCGTGGAGCTGGGATTGCGTACCGCCGAGCAGTCTTCCCGGGGCGGCGACCGTTGTTTTGAATCCCCAATTCACCGAACCGTGAAGCTTCACGTAGTTCCATTTACGTGTAGACGAAGGATCGACGTAGTCATCGAGCGAGGCGATGAGCGAGTCGTCGTACGTTCTGCCTATGGCTTCGTCCAGTATGGTGTCGTAGTTGAGGGTCACGAACGTGACGGACACCTGAGCTTCCTGTATCAGGGTGATTAGGGAGTCGTACGTTCCAGGCCTCATCCCGCTGAAGCGCGCGAGCAACCGCTGGAGATACAGCGGTATCTCAAACACCTGCCGCTGGATGTTCGGGTCCGGACTCTCGGCCAGCCGTCCCAAGATTTGTTCTAGGCTTTGGCCTTGCTTCATGCGGGCCAGGATCGTGTCGCGAAGTAGGTCCACTCGCGGGAACTCTTGCTGGAGATCGTCGTACTGTTCATTGAACAGGTTGTTGGCGAGAGGCGGCCGCTCTTCTCCCTCCCGAAGGGCGTCGTAAGAGGCACCGGCGCCGAGGATCACGAGTAGGTCGCTCATGCGTGCGAGTATAGCGGAGTATCGCTAACGTGGGTACCCGGTTCCACGAATGAGCCGCTGGCCGCCGCGATGAAGGCTCTGCAGCCCCCCTACCCCTGCGGCGTAGCCGCCACCAGCTCCAGCACAGCCTCCCCCGCGCCCCGAATCGCCGCAGCCTCCGAGTCCGCCAGCGGCGGCTCGTAGACCTCGAGGATGCCGCCGGCTCCGAGCAGGACCGGGGCGCCGACGTAGGCGTTCTCGATGCCCCACTGGCCGTCCAGCAGCGTGCAGCAGGGGAGGATGCGGCGCTCGTCGCGGAGGATGGCGTCGACCATCTCGATCGTGGCGGCGGCGGGGGCGGTGAAGGCGGAGCCGGTCTTGAGCAGGCCGACGATCTCGGCGCCGCCCTTCGTCGTGCGGTCGACGACGGCGTCGATGCGGTCCTGGGCCATCAGCGCGCCCAGCGGGACGCCGCCGACCGTGGCCGTGGAGACGATCGGGACCATCGTCGCCTCGGTGTGGCCGCCCAGTACCCAGGCGGAGACGTCGCGCACGGAGACGCCGAGCTCCATCGCGATGAAGGTGCGGTAGCGGGTGCTGTCCAGCATCCCGCCCTGGCCGACGACGCGTGAGGCGGGGAGGCCGCTGGCCTCGAGGGCGACGTGGCACATCGCGTCCATCGGATTGGCGAAGATGATCAGCACGGCGTCGGGCGAGTGCTCGACGGCCTGGCCGACGACGCTGCGCACGATGCCGGCGTTGGTGCCGAGCAGGTCCTCGCGCGTCATGCCCGGCCTGCGCGGCACGCCCGAGGTGACGACGACGATGTCGGAGCCGGCGGTGTCCGCCCAGTCGTTGGTGCCGCTGACGGAGGAGCTGAACCCGACCCACGGAGCGCCCTCGGCGATGTCGAGCGCCTTGCCCTGCGGCAGGCCCTCGATGATGTCGATCAGCGTCACGTCGGCGTAGCCGCGAGAGGCGAGGATCTGCGCCATCGTGGCGCCGGTGTTCCCCGCTCCGACAATCGTCACCTTGCTCCGCACCGTCGCCTCCCCTCGGCGTTGCGCACCCGCGCGCGGACGCCCGCTCAAGCTGCTCTGTTGCTGGTCTGCTGCCCCGAGTGCAGCCTCTCGTTCCGTCAGCTGCGTGCGCCTCGAGGCGCGGTCGCGGCTGCGGTCAGGAGCGCATCTCCTGCTGCAGGCGCTCCTCAATGCTGTCGAAGAAGGCGCCGGTGTTCAGGAACGGCACATCCGGGCCGATGTGCATCGCCAGGTCCTTGGTCATGTTGCCGGCCTCGACCGTCTCGATGCAGGCGCGCTCGACGACCTCGGCGAACTGCTCGACCTCGGGCGTGTTGTCCATGCGGCCGCGGTATTGCAGCCCACGCGTCCACGCGAAGATCGAGGCGATCGGGTTGGTCGAGGTCTCGTTGCCCCTCAGGTGCTCGCGGTAGTGGCGCGTGACGGTGCCGTGCGCCGCCTCCGCCTCCACCGTGTTGCCGTCCGGCGTGAGCAGCACGGAGGTCATCAGGCCGAGCGAGCCGTAGCCCTGCGCGACCACGTCGGACTGGACGTCGCCGTCGTAGTTCTTGCAGGCCCAGACGAAGCCGCCGTCCCACTTCATGGCCTGCGCGACCATGTCATCGATCAGGCGGTGCTCGTAGGTCAGTCCGGCCTCGGCGAATTTGGCGGCGAACTCCGCGTCGAAGACCTCCTGGAAGAGGTCGCGGAAGCGGCCGTCGTAGCGCTTGAGGATCGTGTTCTTGGTCGCGAAGTAGAGCGGGAACTGGCGCTGCAGCGCGTAGTTCATGCAGGCGCGGGCGAAGCCGCGGATCGACTCGTCGAGGTTGTACATGCCCATGGCGACGCCGCCGCCGGGGAAGTCCATCACCTCGCGCTCAATCGGCTCGCTGCCGTCGGCGGGCGTGAAGGTCATCGTCAGCTTCCCGGCGCCGGGGACGACGAAGTCGGTGGCGCGGTACTGGTCGCCGTAGGCGTGGCGACCGATCACCATCGGTCGCGTCCAGCCGGGCACGAGCCTCGGGACGTTGGAGATCACGATCGGCTCACGGAAGACGGTGCCGCCGAGGATGTTGCGGATGGTGCCGTTGGGGGAGGGCCACATCTCCTTGAGGTCGAACTCCTCGACGCGGTCCTCATCGGCGGTGATGGTCGCGCACTTCACGCCGACGCCGTACTGCTGGATCGCCTTCGCGCAGTCGACGGTGATCTGGTCGTCGCTGGCGTCGCGCGACTCGATGCTGAGGTCGTAGTACTTCAGGTCGACATCGAGGTAGGGGAGGATCAGCCGTTCGCGGATCCAGGCCCAGATGATGCGCGTCATCTCGTCGCCGTCGAGTTCGACAATGGGGTTGGCCACGGTGATTTTCGCCATGGGCGGGCTCCTTCAGTTGCGCCTTCGCGCGCTTCGTTGCGTTCGCCGCGTGGCGTCGCTGTCGCTGCGCGCTCTCGCGCCAGCGGTCGGCGGCGCTACAGCGGGATGTTCCCGTGCTTCTTCGCCAGAGGCGACTCTGCCTTGCTCTGCAGCATCCTCAGCGCCTTCGCGATGCGCTGGCGCGTCTCGCGCGGGTCGATCACGTCGTCGACGTAGCCCTTCGCAGCGGCGATGTAGGGATGCTCGAAGCGGGTCTGGTAGTCGGCGACGAGTTCGGCGCGGACGGCGTCCTGATCCTCGGCGCCCTGCAGTTCGCGGCGGTTGATGATGTTGACCGCCTGGTGTCCGCCCATCACGGCGATCGCGCCGCCGGGCCAGACGAAGTTGACGTCGGCCCCGAGGTGCTTCGAGCCCATCGCGACGTAGGCGCCGCCGAAGGCCTTGCGGGTGATCACGGTGATCTTCGGGACGGTCGACTCGGCGTAGGCGTAGAGCAGCTTGGCGCCGTGCGAGATGATCCCGCCGTACTCCTGCGAGACGCCCGGCAGGTACCCGGGCACGTCAACGAGGGTGATGATCGGCACGTTGAAGGCGTCGCAGATGCGCACGAAGCGCGCCGCCTTGCGCGAGGAGTCGATGTCCAGCACGCCCCCGAGGTACATCGGCTGGTTGGCGACGACGCCGACGCTGCTCCCGCCGATCCGCCCGAAGCCGACGACGAGGTTCTGCGCGAAGTACTCGTGCACCTCCATGAACTCGCCGTTGTCGACGAGCCGCTCGATCACGTCGCGCACGTCGTAGGGCAGCGCGTCGTCGTCCGGGACGATGCTCAGGATGTCATCGAGCAGGCGGTTCGGGTCGTCCCCCTGCTCGATCGCCGGGGGGTTCTCGACGTTGTTGGAGGGGAGGAAGGAGAGCAGGCGGCGCACCTCGTCGAGGCAGGTCTGCTCGTCCTGGTATGCGAAGTGGGCGACGCCGGACTTGGCGGCGTGCGACATCGCGCCGCCGAGTTCCTCGAAGGTGGTCTGCTCGCCGGTGACGCTCTGGATGACGTCGGGGCCGGTGATGTACATCTGCGAGGTGCCCTCGACCATGAAGACGAAGTCCGTGATCGCAGGCGAGTAGACGGCGCCGCCGGCGCAGGGGCCCATGATCACGCTGATCTGCGGGATCACGCCGGAGCCGCGGACGTTGCGGTAGAAGATGTCGCCGTAGCCGGCGAGGGAGGCGACGCCCTCCTGGATGCGCGCTCCGCCCGAGTCGTTGAGGCCGATGATCGGGACGCCGGTCTTGATGGCGAGGTCCATCGCCTTGGCCATCTTCTCGCCGACGACCGTGGAGAGTGATCCGCCGAAGACCGTGAAGTCCTGCGCGAAGAGGCAGACGTAGCGGCCGTCGATCTGCCCCCAGCCGGTGACGACGGCGTCCCCGTAGAAGCGCTCGCCCGTGCCGTTGTCGCTCCAGTCGACGCCCAGGGTGTCGAGTTCCTCGAAGCTGCCGGGGTCGACGAGCGTCTCGATGCGTTCGCGCGCGGTGAGCTTGTCGCGAGAGTGCTGCGCGTCGATGCGATCCTGCCCGCCACCGAGGGCGGCGCTGGCCTTCATCTCCGCGAGCTGGTCGAGCTGCTGTTCGTGGCTCATAACCGTGTGAGAGTACCCCTGGGACGCACGTTAACGCCGGGCGTGTGGCCGCCCGGCTCCGGTTGCGTAGTATCGGCTGCTTTCGCACGCAGCGCCACTGCGCCGCGGGCGGGGAGGCCGCCCGGCGGCTACTCGCCCGCGACGGGGATAGTCAGCACCTGGCCGACCAGCAGGTTGTTGAGCTCCTCGATGGTCAGGTCGTTTGCCTCCGCGAGCGCCGCCAGCGTCACGTCGAACGCCGCCGCGATGTCGGTTGCGGTGTCCCCATCCTGCACGGTGTAGGTGCTCGACCCGCCGCCGCCGCTCGCGCCTTCGGGGGTAGCCGTGGGCGTGGGCTCGGGTGCGGGCGCCGCCCCGGGGATGGTCAGTTCCTGACCGATCCAGATCACGGAGTCGGTCAGACCGTTCGCCTCCGTAATCGCCTCGATGGTCGTCCCGTAGTGCTCGGCGATGGCGGACAGCGTGTCGCCCTCGACGACGACGTGCACGAGGCCTCCTGCTTCGGGAGTGGCGGTCGCTTCCGGAGCGGCTGCAGCGCCGGGGATCGTGAGTTCCTGGCCGACGAAGATCAGCGAGGCGTCGGTGATGCCGTTCGCCTCCATGATCGCCTCGAGGGTCGAGTCGTACTGGTCGGCGATGGCGGAAAGCGTGTCGCCCACCACGACCACGTGGGTGCGCTCCGTTGCTACCGGGGTGGCGGCAGGGGTCGGGGTTGCGTCGGTGCCCTCGGTGCTCCCGCCATTGCCGTTGTTGGTGCCGCCGCCACTCTCGTTGGTGCTGACGATGGTCGGCGTCGGGCGGGAGGCGAACGGCGTTGCCGTCGCGATCAGTTCACCGGAAGCAGAAGTAGGCTCGGCCGTCGGCGTCGATGTCGCTGCATCGACCTCGCTGTCCTCGCCGCCGCCGCAGGCAGCGAGCACGACGGCGCCGGCCAGGATGACCGCGAGGGCGGCCCGTGGCGAAGTGATCAGACGCATATGCAGTCAACCTGTCTCCCCGCCATCTCATATCGTACGTCAGCGTGAGCCGCGCGACAAGCAGATCAGGCCCGAACGCGAGCGGAATCAGCCCTCGGACAGCTCCTCCAGCAGCGCGATCGAGACTTCCAGGAGAATGGCGAGATCTTCGATGAAGACGGTGTCGAACGTGTCCTGCGGCGTGTGGATGAAATCCGCTCCGCCGCTGTGCACCGTGATCGCCGGCACGCCGGCCGCGCTGAAGCTCACGTGGTCCGAGGATGCGCCTCGCGGGAAGGCGCCTCGCGGGATGCCGTAGCCGAGATCGGCAGCCACCGAGGCAGCCCGATCGGCCAGTGCGTTGTCGCCCGCGACGAAGCGAGCCCCGTCCCCGGCCTGCTCGCCGATGCGCGCGACCATGTCGAAATTCAGCATGAACGCCGCCCCCGAGACATCGTGCGCCTCCACGAACGCCTGCGATCCGAAGAGCCCGATCTCCTCCGCGCCGAAGGCGATGAAGCAGAGGCCGTCGCCGATCCCCTCGTTGCGGCTCACCCGCGCGAGCTCGATCAGCAGCGCCGTCCCGGATGCGTTGTCGTTGGCGCCCGGACTCCCGGGCACGGTGTCGTAGTGCGCGCCGAGGTAGGCGCGACAGTCGCCGTCCTCGGGGCGGCCGACCACGTTCTGCGACGTTCGCTCCTCGGCGGCGGTCGTGCTGCGGATGGAGACCTCGGCGCCGTCGGCGGCGAGGGCGCGCAGCGCCGACCCGGGGCGCCTCGCGACGCCGATCACCGGGATCGAGACCGCGGCGTCGGGGCCCAGCGTGCCGTACAACTCGCCGGGCTCGTGGTTGACGATGACGACGCCCGCGGCGCCCGCTGCCTGCGCGTTCGCGGCCTTGAGGGCGAAGGTCAACACACCGCGGTCGAGCAACACGATCGCGCCCTCGGCCTCCAGGCCGGCGAAGTCGGCGGTATCGCCGAGGCCCGCGAAGACGAGCCTCCCGCGGGCCTCGCCGCTCTCGCTCGCGCCGAGGGGGAACGCGCGGATCGGTTCGCCTTCGCCCTCGACAGTGACTGCGGCCTCGTTGAACGGAACCCGCACATCGAACTCCTCGAGGGTGACGACGTAGCCCGCCGCCTCGAGCTGCGATGCGACGTAGGCGGCAGCCTCCCGTTCGGCGTCGGTCCCGGCGAAGCGCTCCCCGATCTCGACGGCCAGCACTCGCAGGTACTCGAACGCACGCTCCGCGCTGGCATCGACCGCGGGCGCTCGCGCCGAGGGCGTCGCGGCGTCCGGGGAGGCCGTGGCGGTCGCCGTCGCGGTTGCCGCGGTCGGGGTCGTAGCTGCGGTCGTGGTGACTGCGGTTGTTGTCGCGCTCGGCTCGGGATCGCTCTCGGCGCCGCCGCAGGCGACGAGCAGCGCGGCCGCGAGCGCGATGGCCGCGAGGAGGGTGAGCGGGCCGCGCGCGAGGGCGAGGCGCAGGCTGGTCATCGACGCGTTCGGCGGTCGCTGAGGATAGCGGCGCGGGAAGAGGGCGGCGTCAGCGTCGTGATCTGCTGCTGAACCAGCGCCGGATGCGCTGCGTGAAGGACTCGCGGCTGTAGGAGATCGTGCGCCCGCGCCACTGTCGCGTCCTCGAGCGCCCGTTCCCGCCGCCGGCCACCATCAGGGCGAGAGAGGTCACGAGCAGCGCGATGCCCGCGATCATGATCCACGTGCCGATCGGCCCGATCCCGCGGATGAAGAACGCGCCGAGGATGAGCAGGAGGCTCAGCAGCACCAACTGGGAGAGCGAGACCCTCGACAGCTCCCGCGCGACGGTGCGCTGCCAGGCGGAGACGCCGTTGCCGATGCGCCGCAGCGAGCGCTGCAGCCCACTCGCACGCCGCCGCCGCGGGGGGCTCGGCAGTTGCTCGATCTTGTCGAGGATTTCCTGGATCTCGCGTTCCAGGCGGTCCGGTTCATCTGGCATGTGGTGCGCTCCGTCCACTCGCCTCCGTCCTCGGTCATTGTAGCGCGCGCGGCCCGCCGGGCGCGGGCGCTTGACCCTGCGGCGAGGCCGGGTCTAGCGTGATCAGTCGCGCGCGCGCCGCGATCTCGCCGCGCGCGGCGCCTCGATACAGGGAGAGTCAGGGAGCCAGGCAAATGCCGGAACGCTATGCAGTCATGCCCCGGACCGTGCTGGGGAAGCGCTCGAAGCGGCTGCGGCGCGAGGGCGTCCTGCCGTGCAACGTCTACGGTCGCGGCCTCGATTCGGTGGCGGTGCAGCTGCCACGCCGCGACGCCGAGGCCCTGCTCTCGGAGCACGGGCTGAACTCGTTGATCGAGATTGCCGTGGAGGGCGAGGCCGACGAGCGGTCGGTGATCGTGCGGCAGCTGCAGCGCCACCCGCTCTCGCGCGAGTTGCTGCACCTCGATTTCTACCAGGTCGACCTTACGCGCACGATCCAGGCGAACGTGCCCGTCACGCTCGTCGGCGAGGCGCCCGCGGTCCACACCTACCAGGGCGTCATGATCACCGGCCTCGACCACGTACTGATCGAGGCGCTCCCCGCCGCGATGCCATCGCACATCGAGATCTCGGTCGACGGCCTCGAGGAGCTGGATACGCAGCTCACGGTCGCCGATGTGCCCGTCGCCGAGGGCGTACGGGTGATGAGCGACCCCGAGATCATGCTCGTCCGCATCGCCCGCCCCCGCGTTGCCGCGGAGGACGAGGACGAGGACGCGCTGCTTGAGGGCGAAGAGGCCGAGGGCGAAGAGGGCGCCGAGGGCGCTCCCGACGCAGACGCCGAGGGCGGCGAGTAGCGCTCCGCGTAGCGCCACCGGTCCGGCCCCGACCCGTCCGGCCTGCTTGTCTCCGGTAGTGCGCTTCACTACGAGGTGACGCCCATGATCGAATCGAGGATTTCATCGAGAGGGCGGACGACGCTGCCCGGCGCCGTGCGTGACGCCCTGGCGCTGCAGCGGGCGATCGGGTGCGGTACATCATTCAAGGTGGCGACGTGAGGATCATGGCGGTCCGCCCCCTGGCCCGCTTGTTCGGTGCACTCCGGCATGGTGGTCCGGCTGTGGAGCTGGAGCATATGGAGCAGGCCATCGCCGACGGTGCGAGCGAAGCGCGATAGCCAGCGCAGCCAGCGCGCTCGTCTCCCGACGCCCCGTAATCAATCGCCCTCAGCGCGTGGGCGCCGCCAGGTGGTCCGTGCGCAGCTGGCCGCAGGCGGCGGCAATCTCGGCGCCGCGCTCGATGCGGACGGTGGCGTTGATGCCCGCGGTCTGTAGCTCGCGCTGGAAGGCGCGGACGCGGCCGAGCGAGGGGCGGCGCAGGCCCTCGCCGGCGGTCGGGTTGTACGGAACCAGATTGACGTGGCAGCGCATCCCGCGGATCCGGCTCGCCAGCCGGCGCGCCTGCTCCGGCTCGTCGTTGAGCCGCTCGATGAGCGCGTAGGCGAAGGTGACCCGCCGCCCTGTGCGCTCGACGTAGTCGTTCGAGGCCTCAATCAGTCCGTCGAGGGTGATACCGCCCGCCGTGGGGATGAGGCGTCGGCGCAGCTCGTCGTCGGGCGCGTGCAGCGAGACCGTGAGGCCGATCTGCAGCCCCTCGCCCGCGAGCCGGCGGATCGCGCCCGGCAGGCCGACCGTCGAGATCGTGACGCCTCGGGCGCGCAGGTCCAGGCCGTCGCGGTCGATCAGCCAGCGCACGGCGGTGAGCGTGGGTTCGTAGTTCGCGAGCGGCTCGCCCATGCCCATGAAGACGACGTTGGAGACGGGACGCTGGCGCTGGAAGTGCAACACCTGGGCGAGGATCTCGCCCCCCTCGAGGTTGCGTGTGAAGCCCTGCTGACCGGTGGCGCAGAAGACGCAGGCCATAGCGCAGCCTGCCTGCGTCGAGACGCAGACGGTGCTGCGCGCGCGTGATCCCGCTGCGTGCTCCGGGCGGTCCGGGTCGTAGTCCATGCGCACCGCCTCGACGGCGGTCCCCTCGCCGAGGTCGAGCAGCACCTTCGAGGTCGACCCATCGTCGGCGCGCGTCTCGGCGAGGACGGGTGGGGGCGCCAGTGTCCACTCCTCCGCGAGCCGGGGGCGCAGGGCGGCGGGCAGGTCTGTCATCTCCTCGAACGAGGTCGCGCAGCGGCGCAGCGCCCAGCGCGCGATCTGGCGCGCGCGAAATGCCGGCTCGCCCCAGTCGCGCAGGCGCTGTTCGATGTCGGCGAGCGAGTGGTCGAGCAGGTGGGGTGGCATCGATCGAGTCTACGTCAGCACGTCACTCGCCGAGGCGCGAGCCGATCAGGCCGCGATCCCCGTTGAGGTAGTCCTCGATGTCCAGCGGGCGCCGGCCCTCGCGCTGCACGCGCAGCAGCGCGAGCGCGCCGCTGCCGCAGCCAACGACGGCGAGGGCGCGGCGGCCCGGCAGCGGATCGCCGAGCGGCTCGCCATCTCCGGCGAGCACGCAGCCGGGCGCGGCCTCGACGGCCGCGTCGAGAGGCCAGACGGCGTGGATCGTCAGCCGCTCGCCGTCGCGAGCCGTGGTCGCGCGCGGCCACGGCTCGTAGGCGCGCACGGCACGCGAGATCTCCTCCGCGGACCGCGTCCAGTCGATGACGCCGTCGTCCTTCTCGATCCTCGGGGCGTAGCTGGCCAGCGCCTCGTCCTGCGGGATGGCCTGCACGCTGCCGTCGACCCAGCCCGGCAGCAGCTCCATGAGCCGCTCCGCCCCCAGCTCGGCGATGCGCGCGGTCAGCGCCTCGGTCGTGTCGAGAGGTCCGATCGGCGTAGCGGCGGTGCCGAGGACCGGCCCCGCGTCCAGCTCGCGCACGATCAGCATCACGGAGGCGCCGCTCTGCTCGTCGCCCGCGAGGATTGCGGCGGCGACTGGGGAGGCGCCGCGATGGCGCGGCAGCAGCGAGGCGTGGACGTTGAGGATGCCGTGCGGGATCGCCTCGATCAGGTGCGAGGGCAGGATGTGCGCCGAGGCCGCGAGCACGCCCACGTCCGGCTCGAGGGCGGCGATCTGCGCCGTCGTGTCGCGGCGGATGCGCTCGGGCGTGAGCACAGGGACGCCCGCCTCGCGGGCGAGCCTCGCGACCGGCGTGGGCACGCCGCGACCGGAACGCCCTCGCGGCCGGTCCGGCTGCGTGACGACCGCCGCGAGGTCCACTGCGGGCGCCTCGATCAGCAGCCGCAGGGTGGGCAGGGCGTAGTCGGGAGAACCGAAGAAGACGACGCGCACGGCCTCGATGGTAGCAGGCGCCCTTCTCGCCGCCGTCTGCGCGGCGGGCGTCAGGAGGCGGCGACGCTCCAGAGGGAGAAGCTGACAAAGACGACGACCAGCAGGATCGTCAAGCGGTGCAGCGAGCGTTGGATGCCGCGGCGCGTGCGGAAGTTCTGGTCGGCCCCGCCGAGGGCCGCGCCGAAGCCGGTCCCCTTGACCTGCATCAGGACCACCACGATCAGCGTGGCCGAGATCAGAATCTGCGCGATGTGGAGAAAGCTCGTGAGTTCCATGCGTGATCGAGGCTAGACCGCGCCCGCGCTTGCGGGCAAGCGCGGGCCCGGCGTTACGTGCTCGCCTGCTCCGGGAGCACCGCCGCGCCCTCCTGCACGCGCAGGTCGCGCTCGTAGTACTGGCGCATGACTGCGGCGGCGAGCCGTTCCGAGTCGTGCCGGTAGCGCAGCTCGCGATCAACGAGGTCGGCGAGGACGAGGCGCGCGCCGCCGTAGTCGGCGTCGCCGGGGGCGGGCACGGGCTGGGAGCGCCACTCGTCGGGGAACGGCTCGGCGGGCAGGTTGCTGTTGGCGAGGACCACGTGGGCGACGTCGTCGCGTCCCAGGTGGCGGCGGATCGCGGCGTAGTGCTGCGCGGCGTCGTAGTCCTCGGTCTCGCCCTCCTGGGTAGCGACGTTGGAGACGTAGACACGGTGCGCGCGCGATTGCAGCAGCGCGTCGCCAAGGCCGGAGACCAGCAGGTTCGGCAGCACCGAGGTGTAGAGCGAGCCGGGCCCGATCACGATCAAGTCCGCCTCGAGCAGCGCGGCGGCGGCCTCGGCGTTGGCTTGCACCTGGCCCGGCTCGATGAAGACCTGCTCGATGGCGGAGCCGCCCTCGGCCAGCACGGACTCGCCGCGGACGGTCGAGCCATCGGCCAGGCGGGCGCGCAGCGTGATGTCGGCGAGCGTGGAGGGGAGGATGCGGCCGCGCACGGCGAGCACGCGCGAGGTCTCGCGGATCGCCTCCTCCATGTTCCCGGTCACATCGGACATGGCGACGATGAAGAGGTTACCGAAGGAGTGACCGGCGATGCCCTCGCCGGCGTCGTCGCCGAAGCGGTACTGGAAGAGCCGCGTGACCAGTGACTCCGCGTCGGCGAGTGCGGCGATGCAGTTGCGGATGTCGCCGGGCGGGATCACGTGCAGGTCGCGCCGCAGCCGTCCGCTGGAGCCGCCGTCGTCGGCGACGGTGACGATGGCGGTGAGGTTGGCGTTGTAGCCCTTCAGCCCGCGCAGCAGCGTCGAGAGCCCGGTGCCGCCGCCGATCGCGACGACCTGCGGTCCTCGGCCCTGCGTGCGCCGCGCCCAGATGCGGTCCAGCAAGTCGTCCTGGCGATCGATCGGCACCACGGCGCTGACGATCGAGTGGTTGAGCTTCCAGGCGCCGATGAGCGTGGCGGCGCTGGCTGCGCCGATGAAGATCATGCCACGCACCCAGCGCGGCAGGAACTGCAGCGTGACATCGCCGACCCAGGCGGGGAAGGTGTAGGAGACGTAGACCTCGCGCAGCAGGTAGCTGATGCCGAGGCCCATCAGCACGACGCCGATGAGAATGACGAGCATCCAGCGCTTGAGGTGCAGGCCGACGTACAGCCATTTCGCGAGGGTGGTGCGGCTCATCGACGTGCTTTCGTCTTTGATCGAGCGCTACCCCCCGCTCGAGATCATCCTGCCGTGTCGCACGCCGAGCGGTCAAGCGGGACGCGGCGCCGCTTCACACGCCGCCCCTCCGGGCTGTATCGTCGGGCAGCGATCCGGGAGGGACGACGCAGCCGAGGCTCCCGGCGATGCCGAAGCGGCGCGCGCGGTTATCCTCAGGCTGCGATCATGGAGGGGAACAGGCTATGGAGTGCCTCGTTTGCGGCGGGACCGTCACGGATGACGACCAGAGCAACTACCGCTGGCACCACACCGACGCCAAGTGGTATCGCTTCGACGACATCGGCTGCCGCAACAAGTTCATCGGCAACCCGGAGAAGTACCTCAACCCCGAGGGCGGCGAGTAGCACCGAGCTGCCGCCCCTGCCCGTGTCCGGTACGGTGCGACTCGACCCCGGCACGGGCCGTGCTGCGTCGCAGCGCCGGGCGCGTCTGAAGCGATTCCGGATCGAAGGCCGCGCGTGAGCGTTGCGACCGTCTCCAGCCCCAGCGGCTACGAGGTCGTGATCGGCCTTGAGGTCCACGCGCAACTCAACACCCGCTCGAAGATGTTCTGCGGCTGCGCGAGCGACTACTTCGCGGCGCCGCCGAACACGCGCGTCTGCGCGGTCTGCCTCGGCATGCCGGGCGTGCTGCCGGTGATCAACCGCCGCGCCGTGGACCTCACGATCCTCACCGGACTCGCACTCGGCTGCACGATCCCGCCGCATTCCAAGTTCGACCGCAAGAACTACCCCTACCCCGACCTGATGAAGGGCTACCAGATCTCGCAGTACGACGAGCCGCTCTGCAGCGGCGGCCTGGTCTCGATCGAGCTCGATGGCGAGCGCCGTGAGATCGAGCTGGAGCGCATCCACCTCGAGGAGGACACGGCGCGCCTGCTGCACCGCGAGGACGATGGCGGCTACTCGCTGCTCGACGTGAACCGCTCCGGCGTGCCGCTGATGGAGATTGTCTCCACCCCTGACATGCACTCGTCCGAGGAGGCCGTCGCCTACCTGCGCGAGCTGCGCCGCACGTTGCGCTACCTCGATGTCTCCGACGCGGACATGGAGAAGGGCTCGTTCCGCTGCGACGCCAACATCTCGCTGCGCCGTCCCGGCGACCCGCTCGGCTCGAAGGTCGAGATCAAGAACATGAACTCGTTCCGTGCCGTCCAGCGCGCGATCGAGTCCGAGATCCGGCGTCAGACCGTCGTCCTCGACAGCGGCGGCAGCGTCGAGCAGGAGACGCGCGGCTACATCGACGCCACCGGCGGCACCGCCAGCCAGCGCTCCAAGGAAGAGGCGCACGACTACCGCTACTTCCCGGAGCCCGACCTGCCGCCGCTCGAGATCGGCGAAGCGCGCCTCGCGGACATTCGCGCGCGCCTGCCCGAGCTGCCGGACGCGAAGCGCGAGCGCTTCGAGCGCGAGTACGGCCTGGCGGCCACCGAGGCGAGCCTGCTCGCCGAGACGCGCGCCCGCGCCGACGCCTTCGAGGCAGCTGTCGCTGCCTCGAAGCCCGAGCGCGCGCCGGCGGTCGCGCGCTGGCTGATCGGCGACGTCGCCGCGCTGCTCAACCAGGCAAGCGGCGATGCGGAGCTGGCAGACACGCCGCTCACGCCCGGACACGTCGCCGAACTGGTCGGCCTCGTCGAGGACGAGGTGATCACCGCCGCCACCGCGAAGCAGGTGCTCGCCGCCGCCTTCGAGAGCGGCGACGCGCCCGCAGCGATCGTCGAGGCGCGCGGTCTCGCCCAGCTGCGCGACGACGAGGGGCTCGCGCGCATCGCCGCCGAGGTGATCGACGCCAACGCGCAGGCCGTCGCCGACTACCGGGGCGGCAAGGAGAGCGCGATCAAGTTCCTCGTCGGGCAGGTGATGCGCGCCACCCGCGGGCGGGCCGACCCCAACGAGGCGCAGTCCGCGCTTCGCTCCGTCCTCGACGGGTAGCCGCGCCCTCGCCTCGCCCCAACGTGCGTCCGGCGGGCGCGCTGCTACCATGCGCAGGCGAGGAGGCGCGAATGGCGGCGAAGCGATCCCGGAGCGGTGCAATCCACCAGCTCAGCGCGTCCAACGGCGGCGTTCCGAAGCGTCCGCTTGAGCAGGCCCGCGCGCTGATCGGCGGCCTCGAGGGCGACGCGCAGGCGGATCGCAAGCACCACGGCGGACCAGAGCGCGCGCTTTGCCTGTTCTCGCTCGAGCAGATCGGGGAGATGGCCTCGGAGGGCCACCCGATCGCCCCCGGGCTGGCCGGCGAGAACGTGACGATCTCCGGCCTCGACTGGTCGCTGGTGGTGCCGGGGGCGCGGTTGCGCCTCGGCGGCGAGGTGCTGGTCGAGATCACCAACTACACCGCGCCGTGCATGAAGAATGCGGCCTGGTTCGCCGACGGCGACTTCAATCGCATGAACCAGAAGACGCACCCCGGCTGCAGCCGCGTCTACGCGCGCGTGCTGGAGGAGG
Organism: Dehalococcoidia bacterium; assembly: GCA_965261685.1. GTDB lineage: Bacteria > Chloroflexota > Dehalococcoidia > UBA2979 > UBA2979 > VXMT01. Next base: position 539,882 of record CBDHDI010000027.1, read on the forward strand.
GCCAGTTGCGCACCGGCGACACGGTCGATGTGCTCGACGAATCCGCCGCGGAGCGCGTCGCCCGCCTGCAGCCACCGACGATCCGCTGGCGGCCTTCCGGCCGGGGCGGGTAGCGGGCCGAGCCTCAGACCTGCGGCGTCACCGGCGAGGTGATGGCGATGCGCGGCGGCGGACCGGGTCGCCGTACGGCGAGAATCAGCAGCGAGGCGAGCACCCAGTTGATCCCGACGGCGAGGAAGACGCCGTTGTAGTCGCCGACGGCGTCGAAGTAGAGCGCGGTCATCAGCGGGCCGGCCCCGCCCATCGCCAGCGAGACGGGCAGCACCACGCTGCGCACCTCGCCGAGGTAGCGCCGTCCGAAGTACTGCGCCCAGATCACCTCCTGCGTCGGGAACAGCGCCCCCACACCCGTGCCCCACAGCACGTAGGCGAAGGCGACGAGTGGCGCGCTACCAGTTCCCGCCGCGTAGACCACGAAGATCATCGACGATCCGGACAGCGCGAAGCCAATGGTCGCGACATAACGGGCATCGAAGCGCTCGGTCAGCCAGCCCCAGAACGGCTTCGAGAAGCCGCTCGCGAAGCCGAGGAAGACGACGATCCGCGCGGCAGTCGCGCGGCTGTAGTCCTGGTCCGTCAGGAACGGGATGGTGTTCAGGATCACCCCGCCGATACCGATCACGGCCAGCCCGAAGGCGAACGTGACCATGTAGAGCGCCGGCGTGCGCAGCGCCTCGCGCCGCGTGTAGGAGTTGCGGTAGTCGGCCTCGATCCTCGAGGCCGCCCCCCCGCGCAGCTCCGCGGCGCTTCGGCCGTCGGGTTGGAGTCCGTGGTCCTCCGGCTGGCGGCGGAACAGCAGCGAGACGGGGAAGATGATGATCACGACGACCACCGCGAGCACCTGCCAGCCGGCGCGCCAGCCGAACTCGTCCACGAAGGCGGTGAGCGGCGGCGCGATCGCGATGCCGCCGACCGAGAAGCCGACCGCGCCGAGGCCGATGGCGCGCCCTCGCAGGTCCACGAACCACTTGGAGAGCGTGACGTTGACGACGAGGTTCCCGATCATCGCGGAGCCGGCCATGAACAGCAGGCCGCGCAGGACGAGCCACTGCCACCACTCCTCGATGTAGCCGATCGCGAACAGCGTCGAGGCGACGAGGACGCCACCGATGACCATCACGCCGCGTCCGCCGCGCCGGTCGACGTGGGCGCCAATGAAGAAGCCGATCGCGCCGGTCACCACCTGCCCGACGGTCTGGGCGAGCGTGAATTCGGTGCGCGACCAGCCGAGGTCCTCGGTCATCGGGACCAGGAAGACGCCGCCGGCGTAGACGCTGAGGCCGGCCTGCAGCATCTGCGCGAGGAACGCGCCCCCGACGATGTACCAGCCGAAGTAGAGCCGTGAGCGCTTCGTGCCGTCGGTGGAGGCAGCCGGCGCCTCGGCGGGTGCGGTCATCGAGGGCAGTATAGGCGCGCGAGTTCCGGCTGATCCGGCGGATCAGCCGCCGGCCACCCCCGCGGGCTGCGGCTCGATCGGCGTGATCACGCCGAGGCGATCCTCGATCGCCTGCGCGGCGTCGAGGCACAGATCCTCGCGGTAGCGGGGGCCGATCAGCTGCACGCCCTGCGGCAGTCCGCCGGCGACGCCCGCGGGCAGCGCCACCGAGGGCAGCCCGAGCAGGTTGGCGACCAGCGTCAGGCGCATGCTCTCGCGCACGCCGAGCGCCTGCTCCCCGTTCGCGACATCGTGGCCGACCGTGAACGGCTGCGCCGTCGAGACCGGCCCGAGCAACAGTCGCGTGCCCCCGGCCCACTCCGACCACGCCCGCGCGCAGCGCCCCCGCTCCATGTGCGCCTCGAGGTAGCCGCCGAGCGACGGCTCCGGCGACGCCCAGGTCGTCAGCTCGATGAAGCGCCGGGTCTCGTCGCTGACCAGCTCCAGCACGGCGGTCCCGGCGCTGCGCAGCTCGGCGTCGGCGAGGCGCCCCCAGGTGGCGGTGGCCTCGCGCAGCAGCGGCGGCTCGCCCTCCTCGACATGGTACCCGGCGTCGGCCAGCGCGGCGGCGGCGCGGCGGACGCCCTCGGCGACCTGCTCATCCACGCCGAGGCCGCCCGGATCGGCGGTGAAGGAGACGCGCGGCAGTTCGCCGACGGGTCCGTCGAACGGCGCGGGCGACAGGCGCGGGTCGCGCGGATCGGGCGCGGCGAGGACTGCGAAGGCGAGCCGGAGGTCGGCGATGTGGCGCGCCATCGGGCCGGTGACGGCGAAGAGATCGCCGCTCGGCGCCGGGTCCGGCATACCCTCGCGCGGCGTCATCGCGATACGGCCGTAGCCGGGCTTGAGCGCGGCGGTGCCGCAGCACTGCGAGGGGTAGCGCAGCGAGCCGCCGTAGTCGTTGCCCAGCCCCAGCGGCGTCATGCCGCTGGCGAGGGCGGCCGCCTCGCCGCCGCTGGAGCCGCCGGGCGTGCGGCCGGCGTCCCAGGGGTTGAGCGTCGCGCCCCAGAGGGTGCTCTCGCTGTGCCAGCGCATGCCGAGGTCCGGCATGTTGGTACGGCCGATCACGATCGCGCCGGCCTCGCGCAGCCGCTCGACCGCCGGAGCGTCGCGCTCCGCGTACGCCTGCGCGAGGCTGAGGATGCCGCTCGTGGTCGCGGACCCGGCGACCTCGATGTTCTCCTTGATGGTGCAGGGCACGCCGTGGAGCGGCCCGAGCGTCTCGCCGCGCGCGATCGCCTCGTCGGCGCGGCCGGCGGCGGCGAGCGCCTGATCGGCGAGCACGACGGTGACGGCGTTGAGGCGCGGGTTGACCGCCTCGATGCGTGCGAGGTGCGCCTCGACGGTTTCGCGTGAGGAGACCTCGCGCGCGCGGATCGCCGCGGCTAGCTGTGTGGCGCCAGCACGCCAGAGCTCGGCGGGCAGCGTCACGGCGCGAGGGCCACGAGCCGCCTCGCGCTAAGCGGTCTCGCCGCCGTCCTGCTCATCGGCGCGCAGCAGCGCGGCGGACCCCTCGGAGCCGAGGAACGCCAGCAGCGCGAGCGCGGCGACCATCGCGATCGGCAGGCCGAAGGAGACGTGAGCCAATGCGAGCGTGCCCGCCTCGGTGAAGTCGACGAGATTGACGAACGCGATCAGCCCCCCGAGGGAGGCGGCCGCGAAGATCCAGAGATGGCCGAGCCTCGCGCTGACCTCGCGCCGGTGGAGCAGCCAGGCGCCCAGCGTCGCGGCGAGGCCGGCGACGAGCACGACCTGCCCGGCCGCTGACGCGATCCCGAGGTCGCCGGAGCGCCATGGCAGGAAGGCCGAGACGGCGAGCGCTACGCCGGCGGCGACGGCGGCAGGCCCGAGGCGCAGCGCCCGCGGGGCACTCTCGCCTCGCAGCGCCTGCTCCGTGCCGAACTGAAAAGCGCGCACCGCCAGCCAGCCCGCGGGCACGAGCGAGGCGGCGAGCAACAGCTTCGCGAGGTCGCCGGGGATGAACGGTGTCAGCCCCCACTGCATCACGAGCCCCGCGCTCGCCTCGATGCCGAGCGTGGCCTCGTTGGCGTACGTCCAGTTGGCGAGCCAGGGTAGGCCGAAGACGTAGATGACTACGTTCCCGACGAGCATCGCGAGGGCGAGCGTGATCGGGCGGCGGTCCCAGCCGGAGCGCGCGAGGAAGCCGACGGCGAAGGCGGCGAAGGGATAGGAGAGCAGGTAGCCACCGCTCGCGCCGGTGATCACGGCCCAGCCGTGCGCGCCGCTCGCGTAGACTGGCAGGTTCGCGATGCCCTCGAGGACGTAGAGCGCGGCGGCCATCGCGCCGAGGCGCGGGCCGAGCACCGCGCCGAGCAGCAGCACGGCGAAGGTCTGGCCGGTGATCGGGACCGGCCCGATCGGCAGGTGGATCGTGACCTGCGCGCTGAGCGCGAGCAGCGCCGATCCCGCGACGATGAGCACGATGTCTCGTACGAGGGTCTCGTACGGCAGCAGCGCCTTGAGGGGCGCCCCGCGGAATGGCGTGGCTGGCATGTTGTCTCCTGGCCTCGGTCCGGCGGCCCTGCGCCGCCGGCGCGCGCATGGTACCGGAGGGCGCGCGCTGCGCGCGACGGGAACGCAAACGGGCGAGTGGGCAACGGGTCAGCGTGGGCCTCGCGACCGGGCGTCAGGCGACGTTGGCGAGCGTTCCCAGCGAGTTGAGCGCCTTACCGATCTCGTGTTGATTCGGCAGCCCTGCAAGCGAGAAGCCCCGGCTGACCCAGAGGATCTCGACGCCAAGCACCTCGTCGGCCTCCCCGATGTCCACACGACGCTGCTCGTCGAGCTCGTCCGTGCGCCTCACCTCGCCGTGCTGTGAATCAACCCGGGTCAAGCGAATGTAGAGCGCGTCGGCCTCGGGGTCATACTCGATCAGCATCATTGCGCCTCGAATACTGTCACGACTCTCAGCGGGTCGGTCCCTTCCTCGACCACCACGGCGACGCGGCGGCCCTCAACCATTGCATCGTAGCGCGTCCCGCGAGTGGTCGCAGGCATCCACTGGGGTCTTGCGAGCACCGCAGCAATCTCATCGCGGCTGATGTTGCGCAGGATCATCCGGGAGATCGCGTGGTTGGTGAGGTACAGCTCCATCAGTCGAGATTCTATCGTGGCACTCGAGTCAGGCACCTGAGTGTCTTGCACCCGAGGCGATCCGGCGCCCGCTACCCTGCATACGATGTCGTTCTCCCCGAGACTCATCCCCATCGCCCTCGCTGCCTGCCTCGCGGCGGCCGTGCTCGCCGCCTGCGCCTCCGAGGCGACGTGCAGCGAGGTGCCGCTATCCCCGGAGTCCTCGGAGGCGCTCGATGAGCTGGAGGGCCGGGTCGACTTCGCGCTGACGCGGCCGTGCTCCTTCGAATCCGGTCTCGAGGTGACGGGCGTGTCCGCGGACGTGATCCCGGACATGGGGGTGCGCCATTCGCGGATCAACTTCACGGTGCAGCGTGCCGGCAGCCACGCGTTCACGCTCAGCCAGACCCGGGCGCTCGTCTCGTTCAGGGCGATCCCGCTGGGGAGTCACTGGCTCCGCGCGCAGGTCGGCGATCTGACCGCCGAGGGCTTCGCCGGTCCGACGGGCGCGGGCGTCGAGCTTGCCTACCTTCGCTGGCGCCGGGACGGCGTCACGTTCGAACTCCGCGCGACGCTGCGCCTCCGGCTGACGGAGGAGGACGTCCAGGATCTTGCCGAGGCCCTGATGCGGAACTGAGGCTTAGTGGATCCCGGCCAGCGCCTGCTGCTCCCGGACGTACTTGATGATCTCCTCGACCTGCTCGTCGGTCAGCCCCTCGATCTTTGGCATGTTGCCGAACCGCCAGTGGTGCGAGATCACGCCGCGCTGCACGGCGAGCCGGAACGACGCGTCGGAGTGATGGCCCGGACCGTAGATCCGGTTGAGGAACGGTGGGCCATTGTCGGTGCCCTCCAGGTCGACCCCGTGGCACACGGAGCAGGTCTGGATGAACAGCGCCCGGCCACCGACGCTCACGGCTGTTGGCTGAGCAGGCGCCGTCGTTGTGGCGGTGGGCGTCGCTGTCGGGGGCGGCGGCTCATTGCCGCCTCCGGTGCAGGCAACGATGGCGGCGAGCAGCGCGAGGAGCGCAGCGGCGCCCGCGTAGATCACGACTGACGGTCTTCGGCCGCTCACGACTCGGTCCTTCAGCATGCGATCTCCGGATCCAACGTACGGGGTGGCGAGCCGTGTTCCAAGAGCCCGCGTTCTGTTCCACTCCTGGCGCGTGACGTGTTCGTGGCGTCCGTGGGGCTGGTATCGTCGCGGTCAGCGCCGGGGTGGCGGAATCGGCATACGCAGCGGGCTTAAAAACCCGCGGCCTTCGGGCATGAGGGTTCGAATCCCTCCCCTGGCACCAGCAACCACGCTCGAAAGGACACCACGATGGCGGAGACGATCGGCTTCATCGGGCTCGGCAACATCGGCGAGCCGATGGCGCGCAACGTGCTTGGCGCCGGCTTCGGCCTCGTGGCGCTCGACCTGCAGCCGGAGGCGCTCGCGCGGCTCACCGAGGCGGGCGCGCAGCCGGCGGACTCGCCGCGCGCGGTCGCCAGCGCGGCGCGCACGATCTGCCTCTCGCTGCCGACCTCGAACGAGGTTGAGCAGGTCTGCTTCGGTCCGGACGGCATCGTCGAAGCCGCCGAGCCCGGCACGATCGTCGTCGACCTGACCAGCGGCAACCCGCCTCAGACGGCTGCGATCGGCGCCCGCCTGCGCGAGTCCGGCATCGAGCTCGTCGACGCGGGTGTAAGCGGCGGCGTGCCCGGGGCCGAGGCGGGCACGCTCGGCATCATGTGCGGCGGGTCGATCGAGGCCTACGAGGCCTGCCTCCCGGTCCTCGAGGCGATCGGCGCGCAGACCTTCCACCTCGGCGAGCCGGGGGCGGGGCACCTGACGAAGGCGCTCAACAACTTCTGCTCGGCGGCCAACTACCTCGCGCTGTCCGAGGCGATGACGGTGGCGACGAAGTCGGGGCTCGACCCGCTCAAGGTGCTGGGCGCGATCAACGCCAGCTCCGGGCGCAGCTGGACGAGCGAGAACCGCTTCCCGAAGTTCGTGCTCGCCGGCGACTTCTCCTCGCGCGGTGGGATGGCGACCGAACTCATGGTGAAGGACCTGGCGAACGCCGTCGCCAGCGGCAAGGAGCAGGGCGTGCCGATGCCCATCGCGGGCCTCGTCTCGCAGCTCTTCCTGCTCTCGCAGGCGCTGCACGGCCCGAAGGCGCCGAACCAGATCGCCGTGCGGATGTACGAGCAGTGGGGGCAGGCGGAGAGCCGCGCCTAACGCTCCCTACTCGCCGCCGCGGCCGCGGCGGCGCGGCCGGCCCAGCGACCGAAGAACGTGCAGTCGCCGAGCGAAAGCCCGCTGCTGTAGCCCCGGCCCTGCAGCCCCGGGGTGGTGCGCCCCGCGGCGTAGAGGCCGGCGATCGGTGAGCCGTCCTCGCGCAGCACCTCGCCTGTCATCGCCGTCTGCAGCCCCCCGATCGGGAAGCCCGACCAGACCGACGCCGTGATCGAGAAGTCGAGTGCGGCGAACGGTGGCCGGTCGAGCGGTTCGAGCCACTCGGGCGCCTTGTGGAACTCGGGATCCTCGCCGCGCGCGGCGTGCTCGTTGTAGGACGCCATCGTGCGCTGGAGGATGCCCTCGGGCATGTCCAGCTCGCGCTCCAGCTCCTCGTAGGTGTCGGCGACGGCGACGATCTCCGCCTGGGCGAGCACGGGGCGGCGGTAGGTCTCGTCGTCGACGATCATGAAGACGACGCCGCCGTGGTCGTAGAGCGCGGTCGGGCCGAGCTGGTCGCGGTACTGGTCCTCGTTCACGAAGCGGCGTCCCTCGCGATCGACCAGCACGCCCTTGACCAGCCGCCGCGGCGGGCTCGTGGTCAGGTTCACCATGCCCCACTCCATGCGATCGAGGGCGGCCCCGAGGCCGAGGCCCATGCGAATCGCGGCGCCGTCGCTGCCGTCGTTGCCGAGCCGGTTGCGCAGTTGCAGCAGCTCCGGCGCGTACTGGCGCAGCATGCCCTCGTTCATCACGAACCCGCCCGCGCAGAGGATCACGCCGCGGCTCGCCCGCACGTAGCGGGTCTCGCGCTCGATGCGCGCCTCGAGGCCCACGACGCGCGGCTCCTCGGGTGCCCCGTCGACGACGAGGCGTTCGCAGAGCGCCGACGTCTGGATGCGCGCGCGGGCGGCCACCGCCGAGGCGCTGAGCGCCTCCATCAGCACCAGCCCGCCGCCCTCGCCGGGGTGCTGCGGGTGGTGGCCTCGGGGCGCGGGCCTGGCGAGGGCGCTGAACGGGTGCGCGAGCTCGCTGCCCGTGTAGGAGAGGCCGTGCTCGGAGCCCCAGGGATACGTGCCCCGCTCCGGCGGCAGGAACTCGGTCTTGAACGGCACGCCGCGGGCGACGAGCCACTCGTAGAGCTCGACGCTGCCGTCGCAGTAGGCGCGCAGCCACTCGTCGTCCGGACCCGGCTGCACCGAGGCGCGCAGGTAGCGGTACATGTCCTCGGGCGTGTCGTCGAAGCCGCACGCGCGCTGTAGCGGCGTCCCGCCCCCGAGGTAGATCGAGCCGCCGGAGAGCGCGCTCGTCCCACCGCCGGCGAACTCCCGCTCGAGCACCAGCACGCCGGCGTCGGCCTCGGCGGCTTCGATCGCCGCGGATGCTCCAGCCGCGCCGAGGCCGACGACGACCACGTCCGCCTCGAGGTCCCACGCGGGGACCTCGGACGCTGCGAGCGGCTCGATCGGGGCTGTCTCGTCGGTGCTCATCCCGGCGCCATCCTCCGGGTGTGCGGGGGCTTGGCGAGGCGGCGCATCGCCGCTGCCTCGCGCGGCCGGGTACATTGTTCTCGCCGCGTCGCGGACGCGGCGTGCAGGTGCACACGATCCAGAAGGAGGCAGCGCGATGGGTGAAGCGAAGGCCCCGCTGGGCAGCCGCGTGATGAAGCAGGTCGCCTTCGTCGTCCCGGACATCGAGGCGGCCGTCGCGACGTACTCGGAGCTGCTGGGCATGGACCCGCCCGAGATCCGCACGCCCCCGCCGCGCGAGGGCCGTCAGTACCTCGGCAAGGCGCTACCGGAGACGATCAACCTCAAGGTCGCGATGTTCGAGCTGGACAACATCACCCTCGAGCTGATCGAGCCGCTCGGCGGGCCGAGCGTCTGGCAGGATGCGCTCGACGAGCAGGGCGGCACGGCCTTCCACCACCTCGCCTTCGAGGTCGACGACGGCGCCGCGGCGGCTGACGAGTTGGCGAGCCGCGGCTACGAGTCGGTGCACTCGCAGATTCGCGCCAACGGCGGGCACATGGCCTACGTCGACGCGCGGCAGGAGCTGGGCACGCTGATCGAGGTGCTCGGCGGTGCGCCCGGGGAGTAGCGATGACATCCGCGCAGGACCCCTCGGAAGGCACGGAGCGGCTCGCCGGCCGCGTCGCGGTCATCACCGGTGCCGCGCGCGGCATCGGCTACCAGATCGCCCTGCGGCTCGGTCGCGAGGGCATGCGCGTCGTCATCGCCGACCTCGATGCCCCGAAGCTCGCCGAGGCCGAACGCGAGCTGCACGCGCAGGGCGTCCAGGCGGTGGCGATGCCCGTCGACGTGAGCGACTTCGCGGACGTCGATCGGCTACCGCGTATCGCGCTTTCCGCCTTCGGCGCGATCGACGTGGTTTGCCTCAACGCCGGGGTGAACGCCACGCACGTCCCGACCTGGGAGATCGGGCTCGAGGACTGGGACTGGATCCTCAAGCCGAACGTCTGGGGCGTGCTCAACGGCATCCGCGCCTTCGTGCCGAGGATGCTCGCGCTGGAGCGCGCGGGCGCGACCGGCGGCCACATCGTGATCACCTCCTCGAACGGGGCGCTGCGGATGCGGGCCTCGAGCGGCCCGTACCCGACCACGAAGCGCTTCGTCCTCTCGGCCGCCGAATCGCTCTACCACGACCTCAAGCAGGCCGGATCGGAGCTGCGCGTCTCGGCGCTGCTGCCGGGCGGGATCCGCACGAGCGAGGCGATGGCCCGGCGCGGCGAGCCGCGCGTCACGAGGACCGAGGAGCAGCAGGACGCGGAGCACCGCAACCTGCTGCCGGAGGAGGTCGCCGAGATCGTGCTCGGCGCGATCCTCGAGCCGCGCTTCTACGTGCTCACCCACCCGGAGCGCTCGCACCGCCTGGTGCGCTCCCGGCTCGAGTCCATCCTCGAGGACCGCGACCCCACTCCCGCCGTCGTGTTCTAGCCGCGCCGCCCGTCCTCGCGCCCGGCTGCCGGCGGGAACCACGCGCCCCGCGCCATCGTCGGAACTGACGAGGGGGATGCTCGTGCGGATGCTCCACGCGGCCTCGGTGCTGCTCGCTGCCGGCCTCGCGCTGTCGCTGACGGCGTGCACCGGCGCGCGGGAGGAGCCGCCGTCGACCGCGACGCCGGCAGCGACCGCCTCTGCGGCGACACCCGCTGCGGCGGCACCTACGTCGACGGCGACTGCTACACCCACCGCGAGCGCCACGCCAGCCCCGACGGCAACTGCCGCGCCCACTCCTACCGCAACGGCAACCGCGACGCCCACGGCGGCAACGCCCGCGCCGACTGCAACGGCTACGCCGACCGTGGAGGCTACGGCGACCGTGACGCCCTCGCCCACGGACGAATCGCTGACCTCCCCCACGTTCGACACGCCGCCGGGCGCCTACGCCGCCATCACCGTGGGCGCTCGCCACGCCTGCGCGCTGACGGGGTCCGGCGAGGCCGTCTGCTGGGGCATTGAGAGCGGCACGCAGTGGGACACCCCACCAGGTCCGTACACCTTCATCACTGCCGAAGGCACTCGCACATGCGGCGTTACGGATCCGGGGGAGATCGCGTGTTGGCAGAGCCCGGAGTTGCACTGGGGAGTACTGCCAGAGCAGGCCCCGCCTGGCAGGTATATCGCCGTCAGCATGGCCGATTCCCATGCCTGCGCGCTGACGGAGTCCGGCGAGGCGGTCTGCTGGGGCCCGAGTTGGCTCCCGCTGCCGGTATTGCCGCCCGGAAGCTACACGACGATCAGCCTCGGGCAATTCATCGCAGATGAATCGAGTAACGTTGTGGGCTACCTGACGGCGTGCGCCACGACGATCGAGGGTGACCTTGTGTGTTGGCGCGGGTTCAACATCGACGGCCGCGTCGGGCAGGCCGTTGAACGCATTTCGGGGAACTACACCGCTGCTGACGTCCTCCTGCTCACCGTCTGCACGCTCACGGCAGGAGGCGGAGCGAGCTGCGAGGATTGGGACGCCGGTAGCTCCAGCGGCTACACGGCACTGGCAGTCGGCGTCGAGTTCGTCTGTGCTCTCACGGAGGCCGGCACGGCCCGATGCGGAACACATGGCATTCAGGGCGTTGTGTGGGGAGACCACGGGGTTCGGTGGCTGATGAACCCAACCGCCCTCGATCAGGGACGCCGCTACGTCGCGATCGGCGTGGGTGACGCCCATGCCTGTGCGCTCACGGACGCAGGCGAAGCTGTGTGCTGGGGGAGCGTCGAGAACAAGGTTGCGCGGCCCGATCCCGCTCCCGGTGGCCACGTCGCCGTGAGCGACGGCTACGGCCACACGTGTGCACTCACCGAAGAACGGGAGGCCGTCTGCTGGGGTTGGAACAACTTCGGGCAGGTCGATGTTCCGGAGGGCAGCTACTCGGCGATCAGCGCGGGCTTCGCGAGCACCTGCGCGCTCACCGAGGCTGGCAGAGCGGTGTGCTGGGGTGCTCTCCAGCGTGATTTCACCGAAGCCCGATATCAGGCGATCAGCGCGGGTTACGAAGCAGCGTGTGCGCTGACCGAAGAGGGCGAACCGGTCTGCTTCAGCGCCTGGATCCTCCCCGAGGCGCCATCCGGATCCTTCACCGCGATCACCCTGGCCTGGACCGGTCATGCCTGCGCGCTCGGAACGGACGGGGAGGTCGTCTGTTGGGGTGAACAGAGTAGGGACGGCCGACTCGAGGCTCCACCCGGCCCGTGGGTGACGATTGACGCGGGCGAGCACCACACATGCGCGATCACCGACACGGGCGAGGCGGCTTGCTGGGGTAACCCTTCTGGCGAACTTCCCAACGCACCGGTGGGGCGCTATGTCGCCGTCAGCACCAGTGGCTATGAAGTTTGTGTGGTCACTGATGCCGGCCAGGTGTTCTGCCGGGATGTGGATTGTCGGCGAGCAGCGATTTTGTCAGTGCAAGAGAGCAGCGACTTTGTCAGTCCCGCCGTCTCCGTCGGAGGATGCCGCGGCGCCGGTCTGGCGTCCAGGCACGCCGTTGGCCCGGACGTAGCTGCTGACGGTGACGCGGGAGATCCCGAGCAGCCTGGCGGTCGCCCGCATCGAGAGCCCCTGCAGCTGCGCCTGCTGGATCGCCTTCCAGCGAGCGAGCTGCCGGGGCGTGGGTGGGCGGAGCTGCTTGCTCCCGGGCTCGGGCTTCACGGCGGCCCCGTTGGGCGCACCCTCCACCGCCGGGACGGCAGGCGCCACGGGGAGCCGCCGCGGTGCTCCTCCGGAGCCGAGCCCTGAGGCGATGCGCTCGTGATTCGGGTTCCGGGCCAGCTCGGAGCGCGCCGCCCTCAGCACCCCGGCGCGCGGCGGCGCCTCGCGCGAGGCGATGGTCTCCCCCTGGTGCAGGACGGAGAGCTCGCCGCCCGGCCGCTCCAGCACCTCGACCTGCACCCCGGCGTAGCTGGTCCGCTCGGGCCCGGGCAGCAGCTGGAGCGTGCGCCAGCGGTACTTGACCGTGTTGTCGCGCGCGACGCTGCGGGGGTGCCGGAAGCCGAGGATGGAGCCGAGCGGGAGCGCGCGGTCGAGCGCGCGGTAGGCCACCTCGGGCTCTGCCGCCGGGACCCGGAAGCGGGCGTTGAAGCGCGGCAGGAAGCGCTCGAGCACGGTCTGGGCCTCGGCGATGGTGGAAGCCGAGGCGTCGCTGAGTTCGGTCACCAGGCGGTCCTGGAACGTCCCTGCGGCACGTTCTACGCGGCCCTTGGCCTGCGGTGAGCGGGCGAAGATCTGGGTGATCCCGAGTTCCCGCATCGCCCGCGCGAATTGGGTTGCGACCTTCAGGCCCCGCCGTCCGTCGGAGGAGGCTTTGAAGACGCCGTGACGGTCGCTATAGAGGGCGAGCGGGATGCCGCAGCGCCGGACGATCTCCTCCAGCAGGAGGAAGTAGCCGCGCGCGTCCTCGACGGGGCGGAAGAGGGCGTGCACGGCTGCGCCGGTCGCATCGTCGACGGCGAGCAGCAAGGCGAAGCGCGGGCCTCGTTGCTCGAGCCAGGCGTGGTGGCTGCCGTCGACCTGGAGCAGCATGCCCTCGCGGGGCATCCGCTCACGCCGGACACGGTGCTCGGGCGGCCGGCGGCGGCGGGGACTCGCGATGCCGGCCCGCGCCAGGAGCCGGCGGACGGTCCAACTGCTCACGTCCAGGCCCTCGTGCTCCCAGAGCAGCTCGGCGAGGTGGGTGTGGTTCGCTCCCGGGTAGCGGGTGCTGGCGAAGCGCACCACGGCCGAGGCGACGACGGCCGGGACGGCGTTGTGCGGACGGCGCCCGCGGTTGCCGTGCTCCAGCGCGGCGGTTCCGCGCGCACGGTAGGCGGCGAGGAGCCGCCACGCGTGTCGCTCGCTGACGCCCAGGATCTCGGCGGCCTGCGAGGCTCGCAGATCTCCGGCCATCACCCCTTCGAGTACGTAGCGTCGTGCTTCTTCGGACTGCTTCACTGTCACCCCCTGCTCGCTGGCTGGGGACTGACAGAATCGCTGCTCCGTTAACTACTGACCGAATCGCTGCTCAACGACATGTGGATGGCTGGGAAAGTGAGCCCCAACTCCGTCCGGTCGGCGAAGGGTTCCGGGCGCTGGACGTCAGTGTCGGTCTGAGCCGCACCTGCACGCTGACCAACGCCGGTGCGGTCGTCTGTTGGGGCGATACGGAGTACTTGTACAGCCCCTTCCTCAACCGGCACGGCTACCAGCCGTCACGCTGGTAATCCCAGCCCCCGCCCCCACACACCGCCCTGCCCCCAGACCCCGCTCGTGCGATCATGGACGTATGAGCGAGAGCCCTCCGGCGGTGACGATCGAGGATGTGCGCGCGGCGCGGGAGCGCATCGCGGGGACGGTGCGCGTGACGCCGCTGTGGCCGAGCGTCTCGCTGTCCGGGATGGCCGGCGTGCCGGTCCTGCTCAAGTGCGAGCAGTTGCAGCGCGGGGGATCGTTCAAGTTCCGCGGCGCCTCGAACATGCTCGCCTCCCTCGAGACCCAGCCACGAGGCGTGATCGCGGCGAGCGCGGGCAACCATGCGCAGGGTGTCGCGCTGGCCGCGGCGCAGCGCGGCCTGCCGGCGACCGTCGTGATGCCGGCCAACGCGCCCCTCGCCAAGCAGGCCGCGACGCGCGGCTACGGCGCGGAGGTGGTGCTGCTCGACGGCTCGATCGAGGCCTGCATCGCGCGCGCCCGCGAGCTCGCCGCCGATCTCGACCTGCTCTTCGTGCCGCCCTTCGACAACCCGGCGGTGGTTGCCGGACAGGCCACGCTCGGCCTCGAGCTGCTCGAGCAGGCGCCCGAGGCGGAGACGGTGATCGTTCCGGCAGGCGGCGGCGGGCTGCTCGCCGGGGTCGCGCTCGCGATCAAGTCGCTGCGGCCCGAGGTGCGCGTGATTGGCGCCCAGGCGCAGGCGATGCCCGGCATTGCCGCCTCGCTCGATGCGGGCTCGCCGCTGGCCGTGCCGCCCGTGCAGACGCTCGCCGACGGCGCGGCCGTCGCCGGACCCTCGGAGCTGACGTTTGACCTGATCCGCCGCTACGCCGACGAGGTCGTCACGGTCCCGGAGGCGGAGATCGAGCACGCGATGGTGCTGCTGATCGAGCGCACCAACTTCGTCGTCGAGGGCGCCGGCGCGCTCGGCATCGCCGCGCTGCTCTCGGGCGCCGTCGAGGCGAGCGGGCCGGTCGCGGTGGTGCTGTCGGGCGGCAACGTCGACATCAACCTGCTCGGCCGCATCGTCGAGCGGGGCCTGACGGGCGCGGGCCGGCGTCGGCTGCTGACCTTCGCCGCCGCCCACGCGCCGGGCGAGCTCGCGCGCATCAGCGCCGTCATCGCGGGAGCGGGCGCCAACGTGATCCAGGTGGATCACAAGCTGACCGGCGACAACCTGCCAATCGGCCTGGTGCTGATCACGTTTCACCTCGACGTGTCGGGCGAGGAGGGCTTCGAGCAGCTGCGAGCCGCGCTGCACGAGGCCGGCATGCGGCCCGGCCCCCACGCCGACTTCATGACCCCGAACGCGCAGACGCTGCCCTCGTAGCAGCCTCAGCGCAGCGTGATCTCGTCGATCTCCGCGAGCTCGGCGGCGTCGAGGCGCCAGTCCGAGGCGGCGACGTTCTGCTCGATCTGCTCGCCCCGGCTCGCGCCCGCGATAATGCTGCCGATGTGCGGCTGCGAGGCGAGCCAGCCGATCGCCAGATCGACCAGCGTGTGGTCGCGCGCGCTCGCGAACGCATCGAGGCGTTCGAGCCGGTCCCAGGCGGCGTCGGTGACGAAGCGGCTCGGCAGGTGCGGCGACATCTCGAAGCGCGTGCCCTCGGGCGCGGCCTCGCCGCGGCGGTACTTGCCGGTCAGGAAGCCGCTCGCGAGCGGGAAGTAGGGCAGTACGCTCACGTCCGTCGCGAGGCAGGCGGGCACGAGGTCCGCCTCGATGCGCCGGTCGAGCATGTGGTACTCGGCCTGCGTCGAGATGAACGGCGTGAGGTTCGCCGCGTCGACAATGCCGGCGGCCTCGGCGACGCGCCAGCCCTCGAAGTTCGAGCAGCCGACGTAGCGCACCTTGCCGTCGCGCACGAGGTCGTCGAGGGCGCGCAGCGTCTCGTCGAGCGGCGTCGTCGGATCCGGCCCGTGCAGTTGGTAGAGGTCGATGTAGTCCGTGCCGAGCCGCCGCAGCGAGCCCTCGAGGGCGTGGATGATGTGCCGCCGCGAGGCGCCCTGGCGCAACTGCCGAGGGGCGGCGGTGGCTGCGGGTGCGCCCTCGGCGGCGTGGCCCGCGCGCTCAAGGACGCTCGCGCGATAGAGGGCCGCGCCCTCGCCGGTGGGGCGCGAGAACTTGGTGGCGATGATCGCCTCGTGGCGGCGGCCGCGCAGCGCCTCGCCGACGTACTCCTCGGAGCGACCGGGCGGCCCCTCGCCGCCCGCGGGGGAGGGATAGACGTCCGAGGTGTCGAACAGGTTCACGCCGGCGTCGAGCGCGTGCGCGATCACCTCGCGCGAGTGTGCGAGGTCCCAGCGCCCGCCGAAGTCGTTGCAGCCCAGCCCGACGATCGAGACCTTGAGGCCGGAGCCGCCGAGCTTGCGGTACTCCACAGACTCCTCCAGGCGCCCGCCGTCAGCGCCGCGCCGCGATCGGCACGGTGACGGGTCGGCTGAGGCGGCCCCAGGAGGGGAACCAGGCCGAGTGCTTCCCAGCGCCGCCGGCGACCACGATATGGATGCCCTCGGGCGCCTCGGCGATCGGCAGCATCACGTCATCGTCGTAGCGCTCCTGCGCGGCCTCGGGCACGTCGCCCTCGGGCACCCTGCGCACGGCGATCGCGCGGCGCATCTCCGGCGAAAGCCGTCCGGCTGGGTAGCGCGCGTGCTCGAACAGCCACGCCTGGATGCGCTCGCGCGTCCAGCCGTCGCCTGCGAGGAGCGCCGCGTGCTCCGGGCAGAGCGCGAGCAGCGGCTGGCCGCGGTTGAGGATGTTGTTGCTCCCGGGCTGGCTCATCGCCCCGGCGATCGTGCGCAGCAGGCCCTCGCCGGTGTTGCTGTCGCCGTCGCGGATGTTGTGTGGGCCCTCGCTGCCGAAGACCGTGACCGCGCTCGCGTCGGCCTCGAGGCCGCGCGCGACATGGAACGGCGCCCACGGGTTCGCCTCGGCGTTCTCGGCGAAGCAGGAGGCGAACTTGGCCGGCGTGCCCTGCGTCGCGCTGTCGCCGCGCCCCGGCTGCGCGCCGCCGATGTTGAGCAGCACGAGCCGGATCGCGCGGCCGATCGAGGCGTTCGCGGGGAAGGCCGGCCCGAAGCAGCCGCTGCCCGAGTGGATGCCCAGCTCGCTCGCGATCGGTCCGCTCACGACGATCGTCTCGGCCACCGGGTGCGTCGTCGCGTTCAGCCCGGCGACGTTGTGCGCCTCCTCGAGGATCGCCTGCACGGCTGCCAGCACGACGGGGAAGACGCGCGGCTCGCAGCCGGCCATCGCCGCGTTGGCGGCCACGCCCTCGACGGTCACGAGCCCGTGACCGGGCGGCAGCACGCCGAGCACGTCGAGGGCGTTCCGGTCGCCGCACTCGATCAGCGCCTCCACCAGCGCCGGCGTGGGCGGGATGATCGGCAGCCCGTCGGACCAGCCTCGCGCGATCACCGCCTCGTGCAGCGCGCGCGGATCCGAGGGCAGCGCGAGCCGCTCGGCGGGCTCGCCGCGGGCGGGCAGGGCGGCGGGCGCCGCGCCCTCGTTGGCCGCGCCATCGCCGGTGGTCGCCGTCAGCAGGCGCTCGACCTCGGGCATCGCGGGCGTGGCGAGGCCGTCGACGGCCGAGGGCGGGATGCCGCCGAGCGGGTGCGGCACGGTGACATAAGGTAGCGAGGGCAGGCCGCGCCGTTCGGCCTCGTACTCAATCAGGCCGGTGAAGGCGTCGGTGCCGATCGTGACGGTCGGGACTCCGCGGGCTTCGAGGGCGATCGAGGCGTGGACACTCCACGTCGTGCAGCTGCCTCAGTCGCAACTCCCGACGAGCACGAAATCGGCCTCGCTCGCGAATGCGTCGATCACCGAGCCGGGCGCGGGCGCCGAGGCGTTCTTGGAGCGCAGCGCCGTGGGGCCGAGCTCGTGCCGCTCGCGGAGGCCCTCGACGAGCCGTTCGAGCAGCAGTTTGGCGTTCGCCTTGCGGTTCTCGAGGATGCCGGGCCGCAGCCCGTCGAGCCTGGCGGGCCTAGGCGCGAGGGGGATCACGGTCTGGTGCAGCCGCCCGCGCGGATTGAGCACCTCGATCGTCTCGCCGGCCATATCGCCCTCCCCTCGCCGTTCGCGCGGATGCTACACCGCGGGCGGGGGCGGAGGCGCAGACGGTCGGAGCAGACTACGATCGAGTGCGGTAGAGGAGACGTAGCCATGGCAAAGGGAGCGGCACGCAGCCCGCGGCAGCTGCCCCCCGTGCACCCGGGAGAGGTTCTCAACGAGGAGTTCCTGCGCCCGATGCAGATCACGCAGTACCGGCTGGCCAAGGCCAGCGGCGTGGATGCGCGGCGCATTCACTCCATCGTCCACGGGCAGCGTTCGATCACGGCGGAGACGGCGCTGCTGCTCTCGCGCTTCTTCGGGAACTCGGCCGCGTTCTGGATGGGCCTGCAGAGCCAGTACGACCTCGAGACCGCCGAGGACCGCCTCGCCGAACGCCTCGACGCGGTGACGGCACACTCGCGGGGGTAGCCGGCGTCAGCTGTTGGTGAAGCGGGGCGGGCGCTTCTCCATGAAGGCGGCTACGGCCTCCTGGTGGTCGGCGGTCATCATCGACATGCCCTCGGCGGCCAGCGAGTAGTGCATCACGTCGTTCGCCATCGCGAGCAGCACGCGGTTGATCGAGCGCTTCGTTGAGCGCACGGCGTAGGGCGCTCCCGCCGCCAGCTTCGAGGCGATCGCGAGCGCCTCATCGAGCAGATCGTCGTCGTCGACGACCTTGAAGACGAGGCCGATCCGCTCGGCCGTCTCGGCGTCGAGGCGTTCGCCGGTCATCAGGTAGTACTTGGCGTTCTGCGGCCCGGCGAGCAGCGGCCAGAGCAGCGCGCCGCCGTCGCCGGCGGTGAGGCCGACCGTCACGTGAGGGTCGGCGAAGACGGCGCTGCGCCCGGCGATCACGATGTCGCCGAGCAGCGCCGTGGTGCAGCCGAAGCCGAGCGCGTAGCCCTTGACCGCGGTGATGACCGGCTTGTCGTTGTTGAGGAAGCCCTCGACGATCTCGCGCGGCTCGCCGAGCACGTCGAGCGCGCTCATCCCCTCGCCCCCGCCGCCGAGGCGCTGCTGCACATCGGCGCCGGAGCAGAACGAGCGCCCGGCGCCGGTGATGACGGCCGCCTTCACATCCGGGTCGGCCTGGATGTCGCCCGGCAACTGCGCGAACTCGGCATGCATGATCGCCGTCGAGGCGTTGTGCCGCTCCGGCCGGTTGAGCGTGATCAGCGCCACCCCGTCGTCGCGCTTCTCGATAAGCATCTCGGCGTAGTTCGCCTGGTCGAGCGTCCTGGCCTCGCGCGGCATGGCAGTCCCCCTCGGTCGCGCGGGGATGCTAGCACCGGCGGCATTGGCAGGCCTTGTGCGTGTCAGCCTTGTCGCCACGGCTCAACGCTGCGTCGCTCGGCTGCGGGGACGAGCGCAGCGTGCACGCGCGGTAGCAGTTTCTCGAGGTCACTCTGATACGCCCCGAAGAGCAGCGCAGCGTCGTAGGGCTCGTGGTGCTTGCCTTGGAGCTTGTGACGGACGACGGTCGAGGCCAGAATCTCGGCGAGCAGGACGTTGAAGTGCGGGGTCTCTGAGCCGGGCCAGTTATCCTTCTTCGGTCCAAGGTAGGCTTTGACCGATGGATCAAGGGCGTTCACCTTCAGCGTGCTGCCTTCTAGCCACGCGCGCTGCGGGACATCGAACTCTCCAATGTGGGGTCTAATTCCGGAAGCCGCAGCCGTGGTGACTCGTACCTCGGCTTCGGCGACCTCGCCACCAACCGTAGCGACGATGCGCGCCTTCGCGCCCACACCGGACCCGCGGACCCTTACCGGGCATACCCCGGCGCGCAGCGCTTCGTCGTAGCCAAAAACGAACAGCGGAGCTTGGTCCACTAGTTGGATGCCGGGGTCGCCGTGTATTTCGATGCGCGGGGTCGCGGTGCCGTCGGCAACCATGTCCCACGGGGCAAGTAGCCGCCCCACGCGGCGAGCTCCGTCCCTGACGCTGTATGACGCTCTGTCGAACTGGATACTCTCGACCGGTTCCGGATCGGGCAGACTACGCCACTCGATGAGCCCCTCGGCGGCGACGCCATCGACGCTCACCTCAAGTGCCGTGAGCGCTCCCTCTTCTCGCCCTGGCGAGCGGTGCGTACAAGTGAAGTAGGCACCATCAGCCCGGGCGGTCATCTGCAGCTCGACGGGATCGTGTTCACCGTCTTCGTCCGTCAGCCGGACCGTGGCTGCCAGTGGCTCATCCGAGGCTTCCCCGTGTCGGTATCGAATGGAGACCCGTCCGGGCTCACCTGGCGCAACAACGCGTAAGGTGGGGATTACCGTGAGGCCCGGCTCGGGCAGGCGACCGCCGCCGCCGCCCCCATCGTCATCAGTCTCTTCGAGGTACTCGTTCAGCACCCTGCTCACTCGATCGAACCTGCGGCGTAGGCTGTCCGACTGTCGGATGCCGGTACCTCGCTCGGCTTCCTCGCGCAGCCGCTCGAGGTGCGGCTGTAGCGCGGACTCGATTGTCGCGTAGAGAGCATCAATGAAGGGATGGTCGCCACGATCGACGAGCCCGTAGCGGTCACGCCGGACTAGCCTGATGGGGTTGTTGTCCGGTGGATTCTGGCCATGCTCGACGCAATCGTCATACTGGCGAATCAGGTCATTGATCCCGGGAACATCGACGGTTCCGAAGAGCCTTCCCAAGTAGGGGGCATACGGGCCGCGCGCGAACTTTCCCCCCTGGAAAACGTCGTATGCTGCGCGGCCGGATCTGACGAGCAGCGAATGCCGCCAATACTCCCAGGGCTGGCTGTCGTCGAGAGACTCGCTGCACTCGAACACGGTCACGGTGCACTCGAGGCCGTCGTAGCCGCGGATGGGCAATTTCTCACGATCGACGAGTAGTTTTCCGCGGGGTGGCTCGTACACGACCTTCGCGTCGTTTAGCGTGACCTCTCGCCCGCGCCGGTCCTCGAGAATCGGTCTCAGGGCGTAGTGTCGCTTGAGGTTCTCCATCAACGTTGCTTCACGCGGGATTCTGAACCGAGGCTGAATCTCCAACGTAACGGTCGTTCCCGTATCGCGAAGTTCGACAGCTGGTAGCTCGTCGAGTCGCCACCGATTGGTTGCACCTGCGTCGTACTCGATCGCGAAGCGAGTGTGCTCGCCGTCTCGCTTCGATTCCCAAGACACCGGGCCAAAGTGCACTACATCCTTCGCCCCGCGGCCAAAGAGCCCGCGGCGCTGTGCGCCATCCTCGAATCCGCTTGTTCGACCGCCAAGCGTCCCCAATCGCTCCATCATCTGCGCTCTAGTCATACCGCCGGCTCGGTCCCGAACGCGGAGAATCGTTGGGCTCTGGCGTCGGGGTTCCCACTCAACGCGAATTTTGCCCTTGCGATCGTTCGAGACGCCTTCGTAGGCGTCGTCAGCATTGGTCACGAGTTCAACTATGGCGCGAATAGGATCCGATCCCATTGCGTTCTCAGCATCCTGCTGATAGCTACGTGTGGTGGCTTTCAGCTCACCGCGGACAGGCTGGCCTTCAACCATCCCAGAAACCCCTCCAGTTCCTGCCGCCCTCCGGCCCGGGCAGCTCCCTCCAGCTCCGCAATGCGTCGCGCGATCGAGTGAGTCGGCGCGTCCGCTGACAGCCCGACGGCATCGGCGGCTTGGAACATGGAAACTGCGCTACTGCCACGCTGCCACCGTTCAAAGAGCCGGTGACGCCTCAACCGCCTCAGTTCGCGGTCATCGGCGACACTCAGGACCGACGTCTTGTCGGTCTTGCTCTCCCCGGTCAACTGCGCCCGTTCTCTAGCCCAGTCAATTCCCGCTGGAGTCAGCAGCCACCCGATCCGCTTGTCGCCGGTGACAAGCGCACCATTCTTGGTCTTTTTGCCATCGCGCAGCGCGACTCCCGCGCGGTCGATGTCGGGATAGTCGTGTCGCTCCCAACTGAAGCGTCGTGGCGCCAATTCGTAGCACTTGACAGCGACATCCTCTTGATGCTGTCTCGCAGTCGCCCCTCCCAGCGAGTAGAGGGCAAGTACTGCGACCTGCGGATTCGTCATGCGGTCCAGCGACATCATCGGGCGGTGCGACGGAGTAACCACGCGCGACAAGTCCCTTCAGCTACTCCCCCCTACAACACCTCCGGCACGCGCTTCGAGGGCAGGCGCACGGTGGCGAGGCCGGGGAGGGTGGGGCGGCCGCGCTGGTTCTCGCCGCGGATCTCGATGTCTACGAGGGCTTCGTCGCCCTCGATGTAGGTGCGGGTCACCGCGCCGCGCAGCCAGGTGGTGTCGCCCATCAGGTTGAAGCCGCGCAGCTCGCCGCGCAGGCGCTTCAGGAAGCCGTCGTCGCCCATCCAGTTCTCGATCAGCGTGCCCGCCCAGGAGATGCGCTGCGGGCCGAAGTCGTACGCGCCGGGGACGCCGACCTGGGCGGCGACCTCGCGCAACTGGTGGCCCATGCCGGTGTACTCGAGGCCCTGACCGGCGTCGGGGTTGCGGAAGTAGTGGCCCGGGTGGCGGCGCGCTTCCTTGAGCGCCGCCCCGTGCGCGCGCCCGCGGCCGGTGCCGACCAGCCAGGCCGTGACGTCCGAGGTGGTGAGCGGCCCGCGCGCGATCGCGTCGAGCTGGTCGCCGACCTTCACGTCCTCCCAGTAGCGGGTGTCGCCGCCGCGGATGCGCTCGTCCTCGCTGTACTGCGCCTGCTCGATCTCGTAGAGCTCCTCGGGGGCGTAGTCGTAGGCGCGCCCGCCGGCGGTGACGGACTCCTCGTTCGACTCCTTGCCGCGCTCGCGGGCGGCGGCGCGCTCGTGACGGGTGTTCCAGCCGCGCACGGTGGCGATCAGCTCGCCTCGCTGGTTGGTGAAGGTGGTCTCGACGTGGATGATCACGAGCTTGCCGGAGAAGCGGCTCTCCTTCTCGTCGAAGCCGAGCATGCGCTCGACGCTGTCGATGCGGTCGCCGATGCGGATCTCGCGCTCGAAGCGGAAGTCGTTGCCGGCGTGGAAGCCGTGCACGCCGGGCAGGCCGAAGCGGGTGCGGCCCGGCCAGGTGCGCGCGTAGAGGAAGCAGCCGGGCGCGAGCAGGCCGCCGTAGCGGGTCCACTTCGCGTACTCCTCGTCGCGGTGCAGCGGATTGAGGTCGCCGATGCCGTTGCAGAAGTTGTTGAGCGTGTCGATCGTCGCCTCGCGGATGTAGCGCTCGGGGCGCATCTGGAGGCCGGTGAGGCGGCGCAGGTCGTCGAGCGCCTCGGGGGTGATGCGGCCCTCGGGGAGGTCGAGGCCGGAGGGCACGCCGGGGGCTGCGTTGGATTCGGTCGCGGTCATCGTCGCCGCCCTTCGCGGTTGGTGCTCGGATGTGTCGTCGCGCACTCCGGACGAGCGGCGCGCGACGTGCTGAGCGTCTGTCGCCGCTCGATGCGTGTCAAGGCAACAGGGGAGTCAGTTCCGACAACGAGCGGATCTCGATGTCTGGCGAGGGCTCCCGCTCGCTACGAAGACGCCCGGTTCGATTGACCCAGACCGAGGTGAGCCCGGCCGCCCTGGCCCCGGCAACGTCGGTCGCCGGGTTGTCTCCAACGTGCCAGACGCCTTCCGGTCCGACACCGAGCGCGTCGAGAGCGATCGCAAAGGCTGCCGGATCAGGCTTGGCGACGCCCACTTCCCCGGAGATGACGATGCCGGCAAAGCAGTGCTCGATACCGAGAGCGCGGAGCTTCTCACGCTGATCATCGGAAGCTCCGTTGGTAATGAGCGCGAGCGGAACCTGAGCCCTCGCCGCTGACGCCAGAATCTCCTGTGCGTCGTCGAACAGACGATGCCCCATCATCGCGAGTAGCCCATGAATCCGGGCCGCACGCTGCGCCACCGACTCGTCCTCGGATCCGTACGCCCGGAGCGTCCGCCGCCAGGCTTCGAGTCTGACAGAGGCGCCGTCCAGAACTCCGAGTGTCCACTTGTCCTCTACCTCCGGCCAGTAGAGGTCCCATGCGTTGGTGTTCGCCTCAATCAGCTGAGCGGCGTCCAGTTCCGGTTGAGTCGCAGCGATCTGTTCGCACGTGCCTACGACCGCCTCTTGATGGCTCCTGGCGAGCAGAGTTTCGTCCAGGTCGAAGAACAGAGCCCGGACTCGCTTCATGGACTCCTTCGCCCTTCCGTTGGAGCCGGACTGACCTCGATGGCCGCGCTGAGGCGCGGCACCCCTCACCCCCGCCCTCTCCCGCAAGGGGAGAGGGGGCCGGAGGGTGCCCGTCAGTACAGCACCTGCTCCGCCGTGAGGCGTTCGAGGTCCTCGCGGGGGCGGCCGAGCAGCTCGCAGACGACGTACTCGTTGTGCTCGCCCATCAGCGGGGCGCGGTCGTTCGCGAGTGGGATCTCGTCCGGCCAGATCCAGGGGGCGCGGTAGACCAGCTCCCAACCGATCGCGGGGTGCTCCGTCTCCACGTAGGTGCCGCGCGCGCGGTAGTGCGGGTCTTCGAAGCGGTCCTTCGCGGTGGTGACGGCGCCCGCGGGCACGCCCGCGGCCTGTAGCGCGTCCATCGCGCCTCGCGGGTCGCGCTCGGCGCACCAGCGTTCGAGGGCGTCCCGCACCGCCACCGCATCGCCCGAGGGCGCGCCGGTGAGCGCGGCGACTGCCGCGAGCTGCGCTGCGTTCTCGGCGGCGACGGCGATCCACTCGTCCTCGCCGGCGCAGCGGAAGCAGTCGTGCAGCGGCTCGTCGTTGGGCGGGAGGTTGCCGAGCGGGCCGGGCACCTCGCCGAAGAGGTCGAGCCAGGCCATCGCCTCGGCGGACGTCTGGAGGCCGGCCGCGAGCTGCGAGAGGTCGATGTGGTCGCCTCGGCCCGTGCGCTTGCGGCGGGTCAGCGCGGCGAGGACGGCGACGGCGCCGTGCAGGCTGGCGTTCGGGTCCGGGTAGGACTGCTGCACGCCCAGCGGCTCCTCGCCGGGATAGCCGCAGAGCGAGTCGAGCCCGCTGAAGGCGGCGATCGTCGAGGCGTAGCTGCGCAGCTCGCGCAGCGGGCCCTGCTGGCCGCCGCCGGACATCGAGAGCATCACGAGGTCCGGCCGGCGCTCGCGCAGCGCCTCGTAGCCGAGGCCGTAGCGATCGAGCACGCCCGGCGCGAAGTTCTCGATCGAGATGTCGCAGTGCGCGGCGAGATCGAGCAGCAGGTCGCGGCCCGCGTCGGTGGTGAAGTCGATGCTGAGGCTGAGCTTGCCGCGGTTGATGTTGTGGAACATCGGCTGCTGCTCGGTGTCCGGCGCGTCCTTCACGATCGCACGACCCTGGCGCATGTAATCAAGGCGCTTGCGGGTCTCCACCTTGATCACCTCGGCGCCGAGGAAGGCGAGCATCTGGCCGGGGACGGCCCCCGCCCAGACCCAGCCGAAGTCGAGCACGCGCACGCCCTGCAGCAGCATCAGTGTGCCTCCGGAGCGGGCGGGACGGGGCCCGGCGGCGCGAGGTCGGCCTCGGCAAAACGGTAGGGCGGCGCGGGCAGCGTCAGCTCGACGCCCGAGGCGCCCTCGAAGCTCTCGAAGGCGTCCGTGGCCTGCAGGTCCGCGTCGGCGCGGACATCCGCGACGGTGCGGACGGGGGCGGCGGGGATGTTGCGGGCGCGGCACTCCTCGAAGACCTGCTGGCGGGTGCGCGCCTCGAACCAGGGGGCGAGCTGCGCGTCGACCTCGTCGGCGTGGCGGTCGTTCATGTCGAGGCGGCTGCCGAAGCGCCGCTCGGCGGCCCACTCGGGCGAGCCGACCATCTCGATGAACAGCTCGTGCTGGTGGCGCTCGGAGGCCTGGATCGCGATCCAGCCGTCGGAGCAGCGGAAGAGCTGGTGCGGGTAGGGCTGGCCGAGCACGCGGCGGCCCTGGCGGCTGCGCAGGCGGTTCGAGAAGAGGTAGCTCACCACCGTCGTGCCCGTGTGCACCGTCGCCCAGACATCGCTCTCGGCGATGTCGACGACGCGCGCGCCCTCGCCGTCCGCACGGTCGTCGCCCTCGTAGGCGGCGCCCTCGTACGAGGAGCCCAGTGCGGCGATCGCGGCGACGAGGCCGGCCTGGATCGCGGTCTGGGTGAGCGGCATGCGCAGCGGCGGCCGCCCGGGCGCGCCGATGCCGACGCTCGATCCCCCGAAGGCCGAGGTGACCAACTCCGGCCCGCGGTAGTCGCGGTAGGGGCCGCTCAGCCCGAACGGTGTGATCGCGCAGACGACGCCGCAGCCGAGGCCGGCCAGACCATCCGCAGCGAGGCCCCACGCCTCGTAGCGGCGCGGTTCGAGGTCGAGGATGAAGGCGTCGGCCCCGGCGACCAGCTCGCGCAGCCGCGCGGGGTCGTCGACGACTTCGTTGGTCTTGCCCTCGTTGAAGAAGTCGAAGGCGGCGGTGGTGGTGCGGCCGTCCGCCTCGTGGCGACGCGAGCCGTTGCGGCGCAGCGGGTCGCCCTCGCGCGGCTCGATCTTCACGAGGTCCGCACCGAGGCGGCGCAGCAGCTTGCCGGCGTAGGCGGCGGCGCCGCGCTCGCTCAGCTCGACGACGCGCAGGCCGTCAATCGGCAGGTCGAGCGTCGGCAGGTCGGCCATCAGTAGACGGCCTGCTCGGCGATCCAGCGCTCGAGGTCCTCGCGGCTGTGGCCGAGGATGCCGCAGATCACCTCCTCGTTGTGCTCGCCGAGGTCCGGCGACCACGTGTCGTAGCGCACCTCCGAGGCGGTCTCGAAGCGCCAGGGCGCGCCGACGGTGACGCGCTCGCCATAGCGCGGGTGCTGGAGGTCGACGATCGCGCCGCGCTCGCGCAGGTGCGCGTCGGCGACGAGCTGCTCGCCGGTCATCGAGACCTCGGCGCAGATGCCCGCGGCCTGGAGCCGCGCGGCGAGCTCGTGCGCGTCCTGGTTGGCCGTCCAATGGCGCAGCGTGAGGTCGATCGCCGCGCGGTTGGCGCGACGACCCGCCGCGGCGATGTACTGCGGGCGGTCGAGCGACTGGTGGCCGCTCAGCTCGACGAAGCGCAGCCACTCCTCGTCCGAGCGGATCGCGAGGGCGATCCAGGTGTCCTCGCCACGCGCGGGGTAGATCGCGTGCGGCGCCCACTGCTCGTGGCCGGAGCCAAGGCGTGGCGCATCGCCGTCGGCGAGCGTCTGCACGATCGACTCGCCGACGAGCATGGCGGCCACCTCGCGCGCTGCGAGGTCGGCGAAGGCGCCCGCGCCGCTGCGCTCGCGCTGTTCGAGCATGGCGAGGGAGAGCAGCGCGGCGATCAGGCCGGCCTCGTGGTCCATCTGGTTGCGGATCTCGCCCGGCGCGCCGTCGGGGTAGCCGGTCATGTAGCCGAGGCCGCCCTCGGCGGCGAAGATCGGCGCGTAGCCGGGGCGGTGGCTGTCCGGGCCGTGCTGCCCGTAGGCGGAGAGCGAGACCATCACGAGGCGCGGGTTCACCTCGCGCAGCTGCTCCCAGCCGAGGCCGAGCCGTCCCATCACGCCGGGCCGGAAGTTCTCGATCGCCACGTCGCTGGTGGCGACCAGCTCGCGCGCGAGTTGCACGGCGCGCTCGTCCTTGAGGTTGAGCGTGATCGAGCGCTTGTGGCCCGAGAGGTGGTCGAAGTTCGGGACGTCGAAGCGCCCGTAGAGCGGGTGCGGACGCCGTCCGATGTCGAGCCGGGCCTGCGACTCGATGCGGATCACGTCCGCCCCGAGCAGACCGAGCATCAGCGTGGCGTAGGGTCCGGCCGCCATGTTCGTGAAGTCGGCGACGCGGACGCCCTCGAGCGGCTTCGCGCCTCGGGCGACGGCCGGAGTGGGCGCGGGTGTGCCCGCCTCCGCGTTCGCGCTCGCGAGCTGCCAGGCGGCGCCGGGTGCGAGCTGGCCGCCAGCGCCTTCGCGGAAGAAGCCGCGTGCCCGGAACTGCTGGTCCTCGGGCAACTGCTTCGGGGCGAGGTACGGGCCGCAGGGCAGGCCGGTCTCGGCCGCGCGCGCGACGACCTCCTCGATGGTGCGCTCGGCGGCCCAGGCGCGGAGGTGCTCGTTGATGAAGGGGCCGCGCCGCCCGCGCTCGACGGTGTCATCGAGCTCCGGCGCCTGCGCCCACTCCGGGTCGCCCATCAACTCGCGCAGCGCGACCCAGTGGTGCTGCTCGAGCGGCACGATCTCGACGAAGCCGTCGGCGCAGCGGACGATGCCGCCGTAGCTGAAACTGCGGTTCGAGCGGCGCTCGAAGTGGCCGTCGACGTAGCGGCTGACCGAGAGGTAGTTGAGCGAGAGCTGCGAGTCCTGCACCGAGAGGTCGACGCGCTCGGTGCGGCCGGACACACGCGAGGAGCGCAGGCCGGCCAGCGCGGCGAAGGCGGCGTTCGTGCCCGCCTGGTAACTCCCTACATAACGGCCGACGCCGATCGGTGGGCGATCCGGGAACTCCTCGTAACCGAGGCCGGACGGCTGGAGGAAGCCCTCGCCGCCGCCCTGGAACAGCGTCAGCTCCGTGCCTTGCCAGTCGCTCTTCGGCCCGCTGCCCCCGTACGGCGTGCAGGCGACCACGACGCGCCCGCGCTCGGGCAGCGGGGCAGCCTCGACGATCGGGTTCCAGCCGAAGGGCAGCGAGGCGCGCTCGTGGACGATGATCTCGACCGCGGCGAGGTCGTCGGGCGTCGGACGCGCGGGGAGCTCGCGCGTGCTCATGCCCTCGGCCAGGTAGCGGAAGAGCGCGCTCTCGCCGCTAGCGCCGCCGCCGAGGAAGGGCGGGCACGCGCGCAGCGGACTGCCTCCCGGCGGCTCGAGCAGCTCGACGCTCGCGCCGAGCTCGAGCAGCAGCCGGCCGGCGAAGCCGGCGGCGGGCGTATCGGCGATCAGCCAGGCGCGGAAGCCGTCGAGCGGAAGCATGGGCGCCCTTTCGTCGTCAGTCATCGCGACGATGCTATGGGATCGCCCCCGCTGCGCGGTAGGCGTCGAGGTCGGCGTCGGAGCAGCCGGCCTCGCGCAGCACCGCCTCGGTGTCCGCGCCGAGCATGGGAGCGGGGCCGCGCACGGCCGTCGGTGTTTCCGAGAGCTCGACGATCGGTCCGACCACGCGCTGTGGGCCGGTCAGCGGATGTTCGAGGTCGGTCATGATGCTGGCGGCGTTGACTTGCGGGTCGTCGGCGAGGTCCTCGGGAAAGTGCACCGGGGCGACGGGCACCCCTTCTGCCTCGAAGGCCTCGATCCACTCGGCCACGGGGCGAGTGCGGATCAGCGCGCGGATGCGCTCGAGCAGCACCGTGGCGTGCGCGATGTTCGCCGGATCGCCGCTGTCGAAGCCCGGCGTGTCGCTCGCGTCGTCCTCGATGCCGAGCACGCGCCGGGCGCCCGCGCGCGTCTGCGGCGTGAGCGCGCCGACCGCCATCACGCCGTCGCTGGCCTCGAAACCGCCGTAGTAGATGCGGAACGCCCAGCGCCGGGCGCGCAGCGCGTGGCGCGCGTCGAGCAGCTCGCGGTAGGACGCCCCGGCGGCGCGCAGCTCCTCGATCTTCGCCATCATCGGCGCGATCGTCGAGGCGTCGCTGAGGGGCTCGCGCATGATGTAGCTGTCCTGGATCGCCATCGCCGCGCGCAGCAGCGAGGTCTCCACCAGCTGGCCGCGACCCGTGATGCCGCGCCGGTACAGCGCCGAGCAGATGCCGATTACCGCCGCCAGGCCGGAGGTGTAGTCGGAGACCGGTCCGGACGAGATGTGCTCGGGTCCACCGGCCTCGTCGACCTTGCCGTCGCCGACGGTGAGGCCGGAGTAGGCGGACATCGTCGCGTCGGTGCCCGCGCGATCGGCGAGCGGACCGCGCGATCCGAAGGCGGAGATGCGGCAGTAGACGAGCCCCGGATGCAGCGACGAAAGCGTCTCGTAGTCGATATCGAGCCGTTCGAGGACGCGCTGCCTGAAGTTGATCGTGAGCACGTCGAACGCGGGCAGGATGCGGTGGATCAGCTCGCGCCCTGCCTCGGTCTGGAGGTCGACGAGGATGCTGCGCTTGCCGCGATTGACGGCCTGGAAGCGCTTCCCCTCGAAGGGGATCACCGCGCCGAAGTTGCGGTGCGGGTCGCCGCCGGGCGGCCGCTCGACCTTGATCACCTCCGCGCCGAGGTCGGAGAGCACGCAGCCGGAGAAGGGCCCGGCCACGAGCTGGGAGAACTCCAGCACCCGGATTCCCGCGAGGGGACCGCCAGCCGTCATCGCCTCGCTCCGTTCGCGCCAGTCCCGTCGCCACTGTTGTCGCCGCTGTCGTCCCGGCTCGGGACGGCGTCGCAGGCGATGATAAGCTGCCCGCCCGCGGCAGGCGCGCCGCCTGCCGCTCATGCCGACGCGCGGAGGTGACAGCGATGCCCACGCTCGACCGCGACGGAGTCGCGATCTACTACGAGGACCACGGGCCGAAGGACGCGGACACACTGCCCGTCCTGCTCACCCACGGCTACGCGGCGACCTGCCTGATGTGGCGGCCGCAGGTCGAGGCCTTCGCCGATCGCTACCGGCTGATCAGCTGGGACATGCGCGGCCACGGCCAGAGCGGCAGCCCGCCCGACGACGCCCGCTACAGCCGCGAACTGACCGTCGAGGACATGCGCGCGATGCTCGATGAGCTCGGCATCGAGCAGGCCGTGATCGCCGGTCACTCGCTCGGCGGCTACATGTCGCTCGCCTTCCAGGTGACGCACCCGGAGCGCACGGGCGCGCTGATCCTGCAGGGCACGGGCCCCGGCTACCGCAACCCGGTCCCCCGCCAGGCCTGGAACGAGGACCGGATCGCGCGCGCCGAGCGGCTGGAGACGATCGGCCTGAGCACCCACGACGGCGGCTCCGAGGTCGACATGAGCGAGCACAGTTCCGCCGAGGGCCTCGCGCGCGCGGCGCGCGGGATGCTGACGCAACACGACTCGCTGGTGATCGACGGCATCGCCTCGATCAACCTCCCGGTGCTGCTGCTCGTCGGGGAGAACGACACGCCGTTCCGCAACGGCATCGAGTACCTGGCGAACAAGATCGAGGGCAGCGAGCGCCACATCTTCCCCGGCGCAGGCCACGGCGTGAACATCGAGCAACCCGAGGGCGTGAACGCGGTGATCGAGGGCTTCCTCGCGCGCATCGCGGGAGCCGGCTCGTGAGCGTCAGCATCCTCTTCTGGCCTCCGCTGCGCGGCAGTCAGGCAGACTGGGCGCGCCGCGTCGCCGAGGCGCTGCCCGGCGTCCGCACGCTCACGCCCGAGAACAGCGAGTCCGCGCTCGACGTGATCGGGGAGGCGGACGCGATCTTCGCGGAGAGTCGCATCTCGGACGAGGCGCTTGCGGCGGCAACGCGCGTGCGCTGGATTCACTCGTCGATGGTCGCCCCGCCCGCGGGCTGGTACCACGACGCGCTGATTGGGCACCCGGCTACCGTTACGAACCCTCGAGGCGTCTACAGCGATCACATCAGCGTCCACATCACAGCCTTCGTGCTCGCCTTCGCGCGGCAGCTGCACCGCTACATTCCTCGAATGGCCGAGAGCAGGTGGGAGCCGGATCTCTCGCGCCGCGGCGTCACCTACCTCCCGGCGTCGACCGCGCTGCTGATCGGCGTCGGCGAGATCGGCGCGGAAACGGCGCGCGTCCTCGCGGGCTTCGGGATGACCGTCGTGGGCATCGACGCCCGGCGTAGCGAACTCAGCGAGGGGTTGGCCGAGCTGCACCCGCCGGAGGCGCTGGACCGGCTGCTGCCGGACGCCGACTTCGTGATCCTCACGGTCCCGCACACGCCGGAGACTGAGGGGATGATGAACGCGGCGCGCTTCGA
Source organism: Dehalococcoidia bacterium (assembly GCA_965261685.1). Lineage (GTDB taxonomy): Bacteria > Chloroflexota > Dehalococcoidia > UBA2979 > UBA2979 > VXMT01. Next base: position 571,186 of record CBDHDI010000027.1, read on the forward strand.
GGCGATGAAGGACACGGCCTACCTCGTCAACATCGGCCGCGGCCCGACGGTACGGCTCGACGATCTCAACGCGGCGCTGCGCGAGGGCCGGATCGGCGGGGCCGCCCTCGATGTGTACGAGATCGAGCCGCTGCCGCCGGAGCATCCGCTGTGGAGCGCGCCGAACGTGCTGCTGACGCCGCACGTCGCGGCCCACGGCCCCTACGTCGAGGAGCGCCGCTTCGAGGTCTTCCTCGAGAACTGCCGCCGCTTCGAGGCCGGCGAGCCGCTGCAGAACATCGTCGACAAGGCGCGCTGGTTCTGAGCGGGACAGTCTGACTCGAGAAGGGGAGGGCACCATGGCCGATGGCTCTGATTCCACCGTGTACGAGCTGTACGCGGCGAAGTACGCGTGGCGCCCGGTGCGGCGCGGCGATCTGTTCCCCACCGGCGGTGGCGATCGCAGCGAGCAGGTCGGGATGGACTACTTCGTCTGGGCCGCCATCAGCCCCGAGCGCACCTTCGTCATCGACACCGGGTTCACCGCCGAGGAGGCCGAGCGCCGTGGGCGCACCAGCCTGCGCAGCCCGGCGGAGGCGCTCGCGCTCGTCGGCGTGGACGCCGCGACCGTCGAGGACGTCGTGCTCACGCACTGCCACTACGACCACATCGGCACCGTCGACGACTTCCCGAACGCGCGCCTGCACATCCAGGAGAGCGAGCTGCAGTTCGCGAGCGGGCGCTACATGCAGAACGACTACATCGGGCACTCCTTCAACGTCGAGGAGGTCACCGGCCTCGTGCGCGACGTGTTCAGCGGGCGGACCGTGCTGCACGACGGCGACGTGGAGCTCGCCGATGGCCTGAGCATCCACCGGCTCGGCGGCCATACGGGCGGCAACCAGGTGGTGCGCGTGCGCACCGCGCGCGGCTGGGTCGTGCTCGCCTCGGATGCCGCGCACTACTACGACCAGCTCGATGACGGGGCACTGTTCGCGATCGTCTTCGACGTCGGCGCGCTCGTGCGCGGGTACGACCGGATGCACGAGCTGGGCGACTCGCCCGCGCACCTCGTGCCCGGCCACGACCCGCGCGTGCTGCAACGCTACCCGGCGCCGTCCCCGGACCTCGAGGGCATCGTCGCGCGCCTCGACGTGCCGCCCGCGGAATAGCGATCGAGGGCCCTCGCGGCCGGGCTGCGCGAAGCCGGGCCGATTTGCGTACACTGGGATCCGCGCTCGCACACGTACGGGCGCTCTACGAGGAGGCGCTCCGCGGCGGGGGAGCGCCTCCGTCGCATCCTCGAACGCTCGCCCCGAGGGTTGACAGCCGCTCGGCGCGCTGCCGAGCATGGGCCGTGAGACGGCCCCGTCGCCGAGGATGAGCCGGAGACGCCGATGACCACGACCGCGCCTCGTTCCGTAGAGTCACCCGCCGTCGCCCCCGGGATTGACGGTCTGCTCGACTGGGCGGCGACCTACCGCGCGGACGAGGCCGGCGAGGCGGCGGCGCAGGTTCGCTACCTGCTGCTGGACCACGCCGCGAACGCGCTCGGCGGCCTCGCCGCCGAGTCGACGCGCCTCGTGCGGCGCTACGCCGCCGGCCGCGAGGGCGGCATCCCCACGCCGGGCGGCCACTCGCTGCTCGAGGAGTACGCCGCGTTCGTCGCCGGCGTCAGCGCGCACGCCCTCGAAAGCGACGACACGCATCAGGCCTCGTCCTCGCATCCCGGCTCGGCGGTCTTCCCCGCCGTGCTGGCGCTCGCCACGGCGGAGGGCGCGAGCTTCGAGGAGGCGGTCGCCGCCAGCGTCGTGGGCTACGAGGTGATGGCCCGCATCGGCATGGCCGCCACCGTGCAGGGCCAGTACGACCGCGGTTTCCACCCGACCGGCACCACCGGCGTCTTCGGGGCTGCGGCCGCGGCCTCGCGGCTGCTTGGTCTCGATGCCGACTCGATGCGCTCGGCGCTCGGCATCTCACTCAGCCTCGCGGCCGGCTCGATGGCCTTCCTCGTCGACGGCGCCTGGACGAAGCGGCTGCACCCCGGTTGGGCCGCGCACGGCGGGCTGATCGCCGCGCGGCTGGCCTCCGCCGGCTTCGAGGGCCCACGCGACCCGATCTGCGGCCCGGACGGCTACCTGCACTCCTACAGCGACACGCCCTCGGACGCCGAGGCGGAGCAGCGGCTGACCGCCGGCCTCGGCGTCGCGCCGCTGGCGATTCACCGCACGAGCATCAAGGCGCACGCCTGCTGCCGCTACAAGCAGGCGCCGATCGACGCCGTGCTTGGCCTGGTCGCGGAACACGACATCGCGCCCGAACAGATCGCGCGCATCCGCGTCGGCGTGCTCGAGGCGGGCTGGAACATCATCGCCGCCCCCGAGGAGGACAAGCGCCGCCCGGTCTCCGTCGTCGATGCGCAGTTCTCGATGCCGTACGGCGCCGCGGTCGCGGTGCTGCACCGCTCGGCGGGGACGCGCCAGTACGAGCCCGCCGTGATCGCCTCGGCCGAGGTCGCGGCGCTGATGGACCGCGTCGAGTGCTACCGCTCGGACGACCTCGATGCAGTGTTCCCGGAGCGCTGGCCGGCCGAGGTCGTGATCGAGCTGCGCGACGGCGGCAGCGTCTCGCGCCGCGTCGACTACCCGAAGGGTGATCCCGAGAACCCGCTGACCTTGCTCGAACTCCAGGCGAAGTTCCGCGATCTCACCGCGGGCGTCGTCACGGCCTCCGGCCAGGCGCAGGTAATCGAGGCGGCCGCCACCCTCGGCGAGAGCGTCACGCCGTCGTCGTTCACGCAACTCGTAGGCAGCGGGGAAATCCTCGAGGCTGCCGCCGCGGAGATCGGCTAGCGAACCAGTGCCGCGACCCGCGCGCTACGACTCGGCCACGGACGCCGTCGCCGACATCCCGGACGGCGCCTCGATCCTCGTCGCCGGCTTCCACGCGGGCGCGCCCTGGAACCTGATGCAGGCGCTCTGGGAGCAGGGTGCGACGGACCTCGTCATGATCTCGACGACGGTGAATCGCCCGCTGCTCGACGAGGACGGCCGCGTGACGATCGCCGACCTCGTGCTGGCGGGGCGCGTGCGCAAGGTGATCGCCTCCTTCACCGCCGCCCCGCACCCCTCGCAGCCGAACGAGGCGGAGCGAGTCTTCCGCGAGGGCGGCGCGGAGGCGGAGCTGGTCCCGCAGGGGACGGTCGCCGAGCGCATCCGCGCGGGCGGCGCGGGCATCCCCGCCTTCTACACCCCGGCCGGCGTCGGCAGCGTCTACGCCGAGGGCCGCGAGCTGCGGACCTTCGACGGGCGCAGCTACGTCCTCGAACACGGCATCACCGCGGACTACGCTTTCGTGCGCGCGCACCAGGCCGACGAAGCGGGGAACCTCGTCTTCCGCCGCGCCGCACGCAACTTCAACCCGATCATGGCCACCGCCGGGCGCTGCACCATCGCCGAGGTGGACGAGCCGATCCTGCCCCTCGGCGCGATCGACCCGGACCAGGTGCACACGCCCGGCGTCTACGTCACGCGGCTCGTGCACATCCCCGAGGGCCGCATCGCCTCGCCGCGACGCACGCGGCGCAGCGGACGCGAGCTGGACCTCGGCGCGGGCGATGGCGCGGGAGGCGCCTCGTGAGCGGCGAGGCGAAGCAGCCGCTCAACCGCGAGCAGATCGCCGCCGTCCTCGCCGGACGCCTCGAGCACGACTGGATCGTGAACCTCGGCGTCGGCATACCCGTGCTCGCCTGCGACTTCGTGGACCCGGACGCGGGAATCGTGCTGTCCTCGGAGAACGGGCTGATCGGCTACGGCTGGCACACCCCCGAAGGGCACGAGGATCTCGACGTCGTGACGCCGGGGATGCAGTACGTCGTGCTGCCGCCCGGCGCGGCGATCGTGCACCACGCCGACGCCTTCGGCCTGATCCGCAGCGGCCGCGTCGATTGCTCGGTGCTCGGCGCCTACGAGGTCGCCACGGACGGCTCGTTCGCGAACTGGACGCCGCACGCCGACGGCCGCAGCGACCTCGGCGGCATCGGCGGCGCGATGGACCTGACGCAGGGCGCGAAGCGCGTCTGGCTGACGATGTTCCACACCACCTCCGAGGGCGCGCCGCGGCTCGTCGAGGGCTGCACGCTCCCGGTCACGGGCGGCCGGCCCGCCTCGCTGGTGGTGACGGACCTCGCCGTCATCGAGGTCAGCGAGCGCGGTTTCGAGCTGCTGGAGCACGCGCCGGGCTACAGCGTCGAGGAGATCCAGGCGGTCACGGGCGCGCCGCTCGCCGTCTCGCCCTCGCTGCGCCCGATGCCGGTGTAGGGCGGGCGCTCTATCGCTTGACCCGATAACCTTACTCAGCTAATGTCATAGTAAGGAAATGAGGAGACCATGTTGGTGCGAGTGACGTCGAAGCGGCAGGTCACCTTCCCCGCCCGAGTGCTCGATGCGTTAGGCGTCAAGCCGGGTGACCGCCTGGAACTCAGGGAAGGCCCGGACGGATTTTCGATCCACCCCCGGAGGGTCGACCTGTCACGGCTCGGGACACTCCGAGACCTGATAGACCCCGACCACGAGCCGTTCGATCTCGATCAGGTTCGGAATCAGCCCTATGACCCGTCGCTACGGGATTGATACTTCGGTCCTGGTGCGGTTGATCACGGGCGAGCCTGCCGACGCGTTCGCTCACTGCGTCGAGCAACTGAGAGCAATGATCGAAGAGGATGGTGCGGAGATCTTCGCCTCCAACCAGGTCGTGGGGGAGGCGTACGTCACCACTCAGCACCACTACGGACTGTCGGGCGATGACGTGCGCGCAGCGCTGCTCGCCACCCTGCAAAGCGGACTCGTGTCTCCTCAGCGTGGACGCCCCGTCCTTGACGCTCTCGAGGCTTCGGGCGGCCCCGGCCTCTTCGACCGTCTCATCGCCGACGACTATGCGAGCGTCGGCCTGGATGTGCTGACGCTGGACCGCAAGATCTCCGCCCTGCCCGGCGCCAGGAGGCTGTAGGCCTCGCACCCGAGGGCTCCCCCTCGCTGATGATTGGGTGCGCCAGGCTGCCCGCGGGAAGGTGACCGCCGATGAGCGACACAGAGGCGAACAAGGCGCTGGTACGGCGCTTCTTCGAAGAGGTGATGAACGAGGGCAACGTCGATCTCGTCGATGAGATCTTCGCGCCCGGGTACGTGAACCGGCACGCGCATCCCGGCCAGACGCCGGGACCGAACGGCGTGCGCCAGCTCGTGACGAACGTGCGCCGCGCCTTCCCCGACCTCGTCGAGGCGCCCGACGACCTCGTGGCGGAGGGCGATCGCGTCGGCCTCAGGCTGACGCTGCGCGGCACGCACCTGGGGCCGTTCCGCGGCGTCGAGGCGACCGGCAAACGGGTCGAGGTGATGGGGATGGCGATCGTGCGCATCGAGGCCGGGCGCATCGCCGAGGGCTGGTTCTTCTTCGACCGCGAGGCGCTGTGGGAGCAACTCGGCGTGGAGCCGCCGGCGCGCTAGGAGTGCTGGAGGCCACGGTCGGAATCGAACCGACGATAAGGGTTTTGCAGACCCCTGCCTTACCACTTGGCTACGTGGCCTGACCGCGCAACGCCCGCCGAGGCGGGCGTGTCCTTCCGATCCTACCATCGGCCAGAGCGGCGGGCGCAGCGGCGATTCGATCCTGTTCCCGCCCCGGCGCGGTATCCTCGCCGCGACGCAGGTCGCGAGGGGGTGCGTGATGAGCGCGGATGACCGCCTGGAGATCATGGAGATGGTCGCGCGCTACGCCTACGCGTGGGACGAGAAGAACGCGCACGCCTACGCCGCCTGCTTCACCGAGGACGCCGAGTTCGAGGTCTACACCCGCGGGCGCGAGGCGCCCGCCTTCCGCGAGGAGGGCCGCGACGCCATCGAACGCTGGGCGAAGGGCATGCACAGCGAGGAGCTCGAGGGCATGCGCGCCCCCGATCCGCTGGAGCGCACGCGGCACGCGGCCGGAGGGGTGGTCTTCGATGCCCTCGAAGGCGACACCGCGCAGACCCGCGCGATGCTCTTCGAGACGCGCGTCGCCGGCGGCAGATCCACTGCGGTCCCGCAGATCTCGGGCGTCTACACGGACGAATGGCGGCGCACGCCGGAGGGCTGGCGGCTTTCGCGGCGCGTGCTGCGCATGGACCGCCAGTAGCGTCGGCAGGCGACCCACGGAGGGACGGGCAGGATGGGCTATCGACCGCGCCGGATGAAGTTCGGCATCTTCCTCGCGCCGTTCCACCAGCCCGGCGAGAACCCGACGCTCGCCCTCGAGCGCGACGCGGCGCTGATCGAGGAGCTCGACCGCCTCGGCTACGACGAGGCCTGGATCGGCGAGCACCACAGCGTAGGCTGGGAGTTCATCCCGGACCCGGCCCTGTTCGCCGCCCACATGGCCGCGCGCACGAAGCAGATCAAGCTCGGCACCGGCGTCGTCAGCCTGCCCTACCACAACCCGCTGATGGTCGCCGACCGGATGATGTTCCTCGATCACCTGACGCGCGGCCGCGCGCTCTTCGGCGTCGGGCCGGGCGCGCTCGCCTCGGACGCCTACATGATGGGCATCGATCCCTCGACGCAGCGCACGCGCATGGTCGAGTCGCTCGATGCGATCCTGCCGCTGCTGCGCGGCGAGCACGTCACGATGGAGACCGACTGGTTCAACCTGCGCGACGCGCACCTGCAGCTCGCGCCCTACCGGGAGGAGCACCTCCCCGTGTCGGTCGCGCACAGCCTCTCGCCCTCGGGACCGCAGACGGCGGGGCGCTTCGGCATCGGGATGCTCTCGGTTGCCACGGCCGCGCCGGGTGGCATCGGCTCGCTGCAGGGCGCGTGGCAGTGGGCGCAGGAGGCCGCCGGGGAGCACGGCGCGGAGATCAGCCGCGACGACTGGCGCGTGACGATGTACTTCCACCTCGCCGACTCGAAGGAGGAGGCGCTGGCGCAGACCGCCGAGGCCTGCATCGCCTACAACCAGGGCTACACCGGCGCGCTCGGCATCCGCTTCGCCGAGGGCGAGGACACGATCGAGGCGATGGTCGAGCGCGGCGGCGCGATCGTCGGCACGCCCGACGACGCGATCGAGGGCATCGAGCGGCTGCTCGAGCTATCGGGTGGCTTCGGCACGCTGCTCTGCTCGATGCGCGAGTTCGCGACGACGGAGCAGACGCGGCGCAGCTTCGAGCTGTTCGCGCGCTACGTGATGCCGCACTTCCAGGGCCAGATCGACCCGATCAAGGGGTCGCTCTCGTGGGCGCAGGAGAACATGCGCAAGCTGTTCGGCCCGCAGGCGGCCGCCCAGCGCAAGGCCTTCGAGGACGTCGGCCTGGAGGCCCCCAGCCGCTCACGCCGCCGCCCCGCCACGCCCTCGCAGCAGTAGGCGGCGCGCCACGGGACGCGGCGCGCACGCGCGGCGCAGCTGTCCCTACAGGCGCATGGGCGGTGGGACGTAGCGGGTGTCCCCCCAGCACACAGCCGCACCGGCTTCGGTGAGCGCGCAGGCGTGCACCCAGCCCGCGCTGATCGCCGTGTAGCGGCCCGTCGGCACATCGAGTTGGCCTACGTCGTTTGCGCCCCAGCAGACCGCCTCGCCTGCTTCGGTGAGCGCGCAGGTGTGGGTCGAGCCCGCGCTGATCGCCGTGAAGACGCCCTCCGGCGCAGTCGACTGACCGTACTCGTTGTCTCCCCAGCAGACGACGGATCCCTCGAGCGTGAGGCCGCAGGTGTTGGAGTCACTCGCGGCGATCGCCGCGAAGCGGACTTCAGCCGGGGGTGTCGCTCGCCCGGACCAGTCGGAGCCCCAGCAAACCGCCAGGCTGGTCGTGTCGAGCGCGCAGGTGTGGGAGTCACCGGCGCTGACCGCCGTGTAGTGGCCCGCTGGTGCGCCCAGGTTCCTGGACCAACTCGCGCCCCAGCAAACCGCCTGGCCGATCTCGTCAAGCGCACAGGTGTGAACGGAGCCTGCACTGATCGCCGTGAAACGACCTGGCGGCGCGTCCGTCCGTCCGTACTCGTTCCAGCCCCAGCACACCGCCTCGCCGGCTTCGGTCAGGGCGCAGCTGTGCCACTCCCCGGCGCTGATCGCCGTGTAGCGGCCCGGAGGTGCGGCTGCTTGCCCGACGGCGTTACGACCCCAGCAGACCGCCTCTCCGGCATCGGTCAGCGCGCAGGTGTGGGACCCGCCGTCGCTCAACGCCGCGTAGCGGGCCGGGGCGGGATCGGGCTGCGCCACCAGCGCTTCGGTCGCCTCCCAGCAGCGTGCCTCGCCGGCGCCGGTGAGCGCGCAGGCGAAGCCCTGGCCGACGCTGATCGCCGTGTAGCGGCCGGGCGCGGGGTCGGGAGGGGTAATCGACGTCGACGGTCCAGTCCAGCAGATCGCCTGGCCATCCTCCCGCAGGGCGCAGGCGTGCTCCTGCCCGTGGCTGCCGCCGACGCTCACCGCCGTGTAGCTGCCCGGAGGCGGATCGAGGAGGTTGTAGCAGGCAACCTCGCCTCCCTCCGTCAGCGCGCAGTTCCACGGACCGCCGGCGCTCACCGCCACATACGGGCTCGTTGGTCCGGAGTCGCCGAACGGGCCGGGGTGGGCGAGACCCCAGCACACGACCTCACCGGCGACGGTCACGGCGCAACTGTTGCCCGTGAAGCCGTGACCCCTGTAGTAGCCAGCACTGATCGCGGTGTGCCGGCCAGCTGGCGGGTTCGTCTGTCCGCCGTACGGGTTGCCCCAGCAGACGATTTCGCCGACTACGCTGAGTGCGCACTTGTGCCCATCGTGCGCGACGCCGATCGCCGCATATCGACCCGGCGGCGCCGGGTCGGTCAGGCCCCAACAGGCAACCTCGCCGCCTTCCGTCAGAGCGCAGGACTCCTGCCCACCCGCGGCGATCGCCTGGTAAAGGCCCGTCGGAGCATCGACTTCTCCGTACTCGTTCTCGCCCCAGCAGACCGCCTCACCGCTGTCGGCGATAGCACAGGCATGGCCGTACCCGGCACTGATTGCCAGGTAGCGGCCTGCTGGTGGTACGTCGATTGGCGTCGGCTCCGCAATGGGCGCGAGCGGCGCCCTGCGTATCGTCTCCCACTCGTCTCGATGAATCTCTCGCCGGCGGAGTCCGACTGCCCGGCGCGTCGGGCTCCCCGCTGCGGTCAGTTCCTCGTACGCCAGGTCTCCCCGGCACCTGACCTCGCCTTCGGCGGTCAGCGCGCACGTGCGATACCAGCCGACGCTGATTGCTGCGTGGCGACCCGGGAGGATCTCCACCTGCCCGTGGTCGCTGGAGGGATAGGGCTCCCCCCAGCAGTCCACCTCACCGTCCTCGCTCAGGGCGCAGCTGTGTACCTCGCCGGCGCTGATCGCGAGGTAGCGCCCGGCCGGAGCGTCCGCCTGCCCGCGGCGGTTATCGCCCCAGCAGATCGCTTCGCCAGCCTCCGTGAGCGCGCAGGTATGGAGGTGCCCTGCGCCGATCGCCGTGTAACGACCCGGCGGCGCGTCCGTCTGTCCGTACTCGTTCCAGCCCCAGCAGACTGCCTCCCCGGCTTCGGTCAGCGCGCACGAGTACCAGGACCCCACGCTGATCGCCCGGTGGTCGCCGGGCGGCGCGTCCGCCTGGCCGACGTCGTTCCAGCCCCAGCAGACCGCCTCGCCGGTGTCGGTGAGCGCACAGGTGTGGAGGTCGCCGGCGTCGATCGCCTTGTAGCGGCCCAAACGAGCATCTGCCTGTCCGGCGTTGTTCCTGCCCCAGCACACTGCTTCGCCGGCCTCGTTCAGTGCGCAGCTGTGGGCATGGCCCGCGCTGATCGCGACGTAGACGCCCAGCGGGGGTTCCGCTTGTCCTTCGTGGTTCCAACCCCAGCACACCGCCTCGCCGGCTTCAGTCAGCGCGCAGGTGTGGAACAGGCCGTCGCTCACGGCCGTGTAGCGGCCCGGCTGCGGCGGGACCGCAGTCGGGCTCGGAACGGGCGTCGGCGTGACCGAGGGCGTTGGCGAGGGCGTCGCAGTCGGAGTCGGAGTCGGCGAGACGGTCGCGGTGGCTGTGGACGAGCGCCTCGCCGGCGGCGGAGGCGTTGGGGTCGGCTCCGGCGTGGGCGAGGCGGTCCGAGTGGGCGTCGCGGTCGCGGTCGGCGAGAGCGACGCAGCAGGCGAGGGTGTTGGTAGTGGAATGGCCGCCGGCGACGGAGTGGGTGCGGCCCCCGGCGCTGGGGCAGGCGCCCCTGCCGCGCCCCCGTCCTCGCCGCCGCTGCAGGCGATCGCCGGTGCGAGGGCGGCGAGCAGCAGCGTGAGGGCGAGCCATGCGCGCGCTGTCCGGCGGCGCGGCTTCCCCCAAGCCGGGGCCGGCTGTAGCCTCGAACGGCAGTCGCTGCCATGGCACGTCTTGGTCAAGGAGCCTCCCTTGCTTCCGACGACGGCAGAGGGCTTGCGGTTCCCGACGCGCGCCTGGATCGGGATCGGCTAGCCGGTGCTCGGCGGCGTTACCGACTTCGTCAGCAGCCCTCGCGGCAAGTGGATCACGCTGCTCGTCTGGATCCTGCTTGCGGGGACGCTGATCTCGCAACTTCCGCGCCTCGCCGAGGTGACCGAGAACGAGCAGGCGCTCTTCCTGCCCGGGGACGCCGAGTCCACCCGCGCCTTCGAGCTGGGGCGGGAGCGCTTCCCGGCGGACGGCACGCCCACGCTGATCGTCGTCCGCGAACCCGCCGGACTGAGCGCGGCGACCTTCGCGGCCGTGGCAGACCTCGAGGCGTGGCTGACCGGGCCCGACGCGCCGGACAACGTCATCCAGGTGCGCTCGCCGGGACCCGGCGCAGGATCCGGTCTCGTCTCCCCGGACGGGACGACCCTCTACGTCTTCGTCGAGCTGGCCGGGGAGCCCGCCGAGGATGCCTTCTCCGATTCCGTGGGCGCGATCCGCGACCGCGCCGCCGAGCTCGACCTGCCCGGCGTCGACGTCGCCGTCGGCGGGCCGGGCGGGCTGATCGTCGACCTCGTCGAGGTCTTCGCGAGCATCGACTCGTTCCTGCTGATCGTCACCGTGCTGCTGGTGCTCACGCTGCTGATCCTGATCTACCGCTCGCCGATCGTCGCGTTGATCCCGCTGCTCGGGGTCGGGCTCGTCTTCCAGCTCGCGGGAGCGGTCGGCGCCTGGGTCGCGCAGCAGTTCGACCTGCCGATCTCCGGCCAGACGACGGGCATCATGACCGTCGTGCTCTTCGGTACGGGCACCGACTACGTGCTCTTCGTCTCCGCCCGCTTCCGCGAGGAACTGACCCGCCACGACGACAAGCACGAGGCGATGCGCCGCACCATGCGTGGCGTCGGTGGCGCCGTCGCCTCCGCGGGAGCGACGATCCTCATCGCCTCGGCGGCGTTGATGTTCGCGACCCTGCGCTCGTACCAGACGCTCGGCCCGGTGATCGCGATCGCGGTGGGACTGATGATGCTGGCCGCGCTTACGCTGATCCCCGCCGTGCTCACGATTGGCGGCCGGCGCGCCTTCTGGCCGATGCAGCCGCGCCTGAACCTCGAGGCAGCCGCGCAGCTGGAGGCGCCGCAGGACTGGCGGGGCAGCATCTACGGACGGATCGGCGGCGTCGTGCTGAGCCGGCCGCGCGCCTCGCTCGCGGCGACTACGGCGGCCCTGGCGCTGCTGATTGCCGGTCTGTTCGCCTTCCAGCCGAACTACGACCAGCTTGAGAGCCTCCCCGGCAGCACCGAGTCCGTGCGCAGCTTCGAGCTGCTGCGCAGCGGTTTCCCGGCCGGCGAGCTCTCCCCCACGCGCGTCTACGTCTCGCTGCCGCCGGGCGAGCAGGCGCTCGACCCGGAGCGGCTGGCGCAGCTCGACGCGCTCACCCTCGCCCTCGCCGGGCACCCCGCGGTCGCGAGCGCGGCCGGACCGAGCCGGCCCTTCGGCACGGCCGGGCCCGGCGGCGGAGCACCGTCGGCCCGTGCGCGCTTCGTCTCCGCCGATGGCGGCACGGCGCGGATCGACGTCGTGCTGACGGAGAACCCCTTCGCGACCGCATCGCTCGACGCCGTTCCGGAGCTGCGCAGGCTGGCACGGGAGGGCGCGGCCGCGGCCGGGCTTGACCCGGCCGCCGTGCTGGTCGGCGGCGACAGCGCCGAGGCAGCCGATACGCGGACGGCCGGAGACCGCGACTCGCGGGTCGTGCTGCCGCTGATCCTGCTGGCGATCGGCGTCGTGCTGGCGCTGCTGCTGCGTTCGCTGATCGCGCCCCTCTACTTGATGGCGACGATCGCGTTCACCTACTTCGCCACGCTCGGCCTCGCGGTCGCGGTCTTCATCCTGCTGCTCGGGCACGAGGGCATCGGGCCTGGTGTGCCGTTCTTCCTCTTCGTCTTCCTGAACGCGCTGAGCGTCGACTACAACATCTACCTGATGTCGCGGATCCGCGAGGAGGTACGGCACGCCCCGCTGAAAGAGGCAACCGGCCACGCGCTGGCGCGCACCGGCCCGGTGATCACCTCGGCCGGTCTGATCCTCGCGGGCACCTTCTCGGCGCTGATGACGCTGCCGCTCCAGGATCTGATGCAGCTCGGCTTCGCGGTCGCGACGGGCGTGCTGATCGACACGTTCATCACTCGCACGCTGATTGTCCCGGCGCTGGTCGCAATCTTCGGGCGCTGGAACTGGTGGCCCTCGCGCATCGCGGCCTGAGCGGTCCGAGGCGCGAGCGGGTCCGCCGAGGCGCGGACGCAAACGGGGGCGGCCTGAGCCGCCCCCGCGATTCATCCGATGCGGTCCGCGCTAGCGGCCGTGGTAGATCGCCTGCCGCTTCTCCGCGAAGGCCTTCTTCGCCTCGAGGGCGTCCTCGGTCTCCTGCAGGATGCGGGTGCGCGTCTGCTCCCAGCGGTAGCCGTTGCGCACGTCCATCGTCTCGATCACGTTGAGGTTTTCCTTGGCGAGGCGGATGCCGATCGGCATCTTGGAGGCGATCAGCCGCGCCTCGTCCATCACCACCTCCATCAGCTGGTCGGGCGGGGCCAGCTTCCAGACGGCGCCGAAGTGGTAGGCGTCCTGCGCGCTGATGCGCTCGCCGCTGTAGTGCGCCCGCCGCACGATGTGGTGCGGGAAGGCGCGCATCATGTGGCGCGCGCCGCCCAGCAGCCCGACGTTGATCTCCGGCAGCCCGAAGCTCGCCGTCTCCGAGGCGATCAGGTAGTCACACGAGCCGGCGAGGGCCATGCCCGCACCGAGGCAGTAGCCGTTGATCGCGCCGATCACGGGCACGGCGCTTTCGAGGATGCAGTTGAAGTTCTCGCGACCCCGGCGCTGTCCGGCGATATAGGCGGTGTTGCCGCCCGCGCCGCCGGACTGCTGGGCCTCGCCGACATCGGCGGCGCGGCGCTTGACGTCCGCCCCGGCGCAGAAGGAGCGCGTGCCCTCGCCGGTCAGCACGGCGACGCGCACGTCCTTGTTGTAGTAGAAGGAGTCGAATACGGCCTGGAAGTCCCACTCCTGGGAGGCCGCGTTCACGGGCGGGTTGTCCATCGTGACGACGGCGATTCCGTCCTCGATCTCCAGTCTCAGCTCGGGCATCGGCAGACTCCTTCGGGGATATGCACTCGTGTTGGACGGACCGTTACGGGTCCGGGCGGACTATATCGGGCGGTCGGCAGCCCTACAAGGAACGCGGGCGGAGAGCAGCGCCGGCGGTCGCAGGCAGGGACGCCGAACCGCCGGCGTAGTGCCGGCGGTCGCTGAGTGTGCGTTGGTGCCGAGGATGAGACTCGAACTCATACGCCCTTACGGGCACCGCCCCCTCAAGACGGCGTGTCTGCCAATTCCACCACCTCGGCCCCGGTTGCGCCCTCGGGAGGGCGGTTGCTGGCAGGAGTGGAGGGACTCGAACCCACGACCTGCGGTTTTGGAGACCGCTGCTCTTCCAGCTGAGCTACACTCCTGGGCCCTCCGAGTCTATCAACGGCCCGCCGGGTAGGGAAACCTCGGCGTCCTCGCTCTACCATGGACCGCGGGGATGACGCGGTGAGTCGATGCGGCGGACGTCTGGTGTACCGAGTGTGGCTCGGGATCGCTCTCGTGCTCGTCGCGCTGACCCTCGCGACCTCTTGTGGCAGCGAGGATGCGGGCGAGGATGAGGCCCCCTCGGTCGCGGCCACGGCCACGCAGGCGCCCTCGCCCACACAGACGCCGCCGACGCCGACCGCGACGCCCTCGCCGACGCCGACCGTGACGCCCTCGCCCACGCCGACGCCGACACCGACCGCCACGCCGGCTCCGACGCCGACCGCTCCACCCAGGCCGAGGCCGACTGCAACGCCCGTACTAACGCCCCCGCCCATTCCGGAGGAATCACATCCCGAGATCGTGTTCGTCGGTGATGTTCCGGCGGACCGGCAGCCCGAGATCAGGGCGCTGACGCTCGACATCATGGCGTTCTTCCGGGAACGTTTCGACACGGTCGCTCCGGTACTCACGCTCTACATCGTGGCCGACGAAGAGGCACGAGTCGCGAAGATGGAGGAGGTGCTGGGTCACGCGCCCGCCCTGCAGTGCGGGCTTGCGGACGGGGAAACCGTCTTCATCCAGGAATGGTGTGCCCAAGACGCCATCGCTCATGAGTACTTTCACGTGCTACAGACGATCTGGGCCCCCGATGCGCTATTGCCCGCTTCCGATACCGGGTGGGAGCGCGGCGCGTGGTGGTTGATCGAGGGCTCGGCAGAGTACGCCGCGATGGAGCACGGCGAGCTGCTGAACAGCATCACCGGAGGCACGTACCGCACCGGGATCGAATTCCGCCGCTGGGCCGTGAGCTACGAGACCATCCCATTGAGCGATCTCGAAAACTACAAGGCTTGGATTGCCACCGGTCCGTACGACATGGCGGCCCTTGCCGTCGACTGGCTCGCCGGGGAGACGAGTGACGCGGCCGTCACCGACTACTTCCGGTCTCTCCCGGAAAGCCCCGACTGGGGAACGGCGTTCTAGGGCGCATTCGGCATGACGACGAATGACTTCTATCGGTCCTTCGAGGTGTACCGTGCCGAGGTTGCGCCAGGCCGTCGGGAGGTCCAGGGGACTCTGACGGGCCCCGGCGGCGACCCTCCGCGGCAGTGGGATATCAGAATCGAAGCGTACCAGCATGGTTCAGGCTCGGCGTTTGATCGAGCGGATGCGACCGACACGAGATTCGACGGATCAGTCCTCCTTCGTCTCCAGGACGGCACCCACGATCTGTTCCTCGAGGTTAGATGCGGCCCGGGCGGGGGATTCCCCAAGCTCGGCTGGCACTCCGAGGAGGGTGGCGTCGTAGCGGAACAGACGCTAGCAACGCCGATCGTAGTTGCCGGCACCGACATCGCTGGTATCGCGATCAGGGTTCCCGCCGAGCCGTCGGACCTGGACAGTTGGTGCGACTTTGGACCGAGACGCGCGGTGAGAGGCACCGTGGTGGGGCCGAACGGTGAGCCACTGCGGGGAGTCAGGGTTGACGCCTTTACCGGCGGACAAGAGCCCAGCGGCGCCCAGGACAAAGTCCTCACGAACTTGCACGGGGAGTTCGTTCTGCATCTCCCGGACGGCATCTACACGATCGCTCCGTTGCTCTTCATAGAGTCCGGAACCGCCTGGCTGACCCTTTGGGACGACCGGTATGCCGTGGGCCCTAAGTCCGTCCCCGTCGAGGGTGCTGACGTCTCAGGTGTACGGATCCAGATTCTGAAGGGCGACATCCACCCGACGCACCTGGAGTAGGCCCGGGCCGTTTCCCGCGCCCGTCGGCGCCCGCCCCGCGCCTACCCCTCGTCCCGCTGGTCGCGGAGGAAGCCCTCGAGGTCGCTGAGCAGGTCCTCGGCGGAGGGGAGCTCGGGGTCGTCGCCGGCGTCCGGCGCCGTGAGCTGGGGGAGGTTGGCGTCGTACTGCGACTCCAGCATGCGGATGTAGGACTCGGCCTCGCCCGACTCCGTGATCGCCTGCTGCACCTGCTCCTTGAAGCGCTCGATGCGCCGCTCGATCCTCGCGAGCGAGGTGTCGGTGCCGAAGCCGCGATCGATCAGCCGCACCAGCGCGGAGATCGCGTTCGGGTTCGGGCCGGCGGAGAGGTAGTGCGGCAGCTGCGCCCAGAGGCTCGCGTTGCGGAAGCCGCGCTGGCGCTGGTCCACGTTGAACGCGCCCACGATGCCCGTCGGGCCCTCGTAGCGGGACTGCGGCACGCGCAGGCCGAACTGGCCCTCGAAGTCCGAGTCCGAGGCGGAGAGCGTGACCGGCAGCGGGCGCGTGTGCGGGACCGCACCGGCCTGTGCGGCGATGGTGATGCTGACGGTCGCGCCGACCTCGAGCATGAAGTCGGCGATCGCCTCGGTGAAGGTGCGCCAGCGCAGGTGCGGCTCGGGGCCGCTCAGCAGCACGAAGTCGCGCTCCGCGCCCGGCGGGCTGGCGAGGCGGAAGCTGTGGCGAGGCCAGTCGATGACGCGCTGCTCGCCCTCGAGGCGCACCTTCGGGCGCTCGACGGTGAAGTCGAAGAGGCGCTCGTTGCGGATCTCGGCGAGGTCGGTCGCCTTCCACTGCTCGGCCATGTGCTTGATGGCGGCGGCGGCAGCGCCGCCGAAGTCGTTCCAGCCGGAGAAGGCGGCGATCAGTACCGGATCGCGGAGCGGGCGCACCTCGCCGATCGGTTCCACGAACTCGTGCATGGAGCCTCCTCGTCAGGGGATAGCGACCCCATCATACGGGAGGCCCGGCTCAGGCCGGAGCGCCGCGCGCGCGCAGCGTGCGCCAGCCCAGCCACGCGAGCAGCGCCACCACCGCGACAGCGGCGAAGGCGCTCACCACGAGGTCGAAGCGGTCCGTGATGAACGACGTGAAACGCTCGCCCCAGAAGAAGATCAGCACGCCGTAGACGCCGAAGCGCAGCCCTCGCCCGACGATTGAGGCGAGCACGAACTGCGTGCGAGGGATGCCCACGACCCCCGCGCCGATCGTGAAGACCTTGTAGGGGATCGGCGTCAGCCCGGCGGCGGCGACGGCCCAGAAGCCCCAGCGCCGGAGCAGTACCTCGACGCGCTCCGTGTGCCTGCTCTGCAGCCGCAGTAGCAGCGGCCGGCCGAAGCGCACGCCCAGCCAGTGCCCGACGACGCCGCCGAGCACGGAGGCGGCGATCGTCAGCGCGGCGAGCACGAGCGCCGCGTCCGGGTGGCGCAGCGCGAGCGCGATCAGCAGCGGGTCCGTCGGGATCGGGAAGAAGATCGACTCGGAGGCGGTGATCAGGGCGAGCGCGATTGGCGCGATCGGGCTGTCCGCCCAGTCGATCAGCCACTCACGCAGGTCATGCAGCACGAAGCACAGCGTGAGCCCACGAGCCGTTCACGGGCAACCGGGGATCGGCGAAGTCGGAGGGCGGACGCCGCGTCGCCGGAGTGCGACGCCCGCCTGCGAGCCGGGAGGGAGCCTAGTGGCCGCCGCCGGAGGCGCAGCCGCAGCCGCCGCCCGCCGCCTGCGCGTTCGGGGCGTCGATGGTGAAGCCCTTACGCATCAGGTCGTCCTCGGAGTAGTCGATCGAGGCGCCATCGAGGCTGGTCGCGGTGTCGGGATCGACGATGAAGCGGACACCGTGGAGGTCGAGCACGCTGTCGCTCTCGGCCGCCTTGTCGATACCCATCGCGAAGGAGGGGCCGCTGCAGCCGCAGCCGCCGCCGCGCGAGAAGATACGAAGGCCCTGCTCTTCGCTCTCGGCCTGCTGGGTGACGATCATGCCGAGCCGCTCTGCGGCGTCCTTGGTGACGGTGATGGTCAGGGTCATCGGGACCTCCTCTGTTGCTGGGCCGCGCCACATCGCCGGCGGCGGCCGCTTCGCTCAAGCATGCTTGCTCGCGGGCAGCGCCGCAAGCGCCCCCTGCAGTCCGGCCTGCAATTCGGGCTGGGCTGGCGCCGGCGAAGGCGCCTGCCGAGGCGCCTCCGGATCGAAGCCTCGCAGCAGATCGAGGAGCTCGTCGCCGATGGCGGCGATGCGCGCGTCCCCGAAGCCCCAGACATCGGCGAGGGCGGCGCGATCGGCCGGGCGGTGCACGGTCAGCTCGCGCGCGCTGCGGTCCGTGAACAGCGTGTAGGCGGGCACGCCATCGCGCGTCGAGCGCTCGCGCCGCCACTCGCGCAGGCTCTGGAACAGCGGGTCGTCGAACGGGACCTCGGGGCCGGGCCCGACGGGTGCAGAGCGCTGACGGGAGGCCGCGGCCGGGCGCTCCGGCGGCGGGGCGGCGTCCGGGTTGGTCCGCTCCCATTCGCGCACGAGGGCAAGCATCCGATCGCCGAACCACTGCACGCGCCGCTGCCCCATGCCCCAGATCTCAAGCAGCGCCGACTCGCCGGCGGGGCGGTAGGTGGCGACCTCGCGGGCGGTGCGCTCCTCGAAGACCATGTAGGGCGCGCGGTTCGACTCCCGGGCGATCCCGTCCCGCAGGTCGAGGATCGTGTTGAAGAGATCGTGAGGGTACTCGGGCGTCTCGGCGCGCACGGCGCCGCTGCAGTTGTCGCAGCCGCCGCAGCCCCCGTCCCTGCGAGCGCCGTTCGCGCCGGCCAGAGCGGGCGGCTCGCCGAAGTAGCGCAGGATCAGCTCGCGGCGGCAGCCTGACGTCTCCGCGTACTCCGCCATCTGCGCGAGGCGCGACTCGGCGTAGCGGCGGCGCTCCGCGATCGCGCGCGTGTCGATCGGCGCGTCGGGGTCGAGCGAGGAGAGCTGTAGGCCGTCCTCGGCGAGCAGCCCGGAGGCGCGGAGCGCCTTCACGGTCAGCGCCCAGCCGTCCCTCCCGGCGGCGTCCTCGAACTCCGAGGGCGAGAGCGGGCGCTGCGGGTCCAACTGCTGGATCGCGACGAGCTGCGCCCAGCTGCGGCGCACGACCTCGTCGTCGGGGTGCGCCTGGTCGATGAAGCGCCGTTGCAGCGAGTGGTCGCGGCGCGAGTAGAGCAGCGTGCACTCGGCGGGCTCGCCGTCGCGCCCGGCGCGGCCCGCCTCCTGGTAGTAGGCCTCGAGGCGGCCGGGCATCTGCAAGTGCACGACATAACGCACATCGGGCTTGTCGATGCCGAGGCCGAAGGCATTGGTGGCGACGATCAGCGGGGCACGGCCGGTGGTGAAGCGGCGCTGGATGGTCGCGCGCGCGGCGCCGCCCATGCCCGCGTGGTAGCCCTGAGCCGGGACGCCGGCGTGGTTGAGTGTCTCGGCGGTCTCCTCCACGGAGCGGCGCGTGCGGGCGTAGACGATGCCGGACTGGCCGCTGCGTTCGCGCGCGTAGGCGACCAGCCAGGAGAGCCGCTCCCTGGCGCTGGCGATCGGGACCACCTGGAAGCGCAGGTTCGGGCGATCGAAGCTGGTCAGCACCTCGCGGGCCTCGGGTGCGATGCCGAGGCGCGCGAGGATGTCGCGCCGCACGGGCGGGTCGGCGGTCGCGGTGAGCGCGAGCGTGCGCGGCCGCCCGAGCCGTTCGCGCGCGGCGCCGAGCGCGAGGTAGTCCGGGCGGAAGTCGTGCCCCCATTCGGAGATGCAGTGCGCCTCGTCGATGACGAGCAGGCGCACGCCGCCGCGGGCGAGTCCGTCGAGGAAGCGCCGGTTCGCGAGCCGTTCCGGTGCGATGAAGAGCAGGGCGATGCGTCCCGCCTCGAAGTCCGCGTAGCGGCGGTTCTGCTCGGCGCGGTTGAGCGTGGAGTTGATGAAGCTGGCCGGGACGCCGACCGCATCGAGCGCCTCGACCTGGTCCTGCATCAGCGCGATCAGCGGCGAGATCACGAGCGTGCGGCTCACTTCGAGCGCGGGCAGTACGTAGCAGAGGCTCTTGCCTCCGCCGGTCGGCATCACGCCGAGCACGTCGTGCGTCGCGAGCGCCTCAAGCACCTCGGCCTGGCCGGGGCGGAAGTCGGGGTAGCCGAAGCGCTCCTGCAGCAGCTCGCGGTAGCGGCCGACATCGCGGGGCAGCTCGGCTGCCGGCGCGGGTGGAGCGGCGCGCTGCGGGGCCGCCTGCGGCAGCGGGTCAGGCGAGAGTGGCAGGGGAGGCTGCGGCTGCGTGGTCGCGCGCGGGAGCCGGTCCGGGTACGAGGGCGCATCGAACTCGGGGCCGCCGTGCAGAGCCTCCTCGATCGGCGGCGGCTCCTCGGTCAGCGCGCCGCACGAGGGGCAGAAGGGCCCGTCCGTCGGCCGAGGCGAATCGCAGTGAATGCAGTGCACGGCCGCATCCTAGCGGAGAACGCCCGTTCGCGCACCTGCGAGTGCGCTTTCGCAGCGTTGGCGGGCTACTACACGCCTTCGAGACTCGACAGGAATCGGGGTGCGTTCTCGATCCTCGTGCCGTGATGTTCGCCGAGAGGGAGAAGGTGCCTCCGATCGCCCGTGACCAGAAAGTCGGCCGAAGCTTCCACCGCACACTCAAGGACGCGATTGTCGCCTTCGTTCCCCTCGACCGCCGGCGGGCGACGCGGCGGCGCGACGAGCGTGGCCGCGTCCCGCAGCCGACCGAGCGCCAGGGCAACCGCCTCGTCCTCCCATCCGAACTTCCGCACAAGGACGCCCGCAGCCTCCGAGAGGATGAAGGGTGACAGATACAGATCGAACCGCCTCCGGAGCGCGAGATCGAGGACGCGCTGCTCGTTGCCGAGAAAGTTGAGGCCGGAGACGATGGCGTTCGTGTCGAGCACGACCCTCACGCCGGGGACGCGTCAGCCTCTGCGCGGTACTCGTCGACTAGCCGCTCGACATCCTCGGGGCCGATGCCTCGCTCACGTGCGCGGCGCTCGCCGTAGTCGAGGAGACGCCGCCACTCCGAGTCGTCGATGTAGCGGCGCAGCGCCTCGCGCACCAGTTCGCTCCGCGAGCGCCCCTCCTGCTCGACCAGCCGGTCGACGTGCTCCGCCATGTCCGGCGGCAGCGAGAAAGTGACGGTTGTGGTGTTTCTGGCCATGCTCGTCATGCCTCGGCGGAGTCACACTGGGTCTTACCCATGATGCCCCGCTGCCATCGGCGCGTGCAAGTGCCTCCTGTGCGCTACCCGCCCTTGGTCGTAACCCCCGAGAGCGAACTCGCTTGCTCGACCAGCCCCGGCACGTCCTCGATCTCGCCCTCGACGGCGATGTGCGTGCCGTCACGCTCGGTCAGCCGCCAGCGCACGTTGCCGAGCGTCTCGACGCGCTCGATGCGCTCGAGCTCCGCCCAGCGCACTTCGGCGAGCGTGCGCCCTCGATGGAGCGCGAGGGCGCCGGAGCGCGTGAGCACGATCGCGGTCGCGCTGCGCCGCCAGGTGAACCAGACAATCGGGAGCTGCAGCACGAGTACGACGCCGAGGAAGATCCCGAACCCGGTCGCCTCCGCCGATCCGGCCAGCTGCCCGATCGCGAGGAAGACGACCGCGCCCAGCAGCGGCAGGACGAACGAGGCGTGATTCCACCAGTGTGACTCGTTGCGGTGCGCCGCGACGACCTCGAGGCCCTCGATGGCGACAAGGTCATCCGGGTGGACGGGGGCGAGCGGCGTCGGCGCCGTCTCGTCGGCGGCGCCGCTCACGTCGTGGTCCTTGTCCATCTCGTGTGGCGTGCGGCCGCGGCTAGACGACCTCCCACTGCGGCATCAGCAGCGTCTCGTCCTCGTCGATGATCTCCTCGAAGGTCGCGCGCACCCGCTGGCCGATCGCGACCTCGCCGGGCTCGCAGTTGAGCACGTTGCCGAGGATGCGGATGTGCGGATGCTCGTCGAGCGCGACCAGCGCGACGGCGTACGGCACCGCCTCGGCGAGCGCGGGCGCGGGCGGGTTGTGGACGACGATGTAGGAGTAGATCTCGCCCTCGCCGTTGGTCTCCAGCGAGCGGAATTCCATTGCCTTGCAGGCGTGGCAGGCGGCATCCGGCGGGTGCTGGACCGTCCCGCACGGGACGCACTGCTGCACGACGAGCTTGCCCGTCGTGAAGAAGTCGCGGTTGAAGCGGTCAAGCTGCGGAATCGGCCAGTCTTCCGGCATGAATCGGGTCATGGTGCTCTCCTCGTGAACCCCTCGAGGCGGCTCGGATTGCTGCGCTGCGGCGTCGGCTACGGCTCGACCGAGAGCAGCGCGGCGCTCGCCGGCAGCGCTCCCGGCCCCGAGACGACGAGGCTGAACTCGACGTCGTCGACCTGGCAGGTGGACTCGCCGCGCACCTGGCGGGCGGCCTCGTTCACCAGCTCGAAGCCGTGCACGTAGGCCTCGGCGAGGTTGCCGCCGCTGGTGTTGATCGGCAGTTCGCCGTCCGGCCAGCGTGCGTTGCCGGCCAGCAGCCAGGCCTCGATCTCCTCGGGTGGTGCGACGCCCATCTCGCACATCGCCATCAGCGCGAGGCCGGTGAAGTTCTCGTAGAACTGGGCGACCTGGATGTCCTTCGGGCCGACGCCGGCACGGGACCAGATCATGTCGGCGATGTTCTTGTAGTGCGCGGTCGGGAAGTCCGGGTCGGCATAGCCGGCGCCGACGGCGCCTCCGGCAGCACCCCGGTAGTCGATGCCCTGCGCGGCGGAGCGGATGTAGACGGGCTGCTTGGAGAGCTCGCGGGCGCGCTCGCCGCTCGCGACGATCACGGCTGCTGAGCAGTCGTTCTCCTGGCAGCAGTCGAAGAGCCGGAACGGCTCGACGATCCAGCGGGAGTTGAGGTAGTCGTCCTTGGTCAGTTCGCGGCCGTGACGGATGGCGCGCGGGTTGTGCTGCGCGTGCGCGTAGGCGGCGAGCGAGATTTCGGCGAGCGCGTGCTCGGTGATCCCGTACTGGTACATGAAGCGCTGCGCGATCATCGCGTACCAGTGTGCGGGGACCATCACGCCGTAGGGGACGCGGAACGCGCCCTCCTCGGGTACGCGCACGCGGCCCGTGACGCGGGCCTGTCCGAAGCGCCCGTACTCACCCTGCGCGAGGCTGCGGTAGCAGACGATGTAGTCGGCGTAGCCGGCCGTGATCGCCGCGTCCGCGATGGCGAGCGTGCCGGCGACGTTGTTGCCGCCGCCGTCCCAGGAGAGCGCGGCGAACTTCGTCTCGTTCACGCCGAGCACCGTCGAGAGCTTCGATGGCGTGCTGCGGTCGTTGCCGTAAGAGACGAAGCCGTCGATCTCCTCGACATCGATGCCCGCGTCGGCGGCGGCGTTCGTGATCGCCGTGACCGCGAGCTGCAGTTCGCTGTCCGGGGAGCCGCCCGGCCGGTAGTAGGTCGATTCGCCGATGCCGACGATCGCCGAGGTGCCTCGCATGGGGCGCCCCTTCCGTTTCGCGCCCGTCCGTTCGCCGACGGGCGCCCGGATCGTGTGCGCTCCCGCCCGCGATGTCAAAGAGCACGGACGCGCGAATGGGAGGGGCGCGGCGCGCCCGGGGGTGCCGCTGGCGGTGGTGCTGACCGGGCGCGGTGACGTTGCTACAAACGCTGGCTGCCGGTCGGTCGCGTGGGCCAGGGGCGGTATCCTCAAGCTGAGGCGTACTCGACCACGCATCTCACCGTTGTGCCTTGCCCGGACCTGCTCGATTCCACCTCGAGGCGTTCGCCCGGCGACCGATCCGCCCCACTCCATCCCGACCCCGCCGGACTGACCGATGGGCGCGGCCCTGACTGGAGGCGAGTGGCTGCCGGGGGAGGAATCGAACCTCCATCAAGGGAGCCAAAGTCCCCTGTGCTACCGTTACACCACCCGGCAGTGGCGAGGGTCCAGTCTAGGCAAACGGCCCCCCACGGCGATAGCCTGATCCGGAGAGGTGGCGCACCCGCGCCGTCGACTCCCAGCACACGAGGGGCTCGCGATGACCGGGTTGCCTGCCGATACCCAGCGGCGCCTGGACGAGCTTGCGTCGAAGTTCGATGAGCTTGCCGGGCAGTCCCTCGGCTATCCGGCCAACCAGAACTTCGATTACTCGGTGCTGCTGCCGTTCCTCCGCTACTGCCTGAACAACGTCGGTGACCCGTTCCACGACAGCCACTTCTCGACCAACACCCACGATCTGGAGCGCGAGGTGATTCGACGCTTCGCGAGTCTGCTGCGGATGCCGCACGACGAGGTCTGGGGCTACGTGACCAACGGCGGAACCGAGGGCAACATGTACGGCCTCTTCCTCGGCCGCGAGCTGTTCCCGGATGGGATCGTCTACTTCTCCGAGGACACGCACTACAGCGTGCTGAAGATCACGCGGATCCTGAAGACGCGCAACATCATGATCAAGAGCCAGCCCAGCGGCGAGATCGACTACGACGACCTCTACGAGACGATCCGCATCAACCGCGACGTCTCCGTGATCTTCATGGCCAACATCGGGACGACGATGAAGGGCGCCGTGGACGACATGGGGCGCGTCCGCCAGATCCTCGACGACCTCGCGATCACGCGCCGCTACGTTCACGGCGACGCCGCACTCGGCGGCATGATCCTGCCGTTCGTCGACGACCCGCAGCCCCACACCTTCGCCGATGGGTTCGACAGCCTCTCGATCAGCGGGCACAAGCTGATCGGCGCGCCGATCCCGTGCGGGGTCGCGCTGACGCGCAGGGAGCACGTGGCGCGCATCGCACGCTCCATCGAGTACGTCGGCGCGATGGACACGACGCTCACCGGCTCGCGCAACGGGCTGACGCCGCTGATGCTGTGGGTGGCCTGGGAGCGCTACGGCCTCGAGGGCTTCCGCGAGCTGGTCACGGAGATGCTCGCAGTCGCCGCCTACGCCGTCGATCGCTTCAACAGCCTCGGCATCCCCGCCTGGCGCCACAGGAACTCGGCGACCGTGGTGATACCGCGACCGCCCCCGGACATCGTGGACAGGTGGCGGCTCGCTCCCTACCAGGACATCGCACACATCATCACGATGCCGCACGTGACCCGCGAACTGATCGACCAGGTTGCCGAGGACTGCCTGCGGGCCGGCCTCGTGCAGCAGTCTGCGTGAGCCCCACATGACGATCGCACCGGGCGAAGACTCCATCAGACGCATCATCATCAGCACGAAGAACGAGGTCGGCGTGATCGCCGGTATCACCGCGGCGCTGGCCGAAGGCGGCGTCAACATCCAGTCGCTCGACACCGAGGGCGTCGGCGATCACGGGATGGTCATCATCACCACCGATGACGACGACGGCGCGCTGCTCGCACTCTCCCGCGCCGGCTACCGGGCCGTCGCCGGCGACGCGCTGATCGTGCGGCTGCGTGACGAGCCGGGCGCGCTCGCGCAGCTCTCGGCGCGGTTCCGCGACGCTGGGGTGAACATCCAGAGCATGCACATTCTGAACCGCCACGGCGGGCACGCGACGATCGCGCTGAGCGCCGACGATCTGGAACTCGCAGCGGCGCTCGTGGACGACGACACGATGATCTGAGGCGGGCGAGTTCCCCGGCGGACGGCGCCCGCCAGCTGCCGGCCGCGCCCTCAGTCCGCCGAGGGCGAGAGCTCACCGTAGACGTGCACGGCGCGAGTCGGGAAGGCGAACTCGACGCCGGCCTCGCGGAAGCGGCGCAACAGCTCCAGGTTGATTGCCTGCTGGGTGTCCATGTAGACGCCGTACTCCGCGCTCAGCACGTGGTAGACCGCCTCGAACTCCAGCGCGGACTCTCCGAAGCCGCGGAAGTGCGCGCGGTCGAAGCGCGTCGTGGACTGCTGCTCAACCGTCTCCTCGATCATCCCCGGGATTGCCTCGACCTGTTCGAGGGCGGTGTCATACGTGACGCCGAGGGTGAGGACCACGCGCCGCTCCTCCATCCGCCCGTAGTTGTGGATGCGCGAGTTGAGCAGGTCGCTGTTACCGATCACCAACTGCTCGCCGCTGAGGCTGCGCAGATGCGTCGTCTTGACGCCGATGCGCTCGACGCTCCCCCACATGTCTCCCACCGCCACGAAGTCGCCGACCGCGAACGGGCGGTCGAGCACGATCGCGAGCGAGGCGAACAGGTCGCCGAGGATGCTCTGCGCCGCAAGCGCGATCGCGATGCCGCCGATGCCCAGGGCGGCGACCAGCGCCGTGACCTGCACGCCGAGATTGTCGAGCCCGAGGATGAGCAGCAGCGACCAGAGGGCAAGCATGCCGATGTAGCGCCCCGCCTCGGTCACGCCGGGGGCGGCGAAGTCGGGGTCGCGCTCGCGCTGCCAGCGGGCCGCGAATGTGATCACGGCGCTGCCCCAGAGGCCGCCCTGCGTCAGCAGCGCGATGAAGGCGACCGCGCGGATCACTCGCTCGAGATCGTCGGGCAGTGTGAGGGCAGTGGAGCCGGCGAAGAGTGCGAGGATCAGGATGATCGTGGCGTGGGTGCGCCGCTGGATCGCGGCGGCGCACCCACGCAGCAGGGTCACCGCGCCGATCTGAGGCCCGCGCTGGGTGAAGCGCACGAGCGCCCAGCGGAGCAGCAGCAGGCCGGCGAAGACGGCGACCGCGATCAGCGCCGAGTTGATCCAGTCCTCGCCGCTGTTACTTCTGAAGGCCTCGAAGTCCATGCCGCCGATCCTACGGGATGATCAGCGAAGAGGGACGTCCGCCCGCCGCGCCCTCGCGGCGCGCCGCAGCAGGCTAGAATGTGCGCGATGGCGTCCCTGCCGACCTTCTTGCTGCGCGACCAATCCGCCGGGGAGCGGCGCTTTCCGAGCGGCCGCCCGGCGCTGCTCGCCTTCGTCAAGGAAGACTGCCCCACCTGCCGCACCTCGATGCCGCTGATCGAGGGCGCGCACCGCGCCTTCGGCGCCGATGTCGACGTCTGGGCGGTCGGCCAGGAGGCCGAGGGCAACACGGCGCTGGTCGAGGCGTTCGGCCTGACCCTGCCGATGCTCGACGACTCCGAACTCGACGTCTCGTACCGCTACGACCTCGATACCGTGCCGACGGTGCTGCTGGCCGGCGCGGACGGCTCGGAGCTGAGGCGCTTCGTCGGCTTCGGGCGCGACGACTGGCGCTCGCTGTACGAGCAGCTCGGCGAGCTGAGCGGCACGGCGCCTCCAGCGGTCGGGTGGCAGCACTACCCGGAGAGCGAGCCGGGCTGCGGCGCGCGCAACGTCGAACCGGGCATCGCCGAGCGCCTGACAGCAGTCGCCGAGGGCAGCCCGCTGCGCGCGCGCCGCATCGAGATCGGCTCGGCCGACGACCCGGACGAGTTCATGTACGACCAGGGCTTCAGCGACGGCCTGCCCGTGATGGCGCCGACGCCGGAGCGCGTGCTGCGCATGCTCGGCGGCACGCGCCGGGACGCGCAGGAGCTGGTGGCGACCGTGCCGCCGAACATGGCGCCGGCGACCGTCGAGAAGATCGCGATCAACGCAGTCCTCGCAGGTTGTCGCCCTGAGTACCTGCCCGTCGTGATCGCCAGCCTCGAGGCGGTGTGCACCGACACCTTCAACGCGCACGGCGTGTGGGCGACGACGATGGGCGCCTCGCCGGCGCTGATCGTGAACGGGCCGATCCGCGACCGGATCGGGATGAACTACCGCCTCGGCGCGCTCGGGCAGGGCAACCGCGCGAACGCGACGATCGGGCGCGCGCTGCGGCTCGTACTGCGCAACGTCGGCGGCGCGAAGCCGGGCGGGACGGAGCGCTCGACGCAGGGATCGCCCGCCAAGTTCACGCTCTCCTTCGCGGAGTGGGAGGAGCGCAGCGACTGGACGCCGCTGCACGTCGATCGAGGCTACGACCCGGAGCAGAGCGTCGTAACCGCGTTCCCCGCCGTGCCCGGCCCGCTCGTCAGCTCGGACCAGACCTCGCGCAGCGCCGAGGCGCTCGCGGGCAGCCTCGCGATGTCGTTGCAGGCGATGATGCATCCGAAGTCCGGGGGCCGGGACACGCTCATCGTGATCGCGCCCGAGCATGTCGATACGATCCGGCGCGACGGCTGGACGAAGCAGCAGCTCCGCCAGCGGCTCTTCGAGCTGACGCACCGCCCACTGCGCGAGTTGCTCCAGGACGAGCGCAGCGGCGTCGGGCGGCCGCTCGATGCGTACGGGCCCGACGGCCCGACGGAGCAGCAACTTGACGAGCCGATCGCGAAGTTCGACTCGCCGGAGCGGATCCACATCGTCGTCGCGGGCAGCGACGCCGGAAAATTCACCTCGATGTTCGCCGGCTGGGGCAGCGAGGTGGAGAGTCAGGTGATCGAGGACGTCGTCTGAGCGCGGACAGGGGTGTCGCGCAGGGCAGGGAGGCCATATGACCACGATTCTGGACCCCACGGACGAGCGTGAGCCGGTCGGACGGCAGCGCTCGCGGCGCCCGGAGCAGATCTCCGGCACCGTCGGACTGCTCGACATCAGCAAGCCTCGGGGCAATGTCCTGCTGGACCGCCTCGAGGAGCTGATCGGCGAGCGGCTGCCGGAGGTGCAGGTGCGGCGCTACATCAAGCCCACCTTCACGAAGCCGGCGCCGGACGAGCTGCTGCGCAAGATGGCGGGGGAGGTGGACTTCGTCATCGAAGGACTTGCCGACTGAGGGTCGTGTACGACGTGCAGTGTGCACGACACGATCTGGTTCGAGATTCAGGGCAAGCCCTCGGTGATGATCGCCTCGGCCGAGTTCGAGAACGCCGCGCAGGCGCAGGCGCAGTCGCTCGGCCTCCCCGACCTCGCTCGCGTCTTCGTCCCGCATCCGATCCAGGATGCGAACGACGAGGAGATGCGGGCGAAGGCGGACCAGGCGCTCGATCAGTTGATCGCGGCGCTCGTCGACTGAGCCGGGGCCGCGGCCTCGCGAGGCGACGGGCGCGTATCCGCCGGGCGTAGGTATAGTGTCGCGGGCATCACCCCTCCGCCGGAGGGGCGGAGGGGGGCACCGTGCGGCTTGATCTGTTCTACGAGTTCTGTCAGGGCGCCGGATATCCGATCCCGCACGGGGCGGACCGGCAACTGTTCATGGACATCCTCGAACAGGCCGAGGTCGCCGACGGCGCGGGCTTCGACGTGTTCTGGTCGGTGGAGCACCACGGCTCCGTCGAGGTCACGCACATGCCGGCGCCGGAGCAGTTCCTGACCGCCGTCGCGATGCGCACGAAGAAGCTGCGCGTGGGCCACTCCGTGGTGCTCACGCACCCGCTCTTCAACCACCCCGTGCGCTTGGCGGAGCGGGCCGCGGTGCTCGACAACCTGAGCGGCGGACGCCTCGAGATGGGCTTCGGGCGATCGACGCCCCGCGAGTGGGCGATCTTCCACATCGACGGGGACGAGACGCGGCCGGTCCTCGAGGAAGTCCTGCACCTGATGCCGCAGATCTGGACGCAGGACAGCTTCCAGTACGACGGCGAGTATTTCCAGATCGCACCGATCACGATCGTGCCGCGGATGCTGCAGAAGCCGCACCCGCGCATGTGGATCGCCGCCGGCAGCGACGAGTCGCTGAAGATGGCGGGCAGGCTCGGCGTCGGCGTGCTCAGCCTGACGCTGCTGCGCCCCTTCTCGGAGCTGGAGAAGACGCTGAAGATCTACCGCGAGGCGCAGAAGGAGCAGACCCCGGTCAACCCCGATCTGGTCAACAAGCAGGCCGGCGCGTTCACCTTCGTCTACTGCGCGCCCACCCTGGACGAGGCGATCAACGACGGCGCCTCGGAAGCCGCGGCCTGGTACATGAGCAAGGTCTACGCGCTCTACGGCTCTGTCCCCGTGCGCGAGGGCGAGGCCGGCTACCACTTCGCGCGCGACCGCGCGGCGCAGATCGAGGCGATCGAGCGCTCGGGCGACTCCCCCGGACGCCAGGTCATGCTCAAGCTCCTCGACGAGGTGCCCGTGCCCCGCGAGGAGTTCTACGAGGCGATGAACTCCGAGAACCAGATCGTCGTCGGCACCCCGGACGAAGTGATCCGCAAGCTCGAGGCCTACGAGGGCATCGGGCTGGACCGCATGATGTGCATGGTCATGGGCGGCCCGGATCTGCCGCAGGAGAAGATCCTGCAGTCGCTGAAGCTGATGGGCGAGACCGTGATCCCGCACTTCCACGACCGCTCGTCCGACCCGAGGCCGCCGATCGAGTAGGCGCCTCCGGACGAGGGGCTGAGGGGAGCGCGCAGCCATGTCTTTCGTACGCGAACGGATGCGCATGGACGGCCGGGTCGCCGTCGTGACCGGCGCCGGTCAGGGCGTCGGCCGCGCGATTGCGCTCGGCATGGCGGATGTCGGCGCCCGCGTCATCATCGGCGAGATCAACGAGGAGACCGGCCCGCGCACCGCCGCGGAGATCGAGGAACTCGGCGGCGAGGCGCTCTGGTTGCTGACCGACGTGCGCAAGGAAGAGGACATCAAGGCGCTGGTCCAGGCCGCGCAGGATCACTACGGACGCATCGACGCGATGTTCAACAACGCCGGGGGCAACTTCGAGATGCCCGCGGTCGATATCTCCGCCAACGGCTTCGACGCGATCGTGCGCATGAACCTGAAGTCGATGTTCCTCGGGAGCCAGGCGGCGGCCCGCGCGATGCTGGCCGAGGGCCGGACCGGCAGCATCGTCAGCACGTCCTCGGTGGCGGGGCTGCGTTCGGGGGGCAGCCGGACCGCCGTCTACGCCGCGGCCAAGGCGGGCATCATGGGCATGACGCGCGCGCTCGCGGCGGAATGGGGCGAGCACGGCATCCGCGTCAACTCCGTCGCGCCCGGCGCCGTCGACACCGCGGGACGCTTGCGGAACATGCAGGGCGACCCGTGGGACCGGCCCGTGAAGAACCCGCTCGGCGTCCTCGCGCAGCCGGAGGACATCGCCGGGGCGGCGGTCTTCCTGGCCTCGGATCTGGCGGGTCACATCACCGGCCAGGTGCTCGCCGTGGACGGCGGCGCCAGCACCTCCTGAGCGCCCGCTGGCGACAGGCTGCGCACGACGTGCCTACGAGGTCGCCGCGGCTGCGCCGTCGAATGAGACGAACTCCACGATCTCCAGGCCGTAGCCGTCGAGGCCGGAGCGCTTCACGGGGTTGTCCGTGATCAGGCGCATCTTCTGCACCCCGAGGTCGACGAGGATCTGCATCGCGATGCCGTAGTCGGGCAGGCCCAGCGCCTCGGTCGCCGTGACGCCGGCGACGCTGGCGGGTGGCAGTTGGCCACTCCCCGCCTTCTGGTGCACGCCGACGCCGCGGCCCTGCTGGTAGAGGTAGACGATCACGCCGCGGCCCTCTTCACCGACGAGCCGCATCGCGGTCTGGAGTTGCTGCCCGCAGTCGCAGCCAAGCGAACGCAGCACGTCGCCGGTCACGCACTGGTCATGCACGCGCACCAGCACCGGCTCGTCGCCGGAGAGGTCGCCCGTGACGAAGGCGATGTGCTCGCGCGTATCGATCAGCGTGCGGTAGGCGACGGCGGTGAAGTCGCCGTAGCGGCTCGGCAGATCCGCCGAGGCGACCCGCTCGATCAGCGAGTCGGTGCGCAGGCGGTGGGCGATCAGGTCGTTGACGGTGACGATCTTGTAGCCGTGTTCGCGGCCGAAGGCGACGAGGTCCGGCATCCGCGCCATCGTCCCGTCCGGGCGCATCATCTCGCAGATGACGGCGGCCGGCGCGCAGCCGGCCAGCCGCGCGAGGTCCACCGAGGCCTCCGTGTGCCCGGCGCGCTCCAGCACGCCGCCCTCGCGGGCGCGCAGCGGGAAAATGTGCCCCGGCCGGGTCAGCTGCTCCGGCCGCGTCGAGGGGTCCACCAGCAGCCGGATCGTGTGCGCCTTGTCCTGCGCGGAGGCGCCGGTGGTGACGCCGTCGCGGGCCTCGACGGTGACGGTGAAGCCCTTGGCGAGCGGGGAGGTATTGCGGCCGGTCATCAGCGGGATCGCCAGATCGTCGAGGCGTTCGCCCGCCATCGTGACGCAGATCAGGCCGCGCGTCTCCCGCGCCATGAACGCGATCAACTCGGCGCTGATGAACTGCGCCGGGACGCAGAGGTCGCCCTCGTTCTCGCGCCCCTCGTCGTCGGCGATGATGACGGGGCGGCCGTTGCGGAACTCCTCGATCGCCTCCGGGACGGAGACGATCTCCCCCTCGTGCTCGTGCTGGCTGCCTCCAGTCGAGGTCATGGCCGCCCCCCGTTCCGCTTCTGATTCGAGCCTATCACGGGCAGGGCTCAGAGCCCCTGCTCGTCGCACAGGTCCTGGTCCCAGAGCACGTGGCCGTTGAACTCGGGCGGCTGCTCGCAGATCCAGGCCGTCGCTTTCGCCATCGCCTCGGCGACCTCGAACTCCAGTGGATCGCCGAAGTCGCGACCGGCGTAGAGGTTGCCGGGCGTCTTCAGGCGGCCCATCGGCGAGAGCACGTTGGTGGAGATGCCGGAGCCGTCGAACTGCAGATCGCGCGCCAGTTGCTCGTTGAAGCGGTTGAGCCCGGCCTTGAAGGCGGCGTAGATAAAGCTCCCGCCTCGCGGGTGGTCGTAAGGCGCGGGCCCGATTGGCCTCGCGGCATTCGAGGAGACGTTGATGATGTGCCCGCCTCCGCTCGCCCGCATGTGCGGGATCGCCTGGCGGCAGAGCACGATCGGCGCTCGCAGATCGATCTGCCAGATCAGCTCCAGGCGCTCCAGCGGGATCTCCTCGACGCCCCCCTGGAAGGTGATCCCCGCGTTGTTGACGAGGATGTCGAGGCGCCCGAACTCCGCGATCGTGGCGTCGACGAGCGCCTGCGTGTCCTCGATGTAGCGCACGTTGGTGCGCACCGCGAGCGCACGGCCGCCGGCTTCCTCGATCTCGCGGACGACGGAGTGGATCGTGCCGGGCAGGCGCGGATCCGGCTCCTCCTCGCTGCGCGCGGCGACGGCGACGGCCACGCCGAGCCCTCCGAGGTGGCGCGCGATGTCCGCGCCGATCCCCCGGCTCGCTCCCGTGACGATCGCGACCTTGCCCTCTAGCGCCATCGAGGGCGGAGTCTACGCGCCGAATGCGTGAGCGTCCCGCTCGCTCGCTATGCTCATCGCGTATGGAGGGGGGCGCGATGGCGTACGGCGACACCGAGCACGACGCGATGCTGAAGGAAGCGTGGGAGCGTTTCTGCGACGAGCTCAAGGCGGCGGGGTCCTACGTCTTCGATGATCCAGCGCCGGCGACGGCGCTCGACCGCGCGCGTGGCTTCCAGTACCTCTCGCAGAACATCTCGCTCGGGCTGGACATCAACGTCGAGCACTCCGATCCGCTCTACCCCGACTTCTTCCGCCCGATGACGCCGACGCGCAAGTACGGCGGGGATAACCCGGACTGCATCTACCTGCGCACCTACATCGACGGCTCCGAGACCTATCGCATCACGGGCAACCGCGGCGGCGTCCACTACCTGGTGTTCGGCGCCTACCGGCCGCAGGACACGACGCCGCCGGGCGAGTCAGCCGAGGTGGGGCGGATCATGGGCAAGGACCTGATCACGAACTGGGACGGCAGCTTCGAGATCATCGTCAGCCCGGATGAGCACCCCGGAAACTGGCTTCGCACGGTGCCCGACGTGGGGCAGATCACGATCCGCCAGTTCTTCGGCGACTGGGTGGCCGAGGCGCCGATCAGCGTGCTGATCGAGCGGGTCGGCGACCACGGGCCGCCGCAGCCGATGTCGCCCGAGCGGATGGCCGAGGGCCTCGCCGGGGCCGCCGGATGGGTGCAGCACACGGCGAACTACTGGCGTCAGTGGCAGGAGCGCTACCGCGAGCAGCCCAATACCTTCCGCAGCTCGGCCACGCAGGGCACGGTGGGAGCCGCGCCGGGCGGCATCATTTACCACATGTACTGGATGGTGCAGCCGGACGAGGCGCTGCTGATCGAGTTCACGCCCCCGGTCTGCGACTACTGGGAGCTGGAGCTGAACGACTACTGGATGACCTCGATCGACTACCGCTACCACATGGCCGGCGTGAACTGCCGCCAGTCGCCGACCGAGCGCGACGGCTCGGTGCGCGTCGTCGTCTCGCACGAGGATCCGGGCGTCCCGAACTGGCTCGCCACGGCCAGCCAGAACGAGGGCCACATCGGCCTGCGCTGGATGCAGTGCGAGACCGACGAGCCGCCGTTCCCGGAGACGCGCCTCGTCAAGCTCGCCGACCTCGGCGGGCTCCTCCCGGAGGACGCGCTGCGCATGGACGCCGAGGGCCGCCGTGCCCAGATGGCGCACCGACGCCGAGGGGTCGCGCGCCGCTTCCGCGTGTAGCGCTGCCCGCGGCTACCATCGCCCTCGACAGCCCGGAGCGCGCGAGCGAACGGAGGGGCGACGGTGGCCGACAGGATCGTGGTCCTCGACGGGTACACGCTCAATCCCGGCGATCTCAGTTGGGACGGCCTCGCCGCCCTCGGTGAGCTGACGGTCCACGACCGCACGCCGCCCGAGGCGGTCGTCGAGCGCGCCGCCGGCTGCCGCTACGTCTTCACGAACAAGACGCGGCTCCCCGCGGAGACGATCCGCCAGCTGCCGGACCTCGCCTACATCGGCGTGCTCGCCACCGGCTACGACGTCGTCGACGCCGCGGAGGCGGTGAGCCGGGGCGTCGTCGTGACCAACGTGCCGGCCTACGGCACGGACTCCGTGGCGCAGCACGCGGCGGCGCTGATGCTGGAGCTCGCGCGCCGCACCGCGCCGCACGCCGAGGCGGTGCGCGAGGGCGCCTGGAGCAGCGGCGGCGAGTGGTGCTTCTCCGTCGCCCCGATCACCGAACTCTCCGGCCGCACGCTCGCCATCGTCGGGCTGGGGCGCATCGGCCGCGCGTTCGCGCGCATCGGCGCGGCGCTGAACATGGCGATCCTCGCCAGTGACGAGCACCGCCCGGACGCCGAGGCGCTCGATGGCCTCGAGGTGGAGTTCACGGGCATCGACGAGCTCTTCCGGCGCGCCGACGTACTGAGCCTGCACTGCCCGCTGACGGCGGAGACGGAGCGCCTCGTCGACGCCCGGCGGCTGGCGCTGATGAAGCCGGAGGCGCTGCTGATCAACACCGGCCGCGGCCCGCTCGTGGACAGTGCCGCCCTCGCCGCGGCGCTCGCGGACGGGCGCATCGCCGGCGCGGGCCTCGACGTGCTCGAGGCGGAGCCGCCGCCGGACGACCACCCGCTGCTGCGCGCGCCGAACTGCATCATCACGCCACACGTCGCCTGGTACGCGCGGGCGTCACGGCAGCGGCTGATGGACATCGCCGTCGCCAACCTGAGCGCCTTCCTCGATGGTCGGCCCGTGAACACGGTGGGCTGAGCGCGGGACTACTGCTCGCGGGGCGCGTCGGAGGCGGTTAATAGGGCGCTGGGCGTCCGTAGTAGGAGGCGGAGGCGGCCCGGATCGGCTGGCCCTTCGTCCATCGCCGGGACATCGTCGCGCCGGACCACGGCACTAGATCTCGCTGCCATGCGCGGAGAGCGCGATCATCTCGAGCACCTCATGGCTGGAGATCGAGCCGATGAATCTGCCCGTCTCGCGGTCGGCGACCGGGAGCACGGTCAGGCCGTTTTCCACCATCCGCTGCAGTGCATCCTCCACCAGCTCGTCGGGATAGGCATACGGGGTGTCGTGGCGGAGCACCCTCTGGAGGGTGGTCCGTTCCCACTCCCTGCGCGGGAGATATCGCAACATGCCGATCGACACGATGCCCGCCAGTTCATCGCGCTCCACGACCACGTAGTCATGCTGCTCCGGGAGCAGCCAGGTGGCGGCGAAGGCCCTCACCGTCAGTGTTTGCTCCGGGTACGTGCGGGACTCGTCCAGGATGTCCCGCACACGGACCCCCTCCAGGGCGAAGCGGTCCAGGAACGATGGCGTCCTCTCGTCCGGATCGTCGGACCCCGTATCGTCAAGCCGTCTGAGCGCGAAGCTGATGCCGAGGGGTGTGAGCAGGATGTAGCCGAACATCACCAGCACGAGCAGGGAGAACACGCCCTTGTCGATCGCACCGGAGTGGAGCAACAGCAGCAACAGCGCAATCTCGGCGACCCCTTTCGCCATCAGGCCGGCGGCCGTTGCGAACGGCGCCTGGAGCCGAGTGATGTAGGCGCTGATGAACGCCCCCGCGAACTTCCCCGCCAGCGGCACCAACACCAGCGCGAGCACGGTCTCCGGAGCGAGCCTGGTGAATTCCAGGCTCAGGTGCAGGCCTGCAGACGCGAAGAACAGTGGGACGAAGAACCCTTCGGCGGCGCCCCGCATTCCGGGCATGATGTCGCGACGCACCTGGTAGGGCAGTGTCGAGAGCGCTGCGCCGAATAGCAGCGCTCCCAGCGAGCCATGCAGGCCCACGTGCTCCGCCCCCACGACGACCAGGAACAGGCCGCCGAGCAGCAACCCGAACGAAAGTTGCGGGACCTGCAGGAGATGGTGCAAGAGCACGATGACCCTTGGAAGCACCTTGGTGGAAACGATCCAGATCGCGACGCTGAACGCGAGAATCTGTGCCGTGATGCTTGCGATGCTGAACCAGTCAACCTCCTGTCCGTGGCCTGCTGTCAGGTGTTCGCTAATGGAGAATCCGACGACAAACAGCGCAATGAGTTCGGCGATAACCACCGCAGTGAAGATCTGAGCGCCTACGGGATCCCTCAGGCGCCCTTCCTCGATCAGCACCTTCGCGACCACCCCAAGGCTGGATAGCGACAGCACGCCCGCCAGCGCCAACGCCTGGGTGAAGCTGAGATCCAGGTGCAGGTCGAAGAACGCCTCCGTCGTCACCGCGAGAGACACGAGTAGCGAGAGCACCACGGACAGCACCGAGGCGACGAAGAGGCGGCCCCTAATCGCAGTGACGAAGCTGCGGACATCAAGCTCATCGAGGCCGATCAGAAAGAAGAAGAGGAATATCCCGATGCCCAGGACAATCTCAACCTCGGTTCCCGCCTCCACCAATCCCGTGACGGGGCCGAGCACAACGCCACTGGTGGCGTAGGCGATGATTGAGCTGAGGCCGAAGCGCTTGAAGATGCCTTCGAGGAGCTTGGCGAACACTATCAAGAGCCCTACTGCAAACAGGGCTTCGTGCATCTCCAACGGTGCGTCTTCCCCTCGTTGGCGATTCCATGACGAGGCAGCTGCGACAGGACAACCGAATCTTGATCGCGTTCGGGTGCCTGGTGAGCGGTCGGAGCGCTGCCAGAGGACGCGCCGGATCGTGCCGGGGCGCACTTCCCGATGTCAAGGAGTGCGAGCATCAGCCGAGCCCCGATGGAGAACGTCGAGTGGTTCGCTGGGTTGCACTGATCCGTCACGGCGAGCGCCGATTCCTCGGCGGCGCCGGGCGAGCAGCACCTTCAGCAGATCAGAAACCGTCAGGGACCTGGTGCCGAAGGTGGGATTCGAACCCACACGGGCCGTGAAGCCCAACGGTTTTTGAGACCGTCGCGTCTGCCATTCCGCCACTTCGGCGCGTGTCACGGCCAGCATCGCGCGCGCGCGCCTGCGCGACAAGCGCCGAGGTGGCGAGGGCGCGCGAGGTGGTGAGGGTGGAGCGGAAGACGGGGGTCGAACCCGCGACCTCCTCCTTGGCAAGGAGGCGCTCTACCACTGAGCTACTTCCGCTGGCCGTGCCATGGTACGGCGAGGGCGCGCGCGCGGGCAACGTCGCCGGCGGCGGCGGCGGGTACGATGAGATCCCGGGTGGCTGCTGAGTTCGAACGGACTGGCAAGTGAAGTCTGTTGAGGTAGCGACGCTATCTGCACTGGCCGCCCACGTGCTGGCCTGGGCCGGCGGCGTGTTCCTCGCCTTCGTCTTCGTGCCCCTCTACGGCAGTGGTGAGACGTTGGTGGAAGTGAACGGCCGAGGGGCCATCCGGCTGCTGCTCGTCCCCGTCGTGCTCACCGGCATCGCCCTGGCGGCCGCGCTGCTCACCCACCGCAAGCAGTCCAACCGCAGTCAGGCCACTCGGACGATGCTGCTCTGGAGCTCGGCTATCGTGCTCCTGGGACTCTGCTTCGTCGCGATCTTCAGCGTTGGCGTGTTCTACCTGCCGGCGGCGCTCGCGCTGTTCGTCGCCGCGATCGCCGACTCGGTGCTCGCGAGGAGCGAGCCCCGCATCGGACCTTGAGGCGCGGCGCAGCAGGGCGTAGGCTGGACCGGCGTCCGCCGCACGTTTGTTCGCCGCGGTGTCGATGACGGAGTGCCGATGACCACCGCCGAAGCGCCGATCGGGAGCCACATCGACTTCCATCCCGCCGTCGCGGCCTGGTTCCGCGGGCGCTTCGCTGCGCCGACCGATGCGCAGACGGCCGGCTGGCCGCAGATCGCCAGCGGGCGCGACACGCTGATCAGCGCGCCGACCGGCTCCGGCAAGACGCTCGCCGCCTTCCTCGCCGGCATCGACGGCCTCGTCCGCAAGGCGGAGGCGGGAACGCTCGAGGACGTGACGGAGATCGTATACGTCACGCCGCTCAAGGCGCTCGGCAACGACATCCAGCGCAACCTCGAGACACCGCTCGAGGAGATCCGCGAGGTCGCCGCGGAACTCGGCCTCGAGCCGCCCGCCATCCGCACGGCAGTGCGCAGCGGCGACACGACGCAGAGCGAGCGGCAGGCGATGGTGCGCAAGCCGCCGCACATCCTGATCACGACACCTGAGTCGCTCTACCTGCTGATCACCGCCGAGCGCAGCCGCGAGAACCTGCGGCGCGTACGCACCGTGATCGTCGACGAGATCCACGCGGTCGCCCGCGACCGGCGAGGCAGCCACCTCGCCCTCTCGCTGGCGCGGCTCGACCAGCTCATCGCCGAGTCCGGCGGCGAGCGGCCCGCGCGCATCGGGCTCTCGGCGACGCAGCGACCGATCGAGGAGATCGCGCGCTTCCTCGTCGGCGCCGATCGCCTCGACGCGGACGGCGAGCCGGACTGCGCGATCGTCGACCTCGGCCACCAGCGCGACCTCGACCTCGCCGTCGAGTTGCCGCCGACTGACCTCGAGGCGATCGCCCCGGCCGAGCAGTGGGGCGAGATCTACGAGCGCATCGCCGAGCTGATCGCGGAGCACCGCACGACGCTCGTCTTCGTGAACACGCGGCGGCTCTCGGAGCGGGTCGCGCACCAGCTCGCGCAGCGCGTCGGCGAGGAGCACGTCGCCAGCCACCACGGCAGCCTCTCCAAGGAGCGGCGGTTGCGGCTGGAGCAGCGGCTGAAGGACGGCGAGCTGCGCGCGCTGGTGGCGACGGCCTCGCTCGAACTGGGTATCGACATCGGCTCGATCGACCTCGTCTGCCAGATCGGATCGCCGCGCAGCATCGCGACCTTCCTGCAGCGCGTCGGGCGCTCCGGGCACGCGCTCGGCGTGCGGCCCAAGGGGCGCATCTTCCCCGGCACGCGCGACGAACTGGTGGAGAGCGCGGCGCTGACGAGGGCGGTCCGCGCGGGCCGCCTCGACAAGATCGTGCAGCCGGTCGCGCCGCTCGACGTGCTGGCGCAGCAGATCGTCGCGGAGTGCGCCGCGCGCGAGTGGAACGAGGACGAGCTGTTCGACCTCGTGCGTCGCGCCGCGCCGTATCGAGACCTCGCGCGCAAGGATTACGACGAGGTGCTCGCGATGCTCGCGAGCGGCGTGGGCGAGGGAGCCGGCGGCTCGAAGCCGCTGCTGCACCGCGACCGCATCGCCGGCGTGCTGCGCGCCCGCCGCGCCTCGCGCATGGTCGCAATCCAGAACGGCGGCACGATCCCCGAGCTGGGCGACTACCGCGTGATCGCCGAACCCGACGAGACCGTGGTCGGCACGGTCAACGAGGACTGGGCGATCGAGAGCATGGCAGGCGACGTCTTCCTGCTCGGCAGTACCTCGTGGCGCATCCGCCGCATCGAGAACGGGACGGTGCGGGTCGTGGACGCGCGCGGTGCGCCACCGACGATCCCGTTCTGGCTCGGCGAGGGCCCCGGCCGCACGATCGAACTGAGCGAGGAGGTCGGCCGCCTGCGCCGCGAGATCGCCGAGGGCCTCGACGATGTCGAGCCGCTCACCAACACGCTGATCGAGGAGACGGGCGTGGGCCTCTCCGGCGCGCAGCAGCTGATCGACTACATCCGCGCCACGCGCGACGGGCTCGGCATCGTCCCGAGCGACACGGACGTGGTCTTCGAGCGCTTCTTCGACGAATCGGGCGGGATGCAGCTCGTCGTGCACGCGCCGTTCGGATCGAGGATCAACCGCGCCTGGGGCCTCGCGCTGCGCAAGCGCTTCTGCGTGCGCTTCGACTTCGAGCTGCAGGCCGCGGCGAACGACGACGGGATGGTCCTCTCGCTCGGACCGCAGCACAGCTTCCCCCTCGAGGAGTCGTTCGCCTACGTCACCTCGCGCAACGTCGAGGAAGCGGTGCGGCAGTCCTGCTTCTACATCCCGCTCTTCCCCACGCGCTGGCGCTGGAACACGACGAGGGCGCTTGCCGTGCCTCGGCAGCGCGGCGGCAAGAAGGTGCAGCCCTACCTCCAGCGCATGATCGCCGACGACCTGCTGGCGTCGACCTTCCCGGAACAGGTCGGCTGCCAGGAGAACGTCACCGGACCGCTCGAGATGCCCGACCACGTGCTGCTGCGCCAGACCATGGACGACTGCCTGCACGAGGCGATGGACATCGAGAGCCTCGTGCACGTGCTGCGGCGCATCGAGGACGGCGAGATCAGGCTGCACGCGCGCGACACCACCGAGCCCTCGCCGATGGCACACGAGATCATCAACGGCAAGCCCTACACCTTCCTCGACGACGCCCCGCTCGAGGAACGGCGCACGCGCGCGGTGATGCTGCGCCGCTCGCTGCCTCGCGAGGCGCGCGACCTCGGCGCGCTCGACGCGGAGGCCATCGAGCGTGTCGCCGAGCAGGCCTGGCCGCAGCCGCGCAATGCCGACGAGACGCACGAGGCGCTGATCGGCCTGGTCGCCGTCCACGAGGAGGACGCCGCGGGCTGGGAGAGCTGGCTGCTCGACCTCGCCGCGCGCGGCCGCGCGGGCGCCATCGAGGCGAGCGGCTCGCGGCTCTGGTTCGCCGCCGAGCAGCACCCGGCGGTCGCGCTGCTCTACCCGGACGCCGCGGCCGCGATCGCGCCCGTCGCCGCCTCGCTACCCGAGGGCGTCGCCGAGCCTTGCGAGGACCGCGAGGAGGCGCGCCGGCGGCTGCTGCGCGGACACAGCGAGGTGCGCGGGCCGTTCACACCCTCGGGGCTGGCGTTGCGCACCGGGCTGGAGGCGAAGGACGTCGCGCGCGGCCTGTTGCAGATCGAGGCGGGCGGCTTCGTGCTGCGCGGGCGCTTCACGCCGGGCCGCGAGGTCGACGAGGACGAGTTCTGCGACCGCCGGCTGCTCGCCCGCATCCACCGCGAAACACTCGACCGGCTGCGGCGCGAGATCGATCCCGTAAGCGCGCAGGACTTCATGCGCTTCCTGCTGCGATGGCAGCACGTCGCGCCGGGCACACAGCTCGCGGGACGCCGCGGCGTGCGCCAGGCCGTCGCCCAGCTCGGCGGCTTCGAGGCCCCCGCCGCGAGCTGGGAGCGCGACCTGCTACGCGCGCGCGTCGAGGACTACGGTCCCAACTGGCTCGACGAGCTGTGCCTCGCCGGCGAGATCGCGTGGGGACGCCTCGCCCCGCCGCGGGCGGCATCGAACGGGCAGGACGCCTCGCACGGCAATGGCGAGGCGGCACGCATGTCGCGCGCGACGAAGGTGACGCCGGTGACGGTCGCCTCGCGCGCGGACCTCGCGATGCTGCTCGCGGCGGCGCGGGCGGACGGCCGCCAGTTGCGCGAGCCCGCCGCCGGGGCGGCCGCCGAGATCCTCGCGCTGCTGCGCGAGCGCGGCGCGCTCTTCTTCGATGAGTTGGCGAGCGGCACGCGTCGCCTGGCGAGCGACGTCGAGGAGGGCCTGCGCGAGCTGATCGCCGCCGGGCTCGTCGCCTCCGACGGCTTCCGCGGACTGCGCGACCTCACCCGCCGCTCCGCCCGCCGCGCCCGGCGCGGGCGCTACCTCGGGAGCGGGCGCTACGCCGGCGGCGGACCGGCGGGCCGCTGGGCGCTGCTGCGCCCCGGCGAGCATGACCCCGCCGATCGCGACGAGTTCGCCGAGGAGCTCGCGCAGCTCTTGCTGCGCCGCTACGGCGTCGTCTTCCGCGATGTCGTCGCCGCCGAGAGCTTCACCGTGCCGTGGCGCGATCTGCTGCGCGCGCTGCGCCGCCTCGAAGCGCGCGGCCTCGTGCGCGGTGGCCGCTTCGTCAGCGGCTTCGTCGGCGAGCAGTTCTCGCTGCCCGAGGCCCTCGAGGCGCTGCGCGCGGTGCGACGCAGCCCGCGCACCGGCGAGCGCGTGCGCCTCAGCGCCGCCGACCCGCTGAACCTGACCGGCGTGATCCTGCCCGGCCCGCGCATCCCCGCGGTCCAGGATCGCAGCCTCGAACTCGTCGACGGCGCCCTCGCCGAGCCGCCCGCCGAGGGCCTGCTCGCCCCCGGCGCCGATCTCGCCTCGATCGCCGAGGGCGCACGCGCGCCCTCGCAAGCCCCGCGCTCGCCGCGCCGCGCCATCCCGCGATCCTCGCGCTGAGGCTGGGGCCCGTGAAGACGATAACCGTGGACGGCAGCTTGTACGGGGTACTTAAGGCGGCCGCCGATCGCAATGGCAGGTCGGTCCACGAATTGTTGAACGAGGCTATCGAGTCGTGGCTGGCAGATGCCGCGATGGATGATGCCGACCACTCCGCGATCGAGCGGTCCGGGCTCGAAGCCGCCGAGCAGGGCGGAGTCGAGTTCGAAGCATTCTTCCACGGACTGCTGGAGGACCAGGACTGATTGGCGCGGCCGTATCGGGTTGCACTGGCCCCAGCCGCACAGCGTCACGAGGACGAGCAGCGGGCAATGGTGCTCCGCGTCGCGAGGCGGGACGAGCGCACCTACCGGGGCCTGTGATCGGCTCGGACGACCCGGACGCCGCGCTCGCGGTGGTCTCAGGCGCGATCGCTCGCCACCCTGCGCGGTAGTGGATTCACTCCGCGAGGAACCACCAGAGCGTGGTGAGGCCCGAGCCGCGGCTGCGCGAGAGCATCCCGAACCAAGGGTGCGTGGAACGGTACACCCCGCGATCGCGTACTACTCTGTAGGCGGGATAGTCATGGGTATCCGATCGTTGCTGCCACTGCCGTCCATTGCTGCCATCGTGCTGGCGCTGGCCACCCTCGCCGGCGCCGTCGGCACGGCCCGTGCGGGCGACGCTCCTCCCGTCGCCGCCGGGGAGACCGTCGTCATAGAGATGCGCATCTGGCAGCACGTCGAGGACGCCGACAACATCTGGATCAGCGCCCGCCCGAGGGGAGGGCGCTGGGACACCCTCGGCACGATCCCCTTCCCGCTCGAGCACCGCGCAGGAGGTTACAGCCCCGTCTCCAAATACCGATACACCGACCTCACCTTGGGCGGCATCGGATTGCGTGTGTGGCAGCCCGAATCGCAGCTCCCGGCCGATCGCCACAACTTCTTCGTTCAGGGTTGCACGGCTTCATGTCCAGGGCGGGTGTCGGGGCAGCGGCTGCTGTGGCGTCCGCTCGGCATGATCCCGCTGGCGCTCGACGACGGTCACAGCTCGAGCGGACGCTACCGCTACGGCGATCTCACCGTAGCGGTGCCACGCGGCAATCCGGGGTTGCTCGCAGACCGCGAGCATTTGCTGGCGCTGCGGGATGTGCTCGAGGGGGACGGCGAAACGGAACTCGACTGGAGCGCGAGCCGCGCTGCGGCGGACTGGGCGGGGGTCACCGTCGCCGGCACTCCGCCGCGGGTGACGGGGCTCGGGCTGTCGGAGCGCGGGCTAACGGGCGAGATCTGGGGCTGGCTCGGAGACCTGACGGAGTTGACCGAGTTGCGGCTGGACGGGAACGCGTTGACGGGAACGATCCCGTCGAAGCTGAGCCTGCTGACGCAGCTCACCGACACGTATCTTGCCGGGAACGATCTTGACGGCTGTGTCCCGCCGCCCTTGCGCCGGGCAGCAAACCACGACCTCGACTCGCTCGGCCTACCGAGCTGTCCCGCTCCCGCCGAGGTAGGCGTGGGCTACGGCGGCTGGGTGTTCGAGCAGATCCTTCCAATGGGGTCGTACTGGTCACCAATGGGCGGCATGTTTGTCTTCGATGTACCGAGTGGCAGGTCGATACAGTTGGACCTGCCACTCCTGAGTCCCGTCTGCGAGCTCGCAGGGCCGTTGTCCAGCATTTGGGCCGCGATCGGGTGCTCGCAGGAAGGAGGGTTTGTCTTGCGCGAAACGGACCGCCCGACCTCGTGGGGCAGCCCTGGTACCTGGCTCGTTGTCGACTTGTGGCGCGGGTCGGGGGAACTTGAGCGCAGCCACTACTCGGGATGCATCTACGACTGTGGCGCGGACGGTTCGCCGGCCGCGCTGATCGAGCAACTGATCGCGTCGGTGTGGTTCAACACGTCAGTCGGCGATGACGGCGGGTGGGTGTGGCCCTAGAGCGCCGCGCCATCCCGCGCTCCGCCTCTTGAGCACAAACGCGCTAAGGTAGAAGTCCGGGCGGCGCTCCCCGGCCTGGCGCCGCCGCGACGAGCGGAGCATCCCCATGCCGCGACCGATCTGGCGAGGCGCGATCAGTTTCGGAATGGTCGCCATTCCCGTGCGCCTCTTCACCGCCACCGAGAGCAAGGATGTCTCGTTCCGGCAACTGCACCGCGAGGACAACTCGCGCGTGAAGCAGCTGCGCTGGAACCCCAACCTCGACCGCGAGGTGCCCTACGACGAGATCGTGCGCGGCTACGAGTACGCCAAGGACCGCTACGTCGTCCTCGACAACGACGACTTCGACAAG
Source organism: Dehalococcoidia bacterium (assembly GCA_965261685.1). Lineage (GTDB taxonomy): Bacteria > Chloroflexota > Dehalococcoidia > UBA2979 > UBA2979 > VXMT01. The sequence goes on from CBDHDI010000027.1 coordinate 615,825, forward strand.
CTGCCCCTCCCGACGAAGCAGACGATCGCGATCAAGGCGTTCGTGAAGCTCGATGAGATCGACCCCGTCTTCTACGAGCGCGCCTACTACCTCGAACCTGACGAGACGGGCGCGAAGCCGTTCGCGCTGCTGATCAAGGCGCTGGAGGCGAAGGGCCTGACGGCAGTCGCGCAGATCGCGATCCGCAACAAGGAGCGGCTCTGCGCGCTGCGGCCTGGCGCCGAGGGGCGCGTGCTCCTCGAGACGCTCTACTACCCGGACGAGATCCGCACCGCCGCGCTCGAACCGTTCGAGGAGGCCGAGGTCTCCGAGGACGAGCTCAAGATGGCGCTCACGCTGATCGAGATGCTCGAGGCGCCCTTCGCGCCCCAGGACTACCGCGACGAGTATCGCGACGCGCTGCTGCAGCTGATCGAAGCCAAGCTCGAGGGCCAGGAGCTCGTCGAGGCCGAGGTTCCGGAGACGGCGAAGGTGGTGGACCTGATGGCGGCGCTCAGAGCCAGCGTCGAGGCCGCCGGCAAGCGCGCCGCCGCTAGCCCGAAGCCCGAGGCCGGGGCGGCCGCGGGCGAGCGCTCCCGCGCGAAGGCGAGCTAGCCCGCGCCTCCCGCCGGGCGCGCGCAGCACGGACCCGCAGCCATGCCCGCAAACAGGCGCACCAGCAAGCCCGAAGCTCCGCCAGCAACCGACGCGCCGCGCTCCCTCGAGGAGTACGAGGCGAAGCGCGACTTCGAGAAGACGCCGGAGCCGCCGCCCGAGGCGTCACCCGAGCCGCCGGCGGGCGGGCCGCTCAGCTTCGTCGTCCAGCAGCACCGCGCCACGCGTATGCACTACGACCTGCGCCTCGAGGTCGCGGGCGCGATGCCCTCGTGGCCGGTGCCGCGCGGGCCCTCGCTCGACCCGGCCGAGCGTCGGCTCGCGATCGAGACGGAGGACCACCCGCTCGGCTACGCCTCTTTCGAGGGCGTGATTCCGAAGGGGGAGTACGGCGCGGGCGAGGTGATCGTCTGGGACAACGGCACCTACTCCCCCGACGAGGACGGCGCGCTCTCCTTCCACGACCGCGCCGAGGCGGAGGCGCGCGTCCTCGATGGCATCGAGCGCGGCAAGCTCTCCGTCACCTTCCGCGGGCGCAAGCTGAAGGGCTCGTGGGCGCTCGTGCGGACCAGCGCCGAGGAGCGTAGCTGGCTGCTGATCAAGCATCGCGACGAGGCCGCCGACTCCTCGCGCGACCTCATCGCCGAGGACTCTTCCGTTATTTCCGGCCTCACGATCGCCGACCTGCGGAGTGGACGACTGCCGGACCCGGCGCGGCGGGGCGTCCCGCCCGACCTCGCGGCTCTCTCCCGCGTCGAGCGCGGCGAGCTGCCGCGCACGCTCGCGCCCATGCAGGCCGCGCTCGCGGACGGGCCGTTCGACAGCCCGGACTGGCTCTTCGAGCCGAAGCTCGACGGTATCCGCGCGCTCGCCTTCATCGAGGGCGGCGCGGTGACACTGCGCTCGCGGCGCGGCCTCGATGTCAGCGCGCAGTACCCGGCGCTCGTGAAGGCGATCGCCGCGCAGCCGCTATCGAGCGCGATCCTCGACGGCGAGATCGGCGCGCTCGACGAGCGGGGAGCGCCCTCGTTCGAGCGCTTGCAGCAGCGCATGAACCTGGTCGGCGAGGGCGACATCGCGCGCGCGGACGCCGAGCTGCCGGTGCTGTTCTTCCCCTTCGACCTGCTCTACCTCGACGGCTTCGACCTGCGCCGCACGCCGCTCGCCGACCGCATCGAGGTGCTCGCGCGGGTGCTGCGACCGGGACCGCTGCTGCAGCCGGTGCAGAGCTTCGAGGCCGACGGCAAGGCGGCCTACGAGGCGGCCGTCGCGCTCGGCTTCGAGGGCGTCGTCGCCAAGCGGCGGGACGGCGCCTACCTCGGCGGACGTCGCTCGCAACAGTGGCTCAAGGTGAAGGCGCGCCGCAGCGGCGACTTCGTGGTCGGCGGCTGGCGCGAGGGCGAGGGCGCGCGCGCCGGGGGCTTCGGCGCGCTGTTGCTCGGCACCCACGACGAGGACGGCGCGCTGCGCTACGTCGGCCGCGTCGGCTCCGGCTTCAGCGACCGCGCGCTGGAAGAGCTGCGCCCCCGCCTCGATGCGCTCGTCGCCGAGGCCGACCCGTTCACCGACGCGCCACCGGAGCCGGGACGCCTCACGTTCGTGCGGCCGGAGCTGGTCGCCGAGGTGGAGTTCGCGAACTGGACCGGCGACGGACGCCTGCGCGCGCCTGTGTTCGTGCGCCTGCGCGACGACAAGCCGCCCTCGGACGTGCTGCGTTCGGATGCGGTTGCTGCCGCGCCACCGGCAGTCGCCGCAGCGCCCGAGTCCGCCGGCCACGATACTGGCGCGGCGGTCGGCTCGCTGCTCGAGCAGCTTGGGCGCGAGGGCGAGCGGGCGCACCTCGAGGTCGCCGGGGTGGAGCTGGCCGTCTCCAACCTCGACAAGGTGCTGTGGCCGGAGACGGCGGAGCAGCGAGCCCTCACCAAGCGCGACCTGCTGCGCTACCTCGCGACGGTCTCGCCCTGGCTGCTGCCGCACCTGCGCGACCGGCCGCTGACGCTCACGCGCTACCCGAACGGCATCGACGGCGGCTCGTTCTACCAGAAGCACTACGACCGCCCGCCGCCCTTCGTCGAGACGGTGACGGTCTACACGGACTCGGCGGGCGGCGATCAGCAGGCGATCCTCTGCAACAACCTGCCGACGCTGCTCTGGCTCGGGCAGCTCGCCGATCTGGAGCTGCACGTCTCGCTCGCTCGCGTCAGCCCGCAGCCGGATGCGGGCCACCTCGGCGCGAGCTTCAGCGGCTCGAAGGCGCAGGTCGAGGCGTCGCTCCTGAACTACCCGGACTTCGTGCTGTTCGACCTCGATCCCTACATCTACGCCGGCACGGAGCGGGCGGGCGACGAGCCGGAGCTGAACCGCCGCGCCTTCACGAAGGCCGTCGAGGTCGCGCGCGGGCTCAAGGAGCTGCTCGACGCCGCCTCGCTGTCCTCGTTCGTGAAGACCTCGGGCGCGACGGGGCTGCACATCTGCGTACCGGTGCTGCGGCAGTTCGACTACGCGGCCGTGCGCTCGGTGGCGGAGACGTTCGGCGGCTTCCTGCAGCGGGCGCACCCGCGCGACGTGACGCTGGAGTGGTCGGTGGACAAGCGAGGCGGGAAGATCTTCGTCGACGTGAACCAGAACGCGCGGATCAAGAACCTCGCGGCGGCGTTCTCACCACGGCCGAAGCCGGGCGCGCCCGTCTCGATGCCGCTGCGCTGGGACGAACTGGACGAGGTCTACCCGACGGACTTCACGATCCTCACGGCGCCCGCCCGGATCGCCGAGGTTGGCGACCCCTGGGCGGACATCCTGTCGCACAAGCACGATCTGGCGGCGCTGCTGGGCGCGCAGTAGCGCTCGCTCCCCGGCGATCGCGACGGACGCAAAGAGGCCGCCCCGCGAAGGGCGGCCTCTGCAGTTCCGTGTCCGGCGTTCGGGCTAGCGGCCCTGGAAGACTGGCTCGCGGCGCTCCATGAAGGACTTCATGCCCTCCTTGGAGTCTTCGGTCTGGTGCGCCACGGAGCCGCCCCAGGCCTCGATCTGCATCGCCTCGAGGAGCGTCGGCGCCTCGATCGCGTTCCAGATCAGCTTCTTGTCCAGCTCGAGGGTGATCGTCGGGCCGGCGGCGATCTGCTCGGCCAGCTCCATCGCAGCCGGCATCAACTCGTCCTGCTCGTGGACCGAGCTCACGAGGTCGATCTCCTTCGCCTCATCGGCCATGACGAAGCGGTCCGTCCACAGCATCTCGAGGGCTCGCGAGACCCCGACCACGCGCGGCAGGTAGTAGGACATGCCGGCGTGGACGACCATCGCTCGCTTCGTGAAGATCGTGGAGAAGCGCGCCTTCTCGGCGGCCATCCGGATGTCGCAGGCCAGGATGAGCGCGAGGCCCGCGGCCACGGCGACGCCGTTGACGGCGGCGATGGTCGGCTTGCGGCAGTCGCCGACCTTCTGGATCGCGTAGCTGAGGACGCCGCCCGGGTACTCGGTCATCGCGCGCTCGCCCAGCTTGGCGCGGTAGATCGGGCCATCCACGGCGGCCCTGCTCAGGTCCGCGCCGGAGGAGAAGCCACGGCCGGCGCCGGTGAAGACGATGCAGCGAACCTCGTCATCCAGCTCGGCCCGCTCGATCTCGATGATGATCTCGTAGAGCGAGCGGAACGTAATCGGGTTCAGCTTCTCCGGGACGTTGAGCGTGATGACCTCAACGTGCCCCTTCTTCTCGACCAAAATCTCTTCGTACGCTTCCTCGGCCATCGGCTCTCCCTCACAAGGTGTTCACGTGGCGTGTTTCGACTGCCGGGAAGTCGCTCCCCGGCGCTCGCCATCATACACGCCCGCGCCACCTCGCCACAGCGAAGGCGATCAGGCCGATCATCGCGATCGCCACGGCGAGCGCGATGGGGTGCCGCAAGCGGCTGGAAGGCGGGCCGTCCCTGACGGACTCCAGCAGTTGCCGGTACAACACCCACGTGTCGCCGCTGGCCTTACCTCCGAGGAGCCCGCGAGGCGCGGTATCGTAGGCCACCCAATCGGAGCCTCTGGGCTCCTCCCATATGATCCGGATCGAGCCGTCGGATCTCTGCGTCACCTCTCCCAGCGCGAGCGCCAGACCCACCGGGACGGTGAACGTGTAGACGGTCTCGCCCACGCGGAACGTGCCTCCGCCTTCTAGCGCTGTACCGGGGAGTGCGATCGGGATGCGGTCGAGCCCGGCCCGCAGCGCGATGGCCTCCCTGGTGGAGGAGGCGTCGCCCGCGCCGTCCGCCGTCCACGCCCGCACCTCGAACTGGTAGAGCTGCTCGGGCTGAAGCCCGGTCAGTCGATGGCTCATCGTGTTCGCATCGCTGCTCGGAATGTCCGTCCAGGCCCCCCACGCGGCATCCTCGCCCGGCCCGCTCTGCCGGTATTGCCAGCGCGTGGCGCCCTCCTCGGCGATAGTCCACTCCAACAGGATCTCGCCCGCGTCACCGCCGGACACGGCGGTCAGCGCCGGAAAAACGGGGGACGGAGGCTGGGTGTACGGAGTGTCCAGTGCCCCGAGCCACGCGGATTCGATGATCCTGTCGAGCGCTGCCGAGATCGCCGGCGCGCGCGGATCTGTCTCGCGCCCCCACTCATTGTTGTGCGGCAGGTTGAGCCTCGTACGTGATCGGCTGTCTACGTGTTCCAGGACCAGCCAATAGCGGCTCTCGTGTGCGAACCCGTACCTCTGGATCGTGATTCGGATGCCCGCTGGCACGTCGAGGATGAGGGGCGAGTCGCTACCCCTCAACAGGTAGGAGCCGTTGGACAGGATCGCCTTTCCGGCGCCATAGGCTGCGGTGGGCGGCAAGCAGTCGGGGAGCCCCAACGAAGCGAGGTCGTTGTTCGCCACGGCGTGCAGCGACGGCGGGACGCAGCGCGTGAGCGCGTTCCCGCCGAGGTAGACGTGCGTCAGCCTGGTCAGTTGGCCGAGCTTCGACGGGATCGCGCCCGTGAGCGCGTTGCCGTCCAGCCGCAGCTCCTCGAGGCTCGTCAGTTCCCCGAGCAGGCCCGTGAGCTCGCCCGTCAGGCCGCTGCCGGTGAGGCTCAGTTTCCTCACGCGCGGGGCCTTCCCGCCGATAGTGACACCGGTCCACGTCGTCATGGGTGTCTCGTGGTCCCAGTCGAGCGTTCCCGTTCCGGCCAGCGTGTCCCTGAGCCTCAGGAGCTGCACGCGGTCTGCCAGCAACCCCGGGTTGCCGGGGACGGTCGCCACGATGAGGTCGCCGTAGCGGTACTGCCCGTCGGGGCTGTGGCCATCGTCGAGCGGCAGCGGGATCCTCCCCAGCGGGCGCGGAATCGTGGGCACCGCGGGATCCGGGCAACGGTGGGCGCAAACGGAGATGCTCTCGGCGTCCCATCCGTACTGCCAGATACGCAACGTGGCGCCGGCCACCGCAAGATCGCCGTAACGGTAGACGCGGTACTCATTGTCGAGCGGGAAGGGGATCCTGTCGACCGTGCCCCAGTCGCCTCCCAGGGGCCGAGCGCTGACCAGGAGGTTCTCGGGGTCGTCGACATCCTGCCAGACGCGCAGCTCGATGATGACCTCGACGGGGGCGGCGTCACCGTCCTGCTGAGCGGCGGCGTCACTCGGCGCGGTCACGGCCGTGGCGAGGACCGCGAGCAGCAGCGAGGCTGCGAGGAGCGCGCGGCGCAGAGTCATCGGCGTGGCTCCCTTCACCGGCACGGCGACCTCGCCCTCACCTCCGCCAACACGGGGCGTCGTCCTCCGCGAGGGCCGGTTCGGCGGCGCCGCCGAGAGCGGCGAACGCCAGCACGATGGCAGCAATGAACGGCAACGCCAGCAACGATCGCGTACTCATAACTGTCCCGTCCTGCAGAGTAGTACGCGATCGCGCGTCGTATCGTTCCACGCACTCCGGCCGCGGCGTAACCGCTCAGCGCGAGGAGCGCGGGATGGCGCGGCGGCTCACGGCCAGACCCACTCGCCGTCATCGCCGACGGCGGTGTTGACCCACACCGCCGCCATCAGTTGCTCGGCCAGTGCCGCAGGCGAACCTTCCGGACCGCAGTCGTACACGCACCCCGGGTAGTGGCTGCGCTCGAGTTCGCTCCCAGGTGGATACCGCGGGTCGACAACGAGCCAAGTCTCAACGTCGTCCCAAGAGGCGTTTGCGTCCGCTTCGCTTAGGTCGAAGACGGGACTCACTCTGAGTACGTAAGTCCCGTCCATTCGGATCTCGCCCCGGACTGAGATGACGACAGGCGGCAAGCAGTCCACGCTACATACAACGATGCTAACAGTACGGAGATCGCGAAGGATTCCCTGCGCGCCGTCCGGTGTACCGTGTTCGCCGCCTGCGAACCCGACGAAGGGAGCGACGTATGAAGGCAGCCCTGCTGCGAGCGATCCACGAGCCGCTGACCATTGAGGAGATCGAGATCGCCGAGCCGAAGGCCGGCGAGGTGCTCGTCCGCATCGAGGCGAGCGGCGTCTGCCACAGCGACTTCCCCTCGCCGCTGCCGATGGTGATGGGCCACGAGGGCTCCGGCGTCGTCGAGCAGGTCGGGCCCGGCGTCGGCAACCCGCAGCTCGGGGACCACGTCGTGCTGAGCATCGGGCCCTACTGCGGCGAGTGCCTGGCTTGCGGCGCGGGCCGCTTCAGCGACTGCCCGAAGATCGCCGCGATGCGCCCGCTCGGCGCGCTCTTCGACGGCACCAGCCGGCTCAGCAAGGGCGGCGAGCGGATCAGCAACCAGTCCTTCGTCTCCTCGTTCGCCGAGTACAGCGTCGTCCCCGCAACCGGCGCGATTCCCGTGCGCAAGGACGCGCCGCTGGACACGATCGCGCTCGTCGGCTGCGGCGTGACGACGGGCGTCGCCGCCGTCTTCAACGACGCGAAGGTCTCGCCCGGCGATCGCGTCGCGGTCTTCGGCTGCGGCGGTGTCGGCCTCAACGCGGTGCAGGCCGCGGCCCTCTCCGGCGCGGAGATGGTGATCGGCGTCGACCTGCTCGACTCGAAGCTCGCGCTCGCCGAGCAGTTCGGCGCGACGCATACCGTCAACGCCTCCGAGGACGACCCGGTCGAGCAGATCCGCTCGCTGACCGGCATCGGCGTCGATCACGCCTTCGAGGTGATCGGCATCCCCTCGGTGGTACTGCAGGGGATGGGCACGCTCAAGCCCGGCGGCCGGATGTGGGTGCTCGGCGTGCTGCCGGCGGATGCAGTCCTCGAGATCCCGTGGTGGAAGCTGATGGCGGGCCGCCAGGGCCTGCAGTTCAGCGGCTTCGGCGCCGCCAACCCGCGCGCCGACATCCCGCTCATCGTCGACCTCTACATGGCGGGCAAGCTGAAGCTCGACGAGTTGATCACCGAGCGGCTCCCGCTGGAGCAAGTCAACGACGCCTTCGGCCTGATGGAGCGCGGCGAGGTCGCCCGCACGCTGGTCTACCCTCGGTAGCTCCGGCTCAGTTCCCCGCGCCGTCGAGGTAGTCGAGCACGAGGCGCAGCGCCGCGGCTGCGGCGCGCTGCTTCGTCTCCTCGCGGTCGCCGGGGAAGACGTGGCGCTCGACGCGCTCGTAGCCCTCGGCGACCAGCGCGATGTAGTAGAGGCCGGCCGGCCGCCCGGGGTTGGCGCGCTCCGGCGGCAGCGCGCTCGCCATCCCGGTTTCCGAGAGCGCGAGGTCCGAGCCGAACGCGGCCCGCGCCCCGCGCGCCATCGCGAGCGCGGTCTCGGCGGAGACGGAGCCGTGCGCCTCGAGCACCGAGGCGGGGACGCCGAGCAGCGCCTGCTTCGGCGGATTCGCGTAGGCGGTGATCCCGCCGGGGAAGACGCGCGAGGCGCCGTGTACGTCGGTCAGCGCGTGCCCGATCAGCCCACCCACCGTCGACTCGGCCGTCGCGAGGCGCAGCCCCCGCGCGGTCATGCGCTCGACGACCTCGCGCGCGGCGGCGGCGGTCTCCTCGGCGGGCGTCCGGTCGGCAGCAGTCATGGCGTCAGCCATTGCTGGAGCCAGGCGACGGAGCGGTCGTAGTACTCCTTGCGCAGCGCGGCGTGGCCGCTGCGCAGGAAGAGGTGGGAGCAGCCGGGGAAGCGTGCGAACTCCACCGTCTTGCCGCGCCGCTTGAGCGCCACGTAGAGCTCCTCGGACTGCGAGATCGGCACGCGGATGTCGTCCTCTCCGTGCAGCAGCAGCACGGGCGTCGTCACGCGGGCGGCGTAGGTAAGGGGCGAGCGCTCGACATAATGGCCGAAGTTTTCCTGCGGCAGCCCGCCCCACTGCCGTTCGCCGAACGATACGGCAATGTCCGTCTGCCCGTACATCGAGACGAGGTTCGTCACCGGCGCGCCGATCACCGCCGCCCGGAAGCGGTCGCTGTGCCCGACGATCCAGCTGCTCATGTAGCCGCCGTAGGAGTACCCGTGCAGCCCGAGCCGCGCCTCGTTGACGTAGGGGCGGCGGCAGGCGGCGTCGACGGCCGCGAGCAGATCGAGGTAGTCCTCGCCGCCCCAGTCCTCGAAGACCTGTGCGGTGAAGTCCGCCCCGTAGCTGCTGGAGCCTCGCGGGTTCACCGCGAGCACGAGGAAGCCCGCGCCCGCGAGCACCTGGTGCAGCGGACTGAAGCCGTCACCGTGGAAGGCGTTCGGGCCGCCGTGGATCTCCAGCACCAGCGGATAGCGTTGCGAGGCATCGAAGTCGGGCGGATGCACCAGCCGCGCCTCGATCGACTCGCCGGCACGGCGCACACGGAAGCGCTCGGTCCGGCCCGGCGGGTGCGCCTCGAGGTAGCCGGACCCCGCGCTGGCGACCGCCCGGCCGCGACCGCTGCGCAGGTCGAGCGTGCGCACCTGCGGCGCGCTCGTGGCACTCGATGCGACGACGACGAGCCGCTCGCCGTCGGGAGTCGCATCGAGTCCGCCGATCAGCTCACGCCGCGCGCGCACGGCCTCGACCTCTCCCGAGGGCGTCACGGCGTACACGCCGGACGCGCCCGCGGCGTCGGCGAGGAGCAGCACGCGCTCCTGGTGCCAGACCAGCGGCGGCGCGGGCGCGATCGGGAAGAAGCCGGTCTGCGGATCGATCGAGTCGTCCGTGAGGCGCCGGTACTGGCCGGATGCGACATCGAGCAGGTAGAGGTAGCGCTGCCAGATGTGCTCCTCGGGCGCGCCGACGAAGGCGATCTGCTCCTCGCCCGGTGCGGGTCCCGGCTGCCAGGCGATGCCGCCGACCGCGACGATGTCGCGCGCGAGCCTGCGCACGCGCCCACCCCCGGCGGGCATCACGCACAGCTCCGCGCCCCAGGGCGCGCGCTCGTGCCGCCTCCTCGCGCGGTCCGAGGCGAACGCAAGCCATTCGCCGTCGGGAGCTACCGCGAGCGCGCGGTGCTGGAAGTCGCCGCGGGTCAGCCGCCGCGCGCGCCCGCCCGCCGCCGCTACGGCGAAGATCTGCCGCCGCGTGCGACCGCGCCAGCCGATCGTGTCGCCTCGGTAGTAGATCTCGTGCACCTCGCGGACGCGTGGGACGGGCGGCTCCCGCTCGGCGGAGGCGGGCAGGGCGTCGGGATCGACGTCGCTCGTGCAGTAGATCGTTGCGCCGTCCGGCGACCAGACGAACTCGGCGACGCCCCCGCGCAGCGAGGTCAAGGGGGCGGCCGCGCCGCCCTCCGCGGGCAGCAGCCAGATCTGCGGCGCTCCTTCTTCCTCGCGGCGCAGGAACGCCAGCGTGCTCCCGTCCGGCGACCAGCGCGGCGAGCCGTCGCGCGGCCCCGAGGTGAGCGGCCGCGCCGCCCCGCCGCCGAACGGGACGCGCTCGATGTGCGACTCGCTTGCCAGCGTCTCGCGATTGACGCGCGAGACGACGTAGGCGACCACCCCGTCGCCGGGCCGGATCGCCGGCGACCCGACGGAGGGCAGGTCGAGCACGAACTCGCTGTCGAAGGGGCGGGGCTGAGGTGCGGACTGGGCCACTGGCCGTCTCCTCGTGCGCGGCGCGGGCCATGCTACCCGGCGCGGCCGCGCGTCGTTGCCTTGACCACGACGGGGCGGCGTTGGACCGTGCGTGCGTTCGCCGGAGGGGGACGATGACTGCAGCGCACGAGTCACGGCACGAGGCGCGGGGCCCACTGATCCTCGCCGGGCGCACCGCGGCGGTCGAGTGGGCCTCGCTGCTGCTGCGCCGCGCCGGGCGCGAGGTCCGCCTGCTGGAGCGGCAGGCCGAGGGCGTCGCGGTGCGCGACGTCTGGGGCGAGGGCAACGCCGCTCCTGCGAAGTCGTTCCCCTCGATCGCGGACGCCGCCGAGAGCCTCGAGGCCTCGGCGCTGCTCATCGACTTCGACGATCGCGCGGGCTGGCCGGACGGCGAGCTGCTGGACGATCTGCCCTGTCCCGCCGTCGTAATCTCCGCCTTCGGCCGCGAGCCGGACGCGCCGAGCGGCGGGAACCTGACGGTGGCGGCGGCCTCGGGCGTGCTGCACCTCACGGGCGCCTCGGGCGACCCCGAGGGCCGCCCGCTGGTGCTGCACGAGCAGCAGACGGAGACGATCGCCGGGTCCAACGCCGCGATGGCGACGCTACTCGCGGCGGCACAGGGCCGCCCCGGACAGCTCATCGAACTGACGAAGCACGAGTGCTTCTCAATCTGCGCGGCGGGCGAGGTCGTGAAGTGGACCTACACCGGGCTACTGCCGACGCGCCTTGGCTCGGCGCTGTTCCAGCCGATGGAAGTGATGAGCGCCTCGGACGGCGATCTCTTCATCCTCTGCACGAGCGAGGAGCAGTGGCAGCGCCTCATGGCCGAGATGGGCAACCCGGAGTGGGCGAGCTGGGAGATCTTCGCCCACCGCGGCCTGCGAGGCGAGAACTGGGACGTCCTCGAACCCCGGCTCGCCGAGTGGATCGCGGGCCGGACGCGCGAAGAGCTGATGAAACTCGCGCTCGACGAGCGACTGCCGTTCGCCTCCGCGTTCACACCCCCCGAGGTCGAGGTGGTGGAGGAGGAGCTCTCCGGCAGCGCCAGCGTCAGCGACTGGCTCTACCGCCTGACGCCGTCCCCGGCATCTGCGCCGCCCTCGCAAGCTGTGGGCGCACCCGATCTCGCGCGGCCGCTCGAGGGCGTGACCGTGCTCGACCTCAGCACGGTGTGGGCGACGCCGCTCAGTACCGCGCAGCTCGCGCACTTCGGGGCGCGCGTGATCAAGGTCGAGTCGCGGAACCGCCTCGACCACACACGCGCGCGCATCGGCGAGCTGTCGCTGCCCGACGCGGATCTGCCGGAGTGGGACCGCAAGGGCGCCTTCCGGGAGACGAACCAGGGCAAGGAGAGCGCGACCGTCAACCTCGGGACTGCCGAGGGGCGGCGGCTGTTCCTCGATCTCGCGAGGAACGCCGACGTCGTCGTCTCGAACTTCACGCCCGGCGTCGCGGAGCGCCTCGGGCTCTCGGCGGAGGCGCTCTGGGAGGCGAACCCGGGCCTGATCATCGGCAGGTTCTCCGCCTACCACCCGGACAGCCGCCTCTCACGCCTCGTTGGGTTCGGCTACGCGATGCTGCTCGCCTGCGGCTTCGGCTACCAGGGCGAGGGTGAGCCGTGGATCGACCGCAGCATCGCCTACCCCGACCCGCAGGCCGGGTTCGTCCTCGCCTTCGCGCTGCTCGACGCGCTCCAGCAACGCGCACGCAGCGGACGCGGCGCGCTGATCGAGGTCGACCTGTTCGGCCCGTCGGCGGCGCTGCACCGCTACCTCGGGAGCAACTACCCGCCGCGCCAGGGGACGCGGCAGCTCGACGCGGCCCGCGGCTTCGAGCTGCCCGTACCGGCGTTCAGCGAATGCCTGCCCTGCCTCCACGACGAGTGGGTCGCCGTCACCTGCGAGTCATCCGAGGAGGTCGAGCGCCTCACGAACGCCCTCGGAGCGGACGGCCCCCGGGTGGAGGAGCCGCCGCGCGAGCTGGCGAGGCGGCTGGGCGCGATGAGCCTCCAGCGCGAGGCGCAGCAGCTGGAGACGCTGCTGCGCGGTCTCGGCCTGAGCGCGCAGCGCGTGCTCGATATGCGCCAGCTCGTGCGCGAGGCGGGGCTGATGGAGGCCGCGCACGCCTCGACCGGCCTCTACCGGGTCACGCCCGGCGAGCACCACATGCACACCGCCAGCCCCTGGGTGCTCGACGGCGAGCGCTACGACTCGAGGCGCCGCGCTCCGCGGCTCGGCGAGCACACCGCCGCCGTGCTCGGCGACCTGGCCGGCCTCACGCCGGACGAGATCTCGGACCTCGAAGCGCGCGAGGTGGCGTGGTAGCGAGCGGAACCGGGCGGCGGCGGAGCGGCGGCTAGCGGCCCTGCCAGACGGGCGGGCGCTTCTCCGCGAACGCGCGAGCGCCCTCGCGGATGTCCTCCGAGCTGTCGATGTTGGCGCGGTAGACCCACTCGCTGAGGCGGTAGGAGTAGTCCATGTTGTCGTGCCGCCAGGCACGGTAGGCGGCCTTCGTGCCCTTCACCGCCAGCGGGGCGTTGGCCGCGATCATCTCCGCGATCTCGATCGCCCGAGGCAGCAGCCGCTCCGGCTCGACGACCTCGGCGACGATGCCCCACTCCTTCGCTCGCTCCGGCTCCACGCGGTCGCCGGTGAGCAGCATGTAGCTGGCGGCGGCGAGGTTGATCATCCTCGGCAGGTGGTGGATGGCGTAGCCGGCCATGCGCCCGCGCTTCGGCTCGAAGAGTGCGAACCAGGCGTTCGTCGAGCAGATGCGGATGTCGCAGTCGAGCGCACGCTCGAGGCCGCCGCCGACGGCGAGGCCGTTGACCGCGGCGATGTACGGCTTCTGCGCCAGCGAGTAGGGAGCGGACTCGCTGAAGCGCACGGTGGGCTTGGTCTGGCCGGCGGAGAACAGCTCGTTGCTCTCCTTCAGGTCGGCGCCCGCGCAGAAGGCGCGCCCCGCGCCGGTCACGATGCCGGCGCGCATCTCCGGGTCCGCCTCGAAGTCGGCGACGGCGCGCTTGAGGTCCTCCTGCATCGCGCCGCCGAGGGCGTTGAGCCGCTCGGGCCGGTTCATCGTGAAGATGGCGAAGTGGTCGCGCTTCTCGTACAGCAGATCGGGCATGGCGAGTCCTGTCTGTGTTCCGGCGCGATCATGACGACGCCCGCGCCGCTTCGCAACCCCTGGTGTGGAGACTGGCTACTCGCCTCCTGGCAGCGGCGTCATGCGGATGCGGTCGTTCGCGATGACGGCGAACTGATTCGCCCAGTCATCCCGAGCCTCGATTGCAGCGACGAGGGCCGCGGTTCGACTCGCGGGTGCACCGCGGAGCCGTAGCAGTATTATCCCGCTGGCGGCAGGGAGCCTCGATCGAAAGGCGAGTTCGCCGAAGTCCTTGTCGGCCGTGACGAGCACGCGGCGTTCGGCCTCGGCGCGCGCAAGCACCTGCTCGTCCGTGCTCCCGGGAGTATCGGTGCGAACCCACGCAACGTCGTGGCCAAGGCGGCGCATCGCCTCAACCATGTACCCAGCGAGGTTTTCGTCGGCGAGGAATCGCATCCCTGGCTACGCGTTGAGGGGGTAGACCTTTTCGGCCTGCAAGCGCTCGCTCGCGTATTGCAGGCAAGCGTGGATGTCTTCGCGGGCGAGGCCTGGGTACTGAGCGACGATTGTCGCCTCGCTCCACCCGTCTGCCAGCAACTCGACGATGAATTCCACCGCCAGTCGCGTACCTCTCACGACCGGCTTCCCAGCCAGGACGTCGGGATTGAGTTCGATCCGGTCTTCCCAGCCCATGGGCCTGTCTCCCTCGTCAGGGTCTACAGCGTACTCGCTCGCGTGCCCTGTAGCCGAATCGACGGCAGATGGATTCTGGCACGCGTGGCCACTCTTGATCCTGCCGATCCCCGATGAACCCCCGCGCACGCGCACGTGGGCCCCGCAGTCCGGTACCCTGCCCGGCGAGAGTTGAAGGAGCGGCGATGAGCGCGCGTATCGGGCTGGGCATGGCGGCGTTTCCGTTCGCCTCGACGCGCGCCTTCCGCGAGTGGGTCGATCTCTGCGAGGAGAGCGACATCGACTCGATCTGGCAGTCCGACCGCCTGGTCTCGCCGCAACCGCAGCTCGAGGCGATGAGCACCATGGCCGCCCTCGCCGGCGCAACTGACCGGCTCAAGTTCGGGATGAGCGTCGTCGTGCTGCCGCTGCGCGACCCGCTGGTGCTCGCGATGCAGTGCGCGACGATCGACTTCCTCAGCGACGGCCGGCTGCTGCCCGCCTTCGGCGTCGGCCCCGAGATCGCGCCCGAGTGGGCGGCGACCGGCCGCGCGCCTCGTGGACGCGGACCGAAGTCCGACGAGATGCTCGAGATCGTGACCCGCCTCTGGCGCGGCGAGACGGTGAGCTTCGAGGGCGAGCACTACCGCTACAAGGACGCCTCGATCGCCCCGCTGCCCGCGCAGCAGCCGCTCCCGCTCTGGATCGGCGGGTCCAGCCCCGCGGCGGTGCGGCGCATCGCGCGCTTCGGCAACGGCTGGCTGGGCGGGCTGCAGTCGCCGGCGCAGGTCGCACCTGTCGTCGAGTCGATCCGCCGCGTCTCGCGGGAGGCGGGACGCCCGGTGCCCGAGGATCACTACGGCGCGAGCTTCCCGTTCCGCTTCGGCAGCTGGGACGACCCGGTGGTCGAGCGCGCCGCCGCCGCGATCAGCCGCCGCCCCGGCGGCCCCGATCGCGCCGACCCGCGCGCCTACTTCGCCGTCGGCGACGCGAGCGCCATCCTCGAACGCATCGACGAGTACGCAGCTGCCGGTGTCTCCAAGTTCGTGATGCGCCCGATCGCGGAGAGCGACGACGAGCTGATCGCTCAGACGCGCATGCTCGCCGGGACGGTGCTGCCAGTCGTCCACGGCGAGTAGCCGGCCGACCGCCGATAGCGTCTGGCCAACCCCCGCAGCACCGGGAGCCCGTGCAGCACCACTTCGAGTCGTAGCGCCTGCGCCTCGCCTACTGGGATGAGTGGCAGCGCGGAGGCGACGCCTCTCGTCCTGTTGCACGCGGCCCGCAGCGGACCTTCAGGCGCTCCGTCGCGTTTGTAGGTAGCCTGGTAGCATAGCGAGTAGTAGGGTAGACCTTACTCTGGTAGTATCACCCCTATGAAGCTGAGCGTAAGTCTTCCCCCCTCGGATGTTGAGTTCGTAGACCGCTACGTGGCTGAACACGGTGAGCGTTCGCGCTCGGCTGTCTTGCGTAAGGCGCTGAAGGTGCTGCGGGAACGTGAACTTGGCGACGCCTACGAGGCCGCGTGGGATGAGTGGGTAGAGGACGGCGGAGAAATCTGGGACCTGGCGGTGGGCGACGGCCTGTCGGCGGAGGAATGGGAGCCGCAAGCGCCCGACTCTCCCCCGGCTGCGGACTGATGCTGCGCGGGGATATTGTCTGGGCCGACTTCGAACCTGCGCTGGGGAACGAGGCCAACAAGGTCCGCGCAGCCGTGGTCGTGAGCAACGATGGCGCAAACCGGAGGGCAGAACGCCTCGGTCGCGGGATCGTGACCGTCGTCCCACTCACGAGCAGGGTCTCGCCAGTGCATCCGTTCCAGGTCTTGCTTCCTGCCGGGCGCACCGGTCTGCGGACTCCCTCGAAGGCACAGGCCGAGCAGATTCGGGCAGTCGCCGTGGAGCGACTCGGAGATCGAGTAGGCCGCGTGCCACCGGACCTGCTGGCGGAACTCGACGAGGCGATCCGCCTGCACCTCGCCCTCTGAGGGGCCTCCTCGACGCCTCGCTCCTCCCGTGCCCGTCCCCTCACTCCACCCCGTAGCGCGCCTCGAGCTCGTGCCAGTCGGGGGCGCCGACGATCTGCTCGAACTCGTGGAAGCCGGTGAGGGCGTCGATGCGGCTGGCGGTGGTCTTCTCGTCGTGGAGGGCGCGGAAGGTGGCGGCGACGGCCTTCGCCGCGCTGAACAGCGCCGCCAGCGGGAAGACCACCATCCCGTAGCCCAGCTCCTGCAGCTCGGTGGTGGAGAGCAGCGGCGTCTTGCCGCCCTCGATCATGTTGGCGAAGAGCGGCGCGTCCGGGATCGCCTCGCGCACCGCCTTCAGTTCGTCGAGCGACTGCGGCGCCTCGACGAAGACGACGTCGGCGCCGGCCTCGTGGTAGAGCCGCCCGCGGCGGATCGCCTCGTCCAGGCCGAGCGGCGCGCGCGCGTCCGTGCGGCCGATGATCACGAGGTCGTCGTCCTCGCGGGCGTCGACGGCGGCGCGGAGCTTCTGGACCTGCTCCTCGGCGGGAATGACGCGCTTGCCCTCGAAGTGGCCGCACTTCTTGGGCCACTCCTGGTCCTCGAGGATGATGCCGGCGACGCCCGCGCTCACGCACTCGCGCACGGTGCGGACGACGTTGAGCGGGTTGCCATAGCCGGTGTCCATGTCCGCGACGAGCGGCACGTCGACGGCGGCGACGATGGGGCGCACGCGGTCGAGCACCTCGGACGCAGTGAGCAGGCCGTAGTCGGGCGCGCCGAGGGCGGCGGCGGAAAACCCGAAGCCCGTGGTGAAGACGGCGTCGAAGCCGGCTTGCTCTGCGAGCCGCGCGGAGAGCGCGTCGTAGGCGCCGGGCAGCACGATGATCTCCGGCCCGCCGAGCCGGGCCCGCAAGGCGGTCGAGTGGCGCATCTGGTCCTCCATCCGGCCCCGCGCGGCTGTTCGCGGGGCACGCGCCGAGGATAGCGGACCCGGTCGCCGGTGGCGTCGGCAGTCCGCGGCGGCACGGCCGTGGCTGTGACGGCTACATCGGGATCATGCTATAGTTCGCTCTCCGGGCGGGGGTTGTCGCACTCTGAAGGCCGAAGAAAGAGCGGGAGGGTCTCGCACATTGTTGGCCTTATGGCGACATGCGTACCATGGTTCAAGAGGAATACCAGATACAAGTTGAAGGCCTGTGGAAGATCTTCGGCGATGACGTCGAGCGTGTCTTTGAACCAGAATACATCAATAAAAGCCGATCTGAGATCCAGGATGAACTCGACGTTGTAATTGGCCTCCGGGACGTATCCTTTGGCGTCAAGCCGGGAGAGACGTTCGTGGTCATGGGCCTCTCCGGGAGCGGCAAGTCCACGCTCGCCCGCTGCCTGATCCGCCTGATCGAGGCGACCCGCGGCTCGGTGCGCTTCGACGGCGAAGAGATTTGCGACTACACGGAGAAGGAACTCACCGAGTTCCGCCGCACGAAGACAGCGATGGTGTTTCAGCACTTCGGCCTGCTACCGCACCGCCACGTCCTCGACAACGTGGCCTACGGCCTCGAGATCCAAGGCGCTGACGAGGAGACGCGGTACACGGCGGCCACGGAGGCCATCGAGACGGTCGGGCTGGACGGCTGGGAGAGCTACTACCCGCACGAGATGAGCGGCGGTATGCAGCAGCGCGTAGGGATCGCCCGGGCGCTGGCGGTTGATCCCGACGTGCTGATCATGGACGAGCCGTTCAGCGGCCTCGACCCGCTCATCAGGCGGAGGATGCAGGACGAGCTGATCTCGCTCGAGTACGAACTGCAGAAGACGATCATCTTCATCACCCACGACCTCAACGAGGCGATCAAGCTGGGCGACCGGATCGCGATCATGCGCGACGGTGTGATCGTCCAGGAAGGCCCGCCCGAGGAGATCGTGACGCACCCCGCCGACGAATACGTCGCCGACTTCGTGCGGGACGTGTCGAGCGTCGCTGAGCTCCGAGCGCGCGCTTCGGAGGCTGTCGGCGCGAACGGGCAGGAGGCCGGGTAGTGGCCGCCACGGATGTCGAGGGAGCGGGCGGCGTCGGCGGATCCGCGTCGCCTCGCAGCGGGCTGATGGCGCTCCACACCCGCGTGCCGTGGCTGGCGGGGGTGGCGGCGGTGCTGGTCGTGCTGGTGGCGAGCCTGCTGATCTGGGGCTCCGAGATGGGCTTCCCCACCACCCTCTCCGAGACCGAGGCGCCCACGGCCAGCGACAGAACCGTCACCCTGCAGCGGACGCTGCGCGGCGCCACGGGTGACACCATCGACAACGCCGTCGACTGGCTCACCGAGGAGGGTGACTGGCTCTTCGACGGCGTGAGCGATGCCATCAGCTACACGCTCTTGAACATCGAAGACGCGCTCAAGTGGGTGCCCTGGCCGGCCATCATCGTCGCTCTCGGCCTGCTCGCCTTCGCGGTAGGCCGCTGGACGCTGCTCGGCTTCACCTCGCTCGCCTTGCTCTACATCGGGTTCATGGACCTCTGGCCGAACGCGATCGACACGATCGCGCTGATCCTGGTGGCGGTGGTCATCTCGCTGGCGATCGGCTTGCCGCTGGGCGTATTCGGCGCGCGCAGCCGCATCGGCGATAACCTGATGCGTCCGATCCTCGACGCGATGCAGACGATGCCAAGTTTCGTCTACCTGCTACCCGGGATCCTCTTCTTCGGGCTGGGCAAGCCAGCCGGGATCTTCGCCACGGTCATCTACGCCGTGCCTCCGGTCATCCGGCTGACGAACCTCGGCATCCGCCAGGTGTCACCGGAGGTAGTCGAGGCCGCCCTCGCCTTCGGGTCGTCCCCGTGGCAGGTGCTCACCAAGGTCCAGATCCCGATGGCGCTACCCACGATCATGGCGGGCATCAACCAAACCACGCTGATGGCGCTGGCGATGGTCACGATCGCCAGCATGGTGGCTGCCGGGGGTCTGGGCGATAATGTGCTGCGCGCCCTGCAGAAGAACCAGTCAGGGAACGGGCTGATCGCGGGGCTCGCGATCGTCTTCCTAGCCATCATCATCGATCGTCTGACACAATCCATCGGCTCCGGCGAGAAGGGACGAATGAGCGCCGGCTGACCAGGCCGGCCGTGATGAACACAACACAGCGCAATCTGAACGGCGAATCGATCCGCACGCGCGGAGGCGGTTCAATCGGCGCAATCAGCCGCTGGTACGCCTGCCGCTGCTATCAGCAGTGAGGCGCCTCGACACGATCAAGCACGCGAATCCTTGGCTACAATAGCCACGGAAGGGAGTTGGAATTTGCTGACCAGGTACAAGATGTTCGCTCTCACGATGGTCGCCATGCTCGTCTTTGCGGTCGCCGCGGCTTGCGGGGACGACGACGGCAGCGACAAGGAGACCCTTGTCTTCAGCGACCTGAACTGGACGAGCGCACAGGTCCAGAACCGCATCGCCCAGTACGTCGTCGAGATAGGCTACGACTATCCGACCGACGTGGTGCTGGGAGCCACGCTGCCCCTGTTCCAGGGTCTGCGCAACGGCGACACGCACATCACCATGGAGATCTGGCTCCCGAACCAGGACGAGGCCTGGAACGAGGCGCAGGCTAACGGCGAGGTCGTCTCGCTCGGCCAGAGCCTCGGTAAGGACTGGCAGTCCGCGTTCGTCATTCCTCGCTACCTGCAGGAGGAATACCCGGACCTCGACAGCGTCGATGACCTCAAGGATCCGAAGTTCCAGGAGCTGTTCGCGACCGCCGAGACCGGCGGCAAGGCGCGGCTGGTCTCCTGCGTCATCGGCTGGTCCTGTGAGGTCGTCAACGCCGCACAGGTCGAGGGCTACGGCCTCTCCGACCACATCGAGATCCTCGCCCCCGGCGATGGCGCAGCTCTGAACGCCGACCTGATCGGCGCGTACGAGAAGGGCGAGCCGTGGCTTGGCTACCAGTGGGGCACCAACGAGCCCGCGCTGGTCCTCGACCTCGTTCGGCTCACCGAGCCCGACTACAGCGACGAGTGCTGGTTCACCACCAAGGCCTGCGCCTACGAGGACGCCACGATCCTGATCGCGGCGCACCCCGATGTCGTGACCAACGCTCCGGACGTGGTCTCGGTGCTGAGGGCGTGGAGCTTCGACATCGAGCAGTACAAGACGGTGGCCGCCTGGCTCGGAGACAACCCGGACGCCGACGCCAACGACGCCGCCC
Source organism: Dehalococcoidia bacterium (assembly GCA_965261685.1). Taxonomy (GTDB): domain Bacteria; phylum Chloroflexota; class Dehalococcoidia; order UBA2979; family UBA2979; genus VXMT01. The sequence goes on from CBDHDI010000027.1 coordinate 636,310, forward strand.
TCTGGTGGCTCAGTGGCAACGAGGCCGTGTGGAGCACCTGGGTGACCGAGGATGCAGCCTCGGCGATCCGTGACGCGCTCGACGACGGCGAGATCCCGGACGGCTGGCCCGAGGAAGGCTAGGCCCGAAGGACTGACCCGGGAATAACCCCGGACCGCGCTTGCGCCGCCCCATGACGGGGCGGCGCAGGTGCACCGGGCGTGGCGAGCGCCTGGACACCATGCCGGCCGCGTCCGTCCTCTTCGCTATCGACATCGCCGTCGCGGCGGCGCTCTGCTACGCCGCCACCGAGGCGTTCCGCTGCTGGACACTGCTGCACGCCGGGTACTGGCGGCTGGCCGCCACCGGCCTCGCCGTTCTCGCACTCGACGAACTGCTCGGACTGCACGAGGCGATCGGATGGGCGATCGCCTCGCTCGGCGCGCCGGCGCCCTGGCACACCTCGCACTGGGACGACGTCGTCCTCGCGGGCTACGTCCTGATCGCCGCGGCGATCTCGCTCGCGCACCTCGGCGAGCTGCGCCGCAGCCGCCGCGCGTTCGCGCTGCTTGCGCTGGGCTTTGGCCTCGCGGCACTCGCGGTGCTGCTCGACAACCTCGCGAGCGTCGTCGCGCTCGAGGAGCTGCTGGAACTGGCGGGCGCCGTCGTGATCGCGATGGCCATGCGCGTGCGCCGCATCGAGGCGAGCAGCGTGTCCCTCATGCGCCGTTCACCCCGCGCGCGGGCGGGCGCCGAGGTCATTCCGGGCTGATCAGGCTCCGCACGAGCCCGGCACGCTATCCTCGCGGCGTGTCTGGCATCGTCACGCTGACCACGGACTTCGGGACCCGCGACCCGTACGTCGCGCAGCTCAAGGGCGTGCTGCTCGCGCGCTGCGATCGCGTTCGCATCCACGACCTCACCCACGAGATCGCGCCGCTGGACGTGCTCGAGGGCGCGCTGTTCCTCGCGGCGGCCGTGCCCACCTTCCCGCCCGGCACGGTCCACCTTGCCGTCGTCGACCCCGGCGTCGGGACCGCGCGCCGCGCGATTGCCGCAAGCGTGGGCCGGCAGCACGTGGTCGGCCCGGACAACGGCCTGCTCACGCTGCTCGCGAGGCGTGCGGCCATCGAGGAGGTCCGCTCGATCGAGCGCGCCTCGCTGCGGCGCGAGCCCGTCAGCCCCACCTTCCACGGCCGCGATCTGTTCGCACCCGCAGCTGCATTCCTCGCCTGCGGTGGCGCGCTGGCGGAGCTCGGCCCGCCGGTCGACGCGCCCGTCGAGCTTCCGCTGCCCCGTCCGCGCGTCGAGGGCGATCGGCTCGCCGGCGAGGTGCTGCACATCGACCGCTTCGGCAACGCGATCAGCAACCTCGCGCGCTCCGATGTCGAGGCGGTCGCCGCCGGGCGCGCCATCCGCGTCGAGGCGGGCGGGCGGCGGCTGCCGCTGGCGCGGACGTACGGCGATGTGGCGGAGGGTGAGGCGCTGGCGCTGATCGGCAGCGCCGATCTGCTGGAGGTGGCGATCCGCGGCGGCAGCGCCGCGACGGCGCTCGGCCTCGGCCGCGGCAGCGAGGTGACCGTCGAGGCGGGGTAGGCGACTCGCGGCTATGATGCGAGCCGTGCGCGCGCCTGCGCTTGCAGGCACGAGGAGCCACGGGAGGACGGATGCAACAGCTCGCCGGCGACCTGCGCGTGATCGACCTGAGCAGCGGCCCGGCCGGCGGTATCGCCACGATGGTGCTCGCCGACTTCGGCGCCGACGTGATCAAGGTCGAGCGGCCCGGCGGCGACCCGCTGCGTCGCTTCCCCGCATCGCCGATGTGGCTGCGCGGCAAGCGCAGCATCGAGTTGGACCTGAAGACCGAGGCCGGGCGCGAGCGGCTGCACCGGCTCGCCGCCGGAGCGGACGTCGTCGTCGCCTCGTACCGGCCGGGGCAGGCGGAGCAGCTCGGCGCGGACTACGAGACGCTGGCGAGCGACAACCCCGGCCTCGTCTACTGCTCGATCACGGGCTTCGGGCCGCGCGGGCCGTACGCGCATTACGCGCCGTACGAGGGCGTCGTGTCCGCCAAGTCCGGACGGATGCAGTCCTTCACCGGGCAGCCGCGCCGCGAGGGCCCGGCCTACACCGCGGTGCAGATCGGCGTCCACGCCAGTTCGCAGTCCGCCGTCAACGGCATCCTCGGCGCGCTGCTCGCGCGCGAGCGCGACGGCGTGGGTCAGCTGGTCGAGACGAGCCTGCTGCAGGGCATGTTCCCGCCCGACCTGTTCGGCCTCGTGCGGACGCAGCTCGCCCGCCGCTACCCGCGCGGCTTCGAGGGCGACCCCTACGCGAAGTTCGAGCCGATGCCGACGCTCCAGTACCACCCCGTGGTCGCCAGCGACGGGCGCTGGATCCAGCTGGCGAACCTCCTCGAGCATCACTTCCACGCCTACATCAGCGCGATCGGTCTATCCGAGATCTATGCGGATCCGCGCTTCGTCAACGCCCCGACGGGACTGACGCCGGAGACGCGCCGCGCGCTCAGCGACCTGATGCTGGAGCGGATGCAGGAGCGCAGCCTCGACGAGTGGATGGAGCTCTTCCAGGCGGACGGACAGATCGCCTCGGAACCCGTGCAGTCCGCCCAGGACGGCCTGCTGCACCCCGACCTCGAGGCGAACGGCGAGGTCGTCGCCTTCGACCACCCGCGCCACGGTCCGGTGCGCCAGCTCGGCCCGATCGCGCAGCTCAGCGAGACGCCGGGCGAGGCGCCGCAATGGTTCGCGGATCCCGGCGAGCACACGCAGGAGCTGCTCGCCGAGCCGCCCCGAGCCCCCTGGCAGCCGTCCAACGGCGCCGCACCCAGCGACCGTCCACCCCTCGAGGGCGTCACGATCGTCGAGTTCGGCACGATCATCGCCGCCCCGCTGGGCATCGCCTTCCTCGCGGACCTCGGCGCGCGCGTGATCAAGGTCGAGGCGCCCGAGGGCGACCCCTACCGGGGCATGGGCTACGGGCTCGGCTCCTTCTGCGGCATCGCCAAGACCTCGGCGGGCAAGGAGAGCATCTGCATCGACCTCAAGCGCGAGGAGGGGCGCGCGGTCGTCCGCAGGCTGCTTGAGGGCGCGGACGCCGTGATGCACAACTTCCGGCCCGGCGTACCGGAACGCCTCGGCATCGGCTACGAGCAGGTGCGCGAGATCCGGCCGGACGTCGTCTACCTCCAGGTCAACGGCTACGGCCCGAAGGGACCGAGCGCGGCTCGCCCCTCGGCGCATCCGATCCCCGGCGCCGCCACCGGCGGCCAGCTCTACCAGGCCGGCGCGGCGATGCCGCCGGCCGAGGCCGGCTCGATCCCGGAGGCGAGCGAGGCCGCCCGCTGGCTCTACCGGGCGAACGAGGGCAACCCCGACCCGAACACGGGCTGCGTCGTGCAAAACGCGATGATGCTCGGGCTCTACGCACAGAAGCGCTTCGGCATCGGGCAGCTGGTCTCGATGAGCATGCTCGGCGCGAACGCCTACGCGAACTCCGATGACTTCCTCTCCTACGAGGGCAAGGCGCCTCGGCCCACGGTCGACGCCGATCTCTACGGGATCAACGCGCTCTATCGCCTCTACCCCGCCGGCGAGGGCTGGGTATTCCTCGGCATCGTCACGGACGGCGAGTGGGCGACGTTCACCGAGACGACCGGCCGCAGCGACCTCGCCGCGGACCCGCGCTTCGCGACCGCCGAGGCGCGAGGCGAGCACGACACGGAGCTCTGCGAGGAACTGCGTGGCCTCTTCGCGCAGCGTTCCGCCCTCGAGTGGGAGCAGTTGCTCGCGCCGCTCGGCGTCGGCTGCGTGCGGGCGGACGGCGGATCACCCGGCGAGTTCTTCGCCGACGACCCGCAGATCGAGGCGAACGGCTGGGACCTCGAGGCCGAGCACACGCTCTGGGGCCGCTACCGGCGGCACGGCCCGCAGGTCACGCTGAGCCGCACGCCCGGCTCCTACCGCGCCGGCGCGCTCGCCGGCGAACACGGAGACGCCCTCCTCACCGAGTTGGGCTACGACGCCGCGGAGATCGCGGCCCTGCGCGAGCAGCGCGTCATCACCTCGGAGCCGCTCTTCGACCCCGCCGAGTACGACCCGCCCGGCATCGGGTTCCCGTAGCACCTGCTCCACCGCTTCACGGCCTCATGCACGGCAAGCGCCGCAGGGCGGGAACAAAGGCGCACCGCGAGGCGTCCCTATCTTGACGGCATCAAGCCGATCTTGAGTTCACCTCGGAGGCCGCCCGGATGAAGACCAGAGTCAAGACAGCGCTGCTCTACGCCCTGGGCGCGTGGCTCGCCCTGATGGCGGTCGTCGGCTGCCAGACCGAGGCCACACCGGCCAACTCGACACTTGAGATCCCGTCAGGCCGGGAGCCTGACGCATCGGTCAGCGGCACGGTCACGTACCGCGAGCGCCTGGCCCTCACGGCGGGCGCGACCCTCGTAGTGGAGCTGAGGGACGTGTCCTACGCCGATGGCGCCGCACCACTGATCGCGCGCCAGACCATCACCGAGCCCGGCCAGGTGCCGATCAACTTCAAGGTCGAGTACAGCCGCGAGGACATCGACTCCCGAAACAGCTACTCGGTCAGCGCCCGCATCGTCGAATCCGACGGCCGCCTCGCCTTCACCAACGACACGGCAGACGAGGTCATCACCCGAGGCCGGCCCACCCGGGTCGACATGCTCCTCGTACTGGTGCAGCCGCCGCCAGGTCTCGTCGGAGACGGCGATGCCTCTGACTGGCGGACCTGGGTCGAGGTTCCGGTCGCCGTGGTCTCGGCCAACCTGATCCCGAACGAGCGCGAACTGTTCCTGCGGGTCGCCTACTACCAGTCCACCATCGAGGGCTGCGCGCGCCCCGGTAACGAGAGCCTCGAGCTGGACGGCGACGCGATCCGCGTCAGCGTGACGCTGATGCAGCCACCCCCGACCGCCTGGGCGATCCCCTGCGACGAGGAGATCGTCGAGCTCGACACGGTGCTGCCCGTCACGACGTCCCTCGAGGCCGGGCGCACCTACCGCGTGATCGTCAACGACGGCGCAGCCACCACCTTCACCCTGCCCGGACCCGATCTCCGCTACACCTTCATCGCCGAGTCACCGATCGAGAGCGTCGAGGTCGAGGTGCTCGAGAGCGCACCGCCGCAGTACCAGCTGCGCATCGTCTCCGGGCTGCCCAGGGGCAGCAGTTGCTCGCAGTTCAACGGCTACGAGGTCACGCGGAGAGACGCGAACCGGATCGAGGTGGCGATCACCCACCACGAGGTCGCCGACCGGCTCGTCGCCTGCACCGCCGACTACCCCTCGGTGGAAACGGTCGTCCCGCTCGGCTCGGACTGCGAGCCAGGCGAGGAGTACGAGGTGCGGGTGAACGGAGAGGCGACGTCGTTCGTCGCGCAGTAGGCCGCTCCGAGCGTGGAGACATCTCCGCGCTTTGCTTCGACTTGACTCATGCGCAGTTCATCGAGCGAGCGGTCGTCGCGGTCGGCACCTGCGGGGAGATCTATGAGCGCGCGGTCGGGTTACTGCCTACCTGGCGGTCGGCAGCCTGCACGGCCGGGGCGGCATCCTCTACGCGCTGCCGTACCGCTAGATCGAGGCTCGCACCCCGTCACTCGATGAGCGCGAGGCGCTGGCGGTCGACTGCCCGCCGGGCCAGGGCGGCATCCTCTACGCGCTGCCGTACCGCTAGATCGGTGGCCTCACTCGATCAGCGCGAGGCGTTGGCGGGCGTCGGCGACGGCGTCGGCGCCGCCGAAGAGCAGCAGCCGGTTGCCGCGCCTGAGCATCGTCTCGCCGTTGGGCACCACGTCCTCGTCGGCGCGGCGCACGAGCAGGACCAGCACCCGCTCCGGCAGCCGCAGGTCGCGCACGCGACGCCCGTGGAGGCCGGAGCCGACGACGAACTCGACCGTCAGGCGGTCCTCGCCGCCGGGCGCGAGCGCTTCCTGCAGGACCGGCTGCCCGATCACCGACATCAGCGCGTCCGCCACCGCCTCGTCCGCGCCGATCGTCGCGATGCCGGAGCGGCGGAACGCCTCGACGGCGTCGGACTGCTCGACGCGCGCGAAGGCCGTCACCTCCGGGTTCTCGGCGCGCACGTACTGGCAGAACAGCAGGTTCGTGTCGTCGCTGTTCGAGCCGCCGACAGCGAGCGAGGCCTCGCCGGCTCCGAGCTTGCGCAGCAGTGCGACGTTCGAGGCATCGCCGACCTCGGCGTTGAGGCCGTCCTCGCGGGCGCGGGCCACAGCGTCCGAGTTCGTGTCGATCAGCATCACATCGAAGCCGCCGGCTTCGAGTTGCTGGCCGATCCGCCTTGAGACCTTCCCGGCGCCGGCAATCAGTGCGCGCATCGATCGCACCCCCAACAGCCGCGCGAGTGGCGCGGCATAGCTCGACTGTACGGCAACGGTGAGGGCGACCGTGAGGAACACGAGCGCCGTCAGCTCCGGACCCAGCAGGTCCGCGCCCAGCGCCTCGCCCGCGAAGGCGGCGAGCGCGACCGCTACGACGCCTCGAGGCGCGATCGCAGCGACGTAGAGCCGCTCGCTCAGCCGCAGATCCGACCCGAGTGAGCAGAGCGCGACGGAGAGCGGGCGCACGATCACCATCAGCCCAATCACGACGAGCACGCCGTTCGGCCAGAGCGCGCCCAGCAGGCCGAGGTCGAGCGTCGCCGCCGCGAGCACGTAGACAGCGGCGAGCAGGATGCGCGACAGCTCGTCCTCGAACGACCGCACTACATCGAGGTGGGGCAGGTGGGCGGCCGCGAGAACGACGCCCATCGTCGCCATCGCCGTCAGGCCGGAGTCCGGCAGCAGGCGCTCGGAGAGCGCGAGGATGCCGGTGCTGACTCCGAGCAGCAGCAGCGTCATCTCCGTCGGCGAGGGCTTGCGATTGAGGTAGAGCACACCTCGCACGGTGAGCACGCCGACGAGCCCGAGGGCCGCCCCTCCGATCAGCCGCGAGGGCACCCACAGAAACGGCTCGGCGTGGAGGCCGGAGAGCGCGAACTGCAGCACGACCACCGCGAGGATCGCGCCGAGCGGGTCGATCAGCACGCCCTCGCCGAGCAGCACCGCACGCACGTGGTCGTTGAGCCGCACGGAGCGGACGAGCGGCCCGATCACCGTCGGCCCCGTGACGGAAACCAGCGCGCCGAACATGAAGGCCGTCCGCCAGGGCAGCACGTCCAGCAGCCCCGCCAGCAGTGTCCCCGTGAGGAACGTCACGACCAGCCCCACCGTCAGCAGGTTGCGCACGACTGCGCCGACGCGCCGCAGGAACTGCACATCGATCACGAACGCACCCTCGAAGACCAGCAGGCCGACGAGCACCTCAAGCGCGAGCGGGAAGATCTCGTGCAGATCCGCGGGAGCGAAGAGACCGGTTACGGACGGACCGGCGACGACGCCGATGATCAGGTAGATCAGGATCGGCGGGGCGTGCAGCCGCCTCGCGAGCTGGTTCGTGACGGCGACGGCGAAGCCGATGACGCCGAGGGCCGAGATCGCTGCCGTCTCCATCGCACCACCAGAGCCGCCGCAGCGCTCGTCCGCAGCCGTACGCTAGCCCGTGGCAGCCGAACGCGCGACGCACCGCGCCACCATCCCCGGTATACCCTGCCGGGTGGCAGCCCTCGTCGCGGCAAAGGAGCACCGGCGATGCCCATCCGCGAGCCCGCCGGCAGCCCGCCCGGCCCCGACCCCCGCACCGTCGAGGTCGCCGTCGAGCGCCGCGAGGGCGGAGGCGCGCGCGGCGCCCTCGACGAGGTCGCGGCCGAGGAGCCGCTCGAGATCGCCATCGACGGCGAGACGATCGCGGTGGTGATGCGCACGCCGGGCGACGACGACGACCTCGTGCGCGGCTTCCTGCTGACCGAGGGCATCGTGCTGCGCCCCGAGGAAGTCGCCGCCGTGGAGCTGGACGACGAGGGGCGCGCCGATGCGCGCCTCGCGCCCGGCGTCGCGATCGACCCGGAGCAGTTCCGGCGCAGCATGTTCACGTCCAGCTCGTGCGGCGTCTGCGGCAAGGCCTCGATCGAGGCGGTGATGCTGCACGCGCCCTCGGCCGAACGCATCGAGGTCCCGTCGGCAATCATCGGGCGGCTGACGGACGAGCTACGGACGCGGCAGCCGACGTTCGACGCGACAGGGGGCCTGCACGCCGCCGGCATCTTTGGCCTCGACGGCGCGCCGCTGGTCGTACGGGAGGACGTCGGGCGACATAACGCCGTCGACAAGGCCGTCGGCGCCTTCACCCGTGGCGAACCGGGCGAGGGCAGGCCGAGGCCTCCCGCACTCCTCGTAGTCTCGGGCCGGCAGAGCTTCGAGATCGTGCAGAAGGCGGCGATGGCACGGCTGACGGGGGTGGTGGGCGTCTCGGCGCCGAGCTCGCTCGCCGTCGATCTCGCGCGGGAGTTGGGCCTGCTGCTCGTCGGCTTCGCCCGCGAGGGCGACTACAACGTCTACGCGGGCTCGGATCGCCTCGTCGACTAGCGCTCCGCCTCGCGCGCGGCAGCGAGCTGCTCCGGCGTGTTCACGTTGAGGAACGAGCGCCCCTCCGGATCGAGGTGGGCGTAGGCCTCGGGAGGGAGCAGGGCGGCGTCCAACGCCTCGGCGGCGGCGTGGACGGCGCGGTCGCCCGCGGCGATGCGCTCGCGCAGTACGGGCAGCGTGTCGCGCCGCCAGGCCGCGCAGAGCCACTGCGGGACGCCCTCGTGCAGTGGCGCGACGAGCGGGCTTCCGGCGGCCGCCCACTCGCCGAGCAGGCGCAGCAGCGCCGGCTGGAGCTGCGGCGCGTCGCAACCGACGGCGATCGCGACGGGCGCCGAGGCTGCCTCCAGCCCCGCGGCGATCGCGATCAACGGGCCCGCGTCCTCGAACGGGTCGGCGACGTGGTGCAGTGGCGTCTTGCTGCGCAGCTCCGGCGGCGGCCGCCCCGGCGCGTGTACGACGATGATCTCGCCGACAACCTCATCGAGGGCGTCCACGACGCGCTGGATCAGCGTGCGGCCGCCCACCTCGAGCGCACACTTGTCGCGGCCCATGCGCCGCGATCCGCCGCCCGCGAGGATGATCCCGCTCGGTCGAGTCGTCGGCGCTGCTGTGGACTCGGGCGTCGCGTCAGTCCTCGAGCGGCTCATAGGAGCAGCGCCCGTCGCGGACGGTGCGGCGTCCGAGGCCGGGGAAGGGGAAGTGGCCGCCGATCACGAGCGCGCCCTCGTCGTCGATGCGCTGCATGACCGCGGCGCGCGAGCGGTTGCCCTGCTCGTGGTCCGTGTCGGCGCGATCCGACCACTCGGTCTCGCAGACCTGCATCGCGACGTGGCAGGCGTCGCCGAGGATGTAAGCCGCCTCGCCCTCGCTTGCGATCCGCACCACCTGGTGCCCCGGCGTGTGGCCGTAGGCGGCGACGGCCGAGATCTCCGGCGTGATCTCGCGATACCCGTCCAGCAGCTCGATCATCGAGGCCGCCTCGAGCGGGCGGATGCTGCGCTCGATGATGGGGCCGGGGAAGCCCCGGTCGTTGACGACCCAGTGCTCCCAGTCGGGCCGCTGGATCAGGTGCTTCGCGTTGGGGAAGGTCGGCGTCCAGCCGTCGCCCTCGGGCCGCGTGTTCCAGCCGACGTGGTCGAAGTGCAGGTGGGTGTGCACGACGTAGTCGATCGAGGCGGGGTCGATTCCCTCCTGGTCGAGCAGGATCAGCAGTTGCGAGTGCTCATCGAGGTCGCGGCGCCCCATCGGCTGATCCGCGATGCCGCTGTCGGCGAGCACGCGCACGCCCTGCGATTCAAGCAGGTAGACGGTCATGCTCAGTTCGGTCGTGCCGTCCTCGTCGATCAGGTGCTGGTAGGGGGCGAGGTCCGCCTCGACCTCGGGGCGGAGGATGTCGCGCGGCGCCCAGCGCCCGCGGCCGTCCTGCAGTGCGGTCAGCGCGACGGCGCCGATGTTGCGGCGGTAGACCTGGCCCATCGAGCTGCTCCCTGTTCTCTGCGCCTACGCGTTCGGCTTCGCCCCGGTGCGCCGCATCAGGCGGTCGATCGCGGCGACCCAGTGGTCCTCGTCGACCTCGCCGACCCCGGCCTCGCCGGACTTCGCGACGTGGCGCTTGTACGCCTCGTAGGCGGGGATGTCGTCGTCGGCGAGGGGCTGCATCCACTCCTTGCGGGCGAGCGCGGCCTCGATGTAGGGGGCGAGTTCCTCTTGCTTGCGCTGCTGCTTCTGCTCCTCGCGCTCCTGGAACTCCGGCATGATCTCTTCGGCGAAGATGCGGAGCGACTCGCAGATGTCCTCGTGGGCGATCTTGCCCATCTGCGCCATGAACAGCACCTCGTCGCAGCCCATGCCCTCGTAGATCTGCATCATCTTGCGCGCCTGGTCGGGCGTGCCGACGGTGCTGGGCGCGCCGTAGCCCTCGAACGACTCGCGCAGGATCGGCCAGGCCTGCTCGTACTGCTCCCAGATGTCGGTGCGGCCGGGCTTGTGGATGCCGTCCACGTAGTGGTGGTTGCTGGCGAAGGTGAAGAAGTAGCGACCCTTGAATCCGCGCTCCCGCGCCGTCGCCTCGTCCGCGTCCAGCGAGAGCGGCGAGGTCAGGGCGATGTTCGCGTTGACCGTGTGCCCGATCGGCACGCACTCGGTCTTGATGATCTCGTAGTACTCGTCGATCCAGCCCTTCGCCGTCTTCGCGTCGACGAGCGCGAAGCCGAGCGCGCCGAGTCCGAGGCGCGCCGCGAGCTTGATCTGCTCGTGGTTGGAGCAGGCCATCCACATCGGCGGGTGCGGCTTCTGCACCGTCTTCGGCACCACGTTGCGCGTCGGCATGGAGAAGAAGCGGCCCTCGTAGCCGGGGTAGGGGTCCATCGCGAGCATGTTCGCGACCTGCTCGGTGCACTCCAGCCACTGCTGGCGCTTCTCCTCCAGCGGCACGCCGTAGCCCTCGAGCTCCGCGCGCGAGGAGGACTCGCCGGTGCCGAACTCGACGCGCCCGTTGGAGACGAGGTCGAGCGTGGCGATGCGCTCGGCGACGCGCGCCGTCTGGTTGTAGCCAGGGGGCATCAGCACGATGCCGTGCCCGAGGCGAAGGTTCTTCGTGCGCTGCGAGATCGCCGCGAGGAAGACCTCCGGCGACGAGGAGTGCGCGTACTCCTCGAGGAAGTGGTGCTCCACCTCCCAGACGGAGTGGTAGCCGAGCTGGTCGGTCAGCTCGACCTGTTCGAGGACGTTCTGGAAGAACTGCCGCTCGCCGTCTTCCGGCCACGGCCGCGGGTATTGCAGTTCCAGCAGCGTACCGAATCTCATCGCCGGTCCCCTTCAGTCGCGGACGCCCTCAGGCAGCCGAGCCTAGCCGCTGCCCGCCTTGTGATCAGCCGAGCAGGAATCCGCCGTCCACGACGAGCGTCTCCCCGGTCACGTAGCTGGCGCCGTCCGAGGCGAGGAAGACCGCAGCCTTCGCGATCTCGTCCGGGCCGCCCCGCTTGCCGAGCAGGATCGTGCGTGTCGGTCCCGCGGCCATGCGCTCCTTGTCGGCCTCGGTCAGATTGTCCCGCAGCTGGGAGGTGCCCTCGGTGGAGATGCCGCCGGGAGCGATCGCGTTCACGCGGATGCCGTGCGGCGCGAGCTCCAGCGCGAGCGCCTTCGTGAACATCACGACGCCGCCCTTCGCCATGTTGTACGCCGCGAGGCCAACGAACGTCGGCCGGAAGCCATCCACCGAGGCGAGGTTGATGATCACCCCACCCGTGCCCTGATCGACCATGCGCCGCCCGACCGCCTGCGAGCAGTAGGCGAGTCCGCGCGAGTTCACCTGGTAGACCAGGTCGAAGGTCTCCTGCGGCATCTCCAGCATCGGCGCCACCGGGAAGACCCCGGCGTTGTTGACGAGGATGTCGATCGAGCCCAGCTCGGCGACGGCGCGGGCCGCCAGTACCTCGCCGGCGTCGTCCTCCCTCACGTCGAGCCGCATCGAGACGACCGTGCCCGCGTGCTCGGCGGCGAGCTCACCGGCCGTGCGCTCAGCCCAGTCGCCGTCGATGTCGGCGACCAGCACGTTCGCGCCGGCCTCGAGGAAGCGCGCGGCGATGGCGCGGCCGATACCGCGCGCGCCGCCGGTCACGATCGCGTTCTTGCCGTTGAGGCCGAATGGTCCCCAGTCCGCCATCGGTCGCTCCTCCCGCCGCAATCGCGGCAATCCCGGGCGAGGCCTAGTCGGGCAGCATCGTCTCGATCGGTGGCACGTCGGCGGACCAGGCGACGCCGCGTTCACGGAGTTGCGCGATGTCCTCGGCGCCGTAGCCGAGTTCCTGAAGCAGCGCGTCGGTGTGCTGCCCCGCGAGCACACCCGGCCCGAAGCGGCCCGGCGTCTCCGTGAAGCTGACGAGCGGCCCCCAGCGTTGGTGCTCGCCCCAGACAGCGTGGTTCGCCGTCCGGGTGAATCCGTTCTCGCGCACGTGCGGGTCGTCCAGCAGGAACGCTCCCGGGAGGCCGACATCCGCACGCACGCAGCCCACGTCGACGGCGATCAGCGCGCGCTCCCAGTCGTCGGCGTGACGCGCCGCGAAGCACGCGGCGAGGGCGTCCGCCAGAGCCTCGGCGTTCGCCTCGCGCGCCCCTGCGTCCGCGAAGCGCGGATCCGTCGCCGGCGATCCGTCGGGACCGCCGTCCAGAACGGAGCAGAGTCGCGCCCACTCCTCGTCGTTGGTGACGGCGAGGAAGACCCAGCCCTCGCGCGCCCGGTAGAGGCGGTAGAGCGGGCCGATGCCGTGCAGTTCGGCGTCCAGCGGCCGGCGCGGCTGTGCGCCCTCGTAGTCCACGAAGGCGTCGGCGTTCGCGTAGGTGTTCGCACCCAGCATGCTCACGAAGATCTGCTGCCCGCGGCCGGTGCGCCGCCGCGCGTAGAGCCCGAGCATCGCCGAGGACGCCACGACCATCGAGGTATTCGGATCCGGGTTTGCCTCGTTGGAGCGGAACAGCCAGCGCGCCGCCTCACGCAGTTCGTCGATGTCCTCGTAGGCCGCGGGGGGCATCGACGGGCCGGCCTGCTGCAGCGCGCCGCCGACGACGGCGCCGGGCACGGGGTGCGCCGAGGGCCGCGCGGCGCTGGGGCCCTTCGGCCCGTAGCCGTTGACGGAGACGTGCACGATGCCGGGGTTGAGGGCGCTCGCAAGCTCGTAGCCAATCCCGAGCCGCTCGGGGACACCGGGCCGGTAGTTGTGGATCAGCACGTCGGCGTTCCTGATCAGCTTCGCGACCACCTCGCGGCCCGCGTCCTGCTTGAGATCGAGGCAGATGCCCTCCTTGCCGGCGGTCGTCTTGGCCACGCCGACGTGGCCGGGCAGGCCGGCGGTGTTGCCGCGGAAGGGCTCGCCGCCGATCGGCTCCACCTTGATCACGCGCGCGCCGAGGTCGGCGAGCAGCGCCGCGCCGAGCGGCGCCGCGATCACCGTCGCGAACTCGAGCACGGTGATGCCCTCGAGGGCGTGCGCGGGCATCGCGCCCGCTCCCGCGGGCGCCGTCCAGGCAGCGCGTGGCGGCTCGGCGAGGACCTGCGTGGTGTCCGCGCCGGGGTCGGGCGCCGGGCCCCCGACGGTCCCGGGCGTCTGCGTCAGGTTCGCGACGAGGCCGAGCTGGCGCACCGGCCCGAGCCGCGGGTGCTCGACCTCGACGACCTCGGCGTTGGCGACGATGTCGGGGTTCGTGAGGGCGCTGAGGGTGTCCCCGAATGGCTCGGCGGCCACGTTCGGGGCGGCGCGGAAGTCCCGCATCCACTCCTCGCCGGTGCGCTCCCGCACGCGCAGCAGCATGCGCTCGCGCAGCTCTTCGCGATCGGCGTCGGCGAGCCAGCGCGGAGCGCCGTTGAAGCGCTCCTCCGTGTAGATGTCCTCGAGGCCGATCGTCGCGATGAAGGCGTGGAAGAGGTGATCGATGAGGTTGGCGGGCTGGATCCACTGCCCGTCGCCGGCCATCACGGGCTGGTAGTAGATCGGCGGCTGCGCTCCGTAGGCGCCGAGCTGGTTGCCCGCCATCTGCGCCGGGAAGCTGCGCTCCAGCTGCGTGCGGACCAGGCTGTTCATGTCGTAGGCCATCAGGCCCTGCAGCAGGCTGGTCTCGACCAGCTGCCCGCGCCCGCTCTGGTCGCGCACCAGCAGCGCGCCGAGGATGCCTGTCAGCGCGGACTGCGCCGCCGCATGCGTCCCCGTCTGGACGGCGGCGAAGGCCGGCCCCTCGCGCGTGGGTACGCCGCCGAAGTGCTGCATCCGCCCGGACTTCGCGGCCACGACGCCCTCGTAGCCGGGGTAGCCCGCGTAGGGTCCGCGCGGCCCGAAGCCGGTGATCGAGCAGTACACGAGGCCGGGGTTGCCCTCACGCAGCGTCGCGTAATCCGCGCCGAGCGCCTCGGCGCGGCCGGGCCGGAACGAGGCGACCACCACGTCCGCGCCCGCCGCCAGCTCACGCAGGCGTTCGCGCGCCCCCTCCTCGCGGGGCTCGAGGGTGATCGAGCGCTTGCCGCGCAGCCACACGGGCGCGGCGGTGAGGCGGCGGAACGGGTCGCCGCCCGGCCGCTCGACCTTGATCACGTCGGCGCCGTAGTCGGCGAGCATCATCGTCGCGATGCCGCCGACCGGGCCGCTGCTCAGGTCGATCACGCGGATGTCGTCGCAGGGGCCGCGCAGCGGCCCGTTGCCTGATGCGCCGCTGCCGGTCCCGTTCGTCACGATACCGCCACGCTCCCCTCGGCAGCCGCGAGCGCGCGGTCGAGCGCGTCGTAGTCCGCGATCAGCTCCGCCTGGTACTCCTCGACGACCGCTCGGGTGTCGGGGTGGGTGAAGATGAAGCGCCGGTTGTCGCGCACGCCGGCGAGAATGCGCGGGGCCATGATCGCCGGGTCGGCAGGCTCGCGGCGCGGCGGGATCGGCATCGGTGGCTGGGTGAGCGGCCCGCCGAAACGTTCCTGCCGGTTGCGCCCGGCGGTCGGCAGGCCTGTCGCCATCATGCTCGGGCAGAGCACCGAGACCCCGATGCCCTCGGCGGCCAACTCCTCACGCAGCACGAAGCTGTAGCCGACGACGGCGTACTTGCTGGCCGTGTACACGCCGTGCGCGTTGTCGCGCGCGACGACGCCGTTGAGCGAGGCAGTGTTGACGATGTGCGCGCCGCGGCCATCGTGCTTCAGCTGCTCGCGGATCCTCGGGAGGAACGCGCCGACGCCGTGCAGCTGGCCCCAGAGGTTCACCGAGAGCACCCACTGCCAGTCCTGCTCGCTCATCTCCGCGAGCGAGCCGTGCATCGCCACGCCGGCGTTGTTGAACAGCAGGTGGACCGCGCCGAACTCCTCGTACGCGCGCTCCGCGAGCGCCTCGACGGAGTCCCGCTCGGCCACGTCGGTCTCGACGGCAAGGCTGCGCACGCCGCGCGCGGCGATCTCTTCCGCTGTCTGCGACGCGAGGGAGCCGTCGATGTCCGCGACCACGACGTGCGCGCCGGCATCCGCGAGCGCGAGGCCGATCGCGCGCCCGATGCCCGAGGCGCCGCCGGTGATCACGGCGACACGGTCCCGGAAGTCGTCCATCGCAACTCTCCCTGGCGCATGGGGCCGGCGCGGTGATCGCACGCCGGGCACGATGATATGCGCTAGATCACCACGCCGTCATCGCGCAGCGCCGCGATCTCTTCGTCGCCGTAGCCGAACTCGCGCAGCAGCTCGGCGCTGTGTCCGCCGGGCGGGGGCGCGGGACCCTGAGCGTGGACCGGCGTCTTCGACATCTCGATCCAGGCGTTCAGCTGGCGCTGCGGCCCGCTCAGCGGATCGTCGAACTCCGCGAACCACGACGCGGTCTGCGGATCGTCGGCGAGCTGCTCGGGGAAGCGCAGCGGCGCGGCGGGGGCGCCGGTGCGCCGCAGCGCCTCGATCCACTCCGCCGTCGTGCGCGTGCGGATGATCTCGGCGACGTGCTCCTTGAACCCGGTCATGCGCTCCCGCGTCGCCTCGTCGAGCGGGTCGAAGTCGGGCTCATCGCCGCCCTCGTACTCGAAGCCGATCGCCTCGCGGATCGCCTCGCGGTTGGCCCGCGTGAGCGCGCCGACGACGATGGCGCCGTCGCTCGTCTCGTAGGCGGTGTGATAGATGCGGCGGACGACGGCGGTGGGCGCGAGGCCACCCTGTCCGTAGCCTTCGATCGCCTCGGCGTAGCTCGCGCCGGCCTCGAGGGCGTCGCGCACGCGCTGCAGGGCCGGGTTGGTGATCACTGCGTCGCTGACGGGTTCGTGCAGCACCGCACGGCCGATACCCGCCATCGCCCCTCGCAGCAGCGAGGCGTCGATCAGCTGGCCCTCGCCGGTCAGCGAGCGGTGGTAGAGCGCGGCGGCCACGCCGATCGTCGCCGATAGGCCGGCCATCAGATCGGAGACCGGCAGCGAGCGGATACGCCTCGGGGCGCCCAACTCGTCCACCGCGCCCTCGTCGGCCAGCATCCCGGAGTAGGCCTGCCCGACGATGTCCGAGGCGGCCTGCTCCGCCAGCGGACCCTCCGGCCCGAAGCCCGTCACGCGCGCGTAGATCAGATCCGGGCGCAGCGCCGAGAGCGTCTCGTAGTCGATCCGCTGCCGCTCAAGCACGCCCGGCCGGGGGTTGGCCACGACCACGTCGAAGGAGGGGACCATGCGATGCACGATCGCCTGCGCGCGCGGATCGCGCAGGTTGAGCATCAGGCTGCGTTTTCCGCGGTTGTACCACTGGAAGCCCTTGCTGGTTCCCGGCACCACGCTGCCCGTGCGGCGGAAGGCGTCGCCCTCGGGCGGCTCCACCTTGACGACGTCCGCGCCGAGGTCGGCGAGGAACTGCCCGATCACCGGGCCGGCAACGACCTGGCAGAACTCGAGCACGCGGATGCCATCGAAGGGACCTGTTGCCATCGCGCGTCATTCTCGCCGCTGAGCGGCGTCGTCGCCAGCGCGCGGACGCCGCCGCCATAGCCCTCGCGCATAACCGGTCGAGCGCAGAACATAGGTCACGCTGTAGCGCGCGAGCCGGTGGGCGGGGCCTCCTCGCGCGGCGATGGAACTGACGTGAACCTTCACTCGCACCGACCGCAATCGCTTCGGCGTCTGCTCCTGCCCTGGGCGCTGCTCGCCGCCGTCCTGCTCTACGCCTCGAGTTCTGCCGGCCCCGTGGAAGCCGCCGGACCGCTCGCTGCCGGCGAGCAGGCCGTCATCAGCGCCGACGGCGACTGCCTGCGGCTGCGCCTGATGCCGAGCCTGGACGCCGCCGAACTCGATTGCGTCGATGACGGCACGGTCGTCACCGCCTTCGGCGCCCAGTACCGCGCGGACGGGTATTGCTGGGAGCGGGTCACCAGCGACGGCCTCGACGGCTGGATGGCTGCCGACTACCTCGTGCCCGTCGGCGGAGGCAGCGAGGACAGCGATCCCTGCGCCGACGCAGACGGCGATGAGCCTCGCGTCCTGCCCGTTCCGCCTCCCGGCGGGTTCACCCAGGGCATCGCGGGCACGTCGGACCTCGAGGCGCTCGTCGCCGCGCAGACGTTCGACGTCGTCAGCGTGTGGGTCTTCCAGCCCGCCACGCAGGACTTCCTCCTCCACATCCCCGGAGCTCCCGAGTGGGTGAACAGCCTCAACTCTGATTCGCTGAGCGCAGAGGACGTCGTGCTGATCTTGCGCGGGGGGGACAAGCCCGATGAGCTCCCCGGGGCGCCGGTCGCCGACGACGAGGCGCCTCGGGGCGTCGCCAACGTGCTTCCGACGCCGCCGGAGGAAGAGTTCACGCTGGGAGTGTCCGGCACGAACGACCCGGCGGTGCTCGCCGCCGCGCAGCGCTTCGAGGTGCGACTGGTCGCGGTGCTCGACGTGCCGTCCCAGATCTGGCTGACGTACATCCCCGGCGCGCCCGACTTCGTGCAGTCCCTGACGCGCGGCCAGCTGCAGCCGGACTCGATTGTCTGGCTGCGCGCCGGTGCGGGCCCGGACCCAGAGCCCGAACCGACGGCCACATCCGAGCCCGAGCCGACGGCCACAGCCGAACCCGAACCGACGGCCACGCCCGAGCCCGAACCAACAACGACGCCGGAGGGAACCACTGTCGAGGCCAGGATCACCTACTTCTACTGCAACCAGGGGACGATCTCGGCCGGTATCGGTGACGGTGGCAGGTTCTGCGGCCTTATGGCCAATGGCGAGATGGTCCACCAGGGCGCTGCGGCCTGCTCGCGGGACAACGCCGCCCAGGGCCAGCGCTTCCGGATCATCGGCGACCCGCTGGGACTGATCTACACCTGCAAGGACACCGGCAACGCCGTCCACGGCGAGCAGCGCGACATCTGGTTCGACAACAGCGACGACGCCATCAACTGGATCGGCCAGGTCGGCGACACTGCGCTTGTCGAAATCCTCCCGGAGTAGCGAGGCCCGCCGCTCATCGCTACGGTCTGCGCATGGAGCAGTCGCCCGAGCCGCAGGAACTCTCGACCGCCGTGCGGGCATTCGTCGAGGCGCAGCCCGTCGCGCGCCTCGCCACAATCGACCCGGCGGGGGCGCCGCACGTCGTGCCGATCTGCTTCGTGCTGCTCGGCGGGCGCTGCTACTCCGTGGTGGATGAGAAGCCGAAGCGCAGCACGCGGCTGCAGCGCCTCCGCAACATCGAGGACCACCGCGCGGCCACGCTGCTCTGCGACGTCTACAGCGACGACTGGGAGCGCCTCGCCTGGGCGATGCTGCGCTGCCACGCCGAGGTGCTCGCCGAAGACGGCGACGGATACGAGGCGGCGCTCGACGCGCTGCGCGCGAAGTACCCGCAGTACCGCTCGATGGCGCTCGACGGCCGGCCGCTGGTCGCCCTCACGCCGCTGCGCGTCAGCAGCTGGGGCGTCGAGGGCCGCAGCCCGTGAGCGGCGCCACCTCGCTCGTCGCGCTGGAGCGCGAGATCATCGCCTGCCGCGCCTGTCCGCGCCTCGTCGAGTGGCGTGAGCGCGTGGCGCGCGAGAAGCGCGCGGCCTTCCGCGACTGGAACTACTGGGGGAGGCCCGTGCCGGGCTTCGGCGATCCCGAGGCTCGCCTCGTCGTCGTCGGGCTGGCGCCGGCGGCGCACGGGGCGAACCGCACCGGGCGCGTCTTCACCGGCGACCGCTCCGGCGACTGGCTCTTTCGCGCCATGCACCGCGCCGGATTCGCGAACCAGCCCCTCGCCGAGCACCGCGACGACGGCCTCGAACTCCTCGATGCCTACGTCGCCGCGACCGTGCGCTGCGCGCCGCCGGACAACCGCCCGACCGTCGAGGAGCGCGACCGCTGTCATCCATACTTCGAGCGCGAGCTGGCGCTGCTCGACCGCGCGCGCGTCTACGTCGCGCTCGGAGGCTGGGCGCTGAGCCGCCTCGCCGTCCTCGAGGACCTGCGCCCGCGTCCGCGCTTCGGGCACGGCGCGGAGTTCGCGCTCTCCGGCGAGCGCACGCTGCTCTGCTCGTACCACCCGAGCCAGCAGAACACCTTCACCGGCCGCCTCACGGAGCCGATGTTCGACGCCGTGTTCGCCCGCGCTCGCGCGCTCCTCGATCGGTCTACGGGCTGAAGCGGATCGGGAGCCGCGCGAAGCCGCGCAGGGTGAAGCCCGGCGTGTCCAGCCGCTGCGCCGGCTCCGCGCGCTCGATGCCTGCGTAGCGGTCGAGCAGGCCGTTCAGCACGGCCCGCAGCTCCGCCCGGGCGAGCGGCGCCCCGAGGCAGTAGTGGATGCCGTGGCCGAACGCGAGGTGGCTGCTGAGGTCGCGTTCCAGCAGGAAGCGGTCGGGGTCCGGGAACTCGCGCTCGTCGCGGTTCGCGGAGCCGTAGATCACGGCCAGCGTGGAGCCCTCGGGGATCGTGACGCCGCGCACCTCGACATCCCGCACGGCGCGGCGCCAGAGCAGCTGCAGCGGGCTGTCGAAGCGCAGCCCCTCCTCGATCGCCGCGTCCACCAGCGAGCGGTCCTCGCGCAGCCGGGCCCACAGGTCGGGACGGTCCACGAGCACGTTCAGCAGGTTGCTGATCAGGGCCGTGGTGGTCTGGTTCCCGGACACGAGCATCACCTGGCAGATGTCCAGCAGCTCCTCCTCGGAGAGCGGTTCGCCGTCGCCATCCGCGTGCACCAGCACGGAGATCAGGTCGTCCCGAGGTGCGCCGCGCCGGCTCGCGGCCACCTCGCGGAAGAGCGCGTGCATCTCGCGCACGGCGCTCGAGCTGGCCTCGGCCGGAGCGTCGCTGGCGATCACGGAATCGGACCAGGCCTTGAACCGCTGGTAGTCCTCGGGGGCGATGCCGAGCACACGCGCGATCACGATCACCGGGAGCGGGACCGCCAGCGCCCCCACGAGGTCGATCGGTTGCTCCGCGGCCGCATCGAGGAGTTCGCCGACGAGCGCCTCGAGCTCCGGCTCCAGCTTCTCGATCTCCCCGCGCGCGAGCGGCCGGTTCACCAGCCGGCGGATGCGCGTGTGGCCGGGCTGGTCCTGCCCCACGAGCACACGCGCCGAGCGTCGTGGCCCCAGCCGCGAGTCGGCGCCCCTCGTGTGCTCCGAGGAGAACGCCTCGTGGTCCGCAAGCGCGGCGTACACGTCCTCGAAGCGGCTGAGCAGCCAGGCGCCGGTCCGCGGGTCGCGGTACACCGGGTGGCGGTCGCGCAGGGTCCGGTAGGTCGGGAACGGGTCGTGCTTGAACGCCGGGGTGAACAGCTCGACGGGATCCATCGCGACTCCTCGCCGCCGGGTCGCGCCCATCTTCACCCGCGCGCGAGGCTTGTCAAGACGAATGTCGCAGCCGAGGCGCAACTGCCAACGCAGAAGAGCCGCCCCCGCCGGGACGGCTCTTCGCGATGCCCGAACGGACGCCCGCAGGGCGTCGCGTTGCTAGCTGACCGGCTTGAACTGGACGATCGTCCAGTCGTCGTCGAGGTCTTCGAAGACGGCCTCGACCGGCATGTCGCAGACGGCGTCCTCAACCTCGCACTGGATGCCCGAAATCATGCGCGGGCCCTCGTCCAGCTCGACGACCCCGTAGACGTAGGGGACGCGCTCCTGGAACCAGGGGTCGGCGGCCTGGCGGATCACGGTGTAGGTGTGCAGGCGGCCCTTACCGCTCAGCTCCTGCCACTCGATCCCCTCCATCGTCCAGCAGCCCGGGCAGATCTCGCGCGGGTACCAGACCAGCTTGTCGCAGCCCGTGCAGTGCTGAACCACCAGCTTGTGCTGCTTCATCGCCTCCCAGAACGGCTCGGTCAGCGCGTTCGAGGCCGGGACCGGCCGCTTGCTGCCTTGTTCAGCCATGACTAGTCAACGCCCTTTCCGAAGACCAGGGAGGCCTCGACGCTGAGGCCGCCGCCGTTGTTGTTGATGAACGCGTAGTTGACGTCCTTGTGGGCCTGGCGCGCCTCGCCGCGGCCCATCATCTGACGCACGCCCTCGACGACGTGCGACATGCCGCCGCCGCTGCCGGCCTGCCCGAAGGAGAGCTGGCCGCCGTGGGTGTTGATGGGGAACTCGCCCTTGTAGGTCACGTCATGCGAGGCGAACCACTGGCCGCCCTCGCCCTTGGGCGCGAAGCCGGCGTCCTCGAACTCGCAGATGATCGCGATCGTGTAGCAGTCGTAGATCTGGGCCATGTCCATGTCGGCCGGCGTCAGGCCCGCGGTCGCGAAGGCCTTCTGCGCGGAGATCTTGACCGGCGAGATCGTCATGTCCGCCGCGTAGGAGAGGCCGGGCACGCCTCGGTCCGTGGCGCAGCCCGCACCGAGCAGGTACACGGGCTGGTTCGGCGAGTAGTCGACCTCGTCCGAGCGGCTCACGATCACCGCCGCACCGCCGATGCAGGGCATGACGCACTCGAGCAGGCGCAGCGGGTCCGAGACCATGCGCGAGTTGAGGATGTCGTCGGCCGTCGCCGGCTGGCCGTAGAAGACGGCGTCCGGGTTGCCCTGCGCGTTCTCGCGCTGCTGGACGGCGATGGCCACGCGGTCCTCCTCGCTGAGGCCGTAGAGGTGCTGGTAGCGGGTCGCGATCTGGGCGTACTCGTAGTTCGCGCCGGGGCCCGGGCCGTGGGCGCGCACGTACTGCGCGCCGTGGCCGTCCGGCGAGGGCTCGGTGCCGCCGCCGAAGCCGCCCCACTGGCTGGAGCAGACGATCACGAGGACGTTGTCGGCAAGGCCGGTGGCCACTGCTGCCGCCGCCACCGTGAGGCTCGTCGCTCCGGAGCCGCCCATCTGGTCGACGCTGTGCGACCAGCCGAGCTGCATCCCCAGGTACTCGGCGAACTCGATGTTGTGGGAGTACGGGATGTGGGTAATCAGGCCGTCGATCTGGTCCTTCGTCAGTCCCGCGTCCTCGACGCAGTTCTTGGCCAGTTCGGCGGCCAGTCCGACCGCCGTGCGGCCCGGCTTGCGCCGTTCGGGCTTGATCTCGGCGAAGCCGGTGATCGCGGCGGCGCCGCGGATTGATCGATCGCTCACTCGCTACATCCTCTCCTGCGGCCGCCTCTGCCGGGCACTGCCGCTCCGGGATTGGAGTATACTCCAATGTTGCGCCAGCGGTAGCCTCTCCGAGGTCCCGACCGCCGCCGCTCGCGACACATCGGCGGCCCGACGGCCTAGACTGGCGTATGGGCAGCCGCCGTTCCCGCCGCCCGCCGCCCGGCCTCCAGACCGATCTGTTCGAGGGGGATGAGCCGCGCCTGCCGAGCGGCGCCGTGGCAGCCGGTGCGCAGGCCGCCCCGCTCGCGGCCCGGATGCGCCCGACTACCCTCGATGACTTCGTCGGGCAGGAGGACGTGGTCGGCCCGGGCAGCCCGCTGCGCGGCATGATCGAGCGCGACGAGACGCCCTCGCTCGTGCTCTGGGGCCCACCCGGCGCCGGCAAGACGACGCTCGCGGCGATCATCGCCCGCACGACGAGGCGCCGCTTCGAGCCGCTCTCCGCCGTCGACTCCGGCGTCGCCGACATCCGCCGCGTCGTCACCGAGGCGCGCGAGCGCCGCCGCATCTCCGGCGTCGAGACGATCCTCTTCATCGACGAGTTGCACCGCTTCAGCCGCAACCAGCAGGACGCCGTGCTCCCGCACGTCGAGGAGGGCGCCGTCACCGTGATCGGCGCGACGACCGAAAACCCCTCGTTCCACGTCGTCGCGCCGCTGCTCTCCCGCGCCCGCGTCTTCGTGCTGCACCCGCTCGACGCGGACGCGCTGCGCGCGATCGTCACCCGCGCGATCGAGCGCGACGAGCGGCTGCGCGAGCAGCAGGTGAGCGTGGACGAGGGCGCGATGAGCGCGATCGTCCACCTCGCGGGCGGCGATGCG
The DNA here is from genome assembly GCA_965261685.1 of Dehalococcoidia bacterium. GTDB lineage: Bacteria > Chloroflexota > Dehalococcoidia > UBA2979 > UBA2979 > VXMT01. The sequence goes on from CBDHDI010000027.1 coordinate 659,644, forward strand.
CGGGCCGCGCTCAACCTGCTGGAGCTGGCGGCGACGACCGCTCAGCCCTCGGCCGAGGGCGCGCGCGCCATCACGCGCGAGACCGTCGACGCCGCGGGCCAACACCCGACGCTGCTCTACGACCGCCAGGGCGACGGCCACTACGACCACATCTCCGCCTACATCAAGTCGGTCCGCAGCTCGGACCCGGACGCCGCGCTCTACTGGCTCGCCCGCATGCTCGAGGCCGGCGAGGACCCGCTCTTCGTCGCCCGCCGCGTGGTGATCCTCGCCTCGGAAGACATCGGTCTCGCCGATCCGGCGGCGTTGCCACTGGCCGTGGCGGCGCAGCAGGCGGTGCACTTCCTCGGCATGCCGGAGGCGCGGCTGCCGCTCGCCGAGGCGACCGTCTACCTGGCGCGCGCGCCGAAGTCGAACAGCGCCTACGTGGCCTACCAGCGCGCCGCCGCCGACGCCGAGCGCACCCGCAACGAGCCCGTCCCGCTGCACCTGCGTAACGCCGCGACGGGGCTCATGCGCGACCTCGGCTACGGCCGCGACTACCAGTACGCCCACGACTACGAGGGCCACACCCCGCCCTCGCAAACCCACCGCCCGCCCCCGGCCGAGGGCAACACCTACTACGTCCCCGGGAAGCTGGGGGACGAGGGAGAGCGGTAGCGTCCAGGGGTGCGAGCGGCCCGACCGAGCGCCAGCGATCGCCGCCGACCGTGAGGCCCGACTTCTCGCTACTCGCCGCCTTCGCCGTCTGCGTGGGCTTCCGCTGCCTCGTCGAGCGACAACAGGTGATACTCGCGGCGGTGAACCCCGATCTCACTCTCGATCAACAGATCAGCGAGTTCGTCGCCGTTCATCAGCGCTACGGGCGACGCGTCCGGGCGTTCGGCTTCCGTCCTCGCGCCCTTGCTGAAGTCGCTGGTGGTGATGATGAGACCCTGCTCGTGCGCACCGAGGCTGCCGCGCACTTGCTGCACGATCGGCGCGGGCACGTTGTTTCGCCAGCGCTTGGCTTGCACGGCCATGCGGATGCGCACCACATTGCCGACGACGAGCGTGCCACGCACGTCAATACCGCCGTCCTTGCTGAGTGAGGTTCGCTCGACGTCCTCGAAACCGAGCGCAGTCAAAAGGTCCTCGACACGTCTCTCAAACTCCTCGGGGGAGCCTTCCTTGAGGCGCTTCGACAACTCGACGCGCACATCGTGGTTGTGCTCCTCGATCTCGGTGGCGAGGCTTGGAGGCACAGGCTCGGCAAGCCCGATCATCCCACCACCCCTTCGCACAAAGCGCTGCGGCTCGCCACGCGCCTTCCTGCGGCGGATGTCGGTGCCAACCATCGATGTGAGGGTGAAGGCCGGCGTCTTGCCCTCGGTGACGATATGCCCCGCCGCTATCGCCTGTTGAACAATCTTCTCGTAGTGCATCTCCTCCAGCCCTGAGCCGCGGAGCACTTGCTCAGCGGCGTCGAGGTAGGACATCGGCCCGGGGGCCTTCGGCGCGCTGCCGTTCCCGCTGTTCGTCCGGTTCGGCGCATCGTGTCCGGCAGGCTGGTGGTGCTCGCCCGTCTCGCTAAGGGCGAACATGCCCGGCGCAGGGCGGCGGAACCGAGAGTCCTCGCCCCGCGTCCGCATCTCGCCCGCGAGAATCGCATAGACCGTGCGCCACGGCGTCTTGCCTCGTGTTGTCCAGAGTTCCCGATCAAGCATCCGCCTCGTCAGTTCCCGGTAGTGCAGCACGGAACCAGCGTCACGCAGCACTTCATGAGCAGCGTCGAGGGCGTTCATCCGTGCCCTCCTCTCATCCCGATGGCGCGCGCTGCTCGAGGACGGAGCGGAGCACTTCCTCAAGCGTGCGCGGGGGCGGCTGCGCCGCGAGCGCGTCGACAACGAGCCGCTCGGCCTCGCGGCGGGAGTACTGGAGCGTCACGAGCGCCTCGACGGCGTCGTCGCGCACGTCGGGGGTGGGCTCGCGCTCGCCGTCGACGGCGTCGCGCAGCAGCGCCTCCTGGACCAGCTTGCCGCGCAGGTGCGCGACGATGGTCTGGGCGAGGCGCTCGCCGATGCCGGGCAGCAGGCGCAGCGAGCGCTGGTCCGCCGCCTCGATCCAGCCGGCGATCTCCGAGACGGGCCGCGTCAGCGCGCGCACGGCCTTGGCCGGGCCCACGTCCGGGACCTCGATGAACTTGCGGAAGAACTCGCGCTCGGCCAGGTGCGGGAAGCCGTAGAGCGTGGGCAGTGGTTGGCGCTCGGTGGCGTGGTAGTAGGTGAAGACCTTCACGTCTTCGCCGGGGGCGTGGGCGGCCACCCAGTCCGCGGCGAAGGCGGGCATATGCACCTCGTAGGTGATGCCGCCCGCCTCGATCCAGAGCGAGGAGCGCTCCGCGTCCCAGCGCACGAGCGGGCCGCTGAGCGCCGCGATCACGGCCCGCTCCCGCTGCCGGCGAGGCGCGCCTCGAAGCTGACCTCGGCGAGGCGCGTCAGCGCGATCGCGAGGGCGTCGGAGGCGTCGAGCGGCTGCGGCGGCTCGGCGAGCCCGAGCTGCAGCGTGACCATCGCCTGCACCTGCTCCTTGGGCGCCCCGCCGTGTCCTGTCACCGAGGCCTTGATCGTCGCGGGCGGGTACTCGAAGACGGGCGTCCCGTGCGCGGCCGCGGCGATCATCGCCGCCGCCCGCGCCTCGCCGATCGCGAAGGCGGAGCGCGCGTTCTTCGCCACGTAGGGCTGCTCGATCGCGAGCTCTTGCGGGGCGTGCTCCTCGATCAATGCGCCGACCTGCACGTGGATGTGGTGCAGGCGTTCGGCGCGGCTCCAGCGCGGGCGCGTGCGGATCGCGCCGTAGGCGATCAGTTCCGCCGTCCGCGCGTCGCCCTCGATGATGCCGTAGCCGGTTGCGGTCAATCCGGGATCGATCCCCAGCACGCGCCGAACGCCATCGCTCACCGTCTGAGTACCGCCGTCCCGGTCATTCCCCGAGGCCGGCCGCGGCGAGTACCTCGTCGCTGAAATCGGCGTTGCTGTAGACGCGCGAGACATCGTCGAGCTCGTCGAGCTGGTCGAGCAGTCGCAGGGTCTGGGCCACGTTCTTCTCGTCGAGCTCGACCGTGTTCTTCGCCAGCCGGGCGATCTCCGCACTGGCGATGGTGAACCCCGCCTCCGTGAGTGCCTCGCGCACGGCCTCGAGGTCGCCGGGGCTGGTCAGCACCTCCACGAGCTGCTCGTCGGCGCTGACGTCCTCCGCGCCGGCCTCGATGGCGGTGAGCTGGATCTCATCGGCGTCGGCGCCGGCGGCGTCGATCGTGATCACGCCGCGCAGCTCGAACATCCAGGAGACGGCGCCGTTCTCGGCGAGCGTGCCGCCGCCGCGGTTCAGCGTGACGCGAAGATCGGCGACGGTGCGGTTGCGGTTGTCGGTGACGGTGTGGATCAGCACGGCCGTGCCGCCCGGCGCGTAGCCCTCGTAGACGATCTCCTCGAGGGAGGCGCCGTCACCGCCGCCGCTGGCGCGCAGGAGCGCGCGCTCGACGTTGGCGCCGGGCATGTTGCTGTCGCGCGCCTTCTGGATCGCGAGGCGCAGCGCCGAGTTCATCTCGGGGTCGGCACCGGCGCGGGCGGCGACGGTGATGTCGCGCGCCAGCTTGGTGAAGAGCTGCCCGCGCTTGGCGTCGGTCGCAGCCTTCTTGTGCTTGATCGAGGACCACTTGGAGTGACCGGACACGAATCCCCTCCCGAGGATGGCGGCGACCTCGGCCGCATCGAGGCATCACGACAGGTACGGGCATGGTAGCACCGGCGAACAGGCGCGCTACGCTCGCCCCTCGCGCAGCGTGACGTTGTCGATCAGCCTCGCGGCTCCGAAGCGCACCGCCAGCGAGAGCAGCGCCAGCGGCTCGACGGCGCCCTCGAGCTCCGCCAGCGTCTCCGAGTCGGCGAGCGAGACGTAGTCGATCTCCGCCAGTGACTCGGCGGAGATGCGGTCGCGCACCAGCGCGCGCAGCGCCGAGGCGTCGCGCTCGCCGGCCTCGAAGGCCTCGGCGGCAGTGCGCAGCCCGGCATGGAGCGCGGGCGCCTGCGTGCGCTCATCCGGTGTGAGATAGATGTTGCGCGAGGCGCGCGCGAGGCCGTCCGGTTCGCGCACGGTGGAGCAGCCGACGATCTCGACGGAGAAGTGCATGTCCGCCGTCATGCGGCGCAGCACGGCGAGCTGCTGTGCGTCCTTCTCGCCGAAGTAGGCGCGGTCCGGCTGCACCATCAGGAAGAGCCGGGCGACCACGGTCGCGACGCCATCGAAGTGGCCGGGGCGGCGCTCGCCCTCCAGCACCTCGGTCAGGCCCCCCACGCGCACGCGGGTCGAGTCGCCGTGCGGGTAGATCTCCTCGACGGACGGAATGAACGCGATGTCCGCGCCCGCGTCCCCGAGCAGATCGAGGTCGCGGTCCTCGTCGCGGGGGTAATCCGCGAAGTCCTCGTTCGGGCCAAACTGCGTGGGGTTCACGAAGATCGAAACGACGACAGTCGGGCACTGCGCCTTGGCCGCCTCGACCAGTGAGATGTGGCCCTCGTGCAGGTAGCCCATCGTCGGCACGAGGCCGACCGGCGCGGCCGGCGCACGCAGCGCCATCCGCAGCTCGGCGATCGTGCGCGCGACGATCAGCATCGGGGCGTCACTACCATCAAGGCGTCGCCGGCGACCGGCTAGCCGACCTCGTCCTCTTGCAGCATCGCCACTTCCGCGTCGACGCCCTCGTGCGCACTGTCGTGTGTGGGTGCGTATGGACGGTCGGGGGCGCGTGCGCTGTCGTGTGCGTGGCGGGCGAGCGTCGCCTCGATGTGTTCGCGCTTGGCGGCGTCGAGGAAGAACGACTCCGCGGCGGTGGGGAAGCTGCCGTTCTCGACGGCCTCGCGGTACTCGGTGAGTGCGCCGCGCACGAGTTCCCCGCCTTCGAGGAAGCGGCGCGCGTGCTTGGGGTCGATGTCCGGGTAGAGGCCGAGCATGTCGTGCATCACCTGGACCTGCCCGCTGCAGTACGGCCCGGCGCCGATGCCGATGGTGGGGACGTTGAGCCGCTCAGTGATCCTCCAGGCGACGATGGCGGGCACGACCTCGAGCACGACCGCGTAGGCGCCGGCGTCCTCGAGGGCCTTCGCGTCGCTCAGCACGCGCACGGCGTCGCGCGGGGTGCGACCCTGGATCTTGTAGCCGCCCATGGCGTTCACGGATTGCGGGGTGAGGCCGACGTGGCCCATCACCGGGATGCCGGCGTCGACGAGGCGCTTGACGATCTCCGCCGAGCGCTGTCCGCCCTCGAGTTTGACGGCGCTGCAGCTGGTCTCCTGCATGATCCGGGAGGCGTTGCGCATCGCGCTCTTCCAACCGGCCTGGTAGGAGCCGAACGGCATGTCGACCACGACGTGCGCGTGCTCTGCGCCGCGCATTACCGCCGATCCGTGGTGGATCATGTCCTCCACCGTCACCGGCAACGTCGAGTCGTAGCCAAGGACCACCATCCCGAGCGAGTCGCCCACGAGGATGACCGGGATGCCGGCCTCGTCGGCGAGCCGCGCCGTGGGGTAGTCGTAGGCCGTGATCATCGTGATCGGCTGGCCCTTGCGGTGCATCCGCTGCAAGTCGCTGACACTGACGCGCTTCATGCCTGCGGTCATCGTCCTGCTCCCTCTGCTACCGGCTCCCGCGACTCGGCCGGGTGAGCGCCGTTGACGAGGTTGGATGAGGTGATGGAGCCGACGCGGTTGCGCTCGTCGACGAGGACGATGCGCGGGCGGTGCTCGGCGAGGCGATCCTCGGGGACGCCCTCGTAGGCCATGATGATCACCACGTCGCCCGGGTTCACGAGGTGGGCGGCCGCGCCGTTGATCTGGATCTCGCCGGAGCCGGCGGGCGCCGGAATCACGTACGTCTCGAGGCGCGCGCCGTTGGTCAGATCGACGACGTGGACCTGCTCCCACTCGGCGACACCGGCCGCTTCCAGCAGGTTCTGATCGATGCTGATCGAGCCCTCGTAGTCGAGATCGGCGGCGGTGACCGTGGCGCGATGAATCTTCGAGCGGAGCATGATTCGCATCATCGCCCTGCTCCGTTCTTGCCTGGAGTTCGCACGCCTGACTCGTGGGCGTCAGCCGCCCGGCTGGGTGCTGGGGTCATGTGTTCACTCCGTCCCGAATCCCGGGGGGATACAGACGAGTACGCATGGGCCTCTGGCACGAACGCGCGCACAGTATAGGCACCCTTGCAACCTCGATCATCGTCCCCGCTCCACGGACCCCCACGGAGGCCGCTCGGCGCCCCGATCGAGGGCGTCGCCACAGGCTTCCCGAGGGTCCCTTCAGGACCCCGCCCGCGCCCACTCCGCGGCCGATGGAACGCCGTGAAGGCCATCGGCTGCGTGGACGCCGTTGAGCACCGCACGCTCCACCGCGCGCGTCGCGAGTGCCTCGAGGGCGGCGTAGGCGTAGCGGTCGATCTCGACCGCGCCGGTGGCGATCGTGAAGATCACATCGCCGTCGCTGCGGCAGTGTGCGGGCCAGATGGTGCGTGCGAAGCCGTCGTGACAGACGCTCGCCAGCCGGTTCGCCTGCTCGCGCGTGAGTCGCGCGTCCGTGGCGACCACGGCGATGGTGGTGTTCTCGGGGCCGTCCCCGCCGTTCGCCTGATCGGGGTCCGGCAGCTCCGGCCAGCGGACGCCGCTGCGGAAGTGTGCATCGAGGTCGACAAAGCCGCTGCCGTCGGCGCGGGGCCCGGCGACGAGCGATCCGTCGCTCGGGTCGCGAATCGCGCCGGAGGAGTTGACCGCGACAATCGCGCCGACGGTCGCGCCACTATCGAGCCGCTCGCTCGCGCTCCCGAGCCCGCCCTTGAGCGCGCGCGCGCCGCCGAGCAGCGAGGCGACGGTCGCGCCGGTGCCGGCGCCGACCGAGCCCTGCGCGACCCGCCCGGCCGTCGCGCGCCTCGCCGCGCGCTCGCCCTCCTCGGCGCCGGGACGGCGCGCGCCGTTGCCGAGCCCCAGGTCGAACAGGATCGCGGCCGGGACAATCGGGATCGTCCGCCCCGCGAAGTGGAGGCCGATGCCGCGTGCCTCGAGGTAGCGGACGACGCCGCCCGCCGCGTCCAGCCCGAAGGCGGAGCCGCCGGAGAGGACGATGGCGTGAACCTCCTCGACAAGGTTGCCTGGGCGCAGCAGATCGGTCTCGCGCGTGCCCGGGGCAGCCCCGCGCACGTCGACGCCGCCAACGGCGCCGTCGGCGCAGATCACGACGGTGCAACCTGTCGCCCAGCGGCGGTGCGTCCAGTGGCCGACGCGGATGCCGGCGACGTCGGTGATCGCGTCGTGCGGCCCGGAGGCCCGGCGAGCTGCCCGTTGCGCGGGCATCAGTGCGCGCGCGAGAGCGGCTGCCGGGCCGGCGTGATCACCTCGATGTACTCGACGCAGCGCGACAGGTAGTCGGTAGGGTTGGCGCGATACGCTCCGCAGTGCTCGCTCACCGGAGCGAGCCAGATCCGGTCGTCCGGGTTGAGGGACGCCGCCCCGAGATTCAGCGTGTGCTCCACGGGCACCTCGGGATCATCCTGCGCGTGGATGTAGAGCACCGGCTGGCTGAGCTGCGGTATCACCAGGATCGGCGTCACCGCGTCGATGTCGGCGTGGAACAGGTGGCGCGCCAGCCTGACCGCGAGCAGGAACACCAGCTCCGGCCAGTGCTCATACTGCCGCCGCAGGTGGCTGCGCATCGAGACGAACGGCGAGTCCGCGATCACCCCGGCCACGCCCGGATCGCGCGCGGCGATCATGAGCGCCAGCGCCGCGCCCATCCCGAATCCGTGCAGCACCAGCGGGAAGTGCGGTCCGCGGCGCCGGGCATAGGCAATCGCCGCCTCCACGTCGGCCAGTTCGGCGGCGCCCAGATGGTCGTGATGTCCCTCGGATTCGCCGCGCCCCCTGAGGTCGAAACTGAGCACGTTCAGACCGCGGCGGAGGTAGTCGCGCTGGAGATCGAGGAGGCCATGGATCGGATCCGAGCGCGTGCCGGCGGCATCGTGGATCAGCACGATCGTGACGCGCGCGCCCGGGGACTCCAGGTACCAGCCTCGGGTGCTAACCCCGTCCGCCGCCATGAACTGGACCTCGTCATGGCGCAGCAGCATGTCGGCCGGGTTGCCCTCGACGCGCCAGCGCTTGGTCCGCGTCATCGTTTCGGCGAGGTAGTAGGCCGCGAGGAGGCAGGCGAGCAGCAGCAGGCCCGCGATCACGATCGTCGCGACAAGCACCAGAACGACCACGCCGTCCCGCCCGTCTTCAGTCCGGCGCACTGTGACTGACGGTGCGGACCGTACCAGCGCGTTCCGGGCCTCACAAGCGCGCACGCGGCCGCGGGGCCGACGCCGATCTGCCGGTGGCGCTATTCGGGCGTGCAACCGTCGGGAATGCGCAGCGTCCAGCCGATGTAAATCAGGTTGGGGTTGCTGAACGTACGGCCGTCGCCCATGACGCGATCACGGTTGGCCTCCCAGATCTCGCGCCAGCGCGAGGCCTCGCCGTAGCAGTGGGCTGCGATGCGGCCGAGGTAGTCACCCGCCTGCACGACGTAGTCGCTCGCGGGTGCGGCCGGTTCATCGTCGGGAGTCCCGCCGTCCGTCGTTCCGCTGTCGGTGGTCCCGCTGTCGGTAGTCCCGCTGTCGGTGGTCCCGCTGTCGGTGGTCCCGCTGTCGGTGGTCCCGCTGTCGGTGGTCCCGCTGTCGGTCGTTCCGCTGTCGGTCGTTCCGCTGTCGGTAGTTCCGCTGTCGGTAGTCCCGCTGTCGGTCGTTCCGCTGTCGGTCGTTCCGCTGTCGGTCGTTCCGCTGTCCGTCGGATCGGCGACGTCGGGCCAGCGGAGCAGTACCCAGCCGACGGCGCCCAGGGCGATCACCCGCGACCCGATCGCCGAGGCGGCGACGAGGTGCGGATCGCCGCTCTGAAGCTGCGCGAGCCGCGCCGCATCGAGCAGCAACTCATCCGGCTGCGGTCCGGAGCGGTCGAAGCCCTCCTCGATCCACGCGTCTTCGCCCAGGTAGGAGGTCAGGTAGTAGGTGCGTGTTCCGACCAGCCGCGCTGCGTCGGGTGTGGTGTGCTCGGTCTCGCCCTCTTCCAGTTCCGCCACCGCCTCGGCAGCGTCGACGGCGGCCCGCCCGCTGGGCGGCGCCGCCGCTGCGTCGTCGGCGATGGCGTCGGCCATCCCGTCGGCGTCACCGAAGTCATCGAACACGGCCTCCGGCTCCTCGGCGAGGTAGGAGGTGTACGGCGTAACGATGCCGAAGCGGTTGGCGATCTCGATGATCTCTTCGATCAGGCCCTCGCGCCGCCCTTCGACGCGCAGTTCGGTCAGCAGGTCCGCAATCCGCCGCTGCGCCCAGAGCAGCGCGACGCCCGCGTCGTCGTTGCTCTCCGGAAGCGCCAGCTCGTAGCTGAAGGTCTGCTCGCCGTCAGCGGCCTGGCCCGTGAGCACCGCCGTGATGGCACCCGAGCCCTGGTAGCGCCCGGTGATCAGCGTCTGCTCACCGGCGAAGATGCCGCCCAGGCTGACGGGCGCGAGCGAGCTGACCGTGGGCTCCGAGGCGTCCTCGGGCAGCTCGAACGAGAGCGCCGTGCCCAGCAGCACCGGCGAGGAGATGCGCTCGCTGAGCAGTCCCACCTCAGTGTCGATCCGCTCGTCCGGCGTGACGTAGTGGCTGGAGCCGGTGAAGCGCCTCGTGAGCGCGTCGAGCAGCACCGCGTCGACGTCGTAGCCAACGCCGAAGGCGAAGAGCTGCACCTGCTCCGGCGCGGTGGCGGTGGTGGCGGCGACGATGCCGCCCCTGTCCTCTACCCCGGCGGTGGGGAGGCCGTCGGTCAGGAACACGACCGTGGAGGGCCGGTCGCCGGGAAGCAGGGCCATCGCCTCGCCGAGCGCGCCGGAGATGTTGGTGAGGCCTTCCGCGCGGATGTCCTCGATCCACTCCCGGCCTTCCTCGGCCGCGGAGGCGGGGTGCAGCATGCCCTCGAAGGACGATACCTCGCTCGAGAAGCTCACGATCCCGAAGCGGTCGCCGTCGCCGAGGTCGTCGAGGATGCGGATCGCCGCGTCGCGCGCCTGTCCGATCTTCTCGCCCTGCATCGAGCCGCTGCGGTCGAGCACGATCACGATGTCTCGCGCGACGCGCTCTCCGGTCCCGAGCGCCGGGGCGAGCAGCAGCGCGAAATAGCCGTCCTCGTCGCCGTCGGTCGCGCTGCGGTGCGCCAGCAGCCGTGCGTCGACGAGGCCTTCACCGCCGGCGAGATGCAGCCGGAAGTCACGCTCCGCTGTCCAGCCGTCGGGCGACTCCCACGACACGCTGAGCTGCCCTGATCCCTTGCGCAGGATCTCCGGAACGTGCCCCGGCGCGATCGCCGATCGCACTTCCCACGGGACGTCGATCTGCGCGCTCAGCGAAGCGGCGGCTGGACGCGGCGACATCCGCGACCATGGCGCCTCGATCACCACCTGCCCGCCCTCCGCCGTCAACGGCGTCGTGACGGTGTAGCTCACCGTGCGCGTCTCGCCCCGCGGTACGGGAAAGGCCTTGATCTCGTAGAGGTCGTCGCCGAGCGAGCGCAGCAGCGCGGGGTCGATCAGGCGACTCACGATCTCCTCGTAGATGCGTGCCGCGTCGCCGGCGTCGAGCAGCCGCCCCTCGAGCGTCTGCGTGCCGTCGCCGAGCGTGAGATCAGTGACGACGCTGTCCGGCGGCAGCGGGACGACCACGCGGCCCTCGGCGAGCGGGAAGCGCAGGTAGCTGTCGCCGCCGCCATCGAGGTCGGCGGGGTGCGCGAAGGTCAGGGTCCAGCTGGTGCGATAGCGCCCGTCTTCCACGTCGACGCTGGCGTCGGCGCGGGTGAGGCGGGCGTCGGACGGCCCCGCCCACCAGCAATCCCAGCACGGTGGCTCAATCGGCCGCTGGGCATCCGCCGGGGAGGGCAGCGCCCGTGCGGCGAGCACGATCGCGGCGACCAGGACGAGGACGATCGCTTGGCGCCTGCGCATCGTGGCCTCTGTTCCGGCGTGCGTGGGCGCGATGCCCGGTGCATCACGCCCTCTGATCAGACTGTACGCGCGCACGCGCCCGATCGTTCCGTCAGCGGCGCTGGCAGCTCGCACAGAAGTGGGTGGCGCGTCCGCCGAGGCGAATGCGCTGGATCTCGCGTCCGCCGCAGCGCTCACGCTCGCAGGGCTCGCCCTGGCGGCGGAAGACGTGGACGCGCAGATGGTGCCCGCCCGTGAGGCCGAAGGCGTCGCGGTAGTCGTCGAACGAGCTTCCGCCGTCGGCGAGGCCCTCGCGCAGCGTCTCCAGCAGCGCGGCGTGCAGCCGCGCGACCCGTCGCGTGCCGATCGAGCCGGCCGGGGTGCGCGGGTCGACGCCCGCGATCCACAGCGCCTCGTCGGCGTAGATGTTGCCGACCCCCGCCGCCACGCGCTGATCGAGCAGCGCGGACTTCACCGCCACGCTGCGCCGTCCGAGGGCGTCCCGCAGCCAGCGCACGCTGAACGCCTCGGAGAGCGCGTCCGGCCCGATCCGCGGCATCGCCTCGGCGGGATCCTCGACGAGGTGCCACGTGCCGAACTTGCGGATGTCGTTGAGGCGCAGCGCGCAGCCGTCGTCGAGTTCGACCCGCGCGCGCTCGAAGCGCTCGCCGGGCGCGGCGCGGTCGCCGATCAGCAGCACGCCGGTCATGCGCAGGTGCATCACCCAGCTGCGGTCATCGTCGAGGGCGGCGATCAGGTACTTGCCGTGGCGGCCGAGCGACTCGATGCGCCGCCCCGCCAGCTCGTGCTCGAGTTCGCGCGGGGAGTGGGTGACGGCCAGGCGTTCGGCGCCGGCGTGGATGCGCACCGACTCGATGGTGCGACCGGCGATCCGCGGCTCCAGTCCGCGGCGGATCGTCTCGACCTCCGGCAGCTCAGGCACCGGGCATCGTCGGGCGGAGGTTCACGCCGTCTCGGCCATCTCGCCCCAGGAGCGGCCGTACTTCTCGTCCAGCTCCAGCGGCACGGAGAGCTGGACGGCCGGCATGAGGCGGCAGGCGATCTCGCGCACGCTGTCGAGTTCCTCGCGCGGCAACTCGAATAGCAGCTCGTCGTGGACCTGCAGCACCATCCGGGCCCGTCCGCCGCTGGCGCGGTGGGCGATCAGCTCGGTGTCGATGCGGTTCATGGCGATCTTGATGATGTCGGCGGCGGCGCCCTGGATTGGCATGTTGATCGCGATCCGCTCCGCCCCAAGGCGGCGGTTGTGGTTCCTCGACCGCAGCTCCGGGATGTAGCGGCGCCGCCCGGTCAGCGTCTCGGCGTAGCCGCGTTCGCGCGCCTCGTCCACGACGGCGTCGCGCCAGTGCGCGACCTGCGGGTAGGCCGCGAAGTAGGCGCGGATGAACTCCTCCGCCTCGTCGCGGGGGATGCCCTCGCGCTGGGACAGGCCGAAGGCCGTGAGGCCGTAGAGCACGCCGAAGTTGAAGACCTTCGCGCGGCGGCGCATCTCCACGTCCACCTCCTCCGGGGCGACCTTGAAGACGTTGGACGCCGTCGCGCGGTGGATGTCCTCGCCCGCGAGGAAGGCGCGCCGCAGCTCCTCGTCGCCCGAGACGTGCGCGAGGATACGCAGCTCGATCTGCGAGTAGTCGAGCGAGAGCAGTAGCGGATCCTCGCCGCAATCGCGCGCGATGAAGGCGTTGCGCACCGCCGCGCCTATCTCGGTGCGCACGGGGATGTTCTGCAGGTTCGGGTCGTTCGAGGAGAGCCGCCCGGTGGCGGCGGTGGTCTGCGAGAACACGGTGTGCACGCGCCCGGTCACCGGGTGGATCTGTCCCGGCAGCGTGTCCACGTAGGTGGACCGGATCTTCGTCAGCTCGCGCCAGCGCAGCACCGCCTCGACCGCCGGGTGCGCCTGCCGGAGCGGCTCGAGGGCGTTCGCGTCCGTCGTCCAGCCCCTCGCCGTCTTGCGCGTCCGGGGCAGCTCCAGCTCCTCGAAGAGCACGTGCGAGAGCTGCTGCGGTGAGCCGATCTGGAACTCATGCCCGACCGCCGAGAACACCTCGGCCTGCGCAGCCTCGGACAGCTCGGCCAGCTCCGCGCCGAGGATCGCGAGCGCCTCGCGGTCCACGGCGAGACCGTACTGCTCCATGCGCGCGAGCACCGGCAGATGCGGCAAATCCATCTCGCGGAAGACGCCGTCGAGGTCGTTCGCCTTGAGTTCGGGGAGCAGATCGCCGGCGAGGCGCAGCGTCGCGTCGGCGGCGCCCGCGGCGAAGTTCGCGGCGTCCTCGGGGTCGGTGCGCGAGAAGGGGATCGCCTTGCGGCCCGTGCCGAGCAGGCTCTTCGCCTCCGGCAGTTCGTGGCCGAGCCGCTCGAACGCCAGCCCGCGGATGTCGCGCGCGCGCTCGCCGAGCACGTACGCGGCGACCGAGGTGTCGAAGTCGATGCGCTCGGTCCAGACGCCGCCCGGCGCCTCGGCAAGCGCGAGCATCTGGTTCTTGCCGCTGTTGGAGACGCGCTCGAGATCCCGGTCGGTGAAGAGGGTGCGCGCCGCCTCGAGGACGGCGTCGCGCGGGAGCTGGGCGATCCGCGCCTCGGGCTCCGGCGCGTCCATCGTCATCTCCTGCTGGCCCTCCTGCGGCGGCAGCGGCTCGCTCGTGTGGCCAAAGGGCAGGTACCAACCCTTGCCCGGCTCGATGCTGAGCGCGAGGCCAACGAGGCCGTAGGCCGCCCGCATCGGGTGCTCGTCGTCGGCGAGCAGTTCGAAGGCGAAGCGCCCGGTCGCGCGCACCGCCTCGACGACCTCGCCGAGGCGCTCGGTCGTCGTCACGACCTCGTACTCGCCGCCGCTCGTGATCGCGCCCTTGGGCTGCACCCCGTCCGAGGCGACGTCGTCCGCGTGCTGCGGCAGCCGTCCGACGAGCGAGCGGAACTCGAGCTCCTGGAACAGCGCCAGCACCGCGTCGCGGTCATAGTCGTGCACCCTCGACGCATCGAGGTCCAGCGCCACCTCCGGCACGTCGGTAACGATGGTCGCCATGCGCTTGTAGTGGCGGGCGTCCTCGACGGCGGCGGCCAGCGCCTTCTGGGCGCGCGGCGGCTTGATCTCGTCGAGGTGCTCGATCATCCCCTCGAGCGTGCCCCACTCGCCGATCAGCGCCTTCGCGCCCTTGTCGCCGATGCCCTTCACGCCGGCGATGTTGTCGCTGTTGTCGCCGACGAGGGCCTTGAAGTCCGGGATCTGGTCCGGCTCGAAGCCCCAGCGGTCACGGACGCCCTCGGTGTCGTACAGGACATAATCGCGCTGGTAGGGCCGGTACATCAGCACGCGCACGCCCGGCTGCACAAGCTGCACCAGGTCGTTGTCGAGCGTCACGATCACGGTCTCGACGCCTGCGGCCTTCGCCTGCGTGGCGAGCGTGCCGAGGACGTCGTCGGCCTCGAAGCCCGGCGCCTCGATCAGGGGGATGCGGAACGCGGCCAGCACGTCGCGCACGCGTTCGATCTGCGGTTTCAGGTCGTCGGGCGTCGGCCGCCGGGTCGCCTTGTAGTCGGCGTCGGCCTCGTGGCGGAAGGTCGGGGTAGGGGCGTCCCAGGCGGCGATGATGTGCGTCGGGCGCAGCTCGTCCAGCACGTAGAGCAGCGAGTTGGCGTAGCCGAAGACGGCCCAGACCGGCTCGCCGGTGCGCCGCACCGTGCTCGCGAAACTGTCGCGCAGCGCGTAGTACGAGCGGTAGATGATGCCGTGCGAGTCGAGGATGACGAGCAGATTCGGGCGGTCTGACAGATCGAGGGCCATCGAGCGCAGTATATCCGCCGCGCGGGGGGAGGCGGGCGCTACACCTCCACCGGCTCGCGGTCGGCGCGCTCGAGCGCCTCGCGCACGTCGGCGAGCAGGCCGGGCGGCAGGCCGTCCTTGCTGCACATCGGGCAGGTCGGTTGATCCGGAGCGCCCATGTCGAAGAGCCGCACGCGCCGCGGGCGGTCCGCGATCAGGATGCCGCAGACGGTGTCGACGCGGGCGGTGAAGTAGAGGCGCGGCTCCAGCTCCTCGGCGGCGTGCAACACCACCCAGTGCCAATCGTCGGCGAGGTCGTCCATCGCCTTGCCGACGATGCGCACCTCAGCCACGCGGCGCGTCCGCGGCCGGCCGGTCCAGGTCGGCGATGCGGCGCGTGATGCGCCAACCGTCGGCCGTACGGCGCCACTCGTCGCGGTAGACGCCGCTGAGGACCGTGCGCGGGTGCTGCTCGCCCGGACCGATGCGGGTGAGCAGCAGCATCGTGCGCGTACGCGCCGTGTCGGCGCCCAGCTCGTCGAAGACGGTCGCACGCTGGTGGTGGCGCGTGATGACGCCGTCCCCGCGCGCCGCGATCACCTCGGCGGCCCAGCCCCGCAGCGCCGCGCGGCCCGCGGCGCGGAAGACCGCCCCGTTCGAGCCAATCTCGTGGCGCTCGAAGACGCCGTCTTCGGTGAAGCGCCCAGCCATGCCCTCGACGTCCTGATCGTCGGCCGCGTACGAGTAGCGGCCGATCTGCTCGAGGATCGCGAGACGGTGTTCGGCGGTCACGGGCGCACGATAGCCGATTTCGCGGCGAGGATCAGGGTTGGGGATCCTCGCGCGCGATGATCCGCTCCATGCGCGCGCGAATCTGCGCATCGAAGTCGGTCCCGTGCGAGAAGATGTAGAAGCGCTCCGCACGCAGCCCCTCGACCACTGCCGCCGCGACGCCCGAGGGCGGCATGTTGCGCCCCATGTTCTCGCCGGTCTCGTCGCGCGCTCGCGCGAACGCGGCCGCGCGCTCCGGGTCTTCCGCTCCCGGATCGGGGTTACGCAGTTCGGCCGGGCGGTTGCGCTCGGCGAGGTAGCTGCGGGTCGCCACGCCGCCGGGGCAGAGCAAGTGCGCGCGCACGGGCGAGCCGAGCTCGCGCAGCTGCATCTGCAGCGCCTCGGTGATGCGCCCGACGGCGAACTTCGTCGAGCTGTAGGCGACCAGGCTCGTGCCGCCCTGGAAGCTCTGCACGGAGCCGGTGTTGACGATGTGCGCGGGCTCGCCCTGTTCGAGCAGCAGCGGCGTGAAGGCGCGGATGCCGTGCACGACGCCCCAGAAGTTGACGCCGTAGGTCCAGCGCCAGTCATCGAGCGTCAGATCCCACATCGGGACGCCGCCCTCGGGGTGCAGCGAGCCCCAGTCGTTGACGGCGGCGACGCCGGCGTTGTTGCAGACGAGATGCACCCCGCCCCAGGCCGCGAACGCGGCGAGTGCGAGCGCGTCCACCGAGGGCTGGCTCGAGACGTCGACCTGCTCGCCGCGCACCTCGTGACCCGCGTCCCGCAGCTCCGCGACGGCCGCATCGAGGGCGCCTGCCTCGACATCGGCGAGGACGACGCGCATGCCCTCCTCGGCGAAGCGCTGCGCGAGCCCACGCCCGATGCCGCTTGCCGCGCCGGTGACGACGGCGACCTTGCCCTCGAAGTCCTGCATCGCCGCCTCCCGTCCAGTGGCCGAAGCGTGTCCGCTGGAGTGTATGCGGGCGGCGGCGCCGCCGCGGCTACATCGCCGTGTAGCCGCCGTCGACGGGCAACACGATGCCGGTGATGAAGGAGGCCTCGTCGCTGGCGAGGAAGACGGCGGCGGACGCGATCTCCGAGGGCCGCGCGATGCGGCCGAGCGGGTGAATTGCATCGGCGGGGTGCGGATCGCCCTCGGTAAAGTCGCTGCCGCCTCGCAGCATCGGCGTGTCGATACCGCCGGGCGCGATCGCGTTGACGCGCACGCCGCGGCGACCGTAGACGACGGCGAACTGCCTCGTCAGCCCCACGACGCCGGACTTCGCCGCGATGTAGCCGAGCGGCCCCGAGGGCAACGGGCCGCCGTCGCGCGGCAGCCGGTGGTGGCGCAGCGCGACGAGCGCGCCGACGGAGGCAGTGCTGACGATTGCGCCGCCGCCCTGCTCGGCGAGCAGCGCCGCGCCGTGCCGCAGCCCGTAGTAGACGCCCTCGAGGTTGACCGCGATGGTCTGTGACCAGTCGCCGACGCCGCCTCCAATGGCGGCGTTGTTCAGCAGCACGTCGAGCCGCCCGAAGCGCTCGACCGCCTCGCGCAGCATCGCCTCCACCTCGGGCTCACGGGAGACATCGACGCGACGCGCGACGGCGCGGCCGCCCGCGGCCTCAATGCTCGCGACCGTGTCGGCGAGGCCGTCGTCGTTGACGTCGGCGCAGAGCACGCTCGCGCCCTCCGAGGCGCAGCGCTGCGCCATCGCCCGACCGGCGCCGGAGGCGGCGCCCGTGACGATGGCGGCCTTGCCCTGGAGGCGCTGTGTCATCGCGCCGTGTTCGTCGTGGCGGCTACAACCCCGCGGCGAACTCGCCGATCAGCTCGGCGATGCGCTCGGGGCGCTCCCACGTGCTGTAGTGGCCCGCGCCGCGCAGCCAGTGCAGTTCCGCGCCCGGCAGCATCCTCGCGAGGTCGAAGCCGTTGAAGGGCACGGCCACGCGGTCCGCGGTGCCGTAGATCAGCAGCGTCGGCTGCGACCACTTCGCCCAGTACTTCTCCACGTTCATCGATCCGAGGATCGAAAGGGAGAGCATCACCTGCTCACGCGTCGCCCTGTCCTCGAACATGCCGTCGAGCAGCGCGCGCTGCTCGTCCGTCTCGCCGAATCCCGCGCCGCAGTAGGTCTCCACAAAGAGCTTCGCGTAGGAATCTGCGTCGAGGCCCCGCTTGGTCGAGAGCGGGTACATGTTCGCGGAGGCGGCCGGATCGCCGGCGAACATGCCGCCGGAGTCGAGGAGGATCAGCCCACGCACGTCGTCCGGATGGCGCACGATGTGGTTCGACGCCACGCCGCCCCCGAAGGCGTGTCCGAGCGAGAGCACCGGGCCGTTGCTGACGTGCGCGATCAGCGCGTGCAGGTCGTCCGCCACGACATCGACGTTCGCGCTCTCGGCCACGATTTCCGTGTCGCCGAAACCGCGCACGTCGTAGGTGACGACGCGGAAGTTCTGGGCGAGCATCGGGACCAGCGGGCCCCAGAACTTCGAGGGGGTGTTGTAGGCGGCGGTGAGGACGATCGTGTCGCCCGCTCCCTGCTCGTGGTAGTGCAGCCTCGCCCCGTCCACATCGAGCATCGGCATCGCGGTCTCCTCCCGTATCGCGCTGCGAACCCTAGCGGCGCGCCTCTCGCGCGGCAACCGCGGGGACGGGACCCTGGCCGCGCATGATGGCGAGGGCTACCTCGTGGGGAACGCGGTTGCCATCGTCCGCTTCGAGGGCAGCCAGCGTGTCTTCGAGATCCTCGATCCGCCCGATCAGGGCGTCGTACTCCGTCCGTGTCAGGGTGATGGATTCTTCGTTAGTCATGGTCTGACCTCGTCCTGCTCAACCTCGAGGTACGCGATGACCGCCCAGGAGGCTCGCACCATCGAGCGCCATCGCAGCGAGTCGGGGCCTCCACGCCGTGCCGGACGCGCGGCAGCGGCGAGGGCCATCGCCTACACTGCATGGATGATCGCTTCCTTACGTGAGCTGGCAGGTTCGCCCGCCCTCGCAAGCGGTCCCGCGCCGTGACCGCCGCCCCGACACGGGGCACTCCCGAGCGCCCGATCGATCGGCCGCCGCGACGTGGCGGCGGCTCCGGAGCCGGGCGGCAGCTCCGCACCTTCGACTCCTTCTCCGACCCCGAGTTCCGCTGGTTCTACCTCGCCCTGCTCGGGCAGATGGCCGCGATGAACATGCAGATGCTCATCCGCGGCTACCTCGTGTACGACCTCACGGAGAGCTTCGCGGCGCTCGGCGTGATCTCCCTCGGAAGCGCCGTGCCGATGCTCACGCTTTCGGTCTTTGGCGGGGTGCTCGCCGACCGTGCGCCGAAGAAGCTGGTGCTCCAGATCGGGCAGTGCGCCAACGTCGTGATCTCGGTCATCGTCGGCCTGCTGCTGCTGTTCGACCTGCTTGAGTTCGCGCACCTGATGGTCGCCGGCGTCGCTCACGGCATCGTGATCTCGCTGATGATGCCCTCGAGGCAGGCGATCATGCCGGAGGTCGTGGGCATGGACCGCCTGATGAACGCCGTCGCGCTGAGCGCCGCCGCGACGAACCTGATGCGCCTCATGGCGCCGGCGCTGGGCGGCTTCATGATCGCCTTCATCGGCGCGGAGTGGGTCTACTTCCTGATGGCCGCGCTCTACGGCTTCGCCGTCATCACGCTCGCCCGCGTGCGGCCGCAGCACGAGCCCCCCGCCCGCCGCCGCCGCACCAGCGGGTACGCCGACCTGATCGAAGGCCTCCGTTACGTCCGCACCGAGCGCACGCTCGCGCTGCTCCTCCTCGCGGGCCTGGTCGGTTCGTTGCTCGCGATGCCGTACCAGATCATGCTCCCCGGTTTCGTGCGCGGCGTGCTCGACGGCGGCCCGGTCGAGCTCGGCCTGCTGATCGCGGTGAGCGGCCTCGGATCGCTGACCGGATCGCTGGTGCTCGCCTCGCTGCCCGCGAGGCGCCGCGGCGTGCTGCTGCTCGTCAGCTCCCTGGTCATCGGCATGGGGCTCGTGGGGTTCTCCGCGACGAGGCTGATCTGGGTGGCCGGCTTCTTCATGCTCTTCGTCGGCATCGGCAGTGCCGGGCGGCAGGCGCTCGGCAACGTGCTGCTGCAGCACTACTCGCTGGACGAGTACCGGGGTCGCGTGATGTCGCTCTACATGACAGAGTTCGGCCTGATGGCGTTCGGTGCGGTGCTGTTCGGCCTGTTCGCCGAGCAGGTCGGAGGGCAGTGGGCGCTCGGCTCCACCTCCTTCGCGCTGGTCCTGGTCACGATCGCGATGATCGCGTTCCTGCCGCGGCTGCGGAAGCTCGACTAGCGGCGAGGGGCGCCGTGCTGAGCGCGCGGCGGGCCCGGCGGCACGACGCGCACGGGGCGGCGGCGGTAGCGCGCCATCAGCTCCGAGGGCGGCTTCGTCCGCAGGATCGCGGGAATCGCGAACAGGCCGACCAGGCCGGTCACCGCGAAGCCGATCGAGTAGCCACCCGTCGCGTCCACGCTCAGCCCCAGCAACCACGGCCCGAGGAACGCGCCGAGCGTCCCGATCATCATCGAGACGCCGTTGATCGCCCCGAACGAGCGTGTCCCGTAGTAGTCCGCGAGGAGCGCCGTGCGGATCGGGTTCGCGCCGCCGACCCCGGCGGCGATCACGACCAGCACCAGGCTCGCCTGCCAGAGGTTCTGCACCAGTGAGAAGAGCGGCATCGCGACCCCCGCGAGCAGCACCACGAGCGCCAGCACCACCCGCTTGTCGAAGCGGTCCGCGGCGCCGCCGGAGACGAGGCGCCCGACGAGCGAGGAGAGGGCGAAGAACGCCGAGCCCACCCCCGCCGCCGTCTTCGAGATGCCGACGTCATCTTCCATGAACGGCACATGCAGCACGACGATCGCCGTGATCGAGAAGAACATCGTGAACTGCGCGAAGGCCAGCAGCCAGAACGCTTGCGTGCGCAGTGCCTCGCGGAGCGGCACGCCCCAGCGATCGTCGTCCTCGTCGGCCGCCGAGCCTGCGGGGCGCGGGATGCCGTCGAGCGGCTGGTGGTGGCCACGCGGCCGCGTGCGCACGTTCGAGCCCGCGAGGAGGCCGCCGACGAGCAAGAAGAGCGCCATCACCCGCAGCGCGCCACGCCAGCCCATCGCCTCGACGAGGAAGGCGATGGCCACGACGAGCACCCCGCCGAGCGTCCCGCCTGCGGTCGCCAGCGCCAAGGCGCGCGCCCGCTTGCGCTCGAACCAGCTGACGGTGGAGACCATCGTCACCTGTCCGCCCGACGTGCTGGTGCCGAGCGCCATGACCAGCATCAGCACGTAGAAGTGCACGATGTTCTGCATGTACGACATGAGAAAGAGGCAGCACGAGGCGAGGACGATCCCCGCCATCATCAGCAGCCGCGAGCCGATCCGGTCGATCAGCGCCCCGACGAATGGCGCCGAGATGCCGTTGACCTCGGAGCGGACGGCGAAGGCGAACGCGGTGCGGCCGTGGCTCCAGCCGAACTCGCTGACGATCGGGTTGAAGATCGGACCGAGGCCCCAGAAGACCGCGGCGGAGAGGATGAACAGCGCCGTCGTCGAGGCGCCGACGACGATCCAGCCCTCGTAGACGCGCGGGAACAGCCTCGCGACCATGGCGCCTCCAGCGGCCCACTCTAGCCCCGGCCGCCGCAGACCGCAGAGTCGGCCGCCGCGTGTCATGCGCTTCGCTAGACTGCGGGTGGCAACGTTCCCCGGCCTTCGCGGCGACTCAGGGAGGTCGGCGTGAGCGACTTCTCCTCAACGAGGGGCCTCGATCGCCCCGTGTCCCGAGAGGCAGCATCATGACCAACCCGCCCGTCCATCCCTTCGAGGTCATCGACGGCTACACGCACTGCGGGCTGAGCAAGTACTTCCCGTACGAGACGCTGCGCGGCACGCTCGACCAGGCGGGCGTGAGCCGCGTGGTGATCGTCCAGCACATGGGCGAGTACGACAACGCCTATCTCGGCGGTCTCACCCGCGAGCACCCGGACACTGTTGCCTGCGTCGGCCTGGTGAATCACCGCGATCCGCGTGCGCGCGATCAGCTCGCGGAGCTGGCCGAGGGCGGCGACCTTAAGGGCGTGCGGCTCACCTCGGAGATGATGTTCGAGCGGCCGGAGCTGGTGATGGCCGCGGCGCACCTCGGCCTCATCATCCAGGCGATGCCCCATCACGCGCCGGCCGACTGGGTCCCGTACCTCGAGGCGGCGATCGCGCGCCACCCGGAGACGCGCGTGATGCTCTCGCACCTCGCGACGCCGCGCCTGCAGGACGCGCCCGACTTCGCGCCGCAGCAGCCGGTCTGGGATCTGGCGCGCCATCCGGGCGTCTGGTTCCAGCTCTCGTTCCCGAGCCGCTACGCCCCACACCCGCACGAGGCGGTCTACCCCGTGGTCGCGCAGGCGGTGGAGGCGTTCGGGGCGGAGCGTATCGTCTGGGGCTCGAACTACCCGGCCTCCGGGGGCCTCGACGAGTACCTGGCCGACCTCATGCTGCTGCTCGACGGCAAGCTGCCGGTCCCCGCTGATGCGATCGAGGCCATCGCGGGCGGCAACGCGCGCCGCTTCTGGTTCGGGGAAGACTGAGCCTCGGCGCGCGGCGTCTACTGGGCTGTGTAGCCGCCGTCCACGGGCAGCGCTACCCCGGTCACGAACGAGGCGTCGTCACTCGCGAGGAAGAGGATCGCGTTCGCGACGTCCTCGGGCTTCCCGAGGCGGCCGATCGGGTGCAGACCGATCGCCTGCTCGCGCCGCGTCTCGTCGAGAAGCATGGACTCCGTCATCGGGGTCTCGATGTAGCCGGGGTTGACGCAGTTCACCCGCACGCCACGCCCGCCATAGATCAGCGCGTAGGTCCGCGTGAGGCCGAGCACGCCGTGCTTGGAGGCGGTGTAGGCCGGCGTAGAGCCGCCCACGAGGCCCATGATCGAGGAAAGACTGACGATCGAACCGCCGCCGTGCTGCTCGATCAGCGGCGCGCCGTGCTCCAGGCAGTAGTAGACGCCGTTGAGATTGACGTCGATCACCGAGTGGTACTCGCCTCCGCGGCCGCTGATCCCGGCGTCGTTGATGAGGATGTGCAGTGCGCCGAGTTCCTCGATCGTGGCCGCGAGGGCGGCCTGCACGGCGGCCTCATCGGTCACGTCCAGCTGGACGATCGCCGCGGTCCCGCCGGCGGCGGCGATGGCGTCCGCCGTCTCCTGGGCGCCCTCGGTGTTGATGTCGGCGCACATCACGGCCGCGCCCTCGCGGGCGAGCGTCCGCGCCGTGGCGCGTCCGATGCCCGAGGCTGCCCCCGTGACCATCGCGACCTTGCCCTCGAGCCGCATCGTTCACCTCCCCGGCGTCGCGCGCCGCCCCATCTGCGGTCGGCGTCACGGTGCCGTTGTACACCGATCGGAATGTGTGTGCTAGGTTGTGTCCGGCGGACTGACGGCCGCTGGTCGCGTCCGGACCGGGAGCGGCGCAAGCCGTGGACCGTCGACAGGCGCTTCGCGCAGGTCGCGAACTCCCCAAAGGCAGAAAGCAGGACGAGGGGGCCACTGATGGCCGACGGCATGCTGGACGACGCGTTGAGGGGCGTGATCCGCGATGAGATGGCGCCGCTCACCGAACAGGTGCGCTTGCTGACAGAGCAGGTCAGCACACTCCCGCAGGTGATCGAGGTGGGGTTCGCCGCGATGCGCGAGGACAATGCGGAGGTGCGTCAGCGCGTCTCCGTACTGGAGCGATGCTGAACCCAGGGCGCAGCCTGCTCATGGTCGTCGTCATGGGGGTTGAACGTCGGGCGGGCTGATGCCGCGCCGCGTAGGACAGCCTGATTCGGCCCGGCCAGGATCGAACCTCGTCGAAGCCAGCCATGCGGTCCGTGTTCCTCAGCTGCCGGGCAGCCTCGCGGCGGGATCACGGCTCGCTGCGGCGTACAATGGACCTCGTGACCACCACAGCGAGCACCGGGTTTGAACTGGTCAGCGACTTCCGGCCGACGGGCGACCAGCCGCAGGCGATCGAGCAGCTCAGCGAGGGCCTCGATCGCGGGCTGACGATGCAGACCATGCTCGGGGCCACCGGCTCCGGCAAGACCTTCACCATGGCGAACATCATCGCCCAGCGCCAGCGGCCGACGCTGGTGCTCGCGCCCAACCGCACGCTGGCCGCGCAGCTGACCTCGGAGTTCCGCGACTTCTTCCCGAGCAGCGCGGTCGAGTACTTCGTCTCCTACTACGACTACTACCAGCCCGAGGCGTACGTCCCGCGCACGGACACCTACATCGCCAAGGACGCCGACATCAACGAAGAGATCGACAAGATGCGCCACTCCGCGACGCGCGCGCTCTTCGAGCATCGTGACGTGCTGATCGTCGCCTCGGTGTCCTGCATCTACGGCCTCGGCGAGCCGGGCGAGTACGAGTCGTTCGTCGCGAAGCTGCACGTCGGGCGGCACGTCAACCGCAACTCGCTGATCCGCCAGCTGATCGACATGCAGTACGCGCGCAACGACATGAACCTCGTGCGCGGCACCTTCCGCGTGCGCGGCGACACGCTCACGATCTTCCCCGCCTACGAGGACCTCGCCGTGCGCGTCGACTTCTGGGGCGACGAGATCGAGCGCATCGTCACCGTCGACCCGCTCTCCGGCGAGCTGCTGACGCCGCAGGAGCGCTTCTCGATCTACCCCGCGAAGCACTTCGTGACCTCCAGCGACCGTCTCGAGGTCGCCATCACCAACATCGAGGAGGAGCTGCGCGCGCGCTCCGTCGCGCTGCGCAGCGAGGGCCGCATCCTCGAGGCGACGCGGATCGAGGAGCGCACCCGCTACGACCTCGAGATGCTGCGCGAGAGCGGCTACTGCTCGGGTATCGAGAACTACTCGCGACACCTGCAGGGCCGCGCCGAAGGCTCCACGCCGTGGACACTGCTCGACTACTTCCCGGACGACTGGCTGGTGTTCATCGACGAGTCGCACATCGCCGTGCCGCAGATCCGGGGGATGTACTTCGGGGACATCCGGCGCAAGGAGACGCTGGTCGACTTCGGCTTCCGGCTGCCCTCGGCGCTCGACAATCGCCCGCTCAACTTCGCCGAGTTCGAGGATCACCTCAACCAGGTGATCTTCGTCTCGGCCACGCCCGGCCCGTTCGAGCTGGAGCGCTCGCAGCAGGTCGCCGAGCAGGTGATCCGCCCGACCGGCCTCCCCGACCCGATCGTCGAGGTGCGCGAGACGCAGGGGCAGATCGACGACCTGCTCGCCGAGGTGCGCGCGCGGGCGGAGCGCCGCGAGCGCGTGCTGGTGACGACGCTGACCAAGAAGATGGCCGAGGACCTGACCGACTACCTGCTCGAGATGGACGTGAAGGCGCAGTACCTCCACTCCGAGATCGACACCCTCGAGCGCGTCGACATCCTCCGCGACCTGCGGCAGGGCGTGTACGACGTGCTCGTCGGTATCAACCTGCTGCGCGAGGGCCTCGACCTGCCCGAGGTCTCGCTGGTCTGCATCCTCGACGCCGACAAGGAGGGCTTCCTGCGCTCCGGCGGGTCACTGATCCAGACGATCGGGCGCGCCGCCCGCCACGCCGGGGGCCGCGTGATCATGTACGCCGACACCGTCACGCGATCGATGCGGACCGCCCTCGACGAGACGGAGCGGCGGCGCACGATCCAGCTCGCCTGGAACGAGCAGCACGGCATCGAGCCCGAGGGCATCAGCAAGCAGATCCGCGACATCACCGACGGCCTGCGCGTCGCCGAGGAGTCGCCGGCCTACGTCGTCGCCACGGACCTGCCGCGCGACGAACTGCTGCGGATGATCAAGGAGCTGGAGTCGCAGATGAAGTCCGCAGCGCGCGAGCTGGAGTTCGAGCGCGCCGCGCAGCTCCGCGACCAGATCGTCGAGCTGCGCCGCGAACTCGTCGGCGACACCCCCGAGGGCCTGCGCGCTTTCGAGTCCCCCTCGCCCCGCCCGCAGCGCGCGAATGCCGGCGGGGGGCGGCGCGGCGGGCGGCGGCGGGGGAAGTAGGGCGCTCGCGAAGCTAGAGAGGCCGCAGGCTCAGGCCTCGGCGGTAACCCGGAAGCGCGACTCCAGGCTGCGACGTGCGATGACGCGATCTATCAGTGGATGCAACTCTGGTCTGGCGCCCGAAATCGTGACCGTCCCGTACTTGTCCGCCAGCTGACCGAAGAGCTCATCCAGAAACGACGGACTTGCTGCCTGCACGCCGGACAGGTCAAGGACGAACGGCTCAACGCCGCGCCGCGGCGGGAGCGGCTGGACGATCGACCGCGCTCGCGGGCGTGTCGCGAAGGCCGGTGCCTTGTCAGTCAACTTCACGCGCATAGCGATCCTCTCGGTGGTGGTGCAGCACGATACACCTTCCCTCACGCGTAGTCCGATGCACTTGGAGGCGTACCAGCCGGTATCGATATGGTCAGGAGCGTCCCCGGGAACAAGTTGTCCGTGTAAGCGGGGATGCGTCCCGCCTGGGTGACTGACACCAGGCCGCGACCGGAATGGATGACGAGTTGGCGGCGTGGGTACTGCACCAGGCGCTCAATTTCGGCGAGGCCGAATCCCCGATGAGGATCGCCGGTTCCCGAGACGCGCTCATCCAAGGCGTGCATGATCGCTTCCCGATCGTCGTTTGCCCCCAGAGATGCCGCAATACCTCGGCCACCGTCGGCGACGGCGATTTCGATGAACCACGAACGCCCAGATGCAGGGCGACGCTCCCGGAGCTGAGCGAGCGCGAAGCCTCCTTCCGGGCAATCCGCGTGCTCGATCGCGTTGTTCGCGGCCTCGGCCAGCGCGTCGTGTGCCGCGAGATTGAGCGGAGGGCTCACCAGATCGCTGCGTCCAAACTCGAGTATGAGCTCATTGACGATCTCTTCGACATCGTCGAGGGCTTTGAAATTCCGCGCGCGAATGATCGGGTGATAGCGCCTCACCCGTTCCGCGGGCTCGCCTGACCGTGTGACGTCGGTGAACGTGCTGATTGCATCCACGAACCCGACGGTTTCGAGCATCCTCAGCGGGTAGGCGGCACGCGGTGGCAGGACCTGAATGCTGTGGCCCTCCCTCACCAGCCGGCCTATAACCGCAAGCAAGCCGACCAGAGGAGTCGGCGAGACGTAGCGCCACCGGGTGAGGTCAACTACGACGGGCCGCCCGTCCGGTGAAACGCCATCGAGATTCCACCCCCGACAAGATGCGATCGACTGCATCTGCGAGGGCGCTATGAACCAGAACGGCGTGGTCACAGCCTGGCCCGCTACGCGTCCCGGTCCACCACCGGCGCACCGGCGACAGGCGCGGCAGGCGACTCCGCATCGTCGCCGTCGAGGAGGACGGGGCGGCTGCCGGAGCCGCCCTCGGAGGCGCCGACGACGCCCTGCTCCTCGAGCTCGTCCATGACCCGCGCGGCGCGCGGGTAGCCGATGCGCAGGCGGCGCTGCAGCAGCGATGTCGAGATGTGGTCGTGCTCGCGGGCCAGCTCGAGGGCCTTCGTGATCATCGGGTCGACCTCGGATGAGGGGGACCCTGCAGCGCCGCCCGCCTCGAGGGCGGCAACGTCCTCGGCGACTTCGTCGATCAGCTCGTCGAAGCTGGGCGGGCGCAGGTTCTCGAAGCGGTCGTTCGTCCAGAAGTCCACGACGTCGTCGATCTCTCCGTCGGAGACGTAGACGCCCTGCAGGCGGGTCGGCTTCCCCTGGTCCTTCGGCTGGAAGAGCATGTCGCCCTTGCCGAGCAACTTCTCGGCGCCACCGCCGTCGAGGATCGTGCGCGAGTCCACGTGCGAGGAGACGGCGAAGGCGATCCTCGTGGGGAAGTTCGCCTTGATCAGCCCCGTCACCACGTCCACCGAGGGCCGCTGCGTGGCGACCACGAGGTGGATGCCGGTCGCCCTCGCGAGCTGCGCGAGGCGCACGAGCTGGTGCTCCACCTGGTAGGGCGCGGCGAGCATGAGGTCCGCGAGCTCGTCGATGACGACGACCCAGTAGGGCAGGCGGCCGCTCCCGGCCTGCTCGTTGTAGCGCTCGATGTTACGCACGCCGACCTTGGCGAAGCGGCGGTAGCGCGTCTCCATCTCGTGGATGACGGCCTGCAGCGTGCCGACCACCTTGTCCATGTCGACCACGATCTCGCTGAACGCGAGGTGCGGCACGTCGGCGAACGCGGCGAGCTCGACACGCTTCGGGTCGATCAGCACGAAGCGCAACTGCTCGGGCGAGAGGTTCATCAGCAGGCAGGCGATGATCGAGTTGAGGCAGACCGACTTGCCCGAGCCGGTCGCGCCCGCGATCAGCAGGTGCGGCATCTCCGCGAGGTCCGCGACCACCGGGGAGCCGGACACGCCGGAGCCGAGGGCGATCGGCAGCGGCGACTTGCCCGCCGCCTTCGCGAACTCGCGCGACTCCAGCACGCTGCGCAGCGTCACCACCGCCGAGCTGGCGTTCGGCACCTCGATGCCCACGACGGACCGGCCGGGGACCGGCGCCTCGATGCGCAGCGCGGGCGTCGCGAGCGCGAGCGCGAGGTCGTTCTGCAGGGCCGTGATGCGGTTCACGCGCACGCGCGTGCGCGAGACCTCGATTTGCCTGGTGCGGGGCTGGCCCTCGTCGTCGAGGAGGGCGGCGCCCTCGGGGGTGCGCTCGGCCACGGTGCGCGTGCGGACATCCCAGCCGGGCTCGACGCCGAACTGGGTGACGGTCGGGCCCTCGTTGATCTGCGAGACTCGCGCCTCGACACCGAAGGAGGCGAGCGTCTCGACGATCAGTTCGGCGCGCCGCTGCTGGTCGTCCAGCTCGGGCGCGAGCGGCTCCGCCTCCGCGAGCAGCTCGATCGGCGGGAGCTGCCAGCCGTCGCTGGAGTGTCGCCAGCTGCTGACGTCGTGATCGAGGTCCATCTCGATCTGCTTGGCCGGCGGCGGCTCCGCAGGCTCGGCTTCTTCCGTGGGCGCCGGCTCGGGGTCCGCGGCGGCGGGAGCCGACCCGGTTTCGAGCCGCGTGGGCAGGCCGGACCCGATCGGCCGGTCGGCGCGGAGGTCGGCGTAGGGGTGACTCCCCGCCGCGGGATCGCGCCGGCGCATCCGATAGCTGCGGACATACGCGGCGATGGCTCGGCCGGCGGGCCGGACGGCGTGGCGCCAGAGCCAGGAGAGGCTGCGCCCGAGGGCGGGGGGCGCCGCCCGCAGCAGGGCCAGCGCCGTGCGCGGCCAGAGCAGCGTGAAGCCGACGACGAGTGTCGCGACCCAGGCGATCGACGCGATCCCGCCACCGGTGAGCGCCCCACCGACACTCCCACCCGCCGAGGCCTCGCCGAGGTCCACCTCGCCGACGATGACGTCGGGGGCCCAGAAGCCGAGCGCGCCCGCGCTGAACACCAGCAGCAGGGCCGCGCCGGCGAGGTGCCGCGCGTGCCCTCGCAGCCGCGTGCCCTGGCGCAGCGCGAGCAGCAGGCCGATCGCCAGCGTGAGCACCACGAGGGTGAAGACGTGCAGCCCGAAGGCGCCGACGAGTTCGTCGCGGGCGGCGGCGACGATGCTGGTGAGCGGGAGCAGGAAGGGCAGCAGCGCCACCGCGACGACGACGAGGACGGTGCCGACGATCTCGGGGCGCAGCACGCGACGCATGATTGATCGCGAGGGCGCGCCCGGCGTGGGACGGCTTGTGTTTGGGCGGGTGTTCGTTCGGGCCATCGCTCCGCTCCTTCACCGGACCGCCCCCCGCCAAGCAGACGGGCCGGTTCGAGGGCTGGACTCACTCCTCCGGCGCTGCGCTCCGTTGCGGTGCGCCGCTCCGTCCAGCGGAGGGCGCCTCCACGGTCACCGACAGGACCAGGGGCCGCCGGTGCGTCTCGCGATAGAGGAGGCGAGCCACCTCGTTCTCCAGTGTCTCACGCCAGTCGGTCCAGTCGAACCGTCCGCCCTCGCCTCCGGCGAGGTCGGCGACCAACTGGCGCACGCGCTCGGTGATCAGATCTTCTTCCTCGGGGCCAACGAAGCCCTGCGACAGCACCTGCGGCACGCCTGCCAGCTTGCCGCGCCGGCGGTCGACGGCGACGACGACGACGCAGACGCCCTCCGCGGCGAGCCGCCGCCGGTCGCGCAGCACGATGTGGTCGATGTCGCCGATGCCGATGCCATCCACGTAGACATAATCCGCAGATACCTTGTCGACGACGGATGCGCCGTCGACGCGGATCTCCAGCACGTCGCCGTCGCTGAGCACGAACGCGTCGTCCCCGTCGATGCCGAGGTCGACGGCGAGATCGTGGTGCATGACGAGGTGGCGGTGCTCGCCGTGGATGCCGATGAAGTGCCGCGGCTGCACCAGCCGGTGGATGATCTTCAGCTCCTCGCGGGCGGCGTGGCCGCGCACGTGCACCGGCGCGATGCGGTTGTAGACCACGCGCGCCCCGGCGCGAAAGAGGTTGTCGATGTTGCGGTCGACGAGCGCCTCGTTGCCGGGGATCGGGTTCGAGGAGAGGACCACGGTGTCGCCCTCGGTGATGGCGATGTGCTGGTGGTCGCCGTTCGCCATGCGGGTGAGGGCGGCGGTCGGCTCGCCCTGCGCGCCGGTGCTGATCACGACGGTGCGCGAGTCGGGATGCTCCCGCATCTCGCGCACGTTCATGAGGATGCCGTCAGGCACGTCGAGGTAACCGAGCTCGCGCGCCATCTGCACGTTGTTGACCATCGAGCGGCCCGTGACGAAGACGCGCAGGTCGTACCGCGCGGCGGCGTCGATCACCATCTGCACGCGCGAGATCAGCGAGGCGAAGGTGGCGACGATGACCCGCCCCGGCGCATCCCCGATCACGCGGTCGAGGGCCTCGGCGACGGTCTGTTCGGAGGGCGTGTGGCCCTCGATCTCCGCGTAGGTCGAGTCGGCGGCGAGTAGCAGGACGCCCTCGCGGCCGATCTCGGCGAGGCGCGTGAGGTCGGTGTGCTGCCCCATCACCGGGGTGTGATCGATCTTGAAGTCGCCGGTGTGCACGACCGGTCCGAGGCCGGTGTGGATGATGAAGCCGACGGAGTCCGGGATGGAGTGCGAGACGGCGAACGGCTCGACGGAGAACGAGCCGGCCTCGATCGTCTGGCCGGGCTCGATCACCTGGACGTGCGTCTCGTCGAGCAAGCGGTGCTCGCGCAGCTTGACCTGCACGAGCCCTCGGGTGAGGCGCGTGCAGAACACCGGCGGCAGCGGCTCGCCGCGATCGCGCAGCGCGCGCATCAGGAAGGGCAGCGCGCCGATGTGGTCCTCGTGCCCGTGTGTGAGGAAGACGGCGCGCAGCCGCTCGGCGTCGCGCAGCAGGTAGCTCCAGTCCGGGATCACGAGGTCGACGCCCGGCATGTGCTCGTCGGGGAACATCAGCCCGACGTCAACGGCGATCACGTCGTCGCCCTGCTCGTAGAGCATCATGTTGCGGCCGATATCGCCGAGACCGCCGAGGGGGATGACCCGCAGGGTTGCCCCGTCGTGCGCGCTCACAGCAGCGAGTGCTGCCCGGCTGACGGGCGGGGGGCAGCGACCGCGGTTGCCGGCGCGATGGGCGTGGATGTCTCGGAGGTGGCGATGTCCTCGCGCGCGCCTCCGCTGCGCGCCTCGGCGAGCAGCTCCGGGATGCGCGCGAAGTCGGCCTCGATCACCGGGCGCAGATCGCCGCGGTGGAGCGCGGCGGCGGGGTGATACATCGGCAGCACGATGCGCTCGCCGAAGCGCTTCGGGCGGCCGTGGATGCGGCTGATCGAGGCGCCCGGGAACCAGCGCGACATCGAGAAGCGCCCGAGCGTGACGATCAGCAGCGGATCGACGATCGCGATCTGGCGTTCGAGGAAGGGCGTGCAGGCCGCGATCTCCTCGGGCTGGGGATCACGGTTCCCGGGCGGGCGACACTTCACGACGTTGGCGATGTGGACGGTCTCCCTCGAAAGCCCGGCGGCGCCCAGCAACTGGTCGAGGAAGCGCCCGGCCGGTCCGACGAAGGGGATGCCCTGCTCGTCCTCGCGCGCGCCGGGGGCCTCGCCGATGCACATCACCTCGGCGGGGGCGGGGCCTACGCCGGGCACGGTCTGGGTGCGGTGACGCGCCAGCTCGCAGGCGGGGCAGTCTGCGATCTCCTCGTAGAGGGTGAGCAGGGCGGGGTTGGGCGCCTGTGGCGGACTGCCGATCGCGTCGCTCATCTGCGGACTATCCTAGCACGCCGCCGGAAACGGCTGCGCTGCGTATACAGCTGCGCCATCTCGCGATCGCCCCGTCCGCCGGGCTAGTCGGACCTCGGCCGCACGATCCAGGCGAGGCCGATGCCGAGCCCGTAGAGCACGATCATCGGGCCGGCCACGAGCGACTGCGTCACGGGGTCGATCGTCGGCGTCGCGATCGCGGAGACCACGAAGGCGCCGATGATCGCGATGCGCCACCAGCCGAGCAGTTTGCGCCAATGCACGACGCGCATCCTCGCGAGGCCCATGATCAGGATCGGCATCTCGAACACGAGCCCGAGGAGCACGATCAGCCGCAGCGTCAGGCTCATGTAGCTGCTGATCCGCACTTCGGGCGGGGCTTGGTCGCTGCCGAACTCAAACAGGAAGCCGTAGGCAGCGGGCAGCACGACGAAGTAGCAGAACGCCATGCCGGCAAGAAATGCGAACGAGGCCCCCAGCGCGATCGGGAAGATCCAGCGCTTCTCCTTCTTCGTCAGGGCCGGTTGAATGAAGCGCAGCGTCTGGTAGACGAGCATCGGCATTGCGACGGACACGCCTCCGGCGAGCGCGACGCGAAAGTAGACGCCGAGGTTCTCGAGCGGCTCGATCGCTATCACTCTGAAGTCGTCGACATGCGCTCGCCCGGGCTCGAGCAGGATGTCCCAGACCGCGAAGTTGACGGGTAGCGGGAAGAAGATGCACATGCCGAGGACGATCGCACCGGCCATCCAGGTGACACGCGAACGAAGCTCCAGGAGGTGACCCATCAGGGTCATCTCCCCGCCGTCTTCGGGCTGCCCCTCGGCGTCCGGCTCCGGCGGGATCTGCTCGTCGGTGGTCACGGTGGCCACGGCGGGTTAGCCGCCCTCGCCGTCGCCGGCCGGCAACTCACGAGGGGTGAGCAACCCGCTCGCCTCGGCAGGAGGCGCGGCGCGGTTCCCGGACGTGTCCGGCTCGCTCGCCGACTCTGCCTGTGCGGCCGGCGCGTCCTGCAGCGCTTCTTGCGTCTCGCGCCCGATGCTGCGGATATCGCTCCGGGCCTCCTCGATCAAGGTGGCAATGCCGGTAGAGATGTCCTCCTGGGCGGCCCTCAGCTCCTCCCGCTGCTCCTCGACCTCGGCCTCCAGGTCGCCGCGCCCGTCGGCCGTGACCTCCGCCGCGTAACGACGAGCCATGCGGAAGTAGCGGCCGCCCTGGGGAGCGACCTCGGGGAAGCGCTGCGCGCCGACGACGATTAGCGAGATCACGAGGACCATGAACGCCTCGGCGGCACCGACGCCAAGCAGTTCCATGTCGACAGGATAGTACGCGCCGAAGACCTCGAGCGGCTCGGTGATCAGCGGGATGAAGTCCGGGGGAGACGATAGCGCGCGTTCGAGCAGGAAGTCCCAGACCGCGAAATTGATGGGTGGCAGAAGGAAGATGCACATCCCGACGACGATCGCTCCGGCCATCCAGGTGACGCGCGAGCGAAGCTCCAGGAGGTGACCCATCAGGGTCACCTCGCCGCCGTCAAGCTCCTCGTCGGCGTCCGGCGGGGTTGGCTCGTCAGTCACGGCAGTGGCCACGGTGGGTTAGCCGCCCTCGGCGTCGCTGGCGGGCAGCTCGCGCGGGGTGCGCAGGCCGCCGGCCGCCGCGGCGGGAGGACTCGCGCCGTTGCCGGCGGGATCCGGCTGGACTTCCTGCGCCCGCGTCTGCGCCGCCGGAGCGTCCCGCACGGCGTCTCCCGCCTCGCGCCCGATGTTCTCGATCTCGCTGCGGGTCTCCGCGATCGAGGTGGAGAGGCCGGTGGCGATCTCCTCGTGCGCGGCCTGGAGCTCTTCCTTCTGCTGGACGACCTCGGCCTCGAGCTCCGCCATCGCGCCGCGCACGTCGGAGGTGACCTCGGACGCATAGCGGCGGGCCATGCGGAAGTAGCGGCCACCCTGGCGGGCAATCTCGGGAAAGCGCTGCGGACCCACGACGATGAGCGCGATCACGAGGACCACGAACGCCTCGGCGGCTCCGACGCCCAGCAGTTCCATGTCTACAGGATAGTACGCCCGGCGCAGCCCCGTTCGGCTGCGCCCGGCTCACCGCGGCAGGCGGGCGAGTCGCCGCTGCCGCGAGGCGTGGACGTCACCCGCCGGCGGCGCGGGCTAGTCGTCGTCGATGCCGAGGTCGTGCAGGTAGTCGATGGCGTCCTGCACGCTCTGGATCTTCTCGGCGTCCTCGTCGGAGATCTCGATCTCCGTGCCGTCGCCGGAGAACTCCTCCTCCATCGACATGATCAACTCGACGAGGTCGAGCGAGTCGGCGTTGAGGTCATCGACGAAGGATGCGTTCGGGGTCACCTGGGACTCGTCGACGCCGAGTTGCTCGACGATCAGGGCGCGAACGCGCTCGTACGTGGTTGCCACCGTTGCGGTCCTCTCGCTCTGGGGCAGCGCCGGGTCAGTCGGATCCGGCGGAGCGCCCGCTGTGCTCGTTCGTTGTCGCCTCGTGCTTCGTGGCTTCCGCCGCGGCGATGCTTCCGAGCACACCGTGAATGAAGCGCCCGGAAGACTCCGAGCCGTATCCCTTGGCCAACTCGACGGCCTCGTTGATGACGACCGGGAGCGGAGCAGGGCGATTATCGAAGCATATCTCGAAGAGGGCAAGGCGCAGCACGTTGCGATCCGTAGGCGCCATCGAGGAGAGCGGGAACGCCGGCGCCTGCGCGGCGATCCGTTCGTCCAGTTGCTCGCGGTGCGCCTCGACGCCCTCGACGAGCGCTCGCGCGAACCGCGCCGCCTCTACGGAGAGCCGCGACTCGTCGATCTGGCGATTGAGGATGCGCTGCGGATCGCGGCCGGACTGGTCAGCCTCGTAGAGCGCCTGGAAGGCGACGATGCGGGAGCGGCGGCGCGAACCGGGCGGCATCGCCCGTTACTGCATCACCAGGCCGCCGTCGACGTGCAGCGTCTGGCCGGTGATGTAGCTCGCGGCGTCCGAGGCGAGGAAGGCGACGAGCGGGGCGATGTCCTCCGGCTCGGCGTGGCGGCCCAGTGGGATCATATCGATGATCGCCTTCTTCTGGCTGTCGCTGAGCCCCGCCGTGAGGTCCGTCAGCACGAAGCCGGGCGCGACGGCGTTGACCGTGACCTGCCGCGAGGCGACCTCGCGGGCGACGGCGCGCGTGAAGCCGATCATGCCCGCCTTGGCGGCGGCGTAGTTGGCCTGTCCGGCGTTGCCCATGACGCCGGAGACGGAGGTGATGTTGATGATGCGTCCCCAGCGCGCCCGCGTCATCTGCCGCAGCGCCAGGCGCGTCGCGAGGAAGGCTCCGCGCAGGTTCGTCTCCATCACGCGGTCCCAGGAGTCGTCGCTCATCCGCATCACGAGGCCGTCCTCGGTGACGCCGGCGTTGTTGACGAGGATGTCGATCTTGCCGTAGCGCTGCCGCCCTTCCTCGAACAGCGCCTCCAGGTCCTCCTGGTTGCGCACGTCCACATGCACGGAGGTGCAGCTCGCGCCAAGGGCGCGGATGTCGCTCGCGACGGCGCTGGCGAGGTGTTCCTCGCGGCGGTAGGTGATGATCAAGTTCGCGCCCTGGCGGCCGAGTTCCATCGCGATCGCACGGCCGATACCGCGCGCGCCGCCAGTGACGGCGGCGTTGCGCCCCAGGAGCGGCCTCGCGCTCGTCTCGGCTACCATCCCGCTACTCCCCGTCTCCGCCGCGCGCATCGGAGGCGGTCGCGACGTTACGCACGGCAGCCGAGCGATCGGTCCGCCCCACCGTACCCGTGAGCACCCGGCCGGGCCCGAACTCGACGAACGAGCTCACGCCCGCGCCGAGCATAGTGCGCAGCGAGTCCAGCCAGAGCACCGGGCTCGTGATCTGGTCGCGCAACTCGGCGGCGAGGGCGGCCCCGGCGGTCAGCGGCTGCGCCGTCACGTTGGAGACGACGGGCAGGGCGGGATCGCTGAACGGAGCCGCAGCAAGCACGGCCGTCATGCCCTCGGCGGCGCTCGTCATCAGCGGCGTGTGGAAGGCGCCGGCGACCTTCAGCGGGACGACGCGCGAGGCGCCGGCCTCGGTGGCCGCGGCGCTCGCCGCCGCGACGGCCTCGGCGGTGCCGCCGATGCTGATGTTGCCGGCGGCGTTCTCGTTGCAGACGGCGGCGCCGTGGTCGGCGCAGATCGTCTCCAGTGCGGCGCGCTCGAGGCCGAGGATGGCCGCCATCGTGCCCGCCTGCGCGTCGCACGCCTCCTGCATGAGCCGCCCGCGCTCGCGCACCAGCTTGATGCCGTCCTCGAAGCTGATCGCGCCCGCGGCGATCAGCGC
Source organism: Dehalococcoidia bacterium (assembly GCA_965261685.1). Classification (GTDB taxonomy): domain Bacteria; phylum Chloroflexota; class Dehalococcoidia; order UBA2979; family UBA2979; genus VXMT01. The sequence continues at coordinate 695,744 of CBDHDI010000027.1, forward strand.
TGCGTACTCGCCGAGCGAGTGGCCGGCGAGCAGGGCGGGGGCCTCGCCGATGGTGCCCTGGTCGATCGCCGCGACAAGCGCCGCGATCCCGTGCGCGACGAGCGCCGGCTGCGTGTTGACCGTGCGCAGCAGCTCGTCCTCGGGGCCCTCGAAACAGAGCGAGGAGAGCGAGAACCCGAGCGCCTCGTCGGCCGCCTCGAAGACGGCGCGCGCAGCCGGGATCTCCTCGGCCAAGTCCTTGCCCATGCCGACGTGTTGCGCGCCCTGTCCGGGGAAGAGCCAGGCGCTGGCTGCGTCATCGCTGGTTGGGGGCAGGTCCGGGATGGTGATTGGTGTCATTGGCGTTCTGCGAGTTACTCCATATCTGTCGGGAGTGCCCTCGCCGAACCGGCGAGCGCTACTCCGTCTCCTCAGCCTCCGCTGCCGGGGCCGGCGCGGCGGCGTCATTGTAGTCAACCTCGCAGGTCGCGCACACGTGATGGCTGATGTGCCAGGAGTTGCACGTGCTACAGCGCACCAGGTGTGGAGCGTTGATGCGGTGGTGGCTGCGGCGATGCTGCTGCTTCGCCTTCGGGGTTTTACGTTTCGGTAGCGCCATCGCTCTCCTCCGTGGCGTGCAGCCGCTCGCTCAGCGCGGACAGCGCCTCCCATGGCCCCGCCGTGCCTGCCTTCGCGCACTCGCAGGGAGCGAGGTTGCGATTGGACCCGCACTCCGGACACAGCCCGGCGCAGGCGGGACGGCAGATCGGCTGAAGCGGGATCGCCGTCTGCTCATACTGCCGGACTGCCTCGCTGAGGTCGAGATGGTGCTGCCCGTCGATCCGGAACTCGTCCGTGTCGATCGTTTCCACGGCGACGCCCGTGACGAGGTCGTACGGCGCCACGAACTCCTCGTCGATAGTCAGCGAGACTACTTGCCGGAACGCCTCGAGGCAGCGCGCGCACGCGACCAGGGGGGCCGTCTCCAGCCGCGCCTGCACCAGCACGCCGCGGTCCGAGCGCAGCAGCCGCACCTCGCCACTGGCGACGGCGTCCCAGCCCGCCGCGGCCACGTGCATCGCCTCGCCCTCGAAGCGCGCGTCGCGGCGGCTGCCGATCGGCTCCTGCAGCAGTGTGGCGACGTTGAAGTGCACGGTGGTCTCCGGGGCGACCTCTGGAGCGACCAGACGAGCCGCCGCGAGCCTCGGACACCCGCGGGCGCGGGCAGGTAACGATCGTAGCACCGGGCACGGCTCGGCATATACTCGGAGTGCGGGGCGTACCGGGACAGCGTGCGGTGGCGCGGAACTGCGGGGAACCCCTGGGCGGAATGCGCTCGGCCTGGCGACTCTCGCGATTGCAGCGCTTCCGCGCTCCACTCCCGGCGCTCATCGCGATCGGCGTCCTCGCCCTGCTCAGCGGCGCCTGCGACGGCGACGACGGCAAGCCGACGATCACGGTCGCCGCCGCGTCCTCGCTGCGACACGCACTGCCCGACATCGCCGCGGAGTTCGAGCGCGCCCATCCCGGTGTCGAGGTCGAGCTGCGGTTCGCCGGCTCGCAGGTGCTCGCGTCCCAGATCGGGGAGGGCGCGGGCGATGACCTGTTCATCTCCGCCAATCCGCTGCAGGCGCGCCGGCTGATGAGCGCCGGGCTCGCCTCCCGCCCCACGGTCGTGACGGCGAACGTGCTCGTCGTCGCCGTTCCCAACGAGGCGCCGTGGCGGAGCCTCCGCGATCTGGCGCTGGCGGACGTGCGGATCGCGATCGGGGCGCCCTCGGTGCCGGCCGGCGCGCTTGCGGAGATCGCCCTGAAGCTCCTGGACCTGCAGCAGCCGGAGACCGCGCAGGCGCTGCGCCGCAAGATCGCGACGCAGGATCCGAACGTGCGGATCGTGCTCTCGCGGCTCGAACTGGGCGAGGCCGACGCGGCCTTCGTCTACGCCTCGGACGTCGAGGCGGCGACGGGTCTACGGCTGATCGCGCTGCCGCTTCAGACGCCGCCGAACGAGTACGTGGCGGTGCTGATCGAGGACGCCGAGCCCGCGGCGGAGGACTTCCTGGCCTGGTTGCTGGCCCCGCAGGCGCAGGCGATCTTCCAGCTCTACGGGTTCCTGCCCAGCGTCGCCGGGGTGCAAGCCCGGTGAGCCGCGGCGTCACGCTCGCGTTGGCCGTGGCGGCGGCGCTGCTCGCGCTGCTGCTGCTGCTGCCGCTCGGCGGCCTCGTCTGGCGCGCGCTGAGCGACGGCGACGTCGCCGCCGAGCTCGGTTCGGGAGCGACCTGGGACGCGCTGCGGCTCTCGCTGATCACCGCCACGATCACGGCCGCGCTCGCGGTGCTGCTCGGCACCCCGCTCGCCTGGCTGCTGGCGCGCAGCCGCGCGAGGGCGGCCCGCCTCGCGGCCTCGCTGCTCGATCTGCCGCTGGTGCTGCCCCCCACGGTCGCGGGCATCGCGCTGCTGACCGCGTTCGGGCGCAGCGGCTACCTCGGAGACGTGCTCGGCGGCGTCGGCGTGACGCTCTCCTTCACCACGGCGGCGGTCGTGCTGGCGCAACTCTTCGTCTCCGCGCCGTTCTACGTGCGCTCCGCCTACGCCGGATTCGCGGGCACCGATCCGCGCTTCGAGGGCGTCGCCTACACCCTCGGCCTCTCGCGCTGGCGGACGTTCCGCAGCGTTACGCTGCCGCTGGTCTGGCCCTCGCTCGCGGGTGGCGCGGTGCTCTGCTGGGCGCGCGCGCTCGGCGAGCTGGGCGCCACGCTGCTCTTCGCGGGCTCGCTGCCGGGCAGGACGCAGACGATGCCGCTCGCGATCCTCGCCGCCTTCGAGTCGGAGGCGGGGATCGCCGGCGCGGTCTCGCTCTCGGTGGTGCTGCTCGGGTTCGCCGCCGTGCTGCTGCTCGCGCTGCACCGCGTCACCGCATCGGCGGGAGCGTACCGATGACGCTGCGCGCGCAGTTCGAGGCGCGCGTCGGCGACTTCGATCTCTCGGTCGCCCTCGACGCCGACGACGAGCTGGTGGTGCTGTATGGGCGCTCCGGTTCGGGGAAGAGCCTGACGCTGCGCGCCATCGCCGGCCTGCTGCGCCCTCGCCGCGGGCGCATCGAGATCGGTGGGCGCACCGTCTTCGACACGGAGCTGGGTGTCGATCTGCCGCCGCAGCAGCGTAGCAGCGGCTACGTCGTGCAGGAGCCGACGCTGTTCCCGCACCTCGATCTGCGCCGCAACGTGCTGATCGGCCTCGAGGGCGACGTCGACGCGCCGGCACGCTACGAGCAGCTGCTGCGCCTGCTCTCGATCGAGGGCCTCGACGGGCGGCGGCCGCACCAGCTCTCCGGCGGGCAGCAGCAGCGCGCGGCACTCGCGCGCGCGCTGGTCCGCCACTCGGACGTGTTGCTGCTCGACGAGCCGTTCTCGGCGCTCGACGAGGCGCTGCGCGCCGATCTGCGCGCGGAGCTGCTGCGCCTGCGCCGCGAGATGCGGCTCTCGATCGTCTTCGTCACGCACGACCTGCGCGAGGCGCACCTGCTGGCCGACCGCATCGCCGTCCTCGACGAGGGGCGAGTGCTGCAGTTCGCCGCGCGCGACGAGGTCTTCCGGCGCCCGGCCTCGCGGCTGGTCGCGGAGCTGACCGGCTTCTCGAACATCTTCGAGGCGCACCGACACGCCGAGGGTGTGGCGGTCGCCGGGCTGCGGTTGCGCGCGGCGGTCCCAGCGGACGTGGCCGACTCGGAGACCGTCGATGTTGCGATCCGCGCGGAGCGTTGCGTGCTGCGGCGGGTCGACCCGGACGGCGGTCTGCCGGAGAACTGCTTCGTCGCGCGAATCGCCGGGGACCTCGCCTTTGGCAACACGCACACCCTGCACCTCGCGCCGGAGGGCGCCGGCCCGCCGATCGCCGTCGAGGTCGCCTCGAGGCCGTACGAGATCCTCGGCATCGCGGAACGGGAGCGCTGGGTAGTGGAGCTGCCGGCGGAGGATCTGCACGTGATGTCGCGGGCGGCGGCGGCAGAGTAGGATCGAAGCTGGTCAGGGGGCCGGACGGCCGCCGGCGGAACGCCTTCGGGCGGGCCGCGGGAGGAAAGTCCGAACTCCTCCGGACAGGGCGCCGGCTAACGGCCGGGCGGCGTGAGCCGACGGAAAGTGCCACAGAAACATACCGCCGTCGCGGGCCTCGGTCCGAGGCGGTAAGGGTGAAATGGTGCGGTAAGAGCGCACCGGCGTCCCGGAAACGGGGCGGCCGGGCAAACCCCGCCCGGAGCAAGGCCAAATAGGGGAGCGCACCGCGCCATGCGCGCGGCAGGGGCGTCCGGCTCCGCTCCCGGGTAGGCCGCTGGAGGCGGCGGGCAACCGCCGTCCTAGATGGATGGTCGTCGCCGCCCTCGCTTCGAGGGTGGTACAGAATTCGGCTTACAGGCCCCCTGGCCACTTACTCTTCACATAAGTGACATAACTCTGCGCGTCAGCGAGCGCCTGCTCGGCAAGCGCGTTGAAGCCCTCCACGGACCAGCCGACGCGCTTCTCGCCGAGCCGATCGCGGAGCTCCTCGTGGAGCGCTCGCGCCGCACGCTCGTCGCGCCAGTCGCCGTAGCCGAGCTCGGCGAAGCGGGCGGGGAGGGGGCGCCGCGCCGTGCGCTGTCCAGTCGCACCGTCGCCCGTGAACGTGTCGACGACGGCGCGGTCGGCGGCCTCGGCGATCAGCTCGGCGAGGCGCTCTCGGGAGTGCGGCAGCACGGGGCTGACGGCGGCCTGCACGGCGATGCCGAGTGCGCGCGCCCGCCGCATCGCGGCGAAGCGGCGCTCGATGCTCGGGCAGGTCGGCGTGAGGGCGCGCCGCACCGCGTCGTCGTCGGTCTCGACGGTCATCGAGAGCCAGGCGAACGGCAGCTCCGCCAGCAGATCGAAGTCGCGCTCGACGAGCGGGGAGCGGGTCTGGAGCAGCAACAGGCCCACTGGCAGCTCGCGGAACACCTCGAGGATCGAGCGGGTGATGCGGTACTGCGACTCGGCGGGCTGGTAGGGGTCCGTTGCCGAGCTCATGAAGACGCGGACTTCGTCGAGGCGTGGCTGGCGCTCCAGCTCGCGTCGCAGCGCCTCGGCAGCGTTCGTCTTGACGCGCAGCCACTGCCCCCAGGGACGTTGGGCGAAGCGCCCGATCGGCGACTCGGCGACGTAGCAGTAGACCCCGCAGCCGCGATCGCCGAAGGCGCAGCCCGCGTACGGGTTGAGCGTGTGCGAGAAGGCGGAGAGGTAGCCGCCGGTGGGCGTCAGCAGCCTGCGCGTCGGCGCGATCTCGACCTCGAGCCGCGATGGTGCAGTCATGGTCGGATGGTAGCGCGCGTGCGTCCTGCCGCGTGGTAGGTTCGATTCGATGAACCGCCGCCTCGCCGCCGCTGCCACGCTGTTGCTGATCGGCGCCGCCATCGCCGGATGCACCCGCGGCAGCGACTCCGGCCCTGCTCCCGTGGTTGTCGCGACGCCTGCCCCGGAGTCGACGCCCGCGCCGACTGCGACGCCGACGGCTGCACCAGGCCCGGCTCCAACCTCGACGCCTACAGCGACTCCGACCGCAACCCCCACTCCGACCCCGACACCAGCGCCGACACCCAGCGCCGCGGAGCAGGCCGCCGAACTCGGCTCGATCGTGCTCGCGGCGATCAGCGAGGAGTTCGGCGAGAACGAGCTCGAGGCGCGCGCACTGGATCTCGGCTTGCGGGACGCAGACGGCGCGTACTGGGCCGTGCTCACGAACGGCCTGCGGCCGTTCTACGTGAACGACGACGGCGACCCCATCAACTTTTTCCACCTCGTCGCCGTCCACCGGCTCAACAACGACGGATCATGGTCCGATGAGATCGACCGGATCGAGATCGACACCGCGCCGTACGGCACGGACGTCGCCGAGTTGGTCGACCTCGATGGCCGCGCGGGTGGGAGCGCGTGGATCGCGATCCGAGACGGTACGGGAGCGCACGCCGGGACGCTGGACGTGATCCGCTTCGATGGCGGACTGGAGACAGCGCTCTCGCACATCAGCTCGCGGCCGAACGCGGGCGAGATCACCGACCTCGACGGCGACGGCCTGCCCGAGTTCGTGCTGAATGCCTCGAACCCGTTCGTCTTCTGCTACGCCTGCGCCGTCGAGGAGCATGCGATCGACCTCTACCGTTGGGACGGCACCGCGCTGAGCAGGGTGGAGCTCGCGGTCCCCGCCGGCCTCACGCCTGGGGCGGCGGCGGACGCCGGGCGCGTCGTGGCCCTCGCTCAAGCCGATCTCTGGCGGGAGGCCGCGGCGCTTGCGGTGCAGACCGCGAGCGGGACGCCGGACGACGACGGCCTGCGCTGGCTCTCGATCCTCGTCAACCAGATGGCCGCGGCTCGACTCGGTCACGCGGGGTCGCCGGGCCAGCCGCTGCTCACCAACGTGCTTGCCGGTGAGTACGCCGCGGCGCTCGAACTGATGCGCGCCCATCCCCCGGCCGAGGCGTTCGCCCTCGACGGCCCCCTGATCGTCGGCACCGCTGCCGAGACCGACATCGCCACGATGGCCGTCGAGATTCTTGACTACAGCGAGCGCGCGCTCGCTGAGCGGCCGGACGACGTCGCGATCCACGCGCTGCACGCGCTCGGGCTGGCGCTGGCATCGCCGGATCAGCTCGATCAGGCGCGCGCGGCGGCGGCGCGAGCGCTCGAGCTCGCTCCGGCGGACGAGTTCCTGCAGCAGGTCTCGGCGTTCCTCGAAGCGGCGGAGCGCGCACCCGGCCTGCCGCCCGAGGCGCCGCCACTCGAGGAGCTGCTGCCCGCGCCCTCGGCGGAGCGGTTCGCCGATGGGCTCACGCTCGGCGCCGGCGACCGCGGGCGCTTCGTGCGCGCGTTGCAGCAACGGCTCGCGCGCGTGCCGGGACTCGGCTTCCTCGATCCCGGCCGCTACTACGACGTCTACGACACGGCGACGCGCGAGGCCGTGATCCGCATCCAGCTGCGCGCCGACCTCGAACCGACGGGCGTCGTCGACGCCGCGACCTGGGATGCCGTCGTGGACGCCCTCGGAGACGGTCAGCCCGTCGAGGAGCCCCCGGATCGGGTGGACCCCGCGCACCCGCCGGCGCACAATCGGGCGGGCGCGCCCGTGGCGTATCTGACGTTCGACGACGGACCGCATCCCACCTGGACGCCCGCGGTGCTCGACGTGCTCGCGCGCTACGACGTGACGGCGACATTCTTCGTGTTGGGCCTCAATGTCACCAGGTACCCGCAGATCATCGAGCGCATGGTCGACGCCGGGCACGAGGCCGAGAACCACACCTTCGACCACATCTGGCTGAGCAGGGCCGCCCGCGAGGACATCATCACGCAGGTGACGAGCACCGATGACGCCCTCCACGCGGTTGCCGGCACGCGCGTCGACCCGATCGAGTGCCTGCGCCCCCCGTACGCGGCGACGAACGAGCGCGCCGTTCGCACCGCCGCCGAACTCGGCAAGTCGATCGTGCTCTGGTCCATCGACCCGCAGGATTGGCGGCGCCCTCCTGCCGAGCAGATCGCCTCGCACGTGCTCGCCAACGTGCGGCCGGGCGCGATCATCCTGATGCACGACGGAGGCGGCGAGCGCTCGCAGACGGTCGCCGCCCTCGAAACCGTACTCGATGGCCTGACCGGCCGCGGCTACGCCTTCAGCGTGATCTGCCGCTGAGCCGGACGCCACATGCCCGCTATCGCTGGAGGGCGCGGTGCTACCATCCGCCCCCGAATACTGAAGGGCGAAGACCGTGACGGCAGCCTGCAGCGGACTCCGCGTGCTCGACTTCACCAGGGGGATGCACGGCAACCTGGCCGCTACGATCCTCGCCGACTACGGGGCCGAGGTCGTCAAGATCGAGCCGCCCTCGGGGGATCCGTTCCGAGGGCATCCCGCCTGGGGCTTCTGGAACCGCGGCAAGGGCAGCCGCGTGCTCGATCTCAAGTCCGGTGACGGCCAAGCCGCCGCCCGCGAACTCGTGGCCGCGGCCGACGTGCTGATCGAGAACTTCCGCCCCGGCGTGATGACGCGCCTGGGCCTCGGCTACGAGGCGGTCCGCGAGCTCAACCCGGCGCTCGTCTACGCCTCGATCACGGGCTTCGGCGCCAGCGGTCCGTGGGCGCAGCTGAAGGGTTACGAGGGCATCGTCTCGGCGAAGACCGGCCGCATGCTCGAGTTCGCGAGCCTGCTCCCCGATCGCGGCGGGCCGGCGTTCGCGGCGGTGCCGTCCGCGGGCTACGGCGCGCTGCATGCGGCGCTGCAGGGCATCCTGGCCGCGCTGCACGTGCGCCGCCAGACCCATCGAGGCACGCACGTGGAGACCAGCCTGCTCCAGGGCAACAGCGCCTACGACATGATCCGCTGGTACGCCATGCAGGCGGCCTCAGCCGACCCGCTCGCCGCCGATCGGCTGAGCTCCTGGGGTGCGATCCAGCACCAGATCCCGCGCCCGAACTACCTCACGGCCGTCACGAAGGACGGCGTCTGGCTGCAGTTCGCGAACACCCTGCCTCACCTCTTCATGGCGCAGATGAACGCCCTCGGCCTGACGGACCTCTACTCCGACCCGCGCTACGTCGACCTCCCCGCAATCAAGGACCCCGAGGACAGCGAGGGCGTCTGGGAGGCCGTCCTCGACCGCGTGCGCGAGAAGACCTGGGCCGAGTGGCAGCCGATCTTCGACGCGGAGCGCGACCTCGCCGTCGAGCCCTTCTTCGAGGCGAGCGACGCCTTCGATCACCCCCAGGTCCGGCACAACGAGCACATCATCGAAATCGACGGCGTCGAGCAGGTCGGCCCGATCGTCCGGCAGACGGAGACGCCGGTCGCTCCGAGCCGAGGGGCCCCGCAGCTCGGCTCGGCCAACGGCGTCGACTCCGGGAGCTGGACCGCGATCGAATCCGGGGAGCCCGGAGCCCCGCCGCCCGCACCCCTCGAGGGAATCCTGGTCGTCGACTTCTCGACCTTCTACGCGACGCCGTTCGGGAGCGCCCTGCTCGCCGACCTCGGTGCACGCGTGATCAAGGTCGAGCCGCCCGAGGGCGAGGTCAGCAGGTACACGGCGGGCGGGATGCTGTTCTTCAAGACCACGGCGGGCAAGGAGAGCATCGGGATCAACCTCAAGACACCAGAGGGTCAGGAGATCGTCCACCGGCTGCTGCAACAGGCGGATCTCGTCATGCACAACTTCCGCCCCGGCGTCGCCGAGCGGCTCGGCATCGGCTACGAGCAGGCGAGGCAGCTCAACCCGCGGGTCGTCTACCACTACGGCGCCTCGTACGGGGACTCCGGCCCGTACTCGTACAAGCCGGCGATGCACCCGATCGCGGGCGCGCTCGGCGGCGGCGCGATCCAGCAGATGCCGCCGAGCGAGCTGCACGCCGACGACGCCGAGCTGCCGATGGACGCGCTGAAGCAGAAGGCGTGGCGCCTGCAGAACGCGAACGAGGGCAACCCCGACGTCAACGCGGCCCTCGGCCTCGGGAGCAGCCTGCTGCTCGGACTGCGCGCCGCCGAGGAGCTGGGCGTCGGCCAGTACCAGCTGACGACGATGATCGCCTCGAACCTGTACGCCAACGCCGACGGCGCCGTTCGCGGGCCCGGCATTCCGCCGCGCCGCCAGCCCGACGGCGAGCTGCTTGGGCAGGGGCCGCTCTACCGCCTCTACCGCACCAGCGACGACGCCTGGGTGTTCCTCGCCGCCCCGTTCGAGCACGAGTGGCGCGCGCTCTGCGCCGAGCTCGGGCGCGAGGAGTGGCTGGCGGACCCGCGCTTCGAGAGCCCCGAGGCGCGGGAGGAGCACGGCGACGCGCTCGCGGCCGCGCTCGCCGAGGCGTTCCTGACCCGCAGCGCCGCAGAGTGGGAGCGCAACCTGGCCGGCCGCGACGTCGCCTGCGTACGCGCCGACGCCGCCAACGTCGCCGAGTTCGCCGTGAACGAGGAAGCGAATCGCGAGCTCGGCTTCACCGTCCGGGTCAGCCACCCGACCTTCGGCGAGTACTGGCGTCACGGCCCGATCGTCACGCTCGACAACGCCCAGTCGACCATCCGCGCCGCCTGCGAGCCCGGCGAGCACACCCGGCCAATCCTCGCCGAGCTGGGCTACGCACCCGCCGCGATCGAGCGCTTCAAGGACGCCGGCATCGTCGGTTGGCCGGACGAAGGCGGCGAGGACGCGGCCGCCCGCGCCTCGGAGGCGCGGCAACGCGAACGGCTCACTGCAGCCGCCCGGCCACAGCGCTAGCCGAGCGGGGGCAACGCTTCCGCGCGGGCGAGTGCTCCCCGCACCGGCGCCGGCGCCTCCTCGGTCGTCCACAGGGCTGCGCGTAGACGGCCGGTTGGGGAAGATGCCGACAGCACGCGTCCGCACGCGGATCTCCTCGCTCGGGCCTTTCCCGGCGCAGGACGGACATAGAGAGACGGGACCGATGAACGCAAGTCTGAGGTCAGTGGTAGCCGTTCTCCTCGTCACGCTCGTGTCGGCCGTGCTGGCGGCCTGCACTTCCGAACCTTCGCCCGCGCCAACTCCGGCACCCACGGCCGCGGCCACGCCGCTGGCGGCGACGCCCACCCCGACTCCGGCGCCCACGGCGACGCCTACCCCAACCCCGGCACCCACGCCGACGCCCACGCCGACTCCGGAACCGACGGCCACCCCCGCGCCGACCCCGGCGCCCACGGCCACCCCCGCGCCGACGGTGTCGAGGCCCGACGATCCTCTGCCCTTCGATCCCGCAGTGGTCCGGGGCACCCTCAGCAATGGCCTGTCCTACTACATCAGGCACAACGAGGAGCCGCGCAACCGGGCGCAATTGTCGCTGGTGGTGAAGGCCGGCTCCGTCCTCGAAGAGGAGGAACAGCGCGGGCTGGCCCACCTCGTCGAGCACATGGCCTTCAACGGGACGGAGCGCTTCGCCAAGCAGCAGATCGTCGACTACCTCGAGTCCATCGGCAGCACCTTCGGCGCCGACCTGAACGCGCAAACCGGCTACGACTCCACCATGTACTTCCTGGAGATCCCGACCGACGACCCCGACATCCTCGAGACCGGGTTCCAGATTCTCAGCGACTGGGCCTACGCAATCAGTCTCTCGCCCGACGAGGTAGAGCTGGAGCGCGGGGTGGTCCTGGAGGAGTGGCGCCTGTTCCAGGGGTTCTCCTCTCGCTTCCAGACCAACCTCTTCCCGCTGCTCTTCGGCTCCTCCCGCTACGCCGAGCGGAGCCCGATTGGCCTCACCGATGTCATCGAGACCGCGCCCGTGGAGCAGTTGAGGGCGTACTACGAGCGCTGGTACAGGCCTGGGCTGATGGCCGTTGTCGCCGTGGGTGACTTCGATGCGGAGCTGATCGAGGCGAAGCTGAGACAGCACTTCGCGCCGCCGCCGGAGGGCGAGGCATCGCAGGAGCGGGCCGCCGTCGCAGCTCCGACCAGCCGGCCGAGCTTCGACATCCCCGACAACGACGCTCCGCTCATCGACGTGTTCACCGATCCCGAGGCGCCCGGCACCCAGCTGACCCTGGTCCGCAAGGTTGCTCCGGAGACCGGCCAGGATCTGGCGGCATTCCGTCGCGTTGTGACGGAACGGCTTGCCTTCATGATGCTGAACGCGCGGCTGTTCGAGCGCGGCCAGGTCGCCGATCCCCCGTACCTGCTGTCTGCAACCGGACGCTCTTCGCTCGTCGAGCCAGTGGACATCCTGACCTTCACGATCCTGGTGGAGCCAGACGGCGTCGAGCGCGGATTCGAGGCCTTGCTGAAGGAGCTGCAGCGCGCCGGACAGCATGGCTTTACCGCCAGCGAGCTGGCTCGGGAGAAGGTCAACCTGCTGAGCTCGGTGGAACGCGTGTACACGCAACGGGACCAGCAGCGGTCGGGCCAGCTGGCCGGTTCGTACAGGAACCACTTCCTCAGCGGCACGCCCGTTCCCGGTATCGAGGCCGAGTGGGGGCTGTATCAGACGCTGCTACCACAGCTCTCGTTAGCGGAGGTCGATGACCGGGCGGCTTCCTGGGCGGAGCCCGGGAACACGGTGCTCCTGGTCCTGGGGCCCGAGGCGATCGACCCGACCGGAGGCAGTGCGCTGGCCGCGGCGCTGGAAACGCAGCTCGAGCGCGCCGACGCGCTGACGGTGGAGCCGTACACGGACACCTTCGACGATGTCCCGCTGCTGGCAACACTCCCGACTCCGGGGAGCATCACCGGAGAAGAGCAAGTCGAGCCCATCGATGCCGTGCGCTGGACACTCTCGAACGGCATCACCGTCATCGCCAGGCAGACCGACTTCCGCGATGACGAAGTGCGCTTCAGCGCCTTCAGCCCGGGGGGACACTCGCTGGTCGCCGACGCGGACCATGTCTCCGCCCTGTACGCCGCCGCGCTGGTTTCCGGCAGCGGCGTCGGCCTGCACGACAGCGTCACCCTGGACAAGTTGCTCGCCGGCAAGAGGGTTGGAGTATCCCCCTATATCGGGGAGCTGTTCGAGGGTCTGAACGGCAGCGCATCTCCGGAGGACCTCGAGACCCTGTTCCAGCTGGTCACGCTGTACGCGACTGACCCGCGGCTCGATCCGGCCTACTTCTCGACCTACGAGGCAAGGCTGCGCAGCGCCGCCGAAACTCGCCCCACCCAGCCGGACGCGGTGCTCTTCGACAGGGTGAACACGGTGCTGAGCCAGAATCACTTCCGGCGCCGTCCCCTCACCCTCGAACAACTCGATGAACTCAGCCTGGAGCGTGCGGAAGCGGTGTACGCCGACCGGTTTGGCGATCTCGGCGACGCGACCTTCGTGTTCGTGGGCGCCTTCGACTGGGATGACCTTCGCTCGTTGACCGCCACCTACCTGGCCAGTTTGCCGACCACCGGGCGTGCCGAGCAGTGGCGGGATGTCGGGGTCGATCCACCGCTGGGAGTCGAGGACCTCGTCGTGCGCAGCGGCATCGAACCACGCGCCAACACGGTATGGGTGTTCGCCGGAGATGCGGAGTGGAGCGGTCAGGAAGCCCTGACACTTCGGGTGGCAGGCGAGGTGCTCGGGATCCGCCTGCGCGAGCGAGTGCGGGAGCAGCTGGGCGGCACGTACAGCATCAACGTCAGCGCCGGCTCCCGGTCGCTCCCGGATCCCGAGTACCAGGTCGCCATCATCTTCGGGAGTGACCCCTCCCGTGCGGAGGAGCTTGCGGAGGAGGTGGCGGTGGAACTGGAATGGCTGCGCGCCGGGGGTGAGCAGCGATACCTGGACACGGTCAAGGAGCTGCTGCGTACCTCACGCGAGGAACAGCTGCGTGAGAACGGGTTCTGGCTGAATGGGATCGTTGCGGCCACCCAGCGGGGCGAGCCGCTCACGGAGATCAACCGCTTCGATGAGTGGTTGGAGGCGCTGACTCTCGAGCAGGTCGCGGCCGCGGCCCGGCGCTACCTGCCCGAGGACCGCTACGTACGCGTCGTACTGCTTCCGGAGGACGAGTAGCCTAGCCGACCGGGGGCAGCCCTTCCGCGAGCCGGACATCGTTGAGGGTCTCCATGACGCGCTGCCGGAACGGCGCGTACTGGACCTCGAACTCCTCGACGAGCCGCGAGTTGTCCATCAGGTAGAGGCTTGAGAGATCGCGCCCGCCCTCGTCCTCCTCGAAGCTGATCTCCGCCTCGGGCAGGAACTCGCGCACGAGGCCGGCGAGCTCGCCCAGGTTCAGCGATTCCCCACCCGAGTTGTAGATCGAGTAGTGCGTCTCCTCGGCGAGCGTCACGCGCAGGAAGACCTCGGCGATGTCCTCGACGTGGAGCGGCAGCGTCATCATGTCGCGGTAGGGGAAGTGGATGGGCTCGTTGCGCGCCGGCAGCACCTGGCATTGGACGTGGTTCATCGAGCCCCGCACCTTGTCGGGTCCCGTGATGTTCGCGGGCCTCACGCCGGTGATGGCCATGTCGTAGGCGCGGTTGTACCAGTCGGCCTGGTGCTCGTTGAAGATCTTGGAGACCGCGTAGAGGCTCGTACCGAGCCGCGCTTCGTCCTCGGTCACGTGGTGCTGGCCGTGCAGGTGCTGCGGGCCATAGACCGCGAGTGAGCTCGCGTAGACCACCCGCCGGATGCCGAGGATGCGGGCCGCCTCGAAGCAGTTGTCCATCCCCAGGATGTTCAACCGCACCTGCGGGTGCGGGTCGCCCTCGGACTGGCCGAGGGTGTACGCGAGGTTGAGGACGCGGTCGGGCTTGCTCGCCACGAGCGCTTCGACGACGTCGTCCATGAGGGTGATGTCGCCACGCATGATCGTGATCCGGTCACGAAGCGGGTCGAGCGCCGGAGCATCCGGCGCGATGTCCATGCAGTGGACCTCGTGCCCATGCTCGACGAGCCGACGCATCACGCGCGGCCCGATGAAGCCGCTTCCACCCAGTACAGCCACACGCATCCCGCACCGACCTTCCGTCGCGTCCCGGCGCCAATGTAGCGACACCGGGGTGATCTATCGACTCGCTGCGGGGGACAGCGGCCTCGCGTTCACCTCGATCCGCGCGCCGGCGCCGAGGAGTGCCACGCGCTACCCGAGGCAGACCACCCCGGTCTCGCGCGTGAAGCGGTACTCGATGCCGGGGTTCTGCCGCCCCTCAGTCTGGCCGAGGCGCAGGATCTGCGCTTCCAGCCTGTCCCCGTCCAGCTCGATCAGCCCGACCGTCCCGAGCCGGGTGGACCAGAGGTGCGGGAGCGTCGGGCTCCCCGAGTTGATCTGCAGCACCCCGTCCCGGTAGTCGATCCGTTCGAAGTGTGTGTGACCCGCCACCATGATGTCGGCGTGCTCGCCTCCCAGCTCGAGCCGGCGCAGCTCGGCGATCGGTCGGGTCTCGGGCTCCATGTCGTGCACCATCGCGAGTCGCAGCCCCTCGATGTCGAGCCACTGCAGGTCCTTCATGCGGGGATCCTGCCAGCCCACGTCGTTGTTGCCTCGCGCAGCCAGCACCGGGGCGATCTCCTCCAGCCAGTCGAGCACCATCGGGTGCACGACGTCTCCGGCGTGGAGGATCAGGTCGACGCCCCGGAACGCCGTGTACAGCTCGTCCCAGAGGGTTCGTTGTTCCGAGGGCTGGTGCGTGTCCGAGATCAGGCCGATCAGCACGGGGTCAACTCCACCCCCGTTCACGCCGAACGGGCAGCGGCGAGGCGACGCAGCCCTCGCCGGCTACCAATTTGCGGCGCTGGGGCGGGGCGCGCCCTCCGGCGCCGATCCGTAGTCACCGAATGGGCTGTCGCGCCAGGCAAGCGCCGCGGCCAGGCCCTGCTCGCGCGAGATGCGGCCGAACTCCCCACCGCCCGGGCGCACTGAGCTCAGCGTCTGGATGTCGCCGCCGACCGCGAGCGCGGTGCGGATGCCCATGACCTCGTAGGCGCGGTTCAGCTGGCGCTTCGTCATCTGCAGCATCGGGCTGTCGATCAACGCAATGCGCTCGGCGAATGCCTCGGTCCCCGCGGCGAGTTCGTCGATCGGGAACGCGCGATTCGCCCAGCCGATCTCGGCCGCCTCCTTCCCGGAGAGCGGGTCGCCCGTATACAGCAACTCCCGGGCCTTGCGCATCGGCATGTGCCACGGGGGGTAGGCAATGTCGACGCTGGTCATGGCACGGACCGGCGGGTAGCCGATCTGCGCGTCCTCGGCCACGACCATGAGGTCGCACATCGTCGCGAGCTCCGTCGCGCCGGCGAGGCAGTAGCCGTGGACCTGCGCGATCACCGGCTTGGTGAGCTCCCAGATCTGCCAGTAGCCGCTGAGCAGATGCTGCGGCCACTGGCCCTGCCCCGGATGGATCGGCCCCACGGCCGGCATCTCGCTCCGCCTGTCGATGTAGTCACGCTCCGGGTCCGTCTCCGAGATGCCCGCGAGGTCGTAGCCCGCGCTGAAGGCGCGGCCCGAGCCGCGGATGATGATCACGCGCACCTCCGGGTCGGCCTCGAAGTCCTTGAGCGCGTCGAAGAGCTCGGCGCGCAGGTTGTGGCTGAGCGCGTTCATCTTCTCCGGGCGGTTGAGTTGCACGATCCCGTGGCGCTCGCTCTTGATCGTCAGGATGTCGCTGTAGTCACGCTCTGGCATGGAATGGCTCCGTTTGGGGACTATATACGATGTTGCCCGCTTTGTGCTATAATGGATGCGCAGCAGCGGGAGGGCTTCAATGCTCCGCGAGAAGATCAGCATCCATGAGTTCATCAGGCTCTACCCCGACAACGACGCCGCTCGCCATCAGTTCGAGGCGTGGCGCTGGAACGACACTCCGCGCTGCGCGCACTGCGACAGTGTGCGGGTCGTAGCGGCGGCGCAACGCATGCCGTGGCGCTGCAAGGACTGCCGGAAGCGGTTCAGCGTCCGCACCGGTACTGTCATGGCCGCGTCCAACCTCTCGTATCTGACGTGGCTGACGGGCATCTACATCGCCGTAACTGGCATCAAGGGCACCGCGTCCACTAAACTCGCCGCCGACCTCGGCATCACGCAGAAGTCCGCCTGGCACCTCGGCCAGCGCATCCGCAAGGCGTGGGAGTCGGACATCGACCCGTTCGCGGGTCCGGTCGAGGCTGACGAGACGTTCGTCGGCGGGAAGCGGAGGAACATGTCAGCGAAGAAGCGTCGTGAGCGCACCGGTCGCGGCCCCGTCGATATGCTCCCTGTGGCGGGCGTCAAGGACCGTGAGACGGGGCGTATCTCCGCAGCGGTCGTCCCTGCGACTGACGGCCCTACGCTCCGAGGCTTCGTCCGCGAGCGCGTACGCGGCGGCTCCACCCTCTACACGGACGAGCACGGCGCGTATCGGGGCATGCCTGAATACCGCCACGAGGCCGTCCGCCACAGCGCGGGCGAGTACGTGCGGGGGATGGCGCACACGAACGGCATCGAGTCGTTCTGGTCTCTCCTGAAGCGCGGCTACATCGGGACTCACCATTGGTGGAGCGAGAAGCATCTTCCCCGGTACGTCGCCGAGTTCTCGGGCCGCCACAACGTGAGGGGGAACGACACCCTCGATCGGATGCGCGAGGTAGCCCGCGGGATGGTCGGGCGGCATCTCACCTACGAGGAGCTGACTCGATGAGCAGCCCTACGTTCGCAGACACCGGCAAGGCGGTCATGCGCCCCTTGCCCCGTCCGGGCATCGTGGACGGGGCCGGGTTCCGCTTCTACTGCCAGTCGTCCGAGCGGATGCAGCAGTGCGCCAGCGAAAGCGTAGCGCTGACAGTCACGTCGCCCCCCTACTGGAACGCGATCGACTACGACATCCACACCAAGGACGGTGCCGAAGCCTGGCACCGCGAGCGAGAGTATCAGGCGTTCGGGGATACGTTCGAGGACTACCTCGACAACATCGAGCGCGTCTTTTCCGAGGTTCTGCGCGTCACGGTTCCCGGTGGATTCTGCGCCGTGGTGATCGGAACGATCCTCCATAAGAGGAAGCACTACCCCGCTCCGATGATGATCACTCAGCGCCTGAGCTCGAGCGGCTGGGAGTTTCATCAGGACGTGATCTGGAACAAGGTCACGGGCGGCGTGAAGCGAGCCGGGTCGTTCATCCAGCGACCGCACGCGGGCTACTACTACCCGAACATCATGACTGAGTACATCCTGATCTTCCGCAAGCCCGGAGAGCCACGCCGAGGGACCGCAAAGGCGCTGGACATCGACGACCTGTTCAAGCGCGACATCGCTAACAACATCTGGCACATCGCACCGATCCCCCCCGGTTCCATCAACCACCCCTGCCCGTTCCCGGAAGAGCTCGCGCGCAGGCTGGTGCTGCTCTACTCCGACGAGGGCGACGAGGTGCTTGACCCGTTCCTGGGGAGCGGCCAGACGGCCATCGCCGCACTCCGCCAGGGGCGCACGTGCGTGGGTTACGACATCGAGCAGTCCTATCTTGACCTCGCGGCGGAGCGCATCAAGCAGCCGCCGCAGCCGCGTAGCGCCAACCTCGTCCCGCGCTACGAAAGGATCGCCGTATGACGTTCACGAGTGAGCGGCGAGCCTTCGACCGGCTGCGGGCCGATCTCAGTGCCGAAGCGCAGGCGGAGTACGAGACGGCCATCCGGCAACTGCTGGAGCGGTACAACACGACCATCCACGAAAACCGCTTCGTCGTGGGCGGGGCCGTCGAGGTGTTCACCTACGCACTGCTCCGCTCTGTCGGCATCGATTGCACGCTCTACGGCGACCAAGCGGCGGCAGGCGACATCCTGCTGCCCAATGATCGGAAGCTCTCAGTCAAGGGCTCGTTCACGGCGCGCGTCACCAGCATCAAGCTCATCAACCAGCTCGGGACAGGCTCGCGGCCATGGAGCACCGCTACCCTCTTCGTCGTCTCAGGAATCGGCATCGTGTACGGCGACCCGGACATCGTTGATGGAGAGCACATCAGGGTCACCGGCGACGGAACAGAGTTGCGGGCCGCGGGCCTACGCGCTCTTGCCGACGAGCCCGCCAACGTCATCGAGATGGAGATCGTGTCCAAGCCGCCAACGGAGATGACGGGCTTCAGTCACAAGGCCAGCACCGCGCTTGCTCGACAGATTCTGTTCGAGATCGATGCGGCGCGGCTGCTATCGGCCTTCCCTCCCGTCGGGCAACAAGGTATATAGTCCCCCTCCGTTTCGGTCTGCGGCGGCTGAGGTGCTGGCGATTACGATTATAGGCAGCGCCGGCGCGCCCTCGCGGGATCGTGCCGTCGTCGAGCGATCGGGCCTGACCTCACCGCAGCGCGAGCCGTCAGGCGTAGTCCGGTTCGTCGGCGATCACCGCTTCGTCGCGCAGGCGCCCGATCTCCTCCGGACCGAGCCCCAGCTCGCCCAGGATCTCGTCGTTGTGCTCCGCGAAGAGGGGGGAGGGCCGGCGAACACGTGCCGGCGTCCTCGAGAGCCGCCACGGGAAGCCGTCCCAGCGCTGGTGCCCGGTGTCGGGATGCACGATGTCGACGAAGTAGCCGCGCTCGTAGAGATGCGGGTCGCTCACGATCTCCCAGTTCGCGAGCACCGGCCCCGCCGGAACGCCGGCCTCCTGCAGCAGCGTGGTGGCGCGGTTGTGATTGCGCAGCGCCGACCATGCTTCGATGGCCGCGTCTATCTCGTCGTGGGCTCCGAGGCGTGCGTCGCGTGTGGGGAAGCGATCGGCGAGGTCGGGTCGCTCGATTGCCGCGCAGAGCGCCCGCCACTGGTCGTCCGTCTCGACGCCGAGCGCGAGCCAGCAGTCGGTCCCCAGCGAGCGGTAGGCGCCCTGCGGTGCGATCCGCGTCGAGCGGTTCCCGCGCGGCCGCGCGACCCGGCCATTGAGCCGGTAGTCCATGATCGACTCGACCATGAACGCCGCCGCCGACTCCTGCAGCGCCATGTCCAGACGTTGCCCGTTGCCCGTGCGCTCGCGCGCGAGTAGCGCGGCGAGGATGCCGACGGTGGCATGCGCACCGGTGATCGGATCCGCGTAGTACGAGCCCGTACCGTGGGGAACGCCGTCGCTGTACCCGGTCTGCGACACCAGCCCGCACGAGGCCTCGATGTTCGAGCCGAACGCCAGGTAGTCCCGCTCCGGCCCGCTGGCGCCGAAGCCCGAGATCGAGCACATCACCACGCGCGGATTGCGCTTCGCAAGCGTCTCGTAGCCGAGGCCGAGCTGGGGAAAGACACGCGCGCTGTTGTTTTCGAGCACGACGTCGGCGTCCTCGACGAGTCGCAGCAAGAGTTCGCGACCGCGGTCGGTTGCGAGATCGAGGCAGCTGAAGTCAGCGCTCGGATAGTGATCCAATCAGCGCCCGGATGGTGATCCATTGCGGGGCGTGTCCCAGCATCTCCGGCGACGGGGCCGCGGAGACTGGGGGGAAGGGATGCTCCGAGTGGAAGACGTGCACGTGTTGCGACACAAGGTGCTGGTCGAAGGTCTGAGCCGGCGGCAGGCGGCCCGGGAGATGGGGATCAGCCGCAACACCGTGCGGCGCTACCTGAGGCTGCCCGAGCCGGTGCGGGTCGAGCGTGAACCGCGGCGGAAGCCGGTCCTCGAACGGGTGCAGCCGCGGCTCGACGCGCTGCTGGAGGAGTGGTCGGGGCGGACGACGGCGAAGCAGCGGCTGACGGCGACGAGGCTGCACCGCCAGCTGCGCGAAGAAGGCTACGAGGTCGGCGAGACGCTGGTACGGAGCTACCTGCGGGAGTGGCGGCGCCGGCGCGCCGAGGTCTACGTGCCGCTGGTGCACCGCCCGGGCGACGAGGCGCAGGTCGACTTCTTCGAGGTCACCGTCGAGGTGGGAGGCGAGCGCCGCAAGGCCTGGAAGTTCCTGATGCGGCTGATGTACTCGGGCCGCGACTTCGTCCGGCTCTACGACCGCCAGGACCAGGTCGCCTTCCTCGACGGCCACGTGCGGGCGTTCGCCCACTTCGGCGGGGTGCCCGCGCGCATCGTCTACGACAACCTCGCAGCGGCGGTGCGGCGCGTGCAGTTCCCCCGGCGCCAGCTCACCGAGCGCTTTGAGGCGCTGGTGAGTCACTACCTGTACGAGCCGTGCTTCGCGCGGCCCGGCGAGGGCCACGATAAGGGCGGGGTCGAGGGGCGCGGCAGGGGCGTGCGGCTGCAGCACCTCACGCCGATTCCCCGCGGCGACTCGCTGGCCGAGCTCTCGGACTGGCTGCAGGGGGAGGTGGACCGCCACGCCGCGCCGCGGGTGCATGAGCGCTTCGCCGAGGAGCGGCCGCTGCTGCGCCCCGGGCCCGGCGTCGCGTTCGAGGCGCGGCGGGTGCAGCCGGTCTCGGTGAGCCGCAGTGCGCTGGTGCGCGCCGAGGGGGCCTGGTACTCGGCGCCGAGCCGCTGGGCGGGCCTGCGGGCGACGGCGCTGATCGGCACCGACGAGCTGACGCTGCGCTGCCGCGGCGAGGAGGTCGTACATCCCCGACAGCCCTTCGGCGGCCGCCGGGTGGACTACCGGCACTACCTCGGCGAGCTGGCGCGCAAGCCGCAGGCGGTGCGGCAGGTGGCGCCGGAGCTGGTCGCGGCGCTGGGCGAGCCCTTCGGGCGGCTCTGGACGCGGCTGGAGCGCGAGCAGGGCGCTCAGGAGGGGGCGCGCACCCTTGCGCGGTTGCTGCGGGCCGTCCACGAGCACGGCGAGGAGCGCGTGCGCGACGTCCTGGAGCAGGTCCTCGAGCAGGAGCGCTTCGACGAGCTCGCCGTGCAGCGTCTGCTCGCCTCGGCCCGGGCGCCGGAGGCAGTGACGGTGCCGGAGCCGCTGCGCGGCTACGAGGTCGAGAGCGTCTCGGCGGCCGTCTACGACCGCCTGCTCGCGGCGGCGGCGCCGTGAACAACGCGGCTCGCGCGGCCGTGCTCGAGGCGCACTGCCGCGAACTCAAGCTGCCCACGATCCGCCGCGAGTACCCCGCGCTGGTGCGCCAGGCCACGCACGACGGGTGGGACTACGAGGAGTTCCTCGTGCAGTTGCTCGAGGCAGAGGTGCTGGCCCGCCGCGATAGCGCGGTCGCACGCCTGCTGCGCCAGGCGCGCTTCCCCGACATCAAGACCTTCGAGCAGCTCGACTGGGACGCGCTCGGGGGCGTCGAGCGGCCACAGCTCGCACAGCTCGCGACCTGCGAGTACATCGAGCGCGCCGACGACGTCGTCATCGCCGGGCCGATCGGCACCGGCAAGACGCACCTCGCGATCGCGCTCGGCGTCGAGGCCGCCCGCCGCCGCCACCGCGTCGCCTTCATCCGCGCCGCCGACCTCGTGCGCGAGCTGGTCGAGGCACGTGACGAGCTCACGCTCTCGCGGCTCCATCAGCGTTACCTGCGGGTCGCGCTGCTGATCGTCGACGAGCTCGGCTTCGTGCCCTTCGAGCGCACCGGCGGCGAGCTGCTGTTCAATCTCCTCGCCGACCGCTACGAGCGGCGCTCGACGATCGTCACGACCAACCTCGCGTTCAGCGAGTGGGTGCAGGTCTTCGGCGACGAGAAACTCACCACGGCGCTGCTCGACCGCCTCGGGCACCACGCCCACATCCTCACCACGCGCGGCGCTTCCTACCGGACGCGTCACAGAACACAGACCTGACCAACGAAGGACTCAGCACCAAGAACGTCAGCAGCGATCGTGGCGCCGGAGTGGATCAACATCCGAGCGCTGACCTGGATCGCTATCCGAGCGCTGTTGACAGCAGAGGTCGCGCTTGTTGCGATTGAAGAGGTTGAAGTAGCCGGACCGGTTGTAGAACGTCTCCCAGCCTTCTCCCCCCGGCGGGTGGCCGACGCGGGTGGCGGGCCGGCGCGCGAGCTCGACCTTCACCACCTCCGCCCCGAGGTCTCCGAAGTGCCTGCCGGTGAGCGGTCCCGACCAGTTGCCCGTGATCTCCAGGATCCTGATCCCCTCGAGGGGCAGTGCGTCCGGGTCGCCTCGCGGAGGCTCCGTTCGCTCGCGAGGAGGAGGCACGTACCCGGCGTCGGCGTCGAGGCGAGGCGCCGCGGCCCGTGGACCGGCGGGCGTGCCGGACATCAGCCACGGCGGACCGGGGAGGAGCAGGGCGCCGAGCTCCGGGTGCGGCGTCTCTCGCCACCAGCCCCGCTCCCGGAGCTGCCGCGAGTCCGCGAGTTCCTCCACCGTGTTGACCTGCGTGATCGCCAGCCGCAGCGCCTGCCCGCGCTCGCAGATATCGCCACCGGAGTGGTCACGCGCCCACTCCGCGAAGAGGCCGCGAATCTCCGGTATGGCGTCTCGCCAGCCATCGATCGTCTCCCAGCGCGGGTCGTCGACCAGCTCCGGGCGCTCGATCAGCACGAAGATGTCGAGATTGCGCATCCCCATCCAGATCACCTGGCTGTCGGCGCAGGGGACGAGCATCGAGGGCTCGCGAGTCTGGATCAGGCCCTCGTGCGTCCACATGGTCGTGAGCCAGACGTGCGCGTTCAGCATGGCTTCGAGGGTGGAGACCTCGAGGTGCTGACCGGCGCCGCTGCGGCGCGCGTGCCAGAGCGCCGCCAGCGCCCCCGCGGCGAGCTGCATGCCCCCGTGCAACTCCGCCTGGTGGCCGTGCACCATCAGTGGCGACCGTCCAGGCTCGCCGCCGAAGTACATGTAGCCGCCCATCGCCCAGTCGACGATCTCGCTCGTGGCGCGTACCGCGTAGGGCCCGGTCAGGCCGAACGGAGAGTGTGAGGCGTAGACGAGCTCCGGATTGGCCTCGAGCAGCGTGTCCGGTCCGAGTCCCCGGCCGTCCATCACCCCGGGGCCGGCGTTTTCGAACAGGATGTCGGCCTGCGTTGCCAGCGCGCGGAGCCGCTCCCGGCCGGCGCCGGACTCGAGGTCGAGCACGACCGAGCGCTTGCCGGCGTTCAGCGCAAGGTGGAGGCCTCCGGCCTCGAGATCCGGTCTGTCGCCGGGGAACGGTCCAAGGGCGCGAAGGCTGTCACCCGACGGCGGCTCGACCTTCACGACCTCCGCGCCGAGGTCCGCGAGCAGCCGGCCGGCGTAGCCGCCGGCCACGCCCTCGCTGACGTCGACGACCAGGACGCCGGCCAGTGCGCCGGCCCCCGTTGCGACCGGCGACCGCTCGCCGCGTGATGGCCGGGATCGCCTCGACTCTTCGGAGGTCATGTCGCGCGTTATAGTACCTCCCGCAGGGTAGTCGGCGGACAACGAATCTCCACACCGATCGCGCCAGGGGCGAGGACGGGCACCGCGGCGGAGCTGCAGCGGATCGGCGGATGGGACTCTGGTCATGGAGCTCGAGGGAGCGGTAGCGATCGTGGTGGGGGGCAGCCGCGGCATCGGCCGTGGCATCGCCCGCGTGCTGGCCGAGCGCGGCGCCTTCGTCGCGGTGTGCGGCCGGACAACGGCGGAGCAGAGCGAAGACAGGCCCGGGAGCATCCACTCGACGGTGGCCGCGATCGAGGACGCCGGCGGCTGGGCGAAGCCGTACGAGCTGGACGTGACGGACGAGCGAGCGGTCCTCGGCGTGGTGAACGATGTGATCGGCGATCACGGACGCGTGGACATCAGCGTCTGCAGCACCCTCTCCGGTCCCAGCGACGAGCTGACGCCCCCGACCTACATGGAGCCCCGCCACTTCTGGGAGCTGCCGCCCACACTGCTGGACCGCCCCTGGCAGGTGACCGTGCGCGGAGCCGTCGTCCTGGCGCGCGCCGTCGTGCCACACATGCGCCGCCAGGACTCCGGGCTGATCGTCCACGTGAGCGGTGGCCCGCCCGGGGGCGGACGCCCCGTGCCGCTGTGGCTCGCCGTCACCAAGGCGGCCCTCGACAAGACGACCGAGAGCATCGCCTACGAGCTGCGCCAGACGAACGTGCAGGCAGTGTCGCTCTGGCCCGGGCTCGTCATGACGGAGCGAGTGCAGCTGGCGGTCTCGCGGGCGGAGCGAACCCGGTCGCGCCTGGCGATCGACGTCTCGCAGCCGAACTCCACACGGTTGGGCGGCGAGGTTGTGGCGTACCTGGCGACCCACGGCGCCGGGGAATACAACGGACGCGGCGTACCGTCGCGCGCGTTTGCGGAGGACCACGGCATCGAGGCCTAGCCGGGGCAGCCTGCTCGCAGGCGACGGCAGTGCCGCAGGCGTGTCAGATCCGGGCCTTGACGCCGCTTCGACCAGACCTCTAAAACAAACGGTAGTATGAGCGAGCGCTCATACTGCGGACGGCATGCCCGATCAGCACCCTCGGCGCCACTCTGTGCCGGGGAGTCTGATCCGCGTAGGGGATCGAGGGACGCGGCAGCTCCTCATTGGAGGTTTCGATGGCGCAGGGTCAAAGAGAGATCGCGGTCGTAGGGGTCGGCGGCACCATCTATCAGCCCCGAGGGGTCACCGGCCATGAGGCCATCAGCTACCACGCCGAGGCCGCCGCGCTGGCCATCGCTGACGCCGGCCTCAGCAAGCGCGACATCGACGGCATACTCGTCTGCGAACACAGCGAGGACGTGAAGATCGCCTATCGCCTTGGGGAGAACCTGGGCATGAGCGGCAGGGCCAAGCCGCTGTGCCTGGCCATCACCAACGGCGGGGTAGCGGCCGCGGTGGCGAACAAGCTGGCTACCTGGGCCTTGCTGTCGGGCGAGGTCAACTATGTCCTGGTCGTCGGCGGTGGTGGCGGCGCCCGCGGCCGGGCCTCGGAACGAGCCACACAGCCCGGCACCTACATGCAGGGTCAGCACCACTTCAGTTGGGAGTTCGACGTCATCAACGGCCCGCTGGGCGCGCCGGGCTTCTACGCCCTGCACGCCAAGCGCCACATGCACGAGTACGGGACGACGGCCGAACAGCTGGCGGCCGTGAAGGTCGCGTCCAGCAAGCACGGCGCGCTGTACCCGAAGACCCTGCTGCCACAGGTCGTGACGGTCGACGATGTCCTGAATTCCCGCTACGTCTGCGAGCCATTTCACATCCTCGACTGCTGCTATCCCACTGGCGGCGGCTCCGACGCCTACATCCTCACGACCGCCGAGCGGGCGCGGGATCTGAAGCATCCGCCGGTGTGGATGCTGGGAGTCGGCCAGTATCACGCCGGCTACCACATCGGAGCGCTCTGCACGGGCTGGGAGGATGGCCACGACCTGATCCGGACCAACGGCAGGGAGGCAGCCGACCAGGCCTTCGGCGAGGCCGGGGTGGAGCGGAGCGACATCGACCTCGTGGAGCTGTACGACAGCTTCACCATGACCGTGCTGATGCAGCTGGAGGACTTCGGCTTCTGCGCGAAGGGGGAGGCCGGGCCGTTCGCGGAAGGTGGCCGTCTGGAGCTGGGCGGCGAGCTTCCCGTCAACACGAACGGCGGCATGCTGAACCTGGGTCAAACGGGCGTCGGCTCGACGGTGATGTTCCAGACCGAGGCGGTAGAGCAGCTGCGCGGCGAGGCCGGGCCACGCCAGGTGGCGGACGCGCGGCTGGCCGTGGTGGGCAGCGTGTCCGGACCGATGAGCAACTACGGCTGCACGATCCTGGCACGGGACTAGGAGAGCGACTCAGATGGCCGAATACCTCAAGCCGATTCCGGTACCCTCGCTGGTCTCCCGGCCCTACTGGGAAGGATGCCGCGAGCATGTGCTGAAGGCACAGCAGTGTCGCGCCTGCAGCCACCTCTGGATGTACCCGAGCCGCGTGTGCCACAACCCTGATTGCACGTCGCTGGACAACTACGACTGGGTGCCCCTGAGTGGCAAGGGCGAGGTCTACACGTTCAGCGTCCACCACCAGGCGCCGAGCGTGGAGTGGACCGAGGACGTCCCGTACGTCTTCGGAGTCGTCCGCCTCGAGGAGGGGCTCTTCCTCACCACCAACGTCGTCGATGGCGACCCGGCGGACGTCTACATCGGGATGCCCGTGGAGGTGGTGTTCGAAGACGTCTCCGATGAGATCGCGCTACCCAGGTTCCGGCCCGTGGCGCAGTCATAGCCCTCACCCGCGAAGGTAGAGCCGCCCGAGGACTCGCGTAGCGCACGGCGCGGGGCTGAGAAGGGCGGCGGCCCGTTCACGCTGTCCATGGCGACACACAGCCGCGGATCGCCGGCTGGTATGCACAGCGCTATCGATCCGCGATGAACGCCGGGCGACCGGCGGTATTGTTGTGGTGGAGACGGGGGAGAATTGAACTCCCCGTCCAGAGAGCGTCCGTCACGAATCTACTACGGGCGTAGTCGGTGAGAAGGTCTCACCGGCCTGCCTTCACCGACGAGGGGTGGGCCGGCCAGCCCCAGTAATCTTGGCCGCGAGACCTGTGGCGCGTCTTCGCGGTTGCAGCCCGGCGTATCGTCGCCGCCTCCCGGTCTGCCGGGCTGAGCCCGGGGGCGACGTCACCGCCTGGTTAGGCGGCGAGGGCGAGTTCTTTTTCGCCAGTTACGGTTTGCCACCTGTTTAACGAGGGTGGTGGCGCCTCGGCCCGCAATCCGTGTCCGTGAACTCCTGTCGACTCCTATCGTCCCCACGTCTGTTCGCGCTGCCGCACGTCCGGCCGCGCCTCCGCTGCCGCCGGCTCAGCGCAGTTCCCTGCGCAGCGCCCGCTGCATCGTCCGCTCGGCCTCGCGCGTCGCGATCGCCTGCCGCTTGTCGTAGCTGCGGCGGCCGCGACCGAGCCCGATCTCGACCTTCGCCAGCCCGCGGGTCAGGTAGAGCCGCAGCGGGACGATCGTCGTGCCGGGCTGCTCGCGCAGCGCTCGCTCCAGCCGCTCGAGCTGGCTGCGATGCAGCAGCAGCTTTCGCGGACGCGTCGGCTCGTGGTTCTCACGCGCAGCCGCGTACGGAGCGATGTGTACATTATAAAGCCACAACTCGCTCCGCTGGAAGCGCCCGAAGCCCTCGGCGATGTTGGCCTGGCCGCTGCGGATCGACTTGATCTCGGAGCCGGTGAGCACGATCCCCGCCTCGACGTTCTGCGTGATCTCGTAGTCGTAGCGGGCGCGACGGTTCGTCGCGACGGCGGCCCCGTCGCGAGTCTTGCGCTGCCCGCGTGATCGCTTCTTCGCCATGGCGCTGCTCCCGCGGCGTCACCACGCCCGCGCACCGTGCGCCCGGACGGGGAGGGCGGCGTCAGGTTACATAACTACGAGCTGGCTGAGCCCGGCGCCTCGACCTGCGCGCGCAACGCGTCGATTGCCCGATAGAGCGCGACGTCGCGGCGCTCCTCGATGTCCTCGACGGTCAGTTCCACCTCGATGTCGGGAGTAACGCCCTGGCCCTCGATCAGGTTGCGATCGGGCGTCAGCCAGCGGGCGATCGAGACGTAGACGGCGCCCCCGTTGCTGAGGTCGCGGGCGTGGCTCACGGTGCCCTTGCCGAAGGAGGGCGAGCCGACCACGATCGCGCGGTCGTTCTCCTGCAGCGCCGCGGCCAGCAGCTCCGAGCCGGAGGCGGAGAACTCGTCCTGCAGGATCGCCACCGGAATGTCCGTGACCATGCCCGACTGCGCGTTGTAGACCTGCTCGTTTCCGTCGCGATCGACCTGCACGAGGATCGTTCCGCCATCGAGGAACAGGTCCGCCGTCTGCGCGGTCTCCACCAGCAGGCCGCCCGGGTTGCTTCGCAGGTCGAGGATCAGCCCATTGACGTCCCCGGCCGCCTCGATCGCGCGACGCAGCTCGGTCGGCGTGCGCGCGGTGAAGGTGCGGATGCGGATGTAGGCGAGGTCCGTGACCTCGTTGTCGTCGCCGTCCTTGAGCACGCCGCCCGGCGGCGAGGTGCCCACCGAGGCCACGAGGATCTCGTCGCGCGTAATCGGGACCAGTTCCTCGGTGCCGTCGCCGTGCCGGACCAGCAGCTCGACGGTGGTCCCGGTGCGGCCGCGGATGCGCAGCACCGCCTTCTCCACGCTCCAGCCCTCGGCCGACTCGCCGTCGACCTCGAGGATGATGTCGCCGGCCTGAATGCCGGCGCGCTCGGCGGGCGTGCCGGGCAGCGGGGCCACGATCACGACGTAGTTGTCCTGCTGCGCGATCGTCGCGCCGATGCCCTGGAAGGCGCCGGAGAAGTCGCTGCGCGAGACGGCGAACGTCTGCGGGTCGATGTAGGTGGAGTGCGGGTCGTTGAGGGCGGTGAAGATGCCGTTGATCGCGCCCTCGAAGAGGAACTGGCGGTCGATGCGCTCGGGTTCGACGAAGTCCTCGGCGAGGATGTCGACGATCTCCTCGAAGATCCCGCCATGGATATCGACGCCTCCGGCGGCGGCGCCCACGCTCGGCGTTGCGGATGGGTCCGCCACCGGCGTCGCGGTGACCTCGGCGACCGCGGCGGGCGGCGCGACCTCGTCACCATCGTCGAGGACGATGATGGCGGCGAGGAAGCCGGCGGCGATCAAGAGGACGCCGATGACGCTCGAAAGCACCGCGACGAGAGCGTTACGAGCCGCGTTTGACTTCATGTCGGGCTCCTTTGCCCGGTCTGGTTCGGACCCCACAGGGCCGCTTCAAGTCTATCACTGCCCCAACCAGCCACCCGGATCGCAGGGGCGTGCGGGTAACCCCGGCATCACCGCGCCCGCGGACCGTATGCCGGGTGGGGAGAGGTACTCATGCTACATAACTACACGGAGAGTGCGGTGCTCGCCGCGACCTCCGCGCGCAGCGCATCGATCGCACGATGGAGCGCGACATCGCGCCGTGCCTCGATGTCCTCGACGGTCGGTTCCACCTCGATGTCAGGAAGCACGCCGCGACCCTCGATCAGATTGCGATCGGGGGTGAGCCAGCGGGCGATCGAGACGTAGACGGCGCCGCCGTTGCTGAGTTCCACGACCTGGCTCACGGTGCCCTTGCCGAAGGAGGGCGCGCCGACGACGATCGCGCGGCCGTTCTCCTGCAGCGCCGCCGCCAGCAACTCGGAGCCGGAAGCGGAGAACTCGTCCTGCACGATCGCGACTGGCAGGTCCGTCAGTGTGCCCGGTTCCGCGGTGAAGACCTGCTCGTTCCCGTCGCGATCGACCTGCGCGAGGATCGTCCCGCCGTCGAGGAACAGGTCGGCCGTCTGCGCGGTCTCCACCAGCAGGCCGCCCGGGTTGCCGCGCACGTCAAGGATCAGGCCAGCGGCGTCACCGGCCGCCTCGATCGCGCGCCGTAGTTCGCCGGGCGTCCGCGCGGTGAACGCGCGGATGCGGATGTAGGCGAGGTCCGTGACTTCGTGGTCGTTGCCGTCCTGGAGCACGCCGCCCGGAGGCTCGGTCTCGACTGAAGCCACGAGGATCTCGTCGCGGGTAATCGGGAGCAACTCCTCGGTGCCATCGTCGCGCCGGATCAGCAACTCGACCGTCGTGCCGGTGCGGCCCCGGACCCGCAGCACCGCCTTCTCCACGCTCCAGCCCTCGGTCGACTCGCCGTCGATCTCGAGGACGATGTCGCCGGACTGGATACCGGCGCGCTCGGCGGGAGTGCCGGGCAGCGGCTGCACGATCACCACGAAGTTGTCCTGCCGTGCGATTGTCGCGCCGATGCCCTGAAAGGCGCCGCGGAAGTCAGCAAGGGAGAGCGCGAACGTCGCTCGGTCGATGTAGGCCAGGTGAGGGTCGCCGAGCTCGTTGAAGATGCCGTTGATCGCGGCCTCGATCAGCGCCTCACGGTCGACAAGTCCCGGCTCGACGAATAGCTCCTTGAGGATGGCAATGATCTCGTCGATGAGGCCGGAGTGAATCTCGCTGCGCCCGGCGGCGGCCGGAGCCGACGTTGGCGTCGCGGGAACGTCAGCGACGGTGGCGGGCGTTGCCTCGCCGCGGTTGTCGAGCACGATGATGGCGGCGAAGAAGCCGGCGGCGATCAGCAGGACGCCTGTCAGGGCCAGGACCACCGCGGCGAGAGCGTTACGCGGTGCACTCCAGTTCATGGCGGGTCCTTGTGCTGATTCCTGATGCGGCAGCACGTCAAGTCTATCAGCGTCCCCAGCATTGCCGAGTCAGCCCTGTGCCAACATAAGAAAGATAGGGCGAAGTTCGCGTAGGCGATCCAGCCTAGCCGCCCGCCAGGGATGAGACCCTCCCAGAGCGCCGTCCCCGAGGCCCGGAACCGATCACAACGGGGTTGACGGCGGTCGCGCTCGGTGTTCCGGAGCGAGCATCACGCTCGCGGCGCGGCGTACGTTACGGCCCCGCAACTGCGCTGCGGGGGGCCGAGGTACGGCGCCACCCACCGCGAGGCGCGGGAGGAACCGCCGTGGCTGAGGACCGGCGAGCACTGCCCGCGCAGCTTGCGCTGCCGCCGCACAACGCACGAATCGTACAGATCCAGCGTTATGTCGCCTTGAGCGGCAATCATCGCGCAGCTGTGCCCCGGGCGCTACGAGCGCGCGGCCAGGTCGCGCAGCGCCTTCAGCACCGTCTCGCCGTGGTCGGCGGCGCGGGCGCGCTTCCAGACGCGCAGCAGCTTCCCGCCGGGCCCGATGATGAACGTCGAGCGTGTCATGCCGATGCTCTTGCGACCGTAGAGGGTCTTCTCGCCCCACGACCCGTAGCGCGTCGAGACCTTCGCGCCCTCGTCCGACAGCAAGGGGAAGCGCAGGCCATGCTCCTCGCGGAAACGGAGGTGCGAGTCCGCGTCGTCGGTGGAGACGCCGAGGACCACGGCGCCCTCGGCGGCGATCTGCTCGTTCGTGTCGCGCAGCGAGCAGGCCTGCTTCGTGCAGCCGGGCGTGAAGTCCCGCGGGTAGAAGTAGAGCACGACCGTCCGCCCGCGGTAGTCGCTCAGGCGGTGCGTTGCGCCGTCCTGATCCGGCAGCGTGAACGCCGGAGCGCGGTCGCCCGCCTCGAGGGTGATCGCCATCGGCTGCCTCCTCCGGGCGCGTGAGGCGCTACAGGCCGGACTACGGGTTGTCGCTCGGGAACGCGACGAGCGAGGTCGTGGACTGGATGCCCTCGATGGTGCGGATTTCGCCGGAGAGGATGGGCGGGATCTCGGTCAGGCTGTCGGCCACGATCTCCACGACGATGTCGTAGGGGCCCATCACCTCGCTGACGGACTGAATCCGTGGCAGCGCCGCCAGGGTCTGGGACACCTGGTGCGTCCTCCCCGGGTCCGTGACGATCAGCACGTACGCCTTGACCACGCTGTCCCCTCCCCGCCCGCAAGCTCGTTCGTCGTTCGCTGCAATCATACGAAGGCGCCCTCGTACGGGCAGCGCCGCGCAGAGTTATGTCCACCACCAAGGGACGCGCCGCGTCCGTGGGTCGCCGTCCCTCGCGTGCTACAGTTCGCGCGCTTCGACCGGCGTCACACGCCGCGCAGGGCGTGAGGGGGCGCACCATGGCAACGGTCCCGACCGCACGAGGCGACATCAACACGAGCGATCTCGGCTTCACGCTCATGCATGAGCACATAAAGATTGAGTCGCCGAATGTCCGGGCGAACTGGCCTCACCTCTTCCCCGGCTACGACCGCGCTGCGGAGATCGAGTACGCGATCGAGAGGTTCGAGGAAGCGTACGAGGCCGGGGTCCGCACGATCGTCGACGTGACGACGGTCGACCTCGGGCGGGAGATCGAGTTCGTACAGGAGGTCGCGGAGCGCTCGCCCGTCCAGATCATCGTCGCCACCGGCGTGCACTCGCACCCCTCGCTCTACTTCAGCCGCGGCGATCCCGATCTGATCGTGCCGCTCTATGTCCACGACATCGAGGAAGGCATCGCCGGGAGCGGCATCCGCGCCGGCGTGATCAAGATCGCGACGGACGAGGCCGTGACCGAGGCGAACGCGGTGCAGCTCCGCGCCGCGGCGAGGGCGCACCGCCGCACCGGCGCCCCGATCATCACCCACTCCAGCGCGGCTCACGAGACGGGGCGGGATCAGCAGGACCTGTTCGAGGAGGAAGGCGTCGACCTGACGCGCGTGCTGATCGGGCACGTCGGCGACACGACGGACCTCGACTATCTCACGAGCCTCATGGAGCGCGGCAGCCTGATTGGCATGGACCGCTTCGGGCTTACCAGGATCAGCCTGCGGGATCGCATCGCGACCGTCGCGGAGCTGTGCAAGCGCGGCTTCGCCTCACAGCTGGCGCTCGCGCACGACGCGAATACCTACTTCGACCAATCCCCGCGGGAGGCGCGACAGAGCCCCGTCGCCGAGGACTGGAACTTCCTCACGATCTCGCAGAAGGTGCTTCCCGCCCTCTCCGCGCTGGGCGTGAGCGAGGAGCAGCAGCACACGATGATGGTCGAGAACCCGCGCCGCTTCTTCGAGGCGCAAGGGGCTTACTAGCACGCCTCGGCCCGCCTCCCCGTGCAGCGATGGAACCTCCGAGACCCAGCGCAATGTCATCGCGACGCGCGCGCTCGGACTGCCCCGCTCCTGACGTTGTTGACGCGTCGTAGATTCCGGTGGATAACCTCACGCACGCGAATTGCGCCAGAGGTGGAGAGCAGACCGGCGCGGACGGTTGAACGTAGCCGTACGCGGGAACGATACTCCTTATCTGAAAGCATCGCGTACGATGTAACGGGAACCTCCCCAGGATAATCACGAGGCCGGACGCCACGATGACGGCACTCCGGATCACAGGCCACACATCAAGCGTAAGGCGTACGTCGCTCCGGCATTGCCGATGGGTGTACCCTCGCGCGCGATCGGCCGCGCTGGCTCCCCGCCCGAATGGCTCCGAGGTCACCCAGGCGCGCCTCCGGGATGAGGACAGATGAGTACAGACCTGATCGTCCGGTTCGCAGGTGAAGGTGGCCAGGGTCAGGTCACGGCCGCCGAGGGGCTCGCGCAGGCAGCCGGCCGCGTCGGCTACCACGTGCAGACCTATTCGACCTATCCCTCGCAGATCAAGGGCGGCCCCACCTGGGCGCAGACCCGGATCTCCACGAATCCGATCCAGCATGACGGCGACGCCCTCGACATCCTCGTGGTGCTCAACAGCGAGGCCTACGAGAGCCACATCTCCGAACTGCGTGACGGCGGCGTGCTGGTCTACAACTCCGAGGACGTCGACCTCGGCACCAACGGCAGCACCGTCGGCATCGCCGTCGACGAGCTGGCGCGCTCCACCGGCAACCCGCGCGCGGCCAACATGGTCGTGATCGGCGCGGTGGCCGCCCTCGGCGGGATGCCGCCGGACTACTTCGAGGACTTCATCCGCGAGCGCTTCACGCGCGGTCGCGACAACGACCAGCAGATCATCGACGCCAACATCGAGGCGCTGAAGCTCGGCGTGCAGGAGATTGAGCGCGCCGGCTTCAAGGTCTCCGACCTCGACGCTCCGCCGGCCGAGAACGGCCCGCGCGTGGTGATCAAGGGCAACGACCTGCTCTCGCTCGGGGCGATCACCTCGGGCCTCGACATCTTCGTCGGCTACCCGATCTCGCCGGCCACGACGATTCTCGTGTTCATGGAGGACCACCTCGTCGGCGAAGGCAAGGCGGTCGTCCAGGCGAGTTCCGAGATCGAGTCGATCTCGACGATCATCGGTGCGGGCTACGCCGGCAGGAAGGCGATGAGCTCGACGGCCGGTCCGGGCCTCAGCCTGATGGGCGAGGGCCTCGGCTTCGCCTGGATGGCGGAGATCCCCTGCGTGGTGGTCGACGTGCAGCGCGGCGGCCCGGCGACGGGCCTGCCGACGAAGACGGAGCAGTCCGACCTGCTGGCCTGCCTCAACCCCGGCCACGGCGACCTGCGGCTGCCGATCATCGCACCGGGCACCGTCGCGGAGTGCTGGACGGCCGGCATCATGGGCCTCAACTGGGCCGAGCGGTACCAGGGCCCCGTGATCGTGCTCAGTGAGATGCAGCTCGCCGAGCGCGCGCAGGACATCCCGCGCCCCAACCCCGCCGACGCCGTCGTCGAGCACCGCGTCGTCTCCGACGGCTCGATCGGCAACCGCCGCTACGCCGGAGGCGGCGTCACGCCCTTCCCCGTGCCGGGCGGGCCCGGCGCCTACATCGCGAACGCCTCCGAGCACGACGAGCAGGGCGACACCGTTCACCAGCCGGATACGCACCCGACGATGACCGCACGCCGCTTCAACAAGCTCAAGATCCTCGAGGACGGCGACTACGAAGCAGAGAATACGGACTCGCCGGTGGTGCTGATGCCGTGGGGCGGCTCGAAGGGCGCGGCGCGCGCAGCCTACGAGGAGCTGCGCGCGGCCGGTGTGGACATCGGCTGGTGCTACACGATGTACCTCAACCCGCTGCCCCCGGCCCTGCTTGAGCACCTTCAGAGCCGGGAGCTGGTATTGGTGCCCGAGCTCAACTATCTCGGGCAGTTCTCAAGTGTCTTGCGGCAACAATATGTGTCTGCGGAGTCACTCACGCAGTTCACGGGGTTGCCGTTCAAGGTGAGAAGCCTCGTCGAACGAGTCCAGGAGCGCTGCGGCGCCGGAAGGCTGGCTCAGGTATGACCAAGCGCAATCCCGAATACGACTTCAAGTGGTGCCCGGGCTGCGGCGACTTTGCGGTGGTGCGCGCCGTCGAGCTCTCGCTCGCGGAGTGGGTCAACACCGTCAACCGCCCGATCGAGGAGATCGTGATGGTCGCCGGCATCGGCTGCTCGGGGAACCTCGTGCATCTGCAGGAGGGCCCACAGCCGTTCGGCATCCACGGCATCCACGGCCGGACGCTGCCAATCGCGCTCGGCGTGAAGTCGGCGCGGCCTGACCTCAACGTGGTGGTCGTGGCCGGCGACGGCGACTTCCTCAGCATCGGCGGCGAGCACATCGCCCCGGCGGCGAAGCGCAACCTCGATGTGACCTGCATCATCATGGACAACGGGGTCTACGGGCTGACCAAGGGTCAGGCCTCGCCGACCACCGAGTTCGGCCAGATCACGCCGACCACGCCCTACGGCAAGCTCGACGACCCGGTGAACCCGCTGCTGCTGTACCTCTCGTACGGCGTGCCGTTCATCGTCTCCGCGATCTCGACGCAGCCGCGTGTGCTGGCACGGCAAATCGGCGAGGCGATGGAGTACCCGGGCTTCTCCATCGTCCACGTCCAGTCGCCCTGCACGACGTACAACGACACCTACGAGGCGCTCAAGGGCAACCCGGCCAAGGGCATCGACCCCGGCGCCTGGGACATCCCGGAGAGCCACGACCCGTCCAACCTCGCCGCCGCCCTTGATCTCGTCCGCCAGGACGGCATCCCGGTCGGCGTGCTGCACCGCGCGATCGACAGCGTGCCGATGCACCAGCGCCTGGTCGAGGCGAAGCAGCGTCTGCGCGTCAAGGAGCGCAGCGTCGACCAGCTGCTCGACATGGTCGCCGTCTGAGCACACGCAGCGAGTAGTGAACGTGACGAGGGCAGCCGCGCGGCTGCCCTCGTTCGTTGCGCGGGCGACGCGATGGCCCGACACCCCCCGATGAGCGAGGCAGGCGCGGAGCGGCGCGCGGTCACCGTCGAGGGCGTGCGGCTGCGCTTCGCCGCCGCGCACATGGCCACGCTCGGTGACGAGCTGGAGCCGCTGCACGGACACAACTACATCGTGCGCTGCCGCGTCGAGGGCGCGCTGACCTCGGACCACTGGGTGATCGACTTCAGCATGCTCAAGCGCCTCGCGCGCGAGGCCTGCGAGCGCCTCGATCACCGCTTCCTGCTCCAGCGCGACTCGAATCTGCTCGACATCGAGGAGCGGGCGGACGCATGGATCGTGCGCTTCGGCGACCGCGAGTACCGCTTCCCGGCCGCCGACGTCGCCGTGCTGCCGATCGAGAACAGCACCGCCGAACTGATCGCGCAGTGGCTCTGCGAGGTCGTCGTTGCCGGCCTCGCGGCCGAGGGCGCGGACAACCTCACGCGTATCGCCCTTGAGGTGGAGGAGATGCCCGGCCAGTCCGGCAGCTACGAGCGCGATCTGGGCGCGGGAGAGCCCGGCGGGTAGCGCCCTCGCAGCAGCCGGGCCGCGTTGCGGGCTGCGCTACTCGTCGAACACAGCGCTCACGGGGCAGGCGAAGCCAGGCAGCACGTCGAGGCCGTCGATTGCGTCGTCGGATCCGAGCGTCGAGACGCTGCCGTCCGCCTGGTGCACGTCCACGGTGCGCGTATCCGGGTGCACGACCCACACGAGCCGGACGCCGTGGCTCAGCCACATTCGCGCCTTGTCATGGACCTCGCGGCGGCTGTCGCTCGGCGAGGCAACCTCCACCACGAGGTCGGGGACCGTCTCGGAGTAACCTGTCACCCGCACGCCCGGTGGCATCCGCTCCGCGGAGAAGTACGCGAGGTCGGGCTCGCGCACGGTGTCGGGGTCGCGTTCCAGCCAGACTCCAGAGTCCGAGCCCACCAGCCGTCCGAGTTTCCGCGGCTTTACGAAGTTGCCCAACTCGATGCCCAGGTTCATCACGATTTCGCCGTGCTCTTGTCCTGCTGGCATGGATTCGCAGAGCACCCCCCGAATCAACTCACCGCGGACGCCCCGGCTGTAGAGCCGCAGCAGTTCGTCGGCGGTCAGCAGCTTCGTTTCGGTCGCCGTCATCGCTGTTCGCTCCCGTGCACCGTCATGGTACACGCTCATAGGCGGCCATCATGCGCTCGCGAGGCGCCGTTCGGCGGTCTGCCCGGCGGGTAGCACCCTCGCGGTAGTCGGGCCGCGTTGACAGTGCCCGGGCCGGGCGTACCATCCGGGAAGCGCAAGCGCGCGGAGGGGTGAAGGTGCGCATCAACTGGGAAGAGGCGATCAACCAGATCTTCGCGCGTCGGCTCACCTGCCCGCGCTGCCAGACCGACTTCGAGGCCCTCGTCGTCGGTTACTCCCGCAAGCCCGAGCTCTCGCCCTTCGCACCCCGCCACCACAACTGCCCTCGTGGCGACACCTGCGAGGCGCGCAAGCTCGTCACCCTCTGCGAGGACTGCGCGCGCTCCGAGCGGCTGCGCGGCTCCACCGCCGACGCCGGCCAGCTGCTCGAGACGTACATGCTCGACTGCCGCCGCGACCTCGAGGACTCGCTCGACTACCTCGCCGAGTACTGGCGCGACGAGTTCGACCTCGACGACGAGAGCTTCGATCGCCGCCTCGAGGAGGTGGACCCGGACGCCTACCATGAGGAGTCGGAGTGGAGGCGACGGCTCGAGGAGGAGTACCTGCGCTACCACCTCGAGTTCCGCGAGCTGCACCGCCGCATCCCTGCGGCCGGCTGGCGCGCCGAGTACGTCGAGGAGATCCGCTCCCTCGGCTACGAGACGGTCCTCGGAGACTGACCGGCGCGACGAACTGAGGAGACGATGGCGTACGACAAGCCGCTTCCGCAGCCAACGCCGGAGACCCAGGAGTTCTGGGACGGACTGAAGCGGCACGAGCTGCGCATCCAGCGCTGCCTCGATTGCGAGCGGTTCTACTTCTACCCTCGCCCCTTCTGCCCACACCAGGGCTGCCGCTCCGGCAACGTGCAATGGGAGACCGTCTCGGGCCGCGCGAAGCTCCACACCTACGTGATCTCGCATCGCGGCTTCGGCGGCTTCGCGGAGGAGACGCCCTTCGTGATCGCCGTCGTCGAACTGGACGAGGGCCCGCGGATGATGACCAACCTTGTCGAGGTGGAGCCCACGCCGGAGGCGCTGCCCGTCGACATGCCGCTGGAGATCGTCTTCGACGCCGTCACCGACGAGGTGACGCTGCCGAAGTTCCGGCCGCTGCGGACGTAGCGAGGAGCCGACCATGCCCGAAGCGAGCCGCCTCAGCCGCAAAGTCGCGATCGTCGGCGCCTCGGAGACGGCGGAACTCGGCGTACTGCCGGACCGCTCGATGATCCAGCTGCACGCCGAGGCGGCCCGGCTCGCTCTCGCCGACGCCGGGCTGACCGAGGACGACGTCGACGGCATCGCCACCGCGGGCGCGACGCCGGCGCAGATCTCGGAGTACCTGCACATCAGGCCGCGCTGGGTGGACGGCACCGCGGTGGGCGGAGGCTCCTTCCTCATACACGTCGGCCACGCCGCCGCGGCGATCGAGGCAGGCTACTGCGACACGGTGCTGGTCACGCACGGTGAGTCCGGCCGCTCGCGCGTCGGTATGCCCCCGCGCTCGAGCGGGCCGTCGAGCATCGCCGGGCAGTTCGAGGAGCCGTTCGGGATCTGGGGCCCGCCAAGCGTGTTCGCGATCCCGCAGGTGCGGCACATGCACCACTTCGGCAGTACCGAGGAGCAGTTCGCCGCCGTGGCCGTCGCGACGCGCCGCTGGGCGACGCTGAACCCTCGCGCGATGATGCGCGACCCGATCAGCGTGGAGGACGTGCTGAACTCCCGCGTGATCGCCTGGCCGCTGCGCCTGCTCAACTGCTGCCTCGTCACCGATGGCGGCGGCGCGCTGGTGCTGGTGAGCGAGGAACGCGCGCGCGACTTCCCGAAGCCGCCGGTCCGGCTGCTCGGACGTGGCGAGGCGACAGCGCACCAGGCGATCAGCTTCATGGACGACATGACCGAGTGGACGTCCGCGAAACAGACCGGCGCGGACGCCTTCGCGATGGCCGGGCTCGATCACTCGGCGATCCGCCACCTGATGCTCTACGACGCCTTCACGCACGTCCCCATCTACGGCCTTGAGGCGCTCGGCTTCGTGCAGCCGGGCGAGGGCGGCCCCTACTTCGCGGAGATGCGCAGCGCACCCGGCGGGGACTTGCCGATCAACACCAACGGCGGCGGGCTCTCCTACACGCACACCGGCATGTACGGCATGTTCGCCATCATGGAGTCGGTCACGCAGCTGCGCGGCGAGGCAGGCGAGCGCCAGCTCCCCGACCTCGAGGTGAGCATGACGCACGCTCCGGCCGGCATGTTCTCCGGCACGTCCACCCTGATCCTCGGCAACCAGTAGCGCCGGCCCCGTCGGCACGGCACGGCACGGCGGACAGCAATGGATCTCGGCGTGATGATCGAGGGGCAGGAGGGGCTCGGCTGGGAGCTGTGGCGGCGCATCGTGCGCACCACCGAGGACGCCGGCTTCGAGTCGCTCTGGCGCTCCGATCACTTCTTCTCGCTAAGCGGCCCACGCGACCGCGACGCGCTGGAGACGTTCATCTCCTTCGTCGTCGCCGCCGAGGAGAGCGAGCGCATCCGCTTCGGGCCGCTCGTCGCCTCGATGACGTTCCGGCACCCCTCGCTGCTCGCGAGGATGGCGGCACAGCTCGACCAGCTCAGCGGAGGGCGCTTCGTCCTTGGCGTCGGCGCCGGCTGGAACGTGTCCGAGCACGAAGCGTTCGGCCTGCGCTTCCCGAGCCTCCGCGAGCGCATGGACCGCCTCGAGGAAGGTATCCAGGTCGTGCTGGCGCTGCTCGGCGACGAGCCTGCGAGCTTCGAGGGGCGCTACTACCAGCTGCACGAGGCGCTCTGCTACCCGAAGCCGCTGCAGCGCCCGCTGCCGCTGCTGATCGGTGGGCGGGGCGAGCGGCGCACCCTGCAGATGGCCGCCCGCTACGCGCAGGAGTGGAACTTCGCCGGCATCGACCTCGATGAGTACCACCGCCTCGCCGGCGTGCTCGCCCGGCACTGTGAAGAGGCGTCACGTGACCCCTCGGACGTGCGCCACTCGCAGATGGCGGGCTTCGTGATCGGGCGCGATGCGGGGGAGCAGCGCGCGCACCTCGAACGCGTCGCCGGGCAGGTTCCGGCGTTCGGGGCGCAGCCGTTCGAGGAGACGCTCGCCCTCCTCGGTGCCCGGGGCTGGCTGGTCGGTGAGCCCGACGCGATCGTCGAGGAGATCGGGCGGCGCGAGGAGGCCGGGATCACGCGCATCATGCTGCAGCATCACGCAATGACGGACTTCGCCTCCCTTGAGCTGATCGCCTCGCGCGTGCTGCCGCAGGTCCAGCGCTGACCGGGAGCGCCGAGGCCCGCCGCCCGCATCCCCTACTCGTCCGCGACGACGCGGAAGCGGCCGCTGTCGCTACGTCCGAACACCTCGGGGAAGAAGGTCTCCTCGGCGTGGGTGGGGGCAACGAAGAAGTCACCCGGCGTCGTCGCGCGGGCGTAGTAGACGTACTCGTGCACGCCCTTCGGCAGGCGATCGGCGAGCAGCACGACCCGGTCGTCGCGCAGGTCCACCTGGTCCCACGGGTTGTAGTACCAGCCGTACCAGGGCGCGTAATACGCGGGCGCGCCCCCGCGTAGGGCCGCGCTGCGATCGGCCTGCAACTGCTCACGCAGGCTGTCCCCCACGGTGTTCAGCCGCGGGTCGATCGGCTCGAGGCCCGCGGGCAGGAAGTCCTCGACCTTCGCGAAGACGCGGTCCGTGGGCGCGATCACCGTCAGCTCCACCCGCACCACGTCGCCAATCGTCGCGCTGTTGATGGCACGCTCGGGCTCGTCGAGCAACGAGTAGCGGTGTGAGACGGCGAAGCCGCGGTTCAGCGCCTCGATCTCGCTCGCGGGCGTGACGTAGCGCAGGTTGAGCCCGTAGTACATCCGCCCCGGACCGCTCGCGTCGCGCTCGAACTGCACGCGGCTGACCTCCCCCAGCGGCAGCTCGGCGATCGCGATCTCCGTGCCGTCGAGGTAGTCGCGCGCGGGCACGTCGAAGTCGCCGGCCAGCACCTCGCGAGTGTTGAGCCAGACGGAGTAGTCGTACTGACCGAGGTGCTCCCCGGTCAGCTCGGCGAAGGCGCCAAGCGAGGCCATGCCCTGGGCGATACCAACGCTTGTCTTCCAATCGCCGGCCGTACGGGCCAGCGCGAGCCAGCGCGCGGTCTCCTCGATCAGCGGGTGACTCGGATCAACCTCGATCAGCGCGCGCAGTACGAGCGCGGTGGTGCGCACGCTGCCGTTGTGCATCGAACCGCCGACGCGCCCGTCCTGCCAGTGGTTGCCGTTCGCGCTGGCGATGGTGTCCGCGGTGAGGTCGTTGAGCAGGCTCCGCACGT
This sequence comes from Dehalococcoidia bacterium, assembly GCA_965261685.1. Taxonomy (GTDB): domain Bacteria; phylum Chloroflexota; class Dehalococcoidia; order UBA2979; family UBA2979; genus VXMT01. Next base: position 736,995 of record CBDHDI010000027.1, read on the forward strand.
GCTCGTGATCCGCCTCGTGGCCGGTCGCGAGCAGGCCGAGCAGCAGGTACGCGCGCCCCCAGTTCGTGAGGCTCGCGCGGTGCTGCTCGACGATCGCGCGCATCGTTCCCGCCTGCTGCAGGGCGAGCGCGCTCGCCGTGTCGCCCCGGTTCGAGGCGTCGGTCAGCGCGTGCAGCAGGAAGGCGTGCTGGTTCGGGTCCGAGGGGTACTGGACATCGGTCCTGCGGTGCACGTGGTCCGCGATCAGTTGCGTGGCGCGCCTCGTCACCTCGTCCGGGACGGAGTCAGCCGGCGTCGCGCGCCTCTCCTGTGTGAAGGATGGCGCGGTGGTCTCCTACCAGCTGGGACGCTACTCAGCCGCTGCAGGGCGAGCGCGCTCGCCGTGTCGCCCCGGTTCGAGGCGTCGGTCAGCGCGTGCAGCAGGAAGGCGTGCTGGTTCGGGTCCAGGGGTACTGGACATCGGTCCTGCGGTGCCCAGTTGCGTGGCGCGCCTCGTCACCTCGTCCGGGACGGAGTAGCCGGCGTCGCGCGCCTCTCCGAGCGCGATCAGCACCCAGCCGCTGCACATCAAGCTTGTGCGGCAGGTCAGGCACCAGGCCCAGCCCCCGTCGTAGCGTTGCCGGCTGATCAGCTCCGCTACGTCGGCGCGGACCTGGCTCTGCCAGCGGGCACTGAGGCCACCGGCCACGCCTCGCTCTACTGCGATGGCAGCGATGACGCGGCTGGCGATGCGCACGCTCGACTCGCGCCCGGACCCGGGATGCGGCGCGAAGGAGCCCAGCTCGTCGTCGAGCGCCCCGACCAGCGAGCCCTGGACGGAAATCTCCAGTGACCCGCTCTCCGTGATCACGTAGTCCGGGAGGTACACCGCCTCCACGGCCAGCTCGTCCGTGACGACGCCGCCGGTCGCGGTCGTCTCCGGCGTCACGTCCAGGTGCACGGGCAGGCTGATCTCGACGGCGTCGTTGTAGCCGCCCGAGGCGTAGGCGCGGAAGAGGACCGTCGCCGTGCCGTGCGTGAGCACGCGCGCGGGCCACTCGAAGACCGCCGACACGTCGGGCTCGATGCGGGCGGAGCGCGTGGCCCCGCCCTCGAGGGTGACGCCCTCGACCTCGATCGTGACCGTCACGTCGCGAGGGCCCGCGGTCCCGTTGCGCACGAGCGTGCGCAGCACGACCTCGTCGCCGACGCGCAGGAAGCGCGGCAGCGCGGGGCGCACGAGCAGCGGCTGCGTGACCAGCAGCTCGCTTTCGCCCTCGCCGACCTGCGTCGTGCCGCTCACGGCGCGGGCCTGCGCGCGCCAGGTGGTGGCGTTGTCCGGCAAGCGCAGTTCGAAGCTGGCTCTGCCGTCTTCGTCGGTCTGGAGCTGTCCCATCCAGAGCGCGGTGTTCTGGAAGTCACGGCGCACGTAGACACCGGCGCTCCCGTAGGCGTCACCATCGCCGCCCTTGCCGCCCTCCTCGGCTTCGCTGTAGATGTCGTTCCGGCGGTCCACCGAGACGGAGAGCGACGAGGCCGTCCGGACCCCGAGCGCGCGCTGGTACCAGAAGGCGCGCAGTCCGTCCGGCCCGACATCGTCCGCGAGCGCGAGCACCGCCTCGTCGACGATCGCGACCGAGACCTCGGCCTCGGCGCCGCGACCCTGCCAGTCGGTCACCTGCACCTCGTAGCGCACGGTTTCGCCGGGCGCGGCCCGCTCCCGGTCCGGCGTGATCTGCACGTCCAGCCTGCGCGGGGCAGTCGAGACGGGCAGCTCGACGTAGCCGACGTGGTAGCGAGGCAGCGGGTCGTCCTCGGTCGGCGCGCGGTAGAGCACGACCGCGACGTAGACGTTGGGCAGGTGGGCGTCCCCGATCGGGATCCGCAGCACCTCGCTGTTGGTCTCGAAGACGCGAACCTCGCTGCTCAGCACGCGTCCGCGCTCGAGGGTCACGAGGCCGATGGCGCCCTCGAACGGCGCGGTCACAAGCACCTCCGCGATGTCGCCCACCTCGTAGCTCTCCTGATCGGCGATCAGTTCGATGACGTCGTCGTTGCGCACCTGCCATTGCACGCGCTGCGTGCCGCTCACCCAGAGGAAGCGGGCCGAGCGCGCGACGCGTCCCTGGTCGTCGGTCGCCTCCGCGACGATCCGGTACAAGCCGGACCTGGGAGGCGTGAACGCGACCGACGCCTCGGCGGCCTCGTTCGTCGTCACGGTGTGCACCTCGATCTCGGTGTCGAGGGGTTCGCTGCGGTAGCTGCGGCCGCCACCGCTGGAGCGCTCCTTGGTCGTGATCCAGGTGCGCTCGAGGATGCGCACGGTCACGGGCCGCCACGGCGCGATCTCACCCTCGACATCGACGGTCACGAGATGCACCCGGGTCTGCTCGCCGGTCGTGGCGATGTACGACTCGGGGCGCACACCCGCGTACCAGGCGGCGGGGTGCACGGTCACCGAGGTGCTACTCGCCACGGCCTGACCGTTCGCGTCTATCGCCGTCGCCCGGATCGTGAAGTGTTGCGTGCCCTCGTTGGCTCCCAGTGCCGCGGGAACGTCGAAGCGCGCGACGCCCAGCGGATCGGTTCGCGCGCTGCCCTCGGCGCGCAGCGGGCGCTCGTACGTCGCCCAGCCGTAGCGGTCGGCCTCGGTGAACGAGTACCCCTCGTAACCTTCGACGCGCATCCGGGTTGGTGAGGACAACGCAGACCACTCGACGCGCGCGTCCTGAACGGGGCCGCCGAAGAAGAAGCGCGCATGCGTGGCGACGTCGATCGGCTCGCGGTCGATGTAGTTCGCCAGCGAGGTCTCGACATCCACCTCGAAGTCCGGGGCGCGGAACTCCGCCACGGTGAAGCTCGTCGAGGTGACGTATTTGTCGCCGTGGTACAGCCGGATGACCCAGGTGCCCGTCGCGGCGTCGTCGGGCAGCACGAACTCGAGATCGAACGTGCCGAGCTCGTTGACGAGCGTCGTCGCGGACGACACCTGGTTGTAGTGCGAGTCGCGGATGCGCAGCGTGAACTGCTCGTACTGCCCGGGAATGGAGTACGTCGCGTCCAGCTCGTGACGCGCGACGCCCTTGTAGAAGACCGTCTCCCCGGGCCGGTAGATCGGCCGATCGGTGTACAGGTGCCCCAGCACGCCGGGCAAGTATCTGGAGATCGGCACGCCCAGTTGCCACCCCGAGCTGCCGTGGTCCCACCTCGTGGAGGCCACGCCGTACCTGTCACCACCCTCGATCCGCACGAGCTGGTCGTCGTAGGAGGAGACGGGGAACCGCGCCAGCCCCTCCTGGTCCGTGATGGCGCTCCCGGCGGGAACGTTCCCACCGCTGGTGTTCACCTCGATCCCCGCGAGTGGCTCGCCTGTCTCGTAGTCGAGCGCCCAGACGAGCAGCTCGGCGCTCGACAGCTTCGTGACGATCGCGGTATCGACGATGCTGAACACCAGCTTCTGACCGCCCGCAGCGAGGAAGTAGTCGCCTCTGGGCAGCGGTTCGCCGTCTCCGAGCGTTGTCGAATAGATCCGCCGCGCGCCGCGCAACTCCTCGGCGATCTCCTTCGTCCAGTCGCGTATCGGATCGCTGGCGGGCCGGAACTTGTTCATGTAGGTGTCGATACGGCCGCGGTGCAGCAGCAGGTCGGCCTCGGCGTCGGAGAGGTGGTAGAGCCGGAAGCGGACCTCCTCCGCGTGCCGCGCGTGGTAGTAGAGCCGCTGCGGGCCGTTAGCCGACCAGGTCAGGAAGCTCCCCTGTACCGCGAGGCTTACCGAAGGCACCGGAGGGGGAGGGGCAGCGCGGGTGAACGTGAACTCGGCGGCGGGCAGCGTGCGGCCGCCGCGATCGCGGACGCCCTCGGCGATCCGCACGGTGTAGGTGGTCGAGTAGTCGAGCCAGACGTGTACCGAGGCCTGACGGTAGGACGCGTAGACCGTGATGTCATCGGGGTCGATGCCGCTGATCGAGACGCGACCCTTGAACGAGTCGGGGTCCATCGGATTGTTGTAGTAGAGCCGGATGCTGTACCACACCACGTTCGTGGCGCCGTCCTCCGGCGACGTGCCCTCGAGCCTCGGCGGGTCAATCGTCGTGAAGTTGGCGACCCGCACCGAGCGCGTCGCGCCGCCGCCGGCGCCGCGCAGGCCGTCGGGCACGGTCACGCGATACGACGTGCTGAGCGCGAGTGGCTCATCGGGCATGATCGAGAGCACCGTGTCGCCCTCGTTCCACGCGAACGACGCCGGGATACTCGCCCCGCCCTGCTCACCGAGCACGACGCCCGCCTCGACCGAGGCGCGGTCCATCGGCTGGTTGAACGTGACCGTGAAGGGGCCGTCCGGTTCGACGTAGAAGGTGCCGTCTCCGGGATGGAAGCGGGTCACCGCCGGCTGGAAGGTCGCGAAGCTCCACGCGAAGTCGGACAGGAGGACGCCGTCGGCTGCCGAGGTGAGCCCCGCGGGGACGCGCACGCGGTACTCGGTACTGGGCCGCAGATCCGCCGGGATGAAGCGGTAGAGCGAGGTGTTGAGCCACTCACCCTGCCCCGCGAGCGGGGGGTCGAACTCCAGCACCTCGGGCGCGGGCCCCTCCTGGAGCACCGTCAGCGCGGCGACGGAGCGATTGAACTGCACGAGGATCTGCGCCTCGCTCGGCACCTCCCGATCGCCGTCGCCGGGGATGACGTAGGCCACCTCCAGCTGCCCCTCGACGGTGAAGGCGTGCGCGTAGTCGTCCTCGAGACCCGCGGCCGAGGCGTCCACGAGTAGCTGGTAGCGCTGGCCTCGCCGCCAGCCGGGGAAGTCGGGCTGGAACAGCAGGGTGCGATCGTCGGCCCAGACGAAGGAGCCTGCGGCCGGCGGATCGATCCGCACGAGCACGGCGCCGTCCGTCTCGGGGGGCGGGTTGCGGAAGGCGATCTTCACGGTCGCGAGCCGCGGGACCTCCTCGCCTCCGGGCGAGACGGCGACCAGGGACCGAAGCTCCGGCGTTGCCGTGGTGGGCGAAGCGCTGGCCGTGGGTGAGGGCGATGCCGTCGGGGAAGCCGGCGGGACGATCGCCGGAGTCGCAGTGCGCGTGGCCGAGGCCGTAGCCGTAGGTGAGGGTGAGCTCTCGATCGTGGGCCGGGCCGGGGCGTCGACCGTGGGTGACGGCGAGGCGGTGACGGCGATCGCGGGCGTCGCGTCCGCCGAGGGCGAGACAGCTGCCGTAGGCGAGGCGGCTGCCGTAGGCGCTGGCGGCGCGTCCGGCCCGCTGCTGCATGCTGCCGGCGCGGCCGCTGCCGCTGCGAGGACTGCAATGCCGACGATGGCAGCCACCCAGCGCCACGCCCGCTCCCGGAGAGTGCTCGATGTGCTCATCTGTCTTGCACCTCGAACCGGGCTGAGGCCGTGGCGGTGCCGCCGCCGCTGAGCGTCGCCACCACATCGAGCCGGTGCACACCGACGGCCAGGGTCCACACGACCCGCGCGTCCGGCCCCGATGCGCTGCCCACGGGCGCGCCGTTGATGAGGAACTCGACCCGCTCCGCGCCCGCCGGAGCGGCCGCGCGCAGCAGCGCCTCCTGGCGCGCCAGTTCGGGCGCGATGTAGAGGACGGCTCCCTGCGCCGGTTGCACGATCGTCAGCCCGGTCTCGGTTGCTCCGTCTTCGTGCCTGGCCAGCCGCGCGCCGGCTCGCTCGGCCCATGGGCGCGCCTCGGCGGGCGGGTCGATGGCAAGCGCGCCGTCGGCGCGAGGCAGGTAGTACGTCTCGGTCTCGACCGGTTCGGTCCCGGCGATGAACCACTCGCGCACATGTGACGGGCAGTGCGGACCGGGCAGCAGCCCCGTGGGCGAGCAGACGCTGACCGCGACCATCGTCTCGGGAGGCGTGAAGCCGAGTTCAGGCTGGTCCGCCGTGGCCGCCTCGATCACGTCGCGCCAGATCGGCGCCGCACCGGAGAGGCCGGGCAGGTCGATCATCGGCGCGCCATCCGCGTTGCCGACCCAGACGCCGACGGCGTGGGCGGGCGTGAATCCCACAGCCCAGCTGTCACGGAACTGCGAGGTGGTCCCCGTCTTCACGGCTGCCGGGAAGGGTGTCTCCAGCACCGAGCCGAAGCCGAACGCCGGGGCGCGAGCGAGCGGGTCGCTGAGGATGTCCGCCAGCAGGAAGGCGTGCTCCGCCGCCATCACGCGCGCGTGTGTGCGAGGCGCGCGCTCGTACAGCACCTCCCCCGTCGCCGCGAGGCGTACACGCTCGATCGCATGGGGCTCGGCGCGGAGGCCGCCCGCCGCCAGCGCTCCATAGGCCGCCGTCAGATTGAGCAGCGGCACCTCGCCGGAGCCGAGCGTCAGGGACAGCCCGTGGTCCTCGAACTCGGCGAGGCCGTTCAGGCCGGCGCGACCCGCGATCTCGAGCAGCTCGTCGACACCGATCCGGTCCAGCGTGCGCACCGCCGGCACGTTGAGCGACGAGGCGAGCGCAACCCGCAGCGGTGTGGGGCCACGGAAGCGCAGGTCGTAGTTCAGCGGCTGGTAACTGCCGACCGGGGTCGGGAAGCTCGACGGCACATCCAGCAACAGCGTCGCCGCCGTGTAGCCGCGCTCGAACGCGGCGGCGTAGAGGAACGGCTTCAGCGCCGACCCCGGCTGCCGGGGCGCGAGCGCCATGTTGACCTGCCCGGCGCCTTTCTCGGAGAAGTCCGCGCTGCCGACGAGCACGAGCAAGGCGCCGCTGGCCGTGTCGAGCGCGACGACCGCGCCGTTGCCTGCGTTCCGGTCGCGGACCCGGCTCAGGTGCGCGCGCACCGATCGCGCGGCCTCGCGCTGCAGCGCGCTGTCGAGCGTCGTCTCGATGATCAGGCCCGCCTTGCCGGCGAGGTCCGGCCGCAGCCGCGCGAGCTCCTCGTCCACCATCGTCGTGAAGTGCGGCGCGAGCGCAGGCTCGCCCGCGCCGGCGAACGCGAGCGCGGTACGGGCGGCGGACGACGCCTGCTGCGGCGTGATCACGCCATCGGCCGCGAGGCGATCGAGCACGTAGCGCTGCCGCGTGCGTGCGGCCGCGGACTCGCCGGCGTACACGCTCGGCAGCTGCGGCAGACCCGCCAGGTAGCTCGCCTGCGCGAGATCGAGGTGGCGTGCGCTCACGCCGAAGTAGATCCGCGCGGCCGCTTCGATACCGTGCGCGCCGCGGCCGTAGTAGACGTGGTTGAGGTACGCCTCGATCAGCTCGTCCTTCGAGTGCCGTGCTTCGAGCTGGAGGGCGATCAGCGCCTCGCGCGCCTTGCGCAGCAGCGCCGGTGACTCCGTACCGGACAGGTACAACCCCCGGGCGAGCTGCTGTGTGATCGTCGAGGCGCCGCGCGGCTGCACTCGACGCGTTGCCGCCTCTGTCAGCGCGTGTGCCAGCGCAAGAGGGTCGACGCCGGCGTGCTCCCGGAACCGCTGGTCCTCGGCGGCGATGGTGGCGCTGACGGCGATCGGGGCGATCTCATCGAGCCCCACGGGGATGCGCACACCCTCGGACACATCGCGCAGCAGCGGCGCACCGTGGCGATCGACGATCACCGTGCCGGCGGGCGGCGCCTGCCGGTCGAGAGGGGTCAGCGGGGCGAGCTGTGCGTAGGCCAGCAGCGCGCAGGCTGCCCCGAGGGCGATCGCTCCGGCCGCGAGGCCGATCCGCAACAGCGCACCCGGCCGGTCGCGCCGCAGGAGGCGGATGGCGATCGTCTGGATCATCCGCCCCTGCACGCTCTCATCCTCGATCCTCCCGGGGCGTCTGCCCGCAGCTGGCGGCGCAACTTCGCCCGCAGCCTGGCTCGCGAGCTGCGCCAGCAGCTGTCCGGGGATGTCTGGGAGGAGATAAACCGGCTCTACCTGGAAGTGCGGCACGCCGGTCCCGTCGGCGGATCCGGCATGGCCGAGTTCTACGACTCGGTACGGCGCAGCATCGCGGCGATCTTTGGCCTCTTCGACAACACCGTGCAGCTGGACGAGGGAAGGGACTGGTTCCGCTGCGGCATCTTCATGGAGCGCGCTGACATGACCAGTCGCATCATCGACGCGAAGTCATACGTCGCCCTCCCCGCCGGTCAGGAGGTCGGCGGCTCGGTCGACCGCGTGCACTGGACCTCGGTACTGCGTTCGGCCGGCGCCAGGCAGGCATTCCGCATGACACACCGGGCGCCGCCGAGCGGCCCCGCGGTCGCGGCCATGCTGGTGCTCAGCGAACGCTTTCCCCGCAGCCTCCGGTTCTGCATCCGCGCCTTCCGCCGGCACTATGAGGGGGCTACCGCCCTCACCCCGCCGGCCGTCTCCGTGCATGTCTCGCGTGATCTGGCGTTGCTGGACCTGGACCTCTCCTCGCTCGACGAGCGGCGCCTGACCGAGGAGCGCCTGCACGACTTCCTCGACAGCTTCCAGGCGCGATTGATCGGGATCAACGCTCATCTGCACGAGCAGATCTTCCGTCTCATCCCGTCCTCGGTGGATTAGGACGGCCATGCACATCTCCGTACGCTGGGAGTCCTCGTATCTCTACTCGCAGAGCGTGAGGCTGCTGCACACCGAACTGCGCGTGATACCGGTGGACGGCTTCGGGCAGCGCCGGCTCAGCGCCGAGCTCACGCTGACACCGGAGGCGCCCCTGCACCAACTTGGAGACGCCTTCGGCAACGGATACCACCACGTCGACTTCCTCGAGGAGATCGACCACATCCACCTCGCGCTCCGGGCGGAGGTGGAGACGGAGCAGCCCGTCGAGCACGACGAGCCGACGCCGTTGATGCGCCACCTCCTCCTCGCGCCCACGCCTCGCTCGCCGTTCGACCCCGCGGTGGCGGAGTTATTCGAGGGCATCCCGCAGGACCTCGATCCCGTCGCCGCCGGGGAGGCGATCGCCTCGCTCCTGCAGGGGCGCTTCGGCTTCCGGGTCGGGAGCACGGACGTCGGCTCCACTGCGCTCGATCTGCTGAGGGCCGGACACGGTGTCTGCCAGGACTTCACGCACCTCATGCTCGCCGCCCTGCGCATGCGCGGCATTCCGGCCCGCTACGTCAGCGGCTACCTCGCTCCCCACGTTGGCGAGGAAGCCGCCCCGGCCAGCCACGCCTGGGTGCAGCTCCTGGCGCCCGACGGCTGGCATGGCTTCGACCCCACCAACAGCACACGGCAGGACGGGCGCTACGTGGTCACAGCCGTGGGCCGCGACTACGATGACGTGCCGCCAGTCCGCGGCGCATTCACCGGCTCCGCCACCCAGCACTGGAGCACGCTGGTGCGAGTGCGCTCGGAGTCCCAGCAGCAGGAGTAGCCTCCCGGGGAGCGGATCCCCGGAACTCAGGGAGGGCCCGCGCGTGACGTTCTGCCTCGGGATGAAGTGCGATGAGGGACTGCTCGCGATCGCCGACACCCGCATCACCAGCGGCACCGAGACCTCGGTCGCCAGGAAGATCGCGGTCCACCAGGGCGACGAGCACTGCCTGTTCATCCTCACCAGCGGCCTGCGCTCGATCCGCGACAAGGCCCTCACCTACTTCGAGGAACGCCTCGACGACGAGGAGTCCGGCCTCACGAAGCTCTACGAGGCGGCGAACGTCCTCGCCGACGAGGTGCGGCGCGTGCGCGAGGAGGACGCCCGCTGGCTGATTGACAGCGGCCTCGCATTCGACCTGCACTGCATCGTCGGCGGCCAACTGAGCCGCGACACCGAGCCGCACCTCTACCTGCTCTACCCCGAGGGCAACTGGGTCGAAGTGCGATCGGGGACGCCCTACGTGATCATCGGCGAATCGCGCTACAGGAAGCCGATCCTGGACCGCGCGTGGAGCCACGACCAACCGCTGCTGCACGCGCTGCGCGACGGCCTGCTCGCCTTCGACGCGACGGTCACGAGCGCGTCCGACGTCGACCCGCCGGTCGACTGCGCGCTCTACCTCCGCGACAGCTTCCGCGTGCACGAGGAACGCTTCGAGGCTGCCGACCTCGAGGCCTTGAGCAGCTCCTGGGGCGCGGCCCTGCGAGCGGCCGTTGACGGCGCGGTCCCGCTGGTGCAGCCGCTGATGCAGCAACTCAGGGGGCTGAGCCCTCCCCCGACCGCAGCTGTTCGTTCGGACCGGAGGAGTAGGGCATCGACCTCGCCTCAGCCGGGTGAGTGCTACGCCGGGGCGTATTCGCTGATCGAGCGCACGTAGGGCGCGCGCTGCGAGGCGGCGCGGACCAGCCGCTCATCGGCCGACCAGCACTCGACGCCCAGCTCAGCTGCCAGCGCGACGTAGGAGGCGTCGTAGGCGCTGATGCCCAGCTCGCGCGCGACCTGCAGCGCTGCGAGCGGCGCCGGCTCGTGCAGCTCGATGCCGCACGCCATCAGGTTGGCGAGCGCTTCCGTGGTGAGCTCGGGCGAGAGACGGAAGCGCCGCTCCGCGGTACGGAAGGCATTGGTCAGCTCGTACGCGAGCAGCAGCGGCGCATGCAGCTCGACAGCGCCCTCCACGAGGCAGGCATCACGCAGCGCGAGCGCCTGCGGGACATCGTCCTCGTCTTCGAGCTGCCACTTCAGCACGACCGAGGTATCGACCACGTAGCGCCGGGGCCCAACGCGGTATGTCACCTCGGCAGCACCGCGCCAACGCGCCGGCCGGTGGGCCAGATCGGGGCCATCAGAAGCGGCGCCCCTCCTCGATCAACTCGCGCGCGCTGGCGTCCACGCGCCCGATGCGCGCGCGCAAGGCGTCCATGCGGCGCGCCAACTCCCTGCCGCCGTCTCCGGCGCCGCCGCCGATGCGCTCCAGATAGTCACGGATGGTCACGATTGTCCCGTCCTGTTCCTCGTGCGGGTAGACGTCGACCGGGCGTCCGTCCTCCAGCACAACCAGCGCCGGAACCGCCCCCCCGAAGCGTTGCCCGGAGTACTTGTTCGTCCCGAAGACGCGCCGCACGCGGTAGCGCTTGCTGACCGAAGGCCGCACGGCGCGGCTGATGTACGCCTCCTCGCGCTCCTGCTGCGTCAGCCCGTTCACCACACGATACTCAGCCCCCACCTCCCGGACTTGTCGTTCCAGGCGGGGCAGATCATTGGGAGACAGCCCGGCGTTTGCCGGATCTCCTTCCTGCATTTCACCGGCGCTGTAGTAGACCTCGATCTCCGACATGATACCCCGTACTGCTACTGGTACCCCTCCCAGTAGCTGGTGGCAGCGTACAGCATCCCCGTTCCCACAACAAGCAGGCACGCTTCACGCGCCACATCGAACCTTGATGGCAGCATTCGGGGGTACGGTGGCTCTTGCAGACGGAGCCGCCCGCCGGCGATGGCCGGGCTTGGCGCGGTCCTGCGGCGAGCGAGCTAACTCGCCCCGCTACCCGCCTCCGAGTGCCGGCAGGATGTGCACCCTGGGCCGCGCGTGGAGCCACGACCAACCGCTGCTGCACGCGCTGCGCGACGGCCTGCTCGCCTTCGACGCGACGGTCACGAGCGCGTCCGACGTCGACCCGCCGGTCGACTGCGCGCTCTACCTCCGCGACAGCTTCCGCGTGCACGAGGAACGCTTCGAGGCTGCCGACCTCGAGCCGGTCAGTAGCTACTGGAGCGCGGCCCTGCGAGCGGCCGTTGACGGCGCGGTCCCGCTGGTGCAGCCGCTCATGCAGCAACTCAGGGGGGGCTGAGCCCTCCCCCGACCGCAGCTGTTCGCCCGGACCAGAGGCGTAGGGCATCGACCCAGGCCGCGTCTCGTGGCGCGAACTGCGGCTCCAGATTGGCTGCCAGCGCCGCCGCGTGACACCCGTCGACATCGTCGACATAGAAGATCGCGCGACCCCAGAACCGGCTCGATCGCTCCGCCGCAATCAGGGTCAGATAGCTCTCGCCCGCACGGCAGGACGTGAAGCGCGCCTCGGGCCCGCCGTGGATCCGCTCAAATCACAGCGCCTCGTAGAACGCCGTGCTGCGCGCCATGTCGGCCGTTGCCAGCGTCACCGCGCTGAGCGCCGCGACACGGCTCACGTGAGATCGGTAAAGGGATTGTGGGCGACCTCCCAGAGGTATCCATCAGGATCGCTGAAGTAGCCCGAGTAGCCGCCCCAGAAGGTCTCCGCCGCCGGCTGCACGATCGTCGCGCCTGCCCTGGTCGCCTCCTCGAGCGTCGCGCCGACCGCCGCCGGCGAGCCCACATTGTGCGCCAGCGTGAACATCGGGGTGCCGCTGTCGCTGAAGCCGACGTTGGCCTCTTCGACCAGCTTCTCCTTGGGATACAGCGACAGCCAGGTCCCATCGAGCTCGAAGAAGGCGATCGTTGCGTTGTCTTCGTAGTCGGGAGCGGGCAGACCGAGGCCGTCTCGGTAGCAGTGCACGGAAGCTGAGAGGTCGCTGACGCCCAAGGTGATGATGCTGATTTTCGGCTTCACCGCTCCATTGTGCCGCAAGATCGCGAACTGGTTGCGGGTTGCCTAGCTGTGCAGGTCGGCCGGCTGCACTGCGCCGCCCGCCATACCCTGCGGTCACCAGTGGTCTGCCCAGCCCTCGTCGTCCCGGATGTGCTTGAGGTTGGGCAGCACTTCGCGGGCAGTGAACTGGATGTTGGGGAACGCCGGTTCCTTGGGCATCGAGCCGAACTCGTTGAGGATCATCAGGCGCCCACGTGGAGCGTCTACCCGCCTCCGAGTGCCGGCAGGATGTGCACCTCGGAGCCCTCGGGCACCTTGCCCATCAGCCCCGTGGCGGAGAGCACGCCGTCCACGGCCAGCTGCAGCCCGGGCCGCACCCGCCCGTCCTCGATGATCACTGCCTTGATCCCCGGGTACTCGACATCGAGGTTGTCGATCACCTGTCGCAGCGTGGCGCCCGCAACCTCGACGGTCTCGCGGTCGTCCGTCATCTTGCGCATCAGCGAGGGAATGAAGACCGTCGCCATTACTGTTATGTCTCCTCTGAGAGCAGCTCGGCCAGGACCGCGCGCGGCGAGGCCGGAAGCTTCTGCATCCGCACCCCGGCTGCGTCGTGGATCGCGTTCGTGATCGCCGCTAGCGGCGGGACGATCGGCACCTCGCCCACGCCGCGCACCCCGTAGGGGTGCCCGGGGTTCGGGACCTCCACCAGGACCGCGTCGATCATCGGCGTGTCGAGGGCGGTCGGCATCCGGTAGTCGAGCAGGCTCGAGTTCCGCATCACGCCGTCTTCGTCGTAGAAGTACTCCTCGCTGAGCGCCATGCCGATGCCCTGCAGCGCCCCGCCCTGCAACTGGCCCTCGACGTACGAGGGGTGGATTGCCTGCCCCACGTCCTGCACGGCGGTGTAGCGCAGGATGTCGACCTTGCCGGTCTCCGGGTCCACCTCGACATCGACGACGTGTCCGGCGAAGGCGGGGCCGACCGTGGTCGGGTTCACATCCGCGCGTGCCTGGATCATGCCGCCGCTGCCGGCGAGCTGTCCCGCCAGCTGCTTGAACGTCAGTGAGCGCTCCGCGCCGTCATCGTCCTCCGGTCCGCGCAGCACGGCGTCGTCGCCGTAGGAGACGGTGCTGCGCTCGACGCCCCAGATCTCCGAGGCGCGGGTCTCGAGTTGCGCCCGCAGATCCTGCGCCAGCTCGTGCATCGCCCAGCCGCCGGCGAAGGTGCTGCGGCTGCCGCCGGTAACCGAGCTGCGGCCCACGCCGCCGGTGTCGGCCACCAGGGGGCGAATGTCGTCGTACTCAAGGCCGAGCGCCTCGGCGAGTTGCATCGAGTGGGTGGCACGCAGCCCGCCGATGTCCACCGTACCGACCACCAGGTTGATGGTGCCGTCGGCGTTGACGACCGCGTACGCGCTGGTCTCCATGCCGGCGTTGCGCCAGTAGCCCATCGCCACGCCGCGGCCGCGGTGCTCGCCCTGCAACTCGGAGCGGTAGTGCTCGCTGTCGCGGATGCTCTCCATCACCTCGACGTTGCCGATCACGCCAAGCGGCGTGCCATCGGACAGGCGTGTGCCCTCGCGCGCCGCGTTCTGCAGGCGCAGGTCCATCGGATCGCGATCGAGGAGCGCGGCCAGTTCGTCGACGAGGGACTCGACGGCGAACGCGGTCGCGGGAGCGCCCGGCGCGCGGTAGGCGGCGACCTTCGGCTTGTTGACGCAGACGTCCCAGCCCTCGACACGCTGGTTCTCGATGTCGTACGGGCCCAGCGCGCAGAGCGCGCCGGCGGAGAACGGCGATCCGGGGAAGGCGCCCGCCTCGAACGCCAGCTCCACCTCGGCGGCGACGATGCGCCCGTCGCGCCGGACACCGAGCCGCGCTCGCACCCACGTGCCGGAGGTCGGGCCGGTCGCCTCGAGCACTTCCTGGCGCGTCATGATCATCTTGACCGGCCGTCCGGTCTTCTTCGAGAGGATTGCGGCCATCGGCTCCATGTAGACGGGGATCTTGCCGCCGAAGCCACCACCGATCTCCATCGGCACGACCTTCACCTTCGAGAGCGGCAGATCGAGCAGCACGTGCAGCTGCTCGCGCACCACGAACGGACCCTGCGAGCTGTTCCAGACGGTCAGCTCACCGTCCTCGTTCCACATCGCCGTCCCGTTGTGCGGCTCGAGGTAGCCCTGATGCGCCATCGAGGTCTCGAACTCGCGCTCGACAACGATGTCCGCTTCCGCAAAGCCGGCGTCGATGTCGCCGCGGCGGAGCTCAAGGTGCTTACCGATGTTCGTCGGCGCTTCGCTGCCGGGTCCGCCGCTGAGGTCCTCGGTGTAGAGGTCGTCGTGCAGCAACGGCGCGTTCGCATCCATCGCCTCGCGCACGTCGAGCACCGGCGCGAGTGGCTCGTACTCCACCTCGATCAGGCCGAGTGCGTCCTCGGCGATGTGCGGGTCCGTGGCGCAGACGGCGGCGATGGCGTGGCCCTTGTAGAGCACCTTGTCGCTCGCGAAGACGTTGCGCGCCATCCAGCGCGACGCGGCCGCGCCCTCACCGAGGTCGGGCATCGTGCTCCAGTCGCGCGCCGGCAGGTCGTCCCAGGTGGCGACGGCGCGGACGCCGTCGAGTGCCTCGGCCTTCGAGGTGTCGATGCTGAGGATGCGCGCGTGGGCGTACGGGCTGCGCAGCACGCGGCCGTAGAGCATCCCGGGCAGCAGGATGTCCGCGCCGTAGCGAGCGCGCCCGGTGACCTTGTCTACGCCGTCGGGGCGGACCGGCCGGCTGCCGATGACGCGGTAGGCCGGTGCGCCGCCTGATACCGCGGGCTTGTCCGTCGTAACCATCGCACCCTCCTCGCACGCCTCCGGGCTCATTCGCCTCGGTCCTCACGGATTGTATACGCCTGCGGGCCCGCTGCTGGCGCCTGCCGCCGCAACCCCGTGACTCCCGGCCCCGGACGCAGCGGCGGCGCCCCTGAGGGCGCCGCCGGTTGGTCGCTTGCTTGCTGCCCTGTGGGGCGGCTCGCTACTCGTCCTCGGGGAGCAGCTCCTCGAGCATCGCGCGCGGCGACATCGGCAGATCGCGCATCCGCGTGCCGATCGCATCCGCGATGGCGTTCGCGATCGCCGGTGCGGGCGGGATGATCGGCACCTCGCCGACGCCGCGCACGCCGTAGGGGTGCCCGGGGTTGGGCACCTCGACGATGTGCGTCTCGATCATCGGCAGATCGAGCGCCGTCGGCATGCGGTAGTCGAGCAGGCTCGAGTTCAGCAGCCGGCCGTCGGCGGCGTAGAAGTACTCCTCCGTCAGCGCCATGCCGACGCCCTGGGCGACGCCGCCCTGGATCTGGCCCTCGACGTACGAGGGGTGGATCGCGGTGCCGGCGTCCTGGACGGCCGTGTAGCGCAGGATGTCGACCTTCCCGGTCTCCGGGTCCACCTCGATGTCGACGATGTGCCCGGCGAAGGCCGGTCCGGCCTCCATGCTGTTCACGTCCGCGCGGCCCTGAATCATCCCGCCGCTGCCGGCGAGCTGGCCCGCCAGCTCCTTGAACGTCATCGAGCGCTCGTTCCCGTCATCGTCGGCGGGGCCGTGGACGCCGCCGTCGCTGTAGGAGACCTGGTCGCGGTCCACGTCCCAGATCGCGGTGGCGCGCTCCTCCATCTGGCGGCGAATATCCATCCCCGACTCGTAGGCGGCCCAGCCGCCCGCGAAGGTCGTGCGGCTGCCGCCGGTGACCATCGTGTAGCCGACCGAGTCCGTGTCCACCACCTGCGGCTTCACGTCCTCGGCGGCGATGCCGAGCGTCTCGGCGAGCTGCATCGCGATCGAGGCGCGCGTGCCGCCGATGTCCGTCGATCCGAGCGAGAGGCTGACGGTGCCGTCGGCCTGCACGCTGGCGTAGGCGCTGGACTCCATGCCGACGTTGAACCAGAAGCCCATGGCCACGCCGCGGCCGCGGTTCTCGCCCTGCAACTCGGAGCGGTAGTGGTCGCTGCTCTTGACCGCTTCCATCACTTCGGTGTTGCCGATCACGCCGAAGACGGCGCCGTCGGCGCGCCGCGATCCCTCGACCGCGGCGTTCTTGAGGCGGAGGTCCATCGGGTCCATCTCAAGCTGCTGGGCGATCTCGTCGACCACGGACTCGACGGCGTACTCGGTGGCCGGCGCGCCGGGGGCGCGGTAGGCCGCCACCTTCGGCTTGTTGAGGACGACGTCGTAGCCCTCGACGTGGGCGTTCGCGATCTGGTACGGCGCGAGGGCGCACATCGCGCCCGCCCCCATCGGCGAGCCCGGGAAGGCCCCGGCCTCGAACACGAGGTAGCAATAGGCGGAGACGATCGTGCCGTCGTTCTTCGCGCCGATCTTCACCCGCATGTACGTCCCGGAGGTGGGGCCGGTTGCTTGCAGCACCGCCTCGCGGGTCATCGTGAACTTGACGGGCTTGCCCGTCTTCTTGGAAAGCAGGGCCGCGAGCGGCTCCAGGTAGATGCCGATCTTGCCGCCGAAGCCGCCGCCGATCTCCACCGGCTCGCAGGTCACCTGCGAGACAGGCACCTGGAGCAGGCCGGCCGTCATGTCACGCACGCCGAAGAGGCCCTGCGTGGAGCTCCAGATCGTGATGTGCCCGTCCTTGTTGTAGTAGGCACTGCCGTTGTGCGGCTCGATGTAGCCCTGGTGCGCCATCGTGGTCGTGAAGTCGCGATCGACGATCACGTCGGCCTCTTCGAAGCCGGCGTCGGTGTCGCCGGCCTTGAACTCGAGGCGCTTGGCGACGTTGGTCGGCTTCGTCCCGACCATGCTGCCGGGCATGAAGGCGCTGGCGATCTCCTCCGTGCGGAGGAACTCGTGCAGCACCGGCGCGTTCTCGTCCATCGCCTCGCGCACGTCCAGCACCGGCTCGAGGACCTCGTACTCGACCTCGATCAGGCCGAGCGCGTCCTCGGCGATGTGCGGGTCCGTGGCGGCGACGGCGGCGACGGCGTGGCCGCTGTAGAGCACCTTCTCGCCGGCGAGCACGTTGTCGAGCATCCAGCGGGCGCTGGTCGTCGCGCCCTCGCCGATGTCGACCCGTGAGTCGTCGGGCTGAGGGAAGTCGGCGTTGGTGATGACGCCGCGCACGCCCTCGAGGGCCTCCGCCTTCGAGGTGTCGATGCTCTTGATGCGGGCGTGGGCGTGGGGGCTGCGCAGCACGCGGCCGAACAGCATCCCCGCTGCCTGGTAGTCGCCGCCGTACCCCGCACGACCGGTGACCTTGTCCGTCCCGTCGTGGCGGATTGGGCGGGTGCCGACGACCTGATAGTTACCGGGCTTCTCAGTGGCGACCATGTGGTTCTCCTGCCTGCTCTCTGAGTGCCTGCCTTGCGGGCGCCTGCGCTCCGGGAGGCGCTACGCCTCGGCGGCCTTGAGGACCGCGCGAATGATCTTGTCGTAGCCCGTGCAGCGGCAGAGGTTGCCGGCCAGCCAGTAGCGGGCCTCGTACTCCGTCGGGCTCGGGTTGGAGTCGAGCAGCGCCTTCGAGGCGATGAGGAAGCCGGGGGTGCAGATCCCGCACTGCAGCGCCGCCTCCTCCAGGAAGACCTGCTGCAGCGGAATCAGCCCGTCCTCGGTGGCCAGGCCCTCGACGGTGGTGACGTCGGCGCCCTCGACTTCGGCTGCCATGACCAGGCAGGAGTTGACGAGGCGGCCGTCCATGATCACGGAGCAGGCGCCGCAGTTACCGTCGTTGCAGCCCTCCTTCGTGCCGGTCAGGCCGATGCGCTCGCGCAGCGCCTCCAGGAGGCTGTCACGCTGGTCGGCGAGGAACTCAAGCGGCTCGCCGTTGATGGTGGCCGAAACGATCATGCGATCCGTCACGTTAGTGTCCTCCCACCGACGGGATGTCCTCGCCGCGCGCGCGCCGCGCTGCCTGCTGCAGCGTCCGCCTGGTCAGCACCGCGGAGAGGTGCTTGCGCTGCTTGATCGAGCCCCGCATGTCGTCGATCGGCGTCGCGGCGGCCTTGGCGGCTTCAGCGGCGGCCTCGATCGTCTCATCCGTGAGCACCTTCCCAACGAGCGCCTCGGCTGCGCCGTCCACGAGCAACGGAATCGGCGCCACGGCCCCGATCGAAACGCGCGCCCAGCGCACGGTGTCGCCGTCCAGCTTCACCGCCGAGGCGGCGTTGCAGACCGCGATGTCCATCTCGTTGCGCGGGATGAAGCGCAGAAAGCGCGCGCCGCCGTTGGCGTCCGGCGCCGGGAAAAAGATCGAGACCACGAACTCGCCCTGCTCCAGCACGTTGCGGCCCGGCCCGGTGCAGAAATCCTCGACCGCCACGGAGCGCTCTCCGTTCGGGCCGGCGATGTTCGCCACGGCCTCGAGCACGATCTGCGGCGGGATCGTGTCGCCCGACGGCGAGGAGTTGCAGAGGTTCCCGCCGAAGCTGGCGCGACCCTGGATCCCCGTCCCGCCGATCAGCGTCGCGCAGTCGATAATCGCCGGGTAGTTCGCCACGATGTCGGCGTTGCCGTAGATCTCGTAGCACGGCGTCGCCGCGCCGATCGTGAGGCCCGTACCCGGATCCCACTCGATCGCCATCAACTCCGGAATCTGCTTGATGTCGACCAGTACGTCGATGTTCCGGACACGCGCCCGGGCGATGACGATCACGTCGGTCCCACCCGCGAGCGGACGGGCGCTGTCGCCTCCCTCGTTCAGTTGTTCGATGGCCTCCTGGATGGTGGTAGGCCGGACCACCTTTAACGCCTGCAAATGCGTATCCCTCCTGCGCTGGCGAGCGAATGCACGCCGCCGCGCAGCATACCGCAAGGTGGCGGAAGTGGGCAGTACGCCATCGCGAAACGAGCCACCGCGAGCGCAGCGAGGGCAGCCCGCTTGCTGTACCCGCTCCCACACGGGCCGTACGATGACCGCAGGCCAGTCGCATGGAGGGCGCATGAGCGAGAAGCAGCAGTTCGGCCTCGCCGCCGCCGCGTTTGTCGCGGGCGTCGCCTGGGGCACGTTCCGGCACCGCCAGAACGGCCACGCCGGGGCGCTGGCGCTGCTGCAGGGCTGCGAGTGGTTCATCGCCTACGGCGGCGCAGCCGTGCTGATCGGCTGGCTGCGCTCCGCCCTCGACCCGGCCGGCGAGGACGGCCCGGACGCGCTCGTCGACGAGCGCGTGACGCGCATCCGCCGGGTCGTCAGCGAACAATCGACCGCGGACTGATGGCGGCGGCCCGGCGCGCACGATGACGCGAATCCTGCTCGTCTACGACAGCCGCGCCGGCCTCGTGCAGCAGCTCGCGGACGCCGTCGGCGAGGGCGTCCGCGGCGTCGAGGGCGCGGAGCTGCGCAGCCTGCGCATCGGCTACGCCGACCCGTCCGAGTTGCTCGATTGCGACGCGTTAATCCTCGGATCCCCGAACTGGACGGGCGTGACGGGCGAGCTGAAGCTCTGGCTCGATCAGTCTGGCGACCTCTGGGAGTCGGGCGAGCTGGCGGGCAAGCCCGGCGGGGCGTTCGCCGCCGGCTGGTCGCCGCACGGCGGGCTGGAGGCGACACTGCTGCAGTTGATGCACCTGCTGGTCGGGAACGGCATGATCTTCGTGGGCCTCCCCTGGAGTGAGCGCATGCGCCAATCCGGTTCCTACTACGGTGCGACCGCCGCGGGCGCCGTCACGGACCACGACCGCGAGCAAGCACGCGCCCTCGGGCGGCGCGTGGCCCGCCTCGCGGTCCGGCTGGCGGGCGCTTCGTGAGCGAGCGCGCCGACGAGGGCGCGGCGCCCGAGGGCGTCGACGAGGGCGCGGCGCCCGAGGGCGTCGAGCCCGCCCTGCCGATGGCGGCGCGCGTCCGCGCGCTGCTCGCGGGGCCGCCCTGGCTCGATCGGCCCTACGCGCTCACCCTGCTCGCCGTGGACCCGCCCGAGGGCGTGCCGGCGATCCCCCAGCGGCTCTGGCTCATCCTCGATGCGGCCGATGCGCGCGACTTTGACGACGAGTGGCGCGAGCCGCTGCTGCGCCACCGCTTGCGACGCATCCGCGAACAGGAGATCGAGACCACCGTCGCCACCACGGACGGCGTCGAGACGCTGCTCGAGGGCGTCTCGCGCCGCGCGCTGGAGGTCCGCTGGGAGTTCCGCCACGCCACCGCGCTGCACGATCCAAGCGGACGCGGGGAGCGCCTCACTGCGATTGCCCGGCGCTTCCCGGAAGACGCGCTGGAGCGTCTGACGCGCCCGCTCTACCTGCAGGCCGGGCGTGCACTGGAGGCGCTGCACGGCGCGCATGCCGCCTCCGCCGACGCGCCCGGCGGCGCAACCGTAGCGATCGCCGCCGGCGAGGCGGCAAGCGCGCTCACGCGGCTGGCCTGCATCCTGGAGGAGGGCGCGCATCCGACGGCGGACTGGCTGGACGCCGCAGCGCGCCAGACCGCGCTGGGACGCCGCATCGGGCCGTGGCTCGACAGCCGTTCGCCCGCCGTCGCCGACTCCGTCCTCGGCGAGGCGGCGCGGGCGCTGCACGCCTACTTCGCGGACCGGGAGTGGCTGCGTGAGCCGGAGATCTACGCCCTGCGGCCGCCGCCGAGGCGCTAAGAGCCCGGCTACTGCTCGCGATCGACCACGTACTCCTCGCGGACCCACGAGGCGACATCGTCCGCCTGGGCGAGCAACCACCCCTCGCAACGCCCGCTTCCAATCTCGATGACCTCGATCTTCAAGCCTTCCTGCCAGCCCCCGCCGGCGACGGAGATGCGTGCGCCGTCCTCGCAGTCGTCGCGGATAGAGACGCCGTCGCCGTCAGTGTTCCCAATCGCCCGCTCGAGCGAGAGGGAGGGCTCCGCCGTCCCGGTCGGCGTCGAGGTGGGCGTGGGCGTCGGCGTGGGCGTAGGCGTGCGAATGGGGGTCGGCGTTGCGACAGGCGTCGGCGAGGGAGTCGCCGTCGGTGTGCGAGGCGTGGGTGTGCCTGTCGCGGTGGCCACCGGCGTCGCGGTCGCTTCCGGCGGCGCGGTGCCGGTGATGCCGTCCACGAAGTCGCCGACGGCTCCGGCGGCAGCGCCCGAGGCGTCGAGCGCCCGGTCCACCGGCCACGTCCGCACGCCGAACAGCGCGAGGCCGACGAGGATCACGGCGATCGTCATCGCAGCAACGAATGCGACGACGACTCCGCACGTGAGGTAGTCGCCCACACTGGCCGTGCGGCTTTGTCGTTCCTCCCGCGCGGGCTCTTGCTCCGCGGGCGCGTCCATCGCTGCCTCGGAGTCCGGGGCGGGCTCCAGCAGCTCGTCGATCGCGTCCGCAACCGTGTCGAGGGCCTCGTGCATCCACTCGGAGGCTTCCGCGACGTAGGAATCCGGGAACTCGCCACTCGCGGGGTGCGCCCAGTTGCGTCGCACCCTGAACACCGTACGCAGCAGCCAGCGTTCCTGGCCGCTGAGGTTGCAGTTATCCAGCACGATCGCCGTCATGTCAGCAGGGCCGAGCAGCCCGATGAGCTCCTCGCTGGTCAGGTGCGAGATGTCTCCGACGTAGCGCTCGAGGGCCGCGCGCCGCTGCTCGCCGGTGCGCTGCTCCCACCACACGGCTGGCGATTCGCGCTCGGCCCAGTCGAGGAAGACGCGGCGCATCCCCTCGCTGTATCGCTTCAGCTCGTCGCTGAGGCGTGCGTAGGCGCTCTCCGGGACGTCGCCCCCCTCGCGCAGCGCCTCGATCTCCGCGGCCGCCGGCAGTTGGTAGTAGGCCAGCGTCTCGTGCATCGCATCGAGCGCCTGGTCGACCTCCCCGGCCGGGTAGTCGCCTTCCGGAGGATCGGCCCAGCGCCGATGCGCTTCCTGCACCTGGCGCATCAGCTGCGTGATCTCCTCGCCGGCGCGGAAGCGCTCGCTGAAGATCGCGGCGAAGTGGCGCGCATCAAGGAACTCGACGCCGCTCTTCGGGAGCACGCCCTCGCGCGCCTCGTCGGCGTCGTCCGCGTACTGCCTGCGTTCGCGATCGAGGACCGCGATCTGCTCGGCGGGGAGGCTCGTGCGGACGTACTCCTCCCACCAGTCCTCGCGGACGCGCCGCTCGATGTAGCGGCGGAGCGAGTCGGTGTAGAGCTTCAATCCGTAGCTGAGCCGGGCGTAGTTGGTGGCGGGACTCACGCGCGGCTCCCGTCCGTCATCGCGGCGCTACCCCTCGCCTCGCGCCTGCTCGAGCAGGCGGCGCGCGATTACCAGGCGCTGCACCTCGTTCGTGCCCTCGCCGACGATCAGCAGCGGCGCGTCGCGGAGGTAGCGCTCGACCGGCAGGTCCTGCATGTAGCCGGCGCCGCCGTGGATGCGCATTCCTTCGAGCGCGCACATCTGCGCCGCCTCCGTGGCGAAGAGCTTGGCCTGGCCGGCCTCGAGGTCGACACGCTGCCCGGCGTCCTTCAGTCGCGCCGCCCGCTGCGTGAGCAGCCGTGCGGCCTCGATCGCGACGGACATGTCGGCGAGCTTGATCTGGATCGCCTGGTGCTCGGCGATCGGCACGCCGAAGCTGTGGCGCTGCTGTGCGTAGGCGAGCGCGTCCTCGTAGGCCGCACGCGCCAGCCCGACGCCGCGCGAGGCGACGTTGAGGCGGCCCAGTTCGAGGCCGGCCATCACCTGCTGGAAGCCGCGCCCCTCGCCGCCGACGAGATTGTCGGCAGGCACGGCGCAGTCCTCGAAGAACAGTTCCGATGTCTCTATGCCGCGGTAGCCGAGCTTCTGGAAGTCGCGGCCGACACTGAAGCCCGGCGTGCCGCGCTCGACGACGAGGACCGCCATCCCTCGATGCGGCGGCTGGGCGGCCGGGTCCGTCTTGGCGAGGACGGCGACGTAGCGGGCGCGCCGGCCGTTGGTAATGAACTGCTTCTGGCCGTTGATCACGTAGACGTCGCCGTCGCGGCGCGCCGTCGTCGCGATCGCCTGCACGTCGCTGCCCGCGCCCGGCTCGGTCAGCGCGAGCGCGCCCTGCGCCTCGCCGGAGGCGAGGCCGGGCAGGAAGCGCGTCCGCTGATCGTCGGTCCCGAAGCGCTCGATGATGTGGGCGAGGATCAGGTGCGAGTTGAAGACTCCGGCGAGCGTCATCCAGCCGCGCGAGACCTCCTCGACGGCGGCGACGTAGGTCTCGTAGCTCAGGCCGGCCCCGCCGTTCTCCGGATCGAGGACGGCGCCGAACAGCCCCATATCGCGCAGGTCCTGCACGAGCTCGGCCGGGTACTCGTCGCGCAGCTCGTACTCGCGGGCGACGGGCAGCACGCGCCGCCGCACCCAGTCGCGCAGATTCGCGACCAGCAGGTCGCGTGCCTCGTCGGTCGAGGGCGTCACGGTCATCCGGCGGGCGTCCTCTCCGGTCCGGCGACGACGCCGCCCTCGCGCAGGGCGGCGATGCGCGCCGCATCGTAGCCGAGGACCGTGGAGAGCACCTCGTCGCTGTCCTCGCCGAGCGCCGGGGCCTGCCGGTAGTCAGGCTCGTCGCCCACGAAGCGGAACGGCGTCGCGATCTGCTGCAGGGTCCCGAAGCTGTCGTGCTCGACCTCGACGATGCCCCCGCGCTCGCGCAGGAAGTCGTCGGCGAGCGCCTCCGGCAGCTCGCGCGGCACGGCGACGGGCACGATGCCGCGCAGCGCCTCCATCCAGGCCTCGGTCGGGCGCTGCTCGAATACCTCGGCGAGCAGCGCGACGAGCGTCTCGCGGTGATCGAGGCGGGCGGCGGCGTTCGCGAAGCGCGAGTCGGTGGCGAGGTCGGGGCGCTCGATCACCTCGCAGAGCGCGCCGTAGAAGGACTCCTTGTTGCACATCACGAAGATGTGCCCGTCCGCTGTCGCGAACACCTGCGAGGGCACGAGGCTGGGGTGCGCCGAGCCCGGCAGCCGCTCCGGCTGGTAGCCGCGCGTGAGGTGCCAGGACGCCACGTAGTTCAGCATCCCCAGGCCAATCTCGTAGAGCGAGAGATCGATGTCGGCGCCCCGGCCCGTGCGCTGCGCCTGCTGCACCCCGGCGAGGAGCGCGAACGCCGCCGCGTAGCCCGCCGACCAGTCGACGACGGAGACGCCCGATCGCGTCGGCGGGCTGCCCGGCTCGCCGGTGATCGCCATGTAGCCGAGTTCGGCCTGGATCAGGTAGTCGAAGGCCGGCTCGCTCGCCCGCGATCCGCTCGCCCCGTAGCCGCTCAGCGAGCAGCAGACGATGCGCGGGTTGCGGTGCCGTAGCTGCTCGTAGGTGAGCCCCAGCCGCGCCGGGCCATCGCCGCGCAGGTTGCAGAACAGCGCGTCCGAGACCTCGACGAGGTCACCGAGCACCGCGGCGCCCTCGGGCGATCGCAGGTCCAGCGCGAGGCTGCGCTTGCCGCGGTTGAGTGCCTGGAAGAAGAGGCTGTCCTGCGCCTCGGCGTAGGGCGGTACGTAGCGCCCCATGTCGCCGCCGGCGGCGGGATCCTCGATCTTGATCACGTCCGCCCCGAGGTCCGCGAGGTGCAGCGTCGCGAACGGCCCGGCCCCGTACTGCGAGACCGCGATCACGCGCAGCCCCTCGAGCGGCCGTCCCGGCGCCTGGTCCGCGCTCACGCCGCGTCCCCCTCCGGAGGGCGGCGGGGCAGCAGCAGGGAGCGGCGGAAGGAGAGCACCGGCTCGCCACGCTGGTTCTCGGCGATCGTCTCCACCTCCAGGACGCCGTGGTCGGGCCGGCGCTCGCTGGGCCGCACGTCGAGCACGGTCGAGCGCGCGTAGATCGTGTCGCCGTGGAACGTCGGGCCGAGGTGTCGCACCTCGTCGTACTGCAGGTTCGCGATCGCGCGGCCGGAGATGTCGCGCACGGTCATGCCGACAACGAGGCTGAAGACGAGTGTCCCGACGACGAGACGCTGCCCGTGCTGCGTGCCCTCGGCGTAGGCCGCGTCGCTGTGCAGGGGGTGCTGGTTCATCGTCAGCGCAGTAAAGAGCGTGTTGTCGTACTCGGTGATCGTGCGGCCCGGCCAGTGGGCGAACTCGTCGCCCGGCACGAAGTCGTCGAGGTAACCCCCGAAGCTGTCACGGCCGTCGTAGCGCTGCGGTTCGCGTGCCTCAGACGGTCTGGCTGTGTCGGCCATCGTGCTCCTGTTGCGCGTGAGCCGCGTACGTCCGCTACGCGAGCGGCCCGCTGTGAGGATAACGCCGTAGCCGCCACTGGGGTTCCGGAACCCGCGATCAGCGAGACGCGGCCAGCGCCATCGCGGGCGGGCGCTCGCCGAAGAGGTCGAGCACCAGGCGCTCGCGCAGCGCGTCGATGCCCCAGCCGCGCAGCGCCGAGACGACGAGCGTCCCGGCGTGTGGCAGGTCCTTGTGCGCCAGCGCGGACTCGTGCGCCGGGTTCTCGCCATCGAGGCGCGCGAGGTCGGACTCGCCGCCCGGCAGCGAGCCGTCGGGCAGCTCCAGTTCGTCGGCCTTGTTGAGCACGGTCAGCACCGGCCGCCCGGTCAGCTCGAGGCTGGCGAGCGTGTCGAGCACGGTCTCGCCCTGCGCGGCCGCCGCCGGCGAACTCGCGTCGACGACGTGCAGCAGCAGGTCGGCGGACTCCAGTTCCTCGAGCGTGGCGCGAAAGGCGGAGATGAGCTGCGTCGGGAGCTTCTGGATGAAGCCCACGGTGTCCGTCAGCAGGAAGGCCTCCCCGCCCGGCGCGCCGACGCGCCGCGTCAGCGGATCGAGCGTCGCGAAGGGCGCGTCGGCGGTGAACGCCTCGGCGCCCGCGAGCGCCTGCAGCAGCGAGGACTTGCCGGCGTTGGTGTAGCCGACGAGCGCGACGACCGGTACGCCGTCGCGCTCGCGGCGGCGGCGGTGCAACGCGCGTTGCTTGCGGATGTCCTCGATCGAGCGCTTGAGATGGCTGATGCGTAGGCCGATCAGCCGGCGGTCCGTCTCGAGCTGGGTCTCGCCCGGTCCGCGCGCGCCGATTGCGCCCTCGGTGCGTTCGAGGTGCTGCCACTGCCCGCGCAGCCGCGGCAGCAGGTACTCGTGCTGCGCCAGCTCCACCTGCAGCGACGCCTCGCGGGTGCGCGCGCGGCTCGCGAAGATGTCGAGGATCAGCGCGCTGCGGTCCAGCACCTTGACTTCGAGCGCCGATTCGAGGCGCAGCTGCTGCGCGGGCGAAAGCTGCTCGTCGAAGATCACGAGCGAGTAGCCGGTGGTCTCCCGTGCGGCCTGGATCTCCTCGAGCTTGCCCGCGCCGATCCAGGTCGCCGGGTCGGGACGCGCGCGCCGCTGCAGCGCCTGCCCCACGACTGTCGCGCCCGCGGTGCGCGCGAGCCGCGCCAGCTCGCGGAGCGATTCCCGAGGCGGCATCAGCGGCCGGCGCTTGTAGTCCAGGCCCACGAGGAAGGCGCGCTCCTGCACCGGCGCGGTCGCGTGTCCGCGTCCGTTCCTGCCCGTGCCCTCGGATCCGCCGGTGCGGCCGTTGCGAGTGCGCTTCCTCGGGATGTGTTCCCCCTCCGCGGTTCGGTCGGCTGCGCGACGAAGGCCGCTGTGCGCTCAGACCGCCGCCCGACAAGGATACGGGCTGGGAGGGCGGCCGTGTCGGGGAGGTGGGTTCGAGGGCCGCGTCAGCGGCCGCTGGTCATCTGGAAGCGGATGCTCGCCTCGGGCGCCTTGAACTGGCGGCTGAGCTGCACGCCCTGCCGCTGGAAGTGCGAACCCGGCTCGCCGCTGCCGTAGAGGACGGCGGGCGGCTCGGCCATCCGCTCGAAGGCGAGGCGCGCGATCGGCTGTCCATCCTCGAGCATGAACGGCACATCGTGCGCACGCACCTCGAACACCGCCTGGGTGCCGCGCAGGCCCGCTCCATAGCCGAAGCCCGGGTCGCAGAACCCGGCTTTGTATTCAGGGTCGACGTGTCGGCGGCGGATCTGTCGCTGTGCTGAAGGGCTCGGGCGGGCAACGTCGGTCAAGCTGTCACGACCACCGCCGGTACTGATTGACGACCGTCACTCCACATCAGAGTGTGCTGCCACTGACTCGTGGCGACAGGGGCCCGAAGCCGCTCAGTTCCCGCCGTTACGGAAACGCTCCTGGCGGCTGATCGGGGTCACGCGAGGATTGGGTTTGCTGAGGCGCTCCTTGAGCTGCGCGTTCTCCAACGCCAACACGTTCACGATGCAGCTTGGCCGCTTCACATCCGCGACGGACTGTGCCAGCTTATCGCGGTCCCTGATGTGCGTCGCGGCGGTCTCAAGCGTGGCCATGCGCACCAGGTTGTAGGCGGCGGCGGTGAGCTCCAGCCAGCCGCGGTTGCGCTCGCGACCCACGAAACGCAGCTTGCGACCGCCGCCCACGGTCTTCATCCAGCCGAAGACCTGCTCCACGATCTTGCGTCGCTTCTGGCTCTGCCTGTAGCCGCGATGTCGCGTGGTGCGCCCGTCCACGGCGCTGCGACGGCGGCGGTCGTGCTGCGCCACGTGCGGCGTGACGCCGCGCGCGCGCAGTTCCGCCACGAAGTCGCGCGTGTCGTAGCCGCGGTCGGCGCCCAGAGTCGCGCAGCCGCTCACGCTGCGCTCCAGCATCGTGACCGCCGCCTCGCGCTCGGCGTACCCGTTCGCCTCGGTCAGCTCCACATCCAGCACCAGACCGTGACGGTTCTCGGTCAGCAGATGGCCCAGGTAGCTCAGTTTCGCTGTCTGCCCCGACCCCTTTGTGTACAGCCGCGCCTCCGGGTCCGTGCCGGAACTATGCGTATCACGGCTGCGCCGCCGCCCCCGGAAGTCCACATCCGGGTTGCGCCCGCCCGGGGGTGGCTCCTGCTCGTCGCGCGGGCGCTAGCTGTAGTTCCCAGGGACGTTGTTTACAGGCGTGAGGCGGGGACAGCCCCGCCGATGCCGCCGTGCGGTCGGCGAGCATTGTAGCGGTAGAGCCAGCGCGGGAGCTGGTGCAGGCGTTCGGCGTTGGAGCGGTACGGGCGGGCGTAGGCCCACTCGTTCTGCAGGGTCTGGATGAAGCGCTCCGCCTTCCCGTTGGTCTGCGGGTGGTAGGGCCGCGTGTGCAGCAGACGCACATTCGCAGCGTCGGCTGCGGCGCGGAAGCTGCGGGCCACGGTGTAGGCCTTGGCGTTGTCGGTGAGCACTCGGCGCACGCAAACCCCGCGGGCGCGGAAGTGGGCAGCGCGCGCTGCAGGAAGGCGGCGCAGCTCGCTCCGCGCTCGTCGGGCAGGGCCTCGGCGTAGGCGTAGCGGCTGTGGTCGTCCACGGCGACGTGCAGGTAGTCGAGGCCTGAGCCGCGGGCGCGCGGGGTCTCGCTGGAGGCCCGTGGACGCGATGTCCGCCGCCGTCGGGGATGCGCGCCAGTTTCTTCACGTCCAGGTGCAGCAGGTCGCCGGGTGCGGGGTGCTCGTAGCGCAGCTTCTTCCTGGTCACGCGATGCAGCTGGTCGAGGCGGTTGAGGCCAAAGCGCCTGAGCACGGCGTAGACGGTGGAGCGGGCGAGCCCGAGCGCCCAGGCGATGCGATGCGGCCCGAAGCCCGCGCTGCGGCGCACGGCGCAGATGCGTTGCTCCAACTCGGGTGCGGTGCGCCGCGGGTGGTGGTGCGGAGCCGGGCTGCGGTCCTCGAGCCCGGCCACTCCCGCCTCACGGTAGCGGCGCACCCACTTCGCGACCGTCGGACGGGAGACCCGGAAGCGGCGGGCAACCTCCGCCTGGGACCAGCCGGCCTCCACCTCCAGAACCATCTCCAGCCGGGTGACCGGCGTCAGACGCGCGTTACGATGTGCCACGAGAGGCTCCTCCCCTGCTACTGGTGCTTGCTACACACACAGCAGCAGGCGGGGCCCCTCACCTGCAACAACCTTCGTGGGAACTACAGCTAGCTCTTGAGCGAGGCCCAGGCCTCCAGCAGCGTCCCGTCCACCGTGAAGTGGTCGGCGGAGAGCAGCCGGCGCCGCTTTGCCGCGGCCACCACCTCGGCGAAGAAGGCGTGTGCGACATCGGCGGCGAGCAGGCGCTCGCGGTTCTTGGAGAAGGTCGAGGCGTCGAACGGCTCGTCTGAGATGTTGAGGTCGAGGAACCACTTGAACAGCAGGTCGTAGCGCAGCCGCTCGCAGAACTGGCGCTCGCTGCGGATCGAGTAGAGCGCGGTCAGCAGACTCGCCTTGAGCAGATGCTCGGGCGGGATCGAGGGCCGCCCGCTCGTTGAGTACATCGTGCCGCACAGCCCCGAGAGCTGCTGCAAGGCGGAATCGACGATCGGTTTGATGCGGCGGATCGGGTGGTCGTCCGGGATGAAGGAGTCCGGCGTGACCGCGAGCATGATGTTGGCCTGACGCTCGGCGTCACCGCGCATGGGGCAGCCTCCAGGCTACGCCCCCGCCGCCAGCTCCATCCTGCCAGACGACCGCCCCTTTTCAGCAGCCTGCTAGAAGAGATCGGATTCGATCTGACGCCGCCCTGGTAATGGAGCAATGGACCGATGGCCAGCGTGGCGCCCCACCCTACGACGCGGACGAAGCATCCCGTACCCGGCAACTCCGCCTAGCTCAAGCTGCACTTCCCATCGGATGGACGGCTCGGGAGCTCTACCTGGGTCCGCATCGCGCCGTGAGCGAGTACTACCACTACCTGAGGGAACTCCGATTCCTTCACTTCCTCGCGTCCCTCCGCTCCTGTGCTGAGGGCGCCTTACGACAGGTTCTTGCGCTTGCGGGCGAGAGATGCGGCTTTGCGGCCTCGTGACCGCGTTCGGAGTCCATACACCGGACGAGGTTCAGGCATTGATCCAAGAGTTCGAGGCTGGCGCTCTTCCGTTCTCTGCCGTGAACGACATCATCTTCGAGACCGCCACGGACCCTCCGTCACAACAACGGTCGGTGTTTTAGACGCGAGCGGCCCTCGGGGCGAACGACGCGCAACCTACACCAACAGCGGAACGGCAGAACGCCAGTTCTTCATTTTGTCCAGTATCGTCCACCAAGCGCGCCTCGCAGGGCACCTGTTCGCGCCGGGGTGCGCGCGGTACCATTTGCGCACTCCCCAGTTCCGAGGCACGACCCGTGGTTCTCTCCGACCGATCGATCCGTGAAGCGCTCACCTCGGGCAGGCTCGTCATCGATCCGATCGCCGGGGACGCGCTGCAACCCGCCTCCGTGGACATCCGGCTCGACCGCCAGTTCCGCGTGTTCCGCAACCACCGCGACTCCTACATCGACGTGCGCCAGCCCGTCGAGGGTCTGACCGAGGTCGAGACCGTCGAGGATGACGAGCCGTTCGTGCTGCACCCTGGCGAGTTCGTCCTCGGCTCTACGCTGGAGCGCGTGAGTCTCGGCCCGGACCTCGTCGCGCGGGTCGAGGGCAAGTCCTCGCTGGGGCGACTCGGCCTGCTCGTGCACGCGACGGCCGGCTACGTCGACCCGGGCTGGGACGGCCACCTGACAATGGAACTCTCGAACGTCGCGAACTTGCCGATCCGCCTCTACTACGCCATGAAGATCGGCCAGCTCTCGTTCCTCGAACTGACGACCCCCTCCGAGCGGCCCTACGGCTCGCCCGAGTTGCGCTCGAAGTACCAGGGCCAGACTGGCCCGACCGCGAGCCGCGGACACACCGACTACCAGCGCTAGGCCGTACCGGCCACGGCCGTGCGAGGGCGTCCCGGGTTCCTGTTCACCACGTGGTCCCGTCGATTCGCCGCGTGCATCAGCCGCGGTTCCGATTCGCGCCGGCTGCCGGTGCGCCTACACCCTGGACGGCCTCGGCTTGATGGTGAACGCGGCCACCCGGCGCCTCATCCCCAAGCACCTCATCATGTACCAGGGTCGGCTACAGGCTGGTGTACCGGTGATGGTGGCCACACTCGGCAAAGTGGTAGCAGTGCTGGCTGATGTCGATTGGCCCGCCAGTGCCAGAACCTTACCGGTCGATCAGGACGCGGCCGTGGTCATCGTGCCAGCGGAGACACGGTCGCGGCCACTCGAGCCCCTCCCCGATCGCTAGATGGCGCGAAGGGTGACCGCTACGGCAATGGCGAGCCCACCGAGGGCGATGCTGGCGAGTGAGAGCACGAGCGCGCCAACGCTAATCATGACGTCCCGCTCGAACTGGCGGAGCTCGGCACCGAGGCGCTGTGACCGGACCCCCCTTGCGAGTCCACCGCCTATCAGAGTCCAGCGTGTTGCTGAGCCTCCCAGCGCTCGGCGTAGGCAGCCGGGGCGAGCCAGCCCAAGCTGCTGTGCGGGCGCTTCGTGTTGTACTCGATCCGCCTAGTCCTCGATCAGCACCTGCGCCTCGAGCAGGCTGTCGAACTGCTCGACGGCCAGGAACTCGTCGCGCAGCCGGCCGTTGAACGACTCCACGTAGGGGTTCTCCCACGGCGCGCCAGGCTCGATGTAGCTGCTGCCCGTGCCGCTGAACCGGCACCAGGCGCGGAGGGCGTTGGCCGTGAGCTCGGGCCCGTTGTCGCAGCGGATGTACCCCGGCGCCGTTCCGCGCCCGGCGACGATCCGGTCGAGCGCCGCGGCGGTGGCGTCGGCGTTGATGCGCCTGGCGGCCACCATCGCCAGCGCCTCCCGCGTGTGCTCGTCGACGATGTTGAGCAGCTTCAGGACCCGCCCGTCCGCGGTCTGGTCGAACTGGAAGTCCAGCGCCCAGACGTGGTTCGGCCGCTCAGCACGCAGCCGCCTGGCGGGCTGAGCCGAATCCCCCAGGCGCTGACGCTTGCGTCGCTTCAGCGGGACGCGCAGCCCCTCCTCACGCCAGAGCCGTTGCACCCGCTTGCGATTCACGCCCCAGCCCTCCTCGCGCAAGGTCGCCCAGGCCCGGCGGTAACCCCAGCGGGAGTGGCCACGCGAGAAGGCGTGCAACTCCGTCCTGAGCGCGTCGATCTCGAGTTCCTTGTCGGCGACGATCCGCTTCAGCCGCGCGTTCTCGCGCTCCAGCTCGCGCAGCCGCTTGGCGTCGTCGGCCTTCATCCCGGCGTACTGGTTGCGCCAGCGGTGGTAGGTCTGCCTCGAGATCTCGACCTGCTTCGCCGCCTCGGCGATCGTCTGCCCTGCGCCGGGCAGCCGCTCCACTTCCCGCAGCTTGCGCACGATCTGCTCAGGCGTGTGCCTGCGTCGTTTCACCGCGATGTCCTCCTCCGCCCACCTTCGCGGGCCCAAGGACTCTCATCAACAGCGGTCCCGTTTCAGGGGGTCAGGTCTGTCGACGGTCAGCGATTCTGTCAGTAGCTAACTGGTCAGATTGGCATGAGGGCCGGTCTCCTCCTCAGGGGGATACTCGTCCCCGAAACAGCGGCCTCGATTGGGCCAGTAGCGGCTCTGCGGAGCCTTGACGAGGTAGGAGACCGGCCATGCAGCAGGATATCGCAACGACGCGGAGCATTGAGGGCAGGGAAGGGTCAGGGGTCACCATCGGCCTCGACGTGGGCGACCGCTACACACACATCCACGCCCTCGGCGCCGGCGGGGAGGTGATACGCGAGCGGCGCGTCCGCACCACGGCGGCGGCGCTGGGCGCAGCGCTGACCGGCCTCCCCCCGGCGCGGGTCGTGCTCGAGGCGGGGCCGCGCTCGCCGTGGCTGAGCCGCGTCATGGCGGACCTCGGCCACGAGGTCATTGTCGCCAACCCCCGCCAGGTCGCGCTGATCGCCCGCAGCCAGCGCAAGACCGACCGCCTCGACGCCGCGTGGCTGGCGCGGCTGGGGCGCTTCGACCCGGAGCTGCTCGCCCCGATCCGCCACAGGAGCGAGCAGAGCCAGTATGACCTCGCTGTGGTGCGCGGCCGCGACGCGCTCGTGCGCTCCAGGACGCTGCTCATCAACCACGTGCGCGGGGCCGTCAAGGCCTGCGGCGCCGCGCTGCCGTCATGCACGGCCCGGGCCTTCCACCGCAAGACGGCGGAGCACATCCCTGACGGGCTACGGGCGGCGCTGCTGCCGCTGGTGGAGGCGATCGGCGAGCTCACCGCGCACATCGCGCGGGCCGACCGGGAGATCGAAGCACTGTGCGAGGCTCGCCCCGAGACCGCGGCGCTGCGCCAGGTCAGCGGCGTGGGGCCGATCACCGCGCTCACGTTCGTGCTGACGATCGAGGATCCAGGGCGCTTCCCGAAGAACCGGGAGGTGGGGGCCTACCTCGGACTCGTGCCCCGGCAGCGCGAGTCAGGAGAGCGCGCGCCGCAGCTCGGCATCAGCAAGAGCGGCGACGCGGGCCTGCGGCGACTGCTGGTGCAGGCCGCGCACTACATCCTCGGCCCCTTCGGGCCCGACACCGACCTGCGCCGCTGGGGTGAGCGCTACGCGGGAACAGGGGCGGGCAACGCGAAGAAGCGCGCGGTCGTGGCCGTCGCGAGGCGGCTGGCGGTGCTGCTGCTCGCGCTGTGGAAGACAGGCGAGGTCTACGAGCCGCTTCGCCACGCCGCTGTCCGGGAGGCCGCGTAGCGGGGAGCGGCTGCCGCAGGCGGCACCGCTAGCGACGACCGAGACCGAGCGGAAAGCGGCAACCCGGACAGGAGCGAAGCGTTCGAAGCCTTGCGCGTGATGCCGAACCACCGGGCGACTGCGAAGATTCGCTTGTCCCATCGAGGACGTTGGTCAGCTGGCAGCGCCCCCTGGAAGCAGGATGTGCCTTCATGCACCGGGCCCGATGCGCGGCCCACGGAGAGTGCGGATAGAAGCTCGGCACAGGCTCCGCTCCCGGACATCACGAGCAGCTCAGCATGGACCAAGTGTCGCGCCACGGCGCCCTCGGATAGTGATCCAATCAGCGCCCGGATGGTGATCCATTGCGGGGCGTGTCCCAGCATCTCCGGCGACGGGGCCGCGGAGACTGGGGGGAAGGGATGCTCCGAGTGGAAGACGTGCACGTGTTGCGACACAAGGTGCTGGTCGAAGGTCTGAGCCGGCGGCAGGCGGCCCGGGAGATGGGGATCAGCCGCAACACCGTGCGGCGCTACCTGAGGCTGCCCGAGCCGGTGCGGGTCGAGCGTGAACCGCGGCGGAAGCCGGTCCTCGAACGGGTGCAGCCGCGGCTCGACGCGCTGCTGGAGGAGTGGTCGGGGCGGACGACGGCGAAGCAGATTCGCGGTAGGAGCGCCGGTTGCCCGGCGCCCCCCGCACAGATCCGGACGTGCGCGCTAACGCATCCGGCTCCTGCCTTGAGTGTTGACGGCAAATCGCTCCGTCGGCCACGGGTGGAGGATGGTCACGGGGGGCCAGTACTCCCGGCGCAAGGCGTCCAGACGTTCCCATGGGTAGCGTGCCCGCTGCGACCTTCGGCGGATAGTCCGCATCCAGAGCCGCCGCAGGGACCACACGAATTGCGACAGCGACGGGCCGCTTGTGGGCACCGCGTAATAGCCAAGCCATCCGCGAAGCACCCGAGCAAGCCACCGTGCTGTCACCACCGGGTCGTCATGCATGCGCCTACGCAACTCGGCCTTGATGGCCTTGAGGGTCCGTCGCATCCGCTTCGGGACCGGTTTCCGGCCCAGACCGAAGCGCCCATTGCGCTTTGTCCGGCAGTAGTGCGTGAAGCCGAGGAAGCCGAACGTCTCCGGTCGGCCCTCCCCGCGCTCCCTGCGGTTCGCTCTCGCGAACCTGCCGAACTCCAACAGGCGCGTCTTCTCCGGGTGCACTTCCAGCCCGAACGCTGCGAACCGCTCCCCGACCGCCTCCATGAATCGCTCCGCATCGCTGCGGTACTGAAACCCCAGGACGAAATCATCGGCGTACCTCACGAGATACGCCTCGCCCCGGACCTCCCGCGGCCGCCATTCCCGCGCGAACCAGCCGTCGAGCACGTGGTGCAGGTATACGTTCGCCAGCAGCGGCGATATCACCGCCCCCTGCGGCGTCCCCCTCACCACGTCGACCTCTAGCCCCGCGTCGATGACGCCGGCGTTCAGCCACTTCCGGATGAGACGCAACACCCGCTGGTCCCCGATACGCATCTCCAGAAACTGCATCAGCTGCTCCCGGTCGATGCTGTCGAAGTACTGGCGGATGTCCACCTCCACTATCCAGTTGACCTTGCGCCGCTCCACCGCGTAGGCCAGCGCGTCCAGCGCGTTGTGCGCCGAGCGCCCCGGCCTGAACCCGTAGCTGAATCCGTAGAACTCCGATTCGTAGATCGGGTTCAGGATCTGCTCCACCACCGCCCGCTGGACGATCTTGTCCTCCAGCGAGGCAATACCCAGCTGTCGCATGCCCCCGTCAGGCTTCGGTATCTCTACCCGCCGAACAGGGGCCGCCCGGTACGCTCCACGGTGTACGCGACCGTGCAGGTCGAGCAATCGCTCGTCCAGCCCGTCCCCGTACTCGCGCCACGTCATCCCGTCGGCGCCCGGAGCTGCGTCCCGCTTGAGCGCGAGATACGCATCCCGGAGCGCCTCCGGCGTGATGTGGTGCAGGAGCGCGGTGAGCCTCTCCCCCGGATTCCTCTTGACGAACTGCCGTATCCGCTCCGCTCCGGGTGACACCGCCCCCCGACTCTGCGTCCGGACCGTGCCGGTGCTTCGCGGATTCCTCTCGGCCGCGGCCCTTCGCTCCAGTGGCTCCGCCGGGGCTCGCGCCCCCTTGTTCGCCGCCTTCATCGCTACTACGGCCGCGTCAGACTGCTGCGCGTCGTGCATCATCGGCTCCGGTTGCTTCCCTTCCCGATGCGGTCCCGGCGTACGACACGCCGGGACGGCGCGCAGCCCTCCCCGGTCCCGGTGTTGGACGTGCATGCGTGCGTGAGTTCTTTGACACCGCGGAGCCCGGCGACGGCTCGCCCTGTGGCGCCGTAACCGGTGTTGCCTTCGACCATACCAATAGCCTCGGCACTCCGAATTGCCCTTTTCGATGCTCGATAGCTCCGCCCGCATACCCCGCTGCCGACGCTTCGCGTGTCGCCTCGCGACGACCCACGCACGGCTCGCGGAGCGGCATGGAATGGCTCATTCCTTTGCCGCAGAGGACTTCCACCTCCTGCCCATCCACCAGTTAGCCGGGCGCTCTGGCATGAGGGCCGGTCTCCTCCTCAAGGGGGATACTCGCCCCCAAAACAGCGGCCTCGATGGGCCAGAACGGCTCTGCGGAGCCTTGACGAGGTAGGAGACCGACCGTGCAGCAGGATACCGCAACGACGTGGAGCATTGAGGGCAAGGAAGAGTCAGGGGTCACCATCGGCCTTGACGTGGGCGACCGCTACACCCACGTTCACGCGCTCGGTGCCGGCGGGGAGGTCGTGCGCGATCAGCGCATCCGCACCGCGGCGGCGGCGCTGGGCGCAGCACTGACCGGCCTCCCGCGGGCGCGGGTCGTGCTCGAGGCGGGGCCGCGCTCGCCGTGGCTGAGCCGCGTCGTGGCGGACCTCGGCCACGAGGTGGTCGTCGCCAACCCTCGCCAGGTCGCGCTGATCGCCCGCAGCCAGCGCAAGACCGACCGCCTCGACGCCGAGTGGCTGGCGCGGCTGGGGCGCTTCGACCCGGAACTGCTCGCCCCGATCCGCCACAGGAGCGAGCAGAGTCAGCACAACCTCGCCGTGGTGCGCGCCCGCGACGCGCTGGTGCGCACCAGGACGCTGCTCATCAACCACGTGCGCGGGGCCGTCAAGGCCTGCGGCGCCGCGCTGCCGTCGTGCACGGCCGGGGCCTTCCACCGCAAGATGGCCGACCACATCCCCGGCGGGCTCCGCCCGGCGCTGCTGCCGCTGGTGGAGGCGGTAGGCGAGCTGACCGCGCGCATCGCGGCGGCTGGCCGCGAGGTCGAGGCGCTGTGCGAGGCTCACCCCGAGACCGCAGCGCTGCGCCAGGTCACGGGCGTGGGGCCGATCACCGCGCTCACGTTCGTGCTGACGGTCGAGGACCCCTCCCGCTTCCCGAAGAACCGGGAGGTGGGGGCCTACCTCGGGCTCGTACCGCGGCAGCGCGAGTCAGGAGAGCGCGCGCCGCAGCTCGGCATCGCCAAGAGCGGCGACCCGGGCTTGCGGCGGCTGCTGGTGCAGGCCGCGCACTACATCCTCGGTCCCTTCGGCCCCGATACCGACCTGCGGCGCTGGGGTGAGCGCTACGCGGGGACAGGGGCGGGCAACGCGAAGAAGCGCGCGGTCATAGCTGTCGCGAGGCGGTTGGCGGTGCTGCTGCTCGCGCTGTGGAAGACAGGCGAGGTCTACGAGCCGCTGCGAAACGCCATGGCCCGCGAGGCCGCGTAGCGGCGAGGCGCGCCTCAGGCGGCGGAGACCGGAGATCAGGAGGAAGACCCGAGCGCGAGCGAAGCCTCGCGCGTGATGCCGGACACGGGCGACTGCGACAGCCGCTTGTCCCTCCGAGGACGCGAAGCAGATGGCAGCGCCCCCTGGAAGCAGGATGTGCCTTCATGCACCGGGCCCGATGCGCGGCCCATCGAGAGTGCGAATAGAAGCTCGGCACAGGCTCCACTACCGGACATCACGAGCGGTTCGCAGCGACCCGGAGGAGCGCCGTACCCGGAGGAGGCCGCCACGTCGGCCTTGCAGAAACACCGTCCCTCATAGAAGCGGCTGACGGCGACGAGGCTGCACCGCCAGCTGCGCGAAGAAGGCTACGAGGTCGGCGAGACGCTGGTACGGAGCTACCTGCGGGAGTGGCGGCGCCGGCGCGCCGAGGTCTACGTGCCGCTGGTGCACCGCCCGGGCGACGAGGCGCAGGTCGACTTCTTCGAGGTCACCGTCGAGGTGGGAGGCGAGCGCCGCAAGGCCTGGAAGTTCCTGATGCGGCTGATGTACTCGGGCCGCGACTTCGTCCGGCTCTACGACCGCCAGGACCAGGTCGCCTTCCTCGACGGCCACGTGCGGGCGTTCGCCCACTTCGGCGGGGTGCCCGCGCGCATCGTCTACGACAACCTCGCAGCGGCGGTGCGGCGCGTGCAGTTCCCCCGGCGCCAGCTCACCGAGCGCTTTGAGGCGCTGGTGAGTCACTACCTGTACGAGCCGTGCTTCGCGCGGCCCGGCGAGGGCCACGATAAGGGCGGGGTCGAGGGGCGCGGCAGGGGCGTGCGGCTGCAGCACCTCACGCCGATTCCCCGCGGCGACTCGCTGGCCGAGCTCTCGGACTGGCTGCAGGGGGAGGTGGACCGCCACGCCGCGCCGCGGGTGCATGAGCGCTTCGCCGAGGAGCGGCCGCTGCTGCGCCCCGGGCCCGGCGTCGCGTTCGAGGCGCGGCGGGTGCAGCCGGTCTCGGTGAGCCGCAGTGCGCTGGTGCGCGCCGAGGGGGCCTGGTACTCGGCGCCGAGCCGCTGGGCGGGCCTGCGGGCGACGGCGCTGATCGGCACCGACGAGCTGACGCTGCGCTGCCGCGGCGAGGAGGTCGTACATCCCCGACAGCCCTTCGGCGGCCGCCGGGTGGACTACCGGCACTACCTCGG
Organism: Dehalococcoidia bacterium; assembly: GCA_965261685.1. GTDB lineage: Bacteria > Chloroflexota > Dehalococcoidia > UBA2979 > UBA2979 > VXMT01. The sequence continues at coordinate 775,647 of CBDHDI010000027.1, forward strand.
CGAGCTGGCGCGCAAGCCGCAGGCGGTGCGGCAGGTGGCGCCGGAGCTGGTCGCGGCGCTGGGCGAGCCCTTCGGGCGGCTCTGGACGCGGCTGGAGCGCGAGCAGGGCGCTCAGGAGGGGGCGCGCACCCTTGCGCGGTTGCTGCGGGCCGTCCACGAGCACGGCGAGGAGCGCGTGCGCGACGTCCTGGAGCAGGTCCTCGAGCAGGAGCGCTTCGACGAGCTCGCCGTGCAGCGTCTGCTCGCCTCGGCCCGGGCGCCGGAGGCAGTGACGGTGCCGGAGCCGCTGCGCGGCTACGAGGTCGAGAGCGTCTCGGCGGCCGTCTACGACCGCCTGCTCGCGGCGGCGGCGCCGTGAACAACGCGGCTCGCGCGGCCGTGCTCGAGGCGCACTGCCGCGAACTCAAGCTGCCCACGATCCGCCGCGAGTACCCCGCGCTGGTGCGCCAGGCCACGCACGACGGGTGGGACTACGAGGAGTTCCTCGTGCAGTTGCTCGAGGCAGAGGTGCTGGCCCGCCGCGATAGCGCGGTCGCACGCCTGCTGCGCCAGGCGCGCTTCCCCGACATCAAGACCTTCGAGCAGCTCGACTGGGACGCGCTCGGGGGCGTCGAGCGGCCACAGCTCGCACAGCTCGCGACCTGCGAGTACATCGAGCGCGCCGACGACGTCGTCATCGCCGGGCCGATCGGCACCGGCAAGACGCACCTCGCGATCGCGCTCGGCGTCGAGGCCGCCCGCCGCCGCCACCGCGTCGCCTTCATCCGCGCCGCCGACCTCGTGCGCGAGCTGGTCGAGGCACGTGACGAGCTCACGCTCTCGCGGCTCCATCAGCGTTACCTGCGGGTCGCGCTGCTGATCGTCGACGAGCTCGGCTTCGTGCCCTTCGAGCGCACCGGCGGCGAGCTGCTGTTCAATCTCCTCGCCGACCGCTACGAGCGGCGCTCGACGATCGTCACGACCAACCTCGCGTTCAGCGAGTGGGTGCAGGTCTTCGGCGACGAGAAACTCACCACGGCGCTGCTCGACCGCCTCGGGCACCACGCCCACATCCTCACCACGCGCGGCGCTTCCTACCGGACGCGTCACAGAACACAGACCTGACCAACGAAGGACTCAGCACCAAGAACGTCAGCAGCGATCGTGGCGCCGGAGTGGATCAACATCCGAGCGCTGACCTGGATCGCTATCCGAGCGCTGTTGATCACGATCGGGCAGGCGGCTGAGTTGATGGACCTCAGCGAACGCCACGCCCGCCGGCTCCTGGCCGCCTACCGGGAGCTCGGCGCGGGGGCGCTCGCCCACGGCAACCGCGGCCGACGCCCCCACAACGGCGTCCCGGCCGAGGTCGCCGCCACCGTGGTGCGGTTGGCCACCAGCCGCTACCCGGGCGCCAACCACACCCACCTCACCGAGCTGCTTGAGGAGCACGAAGGCCTCGCCCTCAGCCGCCCCACGGTGCGGCGCCGCCGCGGGCCGGCATGCCCAGCCCGCGGCGGCGCCGCCCGCCACAGCACCGCGTGCGGCGCGAGCGCATGCCACGGGCGGGGCTGCTGCTCCAGGTCGACGGCAGCCATCACGCCTGGCTCGAGCAGCGCGGCCCGCGCTTCGCCCTGCTGCTCGCCGTCGACGACGCCACGGGCGCCGTCGTGCACGCGCTGTTCCGCCCCGCCGAGGACGCCCGCGGCTACTTCCTGCTCATGGAGGGGGTGCTGCGCCGCTCAGGCATCCCGCTCGCCCTCTACAGCGATCGCCACGGCGTCTTCCGGGCCTCCGCCCAGCAGCGCGCGGGAGGCGAGGCGTCCACCCAGTTCGCGCGGGCGATGGCGGAGCTGGGGGTCCGCTTGATCTTCGCCCGCTCACCGCAGGCCAAGGGCCGGGTGGAGCGCATGGCGGGCACGTTCCAGGACCGCCTCGTGACCGAACTGCGCCTCACCTCAGCCACCACCATCGGCGAGGCGCAGGCCGTGCTCAAGCGCTTCCTGCCGCGCTTCAATGCGCGCTTCGCCGTCGCCGCCAGCCAGCGCGAGCCGGCCTGGCGCCCGCTCGACCCGGCACTCGACCTCGGGGCCATCCTCGCCTTCCGGCACACCCGCACCGTCGCGCGCGACAACACCGTCAAGTACCACTGGCGCACGCTGCAGCTGCTGCCTTCCCCGCAGCGGCGCAGCTACGCCGGTGCGCGCGTCGAGGTGCTGGAGCGGCCCGGCGGCGAACTCGCGGTGCGCCACCAGGGCGAGACCATCCCCTCCCGGCTCGCCCCGCCCCGCGCGGGCGTGCTGCGCGAGCGCCGCTCCGAGCTGGCGCTCGACCCGGCGCTGGAGCGCGTCGCCTCGGGCCTCGGCCCCAGTGGCGGTCCACCCCGCCCGCAGGCGCACCCGGCTACGACCAACGGCACGATCGTCAACGCCGCTGCGCCCACCGTCCTGCGCTCGCCGACCGCGAGGCAGGCGGCGCGCTGGAAGTCGATTCAACAGGCCCTCCTGCAGGGACTCTCGATGCGCGCCACCGCCCGGCTGCTCGGCATCTCACGCAACACCATCAGGAGGTACGTCCGCGCCGGCGGCCCACCCGGGCGCCAGGGTGCGGCATCATCTACCATCAGCGACCAGCCAAACGGACATTTTCGCTGAACCGTTAAGCGGACGAAGTCGCTGAACGTCGACATCAGGTCACATCGACGTCTGACCCACCATCGCCCCGTCGCAGCGGGCGCACCGCACGATGCCGCCGAGGGGGTAGTCGTGCTTCCGCTGCGCTGCGCGCCGGCGCTCCGGGCCCAGAAGCCTCGCCTGCACCGCGTCGAACAGCTCCTCGGAGATCACCGGCGGCGTTGCGTCGGGTATCTCGATCCACTCGGACGCGTCCCTCAGTTCGACGATGCGGCGGCGCTTCCCGCTGACCAGGTCGCGGCGGTGCCTCGCCTTGGTGCGCTTGAAGATCGTGCGCCCGGCGTACCCCGGGTTGCGCATCATGTTCCGCACGGTCCACGGCGACCACGCTCGACCCGTGTAGCTCGGGACTCCCTCCTCGTTGAGCGCGTTGGTGATCCCCATGATCGACGCACCCGCCGCGAAGTCCTCGAAGATGCGGCGAATCACGGCAGCCTGCTCGCCGTTGACGACGCGGCGGCCGGTGGTGGCGTCGTAGTGGTAGCCGTACATGCCGCGGCCCGTCGCCTGTGGGATGCGGCCGCTCCTGGCGCGCTCTTCCTTCCCCCGCATCGTCCGCTCCGCGATCTTCTCGCGCTCGACCTCCGCGATGAACGCTCGCGCCGCGAGGATGAAGCGCCCGACCACGGTGTCCTCGAATCGCTCGGTCACGAATGCCAGCGTGACTCCGGAGGTCTCAAACTCGTCAAACAGGATTCCGATGTGGTTCTGGCTCCGTGACAGGCGGTCGACGGCGTAGGCGACGAGGACGTCGGCCGTTCCGTGGCGGAGGGCTTCACGAAGCTCGGTGAGTCCCTCGCGTTCGAGGAGCGCGCCGCTGTCCGTGTCCCGTGTGCGTCGCTCCGGCTGTCAAACAAACGTCGCCCCGCGGATGGCGCCCTCCGCCGTGCCGTACTCGATCTCCACGCCCCATGTGAGCATGCGGTGGAAGGCGCGGTTGCGGGTCGCGAGCGTCGACAACACCTGGGATGGAGTCAGGAACGCCCGTTCGGGGATGGCGCGCTGCCGGTGGCGTGCGGATGGGGAATCTCGGGTTCTCGCTTCCCGTACGCGGAGTGAGGGGCCGCCCGAACGGCGAGCATCGAAGCTCGCACGTGGGAGCCGATCTGAGCCGGCGACGCACTGGCCTCCCGACTCCACGATCATCACGAACGCTATCCACGCAAACAGCGTGCCGTCACCATGTGATCCGCAATCAACCTGGTGAGGTGTGCTACGTTAGCTCCCGCCCCGCGACGGGATCAGGTGACGACGCTGCGCGGCATGCCACGCGGCGTTGTCCAGACCAGCGCGAGACAGGGAGGCCACAGCTGCCACGTACGATAAGAGATTTCATGCCACAAGATCTCGAGTTTCAGATGTTTGTCCTTGACGAACTCGCAGACGAGTTGACGGAACAGGGAGCGGATGTCCTCAAGCTCACGATCGGCGTATCCGAGCTTCCGATTCCTACCATCGTTCTGGATCGGATGGTCGCCAAGCTTCACGATCCCGACTTCGTTCGCCGCGTCTACCCGGAGGGCCTACCGGAGCTTCGCGAGGCGATCGCGAACTTCTACAATCGACGACACGGAGCGAGCGTCTCGGCCGCGCAAGTGATCGTCAATACCGGCACATCACCGATTTTCCGCAACATCTTCCAACTACTGTCCGGGCCGGAATACGAGATCATGATTCCGCGCCCGTACTACGCCCTGTATCTATACTGTGCCACGCTGGCCGGAGCTACCGTCAAATTCTACGACATTGACATCAACACCAAACGAGTCGACATGGACTCGTTTCGCCAGAATTTCTCGCCAGAACGTACATCGCTCGTCGTGATCAACTCACCCGGCAATCCCGTGGGGAATATCGTGACACCGGAAGAGCTGCGAGAGATGTACGAGATCGTCGGTGGCCACGCATATATTCTGAACGACGAGATCTACAACAACACGATGTTCTATGACGACTTCCACTCGCCACTGGCGCTGCTTCCAGAACATGCGGACACGACAATCGTCACGAACGGATTCTCCAAAGGCTACCGGATGTACACGAAGCGGGTCGGCTTCGCGATCCTCCCGGAGGAGCTGCAGGTGAACCTGCGTGTCATCCAGCAACACACGTTGTTGTGTGCAGACCCGTGCTACCAGTATGGAATGATCGCCGCGCTCGAGGACGACCAGAGCCTCCGGGAGCTCACGCGCACTTATCGAGCCAGAGCGGAGTACACGACGGAACGACTCGCGGGTACCGGATGTCACCCGATCGCGGCCGAGGGCGGGTTCTACGCCATCCTCAGGTGCGAAGAGTGGAACGCCGGTCGGGGGTTCCCGTCATCGAAGGAGCTGGCTCGCGACATCCTGCAGAGTGTCCACGTTGCCGTCGTTCCGGGAACCGATTTTGGCCTGCCGCACGACCTCCGCCTCGCCTTCTGCAATGAACGCTACGAGGAAGGCATCGACCGGCTGCGCGACTATTTCACGTCCCCGGCGCGGGTCGGCCGGGGTTCCGGGACTCGGCGTCCTGCAGAGACTGCAGCGAGCGTCAAAGAGTAGCAGCGATACGGTGGCCACTCCATTGACGAGCCCGTTACATAGCGAGATCTCCAGCGCTCCCCGGTCGGGCATCCGCCGTGCGGTGGTCCTTGCTGCGGGCGTCGGGGTCCGCTTGAAACCGCTGACGGAGGCTCTCCCCAAGTGCATGGTCACGGTCGGAGGTGAGCCGCTTCTCCAGCGCGCGCTCAGGGAGCTTGCCACGCAGGGAACGACTGAGGCGGTCCTGGTGATTGGCTACAAGGGCGACGTGGTCCGCAGCGCCATTGGCTCTCGCTTCGCCGGCATCGACATCCACTACGTCACGGCGTCCGACTACGAGACGACCAACAACATTCGCTCCCTCTGGCACGCTCGCGACTACCTCGATCAAGATGTCCTGCTGATCGAGGGGGACGTGGCGTTTGATAGAGCGGTGATCACGGCGCTGCTCGAGGAGTCCGGCAGCAGCGCTGCCGTGGCGCCCTACCACCGAGCGCTATCCGGCACAGTGGTTCGGTGCGATCGCGAGAAGCGCGTGACGAGCTTCGTTCTCGGCGCCGATCAGGACCGTCAGTTCCACTTTGCCGACTCACTCAAGACTGTCAATATCTACGTGCTGCGCGAGAAGCTGCTGCGCGAGACACTCGTCCCCCGTCTCTGCCTGGCAATCGAGGCTGGCCATGTCGATCGGTATTACGAGACGATCTTGCGCGACTGCGTGGCCGATGGATCGCTCACTGATCTCGCGGCGGTTGATGTTTCTGCGAGCCGTTGGTATGAGATCGATGACCAGCGTGATCTGGAAGCTGCACGATTTCTGTTCCTCGACCGCAGCGCGCAGTTCGACCGTATTCAGAAGCTGCACGGCGCGTACTGGCGATACGGGTTCACGGACCACTCTTACTTATACAATATGCACTTCCCACCGCTGGAGATGCTGGAGGGGTTTCGCGCTGACCTCCGCGACCTCGTCACGAACTACCCGGTCGCTCAAAAGGAGTTGGCGCGTCTGGTCTCCGACTGGACGGGCGCGGACCCCGATAATCTCGCAGTGGCCAACGGCGCTGCGGAGCTGATCAAGATCCTCGGCGAACAGTTCGTACGGCGTCTGACGATCCCGGCGCCGTCGTTCAACGAGTACGAGGAGGTGGTCGATGCCGCGGGGCTGAACCGCTTCCCGCTTGAGCAGGAGACGTTCGAGCTGGATGTCGATGCATTCGCCGAGTCCGCAATTCGTTGGAGGTCCGATACCGCCGTCGTCGTCACGCCAAATAACCCGACCGCCGTGTCCGTCTCACGCGAGGACATCCTGCACCTCGCGCGCCTGCTCGAATCTCACGACTGCCGCCTCGTCGTCGATGAGTCGTTCATCGAGTTCTCGCGCGCAGGCGGCAGCGGAAGCGTTGAAGGCGACGTTGCGGCCTATCCCAACCTCGTGGTGATCAAGAGCATGAGCAAAGTGTTCGGGATCGCCGGCCTCCGTCTCGGCTACCTCCTCAGCGGGGACCGCGCGTTCGTCAGGAGAGTGCGCCGGTCCCTGCCGATCTGGAACGTCAACGCGCTGGCCGAGGAGTTCCTGCGCGTCGTCGGCAGGTACCGCGGGGAGTTCGCGGAAAGCTGCGAGTTGACCCGAACGACCTGCCGGGAGTTGTACACCGACCTGTCCGCACTTCCAGGGCTCGACTGCGTCGAGCCGGACGCGAACTTCGTGCTCGGCCGGATGACGGATCCCACCGCCACGGCCTCCGACTTCGCACGCCGCCTCTACGTCGAGCACAACATCCTGATCAAGGATTGCTCTGGAAAGAGCATGCCCGACGCGAACCGATACTTGCGCATCGCGTCGCGCACTCCGGCGGAGAATCGCATCCTCGTCGAAGCGCTCGCGGCACTGCTGTAGGCGCCGATGACCGAATCACTGCCGGACGACGAGGCTACGACATTAGCCAACGCAGAGAGCGACGCTGAGAACGCCGCTCTCATGGAGCACCTTGAGCGAACGATCCCGCCGATGGACCTCGAGGCCGCCGAGCGACTGCTGCGCGAGGTAAGAGCGGTCTTCGAACAGCACGGCGTGGTCTTCTTCCTCCGCCAGGGCACCTGCCTGGGCGCAGTGCGCGATCACGCGCTGATTGCATGGGACGACGACCTCGACCTCGGATCGATCATCGGGCTTCACGGTTTCACTGAGGACTTAATCGAGCCCACCGTAGAGACGCTTCGGGCGCACGGCTGTTACGTCGAGGTGCTCCACGACGGCCTCTACACCTCCGTGAAGATCATGAAGTACCGTATCAGGATAGATTGGCAGTGCTACCGAGTCGTGAAGGGGACGATCGCACACTACCCGGGAGTGCCGTTTCCCGTCGGCCTCTTCACCGAGTTAGCCGAGGTCGACTTCATCGGCGAGAAGTATCTCGTCCCGAGTCCGCCCGAGGATTACCTCCGCTTCAAGTACGGCCCTGATTGGGCCACCCCGAAGCAGGTCGGCTACGAGAAGGACGTCCTGGACAATATGCCGGAGGGGACCGTGCCCGGTCGTGCCGGGCGGCTACAACAGTTTCTTGCGGTTCACCTCTTCCCACGTCAGGCCGCGAGACTGCTCGTGCTCGACGGCGGCGGCAATCCCGTTCCCGGAGCAGAGGTGATCGTCGCGGGTTTGAACCGATCGCAGACCAATCGCAGGGGCGTCGCGAAATTCTATCTGCCGGGAGCGGACAACTACGCGCTGGCCGTTACCGCCGGTGGCCGCGAGGAAGTGCTCTACGAAGAGGCGCTGGCCCCTGGGCGGATGTACGTCTATCGACCGGATCCCGCCAGGCCAGCCGGGCGGTACTTCGTGCTCACCGAGGAGTAGCACGGGCGCGGGCGCCGCATCGTCGAGGCGCGCGTCCCCCGGCTCAGGCGCCTCGACGGCTCCGAGCTGGAGGCCGCCGCCACGGTCGGCGTGACCTGACCCCCTGAGATGAGACCACCGTGATGAGAGTCCTTTGGCCCGCGAAGGTGGGCGGAGACACCCCAGGACTCTAAGCCGGGATCCACCGAAGAAGAGCGCATGAGCGGTTGCGGTTGGGTGCTCCGCTGTAGCTGGGACAATGGTTTTTGACCGAATCACGTCACAGCCACAGGGAGCACCCATTCGATGCTACCAACGAGCGACCCCGACCGGATAGACATCGCCTTCGACGACGACCGCCTGGTGGCCGATGCGGGGCTGCTCCTCCCGGCCACGCTCGCCCAGCATCTCGGTTTGCAAGAGCTCGCCGACAGCTACCTCGACCTCGGTGACGCGCCGGGCCGGGCGAACGCCGGCGACAAGCTGCTGACCCTGGTCGCCTCGGCGCTCGCGGGCGGCGAGTGCATCGACGACGCCGCTGCGTTGCGCGCCGGCGGGACGGCGAGCGTGCTCGGTTGCACCGTCAAGGCGCCGTCCACGCTCGGTGTCTTCCTGCGCAGCTTCAGCTGGGGCCACGTCCGCCAGCTCGACCGCCTCAGCCGCGAGTTGCTCGCCCGCAGCTGGGCGGCCGGAGCGGGCCCGGGCGCGGCGCCGTTCACGATCGACCTCGATTCGACGATCTGCGAGACCTACGGCCTGGCGAAGGAGGGCGCCCGGCACCACGGCTACACGGGCGTGCGCGGCTATCACCCGCTGCTCGCCGTTGCGGCCGGGACGGGTGACGTGCTGATGGCGCGGCTGCGCGAGGGCCGCGCCAACACCGCCCGCGGCGCCGCCCACTTCCTGCGTGAGACGGTGGCGCGGGTGCGCGACGCCGGGGCGAGCGGGCAGCTCACGGTGCGCGCCGACAGCGGCTTCTACAACCACGCCGTCGTCGCCGTCTGCCGCAAGCAGGATGTCCGCTTCTCCATCACCATTCGCCAGCAGCCGAACGTACGCACGCTGATCGAGGCGATCCCGGAAGAGGACTGGACGCCGATCCCGTACTGGCTGCCGGGCGGCGCGGATGTCGCCGAGACGACCTACACGCCGTTCCAGCACAAGGAGGATGCCACCGCGGTGCGGCTCATCGTGCGGCGCGTCAAGCCGACGCCCGGCTCACAGCTCGCGCTCTTTGCGAACTATAGTTACCACGCCTTCATCACCGATCGCGCCGGGGAGCTGCTGGAGCTGGAGGCCGACCATCGCCGTCACGCCGAGATCGAGAACACGATCCGTGACCTCAAGTACGGCGTCGGGCTGAACCATCTCCCCTCGGGCCGCTTCGGCGCGAACGGGGCGTGGCTCGCGGTGCAGGTGATCGCGCACAACCTCGCCCGCTGGACGGCGCGGCTCGGGCTCGGCGAGGGGATCGTGACGACCAGGACGCTCAGGCGGCGCTACTTCGCTCTCGCCGGACGGCTCACCCATTCTGCACGGCGCTGGACCCTGCACCTCGCGAAGCGCTGGCCCTGGGCTGGCCAGTGGGCAGCCGCCCTGGCGCGGTTACGGGCGTTACCGCTCCCGGCCTGACGCTCGCTCACAGCGCCAACACGGGTCCGAGGCTCGCGCCAGCATGCCCGCGCACGCCTCGCGCACCCTCGCGCCGGCGCCCTCAGCGCCCCCGAGCCGCGCTGAGCGACGCTGAGCGACGGCTCCTCGCTCCGGCACCGCCCGGCGAACGCCGGCACGCCCGCCGAACGCTCCGGCAGCCCGGCAGCCCGCCCCTTCAAGCTTCGATCGGTGGATTCGAGCTAAGGATGGCCTGATCAGGTGGCGTGTCGGCGCGGTGCCTATCGATCAGCGTGCCGAGCCGCGCTGTGGGGGCCCGATACCGCGGTCCAGGGGTGGTCTCGCCAGCATGTCGCTCCGGAAGCGCTTCGGCGTGCGTGACCGGACCCCCCTTCGCGAGACCATCGCTTATCAGAGTCCAGCGTGTTGCTGAGCCTCCCAGCGCTCGGCGTAGGCAGCCGGGGCGAGCCAGCCCAGGCTGCTGTGCGGGCGCTTCGTGTTGTACTCGATCCGCCAGTCCTCGATCAGCACCTGCGCCTCGAGCAGGCTGTCGAACTGCTCGACCGCCAGGAACTCGTCGCGAACCGGCCGTTGAACGACTCCACGTACGGGTTCTCCCACGGTGCGCCGGGCTCGATGTAGCTGCTGCCCGTGCCGGAGAACCGGCACCAGTCGCGCAGCGCGTTGGCCGTGAGCTCGGGCCCGTTGTCGCAACGGATGTAGCCGGGCGCCGTCCCGCGCCAGGCGACGATCCGGTCGAGCGTGGAGGCCGTGGCGTCGGCGTTGATGCGCCTGGCGGCCACGATCGCCAGCGCCTCCCGCGTGTGCTCGTCGACGATGTTGAGCAGCTTCAGAACCCGCCCGTCCGCGGTCTGGTCGAACTGAAAGTCGAGCGCCCAGACGTGGTTCGGCCGCTCGGCACGCAGCCGCCTGGCGGGCTGAGCCGAATCCCCCAGGCGCTGACGCTTGCGTCGCTTCAGCGGGACGCGCAGCCCCTCCTCACGCCAGAGTCGTTGCACCCTCTTGCGATTCACGCCCCAGCCCTCCTCGCGCAAGGTCGCCCAGGCCCGGCGGTAACCCCAGCGGGAGTGGCCACGCGAGAAGGCGTGCAACTCCGTCCTGAGCGCGTCGATCTCGAGTTCCTTGTCGGCGACGATCCGCTTCAGCCGCGCGTTCTCGCGCTCCAGCTCGCGCAGCCGCCTGGCGTCGTCGGCCTTCATCCCGCCGTACTGGTTGCGCCAGCGGTGCTAGGTCTGCTCCGAGATCTCGACCTGCTTCGCCGCCTCGGCGATCGTCTGCCCTTCGCCGGGCAGCCGCTCCACCTCCCGCAGCTTGCGCACGATCTGCTCAGGCGTGTGCCTGCGTCGTTTCACCGTGATGTCCTCCTTCACCCACTTTCATGGGCCAAAGGACTCTCATCAACAGCGGTCCCGTTTCAGGGGGTCAGGTCAGTAGGCGTATGCCGAATGCAGCCGACATACCGTGGCGACGGGACTCCGGAACGCACGGGGTCCCTTTCTTTCCCTACGAACCGCTTGGAGCTTCCGTAGTTTGCACTCCAGCGGCTCGCGTTAACAGGGACTTGTGAAGCGCTACGAGCGCGATGTCGGTGAGGCGGTAGGCCGAGATGCACCCGCTCGATCGAGATCGTCGACGAACGCGCCGCCGTTCGCGCGGCGCGCCGGCGAACGGTCGCACATCACGGCACGCTCTGGCTCGTGGTGCGCGGGTTCTCGAGTGACGTGCTCACGGAGGCGGTCGCCGTCCAGCTCGTCGCCGCTCTTCTCGCCAGCGGTGCCTGGTTCCCCTTCAGCAGCCCGGAAGAGTTCAGCCTGTGGCACGCGAAGCCGACCTCCTCGGCCGCGATGGCGCGGACGATTAGCTGTAATCGGGTGTTATCGGCCCACTGAGGTGGATCAGCCGCTGGATCTCATCAGGCCGGGCTGACTCGCCGCTGGGCCATCCGGTCGGCGCCCCGGAGCAGCACGATCCGCCGCGCTCGGCTCTGCGCCGGCTGCTGTTATGTCTTGCCAACTGGTTCCTGGCGAGGATTTCAAGCGCTGCCGTCGCCTCGACGCAGCTCCAGGTGCAATAGTCGGCCAGGAGTGCGGTTCCGACCGTGGGGTAGGTCGGGTTGGCGAGATCGGGCGGTGAACCTCGGAATCGCGACCCGAAGACGCGCCGTCATCATCCACTATCGTTTCATGCTCCGCGTACCACTCCAACTCTTGCGCCGGTCCTGCTATCCGGCTCTCAACGTAGCTCTCGTAGGCCCTTGCCATCTCTCTGTTGACCTCGTCGTCGAGAAAGCCCGGCACGAACTCCCACCACGGCCGCGCGGCGCCGAGCGTTGGGCGAACCAGCGTCTCTCGCGGAGCTGGAATAACGAACACCGGTATTCCCAACTCACGGGCGACCACGACCGACTTGTCGGGTGGATGCGTGTGGACCACCTCGATGAACACCAGGGGCTCGTCGCTCGAGTTCAGGATGGTGATGTCTGGTTGGCAGTACCCGCTTCGAGGCGCTGCCTGGCGCTTCTCGCTCACAACGTGAGCTGCGCCGGCCAGGATGTCGAGCATGTGCGCGTCGAGTTCCGGCATTGCCACCCAACCATCTGCGAAGGGGCCCAGAGCGGGCGCTCAGGGATCTGGCAGATCAGCGTTCCTTCCGGAGCGCGGGGGTGCCGCTGGTCAAAGCCCATCGCGCACCACGGACAGCCACTGAGCTTCCGCCTGAGATGACGGAGAAGGTTGTGCTTCCAGCGTTCGTGTTGTTCCGACGGCACCCCTAGCGCCCCCTTTCGCGCACCCGCGCGCTGCCTCGCCATTTCCTGAACGACTCTGATCGGGACACCCGCCGCGCCGAGGTGGTCCGCATCGTCTGCTCCGAGGGCCTGGTAAGCCGGGATCCACCGAAGAAGAGCGCATGAGCGGTTGCGGTTGGGTGCTCCGCTGTAGCTGGGACAATGGTTTTGTACGAATCACGTACCAGCGACAGGGAGCACCCATTCGATGCTACCAACGAGCGACCCCGACCGGATAGACATCGCCTTCGACGACGACCGCCTGGTGGCCGATGCGGGGCTGCTCCTCCCGGCCACGCTCGCCCAGCATCTCGGTTTGCAAGAGCTCGCCGACAGCTACCTCGACCTCGGTGACGCGCCGGGCCGGGCGAACGCCGGCGACAAGCTGCTGACCCTGGTCGCCTCGGCGCTCGCGGGCGGCGAGTGCATCGACGACGCCGCTGCGTTGCGCGCCGGCGGGACGGCGAGCGTGCTCGGTTGCACCGTCAAGGCGCCGTCCACCCTCGGGACCTTCCTGCGCAGCTTCAGCTGGGGCCACGTCCGCCAGCTCGACCGCCTCAGCCGCGAGTTGCTCGCCCGCAGCTGGGCGGCCGGAGCGGGCCCGGGCGCGGCGCCGTTCACGATCGACCTCGATTCGACGATCTGCGAGACCTACGGCCTGGCGAAGGAGGGCGCCCGGCAGCACGGCTACACGGGCGTGCGCGGCTATCACCCGCTGCTCGCCGTTGCGGCCGGGACGGGTGAGGTGCTGATGGCGCGGCTGCGCGAGGGCCGCGCCAATACCGCCCGCGGCGCCGCCCACTTCCTGCGTGAGACGGTGGCGCGGGTGCGCGACGCCGGGCGAGCGGGCAGCTCACGGTGCGCGCCGACAGCGGCTTCTACAACCACGCCGTCGTCGCCGTCTGCCGCAAGCAGGATGTCCGCTTCTCCATCACCATTCGCCAGCAGCCGAACGTACGCACGCTGATCGAGGCGATCCCGGAAGAGGACTGGACGCCGATCCCGTACTGGCTGCCGGGCGGCGCGGATGTCGCCGAGACGACCTACACGCCGTTCCAGCACAAGGAGGACGCCGCCCCGGTGCGGCTTATCGTGCGGCGCGTCAAGCCGACGCCCGGCTCACAGCTCGCGCTCTTTGCGAACTATAGTTACCACGCCTTCATCACCGATCGCGCCGGGGAGCTGCTGGAGCTGGAGGCCGACCATCGCCGTCACGCCGAGATCGAGAACACGATCCGTGACCTCAAGTACGGCGTCGGGCTGAACCATCTCCCCTCGGGCCGCTTCGGCGCGAACGGGGCGTGGCTCGCGGTGCAGGTGATCGCGCACAACCTCGCCCGCTGGACGGCGCGGCTCGGGCTCGGCGAGGGGATCGTGACGACCAGGACGCTCAGGCGGCGCTACTTCGCTCTCGCCGGACGGCTCACCCATTCTGCACGGCGCTGGACCCTGCACCTCGCGAAGCGCTGGCCCTGGGCTGGCCAGTGGGCAGCCGCCCTGGCGCGGTTACGGGCGTTACCGCTCCCGGCCTGACGCTCGCTCACAGCGCCAACACGGGTCCGAGGCTCGCGCCAGCATGCCCGCGCACGCCTCGCGCACCCTCGCGCCGGCGCCCTCAGCGCCCCCGAGCCGCGCTGAGCGACGCTGAGCGACGGCTCCTCGCTCCGGCACCGCCCGGCGAACGCCGGCACGCCCGCCGAACGCTCCGGCAGCCCGCCCCTTCAAGCTTCGATCGGTGGATTCGAGGTAAGGCAGGCTGGATCAACACGTCGAACCACCCAACTCACGCTTAGTCGCCTCCGATACTCGCTCAGGTCGCTACCCAGCGCGCCGTCGCGCCAGCCAGGAAAATGCGACGCAACATGAGCAGCCCTACCGAAGATCAAGCTGCAATTGGATCTTCTGCTCGTACTTAAGGGGGCTGCTGGAAAGAGTCCTCCAACACAGAAGAACCCTAACTACAACCAGCGTAGTGCGTGCGCAGCTCGCCGTTCGTCGGGTCGTACGCGATCATCTCCGCCGCGATGTCCGGCGGGATGCTCACGAACTCCTTCGAGATCAGCAGGTGGAGTCGTCCGGCTGGATCACCAGCGCCCGCCCGGTTCCGCAAAGACCGGCTCCCAGTAGTCGAACGGGTCGTAGGCAGCGGTCTGCGCGAGGTCGAGCAGCGCACTGTTGCGCTTCGCCCGCCAGCCGCAGAACTGGCCACCGGGCAGGTCGACGCTCAGCAGCAGCCCGCGCTGGCCGATCGTCGGCGCCTCGATGCGCTCGCGCGTGGCGCTGCCCGTCGGCCCGCGCGCGAAGACGAGGCCGTCGCGCGCGTGCAGTTCGCGGATCGCGGCGGCGTCCAGCCACGAGTCGGACGAGGAGATGCGCAGCTGCGTGAGGGCGAGACCCTGCCGCGCGTTCACGGTGAAGGTGTTGGAGTAGACCTCGAGCCAGAGTGGTCCCTCGTAGCCCGGCTCGATCTCGTCGAACTGCGTCCCGCGGTCGCTGATCACGCGGGTGAACACATCGAGCCGCCCAGTCGAGTTGCGCGGGTTGGTGCGCCCGACGGCGTCCGGCGGCAGCCGCACGCTCTCCATCAGCCGCACGAGATACGGCCGGCCCGGCTCGAAGACGACGCCCTCGGAATCGGCGAGGTCGAGCGGCGCGCCCATCTGCAACTCCGGCAGGCGATCGCGGACGCGGGCCGTCGGCCCCGGGAGGAAGCTGCTGCGCAGCCGGTAGGCCTTCGCGCCCAGCCGCAGATCGATGCTGGCGGGCTGGATCTGCGCCGCCGCGATGCGCTTCGGTGAGATGCGACCCGCCTCGATCGCCTCGCGCAGCATCCGCGAGGAGTAGACGCCGGGGCCGGGTGCCGGCATCGCGCCGCTCGAAGTCCTCGGGGCTGCGGTCGTGGTCATTGCTGCGGTTCCAGGGGAGGGAGGCGATGATATCGCGCGCAGCGCCGGGGCGCTGCTGCGGCTAGCTCCTGCGGCTGGGGGCGTGCGCCATCCTCATGTAGGCGCCGCCCTCCTCGAGTTCGTCGAGCATCTGTGCGAGGCGTCGCTCGCGCGTCACCGGGCGCTTCGCGCGGGCGATCCAGGCGAGGTAGTCGTTGCGCTGGTAGAACGGGCGCGCCTCGTAGTCCTTGAGCACGCCGCGGGTCTCGAAGGCGTCGAGCACGGCCTTCGGCGTCGGTTGCGGCGGGCGGCGCGGCATCGGCGGCTCCGGGCGCTGCTTACCCCTGTCGCGCCCTCGCGAACGCGCTGAGGCGCGACAGCGCCTCCTCGAGGCGCTCATCGGCAAGCGTGAGCGAGATGCGGATGTAGCCCTCGCCCGCATCGCCGTAGCTCACGCCCGGCGTGACGACGACGCCTGTCTCCTCGACCAGCCGCTGCGCGTACTCCGCCGAGGAGTTCTCCCCGTCAGGCAACCGCGCCCAGACGTAGAGCGAGGCCTTTGGCGGATCGACGTGCAGGCCGAGCTCGCGGAGCACCTCGACGACGCGGTCGCGGCGGCGCTGGTAGATCTCGTTATGTCGCTCAATCGAGTCTCGCGGGTCGTCCAGCGCGGTGATCGCCATCTGCTGCACGGCCTGCGGCACGCCGCTGTCGAGGTTCGACTTGACGCGCCGCAGCACGCCGACGAGCTCGGCGTTGCCGACCGCCATGCCGACCCGCCAGCCGGTCATGTTGAAGGTCTTGGAGAGCGAGTTGAGCTCGATCGCCACCTCGCGCGCGCCGTCCACCTCGAGGATCGAGGGCGCGCGGTAGCCGTCGAAGCAGACGTCCGAGTAGGCGAGGTCGTGGGCGATCACGATGTCGTTGTCGCGCGCCCAGGCGATCGCGCGGGCGAAGAAGGCCTCGTCGGCGATCGCGCCGGTGGGGTTGTTCGGGTAGTTGAGCCAGACGAGGCGCGCGCGTTCCGCTTCGGCGGCCGGCACGTCCTCGAGGCGCGGCAGCCAGCCGTCCTCCTCGCGCAGCGGCAGCGCGAGCGTCTCGCCGCCGGCGAACATCGTCGCGATCTCGTAGACGGGGTAGCCGGGGGAGGTGCCGATCGCGAGGTCGCCGGGGTCGATCAGGCAAAGCGGCAGGTGGCCGAGCCCCTCCTTCGAGCCGATCAGCGAGACGACCTCGGTCTCCGGGTCCAGCGTCACGCCGTGCCGCGTCTGGTACCAGCGCGCGACGGCTGCACGGAACTCCGGCAGGCCCTCGGTCTCCGGGTAGCGGTGGTTGGCGGGGTCCCCGGCGGCCTCGCGCAGCGAGTCGAGGATGTGGGGCGGCGTCGGCAGGTCAGGGTCGCCGATGCCGAGCGAGATCACGTCGACACCGGCGGCCTGCTGTGCGGCGATCAGCTCCGAGATGCGGGCGAAGAGATAGGGCGGGAGTTGCTCGACGCGGCGCGCCAGTCTCATGCCGCTACCGCCAGTTGCCGAAGCGGACCTTCATGCCGCGCACGCGCGCGTCGTCACGCACCTTCTGCAGCATGGCCTCGTCGGAATCGCGCCGCAGCTCGATGCCGCGCCGCCCCACGAGGTAGCCGAGCGCCGTGGCGGTACGGGCCGCCGTGGGGATGTCCGGCCGCACGCGCACGGCGGCCTCGCGCCCGTCCGAGGCGGCGAGCTGGTAGGTGGCCGCTCCGAGGATCACCTTGCCGAGGCCGTCGCCCTGGGCGTCCGGCGCCACCGCGCAGGACATCACCTCGCCACGCCCGTCCTCGACGGCTGTGTTGATCGCGTAGGCGCTCACCTCTCCGTCGCGCTCGAGCACGCCGGTCCAGGCGGCCTCCTCGATGCGTGCGAGGGTCGCCGCCTCGCCGTCGGTCCAGTCGCCGTAGGCGGCGCCTTCGATCGCGGCGATCGCGGCGCTGTCGGCGGGCTGGGCGCGGCGCATCGTCAGGCCCTCGGGAATCTCGGGCGGGACGACGTCGCGCAGGCCGGGGTGCACGAGCTCGAGCCACTCGCCCATTGCCTGGAAGTCGCACTCGGCGAGCAGGTTCTCGATCCAGCGCCGGTTGATGTGCTCGACGAGGTCGATCGTCACGTAGGGGAAGCCGGAGCCGGAGATGCTTGGGCGCAGCGCGTCGAAGCAGGGATGCCACGCGGCGGTCATCGCCGCGAGGTCGTCGAAGGCGTAGTGCAGGTGGAGCTGGCCGCGCTCACGCGCGAGCACCATCTCGCCCAGGTCGGTCTCCACCACCTCCGCCGCGTCGCTGTCGAGCAGCGCCTCCCACGCGTCGATGCTGCGAGGCGCGTTGCGCGTCTGCAGCGCGTCGCCGAGTTGGCTGCCGGTCCGTGCTTGCGTCATGGCTGTGTCTCCCTCGAACTCACCGGAGTCTCATACTGACGTGTTGCTTCACTACGGGCCCGGCTCGCGCCAGGCCGACTCGAATACCTTGACGGCCGGGCCCTCAAGGGTCACCTCGCCCTCGCCGTCCCACTCGATGCCGAGCGTGCCGCCCGGCAGCGCGACGGCTACGCGGTCGCCGGCGAGGCCGTGCAGCCTCGAGGCGACAACGGCGGCGCAGGCGCCGGAGCCGCAGGCGAGCGTCTCGCCCACCCCGCGCTCCCAGACGCGCATCTCGATCGCCTCGCGATCGCGCACGCGCACGATCTCGACGTTCGTGCGGTTCGCGAACAGCGGGTGATGCTCGATCGCCGGCCCGATCCGCTCGAGCTCGAACGACTCGACCGGGTCGCTGCCGAACATCACGGCGTGCGGGTTGCCCATCGAGACCAGCGTCACGCGGTGTTCTCCGCCGGCCGCCGCGAGCGGCAGGTCGAGCACCGGTGGCGCCTGCTCGATGAGCGCGCCGATCGCCTCGGGCTCGAAGCGCGGCGCACCCATGCCGACGCGCACGCGCTCGACCGTCCCGTCCGCGCCGAGCGACGCGACGGCGTCGAGCACGCCGGCGAGCGTCTCGACGCGCAGCCCGCCGCGCGAGCGCAGCGCGTCATCCTGGTCGAGCGTGAACTTGACGAGGCAGCGGATGCCGTTGCCGCACATCTCCGCCTCGGAGCCGTCGGCGTTGAAGATGCGCATCCGCCGGTCCGCCACGTCCGAGGGCAGCACGGCGATCAGCCCGTCCCCGCCGACGCCGAAGCGCCGGTCGCAGACACGCTGCGCGAGCGCGCCCCACTGCTCCGTGGTGCGTGTCGCGTCGTCCTCGGCGGCGAGCACGACGAAGTCGTTCCCCGCGCCATGCATCTTCCAGAACGGCCACTCGTTCATCCAGCCATCGTACGGTCGCCCGCGCGGCGGGCTCAACAGGAGGCGGGTGGGGGCGTCACAATATGCTCGGGCGGTTGGAGTCAGTTCGCCTTGAGTATACGTGCGGCGGCGATCACCACCCCTCCGATGTGAGTGCCATACCGTGGTCCTAAGTGCGCAGAGTGGACGACCGCAACGTGCTCCCGCTACTGACGCCGTGCGGCATACTTTCATCGAGAGCACGAGTCCCCGGGAGACAGCGCGATGGAACTCGATCGCTTGACTGCTGGCGCTTTGGCCGGGGCGAGGTGGGCCGCTACGTTCCGACCCGCTCTCTATCCGCTCGTGCGCGCTGGGAAGTACGGCCCGCCTAACCCGGACCGTCTCACCACCGCGGCGCGCACACTGGCGGAGTGGTTGGCACTGACGTGGCGAGCGGTCGATACCGAGACGCTCCCGGAAATCACCTCTGACGACTACCCGGAGCGGCTGGCTGCCCTGCACTTCGAAGTAGGCGTTGCTACTCTCAAGGAACAGCACTCACAAGCCGCTGTGCTCGATAGCAAGCTTGCTGTGGCCGGTGGTGTATCTCTGACCATTGCGGCACTGATCCCGTCCACTCAGTCGGCGTTTGGACTCGACTTGGCTGGGCAGACGGTTGAAGGTTGGCTGATCATCATCGGAGCTGCAACGCTCCTCTTTGCCTTCATGAACAGCATGCGCGGTCTCTGGCCAAGAATCTACAGGTCCTTGCCGAGCCTCGCGGACATTCGCGAACTCGCTACCGGAGTGGCAACGGATGAGGACGCTCGCTGGGCAATCACGGTGGCGGTGGAGCAGGCCGTCGCAGCAAACGAGCGCGTGATGAAGGCGCGCCTTGCCCCGCTGAAGCTCGCGTACTGTTCCCTACTCGTAGGGATCGTGTCCATCATCCTTGCGTTCGCTCCGCACTTGGCTTCATGACCGCGCGGTGCCGCACCATTCTTCAGCAGCCTGCTAGTTCGGGGTTCTAGGCGTTGAGCGGATACCCTCCTCCAAGCGCCGAGGTTTCGGTGGCGCCGGGCGCTCGGTTCTCGCGGATGGGCGTCTTGGGTCCGGGCGTGACGGTGCCAGCGTGGTTCAATGCCCGGACCACATGGAGACGGATCGGATCATCGCGGGGGTGCTCGTCTCGGCATCGGCTCGTTCGTCTGGATGCGGCGTGGCGTTAGGGGCTTAGGACGCTCACGCTGTGGCGGTTGCGGTGACGGGCTCGGATCCTTCGGCATTGCGTCCTACTAGCCGACTTGGGCTTCTTGTGTCTGTCTTGGTGGGGAGGGTGCGCCCCTTTCACTGTCCCGGGGCCGCAGTGGCTCCGGGCGCTTGGGTTGCGACGGCCGTTCCACTGCTCGACGGGGCGGTGAGGGCTGGCTGTTTCCGCCGTTCGTCGTCCGGTTCCAGGCGGCGGAGCTGGACGACGCTGCTCGTCTCGGTGCAGGAGCGTCCGCCTCTCGGCGTCCAGGACTCAGCGGCCTTGGGCGTTGGCGTGGCGGCGAGGGCGATTGCGTCGGGCTCTTCGGCAAGATCCGCAGCTCCTCTGTCAGGGAATCATTGAGTCAGGGCAGCATACCATGAACGCGTGTTCGCGTAGCGGCTTGCTCACTTGTCCGATCGGATCAACCGATCCCCTTCTTCGAAATCGTGATCGGCTTGCCAGGGGGACGGGGTGCCTTCGGCCGCTGAGGCGCCGCCTGCTTCGTGGGCGGACCCGTGGTCCGCTCGGCGTTGCGCTGACTCTCGGCGCTCATGCTCGCTACTACTCCTCCGGGGACACAAGCGTACCCCCCGAGCGCTGCGACCCGCGATGCGCAGCCCGGCCCTCGGCGCCCCCTTGTCCCAACCTCTCCCAAAGAGAGACAGCGCACGCCACCCCTGCCCCAGCCGCACGCCGGTGCTACGCTCGCCGGCGATGTATCCGAAGAACGAACGGCAGGCCCGCCTGCTCGCGCTCGCGCGGGGGCTCGCGGCCGCGTTCGCGGAGCGCGCGGGGGAGCACGACCGCAAGGGGTCGTTCCCGTTCGAGAACTTCGAGGAGCTGCGGCGCAGCGGGTATACGGCGGCGTCCGTGCCCGCCGAGTACGGCGGCGGCGGCTACGGGCTGGACGATGTCGCGCTCGCCCAGCTCGCACTCGCGAAGGGCGACGGCTCGACGGCGATCGGGCTGGCGATGCACCTCATGCTCTGCGGCGGCGAGGGCCAGTCGCGCGCCTGGCCGGAGGCCGCCCGCGCTCGCATCTTCGATGAGGTGGTGCGCGACGGCGCGCTGCTCAACAACGCCGCCGCCGAGCCCGAACTCGGCTCGCCCCAGGGCGGCGGGCGGCCTCGGACAAACGTCACGCCCGACGGGCCGGGCCGCTGGCGGCTGAGCGGGCACAAGGTCTTCACCACGGCCGCGCCCGCGCTCAGCTACTTCATCAGCTACGTCGCGGTCGAGGACGGCTCGGGCGAGACCGCGCGCGTCGCCGTGCACCGCGATCTGCCCGGCGTGCGCGTCGAGGAGACGTGGGACGCGCTCGGCATGCGCGCCAGCGGCTCCGACGACGTGCACTTCGACCGCGTCTCCGTCGGCGACGCCGACTTCCTCTCGCGCAGCGATCCCGCCGCCCGTCGCGAGGCCACCCCGGCCGCCTGGTTCCCGATCCTCGTCGGAGCAACCAGCCTCGGCGTCGCCGAGGCCGCGCGCGACTATGCCGTGCGCTTCGCGCGCGAGCGCCGCCCGCTCGGCGCGGCGGGCCCGATCGCGACCATCCCCCACGTCCGCGAGCAGATCGGCCGCATCGACGCGACCGTGCTGGCCGCCCGCGCCCTGCTGCTGCAAACGGCCGAGGACTGGGAACAGCACCCCGGCGATCGCCGCCGGATGGGCCCGGCCATCGCTGCCACGAAGCGTCTGGCCACCAACAGCGCCGTCGAGGTCGTCGAGATCGCGATGCGCGTCGTGGGCGGTGTCGCGCTGCACCGCTCCGAGCCCCTCGAGCGCTACTTCCGCGACGTGCGCAGCGGCCTCGTCAACCCGCCGATCGAGGCGCGCGCCCTCGAAGCGATCGCGCGCGCCGCGCTGGATGGTCCGGAGGGCGACCCGGAGTAGGCCCCATCCCGATCAACTCCACACCGCTTCAGGATCCCGTATCTCGTCCGCCCGGAGTGGGGCGCCTATGCGGTGGCCTGGAGGGTGCTGGTGTGAGTTTGTCGAAAAAGATCAGTGACTGCAAAGCAAGTCATGGAGTGTTGGGGCAACCGCTACCTATCCGGAGGACCCGCAGAAGCGTGACCAATCCAGAGGGCGGGAGCACCTCGCGAGCAAGAGTCGACGTGATCCGGGTATCCTCGCGTCCTCGAGTTATCAACACTGACCTGCTGCCCCCATCGAACGCGTCGTCATGCCTGACTGCGACGGCCGACCCGTTGCACGGAACTGCATGGACTTGCGGGCGTGGTTGACGCGAGTTCGAGCCCATGCCGTCCCGCTCCTGGGGCCTCGCTCGGCACCGGGATGCGAGAATTGGATGAAGCGTGGACGACCAACCATGCCTTGCCCCACCTACAGCGCGCTTGACTCTGGGGCACCGTGCCGGCGGCACAGGAGTAGCGTCCCAGCAAGTGGTGTCACAGAGGTGGACGTAGGAGACCACCGCGCCATCCTTCACACAGGAGTTAGTCACGTGAAGGAGGACTACGGTGGTCAGGGAGAGCGTGAACTTGTTGGAGTTGCTCCGCAAGCAGGCGGCCGGGGGTGACCTCGACTTCTTGCGTGAGGCGGTCGCGGTGCTCGCCGAGGCGGTGATGGAGGCCGAGGTCGCAGAGCAGGCCGGCGCCGCCTACGGCGAGCGCAGCGCCGAGCGCATCACCCGGCGCAACGGCTACCGGCCGAGGCGCTGGGACACGCGCGCCGGCAGCATCGAGTTGCAGATCCCGAAGCTGCGCCAGGGCAGCTACTTCCCGGCCCTGCTCGAGCCGCGCCGGCGCGCCGAGCGCGCCCTGCTCGCGGTGGTCCAGCAGGCCTACGTGGAGGGCGTCTCGACCCGCCGCGTCGACGACCTCGTGCGTTCGCTCGGCTGCGAGGGCATCTCCAAGAGCCAGGTCTCGCGCATCTGCGCCGAGCTCGACAGCGTCGTCACGAGCTTCCTCGAGCGGCCGCTCGACGGCGGTCCGTACCGCTACCTCTGGCTCGACGCGCTCACGCAGCGCGTACGCGAGGAGGGCCGCATCGCCCAGGTCAGCGTCGTCGTCGCAACCGCCGTCAACGCCGACGGCAAGCGCGAGGTGCTGGGCATTGACGTCGGCACGAGCGAGGACGGGGCGTTCTGGCTCTCATTTCTCCGCGGGCTGGTGGCGCGCGGGCTCTCCGGCGTGGAGCTCGTGACCTCCGACGCCCACCAGGGACTCAGGGCGGCGATCGCGACCGTCTTCGGCGGCGCCTCGTGGCAGCGCTGCAGGACGCACTTCATGCGCAACCTGCTCACGCGCGTGCCGAAGAGCGCCGAGGCGCTGGTGGCGACGACCGTGCGCACGATCTTCCAGCAGCCGTCGGCGGAGGCGGTGCACGCCCAGCACGCCCGCGTGGTGGAGCAACTGGAGGCGCGCTTCCCCGCGGCCGCAGCGATGCTCGCCGAGGCGGCGCCGGAGGTCCTCGCGTTCACGGCCTGCCCGGTCGCGCACTGGAAGCAGGTCTGGTCGAACAACCCGCAGGAACGCCTCAACCGGGAGATCCGCCGGCGTACCGACGTGGTCGGCATCTTCCCCAACCGCGCCGCGGTCGTGCGGCTGATCGGCGCGGTGCTGGCCGAGCAGCACGACGAGTGGGCGGTGGCGAGGCGCTACATGACGATGGTGACCCTGCTGCACCCGCCCGGGCGCGAGGTCACTTCAGGCGAGGAGGTGCTGCTGCAAGCTGCCAGCTAGCAATTGATAAGGATGGTGCACTCTGACACCAACTTGCGGGACGTGACCGGCACAGGGCACTCGGCGCGTTAGTTCGGATGAATGCAAGGTGGTCGTCCCGAGTCGGCATGTAAGTGCCGTCCTCGTCCAAAGATACTTCGATGGTGCCAGCGCAGCACGCTCTTGCCACCGCGCCCTCCGAGACGGCAAGGTGCAGATCCGATTCAGCGGAAGGAAGATCCAGCGCACAGTGCGCTGACAGTTGAGTGCACGCGACGTGCGCGCCATTCGCGCCGCGCAGGACTGCCACCACAACTTCCGGTCGAGGAGTCCCGTGGCGACCCCGACCGATAGAGAAGACGACCAAATCTGCGCGAACGGCTCTTGTCACGGATTCTGCAAACCCTTCCGGATCCGACCGCCCCGGGCGACCGCCATGGTGCGGGAACACCAGCACCTGCGCTCCGAGATCCGGGTTGCTCTCGATGAGCGCGTCGAGGCCAACTTGATCAATGTCGCCCGCAATCAGCAAGCGCGGCGAATCGCCTGACCAAACGCGCACAACCGCCGACATTGAGTTCGGGGTCAACCGCTTGCCATCAGCAGCCGAGCGTGCGCCGGCTGATCGAGGCGATACCTGAGGAGGACTGGACGCCGATCCCGTACTGGCTCGACGACGGCGCCGCTGTCGCCGAGACGACCTACACGCCGTTCCAGCACATGGAGGACGCCAGCGCGGTGCGGCTCATCGTGCGGCGCGTCAAGCCGGCGCCCGGCTCACAGCTCGCGCTCTTCGTGAACTACAGCTGATATGGAGTGACCGGTTGTCAATCAGCACCGGCGGTGGTCGTGGCGATCCGGCTCCGGAACGGGGGGAGATGGACGAACGAGGGCGCTGCTTCGACGACGTGTCACTCTGATATTCGCGGGTTGCCTGGGGCCTTGCCGCATGACCGTGCTTCGCCGGGAGGGGTCGCCGTCTACGGTCGCGGGTTGACGGCGCCGGGCGCCGCTGCCGCATAGCTGTACCGCGCGTCCTCCTGAGCCTGCCCTCGCTCATCCATCCTCTCCTGCTCCGGAGCGGCGTATCGCCAGCTCCGCCTTCGCCGCGGACCGCGCGCGTGCTGTCAGGCCGCCGCCTGCTGCCGGGCGCCGATGTTCAGCACCGCCCACAGGTAACCCGCGAGTTCACGGGCGACGGCCACGTTCGCCACGACCGACGGCTTGCCGTGATCGGCCAGCCGCCGGTGGCGGCGATAGAGCCGGGTCTGCGCGCGGTCGGCCAGCACCACGGCCCAGCCCGGCTGGCCCTCGCGGCGCTTGCGCAGCGCTGCCCCCACCCGCGGCGGGTGGCGGTAGTGCCAGGCGCTCTCCACCAGGATGCGGCGCACGTGGCTGTTCCCTGTCTTCGTGATCGGTCCCCGCCGCTGACGGGCGCCGCTGCTGTACTCGCTGGGCGTGAGCCCGAGGTAGGACATCAACTGCCGGGCGCTGCCGAAGCGCGTGACGTCACCGAGCTCGGCGAGCACCGTCATCGCCGTCACCGTGTCGACCCCGCGGAAGCAGCGCAGCAGCCCCACCGCCTCGCGGTAGTCGTCGCTGGCGGCACACGCGGCCAGTTCCTGCTCCAGCGTGCGCAGCCGCTCCTCCACGCCCTCGAGCGCACGCAGGTAGTCGTCGAAGGTGGCCTGCGCGGCCGGGTGCTCGAAGCGCAACGTCAGCAGCCAGCGGCGGTGCCGCAGCGTCCAGTTCCGCCCGTCGTAGGCGATGCCGCGCCGCAGCAGCAGCTTCGCCAGGCGGTGGCGCGCGCGGGTGCGGTCGGTCACGGCGTCCTCGCGCGCCCGGCAGAGGTCGCGCACCGCCTCCTGGTCGATGGTCGGGGGATGCACCGCCGTGAGCAGGTCCGCGCGCAGCAGCTCCGCCAGCTTCCTGGCGTCGCGGCGGTCCGTCTTGACGCGGTCGCCGGGCCGCCTGGGGATCAGCGCCGGCGCGATCACCCGGCATTCGATGCCTGCGGCCTCGAGCTGGCGCTGCAGCGCGAAGCCCCCCGGCCCCGCCTCGTAGCAGGCCACGACCGGCCCCGGCGCCATGCGCTTCAGGCGCCGCGCGAGCCGCTTCACCGCGCGCAGCTCGTTCGTCAGCTGCCACTCCTCGGGTCGCTCGGCCCCCGGCGCCAGCACCGCCACGTGGATCGTCCGCGCGTGTGCATCCATCCCTGCATATGTGGTAGTCATCTTCCTGACCGGCTCCCTTTCGTATGCGGCTCTGTGGCCTCGCGTCGTAACCCGCGAGTTTGCGAACTTGGAGCCGGTCACTCCATACGGTCTACCACGCCTTCATCAGCGACCGCGCGGGGGAGCTGCTGGAGCTGGAGGCCGACCATCGCCGTCACGCCGAGATCGAGAACGCGATCCGTGACCTCAAGTACGGCGTCGGGCTCAACCATCTGCCCTCGGGCCGCTTCGCCGCGAACGCGGCGTGGCTCGCGGTGCAGGTGATCGCGCACAACCTGGCTCGCTGGACGGCGCGGCTCGGGCTCGGCGAGGGAATCGTGACAACCCGGACGCTCAGGCGGCGCTACTTCGCGCTCGCCGGACGGCTCACCCATTCTGCCCGGCGCTGGACCCTGCACCTCCCGAAGCGCTGGCCCTGGGCCGCCCAGTGGGCAGCCGTGCTCGCGCGACTCCGGGCGCTACCGCTCCCCGCCTGACGCCCCGCCCACAGCGCTGGCCCCGGGTCCGAGGCTCGCGCCAGCATGCCCGCGCACGCCTCGCGCACCCTTGCGCCCGCGCGCTCAGCGCCCCCGAGCCGCGCTGAGCGACGGCTCCTCGCTCCGGCCCGCCACCGGCACCGCCCGGCGAGCGCTGGCACACCCGCCGAACTCTCCGGCAGCCGGCAGCCCGCCCCGTCAAGCTTCGATCGGTGGATTCAGGCTAAGCGTCCTGGGGTGTCTTCGCGGGCCAAAAGACTCTCATCAACAGCGGTCCCGTTTCAGATTCGCGGTAGACACCCCATGTTCGTAACGGGCAAGGGGCGAGCCGTCGTCGCTCTCGTCACGGGCCCTCGTCAGGCGGCGAGTTCGGTGTCTCCGTCGCTGCGACTCCCCCAGGCGGTCGCCTCGTCATAGAGCCGGCGTGCGCGCAGGCCGCCGTGCAGATAGCCGACCAGACGGTTGCCGAGGGCGCGCAGCGCCTGATGGTGCCCGTCCCCGATCGCCCGCCGGCGCCTGTAGTACGCCCGGCACCCCGGACTCGCCCGAAGCGAGCAGAACGCCCACATGTGGACCGGGTCGTAGAGGCGCCGGTTCCGCACGAAGCGGGCGGTCACCGCCCGCCTGCGCCCCGATGCTACGGTGAGCGGCGAGGTGCCCGCGTAGTTTCTGCGTGACTTCGCGGACACGAAGCGGTCGGGGTCATCCCCGAACTCGCCCAGCACCCGGGCGCCGAGCACCGTGCCCAACCCCGGCATCGAGAGGTAGACCGCGGCGTCCGGGTGCTCCTCAAAAGCCGCCGCCAGCTTCGACTCCAGCGCCGCGAGCTGGCGGTTGATCTCCTGGATCTGGGCGACCTCCGCGCGCGTGCTGTCGGCGAACGCCTCGCTCACGACGGGCGCAACTTCAAGCGTGCGGACGCGCAGTGCTGCCCGAATCTCCGCAGCCCGCCGCTCCACGTTGCGCGTGCGGCCGCCGCACCCCGATGCGCGAGGTCGGCGAAGGCGCGGAGCGCGGCCGGAAAGTACTGCAGCAGCGCGTTCCGGAGGCGGTTGCTCTCGCGCGTGCGGTTCCAGACGAGCTGCTGCTGGGCGCGGGCGCGCACCTGCACGGCGGAGGCGGCCGCGCTGTCGCCTGCGACCTCGCGGTGGTTGTGGCGGTCGGTGCGGACGAGGTTGGCGAGCATGCGCGCATCGCCGCTGTCGGACTTCCCGCCGCCGACCTGGTGGCGCTCGCGGTAGCGGGACGCCGCCCGCGGGTTGATGGCGTACACCCGGTAGCCTGCGCCGAGGAGCGCCGCGACCCACGGACCGCGCTCGGTCTCGATGCCGATCACGACCTCGGCGGGCTCCTGCGCGTGCTGAGCGAGCAACTCATGCAGGGCGGTCATGCCCTCCAGGCCCTCGGGCAGCCGCCTCGCTGCGAGACTCTCGCCCTGCTCGTTCATGAGGTGGACATCGTGATGGTCTTCCGACCAGTCGTCGCCCACAAACACCAACATCCGCGTGCTCCCTCCACTGACCGACCTGCTGGATGCGACCTGCTGGGCTTGCTCCGCGACGGCCTAATGGACCAGTGCTCATCGGCACGACACCCCATCAGTGCGTGGCACGCCCAGACGAACCAGCCGGGGCACGGTCTACCGCCAGAGATCGCGATGCCTCAGGAACGCACAGTGCTTCCCGGCTGGTGGTCCGGACCGAGTCTCCCAGAACCTCTGGGCGACCGGTACGATCCCATTAGGAATGCCTGTTACCCGGCACCCCCCGCACAGATCCGTACGTGCGCGTTAACGCATACGGCTCCTACCTCGAGTGCGTGACGGCAAATCGCGGGGCGGGCCACGGGTGGAGGATGGAGACGCGCGGCCACTGTCGCCCGCACAGCGCATCGAGTCGCTCCCACGAGAAGCGGTCACGCTGTGACCGCCTACGGAGAGCACGCAGCCAGAGCCGCTTCAAGACGCGCGCGAACCGGCGTAACGTCGGGTAGCTGGTCGGAACTGCGTAGTAGCCAAGCCACCCACGTAGCACCTGCCCAAGCCATCTCCCCGTCGTCACCGGCTGCTCGTGCATACGCTTCCTCAAGGCGGCTTTCACCGCCTTGAGCGTGCGGCGCACTCGCTTCGCTACCGGCTTGCGCCCGAGTCCGAAACGCCCGTTTCGCGTCGTCCGGCAGTAGTGCGTGAAGCCCAGAAAGTCGAACGTCTCAGGACGCCGCTCCCCGCGCTTCGCACGGTCCGCGCTCGCGAACCTCCCGAACTCCAACAGGCGCGTCTTCTCCGCGTGCACTTCCAGCCCGAAACTCGCGAACCGCTCCCGCATTGCCTCCCTGAACCGCTCCGCATCGCTGCGGTACTCAAACCCCAGCACGAAGTCATCGGCGTAGCGCACAATGTAGACCTTGCCCCGGGCCTCCCGCGGCCGCCACTGTCGCGCGAACCAGCCGTCGAGCACGTGGTGCAGGTACACGTTCGCCAGCAGCGGCGATATCACCGCCCCCTACGGCGTCCCCCTCACCACGTCGACCTCCAGCCCCGCTTCGATGACGCCGGCGTTCAGCCACTTCCGGATGAGACGTAGTACCCGCCGATCCCCGATGCGCATCTCCAGGAACTGCATCAGCTGCTCCCGGTCGATGCTGTCGAAGTACTGGCGGATGTCCACCTCCACTACCCAGCTGACCTTGCGCCGCTCCACCGCGTACGCCAGCGCGTCCAGCGCGTTGTGCGCCGAACGCCCCGGCCTGAACCCGTAGCTGAAGCCGTAGAACTCCGATTCGTAGATCGGGTTGAGGATCTGCCCCACCACCGCCCGCTGGACGATCTTGTCCTCCAGCGAGGCAATACCCAGCTGTCGCATGCCCCCGTCAGGCTTCGCTATCTCTACCCGCCGGACAGCGGTCGCCCGGTACGCTCCACTGTGTACGCGGTCCTTCAGGTCGAGCAGCCGCTCGGCCAGTTCGTCCCCGTACTCGCGCCACGTCATCCCGTCCACGCCCGGAGCCGCATCCCGCTTCAGTGCGTGATACGCCTCCCCCAGCGCCTCCGGCGTGATGTGGTGCAGGAGCGCGGTCAGCCGCTCCCCCGGCTTCTCCTTCGCGAACTGCCGTATCCGCTCCGCACCGGGTGACACCGCTCCCCGGCTCTGCGTCCGGACCGTGCCCGTGCGTCGCGGATTCCTCTCGGCCGCGGCCCTTCGCTCCAGCCGCTCCGCCGGGACTCGCGCCCCTTTGTTCGCCGCCTTCCTCGCTACTACGGCCGCGTCAGACTGCTGCGCTCCGTCCATCATCGGCTTCGGTTGCCTCCCTTCCCGATGCGGTCCCGGCGTACGACCCGCCGGGACGGCGCGCAGCCCTCCCCGGTCCCGGTGCTGGACGTGCATGCGTGCGTGAGTTCTTTGACACCGCGGAGCCCGGCGACGGCTCGCCCTGTGGCGCCGTAACCGGTGTTGCCTTCGACCATACCAATAGCCTCGGCACTCCGAATTGCCCTTTTCGATGCTCGATAGCTCCGCCCACATACCCCGCTGCCGACGCTTCGCGTGTCGCCTCGCGACGACCCACGCACGGCTCGCGGAGCGGCATGGAATGGCTCATTCCTTTGCCGCAGAGGACTTCCACCTCCTGCCCATCCACCAGTTAGCCGGGCGCTCTGGCATGAGGGCCGGCCTCCTCCTCAGCGGGGATACTCGTCCCCGAAACAACGGGCCTCGAGTGGGCCAGATAGCGGCTCGGAAGAGCCTTGACGAGGTAGGAGACCGGCCATGCAGCAGGATATCGCAACGACGCGGAGCATCGAGGGCGGGGATGGGCATGCACTCACCATCGGCCTCGACGTGGGAGACCGCTACACCCACGTCTGTGTCCTCGGCAGCGGCGGCGAGGTGGTGCGCGAGCGGCGCGTCCACACCACGGCGCTGGCGGTCGGTGGCGCGCTGGGGGGCCTCCCGCCAGCGCGGGTCGTGATCGAGGCGGGGCCGCGCTCGCCGTGGCTGAGCCGCCGCGTGGCTGGCGCGGCTGGGGCGCTTCGACCCGGAGCTGCTTGCGCCGATCCACCACAGGAGCGAGCAGAGTCAGCACAACCTCGCCGTGGTGCGCGCCCGCGACGCGCTGGTGCGCTCGAGGACGCTGCTCATCAACCACGTGCGCGGGGCCGTCAAGGCCTGCGGCGCCGCGCTGCCGTCGTGTACGGCCGAGGCCTTCCAGCGCAAGGCGGCGGAGCACATCCCCGGCGGGCTGCGCCCGGCGCTGCTGCCGCTGGTGGAGGCGATCGGCGAGCTGACCGCGCGCATCGCGGCGGCCGGGCGGGAGGTCGAGGCGCTGTGCGAGGCCCACTCCGAGACCGGCGGCGTGGCGCAGCGGTTCGTAGACCTCCCCGCTCTTCCACAGCGCGAGCAGCAGCACCGCCAACCGCCTCGCGACGGCCACGGCGGCTGAGCAGCACCCAGATCCGTTCCGCGCTCAGGCGCGGCGGCCGCCAGCGCAGCATCGAGCGCCGCGCCGCCGAGGTCCGCGACGTGCTGCGCTCCCCGCAGCTCGAGGCGCCGGCCGCGGTGAGCAAGGCGTTCGCGGCGAGTACCCGTGCGGCCGTCGGGCAGATCAGCGAGATCAACCGCCGCATCGAGGAACCCGAGGCCGCCCTGGAAGCCTCTTTTGAGCAGCACCCGGACGCCGCGATCTACCGCTCCATGCCAGGGCTCGGCGTCGTCCTCGGCACCCGTGTGCTCGGAGAGTTCGGGGATGGCGGCGAGTGCTACGACTCGGCGTAGTCCCGACGGGACTACGCCGGTACTTCGCCGCTGACGGTAGCATCCGGCCGCAAGCGGACCGTCAAGGCGCGTTTCATCCGCAACCGGCGGCTCTACGACGCCGCCGACCAATGGGCACTGTGCTCGCTGCGGGCGAGCCCGGCTCCGAGGCTCGCGCCAGCATGCCCGCGCACGCCTCGCGCACCCTCGCGCCTGCGCGCTCAGCACCCCCGAGCTGCGCTGAGCGACGGCTCCTCGCTCCGGCCCGCCACCGGCACCGCCCGGCGAACGCCGGCACACCCGCCGAACGCTCCGGCAGCCCGGCAGCCCGCCCCGTCAAGCTTCGATCGGTGGATTCGGGGTAAGCGTCCTGGGGTGTCTTCGCGGGCAAAAGGACTCTCATCAACAGCGGTCCCGTTTCAGGGGGTCAGGTCACACCTGCTCGGCCCTACAGGACGTCGCCCGTAGTCTCGGCCTTGCGCACGCGCCCCCGACGGCGAGCGTCCGTCCACGTTCCTGACCGGTCGCCGGCCGCGAAGGCCGCGCCGGCAGGACGCCGGGACGAGTCCCGCCGTCCTGCCGCTCGCACCGCTACCCGGGAGTCAGTCGCGCTTGCCGACGAGCGGCGTGGCGACCGGCACGCCGCCGGCGTACAGCTCACGGAAGGCCGCGTTCACAAACTCGGGTGCGCCGAGGATGTACGAGACCCAGACACCGTCATTGAGGGTGTAGAGGGCCGCGAGGCCCGCTCCCTCCGCGCAAGCATCGAGGTCGTCGACGCTGCCGCCCTCGTACACCAGGAGGTTGAAGCCCTCCACGATCTCGCCCTGCAGGCACGCCGCCCAGGGCCCTGTGACCGCGGAGGCAAGCGGGGCGGCCGTCGCCGGCCCGTCGCTCTTGACGGTCAGCGGCGTGAGCGCGGGGATGCCGTCGGCGAACAGCCCGGCGAAGGACCGGTTCACGAAGTCCGGGGCTCCGAGGATGTAGGAGAGGTACTCGCCGCCGTCCAGCGCGTAGAGCGCCGTGACGTTCCGGCTCTCCGCGCAGGCCACGAGCTCCCCGACGCTGCCGCCCGCGTAGACGACGAGGCTGAAGCCAACGCTGACGGCGCCGCGCAGGCAGTCCGGGGCGGGGCCAGTCGCTTCCTCCTGGCCCAGGCGCACGCGGTAGACGCGCTCGCGGCTGCCGTCGGCCGAGGTGACGGTGACCGTGATCTCGCCGAGGTCCTCCAGGGCAAGCTGGTGGCCGTCCGCCTCCTCGTCGGCGTCGGGCGGATCGATCGCGACCTCCGCGCCGCTCTGCACCGCCACCGCCTCGACGGTCGTCTCCGTCACGCCCTCATCCGCGACGCCCTCGTAGCCGGTCCTGCGCGGCAGGAACTCCCCGAACTGCACGCCGCCGAGGGTGAGCGAGGCAAGCCGCGTGTCGATCGCATCGGGCATGTTGTAGCTGTAGACCCTTTCGTCGCTCTCGTCGGCCACGTACATCACGCCGCCGTCGGACCAGATGCCGCGCGGGCTGTTGTTGCCGGCACTCGAGAGCTCGGTGAACTCCTCGTCGCGGATGCGCTCAAGTTCCTGTAATTCAGCCGCTTCCGCTTCCTCGCCCACCGACTCATCTTGGCCGCCTTCAAGCATTGGCAGGCGGTAGGCGAAGATGCGTTTCGGGTCGTGGTTGGAGACCCAGAAGGTGACACCGTCGAAATAGAGGTCGCGCGGGTCGTCGTTGTCGTCGTGCAGGGCGTACTCGGCGAGCAGTTCGCCGTTCGCGAGGTCGTAGGCGAAGAGCGCGTCGTCGCCGCCGTCGAGCACCCACATGGTGACGCCGTCGGACCAGATGCCGCGCGGGTCGGCGTTGTCGCGGTGCAGCGCGACGTCCCGCCCGGCCAGGCGCTCGCCGCCGGCGAGGTCGTGGGCGAAGAGCGTGTCGCGGCCGCTGTCGGCGATCCACATCGTGACGCCGTCGGAGGCGACGCCGCGCGGGGCGCGGTTGGTTTCGTCGAGCTCGAACTCGCGCTCCTCGACCCGTTCGCCGCTCTCGAGGTCGTAGGCGTAGACGGCGTCGTCGGCGCCGTCGCCGTTGTGGCCGAGCCAGAGGGTGACGCCGTCGGACCACATGCCGGTGGTGCGGTTGTGGCCCGCGGCGAGTGACTCGATGTCGCGCTCGACGTTCCACTCGAACTCGATGTCGCTTGGCGTGGGGCCACTTGGGCCGCCGCCACCGCCGCCGCCACCACCACCACCACCACCGAAGATCGGCGTGCTGACCTCGGTGACGGTGATGGTCACATCCGTGGAGTCGTCCTCTGCGTCCGAGGGGTTGTAGCTGGCGTCAAAGCCGTCGTGGACGGACACCGTGACGGTATGGATGTCCTTCACTTCTGGATCGAGGACGGCCTTCGTCCGGATCTGGCCGGTGGCGGCATCGATCTCGAACGCCTCGGCGTCAATCCCTGTCAGCGAGTAGGTGAGGATGTCGCCCTGGTCGGGATCAGTGGCCGTGACGGGTGCGCCGATGGCCCGGCCTGGGGCCGGGCCCTGGCCGATGCTCCGGGTGACCGCGGCATCCTCAAATGCGGGAGCGTTGTTCGTTGCCGGCCTGAGGTCCTCGATCCGCCCCGTCGGCGCCGACTCAGCTGTCTTGTTGCTGCCGCGGCGGTCCTCGTAGAAGGCCGTGGCCCGCAGGTGGGTGCCGGCATCGTCGGCGCCTGCCGTGTAGCTGCTCGACGTGGCGCCCGCAATGTCCACCCAGCCAGACCCGCCGTTGGGCGACCGCGCCCACCGCCAGGTGATGTTGGTCTCGCCGCCGTCATCGTCGCTCAGGTTTGCGCTGAACCGTGTCGCGATGTCCGCCCAACCGCGCGGCGGTGTAACTGTGACCACGCCCTCTTCCTCCATGTCCGTCACGGCGACGGTCACGGCGCGCGTATCCGAAAGGCCCTCGTCGTCGGTGGCTTCGACCGTGACGCGGTAGCTCGTCTGGTCCTCGAAGCTGGGCGGTGTGCGGAAGTACAGCTGCCCACCACTGGAGATCCAGAAGTCGCGGTTGTCCACCGACCAGGTGAGCGTGTCACGCTCCGGGTCGGCGCCCGTGAACGTCGCCACGGCCGTGTTGGCATTCTCCCGGAAGGATGGGGAAGTGTCGCCCGTGACCACGGGCGCTTCGTTGATGTCCGTCACGGTGATGACCACGTTCATTGCGTCGTCGATCACCGTGTCAGGATCGTGGTTCCGATCCGCGCGATCGCTGACGGAGACCACAACGCGAAGGTTCGGCTTGCCCTCGAAGTCCAGCTGCACATCCGCGGCCACCCGCAGCTGCCCGCTGTTCGTATCAATCTCGAACAACGCTGCATCCGTCCCGCTCAACGAGTAGGTCAGATCGTCGTCGTTCAGATCGTTGGCGACCACGGGATCCCCCAACGCCTCGCCCACCGCGGTGTCTTCCGGCGCCTCGCGCTGGCCGTCCTCCGTGGCCGGGAACGCGGGCGCCGAGTTGGCCGGAGGCGGGTCGCCGACGAGGGGCGACACGGTGCTGGCGGTCTTGTTCGGCCCATGGCCGTCCGTGTAGGTGGCCGTCGCCCGGATGTAGTTGCCTGCGTCTTCCTCCAACGTGGGCGTGTATGTGGCGGACGTGGCGTCCGCGATGTTGACCCAATTCGTCCTGCCGTCGGGCGAGCGGGACCACTGCCACGTGATGTCGAAGGGTCCGTCGTCATCGCTGAGTTCCGCGGTCACTTCGACGCGCGCCTGGATCGGCCCGGTGAGCGTCGTCAGCGCGACCGTGCCCGGCTCTTCCACGTTCTCGATCGTGATCGTCACGGACTGGCTGTCGTCCACCATGTTGGACGTGTTGCCTGAGTCATCCAGCCCGTCGCGCACCTCGATCGTGAAGCTGTAGCTGGGCTGTGTCTCAAAGTCCAGGGGCTCGCTCGTTCGCAGCTGGCCGCTGCTGGCAACGACGCTGAAGGCGGCCGCATCCGGGCCGCGCAGCGTGTACGTGAGCCCGTCATCCTCCGGGTCCTCGGCGGCCACGGGCGTGCCGATGTTCACGCGGGCAGGCGTATTCTCCGGCACGGTGCGCCGGCCGTCTTCCGAGGACGGGAAGGTGGCGGGCTCGTTTTCGGCGAAGACGCGGTCGGCGGTCACTGCATCTGCGGTCTTACCGCCCCCACGTCTGTCCGTGTACGTCACACTGGCCCGCAGGAATGAACCCGCGTCGGATCGCAACGTCGTATAGCTGCTCGACGTCGCTCCGGAAATGTTGACCCAGCCGGTCAGCCCATTTTCTGAACGGGCCCACTGCCAGAAAACGTCACTAACGCTGCCGTCGCCATCTTCAAACATCGCCACGACGGTGTCTCCGACTTCAGGCTCAGCTGCGGAGAGCGTGACGACGCCCTCCTCCTCCACGTCAATCAACAGGACTTCAATGTTGGTGGTGACGTCGACAAAGTTGTCGGTGTTGCCATCAGCATCCCTACCGTCTTGCAGGGTGACCTGGAGGAGGAATGGGCGAGGTAGAACAGTCGTCTCGAAGTCCAGCGCCTGGAGCGTTCGCAACTGCCCGCTGGATGCGTCGATTTCGAAGAATGAGGCGCCCAGCCCACTCGAGATTCCCCAGGTCAGGGGGTCGTTGTCGCGGTCGCTGGCCGTCAGCCGTTCGCCGACGTCGACACCAGCGCCGACCTCAGGAATGCGCTGCGTGCCTCCCGTCTGGAAGCGGGGAGGCGCGTTGATGATGGGATCCGCAGCAACTGCGGCGGTCTTCATGCTCTCGGCCGTCTTGAAAGACCCTCTGCGGTCGCCGTAGTCGGCGACGGCGCGAATCTCGAAGCCTGTGTGGTCCTCGTCAGCCCTGTAGCTCGTGGTGGTGGAGCGCGGAGTAGATGCGGGAATCGTCTCCCATGCTCCCCCGGGCGAGCGTCCCTGGATGTCCCAGCTGAAACCGCCGCCCGGCGACAGGTCGATGCCGCCGTCCGGGTCCGTCAGCACGAAGGTGATGAGATCTCCCACGGCGGGGTTCAGATTGTCTACCTCGATCGTGCCCGCTTCCTCGATGTCCTCGACGGTGACGGTAATGTCGACCGTGGCGGTCAGGCGAGGCGAGCGGCTCTGGACGTCGGTCGCGACGACCGTGAACGTGTAGCTGTTGCCGCCGTTGGAGTCTGTCGGGGTCTCGAAGCTGGGCGCGGCGGCAAAAGTGACGACGCCGTCGTCGATCGCGAAGTCGCCGCCGTCCGGGCCAGTCAGCGACCAGGTGACCCCGCCTTCTTCGTCGCGGGCGGAGTAGGACGCCTGGAGCCTCGGCGTGTAGACCTCGTTTGCGTCGTGCTCATCCGGGGTGAACGACGTTTTGGGAGTCCCCGTGAACTTCGGCCGTTCGTTGACGTCGGTGACGGTGACGGCGTAGTCCCAGGCGCCGGTGTTCGTGCGGCTGGCAGTGTCCGTCGCAAGCACGGTGAACTCGTAGGTGTTGCGCAAGTCGTCGTCTTCGGGATCCTCGAAGTTGGGCGGGATGTCGAACGTGATCACTCCATTCCCGGTGTTGGGGTCCTTCGTGATGGTGAAGTCGCCCGCATCGTCCCCGGAGAGATCCCAGGTGATGTCCTGCATCTCTTCGTCGCGCGCGCTGAAGGTCGCGACGCTGGGGATGTCGGTCGCCGTGGAGTCGTATTCGATCTCCGCGTAGCTCCTGTCGCTCGGCGGATTGGTAATCTCGGGCGTCTCGTCGACGTTGGTGACGGTGACGGCGACCGGGTACTCCCGGATGTTCCGGGTCGGGGAGGCGTCAGTCGCCTCGACGATGATTTCGTACACGTTGTCGGGCGGCGTGCTGCCGTCGACGGGCTCAAAGTTGGGCCTCTGGGCAAAGGACAGGACGCCGGAGTTGCGGTTGATGGTGAAGTCGCCGCTATCCGTGCCGCCCAGCGACCAGGTGATTGTTTCGCGTTCTTCGTCGCGCGCGTCGTAGTCGGCCACGGTGAGGTCCGCGGTCTCGGCGTCGTACTCGATCTCCGCGAACGAAGGGGTGGCGTGGGTTGCGCCGGTGGTCGTGATCTCCGGCGTCTCGTCGACGGGGGTGACGGTCACGTCCACCGTGAAGGTCCCGACGCTGTTGCTCTCGTTCTGGCGGTCATCCGCCGTGATGACGACCCTGTAGACGTTGTTGGAGCCCATGTCGTCGGGGTTCTCATAGTCGGCAGGCTTGAGGCTCGTGTCGGGGTTTGGGTTCTTGAAGGACAGGACGCCATTTCCGTTGGCGTTCTTCGTGATGGTGAAGTGCTCCGCGTCGGCGCCGCTCAGCCCCCAGCGAACATCGCCGTCATCTTCGTCAGCGAAGGTGTAGGTGCCGGGGACGGTGAGATTCGCTCTGGTGAGGCTGGCGCCGTCGACATCGAACTCGATCTCAGGAAAGTGCGGTGAGTTGTTCCCGCTGACCACCGGCGTCTCATTGAGGTCATTGACGGTGACGGTGACGGGCAGCGTGGCGCTCTCGCCGCTGCCGTCGGCGACCGTCACCGTGATGTCGTAGACGTTGTCTCCTTCGGTTTGTCCTGGTGGGACGGTGTCTGCCGGCATCTCGTGGTTGGGCACGTTCCTGAACCTGAGCTCGCCGTCCCCCGTGGAAGTGTTCTTCGTGATGGTGAAATCGCCCGCGTCGTCGCCTCCCAACGTCCACGCCAGGTTGGACGCGGCGTCGGTGTCGGACGCCTCATAGGTCTGGACGATCGTCGTGGTCGCTGTGTTCTCGTCGACCCTGAAGCTGTCAGAGCCGACGTCGATCATGGGCGCCTCGTTGACGTTCCTGACAGTGACGGTGACGGACAGCGTGGCGCTCCGGCCAATGGCGTCGGCGACCTTCACCGTCACGTCGTAATCGTTGTCGCCGCCTGCGTCCTGCTTGTCCTCGAAGTCCGGCGCGATTTTGAACGAGAGCTCTCCGGACGAGCTGATCTGGAAGAAGGCACCGTCGTCGGCGCTCTCCACATCCCACGTCAGCGTGTCCGACGCGTCTTCGTCGGAAGCCGTGTAGACCCCGACGACCGTAGTGCCCTCGAGGATGCTCCTGGCCGGCGCGCCGCCCGTGATCGTGGGGGCGTCATTGGCGTCGATCAGGCTGATGGCCACGTCGATGGTGTCGTCGATGGTGGTGTCAACGACGCTGGCGATGTCCTTCCGGTCGTGCACGTTCACGGTGACGTTGTAGCTGTTCTTGGTGCTCTCGAAGTTGTAGGTGATGCCGGACCTGGTTTTGATCTGGCCGAACTGGTCGATCTCGAACGAGCCCGCGTCCGGACCGCTCAGCGAGTACTTCAGCGTGTCGTCGTTGCTGTCCGAAGCCGTCAGCGCAGCCCCGACACTCGTGCCCGCCGTGCTGTTCTCCGCAACGCTGAGGGTGGCCGGGGCGCCCGGATCGAACATCGGATCGGAGTTGGTGGCCGCTATCTGGTCGGCCGTCACCGCGGAGACAGTCTTGCCCGTACCCTCACCGTCCCGGTAGCTGATGCTGAGCTCGATGTACTTGCCCACGTCCGCCACCACCGTGGGGTACTCGGCCACATTCCTCCAGGCGACGAGTTCGGTGAACGGACCGCTGGCCGTGTCTCCCCGCGACCACGTGGTCCTGCTGATATTCAAGCTCCCGTCCGGGTCAGCAAGTTCCGTGCTCCGCAAGAACTGTCGTCCGTTCGTATCCGTACGCGACTGGATCCCCACCGTGCCGGGCTCATCCACGTTTTCGAGCCTGACTGTCACCTCGATGGTGTCGTCGATGGTGTCGTCAAAGGCGCTGGCGATGTCCTTCCCGTCGTGCACGCTCAGGGTGAGGAGGTAACTATCCTTCTCCTCGAAGTCGTAGTCGACGCCGGAAACGGTCCTGATCTGGCCGGTCGACGAGTCGACCTGGAAGGACTCCGCGTCCAGGGAGCCCAGGTTCCTGTCGCTCAGCGAGTAGGTCAGCGTGTCGTTGTCGCTGTCCGTGGCCGCCACCGCATTCCCGACGTTCGTGCCCGACAAGCTGTTCTCCGCAACAGTGCGGGTGGCCGAGGGGCCTTCTTTGAACGTGGGAGCGGCGTTGCCGGCCCCCACCACGCTGCTCGTTACGGCGCTGGCGGTCTTGCGCCCAGGCAGCGCGTCGGTGTAGCTGGCCGTGACTTTCAGGTACTGGGCCACGTCCGTGGCCACCGGCGTGTAGCCGTCTGAGGTCGCACCTGTGATGTCGTCCCACGGCCCGGTCGCCGTGCTCCCCCGCGCCCACTGCCAGGTCAGGTTGCTGACGGGCCCGTCTCCGTCGGCCAGCGCCGCCGTCAACTGTTCTCCCCCGGACGGCGTGCCCGTAATCGTCACCGTGCCCGCTTCCTCCACGTTGGTGATGGTGACCGTGACGTCGACCGTGGCAGTCAGGCGAGGCGAGCGGCTCAGGACGTCGGTAGCGACGACCGTGAACGTGTAGATGTTGTCGCCGTTCGGGGTTTCGAAGCTGGGCGCGGCGGCAAAAGTGACGACGCCGTCGCTGTCGATCGCGAAGTCGCTGCTGTCCGGGCCAGTCAGCGACCAGCTGACCCCGCCTTCTTCGTCGCGGGCGGCGTAGGAAGCCAGGGGCGTCGTCGTGTAGACCTCGTTTGCGTCGTGCTCATCCAGGGTGAACGACGTTTCGGGAGTCCCCGTGAACTCCGGCCGTTCGTTGACGTCGGTGACGGTGACGGCGACGGGGTACTCCCGGATGTTCCGGGTCGGGGAGGCGTCAGTCGCCTTGACGATGATTTCGTACATGTTGTCGGGCGGCGTGCTGCCGTCGGTCGGCGCCTCGTGGTTGGGCCTGGCGGCAAAGGACAGGACGCCGGAGTTGCGGTTGATGGTGAAGTCGCCCGCGTCGGGGCCGCCGAGGCCCCAGGTGATGGTTTCGCGTTCTTCGTCGCGCGCGTCGTAGTCGGCCACGGTGAGGTCCGCGGTCGTGGCGTCGTACTCGATCTCCGCGAACGAAGGGGTGGCGTGGGTTGCGCCGGTGGTCGTGATCTCCGGCGTCTCGTCGACGGGGGTGACGGTCACGTCCACCGTGAAGGTCCCGACGCTGTTGCTCTCGTTCTGGCCGTCATCCGCCCTGATGACGACCCTGTAGACGTTGTTGGAGCCCATGTCGACGGGGTTCTCGAAGTCGACGGGGTTCTCGAAGTCGGCAGGCTTGAGGCTCGTGTTGGGGCTTGGGTTCCTGAAGGTCAGGACGCCATTTCCGTTGGCGTCCTTCGTGATGGTGAAGTGGTCCGCGTCGGCGCCGCTCAGCCCCCAACTCACATCGTCGTCGCCGTCATCCTCGTCAGAGGAGGTGTACGTGCCGGGGACGGTGAGATTCGCGGTGGTGAGGCTGGCGCCGTCGACATCGAACTCGATCTCAGGAAAGTCCGGTGAGTTGTTCCCGCTGATCAGCGGCGCCTCGTTCACGCCGGTCACCTCGATGGTCACCGTGACGCTATCGCTCAGGCCGTAGTTGTCGGTCGCTTTGATGACCACTTCATAGGAGTCCTTGGTTTCGCGGTCGAATGACTCCCTGGCCTGCAGTTGACCGGCGGATGGGTTCGGGATGTCGAATGCATCGGCGTCGGGGCCACTGAGCGTGTAGGTGAGCGTCCTGCCCTCCGGGTCGGTGGCGGTCACCGTGCCCACGACGGTCGGGGCCGCGCTGTTCTCCTGCACATCAAGGGTGACGGAGTCGCTCGGGAAGGACGGCGGCTGGCTCGGCGCTACCAACAGGATCTTGTCGCTGCCTCCACCGGCAGAGGTGGAGACGTACAGCGCTCCGTTCGGGCCCACCATGGGCGTTCGGAGACGTCCATACGCATCCTTGAGTTCCCCGACCACGTGCTCGCTGAGAAGGACACCGGCGGCATCGAATTCGAGGAGACGCAGCGACTTGTTCTTCAACGAGGCCACCGCCAGCCTTCCCTCCCAGATGCCCCAGTCGTCGCCCTCGAGGAATATGCCGCCGCTCGTGGCGATGGTGTTGGCGCCCGACGACCACCTGGCCTCCATTGCGTCGGGAAATTGCTTCAGATCGGTCATGACGCCCTCGTCGTACGTGTTCGGCGCCGCCTGCCAACCGTAGTTGGCGCCGGAGACCAGCAGGTTGATCTCGTCGTCCTGGGAGGGGCCGTGCTCAACCGACCACATCTGGCGTGTGCCGGGTCGCAGCGCGAGCCCCTGCGGATTACGGTGGCCGTAGCTGTACACGAGCGAGGGCGCGAACCGATTACCGGGCGCGGCGGCGCCGGTCGAGGCATCGACTCGCAGCACCTTCCCGGCCAGGCTTGTGAGGTCCTGGGCATTCGTTTCACCGCCGGCGTCACCGGTTGTCACCCACAGGTAGCCATCGGGCCCGAACCGAAGCCGGCAGCCGGTGTTGCGATTACCGAAGGGGATGCCCTCGACGAGGGGATCGAAGACGCGGGTGGCCTCCGTGTAGGAAGCATTGATCGTCCATGCGACTACCCGCATCTCAATGTGCCTAGGATTCAGTGGTGGTGGGTCCAGCCGATATGACTGACACGTGTAGAAACGGCGATTAGAGGCGAACTCGGGATCGACCACGATCCCCAGGAGCCCCATTTCCGCGTCAACGAACAGGTCTTTGAGGTCCGCGGTAACGGCTTGGACCGTGCCGTCGGTGAGGCGGCTGCTCAGCACGCCCGGTCGCTCGGTGAAGAGCATCGTTCCGTCCGGCGCGAAGGCGATGCCCCAGGGGATGCTCAGTCCGGTGACCAACTCGACGATGGTGATCGTGGGAGCCGTTTCCGCAGCGGCAACAGGCCCGGTGGTAATGACCTCCGCGGTCTTGCCGGAGCCGTGCTTGTCTGTGTATCGCGCCCCGGCGCGAAGATACAGCCCCTCGAGGCTGCTTCCGGGCTCGAAGTCGTGCCTGTTTGACCTCTGGATCTTGGTCCACGTCTGCTGGTCTGCGGACTGGTGCCACCGCCACACCAGATCGGTTACAGCGGCGTCGTCCTCGTGCAATCGTGCCCGCTGCACGCTTCCGACGCGGGGCACGCTATGCGACAGCACCAGGGTTCCCGGCTCGTCAACGTCCCCGACCGTGACAGTCACCTCGATGATGTCGTCGACAAGGGTGTCGGCGTGGCCGGCGGCATCCTTGTTGTCCCGCACGCTCACGCTCACGCTGTAGCTGTTCTTGGCCTCGTAGTTGTAGGTCACGCCCGCCTTGGTCTTGATCTGGCCGGTGGAGGAGTCGAAGGTGAAGGACGACACGTCCGGGCCACTCAACGAGTAGGTCAGCGTGTCGCCGGCGTCGGGATCGATGGCCGAGACTGGGGGCCCGACGTTCGTCTCCGCTGCGCTGTTCTCGAACATGTCGCGCGTGGCCGAGGTGATGCCGAATGTCGGATCGGAGTTGGTTCCGCCATGGTGCCTCGGTGTCTCTCGCGAGGTCTCGGTGTCGTCGGTGTCGCCTTTTGGGGCGGGCGCCGTGAGCTCGGTTGAAGCAGATCCGGGGCCCTTGTCGTTGGACCTGATCCGGTGGCGGTAGGTGACGCCCGGCTCGACGGCGGTGTCGGTGTAGCTGAGGCTGGCGCCATCCACGGTGGCGAACAGGCGCATCCTGCTGCCGGCTTCGTCCATGTTCCTGCGGTAGAGGGCGTACTCGTCCGGGGTGCAGCTCGATGCCTCCCAGGTCAGCACGATGCCCGAACCGGCGTCGTTGAGCTCGCTGGCGAGGCCGCTGGGCGGAACCTCGCAGGACGGGTCCGCGTTCGCGGCCTCGGAACTCATGAGCAGCCCGCCAAGCACGACGAGGAGCGCCAGCGCGAGCGTGAGGGCCAGAGAAGCGATCGGTCGGGCCGCCCGAGTGGTCATCCTACGAATTCGCGATCGGAGAGAGGCAAAGAGTCCTAGCAGGGTGCCGAAAAAGTCCGCCACGGCCGATTTGGGCTGAAATTACGCTTGTAGCGAACTCAAGAAACCCAATGTTTCTGGGCTCTACACCAGACGGCCGATCGGCCAATGAGACCCTGCCTCTCGGGTTCAGGCTTTTTCAGCACCTGCTAGTCTGAGAAAAGGCGTCTCTAATTGGCCAAACCGAACGGAAGGGTACGAGCATTAGAGTACTTGGTGGAGGTGAGTTTGATATGAGCCTTTGGCGTATCTCAGGTGAGTTCTTGTGGGTCTTCTGATGACTAGTGGCCAACAAGCATGGAAACGATTCGCCTGTAGACGAGGTTGCCATCCATACGCACTCGTGCAGGGGCCGCTCTGAGGACCCCGGTGCATGAAGGAATGCCTGCTTCCAGGGGGCGCTACCAGTTGTATAACGTCCTTGTTGGACCACGACCATCTCGCAATCGCCCGCTCGCCGGCATCGCGTGCAATGCGTTGGTGAGTGTCACCGTCTTCGCCGCTCTGCGTGATGCGGCCTCCGTTGCCGCTGCGGTCGCGTGGCGCGGCGGTTCGTAGACCTGGCCGCTCCCAGCAGCAGCAGCGACAGCCATCTCGCCACGGCCACGACCGCGCGGTTCTTCGCGCTCCCCGCCCCCGCTCCCGCGTAGCGCTCAGCCCAGCGGCGGAGGTTGCTATCGGGCCCTAAGCCCGAATCCACCGATCGAAGCTTGACGGGGCGGGCTGCCGGGCTGGCGGAGCGTTCGGCGGGTGTGGCGGCGTTCGCCGGGCGGCGCCGGGGGCGGGCCGGAGCGAGGAGCCGTCGCTCAGCGCCGCTCGGGGGCGCTGAGGGCGCGGGAGCTGGGGTGCGCGAGGCGTGCGCGGGCATGCTGGCGCGAGCCTCGGAGCCGGGCCGGCGCCGTGAGCGGGCGTCAGGCCGGGAGCGGTAGCGCCCGTAGTCGCGCGAGCGCGGCTGCCCACTGGCCAGCCCAGGGCCAGCGCTTCGCCCCGCCTGAGCGTCCTGGTCGTCACGATCCCCTCGCCGAGCCCCAGCCGCGCCGTCCAGCGGGCGAGGTTGTGCGCGATCACCTGCACCGCGAGCCACGCCCCGTTCGCGCCGAAGCGGCCCGAGGGGAGATGGTTCAGCCCGACGCCGTACTTGAGGTCACGGATCGTGTTCTCGATCTCGGCGTGACGGCGATGGTCGGCCTCCAGCTCCAGCAGCTCCCCGGCGCGATCGGTGATGAAGGCGTGGTAACTATAGTTCGCAAA
Organism: Dehalococcoidia bacterium; assembly: GCA_965261685.1. GTDB lineage: Bacteria > Chloroflexota > Dehalococcoidia > UBA2979 > UBA2979 > VXMT01. The sequence continues at coordinate 819,817 of CBDHDI010000027.1, forward strand.
GAGCGCGAGCTGTGAGCCGGGCGTCGGCTTGACGCGCCGCACGATGAGCCGCACCGCGCTGGCATCCTCCTTGTGCTGGAACGGCGTGTAGGTCGTCTCGGCGACATCCGCGCCGCCCGGCAGCCAGTACGGGATCGGCGTCCAGTCCTCTTCCGGGATCGCCTCGATCAGCGTGCGTACGTTCGGCTGCTGGCGAATGGTGATCGAGAAGCGGACATCCTGCTTGCGGCAGACGGCGACGACGGCGTGGTTGTAGAAGCCGCTGTCGGCGCGCACCGTGAGCTGCCCGCTCGCCCCGGCGTCGCGCACCCGCGCCACCGTCTCACGCAGGAAGTGGGCGGCGCCGCGGGCGGTGTTGGCGCGGCCCTCGCGCAGCCGCGCCATCAGCACGTCACCCGTCCCGGCCGCAACGGCGAGCAGCGGGTGATAGCCGCGCACGCCCGTGTAGCCGTGGTGCCGGGCGCCCTCCTTCGCCAGGCCGTAGGTCTCGCAGATCGTCGAATCGAGGTCGATCGTGAACGGCGCCGCGCCCGGGCCCGCTCCGGCCGCCCAGCCGCGGGCGAGCAACTCGCGGCTGAGGCGGTCGAGCTGGCGGACGTGGCCCCAGCTGAAGCTGCGCAGGAAGACACCGAGGGTGGACGGCGCCTTGACGGTGCAGCCGAGCACGCGCCCGGCGCCGCCTGAGCGCAACGCAGCGGCGTCGTCGATGCACTCGCCGCCCGCGAGCGCCGAGGCGACCAGGGTCAGCAGCTTGTCGCCGGCGTTCGCCCGGCCCGGCGCGTCACCGAGGTCGAGATGGCGCTCGGCGAGCTCGCGGAGGCCGAGCCGGCCAGCGAGCGTGGCCGGGAGCAGCAGGCCCGCGTGGTCCACGAGGCGGTCGTCGTCGAAGGCGATGTCTATGCGGTCGGGGCTGCTCGTTGCTAGCATCGAATGGGTGCTCCCTGTGGCTGGTACGTGATTCGTCAAAACCCATTGTCCCAGCTACAGCGGAGCACCCAAGCGCAGCCGCTCGCGCGCTCTTCTTCGGTGGATCAGGGCTTACGGGTGGTACACCTTCGACATCGAGACGCTGCAGATGCGCCCCGTCGACACCGCGCCCGACAGCTGGGACACCCGCTACCTCTGGGCCGACGACGACACTCGCTCCCAGCTCGGCGTCGGCGGCTGGAACTTCGCAGGGCACCGGATCGACGACCCCTGGCCGGCGTTCAACCCCTGGATCGAGATCGCGGACGGCTACCCGCAGGAGCCGGGCGAGCGTGAACGCCCCAGCCTGTTCATAGACCGCCCGCTCACCGAGTACATGCGCATCACCTGCGAGTAGCGCTGAACAGGAGGCACCACCATGCGACGGAACCCGACAATGATTGGCGGCATCCTGCTGGGGCTCCCGCGCTGCCGGGCGTGGCTGAGGTGCGAGGCAGCCCGGCACCCGTCGTGGCTACCCGGCCACGAGCACACTCGCCGGGGAGCACCCCGGTGGCGAGATCGAGCAACCACCACACAGGCCGAACAGGAGGTGTGAGGTGGTCCAGGATCGACTTGCCAGGTGGCACTACGTAGTGGTGATGCTGTCGGCGGCCTTCCTCACCATCTCGATGCTCGACGTCGCGGCCGGCGGGGCGCACATGCTGCAGCTTCTCGGTGGGCTTCTGGTCTTCGTTGGCGCGCTCGGGTACACGTGGCGCACTGCCGTCGATGACGGTGCCGTCGACGCCCGCCAGCGCTCTTCGCACGGTTCACCACTGTGCAGGGTCTCCGGGAGGCTGCGCCGGGTCCGGGCGAGGAGCGCCTTCCTTGCGGGGCTCGTCGCCGTCATGATCGTGTTCGTTGTGCCGCTGCTCGGCTGATCCCGTGAGGGCGCCCGGCCGGGCTGATCGAGAGGGTTTCCCGCGTTCGTGACGGAGCTGGCGATCAGGCGTGGGCAACCGAGGTAACCGTTGTTGATGGGGAAGCGGCAGATGGCGAAGCTGATTACGCGAGATGGGGTTTCGGGGCGCCTGCTGGCGATTGGTGGGCTGCTGCTCGCCCTGCTGGGCGCTGCAATGACGTCCGGCTTCGAGGCGCGCGACGCTAGCGGCCCGGGGACGACACCTGAGATGACGTACCCCTCGTTCGCCGGTCTGTTGACGTACCCCTCGTTCGTGTTGGAGCTGGAGACCATCAGGGACGGAACCGTGGCCGCGACGACCGTCCTCACCTACATCTCCATAGATGAGTGGCTGTTCGAAGAGTTCGACATCGACGGCTCGCTACTTGGTTCACAGCGGCTCAAGTCTGGCCGACTCACGCTGACGAGCGGCAAGTCCGGGGTGGTCTCCGCCCGTACGGTGGAGCCCGGCGAGATGGTTCTCCCTCCCGCATCGGACTGGTTCATCGACTCCAGTTCGATGCTAGCAATCGGTGGGCGTCGCCTCGGCTCCCTGGCGTCGTTTGAGCGCGACTGGGCGTTCACATGCGGATCGAATGATCACCGCTGCGCGCCGGGAGAGACCGTGCGGGTGACCCAACGGGTCGACTACGACCCCCTGACCGGCATCCCCATCGGATACAGCGAAACGCACAACGGCGTAGTCGTCGTGACCCTGAGAGCAACCCGGCTCACGCTCAATTGACTGATGCGGCTGCGTGCCCGTGCGCTCGGGCGTCATCGACGAGCGGGCAGCCAGCGGGAAGATCGCGCTCCGCCCCGCGCGAAGGGAGCAGCGCCCATGAGCAGCACGGAGGCGCCCCTGCGATCACGCCGCCCACAGAGGGCGCCGGCGCGAGCAGGTCGCGGCGTGGTTCTGCGTCAGCCTGAAGCCCGACTCGGCGCGCGTCTATCGCTCGCAGCGCGCCGCCAGGCGTGCGAAGTGTACGCGGGACCATTGCTGTCATGACTGCCTCGACCGTGACGTCCTGCTCGCCGAACCAGTGCATGCAAGAAACTGACTCTCAGATGTGGAACTGATCGGGAAGCAGTCCTCGCGCCTGCGGCGAGCTCCGACGTCACAAAGAATGATAGATGACGGCCCTCGTGCCAGAGTAACCGCCGGATCATCGAGCCAGGCCGCTGTGCGTACCTCGTGCGGGATGTGGCGCTCTCGTGGACACGCGGGCCGCGGGTGCTAAATTCGCACAGGCACACTGAGCGTTCGCCCAACGGATCCTGAGGACAGCCGTGCCACTCCAGTATCCTCGCGACTGGCCAGCCGTCGGTGCCCGCGTTGCACTCGCCCGGCGCACGATCGGCCTCACGCAGGCCGACCTCGCCGCACGCATCGGGCTCGACCGCACCGCCCTCGCCAAGATCGAAACCGGCAAGCGAAACCTCAGCGCCCTCGAGCTCGCCTCTTTGGCCCGAGTGACCGAACTCCCCATCGACTGGTTTGTCGCCGAGTCGACGTCCATCGTCGCGGGCCGCCGCGCCGAGGACCTTCACGACTCGAGCATCGTCGACATGCGTGTCGACGTGCTGACACGCGATGTGACGCAGTTGCTCGAACTCGACCTCCTTCGCCCCGCCACCAGCAGGCCCGAGTTGCGCGTGCCCCGCGATGTCGCCGCGGCCGAGGGGGCGGCGATGGAGGTCCGTGCGCACCTCGGCTACGACGCCAGTCACTGCATCGACATCGCCGCCGCCGCCGAGGCGCTGGGGGTGTTCGCCTACTCGCTCACGCTTCCAGACGGCGACGCCGATGGGGCCTACGCGGCCATCAACGACAAGCTCGGCGTCGCTCTGCTGAACGGGACACACCCGTCCGCCAGGCGCCGCTTCACGCTCGCCCACGAAATCGGTCATCACGTCTTCGAGGATGCGTACGCCGTCGACCTCGAGGCGACCGGCCGCTCCGACGCCGAGCGTGTCATCGACGCCTTCGCGATCCACCTGCTTCTCCCGCGGCCAGCGCTGGAACAACGCTGGCGCGAGCTCGAAGGAGATGATGATCCCCGGAGCGCGGCGATCGTTATCGGAGCCGAATATCGGCTCAGTTGGACTGCTCTCAGCGGGCACCTGGTGAATCTCGACCTTCTCGACCGCCATCAGGGGGAAATCATGCGGGAGGCGCTCCCGCGAGGCGGTGAATACGCCGAACTCGGTGTCGGTATCACCGAGGACCTCATCACGCCGCTCGTGCCCCGACCGATCGTCTAGGCAGCACTGCTCGGCTACCGGACTCACCGGCTCGGCGTGGGCAGGACCCTCGAACTCCTGCACGGAATGCTGACGGAAGAGGAGCTCCCCGATCCGGACGTGTTCCCCCTCCTGCTCAGCCTTCAGTGAGGTGACGGCGACCCCCTTGACTCGCGGGAGCGGAACTCTTGCACGTTCTGGCCATCGGAAGGGCCGGCGAGCGAGCACCCTGTGATCCCTGATCGAAGGTTCCGGCCCTCGCACGCGCCCGAGGCGGCTGAAGCGCTACCGGCGGACCTCGGCAGGGAACGATGTGGCTTTCGGCGTCGGTGCGCCGCCCTTTCGGCCGCGGCAACGGGTCGGCCGTCGCAGTCAGGCATGACGACGCGTTCGATGGGGGCAGCAGGTCAGTGTTGATAACTCGAGGACGCGAGGATCCCCGGACCACGTCGACTCTTGCTCGCGAGGTGCTCCCGCCATCTGGATTGGTCACGCTTCTGCGGGTCCTCCGGATAGGTAGCGGTTGCCCCAACACTCCATGACTTGCCTTGCAGTCACTGATCTTTTTCGACAAACTCACACCAGCACCCTCCAGGCCACCGCATAGGCGCCCCACTCCGGGCGGACGAGGTACGGGATCCTGAAGCGGTGTGGAGTTGATGGAGATGAGGCCTTCCCCAAGCCCCACAAACCCTTTGACCGGAACGCGTCCGCGGAGCTGAGCGGCGCCGCCAGCGACGCTCGGGACCGTTTCTTCAGCACCCTGCTAGTGCGAGGCGTAGCGCCGTGCGCCCGCCTCTTCAGGCTGCGTCATTCGGCTGCTGGGATGTCCCGCGTGAGCGTCAGGAAGTACATCCGCGCCGGCGGCCCACCCGGATACCAGGATGCGGCATCATCTACGAGCAGCGATCAGCGCGAGAGGACATGTTCGCTGAACAGTTAAGCCGGGATCCACCGAAGAAGAGCGCATGAGCGGTTGCGGTTGGGTGCTCCGCTGTAGCTGGGACAATGGTTTTTGACCGAATCACGTCACAGCCACAGGGAGCACCCATTCGATGCTACCAACGAGCGACCCCGACCGGATAGACATCGCCTTCGACGACGACCGCCTGGTGGCCGATGCGGGGCTGCTCCTCCCGGCCACGCTCGCCCAGCATCTCGGTTTGCAAGAGCTCGCCGACAGCTACCTCGACCTCGGTGACGCGCCGGGCCGGGCGAACGCCGGCGACAAGCTGCTGACCCTGGTCGCCTCGGCGCTCGCGGGCGGCGAGTGCATCGACGACGCCGCTGCGTTGCGCGCCGGCGGGACGGCGAGCGTGCTCGGTTGCACCGTCAAGGCGCCGTCCACGCTCGGTGTCTTCCTGCGCAGCTTCAGCTGGGGCCACGTCCGCCAGCTCGACCGCCTCAGCCGCGAGTTGCTCGCCCGCAGCTGGGCGGCCGGAGCGGGCCCGGGCGCGGCGCCGTTCACGATCGACCTCGATTCGACGATCTGCGAGACCTACGGCCTGGCGAAGGAGGGCGCCCGGCACCACGGCTACACGGGCGTGCGCGGCTATCACCCGCTGCTCGCCGTTGCGGCCGGGACGGGTGACGTGCTGATGGCGCGGCTGCGCGAGGGCCGCGCCAACACCGCCCGCGGCGCCGCCCACTTCCTGCGTGAGACGGTGGCGCGGGTGCGCGACGCCGGGGCGAGCGGGCAGCTCACGGTGCGCGCCGACAGCGGCTTCTACAACCACGCCGTCGTCGCCGTCTGCCGCAAGCAGGATGTCCGCTTCTCCATCACCATTCGCCAGCAGCCGAACGTACGCACGCTGATCGAGGCGATCCCGGAAGAGGACTGGACGCCGATCCCGTACTGGCTGCCGGGCGGCGCGGATGTCGCCGAGACGACCTACACGCCGTTCCAGCACAAGGAGGATGCCACCGCGGTGCGGCTCATCGTGCGGCGCGTCAAGCCGACGCCCGGCTCACAGCTCGCGCTCTTTGCGAACTATAGTTACCACGCCTTCATCACCGATCGCGCCGGGGAGCTGCTGGAGCTGGAGGCCGACCATCGCCGTCACGCCGAGATCGAGAACACGATCCGTGACCTCAAGTACGGCGTCGGGCTGAACCATCTCCCCTCGGGCCGCTTCGGCGCGAACGGGGCGTGGCTCGCGGTGCAGGTGATCGCGCACAACCTCGCCCGCTGGACGGCGCGGCTCGGGCTCGGCGAGGGGATCGTGACGACCAGGACGCTCAGGCGGCGCTACTTCGCTCTCGCCGGACGGCTCACCCATTCTGCACGGCGCTGGACCCTGCACCTCGCGAAGCGCTGGCCCTGGGCTGGCCAGTGGGCAGCCGCCCTGGCGCGGTTACGGGCGTTACCGCTCCCGGCCTGACGCTCGCTCACAGCGCCAACACGGGTCCGAGGCTCGCGCCAGCATGCCCGCGCACGCCTCGCGCACCCTCGCGCCGGCGCCCTCAGCGCCCCCGAGCCGCGCTGAGCGACGCTGAGCGACGGCTCCTCGCTCCGGCACCGCCCGGCGAACGCCGGCACGCCCGCCGAACGCTCCGGCAGCCCGGCAGCCCGCCCCTTCAAGCTTCGATCGGTGGATTCGAGCTAAGCGGACAAAGTCGCTGAACGTCTACACCGTTGACACCTGCGCATTCCCGCAGAGCCATTCCTTCAACCGAACGAGGGTTCGATCGTTGGCTGACGAAGGGTTCATGACCAGGTGGTAGGACTTCTCGGGAACAACCGAGAGATGCGCCAGGGGGACGAGCTTTCCGGTCGCCAGATCCTCGGCGACCATCTCGCCATGTCCGACCGCCATCCCCATGCCGTCAACCGCCGCCTGGATCACGCCCTTGTAGAGCGCAAAGCGCATGTTGGCGGCAGGTTCGCCGGCCGTTGCGCCGACGGCACGAGCCCAGTCCGGCCAGTCGGTGTCCCAGTAGATGTCGTGCAACAGGGGTTGCCCGATGACCTCGTCGGCGCTGGGGTGGGCTGACAGCGTCTCGCGGAATTGCGGGCTGCAGACGGGAAAAACCTTTTCTCCAAACAGCCGCGTGACACTGTAGCCGGGATGCTGCCCTTTCGAATACAGGATCCATGCATCCACGTCCTCCCGATCCGCGTCGTGCTCGCCGTTGTGAGTCTCGACCCGCAGTTCCGCCTGATCGAACGACTTTCTGAAAGACGGAATGCGGCGGTAGAGCCAGCGTTCCGAGAATATCGGCAGCGTCGAGATCACGATCGCGCGGTCGCGCGACGGCCTGCGGACCGGATCCGTCGCGGCTCTCAGGTCCCTGAAGATGCCGCTGACCTTCCCGGCGTAATCCCTTCCGGCCGAGGTGAGCGCGACCCCGTTGCTTCGCCGCACGAACAGTTCGGTTCCCAGATAGCTCTCGAGCAGCCGCACATGGCGGCTGATGGAGCCCGCCGTGACGCTCCGTTCGGCCGCCGCTTCGAGGAAGCTCTCATGTCTCGCCGCCGCTTCGAATGCCGTGAGCGAGTTGAGAGGGGGCAATCGGTCGGTGTCCATGGGTCCCAGGCTCCCGTATGAGGCTCAACAATAGAGGGCGGCACGAGATCCGCAAGGTAGCGCATACGCCTGCACAGGGCGGGTGTGGCAATTGCGGTATCTCTGCGGCCGCCGGTGGCGGTGCAGGTGCCCGGCGTGGATTCATGGGGCGGGACGGGTTTCCGTGAAGTCGGGGGCGGGATATGACTCAATAATACTAAGCCGGGATCCACCGAAGAAGAGCGCATGAGCGGTTGCGGTTGGGTGCTCCGCTGTAGCTGGGACAATGGTTTTTGACCGAATCACGTCACAGCCACAGGGAGCACCCATTCGATGCTACCAACGAGCGACCCCGACCGGATAGACATCGCCTTCGACGACGACCGCCTGGTGGCCGATGCGGGGCTGCTCCTCCCGGCCACGCTCGCCCAGCATCTCGGTTTGCAAGAGCTCGCCGACAGCTACCTCGACCTCGGTGACGCGCCGGGCCGGGCGAACGCCGGCGACAAGCTGCTGACCCTGGTCGCCTCGGCGCTCGCGGGCGGCGAGTGCATCGACGACGCCGCTGCGTTGCGCGCCGGCGGGACGGCGAGCGTGCTCGGTTGCACCGTCAAGGCGCCGTCCACGCTCGGTGTCTTCCTGCGCAGCTTCAGCTGGGGCCACGTCCGCCAGCTCGACCGCCTCAGCCGCGAGTTGCTCGCCCGCAGCTGGGCGGCCGGAGCGGGCCCGGGCGCGGCGCCGTTCACGATCGACCTCGATTCGACGATCTGCGAGACCTACGGCCTGGCGAAGGAGGGCGCCCGGCACCACGGCTACACGGGCGTGCGCGGCTATCACCCGCTGCTCGCCGTTGCGGCCGGGACGGGTGACGTGCTGATGGCGCGGCTGCGCGAGGGCCGCGCCAACACCGCCCGCGGCGCCGCCCACTTCCTGCGTGAGACGGTGGCGCGGGTGCGCGACGCCGGGGCGAGCGGGCAGCTCACGGTGCGCGCCGACAGCGGCTTCTACAACCACGCCGTCGTCGCCGTCTGCCGCAAGCAGGATGTCCGCTTCTCCATCACCATTCGCCAGCAGCCGAACGTACGCACGCTGATCGAGGCGATCCCGGAAGAGGACTGGACGCCGATCCCGTACTGGCTGCCGGGCGGCGCGGATGTCGCCGAGACGACCTACACGCCGTTCCAGCACAAGGAGGATGCCACCGCGGTGCGGCTCATCGTGCGGCGCGTCAAGCCGACGCCCGGCTCACAGCTCGCGCTCTTTGCGAACTATAGTTACCACGCCTTCATCACCGATCGCGCCGGGGAGCTGCTGGAGCTGGAGGCCGACCATCGCCGTCACGCCGAGATCGAGAACACGATCCGTGACCTCAAGTACGGCGTCGGGCTGAACCATCTCCCCTCGGGCCGCTTCGGCGCGAACGGGGCGTGGCTCGCGGTGCAGGTGATCGCGCACAACCTCGCCCGCTGGACGGCGCGGCTCGGGCTCGGCGAGGGGATCGTGACGACCAGGACGCTCAGGCGGCGCTACTTCGCTCTCGCCGGACGGCTCACCCATTCTGCACGGCGCTGGACCCTGCACCTCGCGAAGCGCTGGCCCTGGGCTGGCCAGTGGGCAGCCGCCCTGGCGCGGTTACGGGCGTTACCGCTCCCGGCCTGACGCTCGCTCACAGCGCCAACACGGGTCCGAGGCTCGCGCCAGCATGCCCGCGCACGCCTCGCGCACCCTCGCGCCGGCGCCCTCAGCGCCCCCGAGCCGCGCTGAGCGACGCTGAGCGACGGCTCCTCGCTCCGGCACCGCCCGGCGAACGCCGGCACGCCCGCCGAACGCTCCGGCAGCCCGGCAGCCCGCCCCTTCAAGCTTCGATCGGTGGATTCGAGCTAAGCCACCCCTTGAGATAAATCGGTTGCGGACCGGGCGCGCATCTCCTCATCCTATTGTGCTGTTGTCCTGAGAACCCGGTCAGTCAAGAACCATCGGACGGAATGGTGCGCCTGATTCAGCACGCTGACACAAAATCCCGCCAACGCGCCTCTGTACTCATGACGAGGTCGCCAGATGTCCTCCCTCGTAGTCCGGCCGATCACACTCGTTCTGTCCAGGTAGCCAGACCGAAGAAGCTGCGCGAGCAACCGCGGGAAGCGGTTGTCCCGGATGTTCTGGCGCAGGATGTCGAGCAGCACCGATCCGGCCGCTTGGCTCGTATGCCCCGGTGAATGCCGCGCGAATGATGTGTCTTCGCGTTGAGGCAGGTTGGTCATGGTCTCGGCGGAATGTGCGAGTCCTTGAGCCTGCGCCACGCATCAAACGACCGGCATCGCAGGGCTAGCCAACGCCCACTGAGGGAGCCGAGAGTGACCGCAGGGGACGAACTGGAGCAGGCACTCGAAAGGCAGCGGGAACGCCTCTCCCGGCTTAGTGGGGCTAGCCTCCGCATCAATGAGAGCCTCGACTTCGAGACCGTTCTGAGAGAGGTGCTGGAGAGCGCCCGATCGCTCACGGACGCCGCGTACGGCATGATCACGCTCATTGATGAGGCTGGTGAGGTAGAGGTCGACGCCGTGCTCTCCTCGGGCCTGAGTCCCGACGAGAACCAGCAGTTGTGGAATTGGCCCGAGGCGCACAAGCTCTTCGAGTATCTTGGTGCGACCCGGGCGCCACTGCGGCTGGCCGACCTGGGCAGCCACACCGCCGCGCTGGGCCTTCCCGAACTCCGCCTGCCGATGCCCGTCAGCCCTTCCCTCGCGTTCCTGGCGGCTCCGCTCCAAAACGGAGGCGTGACCGTCGGCCACTTCTTCCTCGCCGAAAAGGAAGGCGGCGGGGAGTTCAGCCAGGACGACGAAGAGATCCTGGTCCTGTTCGCGTCCCAGGCGGCGATGGTGATCGCGAATGCTCGAAGGCGCCGGGACGAGCAGCGCGCCCAGAAGGACCTCCAAACCCTTATCGACACTTCCCCCGTGGGCATCGTTGTCTTCGATGCCCGGACCGGAAAGCCGGTGTCGTACAACAGGGAGGCCTCCAGGATCGTGGAAGTCCTGAGCCCTCCTGACGAGCCTCTGGAACAACTCCTCGAGGTTCTGACCGTGCGCCGTGCGGACGGGCGGGAGTTGTCGCTGAGCGAGTTTCCCATGGTGCCCGCCCTGAGCATCGCCGAGACAGTACGCGCCGAGGAGATCGTGCTGGTGGGTCCCGATGGCAGGTCTATCACGACACTCGTCAACGCCACGCCCACCCATTCTGAGGATGGGGCCGACGTGGAGTCGGTGATCGTGACCCTGCAGGACATGACCTCAGCGGGGGAACTGGAGCGGCTTCGGGCCGAGTTCCTGGCCATGGTCAGCCACGAGCTCCGCGCACCGCTGACCTCCATCAAGGGCTCGGTCACCACCCTGCTGCAAACGCCTTCCGACCTCGACCCTGCCGAGATGCTCCAGTTCCACCGGATCATTGACGAACAGGCCGACTACATGCGTGATCTGATCGGTGACTTGCTTGACATCGCGCGGATCAAGGCCGGTGAGCTCTCGGTCGCTCCCGAACCTGTCGAGGTGGTGAGGCTCGTGGACGAGGCCAGGACCAGGATCCTGAGTGGGGTCGCGATGCAAGACTTCGCTGTCGATCTCCCCCCGGGTATTCCATTGGTCATGGCTGACAGACGGCGGATCGTGCAGGTCCTGACCAACCTCCTCACGAACGCCTTTCGATACTCGCAGGATCCGTCGGCCATCAGCGTGTCCGCCAGGCGTGAAGACACGCACATTGCCATCTCCGTCTCCGACAAGGGTGCTGGCCTGGCCGCCGCGACCCTCCCCCATCTGTTTAGCAGGTTCTCTCGCACAGAAGCGGACGACGAGAGCGCGCACGACAGCGGAGGTGTGGGGCTGGGCCTCGCCATCAGCAAGGGCATTGTCGAGGCGCACGGCGGTCGCATTTGGGCCGAGAGCGAAGGCCTCGGTCTTGGCGCGCGCTTCACCTTCACACTGCCGCTACCCGAGGGGGCCACGGGTAGCGCGGGCGCCGCTGCCCCTGTCTCAGAAACCACGAAGCCAGCGGAAGGCGGGCAGCAGCGGATTCTTGTCGTGGACGACGACCCGGAGATGCTGCGCTACTTTCGGGGCACGCTCTCGCAGGCGGGCTATGCGTCCGTGGTGACCGGGGACCCGCAGGACGCGCTGCGGCTCCTGGAGGAGCAGGAGCCGAGTCTGATTCTGCTCGATCTGATGCTTCCAGGAACCGACGGAATTGCCCTGATGGAGGACATCCTGGCGAAAGTGGACGTTCCCGTGATCCTCCTCTCCGTGTACCGCCAGGACGAGGTTATCGCCCGGGCCTTCGACGTGGGAGCCGTTGACTACGTGGTCAAGCCCTTCTCAACGACGGAGCTTGTGGCAAGGGTCAAGGCGGCTCTGCGCAGGCGGGCGACGCCCGAGGTGACTCCCCCCTTCGTGCTGGGCCCGCTACGGGTCGACTTCGCTGACCGCGCGGTGACCGTCGCCGGGCGTCCTGTTCCGCTTACCGCGATCGAACACCGGCTGCTCGCTGAGCTGTGCGTCAATGCCGGCCGGCTCGTGACATACGAACACCTGATGCAGCGGGTCTGGAGAACGGAGAAAGTCGACGACTTGCGGCCGATACGCACCGTTGTGAGGAACCTCCGCCAGAAGCTCGGAGATGACGCTGCCAATCCCACGTACATCTTCAATGAGTCTCGCATGGGCTACCGCATGAGGGAGCCGGGCAAGGGGACAGGCTAGTGGACCGGCTTGGCGTCCCAACCCCGCCATGGGCAGGAGGGAGGTCGCCGGACGGGCGTGGAACCTGGTGGTTGTCGTCGTCGGTCACAACAGCAGTCACCCTGCCGACTGGGCTGGCTATGTGGGAAGCCTCGGGGCTGACCTCAACTGTGGCAGCGCCTCGACGACCTGCGCACTGGTGTTCGGCACTGAAACAGGAGTGCTGATGCCCGCTAGCGCTGCCTACCCGCAGGTGCGGGAGCAGCGCCCGGCCGAACGAGGAAAGGCGGTCGAGGTCGGCGTCGGCGTAGTGGATGATCTGGCTGAGGAAGGCGTAGAGGTTACGAACGCGCCGAGGCGGTCTCGGGACGCCGTCTGCTCGTCCTCATCGAGGTCGCCGAAGCGGTCGCGGGCGGGCTGTAGCTGTGCCTGCATGCGCGGGTGGTCCCTGTCGCGGCGCTGCTTCGCCGCTGGCAAGTAGAAGACCTGCGCGAACGCCTCGACCTCGCTCTGGAAGTAGACCTGCGTGCTGTCGAGCTCGTGCTTGAGATCCTCGAGGCGGTACGGGTCCGAGGTCTCCAGCAACTCGGTGCGGTCGTAGTAGGGCGCGAAGGCGTCGCGGATGCGCTCAGGGTCGTTCACGAAGTCGAGGACGAACGGCCGCGCCTTGCCCGGTGTGCCCGGTGCGATGCGGTTGAGGCGCGACAGGGTCTGCACCGCCTGCACGCCGTCGAGGCGCTTGTCGACGTACATCGCCTGCAGCAACGGCTGATCGAAGCCGGGTAGTCGGGGGAGGCGAAGCGGCCCGGTAGCGCCGACTCGCTGGTCGACTTGCCGGTGACCACGTCGGTGTTCATGCCGGGCGCGGTGAACTCCTCGCCGCTGTCGGGGTCGAGGACCGTGCCGCTGAAGGCAACGAGCGGGCGGATATCCGTGTAGCCATGCTCGTCGAGGTAGCGCTCGAACGCCTGCATGTAGCGCACCGCGTGCAGGCGCGACGAGGTGACGACCATCGCCTTCGCGCGGCCGTCCATGTGGTGACTGCTCGCGGAAGTGCTCGACGATCACCGCGGTGCGCTGGCCGACGTTGACCGGGTGGAGGCTCAGGAACCTCCCAAGCGCGACGGAGGCGCGGCGCTTCGGGAACTCGGGGTCGTCGTCGGCCTGCTTCACGATGCGGTAGTAGGTGTCGTAGTCGATGTAGCGCTGCAGCACGTCGAGGATGAAGCCCTCCTCGATCGCCTGCCGCATGCTGTAGACGTGGAACGGCTCCGGCTTGCCGCTGGGCCCCGGCCGGCCGAACAGGTCGATGGTCTTGCCCTTCGGGGTCGCCGTGAACGCGAAGAACGAGAGGTTCGGCTGCGGGCCGCGCGACTCGACGACGGCGTTGAGGCCGTCCTCCCAGTCCTCGGCGTCGCCGGCGCGAAGTACGCGAGGTGGCACGTGCGCCCGGAGAAGCGGAAGCCGTGGCGCAGCACGTCGAACGAGCCCTTGGTGTCGAGCTCTCGCGCGAGCTGCGCGACGACCAGCGATTCGACGTCGTCACCGTGCAGGCCGGCCATGCGCGCCCACTCGTCGGGCTGCGTCTCGCGGATGAAGGCGACGGCGCGCGCGGGGAACAGCGCCCGCTCGACGTCCCACTCGCCGAGGTCGCCCGCGCACCAGCCGGCATCGCGGAGCATCGACTCGACGGTGGACTCGAAGGCCTGCTCGGTGGTGTGGGAGGTCATCGGCTGCTGGTTCCGTCGGTTCTCTTCGCGTGCGTGATTATTCTCGCACGTCGATCTTCCCGGTGACCGCCGCCGTGATGAGCCCGGTCCGGTACTCGAGTAGCCGCTCGATGGCGACCGCGACGGTCTCGATGATCCGAGACGACTCCGACTCGATCTGGTCACCAGCTCCAGATCGAGCTCTCGCCCGCCCTTCCCCCGGTCATGGCCGACGGGCGGCGAATCGTCCAGGTCATCGGCAACCTCCTTTCCGACGCGGCGCGCTACTCCCCCGAGCTGTCCGCGATCCGTCTGGTCGCGGAGCACGACGGGGTCCACGTTCGATCTCCGTCGTCGACGAGGGGGCGGGGCTGGCCCCCGAGCAAGTGCCCCGGCTCTTCGGGAAGTTCTCCCGGGTCGATGAGCAGGAACGCCGGCGCAGCCTCGCGGGGTCGGGCCTGGGCCTCGCGATCTGCAAAGGGATCGTGGAGGCCCACGGCGGGCGGATCCTCGCTGAAGCCCCGGACCGGGCATGGGGAGCCCTGAATTTCCTGGAGCGAAGGGTGACCGTGGCCGGGCGGCCGGCGGTCTTGACCGCGACCGAGTATCGGCTGCTGGTCGAACTCGCGTCGAATCCCGGCCGGGTGATCACCAGCAGCCATCTGCTCGAGCGAATCTGGGGCGCGGGACACTCCGCAGGCACTGCCCCCGTGCGGAACATCGTCTCGAGGTTGCGCCGCAAGCTCGGTGACGACGCGAGCAACCCCACGTACATCTTCAACGAGCCCCGCGAGTAGCGTCCCAGCAAGTGGTGTCACAGAGGTGGACGTAGGAGACCACCGCGCCATCCTTCACACAGGAGTTAGTCACGTGAAGGAGGACTACGGTGGTCAGGGAGAGCGTGAACTTGTTGGAGTTGCTCCGCAAGCAGGCGGCCGGGGGTGACCTCGACTTCTTGCGTGAGGCGGTCGCGGTGCTCGCCGAGGCGGTGATGGAGGCCGAGGTCGCAGAGCAGGCCGGCGCCGCCTACGGCGAGCGCAGCCCCGAGCGCATCACCCGGCGCAACGGCTACCGGCCGAGGCGCTGGGACACGCGCGCCGGCAGCATCGAGCTGCAGATCCCGAAGCTGCGCCAGGGCAGCTACTTCCCCGCCCTGCTCGAGCCCAGGCGCCGTGCTGAGCGCGCGCTGCTGTCGGTTGTGCAGCAGGCCTACGTCGAGGGCGTCTCGACCCGCCGCGTCGACGACCTCGTGCGTTCGCTCGGCTGCGAGGGCATCTCCAAGAGCCAGGTCTCGCGCATCTGCGCCGAGCTCGACAGCGTCGTCACGAGCTTCCTCGAGCGGCCGCTCGACGGCGGTCCGTACCGCTACCTCTGGCTCGACGCGCTCACCCAGCGCGTGCGCGAGGAGGGCCGTATCGCCCAGGTCAGCGTCGTCGTCGCCACGGCCGTCAACGCCGACGGCAAGCGTGAGGTGCTGGGCATTGACGTCGGCACGAGCGAGGACGGGGCGTCTTGGCTCTCATTTCTCCGCGGGCTGGTGGCGCGCGGGCTCTCCGGCGTGGAGCTCGTGACCTCCGACGCCCACCAGGGCCTCAGGGCGGCGATCGCGACCGTCTTCGGCGGCGCCTCGTGGCAGCGCTGCCGCACGCACTTCATGAGGAACGTGCTGACGCGGGTACCGAAGAGCGCCGAGGGGCTAGTGGCGACGACGGTGCGCACGATCTTCCAACAGCCGTCGGCGGAGGCGGTGCACGCCCAGCACGCCCGCGTCGTGGAGCAACTGGAGGCGCGCTTCCCCGCGGCCGCGGCGATGCTCGCCGAGGCGGCGCCGGATGTCCTGGCGTTCACGGCCTGCCCGGTCGCGCACTGGAAGCAGGTCTGGTCGAACAACCCGCAGGAGCGCCTCAACCGCGAGATCCGCAGGCGCACCGACGTGGTCGGCATCTTCCCCAACCGCGCCGCGGTCGTGCGGCTGGTCGGCGCGCTGCTGGCCGAGCAGCACGACGAGTGGGCCGTGGCGAGGCGCTACATGACGATGGTGACGCTGCTGCACCCGCCCGGGCGCGAGGTCACTTCAGGCGAGGAGGTGCTGCTGCAAGCTGCCAGCTAGCAATTGATAAGGATGGTGCACTGTGACACCAACTTGCGGGACGTGACCCCCGCGTCGGCTACCGCATGGCGAAGCCGCAGGGCTAGACCGCCTTGGGCGGGACGCCGTCAGCCAATGTGCGCGGGTGCGGAGCCAGCGCCCGGCCCCCAGAACGGCCCCCACCTCGTTCCCAGCGCATCGACTGCCACCACACCGCGAGCATGGGCATGGACGTTCAGTAGTCACAAACCCGAACCGGCATCCGTCCCCTTCCGGAGGACATTTGTCCGGACGGGCAGGCCCGGCGGGCGGGTGGAGTGAGCGCTGCTCGAACATGGGCATGACGACGCGCTCGTGCGAAAGGGCTGCGCCCGGTTCTATGTGGTGCTGACTTTCTGAGGGGTGAACATCCCGGCTATCGAGAGTAGCGACTTGAGGCTGGTCCGCCTCGGCGCGCAACAGTTCGAATCCCCCTGAGCGGGCCTGACTGGACGAAATCAAGAACCGCAGCCCGCTCGCTCGTCACGCCGCCCGCCGGCATGGGGATCGTGTACGTCAGCTCGGCCTCGTCGCCCGAGACCTCGATGCCCTGCACGAAGTTGCGGATGAGCGCCTTGCGCTCGGGGAACGTCCCCTCCTCTAGGAAGCTCCGAAAGTCCGCCACGTACGCGCGGATCTCCTGCGAGGTCGGCAGCTCCACCCGCCGCTCCTCGAGCTGCCGCGCCGCGTCCTCGCGAGCCGCGGCGAGCTGGTCCTCACGCTGCCTCAGCGAGAGGATGCGCGGCGACAGCGCCTCCAGCGTCAGGTCGCTCTTCTCGAGGGCCTCGTAGAGCTTCGTCAGCCGACCCCGCACGTCAGCCAACTCGGCCTCTACCGCCTGCAGCTTCCCGCCCAGCTCGCCTGCCAGCGCGTCGATCTCCTCGGCCACGAGCGTCACCAACTCGGTGATCGTCTCGTCGGTGAGGATCCTCTCGCGGATCTTGTCCACCACGAAGCCCTCGGCCTTCTCCGCGTTGAGATAGCGCGCCCCGCACGTCCCCGCACCCTCGCGCTGCAGCGTCGCGCAGACGTAGTAGCCGTACTGGCCGCTCTTCGCCCCCTGCCCGACGTAGGCCTTCCCGCACAACCCGCAGCGCAGCAGCCCGCTCAGCAGGAAGCGGCTGCCCACCCGCGCCGGACGCTGGACCTGTGGCGCGCGGCTCCTGAGTGCCTGCCGCACCTGCTCGAACAGCTCCTTTGAGACGAGCGCCTCCCAGGCATCCTCGACGCGCACCGGGTCCGGCGTCTTGCCTACCCTGCTCGTCTTGCCCCAGACGGCGGTACCCGTGTAGGCCTCGTTGGTGAGCAGGTAGTGGATGGAGTTCTTCTGCCAGCGCCGCCCCCGGTTGGTGACGCCGCGCTCGTTGAGGTCGCGGCAGATCTCCTTCAGGCCTTGGCCGCGCAGCGCGCGCTCGAAGACCTCCCGGACGACCGGGGCGGCGGTCGGGTCAACCTCGAGCGTGGGGCGCTCCTTGCCGCCGTCTGAGACCTTCACCCTCCGGTAGCCGAAGGGGGCCCGCGAGGCGAGGAAGAAGCCGCGCGAGGCGGACTCGCGCATGCCCCGCACGACGTCCTGCGCAAGATTCTCGCTGTAAAACTCGTCGACGCTCTCGATGATCGCCTCCATCAGCTTGCCGGTGGGGGAGTCGTCGGCGTGCTCGGTGATGGAGACGACGCGGACGCCGCGCCGGCGCAGCATCGACTTGAAGGCGACGGCGTGCTCGCGCTTGCGTGTGAAGCGGGAGAACTTCCAGACGAGGATCTCCTCGAAGGGCGCGTCGTCGGCGCTGGCCTCGTCAAGCATCCGGCGGAACTGGGGGCGATCGGCGACGCGCCCGCTCTCGGCCTCGTCGACGTACTCGCGGACGACCAAGTAGTTGTTGCGCTCGGCGTGCTCGCGCAGCGCGCGCAGCTGGGCGGCGATGGAGAGGTCGACGTCCTGGCGGTCGCTGGAGACGCGCGCGTAGAGCGCTGCGGGGGTGGGGTCGGTGCGGTCGGTCATCGGTTCGTGCTCCTTGGATCGCGGTCGGGACCGGGGTTGCCCTTTTCGCGATCTTGCTCCAATAGGACGGGGGAGGTTTGGTCGTGTCGGCAGAACAAGTGTACGCCACGCGGCAAGCGAGATCCCCAGCCGCGCGCTTGGTCAGTCAATTTAGGTGCGCGGTACCCAGTAGTTGCGCTCGCCGAAGTCTACCGTGGCCAAGTCTTCAAGATCATGCCGCACATCCACTGTCCACGCTCTTCAATCTGTTCTTCCGACCACTCATCGCCACTCGACTCCCGGAGCAGGTGCCGATTCAAGAACAGGTTGTCGGACTTCTCGATCGCGGTGCGCTTGACGTCCCAGCCGCTGTTGCTCAGGGACGAATTCAACCTCCCATTGAGGAGCGTCAGGTTTCCGAGTGTGCCGATCACTCGCTCGCGGTGTTCCTCCGCGTCCCCCGTCGCGATTCGTACTGGCAATGGCCACGTCACCGGCTGCCATCCCTGCGGCATGACGTGCTCAACATGTACCCCGGCTGGTACATCTGGACTCCCAGCCCTCTCCGTGATGAGACTCTGTTCCACGGCGGTCAGCACGAGCCGCTGCGCGTACCGAGGGAGAGTCCTCTCCAGAACACCGTCTGACAGGGCCTGGTCGCTTGGCCACAGGTTTGCGTTCTCCGAGTAGGCAAGCAGGTGCCCGCGCATCGCGTCGCTTGCGCCGCCAACCGCGTTCCCGTCCACAGCCAGCATCCCGACAACCTCGAGCGCCACTTGGTCGTAGCTCCGCGCCTGATATCCGGCGATGACTCTGCGCACGAGATAACTCTCCAGAATCTCGAGGCAACGCTCTTTCTCATCTTGTCGGATGTCCAGGTTCCTTATCCGCAGCAGCAGTGGCCAGACGGCGCCCGCGCCCATCGCCAGCCGGCGCCTGTGAAACAGTGCCTCCCTCGTCCGGGCACTCGGGTCCACTTCCTCCGACGTCCTGTAGTATCTTGCGTCTTCGAGCAGTTCATCCATCAGCTCTTCGAGCCGACCGTCCCGGCCGTCGACGTACGCTTGGAATTCGCGAAACACGCGTCGTACAGCTACGGACGTCACCTTCTTGGCTTCCAGCCAATAGTCGACGAACACATCCGCCCGTGGCCTCTGAACGCCACGCCCGACTAGTTCACGCCACCAC
The DNA here is from genome assembly GCA_965261685.1 of Dehalococcoidia bacterium. Classification (GTDB taxonomy): domain Bacteria; phylum Chloroflexota; class Dehalococcoidia; order UBA2979; family UBA2979; genus VXMT01. The sequence continues at coordinate 839,176 of CBDHDI010000027.1, forward strand.
CGATCATCGAAGCCATCCAGGTACCGTTCGAAGAACACCTCTTGGCTGAGGCTGGGATCCTCTTCGGCCTTGTACAGCAGGTAGTTCTTTATCTTGTCCCACTCTGTGAGCGGCTCGCCACGGGCGTTCAAACTCTCGAAGATTGCATGTTCCTTCTCGTGGGCGTCCAGATAGATCGCGACCACGCGCAGCTTCTGGGCGAGCGTTGTTGCGAGCGCAGCACCCGCAGCAGGAAGCTGGTCTGCCTGCTCCCCCAACCAGGCGTCGATCGTGTCGTGAAAGAACCGATAGCAATCGCCCAGCGGACCATCGACGAGTCGGCTGCTGGCACCGTCAGCGGCAGCAAGCATCACATCGCCGAAGCGCTCGTAGTCGTGGCCGCGACTGTGTCGCTGATGCTCGATCTTGAACGGCTCGGCCGTCGAGGTGTTTCTTGTAAGCCTTCTCAGGCTTTCCGCGTGATCCCCAAGGCCATGGTCATCCAGTGCGCCTGAGGCGGCTGCCATCAGTATCTGAAGGGTCGTAAGACGTTGCTGTCCGTCAATGACGCGAAGCTTCCTCGCGAGATCTGGCGTGCTGCCGCTCCTCTTGAACACAACGGCACCGAGGAAGTGAGCATCGGCCGTGTTGGAAGCAACACGCGAGAAGTCGTGCCCTGGCGTATTGGCCAGGAGACCGACTGCGATGTCTCGAACGTCGGACCAGAGTGGTTCCCACTGGTCTTCGCGGCTCCAGACGTACAACCTCTGGTAATTCGGGACTACGTATACGAGATTGCCGTCGAAGAGCTCATCAAGGGGGTAATTGCGCGGTTCCAATGGGGAGGTACCTCGCAGTCCTCGGGCCTACGCCCCGAAAACGGCGCTCACCGGGCAGGCGAAGCCGGGCAGCACGTCCATCCCGCCGAGGCTGCCATCTTCGCCCAGAGTCGAGGTACCGCCATCTGCCTGATACACGTCCACTGTCCGCGTCTCCGGGCGCACGACCCACACGAGGCCTACCCCGTGGCTCAGCCACATGCGCGCCTTGTCGTGCACCTCTCGCCGGCTGTCGCTCGGGGAGGCGACCTCGACGACGAGATCAGGCACGACCTCAGCATAGCCGGTGATCCTCGCGTCCAGCGGGATCTTCTCCGCGGAAGTGAACGCGATGTCGGGCTCGCGCACCGTGTCTGGGTCGCGCTCCAGCCAGACGCCCGAGTCGGAGGCAACGAGCCACCCGAGTCTCCGCGGCTTTACGAAGTTGCCCAACTCGATGCCCAGGTTCATCACGATTGCGCCGTGCTCATGTCCAGTCGGCATGGTCTCGCAGAGCACCCCCCGGATCAGTTCACCGCGCACGCCCTCGCCGTCGAGCCTCAGCAGGTCGGCGGCGGTCAGCAGCTTCGCCTCGGTCGTGGTGGTCATCGCCCTCGCTCCCGCGCCGTGCCATTCTACCCCACCTACTAGCCGCCGCGCGCCGCGATGGTCGGTTCCGTGCCGACGACCGCCCACGGCCTGTCGCCGATCGACTGCTCGAACACACGGATCCGCATGTATAGTCGCCACAATCGGGATTCCAAGACAGGGTGAGTTCAGTGTCCAGTGTGCGGCGACCCACGGCCCTCACCCCGGCGACCGCGTGGGGACCCTGCTATGTACTTCGTCTGAATTGATTCACAGCGACGACAGGAGTCGATCGTCCGCGGCATTCGCGCGCTGAAAGCTGAGGCTGCGGAGGCCGGTCTCGAAGACGAACTGAACGAGCACTTGTGGCAGATCGCACGAGCAACCCGGAAGCGCCGCGCAACCTCCGCCTGCGACCAGCCGGCCTCGACCTCCTGAACCAGCTCCAGCCGGGTGGCCGGAGTCAGACGCGCGTTAGGATGTGCCACGAGAGGCTCCTCTCCTGCTACTGGTGCGTTCGTTTCACACACACAGCAGCAGGCGGAGCCCCTCACCTGTCAACAACCTACGTGGGAACTACACCTAGCTCGACAGGACTGTGAGCCAGGTGGTCGTGCATAGAGCAACCGGCGCAGTATCCTGTGCCCATGCAGGGAATGGAGAAAACGCAGAACCAGAGGAGGGCGGAATGCCGACACACAATCTCTTCATCAGTCACTCGTGGACGTACTCGCCTCAGTACGATCGGTTCGTCGGTCTGATCGAGGCAGCTCCACGCTTCGACTTTCAGAACTACTCGGTTCCAAAGGATGACCCCGTCCACACGAACGGGACGGACAGAGAGCTCCGAGAGGCTATTCTCAACCACATGCGCCCCTGCCATGTCGTGGTGATCCTCGCAGGCGTCTACGCCGCCTACAGCAAATGGATCGACGCCGAGATTACGCTGGCGCAGGCATTCCGGACCTCCAAGCCGATCCTCGCCGTTCGTCCTCGGGGCAACACCCGAATCTCACAGTCGGTGCAGGATGCAGCCGACGAACTCGTCAACTGGAACACCGCGAGCATCGTGGCCGCGATTCGCAGGCTTTCTAACGCATGACCGAAGAGGACCGATACGTTGAGATTTATAAGCTCCATTCGGAGCTAGCGGATCACGTGAGTCAGCGACGCGAGGGAGCCAACCGTCTCTATGTGAGCGTCGTTGGCGGTCTGGTCGTTTTTCTCGCAGCTCTGGTCCGGTTCGGGGGTGAGCCCTTTTCCGCCATCATTTTCCTCGTAAGTCTCGGCGGCGTCCTTCTATCGCTCTCTTGGTATGGAGTGCTCCAGTCCTACCGACAACTCAATAACAATAAGTTCCGAGTCCTCCATCGCCTAGAACGAGAGCACCTGCCGTTCCAGTTCTTCGTCGAAGAGTGGGACCCGGAGGCCAGTGGCGCGAAGACGAATGATTACCGACGACTTACTAAGGTCGAGGCCTCACTGCCTATCATCTTTGTAGCGTTGTTCGTGGGCATCGCCGTCTATGTGGGTTTGGCCGCACTCGGTCACGTCCCGCCACTCCCACAGGCCTGCGAGCCAGGGGAGTCAGTTTAACCAAGCAGCATCACGCGATAGCACGAACGAGTTCCAGAGCCGAGGGACTGCGCCAGGCTGGCCCGAGCGGCCCCGCAGTTTCCAGATCATCACGTGAAGCCGCCCACAGCGGCGCATCCACCCCGCTGCGGGCGATCTCCTCGCGGGCGACACGCAGGAAGTGCGCTGGGGCGACGGGATCCTCGAAGACGACGAGAACAGCGGGCGTCGCGCCGTGATCGTCGAGCGGGCCGTCCGTGGCGTAGTAGCGCAGGTAGGGAGCGAGCCGCGTCGCCATCGTGGAGGGGTGGAGAGCGCGCCGCTCCCACTCGAGGAAGAACGGCCACGCTGCATCCCCGCGCCGCAGCAGCCCGAAGGCGTCGGGGTGGATGGAGCGCAACGCACCGCCGTACCGGAAGTAGCGCGCCGCACGATGCGGCGGGTCCAGCCGCACGACACGCCAGCCGCCCTCCGCGCCTGCCTGTTCGGCGAGCCGCGCCAGGAACCAGTGCACGCCGGCGGTGTGCTCGATGTGGCGCGCGAGCTGGCGGCTGCGCGTCCCGGCGATCGCCCGCCAGCCGTCAATCCCCGCATGTCCCGACGCCTCCGCACTCCAGCGCTTGCGGGCGAGCGCCACCGAGCCGCGATCACGGCGTGCCAGCAGCGCCAGCGCGCGGTCGCTGAGCGCGAGGCGCCGCCCGCCGAGCGGGGCGCGGACGACCAGCCCCAGTCCGTCTAGTCGGGCCGACACACGCGAGAGCCGCGAGGCGGAGACGCCGAGCAGCGGCGCGAGATCACGCGGCACGATCCACGGCCAGTCCGCCAGCAGGTCGAGCGCGCGCTTCTCCGCAGGCTTGAGCACGGCGGGAAGCAGTTGATCGGCGGAAGCGCCCCCCTCCACGTCCTCGGGCAGGGCGGGCCGCGCCTCGGGCCGCTCGGCGGGCAGACCGCCGCCCGGGCGCACGGCGGCGAGCGCCGCGCCCAGGCCCAGCGGGGCGGGGGAGGCGGCCGCCCGCCAGACTGGATCGCGGTCACTCGATCCAGCCGCCTCCGCCTCGAGCGCGAGGAAGGCGGGGCCGGGCAGGCGCGCCAGCAGCGCGGCCGTGCGGCGCAGCCGCACCTCGTCCGGGACCAGCGCCAGCAGCGCGCGGGGCGCCGCCTCGCCGCGGCTGGCACCCTGCGCGAGCCGCCCCACGCGCTCGCTGAAGGCCGTCCACTCCGCGGTCACGCCGAGCCGGAGCACGCCGACGGTGCGCCCGTCCTGAAGTTCGATCGCGGCGTCGAGCGGGTGTCCGCGGTACCAGCGGAAGCGCTCGATCGAACCCGCGTCGGAGAGCGCCGAGGCGAGGCGGTAGACGACCGCGACGGCGTCGAGGCGCTCCAGCAGCACGCGCCGCCAGCGCGCGGAGACCGGATACGCGCGGAGCAACTCTCGCTCGCCAAGGCCCTCGTCCTGCATCAGTCGGTGCAGGCCGTCTGCGGTGAGCAGCCAGCGCCGCGTCGAGGCGGTGAGCGGCCCGGCGTGGCGGACGGCCGCCGCCAGCCCCTCGCGCTCGAGGCGGCGCAGTGCCCCGTGCGCGGAGCCCTCGGACATCCCGCCGACGGCAGCCAGCTCCAGCCGGTCGAGCAACGGCATCGCCGCCAGCAGCGCCAGCGCCCGCCCGGCGCCGGACCCGGACATCAGCTCCGCTCACCGCTCTGCGTGCTGCCCGTCAGGCCGCCTCCGGCCCGCGCCGCTTCCTCGTCCGCGGCTTCTTCTTCTTGCCCTGCGCCGGGGGCGCGCCGTCGTCCTGCTGCTTCGCGGCCTCCCCGTCGAGCGCCTCCAGCCCCTCGTGGAACTGCGCCAGCAGCGCCTCGTCCTCGCTCTCCAGCTCCGCCAGCGGGGTGGTGTAGGCGACGGTACCCTCGCGGATGCCCGCGGCCACGGCGGGGTCGCCCGGCCCGGGCGCCATCACCGCCATCGAGAACGGCGGCTGGCGCTCGCCCCCCACCGTCGCGCGCACGTAGGCGTGGTGCACCGGCAGCGACGTGATGTCCTCCTCCGAGAGCCGCTCCTTGCTCAGCTCCCAGACCAGCTCCCGGGCGTCCGCGGCCGCCACCTGGAAGACGGCAAGGCAACCGGCGTTGGCGAGCAGCGTGTCCTGTAGCGTCGGCGAGAGCTCGGAGAGCCGCGAGAGGCTCTGCGTCGCCAGCACGAACGAGCCCCCGAACTTGCCCAGCTCCGAGAGCATCGACTCGTAGTCGACGCCGGGCAGCGCCTGCATCTCGTCCACCACGACGAGCGCGCCGCGGCGCTGGTCCGGCGGCAGGCTCCCCTGCTCGCGGATCACCGCGTCGACGAGGTTGAGGATCGAGGCCCCGACGAGCGCCGAGACATCCTTGCCGGCCACCGCCTGCGAGGTCGAGACGAAGAGCACGCCGCCTTCGGCGATGAGCTGCCGCAGGTCGACGGTCGAGCGGCGCTGCCCGAGGATCGCCCGCGCGCGCTTCGAGCCGGCGTAGTAGGCAAGGCGGGTCTGCACGGGTGCGAGCGCGTCCGCCCGGTAGTTGCCGGTCCAGGACGCGAACGGCCCCGCCCACCAGGAGAGCAGGTGTGGGTCGCGCACCTCGCGCAGCACGGTCCTGCGGAACTCCCGGTCGGAGAGCAGCCGCTGCCCGTCGAGGATCGTGTACTGCGCATCCGGCTCGCGCCGCTGGTTGGCCTCGTGCAGGCTCTTCACCGTGTGCTCGAGGATCGACTGCATGCGCGGCCCCCACTGCTCCCAGAGACCCTTCGCCACGCGCACGACCGCGTCGGCGGTGCGGTCGCGGTCGCGGAAGATGCGCGCATCGAGCAGGTTGATGCCGGGCGCGCGCTCCTCGTCGGCGAGGTCGATCAGCCGCACCCGGTCCGCCAGCTCGGGCGGCACGCGCTCGAGCAAATCGGAAACAAGGTCGGCGTGGGGGTCGATCACGACGATCGCGTCGCCGTCGCGCCCCGCGGCCTTCTCCGTCAGCTTGTGGATGATGATGTGCTGCATCAGCGTCGACTTGCCCATGCGCGTGCGCGCCACGTAGAGGTGGTGGCGGTGCAGCAGGTCGTCGGAGAAGCGGATCTCGCGCCGCCTGCCGGCCGTCGTCTCGCCGACGAGCGCCCCTGCGCCCGTGCCGCGTGCGGCGGGCAGCAGCACCTTCGCGCCGGAGCGCTCCACGAGCGGCAGCTCGTCGCGGGCGCCCGGCGGGTGCCAGAGCCCGGCCAGCTCGCGCACGTCGAGCACCTCGCGCGAGCGCAGGAAGCCGCGCCGCGGCGGGGCGAGCGTGCGGTCGGGGACGGCTTCGCGCACCTTCCCGGCGCGGAAGCGCGCGCCGGCGACGTTGTCGTAGTGGGCGTAGGCGGCGGCGACGCCGTCGAGCAGCTCGTCCGCGCGGTCCTCGGAGCCGTGCTCGGAGAGGATGGCCGTCAGCTCGAGCTCCGCCTCGAAGGCGATCCTGGAGGCCTTCTCCTTCATCAGCCTCGTGTCGTGGACGGCGTGGCGCGCGCGGTTCCAGCGCGCCAGCGCCCAGCCGCCGACGCCGAGCACGGCGGTGATGCCGAGCCCGAGCAGCACGGTCTTCCACCACTCGCCCGCCTGCCACCAGCGCCAGCCCATGAAGGCCAGGGCGCCCGCGATGGCGAGAAAGACGAGCGGCATGAACTCAGCCGGGTTCGCTCGCGCCTGGGAGCCGTGGGAGGGCGGGGCGGCCACGGGCTGCGGCGGTTGGAGCGCCTTCTGGAGGTGCGCCCGCGACCAGTCCGGGCCGAGCGAGCGCAGCTTGAGGCGCGCCACCAGCCGCTCACCGCGCTCCAGGCCCGAGAGCGCGCCGACGACGGAGATGAGCGGGTCGGAGCCGGCGTCGAGGGTGTCGTCGTCCTCGAAGGTGCGCAGCGGCAGGAACTCCGGTCCGTCCACGCGCAGCCGCCGCGACCAGGCGCGCTCGCCCTCCTCCAGCCGCAGCGGGTCCTCGTCCTCTGTGAGTTCGGCGATACGGGCCTGCGGGTAGTGCGCCTCGAGCTGCTGGCGGACGAGCGAGCGCTCGCCGCAGCGGGTCAGCACCGAGACGCCGTCAGCGTCGCCGGCGACTTCGAGCGCGAAGGGCTCCGGCAGAGCGATCGAGCCGAGCAGGTTCTCGACGCCGAGCAGGGTGCGCTCGCCCGTGCGCGGCGGCGTCACGGCGAGCAGCTTCAGGGCGGGCGGCTCGCGCCGCCCGAAGAGCCTGGCGAAGGGGTTGAGTTGCATGGTGGGTGTCCTTATCGGGGAGGTATGCGAACGCACGTTCGCACCCAACTATGCCACGACCCGCCTGCGCGCCGCAAGAGCCTGTCGCGCGTCGCCGCGATCGCGATCGGGACACCGTCGAGCGAGGCGCTCAGCCTCTACCGGACCAGCCCGAGCGGTGCGCGGGTCAGTCTGGTGGCCTCTTCGCCGGGATCGAAAAAGTGCAATCGCCGAAGGCGTGTTTCGAGGCCGGTGGCCTGTAAGGAAGATCGAACGTTGGTGAAAAGTGCAATCGCGGGTGATACGCCTTGTGACGCAAGGGGATACGCCGGGTGCCGTGAAGCGACAAGGCCCGGTGCGAGTTGCGCCTCCGTGTCAGCCTGATTGCACGAATTGCATTGCACTTCTTGCACAATGGAGGGGTACAGGGGGCGGCATGGAGCCAGGTGAACAGCACGAGGGCGGTGGTGATGGCGGTGGCGAGCGCGTCTCCGACGAGGAGCTGCTGCGCTGGGCCGGGGAGATCGCGAAGGCCCGCGGGCGGGTCCAAGCGGCGCGGGACGTCGGCCTCAACTACCGCACGCTGGCGCGGGCACTCGACGAGCAGACGCTCTCACGGGTCGTGCGGGAAGCGCTGCTGGCCGCGCACCACGCCGAATCGACCGCGAACGCCGAGGCGGCAGGGGAGACTGGCGACGAGCTGGCGCGGAGGGTCGAGGCGGCGGAGGCTCAGCTCGGGGACACGCTCGATGCGCTGGAACGGGAACGCGAGCGGGCGGATGCACTGGAGCGCCGGCTGGCGTTGCTGGAGGAGCAGCAGGCCGGCGAGCCGAGAACGAAGCAGCCTCCCGGTAAACCGGAGCCAGAGTCGCAAGCAGGAGAGCCGAACCGAGAGCAGGAGCCGGACGCTGAAGGCTCACGGGCTCCTGCCCCGGCACACGACGACCCCGTCACGCGCCGGCCCGGCGTGGTCACGCTGGAGCCACTCGAGGGCGAAGAGGCCGTTCTCGGCGGAGCCGCCGCGCTCGTGGGCGAGTGGCGGCACCTGCGGAGCGAGGAAGCGCGACAGGGGAGCGCCGTCGACCGGGCGCACGCCGAGGAGCGCCGCTGGGAGCTCGAAATCGAGCTGATCGCCAGGTACGGGCTCGCGCTGCCGCCCGAGACGGAGCCGCTCCATCCCTCCCGCCGCGACGATCAGCTGCGCTGGCGCCGGGTGACTCTCCGGCGCGTGCACGGGGAGCGCGTGCGCGCCGAACGGCTGCGCCTGCTGCGCCGCGTCCTCACCCTCGGCCTGTGGTGGCGGTAGGGCAACGGAGGGGGACCATCCCGGCGGGGCGGTGCGATACATCACGGGCCGCCGCAGGCGACCGTCTCGCCAGCTGCCCTACGCGCTGTCCGGCGCTGGCAGGCCTTCGAGGATGGCCGCGAGTCGCGGGCCGAACACCGCGCGGAGTCGTGGCAGGGCGTCGAGCATCCATGCCTGCGTCTCGGCGAGGCGATCGGGCGGGTCGTGGATCGCGCCGTCGCGGCGGAGGTTGATGCTGGAGAACGCGTAGGCGTCGTGCCTCAGCCACGACCACGCCAACCCGTCCGGCGCGGGGAGCTCGGCCTCGATGCTCGAGCGGTCGGCGTGCAACTCGTCGAAGACGCCCTTGGTGAGAGCCTTGTCGTCCATGCGGATGTGCAGCCCGACCCACGCCGCACCCCTCCAGAACGATGCGGCGTAGCCAATGCCGGGGTCGAGGTGCGAGCGGAAGAACCGACCCGTGTGGTCGAAGTGCTGCACGGGACGGCCGGGGAACCCAAACGGCGCGAGGTCGGCGATCAGCGGCCCGAAGAAGTCGTGATAGCGCTGCGCCTCGGGCGACGGCTCCGCAGCGGCCAGCACGAGGGACTCGTCGCGTCCGCCCGGCCAGACGACCTTGCGGAACTGGGGCTCCGGTTCGGCGTCCGGGGCTCGCTGGACAACCTCGACCTGGACGGCGTAGAGGCGGACACCCTCGCGCGTCCACGCGTTCAGGCGGTGCAGGGCATCAGCCAACTCGCGCCGGAACCCCGTCGCGACCCACACGGCGGTGGAGGCGTCGCTCCCCGTCGCGTAGGCGATGAGCTGTCCGAGGTGGGAGAGGTCGGCAGCCTCGAGCTGGTTCTCGATCGCCACCAGCACGTCCGCGGCGGCGTCGCGCGCGAGGATGTCGAGCGAGAGCTGGCCAACCGGATACTCCTGCGCGTTCAGCTCGAGCCGCAGCCCTATTGCCTTGCCGAGGAGGTCGAGATTGGCGGCCAGCCAGGGCGTGAAGTCGAGCGCCTCGTGGGCCCACAGCCTGCGCGGGTCCAGCCGTTCGGCGTCGTCTTCGTGGGTGTCGGGCATGGCAAGGCTACCCATCCTGCGTGCCGCGGTCGCCCGGACGCACGTCGAAGTCGCGGCGGTCGCGGTACAGCAGCGCGCGGTTGAGCACGTAGTCGTCGACGTCGAGGTCGATGTCGGCGCAGTCGGTCATCGTCCAGTACTTGTGCTCGCCAAGGAAGAGGTACTCCCGCGTCTGGCTGAAGAAGCGGCACGCAACGCCCTCGCCGCGTGCGATGCGGGCGCAGAACGCCGCCAGCAGCGCCTGCTGCCCGTCTCGCCGGACGACGACGTACTCGTGGGGCTGGGAATGACAACTCCATTTGGCACCTTACCTTCTTCAAGCGGGCTCAGTAACCTCTGAGCCTAGGAAGCCCAGCAGTGCCGGCATGGCTCATTTGGCCCTGCCGTAACGGACGGCTCAAGTGGTGTTGCCACCGGCACTGTTCGGCGCGTGAACCTCTGATGGGGACATGCGAGCCAATCGCTGATTTGTAAGGTGGATGACGGCGAGCGCGCCTGCGGCCTTCCTGTGGAATGAGGGGGAAACCCCGGAAGGAGTCGCAGTGGGTACGCCCGACGAAACCACCGTGTGGATCGGCCTCGACATCGGCAAGACCGAGCACTTCGCCGATGTGCTGGATGAGGCAGGCTCGCCGCTGTTCGCCCGCGCCGTCGCGAACGACGAGGCCGCCATCGAGGCGCTCCTCGCTCGCGCGGAGTCCTTCGGCTCCCCGGCTCTGGTCGTCGACCAGCCCGGCTCGCTGGCCCGGCTCGTGCTCGGTGTCGCCGCCCGCCGCGGCGTGCCGGTGGCGTACGTGCCGGGGCTGGTCATGCGCCGTGCCGCCGACCTCTACCCGGGTGAGTCCAAGACCGACCGCCGCGACGCGTTCGTGCT
>CBDHDI010000028.1:0-1292739 GCA_965261685.1 Dehalococcoidia bacterium
AGACGCCAGCGGCGTGAGCGTCAGCCGCGAGCCCGACATCCAGAGGTGCACGACTCCGCCCGGGACTGCCCGTGCGCCGTAGAGCAGGACCACGCCGCTGAAGTGGTCGGTCAGGTCGACCGCCTGCGCGCCCCCTCCCTCGGCAAGCGTCATCGCCTCGATGCTCCCGACCGCCTCCGGTGCAGGCGGCACGACCGTGACCTCGAAGCTCTGCTCTGCGCTCCCGCCTGAGTTCGTCGCCGTCACCATCACCGTCGCTGTCCCGACGGCGACTCCCATCAGCGTCACCGCTGCGCCCTCCACCTCGACCGTCGCGACGCCCGGATCCGAGGACTCCGCCGTGTACGTGAGCCCCTCGCCGCTGAAGTAGTCCGAGGCGGCAACCATGTGCGTAGCGCCCTCGGCGAGAGTCGCCGGTCCGATGCTCCCGACCGCCGTCGGCGCGGGCGGCACGACCGTGACGGCGAAGCTTTGCTCCGCGCTCCCGCCTGAGTTCGTCGCCGTCACCATCACCGTCGCGCTCCCGGTCGCGACCGCCGTCACCGTCACCGCTGCGCCATCCACTTCGACCGTCACCACCAGCGCGTCCGAGGACTCCGCCGTGTACGTGGCCCCTTCGCCCTCGAAGTAGTCCGAGGCGGCAACCATGTGCGTAGCGCCCTCGGCGAGAGTCGCCGGTCCGATGCTCCCGACCGCCGTCGGCGCGGGCGGCACGACCGTGACGGCGAAGCTTTGCTCCGCGCTCCCGCCTGAGTTCGTCGCCGTCACCATCACCGTGGCCTCGCCGGCCCCGACCGCCGTCACCGTGACAGTCACGCCACTGACCGCGACCGTCACCACCAGCGCGTCCGAGGACTCCGCCGTGTACGTGGCCCCTTCGCCCTCGAAGTAGTCCGAGGCGGTCACCGTGTGGATTGCGCCCTCGGTGACGGTCGCCGGGGCGATGCTCCCGACCGCCTCCGGTGCAGGCGGTACGACCGTGACGGCGAAACTTTGCTCCGCGCTCCCGCCCGCGTTCGTCGCCGTCACCGTCACCGTCGCGCTCCCGGTCGCGACCGCCGTCACCGTCACCGCTGCGCCATCCACTTCGACCGTCACCACCAGCGCGTCCGAGGACTCCGCCGTGTACGTGGCCCCTTCGCCCTCGAAGTAGTCCGAGGCGGCAACCATGTGCGTAGCGCCCTCGGCGAGAGTCGCCGGTCCGATGCTCCCGACCGCCGTCGGCGCGGGCGGCACGACCGTGACGGCGAAGCTTTGCTCCGCGCTCCCGCCTGAGTTCGTCGCCGTCACCATCACCGTGGCTGTCCCGACGGCGACTCCCGTCAGCGTCACCGCTGCGCCCTCCACCTCGACCGTCGCGACACCCAGATCCGAGGACTCCGCCGTGTACATCGCCCCTTCGCCCTCGAAGTAGTCCGAGGCGGTCACCGTGTGGGTTGCGCCCAGGGTGATCGTCGCCGCCTCGATGCTGCCGACCGCCTCCGGTGCAGGCGGCACGACCGTGACCTCGAAGCTCTGCTCCGCGCTCCCGCCTGAGTTCGTCGCCGTCACCATCACCGTCGCTGTCCCGACGGCGACTCCCGTCAGCGTCACCGCTGCGCCCTCCACCTCGACCGTCGCGACACCCAGATCCGAGGACTCCGCCGTGTACGTGGCCCCTTCGCCCTCGAAGTAGTCCGAGGCGGTCACCGTGTGGGTTGCGCCCAGGGTGATCGTCGCCGCCTCGATGCTGCCGACCGGCTCCGGTGCAGGCGGCACGACCGTGACCTCGAAGCTCTGCTCCGCGCTCCCGCCTGAGTTCGTCGCCGTCACCATCACCGTCGCTGTCCCGACGGCGACTCCCGTCAGCGTCACCGCTGCGCCCTCCACCTCGACCGTCGCGACACCCAGATCCGAGGACTCCGCCGTGTACGTGGCCCCTTCGCCCTCGAAGTAGTCCGAGGCGGTCACCATGTGGGTTGCGCCCTCGGCGAGAGTCGCCGGGGCGATGCTCCCGACCGCCTCCGGTGCAGGCGGCACGACCGTGACGGCGAAACTTTGCTCCGCGCTCCCGCCCGCGTTCGTCGCCGTCACCGTCACCGTCGCGCTCCCGGTCGCGACCGCCGTCACCGTCACCGCTGCGCCCTCCACCTCGACCGCCGCGACACCCGGATCCGAGGACTCCGCCGTGTACATCGCCCCTTCGCCCTCGAAGTAGTCCGAGGCGGTCACCATGTGGGTTGCGCCCAGGGTGATCGTCGCCGCCTCGATGCTGCCGACCGCCTCCGGTGCAGGCGGCACGACCGTGACCTCGAAGCTCTGGTCCGCGCTCCCGCCTGAGTTCGTCGCCGTCACCATCACCGTCGCTGTCCCGACCGCGACCGCCGTCAGCGTCACCGCTGCGCCCTCCACCTCGACCGTCGCGACACCCAGATCCGAGGACTCCGCCGTGTACGTGGCCCCTTCGCCCTCGAAGTAGTCCGAGGCGGTCACCGTGTGGGTTGCGCCCAGGGTGATCGTCGCCGCCTCGATGCTGCCGACCGCCTCCGGTGCAGACGGCGCGACCGTGACGGCGAAGCTCTGCTCCGCGCTGCCTCCGGCGTTCGTCGCCGTCACCGTCACCGTCGCGCTCCCGACGGCGACTCCCGTCAGCGTCACCGCTGCACCCTCCACCCCGACTGTTGCGACGCCCGGATCCGAGGACTCCGCCGTGTACGTGAGCCCCTCGCCGCTGAAGTGGTCCGAGGCGGTAACCAAGTGCGCCGCGCCCTCGGTGATCGTCGCCGCCTCGATGCTGCCGTCTGCCGTCGGCGCGGACGGCACGACCGTGACGGCGAAGGACTGCTCCGCGCTGCCTCCGGCGTTCGTCGCCGTCACCGTGACCGTGGCCTCGCCGGCCGCGACCGCCGTCGCCGTCACCGTCACCGCTGCGCCCTCCACCTCGACCGTCGCGACACCCGGATCCGAGGACTCCGCCGTGTACATCGCACCTTCGCCCTCGAAGTGGTCCGAGGCGGTCACCGTGTGGGTTGCGCCCAGGGTGACCGTCGCCGCCTCGATGCTGCCGCCGGCCGTCGGCGCTGGCGGCACGACCGTGACGGCGAAGCTCTGCTCCGCGCTGCCTCCGGCGTTCGTCGCCGTCACCGTCACCGTCGCGCTCCCGACGGCGACTCCCGTCAGCGTCAACAGAGAGCCAGACCTCGAGACGTGAACGATGCCGCTCGGAGATGCTGACACGTCGTAGCCGGTCACCTCGTCAGCGAAGTAGTCCGCGAGCTCGATCTCCTGTCCGGCGCCGCTCCTCACCAACGTGACGGCCGGGAGGTGGACCGTGACCACGAAGCGCTGCTCGGCCTCGCCGCCCGCGTTCGTCGCCCTCACCGTGATCGTGGCGCTGCCGGCCGCGACCGCCGTCACCGTCACCACTGCGCCATCCACCGCCACCGTGGCTACCTCCGTGTCCGAGGACTCCGCGTCGTATGTGACGCGCTCGCCGGCGAAGTAGTCCGAGGCGGTCACGGTGTGCGTCTCCCGCTCGGCCAGCGTGAGCGCGGCGATGCTGCCCAGCGCGGTGGGCACGGCGGGCGCCACGGTCACGGCGAACTGGTGCAAGGCGCTGGTTTCGCCGGCGATCACCTCCACCGTGACCGTGACGGTCCCGACCCCAAGCGGCGTGAGCGTCAGCTGCGATCCGGAGAGCGAGGCGCCCACAACGCCGGGCACCGAGACCAATACGTCGTAGCCGGTGACGTCACTACCGAAGTGATCCGAGAGCTCGATCACACGTGCGGCGCCGTCCACGGTCAGCGTGACGGCTGGCAGTTGGACCGTGACGGCGAAGCTCTGCTCGGCGCTCCCGCCCGCGTTCGTCGCCTTCACCGTGACCGTGGCCTCGCCGGCCACGACCGCCGTCACCGTGACTGTCATCCCACTGACTGCGACCGTCGCGACCTCGCTGTCCGAGGAGGCGGCGGCGTACGTAACGCCATCGCCGCTGAAGTAGTCCGAGGCGGTCACCATCCGGGTTGAGCCCGCGGTGAGCGTCAGAGCCGCGATGGCGCCAACCGTCGCCGGTCCAGGCCGTACCACCGTGACGACGAAGCTCTGCTCGGCGCTCCCGCCCGCGTTCGTCGCCGTCACCCTGACCGTGGCCTCGCCGGCCACGACCGCCGTCACCGTGACTGTCATCCCACTGACTGCGACCGTCGCGACCTCGCTGTCCGAGGAGGCGGCGGCGTACGTAACGCCATCGCCGCTGAAGTAGTCCGAGGCGGTTACGCTGTGCGTAGCGCCCTCGGTGAGAGTCGCCGCCGGGATGGCGCCGACAACAGTGGGCGCGGGCGGCGCGGGCGGCACGACCGTCACCGCGAACTCCTGCTCCGCGCTCCCGCCCGCGTTCGTCGCCGTCACCGTGACCGTGGCCTCGCCGGCCGCGACCGCCGTCACGGTGATAGTCACTCCACTGACCACGACCGTCGCGACCTCGCTGTCCGAGGAGCCGGCGGCGTACGTAACGCCATCGCCGCTGAGGTAGTCCGAGGCGGTGACAGCGTGCGTAGCGCCCTCGGTGATGGTCGCCGCTGCGATGGCGCCGGTCGCCGTGGGGGCGGAGACCATCGCCGACACGGTGACAGTGAATTGCTTCCGCTCATCGGTACCGGGTTTCGCCCCCCTCACGGTGACGGTCGCCGAGCCGGCGGCGAGCGGCTCGACCGTGATCAGCGTTCCCGACCTCGAGGTGTGGACAATGTCTTGCGGGGACGCGGACACGGAGTAGCCGTTGACCCTGTCCGTGAAGTATCCCTCGACATCAACCGTGTGAGAGGCGCCGCCGAGGGTGAGCGCCACGTCCGGGATGTCGTCTTCCGGCGTCGGCGTCTGCTGCGCCGGAAGACCCTCGAGGGCGGCGGGCGGCCGATCGACGTGCGGGGCCGGTGGGGGCCCGCCCAGGGTTGGCGGCGGATGGTGCGCTTCGTCGCCTGCCAGGGCTGCCGGAGCGCCGGCCACGAGTGCGGACGCCGCGATGATCGCGGCAGCCGCACCGGCCCTCCGCGACGCGGCAAGCAGCGGGACCACGAAGCGCCACGCGGCGACGGAGCGCGCGAGCGGATGGCGCCTGCGCTCCGCCGCCAGCCGCTCCGCCTCGAGGCATCGCTGAGGCGATCCGGACGCACCTGCTGACCACTGCGAGGGCGTCGACCACCTCCGCACCCGCATGCCCCCCCCCTGCATCACGATGCGACCCAGCCTCACCAGGATTTGGCCAGAGTCACACATGTGTGATACGGATATGTCATCACAGGTGACATTGCAGGAAGGGTCACCCCTTCTGCAACCGCCGGCGCGGGGGGCACGGTCTTGCGGCGTTCCGGACTTCCTGCGCTCATCGCCGGCGCGCTCGCGCTGGCCGCCCTCGCCTCTACCGCCGGGATCCAGGCACAGTCGCAGGACAAGCCGCCCAACCTGCTGCCCAACGGCGACTTCGAGCAAGGCGCCGACGGCTGGACGGCCCCGGTCGGCACGCTCGAGCTCGTCACCGACCCGGTTCAGGACGGCAAGTTTGCGGGGAGGGTGACCGCGCAAAAGGCGGAAACCTTCACGTTGCTGACCGACTACTGGCTCGTAGCAGCCGAGCCGCTCGCCGAGCACGCACTCAGCGTCTGGCTCCACATCGTCGACTCCGGGGTGCTGGAGGCCGAGGTTCGCCTGGAATTCCTCGACACAAACGGCGGCCTGCTGGATGTTCGGGGGCAACTCGCAAGCGCGACCGCAGGCTGGCAACGCATCGAGGTCGGGCCCGTGGCCGCACCGGCGGGTACCGCGTACGCGCGCGTCCGCGTGAGCGCCGAGGCTGCCGGGGAGGGCTCGACGTTGTACGTGGACTCGGCGGTGCTCACAGCCGGGGAGGCACCACCCCTGCCGGTTGAAACGCCGACCGTGACTCCTCAACCGCCCGCCGAAGAGGAGCGCTCGCTCTTCGCCTCGCTCACGAATGGCGACTTCGAGCTGCCCGGCGATACGCCGTACGGCTGGCGCGCCCACGCCGGGGACGTCCGCGTTGCTTCCGAGGGCAACTCGCGTACTGCCTCCCTCACCTCGCAAGGCGCGGCGACTGCCTGGCTGCACCAGTCCTTCGCCGTCGAGGGCGGCCGCTGGTACGAGGCCAGCGGGAGGGTCCGGCCCGTCTCGAACGCGTCGCTGGCTCGGATCCGCGTCGCCTGGTACGCCTCGGAGGACGCGAGCGGAGCGCAGCTCTCCACCACCGACTCCAACGAACTCAGCGGCGTCAGCGACTCCTTCGCCTCCGTCACCACCGGCGCGATCCGCGCGCCCGGCGATGCCCGCAGTGCGCAGTTGCGGATCATGCTGCGGCCGGTGGGCGAGTCGCCCGCGGTGTTGCATGCCGACGACCTGTCCTTCGCCCGCACCGCTCCCCCTGCGCCCGCTTCCTCCAGCTCGCCAGCGGGGGCATCCCCGCCCACCACCGAGGCAATGCCCTCGCTCTTCGTCGCGCTCACCAATGGCGACTTCGAGCTGCCGGGCGACACCCCGTACGGCTGGCGCGCTCACGCCGGAGCCGTCTTCGTCTCGGCCGACGGCGACTCGCGCATGATCACGCTCACCTCGCGAGGCCGCTCGACTGCCTGGCTGCACCAGTCGTTCGCTGTCGAGGCAGGCCGCTGGTACGAGGCCAGCGGGCGGCTCCGCACCGTCTCCAATGCCTCGCTGGCCCGCATCCGCGTCGCCTGGTACGCGTCCGGGGACGCGAGCGGCGCGCAGCTCGCCACGACCGACTCCGACGAACTCCTCGGCGTCAGCGACGCCTTCGCCTCCGTCAGCACCGGCGCGATCCGCGCGCCAGAGGACGCCCACAGCGCCCAACTGCGGATCATGCTGCGACCCGCAGGCTCGGCTGCCGCGACCCTGCAGGCGGACGATGTGTCCTTCGCGCGCATCGCTCCGCCGGCGCCGGCGCCGGCCGCGACCGCGCCGGCGACCTCTTCAGCCACGCCCGAGGCGGCGCCGGCGTTCTTCGCCGCGCTCACCAACGGCGACTTCGAACTGCCGGGCGAGACACCCTACGGCTGGCGCGCTCGCGCCACCGACGCCCTCGTCACGATCGGGGACGGCTCGCGGGTTGCGGCCCTTGTCTCCCGGGGCGACGGGACGGCCTGGCTGCACCAGTCCTTCGCCGTCGAGGGCGGCCGCTGGTACGAGGCCGGCGGACGGCTGCAACCAATCTCGAACGTCGCACTCGCCCGCATCCGCGTCGCCTGGTACGCCTCGGACGACGCGAGCGGGGCGCAGCTTTCAACAGTCGATTCCGAGGAACTCAAGGGGATCCGCGACGCCTTCGCCGCCGTCACCACGGGCGCAATCCGCGCGCCCGTGGACGCCCGCAGCGCGCAGCTGCGGGTCATGCTGCTGCCGGCGGGCGACGTCCCCGCGGTCCTCCACGCCGACGACGTGTCCTTTGCGCGCACCGCACCGCCGCCCGCGCCCGCCGTGACGCCGCCAGCGGAGTCCGCACCTACGCCCGAGGCGACGCCATCCTTCTTCGCCTCCCTCACCAACGGAGACTTCGAACTGCCTGGCGACACGCCCTACGGCTGGCGCACCCACGCCGCGACCGCTCTCGTCACGTCCGAGGGCGGCTCACGGGCAGTCGCGCTCACCTCGGAAGGCGGTGCGATCGCCTGGCTGCACCAGTCGTTCGCCGTCGAGGGCGGCCGCTGGTACGAGGCGAGCGGGCGGCTCTGGCCCGGCGCCAACGCGGGCGACGCCCGCATCCGCATCGCCTGGTACGCCTCGGACGACGCGAGCGGGGCTCAGATCGCCATCGCCGACTCGGGGGAACTCAGCGGCGCCGGCGACGCCTTCGCCGCCGTCTCCAGCGGCGCGATCCGCGCGCCCGTCGAGGCCCGCGGCGCGCAGCTGCGGATCATGCTGCGCCCCGCCGGCGAGGCGTCCGCCGTCCTGCGCGCCGACGACGTGTCCTTCGCCTCGGCCGCCGCACCGGAGCCGGAGCCGACGCCCGTGCCGGTTGAGGCGATCTCCGAAGCGCCTTCCCCCACGCCCGGGGCAACACCCTCGCCAGAAGCTGCGGCCCCGGCGCCGACCGCAGCCGCGACGCTGGAGCCCTACGCCGTGCGCAGCGCCGCGGCGATCCTGCTGCGCATCACGGAACTGCTGCCCGACCCGCTGCAGAGCGGCGCCGACGCCGAGTACGAGTGGATCGAGGTGCGCAACGTCGGCACGGCCGCGATCTCGCTCGACAGGCTCTTCCTCGCCGACAACCACGGGCGGATCGCGCTGCCTGCCCTCACGCTGCCGCCCACTGGTGCGCTCGTCGTCGCGGGACCGCTGGCGGAGATCGGCGATGCGATCGCCCTGCGCCACAGCCGCGGGCTGTTCAACGGCCTCGGCAACGGCGGGGACCGCCTCGCGCTCCACACGGCGGACGGCGCGATCATCGATGCGCTGTCCTACGGCAGCGACGACAGCGTGGACCAGCCGCCGCTGAAGGCCCCCGCGCCCGGGCGCTCGCTGCAGCGCCGCTTCGACGCCGCGGGCCGGCTGGCCGCGGTCGCGATCGCCGAGCACCCCTCCCCCGGACGCATCGAGGCGCCCGCCACGGCGGCAGCCTCGCCGGACGGGCCGGTTGCAACACAGGCAGCGGTAGCGACACCGGGGGCGGTAGCGACACCGGGGGCGGTAGCGACAATGGCCGATGCCCCGACGCTCGCGCCGCCATCGAGCGTCGAAGCGCTGCGCAAGCAGCTCGACGACACGGCGGACTGGAACCGCACGGCCTGGATCGTGCTCCTCGCGATCGCCGCGGTCGCCCTCGCGGCCGCCGGCGTCCACCGCGCCCGCGAGCTGCTGAGGGCTCCGCCGCCCGCGCGCAGGGCCGCCTCCCCGCGCCGCACGCGGCACTGGCGGCGCTACACGAGCGGCCTGCAGGTCCCCCGGCAGCGAGGGCCGTGAGCCGCGGCGAGGCGGGCGGGCGTCCTCAGTCCTCGCCGTCCTCGAAGAACTCCTCGGGCATCAGGATGAACTCGGGGTAGGCCTCGATGCCGAGCTCTCCGGCGTCCTGACCGAGGCGCTCGACAGCCGGCTCCACACGGACGCTCAGCGTCCTCGCCAGCACCTGCCAGAGCACCCAGGAGACCCCGAACACGAACACGCCGACCGAGACCACGCCGAGCAACTGCACCCCGATGTTGGCCCCCGCCACGATCGAGGCGGCGAGGGTGCCCCAGATGCCGGCGAAAAGGTGGGCCGGCACCGCGCCGACCACGTCGTCCAGCTGCAGCCGTTCCAGCAGCCTCAGCCCGGCGGTGCAGATGATCCCCCCGATGGCGCCGATGATCACCGCCCAGTAGTGCTCGGTGATGTCAGGCCCGGCGGTGATCGAGACCAGCCCCGCGATCGCGCCGTTCAGGCCCGCGAACAGGTCCGTACGCCCGAGGATGTATCGCGAGAGAACGAGGGCCGCCATCACGCCGGCGGACGCCGCGAGGTTCGTGTTGACCAGCACGTGGCTCATCGCCGTCACGTCGGCGGCGCTGCCCAGCGCCAGCTGCGAGCCGCCGTTGAACCCGAACCAGCCGAACCAGAGGATGAAGACGCCAAGCGTCACGATCAGGATGTTCGAGGGCGGCGTGGGCCTCGGTGTGCCGTCGCGGCGGAACTTGCCCAGCCTCGGGCCCACCACGAGTATGCCCGCGAGCGCCGCCCAGCCGCCGACGCCGTGCACGATGGTGGAGCCGGCGAAGTCCTGGAACCCCAGCTCGTGCAGCCATCCGCCGCCCCACGTCCAGGATCCGACGATCGGGTAGATGAGCGCGGTCAGCACCAGCGTGAAGAGGAAGAACGACCACATCCTGACGCGCTCGGCGAGCGCGCCCGAGACGATCGAGGCGGCCGTGGCGACAAAGACCATCTGGAAGAACCAGTCGGACATCGTCGAGTAGCCGTTGCCGATCACGGCGTCGGCGTCCCCGTCTCCGGATACGAGGTCAATCTCGGCAGCCGTCGGCCCGTAGAGGAGGTCGGGCGTTCCGATCACCCCACCGATGATCTCGCCGTACATCAGGTTGTAGCCGATGAAGAAGTAGGCGAGCCCGGCGATCGAGTAGAGGCCGATGTTCTTCAGGCAGATCATCGACGCGTTCTTGGTGCGCACCGAGCCGGCCTCGAGCATCGTGAACCCGGCGCACATCCACATCACGAGCGCGCCCCAGACGAGGAACGCGAAGGTGTTGAGGATGAACTGCGTCTCGTCCTCGACCCCTGCCGCGTGCGCGACAAGCGGGCGGGCGAGGAAGAGGGAGAGCGCCACGAGGCCGGAGACCGCCACGATCAGGCCTGGACGGCGCCTCGAGAGCATATTCACGAGCATGGCGTGCCTCCTCCGCTGGCTGCAGCATGGCGGGGAGGCTCGCAGTAGCCGGATCAAAGGTCGGCTTCCCTCGAAGCGGGGACGCCGATGATTGTAGACGTTGCGACGAGGTATCGGGGGCTGGCCGGACGCGGACCGGCTTACGTCGCTCCCGCGCCGGCGAGACGCCGCAGCACCTCCGCGTGGAGGCGATCGTTCGAGGCGACGCGCGGTCCGGCGCCCTCCGGCGGGCCGCCCTCGGCGTCCGTGAGGCGACCGCCGGCCTCCTCGACGATCGGGATCAAGGCGGCGATGTCCCAGGGGTGGAGGTTGGCGCCGTCCAGCATCACGTCGGCGGCGCCCTCGGCGACGAGGCAGAAGCCCCAGAAGTCGCCGAAGCCGCGCACGCGCCAGGCGTCCCCGAGCAGCGCCCGCGCGCCGGGCCAGCGCTCGAGGGTCGTGACCATCTCCCCGTACACGATCTGCGCCTCGGCGATCGTCTCGACCTCGGAGACACGCATGCGCTCGCCCGTCCCGGCGGCGCGGCCGCCGGACGCGCGGCCCGTCGCGCCCCGGTAGGCGCCGAGGCCGCGGCCCGCCCACCAGCGCGTCCCGAGCGCGGGCGCGGAGACGACGCCGACCTCGACGCTTCCGCCGCGCTCGCAGGCGATCAGCGCCCCCCAGACCGGGATGCCGCGCATGTAGTTGTGCGTCCCGTCGATCGGGTCGAGGATCCAGCGCGCCTCGCCGCCCTCGGGGGCCTGCTCGCCGCCCTCTTCCTCGCCGAGGATGGCGTGCGCCGGGTAGCGCTCGGCGATGCGCTCGCGCAGCAGCGCCTCGATCTCGCGGTCGGCGGGCGTCACGAACGTGCCGTCCGCCTTGCGCTCGACGGCGTGCGCCGTCCGGTAGTCGCGCATCGCGACCGCATCGGCGGCGTCCGCCAGTTCGAGGGCGAACGCGAGGAGCTCGGCGGTGGATGGTGCCTGGCTCATTGGACAGCCTCAAAGAGCGTGAAGTGCCCGCGCTCACCCCACTCCGTGTCGAGGAAGTCCAGCACGCGCGCGGTCAGCCGCTCGACGTGCTGGGGCGCGGGGAGAATGAAGTACGTGCGTGCACTGATCCGCCGCCAGCGCAGCACGATCGGGTCGAGTGAGCTGCCGAAGTGCTCCCGAAGCTCCTCGATACGTCTGGTGATCTGCCACCCAACTCCGCCCGCACCACGCGTCGCATGCTGGTAAATCACGAGACTCTGCCCGCGCTCCCAGCAGGGGACCAGGTCGCCGTAGTAGGCGTACTTCGGCCCCTTCGCCAGGAGCGGGCGGGTGCTGGGAATCTCGAGTCCGGTGTCGGGATCGGCGAAGACCAGATCCGCGTGCTTCACCGCTTGTAGTGCCGAATCAAGCCACTCACGCCTCTTCGCCGTCCTTTGCTTTGGCCGCTCGCGGCTATCGAAGGCCAATACCTTGCCGTGGAAGGAAGTGCCTTCAGGCAGCGCACCACTCTTCTCAACCGCAGCGATCGATCTATCGCCGCCGTACGCGACCGCGTGCATCCTCTTGAAGAGGTCGGGGTCACACTCGCGAAGACGCTCGTCGGGCGGATCGAGATACTCGATGAACCTCCCGTCGTTGCTGCCTGACTCGTCGGGCACGCGGTACCACAGCACGCCGAGGCGCAGGTCCTCGCCACAGAGCGCGCGCAGCAGGCCGTACTTGCCGAAGTCGCCGATGTCGCCCGCGTAGCAGTCCTGCATCAGCCGCCAATCCCTTCCGCGAACACGACGCCCTCGCAGGCGGCGAAGCGGCGGCGCATTACCTCGAACGCCTCGGGCGAGTCGTCGGCGAGGACGAAGCGGCGGCCGTGGCGCAGCGCCGCCTCGCCCGTCGTGCCGCTGCCCGCGACGAAGTCCGCCACCAGCCCGCCCGGCGGCGAGGAGGCGCGCACGATCCGTTCGAGGACGCCGAGCGGCTTCTGCGTCGGGTAGCCGAGCTTCTCCTTGCCCGTCGGGCTGACGATCGTGTGCCACCAGGTGTCGGTCGGCAGCTTGCCGCGCGCCGCCTTCTCCGGGCCGGCGAGGCCCGGCGCCATGTAGGGGATGCGCTCGATGTCCTCGGCGTTGAAGCGGTTGCGCGCGGCGTCCTTCGCGTAGAAGAGGATGTTGTCGTGCTTCGCCGGCCAGCGCCGCTTCGGTCGCGCGCCGTAGTCGTAGGCCCAGATGATCTCGTTGACGAAGTTGACGCGCCCGAAGATCCGGTCCGCCAGCACCTTCGCGTAGTGCACCTCGCGGTAGTCGAGGTGCAGGTAGAGGCTGCCCGAGGGCGCGAGCAGCCGCTGCGCCTCGACGAGGAACGGCTCGAGGAAGCCGAGGTAGTCGTCGTAGGCGTCCTCGAAGGAGCGGCTGCCCAGCCGCTCCGTCTCGTAGCGCCGCCCGCCGAAGCCGGTGCGGTCGCCCGCGCCGTCCTCGCTGCCTTCCGGAACGCGCCTCGTGCGCAACTGCTCGCGCGTCTGCCGCCTGCCCGTGTTGAACGGCGGATCGAGGTAGACGAGGTCCACGCTCTCGTCCTCGAGGGTGCGCGCGACCGCCACGCCATCAGCGCAGTGGACGACGCCGCGCGGCGCGGCCGAGTCCGCGCTCATGCGGCCGTCACGCTGTCAGCGTGCCCTTGGTGCTCGGCGTCTCGCCGGCGATCCGCGGATCGCGGCTCGTCGCGGCATCGAGGGCGCGCCCGAGCGCCTTGAAGGCGGCCTCGGCGATGTGGTGGTCGTTGGCGCCGGCGAGCTGGCGCACGTGCAGCGCCACGCGTGCGCCCTGCGAAAACGATTGCAGTGCGTGCGAGATCATCTCCGTCGGGGCCTGGCCGATGCGCTCGCCGTTCCAGTCGAAGTCGATCGCCGCGTAGGGGCGCCCCGAGCAGTCGACGACCGCCTGTACCAGCGCCTCGTCGAGCGGCACGGTCGCATCGCCCATGCGCACGATGCCGGT
This sequence comes from Dehalococcoidia bacterium, assembly GCA_965261685.1. Lineage (GTDB taxonomy): Bacteria > Chloroflexota > Dehalococcoidia > UBA2979 > UBA2979 > VXMT01. Next base: position 13,347 of record CBDHDI010000028.1, read on the forward strand.
GCGGTCGCCAAGCGCCTGGTCGAAGGCGGTGCCGAGCGCCAGCGCGCAGTCCTCCATCGTGTGGTGCTCGTCGACGTGCAGGTCGCCCTCGCAGCGCAGCTCGAGGTCGAAGCGGCCGTGCCTGGCGAACGCCTCCAGCACGTGATCGTAGAAGCCGACGCCGGTGGAGATCTCGGAGTTGCCGGTCCCGTCGATGTCGAGTTCGACGTGGATGCGGGTCTCGGCGGTGATGCGGTCGATGGCAGCGTGTCGCACGCCGTCCTCGACGTCGCGCTTGACGCGCTTGAGGTTGGTGTTGATCGCCTGGCGGGTCACACCGAGCTCCTGGGCGAGCCGCGTCTGCCCGCCGAGCACGTCGAGCTCGCCCGATTCGTACGCCTCACGCACGCGCAGATAGGTCTCGCTCTTGATCTCCACGGTGGGCCGCCTCTCCGGTCCGCCCGTCCAACGTACGATCTGGAGTCAACTTGTGTCTACTATCTAGTGAGTACTTACGTGTTGACGCACATTGACTGAATGGGGCGCACAGTCCCAGCCATCATCGAGGCAAGAGAATTGGGTTATACGGTCTCGAATTGCAGGGCGGAGAGATTGACGCCCGAGGAACGCTGAGAGAGGCGGAGCATTTCCACGCCGACGACTTCGTTCGCCTCGTTGTAGTCGAGCACGACACCTGGCGAAACTTCCTCTGACTCAACAATGGCCGAGTCGTCGAGGCGGAGGTAGAGGGCGTCGGCTTCCTTGTCCACATGCAGCTTCACAGTTCGCCCCTCATGTTGCGATCGAAGAATACGCTTACCACTCGCCACGGCACAACGCGAGTGTTGACCGCCACCCGTAGCACCCGGTCATCGCGCTCCGGGATACGTCGGAAGAACCGTTCCACTTCGGGATCGGCCGGGTCGTGGGTTCGCAACTCCGGCGCGGTCACCGCCCGCTCGGCCCACTCGACGGGGATCATCCGCTCCGCAAGGGCGTCCAGCGCATGCCGTGTGAACCTCATACGCATGGCGTCAACGGAAGACCTCCCCAAACGCGTTCACGCCGCTCCTCCCCCGTATGCGCCCTCCACCTCGGCCCGCGCTTCCGCGAGCGCCGCGAGCAGCCGCTCGCTGTCCTCGGACGTGCCGATCGAGATGCGGACGTGGTCGCGCAGGCGCTCGTGGCCGAAGAAGCGCACGAAGACGCCTCGACGGGCGAGCGCCTCGCGCAGCGCCGCGCCGCTGCCGAAGGCGAGGCGGCAGAGCAGGAAGTTCGCCTGCGAGGGTACCGGCTCCAGCCAGCCGCCCGCCCGCAACTCCGCCGCCAGCCGATCGCGCTCCCCGGCGATCTCGCAGGCACGCTCATCGAGCAGCAGCGTGTCTTCGAGGGAGGCGAGCGCGGCCGCCTCGGCGGCGGTGCTGACGCCGTACGGCTGCTTGCAGGCCATCAGCAGCGCGGCGACCGGGGACGGCATGACGCCGTAGCCGACGCGCAGCCCGGCGAGCCCGGCCCACTTGCTGAACGTGCGCAGCACGATCAGCGGCGCACCGCCCTCCCTCGCCGCGTCGCCCACGAGGGTCGGCGGTCCGCTGTGGACGCCCTCGTGGCCGCTCGCGAACTCGACGTAGGCCTCGTCGATGACGACGATCGCGCCGCTCGCGCGCAGGCGGTCGGCGGCGCCGCGCGGCAGCAATCCGCCCGTCGGGTTGTTGGGCGAGGGCAGGAACACCGCCTTTGCGCCCTCGCAGGCCGCGGCCAGCGCGTCGAGGTCCACCGACCAGTCGGAGCCCCTCGGCACGTCGACGAGCTGCGCGCCCGCGACTTCCGCGCCGAAGGCGTACATCCCGAACGTCGGCGAGGCGATCACGACGCGGTCGCCCGTGTCGATGAAGATGCGGAACACGAGGTCGATGATCTCGTCGGCGCCCGCTCCGGCCACGATGCACTCCGGCGGCACGCCGTGGCGCGCCGCGAGGGCGTCGCGGAGGCGCCGCTGCTCCGGATCCGGGTAGCGATGCGCCGCGTAGCCGCCCGCCAGCGCCTCGAGGGCGCGCGGCGAGGGGCCGTAGGGGTTCTCGTTGCCGTCGAGCTTGACGATCGCCTCCGGCGCGACGCCGTAGCGGGCGGCGACCTGCTCCGGCGGGTCGATCGGCTCGTAGCCGCGCAGCGAGCGCAGCGGCGGACGCTGCGCCGCCTCGAGGTCGAAACTCTGCGCGTCGGCCATCACAGTCCCTCCAGCCTGCGCTCGATCGAGCGCGCGTGGCCGGTCAGACCCTCGGCGCGGGCGAGCCGCGCGGCGTGCGGGCCCAACTCCGCGAGGGCGTCCTCCGGCAAGGCGATCACGGAGCTGATCCTGAGGAAGTCGAGCACCGAGAGCGGCGAGGCGTAGCGCGCCGATCCGCCCGTCGGCATCACGTGGCTCGGCCCCGCGACGTAGTCGCCGAGCACCTCGGGCGAGTGATCGCCGACGAAGACGCCGCCGGCCTGGGTGATCTGCGGCGCGATCCGCTCCGGCTCGCGCGTGAGCAGGCAGAGGTGCTCCGGCGCGAACTCGTTGGCAAGCGCCACCGCCTCGTCGAGCCCGTCCGCGACGACCGCCCCGCCGCCCTCGACGGCCGCGCGCGCGATCGCGCCGCGCTCGAGGTCGCCGAGCTGGCGCTCGACCTCGGCTTGCACCGCCTCGGCGTGGGCGCGCGAGGTGGTGATCAGCACCGGCCTCGCGAGGGTGTCGTGCTCCGCCTGCGCCAGCAGGTCGGCCGCGCAGAGATCGGGCGCGGCCGCGTCGTCGGCGAGCACCAGCGTCTCGGTGGGGCCATAGAGCGCGTCGATGCCGACCTCGCCGAAGAGCTGCTGCTTGGCGAGCGTGACGAAGACGTTCCCGGGGCCGAAGATCTTGTCGGCGCGCGGGATCGTCTCCGTGCCGAGCGCCAGCGCCGCGATCGCCTGCGCGCCCGAGGCGCGGAAGACGCGCTGCACGCCGGCCAACTCCGCTGCCACGAGCTTCAGCGGGTGCACGCTGCCATCCTCGCGCGCGGCCGTGACGCCGATCCGCTCCGCTACGCCGGCGACGAGCGCGGGCAGCGCCGTGTGCAGCACCGACGAGGGCAGCACGGCGACGTTGCCGGCCATGTAGATGCCCGCCCGCGCGATCGGCTGCACGGTCATGCCCACGCCGTCCTCGAGGAAGGAGCGCGGCCCGTGCGCGAGCTGGCGCTCGTGGTAGCGCCGCACGCGATCGGCGGCGAAACGCAGCGAGTCGAGCAGATCGTCCGGCGTCTCCGCGAACGCGGCCTCGATCTCCTCGCGCGTCACCTCGAGCGGCGCGTCCGCCGAGCCGTCGAAGCGCTGCGAGAACGCGCGCACGGCCGCGTCGCCCTCGGCCCGCACGCTCGCGATGATCCGCGCGACCACCTCCGACGCGCTGAGATCGGCCCCGAAGGTCTCGCGGATCGAGGCGCGCACGGGCGGCGGCAGCGTGGGATCGCCGAGCGGCTCGCGCCGCAGCACGCTGGCGCGAGCGGCCTCGGCGCCTTCGACGATGCGCAGCGCGGGCGTGGCGGCGGCCATCAGCGTGGCAGGTATTCGCGGAGGCGCTCGGCGGCCAGCTCGGTCGCCTCCTCGAGGTAGCGTGCGACCTCGTCCTCGCTGACGTGCGAGAGCGATTCCTGGATCAGCCCGCCCGGGTTCTCCGCGACGCGCTCGATCTCCTCGTCGCTGAAGCCGCCGCGCCGCAGGTGGATCTGCATCACGCGCGGGAAGCGCTCCCAGTCCGGGCGCTGGTAGGTGATCCCGCGCGTGAAGTCGCGCCACTCGGGCCACAGCTGCGACTCGATGAAGCCGACCGCGATCGCCGCCTCGGTCGCGTCGATGGCGGTGCGAATCTCGGCGAGGGCGGCGTCGTCCTCCAGCTCGCGACGGTTCATCTCGTACTGCAGGGCGCGGTCGAGGATGTTGGCGCGCAGATCGCCGCCGAGCGACGAGCGCTCGCCGAAGAAGCGGCGGTAGACGCTCTGGATGTAGTGCTCGTCCATCAGCAGGTGCGTCACGTAGCCGGCGACGAAGGCGCGCGTGCTCTCGTTGAGGCCGGCGAGGTCCTGCAGGTCCGGGTGCTCCTCGAACATGCGCGCCACCGAGTCCTGCTTCGCGAACTCGTCGAGCTCGAAGAAGTGGGTCAGGCGGCGGTCCACCCGCAGCAGCACGCGGATGTCCGGCGCCGTCGAGCCCATGTAGTAGGCCCCGCGATCGGCGTCGATGAACGGGTGGCCGAGGCGGTCGGCCAGCCCGTAGGCGCTGGCGAGGTGCGATCCGAGTGAGGGCACGTCAGACCTCCGCGGCGCCCGTCCGCAGCCGCTCGACCAGGTCGTCGCGCAGATCGCCGCGCGCGCCCGGCGGGCGCACCGTCGATCCGATCGCGCAGTTCGTCGACTCCATGATGACGTCGATCATACGGAGCCGGTTCGCGCGCAGGGTGGAGCCGGTCTCCGTCCCCTCGATCAAGATCTCCGCGTCGTCGGGCACGAAGCCCTCGGACGCCCCGGAGATCGGCAGCACCTGGTAGCGCCCGAGGTGCCGCTCGCGCGCGTAGTGATCGGCCAGCGAGACGTACTCCGAGGCGACGCGAATCGGCCGCTCCGGGTCATCCCGCCGCCACCAGGCGACCGCCTCGGCGATCGTCTCGGCGGGCACGGCCTCGGGCACGACCGCGCCGAGGCGATAGCGGCTGCGGCGCAGGTCGCACAGCTCCGCGACCGGCGAGAGTGGGAAGGCCGCGAGGTGCGCCGCCAGCCAGTCGCGCCCCGTCAGTGCGAGATCGAAGCAGCCGAGCGCGACCGCCTGCGGCATGTCCTGCGGGCGGATCACCTTCACCTCGAGGCCCCCGACGTCCGTACGCGGCCGGCGATCGGTCGCGCCGTCGCCGTAGCCCTCGAAGCGCAGCCCGGCGGAGGCGAGCGCCTCGACGGTGTGGGGCTGCGCGTGCCCGTCGGGCAGCGCGAGGCGGAAGACGCCGCGATCGCCGTCCGAGCGTCGTGGGGCGAGCCCGGCGGCGCCGTCGCCGCGGCCGTTGCGGCGCGGGAGCGCGCGCGGCCCGTCCGGGGCGCCCGCGGGCAGCGCGAGCAGCGGCTCCAGCGCCTCGGCGAGGCCGCGGCTCGCGAGGGCTTCGCGGTTCGCGACGAGCGTCGCCGATCCGCGCTGTACCTCGGCGACGATGCTCAGACCCTCGCGGGCGAGGGCGGCGTCGGCCGCAGCCTCGTCCAGCGGCACGCTCAGCACGGCAGCGTCGGCATCCTCGGGAGGCCAGGCCTCGGGCTGTCCCCAGACCTCGATCACGCGGTAGTCCGGGACGCGCAGGTAGTTCAGGCAACGCGTCGTCTGGTTCGGGTGCGAGGTCGTGACGCGCACGCCCGGCGTCGCCGCGAGCTGGCCGAGCGTGACGCCCTCTGGCGCGGCCAGCACCAGCCGCTCGCCTCCGAGGTCGAGCGGGCGCAGCGGCACGAGCGAGTCGAGCGGGTAACGCGCCAGCAGTTCGTCGACCCAGGTGCGGCTCGTGATGCCGAGGTCGTACTGGCCGAGGGCGACCTGGATCGGGATGTCCTGCTCCGCGAAGACGCGCACCAGCACGCCCGGCCGGCCTTCGACCGGGAAGCGGTAGGCGCGCGATCCGCTCTCGTAACCCTCGACGGCGAAGCCGGCCGCGCGCAGGCGCTCGGCGAGCGGCACGCGGAGGTCGCCGCGAGGCAGCGCGACGCGGATCACGACGCCGCCTCCGGTGACAGCGCGGCGAGCCGCAGCAGGTCGGCGGCGAAGCCCGAGGCGGGCGCGGCGCGCCCTCCCACCGCCTCCGCCATACCGTCGTAGCGGCCTCCAAGCAGGCAGGCCTCGCCGCCCACGAAGACGCGGAAGGTGAGGCCCGTGTAGTACTCGAAACTGCCGCCGGCCGAGGGCGCAAGATCGCAGCCGATCCCCGCCGCTGCGAGCGAACGCACCGCCGCGCGCAACTCCGCGATCGGCTGTGCGGCCTCCGGCAGCGCCGCAGCGACGTTGTCGAGGTAGCCCTCGCCGCTGCCGCGGATCTGCAGCAGCAGCCGCAGGCCGCTCGCCCGCTCCGGGTTGCTCGCCGCCAGCTCGCCGACGATGGTCTCGACGGCGACCTCGCCGCCCTCGATCACCCGGTCGAGGGCCTCGATCTGCTCGGTCTCGTCCAGCCCGGTCGCCGCCAGCGCGGCGCGCAGCAGCCCGGCGTGCGCGATCTCGAAGCGCAGCTCCCCGAGCCCGAGGGCGCTCAGCAGCTCTCCCGCGAGGCCGAGCAGCTCGACGTCGCCCTCGGGGGCCGCGAGGCCGAACAGCTCGACGCCGCACTGCCACAGCTCGCGCTCGCCGTCGCCGGCGTCGAAGCGGTAGACGGGCTGGACGTAGCTGAGCCGCGCCGGCTCGCCCTCGGGAGCGGCCGCGCGGCTCTCGAACCAGCGCACCGCCGGCAGGGTGCTGTCCGGCCGCAACACCATCCGTTCGCCGCTCCACCCGTCCCAGTCGAGGAACGAGTAGACGCGGTCGAGCAGCTGCGGCGAGAGCGCGCCCGCGCCGGTGAAGAGGTGCAACGGCTCCACGGTCGGCGTGCGGATCTCGCGGTACCCGGCGGCCGCCGTCACCTCGAGGAAGCGCGCCTCGACGCGGCGGAAGCGCCGCATCTCGTCCGGGCCCAGGTCGTGCATGCCGCGGCTGCGGAGGCTCGCGGCGCGGCTCGCGGCTGGATTGCTGGTTTCTGTGTCGGTCTCGGTCACGCTCGTCTCACTCTCAACGCCTGCGCTCGTGGGTCGGTCTCGTGGGGGGGGCCGGGACGGCGACGCCGATCTGTGGTCACACAGAAACGCCGCGACGGGAGATCCGCCGCGGCGCGTCACTGGCATCTGCGTTCCGGCTATCGATGCAAGCGGCTTCGCGGCGGCGACTCCTCGCCCCGATGGGCATGGGCATGACCGTGCGCACGCCCGCACGCCGCTGATCTGGAATGTACGCATCACGGCGATCGTAGAAGCCCTGCCCTGCGAGGGCAAGCGTCGAGGATTACACGCCTTCGACCTCGGTGACGCGCCGGGCCGGGCGAACGCCGGCGACAAGCTGCTGACCCTGGTCGCCTCGGCGCTCGCGGGCGGCGAGTGCATCGACGACGCCGCTGCGTTGCGCGCCGGCGGGACGGCGAGCGTGCTCGGTTGCACCGTCAAGGCGCCGTCCACGCTCGGTGTCTTCCTGCGCAGCTTCAGCTGGGGCCACGTCCTCCAGCTCGACCGCCTCAGCCGCGAGTTGCTCGCCCGCAGCTGCCTACCCGCTGCTCGCCGTTGCGGCCGGGAGCGAACTTCCTGCGTGAGATCCGCCGAACGCTTCTCCATCACCATTCGCCATGTGGACGCCGATCCCGTACTGGCCACTTGCCACCGCGGTGCGGCTGTCGCCGAGACGACCTACACGCCGTTCCAGCACAAGGAGGATGCCACCGCGGTGCGGCTCATCGTGCGGCGCGTCAAGCCGACGCCCGGCTCACAGCTCGCGCTCTTTGCGAACTATAGTTACCACGCCTTCATCACCGATCGCGCCGGGGAGCTGCTGGAGCTGGAGGCCGACCATCGCCGTCACGCCGAGATCGAGAACGCGATCCCGTGACCTCAAGTACGGCGTCGGGCTGAACCATCTCCCCTCGGGCCGCTTCGGCGCGAACGGGGCGTGGCTCGCGGTGCAGGTGATCGCGCACAACCTCGCCCGCTGGACGGCGCGGCTCGGGCTCGGCGAGGGAATCGTGACGACCAGGACGCTCAGGCGGCGCTACTTCGCTCTCGCCGGACGGCTCACCCATTCTGCACGGCGCTGGACCCTGCACCTCGCGAAGCGCTGGCCCTGGGCTGGCCAGTGGGCAGCCGCCCTGGCGCGGTTACGGGCGTTACCGCTCCCGGCCTGACGCTCGCTCACAGCGCCAACACGGGTCCGAGGCTCGCGCCAGCATGCCCGCGCACGCCTCGCGCACCCTCGCGCCGGCGCCCTCAGCGCCCCCGAGCCGCGCTGAGCGACGCTGAGCGACGGCTCCTCGCTCCGGCACCGCCCGGCGAACGCCGGCACGCCCGCCGAACGCTCCGGCAGCCCGGCAGCCCGGCAGCCCGCCCCTTCAAGCTTCGATCGGTGGATTCGAGCTTAGTCGAAGCGCCGCGCGATGCTGTCGCAGCAGCGCCTTGGTAAGCGACCTCCGCTACTGCGATGCCGCCTGCCTAAGCGAAAATCCGGAACGAATGTCCACTTTGGTCGATTCAACTGCCCCACGCGCTGAGCGAAAGGCACATCGCTTAGGTCGATACCACCGCTCGCGCAGATGAACTCGACACCGATCACTCCACCATCGGCGGAGTAGTCAAGGATGCGCAGATCGTCAAGGAACGCTTGAGTCGCTGACGCCTCGCCATCCCGCAACCGCACGGATGTCCGCTTCGTGGTCGTAGGTCGCCTCCGGCATGTCAGTTCTCCCAAGCCGCCGCCGTCACCAGGGGCGGGTCGGAATCGCGTTCCACATAGACGCGGAGATCGCGCCCGTCCCACTCCCCGATGTAGATCACGGCTGGCTTCGCCCCCGGACGAGGTCCTGCCGGACGGCTAGTGGTGGTAGTGCTCCAAGACCGCGTCAACTGCCCGAACGGGTATGCCACGCTCTTGCATTCGACTGCGCGCGTGGGGGTTGATCCGCCTACCAGCAGCACCTGCCGCCAACGTGAGACTTACCGCTTGGTTAGCGGCCTAGCTGCGGGCGTCGCGTGCTTCGTGCGACGATGGGGCTCTACAGGTCCGGGCAGGGTGGCTCTCCCGTCCTTCGCGTCACCGCCTACCATCAGCTTGGCAAACGCCGATGCTACGGCGTCACCCCACCTCACAACGTGGTCACATCGCCCGCGGCGAAGCTGCGCGACGAGCCGTCGTCCAGCCGCAGCGTCAGCTCGCCGAGCGGCGTGACGCCGACGGCCGTGCCCTCGACCTCGCCCTCGCCCGCCTCGGGGCCGGCGGGCGCGAGCCGGACGCGGCGGCCGATCGTTTCGAGGCGGTCGCGCCAGTCGGCGAGGAAGGCGGGCGGGTCGCGCTCGAGCTGCCCGACCCGCCGCTCGATCGCGCGCGAGAGTTCGGCAAGCAGAGTCTCCGCGGCCGGCGGCGCCGCGCCCGCGCCCTCGATGCTCGTCGCGCGCGCCCGCACGTCGGGCGGCAGTCCCGCCGTCGCCGTCTCCCGCAGGTTCACGCCGATGCCGAGGAAGACCTCGACACGGCCGCCCGGCCTGTGCCGCGCGTCGGCCAGGATGCCGGCGAGCTTGCGGCTGTCGGCCAGCACGTCGTTCGGCCACTTCAGCGAGACGCCGAGGCCGCACGCAGCCTCGACCGCCTCGGCAGTCGCGAGGCCGCCCGCGGCGCTGAGCAGCGGCGTGTGCGGCCCGGCGGCCGGGCAGAGGTGGAAGGTGACGAGCAGCGCCGCCCCGGGCGAGGCAACCCAGCGACGGCCGAAGCGCCCCCGGCCGGCCGTCTGCTCACCCGCGACGTAGGCGTCGCCGCAGCCCTCGGCGCCACGCCGGTCCGCGCCCGCCCGAGCGTCGTCCATCGTCGAGGTCGTGCGCGCGACGGCGTGCACGCGCGTGCCGAGGCCCCCGCCGCCCCTCAGGGCCGCGTAGCGCTCGTGATCGAAGTCTGCGACAGCCGACATCGGCGCGCCCCCGAACGCAGAACACCCCGGCCAATGGCCGGGGTGTTCCGTTCTGTCTCACGGGCAGAGGTTAGCCCGCCGACACCTCCTCGGAGATGTCCCACAAGCTCGCCTCGGCCTCGTGACTACGTTCATCATCCACGTGGGCATCACCTCCTTCCTTGCCCTGGACGATAGGGCTGCCGCGGCACAATCGTCAATCACCCGCGCGGCCCTCGGCTGAGGCGGTTGTCCGGCTCACTGGGCCGCCGCTGACTCCTCGGTCGCCTGTTCGTCGAGCGTGTAGCCGCGGAACGAGAGGTAGCCGATGAACACCAGTACCCCGGCGACGGGGCCGACCAGCCGCACGCCGAGCGGATCGCTCGCGTTGTCGCCGGCCAGCAGCACGATCGCGAGCAGCAGCGGCGCGAAGGCCGAGGCGCTCTTCTCCAGCAGGTTCTGGGTTCCGTAGAACATCCCCTCGCGACGCGTCGAGGTGCGCCGCGCGTCGTGGTCGACGATGTCGGCGATGAGGATGTTGGGCAGCATCAGGATGCCGGCCAGCGGCATCCCGGCGATGAACACCGCGAGCATTGCCTGCGCCACCTTCGGGGGGCCCGGCATGAAGCCGGCGAAGAACAGCAGGAACAGCCCTCCCATCCCCCACAGCATCGCCGTGCGGAAGGCCTGCGCGTTGCCCTTGCGCCGCGCGAGCGGCATGAAGAACCCGATCCCCACGAGCACGCCGATGATGACGACGACCGTGAGGCCGAAGGTGAACACGCCCGCGTCCTCGGCGCCGTTGAACCCGAACGCCTCGCTGCTGGCGAGCGCCGCCGAGACGTAGAACGGGAACAGCGCCGTCAGCATCAGCTGAGCGATGCGGAAGAAGATAAAGCTCGGCAGGAACGCGACGAACTGTTTGTTGGAAAACGTCTCGCGCACCGAGCGTTTGAATCCCGGCGTCGAGGGCGTGTCGTCGCTCTTCGCGTAACTCCAGCAGCCAAACAGCGCCGTGTAGCGCGTCGCCAGCGCGATCACGGCCATCGTCGCCGCCATCGCCGGGAAGCCGACGAAGTCCACCAGCAGCGAGCTGATCGATAGCCCGATGAACGCGCCGAACACGCCGAAGAGCAACTGGAACGCGGCCACCGTCACCCGATGCTGGTGCGTCTTCGCGATGTGCGGGAGCAGCGCCTCCAACGGCGCGCCGGAGAGATTGCTGGTCAGCCAGAAGATCTCGATGATCACTACCAGCCAGACGAGGTTGGCCAGGCCGTCGCCACTCTCGGGCGGGACGAACAGCGCCGCGAACAGCAGCGCCCACCACGGCGTCCCGAGCAGGATCCAGGGAATGCGCCGCCCCCAGCGCGACTTCGTGCGATCGGTGAGGTAGCCGACGACCGGGTCGTCGATCGACTCGACGATGCGGGCGACGGTCAGCAGCAGGCCGAGCACGACCCGCGGCGCGAGCTGGTCGGGAGTCGAGAAGAGGCCGAAATCGAGGTCGGGCAGCCCGATCGCGGGGATCCGGGTGACCGCGTCCTCCTCGCCGGAGGGAGGCGCGTAGAAGAAGATCAGCCACAGCGAGAAGGCCTGCGAGATGACGTTGCCGGAGACGGATCCGCTGGCGTAGAAGACCCTGGTGCGCAGCGGGCGCTGCTCGTCTGTCACGACGCCCTCCACCCCGCTCGGGCCGGACGCGGGCATGCTACGGCATGACGGTCACTCGCCGCCGTAGGGCCCTCGCAGTTCGGGCGGCAGCAGCGCCGCGACCGCGTCCATCACCGCCCGCGCGCCCTCCTCGTCACTCGCTTGTTCCAGCGTGAACGGCGCGCCGAAAGTCGCGAGGAGCGCGCCGTCCTCGTCGTCGCGGACCGCGACCGGCACGAGCGGCGTCGATCCCGAGGACAGCCAGGAGAGCGCCGCCCCCGACCCCGGCCAGGCTGCCGTGAGCTGCGGCCCGGAGCCGCTCGCCGCCTCCGGCGTGATGCCGAGCACCGCGCCCTCGCGCAGCGTGGCGCGCGCCTCGCGCAGCAGCGCCGAGCGGGACTGCGCCTCGCCCTCGGGGCGCGCGACGAGCAGGAGCCCGTAGGCGCCGCCGATCTTGTCCAGCAGCCACGCCATCAGCCGGTCGGGCATCGGCAGGCCGGCGAAGCGGAAGCCCTCGAAGCGGTCGGTGATCAGCCAGCGCACAGGCGGTTCGCCGCCGCGCCGGGCCGCGAGCGCCGCGCTGACCAGCGCCGCGCACCACCAGACGCGCAGGCCCGGCCGCTCGTAGTGGTTCATCACCACGATGCAGGGACCCTTGAGCGGCACGTGCTCGATGCCCTTCACACGCGGGCGCGGCTCGATCCCGCGCAGCATCTCGCGCACGTCCGCCCCGAGGCGCCGCCGGCGCCGCAGCACGGCGACGATCACCAGCCAGCGCACGAGGTAGCCGATGGCGAAGTTGTAGGAAGGCGCGGCCCGGGGAGCGAAGGCCATCGGAGCCGCCCTACGCGCCTTCCGCCACCACGCCCGAGGCCACAAGCGAGTCGATCTCGTCCTCGGGGAGACCAAACTCGCGCAGCAGCTCGCGCGTGTGGCGGCCCACCGGCGGGGCGGCGCCGCGGGCGCGCGTCGGCGTTTCCGAGAGCTCGATGATCGGGCCGACGACGCGCTGCGGGCCCGTGATCTCGTGTTCGAGCTCGACCATGATGCCCTCCGCCCGGACCTGCGGGTCGTCGGACATCTCCTCCGGCAGGTTGACCGGCGAGACCGGCGTGCCGGCCGCCTCGAAGGCCTCGACCCACTCGGCGACGGTGCGCTCGGCGATGCGGTCGCGGATCACCTGCTTCCAGCGCTCGGCGTCGGCGAGGTTCACGGGGTCGAGGGCGTCATAGTCGGGGTCGTCGCAGTTTTCGCCCTCGAGGCCGAGCACCGCGCGCATCGCATCGCGGTTCGCCTTCGTGAGCGCGCCGAGGACCACGCCGCCGTCCTTCGCCTGGTAGCCGTTGTAGTAGAGCGCGAACTGCGTCCCCAGCTCGCGGCCGGCCATGCGGATGTCGACCACCTCGCGGTAGTCGGCGCCGCGCGCCCGCGCCTCGTTGATCTGCGCCATCGTCACGTCGCGCACGACGCTGTCGGAGATGGGCTCGCGCATCGTGATGTGGCTCTGCGCGAACATCGCCGAGCGCAGCAGCGAGCCGGAGATCTTCTGGCCCTCGCCCGTGCGGTCGCGGTGATAGAGGGCCGTGGCCACGCCCATCGCGCTGGCGATGCCGGTGATGTAGTCCGCCCAGGCGCCCGCCTTGAGCGCCAGCGGCTCGCCGCCCTCGGCGACCTTGCCCTCGCCCGCCATCAGCCCGGAGTAGGCCTGCGCGACAATGTCCGAGGCCGGAGCCTTCGCCAGCCGCCCGCGCGTCCCGAAGCCCGTGCTCTCCACGTAAATCAGATCCGGCCGGATCGCCCGCAGCGTTTCGTAGTCGATCCCCAGCCGCTTCGAAACCCCGAGCCGGTAGTTCACGACTACCACGTCGGTCTGCGGCACGAGGCGATGGATCAGCGCCCGCCCCTCGTCGCTCCCGAGGTCGACGACGAGGCTGCGCTTGCCGCGGTTGAAGTTCTGGAAGAGCTTGCCCTCGTTGGGCACGACGGCGCGGTTGCGGCGGTGCGGCTCGCCGCCGGGCGGCTCTACCTTCACCACGTCCGCCCCGAGGTCGCTGAGGATCACGCCGCAGACCGGCCCGGCGACCACCACCGAGAACTCCAGCACACGGATCCCGTCAAGCGCTCCGCCACGCATCGCAGCCTCCCGAGCAGGTGGGCCCGGCGCCATCCTCAGCGCCGCTCCACGCCCGCGCGCGCATGGTAGCGTGCGACTGCGCAGGGGCGGGAGAGGAGCCAATGCGGTGATCAAGGCGATACTCGCGGTCTGGGCCGAGCGCGATTCCGAACCAAAGGACTTCCAGTGGGAGCTGCTCGACCGCTGCGCGGAGGCGGCGATCGGCAGCGGCGCGATTCCCCAGCCGCTCGGCATCGCGATCAACCTCGCCGACCTCTACAGCGGCGAGCGCTGGGACCGCGGCGGCGCGGAGGGCCCGATGGCGGACGCGCTGGTCTCCGTCTGGGCCGAGGACGCGTGGGCCGAGGACGGCACGCTCGAGGGCGTCGTCGACGCCCTCGCAAGCGCCGAGGAAGTCGCGCGCATCGAGGGCTGGACGGTCTCGGAGCACCACCCGAAGCGCTACGAGCGCGACTGGGTGGACGGCGAGCTCTCGCCGGGCGTGAAGATGATGACGCTGATGCGGCCCGCGCCCGGGCGCACGCACGAGCAGTGCGCGCGCCACTGGCGGGAGGTGCACACGCCGCTCGCGCTGAGCATCCACGTCGGCATGCAGAACTACGTGCAGAACGTCGTGCAAGCGCCGCTGGCGAGCGCGGCCGGCGACCCGGACGTCTTCGGCATCGTCGAGCTGCACTTCAGCTCGCGCGAGGCCTTCCGCGAGGAGCGCTACGACTCCGAGGAAGGGCGGCAGGCGATCTACGAGGACATCCCGAAGTTCATGTCGCTCGAGCGCGCGAGCGGTGGCTACTACACCGAGCGCATCCTGCGCTCCCCGCCCGGCGACTCGTAAGGTCGAGCTTCGCGGAAGGACACGCGATGCAGCAGTTCGAGGGCCGCGTGGCGGTCGTCACCGGCGCGGCGAGCGGGATCGGGCGCGCGCTGGCGCAGCGCTTCGCCGAGAAGCGCATGCGCGTCGTCCTCGCCGACGTCGAGCGCGACGCCCTCGAGGCAGCCGCCGCCGAGCTGCGCGACACGGGCGCGGAAGTACTCGCGGTCGAGACCGATGTCTCGAGCGCGGAGAGCGTGGACGCGCTCGCCGAGCGCGCCTTCGAGGCGTTCGGTGCGGTGCACGTACTCTGCAACAACGCCGGGGTCGGCGGGTACAGGGGCGGCGTCCAGGACGCCTCGCTCGCGGACTGGCAGTGGATCCTCGGCGTCAACCTCCACGGCGTGATTCACGGCGTGCGCGCGTTCGTGCCGAGGATGCTCGACGGCGGCGAGGAGGGCCACGTCGTCAACACCTCCTCGGTCGCGGGCCTGGTGGCGACTCCCTTCAACGCCGTCTACGGCGCAAGCAAGGCGGCGGTGCTGGCGCTGACCGAGTCGCTGCAACTGGAGCTGGAGCAGCGCGACGCGACGCTGCGCGCCTCGGTGCTGTGTCCCGGCCTCGTGCGCACGAACATCCTCGACGCGCAGCGCAACCGGCCCGAGGCGCTGCGCAATCCCGAGCCGCAGCGCGAGGGCTCGGGCCGGGCGCGCACGCGCGCGGCGATGGAGAGCAGCGGGATGCCGCCCGCCGAGGTCGCCGCGCGGGTCGTCGAGGCGATCCGCGAGCAGCGTTTCTGGATCCTCACGCACGACGACATCGATCCCTGGGTGCGGCAGCGCGCGGAGCGCCTCCTGACGCGCACGAACCCGAGTGCCCGCCTGGACGCGCCAGAGGACGACTCGGAGGCCGGCTGAGCGCCCGCGGGCAATGTCGGGACGCGCGCCTCGTAGAATCGAGGCGATCGCGGAAGGGACGCGGCGATGCAGGAGTTCGAGGGCCGCGTGGCGGTCGTCACCGGCGGGGCGAGCGGGATCGGGCGCGCGATGGCGCAGCGTTTCGCCGAGGCCGGGATGCGGGTCGTCCTCGCCGACGTGGAGCGCGACGCCCTCGAGGCGACCGCGGCCGCGCTGCGCGACGGCGGCGCCGAGGTGCTCGCCGTCGAGACCGACGTCTCGAAGGCGGAGAGCGTGGACGCCCTCGCGGAGCGCGCCTACGAGGCGTTCGGCGCGGTGCACATGGTCTGCAACAACGCCGGAGTCGGCGGCGCCAACCGGGCGGCCTACCGTGCCTCGCTCGCGGACTGGCAGTGGACGCTCGGCGTCAACCTCTGGGGCGTGATCCACGGCGTGCGCGCGTTCGTGCCCCGGATGCTCGAAGGCGGCGAGGAGGGCCACGTCGTCAACACCGCCTCCGTGGCGGGGCTAACGCCGCTGCCCGGCAACGCTCCCTACGGTGTGAGCAAGGCGGGTGTGGTGGCGCTGACCGAGTCGCTGCAACTGGAGCTGGAGCAGCGCGGCGCCGCCGTGCGCGCCTCGGTGCTCTGTCCCGGCATCGTGCGCACGAACATCCTCGACTCCTACCGCAACCGCCCCGAGGCGCTGCGCAACCCCGGCCCGGCGCGCACCGATCCGGCGCAGGAGCGGCTGCGCGATGAGTTCGCGCGCAACGCGATCCCTCCCGCTGAGGTCGCCTCGCGCGTCTTCGAGGCGATCGGCGAGCAGCGCTTCTGGATCCTCACGCACGACGACATCGATCCCTGGGTGCGGCAGCGCGCCGAGGGCATCCTGACGCGCACGAACCCGCGCGCCCGGCCGCGCGGCCAGGTCCGCGAGCCGGGCGCAGGGCGAGACTGACAGGGACGCAGCGAAGGAGGCCGCGAGTGGAGCTGGGAGCGGGATTCCCGCAACGGGCGATCGGACGCGACAGCGGCGCGCTGCGCGACTACGTGCAGGGCGTCGAGCAGCTCGGCTACGCGCACATGCGCGCCGCCGATCACGTGCTCGGCGCGGATGCGTCGCAGTACGAACTCGAGGGGCCCTACACCCACCACGCGATGTTCCGCGAGCCGTTCGTGATGTTCGGCTACGCCGCGGCGCTGACCTCCAGCATCAAGCTCGTGACCAGCGTGCTCATCCTCTCGCAGCGCCAGACCGCGCTCGTCGCCAAGCAGGCGGCCGAGGTCGATCTGCTCTCCGGCGGGCGGTTCGAGCTCGGTATCGGCAGCGGCTGGAACGAGATCGAGTACGAGGCGCTCGGCGTCGACTTCGCGACGCGCGGGTCGCGCATCGAGGAGCAAGTCGTGCTGCTGCGGCGGCTCTGGGAGGAGTCGCTCGTCACCTTCGAGGGCGAGCATCACGCCATCCGCGACGCGGGCATCAACCCGCTCCCGAACCGCCGCATCCCGATCTGGATGGGCGGCTACGCGGGCGTGATGATGGACCGCACCGGGCGCCTCGGCGACGGCTGGCTCGTGCCGCCGCGCTTCCACAGCCCCGAGGGCTTCCTGCCCCGCCGCGAGCGCGTGCTCGCCGCCGCCGAGCGGGCCGGGCGCGATCCCTCGGAGCTCGGCTTCAACCTCAGCGTCAGCACGAAGGGCAAGGATCTGGACGAGCAGCTGCGGCGCGCCGAGACCTGGCGCGAGCTGGGCGCCACCCGCTTCACGGTCAGCACCAACACCTCCGGCATGGCCACGGTCGGCGAGCACCTCGAAGCGTTGCGCGCCTTCATCGAGGCATACCCGCAGTAGAGAACGCCACGCGAACCGGGAAGGCTGAGCCATGAAGATCTACACGCGCACCGGCGACGAGGGCGAGACCGGACTGTTCGGCGGGCCGCGCGTCCCCAAGGACGCGGCACGCGTCGAGGCTTACGGCGCCGTCGACGAGCTGAATGCCGTGCTCGGTGTCGCCGCGGCTGGGCTCGGCGCGGAGGCGTCGTCCGACCTCGCGGAGATGCTGCAGGAGATCCAGTCGACGCTGTTCGACCTCGGCGGCGAGCTGGCCACGCCCGACGCGCGCGAGCGCGCGGCGACGGGCAAGCTGACGCCCCTGCTCGCCGAGGGCGCGAGCGAGCGCCTCGAGGGCTGGATCGACGCGCTGGAGCAGGAACTGGAGCCGCTGACGCAGTTCATCCTGCCAGGCGGTGCGCCCGTGGCCGCTGCGCTGCACCACGCGCGCACCGTCTGTCGCCGCGCGGAGCGGCGCGTGGTCACGCTCGGGGCCTCGGAGGAGGTCTCGGACGAGGTGCTGATCTACCTGAACCGGCTGTCGGACTTCCTCTTCGTCGCGGCTCGCGCCGTCAACCGGCGCAGCGGCGTCGAGGAGCCGCGCTGGGCCTCGCCTCGGGGGGCTGCCGGGAGCTGAGCGCCGCTGGCGCTACGCCGACGCTCCGACGGGCGCGGCGAGCGAGTCCGCCGCCTCGTGCAGCAGTTGCACCGTCTCGTCCCAGCCGATGCAGGCATCGGTGATCGAGACGCCGTAGCGGAGCGCGCTCACGTCGTCGCCGAGGGACTGGCTGCCCTCGTGGAGGTGGCTCTCGAGCATCAGCCCGACGATGCCCGCGTCACCGGCCGTGCGCTGCGCAATCACGTCACGGAAGGCGATCGACTGGCGCCGGTGGTCCTTGCCGGAGTTGGCGTGACTGCAGTCGACGAGGACGGCGGGCGTCAGATCGGCGCCCTCGAGCTGCCGGTAGGTCTCGCGGACGGTGTCCGAATCGTAATTTGGCCCCTCGCTGCCGCCGCGCAGCACGATGTGGCCGTAGGGGTTGCCGCTGGTCTGCACCGTGCAGGTCCGGCCCTCGCGGTCGATACCGAGGAAGGCATGCGGCTCGCGCGCTGAGAGCAGCGCGTTGACGGCGACCTCGATGTTGCCGTCGGTGCTGTTCTTGAAGCCGACCGGCATGCTCAGCCCGCTCGCCATCTGGCGGTGCGTCTGGCTCTCCGTGGTGCGTGCGCCGACGGCGACCCAGGAAATCAGGTCCGCCAGGTACTGCGGCGCGATCGGGTCCAGGAACTCCGTGCCCGTCGGCAGACCGAGCTCGCCGATGTCGATGAGCAGCTGGCGCGCCCGGCGCAGGCCGCCGGCGATGTTGAACGAGCCGTCGAGGTCCGGGTCGTAGATCAGGCCCTTCCAGCCGACGGTCGTGCGCGGCTTCTCGAAGTAGACGCGCATCACGACCAGCACGCGATCCTCGATCTCACGGGCGAGGACGGCGAGGCGCTGCGCGTACTCCATCGCCGAGCGCTCGTCGTGGATCGAGCACGGACCGGCGATGAGCAGCAGGCGCTCATCGCGGCCGGACAGGATCTCCTCGATGGCGCGGCGGCCCCGCACCACGGTGTCGAGGACGCCCGGCGGAATCGGCAGCTCTGCCTCGAACTCGGCGGGCGTCGGCAGGGGGATCGTGGCGACGACGTGGAGGTCGGAGATGGGGCGAGTTGCGTTTTCGGTCATAGCGTCCTCCCGGGGCGGGTGATGGTGTCGGCGCGCTGCGCCGTGCTGCCTGTAGAGCCGGGCGGCCGGACCGTCCACGAGGCGGGCCCGCGAACGTGGGGAGCCGTCGGCGGAAATAATCGTAGCATCGCGTTCGTTCTGCCGATAGCTCGTGCGTCACATCATTGAAGTGGGTACCGACGTGCGCCTGCGTGCATCACGCGAGGGGTACCCGCGGCGCCCGTTGAGGTGGCTGGTCAGGTGGTGACGCGCGGTCCGGCGTCTGCCGCAGAGCAAGCGGTTGGTGTTCGGCTGCTGCGGGAAGCGCAGTATCGGGCGGACTCAGTCCCCGGCCCGGGAAGAACGGTCTACCCCGCGGACGTACTCGCGGAGCGTCCGATTGATGTCCGTCTGGTACCCGCGGCCGTTACGAGCCCGGGCCTTGAACCAGGCGATAATATCCGCGTCGAGCCTCAACGTGATCTGCTTCTTGACGGGCCGGTAGAAGACGCCGCGCCTGGCGTCGGACCAGTCGAGTATCTCCGGGATGTCGGTCGTGTCGATCTGATCGTCCGCGAGCGCCTCAAGCGCCCGCAACTGTGCCTGAACGTCCGCCGGCAGCTCAGTCGTGTCCTTCTTCATACGCCATCCGCTCATGCCTCGTCGCCTTACGCGCGGAGATGATGCGCCCGATCTCTTCGTGGGTCGCCCTGTCGACATCGGGCCAGGTGTGAACCACCATCACGACCAGACCGCCCACCATGCCAATGGTCCGCCACCGTTGCTCGTTTGGATACGGGTCCCCCCGCGTCGCAGACACAGGATCGCTGAACACGAAGACCGCAGCTTCGAAGCTGAGGCCGTGCGCTCGGCGGTTCGCCCTGTTCTTGGCTGGATCCCAGGTCCAACGCAGTCGCGTCACCCTTCGCCACACTACAGTATCGTAGTTACGTCACCTCACCCAGTCAAACACTCCCGCGGTTCCGCTCTGTTGGCAAGCGAGTCCTGATGCCCAGAACGGCGCGTTCGCTTCCACCCGTCGCGCCCTCGCGCCCTCGCCGCGAGGCGCGCTACCCTGCGCGCGTCCCCCCAGCGCAGCGGCGGACGGAAGGCAGGCCCGATGGCGGACAACGGCGCGTTCACGCTCCACGTTCCGGTCGAGTACCGGCGGCTCGGCAACGGGCTGCGCGTCGTCGTCTCCCCGGACGCCTCGGCGCCGATCGTCGCCGTCGCCGTCTACTACGAGGTCGGCTTCCGGCTCGAACCGCGCGGGCGCTCCGGCTTCGCGCACCTCTTCGAGCACCTGATGTTCCAGGGCTCCGGGCAGCTCGCGAAGATGGAGCTGGTCCAGCTCGTGCAGAAGAACGGCGGCGTACTGAACGGCACCACGCGCACCGACTACACCAACTACTTCGAGGTGCTCCCCAAGCCCGCGCTGGAGCTCGCGCTCTGGCTCGAGGCGGACCGCATGCGCGGACCGCGCATCACCCAGGAGGAGCTCGACAACCAGCGCGACGTGGTCAAGAACGAGGTGCGCGTCAACGTCCTCAACCGCCCCTACGGCGGCTTCCCCTGGATCGACATGTGCGAGCGCGCCTTCAGCAACTGGCACAACGCCCACAACGGCTACGGCGAGTTCGAAGACCTCGACGCCGCCAGCCTGGACGACGTATGGGCCTTCTTCGGTGAATTCTACTCGCCGCGCAACGCGGTGCTCGTCATCGTCGGCGACGTGGATGTCGAGGAGGCGTTCACGCTGGCCGATCGGCACTTCGGCTCGATCGAGGGCGCAGCGGCCCCGCAGCGGCCGGACCTCGCCGAGCCGCGGCAGGAGGCGGAGCAGGCGTTCACGAAGGCGGACCCGCTCGCCAGCCAGCCTGCCCTCGCCTTCGCCTACCAGACGCCGCAGCGCGACACGCCCGAGTTCCTCGCGATGGCCGTGCTGCACCAGCTGCTCGCCGGAGGCGACGACTCGCTGCTGTACCGCGAGCTGGTCAGCCGCCGCGGCTACTGCGGCGAGATCGACGCGGGCATCAACTTCCTCGGCAACATGTTCAGCGCGCGGACGCCGCTGCTCTGGACCTGCTCGCTGATCCACGACGCGGAGGCACAGCCGGGGACGATCATCGAGGCCGCCGAGGAGGTGATCGCGCCGCTGCGCGAGACGGCGATCGACCGCGAGACGTTCGAGCTCGCACTCGTGAAGGCGCGCTCCGGCCTCTACTCGACGATCGGCGGCGGGATGTACCCGGCGATCGGGCGCGCCGATCTGCTCGCCTCGTTCGCGCTGTTCGACGACGACCCGGGGCGCGTCAACCGCCTGGAGGCGGAGATGCGCGCGCTCAGCCCGGAGCTGGTGCTGGAGACGGCGCGTGAGTACCTGCGCCCCGAGGCGCGCACCGTGATCGCCCTCGAGCCGGGAGCGAGCGCGCCATGAGCGAGCGACCGACTGCCGGCGCCCCGGCCCCGTTCCGCCTGCCGGAGCGCACCGAACTCACCCTCGGCAACGGGCTGCGCGCCACCCTGGTCGAGTACGGCGCGGTACCCAAGGTCTCCATACGGCTGGCGCTGCGCGCCGGAGGCCTCAACGAGCGCGAGGGCTCCTCCGGGCTCGCGGTGCTCGCCTCGCGCTACCTCAAGGAGGGCGCGGGCGACCTCGACGCCGGCGAACTGGCCGCGCGGCTGGCGCGCTGCGGCGGAGGGCTCGACACGCACAGCGGCGACGACGCGACCACGCTCGACATCGCGGTGCTGTCCGAGTCCGCGCCCGAGGCGCTCCGGCTGCTCGGCGAGGTCGTCACGCGGCCGCGCCTCCCGGAGGACGAACTCGAGCGGCTGCGCGCGGAACTGCTGCGCGAACTGGCCGTCGCCGCGACGGAGCCCAGTGTGCTGGCGCTGGAGCGCTTCCACGCCGCGCTCTACGGCGACCACCCCTACGCGCGCGTGTTGCCCTCGCGCGAGGACGTGGAGGCGCTGGGCATCGAGGACGTGCGCGGCTTCGTCGCCGGCGAGCTGGGCGCGGCGCGCGCGCACGTCTACGTCGCCGGCCGCTTCGACCTCGCGGCGGTGGAGCAGGCGCTGCGCGAGGCCTTCGAGGGCTGGCAGGCCGGGCCCGCACCGCTGATCGCGCCGCCCTCGCCGAGCAGCACGCGGGCGATCCACCTCATCGATCGGCCGGGCGCGGGGCAGTCGACGATCCGCCTCGGCCTGCCCGCGCCGGACCCCTCGCAGGAGGACTACCTGCCCCTGACCGTTGTCGATACGCTGCTCGGCGGCGCGTTTATGTCGCGCATCACCCTCAATCTGCGCGAGGACAAGGGCTACACCTACTCGCCGCGCAGCACCGTCGCCGTGCACTACCGCGACGCCTACTGGATGCAGGCGGCGGACGTGACGACGGAGCACACCGGCGCGTCGCTGCACGAGATCTTCGCCGAGATCGACCGCCTCCGCGCCGAGCCGCCCGCCCTCGAGGAGCTCGAGGGCGTCCAGCGCTTCATGGCCGGCGGCCTGCTGGTGCGCAACGCGACGCCCGCGGGCCTGCTCGGCCAGCTCGGCTTCCTCGACTTCCACGAGCTGGGCGCGAGCTACGCCGAGGAGTACGTGGATCGCGTCCACGCCGTCACGCCGGAGCGGGTCCGGGAGCTCGCTGCCGAGTACCTCCGCCCCGAGGAGATGACGATCGCGATCGCCGGAGACGCCTCGGTGATCCGCGAGCAGATCGCGCCCTATGGTGCTATCACTACGTAGCGAGGGACGTTCCGTGTCGCAACTAGACAGCCACCCACCGCAAATCTCCCACTTCGACCCGACATTGCGGGTCAAGCGGGTCGAGTACCACGAGGAGCTCGAGCGGCTGCAGCTTGAGCTGTTGCGGCTGCAGGTGCGGATGCGCGACGAGGAGAGCGCGGCTGCGGTGGTCGTCGTCGAGGGCGTCGACGCCGGGGGCAAGGGAGGCACGATCGCGCGCCTCGCCGGACACCTCGATCCGCGCGGGGTGCGCGTGCACGCGATCGGTGCGCCCACGCCGCTGGAGTTGCTGGGGCACTACATGCAGCGCTTCCACGCGCGAATGCCGCGACGCGGGCGCATCGCCGTCTTCGACCGCTCCTGGTACGGCCGCGTGCTCGTCGAGCGCGTCGAGGGGCTGACACCGCGCGCGGACTGGCAGCGGGCCTACCGCGAGATCCGCGAGTTCGAGCGCCTCTACCACGACGGGGGCACGATCATCATCAAGTTCTGGCTGCACATCTCCAGGGAGGAGCAGCTGCGCCGCTTCGAGCAGCGGGGCTCGGACCCGTTCAAGCGCTACAAACTGACCGCCGACGACTGGCGCAACCGCGAGGCCTGGGACCTCTACATGCACGCGGCGGACGATATGTTCGAGGAGACCCACGTCGACACCTCGCCATGGGTGCTGGTCCACGGAGAGCAGAAGCGCCACGCGCGGATCCAGGTGTTGCGTACCGTGTTCGCCCGCCTCCAGCAGGCGCTGGAGTAGCGAGCAGAGCGCTCCCCCGACGGCTACGAGATCTCAGGCGCCGGCCGGCGCGCGCGGCGCGAGCGTCGTCGCGCCCTCGCGGGAGGAGGCGTACTCCCAGAGCGGCCAGGCGCCGCGCAGGCCGACATCGTCGCCGCCGCTCGCCGGCACCACCTGCGAGGGGTCGAGCAGCCGCGCGCTGTGCAGCTCCGCCAGCCGCTCGCGAACGGGATCAAGCAGCAACGCGCCTGCCGCGGCGACCCCGCCGCCGATCACCACGCGCTCCGGCATGTAGCACTCGATGGCGTTCGCGACGCCCACGGCGATCACTGCCGCGATCTCGCCGAGCCAGCCGAGCGCCGCCGCGTCGCCCGCCTGTGCGCGCCTCGTCACTTCCGCGCCGCTCAGCCCGGAGAGACGCTCCAGCGCCGGACCGGAGCCGAGCGCCTCGAGGATCTGCCGCTCGCGGTAGTCGATCGTCGTCTGGCCGACTTCGGCGAGCGATCGCTTGCTGTGCAGCAACTGCCCACCGATCACGACGCCGCCGCCGATGCCGGTGCTGATCGTGAGGTAGACCATGTCGTCGGTCCCGCGGCCCGCGCCGTAGCGGTGCTCGCCGACGGCGGCGAGATCAGCGTCGTTGACGAGGACGGCGGGCAGCCCGCAGGCGTCGGCGAGCGGCTGAGCGGCGAGGTGGCCCTCCCAGCGCGTCAGGTTGGGCATGCGCTGCGCCACGCCGTGCTCGTAGTCCACCACCGCCGGCACGCCGACGACCGCTCCGCGCAGCTCCTCGCTCGCCCCGGCCGCGACCTCGCGCATCAGGCGCGGCAGCGCGGCCGGGTCGTCGGGCGGCGTCGGCTGCGAGGAGCGCGCGATGATCTCGCCCGCGGGCGTGACGACGGCGACGCGCATGTTCGTGCCGCCGAGGTCCACGCCGAGGACGGCCGGGCCGCTCATCTACGCCTCGCGCACCGCGTGACCGCCGAACTCGTTGCGCAGCGCGGCGAGCAGCCGCAGCCCGAACGCGCGCTCGCCGCGTGAGGCGAAGCGCGCCCACAGCGCGCCGGAGATCACGTCCACCGGCACACCGCGCTCGACGCCCTCGATCACCGTCCAGCGGCCCTCGCCGGAGTCCTCGACATACGGCTGGATGCGGCTCAGCGCGGGGTCGCGCGCCAGCGCGCGTTCGGTCAGTTCGAGCAGCCACGAGCGCACGACCGACCCCTGCTGCCAGAGCCCGGCGATCTCGGCCAGGTCGAGCTCGTCGTCGTAGGCGTCGAGCAACTCGAAGCCCTCGGCGTAGGCCTGCATCAGGCCGTACTCGATGCCGTTGTGGACCATCTTCACGTAGTGCCCGGCCCCGCTGGGACCGAGGTGCGCGTAGCCGCCCTCGGGAGCGAGCGCGGCGAACAGCGGCTCGGCGTCGGCGAACGCATCCGCGGCCCCGCCCACCATGAGGCAGTACCCCGCCTCGAGGCCCCACACGCCGCCGGAGACGCCGCAGTCGAGGAAGCGCAGCCCGCGCTCCCCGGCCTGGCCGGCCCGGCGGATCGAGTCCGTGTAGCGGCTGTTCCCGCCCTCGATCACGAGGTCGCCCGCCGAGAGCAGACCGAGCAGATCGGCGAAGGCGCCCTCGGTGGCCTCGCCAGAGGGGAGCATCAGCCAGACCACGCGCGGTGGATCGAGGGCCTCGACCATCGCCTCCAGAGAGTCGGCGTCGCGCAGCTCGGCGTCGAGGTCGTAGCCGACGACCTCGTGCCCGGCGCGGCGGAGGCGTTCGCGGATGCCTCCGCCCATGCGCCCGAGGCCGGCGAGCCCGATCCTCACGCGCCCAGCTCCGCCAGTTCCTCAAGCGTCACGCGCGCGACGCGGCGACCCAGCGCGCTCACGGCAGTTCGTTCAGGATCACGGCCGTCGCGATCGCGATCGCGCCGAGGATGATGACACTCGAAGCGAACGTGAGGAGTAGCACCTCGCCACCCCAATCGGAGCGGCGGCACTCTGAGGTCGGCCTTCGTGACGATGTGCGCGTCAAGCCTTCGGCGAGCGCTTCCGTCAATTCCCGGGCCGCCTCGTCGCCGAGCGGCCCGCGCAGCGCCCGTTCTACCCTGGCCGTATCGAACGCTACCATCGTCGCCAGTGTACGGCGGCAGCACGTGGTCGCGCCGATGCCATCCCAACCCCGATCCTCACGCGCCCAGCTCCGCCAGTTCCGCAGGCGTCACGCGAGCGACGCGGCGACCCAGCTCGTGCAGCGACTCGAGGTCGCCGAGCGCCTGCGCCCGCTGCAACTGGCCGAAGCCGGCGGACCGGCCGGGGATCGCGAGGTCATCGTCCTCGTCCCGCACGATCTGGATGCAGACCGCGCTGTCCGGGCCGCCCTTGTGCAGCTGGCCGGTGGAGTGCAGGAAGCGCGGGCCGAAGCCCGCGGTGGCGGCGACGCGGTAGCGGTCGCGGAGGCGCACGCGCGCGGCCTGCAGCGCCTCGATGTTGGCCTCGCTGCGAGGCAGGAACGCCTGCAGCGCGATGTAGTCACCCGGCTGCACGCTCGCGAGCAGCTCGGCCGCGCTCGGCGTCTCGGGCGCCTCGGCGCGCTCGGAGCTGCCGAGGATGCGAGCGGTCGCGTCCTTGGCCTGCTGCACGTTGGGCTCATCGAAGGGCTGGACGCCGAGCAGGCAGCCGGCCACGGCAGTCGCGAGCTCCCAGCGGTAGAACTCCGCGCCGAGCCGCTCGGCGTCCTCCACCGGCAGCCGCACGACGGGGTGGCCCGCGCCCTCGAGCGCCGCGAGGCCCTCGTGGTCGCCGTAGGCGACGAACAGCCGGTCGTCGCCGTAGACCTCGGGCGGGCCGAGCGGCTCGCCCTCGACGGGCACGATGCCGCGCCCGTCCTTGCCGGTGGACTCCGCGATCAGCTGCTCGATCCAGCTCCCGAGGGCGGCGAGCGGCGGCGGCAGCACGAGCGTGAGCTTGTCGCGGCCGGCGGCTGCCGCCGCGCCGAGTACGGCGCCCAGCCGCACGCCGGGGTTGTCGGCGGGCGGCGCGCAGGCGCCGCAGGAACGCTGCATCTCGACCGCGGGCGCGAGCAGGCCTCGCAGGTCGACGCCCAGCAGCGCGGCAGGCACGAGGCCGAAGTACGAGAGCGCCGAGTAGCGCCCGCCGATCTCCGGCGGGTTCAGGAAGACGTGCCGGAAGCCTCGCTCCTCGCCGAGTTCGGCGAGCGGCGTGCCCGGGTCCGTGATCGCCGCGAAGTGCGCGCCGTCCGGCAGGCGCGACCAGAAGTAGTCGAGCTGCGAACGCGGCTCCACGGTCGTCCCCGACTTGCTGGCGACCACGAAGAGCGTGCGCGAGAGATCGAGGCGCGCGTCGAGGGCGCGGATCTCCGCCGGATCGGTCGTGTCGAGGACGCTGAGCGCCGGGTAGCCGGGCGCGCTCCTGCGAGTGCTCGCGATCACCTCCGCCACGAGGCTGGAGCCGCCCATCCCAAGCAACACGACATCGTCGAGGCCGTCGCCGACGGCCTCGCGGGCGAACGCCTCGATCTCCTCGACGCGGCCGGCGAAGTCGTCGGGCGCCGTCAGCCAGCCGAGGCGGTTGCTGATCCCGGCCGGGTCGTCCGCCCAGAGCGTGTGGTCGCCCGCCTGGAGGCGGCCGGCGACATCCTCGCGCGCGAGCCGGTCGAGCGCCTCGCCGGCGGCGGCCTCGATCGGGCCGAGGCGGCCCTCGCTGCGGGCGCTGCCGGAACGGATCGCGGTCAGCGCCTCGTCGATGCAGCGCAGCAGCGCCAGGAAGTCCGCCTCGAAGGCATCGAGGCCGTCCAGGAGCAGCTGGTCCGTCACCGCCTTCAGATCCACGCCGACCTCGGCGAGGGCGGCGAGCGCCGCCTCGGCCTCGGCTTCGTCGTCGCGCGTGATCGCGTGCGAGGCGTCGCCGTGCTCGGCGAAGGCGTTGAGCGTGGGCTCGGGCAGCGTGTTCACCGTGTGCGGCGCGACGAGATTGTCGACGTAGAGCACGTCGGAGTAGGCAGCGTTCTTCGTGCCGGTCGAGGCCCAGAGCGGGCGCTGGACGCGCGCGCCCGAGGCGGCGAGGCCGTCCCAGGCCGCGCCGGAGAAGACCGCGGCGAAGCGCGCGTAGGCGGCGCGCGCGTTGGCGACGCCGGCGCGACCGCGCAGCGGCGAGTCGTCCGGCAGCCGCCCGTCCACCTGCGTGTCGACGCGCGAGACGAAGAACGAGGCGACCGAGGCGATCGCCGAGAGGTCACGCCCCGCCTCGAGCGCGCGCTCGAGTCCGGCGACGTAGGCGCGCGCGACCGCCTCGTAGACGGCGATGTCGAAGAGCAGCGTGATGTTGACGTTGACGCCCTCGCCGATCAGGCGCTCAACGGTCTCGGGCGCGTTCGGGGTGCCGGGCACCTTGATCATCACGTTGGGCCGGCCGACCGCCTCGACGAGGCGGCGCGCCTCGGCGATCGAGCGCTGCGAGTCGTGCTCGACGCCCGGCGGCAGCTCGAAGGAGACGTAGCCGTCCTCGCCGCCGCCCGCCTCGTAGATCGGACGCAGGGCGTCGGCGGCGCGGCGCAGGTCGGCGCCGGCGAGGCGCACGAAGGCGTCGTAGGGGTCGCTCACCCCGGCGTCGGCCAGCGCGCGCAGCTCGTCGTCGTAGTCCGAGGAGCCCGCGATCGCCTTCCCGAAGATGGTCGGGTTGGAGGTCAGCCCGGAGATCCAGGCGTCGTCGATCAGGCGCTGCAGCGCGCCGGAATCGAGGAAGCCGCGGCTGATGAAATCGAGCCAGGTGCTCTGGCCCTGCTCGTGCAGAAGCGCCAGCGACTCGCTCATACGCAGGGACCTCCTCGGACGTGGGGAGCAGGCTCGCGGCCTCCGCTGCGCATCGTAATCGAGTTTCGGCTGCGGGGCAGCGCCTCCGCGGTCCGGCGCCCTCTCCCCCGGCCGGAGAGAGGGCGGGGGTGAGGGGGAGGACTCCCGCGCGCCCCCGAAAGCAGCGAGGGCGCAACGAACCCCGGAGGGCGGTTCCGACCCCCCTCCCCGCGCGAGAGGCAGGGGGAGAGGGAGCCGGAACCGGCCTCGGGGTGGGGGTTAGCCGATGTTGCGGGTGCGCGGGTCGAGGGCGAAGCGCAGGCCGTCGCCGACGAGGTTGAAGCAGAGCGCGGTGATGCCGATCGCGATGCCCGGCACGGTCGCGATGTGCGGCGCCAGGCCGATCAGCGTCCGTCCCTCGGCGGTCATCAAGCCCCAGTCCGGGATCGGCGGGTTTAGGCCGAGGCCGAGGAAGCTCAGGCCCGCGACGAAGATGATCATCAGCCCGATCAGCGTGGTGGCGTAGACCAGCACCGAGGGGAAGGCGCCGGGCGCGATGTGCATCAGCATCAGCCGCAGCGGCGTCGCCCCGGTCGCCCGCGCGGCGTCCACGAAGTCGAGGCCGAGTTGCTCGCGGATGGCGATGTAGGCGACGCGGGTGATCGGCGCCACGAGCACGGAGACGACGACGAGCACGAGGCTGCGGTACGAGTTGCCCAGAAGTATCGCGACCACGATCGCGAGCACCACCGTCGGGAACGCGAAGAGGACGTCCACGAAGCGCATCAGGATGTTCCCGACGAGGCCGCCGTAATACCCGGCGACGAGGGCGAGCGCCATGCTGATCGCCATCGCGAGCGCGACCGGGATGATGGCGAGCGGGATCGAGGTCCGGCCGCCGTAGATCACGCGACTGAGTATGTCGCGGCCCTGTCCGTCGACACCCAGCAAGCGACCCTCTGTCCCGTACCCCTGAATCCGCAGGGAGGTTTCCGCTTCGTACGGATCGAAGGGGGCAATGATCGGCGCCGCGATCGCTGCTCCGATGATTGCCAGCAGCACGACACCCGCAACGACCGCGAAGCGATCCTTGCGGAACGCCCTGAACGTAATCGCGATCCAGCGTTCACTGCCGGCCTGCGCGAGGCCGGCGGGCGCGAGCTGTCCTTCCCGTGCGGCTACCGACATCGCATGGGCTCCGATCTCATGCCAGCCGCACCCGTGGATCAAGCAGACTCTGGGCAACGTCCGCAATGAAGTTCAGCATGACGAAGGCGATCGCGACGAACATCGTAATGGCCTGGATGACCGGCGCATCGCGAGCCCCGACCGCCCCGATGAGCAGGCCGCCGAGGCCCGGACAGGCGAAGACCACCTCGACGAAGATCGAACCGCCGATCAGGTAGGCGAGCTGCAACGCCACGATGTTGATGGTCGTCGGTGCAATGTTGCGTGCCGCGTGCCGCCGGATCACGGCCCGCTCGTGCAGGCCCTTCGCCCTCGCCGTGCGGATGTAGTCCTGCTGCATCACCTCGATCATGGCGGAGCGCACGAGCCGCGAGATCACCGCGGTCGGCACCGCGGCGATGGTGAGCACCGGCAGGATCAGGTGCGTCAGGAGATCGCGGAGCCCGCCCGGATTCCGGGTATCCCACATCCCGCCCGCGGGCAGCCAGTCCAGGTGGAGGGCGAAGAAGACGATCAACATCAGGCCGAGCCAGTACTGGGACACGCTCGCCGCCAGGACCGACAGCGTCGTGATCGATCGGTCGGCCAGGCTGTTGGGCCTGGCGCCGGCGAACACGCCGGCCGCCACTCCAAGCGCCGTGCTCAGCACGAAGCCGACCCCGGCCAGCACCAGGGTGTTCTTCAGAGCGTTCCAGACGAGCTCCTCGACAGGGGCGGTATACGTGAAGCCGTATCCGAAGTCGCCGCGGACGAAATCGCCGAGCCAGAGAGCATATCGCTCATACCAGGACCGGTTCAGTCCCAACTCCTCCCTGAGTGCTTCGAGCGCTTTCCCTCCCTCCTCGCTCAGAATCGCGAGATAGCCGAGGGTGTCCGAGGCGGCGTCTCCGGGGAGGATGGCGACCAGCAGGAAGGTCACGACGCTGGCGCCCGAGAGGACCGGGAGCGTGAACAGGAACCGCTGGGCGATGAACCGTGCCAACTAGCAAACCTCCGAGCGTGCGCTACGGTCTGCCAGAATCCTCAACCCGGGCCTCAACCCGGATAGGACTCACCCGGCGCTCTCGCCTGCGCCCGAGCGCCGCGCCGCTGGCGCGGACCCCCTCACCACCGCCCTAATGGGGTTGGACCTGTCACTCGGATGCTTCTGAGAGACTGGTTCCGGACCCGCCGGCCGGTGAGCACTTCCTCGCCCCGAGGCCTTCGGACCTCCAGGGAGAGACCGTGCCCCGGCTGGTACATCCGGGTTGTCCGCAGCACTGCTGGGGTGTCGTGCCATCGAGCACTGTTCCATTAGGCCGTCGCAGGACCAGCCCGCCCGCCCAGCTGCGGGCGAGCAACTCGCGGCTGAGGCGGTCGAGCTGGCGGACGTGGCCCCAGCTGAAGCTGCGCAGGAAGGTCCCGAGGGTGGACGGCGCCTTCACCGTGCAGCCGAGCACGCTCGCCGTCCCGCAACGCAGCGGCGTCGTCGATGCACTCGCCGCCCGCGAGCGCCGAGGCGACGGGTCAGCAGCTTGTCGCCGGCGTTCGCCCGCCCAGGCGCGTCACCGAGGTCGAGGTAGCTGTCGGCGAGCTCTTGCAAACCGAGATGCTGGGCGAGCGTGGCCGCGAGGAGCAGCCCCGCATCGGCCACCAGGCGGTCGTCGTCGAAGGCGATGTCTATCCGGTCGGGGTCGCTCGTTGGTAGCATCGAATGGGTGCTCCCTGTGGCTGTGACGTGATTCGGTCAAAAACCATTGTCCCAGCTACAGCGGAGCACCCAACCGCAGCTGCTCGCGCGCTCTTCTTCGGTGGATTCGGGCTTAGCACCCTGGGGTGTCTCTCCCGCGAGGGGAGAGGGAGCCGGAGCCCGCGCACCTTGTACACGAAGCGCGCTGCGCCCCATTC
Source organism: Dehalococcoidia bacterium (assembly GCA_965261685.1). Lineage (GTDB taxonomy): Bacteria > Chloroflexota > Dehalococcoidia > UBA2979 > UBA2979 > VXMT01. The sequence continues at coordinate 44,423 of CBDHDI010000028.1, forward strand.
CGCAGGCGCCTCGCAAAGGTCTCCGAGGGGGAGGGAGCGCACTGTCCCCTTGCCCGCGGTGAGGGTCAGGGTGGGGGCGCACCCCCGCCGCCGGCCAGGTCGGCCGCGCCGACGCGGCCGAAGCGGCGCTCGAGGACCTCGCGGCGGTACTCGAAGATCGCGCGTACGCGCTCGGCGACGAGCAGCCTGTTGAGCACGTCGCCGAGCGGACCGAGCGGCAGCGCGTAGTGCACGATGTCGCCGATCTCCACGCCGCCCTCGACCGCGCGGAAGTGGTGCTGGTGGTGCCAGAAGCGGTACGGCCCGAAGCGCTGCTCGTCGACGAACAGCTCGCCCTCCACCAGCTGCGTGATCTCCGTCACCCAGGTCACGGGCAACCCGAGCAGCGGGCGCACGCGATGCAGGATGATCAGCCCCGGATGCATCCGCTCCGGGAGTGGCGAGGCGACCTCGAACGCCATTTCCGGCGGCGTGATGACGGCCAGATTGCGAGGGTCCGAGAAGAACGCCCACGCCTCGTCGAGCCCGATCGGCACCAACTGTCGCGTCTCGAAGCGGTGCAGGCCCATCGCGCGCCCCCCGCGCCCCCCGCGCCGCCGGTCAGGCGGCGAGCACGGCCTCGAGGGCGCCGTCGATCTGCGGGTGGCTGAACTCGAAGCCGGAGCCGGCGAGCGCCTGCGGCACGACCCGCTGGCTCGCGAACAGCTCCGCGGGGTCCTGGCCGAAGGCGAGCTTGTAGGCGAAGCCAGGGATCGGGAACAGCGTCGGGCGGCGCAGCGCGCGGCCGAGCGCCTTCGTGAACTGCGCGTTGGTCGTCGCGCCCGGCGCGGCGGCGTTGACCGCCCCGCTCACGTCCGACGTGATCGCGTGCTCCAGCGAGCGCAACTGGTCCTCGAGGGTGATCCAGGCCATCCACCAGCGGCCGTTGCCGAGCGTGCCGCCGAGGCCGAGCCGGAACGGCAGCAGCATCCGCGAGAGCGGCGGCCCCTGCTTCGAAAGCACGATCGCCGAACGGTGGCGCACCGTGCGGATCCCGTGCTCCTCGGCGCGCTGCGCCTCCGCCTCCCAGTCCGCCACGAGGTCGGCGAGGAAGCCCAGGCCGCGCCCGGCGTCCTCGCCCAGCTCCGCGTCCCCGCGGTCGCCGTAGAAGCCGACGGCGGACTGGTTGACGAGCACGGCGGGCCGGTCGCCCTCGGCGAGTGAGCCGAGGTGCTCGACGAGCGCGCGCGTGAGGTCGATGCGGCTGCTGCGCAGCTCGGCGCGGCGCGCGCCGGACCAGCGTCCGCCGCCGATGTTCGCGCCGCTGAGGTTCACGACCGCGTCGTACCCGGCGAACGCGCCGCCGCGGACCCAGCCGCCGGCCGGATCCCAGTCGGCGCCGGGCTCGCCCTCGCCGCCGCGGCGGATGCGCGACACCTCGTGCCCCCCGGCCTCGAGCCGCGCGGCGAGCGCGCTCCCGATCAGCCCCGTGCTCCCGGTCATCGCCACCCGCATCGCACACCTCCTCGGTCCTTCCATCGTGGGAAGGGCCGAGCGCAGGCGCAAGGTTGTGCGGCGGGGTGCGATTGGGGGGTGTCAAAGGCGCAGTGCGGCCTGCACGTGCCACATTCGTGCTATTTTTACGCATTTGCATTACAATTGCTTGGTACCAATAGTCGGATGTCCGGAGGCATCGCCCCTCAGCCTGCTCGGGAGGTACCGGCATGGGCGTGGCCCGCGCAGCGCTGTGGCTGCTGGCCCTGATCGCGTTCGCCTCCGCCCTGCTCGCCCTCCAACCCCGGCCGGCCGCCTTCGCTCACAGCGCGGTTGTCGCCCACGAGCAGGCCGCCCTGCCCTCAGCGCACTGCTCGGGAAGCAGCTACCACCCGGACCCGACGCCGGTGGAGGTGACCGGCGTGCCTATCGTGGTCGAGTCGACGACCGAGGAGTACTTCGTGCTCTACGTGAAGCACGAGGTGGATGGCACGGAGCTGGAGCTGCCGGTCCTGGTGAAGAAGGGCGCGGCGGGCGCGACGATACTCGCCGAGAACGTGGAGGCGCTGCCCAGGGAGCGCTACCGGGTGCAGAAGTACCTCATCGCCGACCCGGCAGATGTCGACGGCGACTGCATCGACGACATCAGCGAGCTTGCCGATCCGGTGGGAATGAACCCGGTGAACCCTGCCCCCGGCATCGAATTCAGCGACGGCACCTTGACCATTCCCGATCGGGAAACACTCGAGGCGCTCTCCTCCCAGTACAACGACGGAAAGTTGTACCTCAAGTTCATTCTGCTGGGCTGGGACACCGACACCCCGGGTGTTTACTTCGTGAACGTCGACACGCACCCGGTCCATCAATCCTTCCTGGATGCTGTAGGGCTTGAGCAGCGCAACGTGATCAACGGTTCTATGGCCTATGAACCGCAACTTGTTGCCCCTGATGGCAGCCAGGGCCTCTACTACTTCTGGCCGGAAGCAGGAGCACCATCCTTCAGCCTTGAATCGCGCTCCTATACTCTGATCGCCGCCTCCGTGCCACTGATCGAGGACAACCTCGCCTTGCACATTCCAGACTTCATGCTTTCGGCCTACGAGCACGAGTTGCCGCTCTACGAGGCATCCCGCCTCAACCTCTTGTTCGAAGATCGTCTCGACCCTGGAGCCAGCTTCCTGGAGTTGAACCCGGGGGAGGGGTTTGGCTTGCTGCGGGACATGGACCTCGGAGATCGGCCCAACCCCCGCGAGGTTGTGATCTACCAGGCGCTGCCCAACGAGCTGCCCCGCGTCGCCGGCATCATCACCACCGTGCGCCAAACGCCGCTGTCGCACGTCAACGTGCGCGCCGTGCAGAACGGCATCCCTAACGCCTACATCCGCGACGCGCTCCAGCATCCCGACATTGCCCCCCTCCTCGGCAGCTTCGTCCGCTACGAAGTGACCGCCGAGGGCTGGGATCTGCGAGCTGCCACCCCCGAGGAGGTCGACGAGCACTACGAGTCTTCGAGGCCGACGCAGGCCCAGACACCGCAACGGGACCTCTCGGCCACATCCATCACACCGTTGAGCAATGTGCGCTTCGGGGACTGGACCGCGTTCGGGGTCAAGGCAGCCAACGTCGCGGAGCTGGGGAGACTGGGATTCGCGGCGGGAACGGTGCCCGACGGGTTCGCGATCCCGTTCCACTTCTACGACGAGTTCATGAAGGCCCACGGGTTCCATGACCGGATCGAGCAGATGCTGGCCACCGCGGCCTTCCAGTCGGACTTCGACGTCCAGGACGACATGCTTGACGATCTGCGCGATGACATCGAGGACGCGGACTCGCCCCAGTGGATCATCGACGCACTGACCGAGATGCACGCATCGTTCCCCGGGGGAACCTCCCTGCGCTACCGGTCGAGCACCAACAACGAAGACCTGCCGGGGTTCAACGGCGCGGGGCTGTATGACTCCAAGACGCAGGATCCCGAGGAGACCGAGGAGGATGGCATCGACAAGTCCCTCAAGGGGGTGTTCGCCAGCCTCTGGAACTTCCGCGCCTTCTCCGAACGCGAGTTCCATCGCATCGACCACAGCGCAGCCGCGATGGGCGTGCTGGTGCATCCCAACTACTCAGACGAACGGGCCAACGGCGTCGCTGCCAGCTTCGACCCGTTCTACAACGGGCCCGGGCGGTACTACGTCAACACCCAGCTCGGCGAGGACCTGGTCACCAACCCCGTAGCCCACTCGGTCCCGGAGGAGCTCCTGCTGTTTCCCGGCGGCAGCTACGTCGTGCTGTCCACCTCCAATCTGGTGCCCAGCGGCCAGCTGCTGATGAGCGACGCCCAGCTCGATCAGCTCGCACAGCATCTCACCACGATCCATGACCACTTCGAGGCGCTGTACAACCCCGGCCGCGGCGAACCGTTCGCCATGGAGATCGAGTTCAAGATCACAGCCGAGGACATCCTCGCCATCAAGCAGGCCCGCCCCTGGGTATTCAGCCCAACCCCGCGGACCACGACGACCACGACGACCACAACGGGGGGTGGCGGGGGCTTTGCCGGCGGCGGCGGTGGACCGACAGGCCCGGTCCCCAGCGACAGCGAGTTCGAGTGGAACGTCACCGGTGACATCGAGGAGCTCGACAGCGGCCACGACGACCCGACCGGCGCCTGGTCCGACGGCGCCACGCTCTGGCTCGCCGACAACCCCGACGGCGTCGGCGACGCGGTCTACGCCTACGACCTCAAGACCGGCGAACGCATCGAGGAGCGCGAGTTCGGGCTGGATGAACGCAACCGCGCGCCCCGCGGCGTCTCGTCCGACCGCACCACCATATGGATCAGCGACAGTGGCCAGGAGAAGCTGTTCGCTCACGACCTCGATAGCGGCGAGCGCCTCCCCGAACGCGACCTCGCACTTGCCGAACGCAACCGCGATGCACGCGGCATCTGGTCCGACGGCGAGATGATGTGGGTGCTGGATGGGGGGAAGGACAGCCTCTTCGCCTACGACCTCGGGAGCGGGGAGCTGCTCGCCGAGTACGCTCTCGACTCAGCCAATGACGACTCCCGCGGCCTGTTCTTCGACGGCGTTACCTTCTGGGTCTCCGACCACGGCGAGAAGCGTCTCTTCGCCTACCGCCTCGAGGCAGGGGAAGACGGCGAGCACGAGCTCGAGCGGAACCGCGACGAGGAATTCGGACAGTCCAGGGAACTGACGAAGGCCAGTAACAACAGCCCTCGCGGCATCTGGTCGGACGGCGCGGTGATGTACGTCGCCGACGCGAACGACGGCAAGGTCTACAGCTACAACATGCCGGATGCGATCGACGCACGGCTGGCCACGCTGGAACTCAGAGGGGTCGAATTCGGCGAGTTCTCACCGCTGCAGTACGACTATGCCAGCGACACCATCCCCGACGGCAACATCGCGACCCTGACGGCCCTGCCGGCTCAACCCGGCGCGTCTCTGCGGATTGACCCGGCGGACCACGACGGCGACGAGGCGAACGGATACCACCTTCGGTTGCTCCCGGGGCTGGAGATCACCATCACCGTGACCTCGCCGGACGGCAGCCGCGAGCGCTTCTACCGCCTGCTCCTCGGCGAAGAGGAAGCGGCCGGGCCCGCCCCGGACTGCCTGCGCGGCGCTGTCACCGTTGGCTTCAGCCTCGTCGTCCACGAGGGCGGCGCGGTCGAGGATTTGGTCGCGTGTGCGCAGAGCCGCAGCATCACGGCGCTCTACGTGCCGCACGAGGGCGAGTACGTGCCCTACACGCTCGGCGCACCGGAGTTCGTGAACGAGGCGTTCGTCGCACTCTTCCCCGATGGCATGCCCGCGCTCACGCCGCTGATCGCCAAGAGCGAGGGGCCGCCCTCCCCGGCGCCTGCGAGTGACGGCGTGGCGGAGTTCGGGCCGGACTGCCTGCGCGGCGAGATCGCGACCGGCTTCAGCCTCGTGCTCTACGAGGGCGGGAGCGTCGCGGACCTCGATGCTTGTGCGGCGAGCCGCGACGCCAGCGCCGTCTACGCGCTGGTCGAGGGCGAGTACGTGCCCTACATCCTCGGTGCGCCCGACTTCGCGAACGAGGCGTTCGGGGCGCTCTTCCCCGAGGGTCTGCCGTCGGTCATCCCGCTCATCGCCAAGAGCGACTGACGCCCTCGGGACGGACGCGGTCGCCGCTGGCTCCCGAGGACGGCGAGCCGCCGCCGCGCCCCTTCCATCGTGGGAAGGGCCGAGCGCGGGCGCAAGGTTGTGCGGTGGGGCGCGATTGGGGGCGGGTTAGTTCGAGGTGAGCAGGAGGATCGTCGAACGCGTAGGCAACGTGTGTTCTGCCAGATCGGGACGCCGGGCCGCGACGGTAATCCCCTACAGGGGACTTCACGCTGAAGTTCCCCCCCGGAGCAACGGCACACTCGCCCATCGATGCGGTATGCTTCCGCCCGTTTCTGCGAAGAACCGTCCGCCCGCGTGAGAGGCAACAGTGATGGGGCGCGTCATGCTCCCCTTCGTGGCTTTCATGTGTGCGACTGGTACGGTCCCACCACCGGACACGAGGGGAACACCTCGCGCGGCGAGGTCGTCGCCCACATCGACCACATGGGCCGACTTCGCGAACGCTTCGAGGGGACGCGTTGAATGCTGCACCACCTTCTTGCCCGATTCTGGCGCTGGGCCGCGCTCATGGCCGTGATGACCGTCGGGGTCATCTCGATTCAGACCGACCAGCTGAGCGCACAGCAGCCCCCCGACAACAATCCGGCAACGGGCACCCCTACCCTCATCGGCGAGCTACAGGTCGGTGCAGTCCTGCGCGTGGACACCTCCTCGATCGCGGACCCCGACGGTCTCACGAACCCGAGCTTCAGCTACACCTGGCTGGCGGATGACGATCTCCTCGAGCCGGGTGCCTTTCTTCGAGCCTTGTCGTCTGTCAACGAATACGAGGTCGCACCGTACGACGCCGGGATGACTATCAAGGTGCAGGTGCACTTCGACGACGACAACGGCAACAGCGAATCCCTTGATGTACAAGCGACAAGCACCGTCGCGGCTGTGGCGCCGGACGCGCCACCGGACCTGAGCGGGTCGCTAGGTGACCCCGGCGAGCTTGACCTGAGCTGGTCGACTCCTGCGGTCTGCGACTTCACCCTTGTCTTCGACTGCTGGCTCGACCTCGACCGAACGTTCAGCGTTGGGGACGGCGGTTCAGACATCACCGGCTACACGGTGCAATGGAAGCTGTCCTCTGGAAGTTGGGGCGTCGCCTCCCACGTCTCCGAGGAGGAGGTGACCACAACTTCCCATACCGTCACCGGGCTGAGCGCGAGCAGTACGTACACCGCGCGCGTGCTCGCACGAAATGCAGTCGGCGCGGGCACTCCTTCGACTGAGGTGACAGTGAGCGGCACCAACCTGAACGTGGGGCCGGTCGTCTCAGGAAGGGCGGCGCCAAGCTTCTTTGAGACCAACCCAAGGGACGTAGAGACGTATACCGCGACCGATCCCGAGAGCGACACCATCACCTGGTCGCTCTCGGGTCCCGATGCAAGCTTCTTCAGCATCGCCGACGGTGTGCTCAATTTCGATTCCGCCGGGGACTATGAGGACCCGCGGGACACCGACCGCAACAACGCGTATGAGGTGACCATCCATGCGTCCGACGGGTCGAACAGCGCGGTTTTCCCCGTCACCGTCGTCATCAACGAGGTTGATGAGCGTCCTGTCATCGCTGGGCCCGCCAGTGTGAATGTCAGGGGAGGCACGACGGCCTACGTGGGCCGCTACGGCGCAACTGACCCGGAAGGATTCGTGACAAGCTGGGAGCCGCTTTCGGGCGTGGACGCACAACACTTCGAGTTCTCCGATGCCGGAGACCTGAGCTTCCCCGCCGTGCCCGACTTCAATAATCCGGCCGATACCAACGGCGACAACACATATGAGGTCACCGTCAGCGCTTCCTCCGACGGCGATCGGGGAACGCGGACCGGAACGTTGGACGTGGTAGTCACTGTCACAGATCCGAACCAGGTGATCAGGCCACCGATCATCATCGGAGGAGGAGGCGGGGGCGGGGGCGGCTCGCGCGGCCCGACCCCGAGCGAGGCTGACTTCGAGTGGACCGTCACGCACGACATCGACGAGCTCGATGCAGGCAACGACGAGCCCACCGGCCTCTGGTCGAACGGTGAGACGCTCTGGCTCGCCGACAACCCCGACGGCGTCGGCGACGCGGTCTACGCCTACGACCTGGAGAGCGGCGAGCGCGTGCCGGACCGCGAGTTCGAGTTGGACGAGCGCAACCGCGCGCCCCGCGGCATCTGGTCGGACCGCGTAACCGTCTGGATCTCCGACAGCGGCCAGGACCAGCTCTTCGCCCACGACCTCGATAGCGGCGAGCGCCTCCCCGAACGCGACCTCGCACTTGCCGAACGCAACCGCGATGCACGCGGCATCTGGTCCGACGGCGAGATGATGTGGGTGCTGGATGGGGGGAAGGACAGCCTCTTCGCCTACGACCTCGGGAGCGGGGAGCTGCTCGCCGAGTACGCTCTCGACTCAGCCAATGACGACCCCCGCGGCCTGTTCTTCGACGGCGTTACCTTCTGGGTCTCCGACCACGGCGAGAAGCGTCTCTTCGCCTACCGCCTCGAGGCAGGGGAAGACGGCGAGCACGAGCTCGAGCGGAACCGCGACGAGGAATTCGGACAGTCCAGGGAACTGACGAAGGCCAGTAACAACAGCCCGCGTGGCATCTGGTCGGACGGCGCGGTGATGTACGTCGCCGACGCGAACGACGGCAAGGTCTACAGCTACAACATGCCGGATGCGATCGACGCACGGCTGGCCACGCTGGAGCTCAGAGGGGTCGAATTCGGCGAGTTCTCACCGCTGCAGTACGACTATGCCAGCGACACCATCCCCGACGGCAACATCGCGACCCTGACGGCCCTGCCGGCTCAACCCGGCGCGTCTCTGCGGATTGACCCGGCGGACCACGACGGCGACGAGGCGAACGGATACCACCTTCGGTTGCTCCCGGGGCTGGAGATCACCATCACCGTGACCTCGCCGGACGGCAGCCGCGAGCGCTTCTACCGCCTGCTCCTCGGCGAAGAGGAAGCGGCCGGGCCCGCCCCGGACTGCCTGCGCGGCGCTGTCACCGTTGGCTTCAGCCTCGTCGTCCACGAGGGCGGCGCGGTCGAGGATTTGGTCGCGTGTGCGCAGAGCCGCAGCATCACGGCGCTCTACGTGCCGCACGAGGGCGAGTACGTGCCCTACACGCTCGGCGCACCGGAGTTCGTGAACGAGGCGTTCGTCGCACTCTTCCCCGATGGCATGCCCGCGCTCACGCCGCTGATCGCCAAGAGCGAGGGGCCGCCCTCCCCGGCGCCCGCGAGTGACGGCGTGCCCGAGTTCGGGCCGGACTGTCTGCGCGGCGCGATCGCGACCGGCTTCAGCCTCGTGCTCTACGAGGGCGGCAGCGTCGCGGACCTCGATGCTTGTGCGGCGAGCCGCGACGTCAGCGCCGTCTACGCGCTGGTCGAGGGCGAGTACGTGCCCTACATCCTCGGTGCGCCCGACTTCGCGAACGAGGCATTCGTGGCGCTCTTCCCCGAGGGTGTCGCCCCTGTCACCCCGCTCACCGCCAGGAGCAACTGACGCCCTCGGCGCCGGACGCGGTCGCCGCTGGCTCCCGAGGACGGCGAGCCGCCGCCGCGCCCCTTCCATCGTGGGAAGGGGCGCGGCGCGGGCGCAGCTTGTGCGGTGGGGTGCGAGTGGGGCGGGTCAGCTCGCGGTGAGCAGGAGGATGGCGGCGATGCGGCGGGCGGTGTCGGTGAAGTGCTGGACTTCCTCGGCGCGCAGCGGCCGGCCCAGCACCCTGTGCTCGCGATAGGAGAGCCACTTCTTGAGCACCTGGTAGCCGCCCAGCTTGTAGTCCCACACCGCGGCGGGGACGTTGCGCCAGTACGCCCGGCCGTTGAGATGGACGTCGAACGTCGTCTCCCCGAGAACCCGCGACGCGTCACCGAGCCCCGCGCGCTCGTCCGCGGTCAGCGGGCGCTCGTCCGCCCGGCCCTGCCCCGGCATCACGGCGTCGCCGCTGCCGAAGTGACCCCAGCCCGCCGTCAGCGCGAAGTCGTCGCCGTCCATGTTGCGGCCATCGACAGTGGTCGGCACGGCAATGGATGAAGTCAGCGCTCGGATAGTGATCCAATCAGCGCCCGGATGGTGATCCATTGCGGGGCGTGTCCCAGCATCTCCGGCGACGGGGCCGCGGAGACTGGGGGGAAGGGATGCTCCGAGTGGAAGACGTGCACGTGTTGCGACACAAGGTGCTGGTCGAAGGTCTGAGCCGGCGGCAGGCGGCCCGGGAGATGGGGATCAGCCGCAACACCGTGCGGCGCTACCTGAGGCTGCCCGAGCCGGTGCGGGTCGAGCGTGAACCGCGGCGGAAGCCGGTCCTCGAACGGGTGCAGCCGCGGCTCGACGCGCTGCTGGAGGAGTGGTCGGGGCGGACGACGGCGAAGCAGCGGCTGACGGCGACGAGGCTGCACCGCCAGCTGCGCGAAGAAGGCTACGAGGTCGGCGAGACGCTGGTACGGAGCTACCTGCGGGAGTGGCGGCGCCGGCGCGCCGAGGTCTACGTGCCGCTGGTGCACCGCCCGGGCGACGAGGCGCAGGTCGACTTCTTCGAGGTCACCGTCGAGGTGGGAGGCGAGCGCCGCAAGGCCTGGAAGTTCCTGATGCGGCTGATGTACTCGGGCCGCGACTTCGTCCGGCTCTACGACCGCCAGGACCAGGTCGCCTTCCTCGACGGCCACGTGCGGGCGTTCGCCCACTTCGGCGGGGTGCCCGCGCGCATCGTCTACGACAACCTCGCAGCGGCGGTGCGGCGCGTGCAGTTCCCCCGGCGCCAGCTCACCGAGCGCTTTGAGGCGCTGGTGAGTCACTACCTGTACGAGCCGTGCTTCGCGCGGCCCGGCGAGGGCCACGATAAGGGCGGGGTCGAGGGGCGCGGCAGGGGCGTGCGGCTGCAGCACCTCACGCCGATTCCCCGCGGCGACTCGCTGGCCGAGCTCTCGGACTGGCTGCAGGGGGAGGTGGACCGCCACGCCGCGCCGCGGGTGCATGAGCGCTTCGCCGAGGAGCGGCCGCTGCTGCGCCCCGGGCCCGGCGTCGCGTTCGAGGCGCGGCGGGTGCAGCCGGTCTCGGTGAGCCGCAGTGCGCTGGTGCGCGCCGAGGGGGCCTGGTACTCGGCGCCGAGCCGCTGGGCGGGCCTGCGGGCGACGGCGCTGATCGGCACCGACGAGCTGACGCTGCGCTGCCGCGGCGAGGAGGTCGTACATCCCCGACAGCCCTTCGGCGGCCGCCGGGTGGACTACCGGCACTACCTCGGCGAGCTGGCGCGCAAGCCGCAGGCGGTGCGGCAGGTGGCGCCGGAGCTGGTCGCGGCGCTGGGCGAGCCCTTCGGGCGGCTCTGGACGCGGCTGGAGCGCGAGCAGGGCGCTCAGGAGGGGGCGCGCACCCTTGCGCGGTTGCTGCGGGCCGTCCACGAGCACGGCGAGGAGCGCGTGCGCGACGTCCTGGAGCAGGTCCTCGAGCAGGAGCGCTTCGACGAGCTCGCCGTGCAGCGTCTGCTCGCCTCGGCCCGGGCGCCGGAGGCAGTGACGGTGCCGGAGCCGCTGCGCGGCTACGAGGTCGAGAGCGTCTCGGCGGCCGTCTACGACCGCCTGCTCGCGGCGGCGGCGCCGTGAACAACGCGGCTCGCGCGGCCGTGCTCGAGGCGCACTGCCGCGAACTCAAGCTGCCCACGATCCGCCGCGAGTACCCCGCGCTGGTGCGCCAGGCCACGCACGACGGGTGGGACTACGAGGAGTTCCTCGTGCAGTTGCTCGAGGCAGAGGTGCTGGCCCGCCGCGATAGCGCGGTCGCACGCCTGCTGCGCCAGGCGCGCTTCCCCGACATCAAGACCTTCGAGCAGCTCGACTGGGACGCGCTCGGGGGCGTCGAGCGGCCACAGCTCGCACAGCTCGCGACCTGCGAGTACATCGAGCGCGCCGACGACGTCGTCATCGCCGGGCCGATCGGCACCGGCAAGACGCACCTCGCGATCGCGCTCGGCGTCGAGGCCGCCCGCCGCCGCCACCGCGTCGCCTTCATCCGCGCCGCCGACCTCGTGCGCGAGCTGGTCGAGGCACGTGACGAGCTCACGCTCTCGCGGCTCCATCAGCGTTACCTGCGGGTCGCGCTGCTGATCGTCGACGAGCTCGGCTTCGTGCCCTTCGAGCGCACCGGCGGCGAGCTGCTGTTCAATCTCCTCGCCGACCGCTACGAGCGGCGCTCGACGATCGTCACGACCAACCTCGCGTTCAGCGAGTGGGTGCAGGTCTTCGGCGACGAGAAACTCACCACGGCGCTGCTCGACCGCCTCGGGCACCACGCCCACATCCTCACCACGCGCGGCGCTTCCTACCGGACGCGTCACAGAACACAGACCTGACCAACGAAGGACTCAGCACCAAGAACGTCAGCAGCGATCGTGGCGCCGGAGTGGATCAACATCCGAGCGCTGACCTGGATCGCTATCCGAGCGCTGTTGACAAATGGAGGCGATCTCCGGGCGCAGCGCACCCTCGGTGACGCCCGGAACGGGGGCGTCAACGTCGAGGAGCGCGGCCAGTTCGCGGCCCCGCGCCGCCGAGGCCACCAGCCCGTCCGCCGCGCCGTCCGCGACGCCGTCGGGCCATCCCGGCAGCGGGATGCGCGGCCACTCCATGCGCAGCGCGCCCGCGTTGGCCTCGCGGTAGGCGGGATCGTGCAGCGTCGCCAGCGCGTGGTGGAACAAGTCCTCGACGCCGAGACCGAGCCGGTCGAGGTAACGCTCGGCGGCTGGCGACAGGTTCGGGCGCCGCCCCGACCCGTCCCCGCCGAGCCCCAGGCCCTCATCGCGCAACCACAGGGGGAACAGGTGAACTCCCCAGTTTCCAAGCTTCCAGTTGCTGAGATGACGTATTGAGATGCCGTGTGAGAACTCGTGATCAATCTCTCGCTTATTCGAGGCCAGCCAGAGATTCTTGCCAGTGACGTGCGGCTTGTAGTCGGCGCGCTTCCTATCGAGCAGGTCGGTCTCCGCCTCCCAGTAGAGCCAACGATCGTCGAAGGGCCGGTAAGCGCAGCGAACGAAACCTGCCTCGGTCGGGCCACCGCGCGCGAGCAGCGCGGCGCGCACGCGACGCGCGTCGAACCGCGCCCTGGAGCGCATGACGCCCGGATGGCGGCGCGCGATCTCCTCGTCGCCCAAGTCCGGGTCAAAGTACTCGGCCACGCGCGCCTTGAGCCGGTCGCGGTCGATATCGACGAGGAATGCGTCGCGGCTCGTCTTCACGCCGGGGAACGAGGCCGGGAACAGGTCGGGCAGCGACGGCCAGCCGGACCAGCCCTCACTGACCACCATCGGCTTGAACGGCAAGCCGAGTGCGAGTTGCGGCGTGATGTCCCTGTAGCCAGCCGCGAGGTCGGGCTCGTCGAGGCTCTTGAGCAGCGCCTCTCGGCGCTCGCTGGCCCTCGCCTGCTCGAAGTCGCGGTAGAGGATGCGCCCGGTTCCGCCCGATGCGGGATGCGCGCCCGTCTTGGCCAGCAAGGTGATCGTGGTGCCGATGCGGATGCCCGGCGACTCGCCCCGGACCGCGAACACGGTCTCGCTGGTGCGCCCATCCGGAGCGTACTCCGAGATGATCCGGTCGCCGTGAAGGTTGTCGATGCGGATCACGTCGAAGGCTTCGAGGTAGCGCTCGCGCATGCCGGTGAAGGAGAGCCCGTCCAGCCAGGAGTAGTTGGAGATGAAGCAGACCACGCCTCGGCCGGTCTTCTCCGCGATGCGCCGCTCGGCCATGCGGAAGAAGCGCACGTAGGGGTCGTTCAGCCCCTGCCCTTCCGGCCGTCGCACCTGCTTCGTCGTGCGGTAGGCCTCGGACAGCTCACGCTCCTCGTCCACCGCCATGCCGGCGAAGCCGTTGTAGGGCGGATTGCCGAGGATCACGAGCACCGGCGTCTCCTGCTTCACGCGGTCGGCGCGGTCGCGCTCCTCCTCCAGCTCGGGGAAGGGGAGCGGCTTCTGCGTCTTCGGCTCCCAGCCGGTGAGGGCGTTGGTCAGGAAGACGCCCGCCCGCTCCTTGCCGTCATCGGAGAGCGGCGCGTCCAGCGCCTGCATCGTGAGACCGACCTGCAGGTGGGCGACGACGAACGGGGCGGGCATGATCTCGAAGCCGAAGACGCGATCCAGCGCCGCCCGCTTCACCCGCGCGCCGGTCAGCGCTCCGCTCCCCTGCGCCCGCAGGTTGGCATCGATGCGCCTCAGCACCTCGCCGAGGTAGGCGCCGGTACCGCAGCACGGATCGAGCACGTAGACGTTGTCCGCCGCCAGCCCGTCGGCGATGCCGAGGTCGTCCTTCAGCGCCTTGTCCACGCGGGCGACCATGTAGCGCACCACCTCGGTCGGCGTGTACCAGACGCCAAGCTGCTTGCGCAGGTCCGGGTCGAACGCTTGCAGGAAGGGCTCGTAGAAGTAAGGCACGGCCTCGCCCTCGCTGAAGCGGTCCAGGAACGCCTCGCGGTCCACGCGGTCGAGCGCCGCCGCCGCCCAGTCCAACACCTCGACGAGGCCGAGCGGCTGCAGGCGGCCGGGGTCTGAGAGTTGCTGGAAGAGCTGCCGCAGCACTGGGACGCGCAGATACCAGCCCGCCTCATGCCAGTTAAAGGACGCGCCGGGCGGGGGCGGCTGGCGCGCCCACAGCACCCAGGCGGAGAACACGCCGTAGAAGAGCGTCTGCACCAGCGTCGAGCGGAAGAAGGCCGCGCCGCGTTCACCCTCGAAGCGGACGCCCAGCGCATCCTCCAGCGCCTCCCGCACGGCCCGCAGCGACGGCTCGTCGCCTCTCGCCGCAACCCGCACGAGGCCGTCACGCGCGTGGGAGGCGAGCAGCCACGCGAGGTCCCTCGGCTCGACGAGCGTGGCGCGGTGAGAGAGCGCGCGTGAGAGGTACTCGCCGAGGCCCGCGCCGACCTCGCGCGCGAAGACGCGCGGCTTCTCCAACCGCTCCTCGAACGCCTCGGCGGAGTCCGCCAGCCGGAACGTCTCGAGCTTCACGGGCTCGCCTTGAGCGTTCACGCCGAGCAGGACGAAGTCGCGGGTGTTCGTCACCAGCACGAGGCGGTATCGCTCCCAGTAGCGGCTGACCTGGTCGCTGTCGGCGGTCAGCCAGGCGTCATCGGCAGCGGGTTTGACCTCCAGCACGCCGCACTCCGGGGGCTGGCCCTCGCGCGGCTTGCCCTTCTGGATTTGCTTCGCGGCGTAGAGGCCGATGTCGGGGTGGCCTGCGCCCTGATCGGCCAACTCGTTGACGCAGAACACCTTGGGCTTGAGCGCGCCGCCCACCGCGTTGAGCAGGTTGGTCAGGGGCGGATAGTAGGAGCGCTCCCCCGTCGCGCCGCCGGACGCGCGGATCTTGCGCAGATCGGTCAGGTAGTCCTCGACCGCCTGGATCAGCCGGGTATCTGTCGTCGCCACGGACTCACTCTCGCCGGGCAGCCCGGCGGAAGGCAAGACCCCCGCAGCGACCGCCTAGAACTCGCCGGCTTGCCAGGCCTCGATCGTGGGGCGCAGGCCGTCCTCGCGGATGCGGCGGTTGACGTCGACGACGGCCTCCGAGAGGTGGCCGATGACGTCGATCTCGAAGCCGACGGCGATGGCCTCGCGGAAGCCCTGGATGTCCTGCGTCTTGTTGATCGCCAGCTTCTCCAGCCCCAGCAGTTCCTTCGGCACGCGCGCCAGCTTGCGCGCGTAGTCGAGCACGAACGCGTCGAGCTGGTCCGCCGGGACGGCCGCGTTGAAGATGCCCAGCTCCGCCGCCTCCGCGCCCGTGATCGTGTCGCCGACGGGCAGGAAGATCTCCTTCGCCTTCTTCGGGCCGAGGTGCCACGCCCAGAAGACCGAGTTCCAGCCCGCGCCCAGCGGCAGCTGCGGCGCGCCGATGATCGTGTCCTCGGCGGCGTAGGTGATGTCGCAGATCACGGCCAGCTGCGTGCCGCGCCCGAGGCAGTAACCGTGCACCTTCGCGATCACCGGGATCTTCAGATCCCAGATCTGCATCCAGCGGCGGTACTGCGCCTCGAGGCGGTCGCGGTCCTCGATCGGGGTGAAGTTGCGGGGCTGGCCCGAGGACTCGTCGCGCTTGGTGTCGGCGCCGGCGCAGAAGGCGCGGCCGGCGCCCTGCACGATCGCGCAGCGCACCTCCGGGTCCGCCTCGGCGCGCAGCAGCGCGGCGATTAGCGCCTCGTCGAGCGCGGGGTTGATCGCGTTGAGGCGCTCGGGCCGGTTGAGCGTGACCGTCGCGATCCGCTCCTCCACCTCGTACAGCACGACCTCGGACATGGTCTCCTCCTTCGGCCTGCCAATGAGGCCCTGTGGCGGCCTCGACGGGCCTCGCGTGCTACTCGCCGCCGTTGACGCGCGGCAGCACTTTCGTGGCGAACAGCTCGAGCGAGCGCATCAGCTTGTCATGCGGGATCAGGCCGTTGAACTGCCAGGCGAAGAGCCAGCGCACCGGATCGTGCGAGAGCATGGCCTCGAGCTGCCTCGTCACCGAGTCGACGGAGCCGACGAGCAGCATACCGAGGTCCATCATCTCCTGCGGCGACATCTGCTCGTCCGTGCCGGGCTTGTTGCGGCCGACGCCGAAGCCGAAGGGCGAGAACCAGGCGTTGTGCGCGAAGCCGGCGCCGTGGCGCCACAGCTCGTACGCCTCCTCGTCCGTGTCGGCGATGAAGACGTCGCGGAGCAGCCCGATGCCCTCGCCGGCCGCGAGCTCGCGGCCGGCGGACTTCGCCTCGTCCTGGTAGGCCTCGAGGAGCAGGCGCTGGTTGACCGGGTGCATCGCGGTGACGACGGCGGTGATGCCCTCGCGGGCGCACCAGCGGACGGTGCCCGCGCTGGAGGCGAAGGGCTGGAAGATCGGCGGGTGCGGCTTCTGCAGCGGCTTCGGAACGACGCCGATCTGGCGCAGCATGCCGTCCTCGTCGACGCCCTTGCCGTAGAGCCGGGTGGCCTCGAGGGTCCAGGGCGTGCCCTCGGTGGGGATGGTCCAGTAGCTGCCCCTGGCGTCGATCATCTCCTCGGTCCAGCAGCGGCGGACGATGTTGAAGTGCTCCTCGAAGGCCTGGCGGTTGGCGGCGTCGATCTCGTCGTGCTGCTGCGGGAGCGCGCCGTGGATGCCGTGCATCTGCTGCGCCATGATGTCCACCCAGCGCCGCTGGTAGCCGCGCGCGAAGCCGGCGATGGCGCGCCCGCCGCTCATGTGATCGAGCATCGCGATGTCCTCGGCGACGCGGATCGGGTTCTGGGCGGGCAGCACGATGCCGAGCTGACCGACGCGGATGCGCTCGGTCTGCATGGCGATGTAGAGGTCGAGCAGGACGGGGTTGGTGGAGAGCTCGAAGCCCTCGATGTGGAAGTGGTGCTCGGTGAAGGAGATCGAGTCGTAGCCGAGGCGGTCGGCGAGCTGCGCTTGCTCGGTGAGTTCCTTGAGCATGTTCTGGTAGAGGTCGTCGCGCACCCCGGCCATGCCCTCCTCGATCTGCTCGCGAGAGCCGACGGTGGGCAGGTAGAAGAGGCTGGTCTGGAGCACGGCGTTCCTCCGGCTACCGCGTTCGTCCGGGTGCGGAGCGGATGATACGCGAGGGGGTGCGGAGTGCCACCCGCGCCCGGCCCCCGCCCGCCTCCGAAGATCGAGCCGGCGAGGGCGGGGATCGCCGATGGCCTTGAGGCGGGAAGCTCCGACGGTACGGGTGATCACTCGGATGTTGCGATGGGACGAGTCCTGAGTTTGCAATTGGACGCCACGCTGCCTTTCACATGTACGAACTACAACATTGCAATTGGACGTACTGGAAGTTTACAATTGGACGATGCCGCGCAGCGAGCTCCTCAAGCGCCTCATCGAACCGCGGTTCGCCGAGGCGCTTGAGGATTCCCCCGTCGTCCTGCTCGAGGGCCCACGACAGTGCGGGAAGACCACGTTCGCGCAGATGGTGTGCGCGCCCGAGTTCCTTCCCGACGGCGCCACGGCGGGCCGGACCGCCAGCCTCGGCTACACCTACCTCAACTTCGACAACGACGTCATCCGTGCCGGCGCCGAGGCCGATCCACTGGGCTTCGTCGCCGACCTCCCGGAGCGCGTCGTCCTCGACGAGGTGCAGCGCGTGCCGGGTCTCTTCACCGCCCTGAAGCTGGAAGTCGATCGGCGACGCACCGCGGGGCGCTTCGTGCTCACCGGCTCGACGAGGGTGCTGGCGGTGCCGACGATCGCGGACTCGCTGGCCGGGCGCCTCGAGACGATCCGGCTGTACCCTCTCGCCCAGCTGGAGTTGCATCCGGGCTCCCCCGCCGCCGCTGGATTCATCGACGCGCTGTTCGGAGACGGGTTCCCGCACCGGGAGACCGGGCGGTTGGGCCCGGAGCTGGCCGAGCGCATCGTCGCGGGAGGCTACCCGCCCGCGCTCGCCCGCCCCGCCGGACGGCGGCGTGCGAACTGGTACCGGAACTACATCGAGGCCCAGGTGCAGCGCGACATCGCCGACATGGCCCGCATCGCCGGCCTCGATGCCCTGCCGCGGCTGCTCGCCCTCGCCGCGACGCAGACCGCGCGGCTGTTCAACCTGAGCCGCCTGGCGTCGCGATTCCAGTTGAGTCGCCCGACGATCGGTAGCTACATCGCGCTGCTGGAGCGCGTCTACCTCCTGGAGCGGTTGCCGCCGTGGCACAGCAATCGGGGCAAACGCCTCGTCAAGACTCCCAAGCTCCACATCGGCGACACGGGGCTGGCCTGTGCGCTGCTGGGCGCGTCCGCGCAGTCACTGCGCGCGGATCGCCCGTTGCTCGGACAGCTCCTCGAGACGTTCGTCTTCCAGGAACTGCGCCGGCAGGCCAGCTGGCATCCCGGCCCGGTCGAGTTCTTCCACTACCGGGACAAGGATCAGGTCGAGGTCGACATCGTCATGGAGCAGGGCGGCCGCGTCGCCGGGGTCGAGGTGAAGGCGGCCGCAACGGTCACCGCCTCCGACTTCCGGGGACTGCGCAAGTTGAAGGCGGCGAGCGCGCAGCGTTTCGCCAGCGGGGTGGTGCTCTACGACGGCGAGACCAGCGTCAGCTTCGGCGAGGGCTTCCACGCCGTGCCCATCCGCCTGCTCTGGGAGACACACTGAGCGGGCCCGGCCGCGCGCCCTTCGCCCACGCCACGGGGATCGTGCAGATCCGACACCACAACCAGCCGGGGACGCTGCAATCAGACGACGCCCAACGTTGCAATCAGATGAACCCTAACCTTGCAATCAGACGACACCCAACGTTGCAATCGGACGGACCTCAACCTTGCAATTGGACGCCCCGCCACGCTCGCCATGTCCGGCCCCCGCCCGCCTCAGAAGATCGAGCCGGCGAGGGCGGGTGGGTCGAGGGCGGCGAGCGCCTCGGTGCGCTCGCGGACGCGCTGCGCCGTCGCCTCGGGGTGGGTGAAGATGTAGAAGCGGCCCTCGCGGACGCCGTCGAAGACGAGGCCGGCGACATCGTCGGGCGGGATGTAGCCGGGGCCACCGGTCTCCGCCTGGCGGGCGATGGCGCGCTCGTAGAGCTCGCGGTCACGCACGACCTGCGCCTCGTCGCCGGGGCTGCGGAACTGGTCGGGGCGACGGTTGCGGGTGCCGCCGCCGCGGATGCGGCCGGGGCAGAGCACGGAGCAGCCGACCTTCGCGTCGAGGCGCTGCAGCTCGTGGTAGAGCACCTCGGTCAGCGCCACGATGCCGGTCTTGCTGACGACGTAGCTGCCCATGCCCGGCCGCGCGCCGAGGCCGGCCGCCGAGGCCGTGTTCACGAGGTGCCCCTCCTCGCCCTGGGCGAGCATCAGCGGGATGAAGATCCTCGTGCCGTGGATCGCGCCCCAGAGGTTCACGCCCAGCGCCCAGCGCCAATCCTCCTCGGTCGCTTCCCAGATCGAGAGGTCCTGCGGGTTCACGCCCGCGTTGTTGCAGACGACGTGGACGCCCCCGAAGGCCTCGACCGCCGCGTCCGCCAGCCGCTGCACGCTGTCCGAGCTCGTCACGTCGGTCTCGACGGTGAGCAGCCGGTCGGCCGCGATGCCCTCGCCCGTCAGCTGCGCCTGCGAGGTGGCGAGGTCCTCCGCGTTCACGTCGGCGAGCACGACGTTCATGCCCTCGCGCGCGAAGCGCCTGGAAAGCGCAAGGCCGACCTTGCCGCCCGCTCCGGTGACCACCGCGACCCTGCCCTCGAACTGCTGCATCGCCCGCTCCCTCGCCTCGCCTGACACGCTTGCCGCGCGCGGGCCGGATCGATCCGCCCGCTCGCCCCGCCTATCATCGCCCCGAACGCAAGCGAGGAGGCGTCGATGGCCCTGGAGCTGACGAGGACCGCGATCGATCTGGGGATCGTCGTGGCGGACGAGGAGGCGATGCTGCGCTTCTACCGCGACACGCTGGGCCTCGAATACCTCAATCGCCAGACCACGGGTCCGGGCGGCTACATGCACCGCCTCGCCTGTGGGGAGAGCGTGATCAAGCTCGTCGTGCCGCCGGAGACGCCGGCCTCGCGCACGCCGCGCGGCGCGCGCACGCAGACCGGGCTGCGCTACTTCACGATCCTGCTCTCCAACCTGGAGGAGGTCGTCGCACGCTGCGAGGCCGCCGGGATGGTGTTCCACTCGCCGCTCAAGGCGGCGACGCACGGCGGGATGTACGCGCAGGTCTACGACCCGGACGGCAACGTCGTCGCGTTCGTACACGAGGACGAGGAGCGAGAGCGCGCCGGGTAGGCGCGGCTGGCAGTTCGCGGGACAGGGAGCGGAACGATGCGCATCGGGTTCATTGGCCTCGGGAACATGGGCGGCCACATGGCGATGAACGTGATCGCCGGCGGCCACGACGTGGTCGTGCACGACATCCGCCGCGAGGCCGCCGAACGGCATCTCGCCGCGGGTGCGCGCTGGGCCGTCACGCCGCGCGGGGCGAGCGAGGACCGCGAGATCGTCTTCACCTCGCTGCCCGGCCCGGCCGAGGTCGAGCAGGTCGCCCTCGGCGAGGGCGGCGTGCTGGCGGGCGCCGCCTCCGGCACGGTCTACGTCGACCTCTCGACCAACTCGCCGACGCTGATGCGGCGCGTCCACGAGGAGTTCGCGGCCGAGGGCGTCGCGGTCCTCGACGCGCCCGTGAGCGGCGGCTCGAAGGGCGCGGAGGCGGCGACGCTGGCGGTGATGGTCGGCGGCGACGAAGAGGCGTACGAGCGGGTCAAGCCGGTGCTCGACCTGATCGGCGACAAGGTCTCCTACATCGGGCCCTCGGGGGCGGGGGCGATCGCGAAGCTGGTGCACAACCTGATCACGATCAGCGCGCGCGTGATCGTCGGCGAGGCGCTGACGCTCGGCGTGAAGGCCGGCGTGGATCCGGAGGCGCTGCTGCGCGCGGTTCAGAACGGCTCGTTCGGGCAGGGCAACCTGATCCACCGCACCGTGCCGAACATCGTCTACCAGGGCGCCTACGACAACGTCGGCTTCGCACTCGACCTCTCGCTCAAGGACCTGCGGCTCGCGCTCGAACTGGCCGGGGAGTTCGGCGTACCCCTGGGACTCGGTACGGTCGCGGAGGCGGAGGTCGCCGAGGCGGTCGACGCCGGCCTCGGGGCGCTCGATTCGAGCGCTTCGATCATCCTGCAGGAGCGCCGCACGGGCGTGGAGCTGCGGGCGGCGGACGCGATTCGCAGCTGGCAGGACGACGGGTAAGCCGCGTTCACGCGGCGCTCACCGGGATTGTCTACACTGTTGGCGGTGGATTCTGGCCGCGACCGCCGCGGGCCTTCGGGCCCGCATCGCGCGCTTGGCGGTCATGCAGCAGATTGGGGTGAAGCATGACAAGTCTCGTGGCGCCCGTAACCTCGAACGTAGCGACGCTGACCATCGACGGCCGGACCTGGGAGTTGCCGATCGTCGAGGGCAGCGAGGGCGAGCGCGCGATCGACGTGAGCACCCTGCGCAGCGACACCGGGCTGATCACGCTCGACCCCGGGTACGCGAACACCGGCAGCACGCTCAGCGAGATCACGTTCATCGACGGCGAACAAGGCATCCTGCGTTATCGCGGCTACCCGATCGAGGAGCTGGCCGAGCAGAGCAGCTTCCTCGAGACCACCTACCTGCTGCTCTACGGCGACCTGCCGACGGCGGACCAGCTCGCGCACTTCGAGGAGCGGATCACCAACCACACGCTGCTGCACGAGGACATCCGGCATATGTACCGGGCGTTCCCGCTGGCGGCACACCCGATGGCCATGAGTGCGGTCGTGGTCGGCGCGCTCTCGACGTTCTACGCGGACTCGCTGGACCCGCTCGACCCGGAGCAGGTGGAGATCTCCACCTACCGGCTGATCGCGAAGCTGCCGACGATCTGCGCAGTCGCCTTCAAGTACGCGATGGGGCACCCCTACAACTACCCGCGCAACGACCTCAGCTACGCCGAGAACATGCTCTACATGATGTTCGGCCTGCCGACCGAGGACTACGAGGTCAACCCTACCTTCACGCGCGCCATCGAGACGCTGCTGATCCTGCACGCCGACCACGAGCAGAACTGCTCGACGAGCACCATGCGGATGGTGGGCAGCTCGCGGGCGAACATCTACGCCTCCGCCTCGGCGGCGATCATGGCGCTCTGGGGGCCGCTCCACGGCGGCGCGAACCAGGCCGTGATCGAGATGCTGCACGACATCGCCGAGAACGAGGGCAGCGCCAAGGTCTTCATGGACAAGGCGAAGGACAGCAACGACACCACGCGCCTGATGGGCTTCGGCCACCGCGTCTACAAGAACTTCGACCCGCGCGCCAGGATCCTGAAGGATCACGCGCACAAGGTGATGGACGAACTCGGCGAGTCGCGGCGCCTGCTCGAGATCGCGATGGAGCTTGAGGAGCAGGCGCTGAACGACGACTACTTCGTCCAGCGCCAACTCTACCCGAACGTCGACTTCTACAGCGGGATCATCTACGAGTCGCTGGGGATCCCGGTGAACGGCTTCACGCCGTTCTTCGCCCTCGGGCGGATGCCGGGCTGGCTCGCCCACTGGCGCGAGCACCACGCGGACCCGCGGGCGAAGCTCGGCCGGCCACGCCAGATCTACGTCGGCGAGCAGAAGCGCAACTACGTCCCGATCGAGCAGCGCAGCTCCTGAGCCAACGCGGCGGCGCTACCCGTCGAGGCGCTCGATCAGCTCCGCGTACTGGCCGAGGTGGCGGACGCTGAGGAAGCGCTCGCGCACCGTCTCGCGGGCCTGGCGGCCCAGCGCCTCGGCGCGCTCCGGCTGCGCCAGCAGCTCGCGCAGGCTCGCACCGTAGGCAGCGAGGTCTGACGGATCTGCGAGGAGCACGCCGTCGTGGCCGTCCTCGATCTGGTCCTGGATGCCGCCGACGGCGCTGGCGAGCACGGGGCGGCCCTTCCACAGCGCCTCGGTGACGGTCAGCCCGAAGCCCTCCTGCAGGCTCTTCTGCACGACCACCGCGGCGTGGCGCTGCAGCGCGTTGACCATGACCGCGTTCTCCTCGACGTCGTCGGTCGGCAGCGAGACGAGGTGGATGCGGTCGCGGACCGCCTCGGGCAACTCGCGCCAGACGGCGATCGTCTCCTCGAGGACGTGCGCGGCCTCGGGGTCGTCGGCGACGCCGCTGGTGTCGGGCCCGGCGAGCACCAACTGCGCGGTGGTGTCGGCGGCGATGGCGGCGAAGCCGTGCATCACGCCCAGCGGATCCTTGAGCGGATCCCAGCGCGAGACCTGCACAGCGAGCGGCACGTCGGCAGGCGGGGGCGGGCCGGAGCGCAGCACCTCGGCGCGCCGCTCCACGCGACGGGGCGAGCCGTCCTGCCCGGTGAAGCTCACCGGCCCGTCACCCGGCTCACCGGCGATCATGCCCGTGTGCGCGAGGACGGCGCGCACGGTCTCGGCGTCGAGGTCCTCGTTCTTCGCCGTCAGCGGGTCGAGCGAGGGCGGAATCAGCATCACCTCGCGGCCGGACGCGAGCGCGGGGACGTAGGCCTGCCGCGTGAAGACGAAGGCGTCGAGCGGCTCGAGGTACGGCGCGAGGAAGGCCCAGCCGCGCTCGACCTCCTCGTTCACCGCGTCGCTGCCGATGTGGCAGCGCCAGATCGAGGGGATCCCGGCGCGCGCCAGGTGCGGCGCGAGTCCGGCCGTCTGCGGGTCGTGCAGGATCACGATGTCGCGAGGGCCGACGTGCGCGAGCACGCCCGCGGCGTTCTCCTCGGCGACCTGCTTGTAGACGGCGCGCTCGGCGTCGCCGAGCGGGCTCCCGTCGCCGGCGGCCCCGTGCAGGGCGTGGTGCAGCCGCTTGGTCAGGCCGAAGAACGGCGCGATGCCCTCGATCACCAGCCAGCGCGTCTCGACACCGAGGTCGCGCGCGTAGCCGATCAGCGAGGGCAGCATCTCCGCGACGCCGCCGCCGGTGGCCGTGGAGTTGATGTTCCAGACGGTGCGGCCGGCGAGGCGCGCGCGCAGCGACGCCGCACGATCGCGGGCGGCCGCGACCGCCTCCGCGCCGATCACGCCCTCGAGCAGACCGAACGAGCGCGCCGGGACTGCTACCTCGTGCGGCTCGACCATGCTGGAGACGCCCCGCTTCCCGGGCCGGCCGTCCCCGCGGTCTCGCCGCCGGTGCGACACCCGCCCGTGCGCAGATCACCGGCGCGGCCCCTTACACGCAACAGCACGCGCGCAACAGCCGCGCGAACGCGATTGCCGCCCGCGCGCACGGGCTGCTACGGTCCCTTGTGGTGGAGGCACCTGGACCCGATGACTGCCACCTCTTCCGATAGCGCACTCCCGTCCACGGGCCCCTCGACCCTGCAGCCCGCGCTCCGCTCCGCACTGCGCGCCGTCGCCTCCGGCCCCAGCCTGCTCGCGCTCGACTACGACGGCACGCTCGCCCCCTTCCACAGCGAGCGCTCCGAGGCACGCATGCCCGCCGGGCTGGGCGAGCTCCTCGCTGCGCTCGCGG
The DNA here is from genome assembly GCA_965261685.1 of Dehalococcoidia bacterium. Lineage (GTDB taxonomy): Bacteria > Chloroflexota > Dehalococcoidia > UBA2979 > UBA2979 > VXMT01. The sequence goes on from CBDHDI010000028.1 coordinate 69,012, forward strand.
CCTGCGAGGCGACGCGCGTGGCGATCGTCTCCGGACGCCCGATTGTCGAGCTGGAGGCGCTGATCGACCTCGAGCCGCTGCCGGAGCTGTTCGGCGTGCACGGCTGGGAGTGGCGCCTGCCGGACGGACGGCGCGCCGACTACGCGCCCCTGCCGCAGCTCGCCGCCCTGCTCGCAGCCGAGTGGCGGCGTCTCGCCGGCGAGCTGGCCGAGGAGCGGCTGGAACGCAAGTCCGCGAGCCTCGCGCTGCACGTACGCGGCATCGACGACAGCGAGGGCGAGGCGCTGATCGCGCGCGTCGAGCCGCGCTGGCGCGCCCTCGCCGAGCAGCACGAGCTCGACCTGCGGCGCTTCGACGGCGGCCTCGAGCTGCGCTGCCGCGGCCGCAGCAAGGGCGCCGTGCTGCGCGATCTGCTGGCCGGGCTGCCGCGCGGCGCGCCCGCCGCCTACCTTGGCGACGACGAGACGGACGAGGACGCCTTCCGCGCGCTCCAGGGGCGCGGCATCGGCGTGCTCGTCGCCGAGCGCCCGCGCGAGACCGCGGCCGCCCACGTCATCGCACCCCCGGCGGTGGCGGCGCTGCTACGCGAGTGGCTGGAGCGCGCGCGCGAGGCGGCAGGCCAGCAATGAACGGCCGGCGGCGCGTGATCATCGCCTCGAACCGGGTGCCGCCCCCGCCCGCCGAGGGCGCGCCCTGGCCCGCGGGCGGCCTCGTCTCCGCGCTGCTACCTCCGCTCGCCGCCGTCGGCGGCCTCTGGTTCGGCTGGAGCGGGCGAGCCGGCGACCCGGACACGCCGCCGCAGCGGACCGTCACGAGCGACATCGATTACGTCACCATCGACCTGCCCGAGCAGGAGATCGCCGACTACTACGAGGGCTTCTGCAACCGCACGCTCTGGCCTCGCCTGCACGGTCTCGCCGATCAGGCGACGAGCCGCCATCTCGAGTACTCGACCTACCTGACCGCGAACCGCCGCTTCGCGCGGGCGCTGGTCCCGCTGCTGGGCGCCGACGACCTGATCTGGGTGCACGACTACCAGCTGATCCCGCTCGGGCGCGAGCTGCAGCGGCTCGGCTGGCGCGGGCCGCTCGGCTACTTCCACCATGTGCCGGTCCCGCCTCGCGAGCACTGGGAGGCGATCCCCAACTACGAGGATCTCGCCGCCTCGTTCACCGCCTACGAGCTGATCGGCACGCAGACGCCTCGCGATCGCGACCAGCTGCGCACGCTGCTGCCCGCCGCGCACGGCGAGCACGTCTCCGCGCACCCCGTCGGGATCGACCCGCAGCGCTTCCGCCAGTTCGCCGCCTCCTACGGCGCGAATCCCCTCGCGCGCGAGGGCGACGACCGCCAGATCCTGTTCGGCGTCGACCGGCTCGACTACACGAAGGGCATCCGCCAGCGCCTCGAGGCGTTCGAGCGGCTGCTGCTGCGGGACGAGCGCTGGCGGCACGAGGCGCGCTTCGTGCAGTGGGCCGCGCCCTCGCGTGACAACGTGCCCGAGTACCAGGCCGAGCGCGCCGCCGTGATCGAGATCGCCGAGCGCATCAACGCGCGCTTCGGCGAGCCGCACCCCGTCGAGCTGGATCTCACCTCACACCCGCCGGACGAGGTCGCCGCCGGCCTGCAGGCCGCGGACATTTGCGTCGTCACCTCGCTCGCCGACGGCATGAACCTCGTCGCCAAGGAGTTCGCGGCCGTCCACTCCGCCGAGCATCCCGGCGTCCTCGTGCTCTCCGACACTTGCGGCGCGGCCTCGCAGCTGACGGGCGCGCTGCCCGTGCGCGCGACCGATATCGACTCGATCCACGAGGCGCTCGTGCGCGCGCTGCGCATGCCCTGGGACGAGCGCTCGCGCCGCGCGGCGGTGCTGCGCACGACCGTCGACCTCACCACGGCGGGGCGCTGGTTCGAGGAGTTCGTGCTGGAGCTCGAACGGCGTCGCCCCGGCGGCGCGCCGACGGCGTTCCGCCCGTAGCCCCGCCCCATCCGGCCTCCAGGGAGAGGGGGATTCCGGGCGCCGCAGCGCCCTCCGATCCCCTCTCCCCTGGCGGGAGAGGGTTAGGGTGAGGGGGACTCCGGCGCAGCCGGAGCGCCGCCGGGACTCGCCCCTGGTTCAGCCGATCTACGCGTCCTCCAGCCAGACGATGCTGAAGTCGTCCCACAGGCAGGCCGGGTGGACGAAGCCCTGGACCTCGTCCCGCATGGCGATGGGCGCTGAGTCGTGGACGACCGGCATGACGTACGCCTGCTCCATGAGGAGTCGGTTCGCATCGCGATACATTTCGTTGGAAGCCTTCGGGTCGGCCTCGAACTGGGCCCGATCGAGGATGGCCTTGGCTTCCTCCCCGACGCCTTCTGGCTGACTATTCGACTCGTAGATGTTGTTGCCGAAGATGTTCGAGAAGTAGTTAGTGGCCGACCCCCACGACCCGTTGACGTGGCTGCCATCTGAAAGAAGGCCGGGCCACATGCCGCCGAAGGTAGTCCACTCCACCGCTTCGATCTGCATGGTGAAGCCGAAGTAGCGTCCCAGCAAGTGGTGTCACAGAGGTGGACGTAGGAGACCACCGCGCCATCCTTCACACAGGAATCAGTCACGTGAAGGAGGACTACGGTGGTCAGGGAGAGCGTGAACTTGTTGGAGTTGCTGCGCAAGCAGGCGGCCGGGGGTGACCTCGACTTCTTGCGTGAGGCCGTCGCGGTGCTCGCCGAGGCGGTGATGGAGGCCGAGGTCGCAGAGCAGGCCGGCGCCGCCTACGGCGAGCGCAGCCCCGAGCGCATCACCCGGCGCAACGGCTACCGGCCGAGGCGCTGGGACACGCGCGCCGGCAGCATCGAGCTGCAAATCCCGAAGCTGCGCCAGGGCAGCTACTTCCCCGCCCTGCTCGAGCCGCGCAGGCGCGCCGAGCGCGCCCTGCTCGCGGTGGTCCAGCAGGCGTACGTGGAAGGCGTCTCCACGAGGCGCGTCGACGACCTCGTGCGCTCGCTGGGCTGCGAGGGCATCTCCAAGAGCCAGGTCTCGAGGATCTGCGCCGAGCTGGACACCGTCGTCACGAGCTTCCTCGAGCGCCCGCTCGACGGCGGTCCGTACCGCTACCTCTGGCTCGACGCGCTCACCCAGCGCGTGCGCGAGGAGGGCCGTATCGCCCAGGTCAGCGTCGTCGTCGCCACGGCCGTCAACGCCGACGGCAAGCGTGAGGTGCTGGGCATTGACGTCGGCACGAGCGAGGACGGGGCGTCTTGGCTCTCATTTCTCCGCGGGCTGGTGGCGCGCGGGCTCTCCGGCGTGGAGCTCGTGACCTCCGACGCCCACCAGGGCCTCAGGGCGGCGATCGCGACCGTCTTCGGCGGCGCGTCGTGGCAGCGCTGCCGGACGCACTTCATGCGCAACCTGCTCACGCGCGTGCCGAAGAGCGCCGAGGCGCTGGTGGCGACGACCGTGCGCACGATCTTCCAGCAGCCGTCGGCGGAGGCGGTGCACGCCCAGCACGCCCGCGTCGTGGAGCAACTGGAGGCGCGCTTCCCCGCGGCCGCGGCGATGCTCGATGAGGCCGCACCGGAGATTCTGGCGTTCACGGCCTGCCCGGTCGCGCACTGGAAGCAGGTCTGGTCGAACAACCCGCAGGAGCGCCTCAACCGCGAGATCCGCCGGCGCACCGACGTGGTCGGCATCTTCCCCAACCGCGCCGCGGTCGTGCGCCTGGTCGGCGCGGTGCTCGGCGAGCAGCACGACGAGTGGGCGGTGGCGAGGCGCTACATGACGATGGTGACCCTGCTGCACCCGCCCGGGCGCGAGGTCACTTCAGGCGAGGAGGTGCTGCTGCAAGCTGCCAGCTAGCAATTGATAAGGATGGTGCACTGTGACACCAACTTGCGGGACGTGAAGCCGATCTCGGCGAAGTTGCGCTGCATCCACTGCGCCATCTGAACGGGCAGAATGTTGCCCGAGCCGGCAGAGGGGAACCACCACGTCGACTCCATGCTCTCCACCCCGGCCGCGGACATGAGCTTGTTCGCCTCTGCCGGGTCGTAGGGGTACGACACGAAGTCCGGGTCGAACGCGGGCATGCCGGGCACCATGGGCCCATACGCCGGAGTCACGGTGTCCCGCAACAGGTCCGTTGCCATCCCCTGCCTGTCGAGCGCCGGCTGCACCGCCTGCCGCACCCGCAGATCGCTGAACTTCTCGTCGAACGTGCTGATCTGCTGCCACCAGACGTGCGGTATCGGTCCCTGCGAGATCTTGAAGCCCGCATCCAGCAGCTGAGGGATCGAGTCCGGTGGCGTCACGTAGATCAGGTCGGCCTCGCCGGTCTGCAGCGCCGCCACACGCGTCGCCGGCTCCTCCCGGGGGATCAAGACGATCCGGTCGAGGAAGGCGTTGTCGCCCCAGTAGTCCTCGTTGCGGTCCATGACAAGGCGATCACCCTCGACGCGCTCGCTAAACTTGAACGGACCGGAGGCGACGGGGTGATTCGCGAAGTCCTCGTTCCCGACCTTCTCGACCTGCGTCGGGCTGACGATGTACGCGCCGAACATACTAGCGGCCCAGATGTTCAGGAAGTCAGGGAAGAAGCGATTGTTGACGATCTTGATCGTGTAGTCGTCGACCATCTCAACGCGGTCGGTATTCACGTGCAGCTGCGGATGTCCCCAGCCGCCGACCGCGGGGTAGTAGATGTCCGAGTCTTTGTCGGCGAGCAGCGATTTTGTCAGTGCAAGAGAGCAGCGACTTTGTCAGTGCCGCCGCTTCCGTCGGAGGATGCCGCAGCGCCGTTCCGGCGTCCAGGCACGCCGTTGGCCCGGACGTAGCTGCTGACGGTGACGCGGGAGATCCCGAGCAGCCTGGCGGTCGCCCGCATCGAGAGCCCCTGCAGCTGCGCCTGCTGGATCGCCTTCCAGCGAGCGAGCTGCCGGGGCGTGGGTGGGCGGAGCTGCTTGCTCCCGGGCTCGGGCTTCACGGCGGCCCCGTTGGGCGCACCCTCCACCGCCGGGACGGCAGGCGCCACGGGGAGCCGCCGCGGTGCTCCTCCGGAGCCGAGCCCTGAGGCGATGCGCTCGTGATTCGGGTTCCGGGCCAGCTCGGAGCGCGCCGCCCTCAGCACCCCGGCGCGCGGCGGCGCCTCGCGCGAGGCGATGGTCTCCCCCTGGTGCAGGACGGAGAGCTCGCCGCCCGGCCGCTCCAGCACCTCGACCTGCACCCCGGCGTAGCTGGTCCGCTCGGGCCCGGGCAGCAGCTGGAGCGTGCGCCAGCGGTACTTGACCGTGTTGTCGCGCGCGACGCTGCGGGGGTGCCGGAAGCCGAGGATGGAGCCGAGCGGGAGCGCGCGGTCGAGCGCGCGGTAGGCCACCTCGGGCTCTGCCGCCGGGACCCGGAAGCGGGCGTTGAAGCGCGGCAGGAAGCGCTCGAGCACGGTCTGGGCCTCGGCGATGGTGGAAGCCGAGGCGTCGCTGAGTTCGGTCACCAGGCGGTCCTGGAACGTCCCTGCGGCACGTTCTACGCGGCCCTTGGCCTGCGGTGAGCGGGCGAAGATCTGGGTGATCCCGAGTTCCCGCATCGCCCGCGCGAATTGGGTTGCGACCTTCAGGCCCCGCCGTCCGTCGGAGGAGGCTTTGAAGACGCCGTGACGGTCGCTATAGAGGGCGAGCGGGATGCCGCAGCGCCGGACGATCTCCTCCAGCAGGAGGAAGTAGCCGCGCGCGTCCTCGACGGGGCGGAAGAGGGCGTGCACGGCTGCGCCGGTCGCATCGTCGACGGCGAGCAGCAAGGCGAAGCGCGGGCCTCGTTGCTCGAGCCAGGCGTGGTGGCTGCCGTCGACCTGGAGCAGCATGCCCTCGCGGGGCATCCGCTCACGCCGGACACGGTGCTCGGGCGGCCGGCGGCGGCGGGGACTCGCGATGCCGGCCCGCGCCAGGAGCCGGCGGACGGTCCAACTGCTCACGTCCAGGCCCTCGTGCTCCCAGAGCAGCTCGGCGAGGTGGGTGTGGTTCGCTCCCGGGTAGCGGGTGCTGGCGAAGCGCACCACGGCCGAGGCGACGACGGCCGGGACGGCGTTGTGCGGACGGCGCCCGCGGTTGCCGTGCTCCAGCGCGGCGGTTCCGCGCGCACGGTAGGCGGCGAGGAGCCGCCACGCGTGTCGCTCGCTGACGCCCAGGATCTCGGCGGCCTGCGAGGCTCGCAGATCTCCGGCCATCACCCCTTCGAGTACGTAGCGTCGTGCTTCTTCGGACTGCTTCACTGTCACCCCCTGCTCGCTGGCTGGGGACTGACAGAATCGCTGCTCCGTTAACTACTGACCGAATCGCTGCTCAACGACACGAGTCTTCCCTCAAGAACCGGTCATAGTTGCGATTGACAGCTTCTGCGTTGACGTCGGTCCCGTCGTGAAACCTGGCGCCCTTGCGGAGCTTGAAGGTGTACTCCGTGCCGTCGTCGCTGACCTCGACGCTTTCGGCAAGCTTCATGGCTATGGGCTGCACCGGATCGGTATAGTCCGGCTGCCTGCCGTGGGGTGGGACCGTGAGGTCCGCCTCGATCAGCTTATCCGCCAGCTGATCGTACGTGCGGTATGTCACCCAATTGTTGACCCCATGCGGTTCAGTCGTGTTGATCCAACTTTCCATCCCCCAGACGAGCGTGCCGCCGGACTTCGGTCCGGCCGGCGCCGCGGCCGGCGCCTCGGTCGGCGTCGCGGTCGGCGCGGCGGTCGCCGCGGCTATGGTTGCGGTCGCCGCGGCTGCGGTTGCGGCGGCGGGGGCCGGCGTGGCGGCATCGTCGTCGTCGTCGCCTGTACATCCGATGAGTGCGGCTCCGGCGACGCCGGCGACGCCGATCGCTCCTGCTCTCAGAAACCCCCGGCGGCTCAGGCCTGACCAGTCGCTCATGTCATGCTCCTCTCGCGCACGGCGAACCTCGCCGACTCTGAGTCGATGTGTAGCCCCCCCCGGTATTCGCATCGTGCAACCGAGCCCCGATTCCGAATATTCGTAATCTTCGGCCCCCTTTTCCCCGCCTCCGATCCCCTCTCCCCTGGTCGCGGGAGAGGGATCGGAAGCGCGGCTATACTCCCCACGAGGACGAGCGAGTGGAGGTGGGCGATGGGCGAGTTCGTGCTGTACGACGTGGAGGGCCGCATCGCGACGGTGACGCTGAACCGGCCGGAGCGGCTCAACGCGATGAACACGCCGCTCATCAACGAGCTGGTCGGCTACCTCGAGCAGGCCGCGGACGACAACGGCGTGCACGTCGCCATCGTCCAGGGCGCCGGCCGCGCCTTCTCGACCGGCTACGAGATCGGCGAGCAGCGCCAACACGACCGCGAGTGGTCGCCTGCCCTGGACCGCGACCTGATCGAGACTCGCCTGCTCACCTGGCTGCGCATCCCGGAGATACGGCTGCCGATCATTGCGAAGGTGCACGGCTACTGCATCGCGGGGGCGACGCAACTGGCGAGCATCTGCGACGTGACCTTCGCCGCCGAGGAGACGCGCGTCGGCAGCGGGCCGCAGTTGCCCCTCGGCGCGGGCTTCGTGACGGCCTTCTGGGCCTGGCACATCGGGCCGAAGCGCGCGAAGCGCTACGCCTTCCCCTCAGGCGAGTTCATCACGGGCACCGAGGCGGCCGAACTCGGCCTCTTCAACGAGGCGGTGCCCGCGGACCAGCTCGACGCCTACGTCACGGACTACGCGGAGCGCATCTCGCTGGTGCCCAAGGACGTGCTCGTGATCCACAAGCTGACGGCGAACCGAATCCAGGAGATCCAGGGCTTCCGCTCCGCGCTCAGGGCCGGCGCCGAGCTCGACGCGATCGCCCACTTCTCGCCCGAGGTCGAGAAGCTGCGCACCAGCGTGCGCGAGCTGGGCGTGCGCGGCGCCATCGACGCCTGGAAGTCGCAGCTCTAAGGCGCGCGCCGAGGGCGTCCCGATGGCGCGCAAGGAGACGCTGATAGACGCCGAGGGCGTCTCAGTGCGGCTGTCCAGCCCGGACAAGGTGATGTTCCCCGAGCGGGGCTGGACGAAGCTCGACGTCGCGGAGCACTACCTGCGCTGCGCGCCCGGCGTGCTGCGCGCGATCCGCGGGCGGCCCTGCCTGCTCAAGCGCTTCCCGCGCGGCGCGGGCGGCGAGCCCTTCTATCAGAAGCGCGCGCCGAAGGACGCGCGCGAGACCGCCTGGATCACCTTCCCCTCCGCCCGGCCCGGCCGCATGGTCGTCGCGCGCGAGCTGCAGGACGTGATCTGGATGGTCCAGCTCAACTGCCTCGACCTGCACAGCTGGCCCGTCACCACCGACGACCTCGACCACCCCGACGAGCTGCGCCTCGACCTCGATCCGTCCGAGGGCGCCGACTTCGAGCTGGCGCGCCCGGTCGCCGCGCTCTGCCGCGAGGTGCTCGCCGAGCACGGACTGGCCGGCCGCCCGAAGACCTCCGGCTCGCGCGGCATCCACATCTACGTCCCGATCGAGCCGCGTTGGACGTTTCACGAGGTGCGGCGCGCCTCGCTCGCGCTCGCCCGCGAGGTCGAGCGCCGCGGGCCGGGCCTCGCGACGACGGAGTGGTGGAAAGAGCAGCGCCACGGCGTCTTCATCGACTACAACCAGAACGCGCGCGACAAGACGATCGCGAGCGCCTACAGCGTGCGCCACACCGGCCTCGTCTCCGCGCCCTTCGCCTGGGACGAACTCGAGACGATCGACCCGCACGCGCTCGACCTCGAGGCGTTCGCGGAGCGCTGGGACGCCCTCGGCGACGTCGGCGCGACGGTCGAGGCGCCACCCGGCCGGCTCGACGGCCTGCTGGCCCTGGCGGCGGCGGACGAGGCCCGAGGGCTGGGCGACGCACCCTGGCCGCCGCACTACCCGAAGCAGCCGGGCGAACCGCCGCGCGTGCAGCCCTCGAAGCGCGCGGCCGGGTCGTAGCGACAAGCGCCGGTAGCCTGGCCGCCTCCCCCGGCGGCACTCCCCGACGCCTGGCGAATTAGCCGAAGACGCCGAGTTCCGCGAGCCGCGCGCGCTCGTCGTCCGCGATGCCGAACTCGCGCAGCACCTCGAGCGTGTGTTGCCCGATCGCCGGCGCCGGTCCGCGCGGTCCGATCTCGGCGGACCGGATGTGAAACGGGGTGCCGAGCGTTTGGTACACGCCGGCTTCGCGATGCTCCACGTCCCGGATCCAGCCCAGTTCCCGCACCTGCGGGTCGGCGATCACCTCCGGCAGCTCCGCGGCCGGCGCCCAGATCACCCCGTGCTCGTCGAGACGGCGCGACCAGTACGCGAGATCGTGTTCCGCGAAGGTGTCCGAGATCGTCGCCGCCAGTTCGCGGCCCTGCTCGGCGAAGCGCTCCGCCGCGCCGCGTCCGTCCAACGCCAGATCCGGCCGCCCGATCGCGGAGCAGAACTGGTCCCAGTAGCGGTCCGGTTGCAGCATCACCAGCACGATCCAGCGCCCATCCCTCGTCTGGTACGAGTTCCAGATCGGGTTCGGTGGAGCCTCGCGATCATGCCGCGGGGCAGCCTGGCCGGCGACGAGCGCCGCGGAGAAGTCCGTACCGATGCTCCACATGCCGGAGCCCTGCAGGGTGACTTCCACGTACTGCCCCTCGCCGCTCTGATCGCGAAGCCGGAGGGCGGTGAGCACGGCGGCAAGCAGGTTGAGGCTTGTCATGTGATCGCCCTGGCCCGGCCGGTTGAGCGGCGGGGGCGCGCCCGGCGGCTGCTGCAGCGCCGCCATCACCCCGGAGCGAGCCCAGAACGCGGAGTAGTCGAAGCCCGCACGCTCGGAGTCCGGGCCCCGCGTTCCGTAGCCGGTGAGGGAGGCGTAGATGATGGACGGGCGCACGGCGCGCAGCGCCTCGTCCGTGAGTCCGTAGCGCTCCCGCCGAGGCTGCGTGAGGTTGGTCAGGAACACGTCCGCGCGCTCGCAGAGCCGCCGCACGAGGCCGGGACCGCCCTCCCTCGCGAGATCGACGGTGATCGATCGCTTTCCGCGGTTGTCGAGCTCGAACGCGTAGTTGAGCGCGAAGTCGTGGTCATAGCCGCTCGCGCGCTGGTCGTAGAAGCGAAAGGGGTCTCCGCCCGGCGGCTCCACCTTCACGACGTCCGCGCCGAGGTCGGCCATGAGCGCGCCGGCGCTCGGTGCGGCCAGCCAGTTGGCGGCCTCGATGACGACGATGCCGCTCAGCGGTCCGGCCATGCCCGACCCTCCTCCAACCGCTCCCGGCGACGCGCCGCCTGCCTCCGCACGCTATTCGCGTGTGCAGATGAAGCTCGCCCCCATCGCGAACGGGCCAACTTCGCAGAGCGCGACCTCGGCGTCGGCGATCTGTCGGGGACCGGCGGTGCCCATCATCTGGCGAGCGGTCTCCGCGACGTGGGCCATGCCGTGCAGGCGCCCCTCGCCGAGGTTACCGCCGGATGTGTTGAACGGCTGGTCCCCGTCCAGGGCGAGGCGCTCGGCTGTCGCCCAGGCATGGGCCTCACCCTCGCCGCAGAAGCGGAAGGTCTCCATCCGCGTCCACATCATCGGGCTGAAGCCGTCATAGAGGTGCAGGACGTCGACATCCTCGGGGCCCAGGCCCGCACTGCGATAGAGGTTCTCCGCGTGCAGCCCGTCCATCTCGTAGAGATCCTCGAGCGACTCGATGAGCCCGCCCCGCTCGAGGTTGTGCGGCGTCATCGCGTAGCCGGCGATGTAACCGCCGGGATGGGGCGCAGCGCGTGCACGGTCCTCGGTTGTCATGATTACGGCGCCGCAGCCGTCGACGGGCATGTCGTAGTCGAAGAGGGTCATCGGCCAGGAGATGATGCGGCCGTTGAGGTAGTCGTCGCGCGTGATCTCGCGCCCGTACCAGGCGGCGTTCTCGTTGAGCTGGGCGTTCTTGTGGGCGTTGAGCACGGCGTCGGCGAGCGCCTCGCGCGGCGCGCCATATTTCTCGAGGTAGCGCTGGAAGTGGAGCGCCTGGCGAGGCCCGCCGCCGCCGTGGCCGTAGGGGACGGTGAACTGGTTCTCGCCGCCTGCGGTCGTCGCCGGGTTGTCGTGATAGCGGACGCCCGCGGGATGGTGGAGTGCGCGGTAGACGAGGGCGTAGTCGCAGGCTCCGGCGGCGAGCGCGTTCGCGGCCTCGATCACGCTGACCGCGATCATCGACCAGTTCGTCTGGTTGAACCAGCGCACGTTGGGGAGGCCGAGCATCCGCATCATGTAGGTCGCGGGGATGATGTCGTGACCCGTGATCCCGCGGTTGACCCCGAGCGGATTCGGGTAGACGGAAATGCCGTCGATCTGCGCCAGCTCGATGCCTGCGTCAGCCACCGCCTCCGTGACCGCCTCGTACGCGATGCTGCCGAGCGAACGGGGGGCGTAGCGGTGGCAGGGACTGTAGCCGACGCCGATGAAGCAGGGGCGCTTGCCGGGTGGGAACTCGATCGCCATGGCGCTACCTCGCTGAGCCTTCGCGCGCGGGACGGAACTGCGGGAACACGATGTCGTCGCTCGCCCGCTCGAAGACGACCTCGACGGGCATCCCGGACGCGATCTCGCCGTAGTCGCAGTCGAGCAGGTTCGCGAGGACGAACAGCCCCGTCTGCTCGTCGAGTTCCACCATCACCACGGGGTACGGCGTCTTCTCAGCAAAGGCGCGGATGTCGGAGTCCTGGTGGATGTAGTGGCTGTAGATGACGCCCCGTCCGCTCACATCCACGAACGCGAGATCTGCATCCTGGTCGTGGCAGTTCGTGCAGAAGTAGACGGGCGGATGGTGGAAGCGCAGGCAGCCCTGGCACTGCTGGATCGCGAGCGCTTCACGGCGGGCCGCCTCCCAGTACGGCTCGCTCAGCGCGTCAGGGGCCGGGAGCACGCGGTATGGCGCCATCGTCTCCTTCCGCCCGCTCGGTCTGTCCACCATCGCCCGGCCCCTCCGCTGCCCCGCGCGCCGCACGATACCGCCAGCCGGGGGATTGCGCTCGCCGGGCCCACGCAACGGCGCGGGGAGGCTACTGCGCGACGACCGCGGAGAAGCCGGGGCCCGCGTCGCGGCAGAGCTGCTCGAGGGTGCAGTCCTCCGGATCCTTGTCGGAGCGGAAGCGCTCGAAGCGGGTGGCGTGGCGAAAGCGCCCACCGCTGATCTGGTCGTAGCTGACCTCCAACACCACCTCGGGCCGCACGGGCGTCCACGAGCTGTCACGGCCGCCGCTCCAGCGGCTCTCGGCGCCGGGACGGCGGGCCTCCTCGCCGAAGCTGTCCGCGGCGGCCAGCGCCGAGAACTGCTCCAGCAGCGCGACCCGCTGCTCGTCCGGGAAGCCCGAGGTGTGCCCGACGAAGTGCAGCGCGCCCGCCTCGTCGTAGAGCCCGAGCAGCAGCGAGCCGAGGCGGTCGCCCTGCTTGTGCAGCCGGTAGCCGCCGACGACGGCGTCGACGCTGCGGCGGCGCTTGATCTTCAGCATCTCGCGCTTGCCCTCGACGTAGCGCCCGTCGAGGCGCTTCGCGACGATGCCGTCGCAGCCGGCCGCCTCGAACTCCTCGAACCAGCGGCGGGCGGTCTCCACGTCCTCGGTCGAGGGCGTGAGCCGCCACGGTTCAGGGAGACCGCCGGCCAGCACGACGAGGCGCTCGCGGCGCGCGGCGAAGGGCAATGCGCGCAGGTCCTCGCCTTTGTGCGCCGGCAGGTCGAAGGCGACGAGGCAGGCGGGCATCTCCTCCGCGAGCCTCGCGATACGCGAGGCGGCGGGGTGAATGCGCTGCTGCAGGGCGTCGAAGTCGCTCACGTCGCCGGACACCACCAGCACCTCGGCGTCGACGACGGTGCCGCCCGGCAACGCATCGAGGGCGGGCACGAGCTCCGGAAAGTAGCGCAGCAGCGGGCGGCGGTTGCGGCTGTCGAGGCGCGCCTCGTGCGACCCGCTGCCGGGCGCTGCGCCTCGGGACCATGCGAGGGCGCGGAAGCCGTCCCACTTGGGCTCGTAGGCCCAGTCCGGAGGATCCGGCAGGCGCTCGCGAACACGCGCCTCCATCGGGCTGATCGGGGGTTCGAAGGGCCAGTCGGGCATGGCCGGACGGTAGCACGGGCGGGGAGCCGACCGGCCCGTGTGGGTGGATTGCGGATGCTACACTTGTGTCAGTACGAGGAGCGCCATGACCACGCAGCCCGACTTCCTGGGCGAGCGCGTCACGCATATCGAGGCCGCAGTAGAGCACCTCGCCACGAAGGCCGATCTGGCAACCCTGCGCAGCGAGATGCACCAGATGGAAACTCGTCTGACGCGCTGGACCGTCGGAACGATGCTGAGCGGCATGGCTGCCGCCGCTGCGATCGCCGCCGCTGTTGCCGGCCTCGCTGGATAGGGGCACGAGACCGCCGGGTTGAGCCGGGAGCGGTACTTCGAGCTGCTCGACTCGTGCCGGGGCGGCTGACCCGCCCCGGCCCAACTGACCACCAACCGCCGCCAGCCCAGTCCACGGGTGCGCGGATCGTGCGCTCCCGCAGCCGGCCGGTTCCACGTCGAAACACCGCACGGGCGGGGGCGCTTGACGGGTGGGGCCGCCGCCTGTTCCTATGGGGTTGCGAGGAGCCGACGGGTTCCCGCGACGCAGCCGAACCTCGTTCGCGGATGGACGGGGGCGGGGGAACCAACCGCAGGGGTGAATCCGGCGGCCCGAGGCACAGAGCGGCCTCGACGGCCACGGTAGGCGACCTAAGCGCCGAACCCGTCAGCTAACCCCGTAGGCGCACTTGGGGCGGCCCCCGTAGGCCTGCCGCGGCAGGCAATCCTGGTCGTTCCGGTATCGCCGAACCAGCACGTCGTGCGGCGTACAGCGTCGTGCGCGTAGCGACAGGAGGCCTCAGTGGCTATCGAACGACCCCCCAGCACCCCGACCATCGCCGCCGTGAGGCCCGGCAACGACGCAGCCGCCGAGGCCGCAGCCATACTCGAGGAGCCCTACGAGGCGATCAACATCCGCAACTTCGAGCGGGTGCCGCAGATCCAGGGCATCTCCAAGGAGCTGCGCCAGGACGTCCGCGTCGTCGCCCAGGTGCTGCCGTTCAAGTCCAACCGCTACGTCATGGACCACCTGATCGACTGGGATCGCGTGCCCGATGATCCGATGTTCCGGCTCACCTTCCCGCAGCGCGAGATGCTGCAGCCGGAGCACTACGACCGCATCGCATCGCTGCTCGCGCGCGACGCGGACAACGCCGAGCTGCGCGAGGCGGCGAACGAGATCCGGCTCACGCTGAACCCGCACCCCGCCGGCCAGATGGAGCACAACGTGCCCACGCTGCACGGCAAGCCACTGATGGGCATGCAGCACAAGTACCGCGAGACGGTGCTGTTCTTCCCCAGCCAGGGGCAGACCTGCCACGCCTACTGCACGTTCTGCTTCCGCTGGCCGCAGTTCGTCGGCATGGAAGGCCTCAAGTTCGCGATGCGCGACGGCGAGTTGCTGCGCGACTACGTCGAGGAGCATTCCGAGGTCAGCGACATCCTCTTCACCGGCGGCGACCCGCTGATCATGAAGACGCGCATCCTGCGCGGCTACATCGAGCCGCTGCTCGAGCCGGGCCGCGCCCCGAACATCTCGACCATCCGCATCGGCTCGAAGGCGCTCGCCTACTGGCCGCAGCGCCTGATTTCCGATGACGACGCCGACGAGCTGCTGGACCTGTTCCGCCGCGTCGTCGCCTCCGGGCGCCAACTGGCGATGATGTCGCACTTCAACCACCCGGTGGAGGTCGAGGCGCCGCCCGCGCTGGAGGCGATCCGCGTGCTGCGCGAGACGGGAACGCAGATCCGCACCCAGACGCCGCTGCTCAAGCACATCAACGATGACCCCGCCGCACTCGCGCGGATGTGGCGGCTACAGGCGCAAACCGGCTGCATCCCCTACTACCTGTTCGTCGCGCGCGACACGGGCGCGAAGCGCTACTTCGAGCTGCCGCTGATCAAGTGCTGGGAGATCTTCCGCGAGGCCTACTCCTCTGTCAGCGGCGTCGCCCGCACCGTGCGCGGGCCGAGCATGTCGGCCACGCCCGGCAAGGTGCAGGTGCTCGGCGTCTCCGAGGCCGCCGGCGAGCGCGTGATCGTGCTGCGCATGCTGCAGGGCCGCAACCCGGACTGGGTCGGCCGCCCCTTCTTCGCCCGCTACAGCGAGACGGCGAGCTGGCTCGACGAGCTGGAGCCGGCCTTCGGCGAGAGCGAGTTCTTCTACGACCGCGAGCTGAACGAGATGCTCGCCGACGGAGGCAGCCCCTGGTCCAGGGACGACCTCGCGCTGCCGCTCGTCGGCGGCGGCTAGCCGCGAGAGGACGAGTCGCCGCCCGGCTGGCTAGACGCGAGCGCCTCCCGGCGGGTCGCCGTCCCCGAACCCGGCGACGGCCTCGGGCAACTCCAGCTCGACGCCCGTCGAGCCGGAGGCGGGACGGCGCGGCTCGTTGCGCTCGAAGCGCCCAATCGGGATCGCGGGCATCGAGGTGATGTGCGCGCCCGCGCGCACTCCCAGTTCGAGTGAGAACTGCGCGATCGATTCGTTGTCGCGCGCCTCGACGACGCTCACGAAGTCGTACTCGCCCAGCACGCCGTAGAGCCCCAGCGTCTCGACGCCCTCGGCCTGGATCTCAGCCTCGATGCGGAGCAGCCGCTCGGGATCATCGAGCGATGCCGCGCGGCCCTCGGGAGTCATCGTCAGCATCAGGAAGTAGGTCGCCATCGCAGTCCCCTTTCGGCCGGCGGCGCGGCGGCACGGCGCAGGCACGGAGTATCATCGCCGAACGCGCGCGCACGCCAGCGCCGCGTGCCGGGGAGGCGTGGATGCGGTTCGGCGGCTTCAGCTTCGGCTCATGGCACGAGAGCGAAAGCCACGGCGAGGTGCTCACGCAGATGGTGGACCTCGCCGTACAGGCGGACCGCCTCGGCCTCGACAGCTTCTGGCTCGGCGAGCACCACTTCTCGCGGCACGGCATCCTCGCCGACACGATGGTAATGGCAAGCCACATCGCCGCGCGCACGGATCGCATCCGCATCGGCACGGCGGTCATCGTACTGCCGCTCCACAACCCCGTGCGCGTCGCCGAGCAGATCGCGATCGTCGATCAGCTCAGCGGCGGACGCATCGACGTCGGCGTCGGCATCGGCTACCAGCAGCGCGAGTTCGCCGGCCTCGGCGTCGACATCGACGAGGCGCGCGCGCGCTTCGTCGAAAGCCTCGACGTGATGGTGCAGGCCTGGACCAGCGAGACGCTGGTCTACGAGGGCGAATACACGCGCATCGCCGCCGAGGACGCGATCGCGGTCTACCCGAAGCCGCTGCAGCAACCGCACCCGCCGATCTACCAGGCCGTCAGCACCACCCCCGCGAGCATCGACCTCGCGGCGAGCCGCGGGCTGCCCGTGATCGTCGGCGGGCCGACCGACGTCCTCGGGCGCGCGCCGCAGGTGATCGCGCACTGGCGCGAGCGGATGCGTGCGCACGGCAACGATCCCGAGGGCCATGACCTGCCCTGCCTGCAGAACGTCTTCGTCGCCGAGAGCGACGAGGCGGCGCAGGCGGAACTCGATCGCATCGACGGGTCGTGGAGCCTGCGCGTGCTGCGGGCGGTCGGCTCGCCGATCGCGCGCGACGGCAAGGTGCCCGAGGGCTACGAGCACTGGGTGGAGCGCTGGCAGCAGCGCGAGCTCGCCAGCGGCGAGGCCTCCCGCACCGACGTTCCGCAGCTGTTCGGCTCGCCCGACACGGTCGCGAAGCAGGTGCAGGCGCTGCGCGATCAGGGCGTGGAGCACATCTTCGGGCGCTTCACCATCCCGGGCGTCCCGTTCGAGCGCGTCCAGCGCTCGCTCGAACTCTTCGCAACCGAAGTCGCGCCGCGCTTCCGCGAGGATGAGCGCACGCCCTCCCCGATCGAGGCCGCGGCGGCGCGCGGCAGCTAGCGAGACAGGAGGCCTCGATGCGCTACATCGTCACCGGAGGCACGGGCTTCGTCGGCGCGTACGTCGTGCGCGACCTGCTGAAGGCAGGCCACTACGTCACCGTCTACGACCTCGCGCCCAACCTCGGGTTCCTCGAGGACGTGCTCGGGGAGCCGCCGCACGACGTGCGGGTGGTGTCCGGAGACGTGCGCGACCTGCCGCTGCTGCTGCGGATCTTCCGCGAGGCCGAGCCTGAGCGCGTCGTGCACCTCGCCTCGACGCTCGGCGCGGGCAGCGAGCTGAACCCGCTGCGCACCGTGCAGGTCAACATCGAGGGCACGATCCACGTCTTCGAGGCGGCGCTGGAGACGGGCGCGGAGAAGGTCGTGTGGGCCAGCTCGATCGCCGTCTTCGGGCCGACCAGCGTGCGCTCGGGCGAGGGCGTCGCCAACGACGACTACCACGCCCCGGTGCGCCTCTACGGCGCGTGCAAGACCTTCCTCGAGCAGCTCACCCTCAACTACCGCCGCGAGCGGCAGCTCGACGCGGTCGGCCTGCGCTTCTCGATCGTCTACGGCTACGGCAAGGCGCTGACCGTCGAGCGCGGCAGCCGCGCGGTGCACCTGACGGAGCTGATCGAGAAGCCGGCGATGGACGAGCCCGCCGTCGTGCCCTACGGCGACGACGTGCAGAACCTCGTCTACGTCGAGGATGTCGCGCGGGCGGTGGTGCTGGCCAGCCAGACGCTGGGGACCGAGCCCGCCGGGCTCAACGTCGGCGGCGAGGACGTGCTGGTCCGGGACGCGGCGGCAATCGTGCAGCAACTGATGCCGGACGCGGATATCCAGG
The DNA here is from genome assembly GCA_965261685.1 of Dehalococcoidia bacterium. Taxonomy (GTDB): domain Bacteria; phylum Chloroflexota; class Dehalococcoidia; order UBA2979; family UBA2979; genus VXMT01. The sequence continues at coordinate 86,758 of CBDHDI010000028.1, forward strand.
TGCTGCCCGGCATGCGCGACGGCTCGGCCGGCTACGACCTCTCGACGACCACGGAGCAGATCGGCTACGCGCCCGCCTTCTCCCTCCGCGAGGGCCTGCGCCGCACGATCAACGCGATGCGCCTGAAGGCGGGCCTCCCGCAGATCGAGGCGTAGGCTGTCTGTTTCCAGGCAGGCCGCAAGGGTGCCCTGCCCTCCGGGACGGAGCCCGCCATTGACCGCCAACCGGGAGCAGCGCGCGCATCCGGGATGGCGCGCGCGCACGCTCGACAGGCGGGCCTTGCTTCGACGGGGCTTGCTCGGCGGAGCTGGTCTCGCGGCCGCAGTGCTGTTCGGCTGCGGCGGTGACGACGACGACATCGCAGCCGCCCCATCGGCCGCGGCGGCGTGGGGATACAGCGGGCCGCGCGGGCCGGAGCACTGGGGGTCGCTGTCCGAAGCCTACGCGGCCTGCGCCGGCGAGGAGCAGTCGCCGGTCGACATCCGCGGCTACGAGCAGGGCGGCGGCGGGCCGCTCTCCTTCTCCTACGCCAGCGACGCGTCAGCAGTGCACAACGACGGCATGTTCGTGCACGTCGACTTCGCCGAGGGGAACACCCTGCACACGGGCGAGCGGACCTTCGGGCTGAAGTCGGCGCACCTGCACGCGCCCTCGGAGCACCGGGTCGAGGGCGCGGAACTAGCCGCCGAGTTGCACCTGGTCCACGCGGACGCCGAGGGCGATCTCGCCGTCGTGGGCCTGCTGTTCGAGCCGGGCGAGCCCAGCGCGGTCGTGCAGGCAATCCTCGATGCCGCACCGCCCGCGGGCGAGACGGTCGGCGAGGGCATCCCGCTCAACGCAGGCGCCTACGTCCCGGGCAATGCGGCCTATTACCAGTACGCCGGATCGAAGACGACCCCTCCGTGCGACGAGGGCGTCAGCTGGTACGTGATGCGTGAGCCGCGAACGATCTCGCGGGAGCAGGTCGACGGCCTGCTGGCGTTGAGCGGCGGCACGAACAACCGCCCGGTCCAGCCGATCGGCAGCCGGGCGATTCTGCTCGGCGGCATGTAGTCAGTACAGCTAGCCCGCGGCCGCGGCCTTCTCCTGCTCGACCATGCGATCGAGGTCCTCGACGGTGAGCGCGCCGGGCTGCTTGCGCTCGCGCGCCATCCAGGCCGAGGCGCGCTGGACGACGCGGTTGTAGGGCGTGGGTACGCCGGCGCCGCTGCCGATCATTACGATCTCGCCGTTGAGGTAGTCGGTCTCGATCGTGCCGGTGGCGCGGATCAGGCTCTGCCAGCTCGAGTTGCCGAGCCGCGGGCTGTCGCCGATCGCCTCGGTCACGTAGCCGTCCACGTCGCGGTGCTCGGCCTCCTCGGCCGGGCTCGCGTAGTCGAGGTCCGCGGCGACGTAGCAGGCCAGCGCCTCGTCGGCCAGCGCGCGGCGGAAGTCGGCGACATCTGCCTCGAGACCGACGCAGCCGACGAGGCCGTTCGCGAGGTTGCGGATCAGCTTCGCGTACTTCCAGCGCATGATCCCCGGCTCGACCCTCGAGGCGAAGTTGCAGCACTGCAGGTCGGCCGAGACCTGCTCGATCAGCTCGTCGCTGCCCTCCGGGTAGCGCCCGACGTCGAGCAGGCCGCCCACCGGCCGGGCGTGGTTCTCGATCACGCCCGCCTCCAGGTAGGTGCCGGGCAGCCGCGCGACCATGCCGTAGACGCGCGGGAAGCGGCGCAGCGCCCGCCGCTCGTTCTCGACCCCGTTCTGCGCGCAGATGATCGGCGGCTCGATCCCGCCCGCCGACGCCTCGAGGTCGAGCAGCGCGCCCTCGGTATCCTGCGTCTTCATCCCGAGGATCACGACGTCGTCCTCGGTCCACTCGATCTCGCTCGGGTGGCCGACGGCGGGGACCGGCAGTTGAACCGTCCCGAGATCGTGCGTCACGAGGGTCATGCCGCGCTCCTGGATCGCCGTCAGGTGGTCGCCGCGGCAGATCAGCACGGTGTCGTGGCCGCCGTGGAAGAGGCGCCCGCCGATGGTCCCGCCGACGCCTCCTGCGCCGTAGATGATGTAGCGCACGCTTCCGCTCCCTTCCGTCGCCGCTAGCTCGCGACGACGCCGTCGACGGCGATCACGCCCGCGGCGAGCAGGCGCTCGTAGTCCTCGCCGAGGCCGCGCGCCTCCAGCACCTCGCGCGCGTCGGTGCCCGGCTTCGAGGCCGGCGCGCCCGGCTCGGGAGGCGTCCGGGAGAGCCGCGGCGCGGGGCCGTTGGTGGTGACGAGGCCGATCTCCGCGTGCTCGCGCGTGATGCTCAGCCCGTGCTCCTGGACCCACTCGTTCGTCATCAGCTCGCGCACGCCGCGCACCGGCTGCGCGCCCGCGCCGATTGCCGTGAGCAGCTCCGTCCACTCGTCCGCCGGGCGCTGCGCGATGCGCTCCGCGAGGAAGGCCTCGAGCGCGTCGCCCTCCAGCCCGGCGGCGCCCTCGAGGCCCTCGACCTCGCCGATCGCGGGCAGCAGATCGGGCGTTGCGCCCAGGAAGAGCCAGCGGTCGCTGGCGCGGTAGAGATGCTGCAGCGGGCTCCAGCCGAGCACGTCCTGGCCTCGCGGCTCGTCCCAGACCTTGCCCTCGAAGTCCTGGAAGAACGGCGACTGCAGCGTGCAGGCGGTGTAGGCGAGGGCAGCCTTGACGTGCTGGCCCTCGCCGCTGCGCTGGCGGTGCAGCAGGGCGAGCGCGACGCCGTAGGCGCCCATCAGCCCGGTGCCGTAGTCGTTGATCGGGAAGGCCTGGCGGTAGGGCTGGTCGATGCCGAAGCGGGCCTGCATGCCCGCCGCCGCCTGCGCGAGCTGCTCCCAGCCGGGGCGCTCCTCCCACGGCCCCTCGTGCCCGTAGGCGTTGAGCGAGGCGTAGATGACGTCCGGGTTGCGCGTCTTCAGCTCCTCGTAGTCGAGGCCGAGCACCTCGATGCGCCCGCCGCGCAGGTTCTGGACGACCACGTCGGCTTCCTCGGCGAGCTTCCAGAACAGCTCGCGGCCCTCCTCGGTCTTGAGGTCCAGCAGCATGCTCTGCTTGCCGCGGTTGACGTCGTTGTGCATGCGCACGCCGCCGGCGCGGTTGGGGTCGTCGATCTTCACGACGTCCGCCCCGAACTCGGCGAGCGTCCGCCCGCAGGTGGGACCGGCGAGGATGATGCAGAGATCGAGCACCTTCACGCCCTCGAGGGCGGAGCGCAGCAGCCTTGTCTCCGGCAGCGGCGCCGGCTCCGGCGCGGCCTCGAGCCAGGGGCCGAGCACCTCGTCGCGGTCCGCGCCGGGCATGGAGGCGCCTCGCCGGACCGCGCCGGGCGAAGCGTAGAGGCGCGGGTTCACGCCGGGCTGCAGCATCGTGCCGTACTCGGGATCCTCGACCTCGATCACCTGCTTCGAGGTGCGGGCGTGCTCGTGACGCATCCACTCGCTGGACTCGTAGACGATCGAGCAGCAGACGAGGGCGTCGTTGACGAGGTCCTCCCACTCCTTCGCCGTGCGCGTCTTGAACAGCGCCATCATACGCCGCAGCAGCTCCGCGCTCAGATCCGGGTCCTGCGCGACCTCCTCGCTGAGGTGCAGGCCCTCCTCGCGCCAGGCGCCGATGCCGGCCCTGTCGATGAAGCGCTCGATGAAGCGCTGGTTGGCGGCGTGGAACTGGACCCAGCGGCCGTCGCTGCACTCGTACTGGCGCACCCAGCCGTCGGCGCGCTCCGGCGAGCGCTTCGAGAGGTCGTGCACGTGGAGGCCGCGCGACCCGATCGCCGTGAAGGTGGCGTCGAAGAGCGGCACCTCGATGCGCTGCCCGGCCCCGTCGCGCTCGCGCGCGTTGAGCGCCATCGCGATCGAGACGACGCCGAGGAAGGCGCCGTAGGAGGAGGAGATCGGCACGGCCGTGAGCACGGGGTTGTCGGCGGAGGCGAGGCCGTCGCCTGCCGTCGTGTAGGTCGCGGTCGCCGCACCGAGAACGCCCTCCCAGGCGGCCATGCCCGCCCTCGGGTCGTCGGCGGCGAAGCCGGGGATCGAGCAGTAGACCAGCCGCGGGTTGGCCTCGATCATCGCGTCCGCGCCGAGGCCGAGGCGGTCCATCACGCCGGGGCGGAAGTTCTCGACCAGCACATCGGCGCTGGCGACGAGGCGTCGCGCGCTCTCGAGGTCGGCCTCGTCCTTGAGGTCGAGCGTGATGCTGTGCTTGCCCCGGTTCCAGGTGGCGTTGCCGAGTGTCTTCCAGCGCGGGCCGCCGGGCGGGTCGATCTTGACCACGTCGGCGCCCTGGTCCGCGAGCAGCATTCCCGCGAGCGGCCCCGCGATGTAGTGCCCGAAGTCGACGACGCGAATGCCGTCCAGTGCTCCTGCCATTGCGCTCTCCTCTCGCCGGGGCGAGCCCGTCGGGGCTCGCCCGCGCATGATAGCCCCCCTCGACAGGTACCCAGCGCGGCGGCGCTCAGGTGCGCGTCAGCGCGGCTCCTGCGCGTGCGCCCAGGGCAGCACTTCCGCGGCGAACAGCTCAAGGGCCGTGAGGCCGTCCTCGAGGGACATGCCCTCCGGGCGGATGCCGAGCGTCCAGCCCGTGAACGGGATCGGGCCGGACAGCGCCTCGATGTCCGCCTGCATCGCCTCGATCCACATCGCGGGCGTGCCGATCAGCTCGCCCTCGGTCGCGAACGAGGCGCCCGAGTCCGCCGCCACCTGCGTGACGTCGCGAGGGGACTCGTCGCGCCCGGCGAACTCGCCGGCGGCCATGTACGTCGTGCGGCCCTCGATGAACGGCGCGCCGATGCGGATCGCCTCGGCGGCGTCCGCTGCGATGTAGCCGTTGCGCACGATCGTGAAGTCGAGCGCCGCCGCGTCCGCGCCCGCCTCACCGGCGAGCCGGCAGTAGTCGGCATAGACGCCGCGACCGATCGCCTCGCGGTGCAGCGTGTTGACGCCGAGGCCGAAACGCACGGCCCGCGCGAGCGCCGGGCGGCTGCGCGCGGTGACGTAGACCTTCGGGTGCGGCTGCTGGATCGGCGGCGGGATGAGATCGACAGCGCTCACGCTGTGGTAGCGCCCCTGGTGGCTGAAGCCTCGCTCCCTGAGTGCGCCGAGCAGGATCGTCAGCGCCTCGTCCGTGCGGTCGCCGCGCTCGCGGCGCGGCACGCCGAACGCCTCGAAGTCGCCCTCGCGGTAGCCGACGCCGATGCCGAGCATCGCGCGCCCGTTGGAGAGCAGATCGAGGACGGCGAGCTGCTCGGCGACGTGCACGGGGTGGTAGAGCGGGAGCAGCAGCGGCTGCGTCGCGAGGCGGATCTGCTCCGTCTCGCGCGCGAGCGCGGTCAGCGTGAGGAAGGGCGTCGGGTTGTAGCCGATCGCGACCGAGTGGTGCTCCGGCACGACGATGAAGTCGTAGCCGAGGCGGTCGGCGGCGCGCGCGTAGGCGATCCACTCCTCGTAGACCTCGGACCAGCTCCGAGGCGAGTCCGGGGAGCGCTTGAACTTGACGCCGATGCCGATCTCCATGCGGCCTCCCCTTGCTACCGACGGCCTGCCGGGCGGTCTGCTACGTGGTCTCGATCGGCCGCGTGACGGCGCGGCTGAGGCCCCACGGCGGCGCGATCATGAACTGCGCGCCGATGCCGCCCGCGACGACGACGTGGAACTCCTCGGGCGTGCGCACCACCGGCACGCGATCGGTGTGCTCGAACCAGGTGGGCGAGGACAGCGTGTAACGCTTCTCCGGAAGCTCGAGGCGGTCGATGCGCGCGTGCTCGAACAGGAACTGGCGCACGTCGTCCTTCGTCCAGCCCTCGTCGGCCAGGTTCGCCGCGTCGACGGGATTCATGATCACCAGGTGGTCGCCGGGGTAGCGGAAGGTGTTGGTCCCGAGTGTCGCGGCGACCGAGGCCGTGGCCGTGAGCATCTGCTCCGGCTTGGTGCCGATCATGCTCAGCACGTTGTGCGGCGCCTCGCACTTGAGCACGGTGACCGTGCTCGTCGAGGCGTCGGCGTGCTCCTCGTGCAGCGGCTGCCAGGGATGGCCCTCGAGGCGCTCGGCGAAGCAGTAGGAGTACTGCGCTGGCGAGGCGTGCGTCGCGAGGCTGGAGCGGCCGGGGATCGAGCGCGCGACGTTGATCAGCGTCAGATTGACGGCGCGCCCGATCGTCGCGTTCGCGCGGAAGCCGGGGCCGAGGCAGCCCTGCCCCGAGGCGATGCCCAGCTCCTCGGCGATCGGGCCGCTGACGACGATCGCGACGCCCCCTGGGTGCGTCGTGATCGCGGTGTGGAAGAAGCGGTACTCCGGTGCGGCCATCGCCCGCACCACCGCCAGCACCACGGGGAAATACTCCGGCCGGCAGCCGGCGAGCACGGCGTTGATCGCGAGGTTGCGGACCGTGATCGCCGACCCGCTCGGCATCGGCGGGCCGATCAGCGTCTGCTCCGGCGGCAGCGGCGAGGCGGCGAGCATCGCCTCGACGCGCTCCTCGGTCGGCGCGACGACGGGCAGGCCGTCGCCGAGCTGGAGCGGCTCGAAGCGCTCGTAGAGCGCGGCGCTGGGGTCGGTCTCCTCGACCTCGATCTCGGTCAGCCCGGCGGCGGGATCGCCGACGGCGGGGTCGCTGGCCGCGGCCGCGGCGAGGCGCTCGGGCGGCGTCGTCAGCGCCGCGACGACGGCCGCCGCGCGCTCGGCGCGCGAGGCCGCGAGGGCCTGCTCGTCCATGCCGCGCAGCCACGGCACCTCGATGGTCGGGAGCCCCGGCACGTCGTGCGCGGCCATCGTCGCGGCGAGCGGGCCGCCGAGCGCCGTGCAGAGCAGCACGCAGGGCAGCCCGGCGCGTTCGAGGGCGAGCGAGAGCACGGTCGAGGAGGCCGTCACCCCGGCGTGGCAGACCGCGATCACCAGCCCGTCGTAGCCGGCCTCGAGGATCTCGGCCTGGAGGCCCGCGAGCTCGTCCTCCTGGAACTGGATCAGATCCTCGTCGTGGCGATCGATCGTCACGCCGGGCGCGATTGCCGCGAGGTCCTCGGCGAGCCAGTCGAGCAGCGGCCCATAGCGCGGCAGTGAGGGCTGCACCTGCCCGTTGTCGATCAGCAGCAGCCGCGCGCCCTCGAGCGATGCGGGCCGCGCGGCGGGCAGCGCGTGCTCGCGCGAGGGGCGCCCCGTCGGCGCGGGCAGCACGATGCGCCTCGATTCGCTCACGGCTGCTCCCTCCGCTTCCGCCGTTCCTCGCCCGCGAGGATAGCGCCTCGGGGCGAGCGGGGCGCGCCGCGTTGACGGGGCGGCGGCGAGCGCCGTAGCGTGCTGGCGCCGCACACGATGCGACGGATGCTCCCCAATAGACAACGAGGCGTATCCCAAGTGCCTGGCGCTCTACACGAGCAAGCGGTCGGCATTCTCGAGCGCCACATGGTTGAAGCCATAGGCGGCGAGCTGATGGTCGACACCACATGCAACGAGTGCCCTGAGCGGCATCCTGTCGACCTAATGCCCGGTGTGGCCACCGTCGTGCGCGGACAAGGCGTCGGTCCCGTGATTCCTGATCTCGCGCTCTGCGACGCGGACGGTCATCCGATCACGTTTGTCGAGGTGGTCGACAGTCACGCCCCAAACGAGAGGGTTCACCTTTACGCGGTTGAGCAAAGTATTCAGATAGTGGAGTTCCATCTGCGTGCTGGAGATCAACCATCAGGGCGTCGACGACGCGCTGCGATTAGTCAAGCATTGACGATCAAGGCAAGACTCGATGAATTCCGATCCGGCCACCTGCGCGCCGACGAGCACAATCTGCTCTGTCCGCGACCTCGATGCGCCGAGTGCCACGCACCTCTGCCGCGCCGGACGATTCGCATCCAAACCAAAGACTGCTGGAGTTGCGATCAGAATGTCCGGGTAGCCGTTGGTCACATGGACTCTGGTGACCTACGAGCAGAAGACTTCACCGACGGCGAGAGAGCATTCGTGGAACTGCACGGCGTGATGCTGGATAGGCGCTACAGCCACACTGCAGAGAGGCGCTACCTCGCAAACGTCTGCCCGGCCTGCGATCAGATGCAGGGTGAGTGGTACCTGTACACCGATCCCTACCACAGCCGGTTCATCATCACTGACGCAGAACGAGAGGGATACGGCCCATGCAACGCATGCTGCACCTACTACTGCGCCCCACACGGCGAATACCGAGACTACGGCAGCGATCCCAACTGCCCTGAATGCCGCCACGAGGCAGAGCGAGTGTTCTGCCGGGAGGGTGTCGCGCGCGAGTGCTTCTATCCACAGACTTGCCAGGCGGAGGGTTGCTACTTCGTACGGAACGGTAGATGTCTTCATTGCGGCAGATCCAGCGACTGGCTGCGACGCGGACCTAGCGGCGCAGTCGCCTGCGGACACTGCGGAACCCTGCAGGAATGAACGGCGCCATCTCGTCAGTAGGTAGTGTGCTCTCGATTTGGGTACGATCGGCCTAACGACGACCTCTTGATGCTCCCCGCCGCGTTGACGGGGCGGCGGCGAGCGCCGTAGCGTGCTGGCGCCGCATACACGGCGCTGCGAGGAGGTCGGGATGTCGCCTGCGGACGCGCCATCGGTACTGCTGGACGGGCTGCTCTTCCCCGAGGGGCCGCGCTGGCACGACGGGCGGCTCTGGTTCTCCGAGATGCACCAGCACCGCGTGATGACCGTGACGCCCGACGGCGAACCGGATGTCGTCGCGGAGTGCTTCTTCCGCCCCTCCGGCCTCGGCTTCCTCGACGACGGCAGCGCGATCGTCGTCAACATGACCGGGAAGCGCCTGATGCGCATCGCGGACGGCGCGCTCAGCGAGTACGCCGACCTCAGCGGACTCGTCTCCGAGAACCCCAACGACATGGTCGTGGACGCCTCGGGGCGGGCATATGTGAGCAGCCTCGGCCGGCGCGGCCCGCCCGACAGCCCGCGGCCCGACGAGCTGCGGCCGTTCGCCCCACACATCGTCGAGTACTTCCGCGAGGCCGGCGTGGCGAACACGCCGGAGACCTCCGAGATCATCCGCGTCGACCCGGACGGTTCGACGCACCTCGCGGCCGACGGGGTTATGTCGCCGAACGGGCTGGTGATCACGCCCGACGGCGGGACGCTGATCTTCGCCGAGACCTACGGCAACCGCCTCTCCGCCTTCGACATCGACGCCGGCGGCGGGCTCTCCAACAAGCGCGTCTGGGCCGAGGTCGGCGACGCGATGCCGGACGGCATCTGCCTGGACGCCGAAGGCGCGGTCTGGATCGCCTCGCCCTACACCTACCAGTTCCTGCGCGTTCGCGAGGGCGGCGAGATCGCCGACCGCATCGATCTGCCGGAGGGGAAGCTCGGCGTCGCCTGCATGCTCGGCGGCGAGGACCGCCAGACGCTGTTCCTGCTGACCTCGATCCGGCCGTCGCGCAAGATCGTGCCCGGCCGCACGCGCGGCTTCATCGAGACGGTGCGCGTCGACGTGCCCGGCGCGGGCCGGCCGTAGGCGACGGCGTGCCGGGCAACGCAGACATCGACCCGCGGCTCGTCGATCTCGTCGGCGCGGTCCCCTTCTGGGAGACGCTCGGCATCAGGCTCGACGACGCGCAGGTCGGCTGGGTGCGGCTGCGCCTCGCGATGCGCGAGGACCTGCGCACCTTCGGCCAGCGGCGCGTGCTGCACGGTGGCGCGATCGCGACGCTGATCGACTCCTCCGCCGCCTCGGCCACGCGCACGCTGCGAGGCGAGGACGAGCCGCCGTGGCGCAGCCTCGCGACGACGGACATGCACGTCAGCTACCTCGCCGCGGTGACCGACGGCGAAGTGACCGCCGAGGCGCGCGTGCTGCGCGCCGGGCGGCAGGTCGCGTTCCTCGACGTCGAGGTGCGCAACGAGGACGCCGATCTCGTCGCCCGCGGGATGGTCACGCTCCAGATCCGCCGGGCCAACTGAACAGCACCGCGAAGGAGCGAAGTCGTATGGCAGAACAGCGTCCGGGCTCGATGGAGATGATCGCGACGACGGCGCAGCCGGGGCCGGCCGTGCCGATCACGCCCTTCATCTACATGTCGGCCGGCACCAGCAACAGCTACCTCGTCACCACCGAGGATGGCGACGTGCTGATCAACTCCGGGATGGACTTCGAAGCCCCCGTGCACCACCGCAAGTTCGCGGCTGTCAGCGACGGGCCGCTGCGCTACATCCTGCTCACGCAGGGGCACGTCGACCACGTCGGCGGCGTCGGCGAGTACCGCGAGGACGGCGTGCAGGTGATCGCGCAGCGCAACCTGCGGCGCGGCCAGGAGGACGACCGGCGCATCCCCGGCTACCGCCACTGGCGCAACAAGGTCTTCTTCGGCCGCGGCGTGCGCGTCACCGCGCCCGAGCCGGTCGTGCCGGACATCGCCTTCGACCTGGACTACTCCTTCGAGCTCGGCGGGCTGCGCTTCGAGCTGCACTCCGCGCCCGGCGGGGAGACGATCGACAACGCCTGCGTCCATCTGCCGCAGCACGACATCCTGTTCAGCGGCAACATCCTCGGCCCGCTCTTCCCGACCTTCCCGAACCTCTACACGATCCGCGGCGACAAATACCGCTTCGCCGACGCCTACATCGAGACCGTCGAAATGCTGCGCGATCTGCAGCCGGAGATGTTGATCACGGGCCATTTCGACCCGATCACCGGCCGCGAGCACATCGCGCGCGAGCTGACACGGCTGCGCGACGCCGTCGCCTACGTGCTCGAGGAGACGCTGCGCGGGATGAACGCGGGCAAGAACCCCTACGAGCTGATGCGCGAGATCCGGCTGCCGGCAGGCCTCGAGGTGGACGAACGCTACGGCAAGGTCTCGTGGGGCGTGCGCGGGATCTTCGAGGCCTACGGCGGCTGGTTCCACTTCGACTCGACCGCCGAACTGCTGGCGGACGCGCCCTCCTCGATCAACGCCGAGGTCGCCGCGCTCGCCGGCGCGGATGCGCTGGCGGCGAGGGCGCGCGAGCTGCTCGACGGCGGCGATGCGGGCGGCGCGATCCGCCTCGCGGAGATGGCGCTGGCCGGCGATCCGCGCCTGCGAGCCGCCCTCGAGGTCTACCGCGACGCCCACCAGGCGCTGCTGGCCGACGCGGGCGCGAACATGTGGGACCTGCGCTGGCTACGCCGCCAGATCCGCGGCGCCGAGCGCCTGCTCGCCGCCGAGCCGGACTCCGAGGACTGGCGCCGCACCGAGGGCGAGCCGCGCGTCGCGCGCTGGATGATGGACCCGCCGGAGGGGCCCTGACGGCCCGCGGCGGGCCGCCCCTCCGATCCCCTCCCCCTGGCGGGGGAGGGTTAGGGTGAGGGGGACTCCGGCGCCAGCGCGGCCGCGAGGCCGGCCGCGCGTCCTTCGTGGGGGGCTGCGCCCCCCACACCCCCATCCCGAACGAGCACGCTGCGCCGCTCTGGCCCACCCACCCGCCCTCGGATTTCTTTCCTGTGGGGGGCTCCGCCCCCCACGCCCCCCATGGGCCGTCGCCTGCGGCGCGGCCCTCAAGGGCGCACCCGAACCCCCCGACGCCCCTCCGGTCCCCTCTCCCCGCGGGTTAGGGTGAGGGAGAGCGGCGCGACGGCGCGGCCAGCGGGCGCACGGAGGTTGCGAGGGCGCAGCAACAGTCTCGAGGGCGGTCCGGCCCCCTCTCCCCTCGCGGGAGAGGGCGGGGGTGAGGGGGTCCGACGCCCGCCGGGCGAAGCCTTCGATGGCGGATGAGGCCGAGGCCGCCCGCCCGTCCACCTACCCCGGATTTTTCTTCCTCTGGGGGGCTCCGCCCCCACGCCCCCGAGGTCCGTTGCACACGGCACGACCCTCAGGCAGTTGGGCTCGTGGGCCTGGAAGCGGGCAGGGGTGAGGGCCCGCCGCGCTACGAGCCGAGCTGCATCGCCTCGATCGCGTCGTAGGCCTCCTCGACCAGGTCGAGGACGACCTGGCGGACGGGCTTGATCTCGCGCACGAAGCCGACGCCCTGGCCGGCGGCGACGCCCTGCCAGTCACGCAGCTCGTACTCGGCGATCGCCTGGCGCAGCTTGTTGTTGAGCAGGCCTTGCAGCGGCATCGGCAGGTGCTGAGGAGCCTCGCCCGACTCCCACGCCTCGAGGTAGCGGTTGCGCACGCCGCGTGAGCGCTTGCCGTCGCCGGCCGTCGAGACCCAGGCGTCCTGCGCGGCCGCGTTCAGCAGCTTCTGCTTCGCCCACATCTCCGTCGCCGACTCGTGCGTCGCCTGCCACATCGTGCCCGTCCAGACGCCGACGGCGCCGAGCGTGATCGCGGCGACGATGTGGCGGCCGGTGGTGATGCCGCCCGCGGCGAGGATCGGCGTGTCGAACTCGCGGGCGAGCTCGACGACCTCGGGCACGATCGAGAAGGTGCCGATCCGCCCGGTGTGCCCGGCCGAGTCCTGCCCCTGCGCGATGATCAGGTCGAGCCCGGCCTCCATCTCACGCCGGGCCTGGCGGGCGAGGCCGATCAGGCCCCAGACCTTCACGCCGGCCTCGTGCATCTCGTCGAGGATGAAGGCGGGGCTGCCCATGCCGGAGGCGAAGATCGGGATCCGCTCCTCCATCATGATCTCGAGCTTGGTGCGCGTGTCACGCAGTCCGCGCAGGCGCACGTCCTCGGGCGGCGGTCCCTTCGGGTCCGCGATCTCGTTGTCGCGCATCAGCTGCTCAACCCAGTCGCGGTGGCCCTGCGGGACCTGGTCCTCGAGCTCCTCCTGGTTACCGCGCACGTAGGACGAGGGAATCGTGATGTCGGCGCCGAAGGGGCGGTCGCCGACGCGCTCCTTGATCCATTTGATGTCGGCCCGCATCTCCTCGATCGTGTGCGTGCTGCAGCCGAGGACGCCGATGCCGCCGGCATTCGAGGCGGCGGCGATCACGTCGCGCGTGTGCGCGAAGGCGACGATCGGGTACTCGCAGCCATACTCCTCGCAGAGCCGGGTGTGCAGCGGATCGTTGGTCATCGCGGTGGTCCTTTCGCTTCGTGTCGGGCTAGCGCGGGGCGAGCCAGCGGAACTCCTGCGGCTTGCGCTTCGCCTGCGGGTCGATCGGGACGTGGATCAGCGAGGGGCCGTCGAGGGTGAGCGCCTCCGCCAGCGCCGCCTCGATCTGCTCCGGCGTCTCGCAGTGGTAGCCGACGCCGCCGAGGCCCTCCATCACCTTGTCGTAGCGCGTGCCGGGGTTGAGGCCGCCCGGCGGCAGGTCGTCGCGTTCGAAGTGTTCGAGGGGGGTGCCGCCGATACCGTTGTTGTTGACCACCACCCAGGTGATCGGCAGCTTGTGGCGCACGGCCACCTCGCACTCCATGCCGGCGAAGCCGAACGCCGAGTCGCCCTGCACGCAGATCACGCGCTGGTTCGGGTGCGCGACCTGGGCCGCGATCGCGAAGCCGTGACCGAGGCCCATCGATCCGAAGCTGCCGGCATCGAGACGCTGGCGCGCTGCGTGGTTGTCGAGCAGCGTGCGCCCGATCGCCATCGTGCCCTCACCCTCGGTGACGTAGATCGCGTCGCGCGGGGCCGCCTTGTTCACCAGATCGAGCGTGGTGTAGTAGCCGAACGGCTCGCCGTCGCGGCCCGCGCCGATCATGCCGTCGACCAGATCCTGGTTCTTGCGCGCCTCGGAGCGCACGGTCTGCAGCCATTCGGAGTCCTGCGGGAACTGCCACGGCTCCTCCTCGAGCGCGTCGAGCAGCTGGCCGAGCGTCACCTTCGCGTCACCGACGAGGCCGACCTCGGTGGGCACGTTGACGCCGATCTCCTCGGGGTTGGAGTCGAGCTGGACGACGCGCACATCCTCACGCCAGCGCGGCGGCTGGCCGAAGTGCAGCATCCAGTTGAGGCGCGCCGCGGCGAGGAAGGCGAGGTCCGTGTTCTTCAGCACGAAGCTGCGCGCCGCCGCGATCGACTGCGGGTGGTCGTCGGGCAGCACACCGCGCGCCATCGGCATCGCGAGGTAGGGGATGCCGGTCTGCTCGACGAAGCGGCGCATCTCCGCCTCGGCGCGGCCGAAGGCGATGCCCTTGCCGATCACGATCAGCGGCTGCTCGGCGGTCTTGAGGGCAGCGAGGGCGTCCTGAACGGCCGAGTCGTCGGCGCGCAGGCGCGGCGGGTCCGGCACACGCGGGGCCCATTCGACGCTGTCCTCGTCGACCTCATCGAAGATGATGTTGCCCGGCAGATCGAGGTAGGAGGGGCCGGGCGTGCCGTTGATCGCCTTGCGGACGGCCTCGGCGACGTAGAGCGGGAGGCGCTCGGTGCTCTCGGCGCGGCGCGCGTACTTGGCGTAGGGGGCCATCGCCGCGACCTGTTCGGCCTCCTGGAAGTCGCCCATGTCGGCGCGGGTCGCATCGGAGGCGCCGCCAAGCATCAGCAGCGGCCAGCGGTTGGACCAGGCGTTGGCGAAGGCGCCGACGGCGTTGAGCGCGCCCGGCCCGGAGACCACGAGGCTGACGCCGATGCGGCCGTTGAGGTAGCCGGTGGCCTGCCCGGCGTAGGTGGCGGGCATCTCGTGGCGCATCCCGTAGTAGCGGATGCCCTCGTGCTGGGCGGCGGTGGCGATGCCGCTGACCGGGATGCCGACCACGCCGAAGATGGTCTCGACACCCTGCGTCTTGAGCGCGCGCGCGATAATCGTTTCGCCGTTGATCATGGCCATCGGAACCCCGCTTTCCTCTTGCGGTCGCGATGGTACGTGATCGCACCCTTGACCGCGCAGTCGCCGGGCCGCACGGACCCGAGGTCGCAGGCCGTGGCGCCACGGCCTCGGCGTGCGGCGTGGCGCCAGGCGCACGTGGCGGAACGGGGCGAGCGCGCTCCAGCCGTGTCAGTTCGGCGGCCAGCGCTCCCCGTCGACCTCGAGATACCTGATGCGCGCGACGCCGTCCCGGGAGACCGCGATATGGACGTCCGGCGGCTGAGGTAGCACCCCAGTGCCCTGGGGCACGAAGTACTCGCCCAGATCGGGGTACTCGACGCTGAGCGGCGCCTCGCTCACGACGCGAGCGCGGATCGCGACCCGCCCCCGGCCCCACTCGTCCGGGTCCAGGTTCCGGGTGCTGAGGGCGGTCGGCTCCCAGTAGCGGCCCCGATCCTCGAAGGTCACGTAGACCTGCTGGCCGGCTCGCGGCCGGGGGCCGGGCAGCTCATCCAGTAGCTCGGCGCGGTAGCGCAGGATCACGTAGTCGCCGCGCAGCGGATCGCGCGGGTCGATCGGCAGGGACTGGAGCACGATCTCTTCGCCCGCCTGGCGCCGTTCCTCGCTGACGATGATCCCGAGCAGCAACAGCACCTGGAGCCCGACGATCAGCGCGAAGATCGCGAGCCGGCGCCGCCTGATCAGCGTGCGCATCTCAGCCACCCACCCGGGCGCCGCCCGTCGGCGCATCCATGCCGCGGCTGAGCCGGCGCCGGCTCAGCTCAAGCAGGAAGGCGAGCACGATGCAAAGCAGGCCGGCGCCGAGGAAGAGCGCCCCGGTCTGCGCGTAGTCGCTGAAGAGATCGAAGTACCTCGACACGATGAACAGGCCGAGGAAGACGAGCGCGCTGTTGACCCAGGACTCCCGCCGCAACGCGAGCCCGAGCCGGACGATCGAGCCGGCCAGCAGGCACGCCCCCAGCCAGTAGCCGAGCGTGGTGAGGATGAACGCGTCCTCGGCGTCGCCCCGCGGGCTGATCGCCGCCAGGAGCGTCCAGGCCAGCAGCAGCAGCAGCGTGAGCTGACCGAGCAGCAGCGGCGAGCGCAGCGAATCGGGGACCGGCGGCCAGCCGAGGCGCGCCTCGGCCCGGAAGCCGGTCGCAAGCAGCGTCACAACCACGAGGACCATCGGCGCAAGGAGAAGCAAGACCGCGGGGACGACCGGCACGGCGTTGTCGATGCCGAAGTGGCGGTAGAAGCCGAGCAGATAGACCGTGCCGGCGATCAGGAGCCCCCCGACGAGTTCGATGGGTGGCGCGAGCGGCGCGTACGCGCCGCCCCGCTGCAGTGCGCCCAGGGCGACCAGCCACGCGCCGGCTCCGACCAGCAGCAGCAGGATCGTCTCGGCCTCGGCTTCGAGCGGGGAGCCGCCTCGCTGGCTCTCCATGATCAGCCAGAGCGCGAGCAGCACGGCCGCGACGAAGGCGAAACTGCGCGAGGCGAAGAGGAAGCCGAACGCGATCGCAGAGCCAAGCACCGGCAAGAGCAGCGGCGCGGGATTGAATGCGAAGTGGTACTGCTGGCTGATCAGCGCGAGGTCGCCGAGCAAGACGCCCGTGCCGAGCAGCAGCACCGCCTCGCCGGTTCGCACGAGCCCGAGCGGTCCGTTGCGTAGCCAGTACCCGCCGCTGAGGCAGGCGATCAGCAGCGCGATCCCCACGATCAGCTTCGGCAGCTTCCCGATTTGATCCCAGTTCTGCGAGATCACGAGCACGAACCCGAGGAAGACGAGTGCGGCCCCGAGGACCGCCAGGATCGTAATCAGCCTGTGTCTACGGCCCTGGCCGGCGGCCGCCTCTTCGAACTCGAGGAGCTCCTGCCGCTGATCGGCGGAGAGGATTCCAGCGTCGACCCATGCCGTGGCCCGGCGTTCGAGTCCTGTGCGCAACGGCATGTCGCGCCTCCTCGCGCCCGGGCGCCACCACCCGATCGGGTCGTCCCCAGTATGCACCCGCGCCGCCGGCCGAGCCGACGGCGCGGCGTCGATCTTTGCGATCAAGTCTTGCGGTCGCGATGGTGCGTGATCACGCCATTGGCCGCGCAGTTGCGCGCGCTGACGCGGCGGATTCTCGCGAGGCGGCGGCGGCTACAGTGAACGCGTGAGGAACGTAACCATCACCCTGGACGACGAGACCGCTGACTGGGCCCGGATCGAAGCGGCCCGGCAAGACACCAGCGTCTCGCGGTTCGTGGCGGGCCTGCTCAGGGAGCACATGGATCACGACGATCGCGATGAGCAGGCTCGGCGCTCCTACCTCGCACAACAGCCTGGGGATCTGAGCTCCGGGTCTGGCGGCTATCCGTCGCGCGAAGAACTGCACCAGCGGTGAGCGTCTTCGTTGACACGAACGTCTTTGTTTACGCGCGAGACACTCGTGATCCGGGCAAGCAGCAGCAGGCACGCGCCTGGATCGAGCACCTGTGGTCGTCCCGCGAGGGACGCCTGAGCGCCCAGGTACTGAATGAGTACTACGTCACGGTCACAGACCGGCTCACGCCCGGTCTGTTGCCTGCCGATGCCCGTGCCGACATTGAGAGGCTGATGGCCTGGAACCCGCAGCCGATCGACGCCAACCTGATCCGGGACGCCCTGGAGATGGCCGTATCGTGGCAGCTCTCGCACTGGGACGCCCTGATCGTTACCGCCGCCCTGCGGAGCGGCTGTACGTCCCTGCTGACGGCGGACCTAAACGAGGGCCAACGCTTTGACGCCGTTACCGTGATCAGCCCCTTCACTCGCGAGCCCCCCTTGAGCTGAACATCCGCGCATCGCGCGTTCCGGTGCAGCGCGCCCGACAGGCAGCGGATCGTCCCCCAACCACTCCCTGTTGCGCTACAATGCTGCTGCGAAGATTCGCAGGAGGCTACCGTGAGCTGCGAGCCCGAGATCGCCCAGGCCGTCCGCGAGCGGGGACGCAGGCTGACGATCCAGCGCGCCAAGATCCTCAGCGCGCTGCGCCACGCCAGCGACCACCAGAGCGCCGAACAGATCCTCGAGCGCGTCCGCGACGACGACCCCCACGCCGACATCTCGCTCTCGACCGTCTACCGCACGCTCGAAACCTCGACCGGGCTGCAGCTCACCTCGGAGCTGCGAGGCGCCTCCGGGATCTCCGTCTTCGAGTGGAACGACCCGGACACGACGCACCACCACCTCGAATGCCGCGACTGCGGCACCACCGAGGAAGTCGATCTCTCCTCGCTACAGGTCGCGGAGGCTGAGATCCGCGAGCGCGCGGGCTTCGAGGCCGACATCCGCCACCTGGCGATCCCCGGACTCTGCGCGGACTGCGGTCCGGCGGCCGGCGGCGAGGGAGGGGCGAGCGATGACTAGCATCGACACGACCGCCACGCTTAACGCCGCGGTGGAGCCCGCGCTGCACATCCCGGACGGCTTCGTCAGCGCGCCCGTCGCCGCCGCCGGCTGGGTCGCCGCCGCGGGCCTGATCGCCTTCGCCGCGCGGCGCGCGGACCGCAGCCTCGATGAGCGCGCCGTTCCGCTGATGGGCGTGGCGGCCGCATTCATCTTCGCCGCGCAGATGGTCAACTTCCCCGTCGCTGGCGGCACCTCGGGGCACCTGCTGGGCGGCGCCCTCGCGGCGATCCTGCTGGGGCCGTGGGCGGCGATCATCGTGATGACCGCGGTGGTGGCGCTGCAGGCGCTGCTCTTCCAGGACGGCGGACTGGCCGCGCTCGGCGTCAACACGCTCAACATGGCCGTGCTCACGGTGCTCGTCACCTGGATCATCTATCGAGGGCTCTCGCCGCTCGGTCGCCTGCACCCGGCCGTACCCGCCGTCGCCGCCTTCACCGCGGCCTGGCTCTCCGTCGAGGCCGCCGCCGTTGCGACGGGGCTGCAGCTCGCCGTCTCCGGGACGTCGCCCCTCGGCGTCGCGCTGCCCGCGCTGGTCGGCGTGCACGCGCTGATCGGCATCGGCGAGGGCGCGATCACGCTCGGCGCGCTCGCCCTAGTGCGCGCGGCGAGGCCGGACCTGCTCACGCGCCCGGCGCGGGTGGGAGCGTAGCGATGCGTCACCGCAACCTCGCGCTGCTGGCCGGCGGGATCGCGCTCGCGCTGCTCGTCGTCTTCGCGCTGGCGCCGAACGCCTCGGCCCAGCCGGACGGCCTCGAGCGCGTCGCCGAGGACGCGGGCTTCGCCGAGCAGGCGCAGGACGCGAGGATTTCGCTGCTGCCGGACTACACGATTCCCGGCGTCGAGGACGAGACGCTCTCGACGGTCCTCGCGGGCGTGACCGGAGTGCTGGTGGTCGCGGCGATCGCGCTGCTGGCCGGCTGGGCCCTGCGTGCGCGCTCGACCCGCCGCGGGCGGCGCGACACGGTGGACGTGGCCTCGAGCGGGCCGTCGTAGCCCGCCGGGCGGCGGATCCGTCAGCGTGGCCCTGCACGCGCTCATCGAGCGCTACGAGGCGCGCGACAGCCCCGTGCACCGCGCCGATGCGGGGCTCAAGCTGCTCGCCGCGCTCGCCTGCATCTTCGCCGTCACGCTGACCCGCGAGGGCGACGCGCTCGCCCTCGCACTGCTCGCGCTTGCGACGGGCGCGGTCGTCGCCGCCGCGAAGCTGCCGCCCCTGCTCGTGCTGCGGCGCTCGCTGATCGCCGCGCCGTTCCTGCTCGTGACGCTGCCACTGCTGTTCACCCGGCCCGGCGAGACGATCGCGACGCTGCCGCTGCTCGGCTGGTCGATCAGCGACGAGGGCGCCGTCGCCGTGCTCACGATCCTCGGCAAGTCGTGGCTCTCCGTGGTGATCGCCGTCGTGCTGACGGCGACGACGACGCAGCCGGACCTGCTGCGCGGTCTGCGCGCGCTGCGCGTCCCGAAGATCCTTGTCGCGACCGTCGAGTTCGCCTACCGCTACCTGTTCGTCGTCGGCGACGAGGCCTCGCGGATGCTGCAGGCGCGCGCAAGCCGCAGCGGCGCCATCGCGGGTCAGCGCGCGGGCGGCGGCCTGCGCTGGCGGGCGCGCGTGGCCGGTCACCTCGTCGGCACGCTGTTCGTGCGCTCGCTCGAGCGCAGTGAGCGCGTGCACGCGGCAATGCGCGCGCGCGGCTACGACGGCGAGCCGCGCTTCCTCGCCGCGCCGCCCCTGAGCGCCGGGGCCGTCGCCGTCGCGGCAGCGCTCGTGCTCTTCGCCTACGCCGTGCAGATCGCGGTGCGGCTGTGACGGCCGCGGAGCCGGTCGCCACGCCGGAGCTCGCGCTGCGCGGCGTCCGCTACGCCTACCCGGACGGCACGCCGGGTCTCGATGGCATCGACCTCGATGTCAGCGCCGGCGAGCGGGTCGCGCTGCTCGGCCCGAACGGCGCAGGCAAGTCGACGCTGCTGCTGCAAATCAACGGGCTGCTGCGCGGCGAGGGCGTGATCGAGGTGCGCGGCCAACGGCTGGAGGACTCGAGCCTCGCCGCGATCCGGGCGCAGGTCGGGCTGCTCTTCTCGAACCCGGACGACCAGCTCTTCTCGCCGACCGTGCTCGACGACGTCGCCTACGGGCCGCTGCACCAGGGGCTGGTCGAGAACGAGGTGCTGCGGCGGGCGCGGGCCGCCCTCGCCGAGGTGGGGATGAGCGGCTACGAGGCGCGCACCCCGCACCGCCTCAGCCTCGGCGAGAAGAAGCGCATCGCGATCGCCACGGTGCTCTCGATGCGGCCCGCGATCCTCGCGCTCGACGAGCCCGCCGCCTCGCTCGCGCCCGGCGCTCGCGCCGACCTGGTCGCGCTGCTGCGCGGCCTGCCGCAGACGCAGCTGATCGCGACGCACGACCTCGGGTTGGTCCGCGACCTCGCCACGCGCGCGGTGGTGCTGGAGGCAGGCCGGATCGTCGCCGACGGAGCGGCAGCCGCGATCCTCGGCGACGCGGCGCTGCTGCGCGCGCACGGGCTGGCCACCGACGGCACGACGCCCGAGGCCTGAGGCGCGACGCTCACGCGCTACCGCCGTCCGTCTTCCCGCTGCGGCTGCCGAAGTAGAACCCGGTCACGGTCCCCGCCTCGAGCGCGAGCGCGCCGAGCAGCCCGATCGCCGCCTCGATGCGCCCGAGCTGCAGCAGCCAGCCGGCCGCCGCCGCGTGGGTCAGCGCGAACGAGCCGACGATCCCCATCGCGAGATAGGCGCGCACGCTGCCCGCCGGCTTCCCCAGCGGCTGCCCGCCCTCGTTGACCGCCATCGCACACCGTCCTTTCACGCATTCACCTCTGAGCCCGGACAGCGTGACGAGGACTCGCCTCGCCTCCAACGCCCGTCTGGCGCTGTGCGGAGGGACGGCGCGGGTGGACATGCCCCGCCGGGGGCGGGTTCAATGCGATCGGGCCCGTAGCTCAGTGGTAGAGCAGTGGACTTTTAATCCATCGGTCGGAGGTTCGATCCCTCCCGGGCCTACCAGACTGGACGTCAGATGGTCCCGCGGCGAGGAATTCGCTCATCTCCTGCGCGTAGGCCGGGATCGTCTTCACGCTGTCCAGCACCGCACGGCGCTCCGACAGCGCAGTCCGCGCGTTCTGAGCGGCTGTCTCCAGGCGCTCCTGACGCTCTTGGTGCTGCCGGATGCGGGGGAGGATGTCGTTGATCTCCAGATCGGATGTCTCCACGGCGTGCCAGAGCCGGTCCATCCGGCGGCGCACATCGGACAGCTCATCCTCAACGGTCTCCAGCTTCTGGCGCTCCTCGCGTGCCACACCGTCCATCTCCTCGTCGAGCATCTTCACGAGGTCGCGGACGGCCCGCACCAGGGAGCGACAGGAGCGTCGAGTGCGGCCTTGAAGGTGACGGGCCTTCCTTCGACGTGGGCGTGTCCATCGCCCCGAGCCCGAGCTCGGCCACCTCGATCCCAGTGCTGCTCAGCACCCGTCTGCCGATGCTCGCCACGCGTCACTCCCTCGTCGCCGCGCGATGGGGCGATGGTAACGCAGGTACGACCGCCTACAGCGACCGTGCTCGGCGAGCCTCACGCCCTCCGCACCCGCCGAGTATAATCGCTACATCACCTGCGTTAGTTTGTCCCGTCGGAAGATGCTCCATGGCCACGAGGCTCCCTGTACCACGGCCCGTCCAGAGAAGACTCTGGGCAGAGGCCTTCGGCTATTGCATGAACCCGGAGTGCGAGGCCAAGCTAATCTCGGATGCGGACGTCAATCTCGGGGAAATGGCTCATATCGTAGCTAACGCCGACGGTGGTGACCCCTCCTTCGAGAACATGATATTGCTTTGCAAGGACTGCCACACCGAAATCGACGCCACGCGTAACAGCAGTACAATCCCGACACTCCGGTCCTGGAAGGAAGACCGGGAGCGGGAGATGCGCCAACGCTTTTCGCGGAACTACACGTCGTTCGAAGAATTACGCAATGACGTGGTTCCGCTGCTCGAGAGGAATGGGGGCATCTTTGACCTCTACGGTCCTGACGGCGATCTGGAATCTTCAGAAGCACGCCACGCACTCTGGGACAGGTTCGAAGGCGAACTGGTAGCCAATAACCGTAAATTGGAACTCATGTTGAGTGATTCTAAGCGCTTATTCCATCGGGATAACTGGAATATCATTACTGCCTTCCTTAATCATGCGCGCGAATTCGTGACTACGAGAGGATTGCCGGACACACCTCGTTCAGCACTTTTTCCCAGAGATATACTGTCTATATTCGGAATTGAGGAATCGATCCACGAGCACCCCGTACCCAATCTGGCGGCGCTTGAGAATTTTATCTCACGACTAGTGTCCAACGACTCCGTCGTATCACTGGAGCTCGAATCTGACCAGTCTGTAACGTATGTTGAAGGTGACGGTATCGTGACCATGAGTCTTCTCGACATACCGCATGTCCAGCAAGTATTCTGGACAGGAAAATTTTTCACACCTCGAAGAACAGACGTTCGTACACGGGATCTTGTATTCATGCTCAGATGGCTGACAAGGAACGGATTCGAGTACCGCTTCGATGACCCTACCCGCCTGTCGGAGTTGACAATAAATGACCGACATCACGTCAAATTCTTCTACTCGTACGTGTTTTCGTCGTCCGACGCCCAGCAGCTCCGGGAGGACCAAATCGCGGTCAATCTCCATATGTGGAACAAGGCTCCGGTAAGCGATGATGCTAGGAGATACATCGCGAATGCTGTGGGCACGGTAATAAACCAAGATGAATTCTTCATCTATGCAAAGCAGAACATGCGATGAGTATCAATGCTGGAAAGCTACTGCACGATAATGTAGGTGTATTCAACGACTTCAGCCAAGTGTATTTGTTCGGTTCTGCTTTGATCTCCTGCCAACCAGGCGACATCGACATTCTATTGGTGCACCCCGGTTCTAGCCTCGAACGGATAGCAGAACACCATGATGAGATAGATGCGCAATTGTCACCTTCCTTCCAAGGCGTTCCGATCCACTTCACCACGTTGAGCGAGTCGGAGTTAACTGAGACGGCGTTCTTGAGAAGAATTACTTACTTCAGAATCAAGCCTCAATGTTAGTGCACGAAGGGCCAGAACACTGCCCTAACCGATACGGTGGCTCCAGTCCACGGCCAGGCCTCGCCGCCGGCCGGGGAGTTTGCCTCCGTCGGCGCCGTGGACGGGTACACCTGTGGGGTAAAGGACCAACGGCTCGGTGCCGGTTAGTGGACGCCAGCGACCGGGCACAAGACGGCAGAGGGTGGCCCCGCCGTCGGCCGGAAGCTTCTGCATGAAGTCCACGTAGGCCTACCAACCGTGGACAGCAGACCCCCTCAGGCGTCCTGGCTACCCCTCCGCGGCCCCGCCCGGGGACCAGCCGTAGATGCGCTCCAGGGTGCCGCCCATCAGCGCCGCGCGTTCGCCATCCGAGAGCTGGTCGGTCACGCGAAACGCCTCCACGCCTTGCTCGTAGGTGAGCAGGTTTACCGCCCGCGTCCAGTCCGTGCCCCACAGACAGCGATCGAACCCGAACGCCTCGAACACGCGGCTGAGCGGCTCCCAGATGTCCGCGTACGGGAACGGCTCGTGCGCCAGCGTGCAGGCCCCGGAGACCTTGATCGCCACGTGCTCGAATTGGGCCAGCGTCAGCACCTCGTCGAGGTCGGCCCATGGCTCGTCGGGCGGCGGGGGGTGATGCGGCTGCGTCAGGCCGAGGTGATCGATCACCAGCTGCGTGTTCGGGTGCCGCCGCGCAATTTCGCGGAAGAGCGGCACCTTCTCGGTGCACAGCACGTTGACCGGAATGCCCGCCGCCGCCCCCGCCTCCATCACCTGATCGAGACCGGGATGGTCGGCTGCGATCTCCACGTACCTGAGCACGATCCGGGCGCCGACCACGCCGGGGTTGGCCGTCCACTCCTCGACTTCCGCCCCGACCGTCTCCGAGAGGGGGTCGAAGGGCCTGATCAGCCCGAACCGGTCCGGATACCGGGCCCCCATCGCTAGCGCGTAGCTCCCGTCGTAGCCGTAGATGCGGTAGGGCGAGATCAGCAGGGCGCCGTCGACGCCTACCTCGTCCATCGCTTCGACCATCTGGTCGCCGGTGACCTCCTCGGGCCCCGTCAGCTCGCCAACCCAAGGGTTCTCCGGGCTGTTGCGCTCGTAGGCGTGCACCTGACAGTCGATGATCGGTGTGCTGTTGTTCGGCATGGTGGGTCGGCCTCACTTCCTCGCGGGCCTACGGTACTGCGCCGACGATGCCGCGTGCACTGGCTGCCGCCGGGAGTCCGGGACAGTTTGCGCGCGCCGCTAGCGGGATGACTACCACGGGCACGCATGCGCACGCGCTACAGTGGCAGCCGGGAGGTGCGGTATGGCGTTTCAGATGGACCCCGAACAGCTCGGACTCGTCGACGAGGTGGCGCTCGTCACGGGAGGCGCGCGCGGCATCGGCAAGGGCTGCGCGCTCCAGCTCGCCCGCGCCGGCTGCCACATCGCGATCGCGGACCTCGACGAGGAGACCGCCACGGCCACGGCCCGGGAGATCGAGGCGCTCGGCCGCCAGGCCGAGGTCATCGTCGCGAACGTGCGCGACGCGGATCAGGTCAACGCGATGGTCGAGGAGGTCGTGGCGCGCCTCGGCGGCCTCGACGTGGCGGTCAACAACGTCGGCAACCCGACCGGCCTCGCGCCGTTCCTCGACTACACGCCCGAGCTCTGGAACGACATCGTCGATCAGAACCTGACGAGCTCGTTCCTCTGCTGCCAGGCGGAGGCGAGGAGCATGGTCGAGCGCGGCACGCCGGGCAGGATCGTCACGATCGCCTCCTCGAGCGGCATCGTCGGCGCGCCGAACATCGTCGCCTACGGGGCGGCGAAGGCGGGCGTGATCCACATGACGAAGACGCTCGCGATGGAGCTGGCGCCGCACGGCATTCGGGTCAATTGCATCGTGCCCGGCACGCACCTCACCGAGCGGGCGGCGGCGAACACGGACCCGGCGACGGTCGCGTTCCGCGAGGCGGCCGCGAAGGCCCCGCCGCTCGCGCGCCTCGGCGACCCGCTGGAGACGGGCGGCCTCGCCGTCTTCTTCGCCTCGCGGCTCTCCGCCTACGTGACCGGGCACAGCCTGCTCTCCGACGGCGGCGTGACGCACACGACGGCGCGCCCGGCGGTGCCGGCGAGGTAGCACGCCGCATCGAGCGATCGCGACCAGGAGAGGAGTTCGCTCGTGACTCAGGAACTGGAGGGGCGCATCGCCCTGATCACGGGAGCGAGCCGCGGCATCGGGCAGGCGATCGCGCTGCGCATGGCCGCCGAGGGCGCACGCGTCGCCCTGATCGGCCGCAACGAGGCGACCCGGCGCACGGACCTCTCAGGCACGCTCGAGGAAGGCCTCGCGCAGATCGCCGGGATCGGCGGCGAGGCGATCGCCGTGCGCGCCGACATCGGCGACTTCGAGGCGGACAAGAGCAGCGTCGTCGAGGAGGTGGCGGCCGCCTTCGGGCGCTCGCCGGACATCATGGTGCACAGCGCCGCGGCGCCGCGTGAGTTCCGCATGGACTGGCACATCCCGTTCGCCGAGACCACGGCCGAGTGGTTCCTGCGCGGCGTGCAGGTCAACGTCTGGGGCGGCTGGGATCTGGCGAGGGCCGTCGTCCCCGGCATGCGCGAGCGCGGAGCCGGCTGGATCCTCTTCGTCTCCTCGCAGCAGGCCTCACCCCGCCCGAGTCCCGTCAACGGCGGCGCGGCCAGCCCGATGGGCGGCGCGTGCATCTACGGCGGGACGAAGGCGTTCCTCGACCGCGTCTGCACGGGCGCGGCGATGGAGCTCTACGCGGACGGCATCGCCGTCAACAGCCTCGCGCCGACCGGCGCGATCGCGACCCCGCTCTCGGTCTCGGTCGGCGTGTCGCCGGAGGGCACGGAGCCGATGGAGACCTTCGTCGAGGCGGCGCTGGCGCTCTGCGCGGGCGACCCGGCGACGCTGACGAGCCGCATCGTGAACACCCTGCCGCTGCTGCACGAGTTGCAGCGGCCGGTGCGCACGATCGACGGCTCAGCGCTGTTCGAGGGCTGGCAGCCGGACCACGACGACGAGCGCCGCTTCCACCGCAACTACCTCGCGGCGACGGGCCACTGAGGACCGGGACAAGCGACCCTAGCGGACGCATTCGAGCCCGCGCTTCTCCACTGGGCGAATGTCCGGCAGATCGGCGGGAGCCGCCGGAAGCCTGATTTCGATGCCCGTGACGTCGGCGCCACTGAGCACGACCGTCCTGGCCTCGGGGCAAGTTCCGATTCCATCTCCGGTGTACCAGCCGAGTTGCTTATGGACGCCGCCGCGAGGCCACACGTGGAGGACGATCTTGAAGTTGCCATCCAGGAACTGCAGATCGAAGAGGCCATCCTCCCCCGTGGTCCTCGAGTCATACCCGGTCACACTGATGTTCGAGCCGGGCACAGGGTTGCTCTCCCAGATGCCGACGCGCACCCCCTCGAGCGGCTCACCGGCTGGTCCCACGACAGTGCCCTGGATCCGGCGGGGCATGGGGAGGACCGCGCGCCGGTACTCCTCAAACGCGGCGTAGAAGGACGTCGTGGTCATGCCGAAGGCGGCGCGGAACGCATCCTGCCATGTTTCGCTGTCCTGCAACTCCCTCCAGAAGTCGATGTACGAGTCTTCCCCTGCGTGTTCCGCCAGCCAGCGAACCGCAAGCAGGCCGAGGTCGTAGCCGGGGTGCGTGCCGGGACGCTTGAGGTCCCAGAACGCACTCCCCGTCTCCAGAGAACTGAGGGGAAGGCCGGCGAAGGCGGCTCCCTGCATCCGCTGGGCCGTTGTCCGTCCCCCCCTCCAGTAGGAGAACCCCCTGTCGGCGATTCCTGCTGGGAGGTAGAGACTGTGGGCGTAGTCTGCTGTTCCCTCCTCGAGCCAATGGGGCGCCAGATAGGCCCTGTCCCCACTGAGGTGGCGCTGGAGAACGTGGAAGTACTCGTGAACAAGGACACCTCTGACTCCGGGGTCAAGAAGCGTAGTGGGCGAGGCAGCCGCGTCCGCGTAGTTGAAATCGTCGTAGATGATGAACAGTCCGTGTTCTTCGGTCGTGCCGGTGTACCCGCTCGCCCCGAGCGCCCAATTGGCGCCGTTGAGATCCCGCAGGGTGGCAACTCCAGTGTCGGAGTCGGGTGCAACGAACAACGTGAACGGCATGGGGGCGAGGCCGTACCGGTCAGCGTAGAAGGTCATCACCTGATCGAGGTGGCCGCGTACCTGTGCGCGGCGGTCTGCCGGGATCTCGCCCAGCCACACGAGCGTTGCGGGTGAGCTGACGGGCGGCCCGACCGAGGCCGGCCCCGCGAAGGGAACCTCAACCGTGAGGTCGTCATACCGGTATTTCCGGAGGGGCGTGAACCCGTCGTCCAGCGGCAGCGGGACGGTCCCCATCGTGGCCCACGACCCCCCTTCGCCGCGGGTGCTGACGTAGAGACGCCAGGGGTCGTCGACATGCTGCCAGACGCGGACATCCACATTCACGGTTATACGGCTGTCCGGAACGGCGCTCACCGGGAGTTCTACGGTGATATCCCCGTAGCGCCAGGGGTCGATCACGCCGTCGTCGATCGCCAGCGGTACGGCTACGTGTGCGACCCAGTCACGTCCGCTGCGGTTGCTGACATAGATGTTCGCGGGGTCGTCGAACTCCTGCAGCACCCGCATGGGGACGTTCGTGGTGCCGCCCGCGCGATCCGCGGCGTCCGGGCCCGTCGCAGACGCCGTGCCCCCCGCGATGCCGATCGCGAGCAGCAGGGCCAATGCGACCGAGATCCCGCTTCTCACCAGTTCCCCCGGATGACTGACGTGCAACCCCGCGGATCATAGCGTGCGCGCAGGAGCCAGGCTCCGCAGCCGGACCACGACGACGAGCGCCGCTTCCACCGCGGCTACCTCGCGGCGATGGGCCACTGAGGCAAAGGCTGCGCTAGCCGCCCGCTCCGTCGAGCCAGTCGAGCCACGGCTCGGAGTCGGCTTCGTGCTCCCAGAGGAACTCGAACCCCGCCTGCTGCGCGTGCTGGCGGTCCAGCTCCCGGTCGCCGATGTGCAGGTAGCGGTCCGCCTCGAACTGCTCCCGCACGTCGTCGAGCCGGTGCTTGAGCGAGACGAAGTCCACCTCGATCTCCGCCGCACTCCAGATGCCCCGCTGCGAGGATCTGGGGCGGTCGGAGCAGCTGCCGATCACGCAGCCGCGCTCCCGGGCACGGCGCACCATCTCGAACGTGATCGGTCCCGGCGGATCGCCGGTCTCGAGCGTGCCGTCGATATCGAAGCTGATCAGCAGATCGGCCATGACGCCTCGCAGTCCCTCCGCCCGACGCCCTAGTCGGGACTCGCGCCCCACACGACGAAGTCGGCGTGGTAGAGCTGGAGCGGGCCGCCCGAGACGCCGATCTCGGCGGGCTTCGTGATCTGCCTCGCGCCCGCCCGGCCCTGGATCTGCTGGATCGAATCGGTGTGCATCCAGAAGCGGGTGCGCCCACTGCCGACGTTGCCGCCGCTGGGCGAGACGGGGTGCGGGCCCTCGATGCTGATGTCCTCCTGGAAGAAGTCGAGGCCCTCGCCCTCCTTCACGCCGCCGAAGCCGAGGCCCTCCATGTGGAAGACGTGGAAGAGGCTGAACCCGTCGTACATGTTCTCGAAGGTCAGGTCGCTCGCGCTGATTCCGGCGCCTTCGAGCAGCTTGCGCCCGGTGCTGGCGCACGCCTGCTGCGCCTCCTCGAGGGGGAGGGTCAGGCCGCGCTGGATCGTGCGGTCGGAGGCGTGGTTGAGGATGTAGGCCGGCTTCTGCTTCATGTCCTTCGCGCGCTCGGCCGTGGTCAGCACGTACGCCGCCGCGGCGTGGATCGGGATGTCGTTGTCGTAGAGGTTGGCGGGCTTGGCGATCCAGCGCGACTCGAGGTAGTCCTCGACGGTGAGTTCCTCGGGGCGGTGCTGGGCCCAGTAGCCCTCCGGGAACAGCAGGCCGTTGCGCCTGGAGTTCACCATGAACGGGGCCATCATGTCCTTGGTCTTGCCGTACTTCCAGAGGTAGCGCTGGAACTGGTGGGCCGTGCCCCATGAGTTCGCGGAGCCCCAAGGGTTTTGCCACTTCTGGTTCCCGGAGATCGTCTCCTCGGCGTTGACGCCACCGTGGCTGTAGCGGCCCTCGAGGTTGTGCCAGCCCTTCACCACCAGGCAGGTGCTGGTCAGCCCGTCGCCCACGGCCTGGGCGGCGATCGCGAGCGCGTTCGACATGCAGTCCATGCCTGCCATCGTGAACTTGACGTTCGTCAGCTCCGGCATGTTCTTGAGCAGCCACGTGTCGCTGAGCTTGGCGATACCGTCGAGGGGATCGTCCGTGGTCTCGTAGGCGTTGACGACGTCCATCGGGATCGGCCGGTCTTCGGGCCAGTGCGCGCCCGTGGTGGTCGTCGGCAGGAACACGAGGCCGTCGATCTCCTCCGGCGGGACGCCGGCGTCGTCGATCGCCTTGCGAAGCGCCATCAGGCTCCAGGCGCCGATCGTGTTCTCGGCGGTCCCGTCCCAGCGCCGGGCCGTCGGCGAGTGGCCGATGCCGACCGCCGCGACCTTGCCGCGGTGCTCCCAGACGCCGAGTCCCTCTTCGCTGCGAAAGAGCGATTCGGGGGCTTTGCTGCCAAGACGGTTAGGCTGAGCCATCGTTCATTCCTTTCGGCCGGGGTCTCGCTGCGCCGGGCAGGGTGCTATTCGGCGAGCTGCCACTCGGGGATCTTCTGGCCGGTCGACGCGGTCTCCTCGAAGAACACCGTCACGGCCGCCCCAATCGGGACATCGTCGAGCGGAATGCCCGGCAGATTGGACACCAGCGTGATCTCCGGATCCTCGTCCAGTTCGATGACGGCGAGGTTGAACGGCTGATCCGGGATGCGCAGCGCGACGATGTTGTCGTAGACCACGCCGTAGCTGTGGATCCGCCCGCGGCCGCTCATCCCGTGCCACTCGAGGGCGCCGGCGGAGCCGCACGCGAAACACTCCGGCTCCGGCGGATGTTGCAGGCGGTCGCACGCCGTGCAGTTCTGGATCACGAGCCGGTCATTGTTGCAGGCGTCCCAGAACGGCTGGTCGAACTCCTCGGGTACGGGTGATTGTTTCGGCATCCTCGCTCCTCGCGCTGTCACCGCCGGCCGGTCGCCCGGCCCGCTTCGCGGTGCGCCGATGGTAGCAGCGATCCGCCGTCCGGGCTCCCGCATCCGCAGGCAGGGTGACCGTCGAATGCCCGAGGCGGCCTCCACCCCGGGCAGGACTCCCGGAACGGCCGCCGCAATCCCCCTGGAGTCGGCGCTGCCGGGCCATCCCCTGATTGCCGGACTATTGTTGCGTTAGTCACCTGACTATGTGAACATTACCGCCATGACGGCCCTCCCCACCACCATCCGCACACTCGATCGCTCGACGGCCGCGGGCCTGCTTGCCCTCGTCGGCCTCGTGATCGTGTACCTGCTCGCCGTGCGCACGGACGCGGCGTGGCCGGTGTTCTGGATCGCCGGTGTCGCCTTCGGCGCAATCTGCCAGCGCAGCCGCTTCTGCTTCGTCGCCGGCTTCCGCGACCTCTTCCTGATGCGCCAGGGCCGGATGCTGCGCGGCATCATCGCCGGCCTCGCCGTCGCCACTGTCGGCTTCGCGATGATCATGGCCACCGTCGTCCCCAACCCCGGCAGCGGCGTGCTGCCCTCCGACGCGCACATCCTGCCGCTCGGCATCGCGACGGTGCTCGGCGGGCTGCTCTTCGGCTTCGGCATGGTGCTCTCCGGCGGCTGCGTCAGCGGCTCGCTCTACCGCATGGGCGAGGGCTACCTCGGTTCCTGGGTCGCGATCGGCGGCGTGCTGCTCGGGCTCTACGCGCTGAACCGCACCTGGAACTGGTGGTGGGACAACCAGATCAGCAGCGACCGCATCTCGTGGCTGCCGACGGACCTCAGCTACACGGGCGCGATCGTGCTCACCGGCGCGCTGCTCGTGCTCGCGCTCGTCACCATCGCCTGGTGGGAGCGCCGAGGGCCCTACGCCTCGATGGCGGCGATCCCGATCAGGGGCGCCACCCCGGCGCAAGCGGAGTCGGACGGCGTCCTCGCCTCGCTGGCCCGGACCGTCTTCCGGCGCGAGTGGACGCCGCTGATCGGCGGCATCGCGCTGGCAGCCGTCAACATCATGCTGTTCATCCGTTACCGACCGCTCGGCGTCGTGGGCGAACTCTCGCGCTGGTCCTCGGACTTGTCCGACAACATCGGCGCGGGCGTGGGCGAACTGAAGGGCATCAGCGACCTTCCCGGCTGCGTGCAGCGCGCCGTCGAGGGCTCGTGGTTCACGGACGCCTTCATGCTCAACGTGGGCATCGTCGCCGGGGCCTTCACGGCGGCGCTGCTGGCGAGGGAGTTCCGGCCGCGCGTGCCGCGTGGCCCGCGGCGCTACGTGCAGTCGCTCGGCGGCGGCATCGTGATGGGCTACGGCGCCGGCCTCGGGCTCGGCTGTACGCTTGGCGCGTTCTTCTCCGCGATCCCCTCGCTCGCGCTCAACGGCTGGATCTACGTCATCGCCCTCGCGTTCGGCGCCTACGCGGGTACATCCCTGATCCGGCGGTTCCCATGAGTGCAAACGGAACGCCCGAGGTGCTGGACCTGCGCGGGCAGCTCCCCGCCGAGCAGATGCAGGCCGCCCAGGACGCGGTCGAGCGAGCCGCCGGCGGAGCCGAGACGCGGATCATTACCGACCTCGCCGTCGTCGCCACGTACGTGCTGCCCGCCGCCGCGCAGCGCGGCCTGCGCTGCCGCGTCGAGCCGCCGGCGGACGGGATTCGCGAATTGAGTCTGTCGCCGGGCGATCGCCCGGCTTCGACAACGGAGTCAGGGACCAGGGAGGGGACCCCATGACGAACGAAAACGACGCGCCCGTGCTGGACGTGCGCGGCGAGATCTGTCCGTACCCAATGCTGCGCACCAATCGGGAGCTCGACGACGTGCGGCCCGGCGTGCCGGAGCTACGGGTGTGGACCGACCACCCGCCCGCGCTCTCCACGATCCCGCCCGAGGCGATGAAGCGCGGCTACGGCTGCGAGATCAGCGAGCGACGCCCCGGCGAATGGGAGATCCACATCTTCAACGCCGAGGCGGCGGCCGGGGCATAGCAGTACACGAAGCGAGTCGATCGGGCGGCGAGGGCCGACCCGCGAATGAGAGAAGGACGACAATGGAACGAGATCGGGTGACGAGGAAGAGAACGAGGCTGTTTGGCCGCACGACCGGGCTGCTGGCCCTGGTGGCGCTGGCCGGCGCGGCCCTGATCGCCGCTTGCGGCGGCGACGACGAGGTGGCGCAGGTCACCGGCCTCGATGATCGCGGCTACGCCGACACGTCGCGGCTGGTGACGACCGAGTGGATCGAGGACAACCTCGACAACGACTCGGTCCTGCTGATCGACCTGCGCAACGCGGAGAGCTACGCCGCCGGACACATCCCCGGCGCGGTGCAGATCCCGCGCACGGCGCTCCAGGTGGAGATCGATGGCGTACCCGGCCTGATCCCGCCCGCCGCGGACGTGGCCGCCGAGTTCGGAGCGATCGGCGCGACGCCCGACACGACGATCGTCTTCTACGACCAGCGCGGCTCGATCTGGGGCTCGCGCGGCCTCTGGGTGCTCGCCGTCTACGGGCACGAGGACGTGCGGCTGCTCGACGGCGACTTCCCGCTCTGGGAGTCCGAGGGCCGCGAGACCAGCACCGAGCCGACGGCCATCACGGCCGCCGACTACTCCTTCGACTCCGCTCCGAACGAGAGCCTGGTCGCCGGCTGGGACGAGATCATCGCCTCGATCGAGGACCCCAGCGTGCTGGTCTGCGACGCGCGCTCGCCCGAGGAATACTCTGGGCGCGACGTGCGCGCCGAGCGGGGTGGCCACATTCCTGAGTCGGTGAACGTCGAATGGAGCCGCGCCCTGGACGAGAACGGGCGCTTCCTGCCCGCCGACCAGTTGCGTGAGCTCTACGAGGGCGAGGGCGTCGAGGCAGGCGGCACCGTCTACACGCTCTGCCAGACGGCCGTGCGCGCCACGCACACCTGGTTCGTGCTGAGCGACCTGCTCGGCTACGAGGACGTGAAGGTGTACGACGGCTCCTGGATCGAGTACGGC
The DNA here is from genome assembly GCA_965261685.1 of Dehalococcoidia bacterium. GTDB lineage: Bacteria > Chloroflexota > Dehalococcoidia > UBA2979 > UBA2979 > VXMT01. Next base: position 120,058 of record CBDHDI010000028.1, read on the forward strand.
AACCGCGAGGACTCGCCGATCGACTCCTAGCGAGTCCGTCCGGCGGCGCGTTCGCGTCGCTACGGCAGCTACCCGGTCCGAGGCGCCGCAGGGATCCTGCGGCGCCTCGGCTTTTCCCGGGCACGCCGCGCCCGGACGCCCTCGAGGGCCCGACGGCTGCCAACTCGCCGCTGCCGGTATACCCTCGGCTTCGCGAAGACTTTGGAGGGGGTGCGCGATGACCTCGACAGCGCAAGAGCACGGAACGATCACGGAGGAGGGGCTGGCGGCGATGCGCAGCCGCATCGGCATCCCCAACGAGGCGCGGCGCTACGGCGCGCGGCGCGGGCTGTTCACGCTGATCAACCAGGACTCGGCGCACATCTACGCCACCGGAAGCGGCGACGCGAACCCGCTCTACCAGGACGCCGCCTACGCGCGCGCCTCGCACTGGGGCGCGGTCGTCGCGCCGCCGACGATCCTCTTCAACGCCGGCATCGTCGAGGGCCGCCCGCTGACCGCAGCCGAGCGCGAGGACGGCCGCGGCGGCGGCCTGCCCGGCGTGCACGGCATGTTCTCCGGCGCGGACTGGGAGTGGTACCAGCCGCTGCGCGAGGGCGACGAGATCTACCGCGTCAACTACCTCTCCGACGCGCAGGAGAAGTCCGGCGTCTTCGCCGGCCGCCAGGTGCTCGCCCTCACCGAGAGCCTCTTCCGCAACCAGCACGGCGACGTGCTGGCGAAGGAGGTCGAGTGGTCGATGCGCACCGAGCGCGACGGCGCGCGCGACCGCAGGAAGTACGACTGGGAGCCGCACGAGTACAGCAGCGAGGAGCTGGAGCGCATCGACGAGACGTACGCGAACGAGCGGCCGCGCGGCGCGAAGCCGCGCTACTGGGAGGACGTGCAGGTCGGCGACGCCCTCGACGGCATCGTGCGCGGGCCGTACCGCGCGACGGACGCAGTCGCCTGGGACATCGGCTGGGGCGGCGTCTTCGCGCGCAGCGGGAAGGTGGACTTCGACTACCGGCAGCGCCACCCGCGCGCCTACTCGAAGAACCGCTACGGCATCCCGGACATCCCGGAGCGTGTGCACTGGGAGAGCGAGTTCGCGCGCGAGGTCGGCGTGCCGGGGCTCTACGACTACGGCCCCCAGCGCATCGCCTGGGCGAGCACGCTTGTCACCAACTGGATGGGCGACTCCGCCTTCCTCAAGCGGCTCTGGGTGCAGGTGCGCCGCTTCAACATAGAGGCCGACGTGCAGTGGTACCGCGGCGAGGTGATCGCGAAGCAGATCGAGGACGGCGAGGCGCAGGTGATCTGCGACATCTGGGCGGAGAACCAGCGCGGCGAGGTGACGGCGCCCGGCCAGGCGATTGTGCTGCTGCCCTCACGCGAGCACGGCGAGGTGCCCATCCCCGCACGCGGCCAGCCCTCGTACCCGACCTGGGAGCCAGGCACGAAGGTGACGCCGGCGGGCCGTGGTCCACTGCCGCACCACTCCACCACGCACGGCTTCCTGCTGCCCGGCGTGCAGAGCTAACGCGGGGCCCGCTGCGGGCCGGGCAAGGCCGATCGCGCGTCGTCGGGAGGCGAGGCGCCTCGAAGCCCGGCGCCCACTCGCGAGTCGGATGAGCACGCGCTGCGCGCGGCTCCCCACCCACCCGCCCGGATTGTTTCTTGTGTGGGGGCTGCGCCCCCACGCCCCCGCTGCTTTGGAATCGAACCCGCCTGTCCGGCGGATCGCGCACGCATCAACGGTGAATGGGCGGAGGCAACCGCGCCGCCCGCGTCGGACGAGCGCGCGTCGGGGTGCAACGAGCCGAGAGGTTCCGCGCGCTCCCTACGCTTCGGAAGCAGAGCCGTGCCGTCGCGCGAGGCCGCGGCGCGGGGACCTCGCAGGCGATCGGGGGTCACGCCGGGTGGCGACGCTCCGAGGCGCGAGGAGCATCAGGCGCGCCGGGACCGGTCAGGCCGCCGGACGCACGATGCAGCCAGGCATCAAACGCGCGCAAGTGGCTGCGGGATCGCAGCGCGGGGGCGTGGGGGCTGCGCCCCCACATCAAAAGAATCCGGGGGCGGGTGGGTGGGCGAGCCGCGCGCAGCGCGCTCTCGTCCGACTCTCAGGCGGCTCTCAGACCGCGGCGCCGACCATCTCCGAGCGCCCGGCGAAGGCCGGCGTCACGTCCTCGGCGAAGCGCTGGTACTGCTCGATGATCAGCTCCTGACGCCACCCGTGCGCCGCGATGCAGCCAAGCATCGGGGTGCACAAGCGGCTGCGGGATTGCCGCGGCGGGGGCGTGGGGGCGGAGCCCCCACATCAGAAACAATCCGGGCAGGGTGGGTGGGGAGCCGCGCGCAGCGCGTGCTTGTCCGACGCTCGTCCGAATCCACGAGCCACGGGCGCAGAAGAGCGTCAGCGCCCCGTGCTCGTCCGGTTCCCGGATGCTCTCAGGCCCCGGCGCCGACCATCTCCGAGCGGCCGGCGAAGGCCGGCATCACATCCTCGGCGAAGCGCTGGAACTGCTCGATGATCACGTCCTGCGTCATGCCCGCGGGGTGGCTGATGCAGATCCGCTCAAGGCCGGGGAACTCCTCTTCCAGCTCCTTCAGCCGCTCGATGATCTGCTCCGGCGTGCCGGCAAGCACGCTGCCGCTCGCGACAGCGGTCTCGAGCTTCGGCAGCGTCGAATCGGCAGTCGCGGTCTGCGCGTTCTTGAGGTTCTCGATCTGCTCGTCGCTGAGCGAGCGCAGCAGGCGCAGCGGCCCGAACATCTTGACGTTCTCTTCGTGGTACGGCCCCAGCACGCGGATCGCCTCCTCGCGACTCTCCGCGATGTAGAAGTGGAAGCCGACGCTGAGGTCCTCGCCGAGCTCGGTCTCGCGACCGGCCCGCGCGTGGGCCGCCTGCCAGGCCTCGAGGATCGGGCGCATGATGCCACTCGCCGCGACGCCTCCGCCGGTCATGCCCTTGATGCCGTGCCTGACCATGAAGTCGAGCCCGCGCTCCGAGCCCCCCTGAATCGGCTGCCAGCACTCGACGGGGTGCGTCGGACGCGGCACGACCGTGAGGTCCTCGAGCGGGTCGCCGCGGTAGTCGACGGCCGGCTGTGGCGGCAGATCGTAGTACTTGCCGTGGTGCGAGAAGCGGTGCTCACGCAGCGCCGTGAGGACGATCTCGACCTGCTCCTCGAACAGCTCGCGGTTCGCGTCCTGATCCAGCAGCGGCGCTCCGAATGTCTCGACCTCGCGCGTGTGGTAGCCGCGCCCGACGCCAAAGATGACGCGCCCGCCGGTCAGGATATCCGCGGTGGCGAAGTCCTCGGCGAGACGCAGCGGGTGCCACATCGGGGTGATGTTGAAGCCGCAGCCGAGCTTGATGCGCTCGGTGACGTGGGCGAGGTGGACATAGAGCATGAGCAGGTTGGGCAGACACTCGTAGCCCTCGCGCTGGAAGTGGTGCTCGGCCGTCCAGAACGTGTCGTAGCCGAGGCTGTCGACCGCCTTGGCGATTGCCTCCGCCTTGTCGAGCGCGGTGGCCAGCACCTCGTTCGGGAAGTCACGGTCCATCACCGGCGTGCCGCCGTAGCCGACGTTGTCGAGGTCCACGTGCCCGGTGTAGAGGGTGTCGAATCTGGTGAGCATGCCTGCCTCCGTTTCACCGTCGTGCGGGAGTGTAACCGAGGGCGCGTTTAGGGCGAGCCGGGAGCGCGTCGCCTGCGGGGGACTGCGGTGCCCGGAATCCCCCTCACCCTAACCCTCTCCCGCCAGGGGAGAGGGGACCGGATGGTGCACCCTCAAGGCTGTATTCCGGCAGCCGATCCAGGTGGGGCGTGGGGCGCAGCCCCCACAGGAAACCGCGCGCTGGGCTTCGAAGGACTGCTTGACGCCTGAGCACCCCGGGATGTCTCACCCCGCCCTCGCAGCAGGGAGAAGCTGTCCGGTCTCACTAGCGGCCCTTGAAGACCGGCTTGCGCTTCTCCGTGAACGCGGCCGCCGCCTCGGTGGTGTCATCGAGGGCGAACAGCGAGTGCTGCGCCTGCGGGTATTCGATCGTGATCTGGTACGCGGTCGGGCGCGGGCGCGCCATCATCAGCTGGCGCTTCGTCACCTGCACGTGCACGGGCGGCAGCGCCGCGATCTCGTGCGCGATCTCCATCGCGACCGGCAACACCTCTTCCGAGGACACCACGTGGTTGGCGAGGCCGACCTCGTAGGCGCGCTGCGCGGAGAAGCGATGGCCGCGCAGCATCATCTCGCAGCCCGGGAGCCACGACAGCCCGTTCATCAGCGGCACCAGCGCCGACCCGAGCACACCCGTCGGCACGGACGAGAAGGCGATCGTGGCGTCGGCGGCGAGGACGGAGATGTCCGAGCCGCAGACCATGTAGAGGCCGGCGCCCCAGGCGCCGCCGCGGACGGCGGCGATGATCGGCTTCGCCGTGTCCGGCACCAGCTGGAAGCCGAGCACCTTCGCCCGCGAGTCGGCCAGCCGGTTGCCGCGTATACCGTGCTCGGCCTGCTCCTTGATGTCGCGGCCCGCGCTGAACACCCGGCCCTCGCCCGTGAGCACGATCGTGCGCACCTGCTCGTCGTCCATCGCCTCCATCCAGGCGCCGCCGAGCTCGTCGCCCATCACCTGCCCGAAGGCGTTGAGGCGCTCCGGCCGGTTCATCGTGATGACGGCGACGTGGCCGTCCACCTCGTAGCGGACGTACTGCGCTTCGTAAGCCATGACTATCGCCCCCTGCTCGTCAACACGCGCGGCGCGCTAGCCGCGAGGCAGGCCGAGGCCGCGCGTGGCGATGATGTTGCGCTGAATCTCGCTGCTTCCGCCCGCGATCGTGCGGGAGACCGAGCGCACGTAGTCCTTCGCGGGCTCGCCCTCCAGCGGCGAATAGCCGTCGCCGCCGCCCCAGAGCTGCCCGTACAGCCCCAGCACCTTCGCGGCCGTCCGCGCCGTCCGCTGGGTCGTCTCGAAGACCGACATCTGCAGCATCGAGGCCTCGTAGTTGGGCACGAGGCCGGCGCCCTGCATGGAGACGACGCGGAACGCGAGGTTGAAGACGACCTCCACCTCGATCGCCCGGTCGGCGATCTCGTGGCGGATCGTCGCGGACTCCCCGCTGCGCGACTTCGCCGCGCCCTCGGGCGATTCGATGAAGGCGACGAGGCGCTCGATCGAGCGCTGCGCGTCCACGGTCTGGCGGATGCGTGAGCGCTCGAAGTCGAGCAGCGTCACGCTCACGTACCAGCCACGGTTCTCCTCGCCAACGAGGTTGCCGGCGGGGACGTGCACGTTGTCGAAGAAGACCTCGTTGAAGCCGTGCTCGCCGGCCATGTTGATCAGCGGGCGGACCGAGATGCCCGGCGTCGCCATGTCCACCAGCAGGAAGGAGATGCCGCGGTGCTTCGCAGCGTCCGGGTCCGTGCGCACGAGCAGCGCGATGTGGTCCGCGGCGTGCGCGCGCGAGGTCCAGATCTTCTGCCCGTTCACGGTGTACTCGTCGCCGTCGCGGACCGCCCTCGTCTGCAGCGAGGCGAGGTCCGAGCCGGCGCCCGGCTCGGAGAAGCCCTGGCACCAGGCGCGCTCGCCGGAGAGCGTCTTGGAGATGTGCTCGGCCTTCAGTTCTTCCGTGCCGTGGATGATGATCGCCGGGCCGATCTGGGAGATGCCCTGCCCGCCGACCTGCGGCGCCTCCGCCTTCGCCAACTCGTGGTTGAGGATGAACTGCTCCACCGAGGTCATCCCGCCGCCGCCGTACTCGACGGGCCAGGCGGGGGCGATCCAGCCGCGTTCGGCGAGTGCGCGCGCCCAGCTCCAGGCGGCATCGCGAACCACCGGATCCTCGGAGATGCGGTCGATCTGCCACTCCTCGCCGGAGCCGCCGGAGCCGCCGCGGATCTTGCGATAGTGCTCCGGCAGCGACTCCTCGACGAGTTCGCGCACGGCGGCGCGGAACGCGGCCTGCTCCGGCGTGTCAGCCCACTCCACGCGCCGCTCCTTCACCGTCCGCCGAGGGCCGGTCAGCCCTCGGTCCGCGCGATGATACCCCGCGCCGCACGCCTACGCTGCGGCGCGTACGGCCCGGCTCAGGCCTCGTCGGGCGGGTAGAACGTCGTCAGCTCGCGCAGCGCGATCGAGGTGTTGCGAGACTGGTCGATGATCGCCGCTCCGCTGGTCATCAGCGAGTCGTACTCGGACTGGTCGAAGCGTGCGGCCCAGGCCGCCTCGTCCTCCCACCAGGTCTCGCCGATGTAGTCGGGATCGAGGCCCTCGACCCGGCAGGAGCGCACGCGGTTCGTGGCGAACTTGAGCACGCCGGGCAGCTCCAGCACGTGCGGGGCGTGCTCTTCGTGCCAGTAGCGCTCGAACTTCTCGGCGCTCACGTCCGCACGGCGGTGCAGGATCGACATGCTGCGCACGGTCGGCCCGGGCTCCGAGGCGCCCTCGGGCAGGAACTCCTCGAGCCGATCGAGGACGATGCCTGTGTTACGTGGCTGGTCGATGATGTTGTGGCCGCTCTGCAGCGCCCGCTGGCCCTCGGGGATGCTGAAGCCGATCTCGGAGTCCTCGGGCGTGCGCCACCACAGCTCGCCCATCGCGTCGGGCTGCAGGCCTTCGACGCGCGACTCGATCACGAGGTTCGTCCCGAAGCGGTAGAGCGAGGGCACGCGCACGACGAAGCCGGAGTGCGTCTCCAGCCAGTAGCGCTGGAACTCCTCGGGGCTCACGTCCGCTCGGCGGTGCAGGATCGCCAGGTTGCGTGTGTTCACGATTCGTCCTCTCCGCTCACCGCGGTGACCCGTCCGCAGGTCCGTCGAACAGTACGCGGAACGAGGCGAAGCGCCCAGCCCGCACGCGCCCTCACAGCCCTGTGGTGCTACGGTGGAAGAGGAGGAAAAACAGGCGTCTGGAGAAAGGCCGAGGGCCATGAATGAGCCGACACTGTTGACCTCGAATCGTGCGCAGTCGCTGCAACGGCAGCTGCTGATCCTCGCGATACTCGCGGGGCTCGCGGCGAGCCTGATCGTGCTCGCCTCGCAACCAATCACCGACTTCTTGCGAGAGGGTCCGGCGCGCGTGCTACCCATGGAGGGCGGCGTGCTGCGCGTCGTGCTCGGCGTCGGCACGGCGCTCGCCACGATCGTCGCGGGCGCGGCGCTCTGGCGAGGCGTCTCCGTCGCAGGAGTCGTCGTCGCGGCGATCGCCGTGGGCGTCGGGTTCCTGCTCGTTCACGTGCTGCTGACGCCGGCGATCGGCCTCTTCGTGCTGAGCGTCGCCGCGTACGTCGCCGGACGGACGCCTCGCCTGCTGCTCGTCGAGGCTGGCCCGCGCCGCTACCCGCTGCGCTGGACTGCGGGCGCCGTCGTCGCTGCCGCCGTGCTCGTGGTCGCGGGCCTGGTGAGCTACTGGCTCGCCTCGCCACTCTGGGACGAGGGCACGCGACTCGACGAGGGCCTCGGCTTCGAGGTCGCCGGGATGCCGACGCCGGCCGCTCCGGCCGACGGCGGCGCTGCGACCTCCACGCCAGCCGCGACCGAGGCGCCTGCCTCGACCGCGGCGGCCTCGCTGGCGGCGACGAGCGAAGCGGCCACGCCTGCGGCGACCGAAGCGCCGGCGGCGACCGCCTCAGGGCAGGGCTCGCTGATCTCGATGGGCGAGCTGATGGGCGCCGACATGTTCCACACCGGGAGCGGCCTCGTGCTGCTCGTGCGTGCGCCCGACGGGTCGCTGGTCCTGCGCTTCCAGGACTACGAGGTGCGCAACGGGCCGGACCTGTTCATCTACCTCACGCCCGATCCTGACGGCGACGTGCATGTCGACGGCGCGATCGAGTTGAGCGCGATCAAGGCCACCCGGGGCAACGTGAACTACGAGGTGCCCGACGATGTCGACCCCTCGACGTTCCGCGCCGCGGTGATCTATTGCAGGGCGTTCTCGGTGCTCTTCGCGCACGCCGAGCTGGAGTAGCCGGAAGGCCGCTCACGCGGTCCCCTCACTCACAGCCTCCCGCGGGCGAGGGGACCGGCGGCCGCGGCGCCTGCGTCAGGAGATGCTGGCGCCGCCGTCGATCGAGAGCGTGTGGCCGGTGATGTGGCTCGCGAGGTCGGAGGCGAGGAAGACGGCGCCCGCTCCGAACTGCTCCGGAGGAGCGAGACGCTTGAGCAGGCCGTAGTCGGCCTCGCCCTCGCGGCCGGGGTCCATGTTCTTCGTGCGGCCCGCGCTGTCGACGCCTCCGGGCGCGATCGCGTTGACGCGGATGCCGTACGGCGCCCACTCCGCCGCCAGCTCCCGCGTCAGGCCGAGGATGCCCGCCTTTGCCGCCGTGTAGGCAGCGATCCCGATGCCGGTCGACTTGAAGGCGGCATTCGACGAGGTGCTGACGATGCTGCCGCCGTGGCCCTCCTCGATCATCGCCAGCGCGGCGGCCTGGCTGCCGATAAAGGCCGCCTTCAGGTTCATGCGCAGGATCGCCTCGAAGCCGCCCTCCGAGATGTCGAGGGCGGGGAGCTGGAAGTTGCCGCCCGCGTTGTTGAACATCGCGTCGATGCGCCCGAACTGCTCGCGCGCCCCCGCGACGAGCGCCCGGATCGAGTCCCCCTGGCGCACGTCGGTCGCGATGAAGTGCGCCTGCCCGCCCGCCTCGACGATCTCGGCGGCGGTGCGGGCGCCGCTCTCCTCGTTGATCTCGCCAATGACGACGCTCGCGCCGGCGTCGGCCATCCCGATCGCAATCGCGCGGCCGATGCCCTCGCCGGCTCCGGTCACCACCGCGACCCGGCCGTCCATGCGGATCCCGTCCATAACGTAGCCCATTGCCCGCCCCCTCACAGCGCACGCCACCATAGCGCGTCCGCGCCCGCCGAGATCGCCGCGAGGACGGGCGTGGCCTGCGCGCGGCTATACTGCCGCTCGCAGCTCGGGGGCGGCGATGACTGCTCGGTTCGAAGGCAAGGTGGCGCTGGTCACGGGCGGCGGCTCCGGCATCGCCGAGGCGGTCTGCCTGCGTTTCGCCCTCGACGGCGCCCGGGTCGCCGTCGCCGACATCGACGCGGACGCCGCGCGCGAGACCGTCGCGGCGATCGAGGAGCAGGGCGGCGGCGCGATCGCCATCGAGGGCAACGTGACCCTCGCCGCCGACGCGGAGCGGATCGTCACCGAGACGGTCGAGGCCTTTGGGCGGCTCGACATCCTCGCCAACGTGGTGGGCGGGAGCCTGCCGCAGTTCAGCGTCGTCGATCTGCCCGAGGAGGAGTGGCGTGAGCTGCTGGATGTGAACCTCACGAGCGTCTTCCTGATGTCGAAGTACGCGGTGCCGCACATCGCCGAGGCGGGCGGCGGCGCGATCGTCAACGTCTCGTCCGGCTCGGGCGTCTCCGGGCAGGCGCTCAATCCCGGCTACGTCGCCGCCAAGGGCGGGGTGATCGCGCTGACCAAGGGCATGGCCCTCGATCACGCGGGCCAGCAGATCCGGGTGAACTGCGTCGCGCCGGGACCGGTGCTGACGCCGCTAATGCGCCGCAACCGCACGCCCGAGGAGATCGAGGGCTTCGCGCAGTTCAATCCGCTCAAGAAGGTGGGTCTGCCTGAGGAGCTGGCCGACGCGATCACCTACCTCGCGTCCGATCAGGCCTCGTTCATCACCGGGCAGACGCTGAACGTCGACGGCGGCGTGAACCGCTAGCCGAAGGATGGAGCCGCATGGCGAGCGAGCCTGACATCGGCCGCGATGACGTGATCCGCATGGTCGAGCGCGAGCCCGCGACGCTCGAGGAGCGGATCGCGCGCCTCGAGGCGAAAGAGGCGATCCACGACCTGATGATGCGCTACGGCCACTTCTCCGACGCGCGCGACACGGAGGGCGTGCTCGGGCTCTACAGCGACGACGTGGAACGCGTCCTCGCGGGAACGCTCGAGGAGCGCGTGCGGGGCAAGGAGACGCTGCGCGAGCTCTATCGCAACCCGGTCCTGCCGACGAAGGACGGGCGCGCGCTCGGCGAAGCCTCGCGCTACCGGCGCGGGCGGCGGACCACGATCCGCCACATGTTCGCCGCGCCCCTGATCCGGCTCTCGGACGAGGGGAACGAGGGCTGGCTGACCTCGTACTTCACGCTCGTGCGCAGCGTCTCCAGCGACGAGGGCTTCGAGCGCCACGTGCACGAGGGCACCTACACCTTCACGTTCGTGCGCCTCGCGGAGGGATGGCGGATTAGCAAGATGATCGTAGACACCGAGATCGGCCACGACCGCGGGTACAACCCCGCGGCGGCCACAAAGGAAGCGAGCGCCTGATGGCAGCGATCCCCGAGACATGCAAGGCCGCGGCGATGGTCGGCGCGGGCAAGCCGATGGAGCTGATCGACGTGCGCGTGCCGCAGGAACTCGAGCCCGGCGGGATGCTCGTGAAGATGTCGATGGCCTCGATCTGCGCGACCGACGTGCACGCCTGGGAGGGCTCGTCCTCCTTCGCCGAGGACGAGTTCCCGAGCATCCTCGGCCACGAGATGACCGGGCGCATCGCGCGCAGCGAGGGCCGCACGCACGACTCGATCGGCACGCCGCTGCACGAGGGCGACCGCATCGTCTGGACGCACGGCTTCTGCGGGAGCTGCCTCAACTGCACCGTGGAGCACGAGCGCACACTCTGCCTCAACCGCCGCCGCTGGCACGGCTCGACCGACGAGTTCCCCTACCTGACCGGTGGCTTCGCCGAGTACGGCTACGTCTTCCCCACCTCGGGCTGCGTGCGCGTGCCGGACGACGTGCCTGACGAGGTCGCCGCCGCCGTCTCCTGCGCGCTGCGCACGGTGATCCACGGCCTCGACCGCATCGGCGATCTGGACGACCGCCATCGCGTGGTGATCCAGGGCTCCGGCCCGCTCGGCCTCTTCGCGCTCACGAGGGTGGTGACCAGCGGGCCGCCCGACCCGATCATCATCGGCGGCCCGGCGCGCCGCCTGGAGCTCGCCCGCAAATGGGGCGCGGCGCACACGCTCGACATCGACGACATCCCCGACCCTGCCGAGCGCCACGCGCAGGTGATGGAGTTGACGGACGGCCTCGGCGCCGACGTGGTGATCGAAGTCTCCGGCGCGAAGACCGCCTTCCCCGAGGGCTTCGCGATGCTGCGGCGCGGCGGCCGCTACCTGGTGATCGGGCAGCTCCACGGGGAGACGTTCCCGTTCGCGCCCTCGGACATCGTGCGCAAGCACGCGCGCATCATCGGCACGTCCTCGGCGGCGGTGCAGCACTACCACCGCGCGCTGCAGTTCGTGCGCCGCCACCGCGACCGCTTCGACTGGATGGAGATGATCTCCAACCACTACCCGCTGGAGCGCATCAACGAGGCGATGGCCGGGATGCAGAGCTGGCAGGAGATCAAGCCCGCGATCACGTTCCCGGACTAGGGGACCACCCCGCCACCCGCTCGCCACCCCTCGCGGCCCGCGACCGGCGCGGCCAGGTGGTATAACCGTGCGGGGCGCGCGAGCGCGCGCTCGCCGAAAGGGGATCGCAACAGCAATGACGACTACCGAGGAACGACAGTTCCCCAAGATCACCGACGAAGGCTTGTCCGGCCTGCGCGCGCGGCGGGGCATCCCCGCGATGCGCGGCGACCGCCAGAAGTACACGCAGATCAACGCCGACGCCGTGCGCGGCTTCTCGCTCGGCGCCGGCGACACGAACCCCTTCTACACGAACGAGGACTACGCCCGCGGCAGCAGTTGGGGCACGGTCGTCGCGCCGCCCTGCATCCTGCTGGGCACGGGCATCCAGGAGGGACGCGAGCTAACCGCCGCCGAGCGCGAGTCCGGGCGCGGCGGCGGCCTCGCCGGCGTCCACGGCATGTACTCCGGCCACGACTGGGAGTGGTACCAGCCGATGCTCGAGGGCGACCGCATCTACCGCGTCCAGTACGAGGCCGGCTTCTCCGTGAAGCAGGGCCAGTTCGCCGGCCGCCAGATCCTCCAGCACATGGAGACCCTGTACCGCAACCAGAACCACGAGGTCGTCTGCAAGGCCGTGCACTGGCGCTTCCGCACCGAGCGCAACACCGCCGCCCAGCGCAAGAGTGTCTTCCGCCCTCCGACCGTCTGGTCCGACGAGGAGCTGGCCCGCATCGACGAGGCCTATGCGAACGAGCTGCCTCGCGGCGCCGAGCCGCGCTACTGGGAGGACGTGAACGTCGGCGACGAGATGGGCGAGATGGTGCGCGGGCCCTTCCGCGTCACCGACGCCGTCTCCTGGGAGACCGGCGCGGGCGGTCCGTACGCGCGCACCGGCCGCTCCGACTTCGAGTTCCGCCAGCGCCACTTCGGCGCCTACGCCAGGGACCCGCAGCGCGTCTGGGACATCGTCGAGCGCGTGCACTGGGACGACGACTTCGCCCGCGAGGTCGGCGTGCCCGCGGCGTACGACTACGGCGCGCAGCGCATCGCCTGGAGCGGCAGCTTCATGACCAACTGGATGGGCGACGACGCCTGGCTGAAGCGCCTCTGGGTCCAGATCCGCAGGTTCGGCATCATCGGCGACCTCCAGACCTACCACGGGCGCGTCATCGACAAGCGCGTCGAGGATGGCGAGTACCAGGTCGTCTGCGACTTCTGGGCGACGAACCAGATCGGCGAGATCAGCGCGCCCGGCCAGGCAATCGTCGTGCTTCCCTCTCGTGAGGGCGGGATGCCGACGCTGCCCGCGAGCGGACAGCCGGAGTACCCGACGTGGGGCCCGGAGACGGTGCTCGAGCCGCTCGGCCTGCCCCCCGTCGAGCCGAGCCCGCAGGCGCACGACTACAAGCACGTCGGCGTTCCGGACGAGTAGCCGGAGGGCCGCCGGTGACCGAAGCGCACGCGGCGTTGCAGCCGTCGGTCGCGGGACCGCTCTCGCACCTGCGCATCCTTGAGATCGCAGAGGACGTGCCGGGCCCCTTCGCCGGGCGCCTGCTGCACGACCTCGGCGCGGCGGTCACCAAGGTGGAGCGGCCCGGCAGCGGCGACTGCTCGAGGCAGGCCGGCCCCTTCCGGGACGACGAGCCGGACCCCGAGGCGAGCGGGCTCTACACCTACTTCAACCGCGGCAAGCGCTCGGTCACCCTCGACTGGACGCAGCCGGACGGGCGCGAGCTGCTGGGACGGCTGCTCGGCGAGACCGACGTGCTGATCGTCGACGAGCGCTTCGGCGCGAGCCATGACGAGTTGCTCGCACTCTGCGAGCAGCACGCGGACGGCGAACGCGCGCTGAGCGTGGTCTCGATCACGCCGTTCGGCCTGGTCGGGCCGCGCTCCCACTGGCGCGGCAGCCCGTCCGTGGTCAGTGCCTACGGCGGGCTGACGCTCTACTTCGGCGAGCATGACCGCGCGCCGATCCCGCCGCCGAAGGATCTCGCGCTGACGCAGGGCGGCCTCGCGGTCGCGATCGCGACGCTGCTGACCGTGCTCGGGCGCGGCGGGCAACCGGGCCGAGGGCAGGTCGCGGACATCTCGATCGCGGACGTGCTGTCCTCGGTGCATACGGGGCTGGCGGCGACGCACTGGGTGTTCGACAGCCGCCAGTTCCAGCGCCACGGGCGGCGCAGCCAGGGCGGGCTCTACCCGAACGCGATGCTGCGCTGCAAGGACGGCTTCTTCCGCATCCACGCGATGTCGCAGAAGGAGTGGCGCGGCCTGCTCGACATGATGGGCAACCCCGCCTGGGGCGACGATCCGGAGTACCAGGACCGCATCGTCAACGGCGACAAGTACGCCGACCTGCTCGACACCTACATCGAGAGCTACCTGCTGCAGCACACCAAGAACGAGCTGTTCGAGCAGGCGCGCGAGCGGCAACTGCCGTTCTCGCCCGTGCGCGAGATGCACGAGGTGCTGGAGGAGGAGCAGCTGCTGCACCTCGGCCTCTTCCGCGAGATCACGCACCCCAACGGCGATCAGTTCACCGCCGCCGGCTCCCCCTTCCGCTGGCGCAACGCCGCTGACGACGGTCCGCCCGAGACCGACCCGACCGGAGCCGTGGCGCTACGCGCCCCTCGCCTCGGCGAACACAACGACGAGGTCTACGGCACGCTGCTCGGCCTCGACGACGCAGCGATCGAAAGGCTGCGAGGCGATGACGTCATCTGACGGCGAGCGCCCCGCCACCCTCGACATCCTCGAGGGCGTTCGCGTGCTCGACCTCGGCATGGTCTGGGCCGGCTCGATCTGCGGGCAGGTGCTGTCCGATTTCGGGGCGGACGTGGTCAAGGTCGAGTCGCGCTCGAACCTCGACATCGCGCGGCGTGGGCGGCCGATCATCGGCACGGAGTACGACCCGAACCAGAACCCGCTGTTCCACAACACCGCGCGCAACAAGCGCAGCCTCGCGCTCAACCTCAAGACGGACGAGGGCCGCGAGGTGCTGCGCCGCATCGTCCCGCACGCCGACATCCTGATCGAGAACTGGCGGCCCGGGGCGCTGCCCCGGCTCGGCTTCGGCTACGAGGAGCTGCGCAAGCTGCGACCGGACATCATCATGGTCTCGCAGACACTCGCCGGGCAGGACGGGATCGACGCCCGCCTCCGCGCCTACGGCCCCACCGTCGGCGGCATCACCGGCCTCGACAGCCTCGTCGGCTACGCAGGCGAAGCGCCGCTCGGCATGGGCCACGCCTACGCCGACCCCAACGTCGGGCTGCACTCCGCGCTGCTCGCGCTGAGCGCCCTCGAACGGCGTCGCCTCACCGGCGAGGGCTCCTACATCGACGTCTCGATGTGGGAGGCGATGGTCGCCGCGCTCGCAACGCCGCTGCTCGACTGCGAGCTGAACGACCGCGTCGCCGGCCCGCTCGGCGGCGGCGAAGTGCCCGGCGCACCGGCCGGTGTCTTCCCCTCCGTCGGCGACGACCACTGGCTCGTCCTCGAGGTCCACGATGACGCCGACTGGGCCGGCATCGTCGAGGCGATGGGGCGCCCGGACTGGGCCAGCGACGAGCGCTTCGACAGCGCCGAGGGCCGCCTCGCCGCCCGCGAGGAGCTGAACGAGCACGTCAGCGCCTGGACGGCAACGCGCGACCGCGACGAGACCGCCGAGCTGCTCCAGTCCAACCGTGTGATCGCCGCCCCCTGCCTGGCCGTCAGCGATCGGCTCTTCGACGACCACTTGCTGGCGCGCGAGGGCTTCACCTGGGTGGAGAACCCGGTGCTCGGACGCGAACCGGTCTACGGGCAGGCGATCCGGCTCAGCGAGACCCCCGGCTACGTGCGCGAACCCGCACCGATGCTCGGCCAGCACAGCGCCGAGGTGCTGCGCGAGCTGCTCGACATGAGCGACGAGGAGATCGAGGCGCTCGACGCGGCGGGAGTGCTCAGGTGAGCACGCAGGGCAGCGGCCAGCCCGGCGACGCGCTCGGTCCCGCTCCCGCACTGCTCGACAGCCTGCGCGTGCTTGAGTACGGCGAGAGCGCGGCCTCCGCCTACGCCGCCCGCCTGCTCGGCGACCTCGGCGCGACCGTTACGAAGATCGAACCGCCCGGCGGCGGCAAGCTGCGCGACGAGGGCTACACCCCACCCGGCAGCGACAGCTCGGCGCTGTTCGCCTACACCAGCGCCGGCAAGCGCAGCGTCACCCTCGACGACACGAGCGCCGAGGGACGCGAGACGCTGCGGCAACTGATCGCCGACTGCGACGTGCTGATCGACTCGCATCGCGGCTCGCACTGGCAGGAACTGGGCATCGACTTTGATGCACTGCCGGGCAGCGGGCGCTGCGGGCTGGCCGTCTCGATCACCCCCTTCGGGCGCTTCGGCCCGCACGCCGAATGGGCGGCGACGCACCTGACGGCGCACCACGCGGGCGGCGAGGCCTACTTCTTCCACGGCGGCATCGGCTACGAGCGCTACCCCGACGGGCCGCCGCTGCGCGTCCCCGCGAGCATCGCCGAGCTCGACGCGGGGTCCGCCGCCGCGGTCGGGATGCTCGGCTGGCTGGCCGGCTGGCCCGAGGCCGAGGGCGAGCCGTCCGTGATCGATCTCTCCTGGCAGGAGGCGGCGATGTCGCTCTGCCGCCAGGACATCATTAAGTGGCCCAATGACCGCTATCTGGACACGCGCGCGCTGCGCGAGGTCTCCGTGCTCGGCCTGGTCGAGTGCAAGGACGGCTGGTCCGAGGTGCTTCCGGCGCAGCAGCACATGTGGGAGGGCCTCATCGCCGCCGCCGGTGACCCGCCGTGGGCGACCGAGCTCGGCGGGACCGCGGACGACCGGCTCGTGCACAACGAGGAGCTGAACCAGCTCTTTGCTCCCTGGCTGCACGAGCGCACCCGCACCGAGATCTTCGACGCGCTGCGCGAGTTCGACGTGCCCGGCGGGCCGGTGCGCCTGATGGGCGATCTGCTGACCTGCGAGCAGATGCGCAGCCGCGAATTCTTCCAGACCGTCGCCCTGCCCGACGGCACGACCGCCGAGGTCCCCGCCCAGCCCTACATCGTGCGCGAGGCGCGCGGCCCCGCCTGGCGGCCCGGCCCCGCAAGCGGGACCGAGCCGGCCGCGACGCCCTCGGTGGGCGCGCACAACGAGGACGCGCTGCGCGAGCTGCCCGCCGCGCCCGCAGCCGGCCCGCCGCCCCCCACTCGAACGGAGGCCGACCCGCCGCGCCCGATCGACTGGCTGCGCGGCACGCGCGTACTCGATCTCACGTGGTACCAGGCGGGGCCCTACGCGAACATGATCCTCGCCTCGTTCGGGGCCGAGATCCTGAAGATCGAGAGCCACCGCCGCACCGACCCCTTCCGCAAGTCGCGCCGTCACCAGTCCGTCTCGCTCGCCGACCTCAAGACCGACGACTGGATCGACATGGGCTACCGCTTCAACGAAGACAACATGGGCAAGCGCAGCGTCGCCATGGACATCTCGCAGGAGCGCGGGCGCGACTTCCTCCGCCAGCTCGTCGCCGACGCCGACGTGGTGATCGAGGGCTTCCGCCCCGGCACCATTGAGCGCCTCGGCCTCGGCTTCGACCGCCTGATCGAGGTCAACCCGCGGCTCGTCATGGTCTCGCTCTCGGCCAACGGCGCGACTCCGCCGGACGGGCACATGAGCGGCTACGCAGCCGTCTTCGGCGCGACCTCCGGCCTGTCCGGCCTCAGCGGCTACGACCGCAGCGTCCCCGCCGAGTACCGCGGCCCGCTCGACCAGCGTGTCGGGACCGCCGTCGCGATGGCGGCGCTGGTCGGCCTGCGCGCGCGCGACCGCAGCGACAGCGCGATCTTCGTCGACGTCGCCGCGCAGGAGGCGGGCGCCGCGCTGGTCGGCGACCAGCTGCTGGAGTGGCAGCTGCGCGGCTGTGTCGCCGAGCCGCTCGGCAACCGTCACGCGCAACACGCGCCCCACAACGTCTACCAGTGCCTGCCGATCGAGGGCGAACAGGCCTGGCTCGTGCTCGCGGTGGAGACGGACGAGCAGTGGGCGCGGCTCGCCGAACACCTCGGAGACTGGCGGCTCGACCCGCGCTGGGACGCCCGCGCCCGCAAGGCGCAGGAGCCTGCGATCGACGACGCGATCGCCGACTGGACGCGCGATCGCGATCGCGACGCGCTGATCGAGGAGCTCCAGAGCCTCGGCGTCGCGGCCGCGGCGAGCGCGACCGCGCGCGACCTCTACGAGGATCGCCACGTCCGCGCGCGCGGCCTGTGGGAGAGCGTCGACCACGCGCGCCTCGGCCACATCGAGGTGCTCGCCCTGCCCTGGCTCGTCAACGGCTCGCGCATCGCCCTCGAGGCCGCCCCGACGCTCGGCGCCGACAACGAGTACGTCTACGGCGAGCTGCTCGGCGTGGGCGCCGAGGAGCTGGCGCAACTCACCGCCCAGGGCATCGCTCACTGACCCGATGCTCCGGCGCCTCGGCCCCCTGTTGGTTGCCGTGCTGGCGAGCGTGCTCGTGCTCGGCGCCGCGAGCGCGGCGGCGGAGTCGCCTCCGGAGTCGGCGGCCGCCGACTCCACGACAATCACCACAGAGCTTCAGCCCGGCTGGAACCTGGTCGGCTGGATCGGCCCCGACACCCCCGTCGCAGATCTGTTCGAGGAGATCCCGGCACTCCTGCAAGTGTCGGTCCGCGACACTCAAGCTGACCGCTACCTGCGGGCCCGGCGCGCCGACGGCTCACCGATGGGTAGCCTGACACGGCTGACGCCGGGCATGGGCCTCTGGCTGTGGATGGGCGGCGACGAGCCGGTCGCATGGGTCCGGCCCGCCGAGGCGGCGGGCGTGCTGCTCCCGCTGGGTAGGGGCCTCCATATCGTTGCCTGGTCCGGTGGTCCGGGCAGCCTCGAGCAATCGCTCGCCGGATTCGGAGCTGCGCTCAAGTCCGCGCACCGCTGGAACGCCGAAACGCAGAGTTATGAGAGCTACGTGCCGGGCCGAGTCGGCTCGGTCGCCGTGCTGGACGCCATCGCCCCCGGAGACGGCTTGTGGGTCTCGCTCTCCTCGCCGGTTCGCTGGTGGCAGCAGGGCGAAGGCTCCCCGCCGATGGTGTTCGTCGGGGAGGTGGACCGGGACACGGCGGCAGCCATCGGCGCGGAGTTCCGGGACGCCGCCGTCCGCCTGGCCGAGCGCTTCGAGGACCTCGATGGCACCGAACTCACCGCCTACATTCACGCCGGTGTCGAGACCCTGCACGCGGCCTACGAGGAGCGCTACGAGCAGGCGCCCGACGGGGACCTCTGCCGCTACTGGTCCGGGGCGGAGATCGCCTACGCCGTGTCGTGCGACGAACCGTTCGGCGCGATCGTCGGGCGAGCGTACATCGAGCGCCTGCGCGACACGGTCGCGCCGCTGGGCGAGCTCCCGGCAGCGGAGGACGGCTACAGCAGGCGAGGCCCGCAGTGGCTCCTCTTCGGCACTCGCGAATACGTGAACGCGCTCTACCGGGCCGAGACCGGCAGCGAGGCGTACGAACTGCTGCGGATCGCGCAGATCGCCCCCGCCCGGCGGACCGCGCTGCCGCTGAGCAGCATGGAGACGCGCGACGGGCGGGACGCGGCGGGACGGCCGGTGACGACCGCGCTCGGATTCCTCGCAACCGAGTCACTGGCCGACCGCGCCGGGGACCAGGCGATCCTCGACTACTTCCGCCGGCTCCCCGCCAGCACGAGCTGGCGCGAGGCGTTCGAGGGCGCCTTCGGCGTCACCGTCGCGGACTTCCGCGAAGCGTTCGAGGCCTCCCGCTCCGAGCGGATCTCGCTTCTCCCGCACCTCGCCGACGACCTCGACGAGCCGGTGTTCGTGTTCCTCGGGGGTATCGCCGCGGACGTGCAGGAAGAGCTGCGCGCTTCGCTGGAAGCGACTCGGGAGCTCCTCGCAAGGCAGCTCGGCGGCGAGGCGTCGGACTTCACGGTCTACGTCGGTTCGGACCTCGAGGCAGTAGCACCCCTGTACCTTGCGGTCCGCGGACGCGAGAACGCCGAGCTCTGCGGCGATCAGGACCACAACGTCATCTTCCAGATCGTGAGCTGCAAGGACCCCGCGCTCGTCCTCGCTCACGAGTACGTCCACGTCCTGCAGCACCAGCTCGCCGCCGGAGCATCCCCCGGGCCGGCCTGGCTGACCGAGGGCGGCGCCGTCAAGAAGTACGGGGAGGCGCTGCACCGTGCGGTGATCGAGCAGGGCCTGACGGCGAGCGAAGGGCTGGAGAGCAGACGGCGCCAGGAAGCGGCGGCGCTCATGCGCGCCGGCGAGGTTCCCGCGCTGCGCAGTTTCGAAACGGTCGCTGACGACGCCGAGCGCAACCACTATCGCCTTGGCTTCCTCGCCGCCGACTGGCTCGCGGACCGTGCCGGCGTCGAGGCGCTCGCCGGCTACTACCGGCGGTTGCCCTCGTCCGAGAGCTGGCAGGAGGCGTTCGAGGGCGCGTTCGGCATCGCGGTCGCTGAGTTCTACGACACCTTCGAGGCCTACCGCGCCGGGATCGTTCCTCGCGAGGAAGCTGCCCCCTGACCGGTCGGAACGACGCCGGACCTGGCTACAGGAGCGAGTCGACGAAGGCGCGGATCGCGGCGAAGTACTCGCTGCGGCCGATCCAGAGGATGTCGTTGTGGCCGGCGCCCTCGATCGCGACGAACTCGCGGCGCTCGTTCTCGAGCTGGTTGTAGAGCTCCGCCGCCAACTCGATCGGGGCGAGGTCGTCCGCCTCGCCGTGGATCTGCAGCGAGGGGATGCGGATCGAGCGGACCTTCGCCTCGTGCGCCTCGATGAAGGCGTCGGCGCCCGGCTCGTCTTCGAGGCCGAAGCGCGCGATCGAGCGCCGCGCGCTCGCCGCTCCACTCTCGATGATCAGCCCGCGCACCCGGCCACCGGCGCGCGCGGCCACCTCGAGCGCGGGCTGGGTGCCCATGCTGCGGCCCATCACGAACAGCGGCCCACCGCCGCGCCCGGTCTGCAGCGCCAGCGCGTAGTCCAGGGCGGGCAGCGCGTCGCCGACGAGCGCGGCCATCGAGGGCCGGCCGCCGCTCTTGCCGTAGCCGCGGAACTCGGCGACGAAGAGGTCGAGGCCAATCTCGCGGTAGAAGCGGTCGATCCCGTCGTGGTCGCTCACCACCTCGCCGTTGCCGTGGAAGTAGAGCACCAGCGGCCTCGGAGCGTCGTCCTCCGACCCGCTGTAGAGGCGAGCGGAGATGCTGGTGCCGGGCGCGACCTCGATCTCGTGGTCGCTGGCGCCGGGTGGTGGCGGGCCCGGGTCCGGGCGCGGGAAGAACATCCACTGCGACGCGCCCGCGCGGTCGAGCAGCGCGTAGTCCGGGGTGGGTACGTCGCGGTCCTCGATCGCTTCGCTCATGGCTCACGCCTCGCTTTCGTCGCGGGCCTGCACGTGCTGGAAGCCGAAGCGGCCCTTGATGCAGAGGTGGCCGCCCGTGACGGAGTGGTCGGCGGGCGAGGTGACCTTCACGATCTCGTTGTCCTGCACGTGCAACTCGAGGTTACAGCCGACCCCGCAGAACGGGCAGACCGTGGTCGTGATCGTCTGGCGCTCCTCGTCCCACTCGCCCGCGGCGCGCAGCTCGTGCTCGCTCTTGAACATCAGCGCGCCGGTCGGGCAGACGGCGATGCAGTTGCCGCAGAAGACGCAGGCCGAGTCCGGCAGCGGCGCCTCGAACTCCGTCGCGATCGTGGCGTCGAAGCCGCGCCCGCTGACGGCGATGGCGAACGTGTGCTGGGCGTCCGCGCCGCAGGCCTCGACGCAGCGATAGCAGAGGATGCACTTCGAAAGGTCGCGCACGTAGAGGTCATTGTCGATCTTCACGGGCTGCGCCTGTGTCGCCGCATGCTCGCCGTCGGGCGGCGCGTGGTGCCCCGGCCGCGGCCGCTCGGCCTCGCCGTCGCCCGCGGGGGCGGGCAAGCCGTAGCGCTCCGGCGTCGCGCCGTACTCCTCGAGCCAGCCCCGCAGCTGCGGCTCCGCCGTCGAGAGATCGACCGCCGAGGCGAGCAGCTCGAGCACGAGCCGGCGGCTGTGCCGCACGCGCTCCGAGGCCGTCGCGACCGCCATGCCGTCCTCGGCCGGACGCGAGCAGGACGCGACGAGCGCGCGCGAGCCGTCGAGCTCGACGACGCAGGCGCGGCAGGCGTTGGCGGGCGTGAGGCCCTCGAGGTAGCAGAGCGTGGGCGGATCGGCGCCGGTGGCGCGGCAGGCATCGAGCACGCTCGCGCCCTCCGGCACCCAGACGGGGGTCCCGTCCACCGTCAACTCGACCAACGGCTGCGGCTCGCTCGTCATCGTGTGCTTCCGTCCCGTTCGAGCAGGCCGAGCGCGATCGCCGACTGGACCGCGCTGCCGGCCGTCTGGCCGAGCCCGCAGATCGAGGCGTCGGTCATCGCCCTCGCGACATCGCCGAGGATAGCGAGTTCTTCGGCGGCGTTCCCGTTCGAGCTCGCGAGGCGGTGCAGCGCCTCCTCCTGGCGCACGGTGCCGATGCGGCAGGGCACGCACTGGCCGCACGACTCGTCGCGGAAGAAGGCGGCGATGCGCCGCGTCGCGTCCGCGAGATCGACGGACTCGCCGAAGACCGTCACCGCGCCCGAGCCGAGCGAGACGCCCGCGCTTCGCGCGTCCTCGAAGGTCAGTGGCAGGTCGAGCTGCGCGGCGGTCACGAACGAGCCGGCCGCCCCGCCGAGCAGCACCGCCGCGGGCTCGCTGCCGCCGGTCACGCCGCCCGCGAGGGCGATCAGATCGCGCAAGGTCGCGCCGAACGGCGCCTCGAAGACGCCGGGGCGGGCGACGCTGCCCGCGACGCAGAACAGCTTCGTGCCCGTCGAGTCGCCGGTCCCCGTCTCCGCGAAGGCCGCGCCGCCCTCGATCACGATCGCGGGGACGTTGGCGAACGTCTCGACGTTGTTGACGAGCGTCGGCTTGCCGAACAGGCCGGCCTGCGTCGGGTACGGCGGCTTGCTGCGCGGCTCGGCGCGGTAGCCCTCGATCGAGTTGAAGAGCGCGGTCTCCTCACCACAGATGTAGGCGCCCGCGCCGCGGCGGATCTCGATCGCGAAGCGCCGGCCGGAGCCCAGCACGTCGTCGCCGAGCAGCCCGGCCGCCTCGGCCTGTGCGATCGCAGCCTCGAGGCGCGCGGTCGCCAGCGGGTACTCGCGGCGGATGTAGAGGTAGCCGTGCTCCGCGCCGGTGGTCACGCCGGCGATCGTCATCGCCTCGATCAGCGCGAACGGATCGTGTTCCATCAGCACGCGGTCCTTGAACGTGCCCGGCTCTGACTCGTCGGCGTTGCAGACGACGTAGCGAGGTCGCGCCGCGGCGCTCGCCACGTCGGCCCACTTGCGCCCCGCCGGGAACGCCGCGCCGCCGCGCCCGAGCAGCTTCGAGGCGATCAACTCGTCGATCACCCATTGCGGCCCGCGCTCCAGCGCGACTCGCAGCGCCTCGTAGCCGCCGTGCGCGCGGTAGTCGTCGAGGCTCAGCGGGTCAACGAGGCCCACGCGGCGCAGCAGCCGCAGCCCGTCCGCGCGGGGCTCGGCGGTCTGCGGGGTCGAGGCGGCCGCGTCGACGCCTCCGTCCGCCGTCTCGCCGCGCAGCCCCGCGAGCACGGCGGGCGCGCCCGCCGGCGCGAGCACGCGATCCTCGCCGCCCGCGATCTGCAGCAGCACCGCCGGCGCGCGCTCGCAGACGCCGAGGCAGGGGCTCGGCTCCCACGTCGCGCCCTCGTCGCCCTCGAGGGCGCGCCCGACCTCCTCGGTGAGCGCGTCCGCGCCGGCGTTGCGGCAGACGATGTCGTCGCAGATGTGCGCGACGCGCGGCGGGCGCTCGCGGGTGGAGAGCAGCGCATAGGACTCGGCGACGCCGTAGGCCTCGGCGGGCGGGACCCGCAGCCGCTCGCAGACGTAGCCGAGTGCGCCCGCGCTGATCCAGCCGATCGCGTCCTGGACGGCATGCAGCGCGGGCAGCAGCAGCCGGCGCTCCTCGCGAGCCTGTTGCGGGCGCCCTCGCTCGCTGCGGCCGGGGCCACCGTCGCCGTCCGCAGCGGGCGGCGGACCGAGCAGCGCATCGACGGCGGCGCGTTCCGCCGGCGAGGCAGCGGCGGACATGCGATGGACTTCCACCGCGCTAGCCGAGCTTCTCGATGCGGATCGCCGAGGCCTTGAACTCGGAGGTCCCGGACTTCGGATCCCAGGCCTCGATCGTGAGGCGGTTGGTGTCGACCTCGTCCGGGAAGTGCAGCGTCATGAAGGCGAGCCCCGGCCGCAGCTCCGCCGCGTAGCGGACGGGCGCCTCCAGCGCGCCGCGTCGCGAGCACACGCGCACGCGCTCGCCGTCCGCCACGCCGAGGCGTGCGCCGTCCTCGGGCGAGATGTCGAGCGTCTCGGCGCGCCGCAGCGGCGAGCCGTAGTCGCCGGTCTGCACCCCCGTGTTGTACGAGTCGAGGCGGCGGCCCGTGGTCAGCCGGATCGGGTACTCCTCGGTCAGCTCGTCGACGGGCGGGACGTGCTCGACGGGGTGGAAGGGGACGCGCGGACCCTCGAGCGGGTCGCGCCAGAGCCGCTCGTGCAGGAACGGCGACCCAGGATCCTGCTCATCGACGCAGGGCCACTGGATGCCGCCCAGTTCCTCGATGCGCGCGTAGCTCATCCCGCCGTGGAGTGGCGAGAGGCCGCGCAGCTCCTCCCAGACCTGCTCCGCGTCCGGGGCGCCCCAGTCCGCGCCGAGGCGTTCGGCGAGCGCGAAGACGATGTCGAGGTCGTCGCGGGCCTCGCCCGGCGGGTCGAGCGCCTTGCGCACGCGCTGCACGCGGCGCTCGCTGTTGGTCACGGTGCCCTCGGTCTCCGCCCAGGCGGCGGCGGCCGGGAGCACCACATCGGCCATCTCCGCCGTCTTCGTGAGCACGATGTCCTGCACCACGAGGTGATCGAGGCCCTCGATCAGCCGCCGCGCGCGCTGCACGTCGGCCTCGGACTGCGCGGGGTTTTCGCCGATCACGTAGAGCGCGCGCAGTTCCTCGCGCTCCATCGCCTCGAACATCTGCGTGAGGTGCCAGCCGTTGCGAGGCGGCAGCGCGGTGTCCCACGCGGCCTCGAAGCGCGCGCGCGCCTCGTCGTCCTCGACGTTCTGGAAGCCGGGCAGCCTGTTCGGCACCGCGCCCATGTCGCCGCCGCCCTGCACGTTGTTCTGGCCTCGCAGCGGGTTGAGGCCGGAGCCGTAGCGGCCGACGTGCCCGGTCAGCAGCGCGAGGTTGATCAGCGCCAGCACGTGGTCGGTCGCGTTGTGGTGCTCGGTGATGCCGAGCGTCCAGCAGAGTTGCGCGCGCCCGGCGCTCCCATAGGCGTGCGCCAGCTCGCGGATCGCCTCGGCGGGCACACCCGAGATCTCCTCGGCGCGCTCCAGCGTGTACGGCTCGACGGACTCGCGGTAGGCCTCGAAGTGCTCGGTGGCCCGCTCGACGAAGGCGTCGTTCGCGAGGCCGGCGGCGATGATCTCGCGCCCGACGGCGTTCGCGAGGGCGATGTCCGAGCCGACGTCGGGGCCGAGCCAGAGGTCCGCCCACTCCGACGTGGTGGTGCGCCGCGGATCGACGACGGCCAGCCGGGCGCCGTTGCGGATACCGGTGAGCACGTGGTGGAAGAAGATCGGGTGCGTCTCGCGGGCGTTCGAGCCCCAGAGCACGATCAGCTCGGCGTTCTCGACCTCTTCGTAGGAGCTGGTGCCTCCGCCGACCCCGAACACCATCGCCAGACCGGCGACGCTGGGCGCGTGTCAGGTGCGATTGCAACTGTCGATGTTGTTGCTGCCGATGACGGCGCGGGCGAACTTCTGCGCCGCATAGTTCAGCTCGTTCGTGCCCTTCGAGCAGCTGAACAGGCCGAACGACTGGGCACCGTGCGCCGCGGTGGCGCCTCGGATGCCCGCGGCGGCGCGATCGAGGGCCTCGTCCCAGGAAGCGCGGCGCAGTTCGCCGCCCTCGCGGACGAGGGGATGCGTCAGACGCGTGTAGCGAGAACCCATCGCCGACCTCGCAGTTCCGGCCCGGCGCACAGGATACGACCGCCGGGCGGAGCTTGCCGTGCCTCGGGGGTATCATGCTCTCGCGCCCGCCCCGCGAGCGCGGGCGAGAGGTGCGCCAACTCGATGACGAACGATGGCGCACGGAGCACGGACACAGGCGTCGCCCTCGATTCGCCTGCGGCCGATCCCCCAGCGAAGCCCCCACTCTGGACGCTCGCCTTCACGCTGAATGCCCTCGGCACGGTCGGCTTCTTCGGCAGCTTCTTCTACCTCGTCTCCGTACTGCCCGACTACGTCGACTCGATCGGCGGGTCGAAGTGGCAGATCGGGCTGATCGTCGGCGGCTTCGGGTTCGTGCCGATGCTGCTGCGGCCCTTCGTGGGGCGCTGGAGCGACCGGGTGCATCGCAAGCGCCTGCAGCTGATCGGGCTGCTGACGATGGCCGCGGCGACTGGGCTGATGGTGTTCTCCGAGGACATCATCTCGCTGTTCCTGCTGCGCATCGCGCAGGGTGTCGGCATGGCGCTCTTCCCCACCGCGGCGGCCTCGCTGGCCGCCGAGCTGGCCCCGCCCCTGCGACGCGGCGAGGGCCTGGGCTACTTCGGGATGGCGACGGGCTTCGCGCAGATGGTGACGCCCGCCCTCGGCGTCACGATCGCCGCGCTGTGGGGCTTCGATGCCGTGTTCCTGGTCGCCGCCGCCACCTCGCTGGTGACGCTGCTGGTGGTCCAGCCGATCCGCGAGCCGGCCCGCCAGCCGCAGGCCGAGGCGAGTTCCAGGCTGATCCCGCGCCGCGCGATCTTCCCGATGCTGATCTTCCTCTCGGTCACGTGCGCGTTCGTCGCGTCGATGGCCTTCCTGCCGCTGCACGGCAACGACCGCGGGCTCGGCAACGTCGGGCTGTTCTTCCTGGTCTCCGGCGCGTGCGCGATCGCGAGCCGCCCGGCTGCGGGGCGAATCTCCGATCGCTATGGGCGCGTATCCGTGGCCGTGCCCGGGCTACTCCTGACGTGCGCCAGCATGTGGCTGCTCGCGGTCGCGCAGTCACCGCTGATGCTCTGGGCCGCCGCGGCGCTGGCCGGCAGCGGCCTCGGCGCCTCGCACACCGGCCTGCTCTCGCTCGCCGTCGATCGAGTGCCGGTCACCGAGAAGGGGCGCGCCGCGGCGGTGCTGCAGCTGGCGTGGGACATCGGCGGGCTGACCGGCGCCGTGATGCTCGGCGTCGTCGCGACGCTGCTCGGAGTCGTCTCCGTCTACTGGATGGCGGGCGCGATCGTGCTCGCCGCCGCCGCGACGCTGCTCGTCGTGGCGGCGCGCGGCGTGCTGGCGCTGACCGCCGCCGACTGAGCCGCCGCGAGGGCGGCCCGCGCCGCTACCTCAAGCGCCTACTCCATCGGCGCGAGGCCGTAGACCTCCATCGCGGTGCCGCGGAACATGCGGTCCTTCTCGGACTCGGAGAAGTCCGCCACCATCTTCTTGAAGGCGTTCCAGACCACGTGGTACGAGACCGAGGGCTTGTCCGCCGGGAAGTTGCTCTCGAACATGGCGCGCTCGGGCCCGAACGCCTCGATCGCGTGCAGGTAGTAGCGGCCCTGCAGCGCGACCAGCTCGTCCGAGGTGCCCGGCCGCTCACGCGTGTCCCAGCCGAAGCCGTTCCACGGCATCAGCATCCCGCCGAGCTTGATGTAGGTGTTCGGCAGGGAAGCCACTTCCGAGATGCCCTGCTTCCAGACCTCGAAGATCTCGTCGGCCTGGCTGGCGTAGGGGCCGGTGTTGAGCGGCGTCCCGAGGTGGTCGAGCACGATCTTCGTGTCCGGGAAGTCGCGGGCGAGTTCCGCCAGGTACGGCGTCTGCGGGTGGTAGTGCCAGCCGTCGAACATCAGCCCAAGCGAGGCCAGCTCCGCGAAGCCCTCGCGGAACCGCGGGTCGCGGTAGGCCTCGGCGCTCTCGAGGGCGGGCATGCTCGGGACGGTGTCGCTCTCGTCCCAGGCGACGATGTAGCGGATGCCCCTGAACAGCGAGCTGGCCTCCATCTGCGCCTCCAGGCAGCGGCGCACGCCGGAGCCGAGCATCAGGTCGGCGGTGCCGACGATCGCGCGTACCCGCGCCTTGCCGGCCGGCGCCTGCTCCGCCTCGGCGGCGAGGCCGGCGACCCACTCCGTCTGGCCGACGGGCTTGAGGTCCTCGGGGCCGTCCTCGCGGAACATCGCCCCGCACTCGATGAAGACGGTCTGCTCCACGTTGTGGGTATCGGTGTCCGCCCAGTAGTGCGCGAGCAGGTAGTCCTCGAAGCCGTGATCGCTGTTGAAGAAGAAGTGGTGATGCGGATCGACGATCGGCCGCTCCGGCTCGACGATCTCTTCCTGCACCAGCGCGAGCCAGTCCTCGCGGATCTCCATCGCTTCGTCCCCCTTCGCGCAGCCACGCACCGGCCGCCTGGCGGCGGCGCGCCGATGGTAGCCGATCGGCGCACTGACGCCAGCGCCCCGCCTCGCGTGCCGCCCATCGAGCCCGTCGGGTCGCTGAAGCGCGCGCGTCTATGCCATGCTCGGCGCGCCCTCGGAGCGCACGGACCGTGGAGGGGATCCGCATGTCTGAAACTCCCGGCCCGCTGGCGGGCCTGCGCGTCGTCGAGGTCGCGGCCGGGCTGGCCGTCGCCTACTGCGGCCAACTGCTCGCGCAGGCCGGCGCCGACGTCGTGCGCGTCGAACCTCCCGAGGGCGACGAGATCCGGCGGCAGGGCCCCTTCCCCGGCGACCGCTTCGGCATCGACGACGGCGGCATGCATCGCGTGCTCAACGGCGGCAAGCGCAGCGTCGCCGCCGACGTGGCGACCGCCGAGGGCACGGCGACCCTCGAGGCGCTCGTCGCGGACTGCGACCTGCTGATCAGCTCGCACCAGGCGGACACGGCGCTGCCGCTCGGCGACGCGGAGGAGTTCGGGCGCCGCTTCCCGGGCGTGACCTGCGTCTCGATCAGCCCGTTCGGCGCGACCGGCCCGTACGCCGCCTACCAGGCGGACAGCCACGTCATCGAGGCGCTCTCCGGGTTCTCCTACATCACCGGCAACCCTGACCGCGAGCCGCTCAGCATGGGCGTCGAACTCGCCGACTACGGCGCCGGGGTCAACGGCTACATCGCCGCGATGGCGGCGCTGTTCGACGGCGGACGGCGCTTCGTCGACGTCTCGGGCCTCGAGGCGCTGGCGCTGGCGGACGACCACACGCTGTCGGTCTACGCCGGGACGGGCGCGATCCGCCGCCGTTACTACTCGCGGGTGCTGGTCGCGTATCCGATGGATCTGCTGCCCTGCAAGGACGGATCGATCGCCTTCATCGTGCAGGCCAACGCCGGCCCGCCGCTGGCGGCGCTGATCGAGCGGCCCGATCTCGCCGCCGCGCCGATCCTCGCCGAGGCGCGCGAGCGCACGCTGCGCTGGCGGGACTTCGAAGCGCTCGTCCGGCCGTGGCTCGACGAGCACACCACGAGCGAGGTGCTGGAGCGCGCCCGCGAGTTGCGGATGCCGTTCGGCCCGGTGCTGAGCGCGCCACAGCTCCTTGAGGACGAGCACCTGCGCGTGCGGGGCTTCTTCGATCCGCCCGCCGGCAGCGACGACCGCACGCTCGGGCCGCCCTTCCGCCTCAGCGAGACGCCGCTGCGGCCCGCTGCCCCGGCGGCGCTCGGCGAGCACGACGCGGAGCCGTGGTCCGCGCCGCGTGAGGCGCGCGAAGCGGTGCGAGGGCGCGCGGGCGCCCTCGCCGGCCTGCGCGTGATCGACATCACGCGCGTCTGGGCGGGACCGCACGTCGGACGCACGCTCGCCGACCTCGGCGCGGATGTGATCAAGGTGGAGCGCCCGCACCTGCCGGGACGGATGCGAAGCGCCTTCCTCGCCGGAAACGACCCGAGCGGCGAGTACTGGAACCGCTCCGTCTACTTCCTGGCGCGCAACGCGGGCAAGCGCGAGATCACGCTCGACTACGCCGAGGAGCAGGGCCGCGAGGTGCTGCACCGCCTGCTCGACGAGGCGGACGTGCTGCTCGAGAACTTCACCCCGCCGGTGCTGCGCCGCTACTCGCTCGACTACGCATCGCTGAAGGAGCGGCACCCGCATCTGGTGATGGTCTCGGTCTGCGGCTACGGGCAGTACGGGCCGCGCACCGACGATCCGGCGCTGGGGCAGACGATCGAGCCGGGCTCCGGGATCTCCGCCGTCACCGGCTACAAGGGCGAGCCGCCGATCCTCGCGGGCAACACCCTCGGCGACGCGATCTCCGGGATGCACGCCGCCGCCGGGCTGCTGACGGCGCTGATCGCCCGCGAGCGCAACGGCCGCGGCCAGCACGTCGACGTCGCGATGCAAGAGGTGATGATCCAGATGTCCGGGCCGCAGCTCATGGACGCGCTGCTCAACGGCCGCGAGCGCGCTCCCAACGGCAACCGCCGCCCCGGTCAGGTGCGCGGCGCCTACCGCTGCGAGGGCGACGACGCCTGGGTGGCGATCAGCGCCCGCGACGAGCGCGGGTGGGAGGCGCTCTGCGCGGCGATCGGCAGTCCCGGGCTCGCCCGGGACTGGCGCTTCCGCGACGCCGCCGGCCGCGACGCCTCACACGACGCGATCGACGCGATCCTCGAGCAGTGGACGAGCGCACGGACCAAGTTCGAGGCGATGGCGACGCTGCAGGCGGCGGGCGTGCCGGCCGGCGCCGTGCTGCACGCCGACGAGGTCTTTGCCAACGAGCAACTCGCCGCTCGGCGCTTCTTCGCCCCGATCGAGATCCCGGACTTTGGCGAGACGCCGCTGCAGCGCTACGTGCCCGCGCTCTTCGACGGCGAGCCCTACCCGCCGGCCGGCCCGGCCGCAGTCGCCGACGAGCACACCGAGACGGTGATGATCGAGGCGGGCCTGTCCGCCGAGGAGCGCCGACGGCTGTTCGATGCCGGCATCACGGCGCCGGACTTCGGCGAGTTCACGACCGACGCCGTGCGCGCCGCGCGCGTGATGGACCTCGAGGCCTACCTCGAGCAGGGCTCGCTGCTGCGCATCGACGAGGACTACCGCGAGCGGCTGGCGGCGGCGCTGCGCGCCTCCTCCTGAGTCTGGCTCGCCGGCGCGCGCGGCGGCCCGTCCGATTGCGCGATCACGCCACCCTCGAGCAGCGGTGCGAGGTCGGCGTCACCGAGGCCCAGCTCCTCGCCGAGCACTTCGAGGGTGTGCTCGCCGAGCAGCGGCGCGGTGACGATCGGGACGCTGCTCTCCGACATCCGCGGCGGCCAGCCCATGAAGCGCAGCGTGCCGGCCTGCGGGTGCTCCGCCTCCTGCACGAAGCCGCGCGACACCAGATGCGGATCGTGATGCAGCTCGAAGGTGTCGAGGGTGGCGCCGGCCGGCACGTTTCCGTCGCCGAGGATCTGCATCGCCTCGTGCTTGGTGTGCTGGCCGGTCCACTTCGTGATTTCCTCGCGCAGCTCCTCGGCGTGGTCCAGCCGCGCCTGCTCGGTGTCGAAGCGCGGGTCGGTGAGCATGTCGGTGCGGTCCATGGCGGCGCAGAGCGTGTCCCAGTTCCGCTGCGTGACGACCATCACGTAGACATAGTCGTTCGGCCCGAACGGCATGCAGGGGTAGAGGTCAGTGCCGGGCCCGCCGCGGTTGCCGCGGCGCGGCGCGGGCGCGGAGCTCCACTGCGATCCATTCGCGATGACCGTGCGCATGTAGTAGGTCATCGCCTCCTGCATCGAGAGCTCGATGAACTGGCCCTCGCCGCTGCGCTGCAACTGGACGTAGGCGGCCGTGATCGCGAGCGCCATCTGCATGCCCGTCCCGGCGTCGCCGATGGTGAGGCCGGGCCGGATCGGTGGTCCGCCCTCGAAACCGGTGACGGAGAAAGCGCCGCCCATCGCCTGGGCGACCATGTCGTAGGACTTGTAGTGGGCGTACGGGCCCTCGAGGCCGAAGCCTTTGATCCGCGCGTAGATCAGGCTCGGGTGCAGCTCGCGCAGCGCGGGGTAGTCGGTGTCGAGCTTCTCCATCACGCCCGGCCCGTAGTTCTCGACGAACACATCGAAGCGCGGCACCAGTTGCAGGAACAGATCGCGACCCTCGGGCCGGCTCAGGTCCAGCGCGATGCTGCGCTTGTTCGAGTTCCAGTTCAGGAAGTAGGGGCGCGGATCGATGCCGCGCGACACGCCCCGGCCGGGATCGCCCAGGCCCGGCCGTTCGATCTTGACGATGTCGGCCCCCAGCCAGGCGAGGGCCTGCGTGCAGGACGTGCCCGCCTCGTACTGGGTCATGTCCAGCACTCTCATACCATCGAGCGCGGCCATGGCTGCCCCCCTCCTGCGCGGGTTCGCCCGCGCGTGCAGCGTAGCGCGTCCGGAGCCGGCTACTCCTCGTCGAACGCCTCCTGCGCGATGCGTACCGCCTGAGCGACCGTCGGCCAGCCGGCGTAGAAGGCGACATGCGTCAGCAGCTCGCCGATCTCCTCCTTGCTGACGCCGTTGTCGAGGGCGCGCCGGAAGTGACCGGGCAGCTGACCCGTGCGGTACAGCGCCACCAGCACCGAGACCGTGATCAGACTGCGGTCGCGCTTCGAGAGTTCCGGCCGCTCCCAGATCTCCCCGAATACCAGTTCGTCGGTGATCTCTCGGAGGCGCGGTGCTATCTCACCCATTGCGTCTCGCGACGTCGTCATTGGCGGTCTCCCCTCGTGCTCCGGTTGCGGCGAGGATACTCCGCGCGGCCAGCCGCGGGGGAGGAAGCCGGCTCAGGCGTCCGCCCGCGGCGGCGGACTTCCGCCGCACTCGCGCGCCACCGCCTCCCGGTACGCCTCGATCAGGGCGCGCGTCAGCGGGCCCGGCGCCTCGAACTGGTGGCTGCGCTCGCCGTCGCGGACCTCCGCGAGCGGCTGCACGCCCACGATGCTGTTGGTGAGCAGCGCCTCGCGCGCCGCGAGCAGGTGATCGAGCGGGAGCCGCCGCTCCGCCGCCTCGAGGCCGAGGCCGCGCGCGCACTCGAGGACGGCCTCGCGGGTGACGCCGGGCAACGCCCCGGCCTCGAGCGGCGGCGTCACGAGCACGCCCTTGCGGCCCGCCTCGCCGATCAGCGCGAAGACGTTGGCCGTCGAGGCCTCGACGACGTCGCCGTCGAGGTCGAGCAGCAGCGCCTGGTCCAGCCCGGCGCGCCGCGCCTCCTCAAGGGCGAGCAGCGGGCCGAGGTAGTTCACCGTCTTCGCGAAGGGCAGCGCCCGGTCCGCCGTGACGCGCGTGCCTCGGGCGACGAGGGCGCGCGCAGGTGCAGGCGCCTCCGGGACCGGCTGCACCGTCACCAGCACGAGCGGCGCCTCTGCAGGCTCGAGGCCGGGCCGCGCGCCGCCCGTGCCGGCGCTCACCGTCAGGCGGACGCGCGCCTCGGGCAGGGCATTCGCCTCCAGCGTCGCGGCGATCGCCGCCTGCAGCTCGGCGCGCGGCGGCGCCTCGACGCCCATCGCCCGCAGGCCGGCCTCGAGGCGATCGAGGTGGCGGCCCAGCCGGAAGACGGCGCCGCCGTAGGCGCGCAGCGTCTCGAAGCAGGCCGCGCCGTAGAGGAAGCCACGGTCGTCGATGGGCACGCGCGCCTCGGACCGCGGCAGCAGCTCCCCATTCAGCCAGGCGTAGCCGGACACGCTCAGCCGACGCTCGCTGCAGCAGCCGCGGGCGCCCGGCGATCGGGCAGCGGGTCGGCAGGCGGCGCCTCGTCCGGCAGCAGCACGCCGAGCGCCCGCGCCATCCCGCGTGCCTTGTCCAGTGTCTCCTGGTACTCGGCCTCGACGACAGAGTCGTGCACGATCGCGCCGCCGACGTGCGCGTAGGCGCGGCCGCGCACGACGGTGATGGTGCGAATCGCGACGTTGAGATCGCTGCGGCCGTGCGCGGAGAAGTAGCCGATCGCGCCCGTGTAGACCCCGCGCACCGTCGGCTCCAGCTCGTCGATGATCTGGAGCGCGCGGATCTTCGGCGCGCCGCTGATCGAACCGCCCGGCAGCATCGCGCGCAGCGTCGCGTCGAGGCCCACCCCGCGCCGCCTGCGCGCCGTTACCGACGACGTCAGGTGGTGCACGTGGGAGTAGGACTCGAGCCGCGCGAACTGCGGCACGGCAACGCTGCCCGTCTCCGCGATCCGTCCGAGGTCGTTGCGTTCGAGGTCGACGATCATCACGTGCTCGGCGGCGTCCTTGCTGCTCGCGCGCAGCTCGGCGGCCAGGCGGGCGTCCTCGATGGCGTCGCGTCCGCGCGGACGCGTGCCCTTGATCGGCCGCGTCTCCAGCCGATCGCCGTCGACCAGCAGCAGCCGCTCCGGGGACGATGAGAGCACCTCGACGCCTCCCTCGGCGCCCGCGGTCGCATCGAGGTAGGCGGCGAATGGCGCGGGGCTGGCGCGCCGCAGCCGCCGGTAGGCCTCGAAGCCGGCGATCGGCAGCGGCGCGCAGAAGCGCTGGGAGAGGTTGACCTGGTAGATGTCGCCGGCGGCGATGTAGCGCCGCGCCGCCTCGGCGCGTTCGAGGTACTCGTGACGCTCCATGTTCGGCTCGAAGCGCGCGAGGTGGCCGGGGCCACCGGCGCATGCGGCCAGCGCACCGGCGTCCGCAATGCCCGCGATGCGCGCGGCGTCCTCGCTGCACTCGAGCTGCTCGCGCAGCGCAGCGACGGCCTCGGGCGCGCCGCTGAGCCAGCCGCGCTGCTCCGTTCCGTCCCAGACGAGCGCGGCGTCGTACCAGCCGAGCGCGAGATCGGGCGCGCCGACGTCGTCGAAGGTGGTCGCGGGCAGACGCTCGATGTGCCTCGCCAGTTCGAATCCGAGGTAGCCGATCGCCCCACCGGCGAACGGCAGCGAGGCCATCCCGCCCGCGGCGCAGCCGGCGGCCTCCCACTCGCGCTGCCCGGCCTCGATCGCCTGCGCGGCGACGGCGATCGGATCGCCCTCGAAGTCCTCGACGCCGTGAGCCGAGGCGCGGCGGATGTAGCGGCCGCGCGCACTCAGCGTCCAGCGCGGCCGCGCTGCGAGGATCGACCAGCGTCCGCGCTCCGGGTGCGGGAGCGCGGAATCAAGCCAGGCCAGCCCCGGCAGACGACGAAGCGCCAGTGCGGCGCGCTCCGGCGCGTCGCGCTCCGGCGCGTCGCCCTCCGGCGGCGGCGTCCACGCCTCGATCGTCCAGCCTCGCTGCCGCACGGCGTCGCCCTGCTCTATCCTCCGGGGATGCAGCGATTGTACGACCGCGCGAGGCGAAAGACGCCAGCCCGCCGCGAACGGCCCGCACGATGACACGCGAGGTGCTCAGCGCCTGGGCGACGCTCGGCGTGCTGCTGGCCGCAGCGCTGATCCTGGTCGCCACCCTGGCGCCGCTCGGGAGCGGCCTCTCCGGCTGCCCGCAGGGCATGCCCTGCTGGGCCTGGCACGTGCTGCTCTTCGCGCTGCTCGGCGTGCCGGTGGCGCTGCGCTACGCGACCAGCCGCTCTGCTCTGCGCTCGCCCGTGCGGGTGCTGCTGATGGTCCTGCTCGGGCTCTGGCTCTTCGCCGCCCTCGACGAACTCGCGCAGGGCTGGATCGACGGGCGCGAACCGGCGATCGAGGACTGGATCGCCGATATGGCAGGCGCGCTGATTGGTCTGGCTGTCGGGAGTTTGCTGCTGCGTCTCGCCCTCGGGCGTTCCCGCTAGGCCGAGGCGCGAGCGCGGGCCGGTTCCGGCTCCGCCTTGAAGCCCTCCTCGATGCTCAGGTGATAGGTCATGCTCTGCAGCGAGAGCAGCGGATCGATGCGGCGAATGCGCACGCCACGCGGCACCTGCACGGTGATCGGCGCGTAGTTGAGGATCGAGCGCACGCCCGCGCGCACGAGGGCGTCGATCACCTCCTGCGCAGCCGCGGCGGGCACGGCGACGATACCGATGTCCGCGGGCTCCTCGTAGAGCGAGCGCTCCATCTCGCGCACGTCACGCACGACGATCCCGCCGACTTCGCCGCCGATCTCCTCGGGGCTGGCGTCGTAGACGCCGACGAGGTCGAAGCCGTCCGGCCCGAACCCCTGGTACGAGGCGATCGCGCGCCCGAGGCGGCCGACACCGACCAGCACCATCCGCCAGCGGCGGTTCAGTCCCAGGATCAGCCGCAGCTCCTCGACGAGCCGCACAACCGAGTACCCGCTGCCCTGCTTGCCGAAGCGTCCGAAGTAGGCAAGGTCCTTACGAATCTGCGCCGGCGTGACGCCGAGCGCGTCGCCCAGCTCCTGCGACGAGACCGTGGAGCGGCCCTCCGCATCCATGCGCGCGAGCCAGCGGTAGTAGATCGGGAGGCGGTCGATTACGACCTCGGGAATGTCAGTAGGCAACGGCAGGGAAACCCTCCACAGCGCCGAATACATACATATCGGTAACGAACCCGAACCTGATTGGGAAGGTTTGCACAACCGTGCACTAGCGTCCAGCGAAGCGGCTGCCGGGCGGCGCTGCTAGCATCCCCCCGTGACCCGCCCGAAGGCTCCCGCGAACGACCACGGACGCGCCCTCCTGCCGGGAGCGGAGCCCACCGCGACCGCCTTCGTCGAGCTGCCCGGCGGCGTGTTCCGCATGGGCTCGCTCGTGCGCCCGGACGAGCAGCCGCTGCGCGAGGCGCGACTCGATCCGTTCGTCGTCGCCCCGGCGCCGGTCACGAATGCCGGGTACGCCGCATTCCTCGAGGCGACCGGACACGAGGCGCCGCGCTTCTGGGACGAGCCGCGCTTCGATGCGCCCGACTGCCCGGTGGTGGGCGTCTCCTGGTTCGACGCCGTCGCCTACTGCGAATGGCTGGGCGACATCCTCGGACGCCACTGCCGCCTGCCGACCGAGGCCGAGCGCGAGTACGCGGCCCGAGGCAGCGCCGAGGGCGTCGCGTTCCCCTGGGGCGACGAGCCGTGGGATGAGGGACCGTTCGCCCTCGGATCGGCGGGAATGGACCGCCCGCAACCGGTCGGCTCCTCGCCACCGAACGGCTTCGGGCTCTACCACATGGCCGAGAACGTGCACGAGTGGTGCAGTGACTGGTACGCCGCCGGCTACGACGCCGGCGAGCTCGACAACCCGCGCGGACCCGCCGAGGGCGAACGCCGCGCCTCGCGGGGCGGGTCCTGGCGCCATCGGGTCAAGGTCACGCGCATCGCCGCGCGCTCCTCGCTGCCGCCCGATCGCCGCTACAACGACTACGGCTTCCGCGTCTACGCGGACATCGAGGACTGAGCGCCGCCCGCCTACGGCATATCGGCGATCAGCGACTCCTCCTCGGTGGGGATGCTGCGCGCGATCACATCGAGGTAGTCGAGCGCCATGCGGGCGCCGCGGGCCACACAGCGGTCCGGCTCGTCGGCCACGTGCACCGGCACGCCGACCTCGTGCATGAGCAACGCGTCCAGATGGCGCAGGCGCGCTCCGCCGCCGGTCAGCACCACGCCGTGGTCGATCACGTCGGAGGCGAGCTCCGGGGGCGTGCGCTCCAGCACGGATCGCACCGTCTGCACGATGCTCTCGAGGTGCTCCTGGATGGCCTGCGTCACCTCGGAGGCGCGCACGGTGACGGTGCGCGGCAGGCCCGTGATCTGGTCGCGGCCACGCACGCCTGCGGTTTCGTCCTTTTCCAGCGGAATCGCCGAGCCGATGGCGATCTTCAGCTCCTCGGCCGAGCGCTCGCCGATCACAAGGTTATGTCGCCTCCGGACGTAGAGCGCGACGGCCTCGTTGAGGCGGTCCCCGGCCACGCGGATCGACTCGGCGGCGACGATCCCGAACATCGAGATCACGGCGGCCTCGGCGCGACCGCCGCCGATGTTGAGCAGCATGTGGCCGCGCGGCGAGCCGACCGGGATCTCGGCGCCGATCGCCGCGGCGAGCGGCTCCGGGATGAGGTGCGCCGGGCGGCGGCTGCCCGCCGCCTCGGCGGCGTCACGCACGGCCCGCTGCTCCACGCGCGTTACCCCGTAGGGCGTGGAGACCATCACCTCCGGGCGGACGATCCGGAGGCGGCCCATCACCTCGCCGATGAGATAGCGCAGCAACGCCTCGGTGATCAGGTAGTCCGCGATCGCGCCGTCGCGCATCGGCCGGATCACGCGGATCGTGCCGGGGTGGCGGCCGATCATCTCGTAGGCCTCGCGGCCCACGGCGGCGACGGCGTGGTCGCGCTCCGTGAGCGCGACCACCGCGGGCTCTTCCAGCACGATGCCGCGCCCCCGTTCGGAGACGAGCACCTGCGCCGTGCCCAGATCGATGCCGAGTCGTTTGGTGAACATTCGCCCGGAGGCCCGCGCCTTTCAACACTGAGGCGCACACGCCTCCGACAATCGACCTTAGCGCCTGAACACCGTCGCGCCTAGCGCGGTCAGCCGCTCCTCGATCCGCGGGTAGCCGCGATCGAGGTGCGCGAGGTCGCGCACGATCGTCTCGTCGCTCGCGCAGAGCCCGCCGATCACGACCGCCGCCGCCGCCCGCACGTCGAGCGCACGCACCGTGCTGCCGACGAGCGGCGTCGGGCCCTCGATGATCACGGACTGGCCGCCGGCGGTCATGCGCGCGCCCATCGCGCGCAACTCGCCGAGGTAGAGCAGGCGGTTCTCGAAGACGCGCTCGTGAATCGTCGAGACACCCTCGGCCTGGGTGAGCGCAGCGGCCATCGGGGCGTGCAGGTCGGTCGGGAACCCGGGATACGGCACCGCCTGGAGCTGCACCGCGCGCAGCGGCCTGCCGTCCGGGTGGCGATGCGCGCGCACATGGTCCGAGGTGACCTCGACGCCGACGCCCGCCTCGGAGAGCTTCGTGAGCAGCGAGTCCAGGTGGTCCGCACGCGCGCCCTCGATGGCGACATCGCCGCCCGTGGCGACTCCGGCGAGCAGGTAGGTTCCGCTCTCGATGCGATCCGGGATGATCGCGAAGTCGACCCCGTGCAGGCGCTCGACGCCCTCGAGGGTGATCATGTTCGAACCGTGCCCGCTGATGCGCGCGCCCATCGCCACCAGCATCTCGGCGGCCATCGCCACCTCCGGCTCGGCGGCGGCGTTGACGATCACCGTCTCGCCCTCGGCGAGCGCGGCGGCGAAGAGCACGTTCACCGTGCCGAGGACGCTGGGGTAGTCGAGGAAGATGCGCGTGCCTTTCAGGCGGCCTCGCGCGACGAAGTGCTGGCCCTCGCGGCGCACGTCCGCCCCCAGCGCGCGGAAGCCCGCGAGGTGCACGTCCAGCGGGCGCACGCCGATCACGTCGCCGCCCGGCGGCGGGCAGGCCGCCTCCCCGAAGCGGGCGAGCAGCGGCCCCATCACGAGGAACGAGGCGCGCAGCGCGATCGCGAGATCGGGCGGCGCGAAGGTCTCCGTCACCGCGGAAGCGTCGATCGAGACGTCGCCGCCATCGACCTCGAAGCGCACGCCGAGGGCGCGCAGCACGCGGCCCATGCCCTCGATGTCGGCGATCTCGGGGACGTTGTGCAGGGTGACGGGATCGGAGGTGAGCAGCGGCGCGGCCAGGGCGTAGAGCGCGGCGTTCTTGGAGCCGGACGCGGGCAGCCGCCCTCGCAGCGCGCGCCCGCCGTGAATGATCAACTGCTCACCCATGGGGCCTCCGGCCCCCGCCAGTACCAAGGATACGACGCATCGAGGCCGCCCCGCGAGGCGCGGACGGATCGCGTGCCGGCGGGCTCTTTCTCCCGGCACCTTCTCCGCGGCGCTCGTTTGCCCTCGCGGCTTGCGTGGCCGCGCGTGCGTCGGACGAGCAAGCGCTGCGCGCGGCTCCCCACCCGCCCGCCCCGGGAGTGTTTCTTGATGTGGGGGCTGCGCCCCCACACCCCGCCGGATCGGCGCCGGACCCGCGCGGGTCATCGAGTGCCCCCGGGGCGCCGGATCGCGGTGCACAGACACGCGCAGATCAAGGGCGCTTGGGCCACGTCCCGGAGCCCGCGCGCTGGGGAGTCGCGCAGCACCGAGGGCGCGAAGGGGGTTTGGGACATTACCGCGGGGGGAGGCTTAGCCCCCCACAGAGAAAGAAATCCGGGGCGGGTGGGTTGGGAGGCCGCGCGCAGCGCCTGCTCGTCCGAGACGCACGAGGGCGACAGGCACCGGGGCGCGGCACCCTGTGGGACGGGGTCTTCGGGAAGTCCGGCTAGCGCTGGGCGGCGGGCGCTCCCGTGCCGCGCCGCCGACGGCGGATACGGATGCGCGCCTCTGCGCGCAGCAGGGAAAGGCGCGCTCGCGCGAGATCGACGATCTCATCGGCAGCGACGCTGCCCTCGAGGCGCTGTTGGGCGCGATCGCGGGCTTCCTCGGCGCGCGCCTCGTCGATCTCGTCGACGCGCTCGGCGGCGTCGGCGAGGACCGTGACGTCATCGCGCAGCACCTGGATGAAGCCGCCGTGCACGACGATCTCCTCCGGACCGTCGCTGCCGACCGCCACCAGTTCGCCGATCTCGAGGCTGGCCATCAGCGCGGCGTGGCTCGGCAGCACCGTGATCTGGCCCTCGCTGGTGGGGACGATCACGCGTTGCACGTCGTCCCGATCGAGGACCGGCTGCTCCGCCGTGACGATTGAGAGCCTGAGCGGGGTCAAGCGCTAATCCTCCTCGGCCATCTCGCGGGCGTTCTCGACCGCCTCGTCGATGGTGCCGACCATGTAGAAGGCGTTCTCCGGCAGATCGTCGTGCTTGCCCTCGAGGATCTCGGTGAAGCCGCGCACGGTCTCGGCGACGGGCACGTAGCGGCCGCCGCGGCCGGTGAACTGCTCGGCGACGAAGAAGGGCTGCGTGAGGAAGCGCTGGATGCGGCGCGCCCGCGCCACGGCCTGCTTGTCCTCCTCCGTCAACTCCTCGATGCCGAGGATGGCGATGATGTCCTGCAGGTCCTTGTAGCGCTGCAGCGTGCGCAGCACGCCGGAGGCCGCGTCGTAGTGCTCCTGGCCGACGACGTTCGGGTCCAGGATGCGGCTGTTCGAGGTCAGCGGGTCCATCGCCGGGTACAGCCCCTGCTCCGCCAGCGCCCGCTCCAGCGCCACGACCGCGTCGAGGTGGCCGAACGTCGTCGAGACGCCGGGGTCGGTGTAGTCGTCGGCAGGCACGTAGATCGCCTGGAACGAGGTGATCGAGCCCTGCTTCGTCGAGGTGATGCGCTCCTCGAGCTCGCCGATCTCCGTGGCCAGCGTCGGCTGGTAGCCGACCGCCGAGGGCATCCGGCCGAGCAGCGCCGAGACCTCCATGCCGGCCAGCGTGTAGCGGTAGATGTTGTCGATGAAGAGCAGCACGTCGCGGCCCTCGTCGTCGCGGAAGTACTCCGCCATCGTCAGGCCGGTGAGGCCGATGCGGAGCCGCACGCCGGGCGGCTCGTTCATCTGGCCGAAGACCAGCGCCGTCTTGTCGAGGACGCCGGACTCCTCCATCTCGTGCCAGAGGTCGTTGCCCTCGCGCGAGCGCTCGCCCACGCCGGCGAAGACGGAGAGGCCGCCGTGCTCGGTGGCGAGGTTGCGGATCAGCTCGGTGTTGACGACGGTCTTGCCGACGCCGGCGCCGCCGAAGAGGCCGACCTTGCCGCCGCGCGCGAGCGGGGCGATCAGGTCGATCACCTTGATGCCGGTCTCCAGCATCTGCGCCTCGGTCTCCTGCTCGGCGTAGGCGGGCGGCGCGCGGTGGATCGGGCGGCGCACGGTGTCCGCCGGAATCGGCTCGCCGGGATCGAGCGGCTCGCCGAGCACGTTGAAGATGCGACCGAGGGTGGCCGGTCCGACCGGCACGGTGATCGGCCCGCCGGTGTCCTCGGCGCTCGCGCCGCGCTGCAGGCCGTCCGTGGAGTCGAGCGCGAGGCAGCGCACCCAGTTGTTGCCGAGGTGCTGCTGCACCTCGCTGACGAGCGTGCGCGTCTCGCCGTTCGCACCCATCGAGATGTTGACGGCGTTGTAGATCTCGGGCAGATCGCCGTCGGGGAACTCCACGTCGACGACCGTGCCGATGACCTGTCTGACAAGTCCGGTGGCCCCGCCGCCGGCCATGTTGCTGTCGTTGCCCATGCTGTCCGCCTTGCTCCCGCGCCGGCGCGCTCGCGCGCGGCCCCCTCTGCCTCGCTTGCTTTGTTACGCCTGGATCGCCGCCGTGCCGCCGACGATGTCGAGCAGCTCGCTGGTGACCAGCTCCTGTCGCGCCTTGTTGTAGGTCAGCGTAAGGTCCGCGACCATGTCGTTCGCCGCATCGGTGGCCGCGTGCATCGCGACCATGCGCGCCGACTGCTCGGACGCCGCGGCCTCAAGGATCGCCTCGAAGACCTGCATCTCCACGTAGCGCGGCAGCAGCGTCTCCAGCAGCGCCTGCGGCGAGGGCTCGAAGATGAAGTCCGCGCCGCCGCCCATGGACTCCCCGTCCTCCTCGGGCGGCTCGATCGGCAGCAGCTGGCGCACGGTCGGCCGCTGCACGGCGGTGTTGATGAACTGCTGGAAGCCGACGTAGACCTGATCGATCTCGCCGTTGATGTAGTCCTGCGTGACGATCCGCGAGATCGGCAGCGTGTCGCCCATCGAGGGGTAGTCGCCGAGGTCCGTGAACTCCGCGATCTGCGGGAAGCCCGCGCGCCGGAAGAAGTCGCGCCCCTTGCGGCCGAC
The DNA here is from genome assembly GCA_965261685.1 of Dehalococcoidia bacterium. GTDB lineage: Bacteria > Chloroflexota > Dehalococcoidia > UBA2979 > UBA2979 > VXMT01. The sequence continues at coordinate 162,132 of CBDHDI010000028.1, forward strand.
CGACAGCACCGAGACGCGCTCGACGTGCGGCTGGCGCTCGAGGGCGAGGCTGGCCCCGGCGCGGTTCATGTTCGCGTTGAGGCCGCCGGCGAGCCCGCGGTTAGCCGTGATGTGGATGAACGCGAAGTGCCGCACCTGGCGCTGGTCCAGCAGCGGGTGCAGCGAGTCGCCGTCGCCGCCGCCGCGCGCCTCGGGCGAGGCGGCGAGGCGGGCCAGCACGGTGCGCATGCGCTCCGAGTAGGGTCGCGCGGCGAGCGCGCGTTCCTGGGCGCGCCGCATCTTGGAGGCCGCGACGAGCTCCATCGCCTTGGTGACCTTGGCGGTGTTCTCGACGGATTTGATCCGCCCGCGGATTGCCCGGACCTGGCCGGCGCCTGGCATCTAGCGCTGTTCCCCGTTCCGCTCCCCCGAGGGGTCGCTGCGTTTCGCTCTAGTAGGCAACCGAGCCCTTGAACTGCTCGATCGCGGCCTTCAACTGCTCCTCCGTGTCGTCATCGACCTCGCCGGTGCGGTCGATCGTCTCGATCACGCCGGCGGCGGTCGCCTGCAGCTGCAGGTGCAGCGCGCGCTCGAAGTCGGCGATCTTTTCGACCGGCACGTCGTCGAGGTAGCCGTTCGCGCCGGCGTAGAGGATCGAGACCTGCTGGCCGAGCGAGAGCGGCTCGTACTGCGGCTGCTTCAGCACCTCGGTCAGGCGCTGGCCGCGCAGCAGCTGGCGGCGCGTCGCCGGGTCCAGGTCTTCCGTGCCGAACTGGGCGAACGCCTGCAGTTCGCGGAACTGCGAGAGATCCAGCCGCAGCGTGCCGGCCACGGAGCGCATCGCGCGCCGCTGCGCGGCGCCGCCGACTCGCGAGACGGAGATGCCGGGGTTCACGGCGGGCCGCTGCCCGGCGTTGAAGAGGTCGTTCTCGAGGAAGATCTGGCCGTCCGTGATCGAGATCACGTTCGTCGGGATGTAGGCGGAGACATCGCCGGCCTGCGTCTCGATGATCGGCAGCGCGGTCAGCGAGCCGCCGCCGTGCGCCTCGTCGAGGCGCGCCGCGCGCTCGAGCAGCCGCGAGTGCAGGTAGAAGACGTCGCCCGGGTAGGCCTCGCGGCCCGGCGGGCGCTTCAGCAGCAGCGAGATCTGGCGGTAGGCCCAGGCGTGCTTCGTGAGGTCGTCGTAGACGATCAGCACGTCCTTGCCCTGCTCCATGAAGTACTCGCCCATCGCGCAGCCCGCGTACGGCGCGAGGTACTGCAACGCCGCGGACTCCGCCGCCGAGGCGGAGACGACGATCGTGTGCTCCATCGCGCCGTGCTGCTCGAGCGTCGCGACGGTCTGCGCGACCTTCGAGTCCTTCTGGCCGACCGCGACGTAGATGCAGATCAGGTCGCCGCCGCGCTGGTTGATGATCGTGTCGATCGCGATCGCGCTCTTGCCGATCGAGCGGTCGCCGATGATCAGCTCGCGCTGACCGCGGCCGATCGGGATCATCGCGTCGATCGCCTTGATGCCCGTCTGCACCGGCTCACTGACGGACTCGCGCGCGACCACGTCGGGCGCGATGCGCTCGACGGGGAGGCGCTGCCCCGAGGTCACCGGGCCGCGCTCGTCGATCGGGTCGCCGAGCGAGTTGAGCACGCGCCCGATCAGCTCCTCGCCGACGGGCACGGAGGCGACGAGCCCGGTCGTGCGGACCTCGTCGCCTTCCTTGATGTCCGTGAAGTCGCCGAGGATGATCGCGCCGACGGTCTCCTCCTCGAGGTTCAGCGCGAGGCCGCGAGTGCCTGTGCTGAACTCGACGAGCTCCGAGGCGAGGCACTGGCCGAGGCCGTGGATGCGTGCGATCCCATCACTCGCCTCGACGACCGTGCCGACGTTGGCCTCGGTGACGTCCGCGTCGAAGTTCTCAATCTGCTCCTTGAGGATCGAGGCGATCTCTTCTGCCCGAACCATCGCGTCTCCTCCGTGGCCGTGCGGCGGGCCGAGCCCGCTGCCAGCCGGTTCCTACGCCAGTTGCGCGCGCAGCCCGCGCAAGCGCGAGCGCGCCGAGCCGTCGATCAGGCGGTCGCCGATGCGCACGACGGCGCCGCCAATCAAGTCCGGATCGACCTCTGCCTCGACCTCCACCTGCATGCCGGTGAGTTCGCCGAGTTGCGAGGCGAACCACTGTCGCCGCTCCTCGTCGATCGCCACGGCGGTGCGGACCTGGGCGCGGGCGATGCCGCGCCGTTCGTCCAGCAGTTCCCGCACATATGAGGCGATCGAGGGGCCGAGCGCGAGCCGGCCCTTGCGCCGCAGCAGCCGCAGCAGGTTCAGCTGCATCTGCCCGATCTCCGGGACGACGCGCCGCACGATTGCCTGGAAGCCCTCGTCCGTCACGCCGTCACCCTGCAGTGCGACCACGTAGGCCGGGCGCTCGGTCAGCGCCTCGAGGCCGTCGACCGCAGCTTCCCAGGCAGCGGCGCTGTCCGGGTCCGCGGCGACGAACTGCATGATCGCGAGCGCGTAGCGACGTCCTGCGACATCTCGCGCGCCTGCTGCCTGGGCCATGCGCCGCCCCTCGCCTCTAGTTCTGGTCGCCGAGCTCGCTGTTGACGAGCACCTCGTCGATCAGCCGCTGGTGCGCCGCGCGGTCAAGCGACTGACGCATGACCCGCTCGGCGGCGGTAATCGTGAGGTCGGCGAACTCGCGCCGCAGTTGTGCGATCGCCTGATCGCGCTCGATGCGCACTTCCTCGCGGGCGCGCGCGACGATCTGCTCGGCGTCGGCGCGGGCGCGTTCCTCGAGCTGTTCGCGCAGTTGGGCAGCTCCCTGCTGCGCCTGCTGCACCAGCTCGCGCCCCTCGCGCTGCGCCTGCTCGATCGCCGCCCGCGCTTCCTGCTCGCTGGCCGATGCCTGCGAGGCCGCCTGGGCGGCCTGGTCCAGGCCCTCCTGGATGCGCCGCCTGCGCTCATCGAGCAGGCGCAGCACCGGCTTGTAGAGGAAGACCCGGAGCACGATCAGCAGGATCGTGAAGTTGATCAGGTTGGTGACGAGCGCGGGCAGGCTGAAGCCCAGGGCGGCGATGCCCGAGGGCCCCTCCTCAGCGGCGAACGCCGTGGCCGGCGCCGCCGCCAGCAGCAGCCCGAGGGCCACCGCGCCCAGCCGCAGACCGCGCGGCCGCGCGCTCCTCATCCGGCTGTGTACTCGGTCGATCATGCTCGCCCCGCTTGCCGCGGCCCGCCTAGAAGACGAAGCCAATCAGGATGGCGACGACGAGGGCGTAGATGCCGATCGCCTCGGCGAACGCGATCGCGAGGATCATGTTCGTCTGGATCGGGCCGGCCGCCTCGGGGTTGCGCCCGAGCGCCTCCATCGCCTTGCCGCCGAGATAGCCGATGCCGATCCCGGGGCCGAAGGCGCCGAGACCCATCGCGAGGCCGGCGGCGATGAACTTGTTCGCGTCGGCGGTGAACACGTTGTCGCCCGCCTCCTGCGCACCGGCCACGCCGGCCATCGCCAGCCACGCCAGCATGCCGAGGCCGGCGGCGAGCGCCGCCCGGCGCACGTACGGCCTCAGCGATCGCACCATCGCTCCCTCTGTCATTGCGGCGTACTCCCTACCAGGACGGATCGCGTCCCACCTGCTCCGGCCGCCCCGGCCCGAGCCCTTGCTCCCCTGCTCTTACTCATGCGCGCCCTCGTGCCCCTCGTGCGCGTCGCCGTGCTGGGCGGTCGCGGTCTGGGCGAAGACGAGCGTGAGCATCGCGAACACGAACGCCTGGATCAATCCCACGAACAGCTCCAGGCCGTAGAAGACGTTAATCAGTACCAGCGGCACGAGGAAGCTCATCATCAGCAGCAGCACCTCGCCCGCGAACACGTTGCCGAACAAGCGGAAGGTGAACGAGACCATCCGGATCAGCTCCGAGATCAGCTCCAGCAACCCGACGAAGACGTCGATCACCCCCATCGGTTTGCCTCGCAGCAAATTGCCGAAGGCGAAGAACTTCTTCAGATAGCCCAGTCCGAGCGTGGAGAGCCCCCAGTACTCGACGAAGATGAAGGACATCAGCGCCAGCGCGAGCGGCGCGTTCACGTCCGTCATCACCGAGCGGAACAGCGGCGCGAGCAGCCCGGAGAAGGCGTCGCCCTCCTCGCTGGGCTCGAGGGCGTGCTCCTCGCCGGTGTCGACGGTGTCCGCCTGCAGCGGGATGTAGGCGACATCCACGCCGGCGATGCTGGTCTGCTCGAAGACGGCCTGCACCTCGCCGTGGCCGGGCTCGGTGCGCCCGACGACGAAGTTCATGGGCAGCAGCCCGAAGTAGTTGGAGATCAGCACGTAGAAGAAGATCGTGGCGATCACGGGGAAGAAGCGCCGCGCGCTCGCCTCGCCAACGATGTTCTCCGTGAACTCGTAGAAGCCGCCGACCAGCGCCTCGATCGCCCCACTCAGTCCGGAGGGCACGAGCGCCATCGAGCGGCTCGCGTAGAGGGCGGCGACGACGAGGAAGACGACGACGACCCAGGAGGTGAACATCGTGTTCGTGACCACGAGCGGGCCGATGTCGAGGACGTGCTCGGGCGCGAGGATGATCGCGGGCGTGGGCGGCTTGATGAAGATGAACCCGCCGACGATCAGCAAGACCAGGGCGGCGGCTATCAGCCAGCCTCGCATCTAGCGACCCTTCCGCCTGTCCCCTTCGGCGGTGCTCTGCAGCACCCGCCGCAACTGGCGATACGCACCAAGAAAGCCCGCGAGCAGGCCCAACACCAGGAACACGAGCGTCAGCAACGGATCCGTGCCGAAGTGACGATCGAGCAGACTCCCGACGATGGCCATCCCGGCAATCGACACGGCCAGATACGTGCCGATGCCGACCAGCCCCAGGGCGGGCGAACTCCAGACCGGAGCACCCTGTCCGGGCCGAGGCCGTCGGGAGCCTAGCACGGGCCGATCACGCGATCAACCGATTGTGAGAAGCCGCACGAATGCCCCTCGCACGCCGCCTGGAACTCACTCGCCCCTGGTCTCTTCTTCACCCAGATCGTCGAGATCGAGTTCCCCGATGAAGTCGCTGAAGGCGGACAGTTTCTCCAGCTCCTCCTCCGTCACCGAGGAGGCGCGATTCTCGCCGACCACCACCTCGCCCTCGGCGCTGAGCAGCACCCCGGCGCGGTCCAGCACGGACTCCTCGGCGTAGATCGGCGCCTCGGCGCGGACGGCGAGCGCGATCGCGTCCGAGGGGCGCGAGTCGATCTCCACGGTGCCACCCGCGTGTTCGACGGTGATGCGGGCGTAGAAGGTGTCGTTCTCGAGGTCGTTGACGACGACGTGCTTCACGGTGCCGCCGAATTCGCCGATCACGTTGCTGAGCAGATCGTGCGTGAGCGGGCGGGCGACGGAGTGGTTCTGCAGGCGGACGGCGATCGCATCGGCCTCGGCGGCGCCGATCCAGATCGGCAGATAGCGGTCCGATCCCTTCTCGCGCAGGATCACGACCCGCTGGTAGTTGCGGAGACTGACCCGAATGCTCTCGATGGTCATCTCGATCATGACGCGATGCCCCACGTCCCCGCGATCGAATCGAGTCTAGGTACGGCCTTCGCGAGGCGTCAACGAAACGCGCGACGCGCAGGTAGCCAGTCTACTCCCCGCCGCCCGTAGCGGGTGGCGCGCGGCCTTCGAGGGCCGCCTCGATTGCCGGGTCCAGCGCCGGACCGCGCTCCAGCAGCGCCGCTGCGCGGCGGCGCAGCGTCGGGCGGTCCATCAGCACGCGCCGGCCGCACTCGCGGCAGCGCAGCCCGACATCCGCACCGACGCGCACGACATCCCAGTCGAAGCTGCCGCAGGGATGCTTGCGCCGCAATCGCAGCACGTCGCCCACGCGGAGATCGAGGACCATCGCCGCTCAGTCCGTGCGCCCGCCGACGTCCGCCGTGCGGACCGCCTCGCGGATTGCGTCCCGCAGCCGCTGGGCCTCGCCGCGCGCCGCGTCGGCGCTCCCCGCCTGCGGGTAGAGCACGCTGCGCGATGCGTTGACGATGATGCCGCCGCCGCGGGCGTCGAGCGCGGCGTGGACCGCTGCCTCCAACTCGCCGGCCTGCGCGCCGACGCCGGGCATCAGGAACAGCAGGTCCGGGCACAGCTCGCGGATCGCGCGCGCCTCCGCCGGGTACGTCGCGCCGACGACGAGGCCGACGTTGCCGCGCGTGTTCCAGGCGTTCGCGCGCTCGGCAACCGCCAGGTACAGCGGCCGGCCGCTCGCCGCGAGCGCGCGGTCCTGCAGCTCGCCGGCCCCGGCGTTCGAGGTGCGGCAGAGCACGAACGTGTGGCGATCCTCGTGGGCGAGGAACGGCTCGACGGCGTCACCCCCGAGGTAGGGGTTGACCGTCACGGCGTCCGCGCCGAGCACCTCGAAAACGGCCCGCGCGTAGAACTCCGCCGAGTGCCCGACATCGCCGCGCTTGGCGTCGAGCAGCACGGGGATCTCGTCCGGGATGCCGTCGATCAGCGCCCACAGCGCCTCCTGGCCGTGGGGCCCGCGCGCCTCGAAGAAGGCGGCGTTCGGCTTGTAGCAGCAGACCAGGTCCGAGGTCGCCTCGATCACCTCACGCAGCCAGGCGTCGATGTCGACGCCCTGGGGAAGGCGCGAGGGGTCGGGATCGAGGCCGACGCAGAGCAGCGAGTCGTTCGCCGCGGCAGCCGCCTCGTACTTCTCTCGGAAGCTCATGCGCACCGTCATGCCGCCACCCCCTCGGAGACGCGCAGCGGCGGCAGCTCGACACCCGAGGCGCGCAGCCGCTCGACGGCAGCCTCGAAGGCGGCCGCGTCGCCGCTCACGCTACAGGGCACCGCCCCGTCGCCTGCGTCCGCGATCGCGATCGCGTGCTCGTCGAGTTGCTGGAGCACGCGCCGCGCGACCGGCTCCGCGGTGTCAATCAGCTCGACGCCCTCGCCGAGCAGCGCGCGCAACGCCGGCCGCAGGAACCCGTAGTGCGTGCAGCCGAGCGCGATCTCGTCGACGCCCTCGGACGCCAGCCCGTCGAGGGCGCTGGCGAGCAGCCCCTCGACCCGCGGTCCGTCGACCTCCCCGCGCTCGACGAGGTCGGCGAGGCCGGGCATCGCGATCGTGCGCACGCGGCTGTCGCCGGCGTAGCTGTCGTGCAGGCGCGCCAGGCGCGCGCCCTCGGCCGTGGCCGGCGTGACGAGCAGCGCGACGCGGCCGCTGCGGCTGCGCTCGACGGCGGGCTTGAGCGGCGGCTCCATACCGACCACCGGCACGCTGAAGCGCTCGCGCAGCGCCTCGAGCGCGGCCGAGGAGGCGGTGTTGCAGGCAACGACGAGCAGGCGTGCTCCGGCATCGACCAGTTCGCCACCGATGGCGAGCGAGCGTTCGGCGATCTCCTCGGGCGGGCGTTCGCCGTAGGGGAAGCGGGCGCTGTCGGCGATGTAGCGCAGCGGCAGCCCGGGCCGCAGACGGTGGATCGCAGCGACGACGGAGAGGCCACCGACGCCGGAGTCGAAGATTCCGACGGACGCAGGGACGCTCAGAGGAGCGCTGGAGGGATGATCCGCAAGGCGGCCTACCACGCTTCGAGGGTAGGCGGCGACGGCCCACGCAGGCAAGCAGCAGGCGCTGCCGCGCGCTATGCCCCGTCTTCCTCGCCGTCGTCGGCCTCGCCGCCATCCTCGGGCAGCGGGTTCGCCAGCTCCCAGGCAGCAAACTGGCGCTCGAGGTCGTCGAGGCGGCTGGGTGCGGGCTCGTGGCGACCGTAACGGAACCCGTCAAAGGCGTCCGCGATGCGACCGAAGAGCGGCGCATCGAGGCGTTGACCAGCAACGACGCCGAACTCCAGCGCCGTCTGCCCGGGCCGGCGCTCCACGCCCCGCAGTTGTGAGGCTACGAGCATCCTGCCGAACAGCCGGTAGGCACGGTTGAGGGCCAACCAGCGCGCGTCATCGCGGCGCCTCCCCCGCGGCTGCGGGATCAGCGAGCGCAGCATCGAGGCCAGCCCGCCGCCGCTCTCGCTCTCGCGGATCTCGGCGTACTCCTCGCTCAGCGTGCGCTCGGATCGGGAGAAGAGCCAGCGTGCCACGCGGTAGGCAATCCAGAGCGCGCCGGCGACGGCGAAGGCTCGGGCAACGTTGCCCATCCAGCCCGGAATCCTGAGGCGGCTCACCCGCTCCTCATTCGGCTCTGGAGGACCCGCCCCGGCGTCGATGTTCACGTTCTGGAGCCCCTCACCACTGGAGAGGAGGCCTATCAACCACTCGAGCACCCAGAAGATCGGGGTAACCGCGAGGACAATCACCCAGACCACCGCGACGACCAGCGCGGCGCCGATCGGCTCCAGCAAGCGGTGCACCTCGAACAGCGCGAGCACGATGAAGAGCGCCATCACCACGCTCAGCGCACCGACCGTGCCCAGAACCGAGATGACCCACGGCGCGTCGCGCCGCCCGGCCACCGAGTCTTCGGGTGCGCGGGCCGCGTGGGCGGTCGCGAGCGAGAGCGCGCCGAGCAGGAAGTACGGCAGCACCAGCCAGCCGGCGACATCCGCGTCTGATGCCGCGGCGACGAATGCGACGAGGACGGCGATCCCGAACCCCACCCCGAAGCTGCGCAGGCTGCGCTCGAAGTTGACCGGACTGCGTCCGGCAAAGAGGAAGCGCAGCCAGATCAGGAGGATGCCGCCGATCGTCACCGCCCTCGACGCGCCGCGCACGCGATCGGGGTCCGGATCGGCGACGAACTCGGCCGGGTCGATCTCGCCGCTGAACGTGCTTCCAGCCTGCCCGCGCAAGTCTGCGAGGATGCCGTCGCCCCAGGGCGCGCCCGAGAGCGGCGCGTCGGCGACCGCGAGCTGCAGCGCGGCGCCCAGCGCCACGATCGAGACCAGCAGCCCGGCAGCGGCGCGCGAGGAGGCCGGCAGCTTGCTCCTCGCCAGCACGCGCATCACCGTGTACGCCCCCACCGCCACCAGCGCGATCAACAGCAGCGGCGGCCCGCCGATCGCGCTCTCGCCCGCCTGCAGGGCGATCTGCAGCGCATCGCCGGCGCGATCGGGCTCCAGGAAGGAGCCGCCGTCGATGCCGAACTGGATCTCCCGGGCGACCCCGCGGAAGGCGTTGCGCTCCAGCGTCGTCGCGAAGGAGCGCAGCACGACGAACCAGAGCAGCGCCTCCGCGGCGAGGAAGCAGAACGCCGCGAGCAGCCCGCGCCAGCTCATCACGCGGGCCCGGCGCGCCGCGGCGCCGCTCGCTGCACCACCTCGCGTGCCCGCGACAGCCCGATCGTGGCCTCGGCCTCCGCCGCCGCCTCCGCTTCGAGCCGCTCCATGAACGGGGCGATCTCGGTCACGGGGATGGAGCCGGTATCGACGGACCACGGCGCGGACGAGGTCTTCACCACCCGCACGTCGTGGCGCTCGCGCCGCAGCCGCTGCAACGAGCCGACCAGCTGGTCGGTCATCAGCGCCGCCACGACGACCACGCTCGCGCCGATCGGCAGCGCCTGGCCGCGGCGCTCCAACTCCGCGGCCAGCGGGGCCATCGCGAACGGGTTCGCGCCCGCGAGCGCCTCGAGCACGCGGGCGAGCTGATCCGGTCGCCGGCCGGCGCCGAGCCGGATCGGGCGGTCCGCTTCCGGCAGCGCACCGTTCGTGAGCAGGCCAATCGCCGCGTGCGCCTCGAAGGCGGCTTGCGCGATCGAGGCGGCGACCGTCACCCCTCGCTCGAGCAGCACCGGGTCCGTGCCCTCCCAGGTGTGCCCCAGCGTCATCACGTCGAGGGCGACGACCACCGCCAGCGCCTTCGAGGGTTCGTAGAGCCGGGACTGCAGCCGCCCCGCGCGCGCGGTCGCCTTCCAGTCGACCTGCTTCAACGGGTCGCCAGGCACGTAGTCGCGCACGCCGATCACGCGGATCGGGTCCGGGAAGATGCGGCGGCCTCCGCGCAGATCGCCGAACGGGCGGTCGCTGCCGAGGCCGATGTCCGGCAGCGTGTAGGTGCGCGGGTAGACGACCAGCGTGTCCAGGCCTCCCGCATCCCGCTCACGCTCGAACAGCCCGAAGAGATCGCCCGAGGTGAGGCGCGCCGGCCCGAAGCGGTGATAGCCACGCCGGGCCGCGAGCATCGTGAGCGGCCACTCGAGGCGGTCCCCGGAGCGCAGCGAGGTGGTGCGCGTCAGGTAGACCGAGCCGTGCTGCCCGGAGGGGGTGGTGTGGCCATCGGTCAGCGGGACCGCGTCAGGGAGGCGCTCGCGCAGCTCGATCCAGGGGACGGGCAGCAGCTTGCGGTTGGCGAGGCGCAGCCGCAGGCCGACCTCCTCGCCGACGAAGGCGCGGCGCTCGGAGAGCTCGCGGCTGTACTCGACGTGTTCGAGCGCGAGGCGCGCCCAGAGCCGCGCCGCGCCGCCCGCGCCCAGTACGAGCGCGCCGAGACCGAACAGCGGCACGGAGCCGGTCAGCACGCCCAGGAAGACGAGCCCGATGCAGCCGCCGATCCAGGCCTCGGTAAGCAGCGAGCGCACGGCCCGGCCGCCCCGGTCCTAGCCGCCGGCGGCGGCGGGGCGGCCGTCGACGACCGGCACGGGCAACTCGCGCAGGATCTCGTCGATCAGATCGTCCGCCTTGCGCCCTCGCAGCTGCGTCTGCGAACTGAGCACGAGGCGATGCGAGAGCACCGCGGGTGCGAGCCGCTTCACGTCGTCGGGGCGCACGTAGTCGCGGCCCTCGATCGCGGCCAGGGCGCGCAGCCCGCGGAACAGCGCGAGCGAGGCGCGCGGGCTGCCCCCGAGGTCGAACGCCGCGTGGTTGCGCGTCGCGCGCACGACCTGCACCAGGTAGCTCGCTACGTCGTCCTCGACATGCACCAGCGGCAGCGAGGCCGAGAGCGCCGTCAGCTCGCTCGCCGAGACCACCGGCGAGAGGCGGTCGAGTGGCGACTCGCCCTCGAAGCGGCGCAGGATCGCGACTTCGTCCGACTCGCCGGGGTAGCCCATGCGCAGCCGCAGCAGGAAGCGGTCGAGCTGCGCCTCCGGCAGGGGGAAGGTGCCCTCCAGTTCGATCGGGTTCTGCGTGGCGAGCACCAGGAACGGGTCCGGCAGCCGGCGCGTCTCGCCCTCGACGGTGACGGTGCGCTCTTCCATCGCCTCCAGCAGCGCGGACTGCGTGCGGGGCGTGGCGCGGTTGACCTCGTCGACGAGCAGGATCGGGGCCATGATCGGCCCCTCGCGGAACTCGAACTCGCCGCTCTTCTGCGAGTAGTAGTGGACGCCGACGATGTCCGAGGGCATCAGGTCCGGGGTGCACTGGATGCGGTGGAAGTCCACGCCGATCGAGCGCGCGAAGGCGCGCGCCGCCATTGTCTTGCCCGTGCCCGGCACGTCCTCGATCAGCACGTGCCCGCGCGCGAGCAGCGCGACCAGCAGCAACTGGAGCGGCTCCTCGGCGCCGACGATGACCTGCGCGACGTTCTCGCGGATCGCCGCTGCCGCATCGGCGAGGGCGCGCACCGCCTCCGCCCGCGACGCGGCCGCACCTCGCGCCGCCGCTCCGACTGCTGCGTCTCCGACCACGTAGCCTCCTCGCCGCGACGGCGCCGCCCGCGCGGCGGACGCCAGACGGGGAGGATAGCAGCCGCCCGCCGCCGCAGGCGCGGCAGGGCGAGGGGTTCAGGGTCTGGGGCGCGTGCTCCCGGCCTCGACAGAGCGATGACTACGGCCCTCAAGGCGCGGTGCCCGACCGCAGCGACTCGCCGATCCGTCGAACAGCGAATCGATGTGGCCGGCGCCTGGCGCGACCCTGCGTCCGCATACCTCGACCAACTCCGGGCCCAGGTAGAGCCAGGAGTCCGAATCCACATCCGTCAGGCGGATCGCGAACTGGCTGACCCTTCCCACTCGACCCGCACCTCAAGGCCCTCGGGTACTTCGAAGATGACGTGCGGTAGGGAGTGGATGCCGTGGTTCGGCGTTGGCGCGGCGGCCACAGCCTGCGATGGGCTCGCAGTGCTGGCGGAAGATGGCCTCACGGTGATCTCGTCGGTCACCGTCCCGTCCACCCCGACCGCAGTGATTCGGAAACCTGGTCGAACAGCGGCCGAAGGTGCTGAGCGTCCCGCGGGATCCAGCGGCGGCATTCCTCGATCAACTCTACGTGGAGGCAGAGCCAGGCGCCTGTCTCCGCCTCCGTCAGGCGTATCGCCGGGCCCTCGTACCCCTCCCAGTCGATCCGCACCCTAAGGCCCTCGGGTACGTCGAAGGCGAGGGCCAGGAGACCCCAGCGGTCCGGGTCCACGCGGACACGGTAGGTGCCGCCGCCAATCGTCTGTCCCACACTAATCAGGAGACTCGTGACGGCGCACCCTGGGTCTGGGAGCGGCAAGTCAAGACGAAATGACGCCGCGATCTGGTCGAACGCGGCACTCACATCGAAACTATAAGGCGCCGGCACCCGAAGTAGTTCCCGTTCGTGCTCATTACCCGTGGCGAGGTCGATGACGAGCCGGGATCCGCTGGTCGCCTCCGCGAGGTGCAGCGTGCCGCTTGTCTGCAAACCATCGGGGCTGCCCTCCGACACGCTATTGATCGTGACGCCGGCGGGGACGTGGAAGCTGACGAATGCCGGTGGGTCAATCCACTCACTCCGCCTCAGCAGATAGGTGTTCCCGCCGGTGAGGATTGCGAGGGGGTTCGTCGCGTCGATCAGTGGCGCACAGCGGGCAGAAGCGTCGTCGGAGGGCGGGCCCAGCCGAAGCGACGCAACGATGCTGTCGAACAGTCGCCCGATCGCCGAGTCCCGTTCACCCCGTGCCAACTCGACGGCCCGATGGACATCAAGGCACAGTTCGGAGTCGTTCCAGCGCTCCACCAGCAGTAGCCCGGGGCACCAGCCGGCGAAGGGCCCGTGCATGCGCGCATCGAATTGCACATCAAGACGCGGCCCCGCAGGCACGGCGAAAGTCAGGGGCCGCGCGCCAGGGTTGAGCCGGAAACTGTAGACACCCTCACCGAGCGTACGGCGTGTGAACTGCCACCCCGAGACGTCGAATGGCGACTCAGCCGTCCCGATCGGCACTGGGTCCGGCGCTGGCTCTGGCACCCTCACTGACTCGACGAGCTTCTCGAATAATTGCTCGAGCCCGCGCCCGGCGTTGTCATCGATCAGGCGGTGCCACACCTGGCCCGAGCGCAGGGCAATCGTTATCCTGGATCGTGAATCAATATCCTCCAGCACCAAGCCGACGACCGGGATGTGGAAACGTTGGGCCCGAACCAGCCCGCCGACCCTCAGTTGCAACCCCGCCGGCACATTGAAGTGCAACACGCCGTCCCCGGGTTTGCGGTACCTGTACGCGCCCTCGGTGAGCGTGTGCTGCCCGGAGGAGATGTCGACGGGCGCCGAAGGTGTGGGCTTGGGGGTGGCTGTCGCTGTTGCGGTCGCCGCCGGGCTCGTGGTTGCGGTCGCCGCCGGGCTGGCGGGCGCTTCCGGCTCACCGCCGCCCGTGCACCCCGCCGTGGCGGCAAGCAGCAGCAGCGCGGCGATCGAGGCGAGCACGAGTCGTGGCTTGCGGCTGGTGAGCATGACAACTCCTTCATTGAACAATATGCGCGAAGCGCGCGTATCGTTCCGCAACCCCCGCAACAGCCCCGATAGCGAACCTTCACCCTGCGTTCACGCCCCGGCCCCCGCGACGTAACGCCGCCCGGCGACCCTGCATGCAGCGGAGGCGAGCGTTGCCATGGCCCGAAACAAGATCGAGGAGCTGAAGCGCGAGAAGGACGGGCTCGACGTCCTGCCCGATCTCTACCGCTACGCGGTCGAGGGCGTCGAGGCGATCCCGGCGGACGATCTCGAGCGGCTCAAGTGGTACGGCCTGTTCCACCGCAAGGCGACGCCCGGCTACTTCATGCTGCGCATGCGCATCCCCAACGGCGTGCTGACCTCGGAGCAGATCGCCGCCGTCGGCGAGATCGCCGGGTTCAACGTGCTCGTCGGCGGCGCGCTCGGCGGGATGCAGCCGGAGCTTGCGCAGCCGCTCGACGCCTTCGTCGGGCCCGAGGGCGTCGTGCCCCTCGCGCTCGCGATCCTCGAGACGTTCCGCGACCACGGGCCGCGCGAGCAACGCAAGCAGGCGCGGCTCAAGGTGCTGCTCGCCCAGTGGGGCATCGAGCGCTTCCGCGCGGCCGTCGAGGAGCGCCTCGGCAGTGCGCTCGCCCGCGCCGGCGAGTCGGCGGCCAGGCAGCACGGCGGCGACCACATCGGCGTCGCCGAGCAGCGCCAGCCGGGGCGCAACGTCGTCGGCTGCCTCGTGCCCGTCGGGCGCGTGAGTGGCGATGATCTGATCGAGTTCGGGCGGCTCGCCGCCGAGTACGGCACGGCGGAGCTGCGGCTGACGGTGCAGCAGAACGTGCTGATCCCGGACGTGCCTGACGATCGCCTCAAGGCGCTGCTTGAGGAGCCGCTGCTGGCGACGTACAGCCCCGATCCCTCGCCGTGGGTGCGCTCGCTCGTGACCTGCACGGGCAACGACTACTGCCGCTTCAGTCTGATCGACACCAAGAACGAGGCGCTCGAACTCGCGCGCGCCCTCGACGAGCGCTACGAGATCGACGAGCCGGTGCGCATCCAGATGTCGGGCTGCCCGCACGCCTGCGGACAGCACCGCGCCGCCGAGATCGGCCTGCTCGGCGACCGCGTGCGCATCGACGGCGAGATCCGGGACGCGGCGGACGTCTTCGCCGGCGGACGGCTCGGCGAGGACGCGCGCCTCGGCGATCGGGTCGCCGAGAGCGTGCTCACCGCGGACCTGCCGGAGGCCGTCGCCGCGCAGCTGCGCGCGCTGCGCGGCGCGGACGCGCTGCGGCCTTGCGCGGGAGCTGTCGTCGCGGCGGGCGCTCCCACGACCGGCCGCCTCGTCGCGCTCGCGGTCTGACGACGAGGCGAGGCGCCATGCCTCGGCTGCCACTGCTCGCCGGCGACGGCTGGCGGCGCTCCGTCTGCTGCTACTGCGGCACCGGCTGCGGCGTCCTCGCCCGCGCGCGCGACGGCGTCGTGCGCGAGGTGCGAGGCGACCCGGACCACCCGGTGAACCGCGGCAAGCTCTGCGCCAAGGGCGCGCTGCTCGCGCCGATCTTCGACACCGGCGACCGCCTGCTCACGCCGATGCTGCGCGACCGCGAGGGCGCGCACACGCGCGTCACCGGCTGGGACGAGGCGATCGAGCGCGTCGCCGGCGCGATCCGCCGCAACGTGGAGGCGCACGGGCCGGACTCGATCATGCTCTACGGCTCCGGCCAGTTGCTGACCGAGGACTACTACCTGTTCGGCAAGCTGGCGAAGGGCTTCATCGGCACGAACAACCAGGACACGAACTCGCGGCTCTGCATGGCCAGCGCCGTCGCCGCCTACAGCCTCGCGTTCGGCGCCGACTCGCCGCCCGCCTCCTACGCCGACATCGAGGAAGCGAACACCTTCCTCATCCTCGGCGCGAACATCGAGGCCTGCCATCCGATCCTCTTCGACCGCATCAAGGCGCGGAAGCGCGCGGACCGCGACGGCGTGAAGGTGATCGTCGTCGACCCGCGGCGCACGCGCACCGCCGAGATCGCGGACATCCACCTGCCGGTGCTGCCCGGCTCGGACGTGGCGCTGCTGCTCTCGCTGCTCTTCGAAGTGCGCCTCGCGGGCGGGCTCGACGCGCGCTTCATCGAGGAGCGCACGAGCGGCTGGGAGGGTGTCGAGGCCGCCATCGAGGGCTGGTCCGCGGAACGGGCCTCGCGGGTCACGGGCGTGGACGCGCAGGAGATCCTCGATGCCGCGCGCATCATCGCGGGCAACGGGCCGCTGCTCAGCCTCTGGACGATGGGCGCGAACCAGAGCACGTCCGGCGTCGACAAGAACCTGGCGCTGATCAACCTCTCGCTCGCCACGGGCAACATCGGCAAGCCGGGCGCGGGGCCGTTCTCGCTGACCGGGCAGCCGAACGCGATGGGCGGGCGCGAGTGCGGCGGCCTCGCCACCGCGCTGCCGGGGCACCGCCTCGTCGCGAACGCCGAGCACCGCACCGAGGTCGAGCGCGCCTGGGGCCTCGCCCCGGGCTCGATCTCCGATCGCCCCGGCCTCACCGCGATCGAGATGGTCGAGGCGCTCGAACGCGACGAGCTGAAGGTGGTCTGGGTTGCCGCCTCGAACCCCGTCGCCTCGCTGCCGAACACCGAGCGCGTGCGCGCCGCCTTCCGGCGCGCCGAGCTGGTGGTGGTGCAGGACCCCTACTACCCGACGGAGACGGGCCGCCTCGCCGACGTGCTGCTGCCGGCCGCGCAGTGGTCCGAGCGGCCGGGCACGATGACCAACAGCGAGCGGCGCATCTGCCTGCTTGAGCAGATCGGCGAGCCGCCCGGCCTCGCGCTGCCAGACTGGCGGATCATCTGCCGCGTCGCCGAGGCGCTCGGCTACGGCGACGACTTCGGCTACGAGGACACCGCGGCGATCTTCGAGGAGTACCGCGAGCTGACGCGCGGGCGCGACCTCGACATCACCGGGGTGAGCTACGAGCTGCTGCGCGGTTCCAGCGCCGGCGTGCAGTGGCCGCACCCGGAGGTCGCGCAGGGCGAGGCGGGCGAGGGCGCCTCCACGCCCGCGGCGAGGCTGTTCGAGCAGGGGCGCTTCCCGACGCCGGACGGCCGGGCGCGCTTCCACGCGCCCGCGTTCCGCCCCCCGGCGGACGCGCTCAGCGAGGAGTACCCGCTGGCCCTGCTGACCGGCCGCGTCAAGGACCAGTGGCACACGATGACGCGCACCGGCAAGGTCGCGAAGCTGATGCGCAGCGAGCGCGAGCCGTTCCTCGAGATGCACCCCGAGGACGCGCGAGGCCTCGGCGTGAGCGACGAGCAGATCGTGCGCGTCAGCTCGCGGCGCGGCAGCCTGCAGCTGAAGACCCGCCTCACGGACCGCATCCGCCGCGGCGCCATCTTCGCCCCCTTCCACTGGGGCGAGCTGCAGGCCCGCCACTCCGTCGCCAACAGCTCCACCAGCGAGGCGCTGGACCCGCGCTCGAAGCAGCCGGAGCTGAAGTTCGCCGCCGTGCGCGTCGAACCCCTCAAGGCTCCCGCCGCGCCCCGGGCGGGGACGTAGTACCGAAACAGCGCCGCAATCCGCCCGCAAGCGAGCCTTCTCACGGGCTTCACGCGCGCGGAACGGCGCGGTAACGCCCGCCTCCTACCTTCGATGCTGAACCGTGACGAGATGCGGAAGGAGGAGGGCGCACATGGACTCAGGACAGATCCGGCAGCAGGCGACGCGAATCGAGTTGTTCAACTTCAAGCGTGTGCAGATGCGCGCGTTCCACATGACGTGGTTCGCCTTCTTCCTCGCCTTCTTCGGCTGGTTCGGCATCGCCCCGCTGATGGCGATCGTGCGCGAGGATCTGGACCTCACGAAGGCGCAGATCGGCAACACGGTGATCGCCTCGGTGGCGATCACCGTCCTCGCGAGGCTCGCGATCGGCTGGCTGAGCGACCGCTACGGGCCGCGGCGCGCCTACACCTGGCTGCTGATCGTCGGCTCGCTGCCGGTGATGGGCATCGGGTTCGCGCAGGACTACGAGACGTTCCTGCTGTTCCGGCTCGCGATCGGCGTGATCGGGGCCTCGTTCGTGATCACCCAGTACCACACGTCCGTCATGTTCGCCCCGAACGTCGTCGGCACGGCCAACGCAACGACGGCGGGCTGGGGCAACCTCGGAGGCGGCGTGACGCAGATGGTCATGCCGCTGCTGCTGACGGCGATCGTCACCTTCGGCGTCAGCGCGGCGGTCGGCTGGCGCCTGGCGATGGTCGTCCCCGGCGTCGCCCTCTTCCTGACCGGCATCGCGTATCACTTCTTCACGCAGGACGCGCCCGAGGGCAACTTCGACGAGCTGCGCGAGCGCGGCGTTCTGCCGCCGGTCGCGAACACCCGGGGTTCCTTCATGGAGGCGGCGCGTGACCATCGCGTCTGGGCGCTGTTCGTCATCTACGGCGCCAGCTTCGGCATCGAGCTGACCATCAACAACGTCGCAGCCCTCTACTACCACGACCGCTTCGAGTTGAGCATCGGCATGGCGGGGCTGATCGCCGGACTGTTCGGGCTGATGAACCTCTTCGCGCGCACGCTCGGCGGCGTCTTCGGCGACATCACGGGGGTGCGCTTCGGGCTGCGCGGCCGGGTCATGTTCCTCGGCGGCGTGCTGCTGTTCGAGGGCGTCGCGCTGCTCGTCTTCTCGCGAATGGACGTCCTGCTGCTCGCGATACCCGCGATGATCGTGTTCAGCATCTTCGTGCAGATGTCGGAGGGCGCCACCTACTCGGTGGTGCCGTTCATCAACCGCCGCGCGCTCGGCTCGGTCGCCGGGATCGTCGGCGCCGGCGGAAACGCGGGCGCGGTGGCGGCGGGCTTCCTCTTCCGCGTCGAGAGCCTCGCGACGCAGGACGCGTTCTTCTTCCTCGGCGTGGCCGTGATGGCGGTGTCCGGGCTCGTCTTCCTCGTCCGCTTCGCCCCGGAGACCGAGGCGGAGGAGCGGCGGCGCATGAACGAGGCGCTGGCCATACGCGCCGGCGCGGTCCCGGCCGCGGTCCCGGTCCCGATCGACGGAGGCGGATAGCCGCCGCCGGCTCCCACGGCGCCCACACACGGACGCGCTCCCATTGAGGAGCGCGTTCCGCTTATCCGGCGGTTGGGAGCGCCCGCCCTACCAGCCGGGGATGCCCGCCGGCAGGCCGAGGAAGACGCGGCCCGCGCCCTCGTAGTTGTGGGGCGCCGTCGCGGCGTGCTGCACCGCCACGTGCACGTCGCGGAAGTAGCGCTCGAGACGGTTGGCGGTGTGGGCGGCGTTCGTCCCCGCCGCCTGGAAGGCGAGATCGACGGCGCGCGCCGCCTCGTGGCCCGCGTGCGTGATCGCCAACCGGACGTTCGCGACCTCGCGCGACGGGTCCGGGACCTGCTCCGACGAGGCCTCCCAGGCCTCCGCGACCGCATCGAAGAGGTAGGCGCGCGCCGAGCGCACGATCGCCTCGGCCTCGCCGACCATCCGCTGGACGCGCTCGCGGTCGCGCAGCAGCGTGCTGGAGCCGCTGGACCGCCGCCCCGAGGCGAGGTCCCGCAGCTCGTCGATTGCGCCTCGGGCGATGCCGAGCGTGCAGCCGGCATGCACGGTGTGGCTCCAGATGCCAAAGAAGCGCGCGCGGTAGAGCGGGCTCTCGACCACCGGCGGATCGAGGCGCGAGACGGTGCGCTCGGCGGGCACGTAAAGGTCGCTGATCTCGAAGTCGAAGCTGCCCGTGCCGCGCAGCCCGACGACGTGCCAGGTGTCGATGATCTCGCCGCTGCGCACGGGGACCGCGACGGCGCGCGTGCGGGCCGCGCCGTTCTCGTCGCGCAGCGGCTCGCCGCCGTCCATGAGCACGCTGGTGCCGAACATCCAGCTGGAGTGCTCGATGCCGCTCTGGAAGTCCCAGCGCCCGTTGACGCGGTAGCCGTCGCCCTCGATCTGCGCGCGGCCGAGAGCGCGGTTGGAGCCGGCGGCGCGCAGCGACACGGACTCCGCCTGCATCGCCCGCACGGCGTCCGCGGCCATCCAGGCGAAGCGGCGGCTCAGCACCGAGCCGATCATGCAGACCCAGCCCGTCGAGCCGTCGGCGCTCGAGATCTCCTCGATGGCGCTCGCGGCCGACCGCGGGTCGGCCTGGGGGCCGCCGTAGGCCTCCGGCAGGTAGAGCTGGAAGAGCCCGGCGGCCTCGAGCCGGGCGTCGAGCTCGTCGGGAACGCGGCGCGTCTCCTCGATCTCATCCGAGGCGGCGCGGACGAGCGGCGCGAGCTCGCGCGCGCGCTCGACGACCGGGTGCAGGTCGGGCAGGGGCATGCGGCGTCCTCCGCCGCGATCATAGCGGCGCGGGGCGCTACTCGCGGGCGCGCTATCATCGCCGTGCCACGCTGGGTCTGTGCCGAAGGGAGCGTCGCCGATGTCAGAGACGGGTGGATCGAGGCTGTGGGAAGACGTGAACGAGGGCGATCGTCGGCCCGATCTTGAGCTGCCGATCACCTTCCGCACGGGCATCCTCGCGGTGGTCGGGATGCGCGACTTCAACCCGGTGCACCACTACACGGACTACGCCCAGCGCAGCAGCGGCAACCGCGACAGCTGGATGAACACGATGTGGCACCAGGGCCTGTTCGCGCGCTTCACCACGGACTGGCTGGGCGCGGACAGCGACTTCCGCAGCACCTGGCTGCACATGACCGGCTTCATCCACCCCGGCGACAGCGTCACCGTCGAGGGCGAGGTGACCCGCCGCTTCGAGGAGGACGGCGAGGCTCGCATCGAACTCGCGCTTGCGGCGCGCACGCAGGACGGCTACGTCGCACGCGCGGGCGCGGACCTCGCGATGCCCTCGCGGGACGGGGGCGCCGTGCGGGTGCGCGAGGGTTTCACGAAGCCCTCGGTGGAACTCGACCCGGAGCTGCCGGACTTCGCGAAGCCATGGATCGGCCAGCAGACGGACCCGCTCTGGGGCGGCTACCCGGTCAGCGAGGCGCAGATCATGTACTGGGCGGACATGGCCGAGGACGCCAACCCGCTCTACTACGACAGCGCGTACGCGCGAGCGAGCCGCCACGGCGGGATGATCGCGCCCTTCCCCTCGCTGTTCACCTGGATGATGGGCCGCCCGAGCCACTTCGGCGAGCCGTTCGAACTGGCCGACCCGGACGCGCCGAGCGTGAAGCCGTGGCCGCCCTCGCGCGAGACGGAAGACGGGCGGCGCCTCGGCAACCGGCTGATCACGACGCTGCTCTCCGGCGACTGGCGGCCGCCGGAGACGACGCGCTACGCCGCCCAGCGCGTGCGCCAGGACTACGGCGCGCCGCTGCGCCCCGGCGACTGGCTCTACACGCGCTCCGAGGTCGCGAACTGCACCTCACGCAAGCGCACGCGCCTCGGCGAGGGCCACTTCCTGACGCTGCTGACCTCGTTCTACCGCCACCCGCCGGAGGGGGAGGACGAACTGATCGGCACGAGCCAGTACGCGTTCTTCTTCTACGAGGCGGAACAGGGCATCGGCACGCCGGCGGGGCGCTGAACGCGCAACGCCGCTGCACGGCGCGCAGGAAGTGCCGTGCAGCGGCGGCGAGCGTCTGTCTATTCGACGATGAACTCGACTCTCATGCCCTCAAGGTAGTGGCTCTCCCACTCGCCCTCTTCGAGCTCGACGACATTGCAGATCAGGATGTATCTGCCCGGCGTCAGGTTGAACACAATGGACGCCGAACTCGCGGGTAGGAACGGCTCGATCTCGCCGACCACGTCGATCGCATCCTCGGGTACGAACCCGGTGTCGTCCGTCGGCAACTCGTCGATCGGGAGGTCCGAGCGAATCACGACGAACTCGTGCGGGTCGACCGGTCCGAGGTTGTCGACGAGGAAGTAGATGTCGCCCGCCGCAACGCTGCTCACGGACGGCGCGACCGTCCACTCGGCGAGGGAGACGCGAACCTCGGTCGACCCCGCGGGCTGCGGTTCGACGACGCCCGGCTGGGCGTCCTCGGCCTCCGACGCCTCCCCGGCAGGCTCGACGATGAACTCGGTCCTCATGCCCTCGAGGTAGTGGCTCTCCCACTCGCCCTCTTCGAGCTCGACGACGTTGCAGATCAGCAGGTACCTGCCCGGCGTCAGGTTGAGGACCATGGACGCCGCGCTTGCGGGCGTGAACGGCTCGATCTCGCCGATCACGTCGACCTGGTCCTCGGGCACGAAGCCGGTATCGTCGGTCGGCAATTGGTCGATGGGGAGATCCGTGCGGATCACAACGAACTCGTGCGGGTCGACCGGCCCGAGGTTGTCAACGAGGAAGTAGATCTCGCCCGCCGCCACGCTGGCGACGGACGCCTCGACGGTCCACTCGGCAAGGGAGACGCGGACCTCGGTCGCCCCCGCGGGCCTCGTTTGAACGACGCCGGCGACGGGCTCCTCCTCGGCCTCCTCCGCCTCCTCGTCGTCGTCGCCACAGGCGGACAGCAGCAGCGCAAGCGCCGCCACGGCCGCGAGTAAGGCGTACATCCAGCGGCGGTTGAGTATCGATTCAATCAGGAACGTCATTGCCCCACCTCCTCGGATTCCGGCCCGTGGGTACCGGGGAGCTATAGCGCTTCGTAATACGCGTATGCACATCGTGAAGGCGGACCGCCCGCGAGCCGGGCGCCCGCGGCTACTGCGCGCCGATCGCCGCGACGAGGGCGGCGCGCACCTCCTCGAGCGAGGCGACGCCCTCGAACTTCGCGGTGACGCCGCCGCCGGGGGCGGCGATGAAGACCCACGGCTCGGTCTGGAGCTGCCAGTCACGCAGCAGCGGGATCGGGATGAGCCGGCCCGTCGCGCGTACTGCCTCGAGGATGAAGGGTGCGATGTGCACGAATTGCACCTCGCTGCCGAACTCCTCCCAGAGCGGGACGACGACGGCTTCCATCAGCGGGCCGCAAAAGCGGCTCTGGCAGTACGCGGGCGTCGCGATCGCCACGAGCACCGGCTTCCCGGTGGCGACGGCCTCGGGGACGGTGAGCTCGTTCATCTCGAGGACCGGCCTCGCCATGCTGCTGACGAGGGTGATGTCGTCGGCGTGGCGCAGCGTCAAGTGCGGGCTCTCGGGCAGCAGGTCGCCGACCTGCGGTTCGGGTGTGCGCTCCAGGACATTGAACGGCTGCACGAGCAGGCCGCGATGGCGCTCGCCCTCGATCTCGACATCGAGCGCGACGGCCCAGTCGCCCGTGCGGTCGAAGTCGACGTTGGCATGGAAGACGGCGACCAGCTCGTCCTCGTGGACGTGCGTGGAGCCGTCGGCGTGGTTGTGGTCGAGCTTCTGGCTGAACGCCGCGCGCTGCAGCTCGTGGCTGCTGACGAGGGCGCCCTGCCGGGACGCGTCGAGGCGGTACAGTCGCAGGCTGCCGCTCGCATCGAGGATCAGCGAGGCGTCCGAGCGGAAGAAGCCGAGGGCGAGGCGGTTCTGGCCGGCGGCCAGCGCCGAGTTGAGCACCACCGGTTGCACGTCCGGATCGAAGGCCTCGCCGACGGCGCGCGCGGAGAAGTCGAGCGACTGCGGCGGAGCGTCTTCGCCGGGCCCGCAGGCGACCGGGAGGGCGGCAAGGAGCGCGAGGAGGACGGCGGTCAGTGCCCCTCGCACGCCTCGCCGAGAGCGCGAGCGGCGAGCCGCAGAGGCTGACGGGGAACGATCGGATACGATCATGTCACGCATCCCTTCGAGGCCCTGCCGGTGCGACAAACTTGCCCTCGCGGCAGCTCGGCGAACCACTCAGCGGCGTGAGCGTACGGTACCAATGAACTATCCGGGGCAGCCTCATCAGGCCGCAGGCGAGGGCTACGTGTTAGTCCCGCGTGGGTTCGACACCCACGCACAGCCGGGCGGCGGCGCCAACGAAGTGATCGGCGCGAGCCAGTACGCCTGCTTCTTCTACGACGCCGCGCAGGGCATCGGCACGCCGGCGGGGCGCTGAGCGCGCCGGACCGCCGCTGCACGGCGCGCAGGAGACTGCCGCGCGGCGGCGGGCGGCTACTCGACGACGAACACGGCCCTCATGCCCTCGCGGTAGTGGCTCTCCAGGTCCCCTTCGGTCTCGACGACGTTGCAGATCAGCACGTACTTGCCCGCCGTCAGGTTGAACACCATGGACGCCGAACTCGCGGACGCGAACTCCTCGATCTCGCCAACGAGCTCGACGGCGTCCTCGGGCACGGAGCCGTCATGAATGGTCGGGAGAGCGTCCGCCGCGAGGTCCGAACGGATGATGACGAACTCGTGCGGGTGTTCCGGCCCCAGGTTGTCGACGAGGAAGTAGATGTCGCCCGCCGCGACGCTGCTCACAGACAACTCGAGCGTCCACTCGGCGAGGGTGACGCGGACTTCGGTCGCTCCCGCGGGCTTCGGATGGACGACGCCCATCGCGGTGTCGTCGTGCTCGCCATGCTCGCCGGTCGCCATGGCCATCTCGGCCGTCCCGGTCGCCATCGCCATCCCGGCGTGCTCGTCCTCCTCCTCGTCGTCGTCGCCACAGGCGGACAAGAGCAGCGCGAGCGCAGCCACCGCTGCAAGTAAGCCGGGATCCACCGAAGAAGAGCGCATGAGCGGTTGCGGTTGGGTGCTCCGCTGTAGCTGGGACAATGGTTTTTGACCGAATCACGTCACAGCCACAGGGAGCACCCATTCGATGCTACCAACGAGCGACCCCGACCGGATAGACATCGCCTTCGACGACGACCGCCTGGTGGCCGATGCGGGGCTGCTCCTCCCGGCCACGCTCGCCCAGCATCTCGGTTTGCAAGAGCTCGCCGACAGCTACCTCGACCTCGGTGACGCGCCGGGCCGGGCGAACGCCGGCGACAAGCTGCTGACCCTGGTCGCCTCGGCGCTCGCGGGCGGCGAGTGCATCGACGACGCCGCTGCGTTGCGCGCCGGCGGGACGGCGAGCGTGCTCGGTTGCACCGTCAAGGCGCCGTCCACGCTCGGTGTCTTCCTGCGCAGCTTCAGCTGGGGCCACGTCCGCCAGCTCGACCGCCTCAGCCGCGAGTTGCTCGCCCGCAGCTGGGCGGCCGGAGCGGGCCCGGGCGCGGCGCCGTTCACGATCGACCTCGATTCGACGATCTGCGAGACCTACGGCCTGGCGAAGGAGGGCGCCCGGCACCACGGCTACACGGGCGTGCGCGGCTATCACCCGCTGCTCGCCGTTGCGGCCGGGACGGGTGACGTGCTGATGGCGCGGCTGCGCGAGGGCCGCGCCAACACCGCCCGCGGCGCCGCCCACTTCCTGCGTGAGACGGTGGCGCGGGTGCGCGACGCCGGGGCGAGCGGGCAGCTCACGGTGCGCGCCGACAGCGGCTTCTACAACCACGCCGTCGTCGCCGTCTGCCGCAAGCAGGATGTCCGCTTCTCCATCACCATTCGCCAGCAGCCGAACGTACGCACGCTGATCGAGGCGATCCCGGAAGAGGACTGGACGCCGATCCCGTACTGGCTGCCGGGCGGCGCGGATGTCGCCGAGACGACCTACACGCCGTTCCAGCACAAGGAGGATGCCACCGCGGTGCGGCTCATCGTGCGGCGCGTCAAGCCGACGCCCGGCTCACAGCTCGCGCTCTTTGCGAACTATAGTTACCACGCCTTCATCACCGATCGCGCCGGGGAGCTGCTGGAGCTGGAGGCCGACCATCGCCGTCACGCCGAGATCGAGAACACGATCCGTGACCTCAAGTACGGCGTCGGGCTGAACCATCTCCCCTCGGGCCGCTTCGGCGCGAACGGGGCGTGGCTCGCGGTGCAGGTGATCGCGCACAACCTCGCCCGCTGGACGGCGCGGCTCGGGCTCGGCGAGGGGATCGTGACGACCAGGACGCTCAGGCGGCGCTACTTCGCTCTCGCCGGACGGCTCACCCATTCTGCACGGCGCTGGACCCTGCACCTCGCGAAGCGCTGGCCCTGGGCTGGCCAGTGGGCAGCCGCCCTGGCGCGGTTACGGGCGTTACCGCTCCCGGCCTGACGCTCGCTCACAGCGCCAACACGGGTCCGAGGCTCGCGCCAGCATGCCCGCGCACGCCTCGCGCACCCTCGCGCCGGCGCCCTCAGCGCCCCCGAGCCGCGCTGAGCGACGCTGAGCGACGGCTCCTCGCTCCGGCACCGCCCGGCGAACGCCGGCACGCCCGCCGAACGCTCCGGCAGCCCGGCAGCCCGCCCCTTCAAGCTTCGATCGGTGGATTCGAGGTAAGGCGAACGCCCATCGGCGGTTCAGAATCGATTCAAGCACGAACGCCATTGCGTCCCCCTCACGTATCGCCTCGGCCATAACACAAGACTATAGCGCATCGAGCGGCGCATGTTAACGATGAATTGTCGCCCGCGCCTTGCGGAGAGTTGCGCTGCACTCGCAGAATCAGCGTGGGAGTGGATGGTGTCCGGTGGCGCCCGCGGTCTTCAACACCGTTGTGGGGCTACGTGGTAGTCCCGGGTGGGTTCGACTCCCACGCACTCCCGCCACCAGACGCCCCGCCCGGCCGCCGGCTGGCCGATACCGTAGCGCCTCCGCGCGGCCGGTAGCGCGCGCCCCCCGGCTCGCGAGGGCATAGACTCCGCCGAGCGGCGCGGGATCACCCGCGATCACGCGGCTCGCGAGAGTGACGGAACCGGCGTTGAGGATTCCCGGCGGCCGCCGCATCGCATCGGCACGGGCGGGCGCGTCCGGCGCCGGCGGCGGCGACAACTACAAGTGGTGGGCCTTCAGCGCGATCGCGGTCTCCTTCTTCACGCAGGTGATGAGCATCTCGATGGTGTTCGTCGCGCTCTCCTCGATCGCCGACGACTTCGGCGTGACGCTGCGCGAGGTCTCCTGGGTGGTGATCGCGCAGGCGCTGACGATCAGCGCGCTGATGATGCCGATGGGGCGGCTCGCCGACATCGTCGGCCGCAAGCGCATCCACCTGCTGGGGCTGCTGGTGTTCTGCGCCGGCGCGATCGCCACCGTGCTCGCGCCCACGTTCGGCGCGCTGATCGCGGCACGCGTGCTGATGGCCACCGGCAACTCGATGGGACAGTCGGTCGGCACGGCGATGGTGGTCTCGGTCTTCCCCGCCGCCGAGCGCGGACGGGCGATCGGCGCGCAAACGACGACGGTCGCAATCGGCGGCGCCTCGGGCCCGATCGTCGGCGGCCTGGTGCTGCAGTGGCTGCCCTGGGAGGCGTTGTTCGTGATCGTGCTGATCCCGACGAGCATCGCGCTCGTCTGGGGCTACCTGATCCTCGACGACCGGCGCATGAACCAGCCGGACAGCGAGCGCGCGCCGTTCGACTACGCCGGCGCGGCGCTCTCCGCGACGGCGATCGCGTTGCTGGTGCTGGCGATCA
Organism: Dehalococcoidia bacterium; assembly: GCA_965261685.1. Lineage (GTDB taxonomy): Bacteria > Chloroflexota > Dehalococcoidia > UBA2979 > UBA2979 > VXMT01. Next base: position 189,040 of record CBDHDI010000028.1, read on the forward strand.
ACAACCCGCTGCGCCTCGGCTGGACGTCACCCCCGATGCTCGCCGCCCTCGCGACGGTCGTGCTGCTGTTCGCGGCGTTCGCGCGCAGGGAGCTGAGGACCAAGGCGCCGATGCTGGAGCTGCGGCTGTTCAACAACGCCGTGTTCAGCATGGCCGTGCTCGCCCGCCTCTCCGGCTTCATGTCGATGACGGTCTCGCGCTTCCTGATCCCGATCTACCTGATCAGCCTGCGAGGGATGGAGGAGGCCGCCGCCGGGGGGTTGATCTTCCTCACCTCGCTCGGCATGGGCGTCGCCGCCCAGGGCTCGGGACGGCTCTCGGACCGCTTCGGCACGCGCCCGTTCGCGATCGCGGGCTTCGCCCTCATGCTGCTCGTAACGCTGCCGATGGCGTTCTTCGACGGCGCTACGCCGATCGTCATCGTGGCGCTGCTGCTGCTCGGGACCGGGCTGGGAATGGGAACGTGGAACGTGCCCAATAACAGCGCGATCATGGGTTCCGTCCACGCTTCGCGCCTGGGCGTCGTCGGCGCGCTGACCAACCTCACGAGGAACGCCGGCAACGTGTTGGGCCAGGCAATGGCAGCCGGCGTCGTCGCTGCGGTGATGGCTGCGGGCGGCTTCGACATCCCGCTCAGCGAGATCGCGGACAGCCCAGGCGCGGCGCGCTCGTTCATCGACGGCTGGCGCTGGGCCTTCGCCCTCGCAGCCACCTTCTCGGTTGTCGCGCTGGCGCTCGCCTTCCGCACGAGGCCGGCGTTCGAGCGCGGCGGCCGGTAGCGGCGGTCGAGGATCGAATCACTTCGGCCGCGAGTGGATCAATTTGGCAGAATGCGCAGGGGCCGCGTCCGACGCGACCCGCGCTGTGGGGAGGATGCAGATGGACGCAGGAGCACTGACGGGAATCCGCGTACTGGAGTTCTCGCAGATCGTGGCCGGGCCGTACCTCGGCTGCATCCTCTCCGACCTCGGCGCCGAGGTGGTGAAGGTGGAACGGCCGGGCGGCGACTTCCACCGCAACTGGGGCGCGGTCGTCCCGCACGAGGGCAAGCGCTTCCAGTCGCTCAACCGCGGCAAGCGCAGCATCGTCGTCGACATCGGCCAGCCGCAGGGACGCGAGGTGATCCGCCAGCTCGTGCGCGGCTTCGACGTGGTGACGAACAACTTCCGCGCCAACATCGCCCAGCGCCTCGGGATCGACTACGAGACGCTGCGCGAGGCGCGACCGGACCTGATCTACTGCCAGATCAGCGGCTGGGGCACGACCGGGCCGATGAGCGACCTCGGCGCCAACGACCCCGTGATCTGTGCCTACTCCGGACTCACCGTCGGCGACGGCAAGGTGTCCGCGGAGGGCGTGCCGCAGACGGTCTCCTGCTCGGTGGTGGCGGACCACGGGGCCGGCCTCGCCGCGGCGGTCGGCATCGTCTCCGCCCTCTACCACCGCGAGCGCACGGGCGAGGGCCAGCGCATCGACGCCGCGCTGCTGCAGGCGGCGCTCTCCATCCAGCCGACGCAGGTGATGCGCGAGCCCGTCGAGGACGCGACCTTCCGCGACCCGATGGTGGAGCGCATCCGCGCGGCGCGCGGCGACGGCAAGCCGTACGCCGCCGTGCTGGAGGCGCGACGGAACTCGCGCCGCTCGGAGGCGGCCTGGCGCGGCTTCTCGCGCGCCTTCGACACGAGCGACGGCGTCGTGCAGCTCGGCGCGATCACCCCGCGCATCCGCGACACCGTGCGGCGCATGGTCGGCATCGAGGGCGACCGCAGCGACGATCCCGACTTCGACGTGAACGACCCCGCCAACGAGGCGTTCAACGACCGTCGCGAGGAGCTGATCGCCGCCTACCTCGCGGCGCGGACGACGGCGGATCTGCTCGAGGAGTTCAGCGCGGGCGGCGTGCCGATCGCGCCCGTCCAGGCGCCGGAGGAGCTCTCCGACGACCCGCAGGTGCAGGCGGCGGGATTCATGGCGCACCTCGAACACCCGCTGACCGGGCCGCAGCAGGTGATGGGGCCCGTGGTGGACATGAGCAACACGCCGACCCGGGTGCAGGGGCCCGCGCCGGTCCTCGCCGCGGACAGCGACGACGTGCTGGCGGCCGCGGGCCTGACGCCCGCCGCGATCGCTTCGCTACGAGCCGCCGGCGTCATCGAGTAACGGGAGCGCGACGATGAGCGAGCACGAGATCGGCTACGAGCTGCGCGACGGGATCGCCTGGATCACCCTCAACCGCCCGGAGCGGCGCAACGCGCTCACGAGGCACAACATGACCGTCGACCTGCCCGAGGCGTGGCGGCGCTTCGAGGCGGACGAGGAGGCGCGCATCGCGATCATCAGCGGCGCCGGCGCGTTCGCCTTCTGCGCGGGCATGGACGTCAAGGAGCGCGCCGCGGGCTTCGACCGCGCCGCCGACGGGGAGGAAGCGCAGCACCGCGCCGAGGTGCGCGTCTCGCCCCGCATGAACGGAGTGACCAAGCCCGTGATCGGCGCGGTCAACGGTGTCTGCACCGGCGTCGGCATGCAGATCGTCGCCGACTGCGACCTGCTGATCGCCTCGGAGGACGCCTGGTTCAGCGACGCGCGCAGCAGCGTCGGCCTCGTCCCCGCGCTGGGCGCGGCCGAGCTGGCGCGGGCGATGCCGCCGCACGAGGCACTGCGGCTGCTCTTCCTCGGTCGCCACGGGCGGATGACGGCGCAGCGCGCCTTCCAGGTCGGCTTCGTCGGGGAGCTCGCGCCGCCCGGCGAGCTGCGCGAGGCGGCGGAGCGGCTCGCGCGGGTGGTGATGCGCAACGCGCCGCACGCCGTGCGGCTGGCGAAGCAGGCGGTCTGGGAGAGCCTCGATCACGGCCTCGAGGGCGGCATCGCGAACGCCCGCGCGATCTCCGCCGCGAACCCGACGACCGACGACGTACGCGAGGGCTCGCGCGCCTTCGTCGAGCGCCGTGATCCGGAGTGGAAGCTGCGCTAAGCCCTGATCCACCGAAGAAGAGCGCGCGAGCGGCTGCGGTTGGGTGCTCCGCTGTAGCTGGGACAATGGGTTTTGTCGAATCACGTCACAGCCACAGGGAGCACCCATTCGATGCTACCAACGAGCGACCCCGACCGGATAGACATCGCCTTCGACGACGACCACCTCGTGGACCACGCGGGCCTGCTGCTCCCCGCCACCCTCGCCGGCCGGTTCGGCTTCCGTGAACTGGCGGACGCCCACCTCGACCTCGGTGACGCGGCGGGGCGCGCGAACGCCGGCGACAAGCTGCTGACCCTGGTCGCCTCGGCGCTCGCGGGCGGCGACTGCATCGACGACGCCGATGCGTTGCGCGCCGGCGGCGCCGGGCGCGTGCTCGGCTGCACCGTGAAGGCGCCGTCCACCCTCGGGACCTTCCTGCGCAGCTTCCGCTGGGGCCACGTCCGCCAGCTCGACCGCGCCTGGGCGGCCGGAGCGGGACCCGGCGACGCGCCGCTCACAATCGACCTCGACTCGACGCTCTGCGAGACCTACGGCCTCGCCAAGGAGGGCGCCCGCCAGCCCGGCTACAGCGGCGCGCGCGGCTATCACCCGTTGCTCGTGGTGGCGGCCGGCTCAGGCGACGTGCTGATGGCGCGGCTGCGCGAGGGCCGCGCGCACAGCGGCCGCGGCGCCGCCCACTTCCTGCGTGAGACGGTGGCGCGGGTGCGACTCCGCCGAGGGCGTCGGGGCAGCTCACGATGCGCGCCGACAGCGGCTTCTACACCCACGCCGTCGTCGCCGCCTGCCGCGCGCTGGATGTCCGCTTCCCGGTCACGATCCGCCAGCAGCCGAACGTACGCACGCTGATCGAGGCGATCGCGGAAGAGGACTGGACGCCGCGTGGCGTCCGAAGTCGGGGACTCGTTCGGCAACCCTCAGTTGTGATGCACGCACCCGATCCTAGCAACTCCGCTATCCTATCCGTACGAATCGGTGGATATATGATGCCGGTCAAGAACGGGAGAGAAAGAAGATGACCAGTACACACACGACAAGATACGTGACCCTGTTGAGCGTTGTCCTTGCGCTGGCCCTTACGGCAGCCCTCGCGGCCTGCGGCTCTGACGAGCCGTCCGGCGTGACAGGCCCCGACCGGACCGCATCTCCCCCAACGGAGACGCCTTCCACGGCAGTGTCAGGCGACGCGCCCACTGCCACAGATGCGACAGCGCCGCCCGCGGCCTCCGGCTCCGCCAAAACGGACCGGGAAGCCCTGGTTGCCCTCTACAACACAACGAACGGTGAGAACTGGTATAGAAGCGACAACTGGCTGAGCGACGCGCCCCTCGGCGAATGGGAGGGCGTCGTCACCAACGACGACGGGCGCGTTACAGAGCTGGCCCTCGACGGAAACAACTTGATCGGAAAGCTGCCGGCGGAGCTGGGCAACCTCTCCAACCTGACAGTGCTGGACCTCTTCAACAACAGCCTGAGCGAGATACCGGCGGAGTTGGGCAGCCTCTCCAACCTGACAGTGCTGGACCTCTTCAACAACAGCCTGAGCGAGATACCGGCGGAGCTGGGCAACCTCTCCAACCTGACAGTGCTGCGTCTCGAAAACAACCAGTTGAGCGAGATACCGGCGGAGCTGGGCAGCCTCTCCAACCTGACAGTGCTGGGCCTCACCGGCAACGACTTGAGCGGGGAGATACCGCCGTGGCTGGGCAGCCTCTCCAGCCTGGAGGGACTGTACCTCCGCGACAATGGCTTGAGCGGGGAGATACCGGCGGAGCTGGGCAGCCTCTCCAACCTGAAGAGCCTGAGCCTCAGCTACAACGACTTGAGCGGGGAGATACCGGCGGAGCTGGGCAGCCTCTCCAACCTGAAGAGCCTGAGCCTCAGCGACAACGACTTGAGCGGGGAGATACCGCCGGAGCTGGGCAGCCTCTCCAACCTGGAGGGACTGTACCTCCGCGACAACGACTTGAGCGGGGAGATACCGGCGGAGCTGGGCAACCTCTCCAACCTGGAGATACTGGACCTCAAGAGCAACGACTTGAGCGGGGAGATACCGCCGGAGCTGGGCAGCCTCTCTAGCCTGACAGAGCTGGACCTCAAGAGCAACGACTTGAGCGGGGAGATACCGGCGGAGCTGGGCGGCCTCTCCAACCTGGTAGAGTTGGACCTCGGCTGGAACAGCTTGAGCGGGGAGATACCGGCGGAGCTGGGCAGCCTCTCCAACCTAAAAGTGCTGGACCTCAGCGAAAACTTGTTGAGCGGGTGCGCGCCAAGCAGCCTGGAAGACCAGTTGACCTCGTCTGTGGTTGGCAGTGGCTACATGCCCTTCTGCTAAAGCCACGCGCCCTCAGCCGGGGACGGACGGCATATCGTCCGGAAGGCGCTCCCAGCGCGTGTTGGCTATGGCGAATGGCGTTGCCGAGCAACGGGTTATCAGCCTCTCCCTTCGTCGGCCTCCCGGTCGACGGCGGTTTGACCGCTCCGGCGCATGCTGACGCCCTTGACCGCCAGACCTTCAGCCAACGTTGAAAGGTGGAGGCCAGGTCCAGAGTGAGTCTCTTCTTATTGGCTTCCATGCCCGCCGCTTCCCCAGATGGGACCATCTGACGCAGAAGAGGGCGAACGAAGAAGAGGAATCAATGCCCCACCGGAAAATGGGCAACGGAAAAGGGCCGCACACATGGACGTGCAGGGGGGGCTAGCGCCCCGCGCCGACCGGCTCCGCCTCCCGATCCTGCTCAAGGGCGAGCGCCCAATCGAACAGGGACGCGGCTGCGGGCTTTGGCTTCCGGCTGCGGACCTTGGACTTGACCGCGGGACCAGGCGACGCGCCGCTCACGATCGACCTCGACTCGACGCTCTGCGAGACCTACGGCCTCGCCAGGGAGGGCGCCCGCCAGCCCGGCTACAGCGGCGCGCGCGGCTATCACCCGTTGCTCGCGGTGGCGGCCGGCAGCGGCGAGGTGCTGATGGCGCGGCTGCGCGAGGGCCGCGCGAGCAGCGGCCGCGGCGCCGCACACTTCCTGCGTGAGACGGTGGGCCGGGTCCGCGCTGCCGGAGCGAGCGGGCAGCTGACGGTGCGCGCCGACAGCGGCTTCTACAACCACGCCGTCGTCGCCGCCTGCCGCGCGCTGGATGTCCGCTTCTCGGTCACGATCCGCCAGCAGCCGAACGTACGCACGGTGATCGAGGCGATCGCGGAAGAGGACTGGACGCCGCGTGGCGTCCGAAGTCGGGACTCGTTCGGCAACCCTCAGTTGTGATGCACGCACCCGATCCTAGCAACTCCGCTATACTATCCGTACGAATTTGTGGATATATGGTGCTGGTCAAGACCGGGAGAGAAAGAAAATTACCCGTACACGCACGACAAGATACGTGACCCTGTTGAGCGTTGTCCTTGCGCTGGCCCTTACGGTGGCGCTCGCGGCCTGCGGCTCTGACGAGCCGTCCGGCGTGACAGGCCCCGACCGGACCGCGTCTCCCCCAACGGAGACGCCGGCCTCCCCCGCACCGACGCCTACCATGCCAGGGGCAGGGGACGCGCCCACTGCCACCGATCCGACTGGGCCGACGGCTACCAGACCGCCTCTGCCCACCATTGGGCCGACCTCCGCCGAAACGGACCGGGAAGCCCTGGTTGCCCTCTATCACGCAACGGACGGTGAGAACTGGCGGGCCGGTGAGAACTGGCTGAGCGACGCGCCCCTCGGCGAATGGGAGGGCGTCACCACTGACGACGACGGGCGCGTTACAGAGCTGGGCCTCCTCAGCTACAGCTTGAGCGGGGAGATACCGCCGGAGTTGGGCAGCCTCTCCTACCTGACAGTGCTGAGCCTCGAAAACAGTCACTTGAGCGGGGAGATACCGCCGGAGTTGGGCAGCCTCTCCAACCTGACATATCTGAGCCTCTTTCACAACAATTTGGGCGGGGAGATACCGCCGTGGCTGGGCAGCCTATCCAACCTGACAGTGCTGAGCCTCAGCCACAACAGCTTGAGCGGGGAGATACCGCCGGAGTTGGGCAGCCTCTCCAACCTGGGATTTCTGGGCCTCAGCCACAACAGCTTGAGCGGGGAGATACCGGCGGAGCTGGGCAGCCTCTCCAACCTGGGATTTCTGGGCCTCGGCTACAACGACTTGAGCGGGGAGATACCAGCGTGGTTGGGCAGCCTCTCCAACCTGACATGGCTGGGCCTCGGCTACAACGACTTGAGCGGGGAGATACCAGCGTGGTTGGGCAGCCTCTCCAACCTGACACGGCTGGACCTCAGCGGCAACAGCTTGAGCGGGGAGATACCGCCGGAGCTGGGCAGCCTCTCCAACCTGACATGGCTGCTGCTCGGCTACAACGACTTGAGCGGGTGTGTGCCAAGCAGCTTGGAAGACCAGTTGACTGTTATGGTTGACTCTGGCTTCCTGCCCTTCTGCTGAAGCCCCGCGCCCTCAGCCGGGGGCGGACGGCATATCGTCCATATCGTCTTGGAGGCGCTCCCGGCGCGTGTTGGCACTGCCGAGCAACGGGGTATCAGCCTCTCCCTTCGTCGGCCTCCCGGTCGACGGCGGTTTGACCGCTCCGGCGCATGCTGACGCCCTTGACCGCCAGACCTTCAGCCAACGTTGAAAGGTGGAGGCCAGGTCCAGAGTGAGTCTCCTCTTATTGGCTTCCATGCCCGCCGCTTCCCCAGATGGGACCATCTGACGAAGAAGAGGGCGAACGAAGAAGAGGGCGAACGAAGAAGAGGAATCAATGCCCCACCGGAAAATGGGCAACAGAAAAGGGCCGCACACATGGACGTGCAGGGGGGCTAGCGCCCCGCCGACCGGCTCCGCCTCCCGATCCTGCTCAAGGGCGAGCGCCCAATCGAACAGGGACGCGGCTGCGGGCTTTGGCTTCCGGCTGCGGACCTTGGACTTGACCGCGGGACCCGGCGCGGCGCCGTTTGGGAACGCTACTCTGATTTGGCCCCTTACCTTCTTCAAGCGGGCTCAGTAACCTCTGAGCCTAGGAAGCCCAGCAGTGCCGGCATGGCTCATTTGGCCCTGCCGTAACGGACGGCTCAAGTGGTGTTGCCACCGGCACTGTTCGGCGCGTGAACCTCTGATGGGGACATGCGAGCCAATCGCTGATTTGTAAGGTGGATGACGGCGAGCGCGCCTGCGGCCTTCCTGTGGAATGAGGCTAAGGCGCTACGCCGCCGGGGCGCCCTCGCGGCGGGCGGCGGCGGCCGCGTCCTCGGCGTCCCAGCGGGTGGCCTGGTCGATCGGCTCGGGGATCTCGTAGCCGCGCTCTATCTGGAACTCGATCCAGAGGCGCATCGCCTCGCTGAGGCTGCGGTTCGCCTCGTCGGGCGTGTCGCCCCCGCTGAAGCACCCTTCGAGTTCGAGCACCCGCGCACACCAGCCGCCATTCTCGTCCGACTCGAGGATGCGGGTGTACGGCCGCTGCATGTAGTCGTCGACGTTCACGTCAGCCCTCCAACTCCCGGATCAGTTGGTTGATGATATCGCGCGTCGTGCCCACCTGGAGGTCATTCTGCACGACCAGCGGCCGCCGCGCCCCCGCCTTGCTGTAGATGTGGTGTCCCCCGCGGACGCGGGCTAGGGTCCAGCCCTGCTCTTCGACGAGGGCCGCCACCTCGCGAAACCGCATGTTCGCCGCTCGCTGGCGAAGCGCCTTCAGTTCCGCCGCTGTCCGCATCACCGGCTCCCCCGGCTCGCCGCGAGATGGTGTCCGCCTCCGCGTTCACGCCTCGCCGAGGTGCTTGAGGAGCGCGTCCTCCCAGCGGAAGTCGAACTCGCGGGTCTCGAAGAGGCCCTCGCGGCGGTACCACTCGTAGGTGTGCTCGACCGCGGCGGCGAAGGTGTAGTCCGGCTCGAAGCCGACGTCGCGGCGCAGTCGATCGATGCTGAAGACGGCGCTCTGGTTCCAGCGGTGGATGTACGGCGCGAGGCGCTGGATGACCTGCTGCAGGAAGCGCAGGTTGACGTGCGCGTCGGGGGTGCTCGTGCTCGCCGTGCGGATGTTGCGGTAGCTGGCCACGTCCTTCACGTCGAGGATCAGCTCGTCGCCGTAGAGCTGCTCCATGACCGCGGGCGGAATGAACACCTTGCGCGCCTCCACGCCGGTGACGGCGGCGAAGGTGTCGACGTAGCCCTCGTCGGTCCAGGAGTCGCCGCCCGTGAGGTTGTAGCGCTTGCCGTAGGTGATCGGCTGCTGCATCAGCATCCGCAGCGCGCGCGCCTCGTCGTCGACGTGGCCGATCTGGCTGAGGGTGCTGCCGTTGCCCGGAATCAGCACCGGGCGGCCGGCGAGCAGGCGGCTGAACATACGCTGCTCGCGCTCCGGGATGATGTTGTTCGGCCCGAACACCATCGAGAACGGCACGATCGTCGCGGGGAAGCCGTTGTTGCGGTGCTCGGCGAGCAGCATCGCCTCGCACTCCAGCTTGTCGAGGCCGTACTGGCCCTGCTTCTCCGAGCGGTCGACCGGGAAGTCCTCGGTGATCGGGAGCACGCTGCTGGCGGCGTAGATGACGGTGGAGCTGGCGAAGACGTAGTGGCCGGTGCGGCCGCGGAAGATCTCGATCATCCCGCGCACGTCGTCCGGCGTGTAGGCAGAGATGTCGTAGACGCAGTCGAACTCCTCGCCGGCGAAGACCTCCGCCATGCCGGCGTGGTCAGTGCGGTCGCCGAGGAGCCTGCGCACGCCGAGGGGGATGTCCGCCTCGGTGCGCCCGCGGTTGAAGATCGTGACCTCGTGGCCGTGGCGCGCCAGCTCGCGGACGAGCGCGAGCCCGTTGAAGCGCGTGCCGCCCATGACGAGAACCTTCATCGTTCGTCCCTCCCGACCGCGTCCGAGCGCAGCGGGCCGCACGCTACCACGGCGTGCGAGGGGCCGCTCGCGAGGCGCAACCCGGAGCGCGCGGGAAGGCCGGCCGCAATCAGGAGCGCGACGCGATCCAGTCCGCGCGCGGCAAGGCAGCCATGACCACGAGCGCGGCGCCGGCGCCGAGACCGCCCCACCAGAAGAAGAGGTACATCACGGCGAGACCGGCGATCGCCAGCGCAAGCCTGGCGCGCAGCCGCGGCGGACGAGGAGGAGGAGGGCGCCGTGCGGCAATCACGGACCAGGGAATGATCGCCACCCAGTAGAAGATCATGAAGTAGGCCAGCGAGGCGCCGGCGGCGTCCAGGAACTCCGGGTGGTGTGCGAACGCGACCGCAAGCGCGACGGCCGGCGGCCCGAGGAACACGGCGGACGCCCTCAGAGGATTCATGAGGCGATCGCGAAGCCTCCGGCGTGGCTCTCACTCAGGCAGTGGTACAAGCAGTGTGGGCAGGTCAGGCGTAGTGGGCTACCGCTCCTCTGAGCCCCTGAGCCTTGGGTCGAGTACGTCCCGAAGAGCGTCCCCCAGTATGTTGAACCCGAAGACAGCAAGAAAGATTGCAATCCCCGGATAGACCACAAGCCCGGGCTGCTGGCGGAAATACTGCCGCCCATCAGTGGCGAGCATCTGGCCCCACGAGGTCTCGCCCGATGGGCCAAACCCAAGAAACGAGAGACTGGCTTCCGCCAGGATCATGGCTGGAAGCGCGATGGTCGAGGTGACGATGATCAGGGGCATGATATTGGGCAGAATGTGCCTCAACATGACCCGGATCGGCCCCGCGCCTGTCGTCTCCGCCGCTTCCACGAACTGTCGATTGCGGATCTCGAGGACCGCGGAGCGGTACACACGTGTCAGGGGGGCAATGCGGAGCACACCCAGCGCAACCACCATTGCAAGTATGAGATTGGCGTCGGTCCGTCGCGCAATTCCGAGTATTGTGATCAGGATCATGAGTGCCGGCATGGCGATCATCGCGTCGACGGCTCGCCCGACGATCATATCGGTCCATCGACCGGTGTAGACGACAATAAGCGCCAAAGCAGTTCCCACAACACCACTGATGGTGATCGCTCCGAACCCCACCGTCATCGACAGGCGCGAGCCCCAGATCAACCGCGAGAGAATGTCTTTACCCGACCTGTCTGTGCCGAACAGATGATCCCAGCTGGATCCCTCGAGCGTGTGGCGCAGATCGGTCTGACTTGGATCGTATGGTGAGACTATTGGAGCGAAGACTGCCAGCACGACAAAGCCGGTCACGATGATTGCGCCGATGAACCCGAGCGGCTTACGCCGGGCGAAGCGGGCGATTGAGGCTGGTGCACTTGCCCCCGGCACACCTCGGACCAGTCCGGCTATGGTCGACTTCCCGGCGACTTCGCCTTCCACGACTGGCCTCCTATGCGTACCGGATGCGTGGGTCGATCAGCCCATACGAGAGATCGACCAACAGGACGGTTGCGACAATCACCGCTGCAAACATGACGTTGATCCCCTGGACCACCGGGTAGTCAAGCCGACCGATCGAGGTCACGATGTAGTTGCCCATCCCCGGCAGGACAAAGATGATCTCGAATAGTGCGGTCCCAGCAACGAGACCCGGCAGTTCGAGTCCAATGATCGTCACTACCGGAATCAGTGCGTTGGGGAGCGCATGCCGCAGAACCACCCTCGATGGCGCCAGCCCCTTTGCTCGTGCAGTTCTCACATAATCCTGACGCAGCACCTCCAGCATCTGCGAGCGAACAACACGAACAAGCGCCCCCGACGGGGTCAAGCCGATAAGTAATCCCGGCAGGAGCATGATCTTGAAGTGCTGAACCGGGTCTTCATGAAGGAACGCAAACTCGATTGGCGGAGCCCAGTTAAACCAGATCGCGCCGTACGCGATGATCATTATCGCTATCCAGAAGCTTGGCACCGACGTGAGACTTATCGCGTAGATGCGCAGCGTGTAGTCCGGCCAGCGGTCTTGCAGCAGTGCTGCCATTATTCCCATCGGCACTGCCACGAAGACCGATGAAAACAATCCTATCAGGCCGAGCTCCAATGAGACCGGGAGTCGATGTTGAATGTCCGTCCATACTGAACGACCACTGAACAGGGAGTGTCCCAGATCTCCTCGAACCATGCCGGCCACCCACTTGCCGTATTGGGTGATGACGGGTTGGTCCAGGCCATACAGCTTGCGCAGGTTGCGCTCGCGCTCCGCGTCGGGAAAGCTCGACTCAGCCGTGAGGACGTCTACGACGTCCCCATAGAACAAGGGCATGACAACGCGCAGCCCGAAGAACACGATCACCGTGACGAGCCAGATCGTCACAAGCCCGAGCGCTAGACGGCGAACTAGATATGCCTGAAACGACACGTCGCCACCATGCCAAGCATGCCCGGCTGATTATCTGCTGCGCTGGGACGCGGCTGCCGGGCGCCGTCTGTCAGGTTGCGAGGCCCGGCTAACGGGACTCCCGCCTCACAAACGCGCACCCAGCGCCACCACACTTCCTTGCTAGGCGTAGCCGAGCTCGGCGAGCTTCGCCTGATCGATCCACTGGTCGGTCCAGGCGTCCATCTTGGTGTGGCCCCGGAAGACTCGCTTGTTCATCACCCACGGCCAGTTCAGCAGGAAGGGCCCCACGCCGGGGTTCGGGTCGTCGATGCAGGGGGCCCACAAGGCCATGTGCCGCTGCCAGCTCTGCAGGATGTCTCTCTGTTCGTCAAGGTCGGTCGTCGCGAGGGCCCTCAGCAGCATCTCCTCGTTTTCGGCATAGCCCTCAATCTGCGGGGCATCTGCGTGGATGTAGACGTTCTGAAGCGTACCGCCCTGATGGAAGTAATCGAGAGCGTACTTCAGTGCGATGGGCGCCCCGAGCGTAGCGTTGGGCGTGAAGAACGGGTGCTTCGCCTTGCCGCTGCTTACGACGTATTCGGGAATCCAGGCGGTAGTGTAGTCAGCGTGCTTGAGGTTCAACTTGAAGGCGCCTGACGCCTCCAGCATACCCTTCATCGCCTCCGCCACGGCCTCGTAGGTAGCACCATAGCGACCCTTGCAATAGGCGAGGTCGTATTCCACCGGGGTGTCGATCCCGGCGGCAGCAATCAGCTTCGCTGATTCCTCCGGGCGATACTCGAAGGTCATCCTCTCTTCGGGGGTGTAGTCGTCGGTCTCCGGGTTGAGCCAGATGTCCTGGTAGTAGGGCGCCATGCCGACGGTGGTGAGATACCGGGTTACCGCGTATCCGGCGCTCTCGAACTTGGGGATGCCGTAGAACGTGTCCTGGATCAGCTTCCGGTCGACGAGCATGGACGCGGCCCGGCGGACGCGGGCGTCGCGGAACACGTTGCCCGGAAGCAGGCCGAACCAGAAGCGGTAGGACCAGGTCGGCAGATCGTTCTCCATCACCTGGATTTCCGGAATTTGCTCCTTGACATCGAGGAGGTCGGCTGCCGCGACCGGGGTATTCCAGATCTGGCCAGACGTATACTGCGCCAGCTGTTGCGTGTACTCAGTGATGATGTGCGCGTCGACGCCGTCGACGAACGGCCTGTTCTCCCGCCAGTAGTTGGGATTGCGGCGGTAGATCATCTCCACGTCCGGCTCCCAGCGATCGAGCAGCATTGCGCCTGTTCCTCGCGCTTCCTGACGGATGTCGAAGGAGTTTGACCCGGTACCGAAGGCTTCTTTCGGGGTGACGTTGAAGGACGCCGAACTGAGAGACGCGAGCCTGGGCAATACCAACGAGTTCGGGCGCGGCATGTTGATGACCACCGTCTGGGCGTCGGGGGCATCCATGCTGCTGATCGGTGCGAAGGGGTTCAACTCGGCGTTGAAGTCCTTCCGGTACGTGTTCTGCTCCTTGAACGAGTCCCAGGTCATGAGCACGTCCTCGGAGTCGAGCACGCGCGAGTTCGTCGGTGGTCGCGGATCCCACTTCCCTCCCGCAGGTGGAGGACGACCGTCTGCGGATCGGGGAACTCCCAGCTCTCGGCCAGCCCCCCGCGAACATCGCCCGACGGTGGGGCGAGATACCCCGGCTCGGGTTCGAGCAGCGTGTCATAGACGGCTATGACAGCCGCCTGCACTCCTGTCTGCTGCAGATTGATGTCGAGGACTCGCGAACGGCGTCCGGTCAGGAGGTCCCGTGAAGCGCTCAAGGCGCGTGATCGCCGCTCCACCGTCTCCCACGACCGCCGGCTCGACTGTCAAGGATCCACCGTAACGTGCATCCTTGTGATGCACGGCGACGGGAGGCGGCCGGTGAGTTCGCGCGCTGTGAACCTCGCGATCCTCGCCCTGCTGCTGCTCGAACTGGCGTCCGGGCTGGGCAGCTTCCTGGTCGGCCGCCCCGAGGGGCGCTGGGTGTTCTGGCTGCACGGCCTCGGCGGGCTCTCGCTGGTCGCGCTGCTGCTCTGGAAGTGGCGCATCGTGATGCGCTCGTTCGCGCGGCGCGGCGCCGGGGTGTGGTCGATCGCGCCGGGCGCGCTGGGGGTGCTGTTCATCGGCACGCTCGCGACGGGCGTCTGGTGGGCGGCGATCGGGCGAGGCAGCCTGCCCGTCCCGATCTACGGCGAGATGCGTCCGCTCGTGCTGCACACGATCCTCGCCTTCACGCTCGTGCCGCCGTTCGCGCTCCACGCTGCCCTGCGCTGGCCGCGGGTCAGGCACAGCGACTTCACCAGCCGCCGCGCGCTGCTGCGCCTGCTCGCCGTCGGCGCGGGCGGCTTCGTGCTCTGGCGCGGCGTCGCCGCGGCCTCGACGCTCTCGGGGCCGCAGCGGCGCTTCACCGGCTCGCGCGAGGAGGCGAGCTTCGAGGGCAACGCGCACCCGGTCACCAACTGGCTCAGCGACACGCGCCAGCGGATCGCCGCCGACGCCTGGCAGCTCGAGGTTGGCGGCGCCATCGCCGAGCCGTACGCGCTCGGCTACGGCGAGCTGGCCGAGTTCCCGCAGCGCACGCTGCGCGCGACACTCGACTGCACGGGCGGCTGGTATACGACACAGGACTGGAGCGGCGTCCCGCTCCCGGCGCTGCTCGCGCGCGCCGGCGTCACCGAGGATGCGCGGAGCGTCGAGGCGATCTCGGCGACGGGCTACCGGCGGCGCTTCGGCCTCGGCGAGGCGGAGGGACTGCTGCTCGCGACGCACGTGGGCGGCGATCCCCTGAGCGCGGGGCACGGCTTCCCGGTACGCGTGATCGCACCGCAGCGGCGCGGCTATCACTGGGTGAAGTGGGTGCAGCGCATCGAGGTGAGCGAGCGCCCGGCATGGTGGCAGCCGCCGCTGCCGCTGCAGTAGCGGCACGAGGAGGATGGTGCAGATGACCGCAGCACGCAGCCGCGCCGCCCTGACCCTCGCCGCGATCGCCCTCGCGAGCCTCGCGCTGCTGCTGGCCGCCTGCGGTGACGGCGGCGAGCAGGCGCCGCGGGAACGCGAGGGCGGCTCGGGGGCGAGCAGCGCCGAGCTCGCGGAACTGGAGCTGGCGCTCGCACGGCTCGATGCGCGCCTCACGCGACTCGAGCGGGCCATGGACGATCTGAACGCGCTCGTGGGGGGCGACGCCTCGCTGCTCGGCGACCTGCCGGCGCTGCTCGCGGAGCTGCGGCTCAGCGGCGCGCTGCTCAACGTGGCCTTCCGGCGCCTCGACGCCCTCGAGTGGACCGAGGAGGACGAGGATCCCTGCAAGGCCATCGGGTACCCCTTCTGCCCCGAGGATCCACTGCGGACGCAGGACGCGCAGTAGCCGATCCGGCCGCGCCAGTCCGTAGCGCGGACCACGGCTAGACTCGGCGCATGTCCCCCGAAGCGGCGATCACCGTGCGCGGCCTGCGCAAGTCCTACGGTGCGATCGAGGCCGTGCGCGGGCTCGACATCGAGGTCGCGCGCGGCGAGGTCTACGCGCTGCTCGGCCCCAACGGCGCGGGCAAGACGACGGCCGTCGAGATCCTCGAGGGGCACCGCGAGCGCGACGGCGGCGAGGTCAGCGTGCTCGGCCACGACCCGGCCCGGCGCGAGCTCGCGCTCCGCGAGCGCATCGGCATCGTGCTGCAGACGACCGGCGTCGAGCCGTACCTGAGCGTGGAGGAAGCGATCGAGCAGTACCGCGGCTACTACCCGCACCCGCGCCCGCTGGACGAGATCATCGAGACCATCGGCCTGAACGAGCAGCGCGATCAGCGCGTGCGCAGGCTCTCCGGCGGACAGCAGCGCCGGCTCGACGTGGCGATCGCCCTCGCGGGCGACCCGGAGCTGCTGTTCCTGGACGAGCCGACGACGGGCTTCGACCCGGCGGCGCGCCGCCAGGCCTGGGACATGGTGCGCAACCTGCGCTCGTCCGGCGCGACGGTGCTGCTGACGACACACTACATGGACGAGGCCGAGCACCTGGCCGACCGCGTCGGGGTGATCGTCAACGGCGCGATCGTCGCCGAGGGACCGCCCGCCGAGCTGATGGCGCGGCGCGCCTCGGCGATCGTCTCCTTCCGCCTCCCCGACGGTCAGGCGGACATCCTCGAGGGCATCGAGGACGCGCTCGACGACGGCCAGGGGCGCGTTGAACTGCGGACCGAGGCGCCCACCGAGTTGCTGCACGAGCTGACAGGGCGGGCGCTGCGCGCGGGGATTGAGCTCCCCGATCTGCGCGTGGAGCGCGCGACGCTGGAGGATGTGTACCTCGATCTCACCTCGGGGGCCGTCGCGGCCGCCCGTGCGGAGGGGCAGGCATGACGACCGCGCGGCTGCTGATCCGCCAGCTCCGCTACGAGCGGCGGGCGTTCACGCGGAACCCGGCCGCGGCCTTCTTCACCTTCTTCTTCCCGCTGATCTTCCTCGTGATCTTCAACGTGATCTTCGGCAACGAGCCGATCGACATCGAGGGCGGCCGGACGAACACATCGACGTTCTACATCCCCACTATCGCAGCGTTCAGCGTGATCAACGCCTGCTACACCGGCCTCGCGATGTCGATCGCGTTCGCGCGCGACCAGGGGCAGTTGAAGCGCGTGGCCGGCACGCCGCTGCCGAGGGCTGCGTACCTCGGCGCGAAGGTGCTGTTCATGACGCTGATCGCGATCCTGCTGGTCATCGTCGTGACCGCGTTCGGCCTGCTCTTCTACGGCGTCGACGTGCCGAGCGGCACGATGCCGGCCTTCCTGCTCTCGCTCGTGGTGGGCGCGGCCGCCTTCGCGGCGCTCGGCCTCGCGACGACCGCGTTCATCCCCAACGCCGAGGCCGCGCCGGTCGTCGTCAACGCGATCATCCTGCCGCTGCTCTTCATCTCCGACGTCTTCATCCCGCTGCGCGACAGCGCACCGATCTGGCTCGGTCTCGCCGGGGATATCTTCCCGGTAAAGCACCTCTCGATCGCGCTGCAGACGGCGTTCGACCCGTTCGAGGATGGCTCCGGCTTGCGCCTCGGTAACCTCGCGGTGATCGCCGCGTGGGGCCTCGCGGGCGCCGTCGTCGCCGTGTGGCGCTTCCGCTGGGCGCCCTCGCGCTAGCCGCTACACTGTGGCCGCACGGCGGCAGCACGCCGCGTGCGAGGGGGTGAACCGATGGCAACTCCGGACGAACTGCGGGAACAGATCGCTGAGGCGCGCGTGGCCTTCCGCGCCGCCCTCGAAGGCGCCGCCGAGGGCTGGGAGGAACAGCCCGAGGGCGACGAGTGGACGCGCCGCCAGACCGTGGAGCACGCGATCGGCGTCGACTACGCCTTCGCCGGCTGGGCCGTGAGCCTCAGCGCCGGCGAGCAGGCGAGCATCGAGCGCAGCGACCCGTCGCTCGCCAGCGCCGCCGAGGCGCTCGAGGCGTTCGCCGCATCGAGCGCGCACGCGGACGCCCTCTGGGCGGAGGTGACGGCCGAGCACCTGGAGCGCGAGCTGCGACCGGGGATGACCGGCGAGCGCGGGATGAGCATGGTCTTCACGCACCTGCAGGAGCACGCGGAGCAGATTTCGGCGAGTTGAGCACGCAGCCCGAGACTGCCGGCCCTCGTTCGCCCGTTGCCCGCTACCATGGCGGCGGCGGCGCGGCGATGAAGCCCGCGCGCCCGGGCCGGTAGAGGAGCAGGCGTATGCGCGAGGCCGTGATCTGTAACCCGCTGCGCACCCCCGTGGGGCGCTATGGCGGCGTCTTCCGCGACATCACCGTGACGGCGCTGGCCGCCACCGTCATCGAGGCGCTGCTCGAACGCACCCAGCTCGATCCGACCGAGATCGACGACGTGGTCTTCGGGCAGTGCTACCCGAGCGGCGAGGCGCCCGCGGTAGGCCGCGTGGCGGCGCTGCATGCCGGGCTGCCCGTCGAGACGCCGGGGCTGCAGATCGACCGCCGCTGCGGCTCCGGCCTGCAGGCGATCTGCTACGCCGCGATGCAGGTCCAGACCGGCGTCGCGGACATCGTCCTCGCGGGCGGCGCGGAGAGCATGAGCACCGTCGAGTTCTACTCGAGCGCCCCGCGCTGGGGCCCCAACAACGGCAGCATCGAGCTGCACGACCGCCTCGCGAGGGCGCGCATCACCGCGGGCAGCATCCTCCACCCGGTGCCCGGCGGCATGATCGAGACCGCCGAGAACGTGCGCCGCGAGTACGGCATCCCGCGCGAGGAGCAGGACGCCCTCGCGCTGCGCTCGCACCAGCGCGCCGTCGCCGCGCAGGACGAGGGCCGCTTCGCGTCCGAGATCGTGCCGGTCGCGGTCCCGCAGCGCCGAGGCGACCCCGTGATCGTCGACGCGGACGAGCACCCGAGGCGCGACACCTCGCTCGAGTCGCTGGCGCGGCTGCGCGCCGTCTACGCCGCGGACGACCCGGAGTCGACCGTGACGGCGGGCAACGCGAGCGGCCAGAACGACGCCGCCGCCGTCTGCATCGTGACCACGCCCGAGCGGGCCGCCGACCTCGGCCTGAAGGCGATGGGCAAGCTGCGCGGCTGGTCCGTCGCCGGCGTGGCGCCGAAGCTGATGGGCCTGGGCCCCGTCCCGGCCGCGCAAAAGACCTTCGCCCAGCTCGGCATGGACTTCGGCGACATCGACCTGATCGAGCTCAACGAGGCGTTCGCGGCCCAGGTGCTGGGCGTCACCCGCGAGTGGGGCCTGACCGACTCCGACTGGGACCGGGTGAACGTCAACGGCTCCGGCATCTCGATCGGCCACCCCGTCGGCGCGACGGGCGTGCGGATCATGGCGACGCTGCTGCACGAGATGGAGCGTGGCGACGCCGAGTTCGGCCTCGAGACGATGTGCATCGGCGGCGGCCAGGGCATGGCGGCCGTGATCGAGCGCTGCTAGCACGATGGCGGTCGAACAGGTCGCAATCCTCGGCGCCGGCACGATGGGCGCCGGCATCGCCCAGGTGGCGCTGACGCACGGCTGCACCGTGCGGCTGATCGACACCCAGCCCGGCGCGGTCGAGCGCGCCCGCGCGTCCATCGCGGCGCGGCTCCAGCGCCAGGTCGATCGCGGCGCGATGTCCGAGGAGGAACACGTCGCCGTCATCGGACGGCTCATCGAGGGCTCCCTCGACGACCTCGAGGGCGTCGAGCTGATCGTCGAGGCGGTCGTCGAGGATCTCGGCGTGAAGCAGGAGCTGTTCCGGCAGCTCGACGCCGCCGCTCCGGCGGACGCGGTGCTGGCGACCAATACCTCGTCGCTCGCGGTCGGCGAGATCGCGAGCCCGCTGCGCGACCGCTCGCGCGTGGTCGGGATGCACTTCTTCAACCCCGCGCCCGTGATGGCGCTGGTCGAGGTCGTCGCCCCCGAGGCGACGAGCGAGGCCGCCGCCGAGCTGGTGGCGGAGACGGCGAGCGCCTGGGGCAAGGTCCCCGCCCGCACCGCGGACGCGCCCGGCTTCATCGTCAACCGCGTCGCCCGCAGCTCCTACGTCGAGGCCTTCCGGATGCTCGACGAGGGCGTCGCGGGGCCCGACGTGATCGACGGCGCGATGCGCAAGCTGGGGCAGTTCCGGATGGGGCCGATGCAGGTCGCCGACCTCGTCGGCCAGGAGGTCAACCACGCAGTGACGATCTCCGTCTGGGAGCGCACCGGCCGGCCCGCGCGCTTCGAGCCGCCCCGCGTGCAGGCCGGACTCGCCGAGCGCGGCGATCTGGGCCGCAAGACCGGCAGCGGCGTCTACGACTACGGCAGCGACCCGCCGACCGCCAACGTGGCCGTCGAGGCGTCGCCGCTGGCGCTGTCGCCCGACCTCGCGGCCGCCGTCGACGCCTTCGTGGAGGTAGCGGCGCTGTGCGACCCGGAGCAGCTCGCTGAGGCGAGCGCGGAGGAGCGCTACGCCTTCGCGCGGATGCTCGGCACGGTCATGAACGAGGCCGCACGCGCCCTCGGCGACGGGGCGGCCAGCGGCGAGGACATCGACGCCGCGATGCAGCACGCGACGAACTACCCGCGCGGCCCGGTGACGTGGGGGCGCGAGGTCGGCTACGCGACGCTGGCGCGACTGCTCGCCGCCCTCGAGGCCGACCGCGGCGACGGCAGCTACGAGGCCGCGCCGCTGATCGCGGAGGCGGGCGAGTAGGCGGGGCGGCGCGTGAGTGACGGCCTCACCCGCTGCGCGTGGGCGGCGGACAGCGATCCGCTGATGCGCGAGTACCACGACCGCGAGTGGGGCGTGCCCGTCCACGACGACCGCACCCACTTCGAGCTGCTGATCCTCGAGGGCGCGCAGGCGGGCCTGAGCTGGCGCACGGTGCTTGGGAGGCGCGAGGGCTACCGCGCCGCCTTCGCGGGCTTTGATCCCAGGGCGGTCGCTCGCTTCGGGGACGAGGATCGCGAGCGTCTGCTCGGGTTCACCGGGATCATCCGCAACCGGGCGAAGATCGCCTCGGCTGTGCGGAACGCCGCCGCCTTCCTCGAGCTGCAGGCGCAGCACGGCTCGTTCGACGAGTACGTGTGGGCGTTCGTCGGCGGCGCGCCGAGGCGTAACGCCTTCGAGTCGCTCGCGGACATTCCCGCGCATACGGAAGAGTCGAGGGCGCTCAGCCGCGACTTGCGGGCGCGCGGGTTCAACTTCGTGGGCCCCACGATCTGCTACGCCTACATGCAGGCGGCCGGCCTGGTGAACGACCACGTCACGAGTTGCTTCCGCCACCTCGATGTCTGAGCGCGGCCCTCAGTCGATCGCGCCGACGAAGAGCGCGGCGAGGGCGAGGAAGACGGCGAAGCCGAGCACGTCGGTGGCCGTCGTGAGCCAGATGCCCGCCGAGAGGGCGGCGTCGGAGCGGAAGCGCTGCAGGCCCATCGGGATCAGCACTCCGGCGATGACGCCGACGAGCATGTTGGCAGCAAGGGCGATGCCGACGATCAGGCCGAGCGCCGCGTTGCCCTGCCAGAGCCAGGCGACCAGCCCGACCGCGACGCCTACCACGAGGCCGTTGATCAGCCCCGTCGCCGCCTCGTGCAGGACCACGCGCCAGAGGTCGCGACCGCGCAGGCGGCCGACGGCGAGCGAGCGGATGACGACGGTCAGCGTCTGGATGCCGGCGTTGCCGCCCTGACCCGCCACCACCGGCAGGAAGGCAGCAAGCACCGCGACGCGCGCGACCGTGCTCTCGAACAGCGCGACCACGAACCCCGCCAGCAGCACCGTGACGAGGTTCACCATCAGCCACGGCAGCCGGAGCCGCACCGAGCGGGCAACCGAGCGCAGGTCCTCGTCCTCGTGGACGCCGACCTGCCGGAACATGTCCTCGGTCGCCTCGTCCTCAAGCACGTCGATCAGATCGTCGGCGGTCAGCGCACCGAGCAGATGCCCGTCGTCGACGACGACGGGCAGGGAGAGCAGCTTGTAGCGCTTGAGCAGGCGCGCGGCCTCCTCCTGGTCGGTGGAGGCGTTCACGGACACTACGTCGTCGCGGAGGGTGAGTTCGGCGATCGGCGTCTGCGCCGGCGCGATCAGCAACGAGCGCAGGTTGACGACGCCCCCGAGGCGGCCGTCCTCGTCGGTGACGTAGATGTAGAACGGCTGCGTCGCGTCCGGCCGGATCGAGCGCAGATCGTCGATCACCTCGCCGGCGAGGCGGTCGGGTGGCATCGCGATGCGCTGGCCCGTCATGCGACCGCCGGCGCTCTCCTCGTCGTGCGCCATGAGGTGGCTGATCGCGTGCTGCTGGCGGAGCGAGAGGGCGGCCAGCACCTCGCTGCCGATCTCCTCCGGGAGGTCCTGGACGAGGTCCGTCGCGACGTCGTCGGCGACGACCTCCATCACCTGCGCGATGCGCTCCGGTGCGAGGCCGACGAGCAGGTCCTCGCGGTAGTGCGGCTCGAGGTAGGCGAGCGCGGCGCCAAGCGCTGCACCAGCAGCTCGCTGACCTCGTGATCGATGCCGGCGAAGGCGGCGGCCAGTTGCGCGGGGTGCAACTCGCGGGCGAGCGTGAGCGCGCCGAGCTGGTCCTCGGCCTCGATGTGCCGCGCCATCGCCGCGACGGGGTCGAACGCCGGTGCGCGGTCGGCGGCCTCGGTGGTCATGCGGGCGGCCTCATTCGAGGACTCCACGAAACTGATCGGGACTGATCGGGCCCCTCGTCCAGCCCCGCGAGGCGGACGGGCAGGCGCGTCAGCGGCGCCCGCCGCCGAAGAAGCGGCGCACGGAGCCCCAGGCGCCTCCCCCGCCGCGCCCCCCGAGGCCGTCGAGGAAGTCGCCCCACGCCGCCTCGGCGGAGGCGGAGCGCTTCAGGCCGCGCACGCGCTCGTCGATGATGTCGCGAACGCGGCCTTCCTCGCCGGCGTCGAGCCAGAAGCCGTGCTCGCTGCGGCAGGTGTCCAGCTCCAGGTCGTAGGCGCGGTAGTTGAAGGCGGCCATCTGCTCGCCGCAGACGGGGCAGCCCAGCTCGGAATCGCGTTCCGAGTAGCGGATCGTGCCGCGGCGCACGCCCTCGTCAGCCTTCGTCGCCTCGAGATCGTCGAGTTCGTGGTGGTCCAGCCAGCGCCCGTTGCACGTCCCGCAGTGGTCGACCTCGATGCCGTGCAGGTGCTCGACAATCAGCTCGGCGCCGTCTCGCGGACATTGCAATGCGGGGTTCGGCGACATCTCGGCCTCGATTCGGAGAGCGTCGTGGAGAACTCCGGCCGCGCCCGCCGGGGTGGCGCTCGGCGGCGGCGTCCGGTATCTCTCAGTGTAGCAGCGCGACCCGTGAGCCTCAGCGGCGAGGCGCTTGAGAGGATGCGAGCATGACCACCAGTTCCTCCGGCATCGATACCCGCATGTTCCGCGACGTCTGCGGCAACTTCGCGACCGGCGTCACGGTAGTGACGATGGTCGGCGACGACGGCCCGCGAGGGCTCACCGCGAACGCGATCTCCGCGCTCTCGCTGGAACCGACGCTGTTCCTCGTCTGCGTCGACCTGAAGGCCACCTCCTACCCGGTGATTGACCAGGCGGGCAACTTCGCCATCAACATCCTCGCCGAGGACCAGGAGGCCGTCTCCAACTTCTTCGCCGGCACCACTCCGCCCGACAACCCGATGGGCGATACGGCCTACCACATGAGCGACCTCGGATCGCCCCTGATCGAGGGCTCCATCGCCTGGCTGGACTGCCGCACGCACAGCATCCTCGACGGCGGCGACCACAAGATCTTCGTCGGCGAAGTCGCGAGCTGCGAGATCGTCCGCCCCGACGCGGACCCGCTGCTCTTTTTCCGCGGCAAGTACCGAGCGATCGCCCCGCAGTAGCCTCCGCGGCGGCCTGCACCTCGCGTCCTGCGTCCTCGCCGGTGAGGGCGGCGCGCTGATACACTCGATTGGCGCGGCCCCGGGGCCGCGGCTCCGCGTGGTGGGTGTCGCCTAGCGGTCAAAGGCGCCAGGTTGTGGCCCTGGAGATCGGGGGTTCAAATCCCCTCACCCACCCCATCCATCGCACTGCTCGGCTTGCGGCGACAGGCGCCCCGCTCGCATGGACAGGACTCCTGATGCGACCAGCGCTCGCTGCCGGCGCAGCCGTGCTCGCCCTCCTGCTCGCGGCCTGCGGGGGCAGCGACGAGCCCGCCGAAACCGCCTCGGCCAACGTAGACGCCGAGGCGGGGGCCGCCGTCGCCGCGCGCCTGATGAGCGTCGGCGAGCCGCTCGGCACGATCGTCGAATCGCGGTCCGCCGGAATCGTCCCCGGACTGCAACTCGCGCTGAACCCCACGGCCGTCATCGCGATCTCGAGCGCCGTCGAATCCGGCGACGACCGGCTCACCTCGATCGCCGAGCTCGCGGAGATGACGCCCGAGGAGTTCAGCGCGCTCTGGGAGCGTGACCGCGCGGGCGCCTTCGCGCGCTTCGCCGCCGGCATCGCCGCCTCCGAGGATCCCGCCGCCACGGCGGACGAGCTGTTCATCGACATGCCGGTCGCGCTGCCGGTGCATCCCGAGGGGATGCTCCTCGGATCGGTGCTCACGAGGCGGATCAACGGCGAGCTCGCCTTCTTCATCGTCTACGACACGCCGGGGCCGCAGGTCGACGCTGAGCTCCTCGTCAGCGAGCAGCTCGACCAGTCGCCCTGGCAGGTGACGGGCGGACGATCGAGCAAGGACCTGGGCTTCTTCCAGTACCAGAACACGATCAGCGCAGACATCACCGGCTTCGTCTGGATCCTGCCGCGGACGGAGGACCCCGCTGCGATGGGCGACGAGGCCGAGGCGGACGGGACGGCGGACGCAGACGCGGCGGACGCGGTCGAGTCCGGCCCCGGTTCCACGGTCATCTACCTGATCCAGGCCCAGCCCGCGATCCCGGCGGACGAGCCTCCGTTCGAGTTCCCGCAGGACGGACGGCCGCTGCCCGACGGGTTCCCGGCCGCGTTCCTGCTCGAGGGCGATCAGACGATCGTGGAGCTCTTCTGGAGCAGCCAGCCCGGCGCCACCGGGTACCAGTTGAGGGTGCTCACGCCCGGCTCGTCGTTCGAGGCGACCGAGTTGTACCGAGAGCGTATCGAGGCGCAGGGCTGGGAGATCACCGACGACCAGGCGGTCGGATTCGCCACGGTCCTCGAATTCGCCTCGGAAGACGGCTCCCTGCAGGGCTCGGTCTCGTTCGACACGTTCGAGGAGGACGAGGACTACACGCAGATCACGTTGCAGATCCAGAGCGCCGGCAGCTCCCCGAGCTGACGCCGTCGGCGCGCGGGCGCGCGCCGGCCTGTGCGAGAATGCAGACCGGTCCCGCCCTCGGCGTCCGGACGCGTCGCCCGAGGGCGCAGCGCCGGGAACCGGCGGCGGCGCGGTGAACGCACAGCCCTGCAAATTCGGATCGGGTTTCTTCCGCCGCGGCTGTAGCCGCCGGGCCGTCAGCGACTGCGTCTACTGCGACCGCCCCTTCTGCGCGGAGCACGGCGAGCGCGGCGAGAACTACACCGACGTCTGCGCCGGCAAGCGCTGCCGCGAGAAGCTGCAGGACCTGCGCACGCACTCGCAGTGGCGCGAGCGCGCCTCCGCATCGAACCGCGTGAGCGTGTGCGCGATCGAGAACTGTGCGGAGCGGCAGCGTCACCAGTGCTCGCGCTGCCGGCTGTTGTTCTGCCGGGACCACGTGAGCAATCGCGAGATCCGTGACCACTCGGTCCAACCCGCGGCCACGGTCCTGGCGCTCGTCTGCGCGCACTGCCGCGAGCGCCGCAGGATCTGGGACTGACGTGGCGGCGAGGGCACGGCCCTGCAAGTTCGGCTCCAGCTTCCTGCGACGGGGCTGCGGCCGCGAGGCCGTGAGCGAGTGCGTCTACTGCACTCGCCCCTTCTGCGACACACACGGCGAGCGCAGCGAGGACTACACCCACGTCTGCGCCGGTAGGCGCTGTCGCGAGAAGCTGGTGCGTCTGCGCGAGCACACGGAGTGGCGCTCCCGTGTCGCGAAGTCGAACGAGCGAAACCAGTGCGCCATCGAGGGCTGTTTCGAGCGGATGGGCCCTGGGTGCTCGCGCTGCCGGCTGCTGTTCTGTCAGAAGCACGTACGGCCCCCGGACATCCGCGACCGCTCAATCGGGTCCACCGTGGACAGGATCTTCCGAGGCCGCGCGCTTCTCACCGCCGGACAGGCGCCGGGCGGGCGGCCGGAACTGCTCCTGCCATCTGCCGGGGGGCCTTCCCTCATTTGCGCCCACTGTGCGAAGCGTCCCAGGACGGTAGAACCAGGCACGGACTGAGTCGCCGGGTGCTCCGGCTGCGGCCTGTCCCGCTCAGGCCCCTCCACGCGTGAGGTAGTCCGCCGGGCGGTGCTCCGCGATCGGATCGGTGCCCGGCGCGACGCGGCGCCAGCGCGCCAGCCCGCGATGCACATCGGCCGCCACGGCGATCGGCTGCCCGGCCAGTGCCTCGGCGGCGACGGCCCCCGAGGGGTCGACGACGTAGGCCCCGCCGGCCTCCTCGGGACCGGCGGACGCCGCGAGCCAGACGCGATTCTCCGCCGCCCGCGTCCGCGCGAGGGCGCGCAACGCCTCGGGGGCGAAGCCGGGCAGCGGCTGTGCGCACCAGAGCAGCAACTCCGCGCCCTGCAGCCGCAGCCCGCGCGCCGGCTCGGGGGCGAGCGCGTCGCTGGCCGGGAGCAGGCCGATCCGCCCGAGGCGCGTCTCCACCAGCGGCGGCGGCTCGTCGCCTGGGCGGTAGCCCGCAGCACGCTCGGCGGCGTCGAGGTGCGTTTGCCGGCAGGACGCGATCAGCTCGCCGCGATCGAGCAGCGAGAGCCGCTTGTACGTCGCCTCGCCCGCGCGCTCGGCGAGCCCGACGGCGAACATCACGCCGGCGTCCGCGGAGAGCGAGCGCAGCAGCGGCAGCAGCTCCTCCTCGCCGAGCGCGTGCGCGTCGGCGCGCGCGAGATCGGGCAGCACGACGAGGTCCACGCCCTGCGTCGAGAGCGTCGTGACGAGGGCGCGCACCCGCTCCATCAGCGCGACGGCCGAGGGCGAGACCTCCACCGCCGCGGCCGCCACGCGCACGATCTCCTCGTCCCTGCCTGAGCCCGCCTCGGCGTCCTCGAGCGAGTCACCGGAAATCGCTGCCGCGCCGTAGAGCTCGATGCGCGGCGCGACCGGCGGGCCGGTCGCCTCATCGAGATCGATGACGGTGTGCACGACGCCCGGGCGGTCGCTCGGCGCCTGCACGCGCCAGCGCCCACGCGGGTCAACGACGCCGCTGCGGCCGGCGTAGACGATGCTGCCCGCCTCGACGCCCACCTTGTCGGCGGCGGCGATCCAGGCGCCGTTCTCGATCGCGCGCGCCGCCAGCATGTAGTCGACCTGCGGGTTGGAGAGCGCCGCCGGATCGCGTCCCGAGGACACCCAGGCCGTGCAGTCGACGAGCAGGTCGGCGCCGCCCAGCGCAAGCTCGCGCGTGATCTCCGGCAGGCGACCGTCGGAGCAGATGAAGAGCCCGACCTCCGTCGACCCGGACCCGGCCGCCTCGAGGGCGATCGGCCGGCCCGCCTCGCCGGGCGCGTACCAGTGGCGATCGAAGTGCCAGAGGAAGCGCTTGGGCTGTCGCGCGGCCACGCGTCCGTCGCGCGCGAACAGCACGGCGGTGTTCACCAGCCGCCCGTCATCCGCTGCGTCATCGCCGCCTCGCTGCACGAGGCCGACGGCGATCGCGCAGCCGTGGCGCGCGGCGCGCTCGCCGATGGCGCGCTCGACCTCCTCGTCCGCCAGCGCGCCGGCGGCGTCGTAGGCCTCGCGGGAGTGCAGGTAGTAGGCAGGGTAGCTCGCCTCTGGCAGCACGATCAGGTCCGGCACTCCGGCGGAGGAGCCTGCGGCGGCCTCGTCGATGCGGCGCAGCAGCTCCGCCCAGGCCGCCTCGTGGTCGGCCAGCTCGAAGGCGGGGAGCTGCAACAGGGCGAGGCGCAAGGGGCGGCCGCCTTCGGTCATCGCGCCCCCCCTCACCCGGCCTAGCAGACCGGCCGATCAGTCCGTGCGGGCGCTCAGCCCTCGACCACCGGGTTGCGCAGCACGCCGACGCCGCCGACCTCGATGGAGACGAGGTCGCCCGCGGCGAGCTGGCTCGTCTCGCCGGGCGTGCCGGTGAAGATCATGTCGCCGCGCTCCAGCGTCATCGCGCTGGAGATGTGGGCGATGCAGCGGCGGATCGAGTGGATCAGGTCGGCCGTCGTCGCCCGCTGCACCTCCTCGCCGTTGACGCGCACCGCGATCGGGATCGCCTCGGGATCGAGGTCGGTGGCGATCCAGGGCCCGGCGGCGGTGAAGGTGTCGGCGGACTTGGCGCGCCACCACTGGAGATCGTCGCGCTGCCAGTGGCGCGCCGACACATCGTTGCCGCAGGTGTAGCCGAGGATGTAGTCCTCGACGCGCTCCTCGGGGATGTTGCGCCCGCGCCGTCCGATCACGGCGACGACCTCGCCCTCCTCGTCGACGCGGCCGGCGCCGGGCGGCAGCACAATCGCCTCGCCGGGGCCGATCACGGAGCTCGGCGTCTTGATGAACGGCTCCGGCTGCGCGGGCTCCGGCCGCGCGCCCGCCGCCGTCGCCGCGCCCGAGGCGAGATGGCTGCGGTAGTTGAGGCCGATCGCCAGCACCTTCGTCGGCTGCGTCGGCGCGAGCAGGTGCGCCTCCTCGAGCGGCACGACCTCGCCGCTACGCTCGCGCCGGCCGAAGAGGCCGCCGCGGATCAGCTGCAGCGCGCCGTCCTCGACGATGCCGTGCACCACCCTGCCCCGAACCCGTGCCCGTGCGAGCAGCACTGCGTCCTCCTCCGCCTGCGCCGCCCGTGCGCGGCCTCGATAGCGACAGCGCCATGCTACGATGCCCGGCGCTGGCCCGCGCGACCCCGATCCGCACGACGAGGAGCCGCTGCTGCTCGAGATCCACCACACGCTCTCGCGCCGCAGAGAGCCACTCAGACCCATTGAGGACCACGTCGTCCGCATGTACGTGTGCGGGATCACCCCGTACGACGTGGGACACCTCGGGCACGCCCTCACCTACGTCGTCTTCGACGTCGTGCGCCGCTACCTGGAGTTCCAGTCCTTCGAGGTCCGGCACATCCAGAACATCACCGATATCGACGACGACATGGTGCGCGTCTCGCGTGAGCGCGGCATCTCGATCGCGGAGCTGACCGAGCAGCAGCACACGCAGTTCCTGCAGGACATGGACGCGATCAACGTGCTGCGCCCCGACGCCTACCCGCGCGTCTCCGGGAGCATCCCGGAGATCCTCGAGCTGATCTCGCTGCTGCTGAAGCGCGGGCACGCCTACGAGGCCGGGGGCCATGTCTTCTTCGAGGCGCGCACCGCGCCCGCCTTCGGCGCGCTCGCCGGGATGAGCGCGGACGAGCTGCGCAACGCCCCCCGCACCGACACGATGCCCGAGGAGCCCGAGGAGCTGAAGCGCGACTCGCTCGACTTCCTGCTCTGGCAGCCCTCGGACTACCCGGGCGCCGCCTTCGACGCGCCCTGGGGCCGCGGCCGCCCCGGCTGGCACATCGAGTGCTCGGCGATGGTGCGCGCCGCGCTCGGCGACCGGATCGACATCCACGGCGGCGGGCGCGACCTGATCTACCCGCACCACGAGTCCGAGATCGTGCAGTCGCAGCACGCGACGGGGGCCGAGCCGTTCGTCGGCTGCTGGATGCACATCGGCACGCTCACGCTGGACGGCGTGAAGATGTCGAAGTCGCTCGGCAACCTCGTGAAGGTGAGCGAGCTGTTGGAGGCCGGGCACACGCCGGACGCGATCCGGCTCGCGCTGCTGGGCACGCACTACCGCGAGGAGCACCCCTGGCACGGCGCCGACCTCGAGCGCCGCGAGGAGCAGGCTGCGCTGCTGCGCCGCGCGGCGGCGAGCGCGGGCGGCCCCCCGGACCAGCTGCGCGTGCAGCCGCTGCGCAACGAGTTCATGGACGTCATGGACGACGACTTCGACACCCCGCGCGCCATCGAGATCCTGCTCTCCATCGCCCGCAACATCGACGCCGGCGCCCTCCACGGCGTGACCGCCGTCCCCACGCTCGTCGAGCTCGCCGGGGTGCTGGGGCTGACGCTCGGGCGGGAGTAGCGTTCGCGGGCATCCGCTTGCGGCCTACATCGTCGCGCTGACCACAAACTCCCTAGTTTGGCGGTCTCGGGCCGGACTTCGGCTGTTAGGTACTGTCTCAGTTTGGAATACGCGCGTGTTCATCGCTCTCCGCACGCTGCTGGTCTTCCCTGAGGGACTCTGCAAGCGATTGGAAGGTCGTGTCGTACCGCTTCACGATGCGCTTGCTCGGGTAGTTGTGCAGCACGATGAACAACGCGTAGATCAGCGGGCGGAGCATCCCGGGCGCGAACAAGATCGACGCATGCTCGGCTGCGTGGTGGCGGCCCGGTTCCCAGAAGTAGCGAGTGTCCGTGATGGCGTTCTCACCCAAGTAATGCAGGAGCAAGTCGACCGTTTCGGCGACATCCCAGGCCCAGTCCGCTTCGCTGTTGAGGATCTCTGTGTACTTTCGCTGCACCGCGCGGCGGCGCGGACGGGAGAGGTTCCTGAACAACTCGTGGAGATTGTGGTGCTGGCCGTGGGACGCACCAGAATCGTCCAAGGCGTACTTGAGAAGCATCTCAATGATGTACAAGCCAATGATCTGCCGACCGACCTCGAAGCCCATCTTACGCGGGTCGTTGACATCGTGCGGGAACGACGCGTCGAAAAGGGTCAGCAGCCCTTCCATCCAGACGATAACCGGCTTCCTGTGCCTGTCTGTCATTCTAGCCCCCGACGCCGGGTGCGGTGCTGGTCTAGTCGATCGTGCAGGCACAGATCGCGCATGAACGGCCCGCGCGCGGGTGCCGTGCTCACGTCCCGGATCCCAGTGCGGGGTCGACTCATCGATCTCTCCTGATTTGGATTGCCGGTCGCCGCCCATCACCGCGACTCAGACTCGCCGGCGCTGCTCAACACCTCTCGGATTCCACGCTGTGCTAGTGGGCATGGTCTGTGCAGCCTCCGGGAACTCCTCCCACCACCGCCCGTCCAGCAGGCGGCCCGCGGCCTTCTTGCTCATCCGCGCGCCCGAGGCGTCGTGGGCGCCCCACTGCTTGAAGAAGAACGGGACGCCGGCGGCGAGGCACTGGTCACGGATCGAGCGCGCCCACTCGGGCCGCATCGGGCGGGCGCGGGGGCCGCTCTCGCCGCCCGCTATCACCCAGTGGATGCCCTTGAGGTCGAGGTCGAGCGGGCCGAGCAGCGGCTCGCAGGAGAGGAAGCGCACGCTGGCGTCGATCGTCCGCAGTTCGTCGATGCGGGTCGTCCAGCGCTGGTTCTCGACTGAGATGCCGAGCCAGACGTTCTTGGGCCACGGCAGCGACGGCGCGAGGACTGCGGCGCGTTCGGGGCGCTTGGTGAGCACCTGGAACGTGTGCCAGTGGGCGCGTTCCATGACATCGAACACGTCGGTCACGAAGGCGTCGGCGATGTCTTCGTGGAACAGGTCGCTCATGCTGTTCACGAAGATGGTGCGCGGGCGCTTCCACTTCAGCGGCTGCTCAAGCCGCTCCGGCCTCAGGACGACGTCGAAGCCGCGCTCGTAGGGATGGCCGGGCACGCCGCGGAAGCGCTCCGCGAAGCGCTTGGCGTAGCAGTGCGCGCAGCCCGGCGAGATCTGCGTGCAGCCCGTCACCGGGTTCCAGGTCGCTTCGGTCCACTCGATCGCGCTGCGGTCGGCCATGGCACCTTCCAAGAACGTCTGTTCTATCCACTGTACCCCGCGACACCTGCGAATACTACAGCCCACGCGCCGCTCGGCGCGGGCTGTAGTACGCTCGTCACCTTGCGGTGGCCTGGGAGGGCGCTGTGCTCGAAATTGGCGGCGGCCTGCTCGCCGTCCTCTTCCTCGTCTTACTCAACGGCTTCTTCGTCTCGGCCGAGTTCGCGCTCGTCACCGTGCGGAGCACGCGCGTGCACCAGCTCCTCGCCGAGGGGACGCCCGGCGCGCGCAACGTCGACGACGGCATCCGCAACCTCGACAGCTACATCGCCGCCTGCCAGTTCGGAATCACCCTCGCCAGCCTCGCCCTCGGCTGGATCGGCGAGCCCGCGCTGGCCGGATTGCTCGATCCCGCCTTCGGCGCGATCGGCGCGCACACCGTGGCCGTGGTCATCGCCTTCGTCCTGATCACCGCGTTGCACGTCGTCGCGGGCGAGCTGGCGCCGAAGGGCGTCGCGCTGCAGTACCCGGAGCGCGTCGCCCTGCTGGTCACCGGCCCGCTGCGGCTCTTCCGCGCCGTCTTCCGCCCCGCGATCTGGCTGCTCAACGAGAGCGGCTGGGCCGTCTCCGCCCTGCTCGGCGTCGACCGCAGCGTCGAGTCCGACGAGCATCTCGGCGCCGAGGAGCTGCGGCTCGTCGTGCGCGCGAGCCGCGACGCGGGCGAGCTAAACGCGCAGCAGGAGTTCATGCTCCAGCGCGTGATCCGCTTCTCCGGCCTCAGCGTGGAGAGCGTGATGACCCCGCGCCCCGAGGTGATCGCGATCCCCGCCGAGACGCCCGTCGCCGAGGCGACCGCCTTCGCCAAGGAGCACCGCCACTCGCGCTACCCCGTCTTCCGCGACGACCTCGACAACGTCACCGGCGTGCTGCACGCGCGCGACCTGCTGCTTGTCGAGGACGACGCCTCGCTCGACGAGCTGACCCGCGAGCCGCTGATGGTGCCGGCGCAGATGAGCGTGCAGGAGCTGCTGCGCCTGATGCGCGTGCGCCGCACGCAGTTCGCCATCGCCGTAGACGAGTACGGCGGAACGGACGGCATCGTCACGCTCGAGAACGTGCTCGAGGAGATCGTCGGCGAGCTGCAGGACGAGTTCGAGGTGCCCGAGGAGACCGCCGTGCGCCGCCCCGGCGGCATCGTGCGCATCGACGCCGCCGAGAGCGTCGACGCGCTCGGCGAGCTGCTCGACATCGAGGTGGAGCCCGGCCCCTACAAGACGGTGGCTGGCCTGCTGCTGGAGCACTTCCGTGAGATCCCGGAAGTCGGCGACACAGCGGACCTCGGCGGCTACCGCTTCGCGGTCGTGGAGATGGACGACCTGCGCATCGCCGCCGTCGAGGCGCGCGAGCTCGGCGCGGACGCCGCGCCGGACGGGGCCGCGGACGGTCCGGCCGGGACCGCCGCGCCTACTCGCGAGACCGTCCCCTGAGACGGGAACTCGCCCTCCGCAGTCCGGTCTACTACGGGTGGGTAATCCTGCTGCTGGGGATCCTCTGCTCGTCCGTGGCGGCGGCTACGACGTTCTGGACGATTACGATCTACATCCCGGCGCTCGCCGAGGACTTCGGAACCGGCGGCGAGGCGCAGCGCACCCCGGTGGTGATCGCGTTCATGCTCGGATCGGTGGTCTCCGCGGTCGCGGGGCCGCTGGCCGGGCGCTGGATGGACACGCGCGGCGCGCGCGAGGTGATCCTCACCGGGTCCGTGCTCGCGTGCGCGGCGATGCTCGCGACCTCCCGGGCGGAGGAGCTGTGGCAGGTCGGCGTCGGCTGGGGTGTCGTCAGCATCGCGCGCACGATGCTCTTCCCGGTGCCCTACAGCTGGCTGGTGACGCGCTGGTTCAGCGCGCGCCGCCAGATGGCGCTCGGCGTGCTCACCATCGGCTTCGGCGCCGCCGGCATCGGGGTGCTGCCGCTCTCGATGATCGAGGAGCGCTGGGACTGGTCGGCGGTGATGGTGACCAGCGCGCTGCTGCTGCTGCTCGTCAACGGGCTGTTCGCGCTGCTGCTGATCCACGATCGGCCAGCCAACCTCGGGCTGCGAGTGGAAGGGATGACGGAGCTCGAGGAGCGAGCCACCACCCCCGAGGCCGCCGGCTTCACCATCCGCGAGGCACTGCGCTCGCCGGCGTTCTGGCTGCTCGCCGGAGCATTCATGACCTTCTTCATCGCGCCGGTGACGTTCTCCACGCTGCAACTCGACTTCTTCCAGACGAGCGGGGTCGAGCAGGCCGCGCTCGTGGTCGCGATTGGCGCCTCCGTGCGCGGGTTCTCGCGGCTGCCGTTCGGGCTGCTGCTGGGGCGCATCCGCCGCACCTTCCTGCTTGCGATCGTGGTCGCGGCCACCCAGGTCGCGGCGCTCTCGACGGTGGTGATCTCGACGGCGCCTGCGGGCCTGGTCGTCTTCGTGCTGATGTGGGGACTGGGCGGCGCGTTCGTGCCGATGCTGGAGCCGATCCTGATCAACCGCACCTTCGGCACGCGGCAGTTCGGAACGATCACCGGCGCGATGATGATGCTCGCCTTCCCGGGGACGGCGCTGGGCCCGATCGTCGCCGGCATGATGTTCGACGCGACCGGCTCGTACCGGCTGGCGCTCACGATCATGCTGGGCGTGGTCTCGATCTCGATCATCTTCTTCGCGGTTGCCTCGCTCGTGGTGAACGGCGCGCGCCACCGCCAGGCCTCCGCCGAGCGCGGGATGCGCACATAGTCCACGACGCGTGCGGCCGGCCGGGCCGGACGCGCGCTACGATGACGGTCAGGACACCAAACGCCGCAGCGGAACTGGAGACCCGATGAGCGCGAGCCTGGAAGACCTCTTCGGCGGCCAGCCGCCGGGCGAACCGGACCCGGACGAGGGCGAACTGCGCCGCGCGATGGTCATCGCCGCGCACCCCGATGACGCCGACTTCGGCGCGGGCGGAACGGCGGCGGTACTCGCCGGAGCCGGCTGGGAGGTCCGCTACCTCGTCGTCACGGACGGCTCGAAGGGGTCCGACGATCCCGCCTTCACGCCCGAGAGCCTCGTCGCCGCGCGCGAGCGCGAGCAGCGCGAGGCGGCGCGCATCCTCGGCGTCGGCTCGGTCGGCTTCCTTGGCTTCACGGACGGGGAGCTCGTCTACTCGCGCGAGTTGCTGGGTGCGATCACGCGCGAGATTCGCGCCTTTCAGCCGTTCGCCGTCTACACGCACGACCCGGAGCCGGTGATCATCAACAACTCCTTCGTGAACCACAGCGACCACCGTCTCAGCGGCCTCGCCTCCGTCGACGCCGTCTACCCGACCGCGCGCGACCGGCTCAACTTCCCCGAGCAGATTGCCGAGGGCCTGCCCACCCACAAGGTGCGCGAGCTCTACCTCTGGGGCGCGAACGAGCCGACCGTCGACGTCGATGTCTCCAGCGTGATCGAGACGAAGATCGAGGGGCTGATGGCGCACCTCAGCCAGTTCGGCGGGCGCGAGGACTTCGTCGAGATGGTGCGCGAGCGCTGGCGCGAGGAGGACGGACGCTACCTCGAGCGCTTCCGCCGCATCGCGCTGTTCCGGTGACAGTGCGGTGAGAGCGGCCGCCCGGTGACCGAGGACCACGGCCACGGCCACAAATCGGTCGAGGGGCCCGGCTACTGCCCGAACTGCGGGACGGCCCTCGAGGCCGGCGCCGGGGCGGAGGCCGGGGACCGCCGCCCGCCGGCCTGCCCGAAGTGCGACTTCGTGCGCTGGGAGAACCCCAAGCTCGCCACCGGCGTCGTGATCGAGCACGAGGGCGCGATCCTGCTCGTGCGCCGCAACCATGATCCGATGTACGGCCGCTGGTGCTTCCCCTCCGGCTTCGTCGATCGCGGCGAGGCCGTCGAGGATGCAGCGCGGCGCGAGGTGCTCGAGGAAGCCTCGGTCGAGGTCGAGATCGAGCGCCTGCTCGGCGTCTACAGCACGGCCGGCGACCCGGTGGTCTTCGTCGCCTGGGCCGGCCGCATCAGCGCCGGGACGCCCAGCCCCGGCCCGGAGGCGCTGGAGGTCGGCTTCTTCCCGCCGGACGCGCTCCCGGACCTCCCCTTCCCCCACGACCCGGCGATCATCGAGGCCTGGCAGCGTGCGCGCGGCGAGGGCTAGCCCTGACGGGCCACATGCCAAAGCTTGCGGCTACTCGAGTGGCAACTGAAGGATTCCTGAGGCGAATTCCTCCATGTCCCAAGTGAGATCGCGTACCCTCTTTATCCTCTCTCGGAGTTCCTCAGCTGAGTACGTCTTTGGCTCCCTGCCTCCGACACTTATGCGTCCGCCCAAGTCCTTTTCGATCCTCACTGACGAGTGGGCGAATCTGTTTCTGCGTTCCCGCTCCTCCGTGCAACGCTTCCTGAGTTTCCTCCACTCTCCCTGCAGCTCGACCCTCGTCTTCTCGTCCAAGGTCTGAGCGCGTACCTCGATGACTACACCAATCGCCTTTTCCATTTCATAGAAGTTCATTTCATTCAGCAGAGCCTCGACCATGCTGCGGGTGCGTTCACGAAGGTCAGCGTCCTGGCCGGAAATCCGGAATGCCCAGACGACCACTCGTCGAAGCGAAGACTCAAGCTCGGAATATGCGAGGTGGTACTCGCCAAGTGCCGCCTCCTCGGGTGCCGGTTCACTCGGCCTGAGATCCCCTATCGTCCAACTCACAGCCAGCCCCCTTGCCCGATCCCCGACGACTCCGAGGCGTCAGGATGCGCGCGCCGCGACTTCCTCGCTGGCCCACCAGCCGGACGCTGCCGCAAGGGAGTTGCTGACGTACTGGTTGAGGCTCACCCCTTCGCGCTCCGCCGCCCGCACGAGCGCGGTGTGGAGCGAGGACGGCAGCCGCACCTGGAAGCGGCCGCTGTGGGCCGGCTCCGGTCGCGGGAAGGGGACCGCGCCGCCGCCCTCGAGCACCGTCTCGATCCAGAGCTGCATCGCCTCGTAGATCATCGAGGCGGCTTCAGCCGGCGTGTCGCCCTGGGAGATGCAGCCGTCGAGTTCCTCGACCCAGGAGACCCAGCCCGCATCGCCGTCAGCGGTCGCGCTCCGTATCATCCCGATGTGATACGGGAGCCTGAGATAGTCCTGCACGTCCATGACCACGGCCCTCCGCTAGTGATACTGCATATGGTACTACTCGCGTCGTGAGGGACGCAAAGCGGATCGAGCGGCTGCGTCGCTCCCGACACGGAGTTCGGCCCGAGGAACTACAGGCGGTGCTCGAATCCGCGGGCTTCACCCTCGCCCGGACGCGGGGGAGCCACCACGTCTTCACGCACCCTCAGCGCGACCGCCCGCTCGTCGTGCCTTACCGGCGGCCGTTGCTGCCCGTGTACGTGCGCAAGGCCCTCGAAGCGATCGATGAGGTCGTCGACTGACAAGCACGCTGCGTGCGCGCGGCGGGGGCGGCCCGTAGGCTAGGCGCTGCAGGGAGTGAACATGCGCATTGATCTCTACGTCGGCCGCGGGGACGCCATCGCCGAGGACGCCATCGCCGTCATCGAGGAGGCCGCGGCCGCCGCCGGGATCGAGGACGCCACGGTCGAGACGATCGAGGTCGCCTCGGACGACGAGGCGCGCGCGCTGCGCTGCCTCGGCTCGCCGACGATCCGCGTCGAGGGCCTGGACATCGAGTACGGCGAGCGCGAGCCGCCGGAAACGACCCACGGCGAGCGCTACTACAGCACGCCGGAGGGCTGGGGCCGCCTGCCCACCGCGGGCATGGTCGCCTTTGCGATGCGCGAGGCGCGGGCGCGCCTCGGAGGCGGCTCGTGACGCCTCCCGACCGCGAGGACGCGGGAGGCGACGCTCCGAAGGGCGGGAAGAAGCGCGGCCTGCGCGGGCGCGGCTCGGCGCTCGGCGCCGGCGGCCTCGCCGATCAGCTCAAGCGCCGCGCGCAGGCGGCGGCAGCCGACGCCGCCCCGCACGTGCGCGAGCTGGCCGGGCAGGCGCAGCGCCTGATGCAGGAGGGCGCGGCCGGCGCGCGCGCGGAGGCGAAGCGGCGACAGCCGGCCGCCGAACAGGCCGCAAAGGACGCCCTCGGGCGCGTGCGCGAGGCCGCCGAGCGCGCGAAGCCGGAGGCCGAGCGCCTCGCGCGCGAGGCCCGGCAGAGCGGTGAGATCGCCGCCGAGGCGCTGAAGCCGCAGGTCTCGCGGGTCGCCTCGGACGCCGCGCAGTTCGCGCGCGATCACGAGGCCGAGCTGAAGGGCGCGGCCGGCACCGTCGCCCGCACGGCCGCCCGCCGCGCGACCCCGGCGCCGCTCCGCCCCGCCGTCGATGCCTTCGAGCGCGAACTGCAGCGCAAGGACGCGGACGCCCGCGCCGGCGCCGCTCCGGACAGCAGCAACGACGAGGACGCCGGCGAGCCCCCGAAGCCGACCTCGTAGCCGAGCCCCCACGCCCTGCCGCGGCACCCCACGCAACACCGCTCAATCCTCTCCCTACGACCGGGGACGTGCCGGGGCGCGCTTGACGGAAGGCTCAGGCAGGGGATACGTTTGTTGCGAACATATGTACCCGGCTCTGCGGCGATAACGGGGGTGCGCCGCAGCGGGCAGGGCCAGCGGCCCGATCGGCGCATGGAGCCGGTCCGGCCGGACGGGAGCGAGGTTACGGCAATGGCGAAGATGCAGACGGATCAGGAACCGGCGCGCGATCGCCGCTCCGGGCTCTCCGACAAGCAGCAGCGCATCCTCGAATTCCTGCGCGCGTTCCTGCTCGAGAAGGACTACCCGCCCTCGATCCGCGACATCCAGCAGGGCTGCTCGATCTCCTCCACCTCGGTCGTGGACTACAACCTCAAGCGCCTCGAGGAGCGCGGCTACATCCGCCGCGACCGCGAGGTCTCGCGCGCCATCGAGCTGCTCGACGGCAGCGGGCGGCGACGCGGCTCGCTGACCGTGCCGCTCGTCGGCGCGATTGCCGCCGGCTCCCCAATCCCGATGCCGCCGGAGACGCTGCCCCCCGGCTACGAGGAGGTCGCCGTGACCGAGGCGCAGACGCGCGGGCGCGCCAACGCCTTCGCCCTGCGCGTCCAGGGCACCTCGATGATCGACGCGCTGATCGACGACGGGGACATCGTGATCCTCGAGCCGACGCAGAGCTGCGACGACGGCGACATGGTGGCGGTCTGGCTGCGCGACGAGAACGAGACGACGCTCAAGAAGTTCTTCCACGAGGGCGAACGCGTCCGCCTGCAGCCGATGAACTCGGCGATGGACCCGATCTACACCGCGCCGGACAACGTCGAGGTGCAGGGCCGCGTGCTCTCCTCGATCCGCCTCTCGTAGACGGTCGCCCCTTTCGGCGCCCGAGCCCCTACCTCGCCCGCGCCGCGCCCCGGCGCGGCGCTCCGCGTCGCGAGGAGCGCGGGAGGCTGGTGAGCAGCAACTCAAGCGCGAGCACGTCGGGGTAGCGGCCCGTCTTCACCGAGTGGTCGGCAGCCTCCACCGCGCGCAGCGCGCGCTCCGCGGCCGGACGGCCAATCGTCTCCGCCTGGGTCACGAGGCGTCCGAGCGGGTAGGGGTGCGTCACGCCGGTGGCGCGGCCGATCTCCTCGCGGCTCGCGCCCTGCTCGATCAGCTCCCCGGCACGGATCAGGTTGCGCAGCTGGCGTGCGATCAGCCCCTGGAGACGGCCGGGGTGCTCGGCGCCGCCGTCGATCAGCCGGCGCAGCCGCAGCAGCGCGCGCCCCGTTCGGCCCTCGACGGCGTCGTCGACGAGCGCGAACACGTCCTCGTCGCGCGCGGCGGTGGTGAGCAGATCGACATCGGCGACGGCGACGGGGCGGTCTCCGGCGTGGCGCGCGAGCTTGTCGAGTTCGGTGCTGAGCGCCCAGAGGTCCGCGCCGAGCAGCTCGCTGAGGCGCTCGGCGGCGGCACGCTCGATCGCCCCGCCGCGCCGCTGCGCGCGCTCGATCAGCCAGGCCGCGACCTCGTTGCCGCCCGCCCCGCGGCCGTAGAGGCGCAGCGCCTCGAATTGCTGCACGTCGGCGCCGTCGAGGGCGCGCAGGGCGCGCAGCAGCGGCGAGCGGCCGAGCGCCGTCCGCGCGTCGCGCGTCGGGGCGGGTTCGAGCAGCACGAGGTGATTGCTGTCCGGCAGCATCGGCAGCGCGTCGAGCAGCGGCTGCCAGTCATCGGCGACACCCCGTCCCGCGCCGAGCGAGACGATCAGGCCCTCGACCACGATCATGCGGGCGTTGGCGAGGAAGGGGACGGTCGACATCTGGCCGACCAGCGCCTCCGGGGTGAGCCCGCGGACGGGCAGCTCCGCGGTGTTGAGCTCGAGCATCCCGTCCGTGTCGAGCCGCGCGCGCAGGGCGCGGTAGGCCTCGCGCAGCCGGAAGTCATCCGAGTCGCGGTTTGCCTGCGTCGATCCGAGGTAGAGATGCAGCATCGTGTCGCGTCCCGCGCCTAGTCGAGGTCCAGCCGCCAGCCGAGCCAGGCGGCGATGCTGGTGACCACGAGGATCGCAGGTCCCGGCCAGAGCAGTTGCGCGATGAACTCGCCGCCCCCGCCCTCCTCCGCGCTGACCGCGCGATAGAGCGCCCAGATCACGACGAGCGCGATGCCGGGCAGCAGCAGCCACCAGTGGAACGAGGGCTGGCCGTCGTCGAGCAGCGGGGAGCGCAGCCGGCCGGGCTGCTCCTGCTCCTCGTGCGAGGGCTCGGCCTGCGGTTCGTCGGTCATCGTTCGCGGCGTCCTCGACCGGGGAGCCGTCGCCTGCGCGTCGATGCTACGGGGGCGGCGAGCCGTTCGCCAGCGGGCGCGCCGCGAGCGGCGTCAGGGGAAGAGGTCGTCGCCGGCGGCGCGGACGATCTCGCCGGCCGAGCCCTCGCCGCGCTCGTAGAGGTAGCCGCGCACGATCACCACCGGCACGCCCTCGCTCTTCGGCATCGAGAGGCCGGCGGCGCCGGCGATCTCGTCGGCGGGGCAGGGGGTGCTGACGCGCATGATGCGGCCATCGAGGTCCGGCTGGCCCTCCAGCGGCCGCAGCGGGCGCAATCCGGCGAGGCCGATCGCGATGTTCGTCTGGCCCGTCCGCCAGGCGCGCCCGAAGGTGTCGCTGACGATCACCGCGACCTCGATGCCGAGCCGCTCGCGGACCGCGTCGCGGAAGGCTCGCGCCGAGGCGTCCGGATCCACCGGCAGCAGCGAGATCAGGTCCGTGCCGCCGACGTTCGAGGCGTCGACGCCGCTGTTGGCGCAGACGAAGCCGTGGCGCGTCTCCGTGATCAGCACGCCGTACATCTGGCGGACGACGCGCACCGACTCGCGCAGCACCGCCTCGGTCTGGCGCGGATCCTTGTCCCAGGTTTCCGACCACTCCAGCGCGAAGGGCGATGGCTCGAAATCATCGAGCGGCAGCACGCGGCCCTCGGCCTTGGAGACGATGCGCTGCGCGACCACGATCGCGTCGCCATCGAGGAACGGCGTGCCCTGCGCCGCGGCCGCCGCGATCGCCTGCGCGGCGATGTCGTCGCCGTCCTGCACCAGCGGCATCCCGGCGACGCCGATGACGCGCACGTCGGGGTACGCGGCTTGCTGCCCGGCTGGTTCGGTGGTCACGGTCGTCCACCCGCCCCGCGCGCGCTCACTCGGGAAGGCCGGAGACCTGCACGTGCGTGCGGGCGCGGTGGCGCATGTTGATGCCGATCAGCAGGATCGTCAGCCCCTCGACGAAGCGCGAGTAGCGCAGCGGGCCGGCGTCGACCGCGCGCACGCCCTCGATCTCCTCGGCGAGGGCGCAGACCGTGCGTTTCGTCTCCTCGTCGCCGCCGGTGACGAGCACGTCGGCGTGCACGGGTTCGTCGGGGTCGAGCAGGATCTCGGCCGAGAGGTTGTGGAACGCGCCGGTGACGCGCGAGTCGGGCAGCAGCGCGGCGGCCTCCTCGGTGGCGGAGCCGGCGGCGACGTCGACCGGGCGCGGGCCGCGCTCGAAGCGGACCGGCACCACGGCGTCGACGACGATCTTGCCCGCGAGCGCACCGGCGAGGTCGCTCAGCGTCGCGGCGTGGCCCTCGTAGGGGACGGTGACGACCACGATCTCCGCCTGCGCGACGGCGTCGGCGTTCGCGGCGCCGCTCAGCTCGCCCAGGCCATCGCGGCCCTCGAGGTTCTCGCGCAGCTCGGCGGCGATGCTCTCGCCGCGGGCGGCGTCGCGGCTGCCGATCACGACGTCGCGGCCGGCGAGGGCGAAACGCAGGGCGAGGCCGCGACCCTCCGGACCGGTGCCGCCGATCAGGGCGATGGTGCGAGACATCGGCAGTCCTCGATTCCAGGGTCCGGCGAACCTGCCGGGAGGCGCGGGGAGCCGGACGCGTCCCCGCCGCTTGTCCGTACAATGAGCCGCGCGAAGCCTACCGGCGGGCGGCAGCGGGCAGCAACCGGCCGCGCCGGCTCCGGCGGGCGCGAGACGGGGGAGCGGCGGCGATGAGCGAGAGCGCGGCGGCGGCGGCACCTGCGCGAACGGCGGCGCTCGCCGTCGAGTTGCGCGCGATCTCGCATCGCTACCCCGGGCGGCGCGGCGCGCCCGAACTGCGCTCGCTGGACAACGTGACGATCGAGGCCGCCGAGGGCGAGTTCGTCTCGCTGGTCGGGCCGAGCGGCTGCGGGAAGACCACGCTGCTACGGATTGCGGCGGGGCTGCTCACGCCCTCGCGCGGCTCGGCGCA
The DNA here is from genome assembly GCA_965261685.1 of Dehalococcoidia bacterium. Classification (GTDB taxonomy): domain Bacteria; phylum Chloroflexota; class Dehalococcoidia; order UBA2979; family UBA2979; genus VXMT01. The sequence goes on from CBDHDI010000028.1 coordinate 231,239, forward strand.
GGTGCTCGGCGAGGATCCGGCGCGGCGGCGCGGCGCGCCGCCGGTCGGGCTGGTCACGCAGGAGCCGGGGCTGCTGCCCTGGCGCACGGCGGCCGGCAACGTAGCGCTGACGCACCAGCTGGCGGGCGGCCGCGCCTCGCGCGCCGACGTGCTGTCGCAGCTCGCCCGGGTCGGGATCCGCGCGTTCGCGGACTTCCACCCGCGCGAGCTCTCGGGCGGGATGCGGCAGCGGGTCGCCCTCGCGCGGGCGCTGGCGCACGAGCCGCGGCTGCTGCTGATGGACGAGCCGTTCGGCGCGCTCGACGAGCTCTCGCGCGAGGAACTGCGGCGCGAGCTGCTGCGCATCTGGGAGCGCGAGCGCATCTCCGTGCTGTTCGTGACGCACTCGATCCGCGAGGCGGTGCTGCTCTCCGACCGCGTGGTCGTGATGAGCCCCGGCCCCGGCCGCGTCGTCGCCAACCTGCCGATCGAGCTGCCGCGACCACGCACCGAGGGCATCGAGGAGACGCCCGACTTCGCGGCGCACGCCGCGCGCATCCGCGCCGCGCTCGAGGGCGGCGCCTGATGCGGCGCGCGACCGCCGCTCCGGATCCCGCCGGCCTGGCGGACCTGCTCGACGGCATCCCCGGCGAGCTCGCCGGCGGCGGGAGCGGCCCTGCGGTCTCGCCGCGGCGGCTGCCTCCGGCGCGCGAGGCCTCGCGAGACCAGGCCGATCTGCTGGACGCGACCCTCTACGTCGCGCAGCCGCCCGCGGCGCGAGGCTGGGCGCTGCCCGCCGGCCGCGAGCTGCTGCTGACGGGCGCGCCGCCCGTGGCCGCCGCGCTGCTGCTGGTGCTCGCCTGGGAACTCTTTATCCGCGTCCGCGACGTGCCGATCTACCTCGCGCCCGCGCCCTCGCGGGTGTTCGCCACGCTGACCGAGGACCCCTCGCGCTTCCTCGAGGCGGGCAGCGTCTCGGCGCAGCACGCGCTCGGCGGGCTGCTGCTGGGCGCCGGCAGCGCCTTCCTGCTTGGCGTGCTGATGGCGCACTCGCGAATGCTCGAGCGCGCGATCTACCCGCTGGCGATCCTGGTCAAGGTGACGCCCGTGGTCGCCGTCGCGCCGCTGATCGTGATCTGGTTCGGATTCGGCGTCTGGCCGAAGTTCATCGTCGCCGGGCTGATCACCTTCTTCCCGATGCTCGTGAACACGATCACCGGCCTGCGATCGATCGATGCGGCGACGCACGACTTCTTCCTGGCGCTCGGCGCCTCGCGCCGGCAGGTGCTGTGGCGGCTGCGGCTGCCTTCCTCGCTGCCGTACCTCTTCGCCGGCCTGCGGATCTCGATCCCGCTGGCGCTGATCGGGGCGGTGATCGCCGAGTGGATCCGGGCGGACGCGGGGGTGGGGCAGTTGATCGTGATCGCGCATGGGGACTTCGACACGCCGACGCTGTTCGGCGCGATCGTCGTGCTCGCCGTGATCGGCGTGGCGTTCACCGCCGCGCTCGCCCTGCTCGAACGGCGACTGCTGTTCTGGCACGACTCCTCGGCCGGACCGTAAGGCCCCCAGCCCCGATGATCGCTACAGGAGACCAGGCCATGAACACACCAACAGCGACCGCGATGCGCGCACCGAGGCGGACGGCGGCAGTGCTGCTTGCGATGCTCGCACTCGCCGGCCTGCTCATCGCGGCCTGCGGCGACGATGACGACGGCGAGCTGCGTGAGATCACCTTCATGGCCGGCTTCCGGCCGCAGGCGACCCTGCCCTTCACCGCCGTCTACGTCGCCGCCGCGCAAGGCTACTTCGCCGACGAGGGCCTCGAGGTCACGATCCAGCACTCCACGCAGGGCGAGCACCTGCAATTGCTGCTTGCCGGCAATGTCCACTTCACGACGGGCACCGCTGCGCAACTGATGCGCCGTCGCGCCGCGGAGACGCCCGTCCGCTCGATCGCGCTGTTCGGGCAGCGCGGCGACCAGGGCTTCGTCGCGCACGCCGACTCCGGCATCGACAGCCCCGCCGACTTCGCCGGGCGCAGCGTCGGCTTCAAGGGCGGCGTCGTGACTGCCGAGCTGCTCGCGCTGCTCGCCACCGCGGGCCTCGAGGCGGACGACGTGGACCTGATCGGCGTCCCCTTCGACGAGCGCGTCTTCATCGAGGGCGGCGTCGACGTCTTCCCCGTCTTCCTCAGCAACGAGCCCAACCGCATCCGCAACACCGGCATCGCGATCAACGTCTTCGACCCAACCGACTACGGCGTCTCCACGCTCGGGCTGAACCTCCTCGCCCATGCGCGCACCATCGAGAACGACCCGGATCTCGTGCAGGCGTTCGTGCGCGCCGCGATGCGCGGCGCGAACTACGCCGCCGCGAACGTCGACGAGGCGATCGAGATCGTGCTCAGCCACGCCGAGGGCGCGGACCCCGCGCACCAGCGCTTCCTGCTGGAGACGGACTTGCGCAACGCGCAGCGCGCCAACGGGATGGGCCGCGCCACGCTCGACCAGTGGGAGGCCCTGCAAACGGTGCTGCTCGAGTTCGACCCCTCCTTCGAGGGCCCGGTCGATGTGTCCGAGGTGTTCGACGGCTCCTTCGTGGACGCGATCTACAACGACGACGGCACGCTGCGGTGACCCGGCAGTGACGGAACGCGACCCCGAGGCGCCGCCGCCGGGCATCGAGGAGATCCGGCGCGCCGCCTCGGCGCTCGCGGGGCTACTGCCGCTGCCGACGCCCCTGGTCTACTCGCCCGCCCTCTCCGAACGCCTCAATGCGCGCGTCTCGCTGAAGCTCGAGTTCGCCAACCCGATCGGCGCGTTCAAACTGCGGGCCTCCTATCAGGCTCACTGCTCGCACTCGACCTTCTTGTCGCTCATGATGTGGCACGTGACCGGGTCCGCGGACGTGTCGTACGTTTTACTTTCGCAACTGGTACGGCCCCAAATGTTGATGTACGGACCAACGCATATCACAACCTGCGATTGGAAGGTCTCCCCTGTTCGAGTCGGCTCCGGCCACGGCGTACGCTCCGGCCGCGGCGTCGGCTCCGGTGTGGGAGACGGCGTTGGCGTTGGCAGAGCAGCTAGGACCGCCTCCGCCTGCTCATCGTGGAACGCCAGCCAAGCGTCGATCCAGCCATCCATCTGCCCGCTGGTGACGTGATGGCCGTTGCGACTCTCGAAGAAGACCTTGCCCATGGCGACAAGAGCCCCGGCGTCGTCGCCGTCCACCTCGCTCATCGCCAGGAACACCATGCCGTGGTTGAGCCAATCGTCGACCGCGCACGGCTCGATCCGGTCCAGTATGGCGTCCCTCAGCTCCGTCTCGCGAGGGAAGTGTTCGCGGAACCACCCGCGGAGGTCGCCGCACGTGAGGCCGTCGCCGTAGGGGTCGTCCTGTGCCTGCGCGATCGGCACGACAGCGAGGACGGCGAGGATGCTGAGCACCACGCCGGCGAGGGCGTAGCGAAGTCTCATCCTGCTCACCTCCTTTGTGAGACGACAGTTTAGCAGGCTAGTTGACGATGGTGACGGCGACAGGCACGAGGACCGCCAGCCCGTTCGCGTCCGTGAGCCTGACCGCGAACTCAACGCTCTTGCGCCGCTCCGTGACGGGCACGTTGGTCACGCTGACGAAGCCGGTCGAACTGACGGCCGCCCACTCGGGCGCATCGACCAGTTCGTACCCGTAGGGCGTGACGCCGCCGCTCACGACAACCTGCTTGACCACGGAGCCCGGCCGTCCGGCCGCGGCGGACAGGGCGATTGGCTCGAAGCTGATGTGTCCGACATGCGGGAGCACGCCGCCGATGTGGCGTCGACCGGCAACCACGGGCAGTCGATCGCCTACGCCGCCGGGCTGCACGGCCTGCGCGCCGTTGTCTTCGTCCCGGAGGGCGCGAACCCCGACAAGATCGCCTCGATGCGGCGGCTCGGCGCGGAGGTGCGCGAGCAGGGCAAGCGCTTCGGCGAGGCCAACGCCGCCGCGCTTGAGTTCGCTGCCGAGCACGCGATGCGCTACGTCGCCGTGGACGAGCCGCTGCTGCTGGCGGGCGTGGCGACCGCCGCGCTCGAGGTCCTCGACCCGCACGAGGGGCAACAACCGGACACGGAGCTGGTGATCGTCCCGCTCGGGGGCGGCTCCGGCGCCTGCGGCTGGGTGCTGACGCGCGAGGGCCTCGGCGCGGCGTGCGAGGTCTGGGCGGTGCAATCGGCGCAGGCGCCCGCCGGCCACGACTCCTGGCGCGCGGGCCGCATCGTCGAGCGCCCGGATACGACGATGGCCGAGGGCATGGCGACGGGAACCGGGTTCGAGGTCACGCAGGCGATCCTGCGCGACCGCCTGGACGACTTTCTGCTCGTCGCGGATCAGGCGATCGGAGCGGCCGTCGTCGAGTTGCTGGAGCAGGCGCACCTGCTCGTGGAGCCGGCGGGCGCAGCGCCGCTGGCGGCCGCGCTCCAGGCACGCGATCGGCTGCACGGCCGCCGGGTCGTGCTGGTGCTGAGCGGCGCCAACATCACGCTCGCGCAGCTCCGCACGCTCCTCGGCGAGGCTTGATCGGAGCGCGGCGCGACCGGGGGCGGTGATCGCTCGCTATCGCAGCCGGAGGCCGTCGCTGGCGAGCATGACGTCGTCGAACCAGATCTCAACATCCCAGTTGCCTGCGCGCAGTCCATCCTCGACGGGCAGGCCGACCCACCAGGTGCCGCTCTCGCCGCCGAGCCAGAGCACGTCGGGCGACTCGTAGGCCAGCTCGCCGTCGCGGAGGAAGCGCCAGCGCAGGTACTCCACGGTCGAGGCGCCCTGGTAGTCGAAGAAGGCAAGCAACTGAGGCGACCCGACCTCGGGCGGCTCGGCCTTACCGGGCTCCACGCGGCTCAACCTCGAACCGAAGCGCAACTCCGCCACCGAAGGCGAGGGCGTCCACACGCCGACGAAGGCGCGGCCCGAGGCTCGCAGGTGGCCGTCCACCCAGATCTCCAGGGTCCAGACGCCATCCGGAATCCCGGAGGGGTTTGGCGAGGCGAGCAGGTCCGATACGACGGCGAAGGGGCCGGATGTCCACCGGTAGGTCGAGGAGAGGTGATCCTGGAAGGCGCGGTAGTAGTACCAGATCTCCTGCACGATCGCGCCACTCGGTATGCCCTGCGCGACGAACTCGTACTGCAGCTCCCGCGTCCGCCAGGAGAAGACCCGGCCGTAGTCGAAGAGGTTCCGTTCGCCGTCTTCCTCGATCACCTCGGCGGCGAACTGCGGCGCGCTGACCACGATCCCGTCGCCGGGCGCCGCAAGCGAGGTGCCGGGCACGCCGCCGGGGTGGGAGAGCGGTGGCACGTAGGCCGACCCCGCGCCTCTCCGGCGCGCCTCCTCGATCACCGGGGCGGCGAGCTCCAGCGGTCGGACATGGGTGACGGGCACGGCAGCCTGGTACGCAGGCTGCGCGGCGATCCCGACGAGGTCTCCAGCGCTGTTGAAGACCGCCGCCCCCGCGTAGCCGTGCGGGAGCCAGGCGTCGGTCTTGAGCCAGGCGCGATCGCCGAGTACGGAGTCCCCGCGAACGCCCATCAGCCTCGCGTCCGTGACCGTGACCGCCTGCGTGGTGACCGCGCCCGAAGGGTCGAGTCCGGGATGCCCGAGGATCAGCAGCGAATCACCGGTCGTCATCGCGCCCGAGTCCCCGATCGCCGCGGCCGGCAGCACGAGGATCGCTCCGCCGGTAGCGCCGGAACCGTCCTCGCCGGCGCCGCTCGACGCGGTGGCCGGCGGGCTCCCGATCTCGGCGAGCAGCCCGGTGACACGCAGAACCGCCAGATCAGAGCTGCGGTCGAGCGCCGCGAGGACCGCACGATAGGTCACAACCGGTTCCACACCCGGCACGGGGCTGACGGCGATGGCGATTTCGCTGTAGCTCCGCGTGCCGTCGTCCTCGAAGGGATCGACGACGTGAGCGCTGGTGAGAATCAGGCCGCGATCGACGTCGATCACCACCCCGCTGCCATCGCGCATGATGGGCGGGTTCCGTTTCGGATCGGTGACCAACACCTGGACGACGCTGCGCGCCAGTTGAGCGTGGAACTCGCCCGGGTCCGGCTCGTCGGCCTCGTCGGCCTCGGTCGCATCGTCCTTCGCGGGCTCGGTCGCGTCCTCGTTCGATGCGACGGTGGCCCCGGCGGCCGCGTCCTCCTCGTCGGCGGCGGGCTGCAGTTCGGCGGGGAGAAGCAAGGGTGTGGAAGCCTCGGCGGGCGCGGCGGTGGTTACCGGCGTGGGTGTGAGCGAGGGGGCGGCAGGCGTGGCGACGGGAGTCGCAGCCGCGGGCGTGGGCTCCTGCCCGGGGATCAGCTCGGCCGCCTGCTCGCAGCCGACGGCCGCTGCAGCAAGCACGAGCAGCGCAAGGGATAGCAAGGTACGACGACGCACAACACCCCCCCAGGCGTCGGTACGCGTAGCCCCGGAGGGAACGCGAACGGCATCAAACCTAGCGCGAGGGCGCGCCGCTGTCACCTCTGACCGTCACAGTCCGGGCCACAGGATGCGGTTGTCGTACACTTCCCGGTGCAGCAGGGGAGGTCGTGCTGTGCAATGGCTGGACCGCATGCGGCCCGCGTCGGTGGCCGTCGTGGACCTGCAGGGAATGATCGGCCCGGCGGTCCGCCCGATGGAGTTCGCGCGCCTGCTCGCACGGCTGCGCGAGGACCAATCCGTGCGCGCGGTGGTGCTGAACATCGACTCGCCCGGCGGCACGGCGGTGGGCTCGGAGATGATCGCGCGCGCCGTACGGCGGCTGCGCGCGGAGAAGCCCACGGCCGCCTTCATCGGCGGGATCGGCGCATCGGGCGGCTACATGATCGCCGCCTCCTGCGAGCGGATCGTCGCGCTGCCGTCGTCGATCGTCGGCGCGATCGGCGTGATCTCCTACCGCCCGATCGTGCACGAGGCGCTCGACCGCCTCGGCGTGCAGATGCACGTCGGCAAGTCCGGCCGGCTCAAGGACATGAGCTCGCCCTTCCGCGAACCCACCGAGGAGGAACGCGAGAAGGAACAGCGCCTGCTCGATTCGCTCTACGACCTCTTCGTCGAGAGCGTCGCGAGCGGCCGCGGCCTCGACAGCGAGCACGTGCGCGAACTCGCCACCGGCGAGGTCTACGCCGCGGCAGACGCGATCGAGCGCCAGCTGATCGACGACACCGGCGACCTCGACGACGTGATCGACTGGGCGGCGGAGCAGGCGCAGACGCCGCGGCGCGTGCGGCTGGTGCGCCCTCGCAAGGGGCTGCGCGGGCTGCTGCTCGGGCGTGCCTCGACCGCGCTGATCGCCGGTCTGCTCACGGAGCTGGACTCCTCGCTGCCGCCGGGAGGCGGCTACGCCCTCTACACCGGGGGCCGACCGTGATCATTCCCTTCGGGGGCAAGACGCCGCAGATCGCGGAGAGCGCGTGGATCGCGCCGGGCGCCACGATCATCGGCGACGTCGTGATCGGCGAGCGCAGCTCGGTCTGGCCGGGCGCGGTGATCCGCGGCGACTACGCCCCAATCCGCATCGGCGCCGACGTGAACGTGCAGGACAACGTCGTCCTCCACTGCGACGAGGCGCTGACGATCGGCAACGACGTGACCATCGGTCATGCCGTCGTCGTGCACGGGCGGGAGATCGGCGACGAGGTGCTGATCGGCAACAACGCCACGGTGATGCCCGGCGTGGTGATCGGCTCCAACTCGATCGTCGGCGCGGGCGCCCTCGTACCCCCGAGGATGGAGACGCCGCAGTACTCGCTCGTGCTCGGCGTGCCGGGCAAGGTGCGGCAGGCCGCGCCCGATCGCATCGAGCGCCTGCGGCGCGAGTCCGAAGGTCCGATGAGCTACCACGAGAACGCGCTGCGCTACCGGGCCGAGGGCATCGAGGATCGCTCGGTCTGGACCCCTCCTCCGGACGCCCGGGAGAACGAAGCCACTTAACGCTCCCGTTATGGTGCGCGGCCGTACGGTAGATCTGCGGCACGCCACGACTCGCAGCCGCTGTCCGCCCGGCAATCACGGAGGTGCGCGATGCGGCCAGGCACCTGGATCAACGCCATCGCAATGGGCGTCATCATCGTTGCCTCGATGACGCTCGGCGGTCTGCTGGCCGTGAGTATCGGGGGCACGAGCGACGACGCAGCGCCACGTGCCGCCGTTGCTACCGCGACGGCAGCAGCGACGGCGACCCCAACCGGGCAGCCCGCCGCAACCGCCGAGGGGCCCACCACACCCACCTCGATCCTGGAGCACGCGGCCGCGCTGCCCGACCTGCCGGACCTCGTCGAGCGGGTCATGCCCTCGATCGTGCAGATCCGCGTCGGCAGGCTCGGCACCGGGAGCGGCATCGTGATCGACCGCAGCGGGCACATCCTCACGAACCGGCACGTGGTGGAGGGAGCAACGCGGCTCGTCGTCGAGTTGCGTGACGGGACGACGGCGACCGCGGAGGTGATCGGCATGGACGCCGGAAACGACCTCGCGGTGATTCGCGTCGACCTTCCCGCCGAATCGCTGACCCCGGCCGTGTTCGGAGACTCCGGCGCGGTGCGCGTGGGTGAGCCGGTCTTCGCTATCGGCAACCCGTTCGGACTCGGCTTCACCGTCACCTCGGGCATCATCAGCGGCCTCGGACGCGAGTCGGACGGCGAGCCCGGCGGCCACTCGATCCGCGGCGTGCTACAGAGCGACGCGGCAGTCAACCCCGGCAACTCGGGCGGACCGCTCTTCAACGCGAGCGGCCAGGTGGTCGGCATCAACACGGCGCTGGAGAATCCCTACGGCCAGCGCGTCTTCGTCGGCGTCGGCTACGCGGTGCCCTCGAATGCTGCGCTGCGCTTCATCCCCCGGATGATCGCGGGCGAGGAGATCGAGCACCCGCAGCTCGGGATCGCCGGCATCGCGCTCAACGCGCTCACCGCCGAGGACGCTGGCGTCGACGTCGAGCGCGGCGTCTACATCACCCACGTCGTGCCGGACAGCGCCGCCGATCGCGCCGGCCTGATCGCCGCATCGACCGCGGACGGCTCCGGCCTCGAGCGCGGCGGCGACGTGATCACCACCATCGACGGCGTCGAGGTGCAAGACGTCCCGGAACTCGCGCGCATCATCGACAGCCACGAGGTCGGCGACCCTGTCACGCTGACGGTCGTGCGCGACGGCGAGTCGATCACGATCGAGGCCGTGCTGGGGGCCTGGATCAGCTGACGCCCATCGAGGGACTCAGGGCGGGCCCGGCGCGGGCGGCAGGGGCAGCGGTCGCCCCGCGACGAGCAGCCAGGCCCGTTCCGCGGACGCGGCCACCCGCTGGTTCACCCGGCCCAGCAGATCGCGGTAGTGGCGTCCGAGCGGGTACTCCGGCACCAGGCCTGCGCCCACCTCGTTCGTGACCACGATCGTCTCACCCTCGCGCGCGGCGGCGGCCGCGACCAGCCGCTCCGCCTCGGACTGCAGCTCAGCATCGAGGGCCGCGACGGCGTCCAGGGACGGCGCCTCGCCGAGCTCGATCAGGCGATTGCTCACCCACAGCGAGAGACAGTCGAGCAGCACGCAGGACGCGCCGTCGGCCGCAGCCAGCGCGCTCACCGGGTCGCGAGGCGCCTCGACCGTGCTCGCGTCCTCCGGGCGATCGCGGCGGTGGGCCGCGATCCGGGCGACCAGCTCCTCGTCGCTCGCGACCATCGTCACGAGGTAGACCAGCGGCCGGCCGGTCTCCCGTGCGAGCCGCTCCGCGAAGCGGCTCTTACCGGAGCGCGCGCCCCCGCTGACGAACCAGATCTCACCCACGATCGATAGCGACGCGGCGCGACCGGCTCAGCGCCGGGTCACTGGATCAGGATCGGGTTGAGCCAGCCCTCGGACGAGGCGGCCACGAGCGCGATCAACGTCATCGCGTGCGCGATCTCGATCGCGGCGCCGTGTGTGTCGCCGCTCACGCCCTCGAGCATCCTCGCGGCGGCGGCGGAGAGGACCAGCGCGCCGCCGAAGGCCACCACGGGCAGCACGAGGCCGGCAGCGCCGAACAGCGCCGCGGAAGCGCCGAAGGCGATCGCGGCGGAGAGCGGCGCGGCCAGCGGCCAGGCGCCCTGCCTCAGCGCGAAGCCCAGCCCGCGCGGGCGCGCAGGCGGGAACAGCACCGCGATCGGCGCGATCGACCAGCGCGCGAGCGCCGGAGCGAGCACCAGCCCGGCCGAGCGCAGACCGCCATCGAGGGCGGCAAGCGCCGACCACTGCACGATCAGCACTATCACCAGCGCCATCACGCCCGCCGGCCCGACGTTGCCCGCGCTCATCACGCCGAGGCGTTGCGCGCGGTCGCCCTGCAGCGCCATCCCGTCCGCCGTGTCGGCGACGCCATCGAGGTGCAGGCCGGCGCTGATCACCGCGAGGAAGGCGATCAGCACCGCCGAGACGACGCCTGTCGGCAGCACCTGGCCGAGCACACGGTCGATGACCAGCATCATCAGCCCGATCAGCAGGCCCACGGCCGGATACCAGCCCAGCGCCCGCCCAAAGCTGCGGTCGTCCCAGGTGCGGACGCTGCGCAGCCGCAGCGGGGTGATGAACTCCAGGGCAATCAGCGCCGCCGCGAGTTGCGCGCGCAGTTCCCTCAGAGCGCCCATCCGTTCCTCCTGACCTAGTCCGGCGGGGCCTCGGAGACTCCAGCCTCGCCGAAGGTCGCCATCTCGTCGAGCAGACGGCAGGCAGCGACGCAGAGCGAGATGCCGAGCGCGGCGCCGCTGCCCTCGCCGAGCCGCATGCCCAGATCGAGCAGGGGCTCGGCCTCGAGCGCCTCGAGCACCGCCGTATGCCCCGGCTCGGGCGAGCGGTGCGAGGCGACGACGTAGTCTCGCACGCCCGGAGCGATTGCCGCAGCGACCAGCGCCGCGGCTCCGGAGATCAGGCCGTCCATCACCGCCGGGATCCGCGCCGCCGCCGCGCCGAGGTAGACGCCGGCCAGCACGCCGATCTCGTGACCCCCGAGCGCCGCGAGCAGCGCCACGCCGTCCTCCGGGTCGGGGCGGTTCGCGGCGAGCGCTGCCTCGACGGCGGCTATCTTCGCGCGCAGGGCAGGTCCCTCGACGCCGCTGCCGCGCCCGGTGACGGCCTCGGCGGGCCGCCCGGTCGCCGCGGCGATCAGCGCGGCCGCAGCCGTGCTGTTGCCGATGCCCATCTCGCCGCAACCGACGATGTCGAGCCCCGGCCCCTGCCGCTCCTCCTCGACCAGCGCGATCCCGGCGGCGATCGCGCGCTCCGCGGTCTCGCGGCTCATCGCCGGGCCCTCGGTGATGTCGCCGCTGCCGCGCGGCAGGTCGAGGCGCACGAGCGCCGGGCGTCCGGGCTCGTCCATCCCGGGCGTCCCGCCTTCGGCGGCAGGCAGCACGCCGGCGTCGATGACGCGCACACGCGCCCCGGCGTGGTCCGCGAGCACGTTGATCGCCGCGCCACCCGCGAGGAAGTTCGCGACCATCTGCGCCGTCACCTCGGGCGGATAGGCCGAGACGCCGCGCGCAGCGACGCCGTGGTCGGCAGCCGCCACCACGACGAGCCGCTGCTCCAGCCGCGGACGCGCGCAACCACGCATGCCCGCGATGCGCACCGAGAGCTCCTCGATGCGTCCGAGGGCGCCCGGCGGCTTCGTCAGCTGGTCCTGGCGGGCGCGGGCGCGAGCTTCGGCTGCGGCGTCGGGAGGCGCAATCGCCGCTGCGGCGGCGTCGATGGCAGCGGCCGGGGCGTCGGTTCGAGACGGCATAGGCGCTCCAGCGAGGACACCGCCGGGGCGTCCGCGGTCCGGCGCAGTATGCCGCGTGGGCCGCACGGACGGCTACGAGCGGGCCTCGATGGGCTTCACTTGTGCGAAATCGCACGATCTTCCATGGATCTGGCCGTTTTCGATTGTGAAATGCTTGACAAATGAGTCGGCGGCCGTATGATCCCGGCGTCACAATCCAATACAAACGAATTGTGACGGGCGCATTGGCTCTCAGCCGCCATGTGCTCTGCCGAATTCCCGCGATGCGGGGACCGGGGGAACCACCTACTGGGGTGAACCCTCAGCAGGGAGCAAGCTCCTTGCGAGGGCGGGTCAACTGGATCGACCCGAACCCGTCAGCTAACCCCGGAGGCAAGGCGATCCAGTCTCGGCCGGAGGAATTCCGGTACGCGCCCGCACTGACTAAAGGGGCAGTGCCGGGCCGAGGCAGGGGCTGGACATGATCACGAGTACGCCTCCCAAGCAGTGCCCGCGTTGCAGCGGGCTGATGATCACCGAGGACGACTGGTACGGGAAGTTCGCAAGCTGCATCGCTTGCGGCCACGTCCACGAGACCGAGGTTGCCGATCCTCAGGAGTTGCTCGAAGAAGAGCGCCTGGCCGCCGGCAAGCAGCGCCGCCGCCAGCCGTCCCACGGCAAGCTGCGGCTCTAGGCCGACTCGCCGGGGCAACGCCTCCCAGGTCCCAGGGACCTGACCCGCCCTCACCGGCCCCATCAGGCCGGTAGGTTTCTGGCGTCCGCGCGCCGCCAGGCGGAAACCCCCGCCCCGCTAGGCGGAGACCCCCGCCTCGCTGTGGTGCAACAGCCAGTACTCGTAGGCGTCCTGCAGCGCGAGCCATGACGCTTCGACCACGTCCGTGGAGGCGCCGACGGTGCGCCAGAGGCGTACGCCGTCGGTCGATTCGATCAGCACGCGCACGGCGGCGTCGGCGCCGCCGTCCGGATTGATGATCCGCACCTTGTAGTCCACCAGGTGCACGCGCTCCAGGTCCGGGAAGGACTCGGACAGCGCGCTGCGCACCGCCGCGTCGAGGGCGGACACCGGCCCATTCCCCTCCGCCGCCGTTCGCGTCAGCGTCTCGCCGACGCTCACCTTCGCCATCGCCTCGGCGAGCATCTCGTTCTCGCCCTCGCCGCGCAGGTGATGGCGGCGCTCCACGATGAGGAAGTCCTCGAGGTGGAAGGGCGGACGGTAACCGCCGACCGCGCGGCGCACGAGCAGCTCGAACGAGGCCTCGGCGGACTCGTACTGGAAGCCCTTCGCCTCCTGCTCCTTCACCTGCTCCACCAGCGCGCGCGCCTGATCGTCCGTCAGCTCGATGTCGACGCTGTCCTCGGCCAGCTTGGCGACGATGTTGCGCCGCCCCGACAGCTCGGAGACGAGCACGCGCTCGATGTTGCCGACCGAGCCGGGATCGACGTGCGTGTAGGACCCCGCCGACTTCGTGATCGCCGCCACATGTAGCCCGGCCTTGTGCGCGAAGGCGCTGGTCCCGACGTATGGCTGCTGGGAGTTCGGCGCCAGGTTCGCCAGCTCCGAGGCGAAGTGCGAGAGTTCGGTCAGCTTCCCGAGCTGTTCGTCGCTCACCACGTCGAGGCCGAGCTTGAGCTTGAGGTTCGCGATCACGGAGATGATGTTCGCGTTGCCGCAGCGCTCGCCCCAGCCGTTCAGGCAGGCCTGCACCTGCGTTGCGCCCGCCTGCACGGCGAGCAGCGTGTTGGCGACCGCGAGGTCGGCGTCGTTGTGGACGTGAATGCCGATCTCGCAGTCGACCGCGCGCAGCGCCTCGGCGACGCCCTCGACAATCGCACCGGGCATCGAGCCGCCGTTGGTGTCGCAGAGCGCGATGGCGCCCGCGCCGGCGCCCGCGGCCGCGCGCAGTGTGGCGATCGCGTAGCGCGGATCGTCCGCGTAGCCATCGAAGAAGTGCTCGGCGTCGAAGATCACCTCGCGACCCTGCTCGACGAGCAGGCGCACGGAGTCGGCGATCATCGCCAGGTTCTCCTCCTCGGTGGTCTCGAGTACCTCGCGGACCTGCACGGCGGACGACTTGCCGACGAGCGTGACGGCGGGCGTCTCGCTCTCGAGCACGGCACGCAGCGCGGGATCGCTGGCCGCGTCGCCGCCGACGCGCCGCGTCGAGCCGAAGGCGACGAGCTTGGCGTTCCGCAGCGGGGTCTCGCGCATGCGCGCGAAGAACTCGGCGTCCTTCGGATTGGAGCCGGGGTAGCCGCCCTCGACGTAGTCGACGCCGATCTCGTCGAGCCGCCGGGCGATCGCGATCTTGTCCTCGACGGAGAGGGAGAGTCCCTCCATGCCGAGTCCGTCGCGAAGGGTGGTGTCGTAGAGGCGAACGCTCTGCGGCGCGGTCGGGGAGCTGCTCATAGTGTCTTGCCGTCCTGTGCTGGCGCGCTCATCGGTCGACGGGCATGCGGAGGCTGTCTCGCAGGCCAGTGAGCGCCGTGGAGTAGGTTGGGATGCGCTAGCCGCGCGCGATGATCGACGCCGCCGGCCTCGATGGCCGGACGGCGCGCCTCGCCTTCCTGCGTGCAGTCGCAGCGTGCGTCATGCGATTCATTGTAGGCGGAGGCGGCGAGAGGGGCCAGACGAGGGAGATACGCCGCAAGGTGCGGCTTGCTGAAGAGAGATCGAATGTGCCCAGTGGCGTACTCTGGCACATTCATGCTGGTGTTCATCGACGAATCCGGTGACCCCGGGCGGAAGATCGATCGCGGGTCGAGTCAGTTCTTCGTCCTCGCTGTCGTGATGTTCGAAGATCACGATGAGGCCGCCCGATGCGAACAGGCGATCGCTGCCCTCGCGGAGCAACTGGGCCGCAGGCAGCAGGAGTTCAAGTTCTCGAAGGACTCACACCAGACACGGTGGAGGTTCCTCAATGCGGTGAGACCGTCCCGGTTCACGTTCCATGCCGTCGCCCTGGACAAACAGAGACCGTGGCCACGCGATCATGAGATCCCGGCGTCGTTGCACGAGTGGGCGTGCGGAATGGCCCTCAGGGCCGCATCGGACGGATGGTCCGATGCAACCGTCTTGCTCGACTCCATAGGTGATAGACGGTCCCAGCGAGAACGGCAACGCCGGCTGCGGGATGATGTCGTCGCGGTCCGCGGGCCCGGCGCACTGAAGCGCCTCACGTCGGCGCGTTCGCACTCGCAGAGACTATTGCAACTCGCCGACTATGTAGCCGGCATCGTCATGCGCCAGCTCACTGGCAAGAAGTGGGGCGACGACTACTTCGCGGACATTGAGAGGCGCGGGACCGTACAGCGGTGGCAGTGACGGCAAGCAAACGCCCCCGCATAGTGCGAGGGCGTTCATCTGCGCGGGGGCCTATCCCCGAGGGGAATGCCTCGCCATCCGGCAGCCAGTTCAGCTTCCCGCGTCTTCATCACAAGCATGCGCGCCGTCCGAGACCTTGTCAAACAAAGCGCGTCCGGGACATCCTGCCGAATCGGCCGCTGTAGTGCCCGCGTGGCGCGTCCCGGACTGCCGGGCGCTGCCCATGACCGTCAACTCTGAACTGACGCCGCCAGCCGCTCGAGCACGGCCTCCGCCATCTCGCGCGTGCTGAGCGCGTGCTCGCCCGCGCCGGCGATGTCGGCGGTGCGCAGGCCGTCGCCGATGGCCGCGGCGACCGCGCCCTCCAGCGCCTGCGCCTCCGCCTCGAGGCCGCACGAGTGCCTCAGCAGCATCGCCACGCAGAGGAACATCGCCAACGGGTTGGCGACGCCCTGGCCGGCGATGTCCGGCGCGCTGCCGTGGATCGGCTCGTAGAGCCCGCGCCCGCGGCCGTCCTCGCGCAGCTCGCCGAGCGAGGCCGAGGGGAGCATGCCCAGCGACCCCGCGAGCATCGAGGCTTCGTCCGTGAGGATGTCGCCGAAGAGATTGCTGGTGATCACCACGTCGAAGTCCGCAGGCCGACGGATCAGGTGCATCGCCGCCGCGTCGACGAGCACGTGCTCCAGCTCGACGTCGGGGTACTCGGGCCGCACCTCCTCGACGACCTCGCGCCAGAGCCGCGAGGTTTCGAGGATGTTCGCCTTGTCCACGCTCGTGACGCGCCCGCGCCGCTCGCGCGCGAGCTTGAAGCCGAGGTGCGCGACGCGGGCGATCTCGTCCTCGTTGTAGGTCATCGAGTCGACCGCGGCGCGGCGGCCGTCGATGGTGCGGCGTTCCTGCGGCCTGCCGAAGTAGATGCCGCTCGTCAGCTCGCGGATCACGAGGATGTCGACGCCCTGCAGCACCTCCGGCTTGAGCGTCGAGCTGTCGATCAGCGCGGGATCCACGGTCACCGGGCGCAGGTTCGCCCAGAGGCCGAGCGAGGAGCGCAGCGCCAGCAGGCCCTGCTCCGGACGCACGGCGGCGCGCGGGTCGTCCCACTTCGGGCCGCCGACGGCGCCCCAGAGCACCGCGTCGGCGCGCTCGGCCGCCTCGATCGTCTCGGGAAGGATCGCGACGCCGTGCGCGTCGATGCAGGCGCCGCCGACGAGCTCGTCGCTGGTGCGGAAGTCGTGGCCGAAGCGCGCGCCGATCGCTTCGAGGGCGCGCACGCCCTCGGCGGTCACCTCCGGCCCGATGCCGTCGCCCGCCAGTACGAGGATGTCGAACGCGGCCACGCTGCCCCCCTTGTGCGCGGGCGGAGTGTAGCGCGGGCCCGGCTTACGTCTATCGCCCGGCGGCGCTCGCGGCCCGCGCCGCAGCAGCCGCCCGCGCGGCGATGCGGCGCACGCCCACATGGCGCTCCGCACCGCCGTCGATGTCGCCGCCGTAGAACACCTGCCAGATCGGCAGCGCATCGACGTAGAACGCGGCGCGGCGGCGCATGTCGGGGTCGCGGCTCGCGGGCCCCTCGTAGGCCTCGATCACGCGCTCGGCGAAGCCGCGCGGGCACTCGGCGAGCAGCGCGGCGAGGTCGTACGCAGGGTCGGCGATGAGCGCGTCGCCCCAGTCGATGACCGCGGCGAGGCGGCCGGCGGGGCCGGCGAGAATGTGTGCGCAGCCGAGGTCGGCGTGCACGAGCACGCGCGGGGCGGCGAGCGAACCGCCGCCCTCGATGAAGCGGGCGAAGCGGCGCTCGATCCACGCGCGCCCGCGCGGCCCGAGGTGCGGCAGGCACGCCTCGACCATCGGACGGTAGAGCTCCTCACCGAGATCCAGCTCGCGCACGCCGAGCGCGCGCGCCTCCTCGGCGGGCGTCGCGTGCAGCGCGGTCAGCGCCGCGGCCACCTCGCGCGCGAGCGTGGCGCGGGCGGCGCGACCGAGGGCGGAGACGGTGACGCCCTCGACGTAGTCGTAGGCGATGGCGGCGAGCCGCCCGCCGTCGCCGAGGACTGCCTCGGCGTTCGCGGGCGCGGGGATGCCTTGGGCGGCGAGCAGGGTGAGTAACGCGGGCTCGCGCGCGTACGCCGCGTCGATGCCCCAGGCGTACGAATGTGGCTTAAGCACGCGAACCGTGCGGTCGCCGAGACGGTACGCCGTCGCGCCCCAGCCCTCGCCGATGACGCGCGCGCTCGCCGGGTCGGCGCCGGGAACGGCGCGGGCGAGGACGATGGCGAGGTCCGGCGTGATCAGTCCGCCGTCACCGTGGGCAGCAGCGACGATCGCGCCTGCTCGAACTTCTCGACGTCGGCCTCGTACTCGAGCGTCATCGCGATGTCATCGAGGCCGCGCAGCAGGCGGTACTTGCGGAACGCGTCGATCTCGAAGGTGCGCTCCCAGCCGGGGCCGGCGCGCACCGTCTGTGTCTCGAGGTCCACCTCGATCTCCGCAGCCGGGGTCTCCTCGGCGCGCGCCATCAGCCAGTTGACGTCCTCCTGCGCCAGCTCGACGGTCAGCACGCCGCCCTGGAAGCAGTTGTTCTTGAAGATGTCGGCGAAGGTCGGCGCGATCAGCGCGCTCACGCCGAGGCCCTGGATCGCCCACACCGCGTGCTCGCGGCTGGAGCCGGAGCCGAGGTTCTGCTGCGCGATCAGGATCGGCGCGCCCTCGTAGGCCGGGTCGTTGAGCACGAAGTCCGGATCGGCTCGCCACGACTCGAAGGCGAACGGGCCGTAGCCGGTCCGCTCGATGCGCTTGAGGTACTTCGCGGGGATGATCTGGTCGGTGTCGACGTTGGCGCGGTTGAGCGGGATCGCGTTCCCGGTGACGCGAGTGACGGGGTCCATCAGGCGAGCTCCCTCACATCGACGAAGCGGCCGGCGATCGCCGCCGCCGCCGCCATCGGCGGGCTCACGAGGTGCGTGCGTCCGCCCGGCCCCTGCCGGCCCTCGAAGTTGCGGTTGGAGGTGGAGGCGCAGCGCTCGCCCGGCAGCAGGATGTCCGGGTTCATGCCGAGGCACATCGAGCAGCCGGCGTCGCGCCACTCGAAGCCCGCCGCCATGAAGATCGCGTCGAGGCCCTCACGCTCCGCCTGCGCCTTCACGAGGCCGGAGCCCGGCACCACCATGGCGTGCACGCTGGAGGCGACCTGCTTGCCCTCGACGATGCTCGCCGCGGCGCGCAGGTCGTCGATGCGCGCGTTCGTGCAGGAGCCGAGGAAGACGCGGTCGATCGCGATCTCGCGGATCGGCGTGCCCGCCTCGAGGTCCATGTACTCCAGCGCGCGGGTCGCCGCCTCCCGGCGAGCCGGCTCGCTGAAGCTCGACGGGTCGGGCACCACGTCGCCGATGGCGACGCTCTGCCCGGGGTTCGTGCCCCAGGTGACGAAGGGCTCGATCGCGGCCCCGTCGAGGACGACTTCGCGGTCGAAGCGCGCGCCCTCGTCGGTCGGCAGGGTGCGCCAGTACTCGACGGCCTGTTCCCAGTCCTCGCCCTGGGGCGCCTGCGGGCGGCCTTTCACGTACTCGAAGGTGGTCTCGTCCGGAGCGACGAGGCCGGCGCGCGCGCCCGCCTCGATCGACATGTTGCAGACCGTCATGCGGCCTTCCATCGAGAGGCTGCGAATCACCTCGCCGCGGTACTCGATGACGTAGCCGACGCCGCCGTCGACGCCGATCTCGTTGATGATCGCGAGGATCACGTCCTTCGCCGTCACGCCGGGGCCGAGCGCGCCGCTGACCTCCACCGACATCGTCCTCGGGCGCGACTGGCGCAGCGTCTGCGTCGCCAGCACGTGCTCGACCTCGGAGGTGCCGATGCCGAAGGCGAGCGCGCCGAAGGCGCCGTGCGTCGAGGTGTGGCTGTCGCCGCAGACGATGGTCAGGCCCGGCTGGGTCACGCCCTGCTCCGGCCCAATCACGTGGACGATGCCCTGGCGCATGTCGAAGATGCCGTAGAGCGGCAGTCCGAACTCGCGGCAGTTATCGGACATCACCTGGATCTGGGTCGCCGAAAGCGGGTCCGGGTTCGGCTGATCGCGCCCGATCGTCGGCACGTTGTGGTCGACGGTGGCGAGCGTGAGATCCGGGCGGCGCACCTGGCGTCCGCTGAGCCGCAGCCCCTCGAACGCCTGAGGCGAGGTCACCTCGTGCACGAGGTGCAGGTCGATGTAGAGCAGCTCCGCCGGGGTGCCCGCGTCCGCCTCCGCGCCGAGCGCCTCGCGGCGGGCGGCGTCGGCCAGCGGGCTCTCGATGACGTGCGCGTCCCAGATCTTCTCGGACAGCGTGCGCGGCTCGGCTGCTGGTGCGGTCACGGCGGCTCCTATCCCGCGGCCGCGGCGGCCGGCTGCGGCGAGGTGGTGTTGAGGTAGCGGTTGAGCGCGTGCATGTAGGCTCGCGCCGAGGCGACGAGGATGTCCGTGTCGGCGGCGCGGCCGCTGTAGGCGCGACCCCCGGCCTCGATGCGGATCGTGACCTCACCGACGGCGTCGATGCCCTCGGTGACGGACTTCACGCTGAACTCGGTGAGTTCGTTCTCGACGCCCATCACGCGGTTGATCGCCTGGTAGATCGCGTCCACCGGGCCTGTCCCGATGGCGGCGTCCTGCCGGAGCTCGCCCTCGGGGTCCACGAGCCGCACGGTCGCCGTCGGCGCCATGTGATCGCCCGCCGAGACCTGCACGAGATCCAGCTGCCACTGCTCCTGGACCTGCACCGAGGCCTGCTCGGAAAGGATCGCCTGCAGGTCGCGGTCGTCCACCTCGTTCTTGCGGTCCGCCACGTCCTTGAAGGCGTCGTAGACGCGGTCCAGCGCCTCGGCGTCGAGCTCCACGCCGAGGTCGGCGATGCGCGAGCGCAGGCCGTGGCGGCCCGAGAGCTTGGTCAGCACGATCGAGTCCCCCGAGGGGATGCCGATGTCGGCGGGGTCCATGATCTCGTAGGTCTCGCGCAGCTTGAGCACGCCGTCCTGGTGGATGCCGGAGGAGTGGCGGAAGGCGTTCTTCCCCACCACGGCCTTGTTGGACTGCACCGCCATACCGGAAACACGCTCGACGATGCGGCTCGCCTGGTGCAGCTCGGGCGTGCGCACGTCCGTGTGCAGGCCGGAGTAGTCGGCGCGGGTCTTGATCGCCATGATCACCTCCTCGAGGGAGGTGTTGCCCGCGCGCTCGCCGATGCCGTTGATCGCGCCCTCTACCTGGCGCGCGCCATTGAGCACGCCCGCCAGCGAGTTCGCCGTCGCCAGCCCAAGGTCGTTGTGGCAGTGCACGGAGATACGCGCCTTGTCGATGTTCCGCACGTGCTCGGCTACCGAGGCGACCAGGGCGCCGAACTCCTGTGGCAGCGCGTAGCCGACCGTGTCCGGGATGTTGACCGTGGTCGCGCCCTCCTCGATCGCCGCCTCCAGCAACTGGTAGACGAACTCGGGGTCCGAGCGCGTCGCGTCCATGGGCGAGAACTCGACGTCCGGGCAGTAGCCGGCGGCGCGGGAGACGGCGGCGCGCGCCATCTCCATCACGTCCTCGCGGTTCTTGCGCAGCTGGTGCGCCATGTGAATCTCGCTGGCCGAGATGAAGACGTGGATGCGCGGCGTCTCCGCCCCGGAGATCGCGTTCCAGCACGCATCCACGTCGTCCGGGTGCGCCCGCGCGAGGCCCGCGATCATCGGGCCGCGCACCTCGCGCGCGATCAGCGAGACGGCCTCGAAGTCACCGGGGGAGGAGAAGGGGAAGCCCGCCTCGATGATGTCCACGTTGAGGCGCGCGAGCTGTCGCGCCACCTCGAGCTTGTCTTCCATCGTGAAGCCCACGCCGGCGGATTGCTCGCCGTCGCGGAGCGTGGTGTCGAAGATATAGACCTTGTCGCTCATCGTTCCGTCACTGTCCTCACCCGTGCCGTCCGTCCACTGGTCAGGCGGTGGGGCGTTCGAGCCGTCCCGCCCTCGCTCTCAGGAAGCCCTCCCGACCGCTAGGCGGCGGAGGGCCGGAAAAGCGCGAGGCCGTCCGGTGCGAGGCAGCCGATGACTACGTGCGACGTCACCGGTTCGGTTCCCCGAGCCACTTCATCATCGCCCGCATCTCCTTGCCGACCTCCTCGATCGGGTGCGCCGCGTTCTGGCGGCGCAGCGCGAGGAAGCGCGCGCGGCCGGCCTGGTTCTCGCTGATCCACTCGCTCGCGAACTGGCCGCTCTGGATCTCGTCGAGGATTGCGCGCATCCGGTCCTTCACGCTCGCGTCGATCACGCGCGGGCCGCGCGTGTAGTCGCCGTACTCGGCGGTGTCGCTGATCGAGTAGCGCATGTACTCCATGCCGCCCTCGTAGAGCAGGTCGACGATCAGCTTCACCTCGTGGAAGGTCTCGAAGTAGGCTGACTCGGGCTGGTAGCCGGCCTCGACGAGCGTCTCGTAGGCGGCCTTGATCAGCGAGGTCAGCCCGCCGCAGAGGATCACCTGCTCGCCGAACAGGTCCGTCTCCGTCTCCTCGAGAAACGTCGTCTGCAGGATGCCGGCGCGCGAGCTGCCGATGCCCTTGCCGTAGGCGAGGGCGAGCTGCAGCGCGGACTCGCTCGCGTCCTGGTGGATGGCGACCAGCGCCGGCACGCCGAGCCCGCTCACGTACTCGCGGCGCACGAGGTGACCCGGGCCCTTCGGCGCGATCATCGATACGTCCACGCCGGCCGGGGCATCGATCTGGTTGAAGTGCACGTTGAAGCCGTGCGCGAACATCAGCGTCTTGCCCTCGGCCATGTGCGGGGCGAGGTGGTCCTCGTAGACCTGGCGCTGCACCTGGTCCGGGACCAGCATCATCAGCACGTCCGAGTCGCGCGCCACGTCGGACACGCTGCCGACCGCGAGGCCGGCCGCCTGCGCCTTCTCCCACGAGGGCGATCCGGGGTAGAGGCCGACCGAGACCGTGAGGCCGGAGTCCTGCAGGTTCAGCGCGTGGGCGTGGCCCTGTGACCCGTACCCGATGACGCCGATGCGGCGGTCCCGCAAGAGCCCGATGTCTGCGTCCTCGTCGTAGAAGATCCTCGCCACGTCTCGTCCTCTCCGCGCCGCGCCCCCGGTTGGCCCAGGTGTGCGGCGTCGCCCGCGGTGCGGGCTGCTAGTCGCTGACGTACGGCAGTTCGCCCTCCGGGCGGCGCCCGGAGCTGTGGCGGAAGCGCTGCAACTCCTCGGACTCCGGATCGTGCATGGCGGTGGTCTGGTCACCGCGCAGCATCGCGATCCGGCCCGTACGGGTCAGCTCCAGGATGCCGTACGGCTCGAGGTTCTCGATCAGCGAGTTGAACTGCCGCTCCTCCGCCACGATCTGGATGATCAGGCTGCCCGGCGCAACGTCCACCGCGCGCGCCCGGAAGATGTCGACCAGATCGAGGATCTCGCGGCGCTGCTCCGTGCTGCACGCCACCTTGATCAGCGCCAGCTCACGGATCACCGTGTCCTCGCCGGTCAGGTCGGCGACCTCGATGACGTCGATCAGCTTCGCGAGCTGCTTCTGCACCTGGTCGACGATGCCGTTCTCGCTGGCGACGACGATCGTCATGCGCGAGATGCCCGGCTCCTCGGTGGTGCCGACGGCGAGCGAGTCGATGTTGAAGCCGCGCCGCCGGAACAGCGAGGCGACGCGGTTGAGGACGCCGGGGCGGTCCTCGACGAGCGCGACGACGGTGTGTTTCCGCAACTCGCTCATCGGGCCACCTCGCTCGGGGTCTCCGAGCGTGGCGCCTCGACCGTCTCGGAGAGCGCGGAGCCGGCGGGGACCATCGGCCAGACGTTGCCCTCCGCCTCCACCTGAAAGTCGACGAGGACCGGGCCGTCGTGCTGGTTCGCCTCCTCGATCGCGCCGTCGATGCGGTCGGCGTCGGTGACGCGCAGCGCCTTGATGCCGTAGGCCTCGGCGAGCTTCACGAAGTCCGGCTGGCTGATCGCCACGGAGACGTAGTTGTCTGCGTAGAACAGCTCCTGCCACTGGCGGACCATGCCGAGGTAGCCGTTGTTGATGATCGCCATCTTCACCGGCAGGTGCTCGTCCACCATCGTGGCCAGTTCCTGCAGCGTCATCTGGAAGCCGCCGTCGCCGCAGATCGACCAGACGAGCGAGTCCGGCTTCGCGACCTGCGCGCCCATCGCCGCGGGCACCTCGAAGCCCATCGTGCCGAGGCCGCCCGAGGTGATGAGCTGGTTCGGGTAGCTGAAGCGTATGTGCTGCGCGGCCCACATCTGGTGCTGGCCGACGCCGGTGACGATCACCGTCTCGTCGTCGCATTGCTCGGAGATGCGCTTGATCACGCCCTGCGAGGTCATCTGCGGCCCGCTCGGAATCGCCATCGAGTGCGAGTGGTCCTCGCGCACCTCGTCGATCCAGCGGATCCAGTCGAGGTGCGAGCGCTGCCGCGTCGCAGCGCGCAGCTGCGGCAGCACCTGCTTCACGTGTCCGAGGATCGGGACCTCGGTAGGCAGGTTCTTGCCGTGCTCGCCGGCGTCGATGTCGACGTGGATCAGCTTCGCGTGGTGGTTGAAGTCGTTGAAGCGCCCGATCGCGCGGTCGTCCATGCGGTTGCCGATGCCGATCACGAGGTCGGCGTTGGAGGCGGCCATGTTCGCCTCGTAGGAGCCGTGCATGCCCATCATCCCGTAGGACAGCACGTGCGTGCGCGGGATGCTGCCGAGGCCGAGCAGCGTGTTGAGTACCGGGATACCGCTGTGCTCGGCGAACTGGCGCAGTTCCCCGGAGGCCTCGCCGAGGATCACGCCGTGCCCGGCGATGATCAGCGGCCGCTCGGCGGCGTCGATCAGCTCGGCCGCGCGAGCGATATCGCCCTCGTCAGCCGCGCCGGGGGGGTTATAGCCGCGGACGGAGACCTCCTCCGGCCAGACGAACTCCGCCTCGTCGATGAACACGTCCTTGGGGATGTCGATGTGCACGGGACCGGGGCGGCCGGTGGTGGCCAGGTAGGCCGCCTCGGCGAAGGTGTGCGCGAGGTTCTCGGCGTGCATCACCAGGTAGTTGTGCTTGACGCACGGCATCAGGATGCCGGTCGCGTCGGCCTCCTGGAAGCCGTCCCGCCCGATCATGCTGCGCGCGACGTTGCCCGTCACGAACAGCGTCGGCACCGAGTCCATCATCGCGTTCTGGACCGCCGTGACCAGGTTCGTCGCGCCCGGCCCGGAGGTGGCGAGTGCGCAGCCGAGGCGTCCCGCCGCGCGGGCGTAGCCATCGGCGGCGTGGCCGCCGCCCTGCTCGTGGCGCACCAGGATATGGCGCACCTCGGGGTGGGCGGGCCAGCGGTCGTAGAGCGGGAGCACGACCCCGCCGGGGTAGCCGAATACGGTGTCGATGCCCACGCGCTTCAGACTCTCGAGGACGATATCGGCGCCGCTCATTCTCATCGTGGGTTCCGTCTCTTCCGCTTCGTGCGCTTCGCGCTGGCTGTGGGTAGTTGTTGTGAAGGGGCGGCAGCCCGGCACGCGGGCTGATTGGCGGCGCTACCTTTGTGGCGGCGCCGCCTAGCGCAGTACGAGCAGGAGGACAAGCAGGGGCGCCGGGGCGGAACCGGTCGCGCGCCATCGGGGCAGGTGCGGTCTGGGGAGTGTTGCCCTCATCTGGCGGACAGTATCCGCGCGCCCCGCGCACACCGTCAACAGTGCGGATCGCATCATTGATACGGTTACGAAATCTGGCGACGTGCATCACAACCATGTTACCAACGTAGATGGACGGACCATGCCGCGGCAGCAGAGGCGAGGGTCGCGCTCAACTCGCAAGCCACGGGATCCGCCGGATTCGGTCGGTGAACAGTGACTTGCGCCAATTGCGCCGCTCGGCGAGCGCAAATGAGACCGAGCCGTGCGGCGGGAACCCAAGCGACGCCGGTGTACGCAAATCACGGCACGTCCGAGGGGCGGCTACGGCGGTACACCCGTCGCCTTGCATACCGCCGCGAAGTGTGGGTCGGCGCGGGAGAGCGCTGAGGAGATCGCCGCCCTCGTCGCCGATGCCTCCGGGTCCAGCAGCGCCTCAAGGTAGTCGCGGTGCGGGGCGAGCGCTCGCCGCCATGCCGCCGACAGGGCGCCATCCCACAAGTAGGTCGCCCGCAGGCGCGCCAAGACGAAGCCCCGCCTGTCAGCTCGCCCGTACAGGGCGTAGAGCGCCTCGCAGACTAGAGCCCGGTAGTCCGCCGGCGACCCGCTCCTCCGCGCTCACCCATTCCCGGGACGCTACTGTGCTGCTTCGCCCAGCCGCTGGGGCTTCCTCCGCCCGTTCATGTGCCCAAAACCGCTTGTTCGCGCGCCTTGGCGCCGAGTTCATTGGCTGCCCTCGCGTCAGGATTGTCGTAGTCGAACAATGTCCGATTGCCGTGCTGGTCAAGGCCATAGACCAAGAGTCTGGCCTTCCGGTGTTTCCACCGCAGGTATCTCTCGCGCAATCGCCAGATCCAACGTCGCCGAGCGGAGCGCCCGCTCGCCCGCGTGCGGTTCAGGAAGGTCAACATGGAGTTCTCCGTGTCCTTTTCCGAGCGTTATGTCTTCAACAAGATACCACCCGTCACGCTCCGCCGCCCGCGGGTGGCGGAGCGCATGTTTGGGTAACAGATTTGTGATGCAGCTAACCTCGAATCCACCGATCGAAGCTTGAAGGGGCGGGCTGCCGGAGCGTTCGGCGGGCGTGCCGGCGTTCGCCGGGCGGTGCCGGAGCGAGGAGCCGTCGCTCAGCGTCGCTCAGCGCGGCTCGGGGGCGCTGAGGGCGCCGGCGCGAGGGTGCGCGAGGCGTGCGCGGGCATGCTGGCGCGAGCCTCGGACCCGTGTTGGCGCTGTGAGCGAGCGTCAGGCCGGGAGCGGTAACGCCCGTAACCGCGCCAGGGCGGCTGCCCACTGGCCAGCCCAGGGCCAGCGCTTCGCGAGGTGCAGGGTCCAGCGCCGGGCAGAATGGGTGAGCCGTCCGGCGAGAGCGAAGTAGCGCCGCCTGAGCGTCCTGGTCGTCACGATCCCCTCGCCGAGCCCGAGCCGCGCCGTCCAGCGGGCGAGGTTGTGCGCGATCACCTGCACCGCGAGCCACGCCCCGTTCGCGCCGAAGCGGCCCGAGGGGAGATGGTTCAGCCCGACGCCGTATTTGAGGTCACGGATCGCGTTCTCGATCTCGGCGTGACGGCGATGGTCGGCCTCCAGCTCCAGCAGCTCCCCGGCGCGATCGGTGATGAAGGCGTGGTAACTATAGTTCGCAAAGAGCGCGAGAGCCGGGCGTCGGCTTGACGCGCCGCACGATAAGCCGCACCGGGGCGGCGTCCTCCTTGTGCTGGAACGGCGTGTAGGTCGTCTCGGCGACATCCGCGCCGCCCGTCCAGCCAGTACGGGATCGGCGTCCAGTCCTCTTCCGGGATCGCCTCGATCAGCCGTGCGTACGTTCGGCTGCTGGCGAATGGTGATGGAGAAGCGGACATCCTGCTTGCGGCAGACGGCGACGACGGCGTGGTTGTAGAAGCCGCTGTCGGCGCGCACCGTGAGCTGCCCGCTCGCCCCGGCGTCGCGCACCCGCGCCACCGTCTCACGCAGGAAGTGGGCGGCGCCGCGGGCGGTATTGGCGCGGCCCTCGCGCAGCCGCGCCATCAGCACCTCACCCGTCCCGGCCGCAACGGCGAGCAGCGGGTGATAGCCGCGCACGCCCGTGTAGCCGTGCTGCCGGGCGCCCTCCTTCGCCAGGCCGTAGGTCTCGCAGATCGTCGAATCGAGGTCGATCGTGAACGGCGCCGCGCCCGGGCCCGCTCCGGCCGCCCAGCTGCGGGCGAGCAACTCGCGGCTGAGGCGGTCGAGCTGGCGGACGTGGCCCCAGCTGAAGCTGCGCAGGAAGGTCCCGAGGGTGGACGGCGCCTTGACGGTGCAACCGAGCACGCTCGCCGTCCCGCCGGCGCGCAACGCAGCGGCGTCGTCGATGCACTCGCCGCCCGCGAGCGCCGAGGCGACCAGGGTCAGCAGCTTGTCGCCGGCGTTCGCCCGGCCCGGCGCGTCACCGAGGTCGAGGTAGCTGTCGGCGAGCTCTTGCAAACCGAGATGCTGGGCGAGCGTGGCCGGGAGGAGCAGCCCCGCATCGGCCACCAGGCGGTCGTCGTCGAAGGCGATGTCTATCCGGTCGGGGTCGCTCGTTGGTAGCATCGAATGGGTGCTCCCTGTCGCTGGTACGTGATTCGTACAAAACCATTGTCCCAGCTACAGCGGAGCACCCAACCGCAACCGCTCATGCGCTCTTCTTCGGTGGATCCCGGCTAACGAGAGATCCGGTAACAGTCCAATTCTGATGCACTGCCCAGTGCGGCGGAGGCCAGTAGGGTCTGACGGGATGCGCGAGTCCGGTACCATTAGCGGTACCGCACCTTATATGGTACCGTCCTCCTTGTGGATGAGTTGGAGCAGTTGGCACAGCGGCGGCGCAGCGTTCGCCCCACCGAACTCCACCGCATCCTTGTCCGGGCGGGCTTCACTGCCCGCGAGGGTCGCGGCTCGCACCGCGTCTATCGCCACCCGGACCTCGTCCTGATTTTGACGATCCCTCAAAGCCGGAACCCCGTCCGCGCGGTCTACGTCGATGAGGCGATCAAGGCGATACGGGAGGTTCAGCGATGAACGCCGAAGACTGGCTGGAGCGTCCGTACCACATCCGGCTTCAGCAGCGCGATGACGGCGACGGCGCCTACTGGTTCGCGACGGTCGAGGAGCTGCCCGGCTGCATGTCGGACGGCGACAGCGAGGCGGAGGCGCTCGCCTCCGTGCGCGACGCCATGCACGGCTGGATCAGCGCCGCCCTCGAAGCCGGGCGGCCGATTCCCGAGCCTCGCGACGACGAGCCCGCGAGGTACAGCGGTCAGTTCCGGGTGCGCCTGCCCAGCGGGCTGCACCAGGCGCTCGCGGATGAGGCGCGCCGCGAGGGCGTAAGCCTCAACCACTTCGTCAGCAGCGCTCTCAGCTCTGCCGTGAGCTGGCGACGCTAGCCAAACCCCACCGGAGCGCCCTGCCTACGGCCGCCCGTACCGCCTCCGCGTGATCGCCCTCGCGAGGGCGCCGAGCGGGTGCACGATGTGCGCGAACGGGCCGCCCGTGCGGACGACGTCGGCGTAGCGCTCGTCGCCGCGGATCAGCCGCGCGCAGTGATTCCAGATCCGGCCCGAGCGCTGCAACGCCCAGATGAACGGCGGCGGGTAGAGGTAGAAGACCTCCATCAGCCCCTTGGAGATGGCGATCTCGGGCAGCACGTCGCGCTCCATCACCGACTGGTAGTCGCGCAGCGATTCGTGCTCGCCTCGGAGGTAGCGCTGCGCGGGAGCCGCAACCGCCACGCCCGAGGTGATCGCGGCGAGGATGCCCTCACCGGAGAGCGGGTCGATCAGGCCCGCCGCGTCGCCGATCAGCGCCGATCCTCCTGCGGCGAGCGCGCTGCCGTTGCGCCGCATCGGCAGGTGATGCCCGCGCAGCGATTCGAGGCGATCAGGGTCGATGCCGTAGCTGCGGCAGAGCGCGTGCAGTTGCGGGCGCAACTCGCCCCCCGTGGCCTTCCAGCAACCGACGCCCACGTTGACGTGGTCCTCCTTCGGGAACAGCCAGCCGTACCCGCCGGTCATGGCGCCGAGCTGCAGCACGACGTTGCCGCGCAACCACTCCGGCGGCCCGTCCGGGCAGGGCAGGTTGCCCTCCAGCCCGACGCCGCTCTCCTCGGCGTGCTCGTAGCCGAGCGAGGAGCCGACGACGCCGTTCGCACCGTCCGCGCCGATCACGACGCGCGCGCGATGCACCTCCGGCGCCGCGCCGTTGCCGACGGCGACCTCGTAGCTGCCGTCGCCGAGGCGCATGACCTGCCGCACGCGCTGGCCGTCGCGGAACTCGGCGCCGTCCTCCTGCGCTCGCTCGACGAGGAAGTGGTCGAGGCGGCTGCGCTGCGTGATGTAGGTCAGCGGCTTGTCGTGGCGGAGGACGACCTGGCGGCCGTGACGCATCTGGATGATGGCGCCCTGGATGACGTCCTCGACGACCGGGTCGAGCGAGAAGGGGAGCAGCGCATCGCAGCGGACGGTGACGCCGCCGCCGCAGGGCTTGTCGCGGGGGAAGCGCGCGCGGTCAAGCAGCAGCACATCGACGCCGCGCGAGGCCAGCTCGCGCGCAGCCGTGCTGCCGGCCGGTCCGGCCCCGACGACAATCGCCTCGACATCCACGGGCGGATGCTACTCCGGCCGGCCGTTGCGGTCAGGCGCGCACGTTGCAGCGAGGGACACCGCGTTCAGCCGACGGCGATCGCCGTCGCGGCGAGGAAGATCGCCTGCACGACGGCCGCCGCCGCGAGGATGAGACGTCCGGCCACGCGATCACGGCCGTGCACCAGCAACGCGACGACCAGTCCAATCACCAGGATCGCGCTCGCGCTGCGCCCGATCTCCAGCAGCGCCGCGAGCGTGACGAAGTCCGCCGCCGCATCGCTGGCCGCGAGATGGATCGGCATGGTGGTGGGCACGGAGGCGTGACGGAGCGCGATCTGCAGCCAGACCAGCACGCCGCCGCCGATCGCAAGAGCGGCGAGCACGAGCCCCGGGCGGTCATCGGTGAGCAGCGCCTGCGGGCCGGTCCTGCGCGCCTGGTGCGCCAGCTGGGCCGTGGGGCCGAGCTCCTGCCGGATCAGCACCTGCCTCGCGAACTCCTGCGGATCGGCGACCGTGATCGCGTAGGTCCGCTGCGGCGTGATCACGTACAGCATCTCCTCGGGCGAGCGATCCGTGGCGTAGCACAACACCGGACCGAGCGGCGCGAGGTCCGCATGCCCGATCTGGCTACCCCACCACCCGACGCCTCGCACCGACGGCAGCCCGACTGCGGTCGCCGGCACCAGCCGCTCGATCGATCCGAGCGGGATCACCTGCTGGCTGTGTCCCCAGCGGATCAGCAGTGCGTTGCGGTCCAGGTGGTAGGAGAGCGTCGCCAGCGACCACGTCCAGTAGCCGAACAGCAGCGCGATCGCCGTCGCCGCCAGCGCCCCGCTGTACGCGAGCCAGCCCGCGAACCCCAGCTCCGTGACCACTCCGAGCGTGAGCAGCAGCAATGCGACGGCGAGGGCCCAGAACGTGATCAGCCCGCCGACGCGAACACCGAGTTCTCTGGGAGGGCTGAACTGCATCGAACGTACCGCGCCGTCCCGGCGCCGCTCTCAGTGGCCCGGCGCTGCCGTCATGCTCCGACGGCGGCGCCGGAGTAGACGGGCGTCAGCCACTCGGCGTACTGCGGGAGGCGGCCCGTGATCGCCTGGAAGTAGCGGTTCTGCAGCTGCGTCGCCACCGGCCCCGGCCGCCCATCGCCGACCGGCACGCGGTCCACCTCGACGACGGGGACGAGGTGCGCGGCGGTACCCGTCATGAACACCTCGTCGGCGATGTAGAGCTCGGAGCGGTCGATCGTGCGCTGCTGCACCTCCAGGCCGAGCTCCTCGCGCGCGATCTGGAGCGCCGTCTCGAGCGTGATGCCCTCGAGGATGTTGTCCTGCGGCGGCGGGGTGATGATCACGCCGCGGCGCAGGATCGCGATGTTCTCGCCGGAGCCCTCGGAGACGTGGCCGTCCTGGTTAAGCAGGATCGCCTCGTCGAAGCCGGAGAGCTGCGCCTCGGTCTTCGCCATCGCGTTGTTGACGTAGAGCCCGGTCACCTTCGCGCGTGCCGGAATCGAGGTGTCGTCGACACGGCGCCACGACGACGTCATGCAGCGCGCACCCGCCTCGGAATCGAGGTACGCGCCGAAGGGAGCGAGGAAGAGCAGGTAGTCGTCCTCGAGGCTGTGCATGCGGACGCCGAGCATCTCGGACGACTTGTAGACGATGGGGCGGATGTAGACGTCCTCGCGGAAGCCGCTGCGTGCGGCCAGCTCGTGGATCTGGTCGACCAGTTCGTCGTCGCTGGCGTGCAACTCCATGCGCATGATCTTCGCGCTCTGGCGCAGCCGCTCGACGTGGTCGCGGACGCGGAAGAGATAGAGCTCGCCGCTGTCCTCGTTCCAGTTGCCGCGGATGCCCTCGAACACGGCGGTGCCGTAGTTGAAGGCGTGGGTCATGATCCCGATCTTCGCGTCCTCTAGCGGCATGAACTCGCCGCGCAGGTACGCCATCGGTATCGCCATCGTCTGCTCCAGCCACCGCTCCGGGCTGCCGCCGGGCGCGGGGGTGATCAATCGTGATGCTCAGCCCGATGATATGGGCCGCGCGAATCGAGCGGCAACCGCCGCACGGGGCCGGGCAGTGTCGGGCGCGCTATGCTCGCCGCCGGACGCCCGCGGCGGAGCGGGCGGGCGAACGCGCAGCGAGGCGCACACGAGACCAGAAGGAGGAACGGCGATGCCCAGGCTCAGCGAGAGTTTCACCATCGGCGGACTCGAGATCGCGGCGCTCAGCGACGGCGCGCCGGATCGCGCCCTCGGCGGCTTCTTCCACGATGTCGACCCGGCAGCCTGGACCAGCGCGATCGGGATCACGGACCCCGAGGACCCGGTGCCCTTCAACTTCGGCTCGTTCCTGATCCGCGGCGACGGCCACCTCACGCTGATCGACACCGGCTACGGCGTGCCCGCCCTCGCGATGGGCGTGCCCGGCGGCGGCGAGTTGCCTCAGCGCCTCGCCGAGATCGGCGTGCAGCCCGAGGACATCGATCGCGTGATCCACACCCACCTGCACGGCGACCACGTCGGCTGGAACATCCATGACAACGAGGACGACCGGCTGATGTTCCCCAACGCCACCTTCTACGTGCACGTGAACGAAGTGAACTACTGGACCAGCAGCGCCTCCGACGACAACCCGATGGCGGAGAACGTGCGCCGCCGCATCAACCCCGTCATCGCAGCCGGCCGCGTCGAAACCACCGAGGGCGAATACGCCGTCAGCGAGGCGCTGACGATGATCCCGGCGCCGGGCCACACGCCGGGCCACTGCACGGTGCTGGCCGCCTCGCAGGGCACGAACCTGCTGCTGCTCGGCGACGCCGCGCACCACCCGGTCCACCTGGAGCACCACGACTGGATCCCGCAGGTAGACCTCGATCCGGCGGAGTCCACCCGCTCGCGCGGCAAGGTTGCGCGGCTGGCGGTCGAGAAGGACGCGATCGTGACCAGCGGCCACTTCCCGATCCTCTCGCTGGGCCGCATCCGCGAGGTCGAGGGCGGCTACAAGTGGGAGCTGATCGAGGAGCTCGGCTAGGGACGCTTCTCGGCCTGCGGCTCACGCCACATCGGCCAGACCGGCGGGCCGCCGTCCGGCAGCTCCACGCGGGCGACGACGGCGAAGCCGTGCCGCCCGTAGAAGGCGAGATTGCGCTCCTTCGTGTTGATCAGGAACACGGGAATCCCCTCGCGGTCGCAGCGCTCAAGGACCACGCGGACTAGCAGCGAGCCGAGCCCGCCTCGCTGCACCGACGGCAGCACGCCGATCGTTCCGAGGTAGAAGTGCGGCGGCTCGGCGGGGTGCTGCGCCCCCATCACCTCGATGAACTGCGCGAAACGCCGCTGCCGCTCCGGCGTGGCGCAGATCTCCTCGGCCAGCCGCGAGCGATCGCCGGGCGGGTAGGTCTCGAGGCCGGGCGGTCGCCACACGGCCGCGCCGCTGGCGTCCTCGAGCAGGTAGCACTCCCCGTGCTCGCGCACGGCGCGGTCGGCGCCGCCGCGAAGCAACTGCTCGATCGCCTCCTGGCGCCGTTCGTCCTGGCGCACGAACCAGGCGAATACCGGATCGTCGTCGAAGGCGGCGGCGAGGATCCGCCCGACGGTCGCGATGTCCGCCTCGTGCGCCCGGCGCACCTCCGCCGGGGCGGCCGGCGAGGTCACGCCAGCGCCGGCTCGCGCACGACAGGCGTGGCCTGCTGTCCGAAGGGCAACACGCCAATGCTCGCCGGACGGCCCTCGCTCGCCTCGATCTCCGAGGCGAGCTGCGCGACCGTCGCGCCCACGTCCGGGCAGTAGCGCAGGTGCGTCGCCCGCGTCCCGGGCTCGTCGAGGGAGGAGTAGAGCCAGACCGTGCCGCGCTCCTGCGCGAGCGCCTGAAGCTGCGCCTGCCACTGGTCCTCGACGGTCGTCCAGCCGCCGCCGCGCATCGCCTCGAGCAGTTCGAGGAGGCTGCCGTAGCTGGCTAGCAGCGTGCCGTACTCACCATGGCCGACGCCCTCGATGCACTCGGCGGCGATCAGCAGATGCCCGCCCGGACGCAGCGCGCGCGCGGCGACGGCAATGCCCTTGACCGCCTGGTAGAGATTGAGGTCGGCCGGGTAGCCGCCGTTCGTCGTCACCACGATGTCGTACGGCTCGTCGATCTCGACGATCGCCTGCCGCCGGCAATGCTCGATGCCCGCGTCGTGCGCGGCCACCAGATCGCCTGCGAACACGCCGGTCACGCGCTGCTCGGCGTCCATCGTCACGTTGAGCAGGAAGCACGGTCCGGCGAGCAGGCCGAAGCGGCGCATCTCCTCGAAGATCGGGTTGCCCGCGCTGATCCCGAAGGTCGCGTTCGGGTGACCGACCATCGAGGCGGAGTGATTCGACATCACCGTCTCGCGTCCGGCGATGCCCGGCATCACGCCCTTGCCGCCGCCCGAGTAGCCGGCGAACAGATGCGGCTCGATGAAGCCGGTGACGATGCGCAGATCGGCATCGAGGTAGTCGCGCCGGATCAGCACCGGCGCGCCTCGCGGGTCGCTCGCGATCTGGTGAAGCGCCGAGGTCTCGCGCGAGTCGTGGTTGACCACGCGGTAGCGGCGCACGATCTCCTCGCCGTACATCTCGATCAGTTCCTCGGTCGTGTTGCCGCGGTGCATCCCCGTGCCGTTGATGATCAGCACGTCCTCCTCGGCGACGCCGCTGGCGTGCAGCGCCTCCAGCAGCGCGTCCAGCAGCAGCACGTTCGGCACCGGCCTCGTGAGGTCCGAGGTCACGATCGCGACGCGCTGGCCGGGCGCGGCGAGGGCGGCGAGCGGCGGCCCCGCGATCGGCTCGCGCAGTGCGTCGCGGACGGCGGCGGGCGGATCGGCGAGCGGCGGCTGCTCGTGCGGCGCGATCACCTCGGCGCCGTCGGGAAACTCGACATCGAGGCCCGTGCGGCCGTAGGCAAGGCGGATCGTGCGCGGCATGCCTCCATCCTAATACGCGGAGCGGGACGGGCAGTCCCCTCACCGTCTTCCCGTGGGCCCGGCAGCGCCCCTCACCCCCGCCCCTTCCCAGGGCGGAGAGCGGGGACAGGCCGGCAGTGGGCGTGCGCTCCCGGCGGGGGCGTGGGGGCGCAGCCCCCCGCAGGAGACGCGCTCGCCGCCAGCGCTGTCGCCGGCGCAAGCAAGTAGTGGTCTGCGGCGCCCCTCACCCCCGCCCCTTCCCAGGGCGGAGAGCGGGGATAGGCCGGCAGTGGGCGTGCGCTCCCGGCGGGGGCGTGGGGGCGCAGCCCCCATAGAAAGAAAATCCGAGGGCGGGTGGGTGGGCCGAGCGGCGCGCAGCGCACGCTCCTCCGGGATGGGGGTGGGGGGGCGCAGCCCCCCGCAGGGGACGCGCGGGCGGCCTCGGAGCGCCCCTCCCCCGCCCTATCCCGCGCGGGAGACGGGACAGGCCCGCGCGGGAGGCGGCGTGGCCACACGCCCCCTCGTTCGGCGGCCTGCTAGCCTCGACTGATGGACGACTTTGTGCGCGCGGCGCTGCTCGGGCTCGTGCAGGCGCTGACCGAGTTCCTGCCGATCTCCTCCTCGGGCCATCTCGTCGTAGCCGCCGAGCTGTTCGGCGACGAACTCAACGACCTCACCTTCGACGTCGGGCTGCACCTCGGCACGACCGCGGCGGTGCTGCTCTACTTCCGCCGCGACTGGGCGCTGTTCGCCGCCAGCATGCAGCGCGATCTGCGCGCGCACGGAGGGCGCGTCGGGAGCTGGCGCCCGCACTCGCGGCTCGCGCTGCTGATCGCCCTCGGCTCCCTGCCCGCCTTCGCCGTCGGCGCCGGCTTCCAGCTCGCCCTCGAGGACGGCCTGCGCGAGCCGCTGCTGGTCGGCGTCATGCTGATCGCCGTGGGCCTCGTGATTCTCGTGCTCGACCGGGCAGCGCAGACCCGGGACCTCGATGACCTCGGCGCACGAGGCGCGCTGCTGATCGGCGTCGCGCAGGCGGCCGCGCTGGTGCCGGGCGTCTCGCGCTCGGGCGCGACGATCGCTGCGGCCCGCGGGATCGGGCTGCGGCGCGAGGCAGCGGCGCGCTTCTCCTTCCTGCTCTCGGCGCCGGTGGTGGTCGGTGCGGGCGTCGTGCTGCTGGGCGAGGCCATCCTCGGCAACGAGCAGGTCGCCTGGGGTCCCTTGCTGTTCGGGGCGCTGGTCGCGGCGCTGGTTGGGCTGGCCGTGATCCGCTGGCTGCTGGCGTTCGTCCGCCACCACAGCCTCGCCGTCTTCGTCTGGTACCGGCTCGCCGCCGGCGTCGCCGTGCTCGCCGCCGTCCAGGCAGGCGTGCTGTAGCGTCGCGGGCTAACATCGGGCGCGCGACCGCTGGAAGGCGGGCAGACCGTGAGCGACCTCGATGCCCTCGCGATGCCGGGCGCGGACGGCCTGCTTGGCCGCCGGGCGCTCGTGATCGGCGCGGAGACCACGACGGGCACGGCGATCGCGCGCGCGCTCGGCGAGGCCGGCGCGGACGTGGCGCTGGCGGTGCTGCGCCCGGACGAGGGCGTCCTGATCGCCCGCAGGCTGCAGCGCGAGCTGCGCGATCGCGGCCGCCAGGCGATGACCTACGCGATGGACGTGACGCTGGGACGCAACGTGCAGGTCACGACGCGGCAGATCTCGAAGGAACTGGGCGGCCTCGACCTCGTCGTGAGCGCGCCGGACGAGGCGTTCCTCGCGTCGCTGGCGCAGACCTCGGACGCGCAGCTCGCGCAGGCGATGACGCTCAACGGCTACGCGCACGCCTTCGCCGCGCGCACGGCCTTCGACGAGTTCCGCCGTCAGGGCGAGGGCGAGCGCGTCTTCATCCTCGTCACGCACGCGCTCGGCGAGCGCGCCGCGGCGGGCGCCGTCGCGTTGTCGATGGCCGGCGCCGCCGCGCTCGGGCTGCTGCGCTCGCTGGCGCTGGAGCACCCGGGCACCGAGCACGCCGCCGCCGGCCTGCTGCGCGGGACGAGCCTGCCCGACGACGCCGGCGCCTCGATCGACGACCTGCGCGAGGCGCTCGCCGCAGCCGATGCCGCCGAGGCCGACGCGCTCGCGCAACTCGCCTGCGCCCTCGCCTCAGCGCCCCCGGCGGCGATCCACGGGCGCGTCTTCTCCGCCCTCGACGCCGAGGCCCTCGCAGCACCGCCCGCGGCCAGCGCGAGCGGCGCGCCGTGAGCGGCAGCAAGCTCGCCGGACGGCACGCCCTCGTCGCCGGGGCCGCCGAGGGGCTCGGCCGCGCCCTCGCGACCGGGCTCGCGGCGGCAGGCGCCGATGTCTCGGTGACCACGCGCCACGACGATCTCGCCCAGGAGGTGACGGCGAACTCGATCCTCAACGAGTGCTGGACCTACGGGCGCGAGGGGCGGGCGCTGCGGCTGGACCTCACGGACCTCGACGCGGTCAGCGAGGCCTTCGCGCAGCTGGAGGGCGAACTCGCGCCGATCGATGTGCTCGTGAGCCTCGCCTTCGAAGCCCCGCCGCCTCCCGGCCCGGACGCCACACCCGGCGACTGGAGCGCGGCGATCGAGGCCGGCGCGATGCCCGTGTTCGTGCTCGCGCGCGCGGTCGGGCCCTCGATGATCGCGCGCCGCTCCGGGCTGATCGCCGCAGTGCTGCCGCCCAGGCCGGTAGCGGCCGCCGACGCGCCGCTGCGCGCGGCTCGCGCCGCCGTCGTGGGACTGTGCGAGGGGCTGGCGGCGGAGTGGGCGGAGAGCGGCGTCGCCGTCCAGTGGCTCGACGAGGCAGCGCCGCAGCAACTGCTGACCCGGCTGCGGCCGCCCGGCGCGACCTCGTGAGCACCGACGCCGCGAGCGGCGAGACGCTCGCTGCGTCGGGCGCCATCGGGCGGCCCGGCCCCACCTGGCGAGGCGACGCCGTCAGCCGCGCCGCCCCCGCCGCAGCGAGCGAGTTCAGTGACCTGCTGCTGCCATCCAGTCCCTGCACGCTGCGGCGACGGCTCGCCTGCTTCGCGATCGACCAGGGGCTCGCCTGGAGCCTCGTCCTCGTGCTGGCGAGCGTCGCGCTGGCCGTGGCGGGCATCGAGGAGGAGCCGACGCCCGGCACTCGCGAGGCGAGCATCCTCGAGACCGTCGGGCTGCTCTCGCTCGTCGCGCCGTTCTTCTACTTCTGGACCTGGAACAGCCTGGGCTTCTCGCCCGGCAAGCAGATGCTGGGGGTGCGCATCGTCAACGAGCGAGGCGGCGCCCCGGGCCTGATGCGAGGCTTCGCACGCACGGCCGCCTCGCTGCTGGTCCCGCTCAGCTTCGGGTTCAGCTACGCCTGGGCGGCCTGGGACGCGGATCCGGAGCGCCCGTTCGCCACGGGCCGCGGCCAGGCCTGGCACGACAAGCTCTCGGGCACGTTCGTGGTCCGGGTGTAGCGCGGCTCAGCGCGGGGGCGGCGCGTCCGCCCAGGGTAGCGAGCGCGGCTGCAGCAGCTGCCGCACCTGGCCGTCGGCGACCAGCGCGACGAGGTCGACACCGCCGTAGGTCGCCGGGCTCATCCCGCGCAGCGCAGCCGTCGCCATCTCCTCGCCGATGTGTGCGAGCGCGCCGCCGAGGGCGAGCACGGTCATGTCGAACGCCTCGCCGGAGGCCGTGGCCGCCTCGCGCTGCTCGAGGGCGCGGCGGAGCGCGGCGCGCAGGCTGCGACGTACCCAGGCGCCGTCGCCGGCGTCGAACTGCGGCGGCGCACCGAACACCGTGACGCCGCGTGGCTCGTCGGCGGGGAGGCGCGAGACGAGCCAGTAGTCGTGCGCCTCCACCGGCGTGACCTCGCCCTGCTCCAGCAGCGCGGCGCGGTCGCGGATCTGCGTGAGCACGATCTCCAGCTCGGCGCGCTCTTCGGGCAGCCGCCGCAGAGAGCGGCCATCGAGGTGGAATGCGCCGCCGATGCCCTCGGACAGCGTCGTCCACTCGCTCGCGATCGGCCCGCTCACGGACATGTAGGCGCCCTCGGCGTCGACCTTCGCGAGCGGCAGCGTCACCGGCAGCCGCACCTCGCGGCGCTCGCCCGGATCGAGGCCGCCGAGCCCGCGCGCGAGCGCAAGTCGCAGCGCGGACTGCCGTGGCTCCGCCGTGGGCAGCTCGCCCCCCGGCGGCGTCCAGACCACGTAGCCGCCCTCGTCGCCTTCGAGGTCGTCCTTGAGCAGCTCCTCGAGTTCGGAGGCGCCGGGCGGCCCGCCGCCCTCCCAGAGCAGGTCGCAACTGACGCCGATGCGGCGATCGCGCTGCGTGAACAGTGCGTTGAAGGCGCTCTCGGCGTCAGTGGGCCGGAAGGTGCGGTAGTAGCGCTCGCCCATCCAGGCGGCGATCAGCGCCGTGGTCACCGCGCGGGCGCGCGCCTCGGCAGGCTCGTTGTCGGAAGGTGGTGCGTTGCTCATGGGCGTGGCGTGCGCGCGAGGGGCGTCAGCGCTCGGCGGCCTGGCGCGCGCGCCACGCGTCGAAGCGGTCGAGCAGCGGCACGACACCGTTGTTCACGAGCTGCCAGAGCACGGCGACGTTGAGCACGACGAAGGCGATCACGCCAGCCCACTTCACGCCCGTGGCCAGCCTCGTGCCGTCGTTGCCGCTGACCTGGAGCCACTTCACCGCCCCCACGACGGCGATGATCGCGAGGACCGAGGCGAGCGGCACGTCCCACTTGAGGATGAAGCGCGAGAACACCGCCGCCACTCCGACGGCGATGCCGAGGTTCGACCCCATGAAGCCGAGCAGCGGCGTGCCTCGGTGCCCCCAGGTCTCGGTCGCCGCGAGGAAGAGCACCATCAGCAACGGACCCGCCAGCACGGCGATCGCGAGCCCCGGCAGATCGGATCGTGAGAATCGCATCGCGTGCCTTCCTGCGCTGTCCGCTAGATGTTGGAGCGCGACTGTCCGCCGTCGACGGTCAGCGTCGCCCCCACGACCCACGAGGCCCGCGGCGAGGCGAGGAAGACGACCAGCGCCGCCACCTCCTCGGGACGCCCGAAGCGCCCGCCCGGGATCTCCTGCTCGACGAAGGCCCGCATGCCTTCCGGGTCGTCGACCAGGCGGCGGCCCCAGGAGCCGCCCTCGAAGGCGATCGAGCCGGGCGCGACGCTGTTGACGCGGATGCCCTCGCCGATCCACTCGCGGGCGAGCGCCTTGGACATCGCGATCTGCGCCGCCTTGGAGGCGTTGTACTCGACCCCGCCGCCGCTCTCGCGCCCGAAGATCGAGGAGATATTGACGATCGCGCCCCCGCCGGCCGCGGCGAGGTGGGGGCGTGCCTGCTCCGACATCAGCCGCGCGGAGAGCAGGTTCGCGTCCAGCGAGGCGCGCATCCGCCCCTCGACGTCGCCCTCGCGGATCGAGCCGCCGGCGTTGTTGACCAGCGCGTCGACCCCGCCATAGGCGGCGACGGCGGCCTCGACGACGCGCGCGCAGTCCGCGTCCCTGCTCACGTCGGCGGCGACGCCCTGCGCCTCGGCGCCCGCGGCGCGCAGGGCCGCGCAGGCGGCGTCGAGGCCCTCGGCGCCGCGCGCGCAGATCGTGAGCCTCGCGCCTTCGGCGGCGAACGCCTCGGCGATCGAGAGGCCGATGCCGCGGCTGGCGCCTGTGACGATCACGGAGCGCCCTGCAAGTTCGAGGTCCATCGCGCGTCCTCCTCGCAGCCCGAGGATCGCAGTCCCGCGATGCGGCGTCCAGCGTGTCGCCGGGCGTGGCGCGGTATCGAGCAGGGCAGAAAGGCGTCCAGCAAGGAGGGAGGTGTGTATACTACTCTTATGCGACGTATACAGCTCTATGTGGATGAGGACGTTGACGAGGCGCTGACGGCCGAAGCCGCACGACTGGGTACCTCTCGGTCGGCTCTGGTCCGCGACGCGGTGCGGAACGCCCTTACGGCGTACTTCGCCGATATCGAAGATCCCATCGAGGAGATCATCGGTTCCATCGTCGGCGTCGACCCCGTTGATGACATCGACGCGATCGTCTACGGGCTCGACGCGTGAGGTTCGCCGACACATCCTTCTGGATCGGTCTGCATCACCCCCGCGACAAACGCTACGCCGAAGCGACGGCCCTGTGGCGGGAGGACCGCGGTGCTGTACGGACATCCAACCTCGTCCTCGGCGAGACGTGGACCCTGCTGCGACGGTGGGTGGGTCATGCCGCGGCAGTCCGCTTCGTTACCATGGTCGAGCGCGCGCGACGAGTGTCAGTCGCCACCGTGGACGAGGTGATCGACGAGCGAGCCTGGGAGTGGCTGCGCCGCCACGACGAGCGGTCGTACTCTTACGTCGACGCCACGAGCTTCGAGATCATGCGCCGAGAACGCATCACGGAGGCACTGGCATTCGACGGTGACTTCACGGCGGCAGGCTTTATCGAGGTCAGACCCCGTTACTGAACAGACCGCCGTCGGCGCGTTGACGCGCTTACGCGAGCGTCCGTACGATCACTTGGCGCAGGGCCAGGCGGCCGCCGCCCGGCCGCCGCCCGCCCCAGAGGTGGCATGCCGCTGACCGCCCTGACCTTTGAAGGCTCCGTCGCCACGCTGACCATCGACTCGCCCGAGGCGGGCTACGACCGCGCGCTGCTGGACGGGATCGCGCGCGCCGCCGAGGAGCTGGAGGCGCGACACCCGCAGATCAGCGCCGTCGTCGTGACGAGCGCCGGGGCGGACTTCGGCGCGGGCTGGAGCACGGACGCGCTCGCCGCCTCCGAGGGCGTCGCGGGTCTGATCGCGCCCGCGGGCGCGGCGTTCGACGCGCTCGCCGGGCTGCCGCAGCCGGTCGTCGCCGCGATCGGCGGGCGCGCGCACTCGGCGGGCCTCGAGCTGGCGCTCGCCTGCGACATCCGCGTCGCCGCCGAGGGCGCGAGCTTCGCGCTGCCGGAGACCGGCGCCGGGCGTATCCCTCACGGCGGCGGCACGCAGCGGCTGCCACGGGCCGTCGGCCGCGCCCAGGCGCTGCGCCTGCTGCTCACCGGCGAGCAGATCGACGCTGCCGAGGCGCGGCGCATCGGCCTCGTCTCCTCGGTCGTGGCGGACGGCGGGGAACTCGAGGCCGCCTGCGAGATCGCGCGCAGCATCGCCTCGCGCGGCCCGCTGGCGACGCGCTTCGCGAAGGAGGCGATCCGGCGCGGCGCGGACCTGCCGCTGGATCAAGGGCTGCGTCTCGAACTCGAACTGACCGTGCTGCTCCAGACGACCGAGGACCGCGCCGAGGGCGTACGCGCCTTCGTCGAACGGCGCGACCCGCAGTTCGAGGGGCGCTGAGCAGCAGGGCGGGCGCGACCGACGCCCGCACTCGCGGTAGAGTAGACGGCTGCGCCGGTGGATCTCCGCCGGCGACCACCGGACAAGAGGGCGCATCGGGGACCGGCCCCGCTGCGCGGCAAACGCGATGGGAACGGAGGAACGATGAACCTGATCCTCAACCCGAACGAGGTGGCGACGGTGATCTCGCTGCTCACCGCGCAGGTGCTCGACGGGGTCGATCTGAGCGAGGAAGGCAAGGACGCGATCCGCGAATGGCGCACCGAGCGGGTGCCCGGGCGCTCCCACCTCGATGACTTCGCGGACGACTTCAACGATGCGCTCATGGGCTACATCGAGGAAGCGACGCACCGGCGCTACGTCAAGAGCGGGCGAATGACCCGCGGCACCGTGGGGGAGCGGACACGAGCATGAAGGTCGAACTCTCGATCGACGAGGTCCTGGTCATGGCCGACGCGATCCTCGACGGGATCGGCGAGGCGGAACTGAGCCGCAAGGACGCCGCGACGCTGAGGCGCTGGCGCAACCAGACGGTGACGGCGACCTCCCCGGAGATGAAGCTGCTCACGGACAAGGTCAACCGCGAACTGCAGCACACCCACGACAGCAACCTGCGGAGCGGCATCGTCAAGCCAGACTGGGCCTGAGCAGCGGCGGAAGCGACGTTGGCGAGCCCGTGAACGCATCCGGCGAGGCCGCCTCGTGAGCGCGCCCTTCGTCGTCGCCGAGCGCGAGGGCGATGTCGTCTGGCTCACGCTCAACCGCCCCGAGCGGCTGAACGCGATCCACCTGGAGATGCGTGACGAGCTGTGGATGCAGCTCGAACTGCTGCGCGACGACCCCTCCGTGCGCGCCGCCGTCTTCCGCGGCGCCGGCGATCGCGCCTTCAGCGCGGGCGCCGACATCAGCGAGTTCGGCACCGCGCCGTCTTACGTCGAGGCGCGCGACGCGCGCGTGCGGCGCGACCTCTGGGGCCTGATGGCAAGCCTCGACCTGCCGCTGATCGCGGCGATCCACGGCTTCGCCTACGGCGCTGGCCTCGAACTCTCGCTCTACTGCGACCTGCGCGTCGCCTCCGAGGACGCCCGCTTCGCGATCCCGGAGGTCACGCTCGGCTACATCCCGTCGGCCGGGGGCACGCAGACCGTGCCGCGCCACGTCGCCTCCAGCGAGGCGCTGCGCATGGCCACCAGCGGTGAGCCGATCAGCGCCCGTGAGGCCTACGACCTCGGCTTCGTCCAGCGCGTCGTGCCACGCGAGCAGCTCGACGCGGCGGCGCGCGAGTGGGCGCAGGCGCTTGCCGTACGCGACCCGGCCGCGTTGCGGGCGGCCAAGCGGGCCGTGCGTGACGGCCTCGACCGATCGCTCGAGCAGGGGCTCGCCCTCGAACGGCGGCTCGCGGCGGCGGTCGCGGCCGCATGAGCGAGGACCGCGCGGCACCGGAGGCGGAGGCGCGGCCGCCCGGCCGGCCATTCGGGATGGTCGCGCTGCTCGCGATCGTCGTGCTCGGGATCGCCGCGATCCTCTGGGGCCGCTTCGTCGTCAACCCGCAGCCGCAGGTGTTCTTCTTCGACGCCGGGCCGGCGGAGCAATTCGAGGTCGGCGAGCCGGCCTGGTTCCCGGACGTGCGCATCTTCGTGATCGCGGTCGACGATGACGGCGAGCGCAAGCTGATCCGCGCCCTCGACGCGAGCGCGCGCGGGACCGGCTGCACGATCCAGCTGCACCCGGACGACCCGCGAGGCGCCTCGCGCAATCCGCTCGGCCGCAACGGCGTCTACACCGACCCCTGCTCCACCGGCGTGTGGGCGCTGGGCGGCGAGGCGATCGCCGGCACGGCCTCGCCGATGCGCACCTTCCGCATCACGCGCCCGCAACCCGTCGACGCGCAGGACCGCCCGCTGATCGAGGTCGAGGTGATCGGCCGATCGGACCCGAGCGCCACCGAGGCGCCCTGAGCGGCGAGAGCGAGCGCGCGATGGAGACAAGGCCCGGGACTCTGCCGCGGAGCTGGGGCCAGCACGGCACGGAGCCGACCGGTGTCCGGCCCGGCTGCGTCGTCGGCCTTGCCCTGATCGCCGTGGGCATGGTGATCGGGATCGCGTACGGGGCCTTCAGCCTCCGGGGCGGCGCGATCGATCTCGGCTACGAGGACGACTATGCTCTCGCGTCGGTTGTGTATCGCAGCACGGACGGGTTGTTCGTGGTGCGGCTGCCGGACGGCGAGGTGATCGCGCTTTCCGATGTCGATCCGCATAATCCGCCAGGTGGCGAGTGCCGGGTGTCGTTCCGCCCGGACCTCGCGGGGGCGGACGGGTACGGACGCTTCTTCGACATCTGCAGCGGGGCGATGTATGACATCAGCGGCCGGGGACTGGGCGACAGCCTCGATCTCCGGCGCCTCCCGCTGGAGCGAGGCGAGGACGGGACGCTCAGGCTCGCAGGCGAGCCGGCGGACGTAGACTA
This sequence comes from Dehalococcoidia bacterium, assembly GCA_965261685.1. GTDB lineage: Bacteria > Chloroflexota > Dehalococcoidia > UBA2979 > UBA2979 > VXMT01. The sequence continues at coordinate 275,227 of CBDHDI010000028.1, forward strand.
GGGCGGCCAGGACCGCGGCGCACAGGGACGCGCCGCACGCGCCCACAGCGCAGAGGGGGAATCCGAGCGATGAATACCGCAGACATCCTGATGATCGCCGGCAGCATGGTGCCGGACCGTGTCGCCGTGTCCGACCCGGACAAGAGCGTGACCTACGGGGAGCTGCAGTCGCGGGTCAACCGCCTCGCGCACGCACTCAGCGCGATCGGCGTCGGCAAGGGCCAGAACGTCGGCATCATGTCGGTCAACGCCAACGAGTTCATCGAGCTCTACTACGCGACGGCCAGCGTCGGCGCCACCTTCGTCCCGCTGAACTTCCGGGCCAAGACGGAAGAGCTCCAGTACATGGCCGACATCTCCGACGTGAACGTCTTCTTCTGCTCCGAGCGCTACTGGCCGCTCCTCCAGGAGATTCGCAGCCAGCTGCCCAAGGTGGAGCACGTCTACACCCTGGGCTTCGAGGCGAGCGGCCACGGGACGTATGACCAACTGGTGGCCAGCGGCGCCGATGAGCCGTTCTTCGCGGCCGTCGACGACGACGACCCGGCGATGGTGATCTACACCTCCGGCACCACCGCCCTGCCGAAGGGCGTGGTGCTCACGCACAAGACCCTCACCGCCTACGTGGTGAACACGCAGAACCCGGTGGACCCGACGGCCGATCAGGACGTGACGCTTGTCTCCGTGCCGTTCTTCCACGTCGCGGGCGCGACGACGATGCTCGGCTCGCTCTGGGCCGGCCGCAAACTCTCGATCCTGCCGCAGTTCGACCCCGCCGCCTGGCTCGACACCATCGAGCGCGAGCGCGTCACCCACGCCTTCGTCGTCCCGACGATGCTCAAGCGCGTGATGGAGGTCGACGACTTCGACCAGTACGACCTCTCCTCGCTGCAGCTCATCACCTACGGTGCGGCCCCGATGCCGTATGAGGTGGTGCGGCAGGCGGTCGACACCTTCGAGTGCGGGCTGATGAATGCCTACGGCCAGACCGAATCGACCTCGACGATGAGCTACCTGGGGCCGGACGACCACCGGCTGGACGGTACGCCGGAGGAGAACGAACTGAAGCTCAAGCGCCTGCGCTCCGTCGGGCGGCCGATGCCGGACATCAAGATCGGCATCCTCAAGCCGAACGGCGAGCCGCAGCCGCAGGGCGAAGAGGGCGAGATCTGCATCAGCGGCGACCGCATCATGCGCGAGTACCAGAAGCGCGCGGAGGAGACCGCCTCCGCGATCAGCGGCGGCTGGCTGCACACCGGGGATGTCGGCTACCTGGACCCGGACGACTACCTGTTCATCACCGGGCGGCTGAAGGACCTGATCATCCGCGGCGGCGAGAACATCTCGCCCGGCGAGGTCGAGGGCATCCTCGAGGAGCACCCGGAGATCGCCGAGGCCGCCGTGATCGGCGTCCCCGACATCGAGTGGAGCGAGATCGTGAAGGCCGTGATCGTCTGCACCGAGGGCGGTGACCGCCCCTCCGACGAGGATCTGACGGGCTACGTGAAGTCGCGGATCGCCTCCTACAAGGCGCCGGCGCTCTACGAGTGGGTGGATGAGCCGCTGCCGCGGAACCACATGGGCAAGCTGCTCAAGAACGACATCCGCGATCGCTGGGGGGCGACCACGGCGGCAACCTCCTGAGGGAAGCCGTCGGGCGGCCGCATGAGGGCCGCGCTGCCGGGGGGAGCCCACAGCGACAAGCGGTGATAGGCTCGCGCCGGACTCCGGAGGGAGCTGGCATGAGCGTCTCAGAGCGGGATTCGGCCACGCCTGTCCGCCCTGACGGGCGCCGTGGCAAGCCCCGCCCGATCCGGCTCACGGGCGCCTGGTGGGCTCCGGCTGTCGGCCTCAGCGGCCTCGGCCTGATCTCGGCGATCGAGCTGGAGCGCACGAACGCCGGCCGCGAGGTCTTCTTCAACGTCCAGCAGCCCTGGATCGTCTACATCCTGCTCTCCGGGCTGGTCGGGTTGCTGGTCTACGGCTTCGTTCGCCACGCCACGCTCTGGACGGTCGGCAAGCCCACGCCCGGACTGCTGCGCGAGATCCCGATGCGGGCGCGCAACGCACTGCGCCTCGGCCTCGGCCAGGAGAAGGTGCGGCGCGACCGCTACGCCGGGATCATGCACCTCTGCATCTTCTCCTCGATCATCGTGCTCACCGCCGTCACCGCGCAGGTCGCGATCGACGACGACACGCCGCTCAGCTTCCTGCACGGCGGCTACTACCTGTTCTTCTCCTTCTACGGCGACCTGTTCGGCCTGATCGGGCTGATCGGCGTGGGCATGGCGCTCTACCGCCGCTACTTCGACGACTTCCACCGCATCCGCTGGGACGAGCGCCTCGAGGACCACGCGATCATCTGGGGCCTCGGGCTGATCCTCGTCTCCGGCTTCCTCGTCGAGGCACTGCGCATCAGCGTCACGGAGCTGAACGGCTTCGTGCTGGAGGACGGCACGCAGCTGGCGGCGCATCCGGACTGGGCGCGCTGGTCCTTCGTCTCCTACGTCATCGCCGAGGCGCTCGGCATCCTCGATTTCACGCAGGCGCAGACGCTCACGGGCCACACCTGGATGTGGTGGAGCCACGTCGTGCTCGCCTTCGCCTGGCTGGGGATGCTGGTCTTCACGCGGCTCGACCACATGATCTTCGCGCCCGTCAACGCCTTCCTGCTGCGCACCGACGCCCCCGGCCGCCTCTCCAAAATCGAGAACATCGAGGAGCAGGAGGTCTTCGGCGTCGGCCAGATCCAGGACTTCACCTGGAAGCAGCTCTTCGAACTCGACGCCTGCGTGCGCTGCGGACGCTGCACCGAGGTCTGCCCCGCCGACATCGCCGGCCAGCCGCTCTCGCCGATGCACCTGATCCAGGACCTCAAGGCGCACCTCGCGGACGTCGGGCCGGAGGTCCAGCGGCGCGGGCACGCGGGCGGCGACGTGCGCGCCGTCGCAGAGCTGGAGATGGTCGGCGAGGTGATCCGCGACGAGACGCTCTGGGCCTGCCGCACCTGCGGCGCCTGCGTGCAGGAGTGCCCGGTGATGATCGAGCACGTCCCCACCATCATTGACATGCGCCGCTACCTGGTCATGGACGAGGCGCGCGTGCCGGCCTCGGCGCAGGTCGCCCTCGAAAACATGGAGACGCGCGGCCACCCCTGGCGCGGCACGAACCTCACCCGCGAGTCCTGGATGGAGGGCATGGGCGACGTCCCTGTCTTCGACGGCTCGCAGGACTACCTCTACTGGGTGGGCTGCTCGGGGGCGCTGGTCGAGCGCAACCTGCCGGTGACGCAGGCCGTCTTCCGGCTGCTGCGCGAGTCCGGCTCAAGCTTCGGCGTGCTGGGGCAGGAGGAGACCTGCAACGGCGACCCGGCGCGGCGCCTCGGCAACGAGTACCTCTACCAGATCCTCGCCGAGCAACTGGTCGAGACGTTCAAGGAAAAGAACGTCCAGCGCGTGATCACCAACTGCCCGCACTGCTTCAACACGTTCAAGAACGAGTACCCGCAGTTCGACAGCCACTTCGAGGTGCTGCACCACACGGAGTTCCTCGAGCGCGCACTCGCCGACGGCTCGCTGAAGCCGAAGCACTCGCTCGACTCGAGCGTCACCTACCACGACTCCTGCTACCTGGGGCGGATGAACGGCGTCTACGACGCGCCGCGCCAGATCATCGAGCTGCTGCCGGGCGTCGACCTGACGGAGATGCGGCGCAGCCGCAGCAAGGGCCTGTGCTGCGGCGCGGGCGGCGGCAACATGTGGCTGGAAGAGGTCGGCGAACGCCGCGTCAACCACGTACGCACCGAGGAAGCCGTGGGCACGGGCGCCTCGGAGGTGGTCTCCAACTGCCCGTTCTGCATCCAGATGTTCGAGGACGGCGTGCCCGCCGTCCAGCCCGAGGAAGAGGGGCGGATCCGCCCCTTCGATATCGCCGAATTGGTCGAGCGCTCCGTGCTCGGCGACAACGGGGCGAGCGGCAACGGCTCGTCCGGGAACGGGGCAGCAACCCCGCCGGGGGAGCCCGCCGCGACCCGCTAGGCGGTGAGTAGTAGCCTGAGGATTGCGCGGGCGCGGCCGAGCGCCGGACACGCCCGCTGTTGAGGGGGTATCCCATGCATTTCGTCGTCTGCGCAAAGCAGATCCCGGACCCGGAAACGCCGCCATCGGCGTTCCGCATCGATGAGGCGAAGAACGAGGTCATCCCGGCCCCGGGCATCTCGCCGGTGCTGAGCCAGTTCGACGGCATGGCCGCCGAGGCGGCCCTGCGCATCGTCGAGGCGGCCGGCGAAGGCAAGATCACCGTCATCTCGCTCGGCAAGGAGAGCGCGCAGGCCGCCATCAAGCAGGTGCTCGCGATGGGCGCCGACGAGGGCATCCTGCTCGAGGACGACGTCCTCCAGGGCGGCGACTCCTACACCACCGCCCGCACGCTGGCCGCGGCGATCGAGAAGCTCGGCGACGTCGACGCCGTGTTCTGCGGCCGCCAGGCGGCCGACTGGGACATGGGGCAGGTCGGCCTCGGACTGGCCGAGCTGCTCGGCTGGCCCTCGGCGATCATCGCCAAGGACGTGCGGATCGAGGACGGCAAGATGCACGTCCAACGCGTGCTCGCGGACGGCTTCGAGACGGTGGCGATGCCGCTGCCGGCAGTGGTCACGATCTCCAACGAGATCGGCGACCCGCGCTACCCGAAGCTGCAGCAGATCATGCGCGCCGCGAGGAAGACCGTGAACCGCTGGAGCGCCGAGGAGCTGGGGCTCGACCCCTCGACCGTGGGCGACGCCGGCGCACGGCTCAAGCTGGAGCGGCTGTTCATCCCTGAGCTCGGCGGCGACGTCGAGATCATGGACGGCGAGACCCCCGCGGAGCAGGCGCAGCAGCTCGCCACGACGCTCCGCGAAGCGAAGATTCTGTAGGCCGCGCCGAGCGGTCCCTCAAGGTTCAGTAGCCGGTCTGCGGCCCTCGGAGGTCCAGGCAGGCCGGGCGGGAGGCATCAACGATGGCCAGAAACATCCTCGTGATCGGCGAACTCGAAGGCGGCGCGCTGTCCAGCACCACCGTCGAGTTGGTCGGCGGTGCGAGCCGCCTCGTTGACGGCGGGCAGGTCTCCGTGACACTGCTCGGCAGTGGCGCGAGCGAGCAGAGCGGCGCGGCCTTCGCCGCGGGCGCGGACCGCGCCTTCGTGAGCGGCGACGCCGCGTACGACGACTTCCGCTCCGACCAGTGGGTCGCCGCCGCCGAGGCGGCGATCGACCAGTCCGCCCCGGACGTGATCCTGATCGCCCAGTCGATCGTCGGGCGCGACGTCGGGCCGCGGCTCGCGTTCCGCCGCGACAGCGCCGTGGCGATGGACTGCGTGAGCATCGAGGACAGCGGCGGCACGTTCCGGGCGACCCGCTCCTGCTACGGGGGCAACGCGCACGCGACCTACGCCTTCGCGACCTCGCCGGCGATCGCGACCGTGCGCGCGAAGTCGCAGGAGCCGCTCGCCCCGCCGCGCGAGGGCGCCGGCGGCGAGGTGGTGGAGCTGGCCGCCGCCGGCGAGAGCCGCAGCGAGATCCTCGGCCGCGAGGAGGCCGTCGCCGAGGGCCTGCAGCTGCAGGACGCCTCCATCGTCGTCTCCGGCGGACGCGGGCTGGGCGCGCCCGAGGGCTTCGAGCAGGTCGAGCAGCTGGCCAAGGCGATCGGCCTGGACAAGGCGGCGGTCGGCTCATCGCGGGCCGCGTGCGACCTCGGCTGGTACCCGCCGAGCCAGCAGGTGGGGCTCACGGGCAAAGTGGTGACGCCGGATCTCTACATCGCGATCGCGATTTCCGGGGCCAGCCAGCACATGGCGGGCTGCAGCGGATCGAAGACGATCGTCGCCATCAACAAGGACCGGGAGGCGAACATCTTCAAGGCGGCACGCTACGGCATCGTGGGCGACTACAAGGATGTGCTGCCAGCGCTGATCGAGGCGGTCAAGAACCTCGACTAGCTGCAGGCGGCGTCCGCGGGGCGCGTTTCTTGCGCGCCCTCTGGCCGGTACCTACAATCGGCGTGCAACCTGACGGCCTGCCACCGGAATCCAGCGCAACTGCCAGCGGGCGACACGCGCTTCTGGAGGATCGATGCGCGTTCTTGGACTGACCGGAGGGATCGCCTCCGGCAAATCAACTGCGGCTGCTCAACTCAAGGAGTTGGGCGTGATCGTGCTGGACGCCGACCGCTACGGCCACCGCGTCTACGAGCCGGACTCACCCGGCTTCCACGCCGTGGTCAACGAGTTCGGCCACGACATCGTCGGCGCGGACGGCGAGATCGACCGCCGCATCCTCGGCGGCAAGGTCTTCGGCGCACCGGAGAATATGGATCGCCTCACGGACATCGTCTGGCCTGAGATCCGGCGCATCGCCGCCGAGGAGATCGCCGAGCTTCGCGAGCGCGAGCCGGAGACGGTGATCATGCTCGAGGCGGCAGTGATGATCGAGGCCGGCTGGCAGGACCTCTGCGACGAGGTCTGGGTCATCGCCACGGAACCGGAAGCCGCGATCAAGCGCCTCAAGGACCGCAACGGCCTCAACCCGGAACAGTCCCAGGCGCGCCTCGACTCGCAGCTCAGCAACAGGGAGCGGCGCCGGCACGCCAAGGTCTACATCGACAACTCCGGTACCGCGAAGCAGTTCCGCGCGAAGGTCGAGGAGGAGTGGCTGCGTCTCCACCGCCGCATCAAGCAGGCGGATGGGCGCGTCCGCGCCCAGGCCCGGCGCGAGGCCGAGGCGCGCGCCGCCGAAGAGGCCGCCGCCGTGGCCGAGGGCGGATCCAGCCGGTGACCACTACCGAGGCACCCACCAGCGACGGCAAATACAAGCAGATCGAGGTCCAGGAGTTCCGGCTCACCCAAGAGCCCTTCTACCTGCCCGTCGCCGACGAGGTGGACCTCTTCGAGATCGCCTACGAGGAGCAGATCCCGGTCCTGCTCAAGGGCCCGACCGGCTGCGGCAAAACGCGCTTCGTCGAGTACATGTCCTGGCGGCTGCATCAGCACCTGGGCGACGCGACGCAGGGCGTGCCGCTCATCACCGTCGCCTGCCACGAGGATCTCAGTGCCTCCGACCTCGTCGGGCGCTACCTGCTGGAGGGCGACGAGACGGTCTGGATCGACGGGCCGATCACGCGCGCCGTCAAGGCCGGCGCGATCTGCTACCTCGACGAGATCGTCGAGGCGCGCAAGGACACCACCGTCCTCATCCACCCGCTGACCGACTACCGGCGGCTGCTGCCGCTCGACAAGCGCGGCGAGCTGCTGCAGGCGGCGGAGGGCTTCCTGCTGGTGCTCTCCTACAACCCCGGCTACCAGTCCGCGCTCAAGGACCTGAAGCACTCCACCCGGCAGCGCTTCGTCGCCATCGAGTTCAGCTACCCGCCGCGCGACCTCGAGGCGGAGATCATCCGCCGCGAATCCAACTGCAGCGCCGAGGACGCGATGGAACTCGCCAAGCTTGGCGAGAAGGTCCGCAACCTCAAGGAACACGGCCTCGCCGAGGGCGTCTCCACGCGCCTGCTCGTCTACGCCGGACGGCTGATCAGCCGCGGCATCCACGCCCGGCGCGCCTGCCAGACGGCGGTGGTCTGGGGGCTCACCGACGAGTACGAGGTTCAGCGCTCCATCGAAGAGGTCGTGACCTCGATCTTCCCGGAGTAGGGAAGCAGCCGGTGCGCCTCGGGATCGTCTCCGACATCCACTGCAACATTGAGGCGCTGGATGTCGCCATCGAGCGCATGGGCAACGTCGACGAGCTGCTCTGCGCGGGCGATGCCATCTTCCAGTTCCGCTTCTCCAACGATGTGATCGGCCGCCTCCGCGAGGTCGGCGCGCGCATCGTCCTCGGCAACCACGAGGACGTCGTGCTCGGCCCGCTCGGCGACCGCGTGCGGGCGCACCACACCACCGACCCGGAACTGCTGCAGTGGCTCTCCGAGCAGCCGCGGCGCATCGACACCGTGATCGGCGGCAAGAAGTTCACGATGTTCCACGCCTGCCCGGATGAGCCGCCCTACGAGTACATCTACGCCGACAGCCCGCGCATCAAGGAGTTCGGTGAGCTGGGCGCGGACTACGTCGTCTACGGCCACACCCACTACGAGCTGCTGCACCGCGTGAACAGCACGCTGGTGATCAACCCCGGCTCAACGGGGCAGCCGCGCAACCCCTCCAACGGCTTCCGCGCCTCCTACGCGGTCCTCGATACGCAGAGCGGCGAGGTCACCTTCGACCTCTTCGACGACCCGCTGCGCCCGGCCATGAGGTCCACGTGAGCGCCGCCGCCGAGGTCGTCGCCCGCCATGACGCCGAACTGCGCGGCTACGGCCCCACGCTGGCCGACGACCTCGCGAGCGGCGCGCGCGCCCTCGAGGGGCGGCTGAGCGACGAGGAGCTCGGCGAGTGGGCGGCCGCCGGCGTCGCACTGTCGCGCCACTCGCTGCGCTCATGGGAGGCGGCCGCCGAGTACTTCCGCGCCAGCCCCCGGCTGGTGCCCGCCTTCAACTTCGAGGAGTTGCTGGACTGGGCCGCCGTCGCGCGCGAGCTGTCGGAGCAGTCCTCGATGATCGCCGCCGCCTTCCTGCGCGCGACCCCGGAGGTGCTGCAGCCGCTGCAGGGCGCCGACGACAAGGACCTCGGGATCATGGGCGAGTGGGTGGGCCGCCCCGGCGAGCAGGTCCGGCCCTGGTCCGCCCTCGGACGGCGGCTCGCCCGAGGCAACTGGAAGTCCGTCGCGCTCGCCGCCTCCTTCTTCGAGCAGAGCCCCGCACTGCTGCACGCGCTGCCGCTGGACGGCGTGCGCGACCTGGTCGAGATCATCGACCGGCTCTCGGAGCGCTCGTACCAGCTCGCCGCCTCCTGCCTGGAGCGCTCGGGCGAGCTGTTCGGGAACCTCGCGCCGCAGGACCGGCGGCCCTTCCTGGAGTTCGCCGGCGCGGTCGCGAAGGCCTCGTGGGCGGACACGCGGCTCTACTTCGAGCGTGGCCCGGGGCTGCTGGCGCCGGTCGCGCAGGACGAGCGCGGCGCCTTCCTGCGCCTCGCCGCCGACGTCGCCGGCCAGACCGGACGCCAGGGCTACCCGCTCTTCGTCGAGGCTGCCGAGGCGCTCGCCGAGGTGCAGCCCACGTACCACGGCACGCTGCTCGAGCTGTCCTCGCGGCTCGCCAGCGGCAGCCCCGCGGCCGCGATGGCGTTCCTGCGCTCCTCGCCGCACGTGCTCACGCGCCTCACCGCCGACCAGCTGGAGCGCTGGCTGCAGACCGGCTGGGACCTGCTCTTCGAGCAGGGCAACGTCGAGGGCGCCGAGGCCTACTTCCGCCTCGAGTCGGCGCGTGCCGAGGAGATGCTCGGCAACCTCTCCGCGCGCGTCGAGCTGCGCGACGTGAGCAACACGCTACGCCTCTACTCGAAGGCGCTGACCGGCGAGCAGATCGCGATCCGCTCCACCGAGGAGCTGGTCGACGCCGGCATCGGCTGGGTGCAGGAGTCGGTCGCGACCACCGAGGGCAACGCGATCTACCTGCCGCCCTACGTCGGCACCTTCCCCGCCCAGGTCGAGAACTTCGCGAGCTACAAGGTCTTCACCACGCACCAGACCGGCCGCATCGAGTTCGGCTCGTTCCGCTTCGAGTTCGGCGCGCACGGCGCCTTCCGCGAGTCCACGATGGAGCAGCGCGAGGCGGCGAGCACCCGTCACGCCGGCACCGGCGGCGCCGCAGACGGCGGCAACGGCAGCGTCGCCATCGCCCCGACCACGCCGATGGAGCGCTACTTCGACCTCTTCCCGGACCGCACGCTGATCGCCGGCCTGTTCACGATCGTCGAGGACGCGCGCGTCGACGCCTACATCGCCCGCGAGTACGGCGGCATCCGCCCCGCGCTCCAGCGCATGCAGGCGTACGAGGCCGAGAACCGGAGCAGCCCGTCCGGGTTGGGCCTGCGCGCCGCCTACCTCGAAAACCTGCTGCGCGCCTCGCTCGGCCAGCCGCAGACGATCCGCTACCCCGCCGACCTGATGCCGCTGCTGCGCGAGGGCCTCGACCACCTCGAGACCGCCGGCGAACGCGACGCCACGGTGCAGGACTCGGCCGAGGCGGCGGCGGCGATCTACACGATCGCCGTGCAGATCCCGAACCTCCAGGGCGCCTACGACGAGGTCGACTGGGAGGCCCTCGGCGAGGAGATGATTGATATCAGCCCGGACGTCTCCGGCGGCACCGGCGCCGAGGTCCCCGCCGGCGAGGAGGTCTCCTTCGAGACGCCGCCGCAGCCGGAGTTCCGCGGCGACTTCAAGCCGGAGCTGGTGCAGCTGATGATGCGCCTCCAGGAGCAGCGCGACGGCTCCGACCCGGCCGGCGCGCCGCTCACCCAGGAACAGCTCCAGGCGCTGCTCGAGAAGTCCGTCGAGATCACCATCTCCGACATCGCCGAGGGCGATCTCGCGTCCTCGATGGGCATGTTCCTCACCAACCTCGAACGCGAGGCGCTGGACGCGAAGCAGGGCCCGCCCGGCCAGGTGCCGGACGGCGCCGACGCCGGCGACTCCTCCGGCGAGGGCGGCGCGATGGAGGACCTGCCGATCGAGATCTCGTGGACCTACTACGACGAGTGGGACTTCCGCGCCGGCGACTATCGCCCTCGCTGGTGCCGCGTCGGCGAGCGCCGCGGCGAGGAGGGCGAGCTCGAGTACTACGAGGACACGCTGCGCCGCCACCACGGCCTCGTCTCCGAGACGCGCCGCCAGTTCGAGCTGCTGCGCCCGGAGCACTTCCGCCGCATCAAGCGCCTCGAGGACGGCGAGGACGTCGACATCGACGAGGCGATCTCCTTCATCATCGACAAGCGCGCCGGCGTCGGCCCCCTCGGGCGCGTCTACTGGCGGCGCAACAAGGTGGAGCGCGACGTGGCGGTCGCCTTCCTGCTCGACATGTCGGCCTCCACCGACGAGGAGATCGACAAGCCGCAGACGAGCTACCAGCCCTCGGACGACGACTTCGACGACGACCCGCGCAAGTACTTCCAGTGGCTCGCCGAGCGACGCGCGCGCTTCACCGCCGAGCCGCCGAAGCGGATCATCGACCTCGAGCGCGAGTCGCTCGTGCTGATCGTCGAGGCGCTCGAGGCGATCGGGGACGCCTACGGCATCTACGGCTTCTCCGGCTACGGCCGCGACAACGTCGAGTTCCACGTGATCAAGGACCTGCAGGACACCTTCGGCGACCGCACGCGGCGGCGCATCGACAAGATCCAGCCGATCCGATCGACGCGCATGGGTCCGGCGATCCGCCACACGATCAGCAAGCTCGACGCCTACGACGCGAAGGTGAAGCTGCTGATCCTCGTCTCCGACGGCCGCCCGCAGGACCACGGCTACGGGCGCGACCGCACGGAGAAGGAGTACGCGGTGCACGACACGCACCAGGCGCTCAACGAGGCGAAGCGGGTGGGCATCACGCCCTTCCTGATCACGGTCGACAAGGAAGGCCACGACTACCTGAAGGAGATGTGCGACGACATCGGCTACGAGGTCGTCGCCGACATCGAGTCGCTCCCCCGCCGCCTCACCTCCCTCTACCGCGTCCTCGCGACGGAGTAGCCGCGCAGCGCCGCACCGCTCCTCCCGGAACCATCTCGCCCGAACTGTCGTTAACCTCGAAGGAGCCTGGGAGGGGACCGCGATGCTTGTACACCGTGCGCGACGCTCCCTGCCGCTCCTGCTCGCGGCCGCCCTCGCCCTCTCGCTGACGGCGTGCACCAGCGAGCCAGACGACGCCCCACCGGCGCCCGCGACGGCGACGCCCTCGCCTACGGCCGCCCCGGCGCCCTCCCCCGCGCCGACGGCCACACCAACGCCGACGCCGACCGCGACGCCCTCGCCGGCACCGACGCCATCGCCGACCGCGACTCCCGCCGGGACACCGTCGCCGACGCCGACTCCCACTCCAACGGCCACCCCCTCACCCGCGCCCACCGCAACGCCGTCGCCGACTCCCACCGCACCTCTGGCGCCGCTCATCACCGCCGAGGACCTCGGCATTCGCGAGGTCGACACGGCCGAGGCGCTGGCGGCGGCGGGCCTCACGCACGTCCGCTACGCCGCGGGCGAGGAGGTGCCGTGGGACCCCGGACTGTTCCTGCTCGACGTGGCGTCCGGCGCGGTCGAGGCGTGGGTGCGCTCGCTCGCCGCGCTGTCCGAGGAGGAGCGCGAAACAGCGCGCCGCGCCGGTGACAGCATTGCCGTCTCTCCGAGCAACCGCTTCGTGAGCTGGGCAGCCCACGGGATCCTGTACGACCGGCACACGGGCCGCACGTATGCATTGGACCGGAGCAGGATCGAGTTCGATCGCTGGTGGGGAACCGGCCCCGGCGAACGGATCCTCTTCCGCCTTGCGAGCTCCGGCGCCTTCGTGGCGATGGATGCCAGGATGCGGCCCGTGGCGCGGTTCACGCTCCCGCCCGGCGAGCGCTTCACCAGCCCAAACGGCGGCTACATCCTCGTCCGTGAGTGCGTCGAGTGTGAACCGGGCGATCGCTTTAGCCTCGTGGACCTCGAGGACGAGGCCAACCCCCGGGTTGACTCGTGGGTGCTTCCGTGGAAGACGGTTCGATACCGGAAGTCGGGGGGCATCCCCTATCGAATCGATCTCCTGGACGACCTCGTCGTGTTCGTTGCCGATACTGGTTCCGGCACGTGCCGCGTCGTTCGTTATGACTTGGGCGGCGCACTGCTCTCGGATAGCACGATCCCGTGCTGGCGTCCGTGGCCCGTCAGTTCGGGCGGTGTCGGCCTTCCTCGCATCTCTCCGGACGGGCACCTGGTTGCCGGCGCGACTTCCGGGTACCGAGCTGAGGCTGGCTACGGTGACTTGCCTGCCATCGCGGCCGTCTCTGTCTTTGACGCCGTGACAGGGGGTGAGGCGGTGCGCGTGAAGAGCGCGTCCGCGCCCTGGTTCGAGATCGGACTGACGGATGTGTGGCTCGCGGATAGCTCCGGGATCGTCGTGGGCACACACCGCGACCCGCGCATCGTGACGACCGATGGAGCGTGGAAGCAGGCTCCCGACCCATGGATCCGGGCCCTCGGTCGGCCCGCTCCGGACGATCCCGACCTCTTCGTCGCCTACGACTCCGCAATCCTTGCGACCCAGCCGGTTGTCGTGAACCAGCGAGTCGAGGTGCAAGCGCGACTTTCCTTCGGTCGTCCCAGCGCACCCATCCCGGAATATCCTGACGCTGCACTCATCCTGTACGAGCGTGCCGATTGGGGGGCTGCCAGCACAGCCCTGCGTGTACGGACGGTGTTCTTCCACACGCAGGAACCAGATGGGGGCTATGCGCCGCCGCCGCTTGCGCCAGTGATCGAACGTCCCCCGTTCGACGACCGGCTGCTCGTCGAGGTCGTCGTGGACACGTGCCTGAACCTCCGCGAGGAGCACGCGCTCGACGCGTCGATCCTTGCCTGTCTCCCGAACGGCGCAGTCGCCCAGATCGTCCCGACGGACGAGTACGTCTACTCCGCCTCCTGGACGCACATCCGCACGGACGACGGCCTCGAGGGCTGGGCGAGCGCCGAGTACCTGCGCTGGTACTCCGACGGCGTGCGGCTCGAGGAGTAGCGAGGCCGCGCCCTCGCCATCCCCGCGGAACCATTCCGCCGAAGCCATCGTTAGCCGGGATCCACCGAAGAAGAGCGCATGAGCGGTTGCGGTTGGGTGCTCCGCTGTAGCTGGGACAATGGTTTTTGACCGAATCACGTCACAGCCACAGGGAGCACCCATTCGATGCTACCAACGAGCGACCCCGACCGGATAGACATCGCCTTCGACGACGACCGCCTGGTGGCCGATGCGGGGCTGCTCCTCCCGGCCACGCTCGCCCAGCATCTCGGTTTGCAAGAGCTCGCCGACAGCTACCTCGACCTCGGTGACGCGCCGGGCCGGGCGAACGCCGGCGACAAGCTGCTGACCCTGGTCGCCTCGGCGCTCGCGGGCGGCGAGTGCATCGACGACGCCGCTGCGTTGCGCGCCGGCGGGACGGCGAGCGTGCTCGGTTGCACCGTCAAGGCGCCGTCCACGCTCGGTGTCTTCCTGCGCAGCTTCAGCTGGGGCCACGTCCGCCAGCTCGACCGCCTCAGCCGCGAGTTGCTCGCCCGCAGCTGGGCGGCCGGAGCGGGCCCGGGCGCGGCGCCGTTCACGATCGACCTCGATTCGACGATCTGCGAGACCTACGGCCTGGCGAAGGAGGGCGCCCGGCACCACGGCTACACGGGCGTGCGCGGCTATCACCCGCTGCTCGCCGTTGCGGCCGGGACGGGTGACGTGCTGATGGCGCGGCTGCGCGAGGGCCGCGCCAACACCGCCCGCGGCGCCGCCCACTTCCTGCGTGAGACGGTGGCGCGGGTGCGCGACGCCGGGGCGAGCGGGCAGCTCACGGTGCGCGCCGACAGCGGCTTCTACAACCACGCCGTCGTCGCCGTCTGCCGCAAGCAGGATGTCCGCTTCTCCATCACCATTCGCCAGCAGCCGAACGTACGCACGCTGATCGAGGCGATCCCGGAAGAGGACTGGACGCCGATCCCGTACTGGCTGCCGGGCGGCGCGGATGTCGCCGAGACGACCTACACGCCGTTCCAGCACAAGGAGGATGCCACCGCGGTGCGGCTCATCGTGCGGCGCGTCAAGCCGACGCCCGGCTCACAGCTCGCGCTCTTTGCGAACTATAGTTACCACGCCTTCATCACCGATCGCGCCGGGGAGCTGCTGGAGCTGGAGGCCGACCATCGCCGTCACGCCGAGATCGAGAACACGATCCGTGACCTCAAGTACGGCGTCGGGCTGAACCATCTCCCCTCGGGCCGCTTCGGCGCGAACGGGGCGTGGCTCGCGGTGCAGGTGATCGCGCACAACCTCGCCCGCTGGACGGCGCGGCTCGGGCTCGGCGAGGGGATCGTGACGACCAGGACGCTCAGGCGGCGCTACTTCGCTCTCGCCGGACGGCTCACCCATTCTGCACGGCGCTGGACCCTGCACCTCGCGAAGCGCTGGCCCTGGGCTGGCCAGTGGGCAGCCGCCCTGGCGCGGTTACGGGCGTTACCGCTCCCGGCCTGACGCTCGCTCACAGCGCCAACACGGGTCCGAGGCTCGCGCCAGCATGCCCGCGCACGCCTCGCGCACCCTCGCGCCGGCGCCCTCAGCGCCCCCGAGCCGCGCTGAGCGACGCTGAGCGACGGCTCCTCGCTCCGGCACCGCCCGGCGAACGCCGGCACGCCCGCCGAACGCTCCGGCAGCCCGGCAGCCCGCCCCTTCAAGCTTCGATCGGTGGATTCGAGGTTAACCTCGTAGGGACCGCCGGGCGGGCCAACATGCTCATGCGCTGCGCGCGGCGTTCGCTGGCGGTCTTGCTCGCGGCCGCCCTCGCGCTCTCGATGACGGCCTGCACCAGCGAGCCGGGCGACGCCCCACCGTCGCCCGTGGTGGCGACGCCCGCGCCAACGCTCGTCCCGTCGCCCTCACCCGCACCGACAGCGACGCCTACCCCCACGCCCATCGAGACACCCTCGCCGACTCCGACCGGGACGCCGTCGCCGACTCCGACCGCGACGCCCTCGCCGACTCCAACCTCGACGCCCTCGCCCACCGTGACGCCCACGCCAACGCCGACGCCTGCCACGACGCCCGCGCCGCTAATCACCGCGGAAGACCTCGGCATCCGCGAGGTCGACACGGCCGAGGCGCTCGCGGCGGCGGGGCTCACGCACGTGCGCTACGCGGCGGGCGAGGAAGTGCCGTGGGACCCCGGGCTGTTCCTGCTCGAAGTGGAGTCGGGAGTTGTCGAGGGGTGGGTACGCTCGCTCGCCAGCCTGCCCGAGGAGGAGCGTGGAACAGCGTGGAACGTTAGCGACGACATCGCCGTCTCGCCGAGCAACCGCTTCGTGAGCTGGGCAGGCCAGGGAACCCTGCACGACCGGCACACCGGGCGCAGCTACGTGTGGGACCGAGGCAGGATCGAGTTCGATCTATGGTGGGGAACCGGGTCCGGCGAACGGCTCCTCTTCCGCCTCGCGAGCTCCGGCGCCTTCGTGGCGATGAGTGCCGAGATGCAGCCCGTAGCGCGGTTCACGCTCCCGCCCGGAGAGCGTTTCACCAGCCCCAACGGCGGCTACATCCTCGTGCACGAGTGCGTCGGGTGTGAGCCGGGCGACCGCTTCCACCTCGTGAATCTCGAAGATGAGGCGAGCCCCACGACGCACACCTGGACGCTTCCATGGAAGACCGTTCGGCACCGCAAGACTGGAGAACCCCTCTACCGCATCGATCGCCTGGACGATCTCGTTGCGCTTGTCGCCGATGCGGGTTCCGGCTCGTGCCGCGTGGTTCGCTATGGCCTGAGTGGCGCGCTCCTGTCCGATAGCACGATCCCGTGCCTGAGTCCGTGGCCTGGCCTCCTGCCTCGGATTTCTCCGGACGGGCGCATGCTCGCTGCCACGACATCGAGCGTGTTTGCCGATGACAGGATCTCGTCAATCTTCGACGCCGCAACAGGCGAGGAGATCCTGCGCGTCAAGAGCGTCTATTCGTTCGGGCTCGCCGAGTTCGGGATCAACGGTGCCGAGTCCGGCGTGTGGCTCGCCGACAGTTCCGGGACGATGGTATACACGCCCCGCGGTCCGCGGATCGCGACGATCGAAGGGGCGTGGGAGCAGGCGTCCGGATGGCCTTCCCGGGACGACCCCGGCCGCTTCTTCTCCCTCTACCCTCCGCAGGTCACGAACCGGGCGGGGGACGTGCTCACATCCATCTCCTTCGGAGATCCCAGCGCACCCATCCCCGATCCTGGGTACAAGGCTTTCCTCGTCCGGGAGGAACACGCCGACTGGGGCGCCACCGGCGGCACTCTGCGCGTGTGGACGACCTTCTTCCACTCTCAGGAAGGTCTGAACGTGTATCCGCCGCTGCCACTCGCGCCGGTGATCGAGCAGCCGCCCTTCGAGGACCGGCTGCTCGTCGAGGTCGTCGTCGATACGTGCCTCAATCTTCGCGAGGAGCCGTCGTTGACCGCAACGATCCTCACTTGCCTCCCAAACGGCACGGTGGTAGAGACGGGCGACTTCCAGACCTCCTGGACGCACCTCCGCACCGACGACGGCCTCGAGGGCTGGGCGAGCGCGGAGTACCTGCGCTGGCACTCCGACGGCGTGCGGCTCGAGGAGTAGCGGGCGCGAGAGTTCGCCGCGACGGGCGCGCTCAGACCGCGAACGGCGCGCTCAGCGTGATCCCTTCGACTCGATCGCTTCGAGGACCGCTCCGGGGGTGATCGGCAGCCTGTTGATGCGCACCCCGATGGCGTGCGATACCGCATTCGCGACGGCGGCGAGCGGCGGGATGATCGAGGCTTCGCCAACGCCGCGCAGACCGAACGGATGGCGGGGGTTGGGCACCTCGATCATGACCGGCTCGACCATCGGCACGTCCAGCGTCGTGGGCATCCGGTAGTCGAGGAAGCTGCTGTTCAGCATCGCCCCCTGGGCGTCGTAGTAGTACTCCTCGTTCAGCGCCCAGCCGATGCCCTGCACGGTGCCGCCCTGGATCTGGCCTTCGACGTAGCCGGGATGCACCGCCGTGCCCACGTCCATGAACGCGGTGTAGCGCAGGATCTGCACCTTGCCGGTCTCGGGGTCGACCTCGACGTCCACGATGTTGCCCGCGATGACCGGGCCGACGCCCGTGCTCGGGACCGAGACCGAGCAGGTCACCGGGCCGCCGCTGCCCGGCAACTCGGCCGCCAGCTCCCTGAACGTGAAGGTCGCCGCCGGATTCCCGGCGCAGCTGAACGTGCCGTCCGCGAAGGTCACGTCGTGTTCCGGAACCTCCCGGATCGCCGCCGCCCGCGCGCTCATCTGCCGGATCACTTCCTCTGCCGCCTCGATCGCCGCGAGGCCCGTGTCGAAGGCCGTGTGGCTGCCGCTGGTCGCGCCGGTGAACGCGATGGTGTCGGTGTCGACCACCGTAGGCGTCACATCTTCGGCGCTCAGGCCCAGGACCTCGGCGGCCTGCATCGCCACGGCGGTGCGGGAACCTCCGATGTCCACCGAGCCGGTGACGAGGTTGATGGTGCCGTCGCTGTTCACATGGATCGTCGCCGCCGAGCTCTGGCCTCCCTGCCAGCGGAAGCCGACGGCCACGCCTCGCCCGCGGTTGGGGCCGCCAAGCGGCGCGCTGTAGTGGTCGTGGGCCTTCATTGCCTCTTCCATCTCCTCAATACCCAGGCGGAGGTGCGCGACGCCGTTGGGCATCCGGTCACCCTGCCTGGCAGCGTTCAGGAGACGGAACTCAAGGGGGTCGATGCCCAGCATCTCCGCAAGCTCGTCGATGACGGGTTCAACGGCGAACGCGCCCTGCGGCTGTCCCGGCGCGCGGTAGGCCTGGGTCTTGTTCTTGTTGACCACCACGTCGTAGCCGTCGACCAGGAGATTCTCGATGTTGTACGGACCGGTGGCGCAGAGCGTGCCCCCGCCGACGGCCGAGCCGGGGAAGGCGCCGGCCTCGAAGGTCAGCGTGAGCTGCGCGGCAGTGATCCTGCCGTCCCTGGTCGCGCCGATCTTCGTGCGCGCATGGGTCGCCGAGGCGGGGCCGGTGCCCTCGAAGACGTCTTTCCGGGTCATCACGACCTGCACGGGCCGGCCGCTCCTGCGGGAGAGGATCGCGGCGACGGGCTCCACGTAGGCCACGAGCTTGGCCCCGAACCCACCGCCGATCTCGGTCGGCACCACCTTCACCATTGACTCGGGCAGGTTGCACATCGCGGCGGTGGCCGCGCGGATCGGGAAGGCCCCCTGGGTACAGGTGTGGACAGTGAGGCGGCCGTCACGTGCCCAGGTGGCTGTGGCCGCGTGAGGCTCGATGTACCCCTGGTGGACAGTCTCCGTGAAGAACTCACGCTCCACGACCACATCGGCCTGCCTGAAGCCCTCCTCGACATCGCCGAGCTTGTGCTGGATGTGGGAGGCGACATTGCCGCGAACCCCGGTGTCGTCCCCCCGGGCGAAGCGCGCGAGCCTGAAGAAGGTCGTCATGTCCTCGTGGATGATGGGCGCGTCGTCCGCCGTGGCCTCGGCCAGCGACAGGACCGCCGGGAGCACCTCGTAGTCCACGTCGATCAGGGCCAGGGCGTCCTCGGCTACATGGGGACTGCTTGCGGCGACCGCCGCTACCGCATGCCCCTTGTACAGGGCCGTCCTGTTCGCCATGACGTGCTCGGCCATCAACCGCATGTTTCCGCGGGTGAGCACCAGGTCGAGATCCTGATCGCCAATGATCGGAACGTCGGCTGACGTCATCACGGCGAGCACGCCCGGGAGCGCCTCCGCCCGGCTCGTATCGATGGACCTGATGCGCGCGTGGGCGTGCGGGCTCCTCAGGATCCTCCCGTGGAGCATGCCGGGAAGCCGGATGTCGGCTCCGTACCTGGCCTCGCCGGTGACCTTCTCCGAGCCATCGTGGCGGATGGGCCGTGTGCCGACGACGGTGTAGCCGCTGCTCACACGGGATTGTTCAACTGTGGTCATGTCGCCGTTCCTCGCCACGTCCGTCGTGCGGCGTCAGCCAGCGCTCCGATACTACGCGCTGAGCGTGCGCGGAGTGCCTGCGCCGGCACTCCGACGGCGTGCGGCTCTAGGAATAGCGGCCCGCATCGCCGCACCCCCGTCCGCTGCCTCCCTCCCTCCGGCCCCCTCTCCTGGGGGAGAGGGCGGGGGTGAGGGGGCTCGCCAGACCCACGACTGACTCCTGAGGTACGCACCCTGCCGCTCGCTGGAACCATCACCGCAAGGCTGTCGTCTAACCTCCAAGGAGCCGGGAGGGGACCACGATGCTTGCGCTCTACGTGCGCCGTTCGCTGCCGCCCCTGCTCGTGGCCGCCCTCGCGCTCTCGCTGTCGGCCGCCCTGACGGCCTGCACGGGCGGGCCAGAGGAGCCCCCGCCGCCCGCGGCAGCCTCGCCCGCCGCGACGCCGACACCCACGCCCGAGGCGACTCCATCTCCGACTCCCACCTCGACGCCATCGCCCACGCCGACGATCGTCGCGACGCCGACAGCCACTCCCACGCCAACCGCGACACCTTCGCCCACGCCGACGGCGACCGTGACGCCCTCGCCCACACCCACCGCGACGCCCCCGCCGACGCCTACCGCAACCCCGGCGCCAACTCCAACCGCAACCCCGGCGCCGCTGATCACCGCCGAGGACCTCGGCATCCGCGAGGTCGACACGGCCGAGGCGCTGGCGGCGGCCGGCCTCACGCACGTCCGCTACCCCGCGGGCGAGGAGGCGCCATGGGACCCCGGCCTGTTCCTGCTCGACGTGGAGTCGGGCGAGGTCGAGAGCTGGGTGCGCTCGCTCGCTGCGTTGTCCGAGGAGGAGCGCTCGGCGGCCAGCCGGGCCAGCGATGATCTCGATGTCTCGCCGAGCAACCGCTTCGTGAGCTGGGCAGCCCACGGGATCCTGTACGACCGGCACACCGGCCGCACGTATGCATTGGATCGGAGCAGGATCGAGTTCGATCGCTGGTGGGGAACCGGCTCCGGCGAACGGCTCCTCTTCCGCCTCGCGAGTTCCGGCGCCTTCGTGGCGATGGACGCCGATCTGCGGCCCGTGGCGCGGCTCGACCTTCCACCGGGAGAGCGCTTCACCAGCCCCGACGGCGGCTACATCCTCATCCGCGAGTGCGTCGAATGTGAGCCGGGCGACCGCTTCCACCTCGTGAACCTCGAAGACGAGGCCAACCCCGAGGTCCACTCGTGGGTGCTTCCGTGGAGGACGAGCACGTACAAGTCGGGCGACGTTCCCTATCGAATCGAACTCCGGGACGACCTCGTTGCATTCATCGCCGATACGGGCGATGCGACATGTCGCGTGGTTCGCTACGACCTCAGGGGCACGCTCCTGTCTGATCGCACGATTCCCCGGGCGTGCTACGCGCCCGGCAGTCTCGGCACCTTCCTATCCCCTCTCAACTCCCTGCACCGGATCTCTCCAGACGGGCGCCTGCTCGCCAGCGCGACCTCCTCTGGAACTCCCGTCGCGAGCGTGTTCAACGCGGCGACCGGCGAGGAGATCCTGCGTGCTCTGGGCGTGCACCTACCATGGTCCGAATCGGAGCCCACCAACCTCTGGCTCGCCGATGGCTCTGGAATCGTCGTGGGTACGCACCGCGGTCCGTACGTCGCGACGCTCGGTGGAGGGTGGGAGCGGGCTCCAGGCCGGCCCGCACCGGACGACCCCGATCGCTTCTTCTCCTACTACCCGTTGCAGGCCCTCGACCAGGCGGGCGCGGTGGCCGCGTCCTTCTCCTTCGGAGAACCGAGCGCACCCATTCCCGATCCGAGCGACGGGGCTGTTCTCATCCTGGATGACGTTGCCGGATGGGGCGCCATTGGCGATACCCTTCGTGTCCGGACCACGTTCCTCCACATACTGCACGGCTTGTCCCGTGCCGAGCCGCCTACCTTCAGCCCTGTGATCGAATTGCCTCCCCTCGAGGATCGGGCCCTCGTCGAGGTCGTCGTCGACACGTGCCTGAACCTCCGCGAGGACTACTCGCTCGACGCGCCGGTCCTTGCCTGCCTCCCAGACGGCACGGTCGCCGAGGCCGTCTCGTACGTCTCGGGCGGGTGGACCTACGACCCGTGGTTCCACCTCCGCACCGACGACGGCCTCGAGGGCTGGGCGAGCACGGAGTACCTGCGCTGGTACTCCGGCGGCGTGCGGCTCGAGGAGTAGCGGGCCGCAGCCCTACCGCGCGAGGCGGTGCACGAGCACGCCGTCGCGAGGCTCGGCGAGCGCGTCGCCGCGGGCGACGAGAACGTCGAGCTGGCCGATCAGCTCCGTCAGCGCCTGCGCGAGGCGCGAGTCGGGGAGGTGCGGGAAGAGCCGCCGCACGAGGCCGAAGGCGCTGTCCGGCCGCTCCTCGAGCAGCGCGCGGACCCGCGCCTGGCGACGCTCGTGATGCCGCTCGAAGCGCACGAACAGCCGCTCCGCCGCCTCGCCCTCGACGGGCGCGCCGTGCCCCGGCAGCACGCGCCGCACGCCCAGCCCGCGCAGCCGCGCCACCGACGCCACGAACGGCGGCAGCGAGGGCCAGCGCTCGCCCGGCGCGCCGCCACTGGCTGCGGGTCCGCCGGCCGAGGGGAAGTGCAGCCCCGGCGTCGGCGTCGTGTGCGGCAGCAGCGTGTCGCCGGAGTAGAGGTCGCCCGTCGCCTCGACGAAGGCGACGAGGTTGCCGGGCGTGTGCCCCGGCGAGGCGACCACGCGCAGCCGCGCGCCGCCCTCGAGGACGAACTCCGCGCCGTCGGCGACCGCCTCGACGGCATCGCGCGGGCAGGCCAGCCAGCGGTAGGCGGGGGGCCGGCGACGCGTCGGCTGCCCGAAGCGGGCGGCGAGATCGGGCGGGCAGCCGTGCTCGATCAGCGTGCGCAGCCGCGTCTCGATGCGGTCGTCGTTCCAGGCCTGGCCGGTCGTGATCGCCTCGATGTCGGCCGCGCCGGCGAGGATGCGCGCGCCCTCGGCGGCCCAGCGCCGGGCCAGCCCGGAGTGGTCGAGGTGCCAGTGCGTGATCAGCACCGCCCGCACGTCGGCGGGCGAGAGTCCGCTCGCCGCCAGCAGCGCGACGGCCTCCCCCCACGTCCCACGGCTGTGGCCGGTCCCATCCTCGGCGCTCGGTATGTCCGGCCCCGCGTCGACGAGCAGCACGCCGCCCTCGGCGAGCGGCAGCGCGTAGGCCGCGTTGTCGCCGAGGGGGAGGGGGAGCGGGTCAGTCATGCGGGTACACTCCAGGACGCACGCGCCGGACGCGCGTCACCGGCATCGACGGGAGGCGACATGACGTCAATCACACTCCCGCCGACGGATGCCGACGTGGCGGACGCCATCCGCCAGACGCTCGCCGACGGCCCGGGCGATTATCGCCTGCCCGACTTCCTCGCCTCGGTAGACTGGTCCGACGCTGTGCGGCCGCAGCCCGCCGTCGCCGATCTGCTCGGCAGTCTCGAGCTGTGGGACTGCGAGTACCGCGAAGGTGACATCGGCTGGGACGAGTTGGCCGCCCGGCTCGACGCGCTCAGCAGCGACACAGCGTAGCCGCACCCCTCACACCGCCAGCAGCCAGCGCCGCACGAGGTCCAGCGCGACCGTGGTGGCGCGGCGCTTGGCCGCGTCGCGGCCCTGGTAGTAGGCGTACGTCTCGTACTCCACGCGCTCGCCGTCCGTCAGCGCGATGTGCATCGTGCCCGGCGGCTGGCCCTCGATCTCGTCGCCGCCGGCGATGCCCGTGAGGCCGAGACCGAGGTGGGCGCCCAGCTGCTCGCGCGCCGCCGCGGCCATCGCCTCCGCCGTCTCGCGCGAGATCACGCCGTGCATCGCGGGCACCTCGGCGGGCACGCCGTGCGCGATCTTCACCTCGGTGGCGTAGGTGACCAGGCTGCCGCGGAAGTAGTCCGAGGAGCCCGCCACGTCCGTGATCGCGCTCGCGATCGCCCCGCCCGTCGCCGACTCCATCACCGCCAGCGTCATGCCGTGATCACGCAGCAGCCGGCCGATGCCCGCCGCCAGCGTGTCCTCGTCCTCGCCCCAGACGAAGCGGCCGAGGATGCCGCGCACGCGGTCGCCGAGCGGGTCGATCAGCCGCCACGCCTCCTCGCGCGTCGCGGCCTTCGCGCTGAGCCGCACGTGCACGCCGTCGCGGCGCGCGTAGATGCCGATCGAGGGGTTCGCGCTGTCCAGCAGGTCCGCAAGCATCTGGTCGACGGTCGATTCGCCGAGGCCGGCGGTCTTGAGCGTGTGGGAGACGAGGATCGAGTCGGCGAGCCGTTCGAGGCCGGGCGCGACCTCCTGCTCCCACATGTAGGTCATCTCCTGGGGCGGGCCGGGCATCAGCACGATCACGTGGCCGTCTCGCTCCACCCACCAGCCGGGCGCGGTGCCGCGCGGGTTGGGGATCGCCCGCGACGAGGGGATCAGCCAGGCCTGCTTCATGTTGCGCTCGACGAGCCCCGCCCCACGGTGGCCGAAGCGCTGTTCCAGCAGTGCGCGCTGCTCGTCGTCGACATGGACCTCTTCGCCGAGGACGGCGGCGACGGCCTCGCGGGTGACGTCGTCCTCGGTGGGGCCGAGGCCGCCGCTGGCGATCGTCAGGTCCGAGCGCTCCCAGGCTCGGGCCAGCACCTCGCGCAGCCGCGCGGGGTTGTCGCCGACCTGCGAGACGTGCAGCAGGTCGATGCCGAACTCCGGCAGTTGCGAGGCGATGAAGGCCGCATTGGTGTCGACGATCTCGCCGAGCAGGATCTCGGTTCCGATGGAGACGATCTCTGCGCGCATCAGGCCTCCTCGCCCGCGCCGCCGAGGATAGCAAGCGGCGCTGTTGCGGGCGGCCCCAACCCCTCTACACCCGCAGCGGCGGCGCGCCCGCCGGACGCCAGGCGATCGCCTCGACGGGTTCGCCGGCCAGCGAGGCCTCGACGAGCCGGCCGCGCTCGATGGCGACGGAGGCGGCAGTGCAGGGGTTCGGCGCGCCCTCGGTCTCGCCGATCAGGACGATCTCGGCGCGCAGCAGGTCCGGCTCCACTTCGAGCAGCGCGATCGCGCCGAGGCGCGTCGTGCGGTGGTGAGGGAAGCTCGGGCTCGCCGGGTCGAGCAGCAGCACGCCGTCGCGGTACTCGAGCCGCTCGTAGTGCGAGTCGCCGGCGATCAGCACGTCGAGGTCGGCGTTGCCGTAGATCGCTCGCGCGAGATCGCGAGGGGTATCGATGCCGGGCGGGATCGCCTCCACGTCGTGGACCATGCCGATCCGCCAGCCCGCGTGCTCGATCTGCTGGACGGGGGCGCAGCGCTCGTCCTCGAAGTGGTCGTGCGCGCCGAGCGAGCAGCGCACCGGCGCGAACTGCTCGCACCAGTCGAGCACGGACGGCTCCGTGACATCGCCTCCGTGGAGGATCAGGTCGACCGAGGCGAGGTGCTCCTCGAGCGTGCCGCCCAGCAGGCCGGGGTGGCGGATCGTGCTCGGCAGATGCGTGTCGGAGAGGACGGCGATGCGCATCGCGCGATGGTACGCGCGATGCGGCCCGGTGGCGCGCGATCGGCCTCGCGGGGCCTCGGGAGCCGCGCACGGCGGGTCGCCGTGCGCGACAATGGATACAGCAGAGTCGGCGGGGATGTTGGCGAGCAGGAGAGGACCACGGCGATGGCGCAGCGCAGTCACGAGGTCGACTACCGGATCCACGGGGACGACTTGCAGTTCGTCGAGGTGGAGCTGGACCCCGGCGAGACGGTGATCGGCGAGGCGGGGGCGATGATGTTCCTCGAATCCGGGATCACGTTCGAGACGAAGATGGGCGACGGTGCGGAGCCGGAGAAGGGGCTGTTCGGCAAGCTCAAGGACGCCGGCAAGCGCGCGCTGGCGGGCGAGTCGCTCTTCATCACGCACTTCACGAACACGGGCCGCGGCAAGCAGCTGGTGGCCTTCTCCGCCGAGTTCCCCGGCAAGATCGTGCCGATCGACCTCGACGATCTGGGCGGCGAGATCATCGCCCAGAAGGACGCCTTTCTCTGCGCCGCGCTCGGCACGAAGATCGACATCGCCTTCCGCCGCAACCTCGGCGTCGGGCTGTTCGGCGGCGAGGGTTTCATCCTGCAGCGCCTGCAGGGGGACGGCATGGCGTTCCTGTCCGTCGGCGGCACGGTGATCGAGAAGCGCCTCGAGGGCGACAAGCTGCTCGTCGACACGGGCTGCCTGGTCGCGCTGGAGCCCGGGATCGACTACCAGATCGAGCGGGCAGGCAACCTCAAGTCGCAGTTCTTCGGAGGTGAGGGACTGTTCCTCGCGAGTCTCTCCGGGCACGGGCGGGTCTGGCTGCAGTCGCTGCCCTTCTCGCGGCTGGCGAACCGCATCCTGGCGAACGCACCGCGGGCCGGCGGCAATTCTCAAGGCGAAGGCTCGATCCTCGGCGGTCTCGGGCTCGGGCAGCGCTAGCAGGCCGCCCTCGCGAGGGCTCGCCGCCCTCGCAGCTGGCTGCTGACTCGGGTCTCGGAGGAGCGTGCGCTGCGCGCCGCTCGGCCCACCCACCCGCCCCGGATTGTTTTTCTCTGTGGGGGGCTGCGCCCCCCACACCCCCACGTGCGAGCTGCGCAGGCAAGGCCTCGCGCGTCCTCGCAGCCTGGGTGCCGACTCGGACTCGGACGAGCGCGCGCTGCGCGCTGCTCCCCACCCACCCGCCCCGGATTGTTTCCTCTGTGGGGGGCTGCGCCCCCCACACCCCCCGCGTCCACGCTGCGCAGGCGAGAGCTCGCGCGCCCTCGCTGCTGGTGCTGCCTCGGACTGGGACGAGCGCGCGCTGCGCGCGGCTCGCCACTGCCCCGATTGTTTCTCTCCGGGGGGTGATGGGCCCGTGCTACCCAGGGACCCAGTGAGGCCCCATTGAGGAGCCGGACGTGCGCCCCCGGGAGTTCGGTGCGCCCTCGGCGCCTTCTCGCCCGGCGGGCGGCGGAACGCCCTCACCCCCACCCTAACCCTCGGGGCGAGGGAGCCGGAACGCCCTCGAAAGCACATTGCGCCCGCGAGGGCCACGCCGCGTGCGCTGATCCGGCGGGGGCGTGGGGGCTGCGCCCCCACATGAAGAACATCCGAGGGCGGGTGGGTGGGCCGGAGCGGCGCGCAGCGCACGCTCCTCCGGGATGGGGGTGTGGGGGGCTGCGCCCCCCACAGGGGACACGCGCTCGCCCTCGGAGCTTCGGTGCGCCCTCGGCGCCTTCTCGCCCGGCGGGCAGCGGAACGCCCTCACCCCCACCCTCTCCCTCGGGGCGAGGGAGCCGGACGCCATCGGGAGTTCGGTGCGCCCGCGAGGGCCACGCCGCGTGCGCTGATCCGGCGGGGGCGTGGGGGCTGCGCCCCCACGGAAAGAACATCCGAGGGCGGGTGGGTGGGCCCGGAGCCGCGCGCAGCGCGTGCTCCGATCCGATCGGGGCGTGCGGCTCCATCCCGCCACGCTGGCGCGCGGCGGACCCCTCACCCCCGCCCTCTCCCGCAAGGGGAGAGGGAGTCCGGTCAGCCCTCGAGGCGGCTCGCCCAGTCGATGATGCGCTCGGCGGTGGGGGCCGCCTGCTCGCGCGGCAGGAAGTGGCCCGCCGGGTAGAACCAGTGCAGCTCCGAGTCGGGCAGCACGCGCAGCAGCTCGTAGCCGTGCTCCGGCACGCCGAGGCGATCGTGGGTGCCGTAGAGCAGCAGCGTCGGCTGCGTCCACTTCCCCCAGTAGCGCATGCGGTCCACGTCGCGCATCGCGTAGCCGTGCCAGCTCGGGCCGCTGCGGGCGCGGCCGGCGGCGTAGTACTCGCGCAGAAAGGCGTCACCCTCGGGCGTGTCGGCGTAGCCCATGCCGGTGTAGAGCGGGCCGAGCTGCGCCTTGTACTCCTCGTACTCGACCCGCTTCGGGTTGATGCGCAGGCCCTGCTGCGGCAGGCCCGGCGGCGGGGCGAAGATGCCGACGACGCTACAGAGCACCAGCGCGCGCGCCGCCTCCGGGTGGTTGATTGCGTGGACGGCGGCGACCCAGCCGCCCGAGGCGTGGCCGAGCGAGATCACCGGCTCGTCGCCAAAGGCGGCGCCGATCACTGCCTGCAGATCGTCGGCCGCGTCTTCCATCGTGCAGCTCTCGGACAGCGCCTCGCTCTCGCCGATGCCGCGCTGGTCGTAGGTCACGAGGCGGAAGCGCGGCGCCAGCAACGAAATGAGCTCGCCCCAGAGCGACGCAGGCACCGCTTGACCCGTCGAGAGCACGAGCGCCGGCCCGTCCTCGCCATGCCGCTCCCAGTGGAGGTGCGCGCCTGCCGATTCCGCGAAGGGCATTGCCGTTACGTCCCTTCCTCCGGCCAGCGCAGCGGTCCGATGCGCTCGCCGAAGCGCTCGCTGAGCACCTCGAGGTAGTCGGGCGCGGGCAGCGCTCCGCCGTCGTGGATCATCGCCTCGGTATCGATCGGCGTCGCCCAGGCGCGGCCGAAGCGCGTGCTCGGCTGCTCCGCCGCGATGCCCGCCTCGTAGAGCGCGTCGATGCGCTCCTCGGAGTAGCCGAGGACCTCGCCGAAGACCTCGCGGTTGTCGCGCCCGAGGTCGCGCGGCGGGTCGCGCAGCTCCGCGCCGCGCGCGCCCAGCACGCGCACGGGGAAGGCGCGCCCGAATGGGCGAGCGCCGATCTCCGGATCGGGGTGGCGGCAGACGGCGTAGATGTCGCGCTCCTCGAAGTGCGGGTCGAGCAGGATGTCGCGCCCGGTCTGCACCGGCGCGGCGGCGACGCCCGCCGCCTGGAGCGCGGCGGCGGCCTCGTGCCGGTCGGCCGCGGCGGCGGCGCGCACGACCTCCTGCGGCGGGTCGTCCGGGTCGGCGGGCGGGTCCGGCGGGTCGGCGATGCCGAGCACGGCGCAGAGCTGCGCCCACTCGTCGGCGTCGCGGTAGCAGACGACGAGCCACTCCTCCTCGCCGGCGCAGGCAAGGATCACGGTCGAGTAGACGCGCTCGCCCGGCTGCTCCGGCGGGAGCTGGGAGCCGACCACGAAGCTGGCGGCCATCGGCATTCCGCCCTCGCGGCCGGCCATGTCGATGCGCTCGCCGAGGCCCGTGAGGCGCACGCGGCGCAGCGCCACGAGGATCGAGCCGACCGTGCTGATGCCGGCGTACATGTCCGCGAGCGAGGTCGTCGGCAGGTACGGGTCCGGTCCCGGCTCGCCCATCGCGTAGGCGAGGCCGGCCGCGGCGAGCATGCCGAAGGCGTTGGCCGGCGCGTTCGCGAGCGGGCCCTCCTGGCCGTAGCCGGAGAGCGAGACGTGGATCAGCCGCGGCTTGCGCGCCTTCAACTGCTCGTACTCGAAGCCGAAGTGGCGCATCACCCTCGGCGTGTAGTTCTCGGCGATGATGTCCGAGACGTCCAGCAGGTCGTAGAAGACTTCCTTGCCCTCGTCCTGGGTGAGGTCGATGGTGATGCCGCGCTTGTTGATGTTGCGCTCCGCCCAGTAGGCCGCGCGCGTCCACCAGTGGTTCGTCGGCAGGTTGTCCGTCGGCACGAGGCCGCGCGAGACCATGTCGATGTGGCGGGCGGCCTCGACCTTGTTCACCTCGGCGCCGAGGTCGGCGAGGATGCGCGTGATCTGCGAGCCCGCGTACTGCCCCGTGAGGTCGAGGACGCGCACACCCGCGAGCGGTTGGTAGATCGGTTCGTCGCTCATCGGCTCGTCTGTCATGAGGGCGTCTCCAGCGGCTCGAGCGTGACGCCCTCGGCGTCGAACTCGCGATAGCGATAGGGCAGGCCCGGCATCCGCACCGGCTCGTCGAGGCCCGGTACGGCAACCTCGACGAGGCTCTGGCGATGCGCGAGCTGCGTGTCCGTCAGCAGCTCCGAGGGCCGCAGCACGTAGCCGAAGGGCATCCGCAGCTCGTGCGCCTTCGTCACGATCTCCTCGGCGTCGTGGGCGAGGAACCAGGGCAGGATCAGCTCGTCGAACTCGTCCGGCCGGCGGTGCCGTTCGAGGCGGTCCTGGAAGAGCGGGTGATCCTCGAGCTCCGGTTGCTCGACCAGCAGCGCCATCATCTGGATCGGCGATCCGGCCATCGCGACCATCACGTAGCCGTCCTTGCAGGGGTAGAGCCCGCCCGGGTGGCCGGCGAAGTGGCGGTGCATGCCGTGCCCGCGCAGGTGGATCAGCCCGAGGTGCGAGAAGAACATCGTGACGCGCTCGAGGTTGGCGGCGAGGCAGTCGGCGACCGAGACATCGAAGACCTTGCCCGCCGCCGGGTTGAGCAGCCCGAGCAGCGCCGACTGGAAGCCGAAGACGCCACCGACAAAGTCCGCCATCGGCACGCGCACGTGGCGCGGCGGTCCCTTCGACTGGCCCAGCGTGCTCATCGAGCCGCCGTAGGCGAGCAGCACCTCGTCGGTCGCCTGGTAGTCGGCGTAGGGGCCGTCGAGGCCGAACGGCGTGCAGGAGACGGCGACACGGTCGCCGGGCAGGTCGAACAGCGCCTCGCTCAGCCCGCGCTCCAGCAGCTCGTCGCGCGTGAAGCTGGAGATGACGACGTTCGCGCGGAAGAGCTGGTCGTGCAGCTCGGACTGGCCCTCGTCGCTGTCGTAGTCGAGCGAGACGCTCTCCTTGCCGGCGTGGAGGGCGGCGAACATCGAGCGGCGGTTCGAGCGGCGCCAGCCGTCCGCCGTCAGATCCTCGCGCCGCAGCCGATCGCCGCCCGTGGTCGCGTCCTCGATCTTGATGACCGTCGCGCCGTGCAGGCGCAGCCAGCGTCCGCAGTAGGCCGCGGCGAGGCCCTCGCCGAGCTCGACCGCGACGACGTCCGAGAGCCGGGTGTTCTGGCCGCGAGCCTCGCCCACCGCCCGACCGTTCACATCGTCGCTCACCTCGATGCGCTCCAATCCCGCGGGACGCAGCTCGTGGCGCCTCGCAGTAGCGTCCGCCTGGCTAGATACGGCTAGATGATGGGGCCGCGCGGGTTGAAGCGCTGGACGGCGTCACGGAAGCGCTGATCGCGCCGCCGGTAGGCCTCCTTCGCGCCGTAGTCGCGGCGCTCCGTGAACAGGTTCCAGTCGTGCTCGCCGAGGCGCTGCTGCACCTGCAGCGTGTGCGACATGTTCGAGGCCGCCAGCGTCGACTCGAAGCCGAGCATGTTGTAGGCGAGCCGCGACTGCAGCTTGTGGATGGCGATGCCGTCGGCGGGGATCAGGCTGGCGAGATCCGCCGCGGCCTGTGTCGTGTCCTCGAGGTCCTCGAGCGGGACGACGCGGTTGATCAGCCCGCGCTCGTAGCCCTCCTCGGCACTGATGAAGCGGCCGAGCAGCATCATCTCCGAGTAGAGCGCGGAGCCGAGGCGGAGGATGCTGAAGGCGCTGCTCATGCCCGCCGCCGCGACCATGCGCGCCGGCGGGCTGCCGATGATCGTGCCCTCGGCGGCGATCAGGATGTCGCAGCCGAGCACGAACTCGAAGGCGCCGCCGAGCACGTAGCCCTTGAGCTCGCCGATCACCGCCTTCCGCGACTGGAAGATGGCGCGCAGCACGTTGCGGCCCTCGGCGTCGACCTGCAGGCGACGGCGCTGCGAGGGGCGGCTCTTCGTGTCCTCGCCATCCTCCCAGTACTGCGTGCCCAGCTCGGTGACGTCGTAGCCGCTGGAGAAGCTGCGGCCCTCGCCGCGGAAGATGACGACCTTGACGTCCTCGTGCGCCTTGCCGTTGAGCTCCTCGAAGGCCCTCGCGATCTCCAGTTCCTGGCCGGTGAGCCAGCAGTTGAGCCGTTCCGGGCGGTTGAGGACGACCCGCGCAACCGGCGCGTCCTTGATCACCTTCACGTACTGGCTTTCGTCGTCGATGTACCAGGTCTCGCTCATCGCCCCGCCTGTCGCCTCATCGGTCCTCGGGTGCGCGTGCTGGCGACCGGCCAGACGCGCCCCGGCATTCTGGCGCAGCACGAGGGGCGGAGCAATGCGCGCCCCGAGGGCGTCACGAGCCGCGGTGCGATCCGCGGCGTGATCCCGATGTGGCCGGCACCGGGCTACGAGCCGTCGCCCGAGGAGTTGCCCCCGTAGTAGGCCTCGGTCGCGGTGCGGACGCCGAGCACGCGGCGCTCGTAGATCGGCTCGCGGTTGTCGCGCGCCCACTTGTTGGAGCGCTGCAGCGCGGCGACGCTGCCCTGGAAGTGCGGCATCACGTAGCGGGCCAGCAGCTCGTAGCTGCGCAGGATCTTCTCGCGCGGCGCCCAGTCCTCGACGCGCGCGAGCATGCCACCGAAGCCGCCGCTGATCTCCTGCAGCCGTTCCAGCGCCTCGATCATGTCGTCGGGCGTGCCGACGATCACGCCGTGGCGCTCCATCACGTACTCCAGCAGGCAGTCGTCCGCCACGTCGGGCGCGGCGTGGCCGAGCGTCGCGGCGAAGTACTCGCGAGTCACGCGCGCGTGGCCGCGGCGCACGTCCTCCATCGCCTCCTCGCGGCTCTCCGCGAGGTGAATCGGGATCGAGAGCCGCCACTCCTCGCGGCGCATCTCGTTGCCGTACTCCTCGGCGGTCAGCTCGGCGATCGACCACAGCTCGGCGAGCGAGGTCTCGCGCACCATCCCGCGCGGCGTGCTCAGCGAGAGCACCCCCGCGCCGTGCTTGCCGGCCGTCGTCACCCCCGCCGGCGTCTGCACCGAGGCGACCACGAGCGGGATCGAGGGATGCTGGTAGGGCCGGATCTGGAGCATCCCGTCGTTCAGCTCGAACCAGTCGCTCTTCACGCTGAACGGCTCGGTCTCCGTGAACAGCCGCTTGATGACGCCCAGGCCCTCGTCCATCATCTCGCGCTGCCGCGACGGGTCGACGCCCATCATGTAGGCGTCGGTGGCCAGCGCCCCCGGCCCGACGCCGAGGATCACGCGACCCCTCGTCAGGTGATCGAGCAGCACCATGCGGTCGGCGACCATGAACGGGTGGTGGTAGGGGATGCTCACGACGCCGGTGCCGAAGCGGATGTAGCGCGTGCGCTGGGCGGCGGCGGCGATGAACACCTCGGGGCTGGCGATCGTCTCCCAGCCCGCGCTGTGGTGCTCGCCGATGAACGCCTCGTCGTAGCCGAGCGCGTCGAGCCACTCGAGCAGCTGCAGGTCGCGCTCGAAGGCGAGCGTCGGGTTCTCGTTGGTGGGGTGGAACGGCGCCAGGAAGACGCCAAACGTCATTCGCTCGGGTCGGGCCATCTCATGCCTCCCTCTTGACGCGCACCTTACCGCACCGCTGGCGCTGCGTGACCGCCCGCGCCGCCTCGCGTCCCGCGTAGATGCGGGGGCCGCTATGCTCGCAGGCGAGGCAGGAGGCGCGCGATGGTCGACTTCATGGACACTCCCGATCAGGCGGCGTTCCGCGCCAGGGTGCGCGACTTCATCGAGGACACCGCGGCGGTCGCCGAGCGGCCCGGTGAAGACCCGCTGATGGAGCCTGCCGGCTCCGACGCCTCCGAGCACGCGAGCCAGCGCTGGCGCAAGGCGCTCGCCGAACGCGGCTGGCTCGGGCCGCACTGGCCCGAGGAGTACGGCGGCCTCGGGCTGACGGTCACGGAGCAGTTCATCCTTAACCAGGAGCTGGCCGAACGCATCGGTACCGTCTCCGGGCTGCTCGGCATCGCCGTCATGATGTTCGGCCCGACGCTGATCCTGACCGGCAGCGAGGAGCAGAAGCAGCAGCACCTGCCGAAGATCCTCGCGGACGAGTTCGAGTGGTGCCAGGGCTGGTCCGAGCCGGGCGCCGGCTCCGACCTCGCCTCGCTGCAGACGCGCGCGAAGCGCGAGGGCGACGACTTCGTGATCAGCGGGCAGAAGATCTGGACCAGCCGCGCCCACAAGGCGGACGGCATGTACTTCATCGCCCGCACGGACCCGGACGCGCCGAAGCACCGCGGCATCTCCTTCTTCTGGATGAACATGGACCTGCCGGGCATCAGCGTGCGCCCGCTGGTCAACATGGCGGACCGTCACAGCTTCAACGAAGTCTTCTTCGAGGACGTGCGCATCCCCGCCGCCAACATGATCGGCGAGGAGAACCGCGGCTGGTACGCCGCCGCCACCCTGCTCGACTTCGAGCGTTCGGGCATCGGCAACTCGATCGGCGCCAGCCGCCAGGTGAGCCGCATCGTCGACCTCGCCAACGAACTGCCCGAGGAGCAGACGCGCATCGCAGAGCGGCCGATGCTACGCGCGAACTTCGCCGACCGAGCGGTCGACGCGGAGGTGGGGATGCTGTTCTCGTTCCGCATCATGACGATGCAGGCGCAGGGGCTGGTCCCGAACATGGAGGCCTCGGTCGCGAAGCTCTTCAACTCGGAGATGGCGCAGCGCATCGCGCAGCTGCACATGTCGCTGCTCGGGCTCTACGGCAACCTCTGGGACGAGCGCCGCGAGGAGGGCCAGCACGGCGCGGCGGCGCAGCGCTACCTGCAAGCCGTCTCCTCGACGATCGGCGGCGGCACGAGCGAGATCCAGCGCAACATCATCGCCACCCGCGGCCTCGCGCTGCCCCGGGGGTAGCGCGGGCCTCGAGGCTACGCGCGGCGGCCGCGCCCGCCCGAACGCAGCGTGTAGGCTGCGCGGGATGATGAACGTGGTGCGCCGGGTCTTAGCGCTCGCGGTCCTCGGGCTGATCCTCGTGGGCTGCACGGGCGGCGGCGACGGGGGTGCGGAGCCGGTCCGCAGCGCGGCCACGCCCGTGGCCACGCCTGCGCCGACGGCCACGCCGACCGCCACGCCTTCGCCCACTCCCACGGCCACGCCAACTGCAACCGCTACGGCCCCACCTACCGCGACCCCGACGCGAACCCCAACGGCCGCACCGACTCCCTCGCCCACGCCGACTCCCTCGCCCACGCCGACCCCAACGCCCTCGCCCTCGCCCACACCGACGCCCTCGCCCTCGCCCGAACCAACGCCCTCGCCCTCGCCTGCACCGACGCCCTCGCCCTCGCCTACACCGACGCCCACGCCCACGCCTACACCGACTCCGACGCCGACGCCGACGCCCACGCCCACGCCTACACCGACGCCAACGCCAACGCCCGAACCGACGCCGACTGTCAGGCTCACCGCCTCGCAGCAGGTCGTGTTCGTCGGCGACGTGTCAGAGGAGCGGCAGGCGGAGATTCGCAGGGCGGTCGAGGACGTGATGAGCTTCTTCGACGACCGCTACAGCGTCGTGGTGCCGGAATTCACGATGTACATCTCTCCGGATCTGAGTGTTGCCGATGTCCGCTACCGCGAATTGACCGGGGGCTCGTCAATGTTCGACGCGGGCTGGGAAGGCGGCTTTGTCACGCACACGCTCGAGGAGGGGCTGCTGGCCTTCGTCGCTGGTATTGCAGTGGCCGAGTCGCGATTCGACGTTGAACTGCGGGACGTACTCGCCCATGAGTATGGCCATCTCCTTCAATTCAACATCCTCCGCTCAGCCGGTGTGTCCCGCGCTTCAGCGTGGTGGATGACCGAAGGCACGGCGGAGTACAACGCGGAACTCTACCGGGAACACTACACGGGCTCGGCGGTCGACAGGTCAGACAGGCTGGTGGGCCTGAACAGCCTGGGCCCGTTCCGGGACGTGGTGCAAATCCGCAGTATCGTCCACTACGACATCGCCGCCCTGGCAGTCGACTGGCTGGAGAGGCACTCGGAGACTCCGGGTGCCAATCTCGAGTACTGGAGACTCCTCGTCGACAGCCCGACCTGGGCTGACGCGTTCGAGACTGCATTCGGCATCACAGTTGAAGACTTCTTCGAGGCATTCGAGGAACACCGCAGCGAGCTCGCGGCTGTGGCTCCACGCGTCCGAGGCACCGTGACCGACCTGGATGGCAGCAAACTCGGCAGCGTACATGTTATGGCAAGCGCGCGAGGGAATGCGGGCCCGCATCTGACAGGTCTAACGGCGGAAGACGGGACATTTGATATCCCAGTACCTCCCGGAGACTATTTCATAGTGCTCGGCAGGGCCGCACACGCTACCCCGGGAAAGCCGCACCTCAGCAGGTTCTTCGACCTTACGTACAACGCCGAGACTGGCTATGCGAACAGTTGCGGGCCCTACCACCCAATTTCGGTTGGAGGCTTGGGCGTTTCGGATCTCGTGATACGGATCCTGCCCGATTTGCTCGTACGCGTCGATGAGCCTCCCTGCAACGAGGGCATACCCGGCTACTTTGTGATCGAGAGCCGGGTGTTCGGGCCGGACGGCGAGCCGCTCGCCGGAGACCTGAGGACCCGCGACGGGATCTACGTCGAGCCGACTCCCCTACGTGAATCCAGAAGTTCGGGCTTCGTCAACGCCAGTGGAGTCTCCCGAGTAGCGGTGCTGGCCGGCTCCTACGTGCTCGAGATCGAGGACACCATCTTCGGTCAGCAGTCGCGACACGTCGGCTGGTACGGCGGCGAAACCGGCTTTACGACCGACCGCGCCCAGGCGACTGTGATCGAGGTCGAGGGCGCCGACGTCAGCGCCATCGACATCCACCTCCCCGCCAACCCCGCCGACCTCCCAACCATCGAATAGCACCACACGCCCACCCTGCCCCACACGCCCCCTCCCCCGACGCGCTACCCTCCCACCAGCCCCCGAGGGCGCACGAGGGCGCACGGACGCGGAGGAGTCGGCTCATGGTCTGGCAGGACAGGCTCGACGAGATCAGGGAACGCACCGAGCTGGCGCACGCCGGCGGCGAGCCGGACCGCATCGCACGCCAGCACGACCGCGGCCAGTACACGATCCGCGAGCGCCTCGACATCCTGCTCGACGACGGCTCCTTCCACGAGGTGGGCGCCCTCGCCGGCGCGGGGCTCTACGAGGACGGCAACCTCAAGGAGTTCACGCCTGCGCCTTATGTCATGGGCCTCGGCAAGATCGACGGGCGGCACGTCGCCATCGGCGGCGAGGACTTCACGATCCGCGGCGGCTCGGCCAAGCACTTCTCCCAGCGCGTCAAGGGCGGCGACGTCGGCGGCTTCCCCGAGGAACTCGCCCGCGAGTACCTGATCCCGCTCGTCCTGCTCATCGAGGGCGGCGGCGGCAACGTCCAGCGCATCGCCTCCGAGGGCGCTCCCCCGCTCTTCGCCGGCAACCACCAGTTCATGCCCGCCGTCGAGGCGATGATGTACGTGCCCGTCGTCGGCGCCGTGCTCGGCTTCGCCGCCGGCGGCCCCGCCGGACGCTCGCAGCTCGTGCACTGGAGCGTGATGACCAAGGAGACCTCGGCCGTCTTCGCGGCCGGGCCACCCGTCGTGCGCCGCGCGATGGGCCAGGATCTCACCCCTCGCGAGCTCGGCGGCGCGCAGATCCACGTCCGCCAGTCCGGCTGCATCGACAACGAGGCGGCCGACGAGGAGGACGCCTTCCGCCAGATCAAGGCGTTCCTCTCCTACATGCCCTCGAACGTCTACGAGCTGCCGCCCGTGGCCGAGTTCAACGACGCCCCGCCCGACCCCGCCGGCCTCGGCGACATCGTGCCGCGTGACCGCCGCCGCCCCTACTCCATGCACCGCGTTCTGCGCTCGACGCTCGATGAGGGCTCGATCTTCGAGGTCAAGCCGCACTACGGCCTCAGCCTGATCACCGCCCTCGCGCGTATCAACGGGCACCCCGTCGGCGTGATCGCCAACAACCCGCTCGCCTACGGCGGCGCGCTCGACGGCGACGGGGCCGAGAAGCAGGCGCACTTCATCGACATGTGCGACTACTTCCACATCCCGCTCGTCTTCTTCGTCGACGTGCCCGGCTTCGCCGTCGGCCCCGAGGCCGAGCGCGCGGCGACGCTGAAGCGCGGCATCCGCGCCGCCTGGGCGGGGATGCAGGCGACGGTGCCCGCGCTCACGATTGTCGTGCGCAAGTGCTACGGCATGGGCGGCATGGTCCCCGGCGACTCGCGGCTGCGCTACAAGATCGCCTGGCCGAGCGCGGACTGGGGCATCCTCCCCATCGAGGGCGGCGTCGAGGCCGCCTACCGCCGCGAGATCGAGGCCTCCCCGGACCCGGACGCGCGCCGCCTTGAGCTCGAGGAGGAGTTCGCGCGCATGAGCAACATCTTCCGCACCGCCGAGGCCTTCGGCGTCGAGGAGATCATCGACCCTCGAGAGACGCGCACCCACCTCGAGCGCTTCGTCGAGATGGCCTACCGCGTGCTCCCGCACGAGCTCGCCGCCGGCCCGAAGTCGCGCCCCGGCGTGCGGCCGTAGGCGACGAGACGCGGAGGGCGCGCCCCGCCCCCGGGGACGCCGCCTCAGCGCGGGCCGCTGCGCCCGCCTCGGCGCGTAAGGTTCGGGCGGTGGGAATGACTAACCTCGAATCCACCGATCGAAGCTTGAAGGGGCGGGCTGCCGGGCTGCCGGAGCGTTCGGCGGGCGTGCCGGCGTTCGCCGGGCGGTGCCGGAGCGAGGAGCCGTCGCTCAGCGTCGCTCAGCGCGGCTCGGGGGCGCTGAGGGCGCCGGCGCGAGGGTGCGCGAGGCGTGCGCGGGCATGCTGGCGCGAGCCTCGGACCCGTGTTGGCGCTGTGAGCGAGCGTCAGGCCGGGAGCGGTAACGCCCGTAACCGCGCCAGGGCGGCTGCCCACTGGCCAGCCCAGGGCCAGCGCTTCGCGAGGTGCAGGGTCCAGCGCCGTGCAGAATGGGTGAGCCGTCCGGCGAGAGCGAAGTAGCGCCGCCTGAGCGTCCTGGTCGTCACGATCCCCTCGCCGAGCCCGAGCCGCGCCGTCCAGCGGGCGAGGTTGTGCGCGATCACCTGCACCGCGAGCCACGCCCCGTTCGCGCCGAAGCGGCCCGAGGGGAGATGGTTCAGCCCGACGCCGTACTTGAGGTCACGGATCGTGTTCTCGATCTCGGCGTGACGGCGATGGTCGGCCTCCAGCTCCAGCAGCTCCCCGGCGCGATCGGTGATGAAGGCGTGGTAACTATAGTTCGCAAAGAGCGCGAGCTGTGAGCCGGGCGTCGGCTTGACGCGCCGCACGATGAGCCGCACCGCGGTGGCATCCTCCTTGTGCTGGAACGGCGTGTAGGTCGTCTCGGCGACATCCGCGCCGCCCGGCAGCCAGTACGGGATCGGCGTCCAGTCCTCTTCCGGGATCGCCTCGATCAGCGTGCGTACGTTCGGCTGCTGGCGAATGGTGATGGAGAAGCGGACATCCTGCTTGCGGCAGACGGCGACGACGGCGTGGTTGTAGAAGCCGCTGTCGGCGCGCACCGTGAGCTGCCCGCTCGCCCCGGCGTCGCGCACCCGCGCCACCGTCTCACGCAGGAAGTGGGCGGCGCCGCGGGCGGTGTTGGCGCGGCCCTCGCGCAGCCGCGCCATCAGCACGTCACCCGTCCCGGCCGCAACGGCGAGCAGCGGGTGATAGCCGCGCACGCCCGTGTAGCCGTGGTGCCGGGCGCCCTCCTTCGCCAGGCCGTAGGTCTCGCAGATCGTCGAATCGAGGTCGATCGTGAACGGCGCCGCGCCCGGGCCCGCTCCGGCCGCCCAGCTGCGGGCGAGCAACTCGCGGCTGAGGCGGTCGAGCTGGCGGACGTGGCCCCAGCTGAAGCTGCGCAGGAAGACACCGAGCGTGGACGGCGCCTTGACGGTGCAACCGAGCACGCTCGCCGTCCCGCCGGCGCGCAACGCAGCGGCGTCGTCGATGCACTCGCCGCCCGCGAGCGCCGAGGCGACCAGGGTCAGCAGCTTGTCGCCGGCGTTCGCCCGGCCCGGCGCGTCACCGAGGTCGAGGTAGCTGTCGGCGAGCTCTTGCAAACCGAGATGCTGGGCGAGCGTGGCCGGGAGGAGCAGCCCCGCATCGGCCACCAGGCGGTCGTCGTCGAAGGCGATGTCTATCCGGTCGGGGTCGCTCGTTGGTAGCATCGAATGGGTGCTCCCTGTGGCTGTGACGTGATTCGGTCAAAAACCATTGTCCCAGCTACAGCGGAGCACCCAACCGCAACCGCTCATGCGCTCTTCTTCGGTGGATCCCGGCTAACGTGGTTCGCTGGTTCGCTGTGCTCGCCGTCCTCGGCCTGATCCTCGCGGGCTGCTCGGACGGCGGCGGGGACGCGGAGCCGACGCCGACCACCGCACCCGAGGCCACGCAGACTGCCTCAACCGCGCCGGCCGCCACACAGGTGGCGACGCCGACCTCCACCACCACGCCCGCGCCAACCGGGACGCCCTCGCCAACCGCATCGCCGGCTGCCTTGCCAACGCCGAGTGCCTCGGCTACGCCCACTCGCACGGCGACGCCGGCGACCGCCACGCACCCGCTGTCACCCGAGATCGTGGTGGTGGGTGACGTCGCGCCGGAGCGTGAAGCTGCGTTCCGCACCGCGTTCGAGGGAGTATTCGCCTTCTATGCCGATCGGTTCGGAATCGAGGCGCCGGGACTCCAGCTCTACATCGGCACGGACCCCGAGGCCGTGGCCGCTGTATACCGTGACCTTGGAGGAAGTGATCCGGACGCACTAAGCGGCGGGAGCACGATTGCGGTCACTGTTGGCGAGACGAATGCGATCTTCCTCGCGGGCCCGTACGTAGCTGCCGGCCCGGTCCCGGCGCGCCTCGTGGCTGCTGAACTCTTCCTGCTCGTCCAGAGTGGGCTATCGAGCCCGGCCGATCGCGCGCCCGCCTGGTTGATCGATGGATCCGCGCACTACGCCGCCGCGCAGTTCCAGGCCGAGCACGGGATCCCGTACGAGGTGTTTCGCGAACAGGCGATTGTGTGGTCCGCGCCCTTACGGGGCTCCATGAGGAGCCTGGAGACCCGTGACGGATGGCAGGTTCAACCTAATCCGAGCCTGTACACGAGCATTCTCGCGACCGAATGGCTCGCCGTGCGGGCCGGCGACAGCTCCTACGTCGACTACTGGCGGGAACTCGCGGACAGCGCAACCTGGCAGGAGGCGTTCGCTGCGGCGTTCGGCATCAGCATCGAAGACTTCTATGAGGCCTTCGAGGAGCACCGCAGAGAGCTGTTCGCGGATCTGCGGCAGATCCGCGGCGTCGTTCTCGGTGCCGATGGCGAGACGCTCGAGGGCGTCGGTCTCCTCGCATGGCAAGGGCTCGGGGTCGGAAGCGGGGTGGTGGGCACCGGGCCGGACGGCTCATTTGCCATCCCGGTCCGGGACGGCATCTTTACGCTGCAGATCTACGCCGATGATCGATCCGCCGTGCCACCGTTCGCCGGCTGGGCGAAGGACGGAGGCGGCCTGGCGGTGGAGTGCGCCCAGGCCGCCCGCTTAGCGGTCGAGGGCGGCGACGTCGTGGACCTCGTGCTCAGGCTCCCGGCGAGCTGGGCGGACACGCCGCCAAGTCTGGCGTACTCC
Organism: Dehalococcoidia bacterium; assembly: GCA_965261685.1. GTDB lineage: Bacteria > Chloroflexota > Dehalococcoidia > UBA2979 > UBA2979 > VXMT01. The sequence goes on from CBDHDI010000028.1 coordinate 316,126, forward strand.
CAGTGGCAGTGCGACGCCACCGCCAGCGTCGCCACCACCGCGACGCCCACGCCCACCGCCACGCCCAGGCCAACCTCGACACCGAGGCCCACGCCGACACCGGCACCGATCCCGCTGTACCCGGAAATCGTGTTCGTTGGCGACGTACCTTCGACCACCCAGGCCGCGTACCGCGCTGCGATGGACGAAGTGGTCGCTTACTTCGCCGACCGATACGGGGTCCAGTCGCCCGAGTTCGGCTTATACGTTGGGGCAGATGTGGAAGCTGTCCGAGCCGTGTACGGAGAGCTCACGGGACGCAATCCCAAGGCCCTCAATCCGGGAGGCGCGGTCAGCCGAATAGGAAAGACAGCAGCGATATTCGTACTGGGCGAGTTCGTGCACAGTGACTACGCACACCCTGCCTTACTTGCGCACGAGTATCTTCATGTCTTGCAAGGGAACTTATCGGGCTTTAACCGTAAGGGGACACCAGCCTGGCTGGTCGAGGGAAGCGCCAATTATGAAGCGGCCATCTACGTTGGGGATTATCAAACGTCCCTCGGAAGAGCAGTCGTTCGAGGCGCGAACTACGACGGTGAGCTGAGAGATCTCGCCAGGATCGGTAGGTGGGATCCTTACTTTGGCTACACGTTAGGAGCTATTGCAGCCGGGTTGCTCGCTCGGCAGGCCGGTGCCAATTCGCACATCGACTACTGGCGCTTGCTCGACACACATCCCTCGTGGCGGAGCGCCTTCTCCTTCGCATTTGGCATAACCGTCGACGACTTCTACGACGCCTTCGAGGACGACCTTGCCGCACTTCTCTCTGACTCTCCGGCCATCCGGATACAGGGTGTCGTCCTCGGGCCGGAGGGTGAGGCGCTCCGAGGCATTCGTCTCGTTATGACCGCGAGGGACGGGAGCCGGGAGAGCTGGCGGGCCGAGACGCGCGCGGATGGGGAATTCGATCTGCACGTGTTCCCCGGGCCGATCGAGGTCGCGATCCAGGTGCGGGAGGACGGAACCTGGCGCCACGTCGGCTGGTACGGCGAGGGCGGCCTCGTGACCGACCGCAGCCAGGCTACCGTGATCGAGGTCGGCGACAGCGACGTCACGGGCATCGAGATACGCCTCACCGCGGGCCTCGTGGACTTGCCGGAGGTCCAGCCTCCACGGGTCCAGGGCACTGTGCTTGGCCCCGACGGAACACCGCTCGCGGGAATCGGCGTGTGGGTGTGGGGCGGGTCATACGAAAACAGCAAGATCGAGAGGAGCGCCCCCGACGGTACGTTCGACATCGCCCACCAGAACGGCACGTTCGTCCTCAGGATCTACTCCTGGGAGGACGAGGCCTGGCGCTTTCTCGGGTACTACGGCAAGGGCGGCTTCACGCCCCACGAAGCGCAGGCGGCCGAGATCGAGGTCGCCGGCGCCGACGTCAGCGGCATCGAGATCCGGCTCCCGGGGCGGATCCGGGGCACGGTGCGCACCTCGAACGGAGCTCCGGTCGAGGGAATCGCCCTCTGGCTGCGGGATGAGTCGACCGACGAGAACAAGTTCGTGGGGGTCTCCCCCGATGGCACTTTCGATGTCCTCTACGGCGACGGTACGTTCACCCTCAGAGTCTACACGTCGATAGACGGACGCTGGCACCCGATCGGCTGGTACGGCGGCAAGAGCGGCTTCACACCCCACGAAGCGCAGGCCGCCTCGATCGAGGTCAGCGGCGCCGACGTCAGCGGCATCGAGATCCGGCTCCCGGGGCGGATCCGGGGCACGGTGCGCAGCCCCGACGGGGAACCAGCCGAGGGAATCGCCCTCTGGCTGCGGGATGAGTCGACCGACGACCACAAGTTCGTAGCGGTTTCCTCCGACGGCACCTTCGATGTTCGCTACGGCGACGGTACGTTCACCCTCAGGGTCTCCACGTCGAGAGACGGACTCTGGCACTACATCGGCTGGTACGGCGGCGTGACCGGCTTCACGCCCCACGAAGCGCAGGCGGCCGAGATCGAGGTCGCCGGCGCCAACGTCAGCGGCATCGAGATCCGGCTCCCGGGGCGGATCCGGGGCACGGTGCGCAGCCCCGACGGAGCACCGGCCGAGGGAATCGCCGTTTGGCTGTGGGATGAGTCGACGGACGACAACAAGTTCGGAGAGGTTTCCTCCGACGGCACGTTCGATCTCGTCTACCGGGACGGCACGTTCACGCTCAGGGTCTACATCTGGGAGGACGTAGCCTGGCGCCAGATCGGGTACTACGGCGGCGAGGACGGCTTCACGACCGACGAGGAGCAGGCCGCCTCGATCGAGGTCGACGGCGCCGACGTCAGCGGCATCGTGGTCCGGCTCCCGGCGCCCCCCGCAGACCTGCAGGGGCCGCGGATCCGGGGCACCGTCCTCGGCGCCGACGGAGCACCACTCGATGGGTTCGGCGTCTGGGTTTGGGGTGGGTCGCGGGACAACAGCAGGCTCGGAGTGACCTCCGCGGACGGCACGTTCGACGTTGCCCACCAGGACGGCACGTTCGTCCTCAGGATCTACATCTGGAAGGTCAAGGCCTGGCATCTCGTCGGCTGGTACGGCGCCGGCGGCTTCGCGGCGAACGAAGAGGGAGCCGCCCGGATCGAGGTGGACGGCGCCGACGTGACCGGCATCGGGATACGCCTTCCACCGCGGGTCCGGGGCATCGTGCTCAACAGCGAAGGAGAACCGGTCGGGGGAGTCGGCCTGTGGTTGTGGGGTGGGTCGCCCGGCAGCAGCAGCAAGTTCGGAGGGAGCGTCGCCGACGGTACGTTCGACCTCTTCCACAAGGACGGCACGTTCACCATCAGGGTCTACGCGTGGGACGGCGAAGCCTGGCGACACATCGGCTGGTACGAGGACGACGGCTTCACCACTACCCCGCACCGGGCCACCGAGATCGAGCTCGACGGCGCCGACGTCGCGGGCATCGAGATTCGCTTACGGCTCGACCCTGCCGACATGCCGACTCTCGAGTAGGGCCACACCCCTCCCGCGACACGCTACCCTCGCAGCGCGCCTCGAGGGCGCACGAGGGCGCGTGGGCCGCGGAGCAGGCACATGGTGTGGCAGGACAAGCTCGACGAGCTCAGGGAACGCATCGAGCTGGCGCGCGCCGGCGGCGAGCCGGACCGCATCGAGCGCCAGCACTCGCGCGGGCAGTACACCATCCGCGAGCGCCTCGACCGCATCCTCGACCCTGGCTCCTTCCACGAGGTGGGCGTCCTCGCCGGGGCCGGGGAGTACGAGGACGGACGGCTGACCGACTTCACGCCCGCGCCGTACGTCATGGGCCTCGGCAAGATCGACGGGCGGCACGTCGCGATCGGCGGCGAGGACTTCACGATCCGCGGCGGCTCCGCCAAGCAGTTCAAACAGCGCGACAAGGGCGGCGACACCGGCGGCTTCCCCGAGGACGTGGCGCGCGAATACCTCGTCCCGCTCGTCCTGCTCATCGAGGGTGGCGGCGGCAGCGTCCAGACCATGGCCACCGAGGGCGCCCCGCAACTCGTCGTCGGCAACTACCAGTTCCAGGAAGCCGTCGAAGCGATGCTCTACGTGCCCGTCGTCGGGGCCGTCCTCGGCTACGCCGCCGGCGGTCCCGCCGGACGCTCGCAACTCGTGCACTGGAGCGTGATGACGAAGGAGACCTCGGCGGTCTTCGCCGCCGGGCCGCCCGTCGTCCGGCGCACGATGGGCCAGGAGCTCACCCCGTTCGAGCTCGGCGGCGCGCACATCCACGTCCGCGAGTCCGGCTGCATCGACAACGAGGCGGCCGATGAGGAAGACGCGTTCCGCCAGGTCCGGCAGTTCCTCTCCTACATGCCCTCCAACATCTACGAGCTGCCCCCGGTCGCCGAGTTCAACGACGCGCCGCCCGACCCTGAGCCGCTCGCCGACATCGTGCCGCGCGACCGGCGGCGGCCCTACTCGATGCACAAGATCCTGCGCTCGACGCTCGACGAGGGCTCGATCTTCGAGATCAAGCCGCACTACGGGCTGAGCCTGATCACGGCCTTCGCACGCATCAACGGACATCCGGTCGGCGTACTCGCGAACAACCCGCTCGCCTACGGGGGGGCGCTCGACGGCGACGGGGCGGAGAAGCAGACGCACTTCATCGACATGTGCGACTACTTCCACATCCCGCTCGTCTTCTTCGTCGACGCGCCGGGCTTCGCGATCGGCCCCGAGGCCGAGCGCGCGGCCACGCTGAAGCGCGGCATCCGCGCCGCCTGGGCGGGGATGCAGGCCACGGTGCCGGCGATCACGATCATCGTGCGCAAGTGCTACGGCATGGGCGGCATGGTTCCCGGCGACTCGCGCCTCCGCTACCGCATCGCCTGGCCGAGCGGCGAGTGGGGCAGCCTGCCGATCGAGGGCGGCGTCGAGGCCGCCTACCGCCGCGAGATCGAGGAGTCCCCGGACCCGGACGCGCGCCGCCAGGAGCTGGAGGACGAGTTCGCGCGGATGAGCAACATCTTCCGCACCGCCGAGGCCTTCGGCGTCGAGGAGATCATCGACCCGCGCGAGACGCGCTCCCACCTCGAGCGCTTCGTGGAGCACGCCTACCGCGTGCTCCCGCACGAGCTGTCCGGCGGGCCGAAGCGGCGCCGAGGCGTGCGCCCGTAGGGCACTGTCCCGCCGGAGTGCCCGCGCTCGCCGTCCTCGCCCAGGTGCTCGCGAGCTACGCTGGCGGACGGCCGTCGATCAATCGCCGTTGCCCGCGAGCAACCGCCCGAGGATCGCCTCCACGCGGGCGTCGAAGACTGCCTTGAGCCTCGGGAGGTGGTCGAGCATCCAGACCCTGATCTCTTCCAGTTCCTCGGGCGGGTCGTGGATCGCCCCGTCGTGCCGGATGCTGATGCTGGCGAACGCGTATGGGCTGTACCTGCCCCAGTTCCATTCAGGAGCGCTGGCATCCGCGTCGGTCTGCTCCCGGTCGCCGAGCAGTTCCGCGAACTCCGACTCGATCTCTTCGCGGACGGCGTGGAGTTCATCGAAGATGCGGTTGGCTTGTTCGACGTCGTTCGTGCGGATGTGGAACGTGACCCACGCGTCGTTGCGTCCCTGGAGGGACGCGGCGTAGCCGGTACCCTCCCCGATCCCAGGGGTGAAGAATCGCCCGGTACGGTCGAAGTGCTGCCGAGCACCGGCGGCGAAGCCCGTCCGCACGAGTCTGGTGATCAGCGGCCGGAAGAAGTCGTCGTAGAGCCGGCCCTCCTCCGACTGTGCGCCATCGGCCGCCGTGGAGTCCTCGTCCCAGCCGCCCGGCCACACCACCTTGCGAAACCGCGGCTCGAGTTCTGCGGAGCCGTCTCTCCTGACGACCTCGACCCGGACGCCGTAGAAGCTGATCCCGTCGCGGGTCCATTCGTTGAGCCGGTGCAGTGCCTCGGCGAGTTGACGCCGGAACTCGGGCGCGACCCACACGGCGACGCGCGCATCGCGCCCCGTCGCGTAGGTGAGCAACTGGCCGAGGTGGAGAAGGTCGCTCCACTCCAACTGGTTCTCGATCGCCACCAGCACGTCGCCGCCGTCCTCGCCGTGCGCCTTCGCCAGGATATCGAGGAAGTACGGGCCGACCGCGACCTCCTGCCCGACCTCCTCCAGCGTCAGCCCCAACTCCTCGCCGAGGAGATCGAGGCGCGCGGCCAGTCACGGCGTGAAGTCGTACGCCTCGTTGGGCCACATTGAGTGGACGTCGACGCGCTGGGCGCCGTCCCCGGACGCGGACATGCCGGTCTACACCTCTCGCCGGCCGCTGTCGCCCCCGCGCACGACGAAGTCGCGGCGGTCGCGGTAGAGCAGCGCGCGGTTGAGCACGTAGTCGTCGGTCGCGAGGTCGATGTCCGCGCAGTCGGTCATCGTCCAGTACTTGTGCGCGCCCAGGAAGAGGTAGTCGCGCGTCTGGCCGAAGAAGCGGCCCTCGACGCCCTCGACGCGCGCAATACGGGCGCAGAACGCGGCCAACAGGGCCTGCTGTCCGTCCTCCTTGACGACGACGTACTCGTGGGGCCAGGTGTCGCGGTAGGTGACCGCCTCGCGCCACGGCGCGCGCGCGATCAGCGCCATGATGTCGGGGACGGGCTCCCCGGCGACTTCGTGGTCGTCGTGCCGCGGCATCCGTGCTCCCTCCGGCGTCTGTCGGCGACCCGCGCCAGCCCCGCGCTACGGCGCGCCCCCCGCCATGAGCTGCGGCGGGATCGCAGGCTCGATGTCGTCCGGGATGCCCTCGAGGATGGCCCGCTCGACCGTCTCGGCGGTGATGTCGATGTCGGCCTCGTTGTTGAAGGCGTGCAGCGAGAGCCGGACGCTGTTGAACTGCTTGACCGAGCGGCACACGACCTTCGCCTCGTGCTGCAGGAAGGCGTTCACCATGTCCGCCTCGTGGCCGTCCACGCTGAAGCAGAACAGCCCCGTGCGCGTTGCGTCGTGGCGGGGGCTGACCACGCTCACGCCCTCGATCCGTCCGAAGCGCTGCTCCGCGTAGCGGTTGAGCGCGCGCACCCGTTCAAAGACGGCATCCGGCCCGGAGTCGAGGTACCACTCGGCAGCCTCGATCGTCCCGGCGATCAGCGCCGTCGCCGTCGTCGTCAGCTCGTACTTCGTGATCTTCTCGCGCTCCGGCTCGAAGCCGCCCTCGAGGTCGTACTCCGCCGCCGCTCGCCCCGACACCTTGGAGGGCGAAACCAGCGGAATCAGGTCCTCGCGCACGTAGAGCGCGCCGAACCCGTCCGGACCGCACAGCCACTTGTGCGAAGGAATCGCGTAGAAGTCGACGCCGCTTTCGCGCACGTCGATCGGGATGTGCCCGGCGGTCTGCGCGCCGTCGACGAGCATGTGACCGCCGCGCCGGTGCGTCTCCTCGACCATCGCCTTCAGCGGCAGCAGCTGGCCCGTCGAATACGAGATCTCCGAGAGGATGACGAGCTTGAGGCTGCCCTCCGCGCCCTCGAGCGCGGTGACGAACGATTCCATCGCCGCTCCGGGCGAATCCTGCGCGTCGATCGGCACGATCAGCAGCTCGCAGCCGCTGCGCTGTCGCAGATAGTAGGCGGGCACGATGCCCGAGCCGTGCTCGACGCCGGTCGTCACGACGCAGTCGCCGGACTCCACGCCGAGGCCGTTGCTGACGATGTTGATGCCCTCGGAGGTGTTGCCGGTGATCGCGATCTCGTCAGGCGAGGCGCCGCCGAGCAGCCGCCCCATGAGCTCGCGGTAGCGCAGCGCGAGGTCGTAGCGGTCGTCGAGCGCGCGGCGCGTCGTCGAGCCGTGCACCAGCTCGAGATCGAGGCGGCGCCGGATCGCCTCGTGAACCGCGATGCGCTCCGGTCCGGCGAAGCCGGAGTTCATGTACGCGTACTCGCCCATCGCGGGCGTCTGCTCGCGCCAGGCCTGCCAGCGCTCGTGATCGTCCATGGCTACGCCGTCCGTCACCTGGTCCTCCTCGCCGACCGTCGGAGCGAGTCTACCGCGCGGTCCGGGCTCAAGCCTGCGGGTACGGTAGTGCCGGCGGCGGCGCTCCGGGACAGACGTCGGCCGGTACGGGAGCATGGCCGCGTCCTCGGGCCGTGAAGGGAGAGGGGCTCCTCCGATGAGCGAGCACGATGTCATGCCGGACTCCCCACAGCTGGATGAGGAGCGCGGCCAGCAACAGGCGATCTCGCTGGACGAGGTGACGGAGATTGCCGGCGAAGTCCGGGAGCTGATCGAGGCCGGTGAGGAGCGCTTCGCCTGGGAGCGGCTGCGCCTCCTGCATCCCGCGGACATGGCGCTGATCCTGGCGGGCCTGCCTCGGGCGAGCACGGCTGCGCTGCTGCGGGTCATGTCCCCCGAGAGCGTGGCCTGGATGCTGAACCAGATGAACCCGGTCGAGGCCGGCCGTCTGGGGCGACGCCTCGGCTCCCGAATGCTCTCCCCGGTACTGCGCCAGATCCAACCGCAACAGGCGCTCGCGACGCTGCGACGGCTCCCCGCGCTGCGCCTCCGCGAGCTGCGCGAGATCCTCGGCGAATCAGTCGAGGACAGCGAGCTGCCCGCTCACTCTCCCGACACTGCCGGGTCGATCATGGTGGCCCAGTTCCCCTCGGTCGGGACCGGCGAACGGGCCGACGCGGCACGGGCGAGTCTGCGCGAACTCGACGAAGGGCGGCACAAGTACACCCGCGTCCTGGTGCTGGACGAGACGGGCCGGCTCGCCGGCCATATCGCGATGGTGGATCTGGCGCTGGCGGACCCGGATACGCCGGTCGAGGAGATCACGATGCCGATCGTCGCGACCGTCACCCTCGAGACCCCGACCGACGAGTGCGCGCGACTGCAGCGCCACTACAACCTCGGTGAGCTTCCGGTGGTGGACGGCGATCGCCCGCTGGGCGTGATCCTGGCGGAGTCGCTGCTGAGCGCGGCCGTGCAGCAAGACACGCGCCAGATGCTGCGGGTGGCGAGCGTGGGCGGCGAGACGATCGACGGGCCGCTATCCGCCTCGATCCGCACGCGGCTGCCCTGGCTGACGGTGAACCTCGCCACCACCTTCCTCGCCGCGGCGACGATCACGCTGTTCGAGTCCACGCTCACCCTAGACCTGATTGCGTAACGCCGAGGAAGGCGCGCCGCGCCACCAGACCCGCGGGGACGAAGTCCGCTAGCGGAACTTCGGGATGATGTCCTCGGCGATCTGCTGCAGGCCGTCCTTCACCGCCTCGATCGTCGGCTGGTAGGCCTGGATGAAGACGTGGTCGATGCCCGCCTCGGCGAGCTGTTCGAGGTAGTCCGGGTCCGCCGCGCCACCGGCCGAGAGCTCGATCGCGTCGGGATCGCAGCCGGCCTGCTCGGCGGCCTCGCGCATCGCGTCCATGAACTCGAAGCCGTCGCTGGCGCTGTGGTAGCCGAGCGGCAGGTAGCCGTCGCCGTAGCGCCCGGCGCGTCGGGCCGCCGCCTCGGTGTGGCCGCCGACGATCAGCGGTACGCCGCCGGGCTGCACGGGCTTCGGGTCGCAGCGGATCTCCGAGAACGAGACGAACTCGCCGTCGTAGCTGGCGACGTCGTTGTTCCAGATCTCGCGCATCGCCTCGATGTACTCGTCGCAGCGGCGTCCGCGGTTCGGCCAGGAGATGCCGAGCGCCTCGAACTCCTCGCGCAGCCAGCCGATGCCGATGCCCAGCTCGAGCCGGCCGCCCGAGAGCGCGTCGAGGGTGCCGAGCTCCTTGGCGAGGAGCACGGGGTTGCGCTCCGGCAGGATCAGCACGCCGGTGCGCAGCTTGATGCGGTCGGTCGCGCCGGCGACGTAGGCGAGCGCGGTCATCGGCTCCGGGAACGCGGTCTCGTCGAAGGGGTAACGGCGGTACTCGCCGCCCTCGTACTCCTGGTACGGGTAGCGCGAGCTGTAGGAGGCGGGGATCACGACGTGGTCCGGGAACCAGATCGAGTCGAAACCCAGTTCCTCGACGTAGCGGGCGCAGTCGCGCAGGTAGCCGGGCGAGGTCACGCTGGCGGCCTCGCCGCCGACTCCTCGGTCGAGCGGCCACCGGCGGCGTAGGGCAGATTCGGCGGGTTGATCAGATACGCGCCGAACTTCATCGCTCACCTCCGCTCGCCGGGCGCTTGCTGCGCGCGATGGTAGCCGATGGCGGCGGCTGCCGGAGCGCGCGCGTTGACGCGCGAGGCCGTGCGGGGCTTCAATGGGGCCTGCCGGAGCAGCGATGCGGGAGTAGCTCAGGGGTAGAGCATCTGCTTCCCAAGCAGAGGGCCGTGGGTTCGAATCCCATCTCCCGCTCCATCGGCTCTCCGGCCCGCTATTCTCACCTCGCAGCCACCCGGGCTGCGGGGGAGACGTGACCGCATGACAAAGAGGGGATCGCGCGCTGTCGGCCTGACGCTTCTGGCGTTGGGGCTGCTCGCACTCGCTCTCTCGCACTGGCCCGTTCGCGCACACGCCGAGGGCGATCACGTCGCCCTGGTGAAGATTGACGGCGTGATCGATGCGGTCAGCTCGCGGTACCTCGCACGCGCGATCAACAAGGCGGCCGACGAGGGTGCGGCGCTCGTGGTGGTCCAGCTCGACACCCCGGGCGGGCGCATCGACTCCATGCGCGACATGGTCGAGGCGATCCTGGGTTCCCGGGCGCCCCTCGCCGTCTACGTCTCGCCCGCGGGCGCGCAGGCGGCGTCGGCCGGAACCTTCGTCACGGCAGCCGCCAACTTCGCGGCCATGGCCCCGGCCACCAACATCGGCGCCGCGTCGCCCGTGAGCGGCTCGGGCGAGGATCTGCCCTCGACACTGAGGCAGAAGGTGGACGAGGACACCCGGGCGTTCATCCGGGGAATCGCAGAGCAGCGAAACCGCAACGCCGACGCACTGGAGGACACCGTCACCTTCGCCCGGGCCTACTCCGCGAGCGAGGCCGTTGATCTCGGAATCGTCGACCTGATCGCCACGGACATGGGCGATCTGCTGAACCAGCTCGATGGACGCACGGCCGAGACCGCCAACGGGACCGTCGTCGTGAGCACGGCGGGCGCGCAAGTCCTCGAGGTCAGAACGACGATGCTGGAACGCTTCCTGGGGGTGATCGCAGACCCGAACATCGCCTATCTGTTGCTCTCGCTCGGGAGCGTGTCGCTGATGGCCGAGTTCTTCAGCCCCGGAGTATTCGGCCCGGGCGTCGTTGGCGTGATCGCGCTGCTGCTCGCCTTCGTGGCGCTCGGGCAACTCTCGGTGAGCTGGGTCGGCGTGGCGCTGATCCTCTTCTCGATGGGCTTGTTCTACTTCGAGCTGCAGGCGCCCGGCATCGGCGCGTTCGGTGCGGGCGGCGTCGCTGCGTTCCTTGTCGGCTCCTTCCTGATCTTCGGCGGGTTCTTCGAGTCGTCCGCCATCCCGGAGCCGGCGGTGGAGGTGAACCGCTGGGTGATCGGCGCGATGTCGGTGACGCTCGTCGCGGTGGTGCTCACCGTGTTTGCCCTCGCGAGAGAGGGAGGCTCGACGGACGCCTACGTCACCGCGTCCGATGTGGCGCTGCTCAACGCGCGCGGCGTGGCGCTCTCCGATCTGGAGCCGTTCGGGACGGTCCGCATCGACGACCGGGAGTGGTCCGCAGTGACCGAGGAAGGAACCCGCATCGACGCCGGGGAACAGGTCCGCGTCGTCAGCGTATACAGTGGCGGGGTGATCAAGGTGTCAGACACGTTCCCGGAGTCCCGGTCAAGAACGCGGATGTTGCTGTCGGCGGCAGCAGGCCGAATCCGGCGGACGTTCAAGCGAGGAAGCAAGTAGCCCGGCGCTCGCTGGAGTGACCGGCAACGTGAGGAGAAGCAACCATGGCTCCAATCATCAAGGTGGCAGGGCCCAACGAGGCCGTGATCCGATCGGGAGGCGGCTCCATACCGAAAGTGACGGTCGGTGGCCGGGTCGTCGTCATCCCGATCTTCTTCAAGGCGCAGAGCATCTCGCTCGAGGTCATGACGCTGCCCGTGGAGACGGCGAAGGTCTACACGAAAGAGGGCGTCGCCGTCACCGTGGACGGGGTGGCGCAGGTCAAGGTGGCGCGGGCGGAGGAAGCGATCCGCACGGCCGCCCAGCAGTTCATCGGAAAGCGTGAAAGCGAGATCGCTCAGGTCGCCCTGCAGACGCTCGAGGGAGCGCAGCGCGCGATCCTCGGGACGATGACCGTCGAGGACATCTACCAGGACCGCGAATCGTTCGCCGAAAGCGTGTCCGAGGTGGCCGGGCCGCACATGGCGAACATGGGCCTCGAGATCGTCAGCTTCACGATCCGCGACATTCGCGATGAGCAAGGCTACCTCGACGCGCTCGGCCGCAAGCGGACGGCGGAGGTCACGCGCGACGCCGAGATCGGCGAGGCCGAGGCCTCCCGCGACGCGGCGATCCGGCGCGCCGAGGCGGAGCGCGACGCCACGATCGTGCAGGCGCAGGCCAACCGTGACCAGGAGCAGGCCAGGTTCGTGGCGGACACCCTCATCGCCGAAGCTGAGCGGGACTTCTCCGTTCAGAAGGCCATCTACGAGCAGGAGACGAACGCCCGCCGGGCCGAGGCGGAGCTTGCGTACGCCCTGCAGGAGGCAGTAACCCAGCAGGAGATCCGCGAGCAGGAACTCCAGGTCGAGGTCATCGAGCGCACCAAGCAGATCGAGATCGAGCAGCAGGAGATCGCGCGCCGCGAGCGCGAGCTGGAGGCAGGCGTGAAGCGCCCCGCCGAGGCCGAACGCTACCGCCTGGAGACGGTCGCCACCGGCGAGAAGGCCATGGTGGTGGCCGGAGCCGAGGCCGACGCAGAGTCGCTGACCCTGCGCGGCAACGGCGAGGCCGACGCGATTCGCGCCCGAGGCGAGGCCGAGGCCGACGCGATTCGCGCCCGCGGCTTCGCCGAAGCCGCCGCCATGCAGACCAAGGCCGAGGCCTGGAAGCAGTACGGCCAGGCGGCCATGATCGACACGCTGCTCGAATCGCTGCCCGAGGTCGCGGCGGCCGTCGCGCAGCCGCTCGCGCAGACGGACCGCATCGTCATGATCAGCGGCGACGGCTCGATCGGCGCCAGCAAGCTGACCGCCGATGTGACGCAGGTCGTGTCCCAGCTTCCGGACCTCGTCGAGAGCCTCACCGGCATCGACATCCTCAGCACGCTCAGGGACCTGCCGCGCATCGCGACGACCGACGCAGCGCCGGGCAACGGGGCGCCACCCGAGGCCGCCGAGCCGCCCGAGGAGGACGCCACCTCCGCCGAGTGAGGGAACGGAGCGGGCGGCGGCACGCCACGCTGCCGCCCGCTCCGCTACTCTCGATCCCATGACTGACGCATCGAGCGCCGCGCCGACTGGCACCGTGGTGACCGTCTACCCGATGACCGGCCGCCAGCTCTTCTTCAACGTCCCGCACGCCATCTGCGAGGGTGGGCCCGGTCTCCGCAAGCTCCTCCGGGACGATCGCTGGGCGCAACGCGTGCGAGGGCGGAGGCCGAGCGAGTGATCGCGATTCCTGAGACCTGTCGGGCCGCGCTGCTGGTGGGGCGCGGCCAGCCGCTCGAGATCAGAGAGGTGCCGGTCCCGGGGCGGATCGAGCCGCACGCGATCCTCGTCCGCCATCTCGTTGCGACGATCTGCGCCACGGACGGCCACGTGCAACACGGCGACACGCAAGCCTCGCACGACCGCTACCCGCGCATCCTCGGGCACGAGATGGTCGGGCGCGTGGTCCGGCTGGGCGAGGGCGTGACTCACGACTCGATCGGCCGGCCGCTCGCTGTCGGCGACCGCATCGTCTACACGCACGGCTTCTGCGGACAGTGCTACCAGTGCGTCGTCGCGCACGAGCCGACGCTGTGCGAGCACCGGCGCGGCTACACGCAAACCTTGAGCACGGAGTTCCCCCATCTCACCGGAGGGTTCGCCGAATACGGCTACGTCTTCCCGACGGCCGGACGCGTGCGGGTGCCGGATGTCGTGCCCGACGAGCTCGCCTCAGCCGCCTCGTGCGCGCTGCGCACCGTGGTCCATGGGTTCGATCGCCTGGGCCGGATCCGGGACACAGACCGCGTGGCGATTCAGGGCTCCGGACCGCTGGGGCTCTTCGCGACGGCGCTCGCGGTCCGGTCGGGCGCGCCGGCCGTGATCGTGATCGGCGGCCCCGCTGAGCGCCTCGCAGTCGCGCGACGCTGGGGCGCCACTCACACGCTCGACATCGGCGAGCTGCCCGATCCCTCCGAGCGCCGCACCCGGATCCTCGACTGGACGGAGGGTCGGGGCCCGGAAGTGGTGATCGAGGTCTCGGGCGCGCGGAACGCGTTCCCGGAGGGCATCGACCTGATCGCTCGCGGCGGGCGCTACCTCGTGCTTGGCCAGCGGCACAACGAGGCGGTGGAGGTGCGCCCATCGGACATCACGGGCAAGCACCTCAGAGTCATCGGCTCGATCTCAGCCGGCGTCGATCACTACGCACGCGCGCTCGACTTCCTCGCGCACAACTGGGAGCGCTTCCCCTGGATGGACCTGATCTCGAATCGCTACCGGCTCGACGAGATCAACGTCGCCCTGGAGCGGATGCGCGAGTGGCGTGAGATCAAGGCGGCGATCGTGCTGGACGAGCAGCGCGACTAGCCTGCCTCGCCGGGGACGTCACCCTCCGCAATCATTGCTCGCAGGGAGGCGACGAGCGCCTCGGCGAGCCGTTCCAGCTCCTCCTCGCCCATCGGCGTCGAGATCGAGCAGAGCGCTTGATGCTCCCAGAGGGAGACGCCGCGGTTGAGCATGTGCCCCTGGAGGCGCCGCACGCGCGCTCGCTCTTCGGGGCTCCAGCGGGCGGTGCGGTAGCCCCGGATCGGCCGCGTGGTCAGGTGCGGCCGGAACAGCGAGCCGACGCCGAGCACCTGTCCGGGGTAACCGGTTACCAAGAAGGCCTCACGCACCAGCTCGCGAGCCCGGGCGCCGAGCGCGTTGATGCGCTCGACTTCGTCCGCCGTGAACAGCTCGAGCGCCGCCGACCCCGCGGCGGTCGACATCGGGTTCGCCGCGTAGGTCCCTCCGAATGTGAACGCCGGCCCGGTCGTCGTATCGAAGATGTCCATGAAATCGGCGGGGCCGGCGACGGCGCCAATCGGGAGGCCACCGCCGATGATCTTGCTGAGGCAGGTGAGGTCCGGCGTCACGCCGTAGAGGCCCTGGGCCCCGCCGTAGCTCAGCCGGAAGGCGATCACCTCGTCGAAAACGAGCAGACTGCCGTCGCCGCGCGTGTACTCGCGCAGCATGGCCAGGAACTCGGGCGATGGGACGGTCGGGCCCGTGCGCGGGGCGAACGGGTCGATCACCACGCAGGCAAGCTCGCCGGCGTGGCGCTGGAGGATCGCGCGTGCGCGCTCCGTCTCGTTGTACGGAAGCACGACCACCGCATCGGTCACGCTGCGCGGCGTGCCGGTCTGGGCGACGGGGCTGGGGTCGCCTTCGCCCCAGTCCTCGGGATCCGGTTCAACCGAGATGTCGACGAAGTCGGAACGGCCGTGGTAGGCGCCCTCGAACTTCGCGATCTTCACGCGGCTGGTGAGCGCGCGTGCGGCGCGCACGGCCATCAGCACTGCCTCGGTGCCGGTCACGCAAAAGCGGATGCGGTCGAAGGCCGCCACACGATCGCAGATCAGCTCGGCCAATCGCTGCTCGTGCTCGTTGGCGAAGTTCGAGCCCGTGCCGCGCGCCGCCTCCTTCGTGATCGCCTCGACGATGCGCGGGTGCGCGTGTCCGTGGACGAGAGCGGTCGAGTGGTTGTTGAAGTCGATCACCTCGTTGCCGTCGACGTCGGTCAGGCGCGCCCCGGACCCGCTCGCGGCGAAGAGGGGGTGCGCCCACCCGCCTTCCGCCGCCGGCGCGCGCGCGCCGGCGCGGCTGGTTCCACCCGAGATCAAGCGGGCGGCGCGCTCTGTCAGCTCCGCCGATCTGGCGTAGCGCCTATCCTCGCCGCTCACGCAGGCCTCCCAAACGGCGCGACGCAGCGGTAGTCCGCGAGTAGCACCCGCGATCCCGCAGTTCGCGCTCGCTCCACGTTCTACATGGAATCGCGACTGCACGCAGCGTCTGTTCCGAGGGCAGCGGGGTACATGCGACCGCCGAGGGAGTCCCGCGGTCGCGCTGAGACTCGAGCCCTGGGCGCGCCAGAGCGCCTCGCGCGCCTTCGAGCGGCCGCGGCGGCGTACAAAGCGCCTCGCAGTTCGTCGAGGGCGAGTACGTGCCGTAGATCCTCGGCGCCAAGAGTTCGCGACGGCGCGCTTCCGGGTGCTGTTCCCCGACAGCGTCCCGGCCGCAACGCCGCTGACCGTGCGGGGCGAGAAGCCGTAGGTGTAGGAGCGGACCGGGCGACACCGCCGGCGACGCGCTGGACCGCCCATCACTCCTGCCTCGCCCGTCGGAGCCTCGCGGGCTGCGCCAGCAGCACCCGAATCACCACCGGCACGCGCTCGATCTTGTCGTTTCTGAGCGTCCATGCCGATGTTCGTGGCCTGGGCTTAGGAAGGCCAGCACCTGTCGCAGCTACTCGGGAATAGGACAGCCTAGAGGACGTCGAGCACTTCCAAGAGTGAGCCCAGAGTGCGGTGACGCCACCTCGCCATTGCCTGAAGATGGCTCGCGGTGCGACGAGGGTCTTCATGCGGGAGTCGAAGCAACCAGGGAGTCATGCCGACGCGAGCCGCGGCATCCAACTCGGCGTCATCCCCGTCGCCAATGTACAAACACCTCTCCGCCCCTATCTGCAACCGCGATAGTGCTAGCAGGAAGATCGCCTCATCCGGTTTAGCGATACCCTCGGAGGCCGAGAACACACAAGTGCCAAACAGCGAATCGAAAGGAGTCTCGCTCCACAACTCGGGGATCGCAATCGAGCAATTGCTGAGCAGGCCGAGCGCATACCCTTGCGCCCTCAGGGTCTTCAACAGGGCGATTGCACCTGGCCGGGGCGCTAGCTGCGTGCGTATTGACTGGTACCTGAGCTCCTTGGCAGCTCGAGTCGCGTCGGGCCCGACGGATACCCCCAGAGAGTCCATCGTGGCCACGATGGACTCTTCCACGGTCAATTGGCCCGTGTCTCGCTGCAGCCGGAATCGCGCCCATGCCTCCAGGAACCTATCGACTTCGACTCCCAGGGTGTTTGCCATCCGGGCATGCCCCTGCTCCTGTGTGTCTGGGAGGTCGATGAGAGTCCCGTATAGGTCAAGTATCACCGCATCGTACTTACGGATGGACGGAGCGGGTTCGCTGGGCATCAACTCCACCTAGGCCTTCGTGTCAACTGTCTGGCAACTCTCACATTAGGGCATCAGCACCACGTTCAACATCGCGACGCATCGACTCCCGATCGACGAGGCTCGCGCCGCCCGCCTGCCGGACGGGCGCGATACAGACAGGCGCTGGCTCGAGGCGTACCGCGAGTCATCGGTCGACGCCCTCCGCGATGTGCTCGACCGGGTCGAGCACGCGAGGCTGGTTCGGTGGTGGGAGGCTGCTCTCGCCGATCGGCGAATCGCCGACTACCAATCGGTGGTCGTCCACGGTGATGTCGGGGAGGGGAATCTAATCGTCGACCACCAGGGCCAGCTCGTGGCTGCGGTGGACTTCGAGCACGCCGCTGTCGGCGACCCGATTCACGACTTCCGCCAGCTCCGCTACCTCGACGAGACCTTCATGGATGAGGTCATCGCCGCGTACGTGGCGCTGGGCGGGCAGATCGACGATGGGTTCCGCTACCGCGTGGAGCGGGAGCGCCAGTTTGCTGCGTTCGGCGCCGTCCACCGCGCGTGGGGTCGGGGCGAGCGTGACCCGATCGACCGTGCCCCGGCGCAGCTCCGAGCTCTCGGCGTCATCTAGTCACCGCGCGGACGGCGTCCCGGCGCTCCCCCCGTTGGTCGTGCGCAGCGCGGCGCCGACCGAGGTTGCTGCCTCGACGGCCCCGGCGCGGAGCACCTTCGCGAGCTGCCTGCAGGGCGAGATCGGCCGGGAGCTTCAGCCTCGTCGTCTACGAGGGGCGGCAGCGTCGATGACCCAGAGGCCTGCGCGAGGAGCTTCGGCGTCACGGCCGTCTACGCGCTCGCCGGCGGCGAGTACGTATCGTACATCGTCTGCGCGCCCGAGTTCGCGACGGCGCGCTTTAAGCGGACGGCGTTCCGGCAGCCACGCCCCGACCGTGCGGGGCGAGGGGCCGTAGGCGTCAGGACGCGGACCGTCCGAGACCGCCGGTGGGCCCAGCCGCCCATCGCCCCTGAACTACCGCCACGGGACGGAGAGCCCCTTCGAACAAGGCTACCTCGCAGCCGCCCGGGCTGCGGTACTCTCGATCCCATGACTGACGCATCGAACGCCGCTCCGGCCGCGACGGTGGTGACCGTCTACCCGATGACCGGCCGCCAGCTCTTCTTCAACGTCCCGCACGCCATCTGCGAGGAATGCGATCTCACGGTGCGCCTCGTCCAGCGCGTGGCCTCCGACCTCCCCGATGTCGAAGTGCGCATCAAGCCCTGGTTCAACCACCTCTTCGACGCGCTGCGCCGCGGCGGCTGGCACCCGCCCGTCGTGACCATCAACGGCAAGATCGTCACCCAGGGCATCGTCCCCGACCAAGCCGAGCTGCGCCGCGCCCTCGCGCGCGCGGCCCCGGCCACGCCCGCCGGCGCCGATGAGGCCTGACCAGCCGGGCTCCCCTGCACCCGCGGCCGAGGAGGCCCCACGCACCCTCCTCGGCGGCTATCTCGCAGTCGGGTCCACTCGCGAGTGGCTCCGGGCCTGGGCGGCCGTCCTCATCCTCCTCGGCCCCGCGCAGCTCGTCCTTCGCCTCGCTGCGGTGCTGCCGGAGCGGGGCCCCGCGCGCATCCGCGGCCGGGCGGCGAGCCGGGCCGCCGAGCGCTGGTGGGCCCGGCTCGCCGCCCGCCTGATCGGTCTGCGCATCGCCATCAGCGGGCTCGAACACATCGACCCGGACGAGCGCTACGTCGTCGCCTCGCTGCACGAGGGCTTCGCCGACGGCCTCGCCCTCCTCCAGCTCCCGCTCTCGCTCACCGCCGTCGCGCGCGACGAGCTCGCCACCTTCCCGCAGCTCGGCGGCCAGCTCGCGCGCGGGCGGCACCTCCTGATCCGCCCCGAGCGCCCCATCCCCGCCGCCCGCGCCCTGCACCGAGGCGCCCGCGCAGCCATCGAGGCCGGAGACAGCCTCCTCTTCTTCCCCCAGGGCTCCATCCTCGGCATCGAGCTCGCATTCCAGTCCGGCGCATTCAACCTCGCGCGCCGTCTCGGCCGCCCGCTTCTGCCGATCGTGGTCACGGGCGGACACCGCGTCTGGGAGCACCCGTTCACTCCCACCCTCCGCACCAACCAGTCGATGAGCGTCGTGGTCCTCCCGCCCGTCCCCGCGGACGAGGCCGTCCCGCAGCGAGCGGCGATCGAGCGGCGCATGAAGCGCCTCGCCCTCGCGAGCGCCACGCCGCCTCGCCACTTCGACCCGGACCGCGACGGCTATTGGGACGACTACCGCTACGAGATCGACCCCGCCTTCCCCGACCTCGCCCGACGGATCGCCGGCCATCGCCGCAGCACCGTGCGCACCACTTCCGCCGGCCCGTAGACCCTGCCCGGAGTGCCGCGTACTGAGCCCCGCCCGCTGGACCCGGTGCGGGCGGCTCGCGCTATACTCCCCGGCAGGGAGCCGGATATGACGACTGCCTCCTATGACCGGCCGGACGCCCGGACCGCTGCGATGTACGCCGCCCTCGAGGAGGGCATCGTCTCGCGCGACCAGGAAACGGCGTCCGATGTCCTCTACAACCTGATCCGCGCCGGACGCCCGCTGGATGAGCTGGTCCTCGAGACGGTGCGCATCCACGGCCCATACACGCAGACGCCCTTCCACCAGCGCCTCGACGACGGCTTCGTGCGCTTCGTCAACAACGACCACTGCCTGCTCAGCGGCCGCCTCGCGATGCGCATGCCCGCCGTCCTCTCGGACAAGCACCGCTTCCTGCCGATCGCCCAGACGATGTGGTACGTGCCGACCGGCCTCGACGCCTGGAACCAGCTGCTCGGCAAGGCGCCGGGTCACTACGGGCGCAGCCGCTACGACGCGGAACGCTACCCCGTGCCACCGGCGCCCCTCGTCCACCAGGCGGACCACCCGCCGCTGGAGAATCCGGAGATCATCGGCGGCCTCGACGCGCAGCTCAACGAGTGGTTGACGCTCGTCATGCGCAGCCAGCCGGAGCCCGCCTACCGCCTGCTCAAGGCGATGCTGCGCGACCCCGGGAACCGCGAGCGCGTCGCCGCCCAGATGGTGTTCGCCGGCCTGGTCGACATCCAGGACCGGATGCTCTACGTGACCAGCTACACCACCGGCCACAAGTCCTTCCGCGCCCGCGCCACGGTCGAACTCGCCGACGCCGTCGGCTGGGACCGCGCGGAGCCGATCATCTACGCGGGCGCGCCCGACCTCGCCGTCGGGCCGCACTACTACGCCACCTACGAGATGGCCTGCCGCGTGCTGATGACCGAGCTGGACGACGACCCGCCGATCTCGACGCTGGCCGCCACGCCGGAGTCCTCGCGCGACGCCGAGCTGTTCAGGCAGGAGGGCGACCTCTCGATCGCGGAGCGCGAGGGGCTGCTGCGCGCCGTACTGCGCGAACCGGACCCCTCGTACATCCACGCGATCACGGGCCTGCTCCAGGCCGGCCGCTCGCCGAAGAAGATCCTGGACACGATCCAGATCGCCGCGGCGCAGGTGGTCCTTGAGGCCGGCGAGCCCGAGAACTTCGGGATGCCCCAGCACTGCTACGAGTACACGAACACGCTCGCCTGGTTCTACAACCGCTTCACGCACCGCCACCGCACGAAGCTGCTCTACGTGGCCGGCTCCTTCGTCAACCAGGCCTCGATGAAGCTGCGCAACACCCCGGGCAACGGCCGCCCGCTGCTGCGCGCCCCGGCCGGCTCCGACCGGCTCTCGCGGGACCAGGTGCTGCGGCAACTGGCGGCCGCGACGGACCGGCTCGAGCCGGACGAGGCCGCATCCTGGGTGCAGGCCTACCTCGATGGCGGCTACGCGCGCGGCCCGCTGCTCGCCTCGCTCGCGATGAGCGCCGCGAAGCACGGCAACGACCCGCACAACCAGGAACTCGGCATGTGTTTCCTCGAGGACTACGCGCGCACGAGTTCACCCGATCGCGACCGTCTGCTGCTCGCCTGCGCCAAGCACACCGCCGGGCACCGCAAGTACGGCGACTCGCTGGAGCTGTACTACCGCTACTCCGAAGCCTTCGGTATCGATGCCCACGGGACGAGCCAGGGCGACGGCGACCCGATCGAGGCCGCCCTCGACGACATCGAGGAGATTCCCCTTGATGAGATCCCGTCGAACCGGCCGAGCGCGCTCCCGGCTGACTGAGCGCCGCGCGCCTCCCTACTCGACCGCGATCAGATAGGCCTCCCGCACCCACGAGGCGACGCCGTCCGCCTCGACGTGCAGCCAACCCTCGCAGCGGCCCTCGCCGACCTCGATCAGTTCGACGCGTGTGGCGTCGCGCCAGCCCTCGCCCTGCTCGGAGAAGCGGGCAGCGTTGGTGCAGTCGTTGCGCAGGGCCACGCCGGCTCCGCCGGTGTTGCCGATGGTCCATGTCTCGGGAGTCGGCTCGTCGACTTCGATGACGACCTCGATCAGGAAGCCCTCGCGGACCCAGGACTCGACGCCCTCTGACTCCACGCGCAGCCAGCTGGCGCAGCGCTCCGCGCCCACCTCGAGCAATCGGACCTCGGTGCCGTCATCCCAGCCCTGTCCCGGGCGGGAGATGCGGGCCGCCGTCAGGCAGTCGCTCCGCTGCGCCACGCCGACGCCGCCCGTGTTGCCGACGGTCCACAGGCTCGAGAGCACCCGCGCGATCACGTACTCCTCGCGAACCCACGCGGCGACGCCGTCGGCCTCGAGCTGCAGCCAGCCCTCGCAGCGGTCGCTGCCCTCCTCGATCAGCTCGAGGCGCGTGTTGTCGGGCCAGCCCTCCCCGCGCGCGGAGAAGCGGGCTGCGTCGTCGCAGTCGTCGCGCAGCGCTACGCCGGTGCCACCCGTGTTGCCGATGGTCCGCACGACGACCGGCTCAGGGGTCGGGACGGGCGTCGCCACGGGGGTCGAGGTAACCGTTCGCCTCGCCGTCGCGGTGGCGGTGGCGGCCGGAGTTGCGGTGGCGAGCGGGCTCGCGGTCGGGGTGGCGAGGGCCGTCGCGGTCACCGGCACAGCAGTCGCGACCGGCGCGGCCGGCTCGTCGCCGCCCAGCCGCGAGAAGACGAACGCTGAGATGACCACGGCTGCTACCACCACCACGAGCAGCGCGAGGCCAAGCCGTTGGAGGCCGCTGGCCTGCCTGGCCCCCGCCTGCTGCCTCGCGCGCTCCGCCGCCCTGGCGAGCGACGGCAGCTCGGCGCGCGATGTCAGATGCCAGTAGCCGCAGGCGGGCTCCCGGTACGCGCGCAGCAGGACACTCTGCTCTCGCGCAGCGTCCGCGGCGGCCTGCGCTTCATCCTCGCCCGCGTAGACGAGTTTGTCACAGCGCCGGCAGCGCGTTCGCCCCTGTCCGTCGCGGTAGGCTGCGCCTCCGGGAACACTCACGCGACGCCACCCCCCAGGCCCGCCGGCAATATCACCGGGGGACATCCGCGCCTTCCCCGGGGCGCGAGATTCACGCGCGCAGGTTCAGCCGCAGCTAGCCCTCGCGCGAGGGGAGTACGACGACGGCCGTCCCCGGCGCCGTCGCCGCACCGTCCTGGTTGACCACGTTGATGTCGAGGGTGACGAGGTGCTCGCCGTCCTCGACGCTCTTCGCGCTGACGAAGCCGCGCGCGCTCAGCACGTCGTGCTTGTGGTTGATCGCGCGGAACTGCATCGACAGCTCGCGGATCTCGGCCTCGTCGCCGATCCAGTCCTGGAGCGCGTTGATGACGTAGGCCCAGCGCAGGTTGCCCATCCCGAAGGCGGCGCCCTGCCCCGCAGCCTTGCCGACCTCGTCGTCCATGTGGACGAAGACGAACTCGTCGTTGACGGCGGCGTAGCGGTTCCAGTTCATGAAGTCCGTCTTGCGCTCGAACGCCGGAATCTCCTGTCCGATCTCGACATCTTCGTAGTAGACGGTGTTGGCCATGGTTTGGTTCCCTCCCGGTCGCGGTCGGCTAGTAGCGGATGCCGGTCGAGATGCGGCGCCTCACCAGCTCGCCATCCTGGTTGTGCCACTCGACCTCGGTGTAGGTGAAGAGCGTCAGCCCCAGGCGGCCGGTCCGCTCTTCCCAGTGCGAGAGTCGGGTGCGCGAGGTCAGCACGTCGCCGGATCGGATGGGCTTGTACCAGGTATCGGCCTGCCCGCCGTTGAGGACGTTCTCGCCCTTCTTCGGCGTCTGGCCCGGCTGCGCGCCCGCCGAGCCCGGCCCGGGCGGTCGGTCAACCGGCCAGGCGAAGGGGTTGAAGTCCCGAGGCGCAACGATCCCGCCCCAGCGGCTGTTGCGGGCGTACTCATCGTCCCAGTAGATGGGGGGCGGCTTCTCCGGCCAATACGTGGCGATCGCCCACTTGCGAATGTCGGACTCGGTCACGGGGTGCGAGCGGGTCTCTGCGCCCCATACGCCCTCGGCAGCGATCATCTCCTCGGTGACGAGGGTCTCCGGTTCTTCGCTCATGGTCGTCAGCCCCTCCATCCATCCGGCACTACGTAGCATATCCCGCTCCGGCGCACGGCTGCGTTCCGGGGCGGGGGCGGGCCCACGTGCTATACCCACGTGCTATACATACGCGCGTCCGCCTAGCAATGCATGAACGGAGCCGACGATGGCAGCAACCAACGAACGCTCGATCCGCGGCAAGGTCGCCGTCGCAGGTGTCGCCGAGACCACCTACTACCGGCAGGGCCGCGCCGAAGAGTCCGAATTCAAGATGTGCCTCGATGCGATCATCGGCGCCGCCGCCGACGCCGGCATCGAGGTCTCCGAGATCGACGGCTTCGCCTCGTACGCCACCGAGCGCAGCATGCCGGACCGCATCGCGACCGCGCTGGGGCTGCCCGAGCACCGGCTCAGCAACCTCGTCTGGGGCGGCGGCGGGGGCGGCGGATCGGGCGCCGTCGCCAACGGCGCGGCGGCGATCCACGCCGGCTACGCCGACGTCGTCGTCGTCTACCGCTCGCTCTCGCAGGGGCAGTACGGCCGCTTCGGCCAGGCACGAGGCGGCCCCCGCGCCGAGGGGCCGAACGCGCTCACGCAGCCGTATGGCTTGCTCTCGCCCGCGCAGCAGTTCGCGATGCGCGTGCGCCGCTTCATGCACGAGCACGGCGTGAAGCAGGAAGCCCTGCGCGCCGTCTCCCTCGCCAGCTACCAGCACGCCCAGCACAACCCGCGGGCGGTGATGCACGGACGGCCGCTCGACGAGGAGACCTACGACGCCTCCCGCTGGATCGTCGAGCCGTTCCACCTCTACGACTGCTGCCAGGAGAACGACGGCGCCGCCGCGATGATCCTCGTGCCCGCCGAGCGGGCGCGCGACCTGCGCCAGAAGCCCGCCTACATCCTCGGCGCGGCGCAGGGCTCGGCACACCGCCAGGCCGCCAGCGCGCACAACGCGCCCGACTACGCGACGTCGAACTTCAAGACCCTGGCCCCGCACCTCTACGCGCAGGCCGGCGTCGGCCCCGAGGATGTCGACGTGCTGCAGAGCTACGAGAACTTCACGGGCTGCGTGATGGTCAGCATGGTCGAGCACGGCTTCTGCGCGCCGGACGAGGTCAACGAGTTCTTCACGCTGGAGAACTTCACCGCGCCGGGCGGCAAGCTCCCGCTCAACACCAGCGGCGGCAACCTCGCCGAGTGCTACATGCACGGCCTGGAGCTGAACATCGAGGCGGTCCGCCAGATCCGCGGCCACTCGACCCGCCAGGTCCCGGACGTCGAAGTCTCGATGGTCACCTCGGGGCCGATGGTGCAGCCGGTCAGCAGCGTGATCCTCGGCAGCGAGCCGGGCTAGCGCCGGCGCCGCTGGCCGGTCTCAGACGGGCGGCAGCCCGTGCCTGGCGCGCAGCTTGTCGATCGTGCTCGCGAGGCCCTCGCGCAGCGTCCAGGCCGGGCGGAACCCGATCTCGCGTGCGGTTCCCTCGCGGTCGTAGCCCGCGCGGATGCGCGGTAGCGTGTCGTTGCGCACCTCGATCTGCGCGTTCGGCAGCAGCTCGCACACCACGTCCGCCACATTGCCCACGCGCACGTCGTCGCCCGTGACCGTCAGCGCCAGCGAGGGCGTGTCGACCGCGTCGGCGGCGAGCACGATCGCGCGCGCGCAGTCCTCGACGTATGAGAAGTCCTGCACGTCGTTGCCGTTGGTGACGAGCCCGGGCCGGCCAAGCGCGGGCTTGTCGATCAGTTCCTCCAGGTGCGTGACGGCGCTGCCGCGCTGCACCGTGAACGACTTGCCGTAGCCGTAGACGATGGTGAAGCGCAGCCCCACCACGTCCAGCTCCCGGTCGCGGCGGTATGTCGCGGTGACCTGTTCGAGGAAGGCCTTGCCGGCTCCGTAGAGGTTGACCGGCGCGTGGTAGTCGTCGTTGTACACCGTACCGCCCAGCTCGTCCGGGCCGCGCCCGAAGGCGGCGATCGAGGAGGCCCACACCACCTTCTGCGCGCCGACCGCGAGCGCGGCCTCGAAGGCGTGGATCGTGCCTTCGATGTTCACGCGCACGGCGCGCAGCGGGTTCTCCTCGCTCGAGTCGGTGAGCAGCGAGGCGAGGTGGACGACGCGCTCCGCCCCGGCGTCCCGCATCGCGCGCAGCAGCGCCGGCATGTCCGTCACGTCGCCGCGGACGATGCTCGCCGCGCCGGCGTCGCCGACGATCTCCTCGAGGAACTCGGGCTGCGGGGCCAGTTCGAAGATCGTGACCTCGTGCCCCGCCAGCAGCAGGTCGCGAACGAGATAGGCGCCGATGAAGCCGGTGCCGCCGGTGACGAAGTAACGCATCAGACCTCCGGACGCAGTTCGGGGTGCTTGAGACCCGTACCCGTATTGAACAACACGATCCGCTCGCCGGACCGGATCGTGCCTTGCGCCATCAGCAACTCGAGCCCGATCAGCGTCGAGGCGCCCTCGGGGCAGGCGTCGATGCCCTCGGTGCGGCCGAAGCGGCGCATCGCCGGCACGATCGTCTCGTCGGGCACCGCAATCGCCGTGCCGCCGCTCTCGCGCAGGGTTTGCAGGATCAGATCGTCGGCGAAGGGCGCTGGCACGCGGATCCCGGGCGCGACCGTCGCCGCGTCCTGCCACGGCTCGGCGCGCTCCGCGCCGCTGCTCCAGGCCCGCACGATCGGCGCGCAGCCGTCGGACTGCACCACGTACATGCGAGGCCGCTCGCTGCCGAGCAGCCCCATCTCCTCCAGCTCGGCGAAGGCCTTCCACATCCCGATCAGCCCGGTCCCGCCGCCGGTCGGGTAGAGCACGACGTCCGGCAACTCGCCGCCGAGCTGCTCCCACAGTTCGTAGCCCATCGTTTTCTTGCCCTCGACGCGGTACGGCTCCTTGAGCGTGGACATCTCGAACCAGCCGTGCTCCCGACAGCCCTCGGCGATGAGCCGCCCGGCGTCGTTGATCAGCCCGTCGACGAGCTGCAGGTCGGCGCCGAGGTTCAGCACCTCCTGGATGATTGCCGCCGGCGTGTCGGCAGGCATGGCGACGTGGGCAGTGATGCCGCTGTGCGCCGAGTACGCCGCTGCGGCGGAACCGGCATTGCCGGCGGTCGGCATACCGATGTCCGTCACGCCAAGCCGCACTGCCATCGCCACCGCGGCTGCGATGCCGCGTGCCTTGAACGACCCGGTCGGATTGCCGCCCTCGTCCTTCACCAGCAGCTCGCTGCAACCGAGCTCCGCGCCGAGCCGCGGGGCGGCGAGCAGCGGGGTCATGCCCTCGCCGAGGGAGACCGAGCCGGCCAGCTCGCTCGCCGGCATCACCTCGGCGTAGCGCCACATCGAGGCCTCGCGCCCGCCCAGTCCCTCGCGGGTCAGCGTCTGCTTCGCGGCGTCGAGGTCGTAGCGAGCGAACAGCGCGCGCCCGCACTCGCGGCAGATCGTCTGCAGCTCGTCGCACTCGTGGCGGGCGCCGCAGATCGAGCACTCCAGGTGCGTCAGCGTGGATGCCGGCAGCTTCGTCACCTATCCACCTCCATGCGGCGACCACGGTGCGGCAGTGCGCTACGCTGCGCCACTGGCAACGTCCGGTGCGAAGGGATACTCCGCTCTGTGAGCGCAGCCGCCAGTGACATCCTAATCAGCGAATTCATGGACGAGGAAGCCGTCGAGGGCTTGCGGCGCGATTGCGACGTACGCTACGAGCCCGGCCTCGCCGGGGCGCGCGACGATCTGCTGGCAGCCGTGGCCGCCGTGCGGGCGCTGATCGTGCGCAACGTCACCCGCGTCGATCGCGAACTGCTCGACGCCGCGCCGGCCATCGAGGTCGTCGGGCGGCTCGGCGTCGGCCTCGACAACATCGACCTCGACGCCTGCGCGGAGCGCGGCATCGCGGTCTTCCCGGCCACGGGCGCGAACGCGGTCTCGGTCGCCGAGTACGTGCTGACGGCGATGCTCACGCTGCGGCGCCCCGTCTACGGCGCGACCTCGCGCGTTGCGGCCGGCGAATGGCCGCGGCAGGAACTCGGCGGGCGCGAGCTGGCCGGCTCGCGGCTCGGGCTGATCGGCCTCGGCGCGGTCGCGCGGGCAGTCGCCGAGCGCGCGAGCGCCCTCGGGATGCGAGTCGCCGCAGTCGACCCCTACCTCGAGCCCGGCAATCCCGCCTGGGCGCTGGCCGATCGCATCGAGGAGCTTCCCGATCTGCTGCGCATGTGCGCGGGCCCCCACCCTGCAGCGTCCAAGTCAGCAAGTCGGCGTGCTTCCCGCATCCCGCGGGCCGCCGGATGCGCCTGCGCGGCGACGCCCTCGAGGCGGGCTGCTAGGCGATCACGCCCTCGGCGCTCAGGTGCTCGACCTCGTCCTCGTCCATGCCGAGCAGCTCGCAGAAGACGTAGTGATTGGCGTCGCCCATCTCCGGCGCCGGGTCGATGCGGTCGGTCGGCGTCTTCGAGAAGCGCCATGGGGGCGAGAACCAGCGCGTCGTGCCGCCGTCGTGCGGCAGCTCCACCTCGCGCCAGGACCCGCGCGCCTCGAGCTGCGGGCTGGACGCGATGTCCTCGGGGTAGCCGACCGGCGTGGCGGGCACGCCGACGGCCTGGAGGCGCTCCATCAGCTCGAAGCAGTCTTGCGGCGCCGTCCACTCGCCGAGGCGCCGGTCCAGCTCGTCCTGGTCCGCGAGGCGGCCCGCGGCGCTGTCGTAGCGCGGATCGCTCGCCCACTCCGGGTCGCCCATCGCGCCGGCCAGCGCGCGCCACTCCTCGTCCGAGGTGACGGCGATGGTGATCCAGCGCCCGCCCTCGTGCTCGCCCGCGCTCGGGTAGACGCCGTGCGGCGCCCAGGCCGGATGGCGGTTGCCGCGGCGCGCCGGCACGCGGCCGTTGTAGGAGTAGTCGAGGAAGGCGTCGCCGAGGTAGGAGGCGAGCGTCTCGCGGTTCGCGAGGTCGATGTGCTGCCCTCGGCCCGTGCGCCGCGCGCGCAGCAGACCCGCGATCGAGACGAAGGCGCCCATCGCGCCGGCGCACATGTCGGAGGGCAGCCGGAACAGCACCGGCGGCCCGTCCTCGTAGCCCCACATCGAGCTGAAGCCGCTCATCGCCGCGAACACCGAGGCGTAGCCGGCGTCCTGGCGGTCCGGCCCGTAGCCGCCGCCCGCCGACATCGAGATGTAGACCAGCTCCGGATTGATCTCGCTCAGCACCTCGTAGCCGAGGCCCATGCGTTCGATCACGCCCGGCCGGAAGTTCTCGCCGACCATGTCGCTGACGGCGACGAGGCGCTTGGCGAGCTCGACCGCGCGCGGCTCCTTGAGGTTGAGCGTGATGCTGCGCTTGTTGAGCCCGAACTCGTCGAGGCCGCCGCGCGCGCGGCGCGCCGACATCTGCCCCTGAGTGCGGTCCTGCGCCGCGGCCTGACCGGAGCGCGTGCGCACCGGGTCACGCCGCACGCTGCTCTCGATCTTGATGCACTCCGCACCGAGCGAGGACCACATCAGCGAGCAGTAGCCGCCGACCAGCACGTGCGTGAAGTCGACGATGCGCACGCCCTCGAGGGGCCGCCTCGGCGCTGCCTTGCCCGCAGTGCTCGTGTCGCCGTTGGTCATCGCCGCACCTCGCTACACCACGCCGCTCTGCCGCAGCACGTCGAGCTGGCGTGCCGTGCGGCCGAGGCGTCCGCAGATCAGCTCCCGGTTGTGCTCGCCGAGCAGCGGGGCGGGGCGCTGCAGCTGCGGCGAATCCTCGGTCGCGCGGAAGAGCTGCAGCGGGTACTCCGCCTCGCCGGCGATCGGGTGGTAACCGTCGACGAAGAAGCCGCGCGCCCGCTCGTGCTCCGAGGTGGAGACATCGTCGAGGTTGAGGAAGCGGCCGATCGGCGCGCCGAGGCGTTGGGCGGCGCGGTAGATTTCCTCGCCGGGGATCTGCTTCGCCCACTCCTCCATGCCGCGCTGGATCTCGTCGCCGCGGGCGGCGCGACCCGCCTGCGTCTCGAACTCCGGGTCGAGTGCCCACTCCGGCGAGCCCATCAGCTCGACGAGCATCTTCCAGTGGTGGTTTTGCGCGGCGTAGACCACGATGTAGCCGTCCGCGCAGGGCACGCAGTCGCCGTAGGCGTGCCTGTTGGTCGGCCGCGTCTCGTAGATCCCGCCCGTCAGGTAGCTGCGCATCTGGAAGCGGTGCATCACCGAAACCTGCGCCTCCTGCCTCGAGAGATCGAGGAACTGGCCGCCGACCATCGGCTGCACGAACAGCGCGGCCGCGATGGCGAGCGCGGCGCTCGTGCCGGAGATCGCGTCGCCCGCCGCGAAGGGCAGCTTCACCGGCTCGCGGTCGGGGTGGGTGTCGTAGGCGAGCGCGCCGGGGTTCGTGAAGCCGTCGCCGCCGTACATGTAGAGGTTGAGGTCCTCGGCGCGGTAGTCGCGCTGCGGCCCGGTCGAGCCGAAGGGCGTGATCGCGGCGACGATCAGCTGCGGGAAGCGCTCCTCGAGGCTCGCGTAGTCCAGCCCCAGCCGCTCCGCCTCGGCCGGCGCCAGGTCCTCGATGAAGACGTCCGCCTCCGCGAGCAGATCGAGCAGCAGCTCGCGGCCCGCGTCCGACTCGATGTCGAGGCTGAGGCCGAGCTTGTTGGTGTTGAAGTGCATGAACGCGAGGCTGCGCTCGCGATCCTCGAGGTCGCCCGCGTAGGGCGGGACCGCGCGCGCCGGGTCACCCTCGGGGTGCTCGACCTTGATCACCTCGGCGCCGAGGTCGGCGAGCAGCTTGCCGGTGTAGGGCGCGGCGAAGAGGCGGCCGTACTCGACGACCGTGACGCCTTCCAGCAGGCCCCCGCCGGGCGCGCCGTCGTCGGCTTGCGAGGTCAGCTGGAGGCCCCTTGCTGCTGCTCGCGCTCGAGCTTCGTGCTCTTGAAGACGCCGCGCTGGCGCGCCTCCTTGCCCACCAGCTGCCGCTGAGCCGTGAACATGTCCGGCAGCGGCACGCCGACCGCGCCCTCCTCGGAGAGCGTCTCGATCTCCTCGCCGTCGTAGCCGAGTGCGGCGAGCACCTCTTCCGTGTGCTCGCCGAGGATCGGCGAGTGGCGCGCCGTCTGCGGCGGCGGGAAGTCGCTGAAGCGCACCGGGCTCGCCGGCATCACCAGCTCGCCGTCGCGCGGGTCGTCCACCGTCACCGCCAGCGAGTTCTCGACGAACTGCGCGTGCTCCGTGAACTCCTCGTAGTTGAGGCAGGGGTCGCAGCGCAGCTGGCGCGCGCGGAAGCGATCCTGCCACTCCTCGCGGGTGTGCTTCGAGAACGCCTCGTCGAGCACCGGGTAGAGCTCGAGGCGGGCGGCGTTGCGCTTCTCCACCGTGTCGTAGCGAGGGTCGTCGAGCACGTGCTCGATCTCGAGGATCTCGCAGACGATGCGCCACTCCGTGTCGTCCTGCCCGAAGATCGTCAGCACGTAGCCGTCGCTCGCCGGGTAGGCGGCGTAGGGGAAGCGCGAGCGCACCCCGCCCCGGCCTTCCTTGCGGAACTCGATGCCCTCGGAGAGGTAGTGGGCGATCGCCGGCCACTGCATCAGCACGGCGGTGTTGACGAGGTTGTTCGTCACCTTCTGCCCGCGGCCCGTGCGCTCGCGATGCCAGAGCGCGGCCATCAGCGAGTAGGCGTTGACGGCGCCGCCGCCGTAGTCGATGACGTTATGTCCATTCACCCACGGCGACTGATTGCCATCGGGGTCCGTCTGGCTCGTGACGAAGCCGGCGAAGGCCTGCGCCCACATGTCGCCGCCGCGCCGGTGCGAGAGCGGGCCGCTCTCCCCGAACATCGAGAAGGAGCCGTAGACCAGCCCCGGATTGATCTTCGAGAGTTCCTCGTAGCCGAGGCCCATGCGGTCCATCGTGCCCGGCCGGAAGTTTTCGACCAGCACGTCGGCGCGCTCGCAGAGCCGCTTCACGGCCTGGAGGCCGCGCTCGTCCTTGAGGTTCACGGAGAAGCTGCGCTTGTTCAGGTTCGTGCAGATGAAGGTGATGCTGTCGACGAACGGCTCCGCGGTGAGCCGCGAGAAGTCGCCCTCGAGCGGCTCGACCTTGATCACGTCGGCCCCGAGGTCGGCCAGCAGCCGCGTGGCCACCGGGCCGAACGCGAACTGGCTGAAGTCGAGCACCTGCAGGCCCGTCAGCAGTCCTGGCGCGGTACCGTTCCCGCCGTCTTCGGTCGTCCCGTTGTCCGCCATGCTCGCCCCCTCGCGCGCGCGATCCGCAGGGTAGGTGCCTGTTGTACCACCTTGGGCGGGGCATCGGGGAGCGGGAACCCCGAACGGGGGGTGCGGCGTCCTACTATGGGGCGGCTTGCGCCGCCGGGGAGGCACCGACCGATGGGACAGCGAATCGCCGCGCTCGCGCTGGCCGCCGCGCTGCTCACCGCCCTCGCCGCCTGCGACGCCTCGATTCCCGAGGACGACGGGACGCCCGCCCCTACGCCCACGGCGACGATGCCCCCGCCGACGGCTGTCCCGATCCGCGCGCCCTCGCCATCACGGACGGACTCGCCGGTCCCCACGAGTGCGCCCACCGTGGTCCCCGCCGCGACGAGGACTGCAGCGCCCACGCCGACAGCCAGGCGCGGCCCTACCGCGACGAGGACCGCGACGCCCTCGCGAACGGCCACGCCCTCGCCGACAGCCGCGCCCACGCCCACGGCCTCGCCGACGCCGCCCCCGCTGCCGACCTTCGGTGACGGCGAGTACCGCATCGGCGTCGACATCTTGCCCGGCCGCTACCGCACGACAACCTTCACGAACCTGGAGGACTGCTACTGGCGGCGGGGAGACGACTTTGGCCTCTGGATGGGGGGGAGCCCCGTCGGCGGGGGGCTCAACCACCTGAAGCCCCGCTACAGCATCGTTGATATCGCCCCCTCGGACGGATCGTTCGGCAGCCTCGGCTGTGGAACCTGGACTCCCGGCTTGACGCCGATCGTCACGCCCGGCCAGCCGTTCGGCGACGGCACGTACCTCGTCGGGCCCGAGATTGAACCCGGCCGCTATCGCACAAACGGGACCCCCGACGGCCGCTGCATCTGGTGGCGCTTGACCGGGTTCGACGGGTTTCGTTGGTCCGGGACGGGACCCGACGATGACGTTGCCGGCATGGGGTACGTAGGCCTCGCGGGATTCGGGGCCGGAGCCATCGTCGAGATCGCATCTTCGGACGTTGGCTTCTCCAGCAGCAGCTGCGGCACCTGGTCCGCCGACCTGACCCGTCCGATGACTCCCGGCGAGCCGTTCGGCGATGGCACATTCGTCGTAGGTGACGACTTCGTGCCCGGCCGTTACCGCAACATCGATGGGGTCGGCTACTACTGCGAATGGCGGCGCCTGAGCGGATTCGGTGGTTCGCCTGAAGAAGTCATCGCGAACGGTGACGCCTCACCAATCGGCTACTCCGGCCAAGGCTACTACCGCGGCAGCATCCCTCCGCTCATTGTGGAGATTGCGCCATCGGACCTGGGGTTCTACAGCGTCGACTGCGGCGACTGGTCGCCACTTGAGCCGCTTGCTCAGTCGGGTCAGCCGTTCGGCGAGGGCACGTTCCTGGTTGGGGAGGAGATCACGCCCGGTCGGTATCAGGCGACGAAGCCCTTGCACAACTGTGAATGGCGGCGACTTAGCGGCTTCAGTGGGACTCCCGGAGACATCATCGAGGCTGGCTCTGCACCCGAGGACGGCCTCGCCATCACCGCGATCGCACCGACGGACATCGGCTTCCACAGCGAAGGCTGCGGGACGTGGGCGCCCGTGCCTCCGTAGCCCGCGCTAGCGCCGGACGCGGCTGCCCTTCGCGCAGTAGCGCGGGTCCGCCGAGGCGCCCGTCGCGGCGAACTCGCGCGCCGCCTCGCAGGCGCGCAGCAGCTCCTCGTCGCGGTCGCGGGGGAAGTAGTCGCTCGGCGTGCCCGCCGTGTAGGCCGCCACCAGCGCGCCGCCGAAGACCGCCGGGATCTCCGGCGAGTCGTCGATCACGAAGTCAGGCGTGAGCGGGACGCCGAGCTCCGCCAGCGCCGCCTCGTGGTTCACGAGCGGCTTGTGGTAGCAGGCCTCGACCAGGTGATCCAGCCCGTGCTCGCGCAGCAACGCCGAGCGATCGCCGGCGCCCGACCAGACGTGCACCCGATGGCCCTCGGCCGTCAGCCGTTCGAAGACCTCGCGCGTCCACGGGCGCAACGATCCGTCGAGGCCGAGAATCGTGTAGTCGACGTCGAAGAAGATGTCGAGCGTGCGCATCGCTTCCAGTCGGGCTAGTCGGCCGAGGGCAGCTCGCGAGGCGCGAGCAACAGCATCTGTTTGGCGCAGCAGTTGATTTCGCCCTCGCCGCGGCGGATGCAGAGCACCACGGTGGCGCACTCCTCGCAGCGGTAGCGGTGGCCGAGATCGTTGACCACGGGCGCTAGCGCCTGGTCACGGGCTGGTCGCAGCAGGACAGCTCGCCGCTGCCGCCGGTGGTGACGATGAACTCGGATCCGCAGCGCTCGCAGTAGTAGCGCTTGCCCGTCTGGTTCGCCATGTCCACCCCTTGTGCATCGCGACTGCGCCCCGCGATCCCGTAGACGGCATTATAGTGGCCCCTGCCGGAACGCTGGACCGATACCCGGCTCCGACCTGCCTGAGCAACAAAGGAGAGACCGCGTGACCACTGAGCGACGAGAACGACCGAGCACCTGGGGCAAGATCACCGACGAGGAGATGGAGCGCATCTCCCAGCGCTTCGCCTCCTGGCGACCCGATGTGCCGTGGTGGCGCGACTGCACCCGCGACGCCTTCGAGCACTACGCGCTCGGCATCGGCAACGCCAACCCGCTCTTCCAGGACGATGAGTACGCCGCGAACACCCGCTGGGGCGGGCTCGTCGCGCACCCGCTGTTCCTCGACTCGTTCGGGCGGCGCGCCGGACAGGGCGGCGGGGGCTTCCCCGGCGTCCACGCCACGCACGCCTCGCTGTTCTGGACGTTCTACAAGCCGGTCACGCTGGGGCTGCGCATCCAGATGAAGAGCTGCATGTGGGAACACTACCTGGCGCCCAGCCGCTTCGCCGGGCGCATGCTGGACGTCGTCCGCCGCCACGCCTGGGTGGACGAGGACGACGGCACGATGATCGCCAACAACTGGGGCCTCGTGAAGCGCTGGGAGCGCGATGCCGCACGCGGCCGCCGCGACACCGCCAGCCCGCACCGCGACTGGCGCCGCCACGTCTACACCGACGAAGAGCTGCAGGATCTCTGGGAGGCCTACGACGCGATCGAGGTCCGCGGCGCCGAGCCGCGCTACTACGAGGACGTCGAGGTCGGCGACAAGGTCGGCCCCTACATCACGATGCCCTACGTGGGTCGCGAGATCATCTCGTACTACATGGGCACGGGCGCGCCCTTCATGATGTCCAACACCAACATGTACAACTACTTCAAGCGCCACCCCGGCGCCAACGTGCCGGACCCCGACACGATGACGCCCGACGTGCCGGAGCGCACCCACTACGACCAGCAGTTCGCGCGCTTCGCGGGCTTCCCGGACATGTTCGACGTGCTCCAGCCGCGCAGCGGCTACGGCACCACGATGGTCACCAACTGGATGGGCGACGACGCCTTCCTGCGCGAGCTCTCGATGCTCGGCCGGCGCCCCGTGGCCTACGGCGACGTCTGCTGGATCCACGGCGAGGTCACCGAGAAGTTCCAGCGCGGCGACGAGAACCTCGTCAAGATCGTGATGGTCTACGACAGCCAGAAGTGGCGCGCCTCGTGGGGCCACGCCCTCGTCTCCCTGCCCTCGCGCGAGCGCGGCGCCGTCGTGATGCCGGAGCCGGGCACCGACCCGGAGACGGAGCCCTACGACAAGGAGAACCCGACGCCCGACTACGCGAAGGAGATCCTCTACCAGCCGGAGCCGGACCTCGCGGACGCCGCCTTCATCAAGGACGAGGTCGGCGTCAGGTAGCGCCGGCCCTACCGGCAGGCGCCCGCGCGCCGCGTAGGCCGCCGCCGTGGAGATCGCCCTCGGGCTGCCGCAGATCGGCGCGCACGCCACGCGCGAGCACGTCATCGAGGTCGCCCAGGCAGCGGAGGAGGGCGGCTTCGACGCCCTCTCGGTGGCCGATCACGTGGTGATGCCTCGCGAGTACGTCTCGACACACCCGGACCGGCCCGGCGGCGCGCTGCCCGCGCGCTACCGGCCGGACCGCGACCTGCTCGAGCCGCTCACGCTGCTCGCCTTCGCCGCCTCGGTGACCTCGCGCATCCGCCTCGGCACGGCGGTGCTGGTGCTGCCGATGCGGCAGCCCGTGCTGCACGCCAAGATCCTCGCCTCGCTCGACCGGCTCGCCGGGCCGGGGCGCGTCTACCTCGCCGCCGGCGTTGGCTGGGCCCGCGAGGAGTTTGAGGTGCTGTCCGCGCCCTGGCCGCGCCGCGGCGCGCGCGTCGCCGAGCAGGTCGCGCTGATGCGCGCCCTCTGGAGCGGCGAGCCGGTGGAGCACCACGGCGAGTTCTACGAGGTCGACGGCTGGATCTCGCGCCCCGCGCCCGATCCGCTGATCCCCGTCTGGCTGGGCGGCGCCAGCGAGGCCTCGTTCCGCCGCGCCGGGCGCATCGCCGACGGCTGGTTCGCCGGCATCTACCGCCTGCCGACCTACCGCGAGGACGCCGCGGCCGTCCGCCGCGCCGCAGAGCAGGCCGGGCGCGACCCTGACGCGCTCACGCTCGGCCTCGGCGGCCTCCCCCGTATCGCCGCCGGCCACGAGGAAGAGACCGCGCGCGCCGCCCTCGAAGCCGCCGCGCTCGGCGTGCAGCACGGCCGCATCGGCGTCGAGGCCCGCCCCGGCGAGGCCGCCGAGCTGATCGCCGCCTTCGCCGCCCGCTACCTCGACGATCTTCACGCCGCGTGAGGGGGCGGGGCGCGGGGGAATGACGGACATGCAGCCGCTGCCGTTTGGACTCCTCAGGACGCTACCGTGTCAGCGAGACTCCACGCTCACTCCTTGGGCCTGAGCGCGTCGAACAGACAACCAGCCCTGACGGCAGCCTCGTCAACGTCACGTGTGAATTGCTTCACTGCATCGGCAGTCCACTTCATGTCCGTGATCGGAGCCGATGGCAGGCTCTGGAAGTTCAGGAACTGCGCCCCAGTCGGCGCATCGGTAATCGGATGCGCGTGGATGAGCGCGTTGCGGCGCGGAACCAAAGAGGAGAAGTCTGTGGAACAACGCACCAGGGCATCCGCGTCAACCTCGCGAGCACCGGGAGCCTTGGAGAGTGCCTCGAGCCTCTTCTCGACGTGACCGGATGTCATTTTCTTCTGCCGCGAGTACTCGGACACGAAGCCCGGGCTCAGTAGTTCGATGATGTAGATGATGGTCCACTCGTAGTACGCGAACACATACACAGCGGTCCCCACCAGCCTTATGTAGTCTGGATCGAAGGGGACCCGTACATTCAGCGAGAGCCTTCCTCCAACGCAGGCTCCTTCCCGCTCGCGGGGAGAGCCATCTGCTTCCATCGTAGCCAGCTTGCTTCGCGATGCACTTGGTGCACGCGCGGGCGCATCCGCAGGTAGCCCGCTACGCGGCGCGGCGATACATTCGATGTATGGCGGGAGCAGGCGGATCCGGCGGCGGAAGCGGGCTCACGGAGCTCGTGCTGCGCGAGCGGCATGAGGCGCTCGGCGCGCGCTTCGCACCCTTCGCCGGCTGGGAGATGCCGCTCCAGTACCAGGGCATCGTCGGAGAGCACGAGGCCGTGCGCGAGCGCGTCGGCGTATTCGACGTCTCGCACCTCGCGCGCGCCTGGGTGGAGGGGCCGCGAGCGGCCTCGCTGCTGCGCTCGGTGACGACCTTCGACGTGACCGCGCTGCCCGCCGGCAAGGCGCACTACTCGCTCTACTGCAACGAGGCCGGCGGCATCGAGGACGACGTCTTCATCTACCATCTGCCCGGCGATCGCTGGCTCGTCATCCACAACGCCGCCAACGCCGACGCGGACTTCGAGCGCCTGCAGGCCGTCGCCGGCGACGACGCCTCCGAGGTCACGCCCGAGACCGTGATGCTGGCCGTGCAGGGCCCGCACGCCGTCGCGCTGCTGAGCAGCGTCCTCGGCGAGGGCTTCACAGCCCTCGAGCAGCACGGCTGCGCCGAGCTGGACTGGCAGGGCACGCCCGTGCTTGTCGCCCGCACCGGCTACACCGGCGAGGACGGCGGCGAGTGCATCGTCGGCGCGGAGCAGGCCTCGGCGCTGTGGGACGCGCTCACCGAGCGCGGGGCGACGCCCGCCGGCCTCGGCGCGCGCGACACGCTGCGGCTGGAGGCGGCGCTGCCGCTGCACGGCAACGACATCGACGAGACCACGCACCCCTACGAGGCCGGACTGGGCTTCGCCGTGACCCTCGACGACGAGGCGCCCTTCACCGGCCGCGAGGCGCTCGCGGAGGCGAAGGCGCGCCCTCGCACGCGACGGCTCGCGCACCTCA
The DNA here is from genome assembly GCA_965261685.1 of Dehalococcoidia bacterium. GTDB lineage: Bacteria > Chloroflexota > Dehalococcoidia > UBA2979 > UBA2979 > VXMT01. Next base: position 353,776 of record CBDHDI010000028.1, read on the forward strand.
TGGCGCAGGAGCGTGGGGTGCTGCGGTCGGGCTACACGGTGCACGACCCGGACGGCGGGGAAGCCGTCGCGAGGCTCACCAGCGGGGCTTTCAGCCCCAGCTTGCGCCTCGGCATCGGCATGGCCTACCTTCCCGTCCAGCTTGCGAGTCCCGGCGTCAATCTCACGGTCGACGTGCGCGGTCGCGCCCTCCCCGTCCAGGTCGTGCGACGCCCGTTCTACCGGAAGCCGAGGCAGCCATGACGGAAACCCCTGCCGATCTGCTCTACACCAGCGACCACGAGTGGGTGCGCCGCGGTGAGGCGAGCCCCGACGAGGCCGTCATCGGCATCACCGACTTCGCCCAGGACCAGCTCGGCGACGTCGTCTACCTCGATCTGCCGGCCGCGGGCGACAGCGTCAACGCCGGCGAGCGCTTCGGCGAGATCGAGTCGGTGAAGACCGTCTCCGACCTCTACGCTCCGATCAGCGGCGAGGTGCTCGCCGCCAACGGCGAGCTCGAAGAGCAGCCGGAACTGGTCAACGACTCCCCCTACGAGGAGGGCTGGCTGATCCGCGTGCGCATCGCCGACGATTCCGAACTCGACGGCTTGCTCGACGCCGACGCGTACACCGCGCAGCTTCCGGCGACCTAACGTTGGCGTCCGCGTCGTTCGGCGGGTCGCCTCACCCCTACATCCCGGCCACCGAGGCTGATCGCGCGCGGATGCTGGAGCGCGTCGGCGTCGAGGACCTCGACGCGCTCTTTGCCGACCTGCCCGCGGCGATGCGCGATCCGGCGATCGATCTGCCGCCCGCGCTCACCGAGCCGGAGCTGATCGCGCTGTTGGAGGAGCGCGCCGCCGCCAACGCCGCCCCGTCGCGACCGAACTTCCTCGGCGCGGGCGCGTACCGCCGCTCGATTCCCTCGATTACCGGCCACCTGACCTCGCGCTCCGAGTTCGTCACCGCCTACACGCCGTACCAGCCGGAGATCAGCCAGGGCACGCTGCAGACGGCCTTCGAGTACCAGTCCGTCGTCTGCGAGCTGACCGGCATGGACGTCTCCAACACCGGCCTCTACGACGTGGCCAGCGCGACCGCCGAGGCCTGCCTCCTCGCCGCGCGCGCCACGAAGCGCAGCGCCGTCGCGCTGCTCGAACCGATCCACCCCGGTACCGCCGAGGTGGTGCGCACCTACGCCCGCGGCCCGGGCCTGCGCGTCGACATCGTGGCGTCCGCGGACGCGACGACCGAGGAGCACGCCTGTCTGGTCGCCCAGCAGCCGGACTTCCTCGGCGCGATCGTGGACCTCCAACCGCTCGCCGAGGCGGCGCACGCCGCCGGTGCGCTGTTCGTCACGGTCGCCGATCCGTTCGCGCTGGGGCTGCTGCGCGCGCCCGGCGACGCGGGCGCCGACATCGTCACCGGCGAGGGGCGCGATCTGGCCGGCGCGCCGGCCTTCGGCGGGCCCTCGCTGGGGCTGTTCGCCGCGCGCACGCCCTACCTGCGGCAGATGCCCGGCCGCATCGTCGGCCGCACGAAGGAGCTGGAAGGCCCGCCCGGCGGCGAGCCGCGCACCGGCTACGTGCTCACCCTGCAGGCGCGCGAGCAGTTCATCCGGCGCGAGCGTGCGACCTCGAACATCTCGACGGCGCAGTCGCTGATCGCGCTCGCCTTCACCGTGACGGTGCAGGCGCTCGGCCCGCGCGGCCTGCGCGAGGCCGCCGAGCTGTGCTACCAGCGCGCGCACGACGCCGCCACGCGGATCGCGGCGATCCCCGGCTACGAGGTTCCCGAGCGCGGACCGTGGTTCCAGGAGTTCCTCGTGCGCGGCCCCGTCCCCGCGGCCACGCTCGCCGAGCGGCTCGCAGAGCGCGGCATCGGCGCCGGCCTCGATGTCTCGGCGCGAGCGGAGCCCGAGGCGCGCGACGCGCTGCTGTTCGCCGTGACCGAGGCGACGCCCGACGCGCACGTCGACGCGCTGATCGAGGCGCTCGCGGAGATGGGCGGTGGCGCATGAGCCCAATGAGGCCAGACAGGCTGCCCCGCAGCGAGGACTTCGGCGCGCGCCTGAGCTTCGACCGCGGCACGCCCGGCCGCCGTGCCGTCGACGTGCCCTCGTGGGACGGGGAGGAGACACCGCTGCCGGACGCACGTCTGCTGCGCGACTCGGTGAGGCTGCCGGAGCTGAGCCAGGGCGGGCTCGTGCGCTACTACACGGCGCTCTCCGCGCGGAACTACGGCATCGACTCCGGCACCTACCCGCTCGGGTCCTGCACGATGAAGTACAACCCGAAGGTCGACGACCTCGTGGCGTCGCTGCCGGGCTTCGCGGGCGCGCATCCGCAGTCTCCGCCGGAGGACGCGCAGGGCACGCTGCGCATCCTGCTCGAGCTGCGCCGCGGCCTCGCCGAGATCACCGGGCTGCCCGCGGTCAGCCTCGCCCCCGCCGCCGGCGCGCAAGGCGAACTGGCCGGCGTGCTGATGATCACGCGCGCCCTCGAGGATCGAGGCGAGCTCGAGACGCGACGCCGCATCCTCGTCCCGGACTCGGCGCACGGCACGAACCCGGCGACCGCCGCGATGGCCGGCTTCACGGTCACGCAGATCCCGACCGCCGCCGACGGCTCGCTGGACCGCGCGACGATCGAGCGCGAGCTGGACGAGACCGTCGCCGCCGTCATGGTCACCGCGCCAAACACGCTCGGGCTGTGGGAGCAGGGCATCGAGGAAGTCGCGCAGCTGATCCACGGCGCCGGCGCCTACCTCTACGGCGACGGCGCGAACCTCAACGCGATCATGGGCCGCGTGCGCTACGGCGACCTCGGCTTCGACGTCGTGCACCTCAACCTGCACAAGAGCTTCAGCACGCCGCACGGCGGCGGCGGCCCCGGCTCGGGCCCCGTCTGCTGTAGCGAGGAGCTGGCCCCGTACCTGCCGACGCCCGTGGTCGAGGAGTGCGAGGACGGCCTCGTGCGCCTCGGCACGCCGGAGCGCAGCATCGGCCGGCTCCAGCAGTTCCACGGCAACGTCGGAGTGCTGATTCGCGCCTACGCCTACATGCGCGCGCTCGGCCTCGAGGGCCTGCGCGCCGTCTCCGGACAGGCCGTGCTCAACGCCAACTACCTGCGCGCGCTGATGCACGGCCACTACGACCTGCCCTACGACCGCCCCGTGCTGCACGAGGTGGTGTTCTCCGGCTCTCGCCAGCGCCGCGAGTACGGCGTGCGCACGTATGACATCGCCAAGCGGCTGATCGATCACGGCTTCCACCCGCCGACGGTCTACTTCCCGCTGATCGTCGAAGAGGCGCTGATGATCGAGCCGACCGAGACCGAGCCGCCCGAGGCGATCGAGGCCTTCGCCGAGGCGATGATCGCGATCGCCGCCGAGGCCGCCGAGGATCCCGAGACGCTCCACGGCGCTCCCTGGACCGCCCCCATCCGCCGCCTCGACGAGGCGACGGCCGCCCGCCGCCCGGTGCTCCGCTGGCAGGAAGACGAGGACGGCGGGTAGCCTCGGCAGAGACGGCGGAGAGAGGCGGACATCGTGGTCACATCGCGCAGCGAGGCACTGGCTGGAGTCTGGAGCGCGCTCGGCGCTGACGCCGACGACCTCCAGCACGTGCGCATCTCCAACGAGCAGCCGATGTACGCCACATCGTTCGCCCTCGATACGGCGGCGGCGGCGATGGTCGGCGCCTCGGCGCTGGCGGCGGCGCGCGTCTGGCGTGAGCGCACCGGGCGCTGGCAGCAGGCGGAGATCGACGCCCGCCACGCCTCCGTCACCTACCGCAGCGAGCGCCTGCTGCGGACGGGCGGCGCGCCCGTCGGAGAGCAGTGGCACGACGTCTCCGGCTACTACCCCACCGCCGACGGCCGCTACATCCACCTGCACTGCAACTTCCCGCACTTCCGCGGCCGCACGCTCGAGCTCCTCGGGGCCGAGGAGAACCGCGAGGACATCGCACGCGCCTGCGCGGGCTGGAACGCCTTCGACCTCGAGGAGGCGGTGATCGCGGCGCGCTCCTGCGCCTTCATGCTGCGCAGCCGCGACGAGTGGCACGCGCACCCGCAGGGCCAGGCGCTGGCCACCCTGCCGCTGCTCACGATCGTGCGCCACGACGACGGCTCGCCGCCCGAGCCGCTGCCCGAATCCGACGCCTCCGAGGACCTCATGCCGCTGAGCGGCGTGCGCGTGCTGGATCTGACGCGGGTGATCGCCGGGCCGCTCTGCGGGCGCACGCTCGCCTCCTACGGCGCGGAGGTGCTGCGCGTCGGCGCCGAGCACCTGCCGCTCTCGCGGCGGCTCGCCGCCGACACCGGCTTCGGCAAGCGCTTCGCCTTCCTCGACCTGCGGGAGCCGGAGGGGCAGGAGCGGCTGCGCGAGCTGGCCGCCGGCGCCGGCGTGGTGGTGCAGGGCTACCGCCCGGGCACCCTCGCCGGGCGCGGCTACGGCTTCGACGCCATCCGCGAGCAGCGGCCCGGCATCATCTACCTCTCGCTCTCCGCCTGGTCCGAGGCGGGTCCGTGGGCCACGCGCCGCGGCTACGACAGCCTCGTGCAGACGGCCTCCGGCATCGCCCTGGAGGGCGGCCTGCACGCCGGCGAGGAGGTGCGCCCGCTGCCCGCGCAGGCCCTCGACCACTCGGTCGGCTACCTCGCCGCGGCCGCGGTGATGACGGCGCTGGCGCGCCGCGCACGCGAGGGCGGCAGCTACGAGATCCGCGTCTCGCTCGCGCAGACGGGCCGCTGGTTCGACGCGCTCGGCCGCGTCGACGAGCAGGCGAAACGCGACCCCGGCGTCGAGCACATCGGCGACCTGACCGCCCCGATGGCGAGCGACTGGGGCGACCTCGCCTACGTGCGCCCCGCGGGCGTGCTCTCCGAGACGCCGCCACGCTGGACGCGCCCGCCCCCGCTCCCCGGCGCCGACGAGGCGGCCTGGGCGGCGTAGGCCAATTGCCGCAGTCCGTCCTCGTCCTCGGAGCGAGCGGGTACGTCGGCACGCACCTCGTACCGCGGCTGGTGGAGCGCGGCTACCGCGTGCGCGCCGCCTCGCGCCGTCGCGAGGCGCTGGAGGCGCGCGGCTGGGACGGCGTCGAGATCGCCGAGGCGGACGCGCTCGACGAGGCCTCGCTGGAGCGCGCGCTAGCGGGCGTGGAGATCGCCTACTACCTCGTGCACTCGATGGCCGCCGGGCGCGATTTCGCCGCGCTCGACCGCGAGGCCGCGGACCGCTTCGTGCGCGCCGCCGAGCGGGCCGGGGTGCGCCGCATCATCTACCTCGGCGGGCTGCAGCCGGCGCAGGCGGCCTCGCCGCACCTGCGCTCGCGCCGTGAGACCGGCGAGCGGCTGCGCGCGGGCGCCGTGCCCGTCACCGAGCTGCGGGCGGGCATCGTCGTCGGCCCCGGCTCCGCCGCCTTCGAGGTGATCCGCGATCTCGTCTATCACCTGCCGGTCATGGTCACGCCTCGCTGGGTGCGATCGCGCAGCCAGCCGATCGCCCTCGACGACCTGCTCGAGATCCTCGTCCGCCTGCCCGATCACGAGGAGACGGCGGGCCGCATCTACGACGCCGTCGGGCCCGAGACGCTGACCTACGAGGAACTGCTGCGGCAATTCGCGCGGGTTGTCGGCAAGCCACTCTGGATCATCCCGGTGCCCGTGCTCAGCCCGGGGCTCTCCTCGTGGTGGCTGGACCTCGTCACCTCGGTCCCGGCGAGCGTGGCGCGACCGCTGATCGACGGCCTGCAGCACAACCTCGTCTCCGAGCACCCCGACGAGCTGCGCGATCTGATCCCGGCGCCGCTGATCGGCTACGAGCAGGCCGCACGCGCCGCCCTCGAGGCCGAGACCAGCGGGGCGGTGCCGATCCGCTGGACGGAGGGCGCCTTCCGCTTCCGCCAGCAGCGGCACGACATCTCCTACTACGGCAAGTCCGTGCGCTACGAGGCGCGGAGCAGCGCGCCGCCCGAGGCGGCATGGGCGGAGATCGCCGCGATCGGCGGCGATCGCGGCTGGTACTACGCGACCGCGCTGTGGCGGCTGCGCGGCCTGCTCGACCGCCTCGTGGGCGGCGTCGGGATGCGCCGCGGGCGGCGTCACCCGCGCGAGCTGCGCGCCGGCGACCCGCTCGACTTCTGGCGCGTCGCGGCGGTCGAGCCGGGGCGGCGGCTCACGCTGGTGGCGGAGATGAAGCTACCGGGCTCCGCGATCCTCGAACTCGCGGTCGAGCCGCGCGAGGGCGGCTCGGCGGTGCTGCTGCAGGCGCACTTCCACCCGGCAGGCGCGCCCGGGCTGCTCTACTGGTACGCGCTCTGGCCCGTGCATCGCCGCATCTTCGAGGGCCTCCCGCGCGCAATCGCGCGGCGTGCGGAGCAGGCAGCCGCAAGCACGTAGCCGGACTACGGCTTCGAGGGCAGGCGCGCGTCTCTCGTGGGGGGCTGCGCCCCCCACACCCCCATCCCGGAGGAGCACGCGCTGCGCGCCGCTCCGGCCCACCCACCCGCCCTCGGATTTTCTTTCTGTGGGGGCTCCGCCCCCCACGCCCCCGCCCGGAGCGCCAGGCCGCTCCGGCGGCCCCGCCGGATCGGGAGACGGAGCGCAAGCTCCGAGGACTCCGGCGCCCTCTCCCCGCAGGAGAGGATGGGGGTGAGAGTCCCGCAACTGAGGGAGCCGGCGCGGGTGAGAATCCCCGCCGCCGCGCTAGCCCGAGAGCGCGTCCGCGAAGAACTCCCCGGCGGTGCGCGTGATGGCGCCCTCGTGGCCCGACCAGAAGTGATCGGCGCCGGGCACGATCTCGACGCGCGCGGGACCGCCCGCGCTCTCCGCCAGCGCGCGCAGGCCGTCCTCGCCGCTGCCGCCGTCCTCCGAGCCGGAGAGCATCAGCAGCGGGTTGGCGTACGCCGCGAGGGCGCCCCGGCCCGCATCAGCCATCGAGAGCGGCAGTGCGATCAGCGCGAGCGCGGGGATCGAGGACGCGGCGGCGGTCGCCGCGACCGCGCTCCCGAACGAGTAGCCGGCGAGGCCAACCCGCGCCTCGTCGATCGCGTCGAGGCCGGCCGCGTAGGCGAGCGCCGCCCGCGCGTCCAGCAGCGCCTCGCCCTGGTCGCCGGGCGCGCCGCCGCTGCGGCCGACGCCGCGGAAGTTGAAGAGCAGCGCACCGATGCCGCGCTCACGTAGCCCGGCCGAGACGGCCGCCACCACGTTGTTGTCCATCGAGCCGCCGTAGAGCGGGTGCGGGTGGCAGATGACGACCACCGCGCAGGGCGACCCGGCGTCGGCGCCGTCGGGCAGTTCGAGGACGCCCTCGAGGCTGACGCCGGAGCTATCGATCGTGATCGGGGTACGCGTCATCGGCTCGCTCCATCACATCGAACACAGTTGCGGCCCGCCGTGATGGCGGGCCGCAACGTCTACGCTCGTAGCGGGGCCTGCTCGGAGACCCGGCTTCGTGGCGAGGCTAGTCGTCCCAGTCGATGACCTCGCGCTCGATCTCCCAGGCGTCCCAGGAGTCGCCGCCCGCGTCGTAGCGGGCCTGGATCTCCTTGCGGAGGACCATGTTCTCCGCCCCGTGCGGGGTGATCATGTCCGTGTTCACCTGGTACTCGTTGGCGAAGGCCTCCTTGTGCGAGGCGAGGTCCAGGCCCTTGCCGATCGCCCGTTTGATCGCCTGCAGCGTGTAGGCCGGACGGGAAGCGATCAGCGCCCCCCACTTGATCACCTCTTCGCGGAGCGTCTCATCCGGGAAGACGCGGTTCACGAAGCCCCAGTGCAGCGCCTTGCGCGCCGTGATCGGGCGGCCATCAAGCAGCAGCTCCATCGCGCGCGCCTCGCCGATCACGCGCGGGATGCGCGAGGTGCCTGCGCCGGAAGCCATCGAGCCCATGATCACCTCGGGCTGGCCGAACGTGGCGGACTCACCGGCGACACGCAGGTTGGCGGTGGAGAAGAGCTCGCAGCCGCCGCCCCAGCACTGGCCGTTGTTGACGGCGATCGAGACCATCGGCCCAAGGCGCAGCTCGGCGCCGCAGCGGGCCATGCCGCCGAAGTCGCCGGTCGGATCGCGGCCCTCGGCCAGGTCGATGCTGTCCTGCAGGGACATGTGGGCGAGGAAGTAGCCGGGCGTGTCGGAGGCGAGGATCAGCACCTTCGCGCCGGACTCGCGCACCTCGTCCATCGCGTCGGCCATCTTCTTGGCCAAACCGAGGTACCACATGTTCATCGGCGGGTTGTCGATGATGACCATGCCGACGCCTTCGGCCGGGTATTCGACCCTCGCCTGTCCTACTTCTGTCGTGTTCGCCATAGGGTCCCCTTTCGCGACGCAAAACCGTGTGCCAGACGGCGGGAGCATAGCATCGGAGACAAAATACCGCTGGCCCCGTCGCGCATCTTGGCTCGCGCGGCCGGACCGGGCGCCAGGGCTACTCGCGCAGCCTCGAGGCGGCGTCGCCGTGTCTGTCGACGTTGAACTCGCTCACGTAAAGGCGGTGCTGGAACAGCCACTCGCCTTCGACCTTGCGCAGCCGGTCGAAGTAGCGCCCGGCGAGCCGCAGGCTGCCGTCTTCCATCCCGAAGGCGATGATGTAGCACTCGACGCGCGCCTCGTCCGGCGCTCCCTCGACGGGCTCGATGGCGAGGCTGTTCGTCCAGTGGCGGTAGTCGTCGCCGGTCACGTCCAGCAGCCGCCCCATGTAGCCGCGGATCGCCTCGCGGCCTCGGAAGAGGAGATCGCTCGACCTGAGTTCCAGGACGCCGTCCTCGCTGAACATCGCCGCCGTCCGTTCGGCCTCGCGGCGGTCGTAGGCGAGGTTCTGGCGCGCGAAGAGATCGCGGATCGCCTCGCGGTCCTCGAGCGTGAGCGTCATCGCGGCACGCCTCGCTAGCCGGCGGCTTCGATCTCTTCGGCGATGCGGACGGCGGCGTCGTAGTCGTCCCACATCCGGCCGTAGTACTGCTCGACGTCGGAGAGCCGGTGCGGGTGGCTGATGATGTAGCGCCGGTTCGCACGCACGCCGGCCAGCACGCGCGGGGCCACCTCCTCCGGCGGCATCGGGTTGGGCAGCTTCCCCGTGTGGGGCACGGGGAACTCGTAGTAGCCGCCGAACTTCTCCGGGCGGTACTCGTTGGAGTTCGTCTGGTTCGTCGCCATCCCGCTCGGGCACCAGCAGGAGACGGCGATGCCCTCGGGCTCCAGCTCGTCGCGCAAGACGTTCGTGAGGCCGACCAGCGCGTGCTTCGAGGCGGTGTAGACGCCGTGCTCGTTCGCCCGCGCCACCAGCCCGGACATCGAGGCGGTGTTGACGATGTGCGCGGGGCCGTCCTGCTCCCGCATCCGCGGGACGAAGGCGCGGACGCCGTTCAGCACACCGCGCACGTTCACCGCGAGCGTCCACTCCCAGTCGACCGCGCTGGCGTCGACGGTAAGGCCGCGCACGGAGACGCCGGCGTGGTTCATCAGCAGGTTCACCTCGCCGTACTCGGCGTAGGCGCGCTCGGCGAGCGCCTCGAGTTCGTCGCGCTCGGAGACGTCGACCGCCATCGCGAACGCCTCGGCGCCGAGCGCCCGCGCCTCCCCGGCGACCTGCTCCATGAGCGCCCCGTCGAGGTCCGCGAGGGCGAGGCGCATGCCCTCGCGCGCGCATTCGAGCGCCAGCGCCCGGCCGACGCCGCGCGCCGCGCCGGTGATCACGGCGACCCGCCCCGTGAGCTGCTCCATTGCTTCCTCCGCACTCCTCGGCACCGTCGCGCGGCGATGATAGCGCGCAGCTTCGAGGCGTGCGCACCCGCGACCCCGCGAACGCCACCCACAACGGGTACAATCCCGCCGCAACGCGACGACGGTGCAAGGGGGCGCGCGATGCCGGACCTGCTGTACGAGAAGTTCGATCACTACGCGCTATTCACGATGAACCGCCCGGAGCGGCTCAACGCCCTCGGCGGCAACCTGCGAGCCGAGCAGGCGGAGGCGCTGAACGACTTCACCATGGACCCGGAGATGCGCGTCGGCATCGTGACCGGGGCGGGACGCGCCTTCAGCGCGGGCATGGACCTCAAGGAGGCGGCGGAGCGCGTGGCCGCAGGCCAGAGCGCCGCCGGCACGGCCTTCAACGGCCAGATCATGCCGCACGCCTATGGCTCCAACCCCAAGCCGTTCATCGCCGCGATCAACGGCATCGCCGTCGGCGGCGGCCTCGAGACGGCGCTCGGCTGCGACATCCGCATCATGTCCAGCACGGCCTACGTCGGCCTCTACGAGGCGAAGCGCGGGATCATCCCTGGTCCGGGGCTGCACCTGCTGCCGCGCCTGATCGGCCTCTCCGGCGCCAGCCACCTGTTGCTCACCGCCGACCGCGTGGACCCGGAGCAGGCGCTGCAGTGGGGCATCGTCACCGAGGTGGTCGAGCCGGACCGGCTGATGCCTCGCGCGATCGAACTGGCGCAGATGATCGCGAGCAACGCGCCGCTCTCCGTAGCGGCGACGAAGGCGCAGATCCAGCACTGGTCCTCGGCCGACCTGTCCAACAGCTTCCGGCTCTACCAGTGGATCGCCGACAAGGTCTTCAGCTCCGAGGACTCGAAGGAAGGCCCCACCGCCTTCGCGGAGAAGCGCACCGCGGTCTGGCAAGGCCGCTAGCAGCCCTCGAGGACGCGGCGCGGTGACTGCGAACGCGGGTCAGACGCCCGACCCGCTGCGCACCCGGCTCTGCGAGGAGTACGGCTGCGAGATCCCGATCGTCGCCTTCGCGCTGACCAAGGAGGTCGTCGCCGCCGCCAGTAACGCCGGCGCGATCGGCGTACTCGGTATCAGCCCGCTCGAGCCCGAGGACGCACGCGAGCAGATCCGCTGGATCCAGGACCAGGTCGGCGACCGCCCCTTCGGCGTCGACACGCTGCTCCCCGCCTCGTTCGAGGAGGGCAACCCCGAGGACCTCGAGGCGATGATCCCGGACGTCCACCGCGATTTCGTCGACCGCCTCCAGCGCGACAACGAGATCCCGGACCCGAGCAGCCCGGTGAAGGCCGTGCTCGGGGCGGACCTGCTGCAGCGCGTCCGTCGCCAGCTGGACGTGATCTTCGACGAGCGCGTGCCGATCTTCGCCTCCGGCCTCGGCAGCCCCGCCGTCGTGCTCGAACGCGGGCACGAGGTGGGCACGAAGGTCTGGGGGCTGATCGGCATGCCGCGCCAGGCACGCCGCGAACTCGATGCCGGCGTCGACCTGCTGGTCGCGCAGGGCGGCGACTCCGGCGGGCACAGCGGGCGCATCGGCACGTTCTCACTCGTCCCGACGGTGACGAGGATGGCGCGCGAGTACGACACGCCGATCCTCGCCGCGGGCGGCGTGACCAGCGGCGAGCACATCGCGGCCGCGCTCGCGCTCGGCGCGGCCGGCGTGTGGTGCGGCACGATCTGGCAGAGCACGCACCAGTCGGACGTACTGCCGCACGTCAAGCAGCGCCTGATCGAAGCCCAGACCGAGGACTCCGTGCAGAGCCGCGCCTCGACCGGCAAGCGCGCCTCGATGCTGCGCTCCAAGTGGACCGAGGCCTGGTCCGAGCGGGGTGCGCCGGACCCGCTGAAGATGCCGCTGCAGGGGATGCTGGTCGCGAAGATTCAGCAGGCGATCGACGACTGGGAGGTCAGGGACTTCCAGACGGTCGCCGCCGGTCAGGGCGTCGGCCTGATCTCGGAGCAGCGCAGCGTCGAGCAGGTGCTGGCCGACCTCATGAGCGAGGCCCGCGACGCCCTCGAGCGCGCCCCGCTGCGCGCCTAAGCGCGCGGGGGATAGTAGCGCCGGGCGCGGGTGTTGCCTTCGGCGCGAACGAGCCCGGCGCTGGCGAGTTCGTTCAGGAGTTGCCGTACCATCGCCATGTCCTCGTCGAGCAACCTCGCGCCTTCGGATGTCGAGAGACTTCCGCGGCGGCCGATTTCGTCCAGCAGCGTCTGACGTCGCCGCCGCTGGGCTTCCATGCCTGCGCTGCCGGCGCGCAGCACGACTTCATCGGACAACACATAGCGAGTGCCGCCCCCTCGCCCAATCCGCACAAGCAAGCCCTTCGCGACCGCTCCTCCGAGCAGATCACGGGCGTCAACTTCGGGAAGCAATTCCCGCAGCCGCCGCCGGGTGATGGATCCTCTGTTTCGAGCTTCTACCAGTGCGAGGCGCTCATCCCTCGTCATCGAGTAGTCGGCGAGCAGCGCGATCCACGCCTGATCCTCGACGCTGACGAGGAAGCGATTGCGAAGGGTCACGGTGACCGAACTGGAGGTCGCCGTGATGTCCGGCGGGGTCATGAGGCGAGCCTCCATCTCGCGGAACATCCGATCCACACCCTCGCCGTACTCCTCCACAAGACCAAGCGTCTTCAGAACGCTCATCAGCCTTCGGTTGCGGCTGTAGTGCTCGTCGCGCATGTTTTCGGCTGTGATGTGGCCGGGCAGCGGGCCCGGGCTTTGGACTTCAATGCGATCGTCCCAGACGGTGATGTCCGTAGTCGCTCCGGCCAGCCCGTAGTCGCGGTGCGCAAGTGCGTTGAGGAGCGCTTCCCGGATGACCGTATCCGGGTACTCGGGCAGCCCTTCACGCCGCGTGCCGGTGGCACTCCTCCCGTTCAACGGACGGCTCCGGACCTGGGCCTACACCCTCTCGCCTTACGAGTTGCACCGCCGCTCCCTGGACGAACCCGCGTGGGTTCACAGCAAAGAGCATCACTGCCGCTCTCAAGACATTCGCATCGGAAGGCGGCTCAGCGGTGAGAGCTACTCCGAGGTCGACAAGAGCGGGAGGAATCTGATCGCGACGCACCGCGGGTCTGTTGCTCGCGGCGAGTGCCTCGTTCACGCGCGACAGGTCGAAGGCGTCTACTCCACACGCGACCGATTCCTCCTCACCCGATCGCTCTTCCCGCTCCCGAACGAAGCGCGCAAGCATGTCACCGCGCAGCGGCTGGCAGTCACCGCCAACACGACGCAGGAGCCTCTCGTCGGGTGAGGTAACGATGCGTCCGCGAACTTCAGGAACTTCGGTGACGGTCAACTCGCGCGTGCCGACCTGGATGGCCCGTACCTGGACCTCGACATTGCATTCGTTGGCGAAGCGAGTGATCCGGTCAAGGGTGTTCTGCGAGAGTGGACAGCCGACGACCTTGAGATCCGCATCAACTCCGTGAACGATCACCCACCGTCGGTCATCGCCATGGCAGGGATCGTGTCGAGAATGTCGTCGGGAACTCCGCGCTTGAAGTCGAGCGCCTCATGCTCAACCCGGACGAACAACCTCCAGAACTCTTCAGATGTGAGTTGCTCGGGGAGGTCGCCGAGGCTGAGACCGTGATCCATGTGGGACGCGATAGTACAAACTAGTACACCAAAGGACACGATCTGGTCTTTTGGTGGAGATCATTGTCAAATGATCTCGCCGCCCGCCCTTACTCCTCGTCCGCGATGCGGCGGGCGGCGCGTAGCGCGTCCTCGAGCGGCATGCGGCCCGTTGAGCCGATCGTGTAGGAGGCGGCGACGACCGTGCGGTTCGGTCGCAGCACCAGCACCGCCGGCTCCGTGTGGCCGCCATGTGTGCTCGCCGGCTCCGGCGTGTGCATCACCCCGTAGCGCGCGCCGACCTCGCCGCCGGGGTCGTGGAGGAAGGTGACGCTCTCCAGGCCGTGCCGCGTCTGCAGGTCGGCCAGCCGCTCCGGCGCGTCGGCGGCGACGATCACCCAGCGCGCGCCCTGCTCGGCGAAGTCAGCGAGTCGTTCCTGCAGGCCCTGCAGGTAGCGGTTACAGACGCCTCACCACTCGCCGCGGATCCAGGACAGGACCAGCGTGCCCTCCGGCTGGTCGCCGAGCCGCCACTCGTCGCCGCCCAGGTCGCGCAGCGTGAACTCCGGCGCCGCCTCGCCCACTCGCAGCATCCCGGCCTCCCCTCGCACCCGTACGATCCGCCGTAACGATACGCCCCGGTACCATCGGGCAGCACGCCGCGTCCGGAGACGCGCGATCCGTCGGGAGGCGATATGCGCAGCGCGGTCATCCTGATCGGCATCATGGCGGCGATCTGCCTGCCCGCGATCGCGCTGCGCATCAGCGGCACGCATCTCGGCACGGTGACCGACACGCTGCTGCTCGGCCTCGGGATTGTGGCGGCGGCGTTCCTGCTGAGCTGGGCCGCCGAGGCCGCCGAGGTCGATATCTCGCAGGGGCTCGCCGTCGCCTTCATCGCCTTTATCGCCGTGCTGCCCGAGTACGCCGTCGATCTCGCCTTCGCCTGGAAGGCGGGGCAGGATCCAGAGTTCGCGCCCTACGCCGTCGCGAACATGACGGGGGCGAACCGGCTGCTGATCGGCGTCGGCTGGTCGGCCGTCTTCCTCATCTTCTGGCTGCGCACGCACGGGCGCGTGTTGCGGCTGCACCGCTCGAACGCCCTCGATGTGATCGCGCTCGGCGCGGCGACGCTCTACTCGTTCACGCTGCCATTCAAGGGCTCAATCAGCATGGTGGACAGCGTCGTGCTGTTCGCGATCTTCGCCGTCTACGTCTACGGCGTGGCCCGCAACGAGGGCGAGGAGCATGACCTTGTCGGCCCCGCGCACTGGATCGGCCATCTGCCCAAAAAGCAGCGCCGGGCGCTCAACGTCGGCATCTTCGTCTTCGCGGCCGCGGCCATCCTGGCCGCCGCGGAGCCGTTCGCGGAGGGGCTGATCCACAGCGGCACGCAGCTCGGCATCGACGAGTTCCTGCTGGTGCAGTGGCTCGCGCCGTTCGCCTCGGAGGCCCCCGAGTTCCTCGTCGCCGGCATCCTCGCCTTCCGCGGCCGCGCGGTGATGGGGATGGCCGCGCTGCTCTCCTCGAAGGTGAACCAGTGGACGCTGCTGCTCGGCGGCCTGCCGATCGCGTTCGCGATCTCCGGCGACACGCTCGGCGGCCTCCCGCTGGACTCGCGCCAGCAAGAGGAGGTCTTCCTGACGGCGGCGCAGTCGCTGTTCGCCGTCGCCATCCTCGTCAGCCTCAGCCTCAACCGCTACGAGGCGGGGTCGCTGCTCGGGCTCTTCGTCTTGCAGTTCGTGATCCCGATCTCCGAGGTGCGCAGCGTGATCGCGATCGTCTATCTCGTGCTCGGAATCGCCCTGCTCGTGCGGCAGCACCGCGACCTGGTCGAGGCGCTGCGCAGCACCCGGGCGATCCTGCGGCCGGGCGGCGGGGGCTTGTGAATGCGTGCACGTTCACAATGTTGCAAGGGCGTACGCGGAGTCGCATGATGATTCTTGAGACGAGGGACGGAGGAAGGGAGACCCGGTGACGGATTGGGTCCGATCTCTCCTCAGAAGCGCCAGGCGCGCTTGAGCCGTTAGGAGCAGACCCTTGGGCAGAGCAGGTTCGCACTAGGCCGGGCGGTCCCACTTCGGGCGGGCAGCCACAGCGCCCCGCCCCCGGCTAGAGCCGGCACAGGGACCAACCCCGGCGAATCCCGGGCACAGACAATAAAATCGGGCCTCGTTACGAGGCCCGATGTGCGTCCAGCGCACGCCGCCTTCCGCAGCTCCTGAGATACGCCTACCGAGGCGCGGCCTGCGGCTCCGGGACGGCCTCTGCCGCGCCCCTGGCGCCCTGCCCGCGGCCAAGCAGCGCGGCAAGCGGCGAGCGCCCGACGCCGATCTCGCGGCGCTCGAAGGCCGCGAGGGCGAGCGCGGCGCAGAGCAGCGCGGCGATCAGCAGCACGGCCTGGTTCGGCCAGTGGGCGCCCTCGGTCAGCACGCGCTGCGCGTCGGAGTAGTGGTAGGCGCTGAAGAAGCGCAGCGAGGACAGCGATTCGGCGAGACCGGCGACGATGGTCAGCACGTAGCTCACGGCGGCGCCGAGGGTCATCAGCCCGGCTGCCCGCCCGCGCGTCGGTGTGAGCGTGGCCACGAGCATCGTCACCGCGATCATGAACCAGGCGAAGGGCAGCAGCACGAACGGCGCGATCGCCAGCTCCCCCGGCGTCACCTTGCCCTCGAGGTCCACGAACTGCCCGCTGATCAGGAAGCCGAGGCCGGCGAGCAGCAGGATCACGATGACGGCGATCGCGGCGCCGGCCAGCTTGCCGAGGAACAGCCCGCGCCTCGAGAGCGGCTGCGAGAGCAGCACCTCGAGCGTGCCCGCGCCCTCCTCGCCGGCCAGCAGCGCTCCGCCGACCATGATCGAGAAGACCGTCATCAGCACCGGCGACCAGGTGAAGAACTCGACCTGCAGGAACTGGCGCGGGTTCGAGAAGTCATCGATGTCGCCGAAGCCGAAGTTCTCCACCTCGACGCCCTCGAACTGCGCCCCGATGACCGGGAAGAGCAAGACCAGCAACGCGGCGAGTGCGGCGAGTCCGAGCCCCCAGCCGACGATCCGCCAGCGCAGGTCGCGCAGCGTCTTGCGCACGATCGTCGGGTCAGGCATGCGCGGGCTCCTCGTAGTAGGAGAGGAACAGCTCCTCCAGCGTGATCTCGTGCGTCTCGAGGGTGCGCACGCGCTGCGTCGCCAGCGCCTGGATCAGCGCGTGCATCTCGTCGTGCGTCTCGAAGACGGCGTCGCAGCCCTCGAGCGAGACGAGGCGCACGCCGCTCAACCCCTCGAAGGCCGAGGCGGGCGGCGGCTCCGCGAACGCGACGGTCACGCGGCGCGGCGCGAGGCGGCGCTGCTCCGCGAGGTCGCTGACGGCAACGATGCGGCCGCCGCGCAGCATCGCCACGCGACGCGCGATCTGCTCGACCTCGGCGAGCACGTGCGAGGAGAAGAAGACGCTGCGCCCGTCCGCGACCACCTCGCGCAGGATCGCCTCGACCTCGTCCTGGACGAGCGGATCGAGGCCGTTCGTCGGCTCGTCGAGCACGACCAGCTCGGGCTTGGCCATGAGCGCGATCGTCAGGCCGACCTTCTGGCGGTTGCCGCGAGACAGCGCCCCAATGCGCCTGCCCGTATCGAGCCGCAGCCGCTCGACCAGCTCTTCGCGGTAGCGGGGGTCGACGTCGCCACGCAGCGAGGCCACAAGATCGAGGCAGGCGTCGACGCTGAGCGACTCGTAGAGCTCGAGGTCACCGGGGAGGTAGCCGCAGCGGCGGCGCACCTCGAGCGTGTCGCGCTGGGCGTCGAAGCCGAGCACCTCGGCGCGCCCGGCGCTGGGGCGGATCAGGTCCATGAGGATGCGGATCGCGGTCGTCTTGCCGGCGCCGTTGGGACCGAGGAAGCCGAACACCTCGCCGCGCGGCACGGTCAGGTCGATGCCGTCGAGCGCGCGCACGTCGCCGTACGTCTTGACGAGGCCCTCGAAGCGGATCGCCGCGCCGTCGCTCATCCCTCGCCCCTCGCGCTGCCACGATCCAGCGTAGCGGACGCCGGCGGCGCCACCTACGCTCTCCTCCCGCATCCGGCCTCCGTCATTCCTCCGGCCTCCGTCATTTCTCCGACCTCCGTCATTCCTCCAGCCTCCGTCATTCCTCCAGCCTCCGTCATTCCTCCAGCCTCCGTCATTCCGGTTGCCCCTTCCCGTCATTCCGGCGAAAGCCGGAATCCAGCCGGGTCAGCGGCGGGCGCCGTCGGCGGAGATGCGTCGCAGCCCTACAGGATCTCCCGATACAGGTCCCGCCAGACCGGGTTCTCCTCCTCAATCAATTCCAGCTTCCAGGCGCGCTTCCACTCCTTCAGCCGCCTCTCGCGGACAATGGCGCTCTCCATCGTCTCGTGGCGCTCGAACCAGACCAGCAGATGCGTCCGGTAACGCTGCGAGAAGCCGGCCACGAGGTCGTTCCTGTGCTCCCCTACGCGACGAACGAGGTCGGACGTGACTCCTATGTAGAGTGTGCCGTTGCGCTTGTTGGCGAGGATGTAAACGCATGGGATCCTCGCGGCCAGGCGCTTCCTGCTCACTGCCACCCGTCCGTCACGCCGCGCCCCCATGTGTCATCCGCCCGCACCGCGGTCCCTGCTCGCAGGATAGGGCACGAGCTACGGCGTTGAGTGCTTCGTGTCATGCCGGGCTCGGATGCGGCGCGGTGTGCTGGCGCACCTGGATTCCGGCTTTCGCCGGAATGACGGGAGAGGGGGATCCGGAATGACGGGAAGGGGGGATCCGGAATGACGGGAAGGGGGAGCCGGAGTGATGGGAAGGGGCCTGCAGGAGCGAAGGGGCAACGGTGACCGCGAACCCAGTGCCGCGATACGTGCGATGCTGCAGAGGTCGCCCGACCGCGATCGAGGAGCTGCCCGTGACCCTGCGCGACGCCGGCATCGAGGCGGTGATCTTCGACTGGGGCGGCACGCTCTCGACGTGGGCGACGTCGGTGAGCACGAAGTCGCTGTGGGGCCCCGCCGCCGAGGCGCTCGCACCGCACGTCGATCAGGACGCGGCGGAGCTCACGGAGCTGCTCGGCGCGGCCGAGAGCGACTTCTGGGAGCGCACGGAGCACGAGCATCCATACGGCGGCACGCTTGCCGGCATCGTCGCCGAGGCACAGCGGCGGCTCGGCGCGGACGTGCCGCCCTCGGCGCTCGACGCCGCCGCCGAGGCCTACCTGGACGCCTGGGCGCCGCACATCGAGCACGACGCCGAGGCGGCGCCGACGCTGGAGGCGCTGCGCGAGCGCGGGCTGCGCACCGCGATGCTCTCCAACACGCACTGGCCGCGCCACTTCCACGAGCGCTTCCTGCGCCGCGACGGGCTGGACGGGCTACTGGACGCGCGGCTCTACACCTGCGAGCTGGACTACATGAAGCCGCACCCGAGCGTCTTCGGCGCCGCGCTCGCCGCGATCGGCGTCACCGATCCATCGAGGGCGCTGTTCGTGGGCGATCGGCCGTGGGACGACATCTTCGGCGCGCAGCGCGCCGGGCTGCGCACCGCACAGCGCACGAACCCGCTGGTCCCGACGCACGACGTGCGCCCGGACATCGAGATCACGCGCCTGCCGGAGCTGCTCGACCACCTCGGAATGGCGGACAGCGCCTCACGCTGAGCGCGGCGCGCCATCCCGCCACTGGGGCCTCTCTCCCCGGGAAGGGGGGGCCGAGCGCGCTCCGTATCCCGGACCGGGCGGGGGCGGGGGGGGGCTGCGCCCCCACATGAAAGAAATTCCGAGGGCGGGTGGGCGGGCCAGAGCCGCGCAGCGTGCTCGTCCGGGATGGGGGTGTGGGGGGCGCAGCCCCCCGCAGGCGACACGCGATCGGCCTCCGGAGGCCCCCTCACCCTCACCCTCTCCCGCCAGGGGAGAGGGGATCGGAGGGTGGGCCCTCGGGGCTGTGTTCCCGCTGCCGATCCGGGTGGGGCGTGGGGGCGTGGGGGCTGCGCCCCCACAGAAGAGAAATCCGAGGGCGGGTGGGTGGGCCAGAGCCGCGTAGCGTGCTCGTCCGGGATGGGGGTGTGGGGGGCTGCGCCCCCCACAGGCGACACGCGATCGGCCTCCGGAGGCCCCCTCACCCTAACCCTCTCCCGCCAGGGGAGAGGGGATCGGAGGGCGGCTACCCGGCGAGCGCCGCCGCGTAGCCCTCGACGCCCTCGTGCGCGAGCAACCAGCGCTTGCGGTCCAGGCCGGAGGCGAAGCCGCCGATCGAGCCGTCCGCGGCGACGACGCGGTGGCAGGGCACGATCAGCGAGAGCGGGTTGCGCCCCACCGCACCGCCGACGGCGCGCGCCGCGCCGGGCCGGCCGATCTCGAGCGCGATCTCGCCGTAGGAGGTCGTCGAGCCGGACGGGATCTCGCGCAGCCGCTCCCAGACGCGCTGCTGGAAAGGCGTGCCGCGCGGCGCGAGCGGCAGGTCGGGCTCGTTCGCCGGGTCCGCGAACCAGGCGGCGAGCGCCTCGATGGCCGGGCGCGCGGCGT
This sequence comes from Dehalococcoidia bacterium, assembly GCA_965261685.1. GTDB lineage: Bacteria > Chloroflexota > Dehalococcoidia > UBA2979 > UBA2979 > VXMT01. The sequence goes on from CBDHDI010000028.1 coordinate 373,601, forward strand.
CCGGATCGCACTCCGCGGGCTCTCCGCTGTCGGCTTCGAGGCAGTGCACCTCGTCGGGTAGCGCGCGCTGCCCGATGAGAAAGTTGACGCGGTGCAGGCCCTCATCCGAGCCGCCGACGAAGAGCGTGCCGAGTTCGGTGTCGAGCGTGTCGTACCAGGCCATCGGGTCACCTCGGAGCTGCCGCGGGGAGGCTGCGGGGAAGTGCGGCCATGGTACCGCGCGGGCGCTGTGGAGGCGCGCCTCGCTGGGCCGCCGATTGCTACCATGCGCCGGCATCGAGGAGGGCGCCATGCCGCGTTGGGTGACGGTGATGCGTGCGGAGGAGCTGCCGCCGGACCAGCCGGTGACGGTGCGCGTGAACGAACGCGAGATCGCGCTCGCGCGTTGCGGCGACGGCGGCGATCCGCACGCCCTCGACAACCGCTGCCCGCACCGCGGCGGGCAGCTCGGGGACGGCACGATCAGCGGCGAGGACATCATCTGCCCGCTGCACGGCTACGACTTCGACCTTCATACCGGCATCTCGCGCTTCGCGCCGATGGAGCGCGTGCCCGTCTACCCCGCCCGCATCCACGAGGGCGAGGTGCAGATCGACGCGGACGCGGTTCCCCCGCTGCCGGAGAACCACGACGCCGGCTACCTCGACCGCTGGGCTCGCCGCCACGACGAGCAGGAGCCGTACTACGAGTATCTGCAGGGGCTGCGCAACGGCCCGCCGGTGAGCGCGATGCGCACGCGCAAGCAGCTGACGCCGTACTGGGACGACATCCTGCTGCTGCCCGGCCAGCTCGCGCACCCGCCGCGCCTGCAGAGCGAGCCGCTCTCGCTGCGCACGGTGCTCGGGCAGCGCGCGGAGCGGCCGCTGGTCCTCGACGTGCCGTTCTTCGTCTCGCACATGTCGTTCGGGGCGCTGTCGGTGAGCGCGAAGACCGCGCTGGCGCGCGTCTCCGCGGAGCTCGGCACGGCGATCGGCTCGGGCGAGGGCGGGATGCTGGACGAGGAGCGCGCGCACGCCTCGAAGGAGATCTTCGAGATGGCGAGCGGCTACTTCGGCTGGTCGCCGCAGCAGGTCGAGCGCGCCGACGCCGTCGAGATCAAGATCGGCCAGTCGGCGAAGGCCGGCTCCGGCGGCCTGCTGCCGGCAGACAAGGTGACCGCCCGCATCGCCATGGTGCGGGGCCTGCGGGAGGGCGAGGCGGCGCACTCCCCCGCGCGCTTCACGGACATCCACTCGCTCGCCGAGCTGCGGGCGCGCGTCGAGGAGATCCGCGAGCACCTCGGCGGCGGGCCCGTGGGCATCAAGTTCGCCGCCGGCCGGGTCGAGGAGGACCTCGACGCGGCGATCGAGGCGGGCGCCGACTTCGTGACGATCGACGGCCGCGGCGGCGGCACGGGCGCGGCGCCCGAGGTGCTGAAGGACCACCTCACGGTGCCGATCCAGTACGCCCTGCACCGCGCCCGCACGCACCTCGCGGCGCGGGGCATCGACGACCTCGACATCGTGGCGACCGGCCACTTCCGGATCGCGGCGGACGTGACGAAGGCGATCGCGATGGGCGCGACGGCGGTGGCGCTGGCGACCGCCTCGATGGTCGCGATCGGCTGCCAGCAGTACCTCGCCTGCCACACCGGCAACTGCCCGGTCGGGATCGCCACGCAGCGCGCCGACCTCGAGGCGCGCTTCGACATCGCGGAGTCCAGCGAGAAGGGCGTGCGCACCTTCCAGGCCTTCCGCGAGGAGATCGAGCTGCTCTGCCGCGCGGTCGGAGTCGCCGACATCCACGACCTGACGACGGGGCACCTCGCGACGCTCGACTCGGAGATCGCCGCGCACACCTCGATCCGGCACGCCTGAGGCGGGGGAGCGATGACCGTACCTGAAGCCCGAAGCGGCAAGAGCCTTGAGGCGGCTGTCGCCGCCATCGGCAGGGAGCTCGGCCTGCAGGTGAGGAGACAGGTGAAGGTCGGGCGCCGGATTTGGGGCGCCGAGCGTCACATCGATGTAGTACTCACCGAGCCTGACCTGCGGCGCTCGCTCGGCATCGAGTGCAAGTGGCAGGGAACGCGAGGCACGGCCGAGGAGAAGATTCCGGCCACAATCGAGGATATCCGCGCGTGGCCCATTCAGGGCATCGTGTGCTTTGCCGGGCCGGGGTTCACCACGAACATGCGATCCTTCCTGCTCGCCAGCGGCAAGGCCGTAGGACTCGAGGACGTGGAGATGTGGCTGCGGCTCTACTTCGGGCTCGACGACGCCGACGGCTCGTAGCTGGTGATCGCGAGTTCGTCGATGGGGCCGCGGCCGTTGCCGCGCGAGTTGATCGCGCGGCGGGCGGGCGATGTAGTAGCGGCTGCTCCACGCGGCATACGGGAGGCGGTATAGCTCAACTAAGGAGTAAGCCTCTCCCATACGAACAATCTCTCCCCGTGCGGCCCTCGCTCGACAAGCCAGATTTCCGCCTCACCTTGAATTGATGACACTATCGCTTCCACAAAGAGCCCGAAGAAGAGTTGCCGAATCAGCTTTACTTCCTCGGCTGCGCCGCCCACCACCTCCGTGTGCGGGACGTCGACCCCAGAACCCGCGGATGTGCCCTCGTGCTGCTGCTCGGTCGAAGCAATGGGCACGATGAACCGAACGCTCGCAGTCGTCTCGTCGACGATGTAAGCGTCGCGCGCGGCGACGAGCCGGGCAGCCTCCTCACGAGTGAGGAGGTCGCCGTCACGAAATCGGCCGTCGACGTGGCTCACCGAGTATCCGCCGAAGGTCTTTCCGACCACGTCCGTCAGCCTCTGGAGGTAGTCCCTCACACTCTCCCCCGGCTCCTGGCCAACCCAACTCCTCAATTCGTCGATGTCGATTTCATCGAGCCGCTGACGAATCGCGTCCACGAAGAACAGCGAGTCAAGCGATTCTCGAAGCTGGTCCTCCCGTGTGAGCGGGAGCAAGAACTCGTACTGGACGACTGCGTCGTAACTCCGGCGGCGGTACTCCTGAAAGATCTGGCGCCTTTGAGTTGAGAGTCGGCGGAATCGTTCCCAACTAATCCGCCGGAACCGCGGTCTCACGCGGAGGGTCTGGCCCGGCCGGCGATCGAGGAGTTCGTGGTACTGCTTACTGAGATAGGTCGTGACGCTCGCCTCGGCCCAGCCAGTAGCAGCGACTAGGTCTTGGACCGTAAACGCCTCGTTGGCTTCTAGCTTCGCCAGGAAGAACTCGTACGCAGCTCGCTGTCTTTCGTAGCGGGGCAAGGGTTACCTCCGAACCAGTTTCCTAACGCGAGGCTCCGAGGCGGTTCGTGCGGAGTCTAACCCACGGATAGCTCCCGACGAGGGCGATGGTTGTGGCGCCAGGGCGTTAGATCTGGACGACCTCAAGACGTGGCTTTAGCTCTTCTTCTTGCTGGCCGACAGCAGCGCATGATTCGAGATCAAGAGTTCGACGAAGTCCTGTCGGAGATCCCCTCGCGAGTTGATTAGCCGATTCGTGTTGACTTCCTCGGCGCGACCCAAATCTGGCCAGAAGGGCTCCTCGCCATCCAGTTGACTGGCTACGTAACCGCCGCCCTCATACACGCCGCGGAGCCACTCGTTCGCCGAGTTCGAGACGAGCGCGGGTACGCCGCGCCGGCTCAGTTCGTCGATCCACCACTTCAGCCGTAGCTGGTCGTCGCGGCCGAAGCCGCCCTCCGTGTAGGCGGTGAAGCTCGACGTCTCCGAGAGCGGCTGGAATGGCGGGTCGAAGTAGACGAAGTCGCCCGGTCCCGCGCCCTCGCACGCCTCCTTGAAATCCATGCTGCGCAGCTCGACGCCAGCGAGCGACGCCGAGGCGGCCTCGATCGCGGGGGCGTCGAGGATGCGTGGGCGGGCGTAGCGGCCGTGCGGCACGTTGAACTCGCCGCTGCGGTTGACGCGGTAGAGGCCGTTGAAGCAGGTCTTGTTGAGGAAGATCAGCCGAGAGGCGACATCGATGTCGTCCGCGCCGCCGGCCGCGACCAGCTCGCGGTACTCCTGGCGCAAGCCGTAGTAGCAGTCCTCGCGCTCCGCGCCGTCGAGGTCGAGGTACGCTCGCTCCAGCTCGCCGAGCCGCTCGATCAGCGCCTCGGCGTCGTCGCGCACCGCCTGGAAGGCGACGATCAGCTCTCGATTGAGGTCGTTGAGCACGGCCTGGCGCGGCCGCCGCTCCGGGTCCGAGACGAGGCGGAAGAAGAGCGCGCCCCCGCCGAGGAAGGGCTCGTAGTAGGTATCGATGCGCGCGGGGGCACGCGCGACGAGCTGGTCGAGAATCTGGGTCTTGCCGCCGGCCCACTTGAGGAAGGGACGAGCGGCAGCAGTAGTCTGTGGCGCCTCGCCGGCGCCCTCGGCCTGGGTGGCAGCCGTGCCGTCGCTGATGGTCGCTCTCCCGCCTGGGGGCCGCGGAACTGGCCGCGGTTGGGCCGATTGTAGGGGCCGCGCGCGGTGGCCGCACGAATATTCCGCGAGATATGGCGACGCAACGCAATCGAAACAAATGCGTAAATTGGGCGAAACACTACAGACGCATCCTGCTCACATCCGCCAGGAGGCGGAGAGAGGGGGAGCAGAGTATGGATACCGGCCATACCGCCTGGCTGCTCATGAGCAGCGCGCTCGTGTTGTTCATGACGCCGGGGCTTGCGTTCTTCTACGGAGGCATGGTGCGCGGACGCAACGTCCTCGCGATGCTGATGAAGAACTACGTAGCCATGGGCGTCGTCACGGTCACCTGGATCGTAGTCGGTTACTCGCTGGCGTTCAGCGGGGACTGGCAGGGCCTGGGACTGATCGGAAACCTGGAGTTCTTCGCGCTCGGTGAGCTTGGCTTCGGCACGGAGATCGGTCTCGAAGACGGAGACGGCATACCGGACTCGGTGTTCCTGCTCTTCCAGCTGATGTTCGCGATCATCACGCCCGCACTGATCTCGGGCGCGGTGGCCGAGCGGATGAAGTTCACGTCCTGGGTCGTGTTCATCGCCGTCTGGTCGATCGTCGTCTACGCGCCGATGGCCCACTGGGTCTGGGGCGGTGGCTTCATCGGCTCCAGCGGCGGCACTTCGATCCCGGGCATCGGGGCGCTCGACTTCGCCGGCGGCCTGGTGGTGCACATCAACGCCGGTGTGGCCGCTCTGGCGCTGGTCATGGTGCTCGGTCCGCGGCTCGGCTGGCGGCGTGAGGTGATGCGGCCGCACGCGCTGCCGTTCACGGTGCTGGGCGCAGGCATGCTCTGGTTCGGCTGGTTCGGCTTCAACGCCGGCTCGGCCCTGGCCGCTGACGGCGCGGCCGGCAACGCCTTCCTGACGACGCAGATCGCTGCGGCCGTCGCGGCCCTGACCTGGGCGCTGGCCGAGCAGTTCAAGCACGGCCGCCCGACCACGCTCGGGTTCGCCTCGGGCGCGGTTGCCGGACTGGTCGCGATCACCCCGGCCGCGGGCTTCGTCAGTCCGCTCTGGGCGCTGGTCATCGGCGTGGCGGCGGGCGTGATCTGCTTCCTCGCGCTGCAGATCAAGTTCCGCTACGGCTTCGACGACTCGCTCGACGTGGTCGCCATCCACATGGTGGGCGGCATCGTCGGCGCGCTGTTGCTCGGGCTGTTCGCGGAAGCCGCGATCGGCGGCACCGACGGCGCGTTCTTCGGCAACGCGGAGCAGCTGCTGCGGCAGGCGATCTCCATTGTGGTCGCGCTCGTGTTCTCGTTCGTCGCGACGTACGTGATCGCGGTTATCATCGACCGGACGATGGGTCTGCGCGTCTCCGAGGACGAGGAGCGCCGCGGCCTCGATGTAGCCCTGCATGAAGAGCAGGGTTACGTGCTGACGGAGTAGCCGAAGATGAAACTGGTGATCGCCTACATCAACCCGTTCAAGCTGGACGAGATCCGCGACGCCCTCAAGGCTGCGGGCGTCGGCGGACTCTCCGCCAGCAACATCCAGGGCTTCGGCCGCCAGGCCGGCCACACCGAGACCTACCGCGGGGCCGAGTACGAAGTCGACTTCGTCCCCAAGGTGCGGATCGAGGTGCTGGTCGACGACGAGCTGACGCCGACCGTGATCTCCACCATCGAGGAGACCGCGCGCACCGGCTCCATCGGCGACGGCAAGATTGCCGTGCTGTCGGTGGACAATGTGGTACGCATCCGCACGGGCGAGCGGGGGGAGGACGCCCTCTAGGGAAACTCCCGCCCCGCCCATACGGGGAGAGACGACGGAATGGTTCAGGTTCCGGCCATGCAGCCATTCCTGGAGGCGCGCTCGGCGTTGGCCGGGCGCGCCTTTGCTCGTCCTCCCGGCACGGCAGGGCTCGCGCTCTGCCACGAGCTGAGCGACGCGCTGGACCAGAGCCTGCGCACCCTCGCCCACGCGCTGCCGCCCTCGGGCGTGGCCATCGTGGCCGTAGGCAGCACCGGCCGCCGCGAGCAGTGCCGCCACTCCGACGTGGACCTCATGCTGCTCTGCGATCGCCAGCCGGAGCGGGCGGTCACGGACGCGGTGCTCTACCCGCTCTGGGACAGCGGCCTGCAGATCGGCCACTCCGTGCGCACGCTGCGCCAGGTCGGGACCGCAGCCCGCGAAAACATGCAGACCTTCACCGCGCTGCTCGACGCGCGCCTCGTTGCCGGCGACGAGGCGCTGTTTGAGCGCTTCCGCAGCGGCTGGCGCAAGACCGTGCGCGGCGGCCGCGACTGGATGCGCCAGGAACTCGCCGAGGTCCACGAGGCGCGGCAGGCGCGCGAACCCTGGCAACTGCAGGAACCCGACCTGAAGACCAGCCGCGGCGGACTGCGCGCGCTGCAGACCTCGCTCTGGCTCGCCTCTGCCGAGGCGATCGCCCTGGACCGTGACCCGCCCGAACTCGCACCCGACCTCGCGGACGCGCGCGAGCTGCTGCTGGCGACGCGCAACGCGCTGCACTCGCTCGAGGACCGCGCCAACGATCGGCTGCGGCGTGACCTCCTCGACGAGGTGAGCGAGCGCCTCGGCGTCGACCGCACGGAGTGGGGCCGCCGCGTCAGCGCGGCGATGCGCACCGTGGACGCCACCACCACCGAGGCGCTGCGTGCCTCGGCGTCATCGGGTCGCCGGCGCTGGCGCGGCTGGCTGCCGGGGCGGCGCTCCGCGGACGCGGACGGCGGGCACGCGGACGACCCGCACGCCGAGGACGGCCGCGGCGACTTCGATCGGCTGCTGGCCGCGCTCCACCAGACGGGCGCGGGCGGGACGCTCGATCCGCTGCCGCCCAGCGAGTGGCTGGAGCGCCTGCTCCCGGAGTGGGAGGTGCTGCGCAACCAGCCGCACATCGCCCCGTTCCACGCTCACCCCGTCGACGTGCACAGCTGGCGCACCGTCAGCGAGGCGATGCGGCTGCTGGAAGCCGACCAGGACGAGCCCGGCATCGCGGAGCCGGCCGGCGAACTCGAGGATCCGCGCGATCTGCAGATCGCCGCGCTGCTGCACGACATCGGCAAGGGGCACGAGGGCCCGCACAGCGAGACGGGCGCGGTGATCGCCGAACGCTTCGCGGCGCGAGCCGGCCTCGGCGACGAGGACACACGGCTCCTCGCCGCCACCATCCAGCACCACCTGTTGCTGCCGGACGTGGCGACGAGGCGCGACATCTCCGACGAGCGCGTGATCCGCGATGTCGCCGAGCAGGTCGGCGACGTGCGCACGCTGAGCCTGCTCTACCTCGTCTCCGTCGCCGACGCCAAGGCCTGCGGATCGGATATCTGGAACCCCTGGAAGGCCCAGCTCATGCGCTCGCTCTACACGCGCGTGCGCGAGGCGCTGTCCGACGTCTCGCTGCACACCGCCGTGGCGCGACGGCGACGGGCGGCGATCCAGGGGCTCAGCGGCTGGGTCACCCCCCAGGCCGTGGAGGCGCACCTCGCCCAGATGCCCCTCAACTACCTGCTCTCCATGGAGCCGCTCGCAATCGGGCGTCACATCGAGCTGATCGCGCACGGGGTGCTGGACTCGCGCCGCGCAGGCGCGAGGCATCCGCTGACGCCGATGCTGCACCGCGACCGGATCGGCTCGATCGACCGGCTCACGATCGTGACGGCGGACCAGCCCGGCATCCTGCAGGCCGTGGCCGGCACGCTCACCGTGCACAACGTCAACGTCCTCGGCGGCACCGCCTTCACGCGCGACGACGGCATCGCCGTCGATGTCATGCATCTCGCCGACGCGCGCGGCCGCGAGATCGACGCACGGCGCTGGGCTCGCATCATCGAGGCCGTGCCGAGCGCGATCGCCGGCGAGTTCCCGCTCGAGCAGCGCCTCGCCGAGACGCGCGAGGCCTACCGCGAGCCGCCGGCGGCAGCGATCCCCACCAGCGTCACGGTCGACAACACGGGCTCCGAGGACTACTCGATCGTCGAGGTCCGCGCCGCCGACCGCCTCGGCCTGCTCTACGCGATCACCAGCGTGCTCCACGAGCTGGCGCTGGACATTCACATGGCGAAAGTCAACACGCTCGGCCATGAGATCGTCGACGCCTTCTACGTGCGCCGCGCCAACGGACGGCGCATCGAGGACGAGGACGAGATCGAACGCCTCGCCGCGCACGTCACCGACGCGGTGAACGCCCTCGACGGGACGTAGCCGGGCAGTCCGCCTGTCGGGGCGGTCCGCCTGTCGAGAGAGTGCCGCTACTGCTCGCCGAAGGTGGCGTTGATCCAGCCGGCCAGCCGCTCCGGGACGCCCTCCGGGTAGACACGCCAGGCGCCCGCCAGCACCTCGGCGAGCGGCAGCCACTTCGCGGTGAACGGGTAGCCGCCTTCGTCCGCCGTCAGCGGCTCGAAGTCCTCGGGCGCCTCGCCCGGCGCGAACTCCACGAGGAACTCGATGATCAGCTCGTGTCCGGGCTCGCCCTGCAGCAAGAAGCGGTTCTCGATCGCTCCGAGCTGTGCCCTCACCTCGACGGTGCGGCCGAGCTCCTCCCGGAACTCGCGCACGAGCGCCTCGGCGCCGGCCTCGCCGAACTCGATCTCGCCGCCGAGCCCGCGGTAGAAGGTCTCGCCCTTGACGCTGTCGTGGCCCTCGGCGAAGAGCAGCCGATCCTCGTGCAGCAGCAGACCCACGGCCAGCGGCCGGATGCGCGGCGAGGGCGCGGCAGAGAACGCTTCGTCTGACGGAGGGGTGGATTCAGGCAGCCGGAGGCTCCTCGCCATGCGCGCGGCTCGCGGTGGTCCGCGCTGCTCGGTAGGATACGCGGGCTTGCGGCCCGGCAAGGGTCGCGACGCCTCGCAGCGACCGTACGAAGGGGAGCGTGGAACAGATGGCGACGGAGATCACGAACGTCGGCGAGGCACCGCCACTGGGCGAGGTTCCAGCGAAGATGCACGGCAGCCTGATCCGCGAGTCGCGCTTCGGACAGCCGCGCGACGCCTTCGAGATCGAGCAGGTCGACGTGCCCGAGCCCGGCCCGCGCCAGGTGCTGGTCTACGTGATGGCGGCAGGCACGAACTACAACAACGTCTGGGCCGCCCTCGGCGCGCCCGTCAACGTGATCGACGCGCGCCGCCGCGGGGGCGCGGAGGAGGACTTCCACATCGGTGGGTCCGACGCCTCGGGCATCGTCTGGGCGGTCGGCGACGAGGTCACGAACGTCAAGGTCGGCGACCACGTCGTGCTCTCCTGCGGCATGTGGGACGAGGACGCCGCCGACATCCAGGCCGGCGGCGACCCGATGATGTCGAGCACCAACAGGATCTGGGGCTACGAGGAGAACTGGGGCTCCTTCGCCCAGTACACGCTCGTCGACCGCTACCAGTGCCACCCCAAGCCCGCGCACCTCAGCTGGGAGTCCGCCGCCGCCTACATGCTCGTCGGCGCGACCGCCTGGCGGATGCTGCGCGGCTGGCCGCCCAACGTCGTCAACGAGGGCGACCCGGTGCTGGTCTGGGGCGGCGCCGGCGGCCTCGGCTCCATGGCGATCCAGATCGTCCGCGAGTTCGGCGGCATCCCGATCGCCGTCGTCTCCGACGAGTCGAAGTACGAGTTCTGCCTGCAGCTCGGCGCGAAGGGCGTGATCAACCGCGGCGACTTCGACCACTGGGGCCGCCTCCCCGACATCGACGACGCCGAGGCGTTCGCCGAGTGGGCCGGCGGGGCGCGCCTGTTCGGGCGCGCCTTCTGGGACGCCCTCGGAGAGCGGCGCAGCCCGACGATCGTCTTCGACCACCCGGGCGAGGCGACGATCCCGACCTCGATCTTCCTCGTCGACAACGGTGGGATGGTCGTGATCTGCGCCGGCACGTCCGGGTACAACGCGGACGTGGACCTGCGCTACCTGTGGATGCGCCAGAAGCGGTTCCAGGGATCGCACTTCGCCAACACCGAGCAGTGCGCCGAGTTCAACGACTACGTCGTGCAGGGCCGCATTGACCCCGCGCTCTCGCGCGTCTTCGCCTTCGACGAGGTGGGCGAGAGCCACCAGCTGATGTACGAGAACCAGCACCCGCCGGGCAACATGGCGATCCTCGTCGGCGCGCCGCGCGAGGGCCTGACGGACTTCCCCGTCTAGCAAGTAGACTCGCTTCATGGCGAAGTGCTACGGCGGGCGATGGGAAACGATTGGCTCCCTCAGTGAGGGGGGTCAGGCGCGCACGTTCTTCGTAAGGGACCTACGAGCTCCCGATTCGGACGACCGCTGGGTTCTCAAGCTGCTGAAGAACACGAACCGCCTCGGACGCTTCGAGACGGAGATCGAGGCGCTGAACAAGGTCGAGTCGGCGCGGATCCCGCGAGTGGAGGACTACTCCTTCACCGACTCGGCATACCTCGTCCACCCGTACATCGGGCCGACACTCGACAAAGTGGTGGACAAGCTCTCCTTCGACGAGGCGTGGGACTTGTTCGGGGACGTCGTGGAAGCCGTACGCGACGCTCACCAGGCCGAGGTCGTACACCGGGACATCAAGCCACAGAACATCCTCGTCGACGAAGATCCTGAGCGCAGGCGCGCCTACCTGATTGACTTTGGGATATGCCAGATCGAGAACGGCCAAGTTCATACCCTCACCGACGAAGCTCTCGGGAGCCGCTCCTTCGCCGCTCCAGAACTCGAGGTCGGATCCACTGGAACGCCCGGTCCCAAGAGCGATGTCTACAGCTTGGGCAAGCTGCTGTACTGGATCGTGACCCGGGGGCAACTCTTCGCCCGCGAGAGCTATGAGCAGGGGCTGGCCCGAGTACCGAACCATCGCCACGTAGGGCGACAATACGTCCGGAACCTCCTGTCACGTACGGTGGAAGTAGACCCTCAAGAACGGATCTCCGCAGAGGAACTTCGCCGGGATGTCGGGATCGCGCGGGGTCTAATTCGGGACGGAGTGAACCTGGTCGGTGCCAGGGATCAGACCTGCCCTATCTGCCGGCAGGGCACACTGAGACGAAGGGCTGGAGGAGGGGACATCCAGAACGTGGGGTTCAGTCCTACAGGCGACCCCAGCACCTACTTCCGCCTCCTCCACTGCGGCCACTGTGGGTACATGCAGGTGCACGACATTGGAGGGACGACCGCCGAGGACATGTGGGAGATCTAGCCCGCCCCGCCATCGGGGACACCTGAGTCGGGCGCGTCGAACAGCGGCTCGATGTCGCTGACGTCGACCTCGCGCCGGGCGAGGTCGAGGTCGTACATCCGCTGCAGGTTCAGCCAGAACTCGGGCGTCATCCGCAGCGCCCGTCCGAGCCTGAGCGCCGTGTCCGCCGTGATCGACCTCCGGCAGTGGACGATGTCGTTGATGCGCACGGCGGGAACCCCGACCGTCTTCGCGAGGCGGTACTGGCTGACGCCGAGCTCCTCCAGCATCTCCGCCAGATGCTCGCCCGGGTGTGCCAACGGCGCATCGGTAGTCACGACATCCTCCTTGCGGATCCAGCCCCCTCTCCCCGAGGGTTAGACACCCCAGGGTGCTAAGGCGTCAAGCGGCGAGCTGCTCGCGGTCGTGCCGGTGCGCCCAGGCGGTGGCCTCGTCGTAGGGGCGGCGTGTCCTGAGGCAGCCGTGCAGGTAGCCGACGAGGCGGTTGCCGAGCGCGCGCAGCGCCTGGTGATGGAGGTCGCCCGCAGCGCGCCGGCGGCGGTAGAAGTCGTGGCAGCCCGGGCTCGCCCGCAGCGAGCAGAGCGCCCAGCGGTCGGCGGCGTCGGCGAGCCGGCGGTTGCGCACGAAGCGGGCGCGCACGCTGCGTTTGCGTCCCGATGCTACGGTGAGCGGCGAGGTGCCGGCGTAGTTCCTGCGGGACTTCGCCGACTCGTAGCGTTCGGGGTCGTCCCCGAACTCGCCGAGCACCCGGGCGCCGAGCACGACACCGAGTCCGGGCAGGGAGCGGTAGATCGCGGCGTCCGGGTGCTGCTCAAAATGTGCTGCCAGCTCGGCCTCAAGCTCCTTGATCTGGCGGTTGATCTCGCTGATCTGCGCGACGGCCGCGCGGGTGCTCGCGGCGAACGCCCTGCTCACGGCAGCAGGCGCCTCGAGCTGCGGGGAGCGCAGCGCGTCGCGGACCACGGCGGCGCGCTGCTCGAGGTTGCGCTGGCGGCCGCCGCTGCTGAGCGCCGAGCGGATCTTTGCGGTCGACAGCCGCGCCGCCTCGCGCGGGCCGGGCGCCCGGGCCAGCACGCCGACGGCGTCGCCGTGGGCGAGGTTGGGGAAGGCCACCAGGGCAGCCGGGAAATACTCCCTGAGGGCGCTGCGCAGCCGGTTGGTCTGGCGGACGCGGTCCCAGATCAACTGCTGGTGAGCGCGGGCGAGGATGCGCACCGCGGCGGCCTCGTCGCTGTCGCCGGCCACCGGGCGGTGGTTGTGGCGGTCGGTGCGGACGAGGTCGGCGAGCAGCTTCGCGTCGCCGGCGTCGGACTTGGCGCCGCCGACATGGTGGCGGTCGCGGTAGCGCGCCGCCGAGCGCGGGTTGATCGCGTAGACACGGTAGCCGGCCGCGAGCAGGGCCGAGACCCAGGGCCCGCGGTCGGTCTCGATGCCGACCACGACCTCGCCCGGGTCCGAGGCGTGCTGCGCGATCAGTTCGTGCAGCGCGGCGACGCCTTTGACGCCTTCGGGCAGCCGCCTGGCGGCGAGCTGCTCGCCGGCCTCGTTCATGAGCTGGACATCGTGGTGGTCTTCGGACCAGTCGTCGCCAACGTACAGGGTCATCGTGCCTCGCTTCCCTCCGCTTCGTGCTGCGTGCTGCGACCCGCCGGGTTGGTCCTGCGACGGCCTAATGGAACAGTGCTCTCGGGCACGACACCCCATGAGTGCTGCGGACAACCCGGACGAACCGGCCGGGGCACGGTCTCTCCCGAGAGATCGCGAGGTCTCAGGGAGCCACAGTGCTCACCAGCCGGCCGGTCCGGGACCAGTCTCCCAGATCGCTCCGGGGTTCCGGTCGAACCCCATTAGGGAGCCGGAGCGGCCCAGATTGACGACCCTCCAGACACCCGCCGGGCGCGTGCGCCACACCGGCGCTATCGTGGACACGAATCGCAGCAGCGGCAGGAGCAGCGATGAGCGCGCAACCCCCATCCCTCCCGGACATACCCGGCAGGGTCGAGATCGACCCCGTCGCGCAGGTGATGCACGAGTTCCCGTACGGCATCTACATCGTCGGATCCGTCGAGGACGGCGAGCCGAACGGGATGATCGCGGACTGGGTGATGCAGGTCTCGTTCGAGCCGCGGCTCGTCGCCGTCGCCTTCGAGGACGACTCGCGCAGCCTCGCGCGGATCCGCGCCAACGGCGTCTTCACGGTCAACCTGCTGACCGAGGAGCCGGACAGCATGGAGCTCGCCCGCCAGTTCCTGCAGCCCTACGACGCCTCGAAGATCAAGGGCCGCAGCGAGGCGGCCGCGGCGCAGCGCCACCACAAGCTCTCCGGCGTCGAGCACTGGCTGCGCGACTCCGGCTGCCCCGTGCTGGAGGACGCCCTCGCCTGGCTGGAGTGCGAGGCGGAGCAGTTCGTCGAGGCCGGCGACCACGTCCTCGTCATCGCCCGCGTCCTCGACGGCGAGGTCCTCGTCAGCGCCGAGCCGCTGACCTCGCTGTATACCGGCTGGACGTACAGCGGCTGAGGGGCGCGGCATGGGGCGTGTCAGGCGAAGGCCGCCTCGATCATCTTGAGTTCATGGGTGACCGTGCTGCACACACTCTCGAAGTGCGCTGCATATGTCCCGTGCTGCTTTAGGGCATCGCTACTCAGTTGAGCGGCTCGCCTACCCCGAGCGTGCGAAGCCGCCTTCGAGCGGATCTCTTGGACTGCTTGCAGCCCGTCCAGTCTATCGCCTGCGGACATTGCCCCAATTGCCGTGAGGAGCCTCCCGAGCAGCGCCAAACTCCCCCCGGTTTCGTACGGTGCCCCTGTTGCGTCAAGCTCCGCGCGGATGGCGCTCGTCTCGAAGCCTTCAACGACCAGGCTCGCGAGATCGCCAAACGCGTCCGCCCACTCATCCCGGCTGCTCGTGCGAGGAGTGTTGACGCGTTCGAGCAAGGTCGCATCGCGTAGCTTCCACCACGACACCGAGGAGCGCGACCACCGTCTCACAACGGTCAGGAGATCTCCCAAGGGGTTGGCGAATGTGGCCCACTCTCCCTTGAAGTCGTGCACAAGAGCACGCTCGGAGATACCCGACTTTGGCTCCTCGTTGAAGCTCTGCCAGTATTGCTGCTCCCTGTAGGGGAGCGCGCGAAGATCGACAATGTAGGCGTGCACTTGGCCCGCGTCATTTGTGTCATAGCGCAGGCTCCAGCCTCCTCGGCAGTCAATCATCCTGTGCTCTTCGTTGACTCGATACTTGTCGCGGTCACTCTTGTACTTCAACAACACGTCGGGCCGGAAGAACACGGGTGAGGTCTCGAACGGCAGCGAACTACTGTCCGCTTCGAAGTAGTTGGTTACAGCAGACGGATCGGTAGATATGGTCGCGATTCGCCCATGACGAAAATCAAGCGCGACGAGATCAACGTATCCGCTGTCGCTGGGGCCGTATGCGATCTCGTGCAGCAGTTCTGACCTTGGCCGTGATGGCCGAATGACCTGAACGCCACGTACGTAGGCCGCGCTCGAGTCGATCTTCTGTCGAAAGAGGAGTTCTTCGCTCTCCCTGATGACGGTCTCTGGATCGTCGGACCACTTCTCGAACTTGTCAGGAACCACCAGCCAGAACTCGAACATCCGCACTAGGACGGATTTGGAGGCGGCAAGGTACTGCTCCAGTTGTTCACGTTTGAACGACGCAAGGTATAGGCCCCTGCGGAGGCCTCCTACTGTGACTGAAACTACGTGCTGGATGTCTCCGTTCTCATCGAAGCTACAGTAGGCACGCTGTTCATCACGCCAATGGATATCCGTCACGTGAGCATATTCCTGCAAGATCTCGCAATCTGCCCCACCTCCATCCCCGAAGCCCGGTGAATCGCGGACAAACACGAGCCGCTTCGACCCCGTCAAGGTGTCCGTACGCCAATCGTCATCGTCCTGCACAATCGACACGTCGTCGCCACTGACGACATAGCCAGCCCGACCGTGATACGGGTTGCCGGACCACCGGAGCAGGTCCTCCTGGTCTAGCGGGGTAAGACGCTCCTCACTCACGACGACAGCATGGACCAGAGTGTGAGGACCGGATGCGTAGACGATCAGTTCCCGCTCTTCGGCATTGTCCCGCAACAGGCGCAGTTGCCCGCTTGCCTTGAGCCAAGCCGCGAACTCGTCCTCATCGTCGGGAGGAGAGTCGAGGGCAGCGATGCGCTCGATCAGCTTCGTGTGCTCGAAGCTGGGCATCAGGTGGCACCGTTCATCGCCATTGCATCGAGGAGCTCACGACGGAGTCGTCGACCGGCGCCGCGCCCTCGCGCCGCCCGCCTCAGAACGTCGCGATCGGGTTCGCGGGCGAGCCGGTGCCGCGCGCGAAGCGCAGCGGGTTGAGCGTGAAGCAGAACTCCCAGCGGCCGCGCTCCTCGCAGGCCGCCGCGAGGCGTTCGAGGTGCGCGTTGTCGATCAGCCGCAGGCCCATCGCGACCAGCGCGATCTGGTGGACGGGCATCCGCGTGCGCTTGTAGTGCGGGTCGAGGAAGCGCGTGTCCGTGGTCACGTCGGAGCCGACCACCGCGACGCCGCGCTCGTGCAGCCACGGCAGCGTCGCCGCATGGAACCCGGAGTGCTCTTGCGGCGGCTCCGTGCCCGCCATGATCGCCGCCTCGTGCTGCGCGCCGTAGCCGGTGCGCAGCAGCACCACGTCACCCTCCTGCACGCGCACGCCCTGCGCCTCCTCGGCGGCCTCGAGGTCCTCGGGGTAGACGCCGGGGGCCATCGGCAGCGGGTCCATGCCGCGCGCGCGGGCGACGTCGAGCAGGACGCCGCGGGTCATGATGCCGTCGCGCATCACCTCGGAGGTCTGCTCGAGCGCGCCGTCCGAGGTCTTGACGAGCCCGGACGAGCGGCCGTTGTACATGCGGCCGTCAAAGAAGACGTGGGCGAGGCCGTCGATGTGGGTGAAGATGCTGCCGTGGAAGGCGAAGCTGAGGCGCTCGCCGGCCCACTGCAGCGGCTCGACGCCGGGCATCGCCGGGTCTTCCGGGTTGTCGCCGAGGGCGTAGCGCTCGCCGCTCTGCGCCATGTCGATCGTCGGGTTGCCGCCGCCGAGCTGGGGACCGCCCCAGGGGATCAGCCGCGAGCAGGAGATGCTGACGCCGTCCTCGACGAGCGCGGCGGCCTGCTTTCGCTTCTCGGGCGTGATCAGGTTGAGCGTGCCGAGGGTGTCGTCGTCGCCCCAGCGCCCCCAGTTGCTGAGCGTATCGAAGTACGAGAGCACCTCTTCCTGCGACGGGGCCTCTGGCATGACTCACCTCCTGCGCGTCGATGGTGCGGATGCGGCGCATCCTACGCGAAGGGGCGGGCCGCCGGGGCGACCGCCGCGTCCGGCGCGTGCAGCGCGAGGTGGTCCCGATGATCCGGATCGAGGAGAGCGACTCCCGGGACCTGACCACCGCCTCGCCGCTCCGGTGAGACAGCCCGGCTACGGCACACCGCATGTCCGCAAGTCCAGCCCGGCAGTCCCGCGCCCGACCTGGTCCAGGACACGCGAACGCCGGGCCGCATGCGCGTGCCCGGCGTCCGCTCCTGCTTCCGAGGCGAGCGCGGCTCGCTCTGCCTACTGCTGTGCTGCGGAGTCCCCGCGGAGCGCATCGCGCAGCGCCGTGAGTTCCTGGGCAGCGAGATCCCTGCCGCCCACGCCGACGGCGACGGCGGCGGCGAGCGCAAGCGCGCCCAGGGGAATGCCGAAGGCGAGCATCACGATCTCGTTGGCAATCCCCACCTCCTGCAACCCGAGCGCGACCGCGAAGGCGATGATGACGACCCGCGTGATCAGCGCGATCGTGCGTGCCCGGCCCACAGCGCTCGCAGCCACGGCGTTGGCGGCGACGTTCGCTACGAAGAGGCCCACCGCGACGATCTCCAGCCCGAACAGCAACTGGCCGCCGAAGACCACGAACTGGCCGGTGAGATCGGACAGCCGGTCGAAACCGAGCGCGTTGACCGCCTCCATCGCGGCTGCGATCACGATCGCCGCGAACACGAGCGAACCGACGATCCGCGACGGCGTCATGCCGGCGGCGTCCGGGCTCCGCAACCCGAGGCGCTCGGGCAGGGCATTGAACCCGGCCCAGGCGAGCAAGCCCGGGACGAGGTCGGCGACGATGCGCCCGGCAACGTACGCGAGTGCGATGATCGCACTCGCAGCGAGAACGCTCGGAACGGCCGTGAGCATGCGGTCGAGCATGTTGCTCGTCGGCTCCGCCACCGCGTCGATTTGCAGCGCGTTCAGCGCCGAGACGATCACCGGGATCAGGATCAGCGCGTACACCACGAGTCCAAGCAAGTCGGACAGCCGCTGTGTGCCGTTGTCCCCGGTCAGACCGACGCGCTCGCCGACGGCGTCCGCGCCTACGGATTGGGCGAGGTTGGCAACGATGCGCCTCAGAACCCGCGCCGCGAGCACGCCCACCCCCAGGATGACCGCCGCCGCCACCAGGTTGGGAGCGAACACGAGCACGCGGTCGACCATGTTGCCGACGGGTCGGTCAGCCCGTCGATGGCGAGCACGCCGAGAATGGCGGGCAGAAAGAGCAGCAGCGTCAGCCAGAAGCTGGCTTCGCTCACTGCCGTGGAGACGCTGACCTCCGGCTCTCCGCCGGCCTGTTCCCCAAGCCGCCGGTCGACGCCGGCAAGCAGCAGGGCGCGCGACACAAGCCCCCTCAGGAACCTGGCCGCAACGATCGCCGCCACAAGCAGCAGCGCAGCTCCGGCCGCGCGCGGGAGGAACGCAAAGACCTCGTTGAGACTCTCGTTGAGAGGCTCGCTCACCTGGTCCAGCGCCAGCGCTTCAAGCGCTGCCACCGCCACCAGCAGCATGCCGATCCAGAACGCGGCGGCGCCGGCTGCTCGCTCCGCGCCGGCAGCCCCTTCGCCACCGCCCAGCAGGTCGGCGAGCGCGCCGTCGAGTCGCGCACGCCGCACCCCGCCCCGCACCAGGCGCGACGCCACGTGCGCGAGCAGCCAGCCGACGATGATGATCGCCAGTGCGCCCGCGACCCTCGGCAGGTACGGGCCGACCGTATCCCTGAACTCCCTTGATCACGTCTTCCGCGGTGTCCTCCCGTTCGCCGGGCCTCCGCCCGGCCGGTCCCTCAGATTGCTTCGCGTTGCAGCAGCGAGTTGGGGACGGTGACCCGTGTGCCCGCGACAGTGCGCAGGACCGTGGCCAGGATCCCGATCGCCTCGATCTCCGCCTCCTCGCCGCGGAAGCGGACCCGCTGGCCCTCGATGAGGGTCTCTTCGACGTAGCGGGCCGCGGCGATGTTCTCGAGCACGCCCCGGGCCGCGAGCACGCCCGCAGCCACGGCCAAACCGAGCAGCGCCGCCACGCTGAGCGCGATCAGCGCGACCGGCAGCGTTGTGGAGATCCCCATCGCGTCGACGGCGCTCACGGCAGCGGCGGCGACGATCGCAGCCTGCGTCGCGGCGCCGGCGAATCCCGCCGGAACCGGACCGCGCGCTGCCATCGCGGCAACCAGCCTCCCGGCCTGACGACCGGCCACGATGCCCGCCAGCAGGAATCCCAGTCCGATGCACACGGCGGGAATCGTGTGGATGACGCTGTCGGCAAGATTGCCGAAGTACCCGAGTCCGGCCACGGCCGAGGCCTGCGCGATCACAACAACGAGCACCGTGACGAACACGAGCCGTCGGGCCACGTCAGGCACGGCGATGCTCAACCCGGCGCTTCGGAGTACCTCGGTCGCGGGCTTCAGCCGCTCCTCGCCCATGCGCCGCACTGCGGCGGCGGCAGCTCGCGAGGCGACCGTGCGCCGACATACCCGGCGGCGAGCAGCAGAAGCGCCTGCACGAGCGGGAGCAGGGCGACCACAGCCACGGCGGCCCACGCCTCCGCTCGCTCCACCATGAGGCCGCTCACCGTTCGCTCCCCCCACCGGGGGCAAGCGTCGCCCCGATCGCAGCCAGCGCGCGCCTCGGGTAGGAGCGTCTGCGCAACTCCCGGATCGCGTTCGCCGCGGGCGTTCCAGGCAGATCCGTGTGCCGCCGGCCAAGCAGCTGACCGGCCGAGAAGTAGCGGGCAAGCTCGCGCACCTCTGACCGACAGACCTCGCACGCGGGCACATCTCCGGCCTCGAGATAGCGGCGGGCCGCCGCCTCGGCGCCGTCGCTGCCGAGATGCTCGTGCGCGGATGCCGGGCGGCTCATCGCGGTTCCTCTCCGATCGCAGCGCGAACGCGCGCGCGCCCGGCTCAGCCGCATCTTCATTGCATCGCTGCTGACGCCGAGCAGCTCCGCGGCCTCACGCGTACTGAATCCCTCCACATCGCGCAGCACCACGACGACACGCTGCCCTTCTGGGAGCGCGCCGAGCGCGGCCTCGAATCGCTCCAACACGTCCTGCAGTTCCGCCAGTTCGTGGGCCCCCGGGCGGGGGTCGACCGCGAGTTCGGCGGACTCGCTGAGATCGAAAGGGGCGCTTGCGGCGCAGTTGGTCGATGCAGAGGCGGACGCAGATCTGCCGCAGCCAGCCCGGCAGCGCCGCGCCGTCGCGCAGCGTTCCGATGCGCTCGTGAGCTCTCAGGAATGTCTCTGGGCAGCGTCCTCAGCGTCGGCGGGATTCCGTAAGAGCCTCAGCGCGGCCGCATACACCAGGCGCTCATGACGTTGAATCGTGACACTCGCCCCGGACAGGTCGCCCTGCTGCCAGCGGCGGACCAGCACCTCGTTGGGGACTACCTCGCCGGCAGCGGGGCCCGCGAGTGGTCGCCCAAGTGTGCGCGGGTAGTCGTCTGGCTCCACGCGGCATCGACCTCCGGTCTCGTCCCGCTCACCTATTGAGACGCGGATGGATCGCGAAAGGTAACGGGCCCCCGTCCCGGACCATCTGGGCGAGGCCGTCTATGCGGGTGAAGATGCTGCCGCGGAAGGCGAAGCTGAGAGGCGCTCGCCGGCCCACTGCAGCGGCTCCACATCCGGCATCGCCGGGTTGTCGCCGGGCGCGTAACGCCCCGCTCTGCGCCGGGGTCGATCGTCGGGTTGCCGCCGCCGAGCCGGGCCCGCCCCAGGGGATCAGGCGCGAGCAGGAGACGCTGACGCCATCCCCTGCCGAGGCAGCCTGCCTGCGCTACTCAGGCGAGATCAGGTTGAGCGTGCCGACGGGCGTCGTCGGATGCGGCGCATCCTACGCGAAGGGGCGGGGCGCCGGGGCGGGCCCGGCCGAGGGCGGACGGGCGCTACGCGCCGACGGCGGCACCGAGCTGGAGCCGGTCGACGGCGTCGTAGGCCTCTTCCATCATGTCCATCACGACCTGGCGCGCGGGCTTGAGCTCGCGGATGAAGCCGACGCCCTGCCCGGCGGGCGGGCTGATCCAGTCGTAGAGCTTGTGGTCCTCGGCAGCCTGCTTGATCTTGCCCACCAGCAGGCCCTGCAGGGGCATGGGCAGGTAGGGCGGGGCGTCCGCCTGCTCCCAGGCCTCCTTGAAGCGGTTGCGCACCGCGCGGTTGCGCTTGCCGTCGTCCGCCTCGCTGACCCAGGCGTCCTGCGCGCTCGCGTTGAGCAGCTTCTGCTTCGCCCACATTTCCGTCGCCGACTCGTGCGTCGCCTGCCAGATCGTGCCGGTCCAGACGCCGACCGCCCCGAGGACGATCGCGGCGACGATGTGCTGGCCGGTGGTGATCCCGCCCGCGGCGAGGATCGGCGTGTCGTGCGCCCTCGCCAGCTCGGCGACCTCCGGGATGATCGAGAACGTGCCGATGCGGCCGGTGTGCCCGGCCGAGTCCTGGCCCTGCGCGATCAACAGGTCGAGCCCGGCGTCGAGCTCGCGCTGCGCCTGCCGCGCCATGCCGATCAGACCCCAGACCTTCACGCCGGCGTCGTGCATCTCGTCGAGGACGAAGGCGGGGCTGCCGAGGCCGGAGGCGAAGATCGGGATCTTCTCCTCCATCATGATCTCCAGCTTGCGGCGGATGTCGGCCAGGCCCCGCAGGCGCTGCGCGCCCCACGGGCCGGGCGTGGTCGGCTCCGGAATGTTGTTGTCCCGCATCAGCGCGTCCATGAACTCGCGGTGCTGCTGCGGGATCTGCGCCTCGAGCTCCTCGAGGTTGCCGCGCACGTAGGAGGAGGGGATGGTGATGTCGACGCCGTAGGGCTTGTCGCCCACCTGCTCCTTGATCCAGCGGATGTCGTTCTGCATCTCCTCGATGGAGTGCGTGCTGGCGCCGAGCATGCCGATGCCCCCGGCGTTGCTGACCGCGGCGGCCACGTCGCGCGTGTGCGCGAAGGAGACGATCGGGTACTCGCAGCCGTACTCCTCGCAGAGCCGGGTGAACAGGGGATCGTCGCTCATCGTCTGGTCCTCTCCGCGCCGTCCAGCGCGCACTGCGGGGCACACTGGGCGGGTGGTGCTGTGGGGTCGCCGCCTCAGCGGCGTGCCGTCATGGTAGCAAGGGCGCGCCTTGCGGTGGGTTACGCCGCCGCGATCTTGTCGAGCTCGGCTACCTCTTCGGCGGTCAGCTGCGCCTCGCCGGCGGCGACGTTCGACACGATCTGCTCCGGCTTCGTCGCTCCCGCGATCACGCTGCTGACCGAGGGCTTGGCGAGCAGCCAGGCGAAGGCGATCTCCAGCAGGCTGTGCCCGTGCTCCTCGCCCCAGCTCCTCAGGCGCTCGACGATGTCCCAGTTGCGGTCAGACATGACGCGCCCGGAGAAGCGCGCGTCGGACAGGCGGGCGCCCTCGGGGGCGTCCTCGCCGCGGCGGTACTTGCCGGTGAGCAGCCCGCTGGCGAGCGGGAAGTAGGGCAGCATGCCGAGCCCGAAGGCCTCGCAGGCGGGGATCACCTCGCTCTCGATGTTGCGCTTGAGCAGGCTGTACTCGTTCTGCGCGGACACGAACGGGGTGAGGTTGCGGTGCTCCGCGATCCAGTGGCCGTGCGCAATCTCCCAGCCGGCGAAGTTCGAGTTGCCGATGTAGCGCACCTTGCCCGAGCGCACGAGGTCGTCGAGCGCGCGCAGCGTCTCCTCGAGCGGCGTCTCCGGGTCCGGGAAGTGGACCTGGTAGAGGTCGAGGTAGTCCGTGCCAAGGCGGCGCAGGCTGGCCTCGACGGCCTGCATGATGTAGCGCCGCGAGGCGCCGCGCATTAGCGGCCCCTCGCCCATCGGCACGGCGAACTTGCTGGCGACGATCACGTCCTGCCGGTTCGCGCCGAGCGCCTTTCCGAGGTACTCCTCGGACTTCGCGCCGCCGTAGATGTCGGCGGTGTCGAAGAGGTTGATACCGGTGTCCAGGCAGGCGCGCACGACGGCCTCGGTGGCCTCGTAGTCCGCGCGCATCCCGAAGTTGTTGCAGCCGAGCCCGACGACGGAGACCTGCAGGCCCGACCGTCCGAGGTTGCGGTACTCCATCGCGTCCCCCTCCGCCCCGCGCCACTGCGGGCGTCACTGCCCGGCGCGGTCGAATCTCCGGGAGTATACGGGGCGCCAGCGGACGCGCCAGAACACGCACGCGGCGCTTTGCGAGACGCTCCCTCGCCACGGCAGGCGCGAGCTCGGGTGAGATCGCCCGGTGGGCGCGGCCGGGTCAGTCTTGTGGGTCGAGGAACACATCACGGCGCTGGAAGCGCCAGCGCCCGCCCACGCGGCGCAGTGTGTCGTGGTAGAGCCCGACCGGGCCGAGACCGCGCTGCTCGTCCTGCGAGCGGTCCTGGTAGAGCCGCAGCAGGTAGACGCGCATCGACGCCTCGTCGCCGGCGCCCTCGATGATCGGGCTGTTCGTCATGTGGCGCGCGGCGCCGGAGCGGGCGTGGTCCTCGCGCGCGAACTCCACGAGGGCGTCGCGGCCCTGCACGTGCAGCCCCGTGCGGCGCAGCTCGATCACGCCGTCGTCCGTGAAGCAGTCGGCGTAGGCCTCGCCGTCCCCCGAGTCGATCGCGTGGGCGTAGCGCCCGAGCAGCTCAAGGATCTCGAGGCGGTCGGCGGTGGTCAGCGGCATCGCGGCGTCTGGCCGGGGGCTGAGGCCGCTAGATGCCCAGGAACTCGTTCTGCGCGCTGAGCAGCATCACGTCGATCTTCGCCTGAAATTCGTCGACGTCCAGGCTCATGATCTGCAGGTCGTGGAGCGCGCCGTCGCGGTCCATGACCTGGTTGCGCAGGCGCGCCTCGCGCTGGAAGCCCATACGGGTGAAGACCTTGACGGCGGCCCGCTGGTCCGTGGTCATCTGCGCCATCATCTTCTTCACGCCTCGCTGCTTCGCCAGCGCGAAGGCCTGCTCCGTGAGCAGCCGTCCGAGGTTCTTCCCGCGCATCTCGTGCGAGATCAGCACGCGCAACTCCGCGACGTGCCGCGTCCAGCCGAGGCGATCCGTGGCCACCGAGGTGTAGCCGACGATGCGGTCGTCGGCTACCGCGGCGATCGTCGTGTAGTAGCCGTCCTCGATGTCCTCGATCCATTGATCGACGTTGGAGGGTTCGGTGATGTCGCGCCTCAGGAAGAGCAGGTCATGGATCGGCAACTGGCGCGCGAAGTCGAGCATCGTCTCGCGGTCGCCGCGCTCCAGGAAGCGCAGCGTCAGCGTGACGCCGTCAAGCGAGATAGCGGCGGGATAATCCAGGGGCTCCGCGCTTTGCGCCGCCACCTGATCAGCAATCTGCCCACCGAACAGCCGTCCGAGCCCTTGCAGCAGTCCCATGTCGGTCCCCCTTGAGCCGCAATCGCTCACGCTGGTCGCTGGCTGGGGTCCGGGCGACCAACTCTTCCCTCACAGTCTCCGCCTAAGGGCCTTGCCTTTCAACCCTTGCGCCCCTCGCAACGATTCGCCGAGGCCGGCGCTGCGCTCCCGCCGCCCCGCACGTACCATCGGCGGATGCCGCCTCCGGCCTTCCATCTGCGGGCGATCGTGCTGCCCTACGGCGATGCGCCGTCCGACCTCTGGGTCGCCGGCGGCCGCATCCAGACGCGCCCGATCGACGGCGCCGAACCGCTCGCGCCCGAGGGCGGCTACGTGCTCCCGGGCCTCGTCGACGCGCACGTGCACCTCGTCGGCAACCGCGACTACAGGGAACTCCCGGCCGGATCGCGCGAGGTGATCGATCGCAACCGCGGCGACTTCGCGCGGCGCGGTGTGCTGCTGCTGCGCGACATGGGCGCGTTCACGCGCCGCGACGCCGAGCTCCCGGCCACGCTCGGCCTGCCCCGCGACGACGGCCTGCCGCCGGTGATCGCCTCGGGCCAGCCGCTCGCCCCGGCCGGCGTCTTCACCGGCGTGCAGGAGCCGACCACGCCCGAGCAGCTGGAGGCGCACGCCAAGCGGCGCGCCCGCGATCAGCACGCGCCCTGGGTGAAAGTGATCCTCGACAACTTCCCGCCGCAGTTCGAGCCGGCCGTCGATGGCGTGCCGGGGATGGTGAACTACCGCGAGCCGGAGCTGCGCGCGGCGACGCAGGCCATCCACGCCGCCGGCGCACGCATCGCCGTGCACGCCTTCACCCCCGAGGCCGCCGCCGCCGCGGTGGCCGCGGGCGTCGACTCGATCGAGCACGGCTGGGGCCTCGACGCGGGACTGGTCGAGGAGATGGCGCGGCGCGGCATCGCCTGGACCCCCACGCTCGCGCTCGACACGCTGATGCTCGGGATGGCGGCCGGGGAGCGCGGGCACGAGCCAAGCGCGAAGGTCGACCGCTGGCTGCACGAAGCCATCGATCGCATCGAGCCGCTGATCGTGCGCGCCCGGCAGCTCGGCGTCCCGCTGCTCGCCGGCACGGACGGCGTCGTACCCGTCACGCGCGAGGTCGCGCGCCTGCAGCGGGCCGGCCTCGAACCCGCGGACGCGCTCGCGACCGCCTCGAGCGGCGCGCGCGAGACGCTCGGCGAGCCGGGGCTCGAGGACGGCGCGCCCGCCGACCTGGTCTGGTTCGCGAACGACCCGCGCGAATCGCCGGAGCTGCTCGAGCGGCCCGGCCTCGTGCTGCTGCGCGGCGAACGAGTCGCCCTCGCGCACGGGTAGCGGCGAGGCGCGCCGCGGCGCAGACTCGGACGCACACGAGGGCAACGCGCGAGCGGGAGCACGACCGTGAGCTGGTGGCCGAGCGCCGGAGGCGCAGCCTGGGACTGGGGCTGGATCCCATACCCCGCCGTCTGGCTGCTGCTAATCGTGATCGGCGGCGCCTACGCCGCCTGGGTGCGTTCGCTGCGCCCGGGCCGCCGCCGCACGGGCGACCCCGAGGTCAGCGCGGACCAGATCGCGCTCTTCGCCGCCGGGCTGGTCGTGCTCTGGGCCGCCCTCGACTGGCCGCTCGGCGCGCTCGCCGCCGGCTACCTGGCGAGCGCGAACGCGCTGCAGGACCTGCTGATCACCCTCGGCGCGGCACCGCTGCTGCTGCTCGGGCTGCCGCGAGGACGCCCGCGCCCGGAGCAGGCGCCGCGCGGCCTCCGCGACCACGCCAAGCTGCGCCTGCGACGCGCCCTCGGCTCACCGCTCGTGGGCGGCGCGACGTTCGCGATCGCGCTCGCGGTCACGCACCTGCCGGCCGTCGTGGACACGCTGCGGCCCTCGCCCTGGGGCTCGTTCGCGATCACGGCCGCCTGGCTCGCGGCGGCCGTCGCGCTCTGGTCGCCGCTGGTCGGGCCGCTCGCCGGACGCCACCGGCCGCCGTACCTGGTGGGGATGCTCTACCTCGTCGCGCCGTTCATCTTCCCGAAGGTCGTCGGCGCCTTCTATCTCTTCCGCGACGACCCCCTCTACGACGTCTACGCGAGCGCCCCGCGCGTCTGGGCCGACGTCACCGCGCATGGCGACCAGCAGGCGGCCGGCCTGCTGCTCTGGATCATCGGCAGCTTCATGGTGATCTCCGCGCTCGGCGTGCTGTTCTTCCGCTGGTACCAGGAGGACCGGCGCATGAGCACGCCCGACAGCCTCGAGGTGCCCGCCGACCCGCGAGCCGTCGATGCGCTGTTCGACGTGCCGGGCGGCTGGGCCGCGCTGGAGCGGCTGATCGCCAGCGTGCAGACGGCGCTCCCGCCTCGCTGGTCCGGAGCGGAGCTGGCCTTCGCCTACCGCGAGCTGGGCGGCGCGGCGAACGAGACGCAGGTGATCCTGGAGCTGCACGTCGCCCTCGACGGACGCGCCGAGGCGCAGCTGGCCCACGCGATCGAGGCGGACTACGAGGCGCACCTCGCGACGCTCGCGCCCCTGCGCCGCGAGCAGATCGCCCGCCGCGTCGCCTTCCGCATCGTCGGCTACGGCAGCCGCGTCAGCTGAGGGGCTGCGCGGCACGCGGCGATGCGTTCCACCAGCGTGCGGCGGGCGAGGAAGGTCAGTCGGGCGTTACGATGCATCGGAGCCTCCAGGTGCAAGGTGCTGGTTCGTTACTCACACCTTCTCCCGGAGGCTCCCTTCACAAGCAACCCCTGCAGGATCAAGACGCCCTGCAGGTGTCAACAACCTAATGGGGTCCGACCCGTCGCCCGAGTGATCCGGGAGACTGGTCCTGGACCCTGCCAGTTGGTGAGCTCTCCAACAACCTGAGGCCGTTCTCGATCTCTAGACGTAGACCGAGCCCCGGCTGGCATGTCTGGGTTGCCCGAAGCACTCATGGGGTGTCGTGCCGTCGAGCACTGTCCATTAGGCCGTCGCGGGGCTCAACCCACCGGGTCACGTCCAGCAGCTCGAACCGGAAGGGGCGGAACACGATGAACCTGTATGTGGGAGACGACTGGGCCGAGGCCCACCATGACGTGCATCTCATGAACGAGGCGGGCGAACGGATCGCCGCGAGGCGGCTGCCCGAAGGCGTCGAGGGTGTAGCCGCGCTGCACGAACTCGTCGCGGAACACGCCGCGGAGCCCGGTGACGTCGTCATCGGCATCGAGACCGACCGCGGGCTCTGGGTCTCGGCCCTGGTTGCGGCCGGCTACCACGTCTACGCGATCAACCCGCGCTCGGTGGCCCGTTATCGTGAGCGCCACCACCTCGGTGGTGCCAAGTCCGACGCCGGCGACGCGAAGGTCCTCGCCGATCTGGTACGCACGGACCGACACAACCACCGCGAGGTCGCCGGCGACAGCGACGAGGCTGTGGCGGTGCGCATCCTCGCGCGCGCCCACCAGCAGCTGATCTGGGACCGGACCCGGCAAACCAGCCGGCTCCGCAACGCCCTCAGGGAGTACTTCCCGCCGGCCCTGGGGGCCTTCCCCGACCTCGCGCATGGCGATGCGGTGGGGGTGCTGGCGACGGCCCCGGAGCCGCGCGAGGCAGCGCGGCTGACCATGCCGCAGCTCCGGGCCGCCCTCCGCCGCGGCGGCCGCCGACGCCACATCGACCGCTGAAGTCAGCGCTCGGATAGTGATCCAATCAGCGCCCGGATGGTGATCCATTGCGGGGCGTGTCCCAGCATCTCCGGCGACGGGGCCGCGGAGACTGGGGGGAAGGGATGCTCCGAGTGGAAGACGTGCACGTGTTGCGACACAAGGTGCTGGTCGAAGGTCTGAGCCGGCGGCAGGCGGCCCGGGAGATGGGGATCAGCCGCAACACCGTGCGGCGCTACCTGAGGCTGCCCGAGCCGGTGCGGGTCGAGCGTGAACCGCGGCGGAAGCCGGTCCTCGAACGGGTGCAGCCGCGGCTCGACGCGCTGCTGGAGGAGTGGTCGGGGCGGACGACGGCGAAGCAGCGGCTGACGGCGACGAGGCTGCACCGCCAGCTGCGCGAAGAAGGCTACGAGGTCGGCGAGACGCTGGTACGGAGCTACCTGCGGGAGTGGCGGCGCCGGCGCGCCGAGGTCTACGTGCCGCTGGTGCACCGCCCGGGCGACGAGGCGCAGGTCGACTTCTTCGAGGTCACCGTCGAGGTGGGAGGCGAGCGCCGCAAGGCCTGGAAGTTCCTGATGCGGCTGATGTACTCGGGCCGCGACTTCGTCCGGCTCTACGACCGCCAGGACCAGGTCGCCTTCCTCGACGGCCACGTGCGGGCGTTCGCCCACTTCGGCGGGGTGCCCGCGCGCATCGTCTACGACAACCTCGCAGCGGCGGTGCGGCGCGTGCAGTTCCCCCGGCGCCAGCTCACCGAGCGCTTTGAGGCGCTGGTGAGTCACTACCTGTACGAGCCGTGCTTCGCGCGGCCCGGCGAGGGCCACGATAAGGGCGGGGTCGAGGGGCGCGGCAGGGGCGTGCGGCTGCAGCACCTCACGCCGATTCCCCGCGGCGACTCGCTGGCCGAGCTCTCGGACTGGCTGCAGGGGGAGGTGGACCGCCACGCCGCGCCGCGGGTGCATGAGCGCTTCGCCGAGGAGCGGCCGCTGCTGCGCCCCGGGCCCGGCGTCGCGTTCGAGGCGCGGCGGGTGCAGCCGGTCTCGGTGAGCCGCAGTGCGCTGGTGCGCGCCGAGGGGGCCTGGTACTCGGCGCCGAGCCGCTGGGCGGGCCTGCGGGCGACGGCGCTGATCGGCACCGACGAGCTGACGCTGCGCTGCCGCGGCGAGGAGGTCGTACATCCCCGACAGCCCTTCGGCGGCCGCCGGGTGGACTACCGGCACTACCTCGGCGAGCTGGCGCGCAAGCCGCAGGCGGTGCGGCAGGTGGCGCCGGAGCTGGTCGCGGCGCTGGGCGAGCCCTTCGGGCGGCTCGACGCGGCTGGAGCGCGAGCAGGGCGCTCAGGAGGGGGCGCGCACCCTTGCGCGGTTGCTGCGGGCCGTCCACGAGCACGGCGAGGAGCGCGTGCGCGACGTCCTGGAGCAGGTCCTCGAGCAGGAGCGCTTCGACGAGCTCGCCGTGCAGCGTCTGCTCGCCTCGGCCCGGGCGCCGGAGGCAGTGACGGTGCCGGAGCCGCTGCGCGGCTACGAGGTCGAGAGCGTCTCGGCGGCCGTCTACGACCGCCTGCTCGCGGCGGCGGCGCCGTGAACAACGCGGCTCGCGCGGCCGTGCTCGAGGCGCACTGCCGCGAACTCAAGCTGCCCACGATCCGCCGCGAGTACCCCGCGCTGGTGCGCCAGGCCACGCACGACGGGTGGGACTACGAGGAGTTCCTCGTGCAGTTGCTCGAGGCAGAGGTGCTGGCCCGCCGCGATAGCGCGGTCGCACGCCTGCTGCGCCAGGCGCGCTTCCCCGACATCAAGACCTTCGAGCAGCTCGACTGGGACGCGCTCGGGGGCGTCGAGCGGCCACAGCTCGCACAGCTCGCGACCTGCGAGTACATCGAGCGCGCCGACGACGTCGTCATCGCCGGGCCGATCGGCACCGGCAAGACGCACCTCGCGATCGCGCTCGGCGTCGAGGCCGCCCGCCGCCGCCACCGCGTCGCCTTCATCCGCGCCGCCGACCTCGTGCGCGAGCTGGTCGAGGCACGTGACGAGCTCACGCTCTCGCGGCTCCATCAGCGTTACCTGCGGGTCGCGCTGCTGATCGTCGACGAGCTCGGCTTCGTGCCCTTCGAGCGCACCGGCGGCGAGCTGCTGTTCAATCTCCTCGCCGACCGCTACGAGCGGCGCTCGACGATCGTCACGACCAACCTCGCGTTCAGCGAGTGGGTGCAGGTCTTCGGCGACGAGAAACTCACCACGGCGCTGCTCGACCGCCTCGGGCACCACGCCCACATCCTCACCACGCGCGGCGCTTCCTACCGGACGCGTCACAGAACACAGACCTGACCAACGAAGGACTCAGCACCAAGAACGTCAGCAGCGATCGTGGCGCCGGAGTGGATCAACATCCGAGCGCTGACCTGGATCGCTATCCGAGCGCTGTTGACAACCGCCGCGCCGGCGCGATCCGCAGTGCGCTGCGGGCACCGCAGCTCGATGTGGCGCCCGTCGTGAGCAGGGCGTTCGCAGCGACCACTCGTGCGGCGGTTGGCCAGATCGGCGAGATCAACCAGCGGATCGAGGAACTCGAAGCTGAGCTGGCGGGCCATTTTGAGCAGCACCCGGACGCCGCGATCTGCCGCTCCATGCCCGGACTCGGTGTCGTGCTCGGCGCCCGGGTGCTCGGCGAGTTCGGGGACGCCCCCGAACGTTACGAGTCGGCGAAATCCCGCAGGGACTACGCCGGCACCTCGCCGCTGACCGTAGCATCCGGACGCAAGCACACCGTGCGTGCGCGCTTCGTCCGCAACCGGAGGCTCTACGACGCCGTCGACCAGTGGGCGCTGTGCTCGCTGCAGGCGAGCCTGGGCTGCCACGGAAGCGGCGTGCCGCCGGCGACCTCCACCACCAGGCGCTGCGCGCGCTCGCCAACCGCCTCGTCGGCTACCTCCACGGCTGCCTGCGGACCCGCACCCGCTACGACGAGGCCATCGCCTGGGGACACCGCGCAGACCACGAACAGCTTGCCGCTTGACGTCTTAGCACCCTGGGGTGTCTACGTGGGAACTATAGCTAGCTCGGCACACACCGGAGTTGCCGCGCGGACGTTCGAGGCCCGGATGTATCCCGAGGGGCTCGGGAAGGCACCCTCATCAAGGTCGAGGCTTTCGTTGGTCCGGACTCCGCTCGGAGCGACTCGATCCTCATTCCCGGTGCGCCGGTCGCTGGTGGACCCCGTTCCAGCGTGTTCGGCATAGCGGCGAAGCGAGCCATGCGATGGTAGGCGGATGGCCTTGCACTCTTTCGCCCACAGCGAAGATCAGCGTCGGTCTCGTTGCTCAGCCGTCCGACGCGAGGCGGAGCGTCCGGTTCGCCCTTAGTTCGAATTCGGTCCAGTCCCGTAGGAACGCGCTGTAGGCCATGCCGTCCAACCCGATGTGAACCGCGTAGCAGCGGAGTCGCTCGTTGAGCGAGGGCACCGCGAGTCGGATCCTCCGGTAGTGAAGCCGTGCCTGCTCGCGTGGATCGACTGAAGCTCGCGAGGGAAACCAGGGCAACCAGAAGTGGAGCCAGGCGACGTCATACAGGAAGTCTCCGTAGAGCGATGAGCCCCAATCGAAGATCCCTGTGACCCCGTGGTCACCGACGAGCACGTTCCGGTTGTCGAGGTCGCTGTGGACCAGATGGCGTTCCTCGGGCACGAATTGCACGAGTGACCGCAGTTGCCCGAACAGCTCGTCGAAGCGCCGCATGCGGTCGGGCAACGCCTCGAGCTGCCGCCGCCAGCCGTGCGTCCGGGTACCAGGACGGTCCTGCGAGATGTCGAGGAGAGCCTCTCTCCATGACGCGTGGGGGGCATGCCCGTCGGCTCCCCACGCGCCGAAGCCGGTCGTCCCGGAGAGGTCGACGTGGCGGGCCGCATCTAGCGCCATGAGTAGGGACGGGAGAACGGCGCGCGTCTGCCGCTCGTCGAGGTCCTCGAGGTAGCAACCGAAGGCGCGCTCCGAGAGCGCATAGGAGACGCCCAACGCCTCGCCAATCTCGATCACGCGCGGGACCGGGAGGCCGCGAGCACCCGGCTGCCGACTGAATTGGGCTGCGCGCAGGTCCTTCTCAAAGTCCCCGCGGTGGGCGCTGAAGCGTGCGATGTATGCATGGTTGTCGACCTGGAACGCGTAGACGCGCGACCACGTGCCTGGGCGCAGCTCGGACAAGTCCCGCATGCCGCTACCGAAGCGTCGCCGCAAGAACGCCTGGACAGCTGCCACTTCGAGATCGGGAGTGAAGTCGGGATGGCCCGCTGTCACTGCTGTCCTTCCGCCGCAGACAGGAGGATGCCTAGGCAAGCACTCCGGTTGGGGATCAACCGCCTTGGCCCCACCCTGCGGTTGAGCATAGCAACAGAACGCGGTGGCGATCCGGTCAGAATGAGGGGGCGCACCGCGAGCGGATCGCCCGCCGCCTCGCCTTCCGCATCGTCGGCTACGGCAGCCGCGTCACCTGACGCGCCGCCCGAAGGACCGCCCGCGCCCTCAGCGGTCAGTGCGGTAGAGGTAGCGGATGTCCCAGAGGCCGTAGAGCGTCGGGGTGGTGTTGCCGAAGACGTTGCGGACGGCGCTGAGGCGCTCGGTGAGCGTCGTGTAGATCAGCGGGACCTGCTCGGCGACGATCGCCTGGGCGCGGTGGTAGTGCTCCACGCGCTTCTCGCGATCCAGCTCCTGGCTGCCGAGGATGTAGAGTTCGTCGATCCGCGCTTCCCAGTCCGTCGCCGGCTCCTCCTGGTTCGGGTTCCAGAGGTGCAGGTCGGCGCTGCTGTGCCAGACACCGATGCCGCTGTGCGGCTCCGTCCCGCCGGTCAGGCCGATCACCACCGCCTCCCACTCGTAGGAGCCGGTCAGCCGGCCTACGAGGTCGCCGAACTCGATCGCCTGGTAGTTCGCCTTGACGCCGATGTCGTCGAGCCCCTCGGCGATCAGCATCGTGATCCGCTCGCGGGCGCCGTTCCCCGCGTTCGTCACCAGCGAGAACTCGATCGGGTTGCCCTCGCCGTCCTCGCGCACGCCGTCCCCGTCGCCGTCCGTCCAGCCGAGGCCGTCGAGGATGTCGTTGGCCGCCTCGACGTCGTACTCGTACTTGCGGACGTCGGGGTTGTGGAAGTCGCCCGCGGCCGGGCTGATGGCGGCCCACTGCGGGTAGCCGATGCCGTCCATCACCTCGGCGACGATCCGCTCCTTGTCGATGCTGTGCGCGAGCGCCTGGCGGAACTGCTGGTTGCTGAACCAGCCAAGCTTGTCCGGGGCGACGTAGGGCGCACCGCTCTCCGCGCTCGAGCCGGGGTTCATGTTGAAGACGAGGAACGTGGTGCCGAAAGAGGGGCCGCGCCGGTGGATGACGAAGTTGCCCTCCTCCTCGGGCGGCTTGAGGCCGGCGTACTCCTCGCCCGTGACGCCGTGCAGATCCGTCTCGCCCGCCTCGAACAGGGCGAGCTCGGCCTCGACGTCCTCGACGAGCAGGTGCACGATGCTGTCGAGATAGGGGAGGCTGTTCCCCTCGCCGTCCGTCATCCAGTAGTTCGGGTTGCGCCGCAGCACGACGCGCTCGCCGGGGACGTAGCGCTCGATGGTGAACGGCCCCGTGCCGATCACCGTGCTCGGGTCCGCATCGACGCCCCAGACGGAGCTGAACGTCCCGTCCTCGACGTGTGGCTCGAGGATGTGGCGCGGGAAGATCGCCGTGCCCATCGAGCGGATGAAGGGCGCGAACGGCGTCGGCAGCACCACCCGGACGGTGTAGTCGTCCACCGCCGTCACGGTCATGGTGTCCTCGACCCACTCGCCGTCCTCGAGGAAGCGGAAGATGAACGCGTCGCGGGAGCTGGCCGGGATGTCCTCGTTGTAGATGATGCGATTGAAGGTGAACTCCACGTCGTGTGCGGTGAACGGCTGCCCGTCGTGCCAGGCGACATCGCGGCGCAGGGAGAAGGTCCAGGTCAGCCCGTCCTCCGAGTGCTCCCAGGACTCGGCCAGCGCCGGCTCGACCTCGTCGGTCAGCCACGACGGCTCGGTCAGGCCCTCGAAGAGCAGGCTGAGCAGGCCCGAAGAGTAGGCGTCGTTCGCGAGCGCGAGGTTGAAGGTCAGCGGCTCGCCGATCGTCGACGAGGTGATCGTGCCGCCCGGCGTCCCGATCTCGTACTCGAACGCCTCGGCATTCTCCTTGAGCGCCCCGACGATCGCCTCCGGCGTATCGGCCGCGTCCCCGTCGCCCTCGTCGTCACCGTCGCCGCAGGCGGCAAGGGCGAGTGCGGCTGCGAGCAGCAGCACGAGTAGCGGGAGGAAGCTCGAGCGCGTCGTAAGCCACGTCGACATCGGCTGCCTCCTTCGCCGGGCCCGGACTGAGACAGCATATCGCAGAACCGGAATGGAACGAATAGGGAACCGTTCGCGTATTTCTCTAATGAAGTCGCGGGGTGCAGGGCTTGGTTAACTCGAATCCACCGATCGAAGCTTGAAGGGGCGGGCTGCCGGGCTGCCGGAGCGTTCGGCGGGCGTGCCGGCGTTCGCCGGGCGGTGCCGGAGCGAGGAGCCGTCGCTCAGCGTCGCTCAGCGCGGCTCGGGGGCGCTGAGGGCGCCGGCGCGAGGGTGCGCGAGGCGTGCGCGGGCATGCTGGCGCGAGCCTCGGACCCGTGTTGGCGCTGTGAGCGAGCGTCAGGCCGGGAGCGGTAACGCCCGTAACCGCGCCAGGGCGGCTGCCCACTGGCCAGCCCAGGGCCAGCGCTTCGCGAGGTGCAGGGTCCAGCGCCGTGCAGAATGGGTGAGCCGTCCGGCGAGAGCGAAGTAGCGCCGCCTGAGCGTCCTGGTCGTCACGATCCCCTCGCCGAGCCCGAGCCGCGCCGTCCAGCGGGCGAGGTTGTGCGCGATCACCTGCACCGCGAGCCACGCCCCGTTCGCGCCGAAGCGGCCCGAGGGGAGATGGTTCAGCCCGACGCCGTACTTGAGGTCACGGATCGTGTTCTCGATCTCGGCGTGACGGCGATGGTCGGCCTCCAGCTCCAGCAGCTCCCCGGCGCGATCGGTGATGAAGGCGTGGTAACTATAGTTCGCAAAGAGCGCGAGCTGTGAGCCGGGCGTCGGCTTGACGCGCCGCACGATGAGCCGCACCGCGGTGGCATCCTCCTTGTGCTGGAACGGCGTGTAGGTCGTCTCGGCGACATCCGCGCCGCCCGGCAGCCAGTACGGGATCGGCGTCCAGTCCTCTTCCGGGATCGCCTCGATCAGCGTGCGTACGTTCGGCTGCTGGCGAATGGTGATGGAGAAGCGGACATCCTGCTTGCGGCAGACGGCGACGACGGCGTGGTTGTAGAAGCCGCTGTCGGCGCGCACCGTGAGCTGCCCGCTCGCCCCGGCGTCGCGCACCCGCGCCACCGTCTCACGCAGGAAGTGGGCGGCGCCGCGGGCGGTGTTGGCGCGGCCCTCGCGCAGCCGCGCCATCAGCACGTCACCCGTCCCGGCCGCAACGGCGAGCAGCGGGTGATAGCCGCGCACGCCCGTGTAGCCGTGGTGCCGGGCGCCCTCCTTCGCCAGGCCGTAGGTCTCGCAGATCGTCGAATCGAGGTCGATCGTGAACGGCGCCGCGCCCGGGCCCGCTCCGGCCGCCCAGCTGCGGGCGAGCAACTCGCGGCTGAGGCGGTCGAGCTGGCGGACGTGGCCCCAGCTGAAGCTGCGCAGGAAGACACCGAGCGTGGACGGCGCCTTGACGGTGCAACCGAGCACGCTCGCCGTCCCGCCGGCGCGCAACGCAGCGGCGTCGTCGATGCACTCGCCGCCCGCGAGCGCCGAGGCGACCAGGGTCAGCAGCTTGTCGCCGGCGTTCGCCCGGCCCGGCGCGTCACCGAGGTCGAGGTAGCTGTCGGCGAGCTCTTGCAAACCGAGATGCTGGGCGAGCGTGGCCGGGAGGAGCAGCCCCGCATCGGCCACCAGGCGGTCGTCGTCGAAGGCGATGTCTATCCGGTCGGGGTCGCTCGTTGGTAGCATCGAATGGGTGCTCCCTGTGGCTGTGACGTGATTCGGTCAAAAACCATTGTCCCAGCTACAGCGGAGCACCCAACCGCAACCGCTCATGCGCTCTTCTTCGGTGGATCCCGGGTTAATCGGCCCCGGGAGGGACGACGATGCGCTTTTTCATGCTTGCCCTCGCGGCCTTCGGGCTGCTCCTCGCGGGCTGCCTCGGCGGCGACGGGGATGCGCCGCCGCCTGGGACCGCGACGCCCGCGGCTACGGCGCCCGTCGCCACGCCCTCGCCGACCGGGACGCCCGCGCCCACTTCATCGCCGACTCCGACCGCGACATCCACGCCGACCGCGACGCCCGCACCGACGCCGACCGAAACGCCCGCGCCCACGCCGACCGCGACGCCCGCACCGACGCCGACTTCATCGCCCACACCCACGCCGACCGCGACGCCAGACCCTTCTCCGGCGGTCGAGGTGAGCGCGGGAAGGAATCACACCTGCGCTCTCCTGGAATCGGGCGCCGTGTTCTGCTGGGGAGAGAATGGGGACGGTCAGGCAAGCGCGCCAGCGGGGCGATTCCGATCGGTCAGTGCGGGCCAGTTTCACAGCTGTGCGCTCCGGGAATCGGGCGAGGTGGTCTGCTGGGGATTGAACTTCGAGGGCCAGACAAGCGCGCCGACCGGGAGCTATCGCTCCGTGAGTGCCGGTTGGGCGCATTCGTGCGCCGTGCGGGAGTCGGGCGAAGTGGTCTGTTGGGGTCGGAACAGTGTCGGCCAGGCGGATGCGCCGGCGGGAACGTTCCGCGCCGTGAGCGCGGGCGCGTATCACTCCTGTGCGGTGCGGGAGTCAGGTGAAGTCGCCTGCTGGGGGGTGAACGTCCAGGCGCTGAGAGCGAGTGGCGCAGCGCCTTTCCGAATCGACTACGGCCAAACCGACGCACCCCCGGGCAACTACCGCTCGCTGAGCACGGGCCGGTTCCACACATGCGCGCTGAGCGAGTCTGGCGAGATCGCCTGCTGGGGATCACTCGGCGAGGACGATCCGGATCCGCCGGTGGGGACCTTCCGCTCGATCGGCTCGGGCTGGGGGCACGCCTGCGGCGTGCGCGACTCCGGCGAAGCGGTCTGCTGGGACGACGGTGGCGTCCGAGGCAAGACAGCGGCGCCGCCGGGGCGCTACCTGTCGGTGGGTGCAGGTCGATACCACAGCTGCGCCGTCCTCGAGTCGGGCCAGGTGGTCTGCTGGGAGGATGCGGACCGCGGGCAGACGGATGCGCCGCCGGGACGCTACCTGACGGTGAGCGCAGGCCGGAGACACTCCTGTGCGTTGAATGAGTCGCGCCAGGTGGTCTGCTGGGGGGCGAACGATCAAGGCCAGACGGATACGCCGGCCGGAACCTTCCGAGCGGTGAGTGCCGGTGCCTTCAACGCATGCGCCCTGGACGAGGCGGGAGAAGCGGTCTGTTGGGGCTACGGATTCGAAGGCGCGGGGACGGCGCCGCC
This sequence comes from Dehalococcoidia bacterium, assembly GCA_965261685.1. Classification (GTDB taxonomy): domain Bacteria; phylum Chloroflexota; class Dehalococcoidia; order UBA2979; family UBA2979; genus VXMT01. The sequence goes on from CBDHDI010000028.1 coordinate 410,961, forward strand.
GGGTCCCTACCGCTCGCTGAGCGAAAGCGCGGTCTCCCACCACGTCTGCGCCCTGCGCGAGTCAGGCGAGATCGATTGCTGGGGGGCGAACTACCAGCGCCTGACAGCCACTCCACCAAAGAGCTACGTAGCGGTCAGCGCTCGAGACGAGGGCGCCTGTGCGCTGCGGGAGTCCGGCGAGATTGATTGCTGGAGGTATGACGGACACGTCAAGGCGGATCCGCCCCCGGGATCCTATCGCTCGGTGGCCGCTGGCACCGAGCACTTTTGCGCGGTACGTGTGGACCGAACCATCGTCTGTTGGGGTGAGAACGAGTATGGGGAGTCCGACGCGCCAGAGGGATTGTTCCACTCGGTGAGCGCGGGCTGGGGGCATTCCTGTGCTATCCGCTGGACAGGAGAAGTCATCTGCTGGGGGATTCCAGCCCACTGGGGCACGCGCCCGCCATCGGGGACGTACCGCTCGTTGAGCCTGGGCCTCTACCACTCGTGCGCGATCCGGGACTCGGGCCAGATTGACTGTTGGGGCTCCGACTCCGGGGAGCAGGTAGACGCTCCAGCGGGGAAGTACCGCTCGGTGAGCACTGGCCAGGGCCGCACCTGCGCCTTGAGCGAGTCGGGCGAGGTCGTCTGCTCGGGGCGTGCCGCCGGCGACAGGGATCCGCCGCCCGGACCCTACCGGTTGCTGAGCCTGAGCGTCGGATCGGCTGAAGGCACGTGCGCGGTCCGCGAATCCGGCGAGGCGATCTGTTGGAACCCGTTCGAGAACGTGCCGCCAGACGTGCTATCCGGTCGCTACCAGTCGGTTGCCGCGGGCACGCTCGGAGCTTGTGCGCTGAGGGAATCGGGCGAGCTGGATTGCTGGACGTACGGCTACACCGACGGCGTGGATGCCCTGCCCGGTCCCTATCGTGCGGTGAGCGCCAGTGTGTATCACTTCTGTGCAGCGCGGGAGTCAGGCGGCATCGACTGCTGGGATCCGAGCTTGGACGCGCCGCCGGGGCGCTACCGTTCGCTGGGCGATGGCGGCTCGCATGTCTGCGCGGTGAACGAGTCGGGCGACCTGGTCTGCTGGGGTAGAACCAATCGCGAGGGTGAGTTGAACGCGCCCCCAGGAAGCTTTCAGTCGGTGAGTTCGGGCTGGGCGCACTCCTGCGCGTTGCACGAGTCCGGCCGAATCGACTGCTGGGGAGCAGCGGGTCGCGCGCGGTACGACTACGGGCAGGCTCTCGCGCCGGCAGGGCGCTACCAGTCCGTGAGCGCAGGCTTCGCGCACACCTGCGCGCTGCGCGAGTCCGGCGAGGTGGTCTGCTGGGGGGCGACATCCCCCGCAGCCAGGGTCCCGTCGTTTCTTCAGTGAGCGCCCCGCCTACCCCCGAGGCAGGCCGAGGCCGCGGGTGGCGATGATGTTGCGCTGCACCTCGGAGGTGCCGCCGCGGATCGTCGCGGGGACGGCGCGCAGGTAGTTGTACGGCGGCGCGCCGCGCTGCGCGGCGTACGGGCTTTCCGGCCCGTCCTCCGTGCCCTGCCCCCAGAGCTGCCCGTAGAGACCGAAGGTCTTGATGCTCGTCGCGGAGAGCCGCTGCAGCAGCTCCGAGTTGTAGAGCTTCGCCGTCGAGGCCTCGTAGTTCGGGACCATCCCCGCCGCCTGGATCGAGATGATCCGCGCAGAGAACTGGAACATCACCTCCGTCTCGATCCGGCGGTCGGCGACCTCCGCACGCAGCGTGCCGCCGCTGCCCCCGAGGCGCGACTTCGCCGCGCCCTCCTCGCTCGCGCAGTAGGAGAGCAGCGTCTCGATGCCGAGCCGCATCGAGACGGCGCCCTCGATGTTGGAGCGCTCGAAGTCGAGCAGGTTCATCGCCACGTACCAGCCGCGGTTCTCCTCGCCGACGAGGTTGGCGACGGGCGTGCGCACCTCCTCGTAGAAGGTCTCGTTGAAGTAGTGCACGTCGCTCATGTCGACCAGCGGCTGGACGCCGATGCCCGACGTCTTGGCGTCGACGAGCAGGAACGAGATGCCGCGGTGCTTGGGCGCCGTCGGGTCGGTGCGGGTGAGCAGGAAGAACCAGTCCGCGGTGTGCGCGGCGGAGGTCCAGATCTTCTGCCCGTTGATCACGTAGTCGTCGCCGTCGCGGCGCGCGCTGGTGGTGAGCGAGGCGAGGTCCGAGCCGGCCCCCGGCTCGGAGAAGCCCTGCGCCCACGTCACCTCGCCGGAGAGGATGCGCGGCAGGTGCTCGCGGCGCTGCTCCTCGCTGCCGTTGAGGATCAGCGTCGGGCCCAGCATGTTGGTGCCGGAGCCGCCGACCGCCGGGGCGCCGGAGCGCGCCAGCTCCTGCTTGAGGATGAACTGCTCCATCGAGCTGAGCCCGCCGCCGCCGTACTCCTGCGGCCAGTGCGGCGCGACCCAGTTGTGCTCGGCGAGCGCGTCCGACCAGGCGACGGCGGCCTCGCGGCGCGCGGGATCCTCGGACTTGCGGTCGAACTCCCACGTCCGCTCGAGGCGATGCGCGGCGACGCCGCCGCCGCGGTAGCGCGCCGGCAGGCGCTCGGCGATCAGGCTGCGGACCTTCTCGCGGAAGTCCTGCTGCTCCTCGGTGTCGCTCCAGTCCATCGTTCGCTCCCGCCTTGCGGCCGTCCCGGCCGTCCTGTGCGATTCCGTCCTATGCGATGACGCCGGCCTCGCGCAGCGAGGCCAGCTCCTCCGTGCTGAATCCGTGTTCCTGCAGCACTCCGTCCGTGTCGGCGGCGTAGACCGGGGCCGGCCCCCGCACGGCCGTCGGCGTCTCCGACATCTGCACGACCGGCCCGGCGACGCGCTGCGGCCCGGTGATCGGGTGCTCCAGCTCCCACATCAGGCCGAGCGCCCGCACCTGCTCGTCCTCCGGCAGGTCCTCGGGGAAGCGCACCGGCGAGGCGGCGACGCCGCCCTCCTTGAAGCGCTCCATCCACTCCGCGACCGTGTGCTCGCGCATCATGCGCTCGATCTGCGACTTCCACTCCTCGAAGCGCCGCTCGTTCTCCGGGTCCGTCGAGTCGTAGTCGGGGCTGTCGCCGTCGTCGTCGATGCCAAACACGGCGCGCGCGGCGGCGCGCAGCGGCGGCGTGAGGCAGCCGATGGCGATCGCGCCGTCCTTCGCCTGGTAGGAGCGGTAGTAGAGGCGCGGCGGGCCGGCCTCGGTGATGCGGTGGCGGTCGCGGATCGCCATCTGATCGCGGTAGGGCAGGCCGTTGGCGCGCGCCTCCTCGATCTCGGCGAGCATCGGGGCGCGCGTCACGGAGTCGCTGACGGGCTCCTCCATCACGTGGTAGTCGAGCAGCGAGAGCGCGGTGCGCAGCATCGAGGCCTGGATCAGCTGCCCCTTGCCGGTGCGCTCGCGGTGGTAGAGCGCGCTCGCGATCGCCATCGCCGAGGTCAGCCCCGTCGTGTAGTCGACGATCGGGGGGCGGGTGTACTGCGGGGTGCCCTCGTGGTCGGTGCGGCCGATCACGGACATCAGCCCGGTGTAGGCGGTCATCGCCCCGTCCGTCGCCGGCTCGAACGCTCGAGGGCCCTCGCTGCCGTAGGCGCTGATCTCGCAGTAGATCAGGCCGGGATGGAGGGCGGAGAGCAGCTCGTAACCCACGCCGAGGCGTTCCGGCACGCCGGGGCGCATGTTGTGCATCAGCACGTCGAAGCGCGGGACCAGGCGCTGGATCAGCGCCTGGCCGCGCTCATCCTTGAGGTCGACGGTGATCGCGCGCTTGCCGCGGTTGAGCGACTGGAAGCGCTTGCCCTCGCGGGGGACGACGGCGCCGACGTTGCGGTAGTGCTCGCCCTCGCGCGGCTCGACCTTGATCACGTCGGCGCCGAGGTCGGAGAGGTTGACGCCGCAGTAGGGTCCTGCGGCGATCTGCGAGAACTCGAGCACGCGTACGCCATCGAGGGCACCGGGCGCCATCGTCGCTCCTCCGTCTGCCGGTCCGCTGCGGGTCCGGTCCGTGGTCGCGAGACAGCCTACCGGAGCCGCGCCGCGCGAGGTAGGCGTGCGGCTACGGGGGGACGGGTGTCCAGGTGCTACGGGGCCATGCCCAAGCGTGGCTCGGACGTACCTACCGGCACGGATGCTAGAACTAGAAGGGCCACGAACGAAGCGCCGACCGCAAGTAGAAGCCTTCTCATTGCGGATTCGGGCTCTCGAATAGGCTGCGAGTGATTGCGATCACATCGAAGCTGGGAGCCTCAACGTGAAGCTCGTACCCGCTCTGGGTGGCCACGTCATAGATCCGGAGCCCGTGCAGCACGGTTGGAGTCTGGTTGGAGCCGGCGGGTGAATGGTACTCCAGCATCGCCGCGCGGCCGGCGACTACCCCGGTCATGTAGGCCAACCTGCCATTGAGCTGTGACGCCGTAGTGGGTAAGCCCGAGCGGGCAGCGTGGTAACCGCAGATGTGAATGGCCGGCCCGTAGCGGTCGCTGAGCCCCCATTCGGCACAGTAGCCGTACAGCGGGCCGTCCCAGGTGCCGCTGTCCGCACGATAGAGCCGTAAGCCCGCCGGCAGCGCCGGATCGCGCCAGTACGGTAGCTCGCGGCGCGCGACAACAGGATCGGCGGTCGAGAAGAAACCGTCGGGGTCTTCCCGGTAGAGGTCGATGGACTGAACCGGCGGCAGATCAAGTCTGTCGAACTCGATCGAGCCCGCCCAGCCAACCGGTACTAGCTGCCACGTGCCATGGCGAATGGGTACGGTCAGGCTGGCCCCGCCGAGGTCCGGCAACTCGCCCCAATCCACCGTGGCGACAGTGTCCGCCGACACCGTGCCGCTGCAGCCTGTGAAGGCGTAGGTCATCCACTCGACGGCGAGCAGCTTGCGAGGCACGGCGCCGGCCGGGTCAGGCTTGACCTCGGTCACCTTGAAGCGCACGAAGCAGTCGTCGGCCTCGCGCCACTCGAAGAGGTCGCCCGGCTCGACGGCGTCGTAGAGCGCGGCCTGCGAGGCGCCGTGGGCGTCGGACTTGTGGATGAGCAGCGCCGTCGTCGTGCCGTCGCGCAGCGCCTCGTACGTCGTGACGGCGCTCGTCGTGTCGGCGGGTTCCTCGAGGAAGGCGTAGCTGCCCGCAGTCGCCACGGTGCCGGTGGTGTCGAGCTTGTTGTAGCGCGGGGCCGTAGTCTCGACCGAGAACACGGTCGTCACCACGATGTCGCCGAGTTCCGGCTTGCCGTCGGGGCGTGGGCGCACGAACGGGCGCGCCTGCTTCAGGTCGAAGGTGATCAGCGTGGAGGCGGCCTCGTCCGTCACCGTGAAGGTGTAGGTCGTGCCGACCGGCTGGATCAGCTGCTCGAACGAGGTCGGCGACGGCGTCTCCAGCGGGGTCCGATCCAGGTAGAACCGCGTCCAGCCCGCGGGCAGGGGCGCTGCCGTCACCACCGTCACCTGCTGCCCGCGCTCGACGTGGTAGCGGCCGTCCGCGTCCGGCGTGAGCAGCGCGTCGGCGGGGATGTCGGCGACCTGCGCGTAGTCGCCCGGCGCGCCGAGGTAGACGGCGCGGATGCAGGTCGGATCTGCCGATGTCTTGCAGACGGCGGGCGTGGGTGTCGCGGTCACCGCTGCGGTGGCTGCTGGAGTCGGCGTCGCTGCGGGCGTGGCCGTTGGCGTCGCTGTCGCCGTGGGCGTGGCCGTCGCCGTTGGCGCGAGCGCGAGCTCCGGTTCGCCGCCATCGAGGCCGGCGAGGACGATGAGCACGACGGCCACCGCGGCCACCGCCGCCGCGCCGGCCGCCGCCACGCCCGCCCACACGAGCACGCGACCGACCGGTTCGAGCGTCCCGGGCACCGCGAGGAGCCCGAACAGACGTCGCCGGGGCTCGGGGCGCCAGGCGGCGAGCTGCTCGCGATTCTCGAGCTGGAGCTTGCCGAGCATGTTCGAGATGTGGAACTTGACCGCGTCGAGCGTGACGCCGAGTCGCTCCGCGATCTCTGCGTTCGTGCCACCTCGACGCAGTTCGGCGAGCACGCGCTGCTCGGCTGCGGTGAGGATGCCGGGATGTGGCGGGCGACCCCGCCCTCGTCGCGTCATGCAGCGAGCCCACGAGTCGGCAGGGCGATTATCACTACCCGATGCGTCCCGACCGCCAAGCCTCGACAGGCCAGCTCCCGCCCCCGGCCCCAACCCGCCCCGGTGGTAGCATGGAACTCGCGGCGCCGAGGGCGCGCGAACGGGCGGGGGCGGCATGCACGACGTGGTGGTCGTTGGCGCTGGAAACGCGGCGCTTTGCGCGGCGCTGGCGGCGCAGGAAGCGGGCGCGAGCGTGCTCGTGCTCGAGAAGGCCGGCGAGGACGAACGCGGCGGCAACACCTACTTCACCGGCGGCGGCTTCCGCTTCCCCTACAACGGCATCGACGACATCCGCGCACTCATCCCCGACCTCAGCGACAGCGAGGTCGAACGCATCGAGGTCGGCGCCTATACCGAGGCCGATATGCAAGCCGACCTGATGCGCGTCAGCGAGGGCCTCGCCGACGAGCAACTGACCGACCACCTGGTGCGCAGCTCCTTCGAGACGATGCGCTGGATGCGCGATCGCCTCGATGTGCGCTGGGTGCTGATGTACGGACGGCAGGCCTACGAGGTGGAGGGCAAGCTGCGCTTCTGGGGCGGCCTGATCGTCGAGGCCGTCGGCGCCGGCAAGGGGCTGTCGGACTCGCTGTTCGACGCCGCCGCCCACCACGGCGTCGAGGTGCGCTACGGCACGAAGGCCGTCGGGCTGACCATGGACGACGCCGGCTCCGTGCGCGGCGTGCAGACGCGCGGCCCCAACGGCCTCGAGAGCTTCGAGGCGCGCTCCGTCGTGATGGCGGCGGGCGGCTTCGAGGCGAACACGGAGATGCGCACCCGCTACATGGGCCCCGGCTGGGAACTGGCCAAGGTGCGCGGCACCCGCCACAACACCGGCGAGGGCATCCGCATGGCCCTCGACATCGGCGCGCAGTCGCACGGCCACTGGTCCGCGGGGCACGCGGTCGCCTGGGACCTCAACGCGCCGCCGACGGGCAACCGCATCATCGGCGACCTCTACCAGAAGCACTCCTACCCGCTGGGGCTGATCGTCAACATCGAGGGCGAGCGCTTCGTCGACGAGGGCGCGGACCTGCGCAACTACACCTACGCGAAGTACGGGCGCGAGATCCTGCGCCAGCCCTACGGCGTCGCCTTCCAGCTGTTCGACCAGAAGACCGTGCCGATCCTGCGCGACGAGTACCGCATCCGCGAGATCACGAAGGGCGAGGGCCAGACCATCGGCGAGTTGGCGGACGACCTCGGGATCGACCGTGAGGGGCTGGAGCGCACCGTCGCCGAGTTCAACGCCGCCTGCCAGCCGGGCGAGTTCAACCCCGCGATCCGCGACGGCGTCAGCACCGAGGGCATCGAGCCGCCGAAGTCGAACTGGGCGATCCCGCTGGATGAGCCGCCCTACTTCGGCGTCGCCGTCACCTGCGGGATCACGTTCACCTTCGGCGGCCTGCGCATCGAGCACCGCAGCGCGCAGGTGCTGGACACCGAGCTGGAACGGATTCCCGGGCTCTACGCCGCCGGCGAGCTGGTCGGCGGGCTCTTCTACCACAACTACGCCGGCGGGACGGGTCTGATGTCCGGCTCGGTCTTCGGCCGCACCGCCGGACGCGCCGCGGCAGAGGCGGCGCTCGCCGGGGAGGAGTAGGCCGTGCTCTACTTCCTCGCGATCATCGCGCCGCCGATCGCGGTGCTGGCGGTCGGCCGTCCCTGGCTGTCGCTGCTCAACCTGGTGCTGACCGTCGCCGGCTGGATCCCCGGCGTGATCCACGCGGTGCTCGTCATCAACGAGCACAAGGCGGACCAGCGAGCCGCTCGCTTCGGCCCGCAAGAGTAGCCTCGGCGACGACTCGCCGGGCCCGAGGAAGGACCACGGCGATGAGCAACGCCCCAACCGACCCGCAGGCCTCGGCACTCGCCCGGCTCTGGAGGCCGGCTGCGACGGCGCTCGCGGCGCTCGCGCTCGCGGCAGCTCTCGCCGCCTGCTCCGGCGGCGACGACGAGGCCCCCGAGGCCACGCCGACCGCTACGCCGGTTGCGGCGACGCCGACCGCGACCGCGACTGCCACCCCGACGCCCACACCAACCCCGACGCCCGAGCCTCCCACAGCCACCGCGACGCCAACACCGGCCGGGGATGCCGCGCCGCCCGGCGGCGGGGACGTGCTGCCGCCCGAGCTGATGGAGCAGGTGATGCAACTGCTGCTCGAGGCGATGAGCGATCCCGACTCGAAGCTGTTCTCGGGCTCGATCGATGCGCTCCCGCCGGAGCTGCTGGCGCTACTCGACGTGATCGGCGCCGATCTGCTGCTGGGTGTCGTGACCGTGGACCTGGGCGTCGGGACCGGCGTCGTGCTCGTGATGCCCGACTCTCCCGCCGCACGCGGCGGACTCGCCGAGGGCGACCTGATCAGCGCGATCGACGGCGCGCCGGTCGGCGGCGCCGCAGCGCTGCGCGCGGCCGTCGAGGCGCTCGCCGAGGGCGCTCCCTACACGCTCACGATCGATCGGGGCGGCGCGGCCCGGACGCTCGAGGTCGAGCGCGAGGCGGCGTCCGCCGGGAACGCCTGGCGGGCGGAACTGCTGCGCTCGATCGCGCTGCTGCTGGCCCTGCAAGAGGCGCCGGGCGGGCCGGACCTGCCGCCCTCGCTGCTCGGCGAGATGGTCGAGGAGACACCGGACGGCCTGCTCGTCTTCGCGGTCTTCCCCGGATCGCCTGCAGACGTCGGAGGCGTACGTCCCGGCGACCTGCTGGTCTCGGTGGCCGGACGCGCACTCACAACGCTCGCCGACCTCGATGCGCTGATGCTGTCGTTCAACCCCGGCAGCGGCAAGGTGGAGGTCGTGCTGCTGCGCGACGGCGAGGAGTTGACACTGGAGATCGACCTCGCGGTCGGCGGCATGCTCGGCGGCGGCGCGGCGACGCAGTAGGCGGCGGCAAAGACAGGGGAGGGGCGGCCAGGATGCCGCCCCTCCCATCGAGATCCCGGGAGCGGGGAGCCCGGGGTTGAAGACTGCTGGGACCTACGAGCCGACACGGCCGCCTCTGGTACGCGTCGCGACGATGGCGCTCGGCACCCCGCGGCCGGGAAGGGCGGGGAGCAGGCTCCGGCGGGGCTGGACCGAACCGGATGTCACTGGCGTTCCTCCCCCTGCGCGGGCCGTCCTCGGGCCCCCGCCGCGTTCGAACATTGGAAGGATGTAGCCGGTTCGTTAACGCCCGGTTCAGATTAGATTAGCAACGCGTTTAAGCATTTCGGATTCGGCTGCCGCAGGCGCTGATACGGCGCCTCGCCCGCCCGACGCACCCCGCCCGCTTGACAGTCCCGCGCCGCTTGTCGAGGCTCACGCGGGAGCGGCTCCACGATGCGCGGCCGCGACGGAGAGGACCGATGGCGGACAGCACGGCGGACAGCAACCGCGCCTACGACGAGCGGCCCCGTCCACTGGCCGGGGTGCGCGTGGTGGACTTCACCTGGATCGTCGCCGGGCCGCAGGCGACACGCATCGTCGCCGACCTCGGGGCCGACGTGATCCGCGTCGAGAACGAGGGGCACCTCGACTCGCTGCGCGGAGGCTTGCCGCCCGACGACGGCCCGCCGACCGTCAACCGCTCCGGCATCTTCAACAACTTCAACCGCAACAAGCGCGGCATCACCGCCAACATCTACCACCCGCGCACCCGCGAGCTGATCGAGCAGCTCATCTCCACGGCCGATGCGGTGACGGAGAACTTCAGCCCCGGCGCGTTCGGTCGAATGGGCTTCACGTTCGAACGCCTGCGCGATCTCAACCCGAACATCATCTACCTCTCACTCTCCGGCTACGGGCACTACGGCCGCGACAGCTCCTACGTGACGTGGGGCCCGACGGCGCAGGCCGTCTCCGGGCTGACCTACCTCTCGGGCCTGCCCGACCAGCCGCCCGCAGGCTGGGGCTACTCCTACCTCGATCACTCGGCCGGCTACTACGGCGCGATCGCGCTGCTGCTCGCCCTGCGCCGGCGCGAGCGGATCGAGGGCGCGCAACGCATCGACCTCTCGCAGGTGGAGACGGGCATGGTGATGTGCGGCGTCAGCATGCTGGACTCGCAGATCAACGGCAGGCCCTCGGAGCGCATCGGCAACCGCTCGCGCCACCCCGCGCTCGCGCCCCACGGCGCCTACCGCTGCGCCGGCGACGACCGCTGGATCGCGATCGCCGTCGAGAGCGAGACGCACTGGCGCGAACTCTGCGACGAGCTGGGCGCGCCCGAACTGGCCGACGACGAGCGCTTCGCCAGCCTCGAGGCGCGCCTCGCCGCGCAGGACGAGCTGGACGCGGCGATCGAGGCGCGCACGCGCGAGCGCGATCCGCGGGCGCTGATGTACGCCCTGCAGGCGCGCGGCGTGCCCGCCGGCCTGGCGCAGCAGATGCAGGACAAGATGGAGCATGACGAGCAGCTGGCAGCGCGCGGCTTCTACCGCGCCGCACCCAGCCCCGAGCTGGGCGATCGCTACTTCGAGGGCCTGCCGTTCCTCCTCCGCCAGCTCGGCTGGGACGTGCTGCGCGGCGCGCCCACCCTCGGCGAGCACATCGACGAGGTGCTGACCGAACTGGGCTGCACGCCGGAAGAGATCACGCAACTGCGAGCGGAGGCCGCCGTATGAGCGACGCACCGGCCCCTCCGGAGTTCGCGGCGAGCCTCGACGACGCGCCGATGCTCGATCGCGTTCGCGTCGTCGAGATCGGCGACCTCGGCGAGACCGCCGGGAGGCTGCTCGCGGACGCGGGCGCGGACGTGGTCCGCGTCGAGCCGCCGTCGGGCGCGGCCTCGCGGCAGATCGGGCCCTACCCGGCCGACGAGCCCGGCGTCGAGGCGTCGCTGCGCTTCGCCGCCCACAACGCCAACAAGCGCAGCGTCACGCTGGACCTCGCGAACGCCGAAGGCCGCGAGCTGTGGCGGAGCCTCTGCGAGGGCGCCGACGTGGTGATCGACGCCGCCGGACACGGCGTCCTCGACGGCCTCGATGCAGGCTGGGAGGCGCGGCTCGCGGACGGCGCGGCGGGCCCGCGCGTGTGGTGCTCGATCACGCCCTTCGGGCGCGAGGGGCCGTGGGCCGAGTGGGCCTCGAGCGACCTCGTCCAGCTCGCGCTCGGCGGACCGATGATGAGCACGGGCTACACGGACCACGAGCTGCCGCCGATCCGCGGCGGCTTCGACCACTCGCAGTGGATGGCTGGCGAGTACGCGGTGGTCGGCATCCTCGGCGCGCTGTTCGGGCTGGACGTCGGGGCGGCCGAGGGGCCGGAGCTGGTGGACCTCGCGATCCACGACGCGGTGAGCGCCACGACCGAGGGGGCGTTCCCCAGCTGGGAGTACCGCCGCGAGATCAACCAGCGCGCCACCGGCCGCCACTCCGCGCCCGGCCCGACCCCGGAGATCCAGTTCCCCACCGCGGACGGGCGGCACATGAACGTCATCGGCGCCGGCATGCCTCGCTCGATGCGCAACCTCGACGGCCTGCTCGATTGGATGGACCGCTACGACGCCACCGAGAACCTGCGCGAGCCGCGCTTCCGCGAGGCGATCCACGCGGCGCGTAACGAGGCGCAGGAGGAGCGTCAGCACTTCGCGGAAGTCTCGAAGCGCTTCGTCGCACGACTTACCACGGAGGAGGCGTACCGCGGGGGGCAAGGGCTGCATCTCCCCTGGGGCATCGTGCGCCGGCCGGAGGAGAACCTGGACGACCCGCACTGGACGGACCGCGACAGCTTCGCCCTGATCGAGCTGCCGGACGGGCAGCAGGCGCGCCTCCCCGTCGCGCCCTACCGCTTCGAGGGCGTCGCACGCGCCCAGCCGTGCCGCGCGCCGCTGCTCGGCGAGCACAACCACGCCGTCTACCACGGCGAGCTCGGCGTCCCCGCCGAGGATCTGCCGCAGTTGGCCGAGCGCGGCGCAATCTAGCCTGTCCCACGGAAGACGGCGTCTGCTGTGGGGGGCTGTTTCGATCGGGACACGAGGATACCTCGCAGGGCCCCCCACGCCCCCATCCCGGACGAGCACGCGCACGGTCGTGTCGTAGACGCGAGGGGTACCTCGCAGGGCCGCTCTGGCCCACCCACCCGCCCGGAATTTTCTTCCGGTGGGGGTACACGGAGGGTGGAAACAGGAGTTTCAACGCCCTTGGGGGCACCAATGTTTACAAGGGTTGTTCGCCGCCCTCGTTCGTTCAGCTGGCTCGAGTGGGGCCATCCTGGGGCCAATCACCCGATCAAGTGGTCGAGCGCCTCGGGCCGCAGGGCACTGTTGCCCGGTCAGCAAGTGTCCGTAGACGTCCACCGTGACCGACGCGGACGCGTGCCCGAGGCGCCGCTTCAAACGTCGGCGGGTACCGGTCGCCTGATCTCCCTCACACAGCGGCTGCGGCGCGTCTCCCATCGCTGCGCAGGCGCACGTGCGGCGTTGCGCGGCGCGCGTGCATCTCCTCGTCCGATGCTCGCGCCGCGATTTTGGTAACAGATCCACTGATGCGATCCGCGCGGTTGATGTGACTGCTACCCTCACCCGGACCGCTGCACAGGTCTGGTCCTGCGCACGCGGATGTGGGGCTTCGCGCCCGTTCGGTAGTCGTGGGATTCGGTGACCTGTGGAGGGGAACCCACATCCTCACCGCGAGAGGGCATCAAGACCGTGCTGCCCAAGGCCATCCTCATATCGCGAGTTCGCACGTCCGCGCGGACGACAACCTTGCTACTGGTTGCCGTTGCGGCCCTGTCCGCGTTTGGCTGCACTGGCGACGAGTCGGCGCCAGTAGCCACCGACAGGTCGGCGGAGAGTGGAACGGTGGCGACCGCCACCGCTCAGGCGACTGGCACGCCGCAGGCGACCGCCACCGCTCAGGCGACTGGCACGCCGCAGGCGACCGCCACCGCTCAGGCGACCGCCGCGCCGCAGGCAACCGCCGCGCCGCAGGCGACCGCCACGCCGCAGGCGACCGCCCTGCCGCAGGCGACCGCCCTGCCGCAGGCGACCGCCACGCCGCAGGCGACCGCCGAGGCCGACCGTCGTGAAGGCGGCGAACCATACAGGGTGAGACTTAGCGGAGACGTAGTCCCGGAGCTCCCGGATTCCGTCCCGGGGACAATGTTGACTTGGCGGTTCCCGGAACCGCCCGCCCCGGAATTCCCGGACAGGCCGTTCCTGCTCGTGGACGGCCAAGCAGTCTCCCACCGGCCCGACTGGGCCGAGGAGCATGCCGCGGGCATTGTCCGGGCCTACCACGCGTACCACGAGAGACTCCAGGAGGCCTTACGGATCCGGGAGGCCGGGCCGCTTACTGGAGTTGCGGGTATCGAGTTGATCCGCCGTTTCAGCGGAATAGTGGCAACGGCTCCGGATGATGTCGTGATCAAGGTCGCCCCACACGACCGCGAGGTCCTCGTTATTGATTTCGACGAGGGGTCTCAACTTTTTGGCCCCCGCGGAGCGCGAACATACGAGTGGACCCATGGCTTTCGGATGATCTGGCTGGATGCGGAAGACGGAACATCCCGTTTCGCTCCGCAGCCTGCCAGCACCAGGCACGTTCTCGGTTACTGGGAGGGAACGCACACTGGTTGGCTCCTCAGCGAGGAATACAGCTCCGGCAACTTTCGGGAGTACTATGGGCGTAGCCGTGATTTCATCGCCGACAACGGACCGCAGTTCCTGCCGTACTACGAGTTGAACGTCGCAGTCCGGCGAGAGTTCGGATTGATGGACGGAGACGAATCCTTCGCTTCAGGCGAGTGAGCGCAGCGACGGGGCAGTCCGCGAGCGAAATCCTCAGCCTCCCGCTTGAAGCGCCGGGGCAGGTCCGTGTGGGCGCGCAGTTCGAGGTGATTGCCGGGGTGCAGGAGGCGGTGCCCGATGGCGTGCGCGATGACCCAGCGCCGCCACTCGGGGCTCAGCCGCTTGGCCACCGCGACGTGGCCGTCCACCCCCGCAAGTCCGCTGCACACAGCGCAACCACGAGGGCAGTCCCGACGGCACATAACCAAACGTTAACGCGCGATCAGCCCCGGAAACACGCCCTCACGCTTGCGGGGGTGGGGATGCGGCGGCGAGACTGGGGGCATGGCTCGAGTGCTGGTGGTCGAAGACGACGCCGCGATCCTCGAGACGGTCGCCTACAACCTCGGACGTGAGGGCCACGACGTGGTCACCGCCGCGGACGGCGTGTCCGGCCTCCAACTCTCGCGCGAGACCGAGCCGGACCTGATCGTGCTCGACCTGATGCTGCCCCGCATGTCCGGCCTCGACGTCTGCCGCGTGGTGCGCGAGGAGCGGCCGGTGCCGATCCTGGTGCTGACCGCGCGAGCGGCCGAGGGCGACAAGATCGTCGGGCTGGACCTCGGCGCCGACGACTACATGACGAAGCCGTTCTCGATGCGGGAGCTGGTCGCCCGCGTCGGCGCGATCCTGCGCCGCGACCGGATCTCGCGCGAGGCCGCCGGCGGGGTCTCGGGCGGCATGCTGCGCGGCGGCGGGATCGAGCTGCGGCCCGATGCGCGCGAGGTGCGGCGCGACGGTGAGGTCGTGCGGCTGCGCCCGAAGGAGTTCGACCTGCTGGAGTGCCTGATGCGCCACCCGCGCCACGTGCTGACGCGCGACCGCATTCTGGAGCAGGTCTGGGGCTACGAGTTCGGCGGCGGCACCCGCACCGTGGACGTGCACATGCGCTGGCTGCGCCAGAAGCTCGAAGCGGCGCCCTCGAAGCCGCAACACCTCGTGACGGTGCGGACCGTCGGCTACAAGTTCGTACCTTGATCCCATGCCCATGCGCCGACCCGTGAGCGGCGAACGATGACTCCCGGCTGGCGCTGGGTCGCACTCGCGGCGCTGGCGGCGCTCGCCGCCGCTGCTCCGCTGCTGCTGCCGGGTCCGGCAGCGGCGCTGGCGTGCCTCGCCGCCGTGCTGGCCGGCGCGCTCCTCGCGCGGGCCGCGTCGCGAGCGGCGGCCGCGGCGCTGCGCACCCCCGACCCCGCCTCGACGGACCGCGCGTCGCCTGACGCCACCCCGCTCCTCGCGCCGCTGCCCTGCGGCGTGCTGCTGCTCGACGACGAGCTCAACGTACTCGCGGCAAACGACGCGCTGGCGCGCATCGTCGAGCACCCGCTGGAGACGATGACCGGCGTCTCGCTGATCCGCGCGACCCGGGAGATCGAAATCGTCGCGTTCGCCCGTGAACGCCTCCACGGCTCGCGCGAGGCCCATCTCACCAACGGCGTCGAGGCGCGGCTCTCCGCCGCTCCGATCGACCTGCCCGTCGCGGGCGGGCGGGCGACGCAGCTGATCGCCGTGGAGGACGTCACCGCCGTCAGCAGCGCGCAGCGCGCGCGTTCTGACCTCGTCGCGAACCTCGCACACGAGTTGCGCACCCCACTCGCCGGTGCGCGCGCGATCGCGGAGACGTTCCAGGTCGCCGCCGAAGAGCCGGCCGAGCGCGACCGCTTCCTGCGCCTGTTGAGCGACGAGATCGAACGCATGAGCCGCCTCGTCGAGCGGATGCTGCTCCTCGCACGGATCGAGTCGGGAGACGAGCCGGTAGAGCTCGATCCGGTCTCGCCGGCGGAGCTGCTGGAGCGCGCCGCTGCCCGTATCGCGCCGGTCGCCGCACAGCGGCGCATCCGCGTGGAGATCGAGGAGTCCGCGAGCACGTCCGTCGAAGCGAACCGCGAGCACGTCGGCGAGGTGTTGGCGAACCTGCTGGACAACGCGCTGCGCCACAGCCCGGACGAGAGCCGGATCGTCCTCGCGGCGCTGGACGGCGGCGACGACGTCCGCTTCGAGGTCCGGGACGAGGGCTCCGGGATCCTCCCCAGCGAGCGCGAGCGCGTCTTCGAGCGCTTCTACACGGGCGACGACGCTCGCGGGACGGGGGGCGGCGCCGGTCTCGGCCTCGCGATCACGCGCCAGTTGGTGCACCGCCTCGGGGGGCGCATCTGGGTCGCCGATCGCTCGCCGGGGGCGACCGTCTGCTTCACGCTCGCGATCGCGCAGGACGTGGATGAGGCCTCAGGAGGGGCAGGCGAGGCGTAAGTCGAGCGGACTACGACTCCGCGACCGCAGGCGTTGCCGGCCGCGGGCGGAACGCGCCGCTGCGCACCAGCGATCGCACCTCCGGCAGCATCGCCGCGGCCGTGAGGAAGGACAGGATCCAGATCATCGCCGGGAAGATCAGCAGCACGCGCACGCCGAGGCCGTCCGAGAGCCAGCCGTAGCCGAAGTTCGCGAAGGCCATGTGGCCGGCCGCGAGCATGAGGTAGATCGACATCACGCGCCCTCGCACCTCGTCGGGCACGGTGCGTTGCACGAACGTCGCCGAGAGCGCCATGTAGCTGGCCTGCGTGACGCCGGACAGCATCCCGCCGAAG
The DNA here is from genome assembly GCA_965261685.1 of Dehalococcoidia bacterium. Classification (GTDB taxonomy): domain Bacteria; phylum Chloroflexota; class Dehalococcoidia; order UBA2979; family UBA2979; genus VXMT01. Next base: position 427,410 of record CBDHDI010000028.1, read on the forward strand.
ACCGCCATGTAGGGCGTCGTCGCGAACCCGATCACCAGCATCGCCGCGCCGCTGCCGATGCCGGCGAGCAGCATCGCGCGACCCTGCGCCCGTTCCGAGCGCAGCATCGAGATCGTCAGCGTGCCCGCGATCGCGCCCACGCCGACGCCGACGATGATCGCGCTGTAGGTCCGGGATGCCCCGCCGACCGAGGTGGCCAGCGTCGGCATCATCGAGTCGAACGCCATCGTCAGCCCGCAGTGCAGCCCGACGAGCGCCATCACGAACGCCACGCGCGCATCGCGCTCTAGGTAGGAGAATCCCTCGCCGATGTCGCGCATGATGCGGCGCGCGTCGAAGAGCGGGCCGTCCATTGCGCCGGCGGCCGGTGGCGAGCGGAACTCGAGCTTGAAGATCTGGTAGAGCGCGAGGGTGACGAAGCAGGCGGAGAGCACGAACACCGAGCCCGGCCCCAGCGTCGCGAGCATCGCGCCGCCGACCGAGGGGCCCAGCACGCGCGAGCCGTGGCGGGTGATGCCGGCGAGCGCGACGGCGTTGAGCAGGTGCTCCTTCGGCACGACGTTCGGGATCAGGGCCTGCTCGGCCGGCGTCCCGAAGGCTCGCGCCGTCCCACCCAGCGCCGCGAACGCGATCACGTGCCACGGCTCGACGTAGCCCGGGATTGTGATCGCCGCGAGGCCCAACGCCGAGATGATGCTCACCGCGTCGGCGGCGATCGCCATGCGGCGGCGATCGGCGCGGTCGGCCAGCGCGCCGCCGATCGGGCCGGCCAGCAGCAGCGGAATCATGCCCGCGAACGTGACCGCGCCTACCCACCGGGCCTGACCGGTCAGCTCGAACACCAGCCAGCCGCGCGCGAGCAGCATCGTCCAGTGCGAGGCCGAGGCGAAGAAGGCGTTGAAGAAGATGCGCCGGAAGTCCCGGGAGCGTAGCGCGGGGTGCCGTTCGGCGATGGCCGCCCGTGTGATCATCGGACGAGTCTACAGGAGAGCACCCGCCGCGAGGCGGGACCGCGGCCGACGCTACGCGTCGGCGTCCTCGAGCGCGCGGGCGACGATCGCGCGGCCGCGCGCGCTCAGATCGAGGTCCAGCGCCGCCTCGCGGCCGCGCGCGCTGATCTTGCGCCAGGTGCGACGCACGATCGCGACGAGCTTGTCGTCGTCGCCGAGACGCTCGCGGAACTCATCGAACTGCGTCTGCAGGAAGACGAGATTGAGGCCGTCCTCCAGCGCCTGCACCTCCGGGTCGCTGAACAGCCCCTCCTTGCGCACGATCTGCTGGACACGCTCGACGAGCGGCACGTCGTAGCCCTCGGCACGGAGGATGCGCGCGACCTCGTCGGCGTGGAAGCGGCGCAGATCGCTGCGCCAGCGCAGGTAGCCGTCGCGGCCGGGCGGGTAGCTGGCGCGCGGCACGGTCCAGCGCCGGATGTGGTGCCCGCGCGCCGCCAGCAGCAGCGCCTCGCCCGGCGAGGGCACGAGGCGCGCGACCCACTGGCTGAGCAGCGCGGCGTGGGTCAGCTCCTTGGGGCGCGGCTCGCCGTCCACCGTGATCGTGGCAGGGTCGGCGGCGTTGGCGGCGTCGATCGCCGCGATCGCGCGCGCGAAGCGCCCGGCGTCGGCGCAGTCGCGAGGCGCCTCGACGGTCACGCGGACGGCCCGCGGGTTGCGATGGCGGGTGTGCGCCGGACGCCCTGCGCGTAGTGCATCGACACGAGGCGTTACCCGGATCCCCGGCGCTCTACCCGCGACCAGAGGATGGGCACGGTGTAGCCCCTGATGAGGCGATCGGGAGTGACGATGGTGAGCCCATGCACGATCGCCTGGGCAATGAGGAGCCGGTCAAACGGATCGCGGTGGAGGTCCGGCAGCTTGCCCGCCTGCAATGTGGCGTCCTCGTCGATCGCGAGTGTCTCGATGCGATGGAGGAGGCGCTGCTCTGGGACGTATTCGTCCGGGGGCATGTGCAGGCGGAGGCGTCCCAGACCGTGCTTGATGGCGATCTCCCACGCCGAGGCTGCGCTCAGGAACACATCGTTGGCCGGGTCGACGATCGCCTCGCGCGCCGCCGCCGACAGGCGCGCATCATCCTCGGCCAGCCAGAGGAACGCCACGGTGTCGAGCAGGAGCCGCATATCCCCTCGCGGCTCAGGCGCCCCGCCCTTCGAAGAGAGCGAGCATCTCTTCGGGGAGCGGGTCGAAGAACGAGTCGGGGATCTCGGCGAGACCCTTGCCGAGCCCGACCGGGCGGGGTTCGTCCAGGCGTTCATCCAACGGCCTGATCTCGGCCACGGGGCGGTTCCGGCGGCAGAGGATGATGCAGTCGCCGGGCTTCAAGCGTGCGATGTGCTCCGACAGATGGGTCTTCGCCTCGTGCATGTTGAGTCGCGTCGTCGCCATGACTATATAGTAACCTAAGTAGTAAGGTCATATCAGACGGACAGAGTGCTGCCGACTGTGTTCCGGGCCTCGCCGCCGACAGCAAGCCGTCGCCATCTCTCGAGTGACACGGGCCCACGCCTCATCTCGCGCGCGTGTAGTGCATCGCTCCGGTCACACCTGCGAGACGGCCCCTGAAGGGCGTCGTCGCATCAAGGCGCCCGCTCGGTAACGGGGTTGCGATGCGCGGCGGACGATTTCGGCAACACCGCCTCTGCTGCGATCCGCTGCGTTGACACAATATCTCCCGCTGTTACGATGGCGGCCACCAAATTGTCTATGTTGTTTACCGGGTTTGCCGACAATAGCAGACCCCTCCTCAGAAAGGCAGCGCGATGACCACGGATGTCCGAGTCGATACCCCCGGCCACGTGATCCCGATCCTCGCCGACGAACTCGACGACTTCACCACCGAGGCGACCGAGTTCCTCTCCGGGAACCGCGACATGCTGGACTTCACCAAGTTCCGCCTGCGCCAGGGCGTCTACGGACAGCGCCAGGCCGATCGCCAGATGATCCGCGTCAAGCTGCCCTTCGGCGGCGTCACCTCGGACCAGCTCGACGCCTTCGGCGAGGTCGCCGAGCGCTTCACGCCGCTGCTCAAGGGCCACCTCACCACGCGCGAGAACGTGCAGTACCACCACGTCCCGCTCGACGAGACGCTGGAGCTGCTGCGCGTGCTCGGCCGCGCCGGCCTCTCCACCCGCGAGGCCTGCGGCAACACCGTGCGCAACGTCACCGGCGACCCGTGGGCCGGCATCCGCGACGACGAGCCCTTCGACGTCACCCCCTACGCCGGCGCCTTCGTGCGCTACTTCGTGCGCAGCGAGCTGACGCAGCTGCTGCCCCGCAAGTTCAAGGTCGCCTTCTCCGGCAGCGAGGAGGACTCCGCGCTCACGCAGATCCACGACCTCGGCTTCATCCCCGAGATCCGCGAGGTCGACGGCGTGCCGACCAGGGGCTTCCGCATCGTCGCCGGCGGCGGCCTCTCGATCATGGCGAAGCACGCCGTGGTGCTGCGCGAGTGGGTCTCCGTGGACGAGTACCTCAAGCACTCGCACGCCGTGCTGCGCGTCTTCAACGCCGCCGACGAGCTGCGCAAGAACCTCGCCAAGGCGCGCATCAAGTTCCTCGTCCACCGCGTAGGCGAGGAGGCGTTCCGCGCGATGGTCGACGCCGAACTCGAGGGCGAGTGGGCGCAGGCCGACGCCCGGCCCGACCCGCTGCTCTTCCTCGACGACGAGGAGGCCGACGCCCCGGCCCCGCCCACGGACGCGCCGCAGCCCACGGACGCCGACCGCGCCGCCTTCGAGGAGTGGGCGCGCACGGCCGTGAAGGCACAGCGGCAGGCAGGCTACGCCGCCATCGAGGTGCAGGTGCCGCAGGGCGACCTCTCGCCGGAGCAGTTCCACGGCCTGGCCGCGATCATGCGCGATCACGGCTCCGGCCGCGCCCGCACCACCCCGTGGCAGAACATCGTGCTGCGCTGGATTCCCGACCAGTCCCTCTACGCCGTCTGGCTGGCGCTCGGCGAGCTCGGCCTCAACGGCGCGGGCGCCCTCGAGATCGAGGACGTGGTGAGCTGCCCCGGCACGGACAGCTGCAAGCTGGGCATCACCAGCTCCATGGGCCTGAACCGCGCGGTCTCCGAGCGCGTCCGCGCGCTGCAGCTGACGGACCCGCTGACGCGCCGCATCCTGATCAACGCCAGCGGCTGCCCCAATTCCTGCGGCCAGCACCACATCGCGAACATCGGCTTCCACGGCGCCGCCATCAAGTCCGGCGACCGCCAGGCGCCGGCCTACCACGTCTTCGTCGCCGGCAACCGCCGCCCCGGCCAGGATCTGCGCCTCGGCACGCTGCTCAAGGTGCGCCTGCCCGCCAAGCGCGTCCCGGACGCCGTCGAGCGCCTCGTGCGGCTCTACGAGGCGGAGCGCCACGACGGCGAGGAGTTCAACGACTACTTCGACCGCGTCGGCAGGGATCCCTTCGAGGCGGCCGTGAAGGATCTGACGCTCCCGCCGGAGTTCTCGATCAAGACCATGGACGAGTTCATCGACTGGGACCGCGAGGACCTCTACGTCCTCGAGCGCGGCGAAGGCGAGTGCGCGGTCTAGACGGGGCCCGGTTTGCGTCGCGACAGGGCGCGGGCGTGCACCGGCGCCCTGGAGCAAGGATGAAGGCGCCGGGCAGTTCCCGGCGCTGCGGAGAGCGCGAATGGCGAGCCTGAGCGGCGACGGGTCTACGTCGGGCAGCGCGGAGCGGCTTGCCGAGCCGCTCCTGGACGACCTGTCGAGGGAGCAACTGCGCGCCCTTGAGTCCGAGGCAATCCACATCATGCGCGAGGTCGCGGCGGAGTTCGAGCGGCCCGCGCTGCTGTTCTCCGGCGGCAAGGACTCGATCGTGCTGCTGCGGCTGGCGGAGAAGGCGTTCTGGCCGGGCCGCATCCCCTTCCCCGTGATGCACGTCGACACGGGGCACAACTTTCCCGAGGCGATCGCGTTCCGCGACCGCCACGTCAAGGAACTCGGCGCACGACTGATCGTCGCCTCCGTGCAGCAGGCGATCGACGACGGGCTGGTCGTAGAGGAGACCGGCCCGCGCGCCTCGCGCAACCAGCTCCAGACGCGAACGCTGCTGCGCGCGATCGACGAGCACCGCTTCGACGCCCTCTTCGGCGGTGCACGCCGCGACGAGGAGAAGGCGCGAGCCAAGGAGCGCATCTACTCCTTCCGCGACGAATTCGGTCAGTGGGAACCGCGCGCCCAGCGCCCAGAGCTGTGGAACCTCTACAACGGGCTCCACCGCCGCGGCGAACATATCCGCGTCTTCCCGCTCTCCAACTGGACCGAGCTCGACGTCTGGCAGTACATCGACCAGGAGCAGCTCGAGATCCCCTCGATCTACTTCGCCCACGAGCGCGAGGTCTTCCGCCGCGACGGGATGCTGATGGCGGCCGGGCCCTACCTCGAGCTGATGCGCGGGGAGGAGCCATTCCGGGCCAGGGTGCGCTACCGCACCGTCGGCGACATGTCCTGCACCGCCGCAGTCGAGTCCGACGCCGACACGCTCGAGCTTGTCGTCGCGGAGATCGCCGCCGCGCGCATCACCGAGCGCGGCGAGACCCGCGCCGACGACCGAACCTCCGAGGCCGCGATGGAAGACCGCAAGCGTCAGGGCTACTTCTAGCCATGGAACTGTTGCGCTTCGTCACCGCCGGCTCCGTCGACGACGGGAAGAGCACCCTGATCGGGCGGCTGCTCTACGACTCGAAAGGGATCTTCGAGGACCAGCTCGAGGCGGTCCAGCGCACCAGCCGCGAGCAAGGCCTCGACCACGTCAACCTCGCACTGCTGACGGACGGTCTCCGCGCCGAGCGCGAGCAGGGCATCACCATCGATGTCGCCTACCGCTATTTCGCGACGCCGAGGCGGAAGTTCATCATCGCGGACACGCCCGGCCACGTGCAGTACACCCGCAACATGGTCACCGGCGCCTCCACCGCCGATCTCGCGCTGATCCTCGTCGACGCCCGCACGGGCGTCGTGGAGCAGACGCGGCGCCACGCCTTCCTCGCCTCGCTGCTCGGCATCTCGAAGCTGGTGCTGTGCGTGAACAAGATGGACCTCGTCGGTTACGGGCAGGCCACCTTCGAGGCGGTCCGCGACGAGTTCGCGGCGTTCGCGCGCGGCCTCGACGTCCACGCTGTCGCTGCGATCCCGCTGTCCGCGCTCACCGGCGACAACGTCGTCGCGCCGACCGCGAACATGCCGTGGTGCGACACGCCCCCGCTGCTGCGCTACCTCGAGGAAGTCGCCGCCGGTCCCGACCACAACCCCGGACACCGCCGCTTCCCCGTGCAGACCGTGATCCGCCCGATGACCGCCAGCCACCCCGACTACCGCGGCTACGCCGGCAGCGTCGCCGGCGGCGTCTATCGCCCGGGCGACGAGGTGGTCGTGCTGCCCTCCGGCCACACGACCCAGGTCGCGGCGATCGACACGCTCGATGGGGAGCTCGAAGAGGCCGCGCCGACCCGCGCCGTGACCCTGCGGCTGCGCGACGACCTCGATGTCTCGCGAGGCTGCATGATCGCCGACGCCCGGCATCCTCCGGCGGTGGGACAGCAGTTCGACGCGACCGTCTGCTGGATGAGCGAACACAGCGCGTTCGCGCCCGGCCGGACCTTCTGGCTCAAGCACACGACCCGGCGCGTGCGCGCTCGCGCCTCCGCGATCGAGTACCGCTACAACGTCAACACACTCGAACGCGAACCGGACGTGAGCGGCCTCGCGCTCAACGAGATCGGCCGCGCCTGCCTGCGCACGACCGAGCCGATCTTCTTCGACGCGTACGGCGACAACCGCACGACCGGCAGCTTCGTCCTCATCGACGAGGCGACGAACAACACCGTCGGCGCCGGCATGATCGCCGCGCCCTGCGCCGGGCACGAAGGCAACGGACAGAGGAACGGACACGCCGCATGACGCTGGAACTCGCAGGAATCGAGCGCCTGGCCGAGGAGCTGCAAGGAGTGGAGCCCGCCGGAATCGTGCGGCTCGCGATCGAGCGCTACACGCCCGACGTCGCGATCTCGTTCAGCGGCGCAGAGGATGTCGTGCTGGTCGAGATGGCCTCGCGCGTCGGGCTCCCGTTCCACGTCTTCACCCTCGACACGGGCCGCCTGCACGCGGAGACCTACCGCTTCCTCGAGACCGTGCGCGAACGCTACGAGGTGGCCATCGAAGCCTACTTCCCGCAGCCGGCGGCGGTGGAAGAGCTGGTGCGGTCGAAGGGGCTGTACTCCTTCTATCGCGACGGTCACCAGGAGTGCTGCGCGATCCGCAAGGTCGAGCCGCTTGGACGTGCGCTCGCCGGCAAGCGCGCCTACCTCAGCGGGCAGCGCAAGGACCAGAGCCCCAGCACCCGCAACCACGTCCCGCTCGTGCAGCTCGATCCGAGGTTCTCGGAGACGGGCGTCGAGTTGGTGAAGTTCAACCCGCTCGCCGACTGGACCGCCGAGCAGGTCTGGCGCGAGATCCGCGATCGGGACATTCCCTACAACCCGCTGCACGACCGCGGCTTCCGGTCGATCGGCTGCGAGCCCTGCACCCGGCCCACCAACCCCGGCCAGCACGAGCGTGAGGGCCGCTGGTGGTGGGAAGAGGCCACGAAGCGGGAGTGCGGCCTCCACGTCAGCCCCGACGACAAGCACCAGATCGAGATCCCTGCCCTCCCTCGAAGGAGCTGACCACCCGCGCGCCTCTCGCCACCGCCTCTTGTCCCCTGAGGGAGAAGGTTAAGGTGAGCGGCCCGCGCCGCCTGTAGGCTTGCCGCGTGACCACGCCGCTGCTCCTGGGAACCGCGTCCTGGACCGACAAGCCGCTGATCGACAGCGGCCGCTTCTACCCGCCGCAGGCGAAGAGCGCCGAGGCGCGCCTCCGCCACTACACGACGCGCTACCCGCTCGTCGAGATCGACGCGCCCTACTACGGCCTGCCCACGCCCGAGCAGGCCGCGCGCTGGATCGAGCGCACGCCGGAGGGGTTCACCTTCGACGTCAAGGCGTACTCGCTGTTCACCGAGCACCCGACGCCGGTCGCGCGCATGCCGAAGGCGATCCGCGCGCTGCTCCCGCCCGACCTCGAGGCGAAGGGGCGCTTCTACCACCGCGACGCGCCCGACGAGATCCTCGACCTCTGCTGGGCCAGCTACACCGACGCGCTGCTGCCGCTCGACGACGCGGGACGCCTCGGGGCGGTCGTGCTGCAGTTCCCGAAGTGGTTCGTCCCCGGCCCGCGCGCCTTCGCCACGCTCGAGGAGACCCGCGAGCGGCTGGGGAACTTCCGCGGCGCGGTCGAGTTCCGCCAGCGGCGCTGGCTCGATCCCGCACAACGCGAGGAGACGCTGGCGCTGCTCGGCGACCTCGATCTCTCCCTGATTTGCGTCGACGCGCCGCAGGGCTTCGACTCCTCGCTGCCGCCGTTCGCCGCGGCGACGAACGCGCTCGCGTTCGTCCGCTTCCACGGCCGCAACACGGAGACGTGGGAGCGCCGTACGCGCACGTCCCCGGAGCGCTTCGACTACTGGTACGGCGCGGACGAGCTGGACGAGTGGGTACCGCGCATCGCCGCGCTCGCGGCCGAGGCGGAGGCGGTGCACCTGATCGTCAACACCAACAACCACGATCAGGGCCCGGTCAACGCGGACCTGCTGCAACAGCGCCTCGCGGAGCACGGCCTCGCCGTCGAGCCGGGCTTCGAGCCGGCCGAGGAGATCGCGCGCGGCGAGGCCCAGCAGCAGGGGCTGCTGCTTTAGGCTGAGGTGACAGAGGCCCGGTCAGGATTCAGGCCATGACCCGCTCGCCAGCCGCATCGCACAGCCGCCGCCGCTTCCTCCAGCAGGCCGCCGCGGGCGGCCTCGGCGGCCTGCTGCTCGCCTGCGGCGCAGGCGGCGACGAGGGCGATCCGGCAGGCGCCGTCCCGGAGGCCAGCCCGACGCCGGCCGCGACGCCACCGCCGACTGCGGTCGCGACGGCGACTCCGACGCCCGCTCCGGGCACAGCGTCCGCTTCGTGACCGCCGTGTTCCGTTCGTCGCCGTGGCCCTCGCGGTGGTTCGCTGGCCGCCTGGCGTCAAGCGGCCGCGCGCCCCCGGCGGGCGGGAAGTCGGAGCGCGGGAGGCGGAGCCGGTCGGCGCGGGGCGCTAGCCCCCCTGCACGTCCATGTGTGCGGCCCTTTTCTGTTGCCCATTTTCCGGTGGGCATTGATTCCTCTTCTTCGTTCGCCCTCTTCTGCGTCAGATGGTCCCATCTGGGGAAGCGGCGGGCATGGAAGCCAATAAGAGGAGACTCACTCTGGACCTGGCCTCCACCTTTCAACGTTGGCTGAAGGTCTGGCGGTCAAGGGCGTCAGCATGAGCCGGAGCGGTCAAACCGCCGTCGACCGGGAGGCCGACGAAGGGAGAGGCTGATACCCCGTTGCTCGGCAGCCCCATGCGCCATAGCCAACACGCGCCGGGAGCGCCTCCAGGACGATATGCCGTCCGTCCCCGGCTGAGGGCGCGTGGCTTCAGCAGAAGGGCAGGTCGCCAAGGGAAGCGTAGCTAACGTCCAACTGGTCTTCCAGGCTGCTTGGCACGCACCCGCTCAAGGCGTTGTCGTTGAGGCCCAGATTTGTCAGGTTGGAGAGGCTGCCCAGCTCCGCAGGTATCTCCCCGCTCAACTCGTTGTCGTTGAGCAGCAGCCATGTCAGGTTGGAGAGGCTGCCCAGCTCCGCAGGTACCTCCCCGCTCAAGCCATTGCCGTTGAGACGCAGCAGTTCAAGGTTGGAGAGGCTGCCCAGCTCCGCAGGTATCTCCCCACTCAACTCGTTGATGGCGAGCCACAGATCTGTCAGGTTGGAGAGGCTGCCCAGCTCCGCAGGTATCTCCCCACTCAAGTCGTTGACGGGGAGGTACAGTATCTCCAGGTTGGAGAGACTGCCCAGCTCCGCAGGTATCTCCCCGCTCAAGCCGTTGTCGTTGAGGCGCAGTATCTCCAGGTTGGAGAGGCTGCCCAGCTCCGCAGGTATCTCTCCGCTCAACCTGTTGTCGCTGAGGCGCAGTATCTCCAGGTTGGAGAGGCTGCCCAGCTCCGCCGGTATCTCTCCGCTCAACCTGTTGTCGCCGAGGCGCAGTATCTCCAGGTTGGAGAGGCTGCCCAGCTCCGCCGGTATCTCTCCGCTCAACCTGTTGTCGCCGAGGTGCAGTATCTCCAGGTTGGAGAGGCTGCCCAGCTCCGCCGGTATCTCCCCGCTCAAGTCGTTGCCGTTGAGGTTCAACTCTGTCAGGGTGGAGAGGCTGCCCAGCTCCGCAGGTATCTCCCCGCTCAAGCCGTTGAAGCCGAGGTCCAGCGCTATAACGCGCCCGTCGTCGTTGGTGGCGACACCCTCCCATTCGCCGAGGGGCGCGTCGCTCAGCCAGTTGTTGTTGAGAGGCCAGTTCTCACCGCCCGTTGCGTTGTAGAGGGCAACCAGGGCTTCCCGGTCCGTTTTGACGGAGCCGGAGGCCGCGGGTGGCGCTGTCGCAGCCGCAGGTACAGGCGTATCGGTGGCAGTGGGCGCGTCCCCTGCCCCTGGCATGGTAGGCGTCGGTGCGGGGGAGGCCGGCGTCTCCGTTGGGGGAGACGCGGTCCGGTCGGGGCCTGTCACGCCGGACGGCTCGTCAGAGCCGCAGGCCGCGAGCGCCGCCGTAAGGGCCAGCGCAAGGACAACGCTCAACAGGGTCACATATCTTGTCGTGCGTGTACGGGTAATTTTCCTTCTCTCCCAGTCTTGACTAGCACCATATATCCACAGATTCGTACGGGTAGTATAGCGGAGTTGCCGAGGCTGTCGCACGGAGCGGATCGCATCAGTGGATCTGTTACCAAGATCACGCGGCGTGCATCACAAGCGGGTTACCGAACGCCGGCAGGCGGAGCCATCGTCCTCGCCGACGAGGTGAGCCGCCACGACCACGATCAGGGCCCGGTCAACGCGGATCTATTGCAACAGCGCCTCGCGGAGCACGGCCTCGCCGTCGAGCCGGGCTTCGAGCCGGCCAGGGCGCTCCCACGGGGCGAGCCGCAGCAGCAGGGGTCACTGCTTTAGGCTGAGGTGACAGAGGCCCGGTCAGGATTCAGGCCATGACCCGCTCGCCAGCCGCATCGCACAGCCGCCGCCGCTTCCTCCAGCTCGCCGCCGCGGGCGGCCTCGGCGGGCTGCTGCTCGCCTGCGGCGGGGGCGGCGACGAGGGCGAGCGCGTCACTGCCGCCCCGACGCCGACTCCGACGCCACCTCCCACCCCCGTCGCGACACCGACGCCGACCGCCACGCCGACGCCCACCGCCTCGCCCACACCGGTCGCCGCCACGGCGACGCCAACGCCCGCGCCCGCGACGCCCACACCCACGCCGCCGCCGACACCGGAACCGACGCCGTGGGCGGCGGGGCGCGAGGAGATCGCGCTGCTGGAGGGCACGGAGTGGGAGACGCCGCTGATCGCCCAGCACAGCGGCGAGGAGGGGCCGGCCGTGCTCGTCCTCGGTGGCGTGCACGGCAACGAGCCCGGAAGCTGGCTCGCCGGGGAGGAGATCGCGCACTGGCAGCCCGTGCGCGGCAGCCTGATCGTGATCCCTCGCGCGAACATCGTCGCGACGCGCGTGGGGGAACGGACGCTGCCCGAACTCGGCGACCTCAACCGGCTCTACCCCGGCTCCGACGACGCCGAACTGCCGATGTCCCGCATGGCCGCGCAGATCGTCGAGGCGGCCCGACGCTACCGCGTCTCGCTCGTCCTCGACCTGCACGAGTCCTGGGGCTTCTACGTCGAGCGTGGGGGCAACCGCGGCACGGCGTTCCTCGGGCAAACGATCACCGGCGGACCGGGCGGGGACGGCGCCGGGGTCGCCACGCGCATCGCCGAGGACTTCAACGCGCAGGTGGAGACCGAGCGCGATCACCTGATCGCGCGAGACCGGGGGAGCTGGGGGTTCACGTCTTCGCTGAGTGGGTCGCCGATCGACGACACCAGCAGCTCCGGCTGGCGGCCGGGACGCGGCAGCAGCTCGCTCTCACTCGGCAACTACGTAGAGGGCCTGACGCCGGTCCTCGTGGAGATGGGACAGCAGAACCAGGCCCTCGAGCGTCGCGCCGAGCTGCACCAGCTCGTCGTGCAGGTCGCCCTCACCCAGCGGGGGATGCTGTAGGCCGCGCGCGACGGCTCAGCAGACGACGCGGCGCACGATCTCGTACATCAGCTCGCAGCCGCTGTTCAGGTTGTCGACCGTGAGGAACTCGTTGTGGGCGTGGAAGCCCGCGCGCTCCTCGGCGCTCAGCATGCAGGGGATGAAGCCGTAGGAGGGCACCCCGATCTCGCGCAGGAAACGGTTGTCCGTGGCGAACGACGCCACCGAGGGCACGACCACCGCGCCCTCGAAGGCTTCCTCGACGACCTCGCGGATCGCCGTGAACAGCTCCGTGTCCCAGTCCGAGGAGGGCGGCGAGGTGAAGTCGTCGAGCTCCGGCCGGACGGAGACGAGCGGGTCGTCGATGCGCTCGCGCACCTCGGCGATCCAGTCCTCAAGCGTCTGGCCGGGCAGCAGCCGGCAGTCGATCACCGCCTCGCTGCGCGGCGGGATGACGTTCGCCTTGAAGCCGCTGTCGATGACGGTGACGTTGAGCGTGTTGATGAACATCGCCAGCGCGGCGGGGTCGCTGTGCAGCGCCTGCTCGAAGGCCTCGCTGTCCTCGGCAGGCGGCATCAGCCCGGCGCGCGAGAGCTGATCGACGAGACGCGCGGTCCCCGGCTCGAAGCGCAGCTCGCGATCCCAGTCGGCCAGCCGCAGCAGCGCGCGGATCAGCCGCAGCGCCGAGTTGTCCTCTGCCGGGAGGCTGGCGTGACCCGTGACGCCCTCGACGCGCAACCGCAGCCAGCCGACCGACTTCTCGTTGACGCTGGCGAGGAAGATGCGCCCGTCGTCGCGGCCGGCGAAGTCGCTGATGCCGCTGCCGCCCTCGTTGAGCGCGAACTCCGCATCGACCACGTCCGGGCGGTGTTCGCAGAGCCAGCGCATGCCGAAGGCGCTGCCGACCTCCTCGTCGGGCGCGGCGAGGAAGATGACGTCGCGGCGCAGCGGCTCGCGGCGGCGCTGCAGCAGCAGCACCGCCAGCAGCTGCATCACGCCCGCGCCCTTCATGTCCACCGCACCGCGGCCGTAGACGCGCCCGTCGCGCACGACGCCGCCGAACGGCGGCACGTCCCAGAACTCCTCCTCGACCGGCACCACGTCGAGGTGATTGCCGAGCAGCAGCGGGCGGCGGCTGCCGTCGCCGTGCAGCCGCGCGACCAGCGCCTCGCGGCCCGGCGCAATCTCGATGTACTCGCAGGCGATGCCCTCCGCCTCCAGCAGCAAGCCGAGGAAGCGCGCGGCCGGGGCCTCGTTGCCGGGCGGGTTGGAGGTGTTGATGCGCAGGTAGCGCTGGAGGATGTCCAGCGCCTCGGCGTGGACGGCGGGCCAGTCGATCGCTTCGACCATCGCGTTCGCCATGCTCCGCCGCTAGAAGATCACGTTGGTGAGGCGCTGGCGGTAGCCGCGCGTCAGCTCGTGGCCGTCGCCCAGCAGCACGAAGGCGTCGAGCATGCGCAGCCGCCCGCCGTCGTCGGCGACGCCACGATCGAGGCGCACCGTCGCCAGCAGGTGCTCGAGGGCGTCCCGCCACTCGCCGTCCGCCGCGAGCAGGCAGCCGAGCCGGTAGTGCGCCTCGGCGTCGTCCGGGTCCGCCTCCAGCCGCGCCTCCAGTGCCTCGCGCGGCTCGTCCCCCGCCTCATCCGAGAAGGCGAGCTGTGCGAGCAGGCGCGCGGCGACGGGATCGCGCGGGAAGCGCTCCGCCAGCTCGCGCGCGCGGTCGGTCTCGCCCTCGTCGAGCAGGATCGCGGCGAGCGAGACGGAGGCTTGCTGGTGATCGGGATTCTCTTGCAACGCCTGCTCCAGGTGGAGCCGGGCGGCGCCGGGCTGGCCCGCCTGCAGCGCCTGTGCGGCAGCGGCAACCGCGCGGTCGGCGGCGCTCGGCACGAGCGAGTCGAAGAAGCCGCGGACCTGCGGCTCCGGCAGCGCGCCGACGAACTCGCTCACCACCTCGCCGTTGCGGAAGGCCTTCACCGCGGGTATGCCCTGCACCTGGTAGCTGCTGGCAACGCCGGGGTTCTCGTCCACGTTGATCTTGACGAGCTGCACCTCGCCGGCGCGTTCTGCCGCGATCGCCTCGAGGGTTGGACCCAGCACGCGGCAGGGGCCGCACCAGGGCGCCCAGAAATCGACCACCACCGGCAGTTCTCGTGAGCGCTCGATCACGTCCGTTGCGAACGTCGCGTCGCTCGCGTCCAGCACCGCCTCGGCCGTCATCGCGCTGCTCCTTCCACTCGTGCGCGCTCTATGCGCCAAGCCTACCGCGAGGGCGCGCCAGACGGCAGGCCGTGAGCGCAGCGGAGCGCTCCGCTACGATGCGCGCACGACACGAACAGCGGGAGACGGGGGACGCAGATGCGCTTCGGAGTGACGGTCGACTTCAACGATCAGCCGGTGACCTCGCCGGAGTTCCTCGCGGGCTTCGCCCAGGCCGCCGAGGAGTACGGCTTCGACACCCTCTGGACCAGCGACCACGTCGTGATCCCGCAGGGCCACAGCTCGGACTATCCCTACGCGGAGCGCATGCCCTACGAGGACGCGCCGCTGCCGGACCCGATCGTGACGCTGACCTTCGTCGCCGCCAGCACGAAGACGCTACGGCTCGGCACCTCGGTGCTGGTCCTGCCGCAGCGCAACCCGGTGGTGCTCGCCAAGCAACTCGCCACACTCGACGTGCTCTCCGAAGGACGCGTGGACCTCGGTATCGGCGTGGGCTGGCTGCGTGAGGAGTTCGAGGCGATCGGCGTGCCCTGGGAGCGCCGTGGCAAGCGCACGGACGAGTGCATCGAGGCGATGCGCGCCCTCTGGACGCAGCCCGTGGCGAGCTACGAGGGCGAACTGGTGCGCTTCTCGAACGTCGTGTGCGACCCGAAGCCGGTCCAGCCCGGCGGCGTGCCGTTCATCATCGGCGGGCACTCGATCCCCGCGGCGAGGCGCGCCGGAAAGTACGGCGCCGGCTTCTTCCCGCACGTCTTCGGGCGCCGCTGGCACGAGCTGATCACGGAGGCGCGCCGCACGGCCGAGGAGCACGGCCGCGACCCCGATGAGATCGAGATCTGCGCCGGCGTCCCGCCCGAGCTGGAGCTGGCGCAACGGCTCGAGGAGCTCGGCGTCTCACGCCTCAACATCCTCATCACGGACCCGGACGTTCCGTCCGCGCGGCGCACGCTGGAGCGCATCTCGCGCGACCTGATCGCGCGCATGTAGCGCTGCGCGGCGCCGAGGCGATCGCCGCCAGGGTATAGACAAGTCATGACTCGTTCGTGCTAGATTGACGCCATGGCGCTCGCATTCGACACGCTCAGGGCGGCCACGCAGCTCCACGAAGCGGGCTTCGAGGAGCCACAGGCGCACGCCCTCGTCACTTTCGCCGAGAGCGTGACCGAGCACCTCGCGACGAAGGACGATCTCGGCCAGGTCGCGACCACGCTCGACACGAAGATTGACAGCGTGAACACGGACCTGAGCGCAAGGATCGATCACCTCGAAGCGAAGATGGACGCGGAGTTCGGTAGGGTGCACGCTGAATTCGGCAACGTCCGAAGCGAGATGGCCGTACTCAAGCGGGACATCATCATCTGGCTCGGGGGTCTCGCCATCACCATGACCGGGCTCGCCATCGCGGCCACCAGCGTGCTGGGCTGACGCCCGAGCGACCGACCGCCAGAACGTTCCGAAGACTCTCGAGGCCCATCGCCGCCACGAGCGTTCTCGGCTAGCAGGACACGCCAGCCGCACACTACGCCCTCGCCGATTCGCCCGCCGACGGCGGGCCTACCCGTGGCGTCAGGTCGGCTGGTGGCGGTGCTCGGTGAGGACCGTGAAGCGGCGCCAGAACAAGAGGAAGCGCTCCGCGTCGACGAGCACCGCGCTCGCCCACTGCAGCAGCGCCGGCGCGACGTGGACCGTCAGATCGGCCTGCCGCACGGTCTCGTAACGAGTGAGATTCTTGCCCTTGAGGTAGGTGTCGACCGGCACATCGAGGACGCCGCCTCAGCCGATCGGCGTGATGAAGTCCAGCGCCAGCTCGCCGCCCCTGCGGCGCGCCAGCTCGGCGGCTGCGGCCGTGATCTCGATCTCCATGAGTCCCCGGAGCTGTCCCGTCCGCGCTCAGTCCGTCTTGGCCTCGGCGAGGTAGTCCTCCCCGAAGCGCCGCATCAGGTCCGGCGCCTCGAGCAGCTCGGCGGGGTGCAGGCCGACGATCGCGTGATCGACGCCGGCCTCGCGCGCTCGGCCCAGCCGATCGCGCACCTGCTCGATGCGGTCACTCGCCAGCAGCGCGATCCCGGTCATGGCGATCGTGAGCGCATTGGGATCACGCCCGGCGCGCTCGGCTGCCTCGCGGGCGGGTTCCATCCCCTCCCGCGCGTTGTCGAGGTAGTTGCCGTGCGTCAGCCAGCCGTCGGCCAGCTCGCCGATGCGGCGCATCTGCTGCGGGCTGTCGCCGCCGAGCCAGATCGGCACGTGCCGCGGCGGTTGCGGGCGCGAGGTCCAGCCGTCGACCTGATAGGTGTCGCCCTCGAAGCCATCCACCCAGTCCTCGGTCCAGAGTTTGCGGGTGAGTTGCAGGCTCTCCTCGAAGCGCGCGCCGCGGCGGTCCGAGGGCATGCCCAGCACCTCGAACTCCTCCTTCGCCCAGCCCATGCCCGCGCCGAGGATGAAGCGCCCGCCGGCGAGGTGGTCGAGCGTGGCCATGATCTTCGCGTGCAGCACGGCCTGCCGCATGTTCAGCACGAGCACCGCTACGCCGAGCTGCACGCGGCTGGTCGCGCCGGCAACGAACGCCAGCTCCGTCAGCGGCTCCAGCAACGAGGCGTCGATGTGCACGCGGCCCGGCAGCTTGCCGTCCGCGCTGTAGGGATAGCGCGAGCGGTACTCGCGCGGGAAGACAACGTGATCGTTGGTCCAGAGCGAATCGAAGCCCGCCTCCTCGGCGGCGCGGGCGTGGCGCAGCACCACGTCGCGGGTCGCTCGTTCTCCGGCCTGGGGGAGCAGGATGCCTACGTCCATGCGCGCTCGGCCTCCGTTCGCGCGCCGCCGGGCGGCGCGATCGGCGCTAGCGGTGCAGCGCCGCGTTCGCGGACAGATGCTGACCGATCTCGCCCTGATGGTCGAGCAGGATCACGCGCGAGCGAAAGCGCCAGGCGCCGTCGACGCGCTCGAAAGCGTCGTGGTAGCGGCCCGCGGCGATGAGTTGCAGCGGCAGCTCGCGCGTCGCCTGCGGAACGGTGAAGTAGGAGCGCGCCGTCGCCGTGCCCGCCTCCTCGTCCACGTCGATCAGCATGTTGGTCGTCACGTGCTTCGTTCGAGGGCTGCCGTCATGCATGCGGAAGCTGCTGCGCAGCGCCTCGGTCAGGGCCGGACCGCCGAGCGGCGTCCCCTCCGGCCCGAAGCGCCGCTCGCCGTGCGCGAACAGCTCGCCCGCGCCCTCGAAGTCGCCGAGGTCCACGCGCTCGGCGTAGGTGAAGATCAGCGTCTCGACCGCCGCGTGCGCGTCGGCGGGCACGGGCATCGGCGGCAGCTCCTCGAGCGGCGGGCCGCTCGCGTTCACGTCGTAGGGCAGCTCGCCCGGCCGGAAGCCCTTGACGTGCTGCGAGAGGTCGCCACGCGTGTCGAGCAGGCTCAGCCGGTCGGCGAAGCGCCACTCGCCCTCGACGCGCTCGAGGCGGTCGTAGTAGCGCCCGCAGCCGACGACCCGCAGCGGCATCGAGGGCGTCGTCTGCAGCAGCGTGTAGTAGGAGCGCGCGCGCGCGGTCCCGGCCTCTTCGTCGATGTCGATCATCACGTTGGTCGTCATGTGGCGCGTGCCGGGCGTGCCGTCGTGGCTGAGGATCCGCTGCTTGCGGTTCGCCGCCAGCTCCGCGCCGCCGAGCGCGGCCCCGAGCGTCGAGCGGAACGGGCCGTGCTCGAACAGCTCGCCGACCGCGTCGTAGTCGCCGCGATCGCTGAGGCGCGCGTAGTGCATCATCAGATCGCGGATCGCGTCGCGACTGTTGGTCATGGTCCGTGCACCTCGGCGGGACCGTATGAGCGCGCCGCGAGAGGCGTCAAGCGCGCTCGCCGCCTCCGCCACGCAGGTGCGCGCTGAGGTCGCCCATGTGGTCCGTGCGCACCCGCCGCTCGGCGAAGCGCCAGACGCCGTCGACACGCTCGAAGCGGTCCCGGTAGCGCCCGCCCACGATCGGCTGCAGCGGCAGCTCCGGCGTCTGCTGCAACACGACGAAGTACGAGCGCGCGAGGCCGGTTCCCGCCTCCTCGTCCACCTCGACGGCGACATTCGTCGTCAGGTGCCTGGTGCGCGGGTTGCCCTCGTAGAGCCGGATCGCGCCGCGCAGGCCCCTGGCCAGCGCCTCGCCGCTCAGCGCGTAGTCATCGCCCTCGGCGCTCTCGCCGATGAACGGCCCGTGCGCGAAGAGCGCCCCGACGCCCTCGAGGTCCGCGAGGTCGATCCGCTCCGCGTAGGTGTAGATCAGCGCCTCGATCGCGTCCGTCGCGTCCGGAGGTGGGGGCAGCGGCGACAGCTCGGCCGCGGAGGGGCCGCGCAGCGCCAGCGAGGGCTGCCGCCTCGGCGCCGCTCGCAGGAAGCCGCCGACGTCACCCGAGAGATCGAAGAGGCTGACGCGCTCCTCGAAACGCCACTCGCCGTCCTCGCGCACGAAGTCGTCGTAGTAGCGGCCCGCACCGACGATGCGCAGCGGCTCGCCGGGCGGCTGCTTGAGCATCGCGTAGTAGGAGCGGGCGCGGGCCGTGCCGGCCGCGTCGTCAACGTCGATCAGCAGGTTGGTCGTCAGGATGCTGGTGCGCGGCGTGCCGTCCTCGTGCAACCGGATGCCGCGCGCGCGGTCTGCCGCCAGCTCTGCCCCGCCCAGCGAGCGCCCCATCGTCGAGGTGAAGCGGCCCTTCGCGAACAGCTTCCCGATGCCCTCGAAGTCCGCAGTGTCCTGCAGCCGCGGGTAGGCGTGGACGAGCGCGACGATCGCGCTGCGGGCGGCGGCGAGGCTTGTGGACTGCATCGGGCGGCACGCTAGGCCGCGCCACGCGCACTCGTCAACGCTCGATGATCGCGGCCTCGACGGGCAGCGGCGGAGGGCCTTGCGAGGTACGATGTGGCCGCCGCGCGGACGCGTGTGCGCCGGAAGGGTGATCGCGATGCCCGAAACCGCCGACGCAGCGCCGATCGTGCTGACGCGGGGCGCGGACGCGCCCTGGTCCGGGCACCGCTCCGGCATGAGCATCCAGTTCGGCGTCTCCGGGGAGCTGAGCGGCTCGCGCAATGTCTTCATGACGCATCAGCGCATCCCGCCGGGCATGGAAAGCACCCCGCACGTCCACACCAACTGCGAGACGGCGATGTTCGTCCTCGCCGGCCCCGTGCTGATGCGCCACGGCGCCTCGCTCGAGCTCGAGCACCAGGCGGAGAGCGGGGACTTCCTCTACGTGCCCGCGAACGCGCCGCATCAGATCGTCAACCCCAGTGAGTCGGAGGAGGCCGCGGTGGTGCTCTGCCGCGACGCCGCCGAGGAGATCGTCAGGGAGCTGTAGCCCGCCGCCGGGCGCCACCGATCGGAGCAAGTGATGGAGCAACTCGAAGGCGGCGTCGCCGTGATTACCGGGGGCGGCTCCGGCATCGGCGAGGGGTTCGCCCGCGTCTGCCACGAGGCCGGGATGCGCGTCGTCGTCTCGGACGTCGAGGAGGAGCAGGCCATGCGCGTCGCGAACTCGATTCGCGAGCTCGGCGGCGAGGCGATCGGGTTGCGCACGGACGTCTCGGACGCGGCCTCCGTCCAGGAACTCGCGGACCGCGCCTACGAGGAGTTCGGCGAGGTCAACCTGCTCTGCAGCAACGCCGGCGTGATGATGGTCGCGCCGCTGATCGAGACGCCGATCGAGGACTGGCAGTGGACGCTCGGCGTCAACCTCTACGGCGCGATCCACTGCACGAACGCCTTCGTCCCGCGGATGCGCGAGCAGGACGGCGAGGCGCACGTCGTCTTCACCGCCTCGGTCGCCGGCACGCGGCCGATCCACGAGACGCCGATCGGCGTCTATGTGGCCTCGAAGTACGCCGTCACCGGCTACGCGGAGATGCTGCGCACGGAACTCGAGCCCGACGGCATCGGCGTCTCGATCCTCTGCCCCGGCGGCGTGGCCACGCAGATCTTCACCGCCACCCGCAACCGCCCCGAGGAGCTGGGCGGCCCAGCCGCCCCGCCGCCCGCGGCCGAGGCGCGCATGGCGGAGCGCGAGGAGCCGGCCAACTACCCGCCGCCGATGGAACCGGTCGAGGTCGCTCGCCGCACCCTCGACGGTGTGCGCGCCAACCGGCTGTTCATCTTCAGCCACCCCGAGACGCGCGCGCAGTACGACGACCGCCATGCCCGCCTGAGCGCGGACTACGACGCCGTCTCCTGAGCCACACAGTCGCCGGCCGCGTCCGGTGAGCAGCCCCGGCGCCGAGGGCGAAGACCCGCGCGCGCTGCTGCGTCGCGCCATGCAACTGCACAGCGCCGACGAGATCGACGAGGCGCTGGCCAGCGCCGAGCGGGCCGTCGCACTCGACCCGGACTTCTGCGAGGCGCACGCCTACCTCGGCAACACGCTGGTGGCGCGCAAGCGCCGCTTCGCCGACGGGCTCGCAGCGCTGGAGCGCGCGGTCGCGCTCTGCCCCGGCGACGCCGCGATCCTCTACACGCTCGGCTGGTGCCGCGAGTTCGTCGCGCACGCCCTCGACCACCCGCGCCAGCGCCAGCCGCACCAGCCCGTCGCGCAGGACGCCCCCACCCTCTACGCCGCCACCACCGACATCCTCCGCCGCGCCCTCACCCTCGACCCCGACCCGCAACTGCGCGGCGACATCGAGGACATCCTCGACGTCGTCGCCAACGCCACCGGCGTCCCCTGGGACGAGGAGGAGTAAGGGCCGGCGGCGCGTAGCCGAGCCGCGTAAGCCGCGAGGACGCCGCGGGCCCTTCCGGATCGGGGGTGTGGGGGCGAAGCGCCCCACAAGACGGAGCGCGGGGCTGCGCCCCGCACCGAACGGGCGGGCGGGTGGGTCCCCTCCCCTCGCGCCGGACTGCCTCGACGCTGCCACGCGCCCCGACGCACCGACGCGCCCACGGCCCCGCACCGGACAGCGACGCCCCCCGCCTGTACCGTGTGACCCGCAGACAAGGACCGCCCGACGTGCCGCACCTCGAACTCGACGACGGCTTCCGCCTCTACTACGAGCGCCACGGCGAAGGCCCGCCCGTCATCCTCGCCCACGGCGCGGGCGGCAACGCCATGTCCTGGTGGCGGCAGATCCCCGCCTTCAGCGAGCGCTACAGCGTCATCACCCTCGACCACCGCGCCTTCGGCCGATCACCGGATGTCGAGGGCGGCCCGGGCCGCACGGCCTTCGGCCCGGACGCCGCCGCGCTCGTCGACGCGCTGGACCTCGGGCCGGTGCACTTCGTCGGACACTCGATGGGCGCGCGCACCGCGATCGGGCTGATGCGGCACAACCCGTCGGCCTTCCTCTCGCTCACCATCTCCGGCTCCAACGCGGGCTGCGTCAGCGACCGGCTGCGCGAGCGCAAGGCGGTGTTGCAGGCCTCGGGCGCGCTCTCGGGCAGCCTGCTGCAGCGGGCGCTCGCCGAGGACTTCCGCGAGCGCGAACCGGCGCTCGAGTGGCTCTACCGCCGCATCCGATCGATCAACCCGCCGCGCCCTCGCGACTTCCTCGCGCCGCCGCCGGAGATGCGCAACTACCGAGGCTCGACGCGCGATCGCCTGCTCGAGAGCGGGGCGCCGCTGCTCTGGATCGTCGGCGCGCAGGACCGCGTGGTCCCCGCCGAGTTGGTCCGCATCTCGCACGAGATCACGCCCGGCTCACGTTATGTAGAGATAGCCGATGCCGGCCACTCCGCCTACTTCGAGCGCCCGGAGGAGTGGAACGCCGCCGTGCTGGGGTTCATCGGCGAGGCGGAAGATTGAAGCGGCAGGCGCGGGAGTGTCTCAATCGAAAGTTTGGTCCGGACGCAGATGACGACGCCTAGCGATGCCATCGCCCAGCATCATCTTGAAGCCCTCGGCGACGGCTGGCCGATCGCGGAGCGCTTTGCTGAGTTGCACGCTCGCGGCGTGAGCGCGTTCAGTAGCGCCGTGGAGCAGGATACTCCGCACGCGCGAGCCTTAGTCGTGCTTGGGTGGCACAGCTACAACGTCTACAGGGATGCTCTGGATCTGGTGGTACGGGGCTTATTCGACGTGGCGAGCTACCTCATGCGGCCTCTCTTCGATATGCCGAGCTTGATCTTGACTACCGCCAGTGACGGAGAGAATGCGAAGCGATTCTTGCCTGGTGGAATGGGTCTACGGGCAGCCAATGCACGAAAATGGGTCGAACGCCACCCTGAACTAGCAGATGCGTTCGCGCCCGAGGCGGGCTTGTACGATGCCATGAACGAGTACGCGCACACCGGCCCATACCATGCTGCGTCACTACTCGACGTCACCGATGAAGGAATCATCCCCGCAGTCGGCGGAAGGAAGGACGACCTAAGGGCGCGGCGCGACACTGCGATCGTGCTGGGGTTGGAGAAGTACATCCTCCTTGCTATGGGAGAGCAACTCCACGGCGACTCGTCTCAGGTTTGGAGAGCCGACTTCGTTGGAGCCGTGGCTTCCTACAACGAATGGTTCAAGCTGGTCCGCGCACTCGTGGAGCAGAGGAACGCGCGCGTCGGAGAGCACAGTCCGGAGCCAACTGGCGGCGACGCATAGTGACCATCCTCCAGACCTTCGAGGACACCCACCCCGGCTCGCAGCGGCTCGCCGAACGCGCCGCCTCCGTCTTCCCCTCCGGCGTCACGCATGACATCCGCGCCTTCGAGCCGTTTCCGATCTACGCCGCCAGCGCGCAGGGGCCGCGCAAGCAGGATGTCGACGGGCACGAGTACGTCGACTACATCGGCGGGCACGGGGCGCTGCTGCTCGGGCACAACCGGCCGGAGGTGGCCGCGGCGATCCGCGAGGCGCTCGAGGAGGGGACGCACTTCGGCTCCTCGCAGGCGCGCGAGATCGAGTGGGGCGAGCTGGTGCTGCGCATGGCGCCCTGCGCCGAACGCGTGCGCTTCACCTCCTCCGGCACCGAGGCGACGATGATGGCGCTGCGGCTCGCGCGCGCCTTCAGCGGTCGCAACCGCGTGATCAAGCTCGCCGATCACTTCCACGGCTGGCACGACCTCGCCGTCGGCCAGCTGCGCGAGAGCGAGACCCACGCCAGCGCCGCCGGGGTGCCACCCGGCTTCTACGACGACCTCACGATCGTGCAGGCGGGCGACATCGCCGCGCTCGAGCAGGCGCTCGCCGCACGGGACGTGGCCGCGATGATCCTCGAGCCGACGGGGGCGCACTGGGGCCTGCATCCGATCGGTCCGGACTACCTGCGTGCGGCGCGCGAACTGACCGCCGAGGCCGGGACGCTGCTGGTGATGGACGAGGTGATCACGGGCTTCCGCATGGCTCCCGGCGGCGCGCAGGAGCGCTACGGCGTCACGCCGGACCTCGCGACCTACGCGAAGATCCTCGCGGGCGGCCTGCCCGGCGGCTGCGTGGCCGGCCGCGAGGACGTGATCTCGATGCTCGAGTTCCGCGAGGGCGACGCGGTCTGGAACCGCCGCCTGCGCGTGCCGCACCAGGGCACCTACAACGCCCAGCCGCCCGCCGCCGCCGCCGGCATCGCCACGCTGCGCATCATCGAGGCGGGCGGCCAGACGGAGCGCGCCGATGCGACGACGGCGGAGCTGGTGCGCCGCCTCAACGCGCTCTTCGCCGACCGCGCCGTCCCCGGTTCGGCCTGGGCGGTGTCCTCGATGTGGCACCTCAACCTCGGCTACGACGCGCCGCGGCCCGCCGATGTCGAGTGGGACGCCGACGGGGAGCCGCACGGCGTGGACGCCGCGCTGGAGCGGTCGCTGCGGCAGGCGCTGCTCAACCACGGCGTGGACCTGATGGGCAGCGGCGGGATGGTCTCCTCGACACACGGCGAGGCCGAGATCGAGGACACGCTCGCCGCCTTCGACGCCGCGATCTCCGATCTCCGCGCGGAGGATCTGCTCGGCTCCAGCGCCTGATCGCGACCTCCCCACGCACTCGAGATCGTCCACGCAGTGTTTGCGGATACGGAAATATTGCGGACATATTGCGCACAGGCATAGGGCGTCCGATAATGCATTGTGCAAGATTGCACAATCGCCAGTGAGGGCGGGGGCGGACGGGCTTCCGGCACACCGTGGCGACATGGAAGGAGCGGGAACCGAGATGCGAAAGTCAGGGAGCGTCGAGCACCGGGCCAAGCTCGGCCATCAGTTGCGGACGCTGCGCCAGAGGGCCGGCCGATCGCAGACCGATGTCTCGAAAGGCGCCGGCATCACCCAGGCCTCACTTTCCAACTATGAGACCGGCAAGCGCGAGGTGCCGCTCTCCACAGCCTTGAACATCGCAGCTGAACTGGACGTGCCGTTCAGCGAGATCGTCGAGACCAACGACGTGACCGTCGTCCGCGACTCCCGTCTCGGGCGCGCCGTGCAGGCGCTGGCTGCCTCGCCGGCCCTGATCGAGGCGGTCGCGAACGGCCACCCCGAGACGAACGGGTACGCTACCGCTCCCTAGAGCCTCCAGCACCGCTCAACAGCGGGCCGTCTCCCGGCCTGCTGCTTGTGATGCCCAGCGCAGCCGCGAGCCGTGCGCGGCTCGGCAGCCCCTCGCCGCCCTCTATGACACGGCACGTATACTGAGGACCGTACGAGGCAACATGCGGAGCTCCCGTCCGGGGCGGCGGACCATGCGCCGTAGCCGTGCGGTGTAGCCCGGCCCGCAGCCTCGCGACGGAACATCCCCGAAGCGCCCTCGCGGCGTGCATCGGCAGGGAGGCTCAGGTGGCGAGCAAGCGAGCGACAACGCTGGGCGCCCTGCGCCGGTCCGGCTACCGCGAGCGCAGCGTGCGCGAGGAGCTGCGCGAGAACCTGATCGCGGCAATCGAGACCGGCGCCGACCTCTTCCCCGAGATCCAGGGCTACGACCAGACCGTCATTCCGCAACTGCAGAACGCGATCCTCTCCGGCCACGACGTGATCATGCTCGGCGAGCGCGGGCAGGCGAAGTCCCGCCTGATCCGCAGCCTCACCTCCCTGCTCGACGAGTGGATCCCCACGCTCGCCGGCGCGGAGATCCCGGAGAACCCGTTCGCCCCGATCAGCGAGCAGGGCCGCCAGATCATCGGGGAGCACGGCGACGACGCGCCGATCCACTGGATGCACCGCGACGAGCGCTACAGCGAGAAGCTCGCCACACCAGACATCACCATCGCCGACCTGATCGGCGAGGTGGACCCGATCAAGGTCGCCGAAGGCCGCTACCTGAGCGACCAGCTCACCATCCACTACGGCCTGATCCCGCGCACCAACCGCGGCATCTTCGCGATCAACGAGCTGCCGGACCTGGCGGAACGCATCCAGGTCGGTCTGCTCAACGTGATGGAAGAGCGCGACATCCAAATCCGCGGCCACAAGGTGCGGCTCGCCCTCGACGTCTTCATCGTGGCGACGGCCAACCCGGAGGACTACACCAACCGCGGCCGCATCATCACCCCGCTCAAGGACCGCTACGGCTCGCATATCCGCACGCACTACCCGCGCGACATCGACGAGGAGCTGGACATCGTCCACCAGGAACGCGTCGACATCGGCTCGGCCGGGCGCGAGCTGCACGTCCCGCGCTACATGGAGGAGATCATCGCCGAGGTCACGCGCCTCGCGCGCCGCTCGCCGGACGTGAACCAGCGTTCCGGTGTCTCCGTGCGCGCATCGATCACCAACTACGAGTCGCTCGTCGCCAACGCGCTGCGTCGTGCCGTGCGGCTCGGCGAGCCGGAGATCGCGCCGCGCATCTCCGACCTCGGCTTCATCCGCGCCTCGCTTGAGGGCAAGGTCGAACTCGAGACCGTCGAGGAGGGCCGCGAGGATCAGATCATCGAGCGCCTGATCCAGGGCGCGGTCGTCGCCGTCTTCAACCGCCACTGCAGCATCAGCGACATGGAGCCGCTGATCGAGGCGTTCAAGGCCGGCGTCACCGCCGAGGTCGGCGAGGGGATGCCCTCGGACGGCTACCTCGCGATGCTCGGCAGCGTGGACGGGCTCGCCGAGGCCGTCGCGGGCGTCGCGACCGGCGAGTCCGCCGCCGAGCAGGCCGCCGCGATCGAGTTCGTGCTCGAAGGGCTGCACCTCAACAAGCGCCTCAACAAGGACAGCATCGACGGCGAGGCCCACTACCGAGGCTAGACGACAGCGCGGCGACGGGCGCCGAGGATTGAGCGGAGCAGGGACGAGCGAAGGGCCGGACCATGACGCAGCTTGCGCGCTACTCCGCATGGGACGGCAGCCAGGAGATCCCCGAGCTCGAGGCGGGTGACATCCTCGAGGCCCTCTCCGACGACCTGATGAACTTCGGCGACCTGCAGCACGCGCTGCGCAACCTGATGCAGCGCGGGATGCGCAGTCCGAACGGGGCGCGCGCGCCCGGACTGCGCGATTTGCTGCACCAGTTGCGGCAGCAGCGCCGCCAGCGCCTCGACCAGTTCGACCTCGGCGGCACGATGCAGCAGATCGAGGAGCAGCTGCGCGAGATCCTCGACCTCGAACAGAGCACGCTGGACCAGCGGCTCGCCCAGGCCGGCGGCCCCTCGGAGCCGCAGCCGCAGGCCACCGACCAGGCGGGCGGCGCGAGCGGCGAGGCCGGCGAGGGCGCCGAGGCGGCTGGCCAGCCGGGCGAGCAGGGTGAGGCCGGCGCGGGTGGTGAACGCGGCGACGGAGCCTCAGCACAGCAGCAGGGCGGCGAGATGGCGGGCGGCTCGCCCTCGCAGGCCGGTGGCGGCGAGGGCGGCGCCTCCGAGGAGCAAGACCTCTCCGAGATGCTGCGCCGCATCGTCGAGCGCAAGCAGCAGTTCCTCGAAGAGATGCCCGAGGAGCCGGCGGGGCAGGTCAAGGCGCTGCAGAGCTACGAGTTCCTCAACCAGGAGGCGCGAGACAAGTTCCAGGAGCTGCTCCAGCAGCTCAAGCAGGCCATGACCGAGTCGTTCTTCAAGGACGTCTCGAAGATGGTCGACGAGATGTCCGAGGGCGACATCGAGCGCATGAAGGAAATGCTGCGCGACCTCAACGACATGCTGATCCAGCGCATGCGCGGCGAGCAGCCGGACTTCGACTCCTTCATGGACAAGTACGGCGACATGTTCGGCGACAACCCGCCCGAATCCCTGGACGAGTTGATCGCGCAGATGCAGGCGCAGACGCAGGCGATGCAGTCGCTGATGGAATCGCTGCCCGGCGACCAGCGCCAGCAGCTCCAGTCGCTGCTCTCCGACAAGCTCGGCGACCCGGAGCTCGAGGGCGAACTGTCACAGCTCGCGGCCAACCTCGAGTACCTCAACCCCGGCGGCGAACGCGCTCCCGCCTACCCCTTCCGGGGCGACGAGGAGATCGGCCTCGACGCCGCGATGCAGTTGATGTCGGAGATGCAGGACATCGACGGCCTGGAGCGCCAGCTGGAGCGCGCCCAGTACGACGGCGACATCGACGGCATCGACCTCGAACACCTGCGCGAGCTGCTCGGCGACGAGGCTTCCGAAGCGATCGACCAGCTGGGCGAGCTGCTGGAGATCCTTGAGCGCGAGGGCTACATCCGCCGCGAGGGGGACACGTGGGAGTTGACCCCGCGCGGCACGCGCATGATCGGCCAGCGCGCCCTCACCGAGATTTACGCGCAGCTCAAGCGCCAGGGCATCGGCAACCACCCGATTCCCGAGGTCGGCCGCCACGGCGAGCGCACCGAGGACACCAAGGAGTACGAGTTCGGCGACCCGTTCCACCTGCACATGGGCCGCACGATCATGAACGCCATCGAGCGCGAGGGGCCGCAGACCCCGGTGCGCCTCATGCCGGACGACTTCGAGGTGTACCGCTCCGAGCAACTGACGGAGACGGCCACCGTCGTGATGGTGGACCTCTCCTGGTCGATGGCGCTGCGCGGCTCGTTCCAGTCCGCGAAGAAGGTGGCGCTGGCTCTCCACAACCTGATCAGCACGCAGTACCCGCGCGACCAGCTCTACGTCCTCGGCTTCTCCGCCTACGCGAGGGAGTTGCGCATCGCCGATCTGCCGTACGTGCGCTGGGACGAGTCCGTGCTCGGCACCAACATGCACCACGCGCTGATGATGGCCCGCAAGAAGCTCGCCCGGCACAGCGGCGGCACGCGGCAGATCATCATGATCTCGGACGGCGAGCCGACCGCCCACCTGGAGCGCGGACGCTCGCAGTTCTCCTACCCGCCGAGCCCGACGACGATCCGCGAGACGCTGAAGGAAGTCCGCCGCTGCACGCAGGCGGACATCACGATCAACACCTTCATGCTGGACCGCAACTACTACCTCAAGGAGTTCGTCAACCAGCTCGCAAAGATCAACGGCGGCCGCGTCTTCTACACGACCCCGGACAAGCTTGGCGAGTACATTCTGGTCGACTATGTGCAGCGCAAGCGCAAGCGCATCGGCCGCAGCGCCTGAGCGGCGCGTCCCCCGCCCGCCTGAGCCGCGTCGCGCGCGCCGTACGAGGGGGCGCGGCTGACGCCGCGGCGCCTGCTCCCGCTGCTGCTGTTGATCGTGATCGTCCTCGGTGGCGCCACCTGGTACGGCTGGATCGAGGAATTCGGATTCTTTGACGGCCTCTACATGGCCGTGATCACGCTTACCACCGTCGGCTACGAGGAAGTCAGGCCACTCGACGAGAGCGGGCGGGCCTTCACCATCGTCTACACCCTCGCCGGCATCGGCGTGCTGTTCTACGTCGCCGGCGGTATCGGGGAGGAACTCGTCGCCGGCACCATCGCCGACGCACTCGGCACACACCGCCTCAGCCGGAGGGCGCAACGGATGCGCGACCATGTGATCGTCTGCGGTCAGGGCCGCGTCGGCCGCGAGGTCGTGCGCCTGCTGCGCGAGGGCGACATCCCCACGCTCGCGATCGACTGGTCCGAGGAGCATCTCGACTTCGCTCGCTCGCTCGGCGCGATCCCCTTGCTGGGCGACGCCACCGAGCAGGCCGTGCTGGAGCGCGCGCATGCCGAGCGAGCAAGGGCACTGGTCGCCGCCGCTGATTCGGACGCGGTCAACACCTACATCGTGCTGACGGCTCGCATCATCAACCCTGGAGTCGAGACCGTCGCCCGAGCCGCCTCGGACGAGGCCGTGTCGCGCCTCGGCGCGGCGGGCGCAAGCCGCGTCTTCTCGCCCTACCAGATCGCCGGCCGCCACATGGCCATTGCCGCCACCGATCCGCACGTGATCGAGTTCATCGACACGCCCGGACGTGCGGGCGAGCATGAGACGCACCAGCTCGTCGCCCAGATCCGCATCGGCGAGGGCGCCGGGCGCTCGATCGGCGACCTCTTCAGCAACGCCGATGTCCAGTTGATCGCGACCGTGCAGACCGACGGCGACGTGACCTTCTCGCCTCCCGCCGCCACGAGGGTCGCCGATGTCGATCGCCTGGTGGTCTACGGCGACGAGTCCGCAATCCACCGCTTCGCGGAGCAGCACCGCCAGTAGCCAATGCGCCTTGCAGGGCCACGGCGCCTTGCCTTGTCGGCGGTATGCGGATTCGGCACTATTGGTGCCATGACCGCATCAGCCTCGAAGGACAGGACTGGGACGTCGGGCATCCCGCGCCTCCCTCTCCAGTACGTGACTGAAGGCTACGGCCCCGCGCCCCCTGGCCTGCCTGCCCGGGGCCGACCAACGAACGACCAGCAGCCGCGGGCTGACGGAGAGGTCGCGCCGGGGGACCGGATCGGAACGTCGGGCATCCCGCGTGGACCCCTCCAGTACGTCACCGAAGGCTACGGCCCGAAGCCAAGCGACTAACCGAGCGCTTGAGCCAAGAGCCAAGGACCTCCCGCCCCCTGAGGTCAGAGCGGCGGCTGGCGGCGGTGCCAGTCGGTGGACTGTTCGTAGGCGTAGGCGACGCGGTAGAGCAGGCCTTCCTCCAGCGGGCGGCCGTGCAGCATCAGCCCCACGGGCCAGCGGCCGCCGTTGCCGAACCCGCACGGCACCGAGATCGCAGGGTGCCCGGAGACGCTGGCGACGCCGTTGCGGTAGACGCCGCGTGAGCGGGCGGAGACCTCGCGGCCGCGAATGACGGACGTCTCGGCGTCCCAGGCGTCGCCGTAGGTGCTGCCCGTCGGCATCGCGATCACGTCCACCTCGCGCAGCACCGCGTTCGCCTCCTGCGTGATGCGCGCGCGGAACTGCTGCGTGTGCAGGTACTGCTCGAACGTCTGCGCCTCGCCCGCCGCGATCTGGGGGTGGATCTCCGTCCACGCCTCGATCTCCTCCTCGCTGAAGTGATCGCGGATGAAGACCGGCCGCTCCGAGGCCAGCGAGAGGCCGAGCGCGCGGTTGCGCGAGTGCTCCGCGAGCGGCATCCGCACCTCCGAAAGCACCGCCCCCAGCTCCCCGAGCCGCTCGATCGCCGCGCGTACGATCTCCTCTTCTTCCTCGCTCAGCCAGTCGCGCCAGATCCAGTCGTCCGCCGGGACGCCGATGCGCACGCCGGCGATGGAATCGCCGAGGACGGCGCGGTAGCCCGAGGTGGGCTCGTTGATGCTGAGCGGGTCGAGCGGGTCGTAGGCGCCGATTGCCTCGAGCGCGGCGGCGTTGTCCTCGACGGTCTTCGTGAGCGGGCCGGCGGTGTCGTCGCTCCAGGAGGCCGCCCAGATGCCGTGGCGGCTGACGCGCCCGAACGTCGGCTTCATCGCCACGAGGCTGCTGTTGCTGCCCGGGTGGCGCACCGAGCCGCCCGTGTCCGTGCCGATCGAGAGCAGGCCCATCGAGGCGGCCGTCGCCGAGCCGGAGCCGCTGCTCGAGGTGCCCGGGCTGCGCGACGGATCCCAGGCGTTGCGGCAGCCGACCGGGCCGCTCGTGTCGCGGCCGATCTCGGAGACCACCTTGCCGACGAGGATCGCGCCCGCCTCCTCGATCCGCCGGTGCAGCGTCGCCTGCTCCGGCGGGCGGTAGTCGACGCCTCGAGGGTTGCCAAAGGTGGTGCGCACGCCGCGCGTGGCGATCACGTCCTTGAGCGTGTAGGGGATGCCGTGCAGCGGGCCGCGGTAGCGGTTCGCGGCGATCTCGCGCTCCGCCTGCCGCGCCCGCTCCAGCGCGTAGTCCGCGCAGTGCGTGACAAACGAGTGCAGCAGCGGCTGCAGCCGCTCGATGCGCGCGTTCGTCGCCTCGATCAGCTCGACGGGCGAGAGCTCGCGGCGGCGGATCCGCTCGCCGAGTTCGATGATCGTCGCCGCGCCGAGGTCGAGTTCTACCGCCACGACTGCGTTTCCGGGGCCTAGATCCAGACGCCCGGGTGCTCTTCCCAGAAGAGCTGCACCAGCATGCCGCCGGCCTGACGGGGGTGGAGGAAGGTCTCGGCCCAGCCCCAGCCGTCCCTGACGCCGTCCGAGCCGCCGAAGGTGGTCACGCCGTAGGCCTCGCAGGCGGCGATCGCACGCTCCCAGTCGCCGACCTGGAAGGTGACGTGGTGGATGCCGGGACCGCGGCGCTCGAGGAAGCGGTGCACGAAGGAGCGCTCGCCGACGGGCTGCAGGATCTCCCAATGCATCTGCTCGGTCGGCGTGTCCAGCTCCGTCGTCACGAACGGGCGCTCGTCCTCCTGCCCGCGGTGGCTCAGCCGCATCCCGAAGACGCGCTCGTACCAGTCCGCGAGGGCGTCGCGCTCGCCGTGCGCGTGCGAGAGATGGTCGAGCGCGACGATGCCGAGTGCGCCCTCGTGATCCGCGGTCGGCGGGGGCCGCTCGCCGCAGTCGTCCGGCCCGCGCAGGCGGAAGAGGAAGCCCTGCCCCTCGCGTGCGGGGTGGATGAAGCACTCCTCGCCCGGCTCGCTACCGTCGCCGGGGTCGCCTCGCCACGGCTCGATCTCCAGGCTGCGCAGCTCCTCGACCGCGCCATCGAGGTCGGCCACGCGCAGCACAAGGTTGTGGATGCCCGGCCCGGCCGGGCCGTCGATGAAGCCCTGCAGGTGCGACGACTTGAGGGTCGGGGCGGCCACCTCCCAATCGACGTCGGAGCGGCCCGGCATCGAGAGCCTGACACGCACCGCGCTGCCGTCGGCGTCGATCGTCGGTTGGCCGGCGCGGAAGCCGAACAGCTCCTCGAACAGCGCCACCTGAGGCGGCAACGCCGCCACGACGACGCCGACCCGGTCGATGCGCGTGATCTCGAGCATGCGGCCTCCGTCCGGCGGCCATCATACGGAACCGCCGCCCTGCGACGAATGCGCAGCGCCGCAGCGGCCCGATGAACCGGGGCGTCCTGTTAGCATCGACCGGTGTTGCCCCGCAGCCTGCTGATCGTGCGCAACCCGCGAGCCCGCCGCGCGCCCTCGGAGGCTGCGCTGCGCGAGGCGGCCGCGCCGCTGCGCGCCAAGGGCGTGGCGATCGACCTGCGCAGCACCACGGCGCCCGGCCACGCGCGCGAGATCGCCGCCGAGGCGGCGCGCAACGGCGTCGACCTGCTCGTCGCGGCGGGCGGCGACGGAACCATCCACGAGGCGATCAACGGCCTCGCCGGCAGCGACACCGCGCTCTCCGCCATCCCCTCCGGCACCGCCAATGTCTGGGCGCGGGAAGTCGGCATCCCCCGCGGCAGCCGCGCGCTTGCATGGATCGAGGGCGCACGCCGCGTCCGCCTCGACCTCGGCCGCGCCGAGTTCGAGGACCCCGGCGGCTCGCGTTCGGAGCGCCTCTTCCTGCTGATGTGCAGCACCGGGCTGGACGCCGAGGTCGTGCGCCGCATCGGCGGGGGAGGACGGGCGAAGCGCCGGCTCGGCAAGATCCTGTACGCCCTCCACGGTACGGAGCGCCTGCTGCGCGCACCGCCGGTGCGCACGCGAATCGCCATCGAGGGCCCACCGGCGGACACGACGATCGAGCGCTCGCTGCTGTTCGCCGTGGCGGGGAACACGCGGCTCTACGGCGGCATCTCGCGGCTGACCGGTGACGCGCGGGCGGACGACGGGCTGCTGGACCTCGCGGCCTTCTGCGGCGGCAGCCTCGCCTCGCGTCTTGCGCTCGGCGCACGCGCCGTCCCGCGCGCCCTGCATCGAGGGCTGCGAGGCAGCCTCGCACCGCGCGCGGGCGGAGCCGCCGAGTACCTGCGCGGCGCCCGCTTCCGCATCGAGCCGGAGACGCCGCTCACCGTGCAGGCCGACGGTGAGTACCTCGGCGAAACGCCGCTGACGGTCAGCGTCGCGCCGCGAGCGCTCGACGTGCTGATCGCGCCCGGTCCCAGTCCGCTGCTCGGCGAGTAGCAGCGCGGCGTCAACCCTCCGGGTGCAGCTCGCCGCCCTCGATGCGGTAGCGACGCGCGTCGGGCAGCTCACCGGCGCCGGGGCGGTCCGGGTCGGGCGTGGTGATCACGACCTGGTCGACGCCGTAGGCGGCGGCGAGCACGCGCTCGCGTCGTGCCGCGTCCAGCTCGGAGAGGATGTCGTCGAGCAGCAGCAGCGGCGGGTCACCCGTGCGCTCGTGCGAGAGCGCCACCTCGGCCAGGCGCAGCGCCAGCGCCAGCGTGCGCTGCTCCCCGCGCGAGGCGAATGCGCCCGCCTCCTCCCCGCCGATCAGGAAGCGCACGTCGTCGCGATGCGGCCCGCTGCGCGTCATGCCGGCGGCGATGTCGTCGCCACGGCGCGCCGTCAGCGTCTCGCGCAGCGCCTGCTGCGCCGCCCCGGTCGCGTCCGGCGCGAGCTTGCCCGCGTCGCCGGCCGCCAGACCGCCCGCCTGCTCCGGCGGCAGCCGCGGCTCGTAGTGCAGCTCCAGCGGCGGGGACGAGGGGGCGAGCTGGTTCCAACGCTCGGCGGCGCCCTCGCCGAGCGCGTCCAGCGCCGAGGCGCGGCCCGCGAGGATCACGCCGCCCGCGGCCGCCAGCTCGGTGTCCCAGAACTCAAGTTCGTCCGCCCCTCGCCCGCGACGCTCCTGCAGCCGCCGCAGCAGCCCGTTGCGCTGCGTCAGCACGCGCTGGTAGCGCTGCAGCGCCCGCACGTAGCGGACATCCAGCTGCGAGATCGTGATGTCCAGGTAGCGACGGCGCTGCGTCGGCGATCCGGAGATGATCTGCAGATCGTCGGCGGAGAAGGGCACGACGCGCAGCTGGCCGATCAGGTCCGAGGCGCGCCTCGCGATGCCGTTGACGCGGAAGCGCCGCCCCGTCGCCGGCGGGCGGCCGCCCGCGCCCGCCGGTTCGCGCGCCGTCACCGCCAGCTCGACGCTGACCGGCTGGGCGGCCGTCGTCACCTCCGCGGCGAGCCGTGCGCCGGGCAGCGGATCGTCGCGCAACGCCTGCCGCGAGATCAGCTCGACGTCGGCGCGCGCGCGCGAGCTGCGCGCGGTCGCCAGCAGCGTGATTGCCTCCAGCAGGTTGCTCTTGCCGCTCGCGTTGGGGCCGCCGACCACGTAGCAGCCCGGCTCCAGCGACAGATCGAGGTCGCGGAAGGTTCGGACGTTGGTGAGGGTGAGGCGATCGAGATGCATCGGCGCCCCGCGGGCGGGCTACCGCAGTTCGAGCCGCAGGCTGCGCTCGGCTTCCGAGACGTCCGCCGCCTGCACCGTCACGCCGAGGCGCTCGCCGAGCGCCGCGCCGAGCCAGGCGACCTCGAGCGCCGAGTCGAAGGTGAGCCGCAGCTGCGCCTCGCCCTCCGCGTAGCCCTCGACGAAGGCCTGGCGCACGCCCGGCAGCTGCGCGAGCACCCCCTGCACGCGCAGCAGTCCCTGGAACCCTTCCACCGGCGCGACGCGCAGCAGCACCGAGCCGTCATTCGGATCGAAGCGCACGCCCGGCGGGCTCCCGTCCTCGCTCCACGCCACCGCCTCCACGCGCTCCGCCTCGCCGGAGCCGTCCCCGGCAGCCGGCGGCTCGTCCATCGCCGCCTCGGGGGGCACCGCATCCGCCTCGGGCGTCTCGGGCGTCTCGGGCGTCTCGGGCGTCTCGGGCGTCTCGGGCGTCTCGGGCGTCTCGGGCGTCTCGGCGCGCTGCAGCGCCTCGATGTCGCCGAGCAGCTCCTGCAGCGAGCGCAGCTTCGCGTCCAGCTCCCCGGTCTCCGCGGGCGGCGGCTCCGCGGGGGGCGCGTCCTCGACGGCGAGCCGTTCGAGTCGCGCCCGTGCGTCCGCGAGCGATTCGTCGATCAACTGCTGCGCCCGGGCGCGCGCATCGCTGAGGATCTGCTCGATCTCCTCCATCGGAGACGGGGGCCGTGGAGGCGCCTCGGGCCTGGCTGGCGGCGCGCCGGCGGCGGGCTCGTCCCCGGAGATGGCGACGAGCAACTGGCCGACGGCGCGCAGCAGCGCCGACACCTCCGCCTTCGGCTGGTCGCCGTCACGCTGCTGCGTCATGCCACTCCGCCCCGCGAATTGCGCCGCGCAGCCGCTGCGTCTGGCGCGCGGCCGCCGGCACGCAGAGGATACGCTGGCCGCCGCCGCCCTGCCCCCCGGCGGCATGGCGCGAAGGCTGTACCCAGGGAGGTAGCGCCCGAGGAGACGAGCATGACCACTGACAGCAACGGGGACACACTGCGCATCGGCTTCATCGGCGCGGGCGCGAATACACGCACGCGCCACATCCCCGGCTTCCAGGCGATCGAGGGCGTCGAACTGGCAGCGGTCTGCAATCGCTCGCGCGAGAGCGGCCAGCGCGTCGCCGACGAGTTCGGCATCGCGCGCGTCGTCGAGGATCCCGGCGCGATCTTCGACGACCCGGAGATCGACGCCGTCTGCATCGGCACCTGGCCGTACCGCCACCGCGAGTACAGCGTGCGCGCGCTGGAGGCGGGCAAGCACGTGCTCTGCGAGGCGCGCATGGCGATGGACGCGGCCGAGGCGCGCGCGATGCTGGACGCCGCGCGGGCGCGCCCCGACCGCGTCGCGCAACTCGTCCCGGCGCCGTTCGACCTCGCGAGCTGGCGCACGATTCGCCGCCTTCTCGCGGAGGGAGCGCTCGGCGAGCTACGCGAGGCGCACATCACGTTGCTCGGCGGCGGTGCGCTCGACCCCGCCACGCCGCTGCACTGGCGCGAGCGCAGCGAGTACTCCGGCCGCAACACGCTGATGCTCGGCATCGTCGCCGAGACCGTGCAGCGCTGGCTCGGCCCCACCGAGCGCGTCACCGCCGACGCCGCCACCTTCGTCACCTCGCGACGCGACCCCGACAGCGGCGAGGACTACGAGATCGGGATCCCCGACAGCATCGGCGTCTTCGCGCGCATGGCGAGCGGCGCGCGCGTCAGCTACCGGCTGAGCGCGCACACGCACGCGCCCGCCGCCGCCAACGGCATCTCGCTCTACGGCAGCGCCGCGACGCTGCACTGGGCACACCCCGGCGACCGCATGGCGCTCGCCCCGCTCGGCGAAGAACCGCAGCCGCTCGAGCCGGACCCCGGCACGGCGGGCGCCTGGAACGTCGAGGCCGACTTCGTCGCCTCGATCCGCGAGGGTGCGCCCGTCGAGCTGACCAGCTTCGAGGACGGCCTGCGCTACATGCAGTTCACGGATGCCGTCTGGCGCAGCTGGTCGGAGGGCCGCGCGGTCGCCCTCGACGAGGTATAGCCGCAGAGGTGGGCGGGGCGTAGCGTGACCACCTCGATGGCAACCCGACGCACCCGCGCCGCGCCGCGCCGATGAGCGCCCCGCCCGTGCAGCCGGAATCCGGCGGCGGGGTCGGCGGCGCGTTGCGACGCGGCGCCCTCCAGCCGCTCGGCAGCAGCGCCTACCGGCGGCTCTGGACGGCGACGCTGATCCAGTTCCTCGGGATGATGACGGCGGGCGTCGTGCGCGCCTTCCTCGCCTACGATCTGACCGAGTCCAACACCGCGGTCGCCGCCCAGCTCTTCGCCTTCGGGCTCGCGCTGTTTCCCTCGATGTTCGGGGCGGGCGTGATCACGGACCGCTTCTCGCGCAAGACGGTTCTGGTGGCCGCGCAGGTGCTGCTGATGGTGCAGGCGCTGCTGCTCGGCGTGCTCACGGTCAGCGGTCTGCTCTCGTACTGGATGCTGTTCTTCCAGTCGATGATCGAGGGCGTCTCCGTCGCCTTCCTCGTGCCCTCGCGCCAGGCGATGACCGGGCAGCTGCTCGGCGCGCACGGCGTCGGCCGCGGCGTCATCCTGCAGCAGGGCGCGATGGGCGTGGGCCGCATCTTCGGCCCGATCAGCGGCGGCGCGCTGGTCGGCACGTTCTTCGGTGCGGGCGGCGTCTTCCTGCTCGTCGCCGGCTGCTACGGCATCGCCGCGTGGATGACGGCCGGCGTGCCCGGCGCCTTCCGCAGCGAGGAGCAGTCGCGCGAGTCGTTCATCCAGAGCCTGGCCGCCGGCCTGCGCTACGTGCGAGGGCGGCCCGCGCTGCTCGTCACCGTGATCACGGCGTACGTCGTGGCCTTGACCTCCATCCCCTACTTCGTGCTGCTGCCGGGAATGGTGATCGACGTCTTCGGGCGTGACGCCCTCGAGCTGGGGGCGATCACCTCCGCCTCCTCGCTCGGAGCGATCGTCGTGACCGTCGCGGCCGCATCGGTCGTGCACCGGCCCGCGGCGTGGAGCCTGTTCCTCGGGACCTCGTTCGTGTTCGGCCTGGTCGTGATCGCGTTCGGCCTTGCGCCGAACTTCCCGATCGCGCTGCTGATCATCGTGCTGCTCGGCGCGGTCGAGATGGGCTACATCTCGTTCGTGCTGGGGCTCGGGATGGCCTACTCGCACCGCCGCTACGACGGCCGCGTGCAGGCGCTGATCGTCTCCAGCTTCAGCTTCCTCGGCTTCGTCTCGCTCCCGATCGGGCTGCTCGCCGACACGATCGGCGTGCGCGCGACGCTCATCTTCGAGGGCGCGGCGGGCAGCATCCTGATCGCCGTGGTGGCGCTCTACTCGCGACGCATCAACGCCGCCGCCGACGCCCGCGTGCCCGCCGACGAGGAGCGCATCCGCGCGCTCACCTCGGAGGGCACGGAGTGAGCCCGGAGTGAAACGAGACATCCGCGTCAGGGTCTTCGACTTCGGCGACTCGGTGCCGCGCTCACCGCGCGAGATCCTCGTGCGCTTCGTCGTCAACGCCGCCGGCCTCTGGCTCGCCGCCGCCCTCGTTCCGGGCATCGAGGTCGGCGATGCCGCCTCGCTGGCCGCGGCGACGGCGATCTTCGGGCTGCTCAACGCCTTCGTCCGGCCGCTCGCCTACCTCGCGTCGGCCTGTCTGATCGTGCTGACCTTCGGGCTCTTCATCTTCGTGATCCACGCCGGCGTGCTGGCGGCCACGGCCTGGATCTGCGGGCAACTCGGGCTCGACTTCAGCGTCGCCGGCTTCTGGTCCGCCCTCTTCGGCTCGCTGATCATCTCGCTCGTCTCGCTGCTCGCCCACGTCCTGCAGCGCAGCCGCAGCAAGTCCTAGGGAGCCTCCACCGCCGCGAGGGCGCCTGCCGCCTGCGGCGCGCGCGAATCGCGGATCGTGCTGACCGCGCCGTTGCGCACCACCTCGATGCGGTCCGGCAGGCGCTCGGCGACCTCGGGCACGTGCGAGATCACGCCGATCAGCCGCCGCCCACCGGCGAGCGCCTCGAGGCCCCCGATCGCCACGTCCAGCGACTCCTGGTCGAGCGAGCCGAAGCCCTCGTCGAGGAACAGCGACTCGAGCGACATCGCGCCGCCGCGGCCGGCGATCTCGGGCAGCCGCTCGGAGAGGGCCAGCGCCAGCGCGAGGCTCGCGAGGAAGGTCTCGCCGCCGGACAGCGTCCGGACCGAGCGCCGCTCGTCGCCGTTCAGTTTGTCGATCACCGCGAACGAGTCGCCGTCCGCGACCAGCCGGTAGCGCCCGCTGGAGAGCGTGAGCAGGCGCTCCGCGGCGTCCGCCGCCAGCAGCTGCATCGCCTCGCGCTGCACGTAGGCGATGAAGCGGTTGCGCTGCAGCTCCTGGGCGAGCGTGCCTGAGGTCCGCGCGCGGCCGTCGTAGCCCTCCGCCTGGGCCTGCATCTCGCGAGCGCGCTCCGCGGCAGCGCGGGCTACCTCCAGCCGCTGCGCGGCGAGCGCCTGCTCGCGCACGCGCTCGCCGTGCGCGGCGCGGTGCGACGCAAGCAGCGAGAGCACACGCTCCGCCGAGGGCGCACCGTCCGCCTGCGCCACCGTCCACGCCTCCGCGAAGCGCCGCTGCGCCTCGTCCGCCGCCGCGCGCGCCTCCTCGAGCTCGCCGGCGAGGCGCCCGACGGCGGCCTCCGCGCGGTCGAGCGCCTCGCGCGCGGCCTCGCGGGTCGCCCCGGCGCCGGCGACGGCCTGCCCGGCCTCACGCAGCGGGGCCTCGATCTCCCGACGGCGCCTCGCCTGCTGCTGGGCCGCGGCAAGCGCCTCGCGGACCGCGGCGGGATCGGCGTCCTCACCGCCGAGCGCGGCCAGCTGCTCGCGCGCTCGATCGAGTGCGGCGCCGGCGCGCTCGCGCCGCTCGTTCGCGCGCCCGACGTCCGAGGCCGCCTCGCGCGCCCGCTCGCCCGCGAGGCGAGCGGCCTCCTGACTCCGTGCGGCGGCGGCGGCGGCCTCGCGGTGGCCCTCGATCGCGGCTTCGAGCGCAGCGCGGACGGCCTCCGGCTCTCCCGCCTCACCCGGCTCCGGCGCGCCGAGCGCATCGCCGATCGAGGCGCGCAGCAGCCTGAGCTCGCCGACCGCATCGGCGGCGCGCGTGCGGACTGCGGCGGCGGCCTGCGCGCGGTCGCGCTCCGCCTCGGCAGCGGCCGACGCGCGCGCGATCGCCGCGCCGAGGGCGTCCGGGTCGGCTCCGGCCTGCGAGGCTTCCTCGCGCAGCCCCGCCAGTGCGGCCTGCGCGCGCTCCAGCGCGGCGGCCGTCTGCAGCGCGCTCGCCTCCGCCGCCGCGAGGGCTGCCGCGGCCGCTGCCTGCTCCTCGCGCGCCTCCGCGAGCGCCCCCTCCGCCCCGTCGAGAGCCGCGCGGGCGGCGTCGAGCGCCGGGGCGGGGTGCAGCTCGATGTGGTCGATCGGCTCGCCGCAGACCGGGCAGGAGTCGCCGGGCTTCAGCGATCGCTGGAGCGTCAGCGCGGCGTCTTGCCGCTGCGCCGCCTCCAGCGCCTCGGCGCGTACGCCGTGCTCCGCCTGCGCCTCCCGCTGGCGCTCGTCCCCGGCCTGCGAGGCGCGGACGGCCGCCTCGCTCGACTCGCGCGCCTGCTCGTGCTCGCGCGCTGCCGAGGCGACGGCATCCCCCTGCGCACTCAGGCGCTCGGCGAGCGCGGCCAGTTGCCGCGTTTCCTCCGCGCGCGCGACCGCGGCGGCCTCGGCGGAGGCGCGCTCCTCGTCGGACGCGTTCGCCTGCTCGCCGAGCGCGCGCTCCGTGGCCAGCGCCGCGCCAGCCGCGACCGCGAGGGCGTCCCGCGCCGCGCGCTGCACCTCGCTTGCCTGCGCGAGCGCGGCCTCCGCGCGCTCCGCCTCCGCCCGCAACGCGTCCGCCTGCTCCGAGGCGCGCCCCGCCTCCTCGATGGCCGCGCGCTGCTCCGCCTCGGCGTGGTCCACGGCGCGGACGGCCGCCTCGCGTTGCTCCAGCAGCGCCGCCTCGCGTTCGAGTCGGCGGTGCGCCTGCTCGTCGTAGCCGAGGGCCGCGCGCTCGGCCTCGAGGCGGTCGTGTTCCGCCTGTGCCTCCGTGCAGCCGCGCTCCGCCTCAGCCAGGGCGTCCCGCGCGGCCGCGGCGTCCCGCGCGGCTGCGGCGCTCGCGATCTCCGCGCGCGCGGCCGCGGCACCGGCCTCGGCGCTCGCGCGCGCCTCCTGCTCCAGTGCTTCGAGCAGGCCCGTGCGCGCCTCGAGGGCCGCGACCCGCGCGGCCAGCGCCGCGTGCCCCCGCTCGAGGTCCGCGATCGCCTCGGGCGTGGCCGCGTCGAGGCGATCGATCTCCACGCGCAGCGCCTCCGCCGCCGCCCGCGCGCCCGCCAGGCGGTTGCGCGCCATGCTCCCTGCCGCCTCGTAGCGTTCGAGTCCGAGCAGGCTCGTGAGGATGTCGCGGCGTGACCTCGCCTCGCCCCGCAGGAACGCGTCGAACTCTCCTTGCGGCAGCAGCACGGTCCTGGTGAACGTCACGAAATCGAGCCCGATCAGGCCGACGATGCGCTCGTCGATGTCCTGCGCGCGGTCCGCCAGCGGCTCCCACGATCCATCCACGCGCTGCCGCTCGAGCCGGGACCCGAGGTTGCCCGGCGCCTGCCGGCTCACGCGGTAGCGCTGGCCGCGCACACTGAAGTCGAACTGCACCGCCATCGCACGGGCGCCGTGCGTGATCAGTTGGTGCGTGCCCTGTGCACCCTGCCCGATGCGCGAGACGCGGCGGTAGAGCGCCCACGTGATCGCGTCGAGCAGCGAGGATTTGCCCGCCCCCGTCGGGCCGGTGATCGCGAACAGCCGCCGCCCTTCGAAGTCGACGACGGCGCTCTCGCGGAAGGAGGTGAAGCCTCGCAGTTCGAGGCGCAGCGGCCTCATCCGGGGACCGCCGCCCCGGCCGCGGGCTCAATTGCCGCCTCGGCCGCCTGCGCCTCGTCCACCTCGGCGAGCAGTTCCTCGAAGAGCGCGAGCAGCTCCGGCACCGGCTCCGAGCCGTGCTGCGCCCGGTAGTAGCGCGTGAACAGCTCGGCGGCGCTGAGCTGGCTGAGCGCCTCGACGGCGCCCTGGTCCTCCGCCAGCTCGTACTCGAGCTGCACGTCGACGGCGTTGGGCAGCGCCTCGCGCACGCGCTCCGCGATGCCCGGCTCCGGCCGCTCGACGTCGAGGCGCACTCGGAGGTGCGCGTCGCCCGCCTCCTCGCCCTGCGCCAGCACCTCGTCGAGGCTGCCGCGCAGCTCGGCGAGCTGGCGCCCCTTGCTGAGCGGCACGGCCTTCTGCGTCACGGGCTGCCCGGGCACGGCATCGATGATGCGCACGACCTTCTGCTGCCCGCGCTCGCCGAAGTCGAGCTGCAGCAGCGAGCCGCTGTAGGCCGTCGGAACCGGGGCGCCGAGGAGTTCCTGCGGCTCGTGCACGTGGCCGAGCGCGATGTACTGGGGCGTCGTCGGTAGCTGCGGCGCGTTGATGCCGTAGGTCTGCCCGATGTGCAGCAGGCGCTCCGAGCCATCGACCCGCGCCACGCGCGACCCGTCGACGAAGATGTGCGTCGCGAGGAGGTTCACGGTGCGCTCGTCGCCGAAGCCGTCGCAGATCGCGCGCAGGATGCCCGCGACGCCGTCCGCGTAGGCGCCGAACCAGTCCTCCTGCAGCCCCATCACCTCCGCCGCGCTCACGTAGCGGCCCTCGGTGATGAAGGGCACCGCGGCGATGCGCGCGACGTGCTCGCGGCCCTCGATGGTCAGCACCCCGCCGGCATTCGGGCGCAGCACATCGTGCTGCGTCTGCACGCCGAGCAGTTCCGAGAGCAGCCCCAACGCCTCGAGCTTGCGAGGGCTGTCGTGGTTGCCGGCGAGCAGCACCGCCTGGATGCCGTGCCCCACGCATTCGCGCAGCGCCTCGAAGACCAGCCGGTCGGAGTCCGGCGTGGACGTGGCTTTGTCCCAGATATCGCCGCAGACGAGCATCGCCTCGACATCCTCGTCGCGCGCGATCTCGATCAACTCCGCCAGCACGGCCTCGAACTCGGCAGCGCGGCTGCGGCCGCGGACCGTGCGGCCGACGTGCCAGTCGGCGGTGTGCAGCAGCCTCACTCGAACCTCGCGAACGGGTCCGCGGTCAGCGCGGCCTCCGAGGGGCGCGTCGCCCAGGCGGGATACGGGAACTGCAGCAGCAGCGGCACCGGGATCTCCGGCTGCTGGAGGATCATCGTGCCCGGCTTGAGCAACGAGGCGCGGGCGCGCGCGGCGGGCGTGAGGAAGCCGTACTCGCCGCGCTGCGCCTCGGCGGCGTCGAGGCGGCCGACCACGCGCAGCGAGCAGTTCGCGACCACGCGCGGCTCGACCTCGCTGGCCGTCTGCTGCGCGCCGATCAGCACGATGCCGAGCGAGCGGCCGCGCTCGGCGATGTCGAGCAGCACGTCCTTGATCGGGCTCCGCCCCTCGCGCGGGGCGTACTTGTTGAGCTCGTCCAGCACGACCAGCATCAGCGGGCGGGGCGACCCGCTCGCCTCCTTGCGCTCGAACTCGCCCTTGAGCATCACGCCGACGACGAAGCGCTGCGCGCGGTCGTGGAGGCGGTGAATGTCGACGACCGTGACCTGGGCCTGGCTCGTGTCGATGCGGTGCCTGTCCGCGTCTTCCGAGGCGAGGCCGCGGATCAGCTGCCCGACGTGCGGCTTCGCGGCCTCAAGCCGCCGCATGAAGGCGTGGACCGTGCCGGGGGCCGCGCGACCACCCCAGCCCGCGCCCTCGTCCGGGTCGGTCATGCGCGCGATCGCGTCGACGAGCTCGTCGAAGTCCGTGACCAGCTCACCGCC
The DNA here is from genome assembly GCA_965261685.1 of Dehalococcoidia bacterium. Lineage (GTDB taxonomy): Bacteria > Chloroflexota > Dehalococcoidia > UBA2979 > UBA2979 > VXMT01. Next base: position 471,077 of record CBDHDI010000028.1, read on the forward strand.
GATCTCGACCGTCGGCGCGTCGAGGGGCAGCGAGAGTTTGGCGGCCATGGCCAGCTCGGACTCGACGCGCTGTACGACGAAGCCGAGCTGCGAGCGCTCGTCGTCGGCGTCGGCGAAGAGGAAGCGCAGGTAGCGCTCGGCGCAGAACTCGCGCAGCGTCCAGTAGAAGCCGGTGACGCCGTCCATCCTCGAGCCGGTCTGCGGGATCGGCTGATCGCCGCGCGCCGCCGGCGCGAAGAGCCGCAGCGAGGGGAACGGCGCGGCCTCCAGCCCCAGCTCCGCGTAACGGGCGCGGTCGCCCTCGGCCAGGCCCGCGTTCGGCTTGTCGAGGAAGAGCAGGTCCTCGCCCTTCACGTTGAAGACGAGCGCCCGCGTGTTCGCGGTCTCGTGGCCGAGCACGCCGCTGCCGAACAGCGAGTAGAGCAGGAACATCGCGTACGAGGTCTTCGTCGCCACGCCGGAGACGCCGGAGATGTTGACGTGCGCGCCGCGCTGGCCGTCGAGGAAGTCGAGGTTCGCGTAGATCGGCTCGCCGCCGCGCGAGAGGCCGACCGGCAGCCGCCGCGTCATCGCGTCGAAGAAGAGCGCGCGGTCGCGCTCGGCGCCGTGGGCGCGCCGCACCGCCTCGCCCGGCCGCGGCGGCACGAAGATCTCCGGCTCGACGCGCGTGACGGAGACGTGCGCGCTGACCGCCGTCTCCGCCGGCAGCACGCCGCTGCTCGCCAGCGCCACGTCCGAGGCGAAGCGCACGCCCTCCTGCACGGCGCGCAGCTCGTCGACGACGCCGTAGAAGTCGACGTCCTGGCCGTCCGGCAGCGGCGAGCGGACATGCACGACGTCATCGAGCTGCAGGTAGCGCTGCGGGGCGACGTAGGTCCAGAAGGCGAGCGGCGTCGAGGCGCCCTGCTCCGTTCCGAGCACCAGCCCTTCGGGCGTCTGCGCGTCCATGCCGGGCTCCTGCCCTACCATCGCGCGCCTCCGGCCCCGTTCAGCGGCAACAGCACCTCCCCAGGCGGGGCTGGATCGAGCGGCTCGGGCGCGGCGCGCAGCGCGCTCGCGATCAGCCGCCGCACCCACTCGCGCTCGCCGAGCCGCCGCGTCAGCAGCGACTCGAGCGCGCCGACCGGCGTCAGGTTCTGCGGCGCGCGCGGGTCGCGCACCGGCGAGGAGGCGAGGTCGCGGCAGCGCCAGCGCGCACTGGTCGGCGAGCCGCGCCGCCTCGCCGAGCGGCAGCGCCGCCGGCGCCTCGAGGCGCACGATGCCCGCGAGAGCGTGGACGTGCGGTCCGAGGTCGGCGATGCGCAGGTACCAGGCGTAGCGATCGGGGCGGCCGCGGCTGCCGGCCTCGCCACCGCCGGGGATGCGGAACAGCGGCGTCCGCTCGCCCACGGCGAGATCGGGCAGGAGCGAGAATTCACTCGCATCGATGTACCAGTACTGGATGCGCTTGACGTAGCCCGCCACGCGCTGGCCGACGGAGCGCAGCCGCAGCGGGCCGTCCACGATCGTGAGCGCGCTCTCGTCCTCGGCGAGCGTCTCGGCGAGCCGCGCTTCCTCGGTGAGCATCGAGTCCTGGAGCGCGTTGACGAGGTGGCCCGATGTGCGGGCGGTCGCCTCGACCCGTGCGCGAAAGCGCAGCCGCGAGGCGCCTGCCGCGATCTCGTGATCTCGCGGCTCCCCGCCGCCCTGCAGGTAGACACGATCGACTCGCAGCCGATCTCCGGCCGCCGCGTCGCCGTCCAGCACCCAGGAGCGGGAGCCCTCGCAGCGGACCGCGCCGACCGCATACGAGCCGAACAGCCCGAACGCAGCCGTGCCATCGGGGAGGTCGTCGATCGCGTGCGCGTCCACGCGGCGCACGCCGTCGACAATCTGTATGGCGGACGGCGGGTCGGCAGACGGGCGCACCGCCTGCCACGGGCACTCCACGGAGGTATCGACCTCGATCGCCGAATCGCCGTCGTACGGCTCCGCCTCGGCTTCGATGCCGCTGCCGTACTCGGGAGACCAGGGAAGCAGGCGCAGCGGCATCGAGGAACCTCGCGCGGGCGCGTGGAGATGCGAACGGATGCCGGGGAGTGCACGCAGTATAGCCACGGCGGGAACCGCGGGGTTCCTGCTCGCCGCGCCTGCGTCGTAGGCTCGCCCCATGCCGGAACGAGACGATCGAGGCGAGGCAACGCTGTTCGAGGACGACGCCGCACGCGCCGGGTACGTGCGCTCGATGTTCGGCGAGATCGCCGGGCGCTACGACATGATGAACACGGTCATGACCGGCGGGCGCCACAGCGCCTGGCGGCGCGCCACGGCGCGCGCCCTCGTCCGCCCCGGCGACAGCGTCCTCGATGTCGGCTGCGGCACCGGGGACCTGGCGTTCGACTGCGCCGCGCGCGGCGCAGGGCTCGTGCTGGGCGTGGACTTCGCCGAGCCGATGCTGACCATCGCGCGAGACAAGGCGCGCTCGGGCCGTGTCTCGCGGCCGGCGGCGTCCGTCTCCTTCGCCGCCGCCGACGCGACCCGGCTGCCGCTCGCCGACGCGAGCGTCGACGTGTGGTGCGCCGCCTTCGTGCTGCGCAACGTCCCCGACCTCGACGCCGCACTCGCCGAGGCGCGGCGCGTGCTGCGGCCCGGCGGACGCCTCGGCGTGCTCGAGATCACGAGAGTCGAGCGCGGCTGGCTGCGCCCGATCGCGCGCTTCCACTTCGAGCGCGTGGTGCCGCTGCTCGGGCGCGCGATCACGCGCCACCCCTCGGCCTACCGCTACCTGCCGGACTCCGTCGACCACTTCCCGGCCGCCTCGGAGCTGTCGGAGCGCATCGAGCGAGCGGGCTTCGAGGCGGCCTCGATCCGCCGCTTCGGCCTCGGCACGGTCGCGCTGCACGTCGCTACCCGTCGAGGCGCGTAACGACCTCCAGGGTGTTGACCATGCGCAGCGCCAGCGGGCGCAGGCCGTCCATGATCTCGCGCGCGAGCGCCTCCGCGACGCCATGCTCGCCGAGCGCGACGGAGAAGTGCTCCAGCCAGCGCTCGGCCCCGCGCTCCGTGATCGTGAACGCGCGATGGCGGCGGCGCAGCGCCGCCTCACCGTAGATCTGCGCGTAGCGTGGCTCGCCGCCGAACAACTCCTCGAGGAACGCCGCCTGCTTGTCGCGGCCCGGCCGCAGATCCGGCGGAAAGATCGGACGCAGCTCCGGATCGGCATCGATCCGGTCGTAGAACGTATCGACGATCCTCGCGAGGGCGGCGCGCCCGCCGAGGCGCTGGAATCGCGTGGGTCGCTCTTGAGCCATGGCTCCAGTATCGGCGATACGCGCGCTGCGGGCGGCGCTGCGCCCGGCTACGGCTGCGCCGGACTATCATCGAGGCCGTGAGCGACACTCCGACCGAAGGGACCGCGCGCCTCCTGGTGCAGTGCCCGGACCGTCCCGGGATCATCGCGGGCGTCTCGCAGTTCCTCTACCAGCACGGCGCGAACATCGTGCAGGCCGACGAGTACGCGAGCGGCGGCGCTGAGCCGAGCTTCTTCCTGCGCATGGAGTACGAGCTCGCCGGCCTCGACGACAGCCCTGACGCCATCTCCGAGCTGTTCGGCCGGGAAGTCGCGCCGCGCTTCGGAATGCACTGGCGCATCTCCTACAGCGAGTACCGGCCGCGCATCGCGATCCTCGTAACGAACGTCGGGCACTGCGTGATGGACCTGCTCTGGCGCTGGCGCTCGGGCGAACTGCACGCGGACATCGATCTGGTGATCTCCAACCACGAGCGGCTGCGCGGCGATGTCGAGGCGGCCGGTGTCCCCTACCACCACCTGCCGGTCACGCCCGAGACGAAGCCGCAGCAGGAGCGCCAGATACTGTCGCTGCTGCGCGGGAACGTGGACCTCGTGGTGCTGGCCCGCTACATGCAGATCGTCACACCGACGATCCTCGATGAGTTCCCGCAGGCGGTGATCAACATCCACCACTCGTTCCTGCCCGCCTTCATCGGCGCGGACCCCTACCGCCAGGCCCGCGAGCGGGGCGTCAAGATCATCGGCGCCACCGCCCACTACGCCACCGAGGATCTGGACGAGGGGCCGATCATCGAGCAGGACGTCGCGCGCGTCTCGCACCGCGACACGCGCGCCGATCTGGTCCGCCGCGGCCGCGAGATCGAGCGCGTCGTGCTCGCCCGCGCCGTACGCTGGCATATCGAGAACCGCATCCTCGTCCACGGCAACCAGACGGTCGTCTTCCCCTGACCGGCCTCGTGATCTGCGCCCGGGCCGAGGCGCGCGCCGGACGAGGATGCCCGGTGGCGGAGAAAGACTGACGGCGATGTGGACGCGCTCGTTCATCGTGCTCTGGTTCGCAATGTTCGTGGCGATGATCGGCATCGCGATGATCTCGCCGCTGATCCCCGTGTACGTACGCGAGGAGCTGGGCGGCCCCGAGATCGCGGTCGCCCTCTCCTTCGCCGGCGTGACTCTGCCGATGTTGTTCCTCTCGCCGATCGTCGGACGCCTCGGCGACCGGTTCGGGCTCAAGCCGTTTGTCGCCGGGGGCTTCCTGGTCTACGGCCTGGGCGCGTCCGGCTACATGATCGCGAGCACCTGGGAGCAGGTCGTCGTCTTCCGCATGTTGTCCGGAATCGGCGCCGCCGCGATCTTCCCGATGGCGCTCGCCTACGTCGGGCGGCTCGCGCCGCCGGGCCGCGAGGGCGCCTACGCGGGGGCGTTTGCGGTCTCGCAGGTGCTCGGCTTCGGGACGGGCCCGCTGATCGGCGGCGTGATCCGCGACGCCGCGGGCACGTTCACGGTCTTCGCTGTGATGGCGCTACTGCTGATCGGCACCGGCCTCGCGACGTTCGTGCTGCTGCCTTCTGCCGAGCGGGGCGCGGAACCCGGCGCCGCGAGGGGTGATGACGGCTCACCCACGGCGACCGACCAGGCGGCGCGGGGCCCGGAGCGCTCCTGGTCGCAGCTGCTGCGCTTCGCCCCTGTCCAGGCCGCGATGACGGTGCAGACCGTCGTCGCCCTCGGCTGGGGCGCGGGCGCGACCTTCCTCGCGGTTTACGTGATCAGCGAGGACGGACTGGGCACGGAGAGCGCCACCTTCGTCGGTCTGCTGCTCGCCAGCCGCGCGCTGATTGGCGGCTCGCTCCAGCCCTGGTTCGGACGCCTCGCCGATCGCGTCAGCCGCCTCCGGCTGGTGATGATCGGGCTGATCATCTCCTCGACGGGGCACTTCCTGATCCCGAACGTGCCGGGCGCGACGTTCGAGGTCGGCACGCTCGTGCTGGCGCCCTGGCTGCTCGGGACGTTCGTGCTGATCGGGCTCGCCGAGGCGGTCGCGTTCCCCGCGCAGCAGGCGATCTTCGTCGACGTCGGCCGCCGCGTCGGCATGGGCTCGGTGATGGGACTCACCCAGATGGCCAGCTCGCTCGGCTTCCTCGCGGGCTCGCTCGTCGGCGCCGGCGTCGTCGAACTGTTCGGCCTCGCGGCGATCTTCCGCTACGCGGGGCTGGTGGTGCTGGCGGGGGCGCTGCTGTTCTTCGTGCTGATGCGGCGGGCCCGCGAGGACTTCGCGGAGTTGCGCGCCGCGGCGCGCGAGGATGCCCGTTCCCTCGCGCCGGGACCTCCGCCGCGTTGACGTCGGGAACGTCCGGGATGCGGATCAGGCCAGCGCTTGCTATGATCGTCGCGATGACGCAACACACGGCGTCGCCCGTCGGCATGCACCGCGGGGACTACACCGGCTCGACAACCCAGGCGTTCACACCAGCGGCACCCCTCGTGCTGCCCCGCGTCGCCGTCCAGGCAACGTCACCCACGACGGCAGCGCGCCGATGAGCCTGCTGCGCCGCATCCGCAGCCTCATCAGCGGGAGCGAGAGCGACCCCGAGGCGTCATCAAGCACTTCGCCAGCGACCGAGGACGCATCCGGCCAGCGCTCGCGGCGCAGGCGCGGACGGCGCGGCGGGCGCGGCCGCAATCGCGGCGGCGACTCCAACAACGCCCAGTCCCAGCAGCAGAACCCACAGCACGGAGGATCCATCACACCCACCGCAACGGAGACACCGACCACCACGCGCGCGCAGGACGGCAATCGCGACCGCTACCGCGGCGGGCGCGACGGCGGCACTCGCCGCCGCAACGACCGCAACGACGGGCGCGACCGGCGGCGCGCAAACCTCGACGCGCCGCTGCCCGAGGACGTGGCCTTCCGGCCCACCTCCGAGGGCGGCGACGGCTCGATCCTGCCGGGCCGGCGACGCCCCCCGCCCGGCGCGCGCAGCACGCGGCGCGTGCTCGTCACCGGCAAGCGCAACTTGCCCGTCTTCCACGATGACGACCCGGACGACGACGCCACGCCCGAGGCCGCCGACGATCTCCGCCTCGACCCGATCGAGCCGGAGGCCGGCACGGCCGCGGTCACGGACGGCGAAGCAGGCGACGAGGCAAGCAGCGCAGGCCCGCGCCGCCGCCGCGGGCGGCGCGGCGGACGCGGGCGCAATCGCAGCGACAGCGACGACAGCGCAGCGACGTCCGCCAACGGCAGCGCGGCGAGCGAGCCCGAGGACTCCGACGCCGCCGCCGATGCAGACACCGCGTTCGAGGCCGAGGACGCCGGTGACCTCGAACTGCCGGAGGCGTTCGCCGCCCTCGGCATCTCGGAGCGCAGCCTGACGGCGGTCGCGCGCATGGGCTTCAGCGAGCCGACACCGGTGCAGGAGCGCGCGATTCCGGTGCTGCTCGCGGGCCGCGACGTCGTCGGCATCGCCCAGACGGGCACCGGCAAGACGCTTGCCTTCGGCATCCCGATGGCCGATATGCTCGACCCCGAGCGAGGCGACGTGCAGGGCCTCGTGCTCGTGCCCACGCGCGAACTGGCTCAGCAGGTGCTCGCCGTGCTCGCCGACCTCGCGGAACCCTTCGGGATGCGCGCCGTCGGGCTGCTCGGCGGTCACGCCCTCGAGGGCGACTTCCGTGCGCTGGAGCAGGGGCCGCAGATCGTCGTCGGCACGCCGGGGCGGATCAAGGACCACCTGCGGCGCGGCACGCTCTCGCTGCGGCAGGTGCGGCTGGCCATCCTCGACGAGGCGGACCAGATGCTGGACATCGGCTTCCTCCCGGACATCACGCACATCCTCGGGCGCACCCCGCGCAGCCGGCAGACGGCGCTCTTCTCGGCGACGATGCCGCACACCGTCACGCGCCTGATCCGCCGCTACATGGAGAACCCCGAGCGCATCGCCGTCGCCTCCGACCTCGAGACCGTCGAGTCGATCGAGCACATCTATTTCGAGGTCGCCCAGCGCGACAAGGTGAACGGCCTGCGCGAGCTGATCGAGCGCGAACTGCGAGGGCGCACGCTGGTCTTCTCGCGCACCAAGCGCGGCGTCGACCGCCTCGCCAGCGAGCTGCAGGGCCGCGGCGTGAACGTCGGCGCGCTGCACGGTGACCTCGATCAGCGCCGCCGCGACAGCATCGTGCGCCGCTTCCGCAACGGCGAACTCGACATCCTGATCGCCACCAACGTCGCCGCGAGGGGCATCGACATTCCCGAGATCACGCACGTCGTCAACTACGACGTGCCCGACAACGCCGAGGAGTACGTCCACCGCACCGGCCGCACCGGCCGCGCCGGGCGCGAGGGCAAGGCGATCACCTTCGCCAGCGAGATGGACATCGACCGCTTCGATGTGCTGCGCGAGACCTTCGGGGACCTGCTCCGCAGGGAGCGCCTCGATCTCTACGTGTAGGCGCCGTCTGGAACAGCCTGTGCCATGAGCGGGGACGGGGCGATCCCGGAGTACGTCCGGGCCCTGCTCGACCCCGCGCCCTACCCGCACGCGCCCGCCGGGATTGAGCTGCGCCAGACGCATATCTCGTGGGTCTTCCTCGCCGGTGACGTGGTCTACAAGACGAAGAAGCCGGTCGACTTCGGCTTCATCAGCCAGCTCGACGCGGAGACGCGCGAGCGCTTCTGCCACGCCGAGCTGCGGCTCAACCGCCGCCTCGCGCCCGGCGTCTACCTCGGCGTCGTCCCGATCGTGCGCACGCCCGATGGCCGCTACGCCGTCGAGGGCGACCCGGCCACGGGCGAGGTCGTCGAGCACGCCGTCAAGATGCGCCGCCTGCCCGACGCGCGCACGCTCGACCGGCTGCTCGCGGCGGGCGCGGCGCCCGCGGACCTCGCGGAACGGCTCGCGCGGCGGCTGATCGCCTTCCACGAGTCCGCCGCCGTCGTCGCGAACGACCCCGATTTCGCCGGCGCGTCCGCCGAGCGCGCCTGGTGGGCGCGCGAGTACGGCGAGGCGGCCGGGTTCATCGGCGACACCTGGCGGCCCGAGGACGCCGCGGCGACCCGTGCCTTCATCGAGGACACGCTCGATCGCGACGCCGCGCTCTTCGACGAGCGGCTTGCCGCCGGGCGCGTGATCGAGGGCCACGGCGACCTCCGCGCCGCGCACGTCTACCTGCTCGACGGCGGCGACGACCCCCGAGGCGAGGCGATCACGATCGTCGACTGCATCGAGTTCAACGAGCAGTTCCACTTCCGCTACCTCGACGCCGGCTACGACATCGCCTTCCTCGCCATGGACCTCGAGGCGCTCGGCCACCCGGATCTCGGCGACGAGTTGGCGGGGCGCTACCTCGCGGCCGCCGGGGACGAGACGCTCGGCCTGCTACAGCCGCTGCACCGCGCCTACCGCGCCTTCGTGCGCGGCAAGGTGGAGTCGATCGGCGCGCGCGCGCCCGAGACGCCCGAGGAGCAGAGTCGCGCGCTCGCCGCCTCCGCCGCCCGCTTTTTCCGCCTCGCGGCCAGCTACGCGGGGCGCCGAGCCGAGCCACAGCTGATTGCGCTGAGCGGGCTGCCCGCGAGCGGCAAGTCGACGGTCGCCGCCACGCTCGCCTGCCGCATCGGCGCCGCCTACCTGTCCTCGGACGTGGTGCGCAAGCAGCTCGCGGGCATCGACCCGCGCGAGCGCGTCCGCGATGAGTGGCGCGCGGGCCTTTACCAGCCGGAGATGACCGAGCGCACGTACGCCGAGCTGCGCGCGCGCGCCGCGCGCCTGCTCCGCGACGGGCGCGCGGTGGTCCTCGACGCGATGCACGGCCGCCGCTCGGAGCGGGACGCCGTCCGCGCGCTGGCGGCCGAGCACGGCGTACCGCAACTGATCGCCGAACTGCGCATCGACGACGCGTCAGCGCACGCGCGCATCGCCGGCCGCGAGCACGACCCGCTACGCACCTCGGACGCCACATGGGCGGTCTACGAGTCACAGCGCGGCGGCTTCGAGTCGATCACACCGGACGAGGCCCCGCGCCTCGCCCTCGACGCCACGCGCCCGCCCGCCGCCCTCGCCCGCGAGATCGCGGATGCGCTCGCGGGCGGCTAAAGACTCCTGCTTCCGGCCGTGTAGCCCTGTGGGAGAGGGCAGGGGTGAGGGTCCGGCGCCCACCCGTGGGCTTCGAGGGCAAGCGTGTGTCTCCCGTGGGGGGCTGCGCCCCCCACACCCCCATCCCGGACGAGTGCGCACGTTCGTGTCGTGGACGCGAGGGATACCTCGCAGGGCGACTCGGCCCACCCACCCGCCCCGGATTCTTTTCTCTGTGGGGGCTGCGCCCCCACGCCCCCCTCGGCTCCAGCACTCGCCGCGTAACCTCTGAGGGCGGTCCGGTCGCCTCTTCCTCTGTGGGAGAGCGCGGGGTGAGGGTCCGCAGGGGTGCCGGCTAGGCCGCGTACAACTGCTCCCGAGTCTGCTCGACAGCCTCGCGGAAGTAGGGATTCCTGACCGCCGAAGCGTCGACAAGGTCCACGGGCCGGTCGAAGAGTTCGCGCAGCCCGTTGAGCAATCCGCAGTAGGTCTTGCGGTAGGCGCCCTCGGGCGGTGGCTCGAAGGCCACCAGAAAGTCGAGGTCACTCTCGTCCGGGCGGAACTCCCCGCCCGTCGCTGAGCCGAACAGATCGAGGCGCCGCACCCGGTGCTCCCGGCAGAGTTGCTCGATCTCGGGCAACCGTTCTTCGGCGACCCTGTGCATTGCGCCTCTCGTGCATACACGATACGGCGGACACGCCGACCCCGGCGCGCCTTCACTCGGTTCCGCGTTCCCCGCATCCCGTCCGGCTAGACTGCGTGTTGGAGGAGCGAGGCGATGAGCGAGATCTGGCGCAATGACGGCGAGACGTGGAGTCGGCTCCCGTCGAGCGGCTTCGAGGACGAGGCTGCGCTCCATCAGCGCATCGCCGAGGCGCCAGCGATGCTGCCATTGTCCGGCCAGCCGCGGCTCGCTGTCGTTGGGAGCGAGGTCCGGCTCGGCACCGGCCGCGCCGATGTACTCGCGGTCGAGCTGGAAGGCCGCCCGGTGGTGATCGAGGTCAAGCTCAAACAGAACGACGATGCCCGCCGGGCGGTTGTGGCGCAGGCGCTTGCCTATGCCGCATATCTACACGGGACCAGCGTCAAGGACTTCGAGGACATTCTCAGCCCACATCTGCAGAAGGCCGGTCACGATTCGCTGGCGGACGCCATGCGCGCGTCCGATCAGGAGGGCGCGTTTGATGAGGAATCGTTCCGCGGCGCGCTGGCGAAACATCTGCGGGATGGCAGCTTCCGCATCGTATTCGTGCTCGACGACACGCCGCCCGAACTTGTCCGGCTCGCCAGCTACCTCGAAACGATCGCCGACCGGATCACCGTCGATCTTGTTACCGTCGGCGCCTACGAGGTTGGCGATTCGCAGATTCTGTTGCCGCAGCGCGTGGACCCTGAGCGTATGCCGGACGAGCCTCGACCCCACTCGTCGAACGTCACCAAGAAGCCGATCCGCAGTGAGGGATCCGCGCGCTTCCGCGAAGCCACGGCCGACGCTCCGGCTGAGGAGCAAGCATCGCTCATCCGACTCGCAGACTGGGCCGACGCGCTCCTAGCAGAAGGACTGGTCCGCCTGCAATTGGTCGAGGGAGTGAACGGAGACCGATTCACTCTGGTCCCCGTATCCCGCGGGTACGACGCGGGCCTGGCCACCGGCTGGAACGAACGCGGACGCGCCTTTCTGCAGCTGTGGCCGAGCGTGATCGAGCGGCGGGGGAAGAGCGAACTCTCGAGAATCGAACAGGCCATCGCCCCGCAGGAACTTCGTCAGGGCGCCTCCTACAAAGTCTCCGAAGAGTTGCTCGATGCGCTCAGTGCTGCGTACCGACAGGCGGCGGGCAGATCACACGCCACCGGGAACTGACGCCTCGCGATAGACTGAGCATGGGAGGAGCGAGGCGTGGCGATCGCGAGACTGCGGAGGCTGCTGCGGCGCGACCCGGAGGCGCGGGCGCTGCGCGCGCTGGCGCGCGGCCTGGAACGGCTACCCGCGCGACGACGCCCCGAAGACTCCCTGCAGGTGGTCGTCGACCTCGCGCGCGAGGCGACCGGCGCGGCCTACGCTGCCCTCGCCGTCACCGACGAACACGACGCCACGCAGGGCTTCGTCACCTCCGGCCTCACGCCGATCGAGCTGCGAGGGCTGAAGACGCCACCGCAGGGGCACGGCCCACTCAGCTCGCTGCGCGCCGACGGCCGCCCGGTGCGCTTCAGCAACGTGCAGGAACACCCTCGCGCCTTCGGCTTCCCGCCGCACCACCCGGAGATGCGCGCCCTGGCCGGCGTCCCGATCTGGTCGCAGGGCCACGTGCGCGGCTCGCTCTACGTCGCCGACCGCAGCGAGGGCCGAGCCTTCGGCCCGGACGACGAGCGCATCCTCGAGACCCTCGCCGTCCACGCCTCCCGCGTCATCGAGGACGAGTGGTACTAGCGGCGACGCGCCTCTCCCTGTGTCTCCCTCTCCCTGTGTCTCCCTGTGTGGGGGAGGGCTGGTGTGAGGGCGCTGGCCTCGCTCCGGTCGCCCGGCGCTCACTCGGTCGGGAAGTCCGCCAACTCGAAGAGGAAGCGCGCGCTGTCGCCGACCTGCACCCCGTTTGCGGCGTACCAGCCCGAGGGCGCCTCGACGGCGTACTGGTAGGCGTCGGCCGGTGTACGGACATCGAGCGACTCCGCCTCCATCCCGAAGATCTCCTGGACCACGAAATCCGAGCCGATGAAGGCTATATCCAGGTCGATGTGCGTGTTCTTCATCCAGAACGAGCGCGCCCTCGACCCGTCGTCCCAGTGGAAGAGCATCCCCCGCTCGCCCAGCTCGTAGCGTCCTGACAACCCGATCGAGTACTGGTCTCGCGTCGGGATCTCCAGCGGCAGCGCCGCCGCAGTCCCGTCGCCTCGGACGAACTCGATCCGCGGCAGCGCCTCGAGGGGCACCACGCCGGTGGTCGCGGTCGGCTCCGGCGACACGGTCGCCGTCGGCGTGGCGGTGGGAATCGGCCCCGGCGTGGCGGTGGGAGTCGGCGCCGGGGTCGGAGTCGGCGCCGGGGTCGGCGTCGGAGTCGGCGCCGGGGTGGCGGTCGTGGTGGGCGCCGGGGTCGCGGCAGGCGGTGGTGTTGGCGTCGATGTCGGCGCGGGCGTGGCCGTCGCGGGCGCCGTGCTGCTCTGCTCCGGCGCTCCGCTCGCCGTCGCGGTGGGCGTCGTCTCCGGCGTGGCCGACTCCGGGGCGGTCGACGCCGGCGCCGCGCTCGCCCCCGGCGTCGCCGTCGCAACCGGCTCCGACGAGCCGCCGCAGGCGGCGGCGAGGGCGAGCGCGCAGCAGGCGATCAGGAGGCGGACACGGGCAGCAAGTCGCATCGGGGAGATCGTACGCGGCCCGCCGCGCAGCGGCCACGAGGTTGACCGCGAGGGAGTGCGTTCGTAGCGTGCGAGGCGTGTCCGAGAGTTCAACCCTCGACCTTGCCCTGCAGCTCTGGCCGGGGCTGCGCGACGGCTTGCCCGTCGGCGATCCGGGCGCCCTCGACACGCTGCTCGCCGCGCAGGGCCAGCCGGGCGCGCCCGGCCGCGACTGCGGCCTGACCACCACCTTCGCCTGCTTCGCGCCCGGCGAGGCCGCCGCGCTCACGCTGCCGAGCGGTGAGCGCAGCCGCTCCGACGACGAGGCGCGCTTCCTCGGCCACCTGCTCGTCACGCGCACGCTGGTCGCAGCCGGTCTCGCCGTCGACGAGCGTGTCGCGCGCGCGGCCGCCGCCGCCCACGCGCTCTCATGGACGACCGAGGGCGGCGCGCCCTACCACCAGACGCCACTCGCCCTCGCCGTCTCGCTCTGGCTGATCGCGCTCGACCCGCAGGCGAGCTCGGACAACCCGCTGCCGATCGACTGGTCGCCGGCCTGCTTCGAGCGCGACTGGTGGGACCACGAGTACCGGCTGTTCTCGCACTACGACGTGCGCGAGCGCGCGCTCGACTGGTGCGCCTACGCGAGCATCGACGCCGCGCGCCACGAGGGCTGCGCCGGCTGGACGATCGCCGAGCCGCTGCTGCGCCTGGAAGCGGACAGCCGCGCGCGCATGGCGCTGCCGCAGCTCGCCGCCCACGCCGCCGTCACGGCGACGGGCGGGAACGGAAGCGAGCCCCTGCCCGCCGCCGCCGCGCTCGAGCGCGGGCGCATCGCGCTGTTGGTGCAGGGCTACCTCCAGGCCTCGCGCCCGGCCGACGACGGCTCGATCCGCCCCGCCGACCACCACGCCCGCTAGCGCCCTCCAGCCCCCTCGCCCTCGGACGAGCGCGCAGCGCGCGGCTCGGCCCACCCACCCGCCCCGGATTTCTTTCTCTGTGGGGGGCTGCGCCCCCCACGCCCCCGGGGGGTCTGTTGCACGCGATGCAACCCTTGAGGGCGCGGAGCGCCCTCTCCCCTGGCGGGAGAGACACCCCAGGGTGCTAAGACGTCAAGCGGCGAGCTGCCCGCGGTCGTGGCGGTGCGCCCAGGCGGTGGCTTCGTCGTAGCAGGCGCGGGCCCTCAGGCAGCCGTGGAGGTAGCCGACGAGGCGGTTGCCGAGGGCGCGCAGCGCCTGGTGGTGAAGGTCGCCGGCGGCGCGCCGCCGCAGGTAGAAGTCGTGGCAGCCCGGGCTCGCCTGCAGTGAGCACAGCGCCCAGCGGTCGGCGGCGTCGGAGAGCCGGCGGTTGCGGACGAAGCGCGCCCGCACGGTCCGCTTGCGGCCGGATGCTACGGTCAGCGGCGAGGTAGCGGCGTAGTTCCTGCGGGACTTCGCCGAGTCGTAGCGTTCGGGGTCGTCCCCGAACTCTCCGAGCACCCGGGCGCCGAGGACGACGCCGAGACCGGGCAGGGAGCGGTAGATTGCGGCGTCCGGGTGTTGCTCAACATGGCTCGTGAGCTCGGTCTCGAGCTCCTTGATCTGACGATTGATCTCAGCGATCAGCGCAACCGCCGAGCGGGTGCTCGCGGCGAACGCCCGGCTTACCGCGGGCGGCGCCCCGAGCTGCGGGGAGCGCAACGCGGCGCGGACCGCGGCGGCACGCTGCTCGATGCTGCGCTGGCGGCCGCCGCGGCGGAGGGCCGCGCGGATCTGGGTGCTGCTCAACCGCGCCGCCTCACGCGGGCTGGGCGCCGTGGCCAGCAGCCCCAGCGCGTCACCGTGCGCGAGACTGGGGAAGGCCTGCAGTGCGCCCGGGCGAGGATGCGCACCGCGCCCGCGTCGTCGCTGTCGCCGGCGACCGGGCGGTGGTTGTGGCGGTCGGTGCGGACCAGGTCGGCGAGCAGCTTCGCGTCGCCGGCGTCGGACTTGGCGCCGCTGAGGTGGTGTCGGTCGCGGTAGCGTGCCGCCGAGCGCGGGTTGATCGCGTAGACGCGGTAGCCGGCCGCGAGCAGGGCCGAGACTCAGGGCCCGCGCTCCGTCTCGATGCCGATCACGACTTCCCCCGGATCGGAGGCGTGCTGCGCGATCAACTCGTGCAGGGCGGCGACGCCCTTGACGCCTTCGGGCAGCCGCCTGGCGGCGAGGCGCTCGCCGGATTCGTTCATGAGCTGGACATCGTGGTGGTCTTCGGACCAGTCATCGCCGACGTACAGGGTCATCGTGCCTCGCTTCCCTCCGCTTCGTGCTGCTTGCTGCGACCCGCCGGGTTGGTCCTGCGACGGCCTAATGGAACAGTGCTCGATGGCACGACACCCCAGCAGTGCTGCGGACAACCCGGACGTACCAGCCGGGGCACGGTCTCTCCCTGGAGGTCCCAGGGTCTCTGGGCGAGGAAGTGCTCACCGGCCGGCGGGTCCGGGACCAGCCTGCCCGATACACCGGGCTGCTGGTCGAACCCCATTAGGGCGGGGGTGAGGGGCACGACGGACTCCCGAGGGCGCAGCAACCTCCAGGCAGGACGACGAAGGAGGGTTCAACGCCCCTCCGGGGAGGACGGAGCCGGGCGGCTACGACTCCGCGCGGTAGTCGCCGGAGCGGCCGCCGGACTTGGCGACGAGGCGCACGTCCTCGATCTGCATGTCGCGCTGCACGGCCTTGCACATGTCGTAGATCGTGAGCGCGGCGACGGAGACGGCGGTCAGCGCCTCCATCTCCACCCCGGTGCGCGCGGTCGTGCGCACGGTCGCCTGGATCTCCACCGCGGGATCGTCGGGGTCGAGGCAGAGTTGCACCTCCACGCCGCTGATCGGCAGCGGGTGGCAGAGCGGGATCAGGTCGGGCGTGCGCTTGGCGGCCATGATCCCGGCGAGGCGCGCCGCCGCCAGCACATCGCCCTTGGGCAACTGCCCCTCGCCGATCAGCGCCAGCGTCTCGGCGCTCATCGTCACGCGCCCGCGCGCCGTCGCCTCGCGGCGCGTCACGTCCTTCTCCGAGACATCGACCATCCGCGAGTGGCCGCGCTCGTCGAGGTGGGACAGCGCCTGCTCGTCCGCCGCGGACTCAGCCACCGATGTACGACATCTCGATGCGCGGGAGCTCCTCGGTGCCGGCGGAGCGGATCTCGGAGTAGCGGTCCTCGCGCACGCTCCAGACGCCCGTCAGCAGCGCCGCCAGCGCGGTGTCGTCGGCGCCCTCGCGCAGCGGGCCGCGCAGGTCCGTCCCGGCGATGGCGAAGAGGCAGGTGTAGAGGCTGCCGTCGGCGGAGATGCGGGCGCGGGTGCAGTCGCCGCAGAACGGGGTCGAGACCGAGGTGATGAACCCGATCTCGCCCTCGCCGTCGCGGTAGCGCCAGCGCTTCGCCACCTCGCCGCGGTACGAGGGCTCGACGGGCTCGATCGGCAGCGCCTCGTCGATCCGCTCGATCAGCTCACGCGCCGGGACGACGTCGTCCAGCCGCCAGCCGTTGGTGACGCCGACGTCCATGTACTCGATGAAGCGCAGCACCGCGCCCGTGCCCTTGAAGTGGCGCGCGAGGTCGACGGCGCCGCCGTCGTTGACACCGCGCTTGACGACGGCGTTGACCTTGATCGGTGTCAGCCCCGCCGCGGCGGCCGCCTCGATGCCCTCGAGGACCAACGCCACCGGGAAGTCGGCGTCGTTCATCGCGCGGAAGGTGGCATCGTCGAGCGTGTCGAGCGAGACCGCGACGCGGTCGAGCCCGGCCTCGGCGAGCGGGCCGGCGAGCGTGGTCAGGCGCGAGCCGTTGGTGGTCATCGCGAGCTCCACGTCGGGCGCGGCCTCCTTGAGCAGGCGCACCAGCGCGGGCAGATCCGCGCGCAGCGTCGGCTCGCCGCCGGTCAGCCGGATCTTGCGCACGCCGAGCTGGGCGGCGATGCCGGCGAGGCGCGCGATCTCCTCGAAGCTCAGGATCTCGCCGCGCGGCAGGAACTCGAAGTCGGCGCCGAAGACCTCGCGCGGCATGCAGTAGCGGCAGCGGAAGTTGCAGCGGTCGGTCACGGAGACACGCAGATCGCGCAGCGGCCGCCCGAAGCGATCGGCGAGCGGCTGGTCGGCAGGCAGAGAGTCTGCGCTCATCGGGGCTCCTCCGGTCTGCAAGTATCGCACGAGCGGCCCTCGCGACGCTGCGTGAACCCCCTCTCCCTGAGGGAGAGGGCGGGGGTGAGGGCTCCGGCTCCCCCTCTTACCCCGCGATCGATTGCTGCGTGCTCAGTTGCCCGAGTAACGGGAAGAGGGCGCGCACGGCGCGGGCGCGATGGCTGAAGTCGTGCTTCTCCTCGCCCAGCTCAGCCATCGTGCGGCCGTCGGGCAGCTCGAACAGCGGGTCGTAGCCGAAGCCGGCTGCGCCGCGCGGCGCCTCGGCGATGCGGCCCTCGACGGCGCCCTCGCGCACCCACATGCGGCCGCCCGGCAGCGCCAGGGCGACGACCGCGCGGAAGCGCGCGCCGCGCCGGCCCGGCGGCACGCCGCGCAGCTCGGCCAGCAGCAGCGCGTTGCGCTCGGTGGCCCCGGGCGCGCGCGATCCGCCGTAGCGAGCCGAGAGCACGCCCGGCCGCCCGTCGAGCGCGTCGACCTCCAGCCCGGAATCATCGCCGAGCGCGGGCAGCCCGGACGCCTCGGCGTGACGCACAGCCTTCGTGACGGCGTTCTCGAGGTAGGAGCGCCCCGTCTCCACGATGTCGACGGGGGCGAGGCCGAGGTCGGCCGGCGTGACGGGCTGCCAGCCGCTGCCCGCGAGCAGCAGCGCGAACTCGGCGGCCTTGCCGGGGTTGCCGGTGGCGATCAGCAGCCGGGGCAGGTTCGTCATCGGCGCATCAATCGAGGCAGAAGGGGCAGATGCGGAACTCGCTCTGCGCGCGTCGGCCGGCCCAGCGTTCCAACTCGCCCCGATCCAGCGAGCAGACCTTGATGTAGTCCCGCGTCGTGTAGTTCGAGTAGGCGCCGCTGATGCTCCAGCACGTAGCGCTGTGCAGCACTACCGAGGTCGACGGCGCCTCGGTCCGGCCGGCGTTCAGGACGTATCCGTCGGTGTGCCGGCCGACCCATGCGAGGTACGCGTCCTCGGCGTCGACGAACGTCTGCATGGCTCTCGCCTCTCTGTAGGAGGGCGCAGCAGGCTCTTCTGCCGCCAGCAGACACCCTGAACCTCCTGGGGAGGAGCAGCGGAAAAAGGCTCAGGCGACGGCGTCGGCCTCGGCCTCGGGCTGCAGGATCGCGCCCTCGAGCACGAGTTCGATGGTCATGGTGTGGGCGCAGGCCCGGCGATGGACGAAGAAGTCGCAGCTGCATTCCCAGCGGCCGTCGTCGAGGCGCACCTCGTGAGTGCCGTTGTCCCCGGTCACCGAGACCGTCAGTTGCGTGACATGGAGGCGGTCCCGCTCGCGTGCGTAGCGGTGCGCCTTTGCGACCTTTCCAATCATCCCGGAGTCCATGTGCCTTCCTTCGTCGCGGGGCGTCCGGACGCACGAGCGCCGCGGCCAGGCCGCGGCGCGTTGAGGGTTTTCCGTCGGCATGTCTCACCCATCGCCATGAGCCTAGGATCGCCGCCGCCGCCCGTCAACCGCCCCCGCCGCGCGCGCGCTCAGAAGCCCGCCAAGGCGCGCCGTTTACCGGCTCACGAAGCCCGTGTAGAGATCGATCCGCTTGCCAATGTCGCGGCGGATGCGTTCAGGCGAGCGCTCCTCATCGCCCAGCCACTCAGCCACTAGCGACATCAGCTTCTGGAGGTACCTACGGTCTGGTTCGGTCGATGAGTTCAGCTTCCCGGTATCGGACGAAAGGTACTCCGGCTGGTTCAACCCTCGACCGTCTTCCAAGCTGCGAAGCTGCTCCCGGACGACGTTGGGATCGTCCGCCGCGTATGCAGCGGCTTCGATACGACTGAACACCTCCGCGTCGCGCCAGAACAGCGTCTCGGGACGGCCGTAATCTAAGCCAACGGCCAGGACGTCCACCGCGCGATCACGCCGGGCGTTTACGTGATCAATGATCTCCGCCCCCCTAGCCTTACCTTCCACGAAGCGGCGGTAGAGCGCCGGGTTCTCAATCTTGAGAGCAACGAGAAGAGCGAACAGTGGCGGGTTCAGAGTGTGGCTCTCCGGCAAGCCCCGCGCGGCCAGCGACAGCAGCCGCACGCAGTAGTCCATATCCCTGAGCGCGAGTCCCAGCGACCCCAGAATCACCGCCACGGAATCAACGATCATGGACAGTTCGCTCGAATGCGACTTGCCGGCCTGTCGGCTCAAGTCGTCAAAAAACACATCAAGTCCGTACTTCGGCACGAGGGATCTGCAGAACAGCAACGGGGGCGCATCCGGAAGGACGAACTCCATGTCGAAGAACCGGCGGAGGTAGACATCGGCCTCGATGTCGCCGTAGACCGACTTCAGCGACTTCGTGAGCTCCTCGCGGTTGATTCCGAAGACGAACACGATGTTCGGCACGTCGAAGATGTGCTTGACCCGCTCCAGCAGCTCGATCGCGAAGGTCGGTCGGCACCGGTCGAGCTCGTCGATGATGAAGATCAGCGGTTGATTGGTCTCTTCCCGAACCTCGGCGGCGAGGTCGGCGAGGTGCTCCTTTAGTTCGTCCTTCGCCGCTCGTTTCTCCAGGTAATCGGCGAGGTGGTCCGGCGGTGCTTGCTTGGGACGTCGGATGTTCGGGAGCGGGACTCCGGTCGTCGCCAGCGAAGCCGTCGAAACGATGGGCTGCACGAAGGGTGCGACCAGTCGGCCCAGCTTGCGGGCCTTCGCCCAAAGAGCTCCCTTCTTCAGGTGCTCTGAGAGCTGCCCAGTGACCGAGACCAGTGGGTCGCCTGCGAAGTCATCCTCCCAGGCGTTGTAGTAGATCGCCTGCCACTTGGGATCCTGATTCCGCAGGTCCTGCGCCCAGCGCTTGAGCAGGAACGTCTTCCCGGTTCCCCATCGCCCGTCAAGGCTGATGATGAACGGCGCCTCCTGCCCTCGAACGATGCTCGTCAGGCGGTCCGCGATCTCCTTGCGGTTGAGCACGTCGTCGCGCCACGGCTCGTCCGGGTCGGGATCGAGTTCGACTACCTTGAGTGCCGGTGGGTCCGGCCCGGCCTCTGCTGGGTCACTGTGCTGCGCCATGGCGCCAGTTTCTCACGACGGCGGCCCGCAGCCACGCGACGTGTCGCCTCGGCATCTGCGACACGCCGCTCGCGCGCTCAGAAGCTCGCGAGGCGCTCGTAGCGCGGCCCGTCCGGCCGCAGCCGCGAGTGCACCAGTACGAGCTCTCGCGCGACGAACGGCGCGGCCTCGGGCGCGGCGAGCGAGCGCACCGAGGCGGCGATCGCGCGCCGCTCGGCGGCCCGCGCCTGTCGCCGCACGCGCGCGATCGTGAGGTGCGGGCGCAGCTCGCGGCGCTCGCCGGGCAGCCCGGCCGCGACGACGGCAGTCTCCGCGCGCGCAGCCAGCGCGCGCAGACCCTCGAGGTCCCCGCCGACTCCCAGCCACACCGCGCCGCCGCGCGATCCGCCGAACATCCCCGCCGCGCCGAGTTCGAGCGGCACCGCGACCGGCGGGACGGCCTCGCGCAGTGCCGCCTGCAGCGGCTCCAGCCGCTCCTCAGCGACCTCGCCGAGGAAGCGCAGCGTCAGGTGCAGCAACTCCGGCCGCACCAGCCGCAGCAACCCGGGGTGCTCCTCATCGAGCGCCGCTGCCGCCGCGGCGGCGGCCCGCCGCCACGCCTCGGGCAGCTCGATCGCGAGGAAAAGGCGCACGCTCAGCCGAGCCTTTCCCGCTGCAAGGGGCGACTGCGCAGGCCCGCGGGCTGCTGGAGATAGCGGAACTCCATCAGTGGCCCGGGCGGATTAGCCGAGCCCGAGGAAGCGCGCGGCGTTGCCGCCGAGCAGCGCGTCGCGCAGCGCCGGATCGGCGACGGCCTCGCGCGCCCCGGCGAGATCGCGGTCCTGCGCGCGCAGCGGGTAGTCCGAACCCCACAGCACCAGCTCCGGGCCCACGAGGTCCGCGACCGCCTCGAAGACGCGCGGCTCGTAGAGCAGCGCGCTGGCGGCGGAGTCGAAGGCGAGCCGGCCCTCGGCGAGCAGCGCCCGCACCTCCGGCATCAGCGCGTAGAAGGGGAAGCCGCCGCCCCAGTGCGCGGCGATCACGCGCAGTCGCCCCTCCCCCGGCAAACCGTCTTGCAAGAGCCGCCACAGCCCGCGCGCCGTGAAGCCGCCGCCCTTGCCGCCGTAGGCGTGCCCGGCCGGCTCCGAGGCGTGGACCAGCAGCGGCAGGTCCAGCCCCGCCGTGAGCTCGGCCAGCCAGGCCGCCGCCTCGTCCTCGTCGCGCTCACCGGGCCGCACCTCGCCGAGGCCGCGCGCGCCCGCCGCGGCGTAGTCGCGCGCCAGCGCCCGCGCGCCGCCGTCCGCGAAGGCAATCGGCACGAACGGCAGCAGTTTTCCGTCCGCCTCCGCGGCGGCGTCGAGCAGGTATTCGGCGTGCTCCGCGGCGTGGCCGGGGTCGCGCCACCAGAAGCCGGCGGCGACGGCGCGATCGACGCCCGCACCCTCCATCGAGGCGAGCAACCCGGCGGCGCTCGCCATCCGCGCGCGGCCGTCGCCGTAGAGCTCGGCGAAGCCGGCGTCGGCGCCCGCCAGCTCGTCGCGGCGCGTGATCATCGCCGGAGGGAAGACGTGGCTATGGACATCGACAATCATCCGGGGCATCGTACGATGGACGCGGTCTTCCGCTGCAGCGAGCCTCTCCCCGCCATCCAACCGGGACAGCGATGGCCGACGAACCCACACAGGCACCCGCCGAGACGGACGCCGGACCCGACGCCCTGACGCTGCGCGCGCTCGTCGAGGCGCTGCTCTTCGTCTCCGACGGACCGGTCACGAGCGGCGCGCTCGCGCGCGCGCTGGACGTGACCCCGCGCCGCATCGAGCTGACCCTCGACGCCCTCGATAGCACGCTCCGCGAGCACGGCGTGCAGCTGCAGCGCGGCCCGGAGGGCGCGCAGCTGATCACCGCGCCGGAGGCCGCCGCGGCGGTCGAGCGCTTCCTCGGGCTGGAGTCGGCGCGGCGGCTCTCCACGGCGGCGCTGGAGACGCTCGCCGTGATCGCCTACCGCCAGCCGGTGACACGAGCGGCGATCGAGGCGATCCGCGGGACCAGCAGCGACGCCGTGCTGGCCACGCTGCGCGCGCGTGCGCTGATCGAACGGATCGGCCGCGCCGCCGGCCCCGGCCGCCCCGCGCTCTACGGCACGACGCAGCGCTTCCTCGAACACTTTGGCCTGCGCCGCGCCGCCGAGCTGCCCGGGCTGGACGAGTTCGCCGAACGTCTCGGCGTCCCCCCGCCCTCGGAGCAGCCGTCGCTGCTCGACCGGCGCGAGCCCGCGGCGGACGGGGCGGGGCCGGCGCTGTCCCGCGTGCGCGCGCACACACAGAGCGCCGGCCCGGCCAGCGCCGCGCCCGCGCTGCCTCGCGACACCGGCGTGGGTCCGCACGGACGCGACGCGCTGCCCCGGTCCGGCACGACGGTCCCCCATCAGCCCTCGCTCGGCCTCTAGGCTCGAGCGGCACAGGCGATTCGGACCGTGGTCACGATCAGCGTGCTGCTCACGCTCTACCTGCCGGGCGTGCAGAGCCTCAAGGAGAAGCGCGCCGTCGTGCGCTCGCTGACCGCGCGGCTGCGCGGGCGGCTCGAGCTCAGCGCCGCCGAGGTGGGCGCGCAGGATCAGCCGCAGCGCGCGCAGGTCGGCTTCGCCGTCGTCTCCGGCGACCTCGCGACCGCGCGCGGGCTGGCCGACGAGGCGCAGCGCTTCGCCGAGCGCGAGCTGCTCGGCCGTGCCGAGATCGTGGACCGGGTGATCGAGGAGTTCGTGCTGCGCCCTGATTGACGCGACCGTTGAAGCAGCGGTGACGCGGCTCTGAGGCCGCGGCGAGGCGGCGGCCGGCGGCTCAGCCCACGCCGCCGCCATCCCGATCCCCGGAGAGCGGGCAGACGCCGCAGCCGCCGCGCCGGCACCACAGGTCCTGCACGTGCAGCAGCCCCTGGGCGTGCAGCGCGCCGGCCCGCGGCGCGGGCGCGCCGAGCAGGCGGCGCAAGGCCAGCGTGCGGCCGTAGGGACGCGGCGCGGGCGCGCCGAGCAGGCGGCGCAAGGCCAGCGTGCGGCCGTAGGGACGCGGCGCCGGCCAGGCCTCGATCAGCGCCGCGCTGCGGCGCGCCAGTTCGAGGTCCCCGAAGGCCGCGGCCTGCGCCGCCAGCAGCGGCAGCGCCGCGTTCCAGCCCAGCTCCGCCGCGCGCCCGCGCCCGATTGCACTCCCATCGCAGCCGGCGCCGCGCAGCGCCTCGATCACGGGCCCGGGGCGCATGCCCGCCGCCAGCTCGGCGAGGCGGCGCAGCGGCTCGCCGCCGAGGCCGCGGCCGATCGCGGCGGCGAGCTCGAGGCGTGCCTCGGGCGTCTCGCGGCGGCGTCCGGCGGAGGCCTCCAGCGCGCGCAGCAGCAGCCGCACCCAGGCCCCGTGCCAGCCCTGCCCGGCCGCCAGCGCGTCGGCGCGCCAGACCAGCTCCGCCATGCGCCGCCGCCCCTCGGCGCGCAGCAGCGCCGTGGTCTCCTCCGCTCCCCGGCCTGCGGCGAGCGCGGCGCACGGCTCCGCGCCGCTCGGCCCGAGGCGCAGCAGCGCGCGCAGCCGTCCCGGATCTCCGCCCAGCGCCGGGCCCACGGCGCAGGTCGGCGCGAACCCTCCCCCGGGCAGCGGGAGCGGCCCGCCCGGCTGCGGCCGGTCGTCGATCCAGACGAGATGCAGGATCAGCGCGCCGTACGCGGGGTCACGATCGTGGCCGTGGCGCACGAAGTCGCTGGCCGCGAGGTGCACCTCCAGCGGACCGCTGCGCACCACGCCCTCCGGCAACAGGAACGCCGCCTCGCGCACGTCCGGCCCCGGCCCGCGCCCGGCGCGGCCGGGCCGCAGCAGCGGCCAGGGCAGCGCAGCGGGCGGCGTCCGCCCGAGCAGCCAGAGCGCGACCAGCTCGTGCTCCTGCAGGTGGTCTTGCGCTGCCGCGCCGGGCCGCGCCGGCGCACTTGTCTCCAGCCGGTACGGCGGCGGCGCGGGCTCGCGCAGGCGGTACTCCCGCAGCGTGGGCGCGATCGGCGGCGCGCTCACGACTGCGCACCGCCGCCCGGCCCGGCGTCGCCGTCGACGCGGTAGAACCCGGCCTGCTCGGCGACGAGCTGGAGCAGCCGCCGCGCCATGCGGCGTGGCTCACGCGCGCGCCGCTCCCACCCGGAGACGGTCTGCTGGTTCGTGCCGATGCGGTCCGCGAACTGGCGCTGCGTCTCGCCGAGGTGGCGGCGCAGCGCGCGCACCTGCGCCGCGTCCCACTCGCCCCCGCCCGGCGTCTCGCCGCGCGCTCCGACGCGGTAGCGCGGCTCACGTTCCGTCATCGCCCGACATCCTCCAGCGGCTCCACCCGACCAACCGGAACGCACCGAGGATACATGAAATCATGTACCCGCGGTAGCGCTAGCACTCTAACGGGGAGAGTGCTAACATTCGGCGCGGACCGAACACAGAAAGCGAAAACAGGCAATCGGGAGGATAGCGAATTGGCAACGTCAGTCGTTCCCTTGACAGACCACATCGTGCTGCAGGCCGTCAAGGAAGAGGAGGTCACCACCTCTGGCCTCGTCATTCCGGACTCCGCGAAGGAGAAGCCGCAGCACGGTCTTGTCGTCGCCGTGGGCCCGGGCAAGCTCAACGACGCCGGCGTCGTCGAGACCCTCGAGCTGGACGATGGGGACCGCGTGCTCTACCAGAAGTACACGGGCCAGGACATCACCGTCGACAAGACCGAGTACATCATCATTCGTTTCCAGGACGTGCTCGCCAAGCTCGTCGACGGAAAGTAGCGCCCCCGCATGCCCGCCAAGACGATCAAGTTCGACGAGGACGCTCGCCGCTCGCTGCGCGCCGGCGTTGACATCCTCGCGGGCGCCGTCGGCGTCACGCTCGGCCCGCGCGGCCGCAACGTGGTGCTGGACAAGAACTACGGCCCCGCCGTCATCACCAAGGACGGCGTGACCGTCGCCCGTGAGATCGAGCTCACCGACCGCTTCCAGAACATGGGCGCGCAGCTCGTCAAGCAGGTCGCGATCCGCACCAACGACGTGGCCGGCGATGGCACCACCACCGCCACCATCCTCGCCCAGGCGATCCTGCACGACGGCATCCGCAATATCGCCGCCGGGGCCAACCCGATGGCGATCCGCCGCGGCCTCGACACCGCACAGCTCGTCGCCGCCGCGCGCCTCCAGGAGGCCTCCTCGCCGGTCGACGGCAAAGAGACCATCGCCGCCGTCGCCGGCATCGCCGGCAACGACCGCCAGATCGGCGACCTCATCGCCGATGTCATGGAGAAGGTCGGCAAGGACGGCGTGATCACCGTCGAAGAAGGCAAGGGCATCGACGACGAGACCGAGTTCGTCGACGGCCTGCAGATCGAGCACGGCTGGATCTCGCCGCACTTCGTCACCAACCAGGACCGCCAGGAGACCGTGATCGAGGACCCCTACATCCTGATCACCGATCACAAGTTCTCCGACATCAGCGATCTGCTGCCGATCGTCGAGAAGACGCTGCAGATCTCCAAGAACCTGATCGTGCTCTGCGACTCGTTCGAGGGCGACGCGCTGGCGACGATGGTCGTCAACAAGATGCGCGGCACCCTCAACTTCCTCGCCGTGCGCGCTCCCTCCTTCGGCGACCGCCGCAAGGCCTCGCTCGAGGACATCGCCGCGCTCACCGGCGGGACCTTCCTGACCGCCGACGTGGGCCACAAGATCGAGGACGCCCAGGTCGCCGACCTGGGCCGCGCCCACCGCGTCGTCTGCGACAAGTCGCGGACGACGATCATCGACGGCTACGGCACCGACGAGGGCATCCAGGCGCGAATCCGCCAGATCCGCGCCCAGGTGGCGGACACCGCCTCCACCTACGACCGCGAGAAGCTCCAGGAGCGGCTCGCCAAGCTGGCCGGCGGTGTCGCCGTGATCAAGGTCGGCGGGGCCACCGAGTCCTCCGTGCGCGAGAAGAAGTTCCGCGTCGAGGACGCGCTCTCCGCCACCCGCTCCGCGGTCGAGGAGGGCGTCGTGCCCGGCGGCGGCGTGGCCTTCATCCGCATCCAGGACGACATCGCCGAGCTGGCGGACTCCATGGAGGACGCCGACGAGGCGACCGGCGCGCGCATCCTGCACCGCGCCCTTGAGTCTCCGCTGCGCCTGCTCGTCGAGAACGCCGGCCTCGAAGGCTCCGTGATCGTCGAGGACGTGCGCCGCGCCGCGGCGAACGAGGGCTACGACGTCGCCCTCGCCAAGATGGGCGACATGTTCGAGCTGGGCATTCTCGACCCCGTCAAGGTGTCGCGGGCGGCCCTCGAGAACGCGGTCTCGGTCGCGGCCCTGATGCTCACGACCGAGAGCGTCGTCGCCGAGATCCCCCAGACCGGGCCGAGGAGCGCGATGGACCCGGAGATGGCGGCCGCAATGGCCGGTGGCGGTATGCCCGGTATGCCCGGCATGTAGCCTCGTCCCCGGAACCGAGTACGACGACGGGCCGCCTGCGGGCGGCCCGTTCGCTTGCCCGCGGCCGGGCGAGTCAGTCCCCGAGCTGCAGTGCCTCCTCGAGCGCGGAGGCATCGGCGATCGGCCCGACCGCGGCGAGCTGCAGGCGATCGCCGCGCACGAGGCGGCGCGCCACCCGCTCGACGTCCTCGAGCGTCACCTGCTCGAAGCCGGCGATCGCCTCCTCCGGCTGGCGCAGCGGCAGGCCGAGCGCCAGCCGCGAGCCGTGCCAGGCGGAGACGGAGCGCGTGTCCTCCAGCTGCAGCTGAATCCGCGAGCGCACCACCTGTTTCGCGAGCGCCAGCTCGGCCGGCTCGATCGGCGATCGCACGCAGGCGAGCGCGGCGACAATCTCGCGCACGGTCTCCACGGCATTGGCCGGATCGACGCCGGCGTGCACGGAGAACGCGCCGGTATCGCGCAGGTACGCGGCCGAACTGTGCACGTCGTAGCAGAGCCCCAGCTCCTCGCGCAGGCGGATGAAGAGTCGCGAGGACATGCCCTCGCCGAGCACGATCGAGAGCAGGGCGAGCGCGTGGCGGTCCTCGTCGCTCGAGTCCACGCCGCGCAGCCCCAGGCCGACGTGCACCTGCTCCGTCTCCTTCTCCAGCAGCCGCAGCCCCGGACCGGACGGCAGCCCGCCGGCGCGGACCCAGTCCGCCGGTTCGCCCGCGGGCCAGTCGGCAACGGCGTTCGCGGCCCGCTCGCGCGCCTCGGCCGCGGGCAGCGCCCCGGCGATCGAGATCACGACGGCGTTGGCCACGTACTGGCTGCGGTAGTAGCCGCGCAGCCGCTCCCCGGCGAGCGCGCCAACCGAGTGCGGCCCGCCGGCGATGTCCCGTCCCAGCGGCTCGCCCGGCCAGAGCAGCCCGTCCAGCAGCACGCTCGCGTGCTCGTCCGGGGCATCCTCGACGGCGGCGAGCTCCTCGAGGATGACGCCGCGCTCGCGCTCGATCTCCTCGTCGCGGCACTGCGAGCCGCGCAGCATGTCGACGAGCAGATCGAGCGCCTCGGGGAAGCGGTCGGGCGTGACCTTGCCGTAGTAGACCGTCAGCTCGCGGTCCGTGCCGGCGTTGATCGAGCCGCCGAGGCTGTCGATCTCCGCCGCCACCAGGCGCGGGGCGGGGCGGCGCTGCGTGCCCTTGAAGCAGAGGTGCTCGACGAAGTGCGAGATGCCGGCGTCCTCGGGCGACGCCTCGTAGCGTTGCCCGGCGCGCAGGTAGAACGAGATCGAGACGGAGCGGGCGTGGGGCAGCTCGGTGAGCACCAGTTGCAGGCCGTTGTCGAGCGTCGAGACCTGTGGCCGGGGATCAACGCTCATCGCCAGGCTCCTCGCCCGCGGCGCCGCGGCTGTCGCGCGGCGCGATGGCGAATCCTAGGGAGCGGATCGCCAGCGGTCCATCGCAGCGAGGGTGTCAGGATTCCAGCCAGAGCACGTCGCCGCGCAGATCCGGGTCATGCTCACGCGAGGCGAAGACCTCGTACTCACGGCGCGACTCGCCGATCGTCGTGCCCGGGCCGTGGCCCGGCAGCACCCGCGTCTCCTCCGGGAGCGGGTAGAGCCGCGAGGTGATCGAGGCGATCTCCTGCTGCAGCACCTCGTTGGAGCGCGAGGCGCCCGGCCCGCCGGGGAAGAGCGTGTCCCCGCTGAACAGCGCGCCGCCGATCAGCAGGCAGATCGAGCCCGGCGTATGTCCGGGCGTGTGGATCACGCGCATCGAGGCCCCGCCGACCGCGATCTCGGCGCCGTCGGCCAGGCGATCGACCCCTCGGGCGGGGTCGATGTCCGTCTCCTCGGCCCCGGCCAGGACCGGGGCGTCGATCGCGGCGCGCATCACGTCGAAGCCGTCCCAGTGATCGCGGTGCGAGTGCGTCACGACGACGCGCTCGACGGACTCGCCGCCAAGGGCCTCGATCACCGCCTCGAAACCGCCCGGCACGTCGATCACGGTCGCGCCCGCGTCCCCGCTGCGGGGCCGCACGATGTAGGCGTTGTTGGAGAAGGGGCCGATCCCCTCGACGATCTCGATCGTCACCTCGCTGTCGGCGTAGACCGTGGCGTCGCCGGACTCAGGCATCGTCAGCTCTCCCTCGCTCGCGGCGGCAGGCTAGCAGAGTCGGCGCCTCCCGCGCCCGTCGCGCCCTCGGCGGGCGAGGCGCCGAGGCCGCAGTCCCCGCCGCGCCACCACGCGAAGCCCTCGCTGCAGAGCTGCTCCAGCAAGGCGCGCAGTCGCTCCGGAGACGGGGAGCGCCGCCCTCCGTCCGCCGCCAGTCCGGCGATCAGCTGCTCCGCCGGCAGCGGATCCGGCGACTCGCGCAGCACGGCGAGAATGCGACCGCGCCACTGGCGATCGGAGCCCTCGAAGGGCGGCTGCGCGCGCAGCGGCTCGGCCCGCTCGCCCGCCGCGAAGCGCGGCCGTGCCGCGCAGCAGGAGGCGACGACGCAGGCCTCGCAACGCGGACGCGGGAGGCAGACGCGCGCGCCGTAGTCCATCAGCGCGGGATTCCAGCGTGCGGCGGTTCCCGGCCGCAGCAGCCGCCGCGCGCCCGCGCGCAGCGCCGCGGGCGGCGTCTCCCGCACGGGCTGCAGATCACCGTGCAGCAGCCGGCCCACCACCCTCGCGACGTTCGTGTCGAGGGCGGGTGCATCCTCGCCGAACCCGAAGCAGCGCACGATTGCGGCGGTGAAGGGGCCGACGCCGGGCAGCGCCAGCAGCGCGGCCTCCTCGTGCGGCAGCCGCCCTCCGTGCGAGTCCTCGCAGCGGCGCGCGGCCTCCTGCAGGTGCAGCGCGCGCCGCGGGTAGCCGGCGTTGGCCCAGACGCGCAGCACCTCCGCGCGATCGGCCGCCGCGAGCGCCTCGAGTGTCGGGAAGGCCTCGATCCAGCGCTGCCAGAGCGGGAGCACGCGCGACATCTGCGTCTGCTGCGAGCAGACCGCGGCGACCAGCGCCCAGTAGGGGTTGCCCGCGTCACGCCAGGGGAAGTCCTCGCCGTGCGCGTCGTACCAGGCGAGCAGCCGCGAGCGGATCCGTCCCAGCCGCTGCGGGCTGAGCGCGCTGGCGCCCGCGGCGTTGCTGGTCGGCGCGGAGGGCGTCACGTCGGGATCCCGCCCCTACGGAGGGCCGGCGCCGCTGCCCTGCTCCAGGTCCGGCGGCACGAGCAGCACGGCCTGGACGAGGCCGTCCGCGAGGCGCACGACGACGATGTCTCCCACCTCGATCCCATCCAGGGGCGCGATCTCGAAGAGCCGCACCGGCGCGCTGAACCTGATCGTCGTCGTCGCGCCCTCGGACGAGATCACGAGGCGGCCCGGCGCCGACTCCACGACATGCGCCCTGCGCCAGACCTCGCCGGGCAGCGCCGGCAGCCCGCCGAAGCCCGTGAACCCGCCCTCCGAGACCCAGCCCTCGATGGCCGGAGCCGCCGAGAGGGCGGGGTCCTCGATCACCAGATGCACAATCGCCGGCTCGCTCGCACGCGCGCCGGCCCAGCGCCCGAGGGAGAGCCCGCCGAAGGCAGCCGCCACGATCGCGGCGATCGTGATTGCGGCGACCAGCGCCCAGGGCAGGCGCGGCGCAGAGGAGCCCTCGCGTGCGCTCATGGCCACGAGCCCCCGTCGTTCGCCGCTTCAAGCGCGACCACTCCCGTCAGCACCAGGCCGAAGTCGCTCTGCTCGCCGCCGAGGTTGACGGTGTTGCCGGGGGCGAAGCGCGGCTCGGCCACGCGCCGCAACTGCTCCATGAGGGCGTCGGGGCCGAGTTCGAACTCGATGATGCCCTCGGCCGTGCGCAGCGCGATCCGCCCGCCGCCGACGCCCGTCACCTCGCCGCCCGAGGCCTCGAGCGGGCCGGGCGGGAGCGCCTCACGGTCGATCGAGATGCGCCGCTCGTCGGGCGCGGGCTCATGTTCGAGCAGGAAGCCGGCGGCGGCGCTCAGCGCGAAGACCGCGGCGAGCACGATCGCCGTTGTCGCCACGGAGCGCCAGCGCCACGCTGGAATCGCGATCGCCGTCCTCCTCGATGCTCCGCGAGGGCGCTCCGGCCCCGCCTTCGCACTATGCCCCGCGCCCCGCGCGGCCGTCCACGCCGCCCTCGGTCCCGCCTCCTACTGCGTGAGGCGGAGCGCGGCGGCGCCCGCGCGCCTCAGCACCGCGCGCCAGGCCGCCCAGAGCGTGACCGCGGCGGCGAGGGCGAGCAGCGCGACGCCGATCGACAGCAGCGGCCACTCCGTCTGCACGGAGAACTCGGGCACCACCGGCTCGCCCGTCTCCGTCACCTCCAGGAACTGCAGCATCAGCCGCGAGATCCAGCGGCCCAGCAGCACGCCGATCAGCGACCCGAAGAGCAGCACCACGCCCCACTCGAAGGCGAAGGCGCGCAGCAACTCGCGCCGCGAAGCGCCCAGTGAGCGCAGCACGGCGACCTCCAGCGTGCGCCCTCGCAGCGTGATCGCGAGCGAGACCACGAACCCCAGCAGCGCCGCGCCCATCGCCCCGGCGAAGGCGAGCAGCAGGATGCCGCCGCCGGGCGCCTGCAACGTCGGATCGGAGGCGATCTCGTCCAGGCGGTCGGCCAGCAGCAGCGGCTCGCCGACCGCGAACTGGATCCACTCCGGATCGCGCGTCAGGGCGGCGATCGCCTCCTGCTCGGCGAGCGTGACGCCCTCGGCGAATTCGATCCACAGCTCCGTGGGCTGCTGCTGGACCGACGATCCGAGGGCGCCCGCGATCGAGCGCAGCTGCTGGTAGTCGACGATCATGAAGCCGCCCGGACTGAGCGTGGGGAACAGCCTCGCCGTGCCGCGCACGATCAGCGGCACCGCGAACTCGTCGCCGAGGAGCGCGGTCGTCCGATCGCCCGGCTGCACGCCGAAGTACGCCAGCGCGCTCTCACTGAAGATCGCGTTCAGCGGGACCGCCGGGTTGCTGGCCGCGAGTACGCGCGAGCGCCCGCCGACCTCGCGCGTCCAGGTCCAGCGCGCCGACGTCGCGCCCGACTGCGAGCGCTCGTTCGAGGGCCCGAACGTCTCCGTGGATCCGCGCTGCGAGTACATCGTCCAGCCGAACTCGTCCTCGAATGCCTCGATGACCACGCGCTCGCCACCGCTGCGCACGGCCGTCACGTCGTCGAGGAAGAGCGCGCCGTCGTTGTTGACGAGGACGCGCAGGTCGCTGAAGCGCACGCCCGCCAGCGTGAACGGCGGCGTCAGGCCCGGCCGCAACTCGGTCCGGAGCACGGTCCAGCTCTTGGGGACGGGCGCGCTGAACACCGCCTCGTGGTAGTCGCCGTCGCCGTCGCGCACCCAGGCGCGCAGCCTGCCGATCCGCGGTGAGATCTCCGTGTAGGCGTGGATCTCGAGGGCGACGGTGTCGTCCGGCAGTGCGAGGCCGGCCTCGAGCGGCACGCCGAGATCGAGGCGGGAGAGCAGGCTCGCGGGCGGCTCGTCCGCGAAGTCCTCGCGGAACCAGAGCATCGAGGCCGCCTCGGCGCGGTCGTCGATCGCCAGCAGCGAGACGGCCCCGCCGCCGAGCAGGCCGGCCTTGCTGCGATGCACGACCACCGCCCGCTCGACGCCCTCGACGGCGCGCAGCCGCTCCAGCCCCTCGGCGGCCTCGGGCCGGCGGAAGTCGCCAATGCCGGCGCGCAGGTCGGCGCCGTGGTTGTAGCGCGCACGGTCCTCGTATGAGCCGTCCACCGTCGGGGCGTAGGAGGCGGCGAAGGCGCCGACGGCGACCGCCGTGGAGACGAGCAGCAGCAGCCGCGCGCTCGCGGCCGGATCGCGCCCGGCACGCCCGATGCCGAGCGTGACGGCGGTGCCTCGCAACGGCCGCAACAGCCAGGCGATCAGCCGCAGCAGCGGCGAGTAGAGCCGCAGCACCAGCGCCGCCGCCGCGACGGTCATCACCAGCGGCGAGAGCAGCAGCAGCGGGTCTGCCTGCCAGCCACCGACCGACTGAGGGTCGAAGACGGCGCCGCGGCGTTCGAGCTGCCAGTAGAGCAGCAGTGCGAGCGCCACCAGCGCGAGGTCCAGGTGGTAGCGCCGGAACCAGGTGCGCCCCGGCGGGCGCGCCTGCTCGCGCTTCGCGTCGACGATCGCGCGCCGCACCACGCCCAGCGCCGGCAGCAGCATCGCCACGAGGGCGAGCACCGCCCCGGCGGCGGCGAGCAGCAGCGCGTCCTCGCTGAAGGACGCCGGCAGGGCGGCGCCGCCGGTGATCTCCGCAAAGGCCGGCGTGTAGCCGAGCGCGGAGACGGCGAGCACGGCGAGCAGCGGGCCGAGCAACGCGGCCGGCACCGCGATCAGCAGACCCTCGGCCAACGTCAGCCCGAGCAGCTGCGAGGTGCTGGCGCCACGACTGCGATAAACCGCGACCTCCTGCGCCTGCCGCTCTCGCGCGAGCGCCGTCAGCACCACGATGTAGAAGGCGACCACACCGGCGACCTGCAGCAGCAGCAGCAGTATCGGGATCTGCGAGAAGGTACTGGCGTTGCGGAACTGCGCGAGCGCCGCCTCGAACTCGAGGCGTCCCCCGATGAACAGGCCGAGGCCGTCGCGCAGGTCGAGCGGCCAGATCGCGAGGTCGTCGAGCGCGCGCGGCACGTCGCGTACGGCCAGCCCCTGCAGGTCCGGAACCACGCCCGCGCGGTAGCGCGAAAGCAGCTCCGGCAGCTGGGTGGTGAGCGCACCGGAGTAGTACGCCCCGGAGGTGAGCAGCGGCATCACCCCGCTCCCACTGGGAGGAAAGCGGCCCAGGGCCGGAGCGTCGGGGACCCTCCAGCCGTCCTGGAAGAGCTGCCAGCGCAGGTCGTCCGGATCGGTGGGCCGCACGAAGCCGACGATCTGCGCCGTCAGGCTGGCGCTCACGAACGTGCTCGGCCGGCAGATCACCTCGTCGGCGGCGACCTCCTCCTCCTCCGAGGGCGGCACGCGGCGGCAGTCGTCGTAGCGGCGGGCGGTCAGCAGGACGCGGTCTCCGATGGCGGCCTCGCGCTGGAAGCCGTCCGGGAGCACCACCTCGGCGGTCGCCGCCTGCGCCGAGGGCAGGCGGCCCTCCACCACGACGACGTGGTCCTGGTAGCCGCTGAGGTGGACCAGCCGGCCCGCCCAGGGTCGCCGCTCCGATCCTTCGGCGGCGGAGAGGAAGCTCACCCCCAGCGGATCGGAGCGCTGCTCGACCAGCAGCTCCGGGCCCATCCAGCCCACGCGCGCCTCGGTGACCTCGGCGAAGGCCCGGGTCTGCGCCAGCTGCACCGGATCGCCGAGGCGGAGACGCTCGGCGTAGAGGCTGATCGCGCGCTCGCGCGGCTGGTCCAGCTCGCGCTCCAGGCGGAAGCGCAAGCCGATGTCGGACATGGTGTCGGTGTAGATCGGCGCCGCCGCCAGCAGCGTGGTCGCCAGCAGCGCGCCGGCCGCGACCAGCAGCATCAGCGGCCAGTTCGCGGCGAAGCGCCTCAGCGCGAACCGCCAGACGGAGAAGAGTTCGCCCACGGCGCGAGTTTAGCGGGCACGGGCCTCTGACACCCGCCCGGGAGGGGCGCAGTCGCGGCTGCGCCCGTAGAATCGGGGCCGTGCGGCACTACCGTTCACTGCCGGTGCTCGCGATCCGCCGCATGCTCGGCAACTGGCGGCTGCTCGCCAGCGTCGTGGTGGGTACGATCGTCGCCGGCGCGATCCTCTCCTCCACCGTCGTCTACGCCGATGCGATCCGCGACCTCGGCCTCGTGCACGCCCTTGAGCAAGAGCCCGTCCACGATCTCGACGTGCGCATCACGCAGACCAACGTCGCGATCCGCGCGCACCTCTACGCCGAGTCGCAGCAACGCATCGACGACGCCGTGCGCAATTCGCTCGGCAAAACCGGCGGCGCGATCGTGCGGCAGGGGACGAGCGCGACCTTCTACCCCACCGAGCCCGGCGGCACGCCCAACCTCGACGATCCCACCCGGGCACGCGGGAACTTCCGCTTTCGCACGAATCTGCTACAACACACCACGCTCACCGCCGGCCGCCTGCCCGAGCCGAGCGTCACGCCGGACGGGGCGATCGAGGTACTGCTGGGCGCCGCGACGGCGCAGGCCCTGGGCACCACGGTCGGCGACCGGCTTGAACTGCACCCCTTCTGGGACGAGGACGTCACCCCGCTCACCGCCGAGATCGTTGGCCTGCTGGAGCCGAACGACCTCTCCGAGCGCTACTGGAACGGCCAGACCAACCTGCTCGATTCGCAGACATCGAGGTGGCCCACCTACCTGCTGCTCGTATCCGAGGAGAGCTTCTTCGGCGAGCCCGCCCGGGCGATCCCCTCGATTACCGCGCGCTACCGCAACGTCTACCAGGTGGAGCTCGAGCAGCTCGATTCGCGGATCGCGGCGCCGGTCGCCTCGGTGCTCGCAGGCCTCGACGGGCGGCTGCGGGCGACGGAGCAACTGGTGCGTGTCGAGACGGAACTGGTGGAGGTACTGGACACCTTCGACGAGAAGCTGTTCTTCGTGCGCATCCCGCTCTTCGTGCTGCTGCTGCAGATCGGCGGCGTCGTCGCCTACTACCTGCTGGTCGTCTCCACGATGCTGGTGGAGCGCCAGGCCGAGGAGATCGCGACGCTGCGCAGCCGCGGCGCGACGACTCCGCAGTTACTCGCGCAGTACGGAATCGAGGCCACGATCCTTGCGGCGCTCGCCCTCGGGGCCGGGCCGCCGCTCGCGGCGGCCGTGATCGCCGCGCTTGGTCCGACACCCGCATTCGCCGATCTCTCGGGCGGCGCGCCGCTGGAGGTCCACCTTTCCGGGCTCTCCTTCGCGCTGGCCGGCGGTGGTGCGCTGCTCGCCTTCCTCGCTTTCATGGTCCCCGCCTGGCAGGCGACGCGGCAGACGGTGATCGGCTTCAAGCGCAACGCGGCCCGCCCGAGGCGCTCGCCGCTGTTCCTGCGCTATTACCTCGATGTCGCGCTCGTGCTGCTGCTCGCGATCGTGTTCTGGCGGCTACGGCGCGAGGACAATCTGTTCGACGAGCCACTCTTCGGGGAGCCGCAGGCGGACCCCTTCCTGCTGACCACGCCGGCAGTGGCGATGCTCACCGCCGGGATCGTCTTCCTGCGGCTCTTTCCGCTGGTGCTACGGCTCGCCGCCTGGCTGGTGGCGCGCGGCCGCGGCGTCGCGCTGCTCGTCGGCACGCGCGCCCTCGCGAGGAATCCGACGCACTACTCGCGGCTGATCCTGATGCTGATGCTCGCCACCGGCGTCGGGATGTTCGGCGCCACCTTCTCGGCAACGCTCGAACGCTCCTACGACGACCGCACCTCCTACGCCGCCGGCGCCGACGCGCGCGGCACCGACCTGCGCGCGCTCTACCGAAGGGGCGAGCCCGCCTTCCTCGAGGCGATCGAGGCGATCCCCGCGGAGGTGGCCAGCCCGCTGATCCGGCGTGGCGGCTCGGTCAGCGCCAACGGCGACAGCGCGCGCATCGAGTTCCTCGCCGTCGAACCGGAATCCTTCGGCGAGGTCGCCTGGTTCCGCTCCGACTTCGCCGACCGCTCACTGGATTCGATGCTCGAGGAGCTCGCGGGCAACGCGACTTCGGTCAGCTACACCCCGCTGCCGGCCGACGCCCGTCAGTTCGGGATCTGGGCGAAGATGCCCGACATCCGCGCGGCGATGGACCTGATTGCGGTCTTCCGCGACTCGCGCGGGCTGCTGCTGAGCAGCTCGCTCGGCGCGGTCCGGCCGGGCGACGCGGCGACCGAGGAGTGGCGCTTCTTCTCGATCGACCTCGAACAGCCGCGCGGAACTTCGGGTCGCGTCCTGCCCATCGGGCTGGAGCGGCCGATCGCGCTCCAGGCGGTGATGGTGAGCACGCGCAGCACGATTGGCGCGCAGCGCGGCGTCGTGCTCTTCGGTCCGGCAATGGTCTCGCCGCTGCCGCCTTCGACGCCGCTCGATCGCCGCAACGTGGAGCCGACCGAAGCGCCGTTCGAGGGCGCGCTGCTCGCGCACGACTTCACGGACCCGGGCTGGGAGCTGCTTCAGGGCCTGGTCGCTCGGCGCGTCAGCGATCAGGTCCGGGCCGAGGCGGACGCGCCACCCGGCTTCGCGACATCGCTGCGCTACGAGTGGCTGGACGAACAGCGGCCGCCGCGGCGGCGCGGCGTGCGCCAGGCGATCCCCGAGGAACGCACGCTCCTCTTCCTCGACAACGAGACCGCGGAGCGCCTGGAGCTGGCGCCCGGCGACGATGCGGTGCTGACCGTCTCCGGCGTGCACCTCGAAGCGCGCTACGCCGGCTCGTTCGATCTGTTTCCGACATTCAACGCGAACAGGAGCTCGGGCTTCGGACTGATCCACGCCAGCCGCCTGCAGGTGGACGCGAACGCAGCGGTCCCGGGCGAAGCGCTGCTCTACGACAGCGCCTGGTTCAAGTCGGACGATCCACGGGCCACGAGTGCGGCGATCGATGAGTTGAAACCGCGCTACCAGATCGACATCGCGGAGGAGCGACAGCGGCAGGAGCAAGACCCGCTGATCGCAGCGGGCTGGCAGGGCATCCTCGCGATCTCGTTCGCGGCGGTGTTGCTGCTCTCGGCGATCGGGTTCCTGATCTACTCGTACCTGACGGCACAGCAGCGCAGGCTGGAGTTCGCCGTGCTGCGCACGCTTGGCTTCTCGCGCGTGCAGATTTTCGGCGTGGTACTGCTGGAACATCTCTTCGTGGTGCTGGCGGGCATGGGCCTCGGGACGATCGTGGGACTGCAGGTAGGACGCCTGATGATGGACTTCTTCGGACTCGACGAGCGGGGCGCCGAGGTGCTGCCGCCGTTCGCGCTGGCGGTCTCGCGATTGGAAGTGACGCTCGTTTGGGGCATCCTCGGAGCCGTGTTCGTACTTACCGTCCTCGCCGTCGTGCTGCTCTACGCGCGCCTCGCGCTGCACCGCGCCCTGCGGGTGGGCGACGCATGAGCGCCGCACGCCCCGGCGGGCGCGCCGCTTCGGAGCCGCTCGCCGCCGCCGGCGAGCAGCCCTACATCCGCTGCGAGGACGTGTTCAAGATCTACAAGTCCGAGGAGCTCGAGGTCGTCGCGCTGCGCGGCCTCGACCTCGAGGTCTACCGCAGCGAGATGATGGCCCTCGTCGGCGCCTCCGGCTCCGGCAAGAGCACCCTGCTCAACATCCTCGCCGGCCTCGACCAGCCCTCGGCCGGCAAGGTCGAGGTGGGCGGGCGCGATCTGCTGACCACGCCCGCCGAGGAGCTGGTCGACTACCGCCGCACCGAAGTCGGCTTCGTCTGGCAGCAGACGGGCCGCAACCTCATCCCCTACCTCGGCGCACGCGCGAACGTCGAGATGCCGATGATGATCGAGGGCGCCTCGCGGGGCGCGGCGCGCGAGCGCGCCCAGGACCTGCTGGAACGCGTCGGCCTGGGCGGCAAGGAGCGCAACCGCCCCGACCAGCTCTCCGGCGGCGAGCAGCAGCGCGTCGCCATCGCCGTCGCCCTCGCCAACGACCCGCCGCTGCTGCTCGCCGACGAGCCGACGGGCGAGCTGGACAGCGCGACTGCCGGCGAGGTCTTCGACGTCTTCGCCGAGATCAACGAGCGGACCGGCGTCACGATCGTGATCGTCACCCACGACGCCTCGATCATCGATCGCGTGCACCGCGTCGTCGCCTTCCGCGACGGCAAGACCAGCGCCGAGATCGTGCGCCGCACGCGCTTCTCCCGCGAGGAGCAGTCGGACGTCGACGAGTACGCCGTCGTCGACCGCAGCGGACGGCTGCAGGTGCCGCGCGAGATCGCGGACGCGCTCGGCCTCGGCAGGCGCGCACGCGTGAACCTCGTCGGCGACCACATCGAGGTGCGCGCCGACAGTGGCGCACCGGCCGGACCGCCGGCCCGCGCGCTCTCGAACCTGCCGCCGCCCACGCCGCCCAGCGCGCCGCCCGGGGAGGCGACATGAGCGAGGCGCTGGTCGACGTGCGCGAGCTGAATCGCAGCTTCCACGGCGCGGGCGCCGTCGTGCACGCGGTGCGCGACGTGACGCTGCAGGTCTACAGCGGCGAGTTCGTCGCGCTGCGCGGGCGCTCCGGCTCCGGCAAGACCACCCTGCTCAACCTCATCGCCGGCCTCGACCGCCCCGACAGCGGCAGCGTGCACCTCGAGGGCGAGGAGGTCTCCAGCGCGAGCGAGGGGCGGCTGACCGCGCTGCGCCGTCACAGCATCGGCTTCGTCTTCCAGTCCTTCGCCCTGCTGCCGCTCTTCTCGGCGCGCGAGAACGTCGAGCTGGCGCTGCGCATCGCCGGGGTGCACGGCCGCGCCGCCTCGGAGCGGTCGAACGAGGTGCTGGAGCTCGTCGGGCTCGGCCCGCGCGCGGACCACCGCCCTTACGAGCTCTCCGGCGGCGAGCAGCAGCGTGTCGCGATCGCGCGCGCCATCGCCAACCGGCCCGCGCTGCTGATCGCGGACGAGCCGACCGGCGAGCTGGACTCGGCGACCGGGGCGCAGATCTTCGAGCTTCTGCACGAGATCACCGCCGAGGGCACCACGGTGATCGCCGCCACCCACGACCCGCTGATGATCGAACACGTCGGGCGCGTGCTGGAGATGGCCGACGGCGTGCTGTCCGAGGCCGCCCCCGCCGACTGGCGGCCACCCGCGCCGCGCTGACGCGGGCGCTCCTCCGGCTGCGGAGCGCGCGAGGGTGCGCTCACGATGGCATCTGGCCCGCTACACGGACTCCGGCCTCGGGTGGCTTGGTCAGGCCAGCATTTATTGCTGGGTCATCTGTTCGTCGGGTGAGTGCGAAGCCCAGTCCGAGAGGATCTTTTCGGCCCACTCCGGCGTCCGAACGTCATCCTCGGGAAGCGCGATGATCTCGTCCTGGACCTGTTTGGCCATCCATCCGAAGAACTCGAGAAAGCGGTCCCACGTGAAATCGCTTTCACCGACCGTCGC
The DNA here is from genome assembly GCA_965261685.1 of Dehalococcoidia bacterium. GTDB lineage: Bacteria > Chloroflexota > Dehalococcoidia > UBA2979 > UBA2979 > VXMT01. Next base: position 510,355 of record CBDHDI010000028.1, read on the forward strand.
AGCGACTTCGGGCGGCCACAGCAGCGACAGTTCTTCCAACTGCTCGGAGTAGCGGTGGTAGAAGAGCCGCAGGAAGGTCAACACAACCCAAACGAATGCCATCGCCTCGGAGGCCATTGCGCGCGGAGCCTGATGCCCCCCGTAGAAGAGTGCCTGCGCGCCTTCGCGATTCAACGTGTAGACGCTCGCGCCAGAAGCGGTGTAGTTCGTGTGCGTCATCGCGGATAGGCGCGAATACCACTCGCGCATCTCCTCTGGAGCGTCAACGAGCTTCCGGACTTCGCCCGGCGAGTACACCTTGCCGCCCAGCCAACGCTCCGCGTGCTCGGGTCTGAGCACGAACAGGCCGGCAAGATTGGCGGTTTCGAGAGCTGCTCGCAGATGGTGCTGGCCCGCCCCCAGCAAGCCGTGGCTCAGCACGGTGTAGCCGGCGAACGACTCGTTGAACAGCCGATTGCATAGCACGATAAGCGCCTCATCGGCGGGGTTTGGGGCACGGCCTCGGTCCTTCGCGTCGATGAGTCGCTGGGCCACGTTATAAAGCATGCCTAGCACCGGGATGTACAGGGCTCGAACGCCGCTGAACGCGCTAGCGGTGCGGCTGGGCAGCTCTTCGGTGAACTCCAGCGCACACTCGAACAACGAGTCCGTGTTCGGCGGATCATCATCGGCGTGGCCACGGATAGCATGCCCGAGAATCGCACCGCCGAGGCGCGCCATCTTCTCCGCGAGTTGGCGTGCGTTCATGACCCTCTCCTGACTGGCGGTGTCGCAAGCAGAGGGTAGCGCCGCTGGCGACCCTGTCCAACATTGCGGAAGACTCCAGCAATGCGCCCGCCGCTCGCTCACGGCGCCCCGACCTCCCGAACCCGCTAGGCTGCGCACGCGATGAGCGGCGACGCATCCACGGACGCACCTCGCTGGCTCGGCTGGCCGCGCCGCGGCTGGCTGCGGCTCGGCGGCTGGCTGCTGCTGCTGATCGCGCTGCGGCTCGTCGTCGTCCCCGCCGAGGGCCGCGACCCCGCGAGCGCCGCGGAGCTGCGCACCGCCGTCTCCGCGGCCAGCGGCTGGATGCAACGCGCGCAGGCCGTCAGCAGCGAGGGGCGCTACCTCTACATCTACGACGCCGCCCACGACATCACGCCGGACGACTACAACGAGGTCCGCCACGCCGGCGTCACGATGGCGCTCTTCCAGGCTGCCGGCCGCGACGGCGACCTCGAGGCGCTCGCCGCCGCCGACCGCGCCGTCGAGTGGATGACCGCGCATCTCTACCGCCGCGACGGCTGGGCGGCGCTGACGGACAAGGCGGGCGCGCGCGCGAAGGTGGGCGGCACCGCGCTGATGGCCGTCGCCCTCGCCGAGCGGCGGCTCGCGACCGGCGACCCGCGCCACGACGCATTGATGCACGAGCTCGGCGCCTTCCTCGCGGCGATGCAGCGCCCGGACGGCGGCTTCCTCGTCGCCTGGGAGATTCACGCGGGCGAACCGGACCGCGTCGGCACCTCGCGCTACTACCCCGGCGAGGCGCTGTGGGCGCTGGCGCTGCTGCACGAGGCGTTCCCCGGCGAGGGCTGGGACGAACACGCCCGCGCCGCCTCGATCTTCATCACCACCCGCCGCGACGAGGTCGAGGGCGTGCGCTTGCAGCCGCTCGCAGACCACTGGGCGGCGTACGGCCTCGCCGAGATGGCGGAGTGGGGGCTGAGCGAGCCGGAGATCGAGTACGCGCGACGCCTCGCGGGACGCTTCGGCCTGCTCATCCGCGTCGAGACGCAGCGCCAGCACGGCCTCTTCGGCGGCCCCGGACGGCTGATCCGCTACGAGGTGCCGGCATCCGCCTTCGGCACCTGGATCGAGGGCATGTCGGCGCTCTGGCGGCTCTCGACGGCCGACGAGCGGATGGCCGACCTGCGCTCCACGATCGAGGAGCGGCTGGCGATCGGCGCGGGCCTGCTGGCACGGCGGCAGATCGACGACGGCGAGGCGCGCGGCTACGCGAACCCGGATCGCGTGCGCGGCGCCTGGCTGAGCGGCGGCCTGACGCGCATGGACGACCAGCAGCACGCGCTCTCCGGGCTGCTCTACGCCTCGGACGCGATCGAGGGCCGCAGCAACCGCTCGCCCGACGTGCTGCTCGCCGGGCCGGCGCCGTGATCGAGACGCAATGCATCCCCTCTCCCCTTGAGGGAGAGGGTTAGGGTGAGGGGTAAGGGGTAAGGAGGAACGCGCAGTATGAGTGAGTTGCCGCTGCTGCTGATCGTGTTCTGGGCGGCGCTGAACCCGCCGGCCTCGGCAGCTTCGCTGGCCGCGGCGGAGCCGCTGCCTCCGAAGGGACGCGCCGGGCTGCTCGCGGCGGCGGGAGCGATCGCCGCGGCGCTGCTGCTGCTCGCCGCCGTGCTGCACGGGCCGCTGCTCGACCTGCTGGACGTCTCGGCCGCCAGCTTCGACATCGCCGCCGGCCTCGTCATGCTCGCGGGCGCGGCGCGCCCGCTGCTGCGCGGCCGCGCCATCGAGGAGAGCGTCGCGGCCGCGGCCGGCGCCGGACGCCACGCCGTCCTCGCACCGCTCGCGGTCCCGCTGCTCGCTACCCCCGCCGCGCTGGCCGTCGCCGTCTCCTGGGGCGAGCGTGCCGGCGAGGCGCAGACCGCCGCCGTCGCGATCGGCCTCGTCGCGCTCTCCGCGCTGTGGCTGGCGCGGGCGCCGCAGCCGCAATCGCGCGCCGGACGCGCGGCCCTCGATGCGCTCGCGCGGCTCACGGGGGTGCTGCTGGCGGTGCTCGCGGTCGGGCTGGTGGTGCAGGGGATCCTGGCGGTATAGCCGGGCGCACGCCCCGACCTCCCTCCGGGCGGGGGTGAGGGCCCCTCCGGCAAAGTGCCGCCGCTGCAGCAGCGGAGGACGAAACGTCACCCCTCGGCCCACCCGGTATCCCCGAGGAGAGGTGGACTCCGGGCACCGCAGCCCCCTCCGATCCCCTCTCCCCTGGCGGGAGAGGGTTAGGGTGAGGGGGTTCCGGAGGTGACTCGCGGAGTGCCAGTGCGACCGCCCTCGAGCACGGGGGTCAGACGCAGCAGCACATCGTCGTTCCAGAATCTCAGGACCCTGTAGCCACGCGACTCCAGCCACCGTGTTCGCCGATCATCGCCTGCCCTCGCTCGCCGTGCTGGCGCGCGGCGGACCCCTCACCCCCGCCCTCTCCCGCAAGGGGAGAGGGAGCCGGACCGCCCTCGAAGGCCGCGCAAGTGCGATGGACCGAGGGGGCGTGGGGGCTGCGCCCCCACAGAAAGAAAATCCGAGGGCGGGTGGGTGGGCCAGAGCGGCCCTGCGGGGTATCCCCGCGTCAACAGAAGCAGCCTGCGCGCGCTCGTCCGGGATGGGGGTGTGGGGGGCACTGCGAGGTATCCTCGCATCCGATCGAAACAGCCCCCCCAGAAGAGGGAGGGAAGCGCGGCGTCAGGTCCGTGCGGCCTGGGCGGCGACGGCGGCGAGGACGCGCTCTCCGGCCTCGCTGAGCGCGAGGCGGCGATCGATCGAGGCTTCGGCGGAGCGGATCTGCGCCTCGTTCCCCCAGCGCGCACCGATCGAGAGCGGGAGCACGGTGTTCCAGAGCTCGGCGGCGGTGATCAGCGGGGCGATCAGCGCCGCCTCCGCCTCGTCGAGCCGCGGTTGCGCCAGGTTCGCGTAGCCCGCCAGCCAGGCGCCGGCGCGCTTCGCGGAGAGGCCGCAGTCCACCGCGAGACTGCGCGCGATGTCGGCAACGCGTGCGTTGCGATGCGTGAGGTCGAAGTCGAGCATCGCCGTCACGGTGTCCTCCCGGAACAACACGTTCGCGCCCAGGCACTCGAAGTAGACGAGCTGATCCGGCAACTCCTCGAAGCCGCCCTCCGCGAGTGCCTCGCGATTGCGCGCGAGGGCGTCCGCGAGCGCCCCGGCCCGAGCCTCGTCGCGCCCGGCATACCAGGCGAGCAGCGCCTCGATGTCCTCGTGCCCGTCGGCGCGCACGCAGGCGTCGAGGTCGTCCGCGCGGCCGAAGCCGGGACGCTGCCCGAAGTCCGGAGCCTCGGCGAGGTCGGAGTGGAGCAGCGCGAGCAGCGCGCCCTTGCGCTGCAGGTAGAGCGGCGCGTCCGGCGGGGCGGGCTCACCCGAGCGCCAGCGAAACAGCGCCCACAGCCCCGCGTCGGTCTCGGCGAGCGTGCGGCCGCGGCCGTCCGCGATCGGCGCCGCCACCGGCCAGTCCCGCGCCTCGAGGAAGGCGAGCACGCGGTGCTCGTAGACAATGTCGTCCGCGCCGTGCCGCGGGTGATAGCGCCGCAGCACGTGCGGGCGCTCCTCGCCGCTGGCGATGCGCCAGTGCTCGTTCGCCGCGCCGCCGCCAAGCAGCTCGGCCTCGCCCGCGAGGTCCCAGCGCGAGAGCGCCTCGACGATCGCCGCGCGGAGCGCGGGCTCAAGACTCATCGTGAGCGCGACCCGTCCGTCGCGGTGTCGTCGCGGATGACGCCCTCGGCCAGCAGGTCCGCGCGATCCTCGGCGCCGACGCCCAGCTCCTCGAGGATCTCGTGGGTGTGCCGCCCCAGCGGCGGCGCCGCGTGCGGTACCTGCGTCGGTGTGCCCTCCATCTCGACGATCGGGCCGACGACGCGCTGCGGGCCGGTGATCTCGTGCTCGATGTCCCAGATCATGCCCTCGGCCTGCACGTGCGGGTCGTCCGACATCTCCTCGGCGAACTGCACCTGCGAGACCGGCGCACCGCCCGCCTCGTCGAGGATCGCGCGCCACTCCGCGGCGGTCTTCGTGCGGATCCGCTCCTGGATCGTGCGCTTCCACTCGCGCGCCTCGGCGATGTTCTCGGCGTCGTAGACGTCGTAGTCGGGATCATCGGAGCGCTCGGCCTCGGCGCCGACGGCGCGGCGGATGGTGTCGCGTCCGGCGGGGCTGAGTGCGCCGAAGAAGAGCCCGCCATCCTGCGCCTGGTAGCCGCCGTAGTAGAGGTTGAAGCCCGCGCCGAGGCCGCGCCGCTCGTTGTGCGCGGCGACCTGCTCGGCGTAGTCGCCGCCGCGTTCGCGGATCGCCTCGAGCTCGGCCGTCATCACGTCGCGGCTGGAGGCGTCGGTGACCGGCTCGCGCATCACCGCCGAGCCCTGCGCGAACAGCGTCGAGCGCAGCAGCGAGCCGCGCACGAGCTGCCCCTCGCCGGTCTGCGCGCGGTGGTAGAGCGCGGCCGCGATGCCCATCGCCGAGGCCGCGCCCGTCATGTGATCGGCGAGGGCGATCGAGAGCGCCGAGCGGGGCGCGCCGTCCTCGTCGACCTGCCCGCCGCCGGCGATCAGCCCGGCGTAGGCCTGCACGACCACGTCCGAGCCCGCGCGCGGGGCCTCGGGGCCGTGGAAGCCGAAGGCGTTCATCTCCAGGTAGACGAGGTCCGGGCGGTACTGCCGCAGCGTCTCGTAGTCGATGCCGAGGCGCGCGGCGACGCCGGGGCGGTAGTTGGTCAGCACCACGTCGAACTGCGGGATGATGCGATGGATCAGCTCGCGGCCGCGCTCCTCGCGGAGGTCCACGACGAGGCTGCGCTTGCCGTGGTTGTAGGCCTGATAGTGCTTACTCTCGCCCGGGACCACGCTGCCGTTGCGGCGCTGCGGGTCGCCCATCGGCGGCTCAATCTTGACGACGTCGGCGCCCATCTGCGCAAGCAGCATGCCGCAGACCGGTCCGGCGAGGACGACGGTGAACTCCATCACGCGCACGCCGTTCAGCGCTCCCCATTCCGCCGTCCCGCTCATCGGCCGTCTCCCGTCCCGCAGCGCCCGCCGTCGCGCCCTCAATGGCGCAGCGGCGCGAGCGGCCCCGCCACTATGGCGGAACCCACCCGCTCGCGTGAACCTCCCGGATCGCATCATTGGATCTGTTACCGGGATCGCGCCGCGTGCATCACAACAGACGTTACCGGACGACTCTCGACTCTCGATTGGCACTCCCTGGAGTTTGTGGGGGCTTGCTCACGCTCGCACCTCGCCCGCCTGGCCCTGTACCTGAGTACTTCGTGGTCGCGCTGATATGAGCCTGTCGTCCATGAGAGTCGTCTGATCCGCAAGGCCGACGTGGCGGCCTTGTCGTAGAGAGAAGGAAGCTGGGATACGCGGGGCTCGTGACCGCCGGTAACGACGTGAGCGACCGCTACAGCCAGGGGATCGGCTCTCATGCGATCTCAAGACCCAGTCCGGAGACAGGCTCAGATCCGCCCACTCCCGAACTGGTCAGGAACTGCTAGAGTAGTGGTCACTTGGCAGGGGGGCGACATGGCCATCGAGAAAGCGACCGGCGGCGGGACGCGCACCATGAAGGCGTCCGAGTTCAAGGCCAAGTGCCTCGCCCTCATGGACGAGATTGCCGAAAGCGGCGAGGAGATCGTCATCACCAAGCGCGGCAAGCCCGTGGCGAGGCTGGCGCCCTGCGAGGGTAAGCCGAGGACGCTCTTCGGCGCAGGCGGTGAAATCGCCATCCACGGCGACATCATCGAACCGATCGACGTGGAGTGGGAGGCCGAGTCCGACCCGGACCGCGTGCTCAACCCATGATCCTGCTGGACACGCATGTCCTGGTGTGGTTCTGGCATGGCCGCTCCCAGGTGGGTCGCGCTGCCCGCCAGCTTGTCGAAGGTGAGTGGCAGGCCGGCAACGCCGGCGTCTCCGCCATCAGCTTCTGGGAGGTGGCCATGCTGAGGGAGAAGGGCAGGATCGAGCTACCCGCGGAGCCGGCTGCGTGGCGGCGCGCCTTGCTCGACCACGGCCTCGTCGAGATCCCCGTCGATGGCGCGATCGCCGCCCGCGCCGGCAGCCTGCGCGACCTCCACGGAGATCCCGCCGACCGCCTCATCCTCGCCACCGCCCTTGAAGGCCACCGCCTCCTCACAGCGGATGCCCGCCTGCTCGACTGGTCCGGCGGCGCCGCCCTGCTGGACGCCCGCCGCTGACCGCACCTGACGCGGCGCGACGATGAGCCGCGGGCGCCCTACCGGCGCTTGCGCGAATCCGGCCTCATCGAGCGCAACGCCGAGCAGGAGCTCAAAGCGCGTTTCACCCAAATGAACCCGCCGCCCTGCAACGTGAGCGCGAGCAACTGCGCGACCGCGTGTGGGACGCGAGGCGGCAGGTCCGGTAGCGCCGTCTCCTCGAGTGGCGAGTCCGCCGCTGCCTGCGCTTGGCCCGGCGCCGCCGTGCAACGCTGGTTAGCAGCGGCGGCGCTACGAACGCGAAACGGGCGAGCCGCAGCGCGATCGGAGCGTGTGGTCGGTAACCGATTTGTGACGCAACTAGTGCGAAGTACGGTAACAGTCACTTCTGATGCGCATGAACCTCCAGCGAGGGCGGAGCGCTAGACTCGGCGGCGATGGCCTTCACCACGCGGCCGACCGTTCGCGGCTACGGCGGCGCAGTCAGCGCCGGCCATTACCTCGCCGCACAGGTGGGGGCGCAGATGCTCGCCGAGGGCGGCAACGCCGCCGACGCCGCCTGCGCGATGGGCTTCGCGCTGCAGGTGCTGGAGCCGCACATGAACGGCTTCGCCGGCGAGGCGCCGATCCTCTACCACGACGCCGCCAGCGAGCAGACCCACGCGATCTCCGGGCAGGGCACCGCCCCGGCCGCCGCCACGATCGAGCACTTCCGCTCGCTCGGCCTCGATCGCATCCCCGGCGACGGGCTGACGGCGGCCGCCGTGCCCGCCGCGCTCGACGCCTGGCGGCTGCTGCTCGAACGCTTCGGCACGCGCACGCTCGCCGAGGCGGTCGCACCGGCCCGCGCCCTCGCTGAGCGCGGCTTCCCGATGTACCCCTCGCTGCGCCTGCTGCTGCGCCTCGCCGGCGACCGGATCGCCGCCGAGTGGCCGGCGACGGCCGCGATCTGGCTGCCGGCGAAGGCGATCGGCGAGCGCGTGCGCAACCCCGCGCTCGCCTCGCTACTCGCGAGCCTCGCCGAGGCCGAGCGCGCCGCGGGAGGCAGCCGCGAGGCCGGCATCCGGGCCGCACGCGACGCCTTCTACCGCGGCGAGCCCGCCGAGTGGATCGAGGCGCTCCTGCGCACGCCCGTGCGCGACGCCTCGGGCGAGGCGCACGCCGGGCTGCTCAGCGCCGCCGACCTCGAGAGCTACGAGGGCGCCGTCGAGACGCCCGTGTCGGCAACGTACCGGGGCGTCACGGTCTGGAAGTGCCCGCCCTGGTCGCAGGGCCCGGTCATGCTCCAGCAACTGCGGCTGCTCGAGGGCTTCGACCTCGCGGCGATGGGCCACAACAGCGCCGACGCGCTCCACACCTGGATCGAGTGCGCCAAGCTCGCCTTCGCCGACCGCGAGGCGAACTACGGCGATCCAGCCCACGTGGACGTACCGCTCGACGAGCTGCTCTCGGATGGCTACAGCGAGCGCCGTCGCGCGCTCGTCGACCCCTCGAGCGCCTCGCTGGAGCTGCGGCCCGGCCTCGGGCGGCTGCCCGAGGGCTGGCCGCTGCTGGCGGAGGACGGAGCGGACGGTGCTGACGGCGAGTCGCTGAGCGCGGCCGGGCTGCCGCGCGCCGAGCCGGAGGCGCTGCTCGGCGCGGCCGGCCGCGGCGACACGACGCACTGCGACGCCGTCGATCGCTGGGGCAACCTCGCGAGCTGCACGCCGAGCGGCGGCTGGCTGCAGTCCTCGCCCTCGATCCCGCAGCTCGGCTTCCCGGTCGGCACGAGGGCGCAGATGTTCGTCCTCGACCCCGCGCACCCGAACGCGCTGGCGCCGGGCAAGCGCCCGCGCACCACGCTCACGCCCTCGCTGGCCGAGTTGCCGGACGGACGGCGCATCGCCTTCGGCACGCCCGGCGGCGATCAGCAGGACCAGTGGTCGCTGCACTTCCTGCTCAACATTGTCGACTTCGGCTTCGAGGACCTGCAGCAGGCGATCGACGCGCCGACGGTGCACAGCGAGCACTGGCCGGAGTCGTTCTACCCGCGCCTCGCCAACCCCGGCCTCATCGACGCGGAGACACGCATCGAGGAGGACACGCTGTCCGCACTCGAACGGCGCGGCCACCGCGTGCGGCGCAGCGGCGCATGGCGGCACGGACGCGTGATGGCGACGTCCTACCGACCCGACGACGGCCTCTGCGAGGCAGCCGCATCGCCTCGCAGCGCCCTCGCCTACGCGATCGCGCTACCCTGACGCGAGACCGCCGCACCCCGCTACCGCTCCACGGGAGGACGCCATGACCGACTCGACCGCCGACGCCACACCGAGCGCGCTCGCCGCACCGCTCGCCCAACTGGTCGGCAACCTGCTCGGCGACCTCAACGCCTCGATCGAGGAGCTCAGCACCGAGGAGCTGAACGCCCAGCCGCTGGAGGGCGGCCCCTCGGTCGGCTTCCACGTCTGGCACGTGCTGCGGACGATCGACAACATCGTCAACTTCGTCTTCCACCGCGACCGGCCGGTCTGGGTCACCGAAGGCCTCCACGCGGAGTGGGACATGCCGCGCATCGACCAGGGCACCGGCATGACCGAGGACGAGTCGGGAGCGCTGCAGTTCCCCGGCGCGGCCGAACTCGCGGGCTACGGCCAACTCGTGCGCGACGCCGTGCTACCGAAGATCGAGGCGATGGACGAGGCCTTCCTCGTCGGCACGACCCCGGCCCGCATCGCCGGCCAGATGACCGAGCGGGCGCGCATCGAGACGCTGGGGCAGGTCGTGATCGCGCATGGGCGCGAGCACTACGGGCAGGTGCAGGTGCTGCGCCAGCTGCTCGGCAAGGACGCGCTCGGCTTCTAGTTGATCCAGGCCATTGCGCCAGTCATCGAGAGATCCCGGGTGTCCGGCGGAACCGCCGCCGGCCTTTGAGCCAAGAAGCGGTAGGAAGGCCAGTGCTTCGTGATCAATGAGGGAGCTGTCGGCATCGTCAGGGATATCAGGGGGCATGGCCTCTATGTTCGCGGGAGACAGTCGGCACAGTACCTCACGTTGACGCCTGCGGCCGTCATGGCCGTGACCAACGTGTCGTAGCGTTCCCAGCGGCCCACGGACTTCTCAAGGTGCGCCCACCGCGCCACGTGACGGCACGCCGCGCGGTGGATCATGTTGGCCTGCGTCGGCGGGTCGAAGTTGACGTAGAAGCCTCGGGAGATGCCGGGCGCCACGTCAAGGCCACTCCGGCTCATCACCGAGGGAGTTCAGCGCGTCCAACCACTCGGGGATGGTGAGAGACAGGTACGCTGGCTTCGCATCCAGCCGCTCTCGCGGCCGGTCCTCGAGGTCGGTCTTGAGTGTCCCGAGCGCGCCCCGCGGCAGGAGCTGCCCCGCGAACCGGAACACCTCCCCCGTGAAGGCCACATGGTGGTTCCAGACCCGCTCGTACTCTGCGGGGAGATCGCGGACAGTGGCAGTTGGCAGGTCGACGGCGACCATAGCCGCCTCCAGCGCGCGGGCGATGACCCGCAGATCACCGTGCAGCTCGGCGCGCTCGTTGAAGTCCAGGGAGGACAGCATGGCTGTCGAGACCTTCCTGGTCCCGGAGCCGCCCCGTGGAGTAACGAGGTTCCTCGGTCGTGGGGCGGTTCCGCGACCACTTTGCAGACGCCCCCGGCCCATCCGGGGCATTCGCTCATCCTAAGCGGGGAATCGTTTCGTGTGATGGCCGAGGACGGCGTGCAGGCGCCCTCGGCCCCGTGCGATCGGCTCGCATTCCGCCAAGCCACTGAATCGCTCCGGGTGGATGCGACCACGATCAATGAGGCCGTCGAGCGCATCACGGGCCAGACTACGAGGACGTACACGTGATCGCGTGGAACAGGGTGCATCTGTTCTACCGCCTGGACTACAGAACGCGATTCGCAGCCGTCTGGTTCGTGCTGGTCGACGACTAACACCTGTCAAGAGTACGTGTGTACGAAAACCCGGCTGGAGCCCCTCTGCTCGCTAATGCACACAGCACCTAGCCAGTAGGTGGACGATAGAGACCGGTAGGGCCGTATGCCGCGAAATGTAAACAGGCCCTAGGGATGGTCTGAACAACTCGCCTGAGCGCGTGAGCGGATGCGATCATGGGGCGGACCCGGGAAGGGGGGCGCCCCATGCAGCAGCGTTCGTTCGGCAGCGTCGAGTACGAGCACAAGAAGGTCAAGACGAGGCGGCAGACGTTCCTCGAGCGCATGGACGGGCTCGTCCCCTGGGCTGAGCTGGAGCAGCGCATCGCGCCCGTCTACCCGAAGCGCGGCCGCGGGCGCCGCCCCTACCCGCTGCGCGTGATGCTGCGCATCCACTGCCTGCAGCTCTGGTTCAACCTCAGCGACCCCGGCATGGAGCAGGAGCTCTACGACTCCCGTTCGATGCTCGAGTTCGCCGGTCTCAGCCTCTCCGAGCCGATTCCCGATGAGACGACGATCCTCCAGTTCCGCCACCTGCTGGAGCGCCAGCAGCTGGGAACGGAGCTGTTCGCGACGATCAACGCGCATCTGGCACGGCAGGGGCTGCAGGTGCGCGAGGGGACGATCGTCGACTCCACGATCATCAGCGCGCCGTCCTCGACGAAGAACCGGGAACGTGCGCGCGACCCCGAGATGCATCAGACCAGAAAGGGCCGGCAGTGGTACTTCGGGATGAAGCTCCACAGCGGCACGGATGCGCGGACGGGGCTGGTCCACAGCGTGCACACGACGGCGGCGAACATCGCCGACGTGACCGAGGCGCACCGCCTGCTGCACGGCGCTGAGAGCGCGGTGTGGGGCGATGCCGGCTACCAGGGGAGCGGAGAAGCGCCCGGAGCACGCGGGGTCGGGGGTGAGCTGGCAGGTGGCGATGCGCCCGGGTCTCAGGCGGCAGTTGCTGCCGGGGGGTGCTGAGGCAGAGGCGGAGCGGCGGAAGGCCTCGGTGCGTGCGAAGGCGGAGCATCCGTTTCTCTACGTGAAGCGGCACTTCGGGTACGCGCAGGTCCGCTACCGGGGTCTTGAGAAGAACCGCCAGCGTCTCGCGCTGCTGCTCGGTTTCACGAACCTGCTGCGGGCCGAGCCTCAACTCGCGTGATCACGGGAGCCGTGCGTCCGGAATCGCTCCCGCGGGCGATCCCGCAGCGGAATGGGGGCAGGATCGCCCCCTGAACCGCGGCATCGGGCCCCACAGCGCGGCTCGGCACGCCGATCGACCCGCACCGCGCCCGATACGCCACCTGTTCAGACCATCCCTAGCTCGCAGCCCCGAGGACCGCCCCCGGAAGGCGCTACCCGCCCGTCAGTTGCTCGAGCGGCACCCAGTGCTGCCAGCTGCCGAGGCGCAGCTCCGGCCCGTACTTGCCGTCGCCGAGCAGCGCCTGCCCGTTGACGTTGGCGGCTTCCTCGCGGCAGAGCCAGACGGCGGTGTCCGCGATCAGCTCGGGCGGGTTCACCCGGCCGCCCGAGAACGCCAGCGTGCGCTGCGAGTGCTCCGAGTCGTAGCTGACGTGGCGGCCGCGCATCGGCGTGTCGACGAGGCCGGGGCAGACCGCGTTCACGCGCACGCCGTGCTCGCCGTACTCGATCGCCGCGCTGCGGGTGAGGCCGATCACGCCGTGCTTGGCGGCGGCGTAGTGCGCGATGTTCGCCGAGGCGAAGACGCCCGCGCCGGACGAGGTGTTGACGATCACTCCGCCGCCGCCGGCGACCATCAGCGGCAGCTCCTCGCGCAGGCAGTAGAAGACCGAGGTCAGGTTGATCGCGATCATGCGGTCCCAGCGCTCGTCGCTCAGCTCCGCCAGCAGCGAGGGCGCGTCGTTGATGCCGGCGTTGTTGTGCGCGAAGTCGAGCCGCCCGTGCGCCTCGGCGATGCCGCGCACCAGCTCCGCGACGGCTGCCGGGTCCGTCAGCTCGACCCTGACGGCGCTCCCGCCGCCGCCCTCCGCCTCGACGAGGCGCACGGTCTCCTCGGCGCCCTCGCCATTGATGTCGGCGACCACAACGTGCGCGCCCTCGCGCGCGAACGCCACCGCCGAGGCGCGCCCGATGCCCGAACCGGCGCCGGTGATGAGCGCCACCTTGCCCTCGAACTCGCCCATGCCGTCCACCTCCCCTTGAGCGCCCTCGCGTCGGGTAGCGTACCGTAGCGGCCATCCGCGGGAGAACCCGTAGTGAGGACCCGTTCGCGAGAAGGGGCGTCGGCGTGGACATCGGGCTCGTGCTGCCGCAGACCGGCCCCGACGCCACCCGCGAGCACCTCGCCACCTTCGCGACGACGGCCGAGCAGTCGGGCTACGCCTCGCTCTGGGTCAGCGACCACGTCGTCTTCCCCCGCGAGTTCACGTCCCGCTACCCCTACGCCGCCGACGGCCGCCTGCCCGCGCGCTTCCAGAGCGACACCGAGCTGCTCGAGCCGCTCACGCTGCTCGCCTACGTCGCCGCGATCACCGAACGCGTCCAGATCGGCACGGCGGTGATGGTCCTGCCGATGCGCAATCCCGTCCTCCACGCGAAGGTCATCGCCTCGCTCGACAGTCTCGCCGGCGGGCGCTTCGTCTTCGGCGTCGGCGTCGGCTGGTGCCGCGAGGAGTTCGAGGTGCTCTCCGCATCCTTCGAGCGCCGCGGCGCGCGCGTCGACGAGCAGCTCACGCTCATGCGCGCGCTCTGGAGCGGCGAGGAGGTCACCCACCACGGCGAGTTCTACGATCTCGACGGCTGGATCTGCCGCCCCACCCCGTCACGGCCCATCCCGCTCTGGATCGGAGGCGCCAGGCCGCCCGCGCTGCGCCGTGCGGGACGCCTCGGCGACGGCTGGATCGCGGGCGCGCATCGCCTGCCGACATTCCCCGAGGACATCGCCGCGGTCCGCCGCGCCGCCGAGGACGCCGGCCGCGACCCGGACGCGCTGACCTTCGGCATGGTCAACCTCCCCTCGCTCGCCCCCGGCCGCGTGGAGGAGACGGCGACCATGCTCCGCGCGGCGGGCGAGCGCGGCGTGGAGCACGTCCGTCTCGGCGTCGAGGCGTCCGCCGGCCAGTCCGCCGAGCTGATCGCCGGCTTCGCCCGCGCCTACCTGGACGACCTCCGCGAGGTCTGACGCGCCCAGGCCGGCAGCGGTTGCTATCTTGCCCTCGCCGCACTGACACGCGGAACGCCCCGAGAGGAGTCCCCGATGCCACTGAGCGCCGCCGACATCACCGAGATCGAGCAACTGGTCGCCGCCCACTACCACCACTACGACCGGCGCGACCCCGTGCCCTTCGCCGACACCTTCACCGAGGATGGCGTGCTGCAACTGGGCGGACGCCGCCACGAGGGCCGCGAAGCCCTCGAGGCCTGGGCGAACGCGCTCATGGAGCAGCATGGCACCGACCGCTACCGCCACTGGGTCAACAACATCTGGATCGAGGGCGAGGGCGACGAGGCCGAGCTGCGCTGCTACCTCGTGATGTTCGACAACACCGGCGACGGCCGCGTGACGCTGATCGGCCAGTACGACGACCGCCTCCGCCGCGTCGACGGCAAGTGGAAGTTCAGCCTGCGCCGCTTCACCGCCGAGTGGTGGAACCGCTGAGGCTGTCGGTCCCCGTCTGTTCCCTCTCTTCCGGGCCAGGGTGGACTGCACCGGTGGGGGCCGAGCCGCCAGTGGACATAGTAGGGATGCTGTGTCGACGAGTGTCAGCGACTCCTCTAGGGGGCCATTTCTTCGAGGAAGCTGATCGCTTCCCGGACTAGGGCATAGTCATCGCGGACCTGACGGTACGGGAGGTCGACATCTTCTCCGTGGGCTATTCTGTTACGGCTGGCATAGACGCTTCCGATGGCATCCCGGTGCCGAATCGTCAGTTTCTCATCCAGTTGGAAACGCCAGTCTTCGTCGAAGCGTCCCACAATTTCGAGGATCTGCTGGGCTCGCATGTTTCGCATTGGCCGCAGCGTTGTGGCGATGTAGCGGCTCAGACGTTGGCTACCTTGAGCATCCACGTAGGCGAGGATGACTCGCTCGACGGCTTGTTCGAGGAACCCCGTCACCAAGACGCAAAGGTAGCGGGCGTAGTCGGCTTCGACATCCGGTGCGTCTGCGAATCCAGCGGCGCGCGCAAACACTTCATCGAGCCGAACACTGCTCATGCCCTGCCTAGGGGGAGCCGTCATCTATCTGCTTTGTGGTGCCTTGAACGCTTCCCGTGCGAGTCGTAAGCGCATCCGGACGTTCGGCTGATGCGAGGTCCGGCTGCTTGTAGCAGCGAGAAAATCTTCGTTCTCAAGGAGTTCGTCATACGCGGAGCGAAGAGTGCCATGCTGTGGCAATCCTCCACTCGCGCGCGCGTGAGCGAGCCCAACCATCACGGCGTCGTAGACTGCCGTATTGAGTCTTCCCTCAGGCCTGAACGCATCATGCCCAAGGACTCTATCGATCAGTTCAATAACGTCCTCGAACGCTTTTTGCCACCCCTCTGCTTCAGGCCCTGATGTGTCACGGTAACGGCCCATGAAAGACGAGAGGAAGTCCTTCATCGTGCGCTCGCCATCCCCGCCATATCGAGTTTCGTCCACAAGTAGGGCGAAAAAACGTAGAATCAGTTCTTGGTCCTTGAGTCTAGGGGATGGACGACCATACACATTGCGCCAGTTGGTGTTTGTGGCAAGTTCCTTGATCAAGTCGTTCAGTGAGCCTCCCCAGAGACTTCGGCGAACTTCATGCGCCGCAGCAGGAGTACCGCGAGTGTTTAGTCTCTCGAACAGGTAGAACAGCGAGCGGTCCCCGCCCTGTGGCTGGTCCTGGCGAACGATCGTCGCGTGAATGATTGCGTCGTCGAAGCGCCGACGATCGATGGGTAGGAGGTCAGAGTAACCTTTGCCTTCGAAGTCTTGATGGACGCCCCTGCCGAGTCTGTAGTCTGAACCCTTGAAGTCACCATCCATGAATGCCTTTATTGTTCTCAATCGCTGGCCTCCGTCAATAACGAAGCGCCTGCTCGTGGCACGGTCGGTCGAAAGGAAAATCCCAGGGACGGGGAGCCCCAGAAGAAGAGATTCAATGAATCCGTCGGCCTGCTTCTTGGTCCAGACGTAGCCTCGCTGGAAGTCGGGGATGAAGATGTCACCCTCATCTGCGTCTTCAGCCGATGACAACCGCTTATAGAGGGCATCTACCGGGAAGTCCGTCCCGTAAAAGCCAATCTCGTATCGCTCGATGCCCGGCACGTCCTGCTCGGCGTCGCTCGCCACGGCCTCGTCTTCGACGCCCTCGTCCATCTCCACGTCGGTACGGAGGGGTGGTGTGGTGGTGGTCATCGACATCCAGTCCTCTCACGGCTAGCGTCGCGCGAACATGATAGCAGTGCTGACCGCCGGCTCTCGAAGGCTAGCGACGCTCCCGGAACAGGGTGTGGGGAGGACGGAATGACGCTCCCCGCCGCAGACCGGCTCGCGATCCAGCGCCTCCTCGCGCTCGGCCTGCGGGGGCTCGAAGCAGGCGACGGTGAGGCCGTCGCCGCCTGCTTCGCCGCCGACGGCTGGTTCGACGCCGCCCCGCACGGCCGCTTCGAGGGCCACGAGGCGATCGCAGCCTTCGTGCGCGCGCACGAGGCCGCGAACGAGCAGGGCAGCCGGCACTGGACGAACAACGTCATCCTCGAAGGCGACGAGACCGAGGGCGTGCGGCTCTCCTGCTACCTGCTCGGCTTCGACCTGGGAGCCGCCGAGGGCGGCGGCCCGAGGATCGCCTGGCTCGCGCTGGTGGACGCGGAACTGCGCCTTGAGGACGGCGGGTGGCGCTTCGCGAGCTTCAGGCGCTCGCTGCTGGGGTAGCGGTACCGGCTAGCGGACGCCGGAGCGGCGGCGATAGGGATCACGCACGCGCGCGGCCTTGGGGGCGCAGTCCGGGCAGAGCACGGACTTCTCGCGGAACATCGTGCCGCCCCGGATCACGTAGGAGCCGCAGAGCGCGCACTTGCCCTCGATGCTGCCACCGTCGCCGTACTTGTAGGCGCCTCGCGAGGGCTCCTCGGCCGCTTCGGCGGCTGCCTCCGCGGTCGCGGCGGCCGGGGCGGCAGCGGCGGCGGCGGGCGCCGGTGCGGCTTCCGCCTCGGCCTCGGCGGGGGCGCTGCTCGCGGCGGCCGCCGCGACGGCCTCCTCGAGCGCCGGGATGTCCACCACCTTCGCGCGGGCCGCGGCGGCGTCGCTGAACCAGAGCGTGTTGATCTCCAGGAAGTGCTCCTGGTCCTCGGGCAGGTCCGCCTCGGCGAAGATTGCGCTCACCGGACAGGCCGGCTCGCAGGCGCCGCAGTCGATGCAGACTTCCGGCTCGATGTAGAGCATCCGGTCCGGGCCGTCCTCGTAGTGGATGCAGTCGACCGGGCAAACCTCGACGCACGACTGGTCCTGCACGTCGATGCAGGGCTGGGTGATCACGAACGTCATCCGGCGAGACCTCCGTCACCGCGACGCATGTATCCGTCGCTCCGGGGGCTACGGTACCACTCCCGCGGCGGATGTTCCCGGCCCGGAGCCCCGATTTGTGCATGCATCGTTGGAAGATCGCCTGACTGCTCACCCGCATACCCACTCGCACAAACTCACTGCGGGCGTTAGGCTAATCGGGGCTGGGTGGAATATCACAGCGTGCCAACCCGGCGGGGCAAGACAGGAGCGAAGCATGAACAAGTCCGATTTGGCGCAGCAGGTCGCGCAGCAGACGGACCTCAGCCAGGCGCAGGCCGCAGCGGCCGTCGACGCGATCTTCGGCGACGACGGCATCATCGCGAGCGCGCTCGCAGACAGCGATGCCGTGACTATCGCCGGCTTCGGCAAGTTCGAGGCGCGCTCACGCGCCTCGCGCGAGGGCCGCAACCCGGCGACCGGCGAGTCCGTGATGATCGCAGCGAAGACGGTCCCCGCCTTCAAGGCCGCCCGTGCCCTCCGCGACCGCGTCGACGGCTAACCCGCCGGCGGCACACCCTTCGCACCGGCCGCCGGCCGCACCCTCGCGGCCGGCGGCGCAGACCCGCGTGCGAACCGGGGCCCGCCCGAGGTGGTAGCGGCCCCGGCGACAGCACGCAGCCCGACCCGGCAGCGGCGAACGTTGTAGCATCGCCCGCGCGGAGCGATCCGCACGCAGCGATGGAGTTCGGCGTGACCACAACCGGCATCGGGGCGCTCGAACACTTCGGGATCGTCGTCGCCGACGCGCCGCAAAGCGCCGCGGCGTTCGCCGCCCTGACCGAGCTACCCACACCGCAGATCCGCGACAACCACGGCGAGGGCATGCGCGCGCGCGGCGTCCGCTACCACG
Organism: Dehalococcoidia bacterium; assembly: GCA_965261685.1. Taxonomy (GTDB): domain Bacteria; phylum Chloroflexota; class Dehalococcoidia; order UBA2979; family UBA2979; genus VXMT01. The sequence continues at coordinate 528,596 of CBDHDI010000028.1, forward strand.
GCGAGCCGATCGGCGGCGGCACCTACGCCGCCTGGTTCAGCCTCGCCGGCGCGGGCGTCAACCTGATGGCCCCCAACGGCGGGCCCAGCCCCTGGAGCGATCACCTCGAGACCCTCGGGCCGGGGCCCTGTTACCTCGCGTTCGCCGTCTCCGACCCCGCCGCGACCCTCGAGGCGCTCGACACGCTCGGGTATCCGACCGTGCAGACGGGCACGACCGGCAGCGGCGAGCCCTACGGCTACGGCGACGCGCGCGAGGCGCTCGGCGTCTACCTCGAGATCCTGCCCGGGCGCGCGGCCCCGGGCGGCATCGCCACGCCGCCGGCACAGGAGGACGCGCTGCGGCTGGCCGCGATCGGCTTCGCCGCTGCGGATGCCGCCGCCGTCGCGGCGGGCTGGGCGCGCGTGCTCGGCCTCGAGCCGCCCGAGGTCGGCGACGGACAGGCGACGCTGACGCTCGAGGGTGGCGTGCGGCTGGAGCTGCGCAGCGAAGCCGGCGCAGGCGCGCCCGCCATCCGCGACTGCACGCTCGCCGGCCCTGCTGCCGCGGGGCTGCCCGCGGACGCAGGAGCCGAGGCGGAGAGGCTACTCGGCGTGCGCTTCCGCGCCGAGTAGCGAGGGAGGACGATCGCCATGCCGTTCCATGAATCGCCGGACGGAACCCGAATCCACTACCGCCTCGCGGGATCGGGCGAGCAGGGGCTGATCTTCATCCACGGCTGGTGCGGCAACACGGAGCACTGGGAGCCGCAGGCGCGCGCCTTCGCGCGCACGCACCGCGTGCTGCGCGTGGACCGGCGCGGCGACGGACGCTCCGACGCGCCCGCAAGCGGCTACCACCCACACGATCAGGCCGACGAGATGGCCGGCCTGATCGAGGCCCTCGGGCTGCGCGACCTTGTCGCCATCGGCCACGCCGGCGGGACGCCGGCGACTCTGCAGCTCTCAACGCGCCACCCGGATCTGATCAGGGCCAACGTCGTCATCGACTGGGGCCCGGACATGCGCCCGGTGAGCGAGCGCCGCGGCCGCGTCGGCCAGCTTCCGAGCGAGGACGAGGGCTACGAGCAGAACCTGGCCGAGCGCTACAAGGGCTTCTTCGGGCCCTACGCCGACCCCGAGAAGGTGCGGGCCTGGGCCGCGACGGCCGCCCGCACGCCCCGCCACGTGGCGATGGCCAACCGCGTCGGCTCGTCGGAGATCAGCCATACCGACCTGCTCCGTCGCATCAAGCAGCCGACGCTGTGGATCAACTCGACGCCTCGAAACATGGGCTTCCTGCGCGATCTGGCGCCGCACGCCGAGCAGGCGTGGGTGATTGGCGCCGGGCACTTCCCGCAACTCGAAACGCCCGAGCAGGTGAACGTGCTCCTGCGTAACTTCCTCGGGCGGCTCGAGCGGGGGCAGGTGGCGAACCGGAGCTGACGCTCCTGCGCTCCCGGGTGAGACGAGGCAACTCGATGGCTGCGGAGCTGCGACGACTCGTGAGCTCCACGCTCGCTGACCGCGACAAGGCGATCGGGATCGCGTTCCTGAGACGGGTTGCGCGAGCGCCTCGGCTTCAAGGGCGCGCTGCTCGCGATCGCGATCGGCGGCATCCTCAGCTACATCCTCGAGATCCGGCAGGACGGCGATCTGTTCGCGAGGATCGCGCTCGCCTCCGCCGCGGCGTTCGCCGTCTCCGAGTTCGCCGACTCGCTCGTCTACGAGCGGATCCGCGAGTACTCGCGGCTGCTCGGGATCATCGGCAGCAACACCGTCGGGCTCGTCGTCGACTCGGCGCTGTTCCTGACGCTGGCGTTCGGCTCGCTCGAGTTCCTGACCGGCCAGGTCGTCGGCAAGTTCTACATGACCGTGCTGGCGATCATCCTGATCGTCGCCTGGGAGCGCGGACGGCGGATGCGCACCGCCGCAGCCTGACGCCGCGCGTCAGCCGAGCGAGGCCGCGCCGATGGCGTGCACGACGCCCTCGATGTACGAGGAGCGGAACTGCACGCCCCAGCGGCCGTCGATCAGCGTGAAGATCCAGAGCGCCTGGAAGGTGTGGTAGGCGCCACCGTCCGCGCCGATGCGCGCATTGCGCAGCGAGAGGTGCACCTTGTCCGCCGAGGTGTGGACCACCTCCGCCGAGAGGTTGTCGGTGCGCGCCCAGCCCTCCTCAGCGAGGCGCGCCGTCATCCGCTGCTGGCCCTCCGCGAAGTCCTCGCCGCTCTCCCAGGTGTGGAAGCCCGCCCCGGCGAGGCGCACGTGCGGGAAGTGCATGCGCGCGAGCATGCCCTCGATGTCGCGCGCGTTGAACGCGTCCTGCCAGGCGCGGTAGGCCTCGATCGCCGCGCGACCGGGGTCCGCCGACGCCGGCTCGCCCACCTACGGCTCTACCGTGATCGAGATCGCCGGCTCGCCGGTCTCGCCGGAGAGCGTGCGGATCGCGCGATCGAGTTCCTCGAGTGGGAACTCGTGCGTGTGCATCCGCTCCAGCGGGTAGCGCCCGGAGGCGATCAGCCGCAGCGCGCGCACGAAGGACTCGCGGTCGACGCCGCGTACACCGCGCACGTTCGCCTCGTGGCGGATGATCGAGTCCGAGTCGAACTCCGCGACGCGGTGCGTGCCCTTCAGCCCGGCCAGCACCATCGTCCCGCCCGGACGCAGCATCTCGATGCCCTGCACCACCGGCTGCGTCGCGTACGGGGTGAGGTCCACGACGACATCGACGCCCTCGCCGTCGGTGCGGTCGAGGACGGCGTCGACGGGGTCCTCGGCGTCGACGTTGATGGTCGCGTCCGCGCCGAACTGGCGCGCGAGCGCGAGCTTGTGCTCGTCGCGGGCGAGGCCGGTGACGGCGATGAAGTCGGCGCCGGCGTGGTGCGCGGCGACCGTGGCGGCGAGACCACGCTGCCCCGCGCCGAGGACGGCGATGCGGTCGCCGGCCTGCAGGCCGCCCGCGCGGACGGCCCAGCCGAAGCCGGCGGCGATCGGGTTGGTCAGCGCGGCGAGATGGAGCGGGACCTCGGGCGGCACCTTGTGCAGCTTCGAGCCGCGCGCGAGGTACATGTACTCCGCGAAGCCGCCCCACAGCGAGGGCGCGACGGCCACGGGCGTCGAGCCGTAGCCGCCGTCGACGAGCGGGCAGCGCGCGCCGTCGTTGCAGCGGCGGCAGGCGCCGCAGCCGTGGTTCGGCTGGACGACCACGCGGTCGCCCACCGCGACGCCCCAGCGCGCCGCGGCGCGATCGCCGATCTCCTCGATCACGCCGAGCGGCTCGTGGCCGAGGATCACCGGGTAGGCGCGCGAGTACTCGCCGCTGAGCGACTCGTAGTCCGTGCCGCAGATGCCGCCCGCCTCGATGCGCAGCAGCGCGCTGTCCTCGTCCACCTCGGGCCGTGGAAAGCGCTGCAACTCGATCCGGTTCGGCCCCGCCAGCACCATCGCCCTGACATCGCTCATCGCCTGCTCCTCGCTGCTCCCGGGATTCGCCGCCAGCCTACCGGGATCGGTGTGTGCGGGGGTGGCGGTGAGGGCGGCGGTGGCGGAAGACACCCGCATAGACCGAGCGCGCGTGACGGTGCGGCGCTACATCGAGGCGGCCGAGAAGGGCTGGAGCTCGGCGGGCCCGAGCCGGGCCGCCAGCGTTTGAGGTCCGGCAGAAGGCGTCAGTACGCGACGCCTTCGTCGACCAGCCGGCTGATCTCGTCGCCCGACAGGCCGAGCAGGCCTCCCAGCACCTCTTCCGTGTGCTGGCCCATCCACGGCGCGGGCTCCGGGATGCTGGTCGGGGTCCTGCTGTACCGCCAGGGCAGTCCCGCCTTCGTCTGTGTCCCGTCGAAGGGATGGTCAACCGTCACCCAGAAGCCGCGCTGGCTGAGATGCTCGCTCTCGTGCAGCTCACGGCTGTCGTAGGAAGGGCGGACGCGACACCGACGGCCTGCAGGCGCTCGGTCACCACGGCCGCAGTGAGATCCACCGTCCACGTGCCGATCAGCCGGTCCAGCTCATCCTGGTGTTGCCAGCGTCCGAGGGCGCTGGCGAATCGAGGATCCTCGGCCCAGGCAGGATTGCCCATCGCCTGCCGGAGCGCGGTCCACTCGGCGTCGTTGCCTACCGCGATGCTGACCCAGCGGTCCTCACCCTTCGACGGATAGCAGTTGTGCGGCGCCATCGCGGTGTCCCGGTTCCCGCTGCGGCCGGCAACGCGAGCGGTGAGGATGTAGTCGAGCAGGACATCGGGGATGAAGGAGGCGACGCCCTCTCGGGCCGAGATGTCGAGGAACGACCCCTCGCCAGTCAGATCGCGTCGCTGCAGCGCCGCCAGCAGCGCGGTCGCGGCCCAGACGCCGGTGGAGCAATCGGCCCACCCTGTCATCGCATCTTCGGTCGGGGGACCATCGGGATTGTCGACGAGCAGCGATTTCGTCAGTGCAAGAGAGCAGCGACTTTGTCAGTCCCGCCGTCTCCGTCGGAGGATGCCGCGGTGCCGGTCTGGCGTCCAGGCACGCCGTTGGCCCGGACGTAGCTGCTGACGGTGTCGCGGGAGATCCCGAGCAGCCTGGCGGTTGCCCGCATCGAGAGTCCCTGTAGCCGCGCCTGCTGGATCGCCTTCCAGCGGGCGCGCTGTCGGGGCGTGGGTGGGCGGAGCTGCTTGCTCCCGGGCGCGGGCTTCACGGCGGCCCCGTTGGGCGCACCCTCCGCCGCCGGGACGGCAGGCGCCACGGGGAGCCGCCGGGGTGCTCCTCCGGAACCGAGCCCTGAGGCGATGCGCTCGTGGTCGGGGTTCCGGGCCAGCTCGGAGCGCGCCGCCCTCAACACCCCGGCGCGCGGCGGCGCCTCGCGCGAGGCGATCGTCTCCCCCTGGTGCAGGACGGAGAGCTCGCCGCCCGGCCGTTCCAGCACCTCGACCCGTGCCCCGGCGTAGCTGGTCCGCTCGCGCCCGGGCAGCAGCTGGAGCGTGCGCCAGCGATACTTGACCGTGTTGTCGCGGGCGACGCTGCGGGGGTGCCGGAAGCCGAGGATGGAGGCGAGCGGGAGCGCGGGGTCGAGCGGGCGGTAGGCCACCGCGGGCTCTGCCGCCGGGACCCGGAAGCGGGCGTTGAAGCGCGGCAGGAAGCGCTCGAGCACGGTCTGGGCCTCGGCGATGGTGGAAGCCGAGGCGTCGCTGAGTTCGGTCACCAACCGGTCCTGGAACGTCCCTGCGGCACGTTCCACGCGGCCCTTCGCCTGCGGTGAGCGGGCGAAGATCTGGGTGATCCCGAGTTCCCGCATCGCCCGTGCGAATTGGGTTGCGACCTTCAGGCCCCGCCGTCCGTCGGAGGAGGCTTTGAAGACGCCGTGGCGGTCGCTGTAGAGGGCGAGCGGGATGCCGCAGAGCCGGACGATCTCCTCCAGCAGGAGGAAGTAGCCGCGCGCGTCCTCGACGGGGCGGAAGAGGGCGTGCACGGCTGCGCCGGTCGCATCGTCGACGGCGAGCAGCAAGGCGAAGCGCGGACCGCGTTGCTCGAGCCAGGCGTGGTGGCTGCCGTCGACCTGGAGCAGCATCCCCTCGCGGGGCATCCGCTCACGCCGGACACGGTGCTCGGGGGGCCGGCGGCGGCGGGGACTCGCGATGCCGGCCCGCGCCAGGATCCGGCGGACGGTCCAACTGCTCACGTCCAGGTCCTCGTGCTCCCAGAGCAACTCGGCGAGGTGGGTGTGGTTCGCTCCCGGGTAGCGGGTGCTGGCGAAGCGCACCACGGCCGCGGCGACGGCGGCCGGGACGGCGTTGTGCGGACGGCGCCCGCGGTTGCCGTGCTCCAACGCGGCGGTTCCGCGCGCACGGTAGGCGGCGAGGAGCCGCCACGCGTGTCGCTCGCTGATGCCCAGGATCTCGGCGGCCTGCGAGGCCCGCAGATCTCCGGCCATCACCCCTTCGAGTACGTAGCGTCGTGCTTCTTCGGACTGCTGCACCTGTCACCCCCTGCTCGCTGGCTGGGGACTGACAGAATCGCTGCTCCGTTAACTACTGACCGAATCGCTGCTCAACGACATCGGGATGCCCGGAGATATGGGCCGCTCCACCGATCGCGGAGAAGGTGCCCGCGTAGCCCGCGTAGTTGCGCTCCGGGCCGTCGCCCCAGCCCGAGTAGGAGATGTGCACCATGATGATGTCGTCTCGCACCTGCCGCTGTGCGTCATAGCCCAGGCCGAGGCGATCGATCACGCGCGGCCGCATGTTCACGACGCTCGCATCGCCACTGGGACGATCCCATCCAGATGCGGGAGCGGGCGGGCTTCATCAACGAGCGCGTTGGAGAGTGGCTGCTCGAGCAGTCGGTGGAGCAGCTCTACCACGCCGCCCAGGAGCTAGCAGGGTGATGAAGAAGCGCCTTCCGGGGTCTCGGAGTGGCGAGAGGCGGTTGAAGCTGCCTCCGGCTTCGTGATCGCGGCCTCCTGACCCGGCTCCGGGCGCCTCTGAGGGCTCCCTGGCGGCGCGGAGGGCGCACTGCGCCTACGCCGCGGCAGCCTCGAGCCTGGCCATGCGCACCAGGTTGTAGGCGGCGGCGGTGAGCTCCAGCCAGCCGCGGTTGCGCTCGCGGCCCACGAAACGCAGCTTGCGCCCGCCGCCCACGGTCTTCATCCAGCCGAAGACCTGCTCCACGATCTTGCGTCGCTTCTGGCTCTGCCGGTAGCCGCGATGCCGCGTGGTGCGCCCGTCCACGGCACTGCGACGGCGGCGGTCGTGCTGCGCCACGTGCGGCGTCACGCCGCGCGCGCGCAGCGCCGCCACGAAGTCGCGCGTGTCGTAGCCGCGGTCGGCGCCCAGCGTCCCGCAGCCGCTCACGCTGCGCTCCAGCATCGTGACCGCCGCCTCGCGCTCGGCGTACCCGTTCGCCTCGGTCAGCTCCACATCCAGCACCAGGCCGTGACGGTTCTCGGTCAGCAGATGGCCCATGTAGCAGAGCTTCGCCGTCTCCCCCGACCCCTTCGTGTACAGCCGCGCCTGCGGGTCCGTGCCGGAACTATGCGTATCGCGGCTGCGCCGCCGCCCCCGGAAGTCGACATCCGGGTTGCGCCCGCCCGGGGCTGGCTCCTGCTCGTCGCGCGGGCGCTAGCTCTTGAGCGAGGCCCAGGCCTCGAGCAGCGTCCCGTCCACCGTGAAGTGCTCGGCGGAGAGCAGCCGGCGCCGCTTCGCCGCGGCCACCACCTCGGCGAAGAAGGCGTGTGCGACATCGGCGGCGAGCAGGCGCTCGCGGTTCTTGGAGAAGGTCGAGGCGTCGAACGGCTCGTCTGAGATGTTGAGGTCGAGGAACCACTTGAACAGCAGCTCGTAGCGCAGCCGCTCGCAGAACTGCGCTGCGGATCGAGTAGAGCGCGATCAGCAGGCTCGCCTTGAGCAGATGCTCGGGCGGGATCGAGGGGCGGCCGCTCGTTGAGTACATCGTGTCGAACAGCCCCGAGAGCTGCTGCAGCGCGGCATCGACGATCGGTTTGATGCGGCGGATCGGGTGGTCGTCCGGGATGAAGGAGTCCGGCGTGACCGCGAGCATGATGTTGGCCTGACGCTCGGCGTCACCGCGCATGGGGCAGCCTCCAGGCTACGCCCCCGCCGCCAGCTCCATCCTGCCAGACGACCGCCCCTTTTCAGCACCCTGCTAGGCGTGCCGGTGGGCATGGTCGCGACGGCCAGGGACCTCGTCGAGTCGGATCAGTTGCAGACGCAGGAGTTCTTTCGCCCGACTGAACATCCGGTCGCCGGTCGCCATCTTCATCCCTCGATCCCGCTCACTCTGTCTGAAGGGAGCTACGGCGAGAGCACACCCGCACCCCTGTTGGGCCAACACAATCAGGACGTGTATAGCGGCCTTCTGGGCTACTCGACGTCCGACCTCGTTCGCCTGCGACAGGCCGGGGTCATCTAGGGACGAGAGGCTCAACAGGTGAACCAGCCACTAGAGGGCATCAGAATCATCGACTTCTCGCACATGCAGGCCGGGCCCTTCTGCACGATGATCATGGCGGCGATGGGCGCCGAAGTCATCAAGATCGAGAGCATGCAACACATCGATCCCTATCGGCGCGCATCGCTGGAATCCGGTCGCCGGTCGCCATCTTCATCCCTCGATCCCGCTCACTCTGTCTGAAGGGAGCTACGGCGAGAGCACACCCGCACCCCTGTTGGGCCAACACAATCAGGACGTGTATAGCGGCCTTCTGGGCTACTCGACGTCCGACCTCGTTCGCCTGCGACAGGCCGGGGTCATCTCGAGAGGCTCAACAGGTGAACCAGCCACTAGAGGGCATCAGAATCATCGACTTCTCGCACATGCAGGCCGGGCCCTTCTGCACGATGATCATGGCGGCGATGGGCGCCGAAGTCATCAAGATCGAGAGCATGCAACACATCGATCCCTAGGGGTTGACATGAGCTACAGCTTCAACGAGTTCAACCTCGGAAAGAAGAGCGTACGCCTCAACCTGCAGCAGCCGCGGGCGGTCGAGCTGGCCAAGAGGCTGGTCGCCGAACCACGCCTCCTGGGTCCAGTCCGGGTTGCCCATGAGGCGCGCGAGGCTCTGCCACATGTGATCTGAGACTCCTGGTCCGGCTCATGCCCGGCGACGCGGCGCTGTTGCAGGCGTTCGCCGGTGAGGATCTGATACTGGAGGGCGAGACCAACCCCGCAGTCATTCAGGAGATGCGCCGCGAACTGGGGAGCGACAAACCCATCCCCTCCAGTACGTGGTGTGGATCGGGGACACGGCGCAGCTGGACTTCGGGACGTCCTACTGGACGCGGAACTCGGTCATTAGTGAGATCAAGCGGCGTCTCGCCGTGACGATCGAGTTGCTGCTTCTTAGCGTGCTCGTCGCCGTTGCCACCGGGCTGGTGGTGGGGGTGGTATCCGCCATCTAGCGTCAGGACACCACCATCGACTATCTGGGCCGGATTATCGGGGTGCTAGGCCTCTCCTTACCGAACTTCTGGATCGCCTTGCTCGTGATCTTGCTGCCCGCGCTGTGGTGGAGCTACCTGCCTCCGCTCGGATACACCGCCTTCCTCGACGATCCGCTCCGGAATCTCGAGCAATTCGCGTTGCCCAGCCTCACCCTCGGCTGGTCGCTCTCGGCGTCCATCATGCGGATCACGAGATCCGAGGTTCTGGAGGTTCTCCGTCAGGACTACGTCAGGACGGCGCGCGCCAAGGGCCTGGCCGAGTTGACGGTGATCTACAGGCACGTGCTGAGGAATAGCCTCATCCCGGTAGTCACGGTGATCGGCCTGCAGATTGGCTTCCTCATCGGCGGCTCGGTAGTGATCGAGAACGTATTCGGGCTCCCCGGCCTCGGCCAGCTCACTCTCACCGCCATCAACCAGCGCGACTACCCGGTCATTCAAACCACGGTGCTGTTCGCCGCGGTTGGGTTCCTCCTTTCGAACCTCGTTGTCGACCTCAGCTATGGAGTGCTCGATCCAAGGATCCGCTACGACTAGATCTGGCGTTCGGCAACACCGGGCAGGGTCATGCGCATCGCTCCGCAAGAGCGCGCCGGGGGCGGGGCGGGGCGGGGATGCCCCAACGGGCGAGGCATGTAGAGTGCGGGCATGGTGATTCGCACGGATCGAGGCGGCGCGCGGCCCGGGTGGGCGCGGTGACGACGCTGACGGCGCGCGTGGAAGCGGCGCGCAGGATCGCGACGGGGCGCACGCCGGTTTTCTACGGCTGGTGGATCGTTGCCGCCGGCTTCGGGACGCAGACGCTCAACGGCGCGCTGCTCTTCCACGCCTTCGGCACCTACGTCGTGCTGCTGCAGGACGACTTCGGCTGGAGCCGGACCGCCCTCGCGGGCGCGTTCGCGATGCAGCGCGTGGAGAGCGGTCTGCTCGGGCCCTTGCAGGGCTGGATGATCGATACCTGGGGCCCGCGCCGCGTGATGGTTGTCGGCATGGTGATCTTCGGTATCGGCTTCATCCTGCTGAGCCGCATCGAATCGCTCCCGGGCTTCTACTTCGCCTTCCTTGTGATCGCGATCGGGTCCAGCCTCGGGACGCACTTCGGCGTGACGGTGGCGGTGGTGCACTGGTTCCAGCGCCACCGCGCGATGGCCCTGGCGCTGCTGATGACCGGCACCGCCGCGGGCGGACTCATGCAACCGATCGTCGTGCCGGCGATGGAGGAGTTCGGCTGGCGCAGCGCCGCCTTCGTCTCCGGGCTGATCGTCATCGTCGCCGGGGTCCCGCTCGCCCTCGTCGTGCGCCATCGCCCCGAGGACTACGGCCACCGGGTCGACGGCGGCCCCCCGCCCGAAGAGGCAGGCGCGACGCCCGCCGACACGCCCGGGGAGGTCAGCTTCACGGTGCGGCAGGCGCTGCGTACGCGCGCGTTCTGGTTCCTCGCCATCGGCCACGGCATGGCCGCGCTGGTGATCGGCTCGATCTTCGTGCACTTCCAGGTCTACTCGAACGATTCGCTGGGCTTCTCGCTGAGCGCGGGCGCGTTCGTGATCCTGCTGATGACGGTGACGACGGTGGTCGGGCAGCTGGGGGGCGGCTACCTCGCGGACCGCACCAACAAGCGGCTGACGATCGTCTTCGCCCTGCTCGGGCAAGCGATCAGCCTGGTCGTGCTCGCACTCGCGAGCAGCTACTGGATGCTGATCGTCTTCGCGATCTTCGCCGGCATCGGCTGGGGCGCGCGCGTGCCCGCGATGCAGGCGATGCGGGCCGAGTACTTCGGGGGCAAGGCCTTCGGGACGATCATGGGCTTCTCGTCGCTGGTGGTTATGTTCGGGATGATCCTCGGTCCGCTCTTCGCGGGGTTCGTCTATGACGTCACGGGCAGCTACCGGGGCGCCTTCATGGTGCTGTCCGGAGCGGCCCTCGTGGGCGCGGTGTTCTTCTGGCTCGCCGTCCGCCCCGCCCCCCCGGTCGCCCAGGGCGACGCCGCTGGCGCTTCGGTCGCCCAGGGCGACGCCGTTGGCGCTTCGCCCTCCTAGCGACGCGCGGCAGGCGCTACACGGATCGAGGCGGCCCGAGGCACTGGCCAGGAGTCAGTCGAGGCTGGCGAGGAACTCCCGGAACTTCGGCAGCGCGATGTCCTGGTGCGTGACGTGCAGTTGCGTCGGCGCGCCCTCGATCTCCACCAGCTCCGCGCCGGGGATCTGCGCGGCGATGAAGCGCGAGTCGTCGGGCGGCGTGATGCCGCTCTCGAGGCCGGCGAAGACGAGCGTCGGCACGCGGATGTGCGGCAGGATGTCCGTCAGGTCGACCGTCGGCACGTAGTCGAACAGCGCGATCAGCGTGCGCGCCGAGGTCTTGCCCATCTCGTGGTGGTACCAGCGCACCATCTCCGGATCGGCCTTGTCGCCGAAGCGGCGCGAGCCGTTACCGGTCGCCCACGCCTCGACGCCCTGCTCGAGGATGATCTCGGTCGAGTGCAGGAAGTGGTCCGGCAGTGCCGTGAGGCGGTAGGGCGCGCCGCAGAGCGTCAGGCTGCGCGTGCGGTCCGGGTACTCGTAGGCGAACTGCAGGCAGATCGGCCCGCCCACCGTCTCGCCGACGAGGTGCACCTTCTCGATGCCCAGCGAGTCGAGCAGCAGCCGCAGGTCGTTGGCGAGGCCGCTGAGGCTGTAGCGGTAGCCCTCGGGGATGGGCGAGGAGTGGCCGAAGCCGCGGGCGTCGGGCCGTAGCACGCGGTAGTCGCTGGCCAGGCCGGGCACCCAGAAGGACCACAGCTTCCCGCTCTTGCCCGCCCCGTGGTGGAGCAGAATCGCCTCCGCGTCGCCCTCCCAGGGCGGCGTGAAATCGTCCAGCTCGTAGTGCATCTCCAGCGTGTCGTCGATACGGGCTGTCGGCATCTCGTCCTCCTCGATCCAGGTGGGGCCTGCTCGCTCTCTGGCTACGTGACTCGCGCGAGGAAGCTGGCGTAGCGGTCCAGCGTCGGGTAGCCGAGGTCGCGCTTGGGGCTGCCGAGGTTGAAGAGCAGCCGGTCGACGCCCCCCTCGCGCAGGCGCTCCACCTCGGCCGCTGCGGCGTCCAGCGCGGCCGGGTCGGCCTCGGCGGGGTCGTCTCCGGCGGCGGCGGGGATTGCGGGGCCGTTCATGCCGACGTGCAGCGCGGCCGGATCGCGGCCCGCGTCGGCCCACTGGCGGCGCAACTCGGCGACTTGCGGGAGGATCTCCGGGTCGCCGACGGGGATGCGGTAAGGGATCCAGCCGTCGCAGTAGCGGACGATGCGCTCGAAGGTCCTCGGGCTGTTCTGGCCGAGCAGGATCGGCGGGCCGCCCTCCTGGACGGGCTTCGGGTAGCACCAGACCGGGTCGAAGTCGACGGTCTCGCCGTGGAACTCGGCCTCGTCGTCGGTCCACAGCGCCCTCATCGCCTCGACGCGCTCGCGGGTGACCTTGAAGCGGTCCTTCCAGGCCACGCCGTGGTTGGCCATCTCCTCGCGGTTCCAACCGCTGCCGATGCCGATGATGACGCGCCCGTTCGAGATCTGGTCGAGGGTCGCGATCTCCTGCGCGAGCGTGATCGGGTCGCGCTCGGGGATGAGGCAGATCGCCGTGCCCAGCTTGATGCGCTCGGTGACGGCCGAGGCGGCGGCGAGCGCGATGAAGGGGTCGTAGAGGTACCAGAAGTTCTGGCGCAGGTCCGGGCGGCGCTTGCGCAGCTCGTCGGCGCTCTCGCCGGGCTGCGGCGGAGTGCGGTCGTCGATGCCGATGTAGGCCGTCTCGCGCTGCACGGGGATGTGCGTGTGCTCGCCGAGGAAGAGCGAGTCGAAGCCGCGCTCCTCGACGGCGCGGCCGACCTCGACGGGCGAGAGCGTGAGGTGGTTGACGATGATGTGGATCCCGAACTGCACGCTGCGCCCCTCTCGTCCCGCTCGCCGCGCAGTCTGCCACACCCCGGTGATGCGCGACGGGGTGGGGGCGCTGCTCATCCCCGGCACAACGGTGTATGGTAGACAAGCCCACCATGGTTCTACCCCGAAGGATGCTCCGTGAGCCTCAACATCAAGAACGAGCGGACCTGCCAGCTGGCCGACGAGCTGGCGCGCCTGACAGGCGAGACCAAGACCGGGGCCATCACGGTCGCCCTCGAGGAGCGCCTGGAGCGCGAGCAGCGCCAACGCAGCATGGAAGAGCGTCTCCGGAGAATGCGGGCCATCTCCAAGCCCCTGGCCGCGCGTCTCCGCGCGGGCGGGCCACCGATCGACCACGGCGAGTTCCTCTACGACGAGCAGGGTCTGCCGAAGTGATCGTCGATACGTCGGCGATCATCGCAATCCTGTTCAACGAGGCCGATGCAGACCGTTACGACAGAGCAATAGTGGCGGCTCCGATCTGTCGCATGTCCGTCGCGAACTTCCTCGAGGCGACCATCGTTCTCGAGAGTCGGGAAGGCATCGGGGCCGGGCATGATTTCGATGCCTACCTGGAAGAAGCGGCGGTCGAGTTGGTCCCGGTGACCACCGAACAGGCACAGGCCGCACGGCAGGCCTGGCGGCGCTTCGGAAGGGGCAACCACCCGGCCGCGCTGAACTTTGGCGACTGCTTCGCCTACGCGCTGGCCGACATGACCGGGGAACCGCTGCTATTCAAGGGCGAGGACTTCGCGCGCACCGACATCGCCGCCGCCTGACGCCACCGCGCCCCCGCGGACGCAGCCCCCGCTGCACCCTCCGCCCGCGCGCGGTAGGATGCCGCTAACGGCGCGCGACGCCACTCTCCGCCTCGCCGCCGCACCGGAAGGAGGCGTCCCGATGCCCGCACTCGACGGCATGCGCGTCCTCGACATGACGCAGTACGAGGCCGGAACATCCTGCACGCAGGCGCTCGCCTGGCAGGGCGCGGACGTGGTCAAGGTGGAACCCCCCGGCGTGGGCGACCCCGGCCGCGGACTGAAGACCGAGGGCCGGCCGCCGCAGTACTTCCTCAACTACAACAGCAACAAGCGCAGCATCGTCATCGACCTCGCCACCGAGCGAGGGCGCGAGATCCTGCTCGACCTCGTGCCGCGCTTCGACGTCTTCGTCGAGAACTACGGGCCGGGCGTGGTCGAGAAGCTCGACATCGGCTACGAGGTGCTGCGCGAGCGGCACCCCTCGATCATCTACGCACGCATCAAGGGCTTCGGGCTGAGCGGGCCGTACGCGGACTACAAGTGCTTCGACAGCGTCGCGCTGGCGGCGGGCGGGGCGTACTCGATCAACGGCGAGCCGGACGGGCCGCCGATGCGCCCGGGGGCCTCGTTCGGGGACACCGGCACGGGCCTGCAGATGGCCTTCTCCATCGTCTCCGCCTACGTGCAGCAGCAGCGCACGGGCCAGGGCCAGCTGATCGAGCTCTCGATGCAGGAGGCCGTGACCTACTTCATGAAGACGATGGGCCGCGAGTTCTGGGGCAGCGAGCGCGACGCGCCGCGCGTCGGCAACGGCCTGGGCGCGCCGACGAACGTCTACCCCTCGAAGGGGGGCGGGTCGAACGACTACGTCCACATCTGCGTGGTGACCTCGCGGATGTGGGACACGCTCTGCGCCGCCCTCGAGCGGCCGGACCTGGCGACGGACCCGCGCTTCGAGACCGCCCCCAGCCGCCGCGAGCACGCAGCCGAGCTCTACGAGGAGGTCGCGCAGTGGACGCGCGTGCGCACGAAGTACGAGGCGATGCACGTCCTCGCATCCGCCGGCGTGCCCTGCACGGCCGTGCTCTCCACGCAGGACCTGCGGAACGACCCGCACCTCTGCGAGCGCGGCCTGTTCGAGCAGCACGAGCACCCCGAGCACGGCACGATCGAGCTGATGCGCTCGCCCGCGCGGATGTCGGGCTCGGAGGTTAGCATCGAGCTGGCGCCGGGCCTCGGGCAGCACACGGGCGAGGTGCTCGCGAACGAGCTGGGCATGGCAGGCCATCAGATCGAGCAGTTGTGCGCGGAAGGCATCGTCAGCTGACGGGGCCGGACAGCGGAAGGGAACACGCATGAAGCTGGCATTGGGGCTCGGACACCTCGGGTCGACGTCGATCGACATCCCCTGGGAGCGGATCAAGCTTGCGGAGGAGTTGGGCTTCGACATGGTCTGGTGCGCCGAGATCTGGGGGCACGACGCGGTCGTGCCGCTGACCTGGATCGCCGCGAACACGGAGCGGATCGGCCTCGGCACCAACATCCTGCAGCTGCACGGGCGCTCCCCGGCGCTGGCGGCGAACACGATGACCACGATCGACATGCTCTCCGGCGGCCGCGTGCGCGGCGTCGGCATCGGGCTCTCCGGGCCGCAGGTGATCGAGGGCTGGCACGGCGTGCCGTTCGGCAAGCCCGCGAAGCGGGTGGCCGAGTACCTGCAGATCATGCGCATGGTCTGGGACCGCGAGCAGCCGCTCGCCTTCGACGGCGAGGAGTACCGGCTGCCCTACGACGGCCCGGACGCGACCGGCCTCGGCAAGCCGCTCAAGTCCGTGCTGCACCCCCGGCGGCTGCCGCTCTACGTCGGCGCGATGGGGCCGATCAACGTGCGCAACGCCGCCGAGTTCGGCGACGGCTGGGTCACCTCGCGCTGCCCGCCGAAGCGGATGGGCTTCTTCGAGGAGTACATCGACGAGGGCCTGCGCCGCGCCGGCAAGAGCCGCGACGACTTCCAGATCGCCGCTTCCACCCAGGTGATCGTCACCGACGACGTGCAGGCCGGGTTCGACAAGATGAAGGAGAACCTCGCGCTCTACGTCGGCGGGATGGGCGCCCGCAACATGAACTTCCACAACGACCAGGTCAGCCGCTTCGGCTACGCCGAGGCCGCCGAGCGCATCCAGGAGCTCTTCCTCTCCGGTCGCAAGCGCGAGGCCGAGGAGGCCGTCCCCGACGAGCTGTGCGACGAGATCGCACTCGTCGGGCCGCCGGACCGCATCCGCGAGCGCTACCGCGACTGGGAGGACTCCCGCGTCACGATGCTCAACCTCGGGCTGAACACCACGGACGAGGCGATGCACCTCATGGCCGAGCTGACCGGCTCGGCGCAGCGCGTCGGGGCGAGCGTCTAGCAGGCAGCGCCGCGGCCACGCGATGAGCAGCGCGCCGGGCTGGGACGCGCGCGCCTACGACGAGAGCTTCCGCTTCGTCTCCGATCACGCCGGAGACCTCGTGGCGCTGCTCGATCCGCAGCCGGGGGAGCGCATCCTCGACCTCGGCTGCGGGACCGGGCACCTCGCGGCGGCGATCGCCGAGTGCGGCGCCTCGGTCACCGGCATCGACAACGACGCAGCGATGATCGAGGCGGCGCGAGCGCAGTTCCCGGCCTCGGTACATCCGACGATCGAGTTCGCCCGGGCCGACGGCGAGGCGCTGGCAGAGGCCGCGCTGGCGGGGCCGTTCGACGCCGTCTTCTCGAACGCCTCGCTGCACTGGATGACGCGCCCGGAGGCGGTGCTGCGCGGCCTGCGCACGCTGCTGCGCCCCGGCGGGCGGCTCGTCGCCGAGCTGGGCGGGCACGGCAACGTCGCCACCGTCGAGGGCGCGCTGCGTGACGCCCTCGAGGCCGAGGGGATGGCGCGAGAGAGCCAGCCGCGGCCGTGGTACTTCCCGAGCCTCGCCGAGTACGCCGCGCTGCTGGAGCAGCACGGCTTCGAGCCGCGGCGGATGACGCTCTTCGACCGCCCGACCACGCTCGAGGACGGCGCGGACGGCATGGCCGCGTGGCTGCGCATGTTCGGACACCCCTGGCTCGCGGAGCTGGCTCCCGAGCGCGCCGACGCAGTGATCGCGCGCACCGAGGCCGCCGTCCGCGCGCAGCTCTGGCGCGAGGACGAGGCCGAGGGCGGGCGCTGGGTCGTCGACTACCGGCGGCTGCGCCTCGTCGCCGTGCGCGGGGACGGCGAGGCGCGGTAGCGCCGCTGCGAGTCCCTCAGGACGTGGCGGCGGCGGCCGCCGCCTCGCCGAGGATCGCGATCGCGCTGCGCAGCTCGCCCGGCGGCTGCGCGGGGAAGGCGAGGCGGACATGGCCCTCGCCGCCGCCGTTCGCGAAGTAGAGCGGCCCCGGCGTCACCGCGACGCCACGCGCGGCAGCCTCGCGGCCGAAGTCCACCGCGTCCAGCCGCTCGCCGAGGTGCAGCCAGAGGTAGAAGCCGCCCCCCGGAGGATCGAAGGTCACGAGGCCGTCCAGCGCCTCGCGGGCGGCCTCGACGGCGGCGTCGCGCCGCTCGCGATAGATCGCGCGCAGGCGCTCGACGTGCGCGTCGTAGCCGCCCGCCCGCAGGTACTCGAGCACCGTGCGGTGTACGAAGGGCGAGGCTCCGTTGTCGAGGCGCGCGAAGACGAGGCGGCGGACCACCTCGGGTGCAGCCACCGTCCAGCCGAGCCGCAAGCCGGTCGCGATCGTCTTCGAGGACGTACCGACGTACATCACGCCGCGCCCCCGGGCGAGCGCGAACAGCGAGGGCGGCGGCGGGCCGTCGAGGTCGAGCCCCGCGTAGGCGTCGTCCTCGACGATCAGCAGGCGGTGCTCCTCGGCGATGCGCAGCAGCTCCTCGCGTCGCTCGAGCGGCATCGTGCTGCCGCTCGGGTTGTCGTAGGTGGGGATCAGGTAGAGCAGCTTGGGCGGAGGCCCATCCCAGCGAGCGAGCGCCTCGCGGAGCGCGTCCGGGCGCAGGCCGTCCACGTCCTGCGGGACGTCGATCAGCCTCGCGCCGCGCGCGCGGAAGGCGCGGATCGCGCCGGGGTAGGTCGGCGCGCCGACCACGACCGTATCGCCCGATCCGAGGAAGGCGGCGGCGATGTTGTCGATGGCGTGCGCGCTGCCCGAGCAGAGCGTGACGTGCTCCGGTCCGACGGCGAGCCCCTCGGCACGGTGCCGCTCGGCGATCCAGGCGCGCAGTGGCTCGTAGCCCTGCGCCCCGCCGTAGGTGAGCGCGCCGGCCGGATCGTCGCGCAACGCACGGGCGGTGGCCTCGGCGATCTCCGCCGCGGGCAGGGAGGCGCGGTCAGGCACGCCGGCGTTGAGGTCGTAGCGAAGGGCGGACAGCGAGGTCGGCTGGGCGAGGTCGCCGAGATAGGGCGCGACGAGCCGCTCGATTCCAGCTTCGTCCCACGGAGAAGTCTCGGACTTGCCCACGGCGGTCAGCCTACGGCGCAGCGGTGCGGTGCGACAACGCCCCGCGCCTCCCTTCCGGCCCCGTCTCCCTGAGGGAGAGCATCGGGGCGAGGGGGATTCCGGGCACCGCAGCACCCTCCGGCTCCCTCTCCCGCCAGGGGAGAGGGAGCCGGACCGCCCCCTCGGAACGGGAGTTTCGCAGAGGTCTCCCGAAGGAGAGGGAGCCGGAGGGCTATCGAGTCTGAGGCAGCCTCGCGTTATGCTATCGCGCGTGTCCCGGCAGACGGGGCCGGGCAGGGCGCCGGACGGCGCCGCCGCTGCGGTGAACGAGGCGCCATGGCCGAGCATCGATGTCTGAACGTGTTCTTCGATGTCGACTACACGCTGATCATGGCGGACGGGCGGCTGCGCAATCATACCGAGGAGGTGTTCAGCCGCCTCAAGGAAGCCGGCCACTCGCTCTACATCTGGTCCGGCGTCGGCATCCGCCGCTTCGACATGCGCCTCCACGGCCTCGACGGCTACGTCGACGACTACTTCGTGAAGCCGCTCTACCGCTACCGTGAGCGGCTCAAGGAGATGGACGTCACCGTGATACCGGACTACGTGATCGACGACCACTCGCAGGTGGTCGCCGCCTTCGACCACGGCTACCACATCCCCGACATCGCGCGCAGGGACGACCGCGAACTGCTCAACATCCTCGAGGAGATCGAGGCGCTGGCCGCCGCCACGACGGTCGACGGCGACAGCACCGACGACGGCGACGGCGACTAGCGCGAGAGAGGCGGCGAGGCGGCATGGCGATCTCCACTGAAGACCGGATGGCGATCCTCGATCTGCTGTCCCGCTACAACCACGCGATCGACGGCGGCGACACCGAGACCTGGCTCGACTGCTTCACCGAGGACGCCGTCTACGAGTTCCCGCCCGACCGCCGCTGGGAAGGCATCGAGCAGCTGCGCGAGGTCGCAGCCTCGCGCGCGGCGAACCCGGACCAGCCCGCCTCGCGCCACTGGCTGAACAACGTGCTGATCGAGGGCGACAGCGAGAGTGCGCAGGTGACCTGCTACCTGATGCTGCTGCGGCCCCACGAGGGCCCGCGCATCAACCACACCGGCATGTACCGCCACACCGTGCGCAACGTGGACGGTGCCTGGAAGTTCGCCCACCGCCGCATGGAGCAGGACCGCTAGCGCGCCCACCTCGTCACGAGGCCTGCCGCCACCACCGATCCAAGTGTGCCGAGGGCGAGATCGCCGAGCGTGTCCGCGTACGCGGTCGCGAACTCCGGCGAGTTGCGGATGAACGTCAGGTACTCCATCAGCTCCCAGCCGATCGCGCTCGCCGCGCCGAACCCGATCACGAGGCCGGCGAGCGCCCACGCCTCGAGGCCCCGGCGGGGGATGAGCAGCCCGGCGCCGCCGGAGAGCAGCGCCCAGTTCACGAAGTGATTCGCGTCGTCCCACCAGACGACCGTGTCGTAGAGGTCGGCCGCGTTGCCCGCGACGTCGATCAGGAACGGGATCGTGATCAGCGCATCGGCGAGGTAGGGGAACGGCCGCCCGGAGGCAAAGACACGCCAGGCCGCCGGAAGCAGGAGCACGGCGAGCGGGTAGAAGACCAGTCGCCCGCCGAACGCCTTGCCCTCGAACTGCTGCAGCCCGCTGAACGCGCCGAACGCCAGCAACGCGACCATCACGAGCTTGATCGCCACGTCGAGGTACCAGAGGGCGGGCCGGTTGCGCATCGGCGGATTCTGCGTTCCAGCGCCCGGCGTGGCAAACCCGGCGATCAGTGTCGAAAGGATTGTCGCTGCGCGACGGGCGCAGAGCAGACGCTCGCGTGATCCGTTCAGTTCCCGCTGGTGGGTTCGGCGACGGCGCGGGCGAGGGCGTCGTCAACGGTCTCGATCCGTCTCACGCCGCGCCTGCGGCAACTCGCGAGATGGCAGAGATCCCGGGCGGCCAGTGCCGGATGGAGCCTCTCCAGCTCCCGAGCCAGGTCGACGTCTGCTCGTTCCAGCGCCCAGATCTCGGCCATCGCGCCCGACGCCAGCGCCATCGCCCCGTCGAGTTCACGAAAGCGCCTGACCGGCAGGTACACGTGCAGGAGCTCTTGCAGCACCTCCGCAGACGTGTAGAGAGGCACCCGATTCCGGCTGGCGTCGACGAAGAAAGCCTGCGCCGGTTCACGGCGTGAGTGCTCGCGTCCAACCGCATAGACGAAGATGTTGGTGTCGACGAAGATCACGCGTCGGCGATCCCCCGGAGCCGCGACTCGCGCATCACCGCCAGATGCTCCTCCCAGTCCGGCTCGCGGCCGGGCCCCGCCTGCGTGTTGCATTCGCGGAAGAATGCCTCGAGTTCCGCCGGTGATCCGAATTGCTTCACGTGCTGCCGGGCCTCGAGGCACTCGCGCGCGGCCGCGCGCAGCCATGCGCTCAAGGTCATGCCTTCTCGTTTCGCCTGGGAGAAGAACCGATCGCGATCCTCGTCGGGAATGATGAGCTGTACGCGCGCCATCCTGCACCCGCTTTCCAATGTGTACCCATCATACACATGCGACGCGTGCCACCGCCGACAGGCATCCGCTTCAGTGACAACGGGGCTGATCCCGGAGCCAGCGGTCGGCGACCCCTGGTGGTGATTCGGATCGCCCGGCGATCGCGTCGGCCCGCCGCTCGGCAGCCCCCGCGCGGCCTGCTCCCCGTATCATCGCGCGAATGTCCGGCCAGAGCGCAGCACGTAGCAGCGAGGACGGCGCAGACGCGCGCTCCGTCGAGCCGCGCGCGCCGTGGGTAGTGCTCGCGCTCGTCGCCGGCTCCGTGCTGCTGAGCACGATGGACGCCTCGATCATCAACATCGCGCTGCCCACACTCGCCTCCGAGTTCGGCACGACGATCGACGCGGTGGTCTGGGTCGTGCTGATCTTCGTGCTGCTCGGCACCGGGCTCGCGCTGCCGTTCGGGCGGCTCGGAGACCTGTTCGGGCGCAAGCGCTTCTACGTCGCCGGCAACGCGGTCGCCGCGCTGGGGCTGCTCGCCTGTGGCCTCGCGCCCTCGCTGCCCACGCTCGTGGCCGCGCGAGGGCTGCAGGCCGTCGGCAACGCGATGGTCGTCTCCAACGGCAACGCGATCGTCACCGCCGCCGTCCCACCGCAGCATCGAGGACAGGCGCTCGGCATCATCGGCGGCGTCGTCGGCATCGGCCTCGCCTCGGGGCCGGTGCTGGGCGGGATCTTCATTGAGCTGCTCAACTGGCGCGCGATCTTCCTCGTGCGGCTGCCGCTCAGCCTGACGCTGACGGTGCTGCTCTGGCTGGTGCTGCGCGACACCTCCAGCGAGGGCCGCGACCGCGGGCTGGACATAGCGGGCTCGCTCGCCCTCTTCGGCTCGCTCGCGAGCCTCACGCTGGCCGTCAACCGTGGCCACGCCTGGGGCTGGTCGAGCCCCCCGATCATCGGGCTGTTCGCCCTCGGCCTGGTGCTCGCGCCGCTGTTCGTGCTGATCGAGCGGCGCGCGGCGAGCCCCGTGGTCGCGCTGGAGCTGCTGCGCATCCGCGCCTTCAGCGGCTCCGTGGCCTCGGCGATCCTCTTCTTCTGGGGCTTCGGCGCGGTGCTGGTGCTGATGCCCTTCTACCTCGTCGACGCACGCGGCTTCAGCACCCTCGAGGCGGGCGCAGTCCTCGCCGCGCAGCCGCTCACGCTGTTCGTCTTCGCCCCGCTCACGGGCCGCCTCGCCGACCGCACCGGCCCGGGGCTGCTCGTGCCGCTCGGCCTCGCCTCGGCGAGCCTCGGTATCGCGCTGCTCGCGCTCGTCGACGGCGGCACGTCGGTCCCCGACGTGGCCGCGAGGCTGTCGCTGATCGGCCTCGGGATGGCGCTGTTCCAGTCGCCCAACAACTCGACAATCATGGGCGCCGTGCCGACGCAACGCCTCGGCATGGCCTCGGCCGCGATCGTCACCGCGAGGCGCATCGGCCAGGCGGGCGGCATCGCGGTCTCCGGCGCCGTCTTCACCGCCGCGGCGGGCGCCAACCTCGCAGCTGCGGGCGCGAACAACCCGCTGCGCGCCCTCGCGATCGTCGACGGCCTCGAGGCGGGCCTGCTGCTCTCCGCCGCCGTCGTCGCCTCCGCAATCGCCGTCTACTGGCGCTGGGGCACGGACTGAGGGCACGGCCACTTCGCCGCACCCTCGGACGGCGGTTGATCGGGTATGGCTCGACCAGCAGCAGTGATATGGGTAGTATGGCCTCCATGAAGACAACGCTCGATATCCAGGACGAACTGCTGCTCAGGGCGAAGCGACACGCCCGGACGACGGGACGGCCACTGCGCGCCGTGGTCGAGGAGGGGCTGCGCCAGGTGCTCTCCGCAGCCACACCCCGCGACCCCTACCGGCTGCCCGACCTGAGCGTGGGACGCACGAGCGAGGTGGACCCGCTCGAGGCGTACTCGTGGCAAGACCTCCGCGAGATCATCTACGGAGAGCCCGAGACCCGGTGATCGCGATCGATACGAACCTGCTCGTCTACGCCCACCGCCGCGAGTCGCGGCACCACGCAGCGGCCGCCGCTCTCCTCCGCACACTGGCTGAGGGCGACGCCCCGTGGGCGATTCCCTGGCCCTGCTGCTATGAGTTCCTGAGCGTCGTTACCAACCCCCGCATCTGGAGGGACGACGCCACGACCTCCGAGCAGGCGTGGCGGCAACTCACCGGGTGGATCTCCTCGCCCTCGCTGCGGTTGATCGGCGAGACGCAGGACTTCCCGGAGATACTCGAGCGATTTGTACTGCGTCCACGGGTGCTCGGAGCCGTCGTCCACGACGCCAGGATCGCGGCGATCTGCGTGGCCCACGGGGCCGAGGCGTTGCTGACGCGGGACCGCGATTTCTCACTGTTCCCGGAGCTGCGAACGCGAGACCCGCTCGTCGGCCGATAGCGCCCGAGGAACAGCGTCGGCGGCACGACACCCGGAATCCGTACACTGGCGGCGAACGACCGCGAACGAGGGAGCACCCCATGGTCAAGCAAATCGAGCGCGACGAGGTGCAAACGCTGCTCGCCGAGGGCGCGCAACTCGTCGATGTGCTGCCGGAGCGCGAGTACGCGGACGAGCACCTCGAGGGCGCCGTCAACGTCCCGGCCACGGCGCTCGGGCCGGACACCGTCGGCGAGCTGCGGCGCGACCGGCCGGTGATCGTCTACTGCTACGACCGCGAGTGAGACGCCTCTCCGAGGGCCGCGGCGCGGCTCGAGCAACTGGGATTCGAGGCCGTCTACGACTACGTGCCCGGGAAGTCCGACTGGGCGCTGGAGGGCCTGCCGCTCGCCGGGCGCAGCGCCGGGCAGCGGCGCGCGCTGGACGTCATGCGCCAGCCGGCGAGTTGCGGACCGGACGCGACGCTGGGTGAGGCGCGCTCGCGCGCCGAGGCGAGCGGCGACCCGCTCTGCGCGGTGATCGACGACTGCGGCGTGCTGCTCGGCCGCATCGACGGCGCGGCACTCGATGGCGATCCGGCCGCGCGCGCCGGCGACGTGATGGAGCCCCAGCCCCCCACCGAGAAGCCGGACACGTTCCTGCACAGCCTCGCCGACCGCCTGCACCGCAACCCCCTCCCGAGCGTGCCCGTGACCTCGCGCGGGTACCACGAGGGCGGCAAGCTGCTGGGCGCGCTCTACCGCGAGGACGTCGAGCGCGCGCTCGCGGAGAACGCCGAACTGGCGCGCGAGGGGTAGGCTACCAACGCACCCTCTCCCCGATGGGAGAGGGTGCGGCCCCGGAGGAGGCTTGCCTTGTTCGTTGCGATGAATCGGTTCGTCGTCGCCCCTGGTCAGGAAGAGGCCTTCGAGGCGCGCTGGCGCGATCGCGAGACGTACCTCGGCGACGTGCCCGGCTTCGCGCGCTTCGCGCTGCTGCGCGGCGACCGCGCGGGCGAGTACCTGAGCCACAGCACCTGGGAGTCGCGCGAGGCCTTCGACGCCTGGACGCGCAGCGAGGCGTTCACGGCCGGCCACCGCCAGGGCTCGCTGCAGGGCATCCTCGCCGAGCACCCCGAGGTCTCGCTCTACGAGGCGCTATTCACGCAGGAGAGCGGCGAACGGCGCACGACGGCCTGAGTCCCGCGCCCCGCCCTCGCAGCCGGCGCGAGTGCGCTAGCATGAGCGCGGAAGCCGTCGGCAGGACGCTCGAGGAGGATCGCGATGGACTTCGGCTGGTCGGACCGGGAGCAGGAGTTTCGCGGGCAGGTGCGCGAGTTCGTCGGCAGCCGCTGGAGCGGCCAGACGACGGACGACGCCGAGGGCGACGACACGGAGGCCGCCCAGCGCACGCGGGAGTACGAACGGGCGCTCAACGAGCGCGGCTGGCTGACCATGGCCTGGCCGAAGGAGTACGGCGGCCTCGGCGCCCCGCACTTCGACCAGCTGATCTTCGCCGAGGAGAGCTCGGCCGTGGGCGCGCCGCTCGGCGGGCAGTCCGTGCAGATGGTCGGCCCCTTGTTGATGATCCACGGCACAGACGAGCAGAAGAGCGAGCACCTGCCGAGGATCTCCTCGGCCGAGGCGATGTGGTGCCAGGGCTTCTCCGAGCCGGGCTCCGGCTCGGACCTCGCCTCGCTGCGCACGCGCGCCGTGCGCGACGGCGACGAGTACGTCATCAACGGCCAGAAGATCTGGACCTCGGGCGCCCGTCACGCCGACTGGATCCACGTCCTGACGCGCACGGACCCGGACGCGCCCAAGCACCGCGGCATCACCTACTTCATGCTCGACATGAAGACGCCGGGCGTCTCCGTCCGTCCGCTGGTCCAGATGCACGGCGCGGCGAACTTCAACGAGACCTTCTTCGAGGACGTGCGCGTCCCCGCCGGCAACATGATCGGCGAGGAGAACCGCGGCTGGTACGCGGCGACGACGACCCTCGACTTCGAGCGCTCCGGCGTGCAGCGCTTCGCCAACGCGAAGCGCGAGATCGACAAGCTGATCG
The DNA here is from genome assembly GCA_965261685.1 of Dehalococcoidia bacterium. Classification (GTDB taxonomy): domain Bacteria; phylum Chloroflexota; class Dehalococcoidia; order UBA2979; family UBA2979; genus VXMT01. Next base: position 553,628 of record CBDHDI010000028.1, read on the forward strand.
CGTACGCGAAGCAGCCGGACAGCCGCGCACCGGGCGTGCGCATCACGGACGAGCCGATGGCGCGCGCGGCGCTGGCGCAGCAGTACGTTGAGACGGAGGTCGCCCGCTTCCTCTCCTACCGCGTCGCCTGGATGCAGTCGCAGAGCCTCGTGCCCAACTACGAGGCCTCGATGTCGAAGGTGTTCAGCACGGAGTTCACGCAACGCACGGCGCGCGTGGCCCTGAACATGCTCGGCCTCGCCGGCGCGCTCAAGCCGGCCTCGCCCTACGCGAAGCTGGAGGGCGGGTTCTGCCAGATGTACATGTCCAGCGTGGCGCGCACGATCGGCGCGGGCACCAGCGAGATCCAGCGCAACATCATCGCCACGCGCGGCCTCGGCCTGCCGAGGGGGTAAGCCGCCCCGAGCCGCGACCGGCCCGCGTCAGCGCCCGGCGTCGCGCTCCTTGAGGCGCGCGACCTGGGCGTCGATCGCCTCGCGGAAGTCCTCGTCGATGCGCAGGATCGAGCCCTGCTCGATGAAGCGGTCGAAGGGGATCGGCGTGACCGCGCGCGCCTCGGGCGCCGTCCAGGCATCGGGCTCGCCGCTGGTCACGCCGCGCTCGGCAAGTCCGGCCAACTCCTCGTCGCTGAGGCCCAGCACCTCGCGCAGCACGTCGTCCGTGTGCTCGCCCAGCTTGGGCGCCCGGCCCGCGGCGGGCACGCCCCGGCCATCGACGCGCGGGCTGAAGTAGCGCTCGATCGGGATCTCGCCGAAGTCGACGATCTCGATCGGGTCGAAGAACTCGCGCGCCTCGAGCTGCTCGTCGGCGAGCACCTCGTCGGCAGCGAGCACGGGCGCGGCGGGCACGCCCGCCTCCTGCAGCAGTTGCGCCGCCTCGAACTTCGAGCGGCTCGCGGCCCACTCGCCGAGCAGCGCATCGAGGGCGTCATGATTCGCGTAGCGATCGGCGGCTGAGGCGAAGCGCGGATCCTCGAGCCACTCGGGGTGGCCGAGGGCGTGGCAGCAGGCGCGCCACTCGGCCTCGTCGCGGACGGAAATCGCCAGCCAGGCGTCCACGCCGGCGCACTCGTAGTAGCCGCGCACCTTGCCCTCGCGGCGCGGGTTGTTGGGGCCGTGGATGCGGCCGTGCTGCTGGTAGTCGGCGACGCGGTCGGCCAGCATCGGGATCGCCGCTTCCTGCATCGCGACCTCGACATGCTGGCCCTCGCCGGTGCGGGCGCGGTGGATGAGCGCGGCGATCGCGCCGCCCGCGCCCTGGAAGCCGCCGTAGTGGTCGATCCAGGTCTGCCCGGTCTTCATCGGGCCCATGCCCCGGTAGCCGGTCAGCGCCGAGACGCCCGAGGCCGGCTCCATGCTCATCCCGTAGGCGGCGCGCTGCGCGTGCGGGCCGGTCTGCCCGTAGCCGGACAGCGAGCACATGATGATCGAGGGCGCGTGCTCGCGCAGCGAGGCGTAGTCGAGGCCAAGCCGCGCCATCACGCCGGGCGTGAAGTTCTCGACGACCATGTCCGCCTCGCGGACCAGGCGCAGGAACAGCTCCTTGCCCTCGGGGTCGCGCAGGTTGATCTGCATCGCGCGCTTGCCGGCGTTGCGCTTCGTGAAGTACGGGCTGTGGTTCCAGTACTCGCCGCTCGCGTCGTTGCCGGCAACGAAGCCGGCGCGCGTGTTGTCCGGGTGCGAGGCGTGCTCGACCTTGATGATGTCGGCTCCGAGGTCGGCGAGCACGCGCGTCACCAGCGGCCCGATCCAGACATGGGTGAGATCGAGCACGCGCAGGCCCTCGAAGAAGCGCATCTCAGGCCTCCCCCTCCGCGGCGCCGAGCTCCGCGGCGCTCGAGGAGCCGAGCGCGGGCGCAGGCCGCCCGGCCAGCAGCGGGGTGGCGGAGAGGCGCAGGGGCGAACCGATCACGGCCTCGCCGTCGGGGCCTTCGATCCAGAACCCGCGCGCCCACAGGTGCTCGTCCGCGAGCAGATCGGCGACGCTCGGCACGGCCGCGAAGGCGAGGTGCAGCTCGTCCGAGCGGCGCAGCAACTCCGCCGAGGTGTGCGCCTGCAGGTAGGGGTCCACGATCGCCTTGAACTCGCGCCAGCGCGTGACGCGCTCGCGGCGGTCGGTGAGCAACACGTCGTCGATGATCTCCGGCCGTCCGACCAGCGCGGCGATCTTCGCCGCGAAGTCGGGCTGGGTGGGGACGAAGGCGATATGGCCGTCCTTGCAGGCCATGACGTCCGAGGGGTAGCTGACCAGCACCCGCGAGTAGTAGCGCCGCCGCACTGCTCCCGTCCCGGCGTAGATCGAGAGGCTGTGGTCGTCCGAGGAGGCAAGCACCTCGTGCGCCGAGACGTCGATGAAGCCGGGGCGCTCGTCGACGCTCGCCTGCGCGAGCGCGGTGAGCGAGGCGATCCAGCCCATCAGCCCCGCGAAGTAGTCGGCGACATCGACGCCGAGCGCGAGCGGCTCGCGGTCCGGCGCGCCGCTGACGTAGGTGATGCCGGAAAGCGCCTCGTGGATCAGCGAGTCCGCCCGCCAGCCGGCGCGCGGCCCGTCCATCCCGAAGTCGCTGATCGAGACGCAGGTCGTGTCCCGGAAGCGCGCGCGCATCGCGTCCGCGTCGTCGAAGGGCAGCGCGCCGCCCTCGCGCCACGAGCCGACGAGCAGGTCGCTGTCGGCAATCAGCCCGGCGGCGAGGGCGGCCCCGTCCTCGGAGTCGAGGTCGAGCGCGACGCTGCGCTTGCCGCCGTTGAGGTAGCGGTGCAGGCCCCCGGCGTCGAGGTCCGGCTCGCCCTCAGGCCTGGTCTCCGGGAAGGGTCCGGCGAGGCGCACCGCGTCGCCCTCGGGCGGCTCGATGCGGATCACCTCCGCGCCGAGTTGTCCGAGCAGTTGCGTGCAGTAGGCGACGGCCACGCCGGAGGCGATCTCGACCACGCGGACGTTGGGCAGGACGGAGGGCGCGGGTTGCGAAGCCGTCATCGGCGCTCCCGGCGGTCGCTCCCCGCCGCGCGGGCGGGGCCGCGATGATGGTCACGCGCCGCCGGGCGCGTCAAACGGCGGCGGTCGGACTTCCGGCGCCTGTTGCATCAGGAAGCGGAGTGGTGCTCCCGCTGACTCCGGCACGTGCGGGTGATTGCCCCAGTGGCCCGGACGCCACCCACGGCGACAAGCCCAGTGGCGTGGACGCCGCCGACGGCGACGATGCCGATCGCGTGGGCGCCACCGACCGCGACGATGCCGATCGCGTTGACGCCGCCGATGGCGACGAGACCGACCGCGTTCACGCCGCCGACGGCGAGGAGGCCTCGGGCGTGGACCCCGCCGAAGGCGACGGTGTTTGCCGCCTTGATCGGGCGAACCGTGAGCCAGGCCGGAAGAGCCATGCAGCTCTGGTACCACGGCGATTGCCGGGTCACAAGGTCCGGCAGGTCTGGAAGGGAGTCCATGGCCGATCGCGTGTCTCCTGCGGGGGGCTGCGCCCCCCACACTCCCATCCCGGACGAGCACGCTGCGCGGCTCTGACCCACCCACCCGCCCTCGGACTTCTTTTCTGTGGGGGCTACCCCCCACGCCCCCACCCGGATCCGCAGCCGGAATACAGCCTTGAGGGCGCGCCCTCCGATCCCCTCTCCCCTCGCGGGAGAGGGTTAGGGTGAGGGGGATTCCGGGCACCGGCAGCGCCCTCGGAACGAGAGTTCGCGAAGGTTTCCCGAGAGTGAGGGCCGTCCGGACGAGCAAGCAGACAGGCCGCCCAGCTCCAGCTGTGGCGGCCCGCTGCGTGTTCGCGCTGCGCCTGACGGCGCCGCTGCTAGTCCTCCGGGTGCAGCAGCTCCAGCAGCACCCGCGGCGAGGCCGGCAGCGAGGTGACGCGCAGGTCGATGGCGTCGTGGATCGCGTTCGCGACCGCGGCCAACGGCGGCACGATCGGCACCTCGCCGACGCCGCGCACGCCGTAGGGGTGCCCGGGGTTGGGGACCTCGACGAGGATCGTCTCGATCTCCGGCAGGTCGAGCGCCGTCGGCATCCGGTAGTCGAGCAGGCTGGAGTTCGCGAGGCTCCCGTCGTCGCGGTAGAAGTACTCCTCGGTCAGCGCCATGCCCGCGCCCTGCGCGGCCCCGCCCTGGATCTGCCCCTCGACGTACGAGGGGTGGATGGCGGTGCCCACGTCCTGCACGGCCGTGTAGCGCAGCACGTCCACCTTGCCCGTCTCCGGGTCCACCTCGACGTCCACGATGTGGCAGCCGAAGGCGGCCCCGACGGTGGTCGGCGCCACGTCGGCGCGGCCCTGGATCATCCCGCCGCTGCCACCGAGCTTCCCGCAGATCTCCGTGAAGGTGATCGAGCGAGCCTCGCCGTCATCGCCGGCGGGGCCGCGGATCACGGCGTCGTCGCCGTAGCTGACCGAGTCGCGGTCGAGCTCCCAGATCGCGGCGGCGCGCTCCTCGAGCTGGCGGCGGATGTCCATCGCCGCCTCGTAGACGGCCCAGCCGGTGGCGAAGGTGGTGCGGCTGCCGCCGGTGACGCCGTTGAAGCCGACCGAGTCCGTGTCGACGACCAGCGGCTTCACCTGCTCGTAGGTGATGCCGAGCGTCTCCGCGAACTGCATCGCCAGCGCCGCGCGCTGACCGCCGATGTCGACAGAGCCGAGCACGAGGCTGGCCGTGCCGTCGGCGTTGAGCGAGCCGTAGGCGCTCGATTCCATCCCGGCGTTGTGCCAGAAGCCCATCGAGACGCCGCGGCCCTGGTTCTTGCCCTGCAGCTCGGAGCGGTAGTGCGGGCTCTCCATCGCCGCCCGCATCACCTCCTCGGAGCCGATCCGGCCCTGCGCGACGCCATCGATGCGGCGCGAGCCCTGGCTGGCGGTGTTCTTGAGCCGCAGCTCCATCCCGTCCATCTCGAGGCGCTCCGCCAGCTCGTCGATCAGCGACTCCACCGCGAACGTCCCCTGCGGCGAGCCGGGGGCGCGGTAGGCGGCGACCTTCGGCTTGTTCGTGACCACGTCGTAGGCGTCGGTGATCAGGTTCGGGATCTCGTACGAGGAGAACATGCAGCCCGCGCCGGCGCCGACGGGGGAGCCGGGGAAGGCGCCCGACTCGTAGGCGAGGTAGGCCTCGCCGGCGATGATCGTGCCGTCGCGCTTCGCGCCGATCTTGCAGCGCACGTAGGTGGCCGAGGTCGGGCCGGTGCCGACCAGCACCTCCTCGCGCGTCATGATCATCTTCACGGGGCGGCCGGTCTTCTTCGAGAGGATGGCGGCCATCGGCTCCATGTAGCTGTTGATCTTGCCGCCGAAGCCGCCGCCGATCTCCATCGGGACGACCTTCACCTTCGAGACCGCCACATCGCACAGCTTGGCGACCTGCTGGCGCACGGCGAACGGGCCCTGCGTGCTGACCCAGACCGTGATCTCGCCGTCCCTGTTCCAGAACGCCGTGCCGTTGTGCGGCTCGATGTAGCCCTGGTGGGCCGTCGCGGTCTCGAACTCGCGCTCGAGGATGATGTCGGCGTCGGCGAAGCCCTGCTCCACATCGCCCAGCTCGAAGCGCAGGTGGCTCGCGGTGTTCGAGGCGCCCTCGGAGCGGTTGTCGCTCGGCACGAAGCGCGCGGCCATCTCCGTGGTGCGCATGTGCTCGTGCACCTGCGGCGCGCCGTCCGCCATCGACTCGTGGACGCTCATCACCGGGTCGAGCCGCTCGTAGACGACGTCGATCAGCGCGAGCGCGTCCTCGGCGATGTGCGGGTCCGTCGCGCAGATGGCGGCGACGGCATGCCCGGCGTAGAGCGCCTTGTCCGAGGCGAGCACGTTGTCGCGCACGTACTTGTAGGGCGCGAAGGTCTCACCGAGGTCGACAAGGTCGTCGCCGAGCCGCGGGAAGTCCGCGTTGGTCACGACGGCGTGCACGCCCTCGAGGGCGAGCGCCTTCGAGGCATCGATGCTGACGATGCGGGCGTGGGCGTGGGGGCTGCGCAGCACGCGGCCGAACAGCATGCGCGGCAGGCGCACGTCGGCGCCGTACTCGGCCCGTCCGGTGACCTTGTCCGCGCCGTCGGGGCGTACGGGACGGGTTCCGATGACCTTGTTTCGCTCGGTCGCGACCACGTTGTGCTCCTTCACATAGCGCGCCGCCTCCGGCGCGCGGGTTGCCTGTCGGAGCGCATGATACCGCGCCACGCCGCCATGCGGCGCTCCGCGCGCGCCGGGCGCGTCGAAACCCTTCGGGGGGCTGAAGCGTATCTTCGAGGGAAGCGTGCAGGCGGTTCCGGCCGTACCGACCCTGCATGCGGATAAGGCCGGGCACATGGGTCGTTCACTGACGCTCAAGAAAACGCTCTGGATTGGCTGCGGCCTGGTACTTCTCGCTGTCATGGGCGTAATCATCTTCGGCGTCGTGTGGGTGGTCTCGGTCGCGCGCGACTACACGAGCGGCTGCTTGGGTTGGGGACAGCCCCCCCCAGTGCAGCGGTTGCCGGAGGACCGGGTCGGCCATCACGGCCCTGTCTGGGGGCGTGTCGGAGGCGGCGACGTGATCGTGTTCGGGTGGGACGAGGACCGGCCACGGTTCGGCGGCAGCCTCTACTCGATTCGCCCGGATGGAACGGGCCTGACCTTGCTGAGCCCGTCCATCGGCGACGGTCGTGCACTGGGATGCTACGGTGACCCGCTTGACGGCGAACAGTCGCGTGACTACCTACATGACTACCGAGTGGCGTTCGACACGTCACCGGCGATCTCCCCGGACGGCGGCACCGTCGCATACGCCACGTTGCGGCAAGCCGTCCTCCCCCGAGGGCTCGACATCGTGACCGTGGGGCTCGACAGCGGGGAGCTGCGCCGGGTCACGCCGGGACGTGCAGCAGCAGGGGGCGGGGCCGACAGGGGGACGCAATACGAGCCGGCATGGTCTCCGGACGGGGCGCGCATCGCCTTCCTCGAGGACGGAATCCTGCACACGATGGCAGTGGATGGCTCGGACGCGCGCAGCATCGCGCCCGGGATCCGGCCCGTGGCCGAACCGCCCGCCTGGTCGCCCGATGGGACGCGGCTGGCGTTTCGGGGTTGGCTCCCGTACGACGAATTCTGGGCGCTGTACGTCGTGGATTCGGATGGCTCGAACCTGACGCGGGCGGCGGAGGGAGTCACGAGTGCAACGGTGCTACATCTTCGTCGTGATCCTTCGCCCGGGAAGCCGGTGTGGTCGCCCGACGGCCGGCGGATCGCCTTCGAGCGCGCTGTCCGGGTGAACGAGGATCCGACCTACGCCGTGGAAGGCATCCACGTGCTGGACGTTGAAACGGGAACGGTCGAGCTCCTGGTAGCGAGGGCTGGACGGGTCTCGATCTATGGGCCGTTCGCCTGGACGCCCGACGGCGCAGAAGTTCTGTTCCGCGCGCATGAAGAATCCGGGCCTGCTGATGTGCCGGGGTTGTACGCGGTGACCGCCGATGGTGAGCCGGTGATCCGCCGGTTCGCGGGCCTAGCCGGGAACTGGATCATCGGCCTGGCCTGGTCGCCGGACGGGGCGCGGCTCGCCGTCCTGACGGAGCCTCTCTCGGTCCATTCGTACCGCTCACCATCTGCACCTTACGCCGACACGGTGTTGTGGACGGTCGCTGCCGACGGATCGGACCTGCGAGTACTCGTGCGTCAAGGGCCCGATGGCGAGCTCGTCGCGGAAGGCGAGGCAGCGCGCTGACGCCGTACCGCCCTCACACCCAGCGCATCGAGGCGCGGGCGGCGGCCTGCTCGCGGCGGGTCTTCTCCGCCCAGCGCTCCAGAAACTCCGCGCCCACGACCTGCTGCGCCTCCGGCCAGCGCATCGCCGGCTCGGCGCTGAGCGTCTCGCGCTCGCGCACCGCGCAGAGGAAGGCCGTCGCGTCGCCGAGGTCGTGACGCTCGATCACCTCGCAGCCGAGGTAGCCGACGGCGCCGGGGAACCACGGATCGCCTGCCTCGGTCAGCGCGACCTCGAGGCCGGCGAGCTTGTCGCCGTCGCGGCCGGAGCGCAGGCCGAGCGGTTCGAGCAGCGGCAGCTGCGAAGCCGAGAGCGGGGTGACGGAGAGCGTGCCCGAGGCGATCACCAGCTCGTGCGTGTAGTTCGTCTTCGAGAGCGAGACGAGCACACGCGGCTGCTCCGGCACGATCGAGGCGCCGAAGACGGATACGCAGATCTGCGCGTTGGGCGGCGCGTCCGCTCCGCCCTCGCCGCGCGCGCCGATCGCGCACAGCGGCGACCAGAACGAGGACAGCACGTCGCGCGGCGCTCCACTCCCCTGCTGCGTCATCGTGGTCCTCCTCAGCTCGCCGGGCTCGCTCGCCCTCGCACCCATCATGCCAGTCATGCCCCGCGCGCCCGCCATGCTGTAGCCTGACCGCCGTCGAGCGCGCGCAGCGGGCGGGGCGATGAAGGCAACCTGGTTCACCGAGACCGGCCCGCCCGAGGTGCTCACCTACGGCGATCTGCCTGATCCCGTTACGCAACCCGGCGAGGCGCTGATCCGCGTCGCCGCCGTTGCGCTCAACCACCTCGATGTCTGGCGACGCTCCGGCTCGCGCGGCGCGGCGACCTTCGACGAGCCGCACGTGCTCGGCGCGGACGTGAGCGGCGTCGTCGCGGCCGTCGAGGGCGAGAGCGACCTCGAGGTCGGGACGCGCGTGCTGCTCGACCCGAGCATCGTCTGCAACACCTGCGACTACTGCCAGACGGGCGAGACCAACCTCTGCCGTCGCTACCGGATGCTCGGCACCGGCGCGCCGGGCGGCTACGCCGAGTACACGAAGGCGCCGATCGAGAACGTGCACCCGATCCCGGACTCGCTCTCCTTCGAGGAAGCCGCGTCGCTCCCACTGACGGTGCAGACCGCCTACCACATGCTGGTCACGAGGGCGGGCCTGCGCCCCGGCGATCGCGTGCTCGTGCAGGCCGCCGGCAGCGGCGTCGGCAGCGCCGCGATCCAGATCGCGAAGGCCCTCGGCGCCTGGGTCGTCACCACCGCCGGCAGCGACGAGAAGGTGCAGGCCGGGCTCGACCTCGGGGCGGACGCGGGCATCAACTACCGCGAGCAGCCGCACTTCAGCGAGCGCGTCAGGGAGCTGACCGGCGGCGAGGGCGTCCACGTCATCGTCGACCACATCGGCGCCGACATCTTCGAGGAGAACCTGAACTCGCTGCGTCGCGGCGGGAGTTACGTCAACTGCGGCGTCACCGGCGGCGACGAGGCGCCGATGAACATCGCGCGCATGTTCCGCGACCACCACGCCTACCTCGGCTCCTTCATGGGCACGAAGCGCGAGGTGCGCGAATGGATGCGGCTCGTCGACGACGGCAAGCTGCGCGGCGCGGTCGGCGAGACCTTCGCGCTCGCCGACGCCGCCGAGGCGCACCGCCGCATGGAGGCGCGCGACTTCTTCGGCAAACTCGTGCTGCTGCCGCCAGGCCCGACGGGAGGCTGATCCGTGACCACTTCCGCCGGAGGGCAAGTCACGATCGAGGAGGGCGTGCCGATCGGCCACGGCGGTGATCGCGAGCTGCTCGTCGACATCTACCGCCCGCCCGAGCACATCGAGACGCGGCCGGCGGTGCTGCTGATCCACGGCGGCGGCTTCCGCATGGGCGACCGCGAGCAGCTCAAGTGGTACGGCCTGATGCTCGGGCGGCGCGGCTACCTCTGCGTCACCTGCGAGTACCGCTACACGCAGGATGCGGACTGGCCCGCCCAGATCCACGACATCAAGACGGCGCTGCGCTGGATGCACGCCAACGCCGACGAGCTCGACATCGATCCGAACCGCATCGCCGCCTGGGGCCACTCGGCGGGCGCGCAGCTCGCGCTCTTCGCCGGCGGCACGCAGAACGACCCGGCGTGGGAGGGCGAGGGCGGCCACGCCGGCGCGGGCACGGACGTCGCCGTCGTCGTCTCCTACTACGGCCCGGCGAAGCTGTGGCGCTCCGGGACCAGCTGGAGCCCGATCGAGCAGCTGTTCGGCGAGAACGGCAGCGACGAGCAGGCCCGCGAAGCCAGCCCGCTCACGTACTTCAGCGAGGCGTACCCGCCCACGCTGCTGATCCACGGCGCGGCCGACGCGACCGTGCCGGTCGCGCAGAGCACGCTGATGTACGAGACACTCACCGGGCTGGGCGTGACGGTGGAGCTGCTGATCCTCGCCGGGCAGCCGCACTCGTTCGACCTCGACCGCACCATGGGCCGCCATGGCATGAACAACGGGGCGCTGTTCCTCGACCGCTACCTGGCCGGCATCGTGCCGGTCGACGGAACCGAGGTGCTGCGCAAGATGGCGGCCATGGGCGAGGCCGCCCGGGCCGCGAGCGCCGAAGCAAGCTGACGCAGGGAGGAAGAGCCCTGCGGGTCGAACGGGAACGGCGGGTAGGGCGGCGGCTAGGAGCAGCCCTTCTCAGAAGTTCCAAGTTCGACCCGGATGGGCGTGGGCGACCACTGCAAGTTCTTGAACCGCTTGTCGTCCGTGCCCACAACCGTGAACTCTACGCAGGAGTCAACCATAGCCTCGGGGCAGAGACTATTCACGTACAGCCCCCACTGGACACTTTCTACATCACCGTTTTCATTCATTTCCTTCTTCATCGCTGTGGCTCTGCTGCACTCGTGTCCACCGATCGAGGCGACGATGACTTCGCCGGCAGTCCTTCCCTTCCCGAAGTACCACGTTCTTGGGGTTGGGGGGGGGTCCTTCAGGGCCAGAGCCGTCAGGTACTCTACTCTCACCCAACTCTCGCGCGGTGTTTCGTCTGACGCCTCCCTCACCCACACCCAACCGCCGCAATCGCCGCCGCCTCCGCCCAGGACGAAGACCTTCGAGTCCTCCCCGATGCCCTCTCCCTTCTTCGAAGCGATGTTACTTTCGGTATCGTCGCGGCAAGTATTGCGGACCCTTACACCCACACCAAGGACACCCTCCTCCTTAGTGACGACGTAGTGCGTTGCCGCCAAGCCGGCCGTCGGGGTGGCGGTCGCGGGCGGGCTCGGGGCGGCGGTGGCCGTCTGGGTCAGTTTCTCGATCAGGTACACGGTCACCACCTCACCATTCGACAGTTCGCGAGGGAGGTGCTCGTGGATGGAGGCGCCGACGATGTATTGGTATTGCTTCCCGTCAACAAGTACTACCAGGTAAAGAGTGAAGTCACTCGTGAAGTCGTCGCCGATCGCGTCCGACAAGTCTTTCGTCGACAGCGTGCCACGAATGGTGCACGTCACTTCGTCACCGGCCGAGCCGCGCTTGACGACCCCTTGAGCACAACCGGCGGACTCGAGGCGACCGAGAAGGGCGGCGCTCAGCGAGCTGCTCGCCGCAGGGCTCGCCGCCGCAGGGCTCGCTGCGGGGCTCGCTGCCGCAGGGCTCGCTGCGGGGCTCGCTGCCGCAGGGCTCGCTGCGGGGCTCGCTGCCGCAGGGCTCGCTGCGGGGCTCGCTGCCGCAGGGCTCGCTGCGGGGCTCGCTGCCGGGCGAGTTGCTCCCGGAGCGACGGTCGCATCAGTAGCCGGCGCAGAGGCTGCTGTCGGCCCCTCGGGCGCGGAAGGTGTGGCAGATAGGATTGCCGCTCGCTCCGCGGGATCCTCGGAGGCTCCGTTCCCGCCCGGGGAGACGATGAGCCAGGCCACCACTGCGACGACCATGACGCTGGCCACCGCCAGCGCGAACCGCGGCGTCCACCCGGAGTTGCGCGCCGACCTGCCCGCCGCAAGCGCGGCACTGAACGCCGAACTGCCGGCCTCTCGCGCCGCCGGCAATCCCGTCGCGAGCACCCGCCCGAGACTCCGGCTGACCCGCGGCGCCAACGAGGTGATCCCGCGCAACCACGCGGAATCGCGCGCCGCCCTGGCTGCCGTAGACGCGACCCTGCGCGCCCGGTTGCCGGCCGCTCGGGCCGCCGCCAGCGCACCCCTCCGCGCCGACGCGACTGCCGCAAGCGCGGCGCTGCTCGCCCAGCTCCCGGCTGCTCCGCCCACTGCTGCCGCGCTGCGGAGCGCCTGCCCGATACCCCGGGCGCCGCCCGGCGCCACGGTCGACCCGCGGCGCAGCCACCCGAGACGGTACGCGGTCCATACCACCAACCACACCGCCAACATCAAAGCGAGGAACACTACGACGAGGACTGGAATTCCAAGGACGCGCCACTCGTAGAGGATGACGACGAACGAGATGGTCGATTCCGCCAAAGCCACTACCCGAAAGAACTTCCCCCAGGGTAGGCCCGCCAGGTTGGCTACGACGCCAAGGAAAGTGATGACGCCGACGCCGAGGCCGACGCCGATTCGCTTCGGAGTGATCGCTGCAGGCTGCAGGCTAGCCGCGTCCGGTAACTCCGGTGCGGCTTGGGGCAGCGCTGACCCGGCCGCTTCCGCCCGCTCGGCCGCACCCCTCGCGGGTTCCGGCTGTGGCGTGGCCGCCCGCGGTCCCGCGGGAAGTCTGCCGCTGAACGGAGCGGCCGGGAGCTAGCGGCCCCCCCGGCAACTGTGCCCCGAGGCGGTTCACGTCACCGGCGAGATCAGGATGGCCGATCCGTTCGAGGAGGTCGGACACTAATTCGAGGGCTTCTTGTACGTCGTCAGCAGGCAGGTCGGCGGTGCCCGGCCATCGCGCCCCTTCGCGCGCCTCGGCGATCCTCTGCATCGACTCGAGAACATCGACATCCCCATCGAAGTGGCGTCCGAAGTTCCTGGTAGTCCATGAAGACCGGATCAAGAATAGGAAAGTACCGGATGCGAAGCGCCTCTTCGGCGGGGATGTCCCCGTTCATCATGCGCTCTCGGAACTCGCTCTTGTGCGGCTCGTCCAGGGCCCGCGCTATGGCGCTCCCAGCCCCACGACCCATTGCCCCCACGGTGAACGACGCCATCGCGTCGCGATAGGTGTCCAGGGCCCTGTTGAGCACCCATGTGTTGGGGTGATTGACTCCCAACGCGCCCGGCGGCGCGTCCTCCGAGGGTGGTGGCACCGGCGGCTGGGCGGAGATGTCTCGCGGCGTCGACTCGGCCTGTGCCTCCTCAGACTCCTCCTCCGGCTCCATATTTGGTCGATCAACCATAACGACGCGGGCCCCCAAGGACCCTGATGATAGCCGCAAGGCGGACAAGTGTGGGTGCGCCCGTGAATCCGCGCGACAGCCGGGCGCCGGGTGCCGTAGCCTGTCGCCACGGGAAGGGCAGGGAGCCATGAGGGTCGAACGGGAACGGCTGGACCGCACGATCAACCCGCGCACCGTCGCGGTGGTGGGCGACGCCAAGATCCGCAACTACCGCTGGCTGAAGAGCATGGAGACCTTCCAGGGCCCGGTCTACTCGGTCCAGGTCGACCCCAACGAGATCCCGGAGATCGAGGCGATGGGCATCCCCAACTACACGAGCCTCCTCGAGATCCCCGAGGAGATCGACTTCGTGCTCGTGGCCGTGCCGCGCAACGTGGCGCCCTTCATCCTGCGACAGTGCGTCGAGAAAAACGTGGCCGGCGCGGCCTTCTTCACCTCCGGCTTCGCCGAGACGGCCAGCGAGGACGGCCTCGCGCTGCAGGAGACGCTGACCGAGCTGGCGCGCGACTCCGGCCTCGCGCTGATCGGGCCGAACTGCATGGGCCTCTACAACCCCGGCGTCGGCGTCCGCTTCGGCCCCACCCAGCCCTCGGGCTTCGAGGGCCGCATCAGCTTCGCCGCGCAGAGCGGCGCGCACACCGGCGACCTGATCGAGGCCGCCTACGACTCCGGCGTGCTGCTCGGCAAGGCCGTCAGCTTCGGCAACGGCATCGTGCTGGAGAACGCCGACTACCTCGAGTACTTCGCCGGCGACCCCAACACCGACGTGCTCGCGATGTATGTCGAGGGGCTGCAGGACGGGCCGCGCTTCTTCCGCGCGCTGCGCGAGACCACTCCTCACAAGCCGGTCGTGCTCTGGAAGGGCGGCCGCACCGAGGACGGCGGGCGCGCGACCCGCTCGCACACCGCCTCGCTGGCCGGGTCGTCCGAGGTCTGGGACGCCGCCTGCCGCCAGGCGGGCGCGATCCAGGCGCGCACGCTCGTCGAGCTGGTCGACATCCTCAAGGTGCTGACGATCGTCCCGCCGTTCACCGGCGACGGCGTCGGCATCGCCGGCGGCTCCGGCGGGCAGTCGGTCGCGATGGCGGACGCCTTCGCCACCGCCGGCATGCGCGTCCCCACGCTCACGGACGAGTCCTACGCGCAGCTCGAGGAGTGGTTCAGCCTCGTCGGCGCGAGCTTCCGCAACCCGATCGACATGGGTTCCAACCGCACGGAGCTGGAGCAGATCTTCGGCATCCTCGACAAGGACGAGCACATCGACGTGGTCGTGATGCAGATCCGCCCGCGGCCGCAGGACGATCCGGACCGCGGGCTGCTCGAGGAGCTGGTCGAGGCGCTGGCGAGGGCGAACGAGCGCTCGTCGAAGCCGCACATCGCGCTCTTGCACTCGCCGAAGCCGCTTGCGCACGCCGAGGCGATGCGCGAGATCTCCGCGCGCCTCGCCGAGCAGGGCATCGCCAGCTTCGAGACCTACGATCGCGGCGCGCGCGCCCTCGCCGCCGTCCGCGCCTGGCACGTCGCGCGCGCCACCGGGGAGTAGCCGCAGCGGGTCAGTGCGCCTCCGCCACCAGCCCCGCCTCCACGCGCTGCACGAGCGTGCGCAGGGCGGCGTGCGGCGGGGCTTCGAGCTCCGGGTCGGCCTTGAGCAGCGCCTCCGCCTCCTGGCGGGTGGCGTCGATCAGGCGGACGTCGAGCAGCGAGGCGACGCGCAGCGAGGGCGCTCCCGCCTGACGCGTGCCGAACAGCTCGCCCGGGCCGCGCAGCTCCAGGTCCGCCTGCGCGAGCACGAAGCCGTCGCGGTTGCGCGCCACCAGCGAGAGCCGCTCCTGCGCCTCCGCCGACGGGTCGTCGGCGAGCAGGAAGCAGGTCGAGGCGTGCTCGCCGCGCCCGACGCGCCCGCGGAACTGGTGCAGCTGCGAGAGCCCGAAGCGATCCGCGCCCTCGATCAGCATCACCGTCGCGTTCGGCACGTCGATGCCGACCTCGACGACGGCGGTTGAGACGAGGATCGAGACCTCGCCCCGCGCGAAGCGCTGCATCACGGCGTCCTTCTCGCGGCCGGGCATGCGCCCGTGCAGCAGCGCGATGCGGTCCGCGAGGTCCGGGAACTGCTCGCCGCAGAGCCGCTCGTACTCCTCGGTGGCCGCGCGCGAGACGACGGCGTCCGAGCCCTCGACGAGCGGGCAGATCACGAAGCCCTGGCGGCCCGCCTCGACCTCGGCACGCAGCGCGGCGAAGGCCTCGGCGCGGTCGTGCGGCGGCAGCCAGCTGGTCTCGATCGGCGTGCGGCCGGGCGGCAGCTCGTCGATCACCGTGAGATCGAGGTCGCCGTAGACCGTGAGGGCGAGCGAGCGCGGGATCGGGGTGGCCGTCATCACCAACAGGTGCGCGCTCGATGCGGCCTCGACTACGCCGTCGCCGGAGCGCTCCGGCTGGCGCAGGGCGGAGCGCTGCATCACGCCGAAGCGGTGCTGCTCATCGACGACGGCGAGGCCGAGGCGGTGGAAGTCGACGCCCTGCTGGATCAGCGCGTGCGTCCCGACGATCAGCTGCGCGCCGCCGTGGCGGATCGCCTCGAGGGCGTCGCGGCGCTCCCGCGCGCGCGTCGAGCCGGTCAGCAGCACGACGCGCAGCGGGAGCGGCAGGAAGGGCAGGCTGACCAGGCCGTTGAGCGGCGGCTCCGGCTCGCCCGAGAGCAGCGCGCAGAGCGTGCGGAAGTGCTGCTCCGCGAGCACCTCGGTGGGGGCCATCAGCACGGCCTGATGGCCAGCGGCGACCGCCCCGATCATCGCCGCGAGGGCGACCACGGTCTTGCCAGAGCCGACATCGCCCTGCAGCAGTCGCGACATCGGCTGCTCCTGCGCAAGATCCGCGAGCATGTCGTCGAGGGCGTCCCGCTGCGCCGTGGTCAGCTCGAACGGCAGCGTCGCGAGGAACGCGTCGATCGCCTCGCGCCCGGCAAAGACGGGCGCGTCGCCCAGCGAGCGCCACTCCTGCTTGCGCCGCACCACGCCGAGCTGGATTGCGAGCAGCTCGTCGAAGGCGATCCGCCGCCGCGCAGCGTCGAGCTCGGCCCTGCTGTCCGGGTAGTGGATCTGCCGCGTCGCCTCGACGATGCCGGGCAGGTCGTGTTTCGTACGCAGCTCCGGCGGCAGCGTCTCCGGCAGCCGCTCGGCGAAGCGGTCGAGCAGCCCCGCGATCGTCGTGCGCAGCGTCCGCTGCGCCAGTCCGGTCGTCGAGGGGTAGACGGGCACCAGGCGGCCGGTCTCGCGCTGCTCGCCGCCGAGCTTCTCGAACGCGGGATTGTCGATCGTAGGACGGCCGCGGTAGGCCTTGACCGCGCCGGAGAGCGCGATCTCCGTGCCCGGCGGCAGCTGCGCGGCGAGCCACGGCTGGTTGAACCAGACGACGCGCAGTCGCGCGCCGGTCTCGTCGCTGATTGTCGCCTCGCAGACCTGCATGCGGCCGCCGCGGCCCATCCGCACCGGGCGGGCGCGGTCGACCGTGCCTCGCACCGTCTGCTCCTCGCCGATGCGCAGCGAGGTAATCGGCACGGTCACGGAGAAGTCGTGGTAGCGGTGCGGGTAGTGACGCAGCGCGTCGCCGACGGTGTTCAGGCCGAGCCGCTCGATGCGCTTGAGGTTGGTGGCGCCGAGCCGCGTCCCGGCGCGGGCGATCGGCCACTCGAGGGCGGCCTCGCCCTCGGGGACCGGATCGCGGGGAGCCTTGGGCTGCGGCGTCTTGCGGCGCGGCGTCGCGCCCTCGGGGGCCGGGGGTTGGTCGGCGGCTGCGGTGCGCTTGCGGGGGCGCGCAGCCGCCGCGGGCGCGCGTGACTTCGCAGGCTGTGCGGCGCGGCCTTGCTCGTGCGCGATCGTCGCCTTCGCGCGGCGCAGCCAACTACTGCGCTCCTCGATGTCGAGCGAGCGGTAGCCGGCCGCGGGAAGCGCGGCGACCATCCGCAGCAGCGGTGAGCGGGGCGGCTCATCGCGGGCCTGGAGGCGCAGCAACTCGTCGAGGCCGCCCTCGACGAGCGTGTCGGCGCAGCCGGAGCGGAGCTCGCCGTCGAGCACCACCGCGAGCCGCTCGAGGTCGGCGGTCATGCCGAGGCGGCGTCCGGGGAGCGTACTGCGACGACGGCCAGCAGCCCGGGACCGACGTGCACGCCGATCGCGGGCCCGACCTGACCCTGGAGCACCGGCGCGCCCGGCGCGACCTCGCCAAGTCGGCGGGCGAGGTCCGCGGATTCGTCCGGGGTCGTCGAGTGGAGCACCGCGATCTGCTCGATGGAGCCGAGCGCAGCCACGCGCCGCACGACCTCGGCGACGGCCTTCTTCTTCGTGCGCACGCGGCCAATCGGGACGATCACGCCGTCCTGGATGGAGAGCAGCGGCTTGAAGCGCATCAGGCCGCCGATCATCTCCTGCGCCCGCCCGATCCGGCCGCCGCGACGCAGGTACTCGAGGGTGTCGACGAGGATGAAGTCGTGCGAGCGCGCGAACTGGTCCGTCACAAGGTCGAGCGCCTCGTCGAGGCTCGCGCCGTCGGCGACCGCCCGTGCCGCCGTCATCGCGCCCATGCCGAGGGCCAGCGTGACGCAGCGGGAGTCCACGGCCTCGATACGTACGCCGTCGACCTGCTGTGCGCCCTGGCGCGCCGAGGCGAGCGTGCCGCTCAGCTTCTCGGAGATGTGGAGCGAGAGGATCTCCGTCGCGCCCTCATCCTTGAGGCGCTGGTACGTGTCGCGGAACGCGCCCGGCGAGGGCTGCGAGGTCGTCGGCAGCTGGGACTCGCGGGCGAGCCGCTCGAAGAACGTGTCGGAGTCGATGTCCACGCCGTCGAGCAGGTGCTCGTCGCCGAAGAAGACGCTCGCCGGGACCACGGTGATCCCGAGTTCCTCGGCAAGATCACTCGGGAGATCACAGGTCGAGTCGGTGACGATGCGGATGCTCATGGGTCCGTGCCTCCTTCGTTCGCTCCCTGCGTCGGACTGCCTATTCGAGGCTCACGAGGAACGGGTAGTGAGGCTGCCCGCCCGTGAACACCTCGACGTCCAGTTCCCCGTGCTCGTCCTCGAGCAACTTGGGGATCCGCTCCGCCGAGCCGGCGGGCGCGTCCACCCCGAGGTACACGGTCGCCAGCTCGAGCGCGTCGTCGGACTCGAGCGCGTGCCCGATGCCGGCGAGCAGGGCGTCGTCGATCCCGTCCGCCCGTGCGACGAGGCGGCCGTCGAGGATCGCGATCGCGTCGCCCGCCGTCACGCTCACGCCATCGGCGACGGCGTCGCGGACGGCGCGGGTGACCTCGACGCAGCGCACCGACGCGGCCGCGGAGGCGAGCGACTCGGCGAGCGACTCGGGCGGCTCGCTGGGCACGAAGCTCAGGGCCGCGGCGAGCCCGGCGGCGACGGTGCGCGCGGGGACGACACGGATCAGGTCCGGCTCCTGCTGCGCCGCCTGCTCGGCGGCGAGCAGCACGTTCGAGTCGTTCGGGAGGATGAAGACCCGCTCCCTGCCCGCGCGGCGCGCCGCCTCCAACAGCTCGCCCGCGCTCGGGTTGTTCGTCGCGCCACCGCTCACGATCCGCGTCACCCCGAGCTCGCGGAAGTGCGCCGTCAGCCCCGGCCCCTGCACGACGGCAACGAGGCCGATCGGCGGCGGGGGCGCATCGTCGTCCTCGGCGTCCTCGTGAGCCGCGGCCCAGCTCTCGTGCTGGGCCTGCATGTTGTCGACCTTGACGCTCTGCAGGCCGCCGCGCGCGGCGCCCGCGGAGAGCGCCACGCCGGGGTCCTCCATGTGCACGTGCACACGTAGCGCCGAGGGGTCGCCGACGACGAGCACGGACTCGCCCTGCGCCTCCGTGAGAGCAGCAGCAAGTACCGTGCGGTCGAGTCCCGCGCCCTGCACGATGTATTCAACGCAGTAGCCGTGACCCTCGTGCTCGACGCCGCTGAGGTCCACCTCGCCGGCAGGTGCGGGCGGCGGCTCCGGCAGCGGCTCGCCACGGACGCCGTAGAGCAGGCCCGCCAGCAACACGGCGACGCCCTGGCCGCCGGCGTCGACGACTCCGGCCTCGCGCAGGCGCGGCAGCAGATCCGGCGTGCGCTCCACGCTCGCCTCGGCTTCCTCGACCGCGACCGCGAGCAGCGCGTCGAGGGCGAGCGCGGCGTCGGCCTCCGCCGCGACGGCGGCGGCCTCGCGCATGACCGTCAGCATCGTGCCCTCGACGGGCTCGGGCACCGCGTCGTAGGCCGTCTCCGAGGCGCCGCTGAGGGCGGCGCGGAGCTCCGCGGGACCGAGCGCATCGACGCCCTCGAGGGCGTCGGCGAAGCCGCGCAGCATCTGCGAGAGGATGACGCCGCTGTTGCCGCGCGCGCCGAGCAGCGCCGCGTCGGCGAGCGCCTTGCTGATCGCGCCCGCCCCGCCGGATTCCGGCAGGGCCGCATTCGCGGCGCGCAGCGTGAGCAGCATGTTGGTCCCGGTATCGCCGTCCGGCACGGGGTAGACGTTGATCGCGTTGAGCGCCTCGCGGTTGGCCTCGAGCCAGAGTTCGGCGACCTGGAGGGCGTGGCGCAGGTCCGCGCCGCTGAGGACCGTACCGGTAGCTGCGTCTGGAGACGTCATCGGCTGCTGCGTCCTCGTTCCTCGCGCGCGGTCGCGCCCGCGGCGGCGTGGCGCAGCACCCCGTCCAGTGCTACGCTTTGACTCGCTCAAGCATAGCGCGAGCTTCACCGACTGAGAGAGACGGCGCGGTATGGCCTCCGGACAGTGCGACCTCTGCCCGAAGCACACACGCTTCGGCCGCAACATCCGGCACAAGCACTCCGGCCGCTGGGAGCGCAAGGCCCAGCGCACCAACCGCGAGTTCCGCCCCAACGTGCACAAGAAGCGGCTGCTGATCGATGGTCGCTGGCGCCGCGTCAACGTCTGCACGCGCTGCCTGCGCACGCAGATGAAGCGACTCTCCGAGGGCAAGCCCGCGATCCCCTCCGCGAGCAACGCCGCCGCCTGACCGTCCGCCCAACCTCGTCCTCGGACTTCGCGCGCCATTGGCGCGCGCTGTGCGCGCCCGTCAGCCGGGGCGACTTCACCATCAACTGCGCCGACCGCACCGTGGCGGGGCCGGACTGGCCGCTGCGGCTGACTGCGACGGAGTACGCGCTGCTCGTCGAGGACGACGGCAGCAGCGGGTAGCACACGGCTGATCGAACGCGGGCGCCTTCCCGCGGCCCTACCCGGGACGGAACCAACTGTGAACCGTCAGCGTATTGTTTAGTGGTGGCTGCCAACACTCGATGAGTTCCGAGGGTGGTCGCTGATGCAACCCCTTCGGCGCGTCGTGGACCGGCGTTATCTACGCCGGCGCAGCGAGCAACCGGAACGGGAGGCGAACATGGGCGCGCAACTGGCGACCGTGCTGGTGGCGCTGCTACTCGCCGTGGCGGCGCTCGTGGCCTGCTCGGGCGGCGAGGACCAGCCTCCCCCTCCGGACTCGGTAGCTGCGGACCGCGCCATCCTCGTTGCGCTCTACGGCGCCACGGGCGGTCAACGCTGGGACGAGAGCGCGACCTGGTTAACCGACACGCCGCTCGGCGCGTGGCACGGAGTCACGACCGACGGCGATGGCCGCGTGACAGAGTTGGACCTCAATGTTGGAATGACGGGGCGGATCCCGGCTGAGCTGGGTGGCCTGACCCGCCTGGAGCGGCTGGTTCTCGGACAAGGCCGGGCTGTCGAGGGCGGGAACGCACTGAGCGGCCCAATCCCGCCCGAGCTAGGCATGCTCGCAGGCCTGAGGACGCTGGTCTTGGGGAACAACAGGCTGGGTGGCGCCATTCCGGCGGCGCTGGGCGGCCTCGCCAACCTCGAAGTGCTGCGCCTCGAAGACAATGAGTTGAGCGGGCCGATTCCGGCGGAGTTGGGCGACCTCAGGAGCCTGCGGTCACTGTCCCTCGCGGGCAACGAGCTGAGTGGGCCAATCCCGACTGAGCTAGGCAACCTCAGCAATCTTGAATACCTGAATCTCCAGCGCAACTGGCTGACCGGGACGATCCCGACCGAGCTCGGCCGGCTCGCCAAGCTGCGATGGTTGATCACCTCGAATAACGGCCTCAGTGGCCCAATCCCGACTGAGCTAGGAGCGCTTCGAGACCTGGAGCTTCTATATCTCGGATTCAACCGCTTGAGCGGGTCAATCCCATCCGAGTTGGGCGACCTCACCAACCTGCACGCCCTGTACCTCGGATCGAACGAGTTGAGCGGGCCGATCCCGCCTCAGTTGGGTAACCTGAGCCGCCTCGAGAGGCTGGTGCTGGGAGGAGAGAGGGGCTTCCCCGATGCGCCCTACCCGCTCAACAGGCTGAGTGGGCCGATCCCGCCCGAGCTGGGCAGGCTCGTGCGACTGAAGGTAGTGGCCCTGCAGCATAACGTGCTCACCGGCGGGATCCCGGCTGAGCTGGGGGCTCTCACCAACCTGGAAATCCTGAACCTCAATAGCAACCAGTTGCGCGGGCCGATCCCGGCTGAGCTGGGCGGGCTCACTAACCTGAAACAGTTGCGCCTCGGCCGGAGCGGTTTGAGTGGGCCCATTCCACCCGAGCTGGGCGACCTCACCAGCCTGGAAATCCTGGACCTCGGGGTGGCCTATCTGAGCGGGCCGATCCCGCCCGAGTTGGGTGGCCTCACAAACGTGCTAGAACTGCAACTCCATCACAACGAGTTGAGTGGGGCCCTCCCGACTGAGTTGGGCAACCTCGCGCACCTGAGGTGGCTGTTCGTCCGGGGGAACCAGATCAGCGACTGTATACCCGAGGGCTTGCGGGGCAAGATATACGACTTCAAGGATCTCGGCCTGGCCTACTGTGGCTGAGCAGCGCTCGCCCGCGTGACGGGGCGCTCATGGACGAAGCGAAGGCTATCGCGTCCTAGCTCCAACACAGACTAGGACGAGCGCTTACCGCAGCCAGCGCAGCAGCGGCGCGCGCTGTGCGTCTACCCGGCGTCGAGGGCGGCTCGCAGCGTGGCGAGCGCGGCCTGTGGCGTCTCCCGCGGGTTGTAGACCGCTGAACCGGCCACGAGCAGGCTCGCGCCCGCGTCCGCGCACTGCCGCGCGTTGTGCGCCTTCACCCCGCCGTCGACCTCGATCACCGTGTCCAGGCCCGCCGCATCGAGGGCGGCGCGCAGCTCGCGGACCTTCTCCAGCAGCTCGGGCATCAGCTCCTGCCCGCCACGGCCGGGGTGCACGAGCATCACGGTGATCTCGTCGAGCTGTGGCAGCCACGGCTCCAGCGCGGCGGCGGGCGTCTGGGGGCTGATCGCGATCCCCACCTCGCAGGACAGCTCGCGCGCCCTCGCGATCTCGCGCTGCGGCTGGTCGGTTGCCTCGAGGTGGAAGATCAGCCGGCCCGCGCCCGCCTCGGCCAGCGGCTCCAGCTGCTCGAGCGGGTCGGCGACCATCATGTGCGCCTCGATCGGCAGCGAGACCGCCTTCCGCACCGCCTCGACGATCAGCGGGCCGAAGCTGATCTGCGGCACGAATTGCCCGTCCATCACGTCGATGTGCATCACCTCGGCGCCGCCCGCCTCGGCAGCCGCGACCGCGTCCGCGAGCCGTCCGAGGTCGGCCGTCAGGATCGAGGGCGCGATGCCGGCGCGCCGTGGCGCCGCCTCGCCGCTCACTCCGCCTCCTCGGCCGCGAGCCGCGCGCCGGCGGCCGCGCGCGCCCGCGCGACCGCCTCGGGCGCGGTGCCGCCGGTCGCGCTGCGGGCGGCGAGCGCCGCCTCGAGGCCGAGCGCGGGGGGCTCTTCGGCGAAGACCGGATGGGCCTCGCGGAACTCGTCGGGCGTGAGGTCCTCGAAGGTGCGTCCCTCCTGCTCGCAGCGCGCGACGAGCGCGCCGATCACCTCGTGCGCCTCGCGGAAGGGCACGCCGTTGCGGACGAGCTGGTCGGCGAGGTCCGTCGCGAGCGCGAAGTTCTCGACCGCCGCCGCGCGCCCGCGCTCGGCGTCGAAGCGCAGCGAGGGCAACATCGCGGCCACCACCGCCAGCGAGGCGAGCAGCGTGTCGACCGTGTCGAAGAGCGATTCCTTGTCCTCCTGCAGGTCGCGGTTGTAGGCCAGCGGCTGGCCCTTGAGCAGCGTCAGCGCCTGCACGAGGTTGCCGATCACGCGCGCGCTCTTGCCCCTCGCCAGCTCCGCGACATCCGGGTTGCGCTTCTGCGGCATGATGCTCGACCCCGTGGAGAAGGCGTCGTCGAGGCGCACGAGGCCAAACTCGGCCGAGGCCCAGAGCACGATCTCCTCGGACAGTCGCGAGAGGTGCGTCATCGCCAGCGCCGCCGCCGCGTGGACGTCGACGACGAAGTCGCGGTCGGAGACGGCGTCGAGCGAGTTGGCCGAGACCGCCTCGAAGCCCAACTCGCGGGCGACGAACTCGCGGTCGATCGGGTAGCCGACGCCGGCGAGGGCGCCCGAGCCGAGCGGCAGCACGTTGACGCGCCGCCGCGCCTGCCGCAGCCGTTCGGCGTCGCGCGCGAACATCTCCTCGTAGGCGAGCAGGTGGTGGGCGAGCAGCACGGGCTGCGCGCGCTGCAGGTGCGTGTAGCCGGGCACCACCGTCTCCGCCTCGCGCTCGGCGAGGTCAATCAGCGCGCCTCGCAGCGCCCGCAGGCGCACGGCGGCCTCGTCGCAGGCAGCGCGCACGAACATCCGCAGATCGGTCGCCACCTGGTCGTTGCGCGAGCGCGCGGTGTGCAGCCGCCGCGCCGGTTCGCCGATGCGTTCGGCGAGGGCGGCCTCGATGTTGAGATGGATGTCCTCGCGATCCTCGCGGAACTCGAAGCGCCCCGCCTCGATCTCCGCCTCGATCGCGCGCAGGCCGTCGACGATCGCGTCGCGGTCGGCGTCCTCGATGATGCCCTGCTTCGCGAGCATCCGCGCGTGGGCGATCGAGCCGGCGATGTCCTCGCGGTAGAGCCGCCGGTCGAAGCCGATCGAGGCGCTGTAGGCCTCGACGAGCGCGTCGGTAGGCGCGCTGAAGCGTCCGCCCCAGAGCTTGCCGGCCCCCTGCTGTCCGTCCTCGTCCGCCATCGTTCGAGGCTAGCACCGCGCGCACGCGACGCGCGAGCGGGGGGTGGGGTAGCGCTGTCGCACGAACCCCTATGCTGGTAGCGTCAACCGGGACAGGCGCCAGGCGATTTCGCGGGAGCACGGTCGTGACCGAACGCATGCAGGCGCAGAAGTGGGTCGAGGCAGCGATCCTCCTATCGCTGTGGACTCGGTCCGCGAAGAAGCCCTGGGAGGATGCAGGCGATCGGCTCAGGCTCATGAAGCTCGCCTTCCTGACCACGCATGACTTGTACGAACAGCGTTTCAAGGCGCTCGATTTGACCTTCTACCGTTGGACCTGGGGGCCGCTGTCCAACGAGGTATACGAGGCATGGGAAACCCTGATTGCCTCGGGGCTGATGGAGGAGGAGGAGCGTTTCCTGGTGACAGAGGACGGCGTGGAGATCGCCAGTTCCTTTGAGGAGGAAGTCCTGGGCGACGAACTGAACCATCCCGTGCAGCGCACCATCGACCGCATCGCTGAGGCGTGGGCGGGCCGCATGGCGACGGAGCCTATTCTGGATCACGTCTACGGCATGAAGATCCGACCGGTGGGCAGCGAGCGGAAGACCACCGTGAGAGCTACCGGGCTCAGCGCGTGGCTCACCGCGCCACTGGACGGCCTTGACGTATCCGGGTCGTTCTCTATCAGCAATGCCTGGATCGAGACGCTGGGACAGTACTTCTCTCCGTCCAACGACGCCGCACTGCTCAAGGCTGAAGAGGACTTCCGTGAGCGACGCTTCGTCGTTTCCCGATCCGCCTGACCGGCCCGCTCGGTACTCGGCGCAGTTCACCCGGCAGTTCGCGTCCCGCCAATACCGCCCGCTGCAGCATCTGATTCGCACTCGACTTGAGGTGTTGTTCCGCGATGTCTACCGGGCGGCCCGAGCGGAGAGGCTCAGGGCCCGCTATCGGGGCCTCCGCAGTGCGAGAATCGACGATCGAGTTCGCATCATCTACCGACTCTGCGAGGAGTGCCGGAGAGACGCAGAGCAACATCTGCGACCCCTCGATTGCTGCATGACCGGCTCTACCGAAGAACGGACTGTGAACGTGCTGTGCCTCTCGGCGCACTACGGCGACATCCCGGAGGACTTCGCGTTCTGACGCCCCCTACTCCGCGCCCGGCGCGGCGAGGCGGAGCGGGTCCGGGGACTCGCGCAGCAGCTGCTGGCGCGCCTGGACCTCCAGCGGCAGGCCCCAGAGCTTGATGAAGCCGAGCGCCGCCTGCTGGTCGAAGGCGTCGTCGGAGCCGTAGGTCGCCAGCTCGAAGTGGTAGAGGCTGCGATCCGAGGCGACGCCGACCGCCTCGGCGTGGCCGCGCCAGAAGCGCAGCCGCACCTCGCCCGTGACGTGGCGCTGCGTGGAGTGCACGTAGGCGGCGAGATCCTGGTGGTGGGTGCTGAACCACAGGCCCTCGTAGACCAGGTCCGCGTACTCCTGCGCGACGCGCTCCTTCATTCGCAGTTGCTGCTTGCTCAGCGTCAGCGACTCCAGCTTGCGGTGTGCGGCGAGCAGCGCGACGGCGGCCGGGGCCTCGTAGACCTCGCGCGACTTGATGCCCACCAGGCGGTTCTCGACCATGTCGATGCGCCCGACGCCGTGCCTGCCGGCGATCTCGTTGAGCCGCTCGACGAGCGGGACCGGCGCGATCGCCTCGCCGTCGAGGGCGACCGGGATGCCCTGCTCGAAGCGCAGCTCGACCGTCTCCGGCTCGGCGGGCGTGTTGTCGAGCGGCTGCGTCCAGGCGTAGGCGTCCTCTGGCGGGATCGTCCACGGATCCTCGAGCACGCCCGACTCGATGGCGCGGCCCCACATGTTCTCGTCGACGGAGAACGGCGAGGACTTGCCGCTCTCGACGGAGATGCCGTGGCGGCGGCAGTAGGCGAGCGCCTCGTCGCGCGTCCACTCGTTCTCGCGCGCCGTGCCGACGATCGCGAGGTCCGGCGCCAGCGCCCGCAGCGCGACATCGAAGCGCACCTGGTCGTTGCCCTTGCCGGTGCAGCCGTGCGCGACGGCGTCGGCGCCGCTCTCGCGCGCCTTGTCGACGAGCAGCTTCGCGATCAGCGGCCGCCCGAGGGCGGTCGCGAGCGGGTAGGCGCCCTCGTAGACGGCGTTGGCCGCCAGCGCGGGGAAGGCGAAGTAGCGCAGGAAGTCCTCGCGCGCATCGACGACGGCGAACTCCTTCGCCCCCGCCTCGGCCGCACGGCGCTCGGCGCCCTCGATGTCGCCGACGTTGCCGAGGTCGGCCAGCAGGCAGACGACCTCGTAGTCGCGCTCTTCCTGCAGCCATTTCACGGCCGCCGAGGTGTCCAGTCCGCCGGAGTAGGCGAGGACGATGCTGTCGCTCAAGAGGTGACTCCGCTCATGCGCCGACCACCAGCGGCGAGGCGATCTCGATCATGACGCCGTCGGGATCGCGCACGCAGGCTGTGGTCTGGCCCCAGGGTTGCACGGTCGGGGGCGACAGCGCCGTGGCGCCGGCGCCGATCGCTCGCTCGTAGTCGGCCTCTACGTCGTTGCTGCGGAAGGAGATTGTGAATCCGGGGGCGGGCTCGTCGGGGTCGCTCTCGCGGATCGGCGCGGGCATGTGCATCGCGGCGAAGCGGTTCGAGGCGAAGGCGAGCGCCGTGGCGCCGGTCTCCATCTCCGCGTAGTCCTTCGTCTCGGCCATGAAGCGCAGCTCCAGGCCGAAGGCGCTGCGGTAGAAGCGCACCGCCGCCTCGACGTTCTTGACGTAGACGATGGTCCAGCCCAGTTCCACGGATCGAGGCTCCCAGCGACGGTCCCGGCTACGCGGTCACCTCGGCGATCGCGGCGTCGATGATCGCGACGCAGCGGTCGATCTCGTCCGCGCTGACGGTCAGCGGCGGCATCAGCCGCACCACGTCCGGGCGCACGGGGTTGAGCAGCAGGCCGGCGTGCATCGAGGCGACCACCACGTCCCCCGCGATCGCCTCGTTGAGCTCGAGGCCGATCAGCAGGCCGCGGCCGCGCACGCCCTTCACCACGGCGTGCTTCTCGCCGAGCGCGGTCAGGGCGCGCGCCGCCTGGTCGCCGCGCGCGCGCACGTTCTGCAGGATGTCGCCCTCGAGCACGCGCCGCACCACGTGGGCGGCAGCAGCTGTGGCCAGCGGCTGGCCGCCGAAGGTGCTGCCGTGGTCCCCCGGCTCGAAGACGTTGGCGTGCTCCTTGGCGAGCAGAGCGCCGATCGGCAGGCCGCCGCCGAGGGCCTTCGCGCTGGTCATCACGTCCGGCTCGATGCCGGCCTGCTCGTGCGCCCAGAGCGTCCCGGTGCGGCCCATGCCGACCTGGATCTCGTCGAGGATCAGCAGCATCTGCTGCTCGTCGCACCACTCTCGCAGCGTGCGCAGGTAGTCGTCGCCGGGGACGAGGATGCCGCCCTCGGCCTGGATCGGCTCCACCATTACCGCCGCGGTCTGCGGCGTCGTCGCCGCCTGCACCGCCTCGATGTCATCGAAGTCGACGTGGATGAAGCCGGGTACCAGCGGCTCGAAGGGCTCGCGGTAGGCGGGCGTCCCGGTCGCGGCGACGGTGGCCATCGTGCGGCCGAGGAAGCCGTTGTGCATCACGATGATCTCGTGTGCGCCGTTCTTGCGGACGCGGCCCCACTTGCGAGCCAGCTTGAGCGCGCCCTCGTTCGCCTCGGCGCCCGAGTTCGCGAAGAAGACGCGGTCCATCGGCGAGTTGTCGATCAGCATCTGGGCGAGCTCGATCTGCGGCTCGCTGTAGAAGATGTTGGAGCAGTGGATCAGCTTGCCGGCCTGCTCGCTGATCGCCTGCACCAGTCCCGGATCGGCGTGGCCGAAGATGTTGGTCGAGATCCCGGCGACGAAGTCGAGGTACTCCTTGCCGTCGATGTCCCAGACGCGCGTGCCCTCGCCGCGCACGAGCGTGACCGGCAGGCGCCGCGCCGCCTGCATGTAGAGCTGTGCTTCGAGGGCCTGGATGTGATCGCTCACGCGTACGCTCCCGTACTGATCGCTGCCGTGTTCGCTTCCGCTATCGGCCCGCGGCAGGGCGCTCGCTGCGCCCTACTGGACTCCGCTCTGTTCGATCTGATCGAGGAGCGCGCGCAGCCGCTCGAGCTCGGCTTGCGCGGCGTCCGCCGCGTCCTGCGCCTGCCGCAGCAGCTCCCCGAAGTCGCCGGCGGGCGCCACCGGGCGGGTGCTGTCGTCCGAGTCGCCGTCGCCGGCGTCGGGCTGGGTGGCGAGCGTGCGGTCGGCGCCGGGCAGCGACGAGGGGCGACGGCCGAAGACGACGTCGAGTGCGCGCTGGAACGTCGGCTCGAGGGCGATGTTGTTGCCGTTCGCCACCATCACGCGCTTGAGCTCGGGGATGCGCGAAGTATCCGCCTGCAGGTAGATCGGCTCGATGAAGAGGAACGACTCGCCGATCGGGATCATCAGCAGGTTGCCGCGGATCACCTCGGAGCCCGCGCCCTCCCAGAGCGTGAGCTGCGAGGAGATGCCCGGATCCTGGTCGATGCGCGCCTCGATCTGCGCCGGACCGAAGACGAGGTCGTCGGTGGGGAAGCGGTAGGCGCGCAGCTTGCCGAGGTTTTCACCGTCCGAGCGTCCCGCGAGCCAGGCGATGGTGTTCTGCTTGTTGCGAGGCGTGAACGGCAGGATCAGCGAGAACTCCGCGATCTCCTCGCCGGGCAGCTTCATGATCACGTAGTACGGCTCGAGCGGCTGCTCCTGCTGGCGGAACTTCTCCGTCGGCACCGCCCACAGGTCCTCGCCGATGAAGAAGGTTCGCGGATCCCGGATGTGGTAACGCAGGTACTGCTCCGCCTGCAGCCGGAACATGTCCTCCGGGTAGCGCAGGTGCGCGCGGATCGATTCCGGCATCTCGCTGGCGGGCGTGAACATGTCCGGGAAGATCTGCGCCCAGGTCGCGACGATCGGGTCGTCGGGGTCGATCAGGTAGAAGGTCATGTCGCCGGTCTGCGCGTCTACGACGACCTTGACGCTGTTGCGCACGTAGTTGATGGACCCCAGGTGCTGCGAGTACGGGAAGCTCCCGGACGTGGTGTAGGCGTCCTGGATCCAGAGCAACTCGCCGTCGATCACCACCAGGTACGCGTCCGAGTCCAGTTCGAGGAACGGCGCGACCTTGCGGATGCGGTCGTCCAGCGAGCGGTGCATCAGCAGCCGCGAGTCCGAGCTCAACTGGCCTGAGATCAGCAGGTTGCGGTCGCCCAGCTGCCAGGCCAGCGAGAGGCGCTGCAGGATGTTGGAGAGTTCGATGCCGCGGTCCGGCTCGTAGCGCGTCCCCTTGGTCGTGTCACCCTCCGGGTAGTCGAACTCGTCCTCTTTCGCGTTGACGATCACGTAGTGGTCGGTCAGCTCGCCGAAGTAGATACGGGCGCCGTCCTCGGAGATCGGGATTTCCTCGCCGACGGGCGGGATGTCGCGGGTGATGAGGACCGGCAGGCCCTCCGTGGTGATCTCGTTGACCCGGGCCACCACCGCGCCGTAGCCGTGCGTGAACTGCAGCCGCTGCTGCGTCCAGCCCGATGATCCGCTGGTCTGCGTGGCGCGCCGCAGATCGAGCTCCCGGGGCGCAAGCATGACCTGCTGCAGCTTCCCGTCGATGACGTAACGATCGACATCCACGTCGTCGAACTGGTACAGCGGGCGGATCGACTGGATCTGGTTGAAGGTGTCGCGCATCGGCCGCGGGTCGAGCAGCCGCACGTTGTCGAGCGTCGTCTGGTTCGCGGCGAGCTCTTCCTCGGTCACCGCCGGCTCGGCCGGGAATTCCGTCTCGACGATCTCGTCGAGGCCCCACGCGCGGCGGGTGCCCTCGATGTTGCGCTCGATGTAGAGCTGCTCCTTCTCGAGCTCGTTGGGGTCGACCTGGAAGGACTGGACGAAGGAGGGGTAGATGAAGCCACCGACGATGCCCGCGATCACCCAGAGGCTGACAGCGAAGGCAGGCGCCCGCCAGCTGGAGCTGAGCAGCGAGTTGACGATCGTGACAAGACCCGCGAACGCCCCGAGGGCGATCAGCGCGTAGCGCGCGGGCAGCCGCGCGTTGATGTCCGTGAACGTCGCCCCGGTCACGATCCCACCCGGCGACGTCACGAGGTCGAACACGCCGAGGTAGGAGCCGAGGGCAATCACGAGCAGGATCAGCCCGCCGAGCATGGAGAGGTGGATGCGCATCCCGCGCGTCAACTGCACCTCGAAGCGCTGTAGCGAGAACGTCAGCCCGTAGACTGCGCCCGCCCCCAGCACCGAGAGCACCAGCAGCGAGAGCACCCAGCCCTGGATCAGGTGATACGCCGGCAGATCGAACAGATAGAACGAGACATCGCGCTCGAACGCCGGCTCGGTGACGCCGAACTCGACCCCGTTCAACCAGATCAGGATCGTTTCCCACGATCCGGCCGCGACGCCGCCGAAGAGGATCGCGATGAAGATCGTCAGCGCCGCCAGCGCGACCGTGACGATGCGCCGGATCGCCGGAGCATCGACGTCCTCGATGAAGGACTCCTCGACGCCCTGCGGGGCGAGGCGGCGCGCCAACCAGAGGTTCAACCCGAGCACGAGGCCGGCGATCAGCGTGCCGGCCAGCAGCAGCGAGATGCGCGCCGAGAGGACGCGCCGGAAGTTGCCTTCGTAGTCGACCGACTCGAACCAGAGGTAATCGACGTAGATCGCCTTGGCCCAGCTCGCGATAACGAACAGCACGACAAACGCGGCAGCGATGCCGAGCCAGCGCAGTGGCACCGGAGAACGGAACCCCGAGCCGCCGATGCGGAACGGCTCGGGCGGCGGACCAAGATCGTCTCGGTCGTCGCGGTCGTCGAAGAAGCCCAGCTTCAGTTCCTCACCCGCGTACCGGGGGCGTCCCCGGAAGCGATTCGTTCCAGCGTATGCGGTAGACGGCCATTGGCCACGTGAGCAGCGACGCCGCGCTCCGCTGCTCGCAGGGCGGCGTCGATCTTCGGAATCATACCACCGTCCAGCACGCCCTCCTCGCGCAGCGAGGCTGCCCGCGCGGCGTCGAGCTCCTCGATCAGCGCGCCGTCGCCATCGAGCACGCCATCGACATCGGTGAGGAAGACGAGACTGCTCGCGCCGGCGGCACGCGCGATCTCTCCGGCGACCGTGTCGGCGTTGATGTTCAGCGGCTGCCCCGGCGGCTCCAGCCCGATCGGCGCGATCACCGGTGTGGCCTCGCCCTCGACCAGCGCGCGCAGCGCCTCCGGGTCGATGCCCGTGACCTCGCCGACGAAGCCGAGCCGCTCGTCGCGGCGGCGCGCGCGCACGAGCCCGCGGTCGACGCCGGAGACGCCCACGGCGAGGCCGCCGAGGCGCTCGATCGCGGCGACGAAGCGCGTGTTGACCACGCCCCGCAGCACGCCGATCACCACGTCCAGCGCCTCCTCGCTCGTCGCGCGCAGGCCCTCGATGAACACCGATGGCACATCGAGCCGGTTCAGCCAGTCCGTGATCATCGCGCCGCCGCCGTGGACGACGATGACGCGCTCGCCGCGCTGACGCAGGGCGACCACGTCCTCAAGCGTGGTGTCCTCTTCGCCGAGTGTGGAGCCGCCGATCTTGACCACGATCGGGCCCCTCTGACCGGGCTGACCGTGGCCCGCGCCGGCGCTCACGTCGTGTAGTCCGCGTTGATACGCACGTACTCCTCGGTGAGGTCGCAGCCCCAGGCGGTCGCGCTCGCCTCGCCGCTGCCGAGGTCGATGCGGATCTGCACCTCCTCGCGGTCCATCGCCGCGGAGATGTCGGCTTCCGGTGTCGTGGTGGGCGCGCCGTCCTCGAAGGCGCAGTGCTCGCCGATCCAGACCCGGGTGCGCCCGATGTCGAGCGCGGCGCCGGAGCGGCCGGCCGCCATCAGCACGCGGCCCCAGTTCGGGTCGCGCCCGGTGATCATCGTCTTGACGAGCGGGGAGGAGCTGATCGTGCGGGCCGCGATACGCGCGTCCGCGTCCGAGGCCGCGCCCTCGGCGACCACCTCGATCAGCGTGCGCGCACCCTCGCCGTCGCGCGCCAGCTCGCGCGCGAGCCGCACGGCGACCGCCTCGATGGCGCTCGCCAGTGCCGCGGCAGCCGGGTGGCCGGCGTCGATCGGGTCGCCGCCCGCCGCGCCGTTGGCGAGGGCGACCACCATGTCCGAGGTGGAGGTGTCCATGTCCACGTCGATCATGTTGAAGGAGCGGTCGGTGACCTCGCGCAGGGTGTCCTGCAGCCAGCCGCGCTCGACCGGGGCGTCCGTGGTGAGGAAGCCGAACATCGTCGCCATGTCCGGGTGGATCATGCCCGCGCCCTTGGCCGCGCCACCGACGATGTAGGAGCGTCCGCCGGCCTCGATGCGCAGCGCGGCCTCCTTGGGGCGCGTGTCGGTCGTCATCATCGCGCGCGCGAACTGCGCGCCGCCCTCGCGGCTCAGCTCGATCTCGGCGATGCCGGCCTCGATGAGGTCGATCGGCAGGCGGCGTCCGATCACGCCGGTCGAGCCGACGAGCACGTCCGAGGGCTCGACGCCGAGCCGGGCCGCCGCCAGCTCGGCCATGCGCTCCGCGTCGGCAGCGCCGGCAGCGCCGGTGGCGACGTTGGAGTTGCCGGAGTTGACGATGAGCGCCCTCGCGACGCCTCGGGCGACGCGCTCGCGCGTCAGCACCAGGGGCGCGCCGACGACGGCGTTGCGGGTGAAGAGTGCGGCGGCGGTCGCGGGCCGCTCCGAGAGCAGCAGCCCGAGGTCGAAGCGCGGCTCCGGGCCGTAGCTGCGGATGCCGGTGTAGGTAGCGCCGGCGGTCCAGCCCGCGGCCGCGGTCAGGCCGCCGGGAAGCTCCTCTGCCACCGCCTGTGATTCGGGATCCACCACGCCCTGCGCCCCCACTCCCGTCCGGGCAGCGAGTGTATCGGAGCCCTCGGCAGGGGGCGACAGAGCGAGCGACAGAGCGCGTCTGCCGAGGCGGCTACGCGCCCTCGCCGGCGAGGGGCGGCAGCCCGACGCGCGGGCAGCGCTCCAGCAGCAGGCAGCGCTCGCAGCCCGGCGAACGGGCGTGGCAGGTGCGGCGGCCGTGCTGGATCAGATCGACGTGGAAGGCGTAGACCTCGTCCGGCTCAAGCTGCGCCTCAAGCTCGTCGTGCACCTTGACCACGGGCATCCGCGCCGGCGCGAGGCCGAGGCGCTTCGCCACGCGCTCGACGTGGGTATCGACGGGCAGCGCGGGCCGTCCGAGGGCGAACAGCAGCACGATCGCCGCCGTCTTCGGCCCCACGCCCGGCAGCGCCCGCAGCCACGCCTTCGCCTCCGCCATCGGCAGCGTTTCGAGGAAGTCGAGCTCGTAGCCGGGGGCCTGCTCGCGGACCTCGGCAAGCAGCGCCTGGATGCGCGGGGCCTTCGTCGGCGCGAGCCCGCCGGGACGGATCGCGTCCTCGACCTCGGACGTGGGCGCGTCGATCACCTCGTCCCAGCTCTCGAAGCGCTCGAGCAGGCGGTGGAAGGCGTGCCCGGAGTTGTGGTCCGAGGTGTTCTGCGAGAGCAGCGTCAGCACCAGCTCGGAGATCGCGTCGTGGTGCGGCCGCGCATCGACGCGCCCGTATGCCTCGCCGAGGATCGCGATCAGCTCGGAGGGCCGCCACTGCGCTCCAGTCACCACGTCTCCTCCGGCGATCGTCGGCGGACGGCCATCGTAGCGCCCGCGCCCGTCGTAGGATGGCCGCGTGCGGCGCGTGCGCGCGCGACGCGGGACGGAGGTCCGGGCGTGACTGGAGAGCAGATTCGGCTCACCGACCTCGCATCCTGCGGCGGCTGAGCGGGCAAGCTGGGTCTTTCGACCCTGGCGCAGGTGCTGCGCCCGCTGCAGGAGACATTCGCCGCCGAGCAGTATCCGGAGCTGCTCGTCGGCCTCGCACACCCCGATGACGCCGCGGTCTACCGCCTGAGCGACGATCTCGCCGTCATCCAGACGCTCGACTTCTTCCCGCCGGTGGTCGACGACCCGTACGACTACGGGCAGATCGCCGCCGCGAACGCGATGTCCGATGTCTACGCGATGGGCGGCGAGGTGAAGCTCGCGCTCAACATCGCCGCCTTCCCGGACGACCTCGACCCCTCGCTGCTGGCGGAGATCTTCCGGGGAGGCGCGGACAAGGTCGCCGAGGCCGGCGGCGTGATCGCAGGCGGCCACACGGTGATCGACGCGGAGCCGAAGTACGGCCTCTCCGTGATGGGCGTGATTCACCCCGACGCGGTGCTGCGCACCGGCGGCGCGCAGCCCGGCGACGCGCTGCTGCTGACCAAGCCGCTCGGCACCGGCATCGTGATGAGCGCGGCCGGGCAGCAGCAGCCCGGCTTCGAGGAGGGCCTCGAGGCCGCGGTCGCCTCGATGACGCAGCTCAACCGCCACGCGGCGCACCTCGCGCGGGCGGCAGGCGTCCACGCGATGACCGACGTCACCGGCTTCGGGCTCGCCGGCCACGCCGCCGAGATCGCGAGCCAGAGCGAGGCCACGCTCGCCCTCGATATCGGCGCGCTGCCGCTGCTGCCCGGCGCCGAGCGCTTCGCCGCCCTCGGCGGCGCCACCGGCGGCGGCGCGCGCAACCGCGACGGCCTCGGCGAGCGCGTGCGCATCGAGGGCGACCCCTCGGACGCGCTGATCGATCTGCTCTACGACCCGCAGACCTCGGGCGGCCTGCTGATCGCGCTGCCGACGGACGGCGCCGAGGCGCTGCGGCGCGAGATCGAGGCGCAGACGGGCGGCTGCTGGCTGATCGGGCGCGTCGAGGCGGGCGCGCCGCTGGTGGTGGCGCGATGAGTCCCCGCGTGCGCGGCATGGCGCTCGCCCTCCTCGCTACGGCCTCGCTGCTGCTCGCGACGGCCTGCCCCGGCGGGGAGGAAGAGGCGACGCCGACGCCAACCGAGGAAGCGCCCGACCCGACGGCGCTGCTGCGCGGGGCCGCCGACCGGATGGCCACCGTCGAACGCTTCCACTTCCTGCTCGAGCATGTGGACGGCACAAGCGAGATCGTGCGCGGCATCGAGATGGTGCGCGCCGAGGGCGACATCGGCGGCACTGAGCGGCTGCAGGCGGAGATCGAGGGCCGCTTCGGCACGCTCACCTTCGAGACCGCGATCGTCGTGCTCCCCGACCAGGGCTGGCTCCGGAACCCGCTGACGCGCCGCTGGGAGCGCGAGGACATCACCGTCAGCGCGCTCTTCGATCCTCAGCAGGGGGCCGTCGCCCTCATGCGCACCGCGACCGCAACCGGCCTCGGCGGACGCGAGCACATCGGCGACATCGAGTGCTGGATCGTCGAGGCGTCGACCGATTCCGGAGAGCTGGTCTTCTTCCGCAACGCCGAGGCGGGGCACCCCGTCGGCGCGCGGGTCTGGATCGGCGTCGACGACCCGCTCGTGCACCGCATCGAGCTGAGCGGGCCGATCTCCGCGGGCGAACTGGACACCATCGTGCGGCGGCTCGAGCTGAGCCGCTTCGGGCAGGACGTGGACATTGTCCCGCCGCGCTGAGGCGCAGGACGGCCGGCGCACGGGACAGGACCGCCGAGGAACCTGGCTGCTGATCGCCGTCGCGGGCGGCGTCTTCATCGCGGCCGATGACCAGACCGCGGTGGTCACGGTGCTGCCCGCGCTGATCGGCGACATCGGCCTCAGGGTGGACGACCTCTACCTCGCCTCCTGGGTCGTCAACGGCTACCTGCTCGGCTACATCGCCGCGCTGCCGATCGTCGGCCGCGTCGCCGATGTCTACGGCCGCGCGCGCGTCTACGCCGCCGCGCTGGTGGTGTTCATGGTGGGCAGCGCGCTCGTCGCGGCCGCGCCAGGCTTCGAGTGGCTCGTCGCCTCGAGGGCGCTGCAAGCCGCGGGCGGCGGCGCGGTCGTGCCCGTGGCGATGGCGATCGTGGTGACCGAGCTGCCGCCCGAGCGGCGCCTGCTCGGCCTCGGCGCGATCGCCGCGGCCTCCGAGGCGGGGGCGCTGGCCGGCCCGCTCTGGGGCGGCGCGATCACCGAGCTGATGGGCTGGCGCTGGGTGTTCTGGCTCAACCTGCCGCTCTCGCTGCCCTTCATGTTCGGCGCCTGGCGGCTGGCCGGGCGCGAGCGGGCGGGCGGCACGATCGACTGGCCCGGCGCGGCGCTGCTCGCCCTCGCGCTCGCGCTGCTCACGATCACCCTCGCCGACGACCCGCTCGAGCGCCGTCCCTGGCCGCTGACGATCCTGCTGTTCGCGCTCGTCGCGGCGCTGGGCGCGGCCTTCCTGCTGCGCCAGCGCTCGGCCCCCGAGCCGATGCTGCGGCTGGCGATGTTCCGCCCGCGCGCGGCCTGGGCCTCGAACGCGGCGACGCTACTGCTGGGCGCGGGGCTGATCACGGCGCTGATCAGCGTCCCGCTGTTCGTGAACCTCGTGCTCGCGGAGCGCCCGATCGAGGGCGGCCTGACGCTGCTGCGCTTCACGATCGGCGTGCCCCTCGGCGCCCTCGCCGGCGGCTGGCTCGCCGGGCGGCTCGGCCTGCGCGCGACGGCGACGATCGGGATGTGGCTGGGCGCGGCCGGCTTCGCCGGGCTGCTCGCCTGGGATCGCGAGTTCAGCGAGGCCTGGCGCACCCTCCCGCAGCTCGTCGGCGGCTTCGGCTTCGGGCTCGTGATCGCCCCGCTCAGCGCCGCC
This sequence comes from Dehalococcoidia bacterium, assembly GCA_965261685.1. Taxonomy (GTDB): domain Bacteria; phylum Chloroflexota; class Dehalococcoidia; order UBA2979; family UBA2979; genus VXMT01. The sequence goes on from CBDHDI010000028.1 coordinate 590,472, forward strand.
GTCCTCGCGCACGTCCGCGAGGGCGAGCGCGCCACGGCTGCCTCGTGGCTCACGCTCAGCCGCGTCGCCGGGATGCTCGTGGGCGCGGCGCTGCTGACCTCGAACGGCCTCGGCCGCTTTTACGCGCGCGCCGGCGCGATCGAGTTCGGGTCGCCGGAGTTCACGGCGCTCGTCGCCGAGGCGCAGGTCGCGACCTTCCGCGAGGTCTGGGCGGCGGCCGTCGTGGTCATGATCGCCGGCGGCGTCCTCACCTGGCTGATCGGCGCCCGCCCCGGCGAGGCCGGCGAGGCGCGGACTTCATGGTGGGAGGCGCGCTGACGGGGGGCGAGCCTGCTACCCTCGCGCCGCGGTGTCGGTTTTGGGGCGGCGGACCGGGCGCCCTTCTGTGGAGGCGCGGACATGCCGCCCTTGCTTGAGTTCGTCATGGCACGCCCGCCGCTCTCGCAGCGAGCGAATTCGAAGCCCCGGTCGCAGTGGCGGGCGAGTGTGCGGGAGACGGCCCGACAGCAGTGGGGTGCGGCCAGCCCCGTGTCCCGTGAGGTCGCCGTCACGATCACGTACTTCCTTCGAGATGAGGACCTGGATGTGGACAATATCCCCAAGCCGATTCTCGACGCCTTGACGGGGCTGGTCTACGCCGATGATGTTCAAGTCTCGGATCTCCCGTGTCGCAAGAGAAGGCTGGAGAACGTGCGGACGCGGAACCCCTCACGGATGGTGCAGGAGTCGATCGGGAATGGGGAGCCGTTTACGCATATCCTCGTGGAAGAAGGACGGATCGACGAGGTCCTGTTCGCATGAATGAGATCGCCATCAAGGAACGCGTCTGGTTGCAAGCGACGGCGGAACAGTACCGACGCGAGGGCTACGACGTGGAAATCGAGCCGCGCCTCGATTTCCTGCCGGGCCTGCGTCCGGACCTCGTGGCCCGCAAGGATGGCGAAAACCGCGTCATCGAGGTCAAGTCCCGCTCAGCCCTCGCGAGTCGATCGGCGAGCGACATCGCCCGCATCGTTCGCGCGCAGCCCGGCTGGAGCTTCGACCTGGTGCTCGTGGGCGAACCCGAGCGGGTGGACTCCCCCGATGGATCGCTCCCGCTCGACCGCGACAGCGTCGCGCGGCGGGCCGACGAGGCGGAGCAGGCGCTGGTGTCCGGCCACATCGAGGCGGCGCTTCTGCTGGCGTGGGCCGCATGGGAGGCCGCCGTGAGGGTACTGATCGACGCGGAAGAACCGGGAAGCGTCGCCGCGACCGGACTGGGCGAGGTGCTCGATCAGGCGCGATTCCGCGGCTTCGTGTCCAGCGACGAGTACGACCGGCTGAAGGAGATGCGCAGGTTCCGTAACGCAATCTCGCACGGCTTCAGCGTCAGCGCCTTCAGCGAAGAGCTGGTTCGGGAACTGATTGCGATGGCGAGAACCATCGCCGCGATGGATGCCGAGCCCGGCGAACTGTGAGCCTTGCGGCCCGAGCGGCCGCTAGCCAGCAACCGGGTCTCGACGGCACGTAGTACCAACCCACACCAAGCCGGACAAGACGAGGGGCCGGCGATGCCGGCCCCTCGGGGTACTCGAACCCGGGTGTGGGCCTAGTACATGCTCGCAGCGGCGGCCGCAGCGGCGCCCGCGGCGTCACCCTCGGGCCTGTCGGTGACCAGGCAGTTGGTGGTCAGCACCATGCCGGCGATGGAGACCGCGTTCTCGAGCGCGGCCTTCGTCACCTTCGCCGGGTCGATGATGCCGGCCTCGACCATGTCACCGTAGTTGCCGGTCGCGGCGTCGTAGCCCTCGCCCTTGGGCAGGCCCTGGACCTCACGCACGATCACCGAGCCATCGGCGCCGGCGTTCGCGGCGATGCGGCGCATCGGCTCCTCGAGGGCTCGGCGCAGGATGCGCACACCCGTGGCCTCGTCGCCCTCCAGCTCCACGCCGTCCAGCACGGGAAGCGCGTTGATGAAGGCGACTCCGCCCCCGGGGACCATGCCCTCCTCGACGGCCGCGCGGGTCGCCGAGAGCGCGTCCTCGACGCGGTGCTTCTTCTCCGTCAACTCGACCTCGGTGGCCGCGCCGACCTTGATGACGGCCACGGAGCCGGCCAGCTTGCCGAGGCGCTCCTGCAGCTTCTCGCGGTCCCAGTCGCTGGTCGCGCGGTCGAGCGCGGCCTTGACCATCGAGATGCGGTCGGCGATGCCCTCGGGCGTGCCGTGGCCCTCGATGATCGTCGTCTCCTCCTTGGTGGAGACGATGCGCCGGGCCTTGCCGAGGTCCTCGGGGGTGGCCGAATCGAGCGAGCGGCCGATCTCGGGGCTGATCAGCGTGGCGCCGGTGATCGAGGCGATGTCGCCGAGGTTGTCCTTGCGGCGGTCACCGAAGCCCGGGGCCTTGACGGCGATCACGTTGAGCGTGCCGCGCAGGCGGTTCACGGCCAGCGTGGCCAGCGCCTCACCCTCGATGTCCTCGGCGATGATGATCAGGTCCTTGGACACCTGCAACTGCTTCTCGAGCAGCGGCAGGATGTCGTTGACGGAGCTGAGCTTCTGGTCCGTGATCAGGATCGCGGGCTCGTCGACGACGGCCTCCATGCGGTCCGGGTCGGTCACGAAGTAGGGCGAGATGTAGCCGCGGTCGAAGGCCATGCCCTCGACGTACTCGATCTCGGTCTGGATGCCCTTGGACTCCTCGACGGTGATGACGCCGTCCTTGCCGGCGGCCTCCATCACGTCGCCGATGAGGTCGCCGATGTCCGGCGAGGCGGCCGAGATCGCGGCCACCTGCGACATCTGGTCGCGCGTGGTGACGGGGGTCGAGTCCTTGCCGATCTGGTCGACGATGGCGCGCGAGCCGGCCTCAATGCCACGCTTCAGCGCCATCGGATCGGCGCCGGCGGCCACGTTCTTCAGGCCCTCGTGCACGATCGCCTGGCCGAGGACGGTGGCCGTGGTGGTGCCGTCACCGGCGATGTCGTTGGTCTTGGAGGCGATCTCCTTGGCCAGCTGCGCGCCGATGTTCTGGAACTCGTCGGCCAGCTCGATCTCCTTGGCGATCGTCACGCCGTCGTTGGTGATCGTCGGCGGGCCGAACTTCTTGTCCAGCACCACGTTGCGGCCGCGCGGCCCCAGCGTGATGCGTACGGCGTCGGCCAGCTGGTCGATGCCGCCGCGCAGCGCCGCGCGGGCCTGCTCGTCAAACAGTAGTTGCTTTGCCATGCGTGTCCACTCCTTCGCACTCGTTGCCGTCGAGGGCCGTCCAGCGTCGTCGCGGGCCGCCCTCTCAGCCGTGCGACGTCCGATTGCGCACCTGTTAGCACTCTCACCTGTCGAGTGCTAATTGTTTGTACCCAATCCCGCCGCACTGCGCAAGTGCCGCAGCCATCTGCCCCTCTCCCGTGGGGGGAGGGTTGGGGCGAGGCGACTACAGATTGACTGGCCTAGCGCTGGAGCAGCGGCACGCCTCCGGAGCGGCGCTCCGGGTCCTCGAGGCCCTCGTAGGGCGGGAACAGCGACTCCAGCTCGCGGCGGATCGGGTCGCCCTCGGGCAGGTAGGGGGAGAAGTCGCCGTCCGGCTGAAGGCGGTCACGATGGCCCTCGATGCCGAACGCGTTGATCTTGTCCTGCAGCATCATCAGGCCCTGCAGCAGCGACTCCGGCCGCGGCGGGCAGCCGGGCACGTAGACGTCGACGGGGCAGACGAGGTTGACACCCGGCAGCACCGAGTAGCCGAAGGCGAACGGCCCGCCCATGATCGCGCAGCCGCCCATCGAGATGACCCACTTCGGCTCGGCCATCTGCAGGTAGACCCGCCGCACCGCCGGCGCCATCTTCCAGGTCACCGTGCCGGCTACGATCATCAGGTCCGCCTGCCGCGGCGAGGCGCGGAACACCTCGGACCCGAAACGCGCGATGTCGTAGCGCGAGGTCGCCGACGCGATCATCTCGATCGCGCAGCAGGCCAGCCCGAACATCGCCGGCCACAGCGAGGACGCGCGCGCCCAGTTCAGCATCCCGTCCACCGAGGACAGGAGCACGTTCTTGCGCACCTCTTCCTCGAGGTCGAGCGGGGCCATGTCGCTGGCCGAGTCGAAGAGCGCGAGGCGTTGGCTGATATCCGGGCCGTCGTTCGTCGTTACCACGGAGCACTCCCGCCTTCGCGCCGGCGCCGCGATCGTAGCGGAGGGACGGGGGCGCGGCAAACGCCCTCGAGGCCCTCGAGGCGCACGCGCGCTACGCCGCGCCGTCCAGCCACGGGCGCCAGCCCGGCAGCGGCTCCGTCGCCGGCACGGGCGAGAGCGCGCGCAGGCGCGCGACGGCCCCCGGCAGCACCTCGAGCAGGCGACCGACGTCCTCGTCGCTGTTGTCGCGCCCGAGGCTGAAGCGCAGCGACCCGCGCGCCAGCTCCGGCGGCACCCCCATCGCCACCAGCACGTGGCTCGGCTCCACCGACCCCGTCGTGCAGGCCGACCCCGAGGAGGCGGCGATGCCCGCGAGGTCGAGCGCGAGCAGGATCGACTCGCCCTCGACGAAGGCGACGACGACCGAGACGTTGCCCGGCAGCCGCTCGTCGAGGTCGCGCGGCCCGGTCACGCCGATCATCGGCACGCGCCTCGGCAACTCCTCGATCAGCCGCTGCTGCAGCGCGCGCTCGTGCGCGAGGTCGCCCTCACGTCGCTCCTGCGCGAGCGCGGCGGCGCGGGCGAGGCCGACGATCGCGGGCGTGTTCTCGGTGCCCGCGCGCCGCCCCTCCTCCTGGCCGCCGCCGAGGATCTGCGGCGTCACCGGCGAGCCCGCGCGCTGGTAGAGCACCCCCGCGCCGCGAGGCCCGTAGAGTTTGTGCGCCGTCGCCGTCAGCAGATCGACGCCGAGCCGCCCGGCGTGCACGCCGAGGTGCGCCGCCGACTGCACGGCGTCCGTGTGCACCAGCGTGCGCGGGTTGCGCGCGTGCACGCGGCGGCTGATCTCGGCGATGTCGTTGATCGCGCCGACCTCGTTGTTGGCGTGCATCACGGAGACGAGCACGGTGTCGTCGCGCACGGCCGCCTCGATCTCCGCGGGGTCGGCGCGGCCCTCGACGTCGACGCCGACGATCGTCAGCTCCGCGCCCTCGCGTTCGAGCTGCTCGGCGCTGTCGAGCACCGCGTGGTGCTCGACGGCGGTGGTGACGAGGTGCCGGCCGCGCGCGCCGCCCGCGCCGAGCGCCCCGCGCAGCGCGAGGCTGTTCGCCTCCGACCCGCCCGAGGTGAACACGATCTCCCCGGCGCTCGCCCCCAGCCAGGCCGCGACCATCGCCCGCGACTCGTCGAGCGCCTGCCGCGCCCGCTGCGCCTCGACATAGATCGAGGACGGGTTATGCCAGCCCTGCTCGAACCACGGCCGCATCGCCTCGACCACGGCCGGGTCGGGCGGCGTGGTGGCGGCGTGGTCCAGGTAGACGCGTCGGGCGGCTGAGGTCATCCGTACCAGAATACCCGCCCGGCGTCCGTCCGGTCCGCCCGTCGCGATCCTCCGGCCCCCTCGCCCCGGGGGAGGGTGGGGGTGAGGGTCACGCCAGACTTCCGAGGGGCAACGAGCCCTCGAGGGTGAGCGCGCGTCTCTTGTGGGGGCTGCGCCCCCACACCCCATCCCGGACGAGCGTGCGCACGGCCGTGTCGTGGACGCGAGGGATACCTCGCAGGGCCGCTCTGGCCCGCCCGCCCACCCTCGGATTTTCTTTCATGTGGGGGCTGCGCCCCCACGCCCCCGCCGGATCCGGCAGGCGGCACACAGCGATCGCGGCCCTCCGGCCCCCTCGCCCCTTGCGGGAGAGGGTGGGGGTGAGGGGTTCCGGCGAGCGGCGCGGGTCAGGCGGGGCGGGCGGGGGCGAAGCGATCCTTGAGCGACTCCACGCGGCCGTCCTCGTCGCTGATGCGGATCTCCTTGTAGGCGCGCCGCAGCGGCGATGGAGCCATTGAGCGGGCCAGGGCTGGGGCCAGCGGATGGCGCTCGGGCAGCGGAGCGCGGTCCCAGGGCCGCGAGAAGCCGAGCGTGACGCGCCAGGTGTCCGAGCACTCATCGAACTCGACCTCCTCGAGCCCGAGATGCTCGATGGCCTCGTCCGTGTAGAGGTTGGTCAAGTAGCCCTTGGCTACGGCGACCGCTTCCCTGACGTCCATCGCCAACCTCACTCCTGTCTGGACGGCGCGGCGACCTTATCACCCGCCCCGCGCCAGATTGAGCGCCAGCAGCAGCGAGAGCAGCTCCTCCTAGGACATAGCCGGCGGGCCGGGCGGCTCGAAGTACAACTCCAGCGCCTCGCGGAGATTGGCGAGCGCGCCGTCGATCGTCTCGCCCTGGCTCACCACGTCGACCTCGAGGGCCTGCGCGACGTACCAGTCGCCCTCGTTCCAGACGCTCGCCGTGAACACCCGGGTCATCGCCCCGACCCCCGACTCGGCGCCGCCCTCCCTCCGGCCCCCTCGCCCCTTGCGGGAGAGGGTGGGGGTGAGGGGTTCCGGCGCGCGCCGCCCGCCCATCATCGCACGGCGAGCGTCGCGCGGGCGCGGGTCAGGCAGGGCCGGCGGCGGGCGCGCGTTCGAGGGCGGCGCGCAACTCCTCGACATCGAACTTCTTCGACGCCCACTCGATCTCGATGCCGACGACATGCTCATCCGCGTCGAGGTCGACGACGATCCCGTCGCACAACTCGAAGGATTCGAGGCTGGGGCGATCCTCGAATTCGATGTACACCATGTCCGTCTCGGGGTCGTGGCTGACCTTCAAGGGGCGTCCTCCAGCACTTCCGCTCGCAGGATACGCGGTTCGTCCTCGCCGGGGAGCGTGACTCCTCCAAAACGAGTGAGCCGCATATGCGCGTTTCCGGTAGGATGGTGGGAGAGGGAGGGTCCGGGGGTGAATCTGATGCCTGACACGCTGACGCTCTTTGACAATATCGAGCGGTCCGACCACAGCCCTGCGCCACGACGGGAAGGTTCTTTCGACTTCCTGAACAGGTCAGCTTGGCCCGCCTCTTACAACATGCGGGACGTACTTGAACAGTGGTTCGATCACTACCCGGAAGACTCACGGAAGGATCTTCGCGCGCGATTCCGCAAAGGAGACGACAACCACGACTCAGCATTCTTCGAACTCCTTCTGCACGAGGTCCTCCGGCGGCTGGATCTCGCTCCCGAAGTGCATCCCTCACCACGATGCGGTCGCGGCCATCCTGACTTCGGCATCAGAGGCCGATGTGGGGGTGTCCTATACGTTGAGGCCAACGTAGCGGCGCAGCGTGGGCCGTTCTCCGAGGATCCACTGGAGGATGAGCTACTTGACGCGATAGACACGTTGGCTGCGGAGCGACCGACCACGATCGGGCTGTATGTCACAACTAGGGGCAAGCTACGCCGCTCCCATTCGCGCCGCAGGTTGAGGAGCGAGGTGCGGCGGTGGATGGAGTGCATAGACCCCAACACGGATCTCGATCCGATCGATGCCCGGAGCAATCCACGCCTTCAGGTAATTCGAGACGACTGGAACATCGAACTCTTGGCGTTCGGGCCCCTCTCTCCACCAAGCAGTACGCTGATTCAAATGGGCCCGACGAAGAGTGGGTGGGGAAATGACGGTCAAGCCCTCCGAAAGAACATACTCGAGAAGGCGAAGCAGCACGGTAGCCTCGAACACCCGCTGATCATCGCAATGAACACTCAGAGTGGCTTTCAGGATCGCGAGGACGAACTAGCCGCGCTCTTCGGCCGGGAAGAGTTGTCGTGGCAGGAGGACTCTCACGGCAAGCTGGTAACGCTCCCGCACCTGTCCCGTGAACCCGACTCGGTGTGGCGCAACCGCTCAGGCAACCGCTACAGCCGACTTCATGGCGTACTGTTCTTCCGCGGGGTGCGACCGTCGAACGTGCATGACGTCGTCTCGCATCTGTACGTCAACCCGTATGTCGAAACGGACATTCCAGATGAGTTGCTGCGGCTGGGAAGCGCCCGCGTAAGGAACGGCCAAATGCAGTGGGAGGCGGGCGTACCGTTGGGCGAATTGCTCGACCTGCCAGGGGATTGGCCCGGCGAGCGAACCCCGCCACACTGACGCGCTACGCCCGCCCAAGATTCAACCCCAGCAGCCGCCCCAACAGCTCCTCCTCCCCCAGCTCCGAGGGCGACACCGACTCCGGCCAGCCGTAGGCGGCGAACACGGCGGTGTCGAGGGCGGTGTGGAGGTTGAAGTCAGCGCTCGGATAGTGATCCAATCAGCGCCCGGATGGTGATCCATTGCGGGGCGTGTCCCAGCATCTCCGGCGACGGGGCCGCGGAGACTGGGGGGAAGGGATGCTCCGAGTGGAAGACGTGCACGTGTTGCGACACAAGGTGCTGGTCGAAGGTCTGAGCCGGCGGCAGGCGGCCCGGGAGATGGGGATCAGCCGCAACACCGTGCGGCGCTACCTGAGGCTGCCCGAGCCGGTGCGGGTCGAGCGTGAACCGCGGCGGAAGCCGGTCCTCGAACGGGTGCAGCCGCGGCTCGACGCGCTGCTGGAGGAGTGGTCGGGGCGGACGACGGCGAAGCAGCGGCTGACGGCGACGAGGCTGCACCGCCAGCTGCGCGAAGAAGGCTACGAGGTCGGCGAGACGCTGGTACGGAGCTACCTGCGGGAGTGGCGGCGCCGGCGCGCCGAGGTCTACGTGCCGCTGGTGCACCGCCCGGGCGACGAGGCGCAGGTCGACTTCTTCGAGGTCACCGTCGAGGTGGGAGGCGAGCGCCGCAAGGCCTGGAAGTTCCTGATGCGGCTGATGTACTCGGGCCGCGACTTCGTCCGGCTCTACGACCGCCAGGACCAGGTCGCCTTCCTCGACGGCCACGTGCGGGCGTTCGCCCACTTCGGCGGGGTGCCCGCGCGCATCGTCTACGACAACCTCGCAGCGGCGGTGCGGCGCGTGCAGTTCCCCCGGCGCCAGCTCACCGAGCGCTTTGAGGCGCTGGTGAGTCACTACCTGTACGAGCCGTGCTTCGCGCGGCCCGGCGAGGGCCACGATAAGGGCGGGGTCGAGGGGCGCGGCAGGGGCGTGCGGCTGCAGCACCTCACGCCGATTCCCCGCGGCGACTCGCTGGCCGAGCTCTCGGACTGGCTGCAGGGGGAGGTGGACCGCCACGCCGCGCCGCGGGTGCATGAGCGCTTCGCCGAGGAGCGGCCGCTGCTGCGCCCCGGGCCCGGCGTCGCGTTCGAGGCGCGGCGGGTGCAGCCGGTCTCGGTGAGCCGCAGTGCGCTGGTGCGCGCCGAGGGGGCCTGGTACTCGGCGCCGAGCCGCTGGGCGGGCCTGCGGGCGACGGCGCTGATCGGCACCGACGAGCTGACGCTGCGCTGCCGCGGCGAGGAGGTCGTACATCCCCGACAGCCCTTCGGCGGCCGCCGGGTGGACTACCGGCACTACCTCGGCGAGCTGGCGCGCAAGCCGCAGGCGGTGCGGCAGGTGGCGCCGGAGCTGGTCGCGGCGCTGGGCGAGCCCTTCGGGCGGCTCTGGACGCGGCTGGAGCGCGAGCAGGGCGCTCAGGAGGGGGCGCGCACCCTTGCGCGGTTGCTGCGGGCCGTCCACGAGCACGGCGAGGAGCGCGTGCGCGACGTCCTGGAGCAGGTCCTCGAGCAGGAGCGCTTCGACGAGCTCGCCGTGCAGCGTCTGCTCGCCTCGGCCCGGGCGCCGGAGGCAGTGACGGTGCCGGAGCCGCTGCGCGGCTACGAGGTCGAGAGCGTCTCGGCGGCCGTCTACGACCGCCTGCTCGCGGCGGCGGCGCCGTGAACAACGCGGCTCGCGCGGCCGTGCTCGAGGCGCACTGCCGCGAACTCAAGCTGCCCACGATCCGCCGCGAGTACCCCGCGCTGGTGCGCCAGGCCACGCACGACGGGTGGGACTACGAGGAGTTCCTCGTGCAGTTGCTCGAGGCAGAGGTGCTGGCCCGCCGCGATAGCGCGGTCGCACGCCTGCTGCGCCAGGCGCGCTTCCCCGACATCAAGACCTTCGAGCAGCTCGACTGGGACGCGCTCGGGGGCGTCGAGCGGCCACAGCTCGCACAGCTCGCGACCTGCGAGTACATCGAGCGCGCCGACGACGTCGTCATCGCCGGGCCGATCGGCACCGGCAAGACGCACCTCGCGATCGCGCTCGGCGTCGAGGCCGCCCGCCGCCGCCACCGCGTCGCCTTCATCCGCGCCGCCGACCTCGTGCGCGAGCTGGTCGAGGCACGTGACGAGCTCACGCTCTCGCGGCTCCATCAGCGTTACCTGCGGGTCGCGCTGCTGATCGTCGACGAGCTCGGCTTCGTGCCCTTCGAGCGCACCGGCGGCGAGCTGCTGTTCAATCTCCTCGCCGACCGCTACGAGCGGCGCTCGACGATCGTCACGACCAACCTCGCGTTCAGCGAGTGGGTGCAGGTCTTCGGCGACGAGAAACTCACCACGGCGCTGCTCGACCGCCTCGGGCACCACGCCCACATCCTCACCACGCGCGGCGCTTCCTACCGGACGCGTCACAGAACACAGACCTGACCAACGAAGGACTCAGCACCAAGAACGTCAGCAGCGATCGTGGCGCCGGAGTGGATCAACATCCGAGCGCTGACCTGGATCGCTATCCGAGCGCTGTTGACAGAGGTGGGAGAGCCAGGCCGGGCGGGCGTTGTAGAGGTTCGTCAGCGTGCGGCGGCGCAGCTCGCGCTCGGCGGCCTCGTCTACGGGGAGCAGGCTCGCGAGTCGGGGCGCCGGCGCGGTACACTGGAGCCCCCGATGAGCAGGAGCGAGCATGAGCGCCGATCAGAGCCCGGACAGGAGTCCGAAGGCAGCACCGCCTCAGCGACCGCAGGCGCCTCGTCCTCCCGGCAAGCCGAGCACGATCCAGAAGCGCGAAGCTGCCATACCTCGGCGGGCGAGGGCGCCCCGGCCTCCGGGCAAGCCGAGCACGATCCAGAAGAAGGGGATCGGCTAGTAGCCGCTCCCAGCAAGGCTCTACGTAGTGGCGGCGACCTGAACGGAGACGACGCACACCGTCTGGATCGCCACGGCCCACAGCAGCCACACGAGGAGATCCCCGCGCTCCCGAGTGACCTCGTTGTTCGCGACGAAGCCTTCCATGAGCGCATCCAGCGTCGCATCCTTCAGGTCGCGCGCGCTGGCGCCGGACCAGCGCGCCAGCCACTCGATGTCCGCCCCCGTGTGCCACGCGCGCGGGTGGAGGATCCAGAAGGCGAGGCCGCCGACCGCCGCGGAGGACAGGAGGGCCAGTACTGAAGCCCCTGTGACGAAGCCCCACTCCAGCGGTGAGGCGATCTCGATGCGGAGGTCGCCGAAGATGCCGCTTGCAGCGATGATAATAAGGGAGATGCGAAACAGGGCGAGCGCCTTCGCCTCCTGCTGGTTTCCGAACTCGATGCTCTCGACAAGACGCTGGCGGCTCTCCTCGTAGAGGTAGTCACGCGCCTCGTCGTCGAAGGCGTCGGGCCATCCGTCCGGCAGTTCAGCCGGAGCGGCGTTCGCCATGTGCCGGAGTCTAACCCCTACGCCCGCCCCAGATTCAGCGCCAGCAACCGCCCCAACAGCTCCTCCTCCCCCAGCTCCGAGGGCGACACCGACTCCGGCCAGCCGTAGGCGGCGAACACGGCGCTGTCGAGGGCGGCGTGGAGGTGGGAGAGCCAGGCCGGGCGGGCGTTGTAGAGGTTCGTCAGCGTGCGGCGGCGCAGCTCGCGCTCGGCGTCCTCGCCGGCCGGGAGCAGGCGCGGGGGCAGCGAGGGCAGCACGTCCGGCTCCTCGCGCACCAGCTCCGGCGGGTTCAGCCAGCGCCGCCGCGCCTCGTCCAGCGCCCGCGCCGCCGCGCCGATGGCGTCGCGCTGCCCTCGCTGCTGCGCCGTCAGCGCCTCGTCCGGCGTGTCGAGCGGCCACGGGAAGGGGAACGTCCCGAACGTCGTCGTCGGCGTGTAGCGCGGGTCGTTGCCGACGCCGAGCCACGTGCCCATCCGCAGCGACCACAATTCGTGCGCTCGCGAGTGGAGGACGCCGAAGGTGTAGTCGTCCTCGCGTCCGACCACGATGAGTTGGTGATCGGGGAGGGTCGGTGCTGACAGCCAAGCGAACAGGCGATGCTTCGAGACTGTCGGCGTCGCGATGAATCGTGACAACGGGGCGACGAGTTCGCGCATCTTCATCTGTGGCTCGACATGCCGCCACCAACGCTCTCGATATGCCTTCCGTCTGACCTTGGCGCGAGCAGGTCGGACATGTTCCTCGACATAGGCGAAGGGTGCTTCGTAGGCGGCGGCGTCGGCCTCGGGCATCACACCGAAGTCAATGATGAACATGTCCCGCGACCGACGTGTTACATCAAGCCCGTTGACCCACGGAAGCACAACGTCAGCGTTCGGCCGGCCATTGATGTTCGTCGGTCTCAGCAGCATCTGGCGGGCAAGCGGGCCCGGAATGTCGAACTTCCCGCCCTTAACGTCCGCGACGTACGAGACGCCCGCGTTCTCAGGAATGCGCTGCGCGGGCGACAGATCAGTGCCGGCCGTCAGGTTGCTGTGAATCTCAGGCACCGTCTCGCCGTCAAGGGTGCGTGCGGTTTCCGAGCCGTCGTCCTGGGCGACGATCGAGACGCGGACGGCGGCACCCTCGACGACCCACGGCTCGTCAGCCCACGCCATGAAGATGTCGCCGCTCGCCTTGACACGCTCCAGCGTTTGGCGGCTGCCTCCGCCCCGGATGGAGTTAGTGGCCAGCAATCCCGCCCGCTTGCTCGCTCCTGCAGCGACCTGTCTGCGGGCCATCTCGTGCCAGTAGCAACAGAGATCGCCCATCCCCGCAACGTCGCTACCCCACACATCAAACAGTGCTTCGACGTACTCGCTGCCGAGGTTGCGCCGCAGCAGCTTCGCACCCAGGAACGGCGGGTTGCCGACGACGAACTCGGCGGTCGGCCAGGTGGCGGGGATTGGGAAACCCTCGGCGTCGCGGGCGAGGATCGCGTCGCGCAGCTCGATGTTGTCGAGCGGCTGCAGCACCGGGTCGCGCGGGGAGCCGTAGCCGTGGTCCAGCATCCACTGGATGTGCCCGATCCAGATCGAGACGCCCGCCAGCTCCTTCGCGTACGGGTTCAGCTCGATGCCCAGCACGTTATGCGGGTCCAGCCGCGGGAACTCGCCGGGGATGCGCAGCCGCTCCCCGCCCCAGCGGATCGCCTGCTCCTCCAGGTCCTTGAGCAGCCGCAGCGTGACGTAGAGGAAGTTGCCGCTCCCGCACGCCGGATCAAGCACGCGCACCGCGCGCAGCCGCTCGAGGAAGGCGCGCCACTCGGCCTCGGCGTCGCGCTCCCACGGCGGCAGCCGCTCGCGACGGCGGCCCTCGAGCGTGAGCGGGCTCGGCTCGCGCCCGGCCGCCAGCTCCTCGACGCGCTCGCGCATCGCGGCGAACTCGCGGCGCAGCGGGTCGAGCACGACCGGCTCGACGACCAGCATGATCTTCGCGTGGTCGGTGTAGTGCGCGCCGAGCTGGCCGCGCTTGTCCGGGTCCAGCCCGCGCTCGAAGAGCGTGCCGAGGATCGCCGGCTCCACGCGCGACCAGTCGAGCAGCGCCGCCTCGTGCATCGCGTCCAGCTCGTCGCGGGTGCAGGGGATCACCTCGGCGCCGTCGAAGAGCCCGCCGTCGAACCACTCGACGCGCTCGTTGCCGAAGAAGCGGCCGGCCGCGCGGTCGGACATCAGCCGGAACAGCTCGGCGAGGCCGCGCGTGAACTCCTCCGGGTCGGCGCGGCGCGACTCGATCATGCCGGTGACGATGCGCTCCGGGAGCAGCCGGGCGTCCTCGGCGAAGAGGCAGAAGACGACGCGGTTGAGGTGGTGGGCGACGGCCTCCGGGTGGTAGCCGCGTTCACGCATCGAGCGGGCGATCGCGGCGAAGCGCGCCGCGGCGATCTCCGTGATCTCGTCGGGCGTCTGCTCGGGCCGCAGCGCCTCGGGGTCGAGCATGACGGCGCGGAGCACGCGCAGCGCCTCGGCCGTGCGCTCGCCGCCGGCGGCGAGGTCGTCGAGGGTGATGCGGTGGACCTCGGGGCGGGTGCCCGTGAAGTTGGTGTGGACCTCGATCAGGTCCATGTCGCTGACGACGAGCGCGGGCGGGTTCTCGAGGTCCTCGCGGTAGTCGAGCAGTTGGCGGTAGGCGGCGGCGAGGTCGGCGTGCGCGCCCTTGTACTCCCAGCCGAAGCAGCCGCGCCGCCAGACATCGGCCCAGCCCTTGCGGCCGGTGCTGGTCCGTTCCGCGCCGGCCTCGAAGGTGTACGACTCGCCGCCGGGGTCGCCCTCGTTGGGCGTCGGCACGCCGAGCAGGCGGCAGAGGTCAATGAAGTGCTCCTGCGAGGACGCGCGCTCGCGCCGCGCGCTCTCGCGCCACTTCGCTGCGAAGTCGGCGGCGGACAGGGTTGGGGGTGAGGCGGTCATGCGCGGTCCTCGAGTGGCTTGCCGCGCCAGACCAGCGGCTCGCCGGTCTCGGCGTCAACGACGCCGTCCAGTTTCGGCGGGTTCTCGGGATTGGCACGAGCGCTATCGAGCTGCGCTTGGGTCAGGCCTGTGGTGTCGATCAAATCTGCCTCGACCAGAATCGCGCCGGTCAGACTTGCGCCGGTCAGATCCGCGCCAATCAGAGCTGAGCCCATCAGCATTGCCTCGGTCAGGTCTGCGCCACGCAGACGTGCACCAATCAGAGCTGAGCCCATCAGCATTGCCTCGGTCAGGTCTGCGCCGCGCAGATCTGCCCCACTCAGCTTCGCGCCGTGCAATTGTGCTCGGTTCAGCTTCGCATCGACCAGCGATGCCCCATCCAGGATTGCCTCGTGCAGTGCTGCATCGTTCAGTTGTGCGCGGTCCAGGACTGCCCATGACAGGTCTGTGGCTGTCATAAGTGCGTTGGGTAGATTTACATTGCCAAGTCTCGCTTCCCTGAGATCAGCCCCGCGCATATCAAATCGGAATGCACTGTCCTGATCTTCAAAGTGTATCTGACGGTCATGACGGGCCACGATCGCGGCCATGATGGCTTGAAAGTCCTCGCGTAGACTAGATGTGGACGACCACTCCCCCTTCACGTCCAAAGCAGGGACACCCTCTTCATCCTTGACAGGATGGCGCACGAACGCACAGAGCAGCCGCATGATCTGGACGTGGTATTCCTCGGGATGCTCCTCGGCGAGATGCTGTAGCGCGTAAGTCCCGGCGATCCGAACCGAGAGCACTTCGCTACCAAGCATCGTGGCGCCCTGCTGGTAGCGTTCGTTCAGCAGCCCTCGCCGCGCCGTGTCGGCTTCCCGGTCCGCCACCCAGCCGCGCCAGAGAGCGATCGCCAGCGCAAGCCCGCCACCATGCACAAGACCGATGTTGCGAACAGTTTCGCTGTGAGATTGGCTCCCAGCGTGCAGCCAATCCCAAAATGCGACCGAGAGGATCACCCCACCGGTTGTGATGGCGACAGCCAGTACGATCAGGATGCGGATGAGGGAGCGCTGGACCCATCGGAGGGCACGCCCCGCCGCCCTGCGGATGTTGGGGGTCCATGTGCGCAGCGTCGCCTTCATCCTGCTCACGAGTATGCGCTCACCGGGGCTTGCGAGTGACATATTAGCACGCCCGTGCTATACCGGTGCACGGCGCGTTGTCGAAGCGAGCGCGGGGCGGGTAGGATCGCGACATGGCAGTGAACGTCAAGGTCCTTGATGCATCGAGGCAGTTGCGGGGCGCCGGCCTCCCCGAGGCGCAGGCCGAGGCCATCCTCACGGCCGTCGCGGCTGTCATGCCGGAAGATCTCGTGACGAACGGAATGCTCGCGACCGAACTCAAGGCGCTTGAGCAGCGGCTGACCATCCGCCTGCTCGCGACGGTCGGCGGCGGCGCCGGCATCGTCCTCGCCGGGATGGGCGTCGCCACCGCAGTCATCCTGGAAGCGAACTAGCCGCCCCCGCCGCGCGCTGCACGCGTTGCCGCCGCTCGGCCAGGGCGCGTAGGATCGGAGCCATGGCGATCAGGCTCGACAGCCTCAAGAACGCGAAGAACCTGCGCGCGGCCGGGTTCCCCGAGGATCAGGCCGAGGCCATCGCCACGACCATCGCCGAGGGCGCGCCCGACACCCTCGAGGCCTGGAAGCGGCTGCGCGCCGTCGGCTTCCCCGAGGATCAGGCCGAGGCCATCGTCCGCGTCATCGCCGACAGCGCGCGGGCCACCTCGCAGCGCACGTAAGGGCCCGCGCCCGGAATCCCCCTCACCCTAACCCTCTCCCGCCAGGGGAGAGGGAACCGGAGGGTCACCCCCACCCCCGATCTGCTACGCTCGATGCGATGACTGCGCGCCCTATCGGCACGCGCAGCCGCGCCGGCGGCACGCGCGAGGCGATCCTCGACATCCTGCGGCGTCACGACGAACGCTCGGTCGACGATCTCGCAGGGGAACTCGGATTCGCCGGGGCCACCGTGCGCCGCCACCTCGACGTGCTGCTGCGCGACGGCTATATCGCCGTCAGCCAGGTCCGCGGGCGGACCGGGCGCCCTCGCTACGCCTTCTCGCTGAGCGAGGAGGGCGCCGAGCTGTTCGGCCGCCACAACGTGCGCATCACGCGCCGCCTGCTGCACGAGATCTCCCAACTCACCGCCGAGGAGACCGCCGGCCGCGGCGGCGAGGCGATCGCCGACCTCGTGTTTGCCAAGCTCAGCAACCGGCTCGCCGCCGAGTACGCGCCGCGCGTCGGCGGTCGCGACATCGAGGAGCGCGCGCGCGCCGTCGCCGCCCTGCTCGAGGACGAGGGCTTCGAGGTCGAGGTCGACGCGTCGGCCGTCAGCGCATCGGGGAAGAGCGGCGGCGATTTGCGCCTGCTGGCGCGCGGCTGCCCGAGCCGGCGGCTGCTCGGCGCGCCCCTCGACTGCGAGCGCGATCGCGAGCTGCTGGCCGTCCTGATCGGCGCGCCCGTCGAGGCTGATCCCGAGGCCGCTGCGGCGGGCGCCTCCGTCTGCGCCTTCCTCGTGCGCGCGGGCTGAGCGCCCTCACGGCGCGCTCGTGCGCCCTCGCTGGCCGCGCCGGCGCGCGGCGGCCCCTCACCCCCGCCGTCTACCGCAAGGGGAAAGAGAGCTGGAGGGTGCTATCATAGGTTCCAGGAAAATCCGGGGGATGTGATGACCACCACGTTCGAACCGATCAGCGCCCTTGTCACGATCACCGACCGCGCAGCCGAGAAGGCGCGCGCGCTGCTCGTGGACAAGGAGATGCCGGACGCCGCACTGCGCGTCTTCGTCGTCGGCGGCGGCTGCTCCGGCTGGCAGTACGGCATGGCCCTCGCCAAGGAGGTCGAGCCGGACGACACGGAGATCCGCGCCGCCGAGGGCGTGCGCATCGTCGTCGACGAGGAGTCCGTGCCGATGCTGCTCGGCGCCGAGGTCGACTACGTCGAGGATCTGATGAAGTCCGGCTTCACGATCTACAACCCGAACGCCACCGCGGCCTGCGCTTGCGGCTCGTCCTTCCAGACGCAGTCCGGTCAGCCGCAGGGCACGCCCCGCGCCTGCACCTAGGCGTCGGCCGGCGAGGCGGCCCGGCGGGCTGCCTCGGACACCCGAATCGAGATCGACGAAGTCGCGGCGCGCGCGAGCGCACGACGCCGCGCACCGCACTTTGAAACCGTATCCTGAGACCGGATCCTGAAGCCGCCCGGCGCATCCAGCCGCCCGGCGCACCAAGCGAAGGAGCAACGCATGCAAGCCTGGATCGCCGTCGGCTCGGCGGAGAACTTCGAACTGCTGCGCGAGCGCGGCTTCGACCTCGCCGCCTTCAAGTCCTCGCGCCGCAAGCAGTCCTCGGACATGCAGCCGGGCGACCGGCTCGTCTTCTACCTCACGAAGGTCGTCCAGTTCGGCGGCATCGCCGAGATCACCTCGGAAGCCTTCGAGGACGAGTCGGACATCGGGCTGCGCTCGGAGTCGAAGGGCGAGGACGAGAGCTTCCCCTACCGCGTGCAGACGAAGCCGCTGGTGATCCCGGAGCCCGGCGACTACGTGGAGGTGCGCGAGATCACGGACCTGCTCGACAAGACCCGCAACTTCGGCCCGAAGAAGCTCGGCATGGCCTTCCGCGGCAACCTGCACAAGATCTCCGACGCCGACTACCGGCAGATCGAGAGCCTGCTCGAGGAGCGGGCGGCCGTCAGTTGAGCCGGCGCCCGGCGCAGCCGCCGCCGGCCCACCGCCGCCGCTGAGCGGACCGCGGACAGGACGCCCTGACAGGACACCCCGTGGCCCATCCCTTCATCGAGGCGATTCGCGAGCGCGTGCTGCTCGCCGACGGGGCGACCGGCACGGAGCTGCGCGCCCGCGGCTGGCGCGGCCACGGGCCGCTCGCCGCCATCGAGGACCGCGACCGCGTACGCGCACTGCACGAGGAGTACCTGCGCGCCGGCGCGGACCTGATCCTCACCGACACCTTCGAGGCGACGCGCATCCAGCTGGCGCGCCACGGCTACGGCGAGCGCGTGCGCGACGTGAACTTCCAGGCCGCGCGCCTCGCCCGCGACGCCCGCGAGATCATCGGCGCGCCCGCCTTCATCGGCGGCTCGATCAGCCCCTTCGGCCGCGACCTCGCCGTCGGGAGCCTCACGCCGGAGGCGGCGGGCGAGGCCGTGCGCGAGCAGGTCGGCGCGCTCGTCGAGGGCGGGGTCGACCTGCTGGTGCTGGAGACGTTCCCCTCACTGCTCGAGGTACGGATCGCCCTCGAGGCGGTGCGCGCGGTCACGGACCTGCCGGTGATCGCCGCGCTCGACTTCGTGTCGGCGCTGACGACGCCCGCGGGGGAGTCGCCGAGCGAGGTCGCGAGGCTGCTCGCCGGGCCCGGCGGCGCGGACGTGGTCGGCGTCAACTGCGGCGTCGGACCGCGCGCGACGCTCGACATCCTGCAGGAGCTGGCGGCCGCGGGCATCGAGGTGCCGCTCTTCGTGAAACCCAACGCCGGGCTGCCGCGCATCACCGGCGGGCAGCCGCTCTACCCCTCGTCGCCGGAGTACTTCGCGAACTTCGCACTGCGCGCCAAGGACCTCAGCGCCGCCGTCATTGGCGGCTGCTGCGGGTCGACGCCCGCGCACATCCGCGCGATGCGCGAGGCGCTGGACGGCGCAGGCGCGGGCAACGGCGCGGACGGGGCTTCCGAGGGCGCCGCCACCTCCCTCGCCGTCAGCGATACCCGCGGCGGCGTCCGCGACGCCACGCTTCCGTCCGCCGACGAGCCCGCCGAGGGCGCGGACGGGGAGCGGGACGGCGAGACGCCGCGGCTGCGCGACAAGCTCGCCGCCGGCTCCTACGTCGTCTCGGTCGAGATCGATCCGCCTCGAGGCATCAACCCGCGCAAGGCCGTCGAGGGCGCACGCCTGCTGCGCGAGGCGGGGGCGGATGCGATCAACATCGGCGACTCGCCGATGGCGCGCGTGCGGATGAGCGCGCTCGCCCTCGCGGTGGAGATCGAGCGCGAGGCGGGCATCGAGACGATCATTCACCAGACGACACGCGACCGGAACCTGATGGCGCTGCAGGCGGACCTGCTGGGCGCGCACGCCCTCGGCGTGCGCAACGTGATCGCGCTCACCGGCGACCCGCCGCCCGAGGCCTCGCAGTCCTCGGCGGTCTGGGACGTGGACGCGATCGGCTTCATCCGCATCCTCAAGCGCCTCAACGAGGGCGTCGACGTCGCCGGCAACTCGCTCGGCCGCCCCACCGACTTCTTCGTCGCCTGCGCGGCGAACCCGACGGCGGGCGACGTGCCGATCGAGTTGAGCCGCGTGCGCGCGAAGCTGGACGCGGGCGCGGACCTGCTGATGACGCAGCCGGTCTACGACCTCGCGACGATCGAGGAGTTCTTCGAGCGCCTCGGCACGATCGACGTGCCCGTGCTGCTCGGCATCCTGCCGCTGATGTCCTCGCGCCATGCGGAGTTCATCCACAACGAGCTGGAGGGCGTGGTCGTGCCGGACGCGATCCGCGAGCGGATGCGCGCGGCGGGCGAGGCCGGCGCCGACGCCGGCCTGGAGGTCGCGATCGAGCAGATCGAGGAGGCGCGCGCCCTCGACTGGGTGTCGGGCGTCTACGTCATGCCCTCGTTCGGCCGCTACGAGGTCGCCGCCGCACTGGTGCGCCAGATCCGGTCCGGGTGAGCGCGCGGAGTGGCGCGGCTGGGATGCCGGAGCTCCTGACGGTCGGCCACGGCGACCTCGCGCTCGACGTGCTGATCGCCAACCTGCGGGGCTTGGGCGTCGGGCGGCTCGTCGACGTGCGCTCCACGCCCTACAGCCGCTGGCACCCGCAGTTCAACCGCAAGAGCATCGAGGCCGCCTCAAAGGCAGCCGGCATCGCCTACGAGTGGGAGCCGGCGCTCGGCGGACGCCCCGAGGACCCGGCGCTGCGCACGCCGGACGGCGAGCCCGACTACGAGTTGATGGCGCAGCACCCGCCCTTCCTCGAAGCCGTCGAGCGCCTGATCGCGACCGCCGAGGCGACGCCGACGGCGATCATGTGCTCCGAGGGCGCTCCCGAGCACTGCCACCGCACGCTGCTCATCACGCCCGCCCTGCTCGCGCGCGGCGCGCCGGTGCGCCACCTGCTGAAGGACGGCTCCGTCATCGAGGACGCGCCGAGGGCGATGCGGCTGCTGTGAGGGGGGGCCTCACCCCAGCCTCTCCCTTGGGGGACCTTTGCGAAGCGCCGCGCTGGCGCGCGGCGGACCCCTCACCCCCGCCCTCTCCCGCAAGGGGAGAGGGAGCCGGACGGTCTCGCGGCGGCCGGCGGGCGATCCGCGGGGGCGTGGGGGCGTGGGGGCTCCGCCCCCACGGAAAGAAAATCCGAGGGCGGGTGGGTGGGCCGAGCGGCGCGCAGCGCACGCTCCTCCGAAATGGGGGTGTGGGGGGCTGCGCCCCCCACAGACGATGGTGAGGGGGCTTCCGGGGTTGGCTCGACCTGTTGGTCGTCCTGCTTACCCGCCCGCAGCGTACGAGCGGTCGAGCAGCTCGATGACGTGCTGGGCCGTCGTCGGGGAGCCGGTGGAGCGCAGGCCGGACTCGATCTGCAGGGTGCAGCCGATGTTCGCCGTCGCGACGATCGAGGCGTCCGTGTGGGCGATGTCGGCGAGCTTGGCGTCGAGGACCGTGCGCGACATCTCCGGCTGCACGACGGAGTAGATGCCCGCCGATCCGCAGCAGCGATCGGGCGTCGCCAGCTCGCGCAGGTCGAGGCCGGGGATCGCGCGCAGGATGCGGCGAGGCGCCTCGCGGATGCCCTGCGCGTGCGCCAGGTGGCAGGCGTCCTGCAGCGTCACCGAGGCCGCGACACGCCCGAGGCCATGCTCGAAGTCGCGGTCGGCGACGAACTCCAGCACGTCACGCACCTTCGAGGCGAATTGCTCGGCGCGCTCCGCCCAGCGCCTGTCGTTGCGCAGCAGCCGGCCGTACTCCTTCATCGCCGCACCGCAGCCGGCGGCGTTGACGATCACCGCGTCGACGCGCGCGTGCTCGAAGGCCTCGATGTTGCGCCGCGCCAGATCGCGCGCCGTCTCCGCGTCGCCCGCGTGGGTGTGGAGCGCGCCACAGCAGACCTGGCGCTCCGGCGCGACCACCTCGCAGCCGAGGCGTGCGAGCACGCGCACGGTCGCCTCGTGGGTCTGCGGGTAGATCTCGCCGTGGAGGCAGCCGAGCAGCAGGGCGACGCGCTCGCCCGCCTCCGCCGGGCTGGCGAGCGTCCCGCGCCGCCGGAAGGGCGCGCCCCGCAGCACGGGCCCCTGCGCCTCCAGATCGCGCAGCTTCTGCGGCAGGTAGTCCCCGACCCGCCCTCGCACCAGCGCGCGCAGGCCGAGGCGCTGCGAGACCCGCGCGCCTCCCAGCAGCAGGCGCAGCAGCCAGGGCGCGGTCAGCACCCGGCGCAGCAGCAGCGTGCGCCACGTCCAGCTGCTCGGGCGCACCGCCGGGTCGGCGACGATCGAGGCGCGCGCGTCCTCCATGATCCGCCCGTACGGCACCGAGGACGGGCAGGCCGTCTCGCAGGCGCGGCACTGCAAACAGAGATCGAGGTGCGAGATCAGCCGCTCGGTCGCCTCGACCTCGCCGTCGAGCACGCCTCGGATCAGGTGCAGCCGCCCGCGCGGCGACTCCAGCTCGTGGCCGGTCGCGATATAGGTCGGGCAGGCGGGCAGGCAGAAGCCGCAGTGGATGCAGTTCTGCAAGTCCTCGAGGGAGGGCGCGTCCTCGCCGGAGAAGCCGAGCCGCATGACCTCCGGGGCCGCCGCATCGCTCATGATTCGGCCTCCCAGCGTCCGCGGTTGATGGTGCGGCCGGGATCGAACTGCCGCCGCAGCGCACGCACGAGCGCGCGCTCGCCCTCGCCGAAGGGTTCGGCCTCGGCACGAAGTTCGGGCGGCCCGGCCTCGATCTGCAGGAAGCCGCCGTGCTGCTCGGCGCGGGCGCGCAGCGCGAGCACGTCCGAGGCCTCGATGGCGCCTCCCGCCGCGATCACGCTGCCCGCCGTCAGGTGACCCCAAGCCACGATGCCTCCACTGTCCCCGGAATTGCTGTCGCCGGTCGCCTCGATCGCTTCCATCGTCGCAGCAACCTCGCTCGCCGGCACGCCGAGGCGCAGCACGACGCCCGGCTCGCCGCCGGCGAGGGCGCGCAACCGCTCCCACGCGCCCGCCGGCGGCTCGATCGCGGCGCCCCCGGCACGCTCGTCGATCGCCACCGAACAGCGGTCGAGCACCGCCTCGTCGCCCATCGTCTCGAGCAGCGCGTGCGGGCGCTCCTCGAGGCCCGCGACGGCTGCCGCCTGCGGCGAGAGCACGGAGAGCGCGCGCAGCGGCAGCCCCAGCTCGCGCAGTTCGAGCGCGAGCGCCGCGGCGTCCTCGATACGCTCGCGCGGCACGGCCAGCGAGCGCGTGGCGGGGGGCAGCGTGGCGAGCTTGAAGGAGGCCTCGACGATCACGCCGAGGACGCCGAGCGCGCCCGTGTGCAGGCGATGCAGGTCGTAGCCGCTGACGTTCTTGACTACGCGCCCGCCCGTGCGCACCAACTCGCCCGAGGGCATCGCGACCGTCGCGCCGAGCAGCAGATCGCGCGCCGCGGGGAGCTGCCCGCGCCAGGCGCCCGGCCGCGCCGTCGCCAGCAGGCCGCCTATCGAGACGCGCCCGTCCGGCGGCGGGTCGATCGGCAGGTACTGGCCGTACTCGGCGAGCATCGATTGCAGCGCGCGCAGGCTCATGCCCGCCCCGACGGTCACCGTCAGGTCGTCCGGCTCGTAGGCGACGGCGCGATCGAGGCCGGAGAGGTCCAGTGCCACGTCGTAGCGATCGAGCGGGCGGCCGAGCGAGAGCGCCGTGCGTCCGCCCTGTGGCACGACGACCTGCCCGGCCGCAGCGGCCTCGGCGAGCAGCGCCGCGACCTCCTCGGTGGAGCCGGGCCGCCAGGCCTGTTCCGGCGTCTTGCCGTCGATCGGGTACGCCGCCGGGTCCGGCGCTGCGCCGCCGCTCATGCCTCGCGGCCTAGATGTAGACGCCGGGCGTCGCGAGGTGCCGGCGCACCTCGGCGGCGTGTCCGGAGGCGCAGCCGTGTCCGGACGGCATGATCTTGCAGGGGTTGAAGGTGTCGCCGGTGCCGAACGCCACGCGCAGGCGCTCCATCGCCTCGAGGTCCGCGGGGGCGAAAATCCAGTCCATGTAGGAGCGCTTCTCGAGGCCGACGCCGTGCTCGCCGGTGATCGAGCCGCCCGCGTCGACGCAGATGCGCATGATCTCGCCGCCGAGGTCGAGCACGCGCTCCGTGGCGCCCTCGTCGAGTTCGTCGAACATGATGTTGGGGTGCAGGTTGCCGTCGCCGGCGTGGAAGATGTTGGCGCAGCGGAAGCCGTACTCGTCGGCGAGCCCGTTCACCGCCGCCATCACCTCCGGCAGCTTCGTGCGCGGCACCACGCCGTCGAGGATGTAGAAGTTTGGCGAGCTTGCGCCGATCGCGCCGATGCCGCCCTTGCGACCCTCCCAGAGCCGCGCCCGCTCCTCCTCGGACTCGGCGACGCGGATCTCGCGCGCGCCCGAGCCCAGGCACGCCGCCTCGACACGCTCCACGTCGGCGGCGACCGACTCCGGGACGCCCTCGACCTCGATCAGCAGCACCGCGCCGGCGTCGAGCGGGTAGCCGACGTGCATCTGCGGCTCGATGATGCGGATGATCGCCTGGTCCAGCATCTCCATCGCCACCGGCAGCACGCCGCCGCGGATCACCGCCGAGACCGCCTCCGAGGCGTCGTCGATGCTGTCGAAGATCGCGAGCATCGTGCGCACGTCGGGCGGCAGGCTGACCAGCGAGACGCAGACCTTGGTGACGATGCCGAGCGTGCCCTCGGAGCCGCAGAAGACGCCGCGCAGGTCCGGCCCCGGCACGTCCGGCTGGCGCCCGCCGAGCCAGGTCAGCCGCCCGTCCGGCAGTACGACCTCGATGCCCAGCACGTGGTTGACCGTGCTGCCGTGCGCGAGCGTGTGCGGCCCGCCTGCGTTGGTGCCGACGTTGCCGCCGATGGTGCAGATGCGCTGCGAGGACGGGTCCGGCGCGTAGCGCAGCCCGTGCTCGGCGCAGGCGTCCTGCAGCGCGAGGTTGATCACCCCCGGCTCGACCACCGCGACGCGGTTCACGGGATCGAGCTCGATGATGCGGTTCATGCGCGTCAGCACGACGGCCACGCCGCCGAGGATCGGCACCGCGCCGCCCGCGAGCCCCGTCCCGGAGCCCCGAGGCACCACCGGCACGCGGTGCCGGCTCGCGATCGCCACGGCCGCCGCGACTTCCTCGGCGCTGCCGGGGAGGACGACGGCGTCCGGGCGCGCGCGCTCGATCGTCGCGTCGTACTCGTAGCCGAAGAGATCCTCGGGCAGGTGCAGCACGTGCGCCTCGCCGAGGGCGTCCTGCAGCTCGCGGATCAGCTCGTCATTCGCCATGAGGCGAGTCTAGCACCGGGCGCCCGATCGCCCTCTCTCTTGGTGAGACGACGGCGAGCGTGAGGGGTCCGCTCGAACCTACCCGCCCGCGAGGCCCGGACCGGCGATCTCGCCGGCGGCCGTCACGACGACGTCCGCGTAGCTGCCGCCGCGCAGCCGTGCGCCCGGCTCGACGAGGACGCGAATGAGTTCGGCGTCCTCGATCACGGCGTTGGCGCCGACGACCGTCTCCACGAGGCTGCAGCCCTCGACCGTCGCGCGCGCGCCGATCAGCGCCGGGCCGGCGATGCGCGATTCGCGGACGCGCGCGCCCTCGGCGACGGTCACGGCGCCGCTGACCTCGTTGCCGCCTTCCGCAAGCGCCGAGGCACTGCCCGATCCGGAGTCCGCCTCGATGCCCGGAAGCAGCCGCGACTGGGCGTGGAGCAGCCCTTCGAGCGTGCCGCCATCGAGCCACTCGCCGTCGAGCGTCCAGCCGCGCAGTTCGCGGCCCTCGCCGAGCAGCGCCGCGACGGTCGCCGTGAGGTCGGACTCGCCCTTTGCGTTGATGTAGGGGTTCGTGCGCACGCGCTCGACCGCCTCCGGTGCGAGCAGCCAGAGCCCGACGAGCGCGAGGTTCGAGCGCGGCTGCTCGGGCTTCTCCTCGAGGTCCACGATCCGCTCGCCCTCGAGCAGCGCGACCCCGAAGGCGCGCGGGTCCTCGACGGCCCGCAGCAGCAGTCCCGCGGTCGCGCCGGAATCCTCGAAGTGCCGGAGCAGCTCCGGGTCCGCGCCGCGCAGCACGGTGTCGACCGCGAGCACGGCGACGCTGCGCCCCTCGAGCGACGCGCCCACCGAGGCGAGAGCGTCGCCCGGTCCGTTCGGCTCCCGCTGCACGGCCTCGGAGACCGCGACGCCGGGGGGCGCATGGCTGCGCGCCACCTCGGCGGTCGTTGCGTCCTCGGGGCCGACGACGACGGCGATCTCGCCGAGGCCGAGCGACGCCAGCAGCTCGAGCGCGTAGGCGATGAGCGGCCGGTTGAGCAGGGGGACCAGCGGCTTGGGGGTGGCGGGCGTGATCGGACGCAGCCGCGTCCCCAGCCCCGCGGTCAGCACCACGCCGAGCGGCTCCCGCGCCATTGTCCGCCCTCCTCCGGGCCAGCATCGCATCGAGGCCCGCGCCCGTCGAATCCGCGCGTAGGGCCACCAGGGCCGCGCGCGTACAATGATGCCGATGCCGCAAACGACCGAACCGGCGTTCAACAACGAACTCGCGAACGCGCTGCGCGGCAAGCACCCGCGGTGGCGCGAGGGCAATCGCATCGGCTCGGAGCAGACCGCCGTATTCCTGGATCATCCGGGACTGCAACCCGATATCGTAGTCCACCACCCCGGCGGTGCTCCGGTAGTCGTAGAGACCGAGTTCGAGCCTGCTCGCACAGTCGAGGACGACGCCCGCGCCCGCCTTGGCCTGGTCATCGCGGAGACCGGAGACGTCGTCGAGCAGGCCATCGCGATCCGCGTCCCGCTCGCTATGCGCGGCGATCAGAGCCACCTCCCCGAACAGATCGCCGCCGCAGAGTTCCGCTACTGCGTGTTCACCCACCGCGAAGGCGAGCCGGACGATCCCCTGCGCTGGCCCGAGTCGGGCTGGCTCAGCGGCGGCATCGACGACCTCGCCGGCCTGATCGAGCAGATCGCGCTCTCAGAACGCCGCATCGCCGAGGGCATGCGCATCCTCGAGGAAGGCGTGGGGCAGGCCGCCGCCCGCCTCCGCTCCGACCTCGAGGACCATCACCCCGACGTCCTCACGAGGATCGCCGAGGGGCTCCACCAGGAGGACGGCGAGCAGACCTCGCGGATGGCGATGGCAATCGTCGCAAACGCGCTCACCGTCCACACCGCCATCGCAGGCGCATACGAGATCCGCACGCTCGACGAACTGCGCGGCGCCCGTGGCCGGCTGCTGAAGAGCAAGGTCCTGGAGACCTGGCGCTACATCCTCCGCGAGATCAACTACTGGCCGATCTTCAAGATCGCTTCGGATGTGCTACTGCCCATTCCGAACGGCACGGCGCAGGCCGTGCTGGATCGTCTGCACGGGGTCGCCGGGGAGCTCGACGGCATCGGCGTGACCAGCACGCAGGATCTCGCCGGCCAGATGTTCGGGCGTCTGATCGCGGATCGGAAGTTCCTCGCGACGTTCTACACGCTCCCGTCCTCGGCGGCGCTGCTCGCCGAGCTGGCGGTATCGCGGCTGGACGTGGACTGGGCTGACTCCGAGGCAGTGAAGGCGCTGCGCATCGCCGATCTTGCGTGCGGGACCGGCGTCCTGCTCTCCGCCGCCTACCGCGCCGTCGCGGCGCGCCACCGCCGCAGCGGAGGAGACGACGAGGCGCTGCATCGCCCGATGATGGAGGACGCGCTGATCGGCGCGGACATCATGCCGGCGGCGACGCACCTGACCGCCTCGATGCTGTCGAGCGCGCACCCGACGGTGACATTCGGCGACACGCAGATTCACACGATGCCGTATGGCCGACAGGGCAAGGAGGCGGGCGACGCCATCGCCATCGGCTCACTCGACCTGATCGAGAGCGACACGATGCTGAGCCTGTTCAGCACCGGACCGCAGGTCGTGAGCGGAACGGGCGAGGACGAGGAAGCCTCGGGCTTCGGGGAACTCGTGCTGCCCGCAGGAGCGGCGGACCTCGTCATCATGAATCCGCCCTTCACGAGGCCCACGAACCACGAAGCGGTTGACGCACCTCCCGTGCCCTCTTTCGCAGGATTCAGCACCAGTACCGACGAACAGCAGGCGATGTCGACGGTACTAAAGACTATCCGCAGCCACCTGTCGGCACCGGCTGGGGACGGCAACGCAGGGCTGGCGTCGAACTTCATTGACTTGGCCCACCAGAAGGTGAGACCAGAAAGCGAGAAGGATGAAGACGAGGGCCAAGACGTGAAGCCCGGTGGCGTCCTTGCGCTCGTGCTACCGCTCGCCGTTGTCACGGGGGAGTCGTGGTCCGCGGCGCGGGCCTTGCTTGGACGGTGGTATCACGACATCGCCGTTGTCACGCTGGCTGCCACGGGACAGTCCGCACGGGCCTTCTCCGCAGACACAGGCATAGGCGAAGCGCTGATCGTGGCCGTGAAGCGAGAGGAACCTCTTGAAGACGGTTTGGAGGGTGCGCCAGCCCTCTACGTCAACCTCCGACAGCGTCCGCGAAGTACGGTAGACGCGACAGAGATCGCTCGTGTGATCGCACGCACTTCAAACGAAGCGACGGGCTTCCTTTCAACCGGAGACGACGAGGTCGGCTGCTTTGTCCGCGCAACCCTGGCGAATGGAGGTTGCGCTTCACTGAGGGAGCCAGGAGTTGCCGTGGCGGCGCTCCGCCTGCAGCACGGGTATCTGCACCTGCCTCGCTGGGCGGAGGAGTTCCAGTTCCCCGCCGTAAGCCTGAGCGCTGTAGGAGAACGAGGGCTGTACGACCTAGACATTGCCGGGGCGCAGCACTCACGAGATGGAACCCCGCGCGGGCCTTTCGATATCGTCACCCGGGACGGTGCCGCCTCCTATCCGGTGCTCTGGGGCCACGACGCGGATCGCGAGCGGCGGCTCGTGGTGCAGCCGGACGGCCAAGGGAGAGCGCGGCCTGGCCAGAAGGCCCGCGCTGATGACGTCTGGGAAACGGCGACGCGGCTGCACTTCAACCGCGACTTTCGACTCAACTCACAGAGCCTCGCCGCGTGTCTGACGCCGGAGCCGTCGATCGGCGGCAGGGCGTGGCCGAACTTCAGTGTCGAGGGCGATCCTCGCCGCGAGGAGGCGCTGGCCCTCTGGGCCAACACCACGCTCGGGCTGATCTGCTTCTGGTGGGTGGCAGGGCGTCAGCAGCAAGGCCGCGCGATCCTGACGATCACCGGCCTCCCGTCGCTGCACGCCCTCGACGTACGCACGCTCGATATGCGCCAACTCGGGATCGCCGCGCGCATCTTCGAGGACTTCCGCGACTGGACCTTCCTACCCGCCAACGAGGCGTACCGCGACGACACGCGGAAGGCGCTCGACCGCGCGGTGCTGTGCGACCTGCTCGGCCTGCCGGAGACGATCCTCGAACCGCTCGACGTGCTGCGCGCGCAATGGTGCGCGGAGCCGACGGTGCACGGCGGCAAGTCCACTCGGCCCATGTAGTCCGCCACCGGACGCACCCGCGCGGCGCGCGAGCGGCTATCATCGCCGCGGCGCCGCCGCGCGGCGAGGGAGTGGGGGCGGAATGCTGCTGCGAGGGCTCAACGTCGTCGAGATCTCTGCGAGCGGGGCCGCTGCCTGGGCGGCGACCGGCCTGGCCGACTGGGGCGCGAACGTCGTCGTCCTCGAGCCGCCCGAGGGCAGCCCGCTGCGCGCCGAGCCGCCCTGGTACGAGCTCGAGGGCGAGCGCCGCAGCGCCACCTGGCAGTGGCTCTCGCGCGGCAAGACCATCGTCGCCGCCGGGCCCGGTCTGCCGACGACGCCCGAGGACGCCCTCGCGCTCTGCCGCGAGGCCGATCTCGTCGTCGCGGAGCACGAGCCGCTGGCCGCGCTGCTCGGCCTCGATCACGCCGCGGTGCGCGCTGCCCTCGAGGGCCACAGCGTCGTCGTGCGCATCGCCGCCTTCGCACCGGACGGGCCATACGCGCACTACCGGGCGACGGACCTCGGAATCTGCTCGCTGGGCGGCTGGACGGGGATGCTGGGCGCACCCGATCGCTACCCGCTGCGCCCGGCGGGCGACCTCGGCACGCGCGCGACGGGCCTGCACGCACTCGCCGCGACACTGTTGGCGCTGCGCCACCGCGAGCGCGGCGCGGCGCCCTCGTTCGTCGAGGTCTCGGCGCAGGCGGTGGCAGCGGCGCTGCTGACCAGCCCATGGCTGGCCTACAGCATGTTCGGGACGGCCGCCTTCCGGCGTGCCGCGTCATGGCCGAACAGCTCGGTGCGCTGCAAGGACGGCCACGCCGGCACGCTCCCACTCACCCACCAGCACTGGGCCTCGCTCTGCGAAGTCACCGGCATCGCCGACGTGCTCGACGAGCCGGGCGGGCGCGAGCTGAGCTACCGCCAGGATCACGGCGCCGAGCTGTGGGAGCGCGTCCGCGAGTGGTACGAGCTGCGCACCCGCGAACAGGTCTACTTCGCCGGCCAGGCCGCGCGCGTGCCCTCGGGGCCCGTCGACACCGTCTCGCAGCGCCTCACCGACGCGCACCTCGAGGCGCGCGGGTTCTTCGAGCGCGCCGTCGTCGACGGCGTGATGCTGCGCACGCCGCGCGTGCCCTACCGCATCGCCGGCGCCCCGCCCCTGGCGCGCGGCGCGGCAGTCGAGGAGCAACACGCGAGCTTCGCACCCGGCGCTGCCGGACCCGCGGCCAACCCGGACGCCGAGCCCCCGCAGCTGCCGCTCGAGGGCGTGCGCGTGATCGACCTGACATGGTTCTGGTCCGGGCCCCACGCCACGATGCACCTCGGCGCGTTCGGGGCGGACGTGATCAAGGTCGAGTCCGTGAGCCGGCCGGACTCCTACCGCTTCACCGGGGCCACCGCCGGGGAGTCGCAGCCCTGGGAGCGCAACTACCTCTGGAACGACTCCAACCAAAACAAGCGCGGGCTCACCGTGGACCTCAACACGGAGACCGGCCGAGGGCTCTTCGAGCGGCTGCTGCGCGAGGGCGACGTGATGGTCAGCAACTTCTCGAACCGCGTGCTGCCGAACCTCGGCTACACGGCGGAGCGCCTGCACGAGATCAACCCGCAACTGATCAGCGTCACGATGCCGGGCTACGGCCCGGACGGGCCATGGGGCGAATTCGTCGGCTTCGGCAGCACCTTCGAGCAGGCCGTCGTCAGTTCGATGAACGGCTACCCCGACGACGACCAGCCGCGCCTGATCGGAGGCGCCTGCGACCCGCTCGTCGGCCTGAACGCCGTCGTCGCCGTCATGCTGGCGCTGCGCCATCGCGAGCAGTCCGGCCTCGGCACGACGGTCGAGGTGCCGCAGTGCGAGGCGCTCGACGCGATGTTCGGGCCGGAGCACATCGCCGTGCAGCACGGCGCGCCGGACCCCGGCCCGCGCGGCAACAAGCACGACCGGATGGTCCCGCACGAGATCTACCAGACCGCCGGCGAGGACGACTGGATCAGCATCGCCGTCGACGGCGACGACGAGTTCGCCGGACTCGTGAGCGTGCTCGGACAGCCCGCGCTGTCGGACGACGAGCGCTTCGCGAGCGCCGAGACGCGCAAGGCCAACGAGGACGAACTCGATGCGATCATCGCCGCCGCCGTGCGGGAGCGGGAGCCGCTTGAACTGGAAACGGCGCTGCAGGCGGTCGGCGTCGCCGGATGCCGCGTCACGCCGCCTCACCAGCTGACGGAGGACGTGGGCCTGCGGCACTTCGGCTTCTTCCAGGAGCTGACCCGCGAGCTCACGGGCACGCACCTCTACAAGACCTACCCCTTCCGTTTCAGCGGCTTCCCCGCCGCCAACCGCAGCCCGGCCCCGCTGCTCGGCGAGCACAACCGCGAGGTGCTGTCGGAACTGCTCGGCCTCGGCGAGGACGAGCTCGACGCGCTCGAGGCGGCGGGCGAGATCGGCACGACACCGTCCTGGTCGCCGACGCCGACGTAGCCGCGCCGGGCGCGCGGCGGTAGCGTCGCGGTATCCTCCGGACATGGTCAGCGAACTCGCGAATCCGGGGCTGAAGGAGTGGGCCGTCGTCGTGCGCGCGCTGCGCGACGGCCGGCAGATCATCGACCTCCGCAAGGGCGGCATTCGCGAGGAGGGCCACCGCTTCCGCGTGCGCGCCTCGCGCTTCTGGCTCTACGAGAGCTACGAGCACCAGCGACCGGAGCTGATCCGCCCCTCCGAGCGCCCGCTGATCGAGGCCGTCGCCGCCTCGGCGCCCGCAACGGGCGAACTACGGGTCGATGCCTGGGCGGAGATCGCGGAGACGGCGGCGCTGACCGAACCGGGGCAGGTGGCGGCGCTCGACGGGCAGCACATCTGGACGGCGGACTACGCGGAGCAGCGCTTCCGCTGGCGTCCGAAGGCGCCGCTGATCGTGCTCGTGCTGCGCGTGCACCGCCTCGCCGAGCCGCTCACCG
Source organism: Dehalococcoidia bacterium (assembly GCA_965261685.1). GTDB lineage: Bacteria > Chloroflexota > Dehalococcoidia > UBA2979 > UBA2979 > VXMT01. Next base: position 622,589 of record CBDHDI010000028.1, read on the forward strand.
TCCCGATCCGCGACCACTACGCCGGCTGCACCTCGTGGACGCCGATGGCCGACCTGCCGCTCGATCCGCGCGACGCCGTCGCCACGCCGGTCCTCGACGACGCTGCGTTCGAGCAGCGCCGCGCCGAGCTTCACGCCGCGCTGCAGGGCGTCAGGTTCGGCCCGCCCCGGATCGAGGGGTAGCGGCCGGGCGCCCGAACCACTGGAGGAGGGGCGGGTGGGTCCGGGCGCCGCAGCGCCCGCCGGTCCCCTCTCCCCCGGCGGGAGAGAGTTAGGGTGAGGGGGACTCCGAGGCCGATCGCGTGTCGCCTGCGGGGGACTGCGCCCCCACACCCCCATCCCGGACGAGTGCGCTGCGCGGCTCTGGCCCACCCACCCGCCCTCGGACTTCTTTTCTGTGGGGGCTGCGCCCCCACGCCCCCACCCGGATCGGCAGCCGGAACAGAGCCTCAAGGGCGCGCCCTCCGATCCCCTCTCCCCTGGCGGGAGAGGGTTAGGGTGAGGGGGACTCCGAGGCCGATCGCGTGTCGCCTGCGGGGGACTGCGCCCCCCACACCCCCATCCCGGACGAGCGCGCTGCGCGGCTCTGGCCCACCCACCCGCCCTCGGATTTCTTTTCTGTGGGGGCAGCCCCCACGCCCCCACCCGGATCGGCAGCCGGAACAGAGCCTCAAGGGCGCGCCCTCCGATCCCCTCTCCCCTGGCGGGAGAGGATTAGGGTGAGGGGGATTCCGGGTGCCGGAGCGCCCTCGGAACGGGAGTTACGCAAAGGTCTCCCGAGGGAGAGGGAGCCGGACGGGAGTGGGACCGGAGGGGCGAGCGACGTGCTCCTACTGGCCCTGCCAGACGGGGTCACGCTTCTCGGCGAAGGCCTTCGGGCCCTCCTTCGAGTCTTCCGAGGCGTGCACGACCTTGCTGACCCAGGTGCCGAGGCGAAGCGCCTCGTCGACCTTCGCCAGCCGCCACTCCTGGATCTGCGCCTTCGTGCCCTCCACGGAGAGCGGGGCGTTCTCGATGATCATCTCCGCGATCTCGATGGCGCGCGGAATCAGCCGGTCCGGCTCCAGCACCTCGGTCACGATGCCCCACTCCAGCGCCTGCTGCGGCTCGATGCGGTCCGCGGTGAGCAGGATGTAGTTGGCCGCCGAGAGCCCGATCACCCTCGCGAGGTGCTTCGTCGCGTAGCCGGCCATGATCCCGCGCTTCGGCTCGAACAGGCCGAAGTAGGCCGCCGATGAGCAGATCCGGATGTCGCAGTCGAGCGCGGTCTCCATCCCGCCGCCCACGGCGAGCCCGTTGATCGCCGCGATGAACGGCTTCGAGTTCCCCGAGTAGGGATAGGTCGCCCCGAACTGCCCCTTGAAGGTGCCCTCGGCCATCTCCCGGAGGTCGCCGCCCGCGCAGAAGGCGCGCCCGGTGCCGGTCACGATGCCGACGCGCATCTTCGGGTCGTTGCTGAAGTCCTCGATCGCCTCGGTCAGCTGGTTGATCAACTCCCCACCCAGGGCGTTGAGCCGCTCGGGGCGGTTGTAGGTGAAGATCGCGTAGTGGTCGCGCTTGTCGTAGATCAGGTCCGGCATCGCCGCAGCTCCTCGCTCGCGCGCGCAGGGTATCCTGTCGGGGCGGCCAATGGGCAGGCCGCACGCCGGAGATCGCGGCGCAGCGCCGGAGGACCGGACGGGGCGGACGAGAAGATGGCCGATTCGACGGACGTCGCCCTTCACCTGGACATCGAGCGCCTGGAAGCGGGCCTCGACCACATTCGCCGCTCCCCGGCGGACAGCGGCCGGCTCCTGATGATCGTGCAACGGCCCGCTGTCGACCGGCGCGAGGTCGTCCAGGACGGCAGCCTCGACGTTGCGGTCGGCCTCGTTGGTGACAGCTGGAAGGACCGCGCAAGCTCGAGCAGCGCCGATGGCGGACCACATCCCGAGGCGCAGGTCACGATCATCAACTCCCGCACGATCGACCTCGTAGCGCAGTCGCAGGACCGCTGGCCGCTCGCGGGCGATCAGCTGGTGATCGACATCGACATGAGCGCGGAGAACCTGCCGCCCGGCACCCGGCTGTCCATCGGGTCCGCGGTGATCGAGATCACCGCGAAGCCGCACACCGGCTGCCTGAAGTTCGCCGGCCGCTTCGGCAACGACGCTCTGCGCTTCGTCAGCACGCCGCTGGCAATGGAGCTGCGCCTCCGAGGCGTCAACACCCGCGTCGTGCAGTCGGGCACGATCCGCGCCGGAGACGCGGTCGCGAAGATCGCGACGCCATGACCGACGTACGCGACGACAGCGGCCCGGACAGCGGCCCCCAGAGCGGCGCGGACGGCGGGCAGGACCCGGTCCTCGAGGCCAACGCGGCCTTCTACCGCGCCTTCGCCGAGCGCGACCTGGAGGCGATGGACCGGCTCTGGGCGCGCGAGGCGCCGGTCGCCTGCACGCACCCCGCCTGGCCCGTGCTGACCGGGCGCGACGACGTGCTGAAGAGCTGGGAGGGCATCCTCACCAACCCCGACGCGCCGACCATCGAGGTGCGGGACGCCGTCGCGCACCGCCTCGGCGACACGGCGATCGTGCTCTGCCGCGAGATCGTGCAGGACGCGCCTGTCGAGGCGACCAACGTCTTCGTCCTCGAGGGCGGCGAGTGGCGCATCGCGCACCACCACGCCAGCGCGATCGCGCGCTTCCTCGTCTCCCGCCCCGTGGAGGCGGACCCCTTCCGCGACCGCCGCAACTAGCTGCGCCCGCCCGTCCCCTCCGATCCCCTCTCCCTGGGGGAGACCTTTGCAAAACTCCCGTTCCGGGGGCGCTCCGGCGCCCTCTCCCCTCGCGGGAGAGGGCGGGGGTGAGGGGGCGCCGCGCGGCGGCGCGGCCAGCGAGGGCAGGCGATCGCGCTGGAACTCCGCGAGTCACCTCCGGAATCCCCCTCACCCTAACCCTCTCCCGCCAGGGGAGAGGGGATCGGAGGGCGCTGCGGCGCCCGGAATCCCCCCACCTCCTCTCTCCCCGCTCGGGGAGAAGGCTAGGGTGAGGGGGCTCGCCGGGCGATTGTCGTCTCCCCCCAAGAAAAGTCCGATCCGCACGACCCCCCTACAGCGCGAGGCCGGACACCACCTCAGCGTTCGGGAGGCGCAGCAGCGCCGAGGGCGAGACCGACAGCTTCGTCGAGCGGCCGCCGCCGCCCACGATCACCTCGTCGAGGTCCATGACGCGCTCGTCGATGTAGAGCGGCAGGCCCTCGGGCAGGCCAAACGGGGTGACGCCGCCGATCAGCATGCCGGTCAGCTCGCGCGTCTCCTCGGGCGAGGCGAACGAGGCCTTGCGCACACCGAGCAGCGGGCGCACTGCGTGGTTGACGTCGAGCCGCGTCGTCGCCAGCACGAGGCAGGCGCAGTAGCGCAGCTCGCCGCGCTTGGAGACGACGATGATCGTGTTGCCGGAGGTCTCCAGCGGGTAGCCGTAGTGCTCGCAGAACGACGCCGTGTCCGCCAGCTCCGGATCGACCTCGATCAGCTCGTAGGACTCGCCAAGGGCGTCCAGCGCCGCGAGGGCGCGAGTGGCCGAGTCGTCGTTCGATGTCATCGCTCGCTCCCCTCGCTCAGCCGGCGGCCTGCGGCGCAGCGCGCACGCAGCCGCGTTGCACATTAGACCGCCTGTGCTACTCTCCGGGCCCGATCGCACCAGGAGGAATCATGACAGACGTCCAGCCCATCCCCGACGGCTACACCGCCATCACGCCCTACCTCGTTGCCGAGGACGCAGCGGGCCTGATCGAGTTCCTGGCGAACGCCTTCGGCGCCGTCGAGCGCGTGCGCATGCCCATGCCCGACGGCTCCATCGCCCACGCCGAGGTCGAGATCGGCGGCGCCGCGGTCATGCTCGGCTCCGCCATGCCCCCCGAGTTCCCGCCCACCACGGCGCAGATCCACCTCTACGTCGAGGATGCCGACGGCGCCTACGCCCAGGCCGTGAGCGCCGGAGCCACCGGCGTGGCCGAGCCCGCCGACCAGTTCTACGGCGACCGCATCGCCCGCATCCTCGACCCCGCCGGAAACACCTGGTCGATCGCCACGCACATCGAGGATGTGACGCCCGAGCAGATGATGGAGCGCATGGCCGCGATGGGCGAAGGCTAGCCGCCCGCCTGCGACGCCGCCTCCATGAAGGTGCGCAGCGCGTCGATGTGATCGCCGGGCGTGCTCAGCCCGGCGTCCATCGTGAGCACGTGGATTCGGTCCGCGCCCGCCTCCCGCAGCCGCTCGGCGAAGCCGACCTGCTCCCCGGGCGCGCCGTGGACCGCGACAGAGGCGCCGATCCCGATCTCCGAGGGGTCGCGGCCGGCGCGCTCCGCCGCCTCGTGGATCGCCTCGACGCTGCGCTCGAAGTAATCCAGGCCGCCGCGGCCCACCAGCCAGCCGTCGCCGATGCGGCCGATGCGATCGAGCACGACCGGCGCGGTGCCGCCCATCCAGATCGGGATCTGGCGGCCCGGCAACGGGTTGATGCCCGCGACCGGGATGCGGTCGAACTCGCCCTCGAACTCCACGAGCTGCTCCGACCAGAGGCGCCGCAGCAGGCCCACCTGCTCCTCGAGGCGCCGCCCGCGCGTGTGGAAGTCCTCGCCCAGCGACTCGTACTCGACGTAGTTCCAGCCGCTGCCGACGCCGAGGATCAGCCGCCCGCCGCTGAGGACGTCCACCACCGCCGCCTGTTTCGCAACGAGGGCCGTCTGACGCTGCGGGAGGATGATCACGCCACTCACCAGCTCGATGCGCTCGGTCAACCCGGCGAGGTAGGCGAAGAGCGCCAGCGGCTCGTGGAAGGTGGTCAGATAGGTGTAGGGCCACCTGCCCTCGCGTCCCTCGGGATCGGCGCCGAGCACGTGGTCGTAGGCGAGCAGGTAGTCGTAGCCGAGGCCCTCGACCGCCTGTGCGTAGTCGCGGATCGCGACCGGGTCGGTCCCGATCTCGGTCTGGGGGAAGACTGCTCCGTAGCGCATCCGCTGCTCCACTCCCTGTGTCATGGTCTCGCTGTCCTCGCCGTGTTCGCTGCCGTTAGCCGCTGTAGTCCTTGTGCGGGAAGGTCGCGTCGTGCGTCTCCTCGCAGGCCTCGCAGACGGGGTGCGCGCAGCGCATGCAGGCCCGCGCGGTGGTCGCCCCACAGTGGCGGCAGTTCGCGCTGATCGGCCCGCTGCGGTACGGCATGGGCGCACGATAGCAGCCACGCCGATCGGGGGCGGGGTTGCCCAAGACGCCGCGAGCGGCAAAGATTCCGGCAGGAGGTCGCCAATGGTCATCCACGCCACGAGGGTGGACTACCGCAATGCGTTCGCCGGGCTCGTCTTCCCCGCCTCGAAGGACGAGATTGTGCGGCGCTCGCGCATGATCGGCGGCATCGACCGCGAGGTCTTCGCGATCCTCGATGCGATCGCGCCGCGCCGCTACGCCAGCAAGGACGACCTCGACGCCGCGATCCGCGAGGTCTACGTCGCGCGCGGCGAGGACTCCGAGGCGCTCCCCGTCTGATCGACGGGCCGGATGCCGCCTGCCTACTGCCGCGAGTAACCCGACCCGAGAGAGTCGATGCCCGTGCCGTGGCCTTCCTCGATCCAGCCGAACTCCTGCAGGATCTGCTGGCTGTAGCAGACGCGCCCGGTGACGCGCTCCAGCGGCTCCGTCGCCAGCAGCAGCGTCGCCTCCGCCATCGTCGAGGCGGGCTCGCTCGGCAGGTCCGGTGGGGGCTTGTTGAAGAGCAGCGCGCCCTCCGTGAACACCGCCTGCGAGGGCGAGAGCGCGCTCACAGCGATCTTGTCGCCCCACAGCTCCGCCGCGAGGCCCTGCGTGAAGCGCTCCAGCGCCGCCTTCGTCGAGCCGTAGAGGACGCCCATCCCATCCCAGCCGGTCGACTCGTAGGGGCCTCGGCCAGGCCCGATCGCCACCCCCGAGGAGATGTTGACGATCGCCCCGCCGCCCCGAGCCTGCATGTCCGGAATCGTCTCGCGCGCGAGGATGAAGGGCGCGTGGATGTTCACCGCATAGCCGATCAGCCAGCGCTTCGAGGGGAACTCGGAGACCGGGTGCGCGAAGTTCGTGACCGCGTTGTTGACGAGGATGTCGATCGGCCCGTAGGCCGCCCGCGTCTCCTCGACGAGGCGCAGGCACTCCTCCTCCTCGCCGATGTTGGCGACCACCATCCTCGCCTCGCCGCCGGCGGCGCGGATGCCCTCGAGGGTCGTCGTCAGCGCGCCGGGTGCGCGGCTGTCGCCCTCGTTCACGGTGCGTGCGACGCAGGCGACGTTCGCGCCCTCGGCGGCGAACAGCTCGGCGATCGCCTTGCCGATGCCGCGGCTCGCGCCGGTCACGATCGCGGTCTTCCCGTCCAGCTTGCCCATCACGCTCCTCCTCCGCCTCGCGCGCTGCGCGCCTCACGATGCCCCACCGGAGCGCCGTGGGCAACGCACGGCCGGACGGCCTCTCCCTCCGGATGCCCCCTCTCTCCCCGAGGAGAACTTTGCGAAACGCCTGCGGAACGGGGCGCAGCGCGCTTCGGGTTCACGGCGCGCGGGCTCCGGCGCCCTCTCCCCTTGCGGGAGAGGGCGGGGGTGAGGGGCGCCGCGCCTCAGCGCGGCCATCGAGGGCAGTCCGGTTCCCTCCCCTCTCGACGCGAGGAGGAGCCGGACCGCCCTCGGGGCTGTGTTCCGGCTGCCGATCCGGTAGGGGTGTGGGGGCGAAGCCCCCCACATGAAAAGAAGAATCCGGGGCGGGTGGGTGGGCCGGAGCCGCCCAGCGGGGTATCCCCGCGTCAACAGTAGCAGCCTGCGCGCGCTCGTCCGGGATGGGGTGCGGGGGGCCCTGCGAGGTATCCTCGCGTCCCGATCGAAGCAGCTCCCCACAGCAGGCGCTCCGGCTGTCGCGGCGCGAAAACGCGCCGCCGATCCGATCGGGGCGTGCGGCTTCATCTCGCCCCCCGCCCTCTCTCCGCAAGGGGAGAGGGGGCCGGACCGCCCTCGAAACGGGAGTTTTGCAAAGGTCTCCCGAGGGAGAGGGCGGAGACGCCGGCGGCCCTTGCGTCCGCACGTCCGCGCCGGGACGATCGCGGGCGAAGGAGCACACAGATGGCCACAGGCATCGGCCCCGTCAACGGCATCATCGTCTGGACCGAGGCCGCGCGCTTCCAGGCGCTGCGCGACTTCTACGTCGAGACGCTCGGCCTCGTCCCGTGCGCCGACCGCGCGGGACACGTCGGCTTCGAGTGGGGTGGCCTGCGCCTCACGATCGCCGTCCACGACGCCGTCGGCGGACCGGCCCGCGACCCGCTGCGCCTGATGATCAACTTCGCCGTCGAGGACATCGAGGCCGAGCACGCGCGCCTGCGCGAGGCAGGCGTCGCCTTCACCCGCCCGCCCGGGCGCGAGCGCTGGGGCGGCCTCGTCGCCACGTTCGCCGACCCGGACGGCAACACGCTGCAGCTGCTGCAGATGCTGCAGCTGCCGGACGGACGCTAGCCGTCAGGCCGTCATGCCGCCGTCGATGATGAACTCGGAGCCCGTGCTGTAGGCGCTATCTTCTGAGGCGAGGAAGAGCGCGAGCTTCGCGACCTCCACGGCCTCCGCGATGCGGCCCAGCGGGATGCGCCGCACCATCCGGTCGAGGTTGCCCGCCTCGATTTCCGGGATCTGGTCCAGCATCGCCGTATCGATCGGACCCGGATGGATCGAGTTCACGCGGATGCTGTAGCGGCCGAGCGCGACCGCCGCCGCCCTCGTCATGCCGCGCACCGCCCACTTGCTCGCCGTGTAGCCGAACGCTCCGCCACCGCCGCGCAGGCCAGCGACCGACGAGATGTTGATGATCGAGCCGCCCCCGCGCTCGACCATCACCGGAGCGACCTCACGCATGCCGAGGAAGACGCCCACCTGGTTGACCTCGACCACGCGCCGGTAGTCGCCGAGGTCGCCGCCGATGAGCGGCGTCGGGACGTAGATGCCGGCGTTGTTGATCAGCACGTCCACGCCGCCGTGCAGCTCGACGGCATGCGCGACAGCCGCGGCCCAGTCCGCCTCGCTGGTGACGTCGTGGTGGAGGTAGCCGCCGCCGACCGCGGCCGCCGTCCGCTCGCCCTCGTCGTCGAGCACGTCGGTAAGGACGACGTTGGCGCCTTCCTCGGCGAAGAGCCGCGCCTCGGCGGCGCCCTGCCCGCGCGCGCCGCCGCTGATCAGCGCCGTCTTGCCCTCGAGCCTGCCCATGGCGGCCTCCCCCGCGCGGCGCCGCTGCGCGCCGAGGGCAGGCTACGCCACGCGCGCAATCGCGCGCGACGGGGTGGCCGCGCGCGTCAGGCCAGCAGGCCGCCGTCGATGACGAACTCCGAGCCCGTGCTGTAGGCGCTGTCGTCCGAGGCGAGGAACAGCGCGAGCTTCGCGACCTCCACGGGCTGCGCAATCCGGCCCAGCGGGATCTGCCTCAGCATCTGCTCGAGGGTGTCGGGATCGGCCATCCGGGTCTCGCCCAGCATCGGGGTATCGATCAGCCCCGGGTGGATCGAGTTGACGCGGATGCCGTGAGGGCCAAGCCGGACCGCCGCCGACTTCGTCATGCCTCGCACCGCCCACTTGCTCGCGGTGTAGGCGAACGACCCGCCGCCGCCGCGCATGCCCCCGACCGAGGAGATGTTGATGATCGATCCGCCTCCGCGCTCGATCATCACCGGCGCGACCTCGCGCATTCCGAGGAAGACACCCACCTGGTTGACCTCGATCACGCGCCGGTACTCCTCGAGATCGCCCCCGATCAGCGTCGTCTGCGCGTAGATCCCGGCGTTGTTGATCAGCACGTCCACGCCGCCGTGCAGTGCAACGGCGTGCGCGACCGCGGCAGCCCACTCCGCCTCGCTCGTGACGTCGTGGTGCAGGTAGTCGGCGCCGATCGCGTCGGCCGTCCGCTCGCCGTCCTCGTCGAGCACGTCGGTGAGGACGACGTTCGCGCCCTCCTCGGCGAAGAGCGTGGCCTCGGCGGCGCCCTGCCCGCGCGCGCCGCCGCTGATCAGTGCCGTCTTGCCCTCGAGCCTGCCCATGGCGGCCTCCCCGCGCGGCGCCGCTGCGCGCCGAGGGCAGGCTACGCCACGCGCGCAATCGCGCGCGACGGGGTGGCCGCGCGCGTCAGGCCAGCAGGCCGCCGTCGACGAGGAACTCCGCGCCCGTGCTGTAGGCGCTGTCGTCCGAGGCGAGGAAGAGCGCGAGCTTCGCGACCTCCACGGGCTGCGCAATCCGGCCCAGCGGGATCTGCCGCAGCATCTGCTCGAGGGTGTCGGGATCGGCCATCCGGGTCTCGCCCAGCATCGGGGTATCGATCAGCCCCGGGTGGATCGAGTTGACGCGGATGCCGTGAGGGCCAAGCCGGACCGCCGCCGACTTCGTCATGCCTCGCACCGCCCACTTGCTCGCGGTGTAGGCGAACGACCCGCCGCCGCCGCGCATGCCCCCGACCGAGGAGATGTTGATGATCGATCCGCCTCCGCGCTCGATCATCACCGGCGCGACCTCGCGCATTCCGAGGAAGACACCCACCTGGTTGACCTCGATCACGCGCCGGTACTCCTCGAGATCGCCCCCGATCAGCGTCGTCTGCGCGTAGATCCCGGCGTTGTTGATCAGCACGTCCACGCCGCCGTGCAGTGCAACGGCGTGCGCGACCGCGGCAGCCCACTCCGCCTCGCTCGTGACGTCGTGGTGCAGGTAGTCGGCGCCGATCGCGTCGGCCGTCCGCTCGCCGTCCTCGTCGAGCACGTCGGTGAGGACGACGTTCGCGCCCTCCTCGGCGAAGAGCCGCGCCTCGGCGGCGCCCTGCCCGCGCGCGCCGCCGCTGATCAGCGCCGTCTTGCCCTCGAGCCTGCCCATGGCCGCCTCCCTCTCGCGCGGCGCCGCTGCGCGCCGAGGGCAGGCTACGCCACGCGTCCAGTGGGGTGGGCGAGGAGGGTGTGTAGAGGCGGGCTACAGCTCCTCGAGGATGCTCGCGCGGAGCTCCTCGTACTCCTCGGCGGTGATCAAGCCCTCGTCCCGGAGGCTTTCGAGTTCGCGCACGCGGTCGGCGGTGCGGCGCGGCGGCGCGGCCGACGGCGGCGGGGCCTGCGGCGGCGGGGCCGACGGCGGCGCGGCCGACGGCAGCGGGGCCTGCGGCGGCGGGGCCTGCGGCGCGGCCTGCGGCGGGGCCTGCGGCGGGGCCGACGGCGGCGCGGCCGACGGCAGCGGGGCCTGCGGCGCGGCCGACGGCGGCGGAGCCTGCGGCGGCGGGGCCTGCGGCGGCGGGGCCTGCGGCGAGTCCGAGCGGATGAGCATCCACGCCAGCACGAGCGGGACGACAACGACGATGAGGATGATGAGGACGATGAGGGTGAGGAGTTCCAGCCAGCCGAGTCCGCCGATCATTGGCAGCAGCCCTACAGGTCCTCGAGGATGCGCGCTCGGCGCTCCTCGTACTGCTCGGCGGTGATCAGGTCCTCGTCGCGGAGGCGCTGCAGTTCGCGCAGGCGCTCGGCGGAGCTGCCCTGCTGCTCAGGGGAGGCGGCGGCTGGAGCGTCCTCGCTCCGGGAGCGTTCGCGCGGGTAGTCCATCAGGCCGGAGGGCGGGGCGGACGAGGCCGTGGTGCGTCCGGAAACCGCGGGCGGCTCCTCGCCGCGCATGCGCAGTTCCTCGGCGGTCGGCGGGCGGTAGCCCGCCGGCGAGTGCGCGACGTAAGTGGAGGTGACCTTGTCCCAGAGGCACTGGCGCTCGCGGTCCCACGTGCACCACAGCGCAGCGGGTATCCAGAGCAGGCCGCCAATGCCGTTCGTCGCCCCGCTGATCACGGAGATCGCGGTCCCGAACAGCAAGATCTTGACAACGATCTCGCGCAGCACCGTGTACCAGCCACCGGCGCGGCTGCCGTCCTCGCGCATGATGTACATGCCCAGCATCTGCTTGCCCGGTGTCTGTCCGCGCTGCGCCACGATCAGGAACCAGATCAGCCAGCCGACGCCGAGCGTCACCGTGACGATCAGCCAGTCCAGCGCCCAACCGCCGAGGCGGCGGCCCTGCGAGGCCGTCTGCAACTGCTCCGGCGGGTAGAACGCCTCGATGCGGCGCATTGGCTGCCTGGCCATCGGGGGCCTCCTTACACGCCTGCTTCGGGGCAGGCAGGCGCAAGCTACCCGAAGACGCCGGACGCTGCGAGGCGCGCGATCTCGTCGTCGCCGAGGCCCAGTTCGGCCAGCACCTCGCTGGTGTGTTCGCCGGGCGCGGGGGCCGGCCCGCGCACCGCCGTCTCCGCCCCGCTGACGCGGAACGGTGCGGCCAGCGTGCGGTAGCGTCCGGCCTCCGGATGCTCGACATCCTCGAGCATCGCGTTCGCCTCCACCTGCGGGTCGGCGAGCGCCTCGGGGAGCGTCGCGACCGGGGCCCAGACGAGCTCCGCCTCGTCCAGACGGCGTCCCCACTCGTCGAGGTCGGCCGAGGCGATCAGCGTCTCGATGCGGTCGCGCAGCTCGGCGGCGTGGCGCTTGCGCCCCTCGAGCGTCTCGAAGCGCGGATCGAGCGCCCACGGCGCGTCGCCGATCATCGCGACGAAGCGAGGCCAGAAGCGGTCGGCCTGGGTCATGCCGAGCAGCAGCCAGCGCCCATCGCGGGTGCGGTAGGAGTTGCGGATCGGGTTCCACGGTTGCGTGCGGTCGTAGCGCCGGGGCTGCTCGCCGGACTGGGCGGCGACGGCGACATCGGCGCCGATCGTCCACATCCCGGTCTGCATCAGGCTGACCTCGACGCTCTGGCCCTCGCCGCTCTGGTCGCGCAGCCGCAGCGCGACGAGGATCGCGCTGAGCAGGTTGAGCGCCGTCGCGTGGTCGCCCTGCCCGGTGCGGCAGAACGGCGGCGGCGAGGAGGGCTCGCCACTCAGCCCCATGATGCCGGACCTGGCCCAGAACGCCGCGTAGTCGAAGCCCTCGCGGTCCGCGCCGGGGCCCTGCTCGCCGTAGCCGCTGACGGCCGCGTAGATCAGCGCCGGGTTGGCCGCGCGCAGCGTCTCCGCGTCGATACCCCAGCGCTCGCGCTGCATCAGGTTGGTGACGAAGATGTCGGCGTCCTCGCACAGCCGGCGCACCAGCTCGGGCGCGCCGGGCTGCCGCAGGTCGATGGCTATCGAGCGCTTGCCGCGGTTGTCGAACTCGAAGCCGTACTGGATCGTCGAGGGCTCCTCGAAGCCCATCGAGCTCGTGTCGAAGTGCCGCCAGGGGTCGCCCCCCGGCGGCTCGATCTTGACCACGTCCGCCCCGAGGTCGGCGAGCAGCGCCGCCGCCGAGGGCGCCGCCAGCCACGTCGCCGCCTCGATCACGCGGATGCCCGCCAGCGGGGCCGTCACCGTGCGCCGCCCGCCCCGGCAGCAACGCCGCTGCCGGCGAAGCGCGCGGCGAGATCGGCGCTGGGCCGGAAGACGAACTTCTTGCCGATGCGCGTCTTGGAGAAGAGGCCGAGCGCCTCGAGTCCGAGCAGGTCGGCGCGGGCAGTGGCGTAGGTGACGCGGTGACGCCGCGCCTGCGCCTGGATCGTGAACCACGCATCGGGATCACGCATCGCGTCGCTCACGAGCACGATCTGGCGGTGGTTGAGGTGCGGGCTGTCGCGCAGCAGCCGCTCGGCCCGCCGCTGCTCCTCCATCTTCCGCTGGAGGTAGTGGTTCAGGCTCTCCATCGCGCGCTCGATGACCGCGAGCTGGTAGAGCACGAAGTAGGTGACGTCGCCGCCGCCGGTCTCGACATGCAGGTACGACCTCGCGTACTGCGCGGGCGCCCTGCGGAGGATGCTGGAGATGGTGAGGTACTGCGTCAGCCAGTAGCCGGAGCGCAGCATCGACCAGTAGAAGAGGGCGCGCGCCGTCCTGCCGTTGCCGTCGGCGAAGGGGTGGTCGTAGGCGAGCGCGAAGTGCAGCACAATCGCGCGCACCACGGGGTGGATGAAGCCCTCGCCGCTGAGTCCGTTGGCGAACTCGCACAACCGATCGAGGCGTGCGGGAAGATCCGCAGCAGGCGGCGGGCGATGGATGACCGTCCCGTCAGTCCACTCGACGACCACGCGCTCGTCCTCGGGACTCTGAAGCCTGCCGGCGTCGCGCTCGTCATCCAGCGTGTCGAACATGACGATGCGATGCAGATCGAGAATGTCGCCCGCCGTCAGGAGACCGCCATCCGCCGCCAGCGAGGCAGCGGCCTGCAGCACTTCGAAGTTATTGAGGATCATCTGCTCGCTGCGGTCGCGAGGCTGGCGGCCGCTGCGCAGCATCTCCCTGGCGACACGCCTTGTCGTGCTGGCGCCCTCGAGCTGGCTCGACGTGATCGCCTCCTCGTGGAGCGAGCTCACGAGATAGCGGTCGCTCGACTGGAGGTTCGTCACCACTTCGCCTGCGATGATCTGGCCGCTCGCCTGCTGATCGATGCGGTGAACCAACTCCTGGATCCGGTCGATGTTGCTGAAGTGGAAGGGGCGACCCTCAATGTCGGACAGTGGCAGGGACCGAGCGAGCGCCTGACGCGCAATTGCCGTACCGAGCCACCACGTCTCGTGCGTGAGGCCCTCGGGCGGGGTGCGGCGGCGCAGTTGGTCCCAGTGCAGGTAGCGGCCCTTGCTATCGACCGGGCGGCCCCCGCTGAGTACCGCCATCAGTTGGTCACCATTGCCAGCGAGTTGCTGCAGGAGTTCTGTGGTCGGCGGCGGCGCCTGTGGGATCTTCACTGCAACTCTCAACTTGCTATCAGTTTCTCGTGACTTGATAGAAAGCTATCACAATCCAGCACGGCGTGCAGCATTGCGCCGCCCCAGCCGCGGAACCCCGCCCTTCGGCGCCAACTATCAGTTTGTTATCAATGTAAAACAAACTAATAGCAAACTGAGAGGAACACCAGCCCACGCACCGCAACACCTACCCGACCAGCGTCAGCAGCACCGTCAGCGTCACCACGCTCGCCAGCGTCGAGGTCACCACCGAGCGCGTCACGAACTGCGGGCGCACGTCGAACTCCGTCGCCACGATGATCGCGATCACCGCCGTCGGCATCCCGCCGAGCACGATCACCACGTCGCGCGTGACGCCCTCGAGGCCCAGCGCGAGCGCCGCGCCGAGGGCGACCAGCGGGCCGAGCAGCAGCCGCAGCACGGACGCCACGCCCACGTCCGCCAGCTCGCCGAGGTCGCCGAGGCCGCGCCCGAGCTGCAGCCCGAGCACCACCAGCATCGCCGGCACGGCGGCGCCCGCAAGCGTCGCGATCGGGGCCTCGATCGTGACGGGGAGATCGACGTCCAGCCCGTTCGCCGCGAAACCGAGTGCGGCGGCGTAGAGCGCCGGGTAGGCGAACGGCGCGACCAGCGCCCGCTTCGACGAGCCGCTCGGCAGCGTCGCGATCACGATCCCCGCCGAGGTGACCAGCGTGGCGTTCACCACCCAGGTCAGCACGGCGACCTGCACGCCCACATCGCCGAAGGCGAGCAGCGCGACCGCGATGCCCATGTTGCCGGTGTTCAGCGAGGTCACCGCCAGCGCGAATGCCGAGCGTTGCGGCGGCTCGTGCCTCACCAGCATCGACCAGGCGCTCGCGGCCGCGTAGCCGACGACGTAGATGATCACGGCGACCGCCGCGATCTTCAGCGAGAGCCCCGCCGCCAGCTCGGAGTTCGCCATCGAGTGGTAGACCAGCGCCGGCGTGAACAGGAAGAAGACCACCGCCGAGAGCGGCTCCGCGGGCACGCGCCGCCAGCGCCCGACCACCGCACCGAGGGCAGCAACGAGCATGACGGGCAGCACGACCTCGAAGAAGACGCTCAGCACGGGGAGCCTCCGCAGCGCTTCGCAGGCGCCGCCCGCCACGCGCGCTCACGATCAGACCCGCACGCCCCCGTGAGGACGCGCGCCTCGGCGCCCGAGCTTGCGCGTGCGGGCCGGAACGTCCCTCAGCGAAAGGCCGGCAGCACCTGCTCGCCGAAGGCGCGCAGGGTCGCGTTGTGGTCCTCGAGCGACTCGGCGTTGATGCCGATGCTGAGCTTCGTCACGCCGCGCGCGAGTTGCTCCTCGATCAGGCGCGGCGCGTCGTCGATGGTGTCCTTCGAGACGCGGACGCTGAGCCACAGGCCGAGCGGCTCGTCGCGCGCCTCGATCGCCTCGCGCTCTCGTTCCAGCACCTCGGACATCCAGGCGTAGGTCTTGGAGTGCGGCACGTGGATGCCGGGATGCTCCTGCCCCAGCGCCTGGACCAGCTCGGCGTAGGGATCGCCGGCGGCGCCCTCGTCGGTGCTGCCGATCTTGAAGTCCGTGCTGCCGGCGTCCCCGGAGAGGCCGGGTCCGACGATCGGGCCCCAGCCCGTCCCGTAGCGAATCGCCCGCCGCAGCGCGCGCAGGTTGCCGCCGTGGATCCAGACCTCCGGATGCGGCTTCTGGACGGGGAACGAGGCGAGCTTCACCTCGTTGAAGCTGACGTGCTCGCCGGAGAACGAGGCGTACTCGTTGGTCCACAGCTCGATCATCGCCGCGAGGTACTCGTCGGCGATCGCGCCGCGGTTCGCGAAGTCCAGCCCGAGCGTGTCGTATTCCTCGTGGAGATAGCCGGCCGCAAGGCCGATGCAGAGCCGGCCGCCGGAGAGCTTGTCGATCGTGGCCAGTTCGTTCGCCATCACCGCGGGGTTGCGGTAGGGGATGTTGATCGTCGCGGAGGCGATGCCGATCCGCTCCGTGTGCGCCGCGAGGAAGCCAAGCAGCGGCATCGGGTCGTAGCTGTTCGTCGCGTAGGAGGGCTGCCACTCGGGCGGCTCGAGGAAGTGGTCGTAGACCGCGATCTCGTCGAAGCCGACCTCCTCACCGATGTGGGCGATCTCGACCAGCGACTCCGGGCTGATCCAGTCCGGGTTGAAGAACTTCAGGTAGATCGGCGTGGTGAACGAGAACTGGAGCGCCATGGCGAACCCCCTTGCGCGGCGTCACTATACATGGCCTGCGAGCGCTTCCGACGAGGCGCCGAAGCAGCGCCGAGGAGTGCTAGAGTGAGCAGCGGCCCCGGGGAACGCCTCGGACCCCGCGGCCGGGCCGGAGGTTGCAGTCATGCGCACGGAGATTCAGTACAGGGGCGACGGCATGGCGCGGGTCTCGCTGCTCTTCCGGCACGAGGGTCGCGACCCGGAGGACATCTGGATCCGCTCCGAACTGGAGCGCTATCCCGTTCCCCCCAAGCGCATGCTCGAGTGGGAGCGCGACGGCGAGCCGTTCGATGTCTGGCAGTACGGCCAGTGCGTCATCGGCGAGTTGATGTACGACATCGAGAAGCACCAGATGCTCTGCGACCGCATCGGCGAGCTCTGCGGCGCCGAACTGGCCTCGGGCGTGCCGGACGCGGATGAGCGCGAGGTGCTCGTCTCCGGGGCGGCGAGGGAGTTCCACGGCGCGGCGAAGATCAGCTGGGACGAGCACGACCGGAAGTCCGTGGCGATCGACGATCCGCCGCTGCGCGCGCGCGTGCTCGAACTGATCGAGACGGGCCTGCCAGGCGAGGACGCCCCGGCGCCCGCATAGGCAGGCGCGGGGCTCGTGCACGGACACAGGAAACGGAGGACGGCATGGCGATTCAGGTGCAACTCAGGGACGACGGACCCTACGTGATCCGCGGCACGGACATCGAGGTGCTGGACGCGGACGGCAACGCGATCGCCCACGAGGGCAGCGCGGTCGCGCTGTGCCGCTGCGGCCAGTCGGAGAGCAAGCCGTTCTGCGACGGCACGCACCGCCCGGCCGGCTTCGAGAGCGCCCCACGCGCGGACGCGTCCTGACCCCCACCCTCTCTCCCCAGCGAGAGGGGGCCTGCGCGCTCGCTACTTGCGGACGCCGCCGAGCGGTAAGAACGGCGACCGGGGCAAGCGCAGGAAACCGGGGTCAGGCGAGGCGAGCGTGCCGATCGGCCGCTCCGCGCGCTCGATCGTGACGAAGGCGCGGGGGGCGATCCAGCGGATCGCGTCCAGCACGCGCCGCAGCCCGCGACGGCGCACCAGCAACGTCGAGACCTCGACCGGGCCCTGCAGCCCGTGGCCCTCGATACGGGTCACGCGGTAGCCGCGCTCGCGCAGCCGCGCGGCGACGTCGATCGCCGGGTCGTTGTTGATCACCTGCACCTGGCGGTAGCCGAGCGCGATCCGCTCCTCCAGCCAGCCACCGAGCAGCACACCCGCAGCGAACCCGCCGGCGTAGGCGACGATCAGCAGCGGGTTGTGAAGGTGCGTCACCACGCCGCCCGTGGCGGCCAGCCAGATCGCCACCTCGATGAAGCCGAGCAGCGCCGCGATCCAGCGCGATCCGGCGACGAGCAGCACGATCCGCACGGTCCCGATCGTGGTGTCCACGATGCGGGCCCCGAAGATCAGGAGGGGCAGGACCAAGAGTTCGAATTCCACGGGTGCTTCTCGCCGGAATGGGCTACTGCGAAAGGCGCTATGAATACGATCGCGCTCCCGGCAGCGTCGCGCAAGGGGCGACGCGCAGGCCCGGACGCGGCTAGACTGCGCGCCGCGCTACGCGTGTCCCGCGAGAGGGGCGAACCGGGTGTCCGAGCAATCCCCAGGCGGGCCGATCGAGCGGATTAGCGCGGTCACCCTGACGACCGCGGACATGGCCCGCGCCTTCGACTTCTACTCCTCGCTCGGCTTCGTGTTGCGCTACGGAGGGCCGGACGCGGGCTTCACCAGATTCATCTTCGCCGAGGGCTATCTCAACCTCATCGCCGAGGGCGCGCCGCCCGGCTGGTGGGGACGGGTTGTCTTCTACAGCTACGATGTGGACGCGCTCTACGAGCGGGCGCTGGAGCTCGGCTACGCGCCCGAGGCGCCGCCGCGCGACGCGCCCTGGGGCGAGCGCTTCTTCCACCTCATGGATCCAGACGGGCACGACCTGAGCTTCGCCTCGCCCTTGCCGCAGGCGTAGGGGGCGGCGGGCGGGGCTAGCGCCCCTCGTGCTCCACGATCAGCCGGGCGAGGTCGTCCGGGCGCTCCAGCTCCAGCCAGTGACCCGCGCCGTCGAGGACCTCGAGGCGCGAGTTCGGGAGCTTCTCGGCGTAGAGCGCGCCGCTGTTGACGGGCACGATCGCGTCCTCGCTGCCCCACACGACCAGCGTCGGCGTGTGCACGCTCGGGAGCAGATGGGGCAGCGCCATGTTGTGCATGTACGGCTTCCAGCCGACGCGGGTCGTCATCTCGCGGTTGATGTCCCAGACCATCAGCTGATCGATGTCGGACTCCTCGCCGAACATCTCCTCGAAGGCGCCCTCGGTTGCGAAGCCCGTGCGCACGTAGTCCTCGTGGCTGACGAGGAACTGGTCGAAGATCTCGCCCTGCTCGGGCTTCACGCCCATCGCGCCGGCGAGGGTGAGCTTGTTGATGCGTGCCTGCGCCGTGGTGGCGAGCTCGGCGGCGACGTAGCCCCCGAAGCCGAGGCCGACGACGCTCGCCGTCGGGAGATCGAGTTCGTCGAGGGTGAGGCCCGCCAGGGCCACGATGTCGCGCACGTTGCGCGCCCACTCCGGGCGCACCGACTTGCCGAAGCCCGGGAGATCCGGGAGGTAGACCGTGAAGTGCTCGGCGAGGCGCTCGTAGAAGCTGGTCCAGGCGTGCGCGCCGATGTCGTGATGGATCACGAAGAGCGGGGCGCCGCTGCCGCCGCTGCGGACGAACACCTCGCCGCCGGCGACCTCGATCGTGAGCTCCTGGTGCGTCATCGAGGCAGTCGTCATTCTGCTTCCCCCAGCCTGCGCCGCCGCCATCGCGCCCGTACGTCTCGGGGCCGGGCGGCTGCTGCTCATGGTGCCGCGCCGGACCGCTTGGCGCGAGCCTGCCGATGCAGCGCGGCCCATGTTGTACGCGCGTGCGCCCGCCAACATACACTCTCGCTCGCGAGGGCTCACGAAGCGCCCTCGTGGCAATGAGCCCAGGGAGGCGACATGGAGAACATGGCACAACGCTCGTTCCTCGCGCGGGTAATCGGGGCGGCGCGGCTCGACCGCAGCGTCTACGAGGAAGTCGAGCACGACCGCGACGGTACGAAACAGGCCGCGGTGCTCGTGATCCTCGGCGCGATCGCCGCGGGCATCGGCGCGATCGCCGACGGCGGGATTCTGGGCCTCGTGTACGGGGTCGTGTTCGGACTGCTGGCCTGGGCGGTCTACGCCTGGATCACCTACTTCATCGGAACCCGCCTGCTGGCGGGTGCGGAGACGAGCGCGGACTGGGGCGAGCTCGCGCGCACCCTCGCCTTCGCGAACGGGCCGCGCTTGCTGCTGGTGATTGCCGTCGTGCCCGCGCTGACCGAGGTTGTCAGCACGATCGTGGGCCTCTGGGTGCTGATCGCGACGGTCGTGGCGGTGCGCGCCGCGCTCGACATCGGCACGGGGCGGGCGATCGCTGTGGCGCTGATCGGCTGGATCCCGTTCGCCATCATCATGAGCATCGCGTACGCGCTCGCCGGCGGCGTCGCGTAGCGCCGCGCGGCCGCGCGCGGACTCGCGCGCGAGGAGGCGCCGACAGGACGGAGAAGCGATGAGCGCGAGCGAGCAAGCGCAGAGCGAGGGCGCGCGCGCCGCCACGCGGGCGAAGGACGCGCGCGCCGCGGCTGCGGTGCAGACCGGCGCGACCTGGGAGGAGGCGTGCGACGCCGTCCTCGCCGCGCTCGACCTCGACACCAAGCCGGACCTCGCGCTTGCGTTCATCGATTCGCGCTTCGCGGCCGACTACGCCGCCGTGCTGGAGCGCCTGCGCGCCGGCACCGGCGCGCGGCGGCTGGCCGGGGCGAGCGGGATGGGCGTGATCGGCCCCGGCCACGAGGCCGAGGACCAGCCCGCGATCTCGCTGCTCGCGCTGAGCCTGCCCGGCGCAACGATCACCACGGTCGCGATCGACTCGAACGAGGAGGCCGCCACCGCGCTCGACCGCATCGAGGCGGCGTCCGCGCAGGCCTGGCTGCTGTTCGCTGATCCGTTCACCACGGACGCCGAGGCGCTGGTTGACGCGATCGGCGAGCGCAAGCCGGGCGCGACCGTCCTCGGCGGCCTCGCCTCGGCGCAGCCGATGCAGCGCAACACCGCCGTCTTCCTCGACGGCGAGGTGCGCGAGTCCGGCGCCGTGCTGGTCGGCATCGGCGGCGCCTTCGGCATTCACACGATCGTCGCGCAGGGCGCGGAGCCGATCGGCCAGGCTTGGACCGTCACGGAGTGCGAGGGCAACGTCGTGCGCAGCGTCGGCTCGCGGCCGGCGCTGGAGGTGCTGCAGGAGACGCTCGCTGAGCTCGACCCGGCGACGCGGGAGCGGGCGCAGCGCAACCTGCTGGTCGGCCTCGCGATGGACGAGTACCGCCACCAGCACGCGCGCGGCGACTTCCTGATCCGCAACATCCTCGGCGGCGACCGCGAGAGCGGGGCGATCGCGATCAACGCGACGCCTCGCGTCGGGCAAACGTTGCAGTTCCAGTTCCGCGACGCCGAGGCCGCCGACCTCGATCTGCGCGAGCACCTCCGCGTGCTGCGCGTGCGTCTGGCGCCCGGCGAGCAGGTGCTCGGCGCACTGCTCTGCTCCTGCAACGGGCGCGGACAGGGCCTCTTCGGCGAGCCGCACCACGACGCGCAGGCGCTGGAACAGGCGCTGGGCCCGACGCCGACCGCGGGGATGTTCTGCAGCGGCGAGATCGGCCCCGTCGGCGGCAAGACATTCGTACACGGCTTCACCGCCAGCATCGCGCTGCTCACCCTGCGCGGATCCGACAAGCGATGACGCGGACCGTCGTCACGTTCGCCCTCGAACCCGAGCATGCCGAGCGGATCCGAGCCGTCGACCCCAGCCTTGAGGTCTCCGTCCTCGGCCAGGATCTGCTCGCCGCGCTGCGCGGCAAGCGGCGCTTCCCCAGCGAGCGCCAGGCGGTGACGCCGCTGGCCGATCTCGAGGCGGCGATCGCCGACGCCGAGGTGCTGTTCGGGTTCTGGGGCGGCGCGCTGCCGGACCTCGTGCGGCCCGCCGCGCTGCCCCGGAAGTTGCGCTGGATGCAACTCACCTCGGCGGGCGCGGATCGCGTCGACCCCGCGCTGATCCGCGCGGGGCTGGCGTTCACGAGCGTGAGCGGGCTGCACGCCACGCCGATCGCGGAGTCCGTGCTCGGCTACATGCTGATGTTCGAGAAGGGCTGGCCGGCGCTCTGGCGCAGGCAGGCCGAGCACAACTACGACCGCATGGTCGTGCCGAGGATCCTCGCCGGCCGCACCGTCGGCGTCGTCGGCATGGGCGCGATCGGCCTCGAGTGTGCGCGCCTCGCGAAGGCGATCGGCTGCCGCGTGCTCGGCATCCGCCGCTCCGTCGGCGAGCGCGGGCCGGACGCCGTCGCCGACGAGGTGCTCCCGCCAGGCGCCCTCGACGACCTGCTGGCGGAGAGCGACCACGTGGTGCTGGCCGTCCCGCTCACCGAGGAGACGCGCCGCATGATCGGCGCGGCCCAGCTGCGCACGATGGGCGCGCGCAGCGAGCGCTCCTACCTGATCAACATCGCGCGCGGCGAGGTCGTCGACGAGGCGGCCTTGATCGAGGCCCTCCGCGAGGGCGTGATCGCCGGCGCCGCGCTCGACGTGTTCGAGCGCGAGCCGCTGCCTTCGGAGAGCCCGCTCTGGGAGCTGGACAACGTGATCATCACACCGCACATCACGGGCGGCGTCGAGAACTACAACGAGCTGGCGACCTCGATCTTTTGCGACAACCTGCGGCGCTACCTCGATGGCGAACCGCTGCGCAATATCGTCGACCCCGATCGCGGCTACTGAGGAGGTTCCGGATGGCCGGTCTCGAGTTGACAGGGTTCGATGGCAAAGTAGCGATCGTCACCGGAGCGGGCCGCATGCGCTCGATCGGACGCTTCATCGCCGTGGAGCTCGCGAAGGCCGGCGCGGACGTCGTGATCACCGGCAGCGGCCGCCCGCCCGAACGCTACCCGGACGACGAGAAGGCGGTCGGCTGGCGCGACATCCACTCCGTCGCCGAGGAGATCGAGGCCGCCGGGCGGCGCGCGCTGCCCCTCGTCAGCGACGTGAGCAACCCGGAAGCCGTCCAGACGCTGCTCGATCAGGTGATCGCGGAGTTCGGGCGCGTCGACTTCGTGATCAACAACGCGGCGTATGCACGCGGGCCGGACCGCATGCCCGCGGTCGAGATCCCGATCGACGTCTGGCAGCGGGTGATCGACGTGAACCTCAACGGCACGTTCTACATGTCGCACTACTTCGGCCAGCGCCTGATCGAGCAGGGCGAGGGCGGCGCGATCGTCAACATCTCCTCGGTAGCGGGGAAGCGGCTGAGCGTGAACGCCTCCGCCTACGCCTCAAGCAAGGCGGGCATCCACGCGCTGACGGGCTGCATGGCGGGCGAGATGGGGCGTCACAACATCCGCGTGAACACGATCTGCCCCGGCACCGTCGATACGTTCCGCATGGACGACATCCCGCGCGGCCAGATCTGGGACGAGCGCGTGGCAGCCAGTACGCCGCTGGGCCGCGCCTCGGACGGCTCGGACATCGCCTATATGACGGTCTACCTGTGCAGCGACCAGGGCAACTGGATCACGGGCCAGAGCATCAACGTCGATGGCGGCGCGGTGGTGCAGCACTAACGCTCGCACCACCACGGATCGTGCATACTCCGTATGCCGCCGTGAGCGGGCAGGCGAGGATCGGGACATGCAGCTGAGCGACACCAACCACACCGGAACCCACGCGCGGCTCGGCATGCGGCTGATGGCGACGGCCTGCGCCGTCATTGTGCTGATCGCCGGAACGCTGGCGCTCAATGGGCCTCACCACGCCCGTGCGCAGACGGCGACCGCCTGCGGGGCCATCGACCTCGGCACACTCAGCACCGAGGGCGACGGCGGACTGCAGGCGAGCGGGCGCTGGACGACCGAGGACTGCGACTCGCGCTTCCGCATCGACAGCGACGCGCATAGCTACCGCTTCCGGATCGCCGAGGGTGATCGGATCAGAATCGACCTGGTCTCCGACGACGCCGATGCCTACCTCTACCTGCTGGCTGAGGACGGGAGCCGCATCACCGACAACGACGACGGCGGCGCCGACCTCGACGCACGCATCGAGCGCGACCTGGCAGCGGGCACCTACGTCGTCGAAGCCACTACGGTCGGCGGACGCGGACGCGGTCCGGCGGACTTCACGCTTTCCATCACCCACGTCGCCGGTTGCGAGCCGGTCCATCTGGGGACACTCGATCCGGGCGTCGATCTGACTGCATCCGGCACCTGGACGATCGACACTTGCGGCTCATTCGTCGTCGCGGAGCATCCCGCCTACGCCTACTCCTTCAACCTGCCGCAGGACGGTCGTGTGCTCATCGACCTGATATCGGCAGACGGCGACCCAGTGCTCTCGCTGGCGACGTCCGACGGGCGCTTTATCGGCGCCAATGACGACGGTGGCGGCGTTCGCAACTCCCGCATCGAGCAATACCTGGCGGCGGGTACCTACCTGATCGAGGCGACAACGTATCGGCAGCGTGACCTCCAGCCTCTGACGGCTGACTTCGACCTCGTGGTCCACCTGGTGGACGAGGAGGCGAGGCAGCACCGCTTCCGGCTCAAGATCGAGGAGACCCACGCCCCCGACCAGGTGATCGCGGGCGTGCCCTTCGCCGTTCACTACCGAGCCGGCAATCCGGGCGGCGGCGACCTGGCTGACGCCGGCGGCAGGGTCGTGGTGTATGCAGTAGCGCCCCGTGTGTTCGAGCGGATCCCCTCGATCGCCGCAACGCCGGAACGGTGGCAGGCCGGCGTCTCCTACCACTCCGGCGCCCAGACGGCGAGCGCGACGAGTATCGCGACCGTCGAGGTGACGCCGCTTACGATCACACTCAACAAACCCGGCCCTTCGTGGGTGTTCGTCGCGATCATCGCGTTCGACGCAACGGGCGAGGAGATCGCATTCCACGGCATCTGGCGGAACCTGATGGTGGTGAGCGGCCCGACGTTCGATCCGCTCACGGTGAGCGTCGACGGCACCGACTACGAAGTCGCCGCCGAAGCAGACGACGAGGGCTGGGTCGCGTTCTCGGTCGCCTCCGTCGCCGACCCGGACGCTGACGTCGACGTATCGCCGTACGTGAGGGCGCTCTACACCGCGGGCGTGCAGACGCAGCGGCTCAACGGCATCTTCGAGCGGCCCCTGATCGCCGCACTCGGCGAGCCGACCGAGGCTGTCATGGAGGCCATGACAGCGGGAGCTGCGAACCTTTCTTCAGAAACCCTGCTCGCGGCGGTCGGACGCCGCTACGTGGACGCGGTCACCGCATCCGGGCTCGCCGATGCGTTCGCCGGGGGCGAGCTGGTCTCGCCGACGGCGGTCGAGGCGCTGACGCTCAGCGCTGCGGAGTCAGCGGCTGCCGAGTACGCGCCGCTGGCCGCTTCCTGGAGTGCGCTCCATGCGCGGGTCGACGGCGGCGAGGCGCTCTCCTTCGAGGACGCGTTGAGCGTCCACACCGATCTCGCGTACGCCGAGACCGTGCTCTCGCCGGCCGCGCTGGCCGGAACGATCGTGAGTGCGGCACGCGCCGCCGATGGGGGCTGGCAGGCTCCCGCGGTTCAGGCGATGGTTGCGGACCTCGGGGAGCGCGCGCGCTGCGGCATCGGCTTCGCCGAGCTGCGTGGCGCACTCGAGGCGGCGGGCGCGGACGATGTGGACGGGTTGCTCACGCTCGAGGACGAGCTGCGCTACGCGCTGCCGCTCCACGGTCTGGCGATGGACGCCGCGCTCTGCGCCGCGTTGGACTCCAACATCGAGGTCGCGCGGTTCATGCGCCTTCTGGCGATCGATCGCAGCGAGGTACACCTGCGGCTCGTGCCTCCGCTTCCGCCGACAGAGCCGGCGGTGGCCCCGGCCACGTACCCGCTGTGGATCATGGTCCGGCTGGCTGACGACGGCCGGCCCGAGCACGGCGTGCTACTTGCCGACGGCCGGCTGGTCCTCCCGAGGAAGCGATTCCTGGACGAGGCCGTCGTGATCGACGGCTGGAGGATCAGCACGATGATCGTGGCGGAGGACGGGCAAGCCATCGGGCGGATCCGCGCGCGGCGCCTTGCCGACGGCGGCATCGAGCTTGGCTTCCGCGACGCCAACGGCATCGCGATCGCGCCCGATGTCCGCTACGTACCGGCCGAGCTGCCGCCGGGCGTCTGGCTGCGCAGCAGCCAGATCGTCGCGCCGGCGGAGACGACGCCGGCAGCGGCGGAGACGACGCCGGCAGCGGCGGAGACGACGCCGGCAGCGGCGGAGACGACGCCGGCAGCGGAGCAGCCGACGAGGGCGCCGGAGCCGCCGATGACGGGGATGGGCCCAGGCTCCTAGTCGTCCGGCGGCGGTGCTCCCGCGCCGCCGGGCAGGCCCGGACGCGCCTCCGCGCTTTGACTCGACGGGCGGGGCGGCGTAGCGTTGCGCTGCGCCCTCCGACGGCGGGGGCTGACGAACGAACGTCCCGAGGACACACAAGGAGACTGCACGCATGGCCGTACTCGAAACCCGCATGGAGGGCTTCACATTCGTGATGACCCTCAACCGGCCCGAGTCGATGAACGCCTTCAACTCAGAGCTGATCGCCGCGGTCGGCGAAGCCTGGGTGCAGGTACGCGAGGATTCCAACATCCGCAGCGTGATCATGACCGGCGCCGGCGACCGCGCCTTCAGCGCGGGCGCTGACCTGAAGGAGATGGCGATGCGCAACGCCGCCTCTGACGGCGCACCTCCGCGCAACACCTTCTGGGACCAGGCCGACCCGCAGCTCTACCGCGGCCTCGAGATGTGGAAGCCGATCATCGCCGCCGTCAACGGCTTCGCCCTCGGCGGCGGCTGTGAGACCGCGATGGCCTGCGACATCCGCGTCGCCTCGGAGAACGCCAGCTTCGGCCTCCCCGAGGTCTCCCGCGGCATCATTCCGGGCGCCGGCGGCACCCAGCGCATCCCGCGCCTCGTGCCCTTCGGGATCGCGCTCGAACTGCTGATGACCGGCCGCCGCATCCCGGCGTCGGAGGCCCACCGCATCGGCCTCGTCAACCACGTGGTGCCGCTCGACCAGCTGATGGACAAGGCGCTCGAGATCGCCGCCGAGATCGGCGCGAACGCCCCGCTGGCCGTCATGGCGGCGAAGGAGTCGGCCTACCGCGGCCTCAACACCACGCTGCAGGAGGGCCTGCGCATCGAGAACTTCGAGTCGCAGGCGATCCGCTACACGGACGACGCCAAGGAGGGCCCGCGCGCCTTCTCCGAGAAGCGCGAGGCCAACTACCAGGGCCGCTAACGCCCTCGACTCCAGGCCGAGCACGAACGGGGCCGCCCACCGGGGCGGCCCCGCTGCTATCCGGCGCGGACGGCAGCGCGGCCCACACGGCACGGTCGCGTATCATGCGGCGGGCGCTCGCAGGCGCGGGCCCGCAGCTACGGAGTGTGCGCGCGTGAAGTTCTACTTCTTCCACCTCATGCCCTACCGCCACCTGCCGGACGATTTCAGCGACACGCACCACAGCGTCTGGGTCGACATCCCCTCGAACCTGCTCGACCCACAGAAGACGGGCGACCTCTACAACGAGTACATCGATGAGCTCGTGCTCGCCTCGACGCTCGGCTACGACGGGGTGTGCGTGAACGAGCACCACCAGAACGGCTACGGGCTGATGCCCTCGCCGAACATCATCGCCGCGACGCTCGCGCGCCAGACGAAGGACGTGGCGATCGTCCTGCTCGGCGACAGCATCGCGCTCTACAACCCGCCCACGCGCGTCGCCGAGGAGATCGCGATGCTCGACTGCATGAGCGGGGGCCGCATCGTCGCGGGCTTCCCAGTCGGCACGAGCATGGACACCAACTACTGCTACGGGCAGAACCCGGTGACGCTGCGCGAGAAGTACCGCGAGGCGGAGCAGCTGATCACCCGCGCCTGGGCGGAGCCGGAGCCGTTCGCCTTCAACGGCCGCTACACGCAGTTGCGCTACGTCAACGTCTGGCCGCGGCCGATCCAGGAGCCGCGCCCGCCGATCTGGATCCCCGGCGGCGGTTCCGTCGAGACCTGGGACTGGGTCTGCCAGCGCGGCCACATGTACGCCGCGCTCTCCTTCTCCGGCTTCAAGCGCTCGCAGAAGACCTTCGAGGAGTTCTGGCCCGTCGTCGACTCCTACGATCTGCCGCGCAACCCCTACCGCGCGGGCATCATCCAGTTCATCGGCGTCGGCGACAGCGAGGAGCACGCCGAGGAGCTCTACGCGGAGCACCTCGAGTGGTTCTACAACAAGACGCAGCACGTCTACGGCGGCTTCATCGACGCGCCCGGCTACCGCACCGAGAAGACGATCGCCGGCGGCTTCACCACCGAGTACACGGATGTCCGCATCACCGAGCGCAAGTGGCCGCAGCTGATCGACGAGGGCGTGATCATCCATGGCTCGCCCAAGCAGGTGACCGAGAAGCTCGAGTGGCTGGCCAACGACATCAACCTCGGCGCGATCATGGTGATGGCGCACTTCGGCTCGATGCCGCGCGATACCGCCGAGTACAACATGACGCGGATCGCCAAGGAGGTGCTCCCGAACCTGCGGCACATCCACTCCGAGTGGGAAGACGAGTGGTACCCGCAGCACGCACGGAGGGCGCCCGGTGCCTGAGCCGGAGCAGCGCCTCGTCCGCACCTTCGACGGCAGCGTCGAGGTTCCCGTCCGCATCGTCGGCGACGGTCCGCCGCTGCTCTACCTGCACGGCACGTTCGGCCTCGTCGAGGACGAGTTCATCGACGCGCTCGCCGCGGGCGCGACCGTCTACGCGCCCACCCCGCCCGGCTTCGAGGGCTCCGAGGGCGCGGAGTTCGTCTACGAGAACGTCACGGAGATCACGCTCCACCACGACGACCTGCTGACGGCGCTCGGCCTCGAGGGGCCGATCGACGTGGTGGGGCACTCGTTCGGGGCGTTCCTGGCGCAGGAGGTCGCGGCCTTCTTTCCGGCGCGGGTGCGGCGGCTGGCGCTGATCAGCGCGCTCGGCCTCTGGCTCGATGAAGCGCCGCAGCCGGATCTCTTCGGACTCACCCCCGGCACGCTCGCGCGCGCGATCTTCGCCGACATCGAGAGCCCGGCAGCACGCCGTATGTTCACGCCTCCGCCCGATCGCGAGGAGGCGCGGCTCTGGAACCGCGCCCGGCGGCGCGGGCTGATCGGCGCCGCCAAGTACCTCTGGCCGCTGCCCGACAAGGGCTTCGCGCGCCGCGCCTACCGCGTGCGTGCGCCCTCGCTGCTGCTCTGGGGCGCCGAGGACGCCGTCGTCCCGCCCGGCCCCTACGTCGCCGCCTACCGCTCGCTGCTGCCGGACGCGACCGCGGAGCTGATCCCCGGCGCGGGCCACATGGTGGTCGAGGAGCAGCCGGCCGAGGCCGCCCGCGCCGTGCTCAGCCACCTGCGCGGGGCCTGACGACGCCCATGCAGGAACTCGAGGCCCTCGAACGGCTCGCGAGCGCGGACTCGCTGCGCATCGGGCTGATCTCGGACACGCACATCCCGGAGGCGATGCCCAGGCTCTGGCCGCAGGTCTTCACGGCGTTCCGCGACGTGGACTGCATCCTGCACGCCGGGGACATCCACGACCTCTCGGTGATCGACCAGCTCTCCGAGGTCGCGCCCACCTACGTGGCGCGCGGGAACGGTGACGACGGATCAGGCGGGCGTCCCGTGCAGCCCGAGGACCCGCGCCTGCGCGAGGGCTGGGCGCTGGAGCTGGCCGGACTGCTCGTGGGCATCGCACACACCATCCCCGTCCCGGCCGACAGCGCGTGGACGCTGGAGCGGGCGATGCAGCGCTACTGCGGCCGCAAGGACATGGACGTGATGATCTTCGGCGACACCCACTCCGAGTGGGTCGAGTGGGTCGACGGCGTGCTCTGCGTGAATCCGGGCTCCCCGACCCTGCCGAGGAACCTGCGGGCGCGCCTCGGTACGATCGGCTTCCTCGAGATCGCGAACGGCCGCCCGCACCCGAGCATCTGGCAGCTCACCGAGCACGGCATCGCCGCCTTCGACTGGGCGCGCTGGCGCCGCCCGGTCTAGCGGAGTAGCGGCAGCCTCAAAGCCTCGGCCAGCGCTGCCCGCGGACTCTCCGAAGACCACCGGACAACGCCGTCCGAGGACTCCTCCAGCGCCGCGACCGTCTTCCGGTCCCAGAGACGGGCTGCGCTGCCAACATCATCCAGCACCGGGAAGAACCGCGGCGGCGGGACGAGGCCGTACCCCTCGACCAACGATTCACGAACAGCGTGCGCCTCATGGAGCGGAGAAGCATCGCGGCTGGCCTCTCGCACATCCTTGATACGAAACACCAGCCGCTCGGCCTTCTCGTTCAGCGATGCCCGCGAGGTTCCGCTTAGCGGCTGCAGCAGCGCGTTGCCCGCGCCATTGACGAGGAAGCCGAACCTGTGCGCTCGGGTGCGGCCCCACACCTTGACATCGCGCTTGTAACGCGCTCCGACACCGATCAACTCGGCCTCGACACGGTCCCCGAATCGCGGGACCGTGCGGGTCCGGCGGTAGTAGACGAGGTACGACATGTGCTGGGCGGCGCGCGCCACGGTCGCCAACGCCTCGGCGACATCGCATTCATCGGCCTCCAGGCTGATCTCCTCGTCCTCAATCTTCACGCCAAACGAAGCGCCAACCGCGTGGATCCGCTTCCGGAACGGGGCGCTTGTCCGGACCGCGCAGCCGCTGAGGCGGAGGTAGTCGATGGTCTCTCCGCCATCGGTGATCAGGACGCGGCCGCCCTTGAGTTCGTCGATCCTGAGCGTCACCCGATCGTTGTCCTGGCGCAGGAGCGGCGTGATGATGAAGCTGGCGCCGGCGTGTTGGTACGCATCGCACGCGGCGGAGAAGTGCTCCTGGAGCAGCTCAAGCCGCGTATCGCGTGATCGTTCGGCGGTCATGCGTCACCTTCAAGACCGGACATCAGGGCCGCGTAGCCCTCCCCTTCCATCATAATCGCGCATTCACGCAGAAAGCTCATCAGGATCGTGTCTCGTGACGTGGTGTCGATATCGTCGGGCACGTACGCATACCGGTCCCCGTGCGACTCGTCCCAGCCGTGCTTGTGCTGACCCTCGATCCTCCGGCCGTCGGGATTCGGGTGTGATCCGGCGCTCTCCCAGCGCCGGATGCAGACCCCGGCGTAGATGAACGCGCACTTGGTCTCATGCGGGTTGTGTGTCGCCTCAACCTTGCCGAGGATGGCCTCCCCGGATTCTCCCTCGGCCGGAACACGCACCGAGAAAGTGCACTCGAAGCTCGGCGTGGATCCCGGTCGTCGCTTCCACTCGATCTCTTCCGTCACCCGCTTCGGGGCGGCAATAACCCTCCGCACCTCGTCGTCAGTGAGACTCATCCGCCCTCGCGTCAGCCAGCCACCGGCGCTACGCGGCGGCGGGGGTGCGCTCCATCTCGCCGTAGGGCGGGATCGCCTTGATCTCGGCCATCAGTGAGACTCATCCGCCCTCGCGTCAGCCAGCCACCGGCGCTACGCGGCGGCGGGGGTGCGCTCCATCTCGCCGTAGGGCGGGATCGCCTTGATCTCGGCCATCACTTCCTTGATGTGCTCCTCGTCGTCGGGATCCTCGATCTCGGCTCTGAGGTGGATCTCGGTGTTGAGGCCGCCGTAGACCTCGCGCATCTTGCCGGCGATCTCGTCCCAGGTGCCGACGATCGCGAACTTCTCGAGGAAGTCGTCGTCGATGATCTGCACCATCTCCTCCCACTTCTGCTCGATCGAGAGGCGGTGCAGCAGCATCGCCTCGTCCTGGAGGCCGGCCATGTTCATCGCGTCGTGGTAGCTGCGCGTCGAGGCGTAGAACGACATCCAGCGCTTCAACTCAGCCATCTCGTCGACGAGCTTCTCCTCGTTCTTCGCCGTGACGACGAAGCCGCCGCCGGAGATCACCATGTCCTTGAGATCCCTGCCCGATCGCCGCGCGCCCTCCTCGAGCGCGGGGACCAGCACCTGGTCGCGGTAGGCCCAGCTCATCATCCTGTGCCAGAGCACGCCATCGCCCACCTCGGCAGCCAGCCGCGTGTTGAGTGGCCGCACGGCGGCCAGCACGATCGGCGGGTCCGGGTAGTCGATCGGGCCGGGGTTCCAGTTCCAAGCGTCGAGGGTGTAGCGGTAGTACTTGCCCTCGTAGTTCGGCTTCTCGCCGGTCCGCCAGGTGTGCCAGCAGGCGCGCATCATCTCGATGTACTCACGCAGCCGCGGGTTGGGCGGGCCCCAGGGGACGGAGAAGCGGCGCTCGTTGTGGCCCTTGACCTGGGTGCCCATGCCGAGGATGAAGCGCCCGCCCGAGTACTCCTGCAGGTCCCAGCCGTGGTTCGCCATCACGTACGGCGAGCGCGCGAAGGCGACCGTCACGTTCGAGCCGATACGCACGTGATCGCTGTGCTCGGCCACGAGGGCGAGCGCGGTGAACGGGTTGTGCTGGGCCTCAGGCACCCAGAGCGTGTCGAAGCCCATCGCCTCGCGCTGGCGCGCGAAGGCCGGCGCCTCCCCCATCTTCTTGTGGGGGTGCAGTCCGCACGTCACCCTCATCGCGCTACATCCTCTCCCGCAGCTGCGCCCGCCTCCGGCGGAGTCCGGCCCGCGGGAGGCGAGTCAGCTCGCGCTACGCGGCGGCGAGGGTGCGCTCCATCTCGCCGTACGGCGGGATCGCCTTGATCTCCGCCATCACTTCCTTGATGTGCTCCTCGTCGTCGGGATCCTCGAGGTCGGCGCTGAAGCTGATCTCGGTGTTGAGACCGCCGTAGACCTCGCGCATCTTCGCGGGGATCTCGTCCCAGGTGCCGATGATCGCGAACTTCTCCAGGAAGTCGTCGTCGATGATCTTCACCATCTCCGCCCACTTCTGCTCGATCGAGAGGCGGTGCAGCAGCATCGCCTCGTCCTGGAGGCCCGCCATGTTCATGGCGTCGTGGTAGCTGCGCGTCGAGGCGTAGAACGACATCCAGCGCTTCTGCTCGGCCATCGCCTCGACGAGCTTCTCCTCGTTCTTCGCCGTGACGACGAAGCCGCCACCGGAGATCACGAGGTCCTTCATGTCCTTGCCCGCGCGCCGCGCGCCCTCCTCGAGCGCGGGGACGAGCACCTGGTCGCGGTAGGCCCAGCTCATCATCCCGTGCCAGAGCACGCCGTCACCGACCTGGGAGGCCAGCCGCGTGTTCAGCGGCCGCACGGCGGCCAGCACGACCGGCGGGTCCGGGTAGTCGATCGGCCCGGGGTTCCAGTTCCAGGCGTCGAGGGTGTAGCGGTAGTACCGGCCCTCGTAGTTGGGCTTCTCGCCGGTCCGCCAGGTGTGCCAGCAGGCGCGCATCATCTCGATGTACTCGCGGAGGCGCGGGTTGGGCGGCCCCCACGGCACCGAGAAACGGCGCTCGTTGTGGCCCTTGATCTGCGTACCCATGCCGATGATGAAGCGCCCGCCGGAGAACTCCTGGAGGTCCCAGCCGTGGTTCGCCATCACGTAGGGTGAGCGCGCGAAGGCGACCGTCACGTTGCTGCCGATGCGCACGTTCTCGCTGTGCTCCGCGACCAACGCGAGCGCGGTGAACGGGTTGTGCTGGGCCTCGGGCACCCAGAGTGCGTCGTAGCCCATCTCCTCGCGCTTGCGCGCGAAGGCCGGGGCCTCGCCCATGTTCTTGTGGGGGTGCAGTCCGCAGGTGACCCTCATCGCGTTGCATCCTTTTCTGCCGGCTGCGCCGGCCTGCTGCGGAAGCCGGCCCGCGAGCCGTCCACCGTGATCTTGCGATACGCGATGCGCCAACCGGCGTCGTCGCGCCTCAGCCTGTCCTCGTACACGCCGCTCGTGCCCGGCCGCACGTCGCCATCGTCGAGGTGCAGTACGAGCAAGTCTAGCGTCATCGAGGCCTCGTCCCCGTCGCCCTCGATGACGGGGTTGCTGGTCCAGTGCTTGCGGGTATGCGCCTGTGCGGCGCGCCCCCGGAACTCCTCGACGATCGCGTCGCGCCCCTGGCGCGCGCCACGCGCGGAGGACTCCCACACGGCGTCCTCCGTGAACACGCCCTCGAGCGCCTCGGGGTCGCCGCGGTCGAGCGCCCGGCAGTAGCGGGCGGCCACCTCGAGGATGTCGAGCCGGTCATCGCAGGAGAGCGGCACGGCGTTCCTTCCGGTCTCGTCCGCGGTCCGTCCGGCGCTCCGCCGCCGTCAGGCAGGCGGCGCGTCGCTGTGGACCTTGCGGTGCGTGAACTTCCATTGCCCGTCCACGCGCTTCAGCGTGTCGTGGTACACGCCGGACACGCGGATCGTGGGCGGGCCGGAGACATCGAAGGTGACGAGGTAGACCTTTGCCGTCGCGTCGTCGCCGTCGCCCTCGATCAGGACGTTGTTGTTCCAGTGGCGGATGCGGTTGCTCTGGTCGCGCCCGCGCACGAACGCCAGCATCTCCTCGCGGCCGCTGATGACGCCGGCGCTGCCCTCGAAGACGCCGTCGTCCGTAAACGTGTCGGCCCAGGCCTCCGGCTGGCTGCCATCGATCGCGTGGTTGTAGCGGGCCATCAACTCCGTGATGTCG
Organism: Dehalococcoidia bacterium; assembly: GCA_965261685.1. GTDB lineage: Bacteria > Chloroflexota > Dehalococcoidia > UBA2979 > UBA2979 > VXMT01. The sequence goes on from CBDHDI010000028.1 coordinate 656,251, forward strand.
AGCTGGTCCTCGATTGAGAGCGGCATGGCGTCCTCCGTCCTTTCCTGCGAGGCGATGCCTCGCGTCTGCGTTCCTACTGGTCCGGGTGAACCTTGCGATGCGTGAACTTCCACTCGCCGTCGATGCGCACGAGGGTGTCGTGATAGCTGCCGCTTGCCAGCAACTCCACCGCCCCGTCCTCGCCGACGCCGGTGCGGACGAGGTAGACCCGGGCGGTGGCGTTGTCGCCGTCGCCCTCGATGATCGGGCTGTTCAGCCAGTGCTTCCAACTGCCGCCGCCGCTGCCGATCACCTTCACGAGCTCCTCGCGCCCGCGGGCGCTGCTCATGCTGCCCTCGAACAGCGCGTCCCCGGTGAAGGTGTCGGCGAAGCCCTCGCCGTCGCCGCCGTCGGCGCGGTGGTTGTACCGGTTCATCAGGTCCAGGATCGCGAGGCGATCGTCAACGGATAGCGGCATACGCGTCCTTTCAGCGCTCCTCGCGGCGCTCAGTCCTGGCGGGCGTGCACGCGCAGTTCGCGCTTCGCGAACAGCCAGCCCTCCGGCTCGCGCCGCAGCGTGTCCTGGTACGTGCCGACCATCCGGGGACGGAACGGCCCATCGAGGCCGACCAGCAGCAGGTACTGCCGGACGGTCGCGGCGTCGCCGTCGCCCTCGATGATCGGACTGTTCGTCCAGTGCCTCCACGTGTGGGAGTGGGGGGCGCGGGTGCGGGCGTGTTCGCGGATCGCCTCGCGGCCGCTGATCACGCCGGACGTGTCGGAGTCCCACACGCCGTCCTCGGTGAAGGTCTCCGCGCGCGTGTCCACGTCGCCGCTGTCCACGGCGTGGTTGTAGCGCGTCACGAGGGCGAGAATCGCCATCCGGTCCTCGACAGATAGCGGCATGGTTACTCCTCCGCCCGCCGTCCGCTGGCGCCGTCCGCGTCGACGACGATGCGACGCCGGCTGAAGCGCCACGCGCCGTCCACGCGCCGCAGCTCATCCTCGCAGCGCCCGTACAGGCGCGGCTCGACGCTGTCGCGGCGGCTCAGCACGAGCAGCGACATCACCAGCCGGGCCGCGTCGCCGTCACCCGGAACGCCCTCGATGATCGCGTTGCTGTTGAAGTGGCGGCGGCGCCGCCAGCCGTCCGGTCGCGAGGCGATGTAGTGGGCGATGGCGGGCCGGCCGGCGATCGGCCCGGTGGCGGTCGCCTCGATCACCCCGTCGTCGGTGAAGAGCGCGGCGACGCCCTCGTGATCGCCCGAATCGACCGCGTGGTTGTAGCGCGCGGCGAGATCGAGAATCTCGAGCCGGTCGTCGACGGATGGCGGCATTCGCGGACCCCCCGAAGCGGGGCGACGATAGCACATCGCGCACTCGCTCCCGCGTCCCGCGCCGCGCCGCCCCGGCGGCCCGCTATCCTTGGCGGCGAACTCCGGCGGGAGGGTGGCGCGATGGCGGACTACGACGAGCGGACGGCGCTGCTGGTGGTGGACGTCCAGAACGACTTCGCCCACCCCGAGGGCAGCCTCTACGTGGACGGCGCGGCCGGCGCGATCGCGAGCACCAACGAGGAGATCGCGCACGCCCTCGAGGGCGGCGCGTTCGTCGTCTACTCGCAGGACTGGCACCCGCAGCACACCCCGCACTTCGCGCAGGACGGCGGTGTCTGGCCCGTGCATGGCGTCGCCGACAGCTGGGGCGCCGAGCTGCACGCCGACCTCGCGATCGCCGAGGGCGCACCGCGCGTGCGCAAGGGCGCCGACGGCAGCGACGGCTACTCCGCTTTCAGCGAGCGCGACCCGCAGAGCGGGGAGCAGGCGGCCACCGAGCTGGAGACGCTGCTGCGCGATCGCGGCGTCGAGCGCGTCGTGATCGCCGGGCTGGCGACGGACTACTGCATCAAGGAGACGGCGCTGGACGCGTGCCGCCTCGGCTTCCCGACGACCGTGATCGCGGACGCGATCAGCGCCGTGAACCTCGAACCCGGCGACGGCGAGCGCGCGCTCGCGGCGATCCGCGAGGCGGGCGCGACGATCGAGTGAGCCGCACATGAGCGCGGCGCAGCACCCGCCGCTCGGCGGCGGCCTCGACGAGGCGGGCCGTGCGCTGTTCACGGACCTCTACCAGCTCACGATGCTGCAGGCCTACGCCGAGCACGGGCTGACGGCCCGCGCGACGTTCGAGCTGTACGCCCGCTCGCTGCCCGCGAATCGCAGCTACCTGCTGGCCTGCGGGCTCGACGACGCGCTCGCCTACCTCGAAGGGCTGCGCTTCGGGGACGAGGCGCTCGCGGCGCTGGAGCGCGGCGGACACTTCCCCGCGAGCTTCCTCGACTGGCTCGGCGAGCTGCGCTTCAGCGGCGATGTCCACGCGATGCCCGAGGGCACCCCCGCCTTCGCCGGCGAGCCGCTGTTGACCGTCGAGGCGCCCCTGCCGGAAGCACAGCTCGCCGAGACGTACCTGCTCAACCAGCTGCACCTGCAGACGCTGATCGCCTCGAAGGGCGCGCGCATCGTCGAGGCAGCCGACGGGCGGCCGGTGGTGGACTTCGGCACGCGGCGCGCGCACGGCACGGACGCGGCGTTGAAGGCGGCGCGCGCGCTCTACCTCTCGGGCATGGCCGCGACCTCCAACGTGCTCGCCGCCGACCGCTACGACATCCCGGCGACCGGCACGATGGCGCACAGCTACGTGCAGGCCCACGACGACGAGAGCGAGGCGTTCCGCAGCTTCACCGCGACCCACCCGGACACCGTCCTGCTCGTCGACACCTACGACACCGCCGAGGGCGTGCGCCGCGTGGCGCGGCTCGCCGCGGAGCTCGGCGACGCCTTCCGCGTGCGGGCCGTGCGGCTGGACTCGGAGCCGCTCGCCGAGCTGGCTCGGGAGGCGCGCGCGATCCTCGATGCGGCCGGGCTTGAGCAGGTCGAGATCGTCGCCAGTGGCGGCCTCGACGAGACGCGGATCGCGGAGCTCGTCGCCGCCAGCGCGCCGATCGACGCCTTCGGCGTGGGGACGCGCGCCGTGTCCTCGGCGGACGCGCCCACCTTCGAGGCCGTCTACAAGCTGGCCGCCTACGACGGCCGCGGGCGGATCAAGCTCTCGGCGGAGAAGGAGACGCTGCCCGGCCGCAAGCAGGTCTTCCGCCAGCGCGACGCCGCCGGCATCGCGAGCGGCGACATCCTCGCGCGCGCGGATGAACGCCTCGACGGCGAGCCGCTGCTCGAGCCCGTCATGCGCGGCGGCGAACGCCTCGATGCAGGCAAGCGCACGCTGGCGGAGGCGCGGGAGCGGGCGGCGACGGAACGCGAGCGGCTTCCCGCCTCGCTGCGCGGTCTGCAAGCGCCGGCCGAGCCGTACTTTGTGGAGGTCAGCGCCGCGCTGCAGGCCGAGGCGCAGGCCCTGCGCGCCGAGCTGCGCCACGGAACCTCCGCTCCGTAACGGGCCGCGCCGGCCGCTACTCCCGAGAGCCTTCGGAAGACCTCTCGCGCAAGTCGACGCGCGCCTCGGCGCCGGGGAGGGCGCGCAGCAGCGCGTCGGCCTCGCGGAAGGAGGGCGAGGCGAGCCACGCATCGGCGGCGGCGCGGCTGCGCCACCACGTGGTCAGCAGCAACGAGCGGCGCGAGGTCCAGCGGTGCACATGCAGGCAGCCCTGCTGCGAGCGGGTGCGTCGATCGAGGGCGCGCACGGCCCAGAGGGCGCGCGGCATCGAGCGCATCCTCGTCAGATGCCAGGAGGTCAGCAGCAGCACCCGCGCGTCATCCATGCACGGACCCTACCAGCACGCCGGGTGCATGGGCGCAGCGCCTCAGCGCGCGTCCTCGAGGATGCGCACGACCAGGCGCAGTATCCGCGAGCCGTCGCGCAGCATGTGCTCGACGTTGCCGGGATCCGGCTCGACGTGCTGGAAGAGATCGAGGCGGTGGTAGATGGCGGGCTTGTGCGCCTCGGCCATCGCCTCGGACTCCGTCCAGGGGATGAACTCGTCGCTGCGGTCGTGGAGCAGGTAGAGCGGGGCGCGCAGTCCGTCGATCGCGTAGCGCGGGCTGACCGCCTCGAGGTGCGCGCGCTGCTCCGGATACAGCGCCTCGATCAGCTCCTCGGCGCGATCGAGCGTGGGACGCTGCAGCAGCTCCGCCACGGCCGCACCGCCGGTGCCCTCCGGCGTCCCGCCGGCATCGATCGCCGCGCGCTCGGCCTCGGGCAGACCGGCAAGCAGCGTGTTGCGCACGACGCGGCGCGCGATGCCCGCGGGCTCCCAGTCCTCGACGCCGTCCGGACCGCGGAAGCTGTAGGAGGACACGGCGGCCGTGAGCGACTCGGCGTCGTAGTAGGGCCCGAGCGCGACGACGTAGGCGACGCGATCGGCGATCCGCGGCTGCGAGGCGGCGACGATGGCGAGCGAGCCGCCCGCGGAGAGCGCGACATACCCGACCTCGTCGGCGCGCACGCGCGGATGCGCGGCGAGCGCCTCGAAGGCGCCGGCCAGCCTCGGGATCTCGCTGGGCAGCACGACCGCGGCGTTGAGGTCATCGGACTCGGTGAGCAGCACGGCGAAGCCGATGCGGGCGAGGCCGCCGGTGAGGCTCAGGACGCGCTCGTCGTCCGCCGGAGCGGGATCGGCGCCGAGGACGAGGATGATCGCGGGCTGCGCGTCATCGCCGGCGGGGAGCGTCAGCTGCCCGCGGCCGCTCCCCTCGCCGCCCCACTCGAAGTCCTCGATGGTGGGCGCGTGGGTCGCCCAGGCGAGGGGCCGCACGGGCAGTTGCAGCACGACATCGGCGGTGAAGGCGGTGGCGCGCAGGTAGGAGTGCGCCGTGGGCAACGCGGCGACGACGGCCAGCAGCGCCAGCAGCACCGCGACGGCCCTGACCCGCCGCCGCACGCTCCAGCCATCGATGCGCCCCGGATGCAGGCGGTGCATGGCGCGATGGTACGCGGGACGGAGGCGGTTTGTTCAGCTGGAGGGGATAGAACGCGCGTTCGCAGATAGGATATACTCGCGCGTAACTCACGCACGGACTCGCGGAGAGGACCACTCGATGGCGCGGAACGTCTTCCTCAGCTTCGCCATGGAGGACCAACTGCTCGCCAATGCCTTCCGGGCACAGGCGAAGAGCAGTCGCTCCGACCTCGAATTGCGCGACTACTCCGTGAAGGAGCCGTTCGACTACGCCTGGAAGACGAGTGTCGAGCGGCTACTGCGGCTGTGCTCCGCGACTATCTGCCTTATCGGCAAGACTACCTACCAGAGCGATGCCGTGGACTGGGAAATCCGCAAGAGCGCGGAACTCGGGAAGCAACTGATCGCGGTGCGACTGGGGCCTGACATCGCGCGGTTTCCGGCCGCTCTCAGAGAGCTGCGCATCACAACGGTCCCGTGGGACATCGATGCGATCATGAGCGGACTCGACGGCGTGAGGGTATGACCAACGATCAGGCAGCCCTCGAGGGCCTTCTTTTTCCTCACGGGCCGCCGCCGAGCGAAGACCGGGGAGACCAATCCCTGCTCGACCAGTATCGATTGATGGTCGAGTCGTCCGAGCGGGTGGTGGCCCGCCGCCAGACGGCCAACACGTTCTTCCTCTCGATCAACTCGGCACTCTTGATCGCAGCTGGTCTCCTGTTCCGCGAAGGCGATGTCCTATCCGTCGTTGGCGGGAGCATCGGAGCAGCGCTGAACGTGACGGGGCTCCTCATCTGCTTCGTGTGGTGGAGGATGGTTACGTCATTCCGGCAACTGAACACGGCGAAGTTCAGGATCATCCACCTCCTGGAGCAGCACCTGCCTGCGGCCATCTTCAAGGCTGAGTGGGCTGCGCTTGGCGAAGGAGAGAACCCTTCTCTCTATCGCCCTTTCACCCACCTCGAGACATGGATTCCGAGTGGGCTCATGCTCCTTTACGGCTCCGTGGCAGTCGCCAGCACCATCGTGGCCGTAGTGAGCGGGATCCGCTGACGTCCGCAGTCCCCTACCCCGAGATCAGCGCGTCCAGGGAGAGCGGGCCGGAGCCGCCGAGGATGAGCGCCACGAGGATGGCGATCAGCAGGAGATCGAGTTCGTAGCCCTGCGCGTTCTCGTTACCGGAAAACGGCAGGCGCAGCTTCACCGCGTTCGTGTACGTCGCCACCACCATCATCAACGCCAGCGGGATCGCGACCCAGTGCGTGAACAGTCCGAGGATCAGCGCCAGGCCGCCGACCACCTCGAGGCTCGCGACCAGCCGCGCCGTGGGCTGTCCCAGCGGGTAGCCGAGTTCGCCCAGCCACGAGCCGAACCCGCCGATGCCGCGCTGGAACTTGCCGTACCCCGCGTGCACGAAGACCACGCCCGCAGCGAGGCGCAGCGGCACCGTCACCCAATCGAGCGTGCAGTCGGAGAACGGCTCGGTCAGCAGGTCCACACGGCCCTCGCTTCGGCTAGCCGCCCACCTACGCGCCCTCGCGCGAGGGCAGCCTGACGACGGCGACGCCCTGCAACGGGCGCTCGCCGCGATCGTTCTCGAAGTAGACGTCGAGCCGCACGCGCCCGCCGCTCTCGGCCGGCTCGGCGTCGATAATCAGGCCGATCGTGCGCAATCCGTCCTCTTGCAGCACGGGACGGCGAAAGTTGATGTCGATCGACTCGAGGGCGCCTTCGGGGCCCATCCAGTCGGTCACCAGCCGCGTGAGCACGGACATGCTCAGCGCGCCGGGCACGATCGGGCGCTCGAAGCCGAGCTTCTTCGCGCGCACGGGATCGGTGAAGCGCCCCTGCGCGTCTTCGGACGGGCCGCCCGGCTCAAGGTCGATGTACTCGAGGACCTGCGCGCGCGTGGCGAGCCACTCGTCCTCGATCTCGTCGCCGACGTCGATGTCCTCGAAGTATGGCTGGCTCATTCGCCGACCTGCCGATGGACGACGGTCTGGTCCGCGTAGGCGACATCGACGCCCTGCTGGTTGCGGTAGGTGAGGCGGCGGACGCTGAACACCATCGTGCCGCTGCGGCCGGTCTTGGCGTAGACCTCCTTCGCCTGCGCGTAGCCGGTCAGCGTGTCGCCCACGCGCACCGGCTCAAGCAGTTCGAGGCGTGAGCCGGCGTGGAAGGTGACGTTGCCGAAGCGCACGCGCGCGTCCGGCCCTGGGGCGAAGCGCATCCGCTGCAGGAAGCTCGGGGGCGCCTCCTGCTTCTCGACGTAGCGCGGGTTGGTCTCGCCGACGATCTCGCAGTAGCGCGCGAGCCGCTCCGCGGTGACCTCGACGCTGCCCACGTTGTGTTCGACGCCGATCACGCTCTCGTCGTATTCGAAAAGGGGTTCGTCGCTCATGTGCCTGCCGTCCCGCCGGAGCCTCTGCCCGGTCGTCGGGCAGCCCGGCCATTCTTGAGTGTGGCCGCGAAGGCGTCAACGTGCGCCCCCCTCAGCCGCCCACCTCGACCCAGTCGCCGGTCGCGACGGCTTCGAGGGCGGCCTCGTCCGGCTCGACGCCGAGGCCGACCGCCGAAGGCACACGCAGCACGCCCGCGTCCGGGACGAGCGGCCTCGCAACGAGGTCGGCGGCGAGGTGCTCCGCCGTGCCTAGCCCGTGCGCGAACCCACCCCGCGGGGCGAGCGCATCGACCGCCGCGGCGAGGTGCAGCGCTGCCGCCAGGCCGAGGCTCGAATCGAAGGTCGTGGTGACCACGCAGGCGATGTCCTCCCACGCCGCGTTCCAGGCGAGATCGAGGGCGGGCCGGATCCCGCCGAGGCGCATCGGCTTGAGCACGAGAACGTCGGCGGCGCCGGCGTCGAGGACTCGCTCCCCGTCCGCCGGATCGGCAACCGATTCGTCGGCGGCGATGCGGCAGACTCCCTCGGCGCGCAGGCGAGCGAGGCCCGCGAGGTCGGCGGAGGGCAGCGGCTGCTCGACGTACTCGATGTCGTAGCGCGCCAGACTCTCGATCGCCTCGGTTGCAGTCGCCGCGTCCCAGCCGCCGTTGGCGTCGAGGCGCAGGAGTGCGTCCGGCGCGGCCTCGCGCGCGGCCTCGACGCGGCGGCGGTCCTCGGCGAGCGGGACGGCGGCGACCTTGAGCTTGAGCGTGCCGTAGCCCGCGGCGACTGCCGCTGCGGCCTGCTCGCGCACCCACTCGGGCGAGCCGTCGCCGATGACGGCGTTCACGCGGAGCTCGCGGACCGCGCCTCCGCCAAGGATCGCGCCGACTCGGAGGCCCCTGCGCTGCCCTTCGAGGCCGAGCCGCGCGCTGTCGAGGGCGCAGCGCAGCGCCGCGGCAGGGACCGAGCGCGGCCTCGCGGGCGGGCCCTCCTGGGCGAGCAGGCGGGGGGCCCACTCGCCGAGCAAGCGCAGCACCTCGGACGCCGCTCCGGGGCCGTTGGGGAGGAGCGGCGAGGCCTCGCCGAAGGCGCGGCGGTCCTCGGCGTCGCGCAGCTCGACGAGGACGCCGTCGCGCGCCTCGATCGCGCCCGAGGCGGTCCCGATCGGAGCGCGCAGCGGAAGGCGGAACGGCCGCCAGCGCACGGCCACGAGCGGGGCCCCGCTGGGCGGGCGAGGCGCCGGGGAGCCGCTGCGTTCGGAAGTCACGAGGGCGACCGTTAGAGTGCGGCGCCGACGGCGATCAGCAGGCCGAAGGCGAGGTGCAGCCGCGCGGTCGCGCGCAGCGCGGTGTTGAGCGTCGGGCCGTCCTCGCTGCGCAGCACCGCACGCAGCGGGCCGATCGCCAGCGGGAGGGCGAGCAGCGCGAGCAGTGCCTGCGGACCGAAGCCGATCGGCCAGAGCGCCACCGCCACGAGCCAGGCGAGGGCGAGCGTCGCGCTGAACTGCCAGCGCGAGAGCCGCCGCCCGAGCATCACGGCGAGCGTGCGCTTGCCCGCGACGGCGTCCGTCCCGATATCGCGGATGTTGTTCACGATCAGGATGGCGGAGACCGTGAAGCCGACGGGCACGGCCGCCGCCAGCACCTGGAAGGTGAGCGTCTCCGCCTGCACGTAGTAGGTGCCGCCGACGGCGACGAGGCCGAAGAAGACGAACGTGAAGACCTCGCCGAGCCCGCGGTAGCCGAACGGCCACGGGCCGCCGGTGTAGGCGATCGCCGCGAGGATCGAGCCGACCCCGGCGGCGATCACGGGCCAGCCCGCCACGGCGGTGAGGTAGACGCCGGCCAGCGTGGCGACGGCGAAGGCGACCCACATCGCGGTCAGCACCTGGCGCTGGCTGAGCAGCCCGAGCTGCGTGACGCGCGGCGGGCCGATCCGCTCCGCCGTGTCGGCCCCGCGGCGGAAATCGGAAACATCGTTCGCGAGGTTCGCGCCGATCTGGATCGCGAGCGCTCCGAGCAGCGCAGCCAGCGCCGGCCAGAGGCTGAAGCGGTCGTCGTGGAGGGCGACCCCCGTGCCGACGGCCACCGGCGCGATGGCGGCGGTCAGCGTCGGCAGACGCGCGGCCAGCACCCAGACCTTGAGGCCGGACGGGCCGCCCTGCGGGGACGTCACGCGCCGCTCCGCCGCCTCGCTGCTGACGCAAGCGCCTCGCTGCTCATGGGAGGCGCGGGAACTTCGAGAAGTCCGGCTGGCGCTTCTCGAGGAAGGCGTTCTTGCCCTCCTTGCCCTCGTCCGACATGTAGAACAGCGAGGTCGCGTCTCCGGCGAGCTGCTGGATGCCCGCCAGCCCGTCCGTGTCGGCGAGGAAGGCCATCTTCAGGAAGCGCAGCGCCGTCGGGCTGAGCTCGAGGATCTCGTTCGCCCAGCGCACGCCCTCGGCCTCGAGCTCCTCGGGCGGAACGACCTCGTTGACGAGGCCCATGTCGAGCGCCTGCTGCGCGCTGTACTGGCGGCAGAGGAACCAGATCTCGCGCGCCTTCTTGTGCCCGACGATGCGCGCCAGCTGCGTGGCCCCGAGGCCGGCGTCGAAGGAGCCGACGCGCGGCCCGGTCTGGCCGAAGATCGCCGTCTCCGAGGCGATCGAGAGGTCGCAGATCACGTGCAGCACATGCCCGCCGCCGATCGCGTAGCCGTTGACGAGCGCGATCACCGGCTTCGGCATCGAGCGGATGTAGCGCTGCAGCGGCAGCACGTTGAGGCGCGGGACGCCGTCGTCGCCGACATAGCCGCCCTCGCCGCGCACGCGCTGGTCGCCGCCGGAACAGAAGGCGCGCGAGCCCGCGCCGGTGAAGAGCACCACCCCGATGTCGGCGTCGTGGTGCGCCTCCATGAACGCATGCAGCATCTCGTCGACGGTGAGCGGCCGGAAGGCGTTGTGCACCTCCGGGCGGTTGATCGTGATCTTCGCGATGCCGCCGGAGATGTCGTACAGGATGTCAGTGTAGTCGCCGGCCTTGCGCCACTCGACCGCGCCGGTCGCGCCGTCCGCCTCGCTCATCGCTTCCCCCTGCCGTGCTGCCTCGTCAACCGGCGGCGGAGTCCGCTCGCCGGGCGGGGGCGTACGTGCGGCGCAGGTGATCCTCGACCAGCCGCGCGAACGCCTCGGGCCGTTCGAGGTGCGCGGCATGGCCGGCGCCCTCGACTACACGCATCGTAGCGTCCGGCAGCGTGCGCGCCATATCCCGCGCAATCGCGACGTACTTCGTGTCGAGCGAACCGGCCAGCAGCAGCGTCGGCGCGGCAATCGAGTGCAGCCGATCGTGGAGCGGCGCCTGCGCCCCCGCACCCATCCCGCGCAGCGACTTCGCGAGCCCGTGGGCGCGCTGCGCGAGCCGCGTCGCGCGCACGGCGGCGCGCGCCTCCGCGGGCAGCGCGAGCTGCGAGGCGAAGAGCGGCACCCGCTCCCACTCGTCGACGAAGGCCTCGACGCCGTCGCGCTCGATGCGCTGCGCGAGCGCCGCGTCGGAGGCGCGCCGCGCCTCGCGCGCGGCGTCGTCCGCGATGCCGGGCGAGGCGCCTTCGAGCACCAGCGCGGCGACCGCCTGCGGGTGGTCGGCGGCGACCTGCAGGGCGACCCGCCCGCCGAGCGAGTAGCCGAGCCAGGCGGCGCGCTCGTGGCCGAGTTCACCCAGCAGCGCGACGAGGTCGGCGGCGGCGCGCCGGATCGCGTAGCGCTCGACCTCCTCGGGCGCATCGGAGCGTGCGTGGCCGACAAGGTCCGGCGCGATCGTCCGGTACTCGCCCCCGAGGCGGCCCGTGAGGCCGCGCCAGGTGTCCGACGAGCCCGTGAAGCCGTGCAGCAGCACGAGCGGCGGACCCGCGCCCGCGGCGTCGACGTGGATCGCGAGGCCGTCGATCGTGACGGCGGCCGCGCCGTCCATCAGCGCGCGGGCGCGGAGGCAGTTGGCGCGGCGTCGAGGTCCAGCTCGCGCAGCGCGGCGTCCGCGCGCGCCCACAGCTCGCGATGCAACTCGACGTTGCGCTCGCGCTCCGTGCGCAGTTCGAGCACGGTCAGGCCGGGCGTCGCGAGGGCACCGGCGACCGCCTCGTGCCACTCGCCGAGCGCGGGGCGCAGCAGGCGTCCGCCGAAGGTGCGGATCGCGCCCTCGAAGTCGAGGCCGTGCGGCGTGCCGAACCAGTCCTCGAACCGCCCTGCCGCCTGCTCGCGCTGCGGCAGGAAGTGGAAGATGCCGCCGCCGTCGTTGTTGACAAGCAGGACGAGCAGCGAGAGGCCGTACTGGCGCAGCGGCCAGAGCCCGTTGAGGTCGTGCAGAAACGAGAGGTCGCCCACCAGCACGGCGACCGGGCCCTCGCCCGCTGCGGCGGCCCCGGCGGCCGTCGAGACCACGCCGTCGATGCCCGACGCTCCGCGCGTGCCGGCGATGCGGATGCGGCGCGAGGTCGCGGGGAAGAACGAGTCGAGATCGCGGACGGGCATCGAGTTGCCGGCGACGAGCGTCGCGCCGTCCGGCAGCGCCGCGGCAAGCAGGGCGGGCGGCAAGCCCTCGAACGGCTCGTCGAGGTCGGCGATCGCCTCGCCGAGGGCGCGACGGACCGCGGCGTTGGCGCCGGTCCAGCGTGCGAGCCACGCGCCGTCCGGCGGCATGCGCGCGGCGCTGCGCGCTGGGTCGTCGGCGGTGCCGCGGAAGGCGCGTGGCCGGCGCGCGGCCAGCGCTGCGACGGCTGCCTCGCAGAGCGCGGCGGGGTCCGCCTGCAGCATCGCGGTGGCGTTCGCGTCTGGATCGCGCCAGCCACCGGGCACGTCGACGGCGAGCTGCGGGACGCCCTGCAGGCCCGCCAGGTACTGCGCAAGCGGCTTCGAGGTCGGCACCGCGCCGAGGCGCAGCACCACCTCGGGCGCCTCGATGGAGGCGGCGAAGTGCGGGGAGCGCAGCAGCACGTCGTAGGTCTCGACCACGTGGGTCAGCGAGTGCGTGCCGGCGCGCAGGCCGGACAGCGGGTCGGCGAGCACGGGCCAGCCGAGCGCTGCCGCCAGGTCCGTGATCGCACGAGCGGGCAGATCGGCGTTCGCGGGCCCGCAGACGATCAGCCCGCGTCGCCCGTCCGCGGCCTCCAGCAGCGCCCCGGCCGCCTCGGCGGCGTCGCGGCGCGGCGGCGGCGAGACGGCGACCGCGGGCGCGTCCGAGGCGTCGAGAGCGGCCTCCCAGCCGGGCTCGATCAGCGGCTCGCGCAGGGGAATGTTGAGCTGCACCGGGCCGGCGGGCGGCCCGCCGGCGACCGCGACGGCGCGGGCCGCGCTGCGCCGCGCGTACGCCTCGAGGGCGGTCGAGCCGTCGGCGACCGGCAGTTCGGCGAACCAGCGCACGTGGCGGCCGTAGAGGCCGTGCTGTTCGATCGTCTGGTTCGCGCCCGCGTCGCGCAGCTCGGGCGGCCGGTCGGCGGTGAGCGCGATCAGCGGGACGCGAGAGAGGGAGGCCTCGGCGATCGCGGGGTGGAGGTTCGCGGCAGCGGTGCCGGAGGTGGTGACGATCGCGACCGGCTCGTGCAGTTGCCGCGCGAGGCCGAGCGCGAAGTAGGCCGCCGCCCGCTCGTCGAGGTGCAGCCAGCTGCGGATGCCCTCGATCCGGTCGAGCGCCAGCACGAGCGGCGTGGAGCGCGAGCCGGGCGCGATCACAGCGTGCCGCACGCCACTCTCGCGCAGCTGCCGCACGAGCGCGCCGACGAGGCGATACGCGGCGTTCGCGGGCGGCCCGCCGCTCACATCGCACCGCCGCTGAGGGCGCTGGTGAGCGGGCGGAACTTGAGCTCGATCTCGGCCAGCTCGGCGTTCGGCAAGGAGTCGCCGGTGATGCCCGCGCCGGAGAAGAGCCAGGCGCGCCGCCCGCGGATCAGCGCGGAGCGCAGCCCGACCGCGAACTCACCGTCGCCCGCGCCGTCCATCCAGCCGACCGGTCCGGCGTACCAGCCCCGATCGAAGCGCTCGTGCCGCGCGATCACCTCGCGGGCATGCGCGACCGGCCAGCCGCAGACGGCCGGCGTGGGATGGAGCCGCCCGACCAGGTCGAGGATGTCGACGCCCGGCAGGGCGCGCGCCCGCACCCGGGTGGCGAGGTGCTGGATGTTGTGCAGGCGCAGCAGCTCCGGCCGGTTTGGCGCCTCCAGGTTTGAGGCGAGGCTGGAGACGCCCTCGCGCAGCGCGCGCACGACGATCTCGTGCTCGATGCGCTCCTTGGCGTTGCGCAGCAGCTCCTCGCCGAGCTGCTCGTCCTCCTCGGCCGTGCGGCCGCGGCGGGCGGAGCCGGCGAGGCCGAGCGTGGTGACGGCGCCCCCGCGCAGCCCGGCAAGCTGCTCCGGGCTGGCGCCGAGGAAGATCGCGTCACCGCGCCGGAAGCTGAACAGGTAGCAGTGCGGGTAGTCGGCGCGCAGCTGCGCCAGCGCCGTGCCGGGGTCGATTGGCGCAGCCGCCTCGATCTCACGCACCGAGGCGAGGACGGCCTTCTCGTAGCGCCCCTCCCGGACCTCGGCGGCGATCTCGGCGACGGAGGAGATGAGCGCCGGGCGGTTGATGTCCCAGATCACGCGCAGCGCCGTCTGCGGGCGTTCACTGCCGGGGTTGAGGTCCGCCCGCGCACTGCGCTCCAGCAGGTAGTCGACCTCCGCGGGGTGGCTGCCCGGGGCCAGCACGACGCCGCAGGCCCCGCCGTCGCGGACGAAGAGCAGCCGCGGCAGGCTCAGCCATCCGTAGTCGAAGCCGCCCCACGGCCCGCCCGCCGGGGCCGCCGAATCGAAGGCGAAGCCGCCCAGCAGGCGAGGGCGCAACGGGCCTGAAGCGTCGCCCGCGGGATCGTTGTGTCGCAGCAGACGCAGTGCGGCATCGCGGATCGCCTCGGGGCCGCCGAAGGGGGGCGCATTGACGCGCGCCGCCTCGCCGATGCCGACGAGCACGAGATCGCGGTCCGGGCGCTCGTAGCAGACGCTGACGTCGGTGGCGTCGGGCCCGGTCAGCAGGATGCGAGGGTCGAAGTCGCCGTCCAGCTCGACCACGGAGAAGCGACCGCCGTCCGACGGCGGAGCGGCGGACGCGAACTGCCGCGCCCGCGCGGACGGGCGGCCCGTCTGATCCCGTTCGGACGGCGGCCCGCCGCCTTCGGGCATGCCCAGCTCCACTCTCCAGCCGGTCAGTCGTCCCAGTATATGTCCACAACCCCGCCTGAACCTGTCCACAACAGCGGCGCGACACCGCCTCGGAGGGACGCGGCGAGCGCGGCAGGACAGCCTAGCGGACGGGGATGAGGTGTTCGATGGCCGGCGTGTTCGGGCGACTGCTGCGTATCGCGACCACCGGCCCCTGGTTGCGCTCGCTGAAGTCCAGGAGGCCGAAACAGAACCCGTTACTTCTCAGGCTGGTACACGTGCCCATCGTCGTCCGGAATGGATCCTCGGGTGGCCCATTGCCGAACTCGAACCGGCGGGACGTCCCGGAGACGTTGACCACGGCCACGAAGGTGAGCTGCACCCCGGCGACATCGAAGATCATCGCGAGGTAGTCGTAGTCGATGTCCCACGTGTCCCAGCGCAACCCACCGGCGAGTGGCCCATCGACTTGCCTCGAGCAGCCGCCCGCGTTGCAGGCCCGGATGCTCGTGGCGCGCCAGCCGCCGCTGAGTTGCAGCACGGCGTCGGCGCTCCCGGCCGCTTCGAGCACCTCGTCCCAGGTAATGGGGACCGAGGGCGTCGCGAACTCGGTGGAGCATGTGCGAGTGGGCTCGGCGTCGGCAGTTCGGCTCGTCTGCGCGGCCTGGACGGCCTGGAAGGCTTCATCGCCTTCGCCGGCCTCGGCGGTCGCGGCAGCCTCGATCGCCGTGGAGCAGAACTCGTAGAGCGTCGCGTTCTCAACCTCCAACCAGCCGAGCACGGCGGTCCCCTCGGGCGCGCCCGGCGCGTAGCGCGCCGGCAGGAACGAATCGAGTACCGGGAATCGGCGCGGTGGTTCCCCGATGACCGAGACCTCGATGGCGACACGGTCCGTCGCGCTGTGCAGGTAGCGATCGCTCACGGTGACCTCGAAGACGAGAACGCCCGGCTCGCGCGGCGCAATGAACGCCAGAACCGGCGAGGCGCCGTCAGCCGCGAGTGCGACCACCGGGCCGCCGGTCTGCGTCCACTGGAACGTGAGCTCGGCGTCCTCCGGATCGCTGGCGGACGCGGTCAGCACGATCTCCTCGAACAAGCCGGCGGAACGGTCAGCACCAGCGTCAATCGAGGGCCCCGCGTCGCGGCCATACAGTGAACGCAGCAGCTCGACCT
Source organism: Dehalococcoidia bacterium (assembly GCA_965261685.1). Taxonomy (GTDB): domain Bacteria; phylum Chloroflexota; class Dehalococcoidia; order UBA2979; family UBA2979; genus VXMT01. The sequence continues at coordinate 671,856 of CBDHDI010000028.1, forward strand.
CCGCCGCGCTGGGCTGCAGCAAGCAGGCCGCGGGGCGTCCAGGCCGATAGCTCGGGTACATCAGATCGCGCGGATCGTCACTGTGCCCGAGACCGAGCACGTGTCCGAGCTCGTGCGTGACCGTCGACGCGAAGCAGGCTCCCGAATCGACGCGGTCGCCGTCCATGACGATGTCCGCCTCGACGAATTCGCGGTCGGTCACCACGCGGCGGCTTCCGTCCTCGTACGCGGACTCCCAGATCGCGCTCGTCAACGCCACATCCGGGCCCTGCACGAGGTTGCGCGAATCATCGAAGCCGATCTCGTTGCGACCGTTGCCCTCGATCCACCAGGAGAACCGGCAGTCCCCCGTGTAGTGAATGCCCACGGCCGCGCCGGACTCGTTCCAGGCGCGGACGCTCTGCCCGACCGCAGCGCGGAACGCGTCCGCGCTGAGTGTCGCCGGCCGGTTGGCGTGGGCCGTGCAGATCGCCACCGGATTGGCCTGCGACGTCCACTTCGCGGGTGGCGAGCCGCAGCGCGGCGGCGAGATGCCGGGCACCTCCGAGCAGTCGGTGAAGTAGGCGATCGCGAGCTCGATCGGCAGATCGTGCACGGCGAGATCGCGCGAGTACTCGATGCGCCCGTGGTCGCGGGATACCTCGCCGCCGTCGGCCTGCGCGGACGGCGGACGTACGGCGACAAGCAGCAGTGTGGCGAAGACAAGCAGGGCCGGAGCGGCCATCCGGGGCGCGTGGTACCGCACTGCACGCTTCAGCACCGTTCGCGCCACCCCTCGGGCGAGACGCCCGTGTCCGCACCTCGATCATTGTACGGCGAAGGGATCCGTACGCCGGGCGTCGGGCGCCGAGTATCTGCAGCAGTGGCATACTGCCCGTCATGAGGCTGCCTGACCGCCAGTTGCTCACGATGACGGTCGTCGTCGCCGCGCTGGCCAGCGCGTTCTCGTTCATCTCCAGCGGCGGCGACTGGGCCGCGACGCTGGTCGTGCTGCCGCTCTTCGTCACCGTCGCGTTCTGGTCGATCCTGCTCTCCCGCTGGATCTCGCGGCGCTTCACGAAGCGGCCGGAGCCGGTGCTGCCCGAACAACCCACCGAGCCGACCACGAAGCGCCCGGATCACGTGCAGCGCCGCCGCCGCCGCCGGCGTCCGAGAAGCGGCCGGGGGCGCGGCTAACGGCGGTCCGAGGCCGCGCAGGCGGCGATCAGCGCGTGCGCGATCTCGCGGTAGCGCTGTTGCACCTCGACCGGCCCGTGCAGGCCGTTGGTCAGGTAGCCGACCGCGAGGCCGCGCGCCGGGTCGGCGTAGCCGATGGTGGACTGCGCCCCGGGGTGCCCGTACACGCCGGGCTTGTCGAAGGGCTCAAAGACGCTCCCGGCAATGAAACCGAGGCCGTACGAGGCGGGCAGCGTGAAGGTGCGATCGTAGTCGTCGGTCCACTGCACGCTCGTCGCCAGCGACACGGTCTCCGGCTGGAGCAGGCGTGTGCCCTCGCGCGCGCCGCCCTGCAGCAGGCAGTCGTAGAAGCGCGCCAGCGCTTCGGCCGTGCCGATCCCATTCGCGGCCGGGAGCTGACCGCGCAGCGTCGGCGCGGCATTGAACCGGTCGACGATGTCCGAGGTGCGGCGCTCGCTGCCCGTGGGATCGAGCAGCGTGACCTCCGACATCGCCCGCAGTGGAACGACGTCGCCGAGCGCTTCTTCCGGCACGCCGAGCGAGGCCTCCATGCCAAGCGGGCCCAGGATCTCATCGGCCAGGAACTCGCGCGGCTCGCGCCCGTCGAGGCGGCGCACCAACTCACCGAGCGCGAAGCCGTAGGTGACGGGGTGGTAGCCGGTGGCCGTGCCGGGCGGCCACTCCGCCTCGATCGCGGCGGTCGCCGCAGTGACGGCGTTCCAGTCGTCGAGCCGCTCCCAGTCGAAGTCGCGAGGGAAGACGGAGAAGCCGCCGCGGTGGGTGAGCACGTGCCGCAGCGTGCACGCCGCCTTCCCGCCTTCCCCGAACTGCGGCCAGGCCGACGCGATCGGCTGATCGAGGTTGAAGGCGAGGCGCTCGACCATCATCAGCGCGGCGACGGCGGCCAGCGGCTTCGTGGCGGAGAACCAGAGCATCCACGCGGAGGGCCGCGCCGCGGCCCCGAGCCGGAGATCGATCTGCAGCTCGCCGTCGCGGTAGACCGCGAGCTGTGCGGCGTCGTGCAGGCCCTGCTCGATGTGCGATCGCGCGACATCCTCGACGGACTCGCGGGCCGCTGGCGAGAGCGCTCGCGGGGCGGCCATCAGGGCCGCCCCGGGGCGCGGGTAGCAAGGTCGGCGCTGGCGAGCGGCACGGCGGCACTCCTGTTCCGGCCACGGTCTCGCGAGCGCGGCGACGCCCGCACCGTACCGCAGGGCGCGCCGCCCCGCCGCGCCTCGCCGCTGGTGGTAGGATGCGCGGCGCGGAGCGGCGGCAACCTCGGGAGGACGGCATGGAGTACGGCTGGACCGAGGAGCACGTGGCCTTCCGGGCGCGGGTGCGCGACTTCATGGAGACGCACGCCACGCCCGCGCTCTTCGAGGAGCTGCACGAGGCGGAGCGCGACGGACTCGCGCGCGAGGCCGGCGAGGGCGAGTTCGGCCACAGCCGCGGCCCGGAACTGCGCGCCTTCCGCAAGGCCATGAACGACGCCGGCTACACGAACATGGGCTGGCCCGTGGAGTACGGCGGCCAGGGTAAGGACGCGCTGCACGCCTTCATCCTCGCCGAGGAGCTCTGGTACCGGAGCATCCCGCAGGACCACCTCAGCGTCGGCTCCGTGGGGCGCACGATCATGCGCTTCGGCACCGAGGAGCAGAAGCGCGAGTGGCTGCCCGAGATCGTCAGCGGCGATATGACCTTCGCTCTCGGCTACACCGAGCCGAACGCCGGGACGGACCTCGCCTCGTTGCAGACGAGGGCGACCCGCGACGGCGACGAGTGGGTGATCAACGGGCAGAAGATCTACGGCGGCTTCGGCGGTGCCACGCACGGCTGGCTGGCCGCCCGCACGGACCCGGACGCACCCAAGCACCAGGGCATCTCCGTCTTCATCTTCCCCACCAACCTGCCGGGCATCACCGTCCGGCCGATGGGCACGATGGGGCGGATCATGACCAGCGAGACCTTCTTCGATAACCTGCGCCTGCCCGCCGACGCGCTCTTCGGCGAACTCAACCGCGGCTGGTACTACATGACCAACGCGCTCGACCTCGAACGCGTCATGATCGAGCCGCACAGCCTCTACCAGCGGCGCGTCGACGCGCTCGTGCAGCACATCGAGGAGGAGCGCCCGGAACTCATCGACGACAGCGTGGTGCGCATCAAGCTGGCCGAGGCGACGGTCGACGGCGAGGTCTCGCGCGCGCTGGCGCTGACCAACGCGGTCATGGTGCAGAACGGCATCACCCCGACCATGGAAGGCGCGATGGTCAAGGTCTGGGGCTCCGAGGCGCGCTTCCGCATCGACAGCCTCTCCCTCGACCTGCTCGGCCCCGAGGGCGGCCTGCGCCGCGAGAACGAGGACGCGCCGGCCCGCGGCAAGCTCGAGGAAAACTACCGCGGATCCTCGGTGCACCGCTTCGCCGGAGGCACCAACGACGTGCTACGCCGCATCATCGCGGCGCGCGGCCTCGGGCTGCCGAGAGGATAGGGGCGTCACGATGGCCATGGACCTCCGGTTGAGTGACCTGCAGGAGCTGATCCGCGACAGCGCGGACGACTTCCTGGAGCGCGAGGCGCCCGCCTCCCGCATGCGCCAGATCGAGTGGGCGGGCGAACCCGACGAGGAGCTGTGGAGCCAGATGGTGGAGCTGGGCTGGACCGGCCTCCCGATCGCCGAGGAGCACGGCGGGCAGGGCGCGCAGTTCGTCGACCTCGGCGTGCTGATCGAGCAGCTCTGCCGCCACGCCCTGCTCTCGCCGTACCAGCAGACGATGCTCGCGGCGGCGACGGTGCAGCGTCACGGCGACGAGGCGCTGCAAGCCTCGCTGCTGCCTCGCATCGTGGCCGGCGCGACCTGCGCCCCCGCGCTCGTGGAGGGCAACGGCGGGCTCTTCGGCGCGATCGCGACGACGACCGACGGCGCGACGCTGAGCGGCTCGAAGCGCTACGTCGAGTTCGGCGCGACCAGCGACCTGCACCTCGTGGCCGCGACGCGAGACGGCGAGCCCGGGCTCGCCCTCGTGGCGCGAGAGCAGCCGGGCGTATCCACGCAGGCGCTGACCGGCATCGGCCTCACGCCGCAGGCGGAGGTGAGCTACGACGGCGCGAGCGTCGAGGGCTGGCTCGGCGGCGCCGAGGCGGTCGACTACCTGCGCGTGCTGGGATCGGCGATCTCCTCGCTGGAGTGCTACGCGCACGCGCAGAAGGCGCTCGACATGACCGTCAGCTACGTCCAGGTACGCGTCGCCTTCGGGCGGCCGATCGGGACGTTCGAGGCGGTACAGGGCCGCTGCGCGGACGCGGCGGTCGGCGTCACCGCCTCGCGCTTCCTCGCCTACGAGCAGCTCTACAAGCTGGACCAGGGCGAGCTGGACGCGCTGCACGCCGCGAAGGTGAAGTCGGTCGTCTCGCGCTCGGTGGTGGACGCGACCAACTGGGGACACGTGCTGCATGGCGGCGTGGGCTTCATGGCGGAGTACGACCTGCAGTTCCACACGCGCCGCGGCAAGGAAGCATCGCTGCGCTGGGGCGACCCGCGCGAGTCGCTCGGCGCGGTGGCGGCGTCGGTATTCAGCTAGCCGGCAGGACGAACGCGGAGGACGAACCATGGCGAAGGTGCTGGATCCGGTCTCGGGCGAAGAGATCGACACTGACGAGGTGAACCGCACGGTCAGCGAGACCGCCTCCGGGGCCGGTCAATCGGACCCGGACAAGGGCACGAAGTACTTCCACAACGGCCAGTGGTACTACTTCGCCAGCCTCGACTCGCGCGTGCGCTTCATGGCGGATCCGGAGAAGTACGCCTGACAGCGTCCGACCTCTGCCCCCTCCCGACCTGCCCCCTCTCCCTGGGATACCCTTGCGAAACTCCCGTTTCGAGGGCGGTCGTGCTGCCGATCCCGCGGGGGCGTGGGGGCGCAGCCCCACAGGAAAGAAATCCGAGGGCGGGTGGGTGGGCCAGAGCGGCCCTGCGGGGTATCCCCGCGTCAACAGAAGCAGCCTGCGCATGCTCGTCCGGGATGGGGGTGTGGGGGGTGCAGCCCCCCGCAGGAGACACGCGATCGGCCTCGGAGCGCCCTCACCGCAGCTCTGCGGAGACGGTGGAGGGACGGGATCTCCCCGCGGCCTCGCGCCCCCGGCGCGCCTGCTACTGCTCGACGCTCAGGATGATCTTGCCGAAGTTGGCGTTGCTCTCCATGTAGGCGTGCGCCCCGGCCGCGTCCTCCAGAGGGAAGACGCGATCGACGACCGGCCGCAGCCGACCGGACTCGAAGTGGTGCAGGTAGCGGGCGGCGAACTGCTGAATCAGGATCAACTTCTCCTCGAGCGGGCGCGCGCGCAGCACCGTGCCGTGCACGCGCAGCCGCTTCGGCATCAGCGCCCCGATGTTCGTCTCCACCCTGCCGCCGGCCATCGTGCCGACCAGCACCAGGCGGCCGCGCACGGCCAACGAGGCGATGTTGCGGTCCCAGTAGGGCGCGCCGACGACATCGAGGATCACGTTCACGCCGCGTCCACCGGTGCGCTCCTTGATCACCTCGGCGAAGTCCTCGCGCTGGTAGTTGATGCCGACGTCGAGGCCGAGCTCGGCGGCACTCGCCAGCTTCTCGTCGCTGCTCGCCGTACCGTAGCTGGGACAGCCGGCGAGGGCGGCGAGCTGGACCGCGGCGGTGCCGACGCCGGAGCCGACGGCGTGGATCAGCACGGACTCGCCGGACGCCAGCTCGCAGTGGCCGAAGAGCGCGTCGAAGGCGGTGAGGTAGACCTCGGGGATCGCGGCCGCCTCCTCGAAGCTCAGGCCGTCCGGGATCGCCATCAACTGGCGCTCGTGCGCGATGGCGCGTGAGGCGTAGCCGCCGCCGCCGAGCAGCGCCATCACGCGATCGCCCGGCTTCCAGGCCTGCACGCGCTCGCCGACCGCCTCGACGACGCCGGCCATCTCGAGGCCTGGCACGTCCGCGCGGATGCCCGGCGGGGCCGGATAGCCGCCGCGGCGCTGCATCAGGTCGGCGCGGTTGAGGGCGCTCGCGTGGACGGCGACCAGCGCCTCGTCCGGACCGGGAACCGGATCGTCAACCTCGACGACCTGCAGCACCTCCGGCCCACCCGGCTCCGTTACGACGGCAGCGCGCATCGCCTGGCTCCTTCCGCCCGCGTCATCCTCGCTGGCGCGCAGGCTAGCACGGAGACGGCGTCCCGCCGTGCTACGATCGACCCGCGATCGCGCCCTGCGCGGAGGCGGCGGGCGCGCCTCCGCCGGCCTCGCGGAATGGATCAGACGATGAGCGAGCGGCGAGACGCCTTCGAGGTCAGCGCCTCGGCGCTGACTGCCCGCTGCGACCCCGCCTCGCTGCCGTTCGAGAGCACCGGAGACCTGCACTCGCTGGAGGCCGTCTTCGGCCAGGAGCGGGCGGTCCGCGCGATCGAGTTCGCGCTCGGCATGGCGGCGCGCGGCTACAACCTCTACGCCTCCGGGCCGGACGGCATCGGCAAGTCCTCGATCATCGAGTCCTACCTGCAGCGCTTCGCGGAATCGCGCCCGCCCCCGCCGGACTGGGTCTACGTCCACAACTTCGAGGACCCCGACCGCCCCGGCGGCATCGCCCTCGCGGCCGGCGAGGGGCGCGAGTTCGCCGAGGCGATGCGCGGCGCCGTGGAGCACGCGACCACCGAGCTGCGCGAGGCGTTCGACGCCGATGCCTACATCCGCCAGCGCTCCGCGGTGCTGCAGGAGCAGGAACTGCGCCGCACCTTGATGCTGGAGCAGTTGCAGCAGCAGGCCGGACAGCTCGGGTTCGCGCTGCAGCTGACCTCCGGCGGCGTCGTCTCCGCACCGATCATCGAGGGCCAGCCCGCGAGCGACGAGGCGGTCGCCGCGCTGCCGCCCGAGCAGCGCGAGCAGATCCAGGCACGGTCGCGCGAGCAGCTGGAGCCGCTGGTCCAGGACTCGCTGCTCGCCATGCGCGGGCTCCAGCGGGAGGCGCAGGAACGCCTCGAGCAGCTCGACGAGCAGGTCGCGCGCTTCGCGATCGAGCACCTCTTCGAGCCGCTGCGCGAGCGCTGGCGGGAGGAGGCGGAGGCGCTGCGCTTCATCGAGGCGGTCTGCGCGGACATGCAGGGCGAGCGCAACCGCTTCCGCGAGGGGCCGTCCGCCGGGCAACCGGCCGTCCCGCAGCCTCCGGGCCTGCCGGGACCGGCGCAGCAGCAGGCGGCGGTGCTGCGCCGCTACCAGGTCAACGCCTTCATCAGCAACGACCCGGACGGCGGCGCGCCGGTGATCAGCGAGCCCAACCCCAACTTCGGGAACCTGCTCGGCCGCATCGAGTACGTGGGGCAGTTCGGCACGGCGGTCACGGACCACACGATGATCCGCCCCGGCTCGCTCGCCCTCGCGAGCGGCGGCTACCTGATGCTGCGCATGCGCGACCTGCTGCAGGATCCCGCGGCGTACGAGGGCCTGAAGCGCGCGCTCGGCGCAGGCGAGCTGATGCCGGAGTCGCGCGCGCAGGCGATCGGCGTCGCGCCGCCCGCCGGACTGCGTCCGGCGCCCTCGCCGGTTGAGACGAAGGTCGTGATCGTCGGCGATCCGGCGCTTCATTCCTACCTGTTCCGGATGGACCCGGACTTCCGGGAGTTGTTCCGCGTGAAGGCCGACTTCGAGGTGGACATGGAGCGCAACGCGCACACCATGCTCGGGCTCGCCTCGGTGATCCACCGCCAGTGCCACGTCGCGAGCATGCGGCGCTTCCGCGACGAGGCGGCGGCGCGGATGATCGAGCACGCCTCGCGCCGCGTCGAGGATCAGCGGCGGCTCTCCGGCAACATGGGCGAACTGCTCGATCTCGCGCGCCAGGCCGACTTCTGGGCCGGCCAGGACGGCGCGGAAGAGGTGCTGCGGCGGCACGTCGATCGCGCGCTCGAGGAGCGCGAGTACCGCTCCTCGCTGGTCCGCGACCGCATGCAGCAGATGATCGACGAGGGCTCGATCTACATCGACACGGAGGGCGGGAAGGTCGGGCAGATCAACGCGCTCTCCGTCTACAACCTGGGCGACATCACCTTCGGGCGACCCTCGCGCATCACCTGCATCACCTCGGCGGGGCGGGGCGCGATCGTCAACATCGAGCGCGAGACGGAGATGGCGGGGCGCACGCACAACAAGGGCTTCCTGATCATGCGCGGCTTCCTCGCGGACCGCTTCGGCCAGGACAAGGCGATGGCGCTGCACGCCAGCCTCACCTTCGAGCAGCTCTACGGCGAGATCGACGGCGACTCGGCCTCCTCCACGGAGCTGTACGCGCTGCTCTCCTCGCTGTCCGGGACGCCGATCGACCAGGCGATCGCGGTCACCGGCTCGCTCAACCAGCGCGGCGAGGTGCAGCCGATCGGCGGGGCGACGGCGAAGATCGAGGGCTTCTACGACGTCTGCCGCGCGCGCGGCCTGGACGGGACGCAGGGCGTGATGATCCCTCGCACGAACGTCCACAACGTGGTGCTGCGCCCCGATGTGGCGGAGGCGATCGAGGCGGGCGAGTTCCACGTCTGGGCCGTCACCACGATCGAGGAAGGCATCGAGGTGCTGACCGGCGAGCCTGCCGGCGAACCGGGCGAAGACGGTCGCTACCCGCCGGACACGATCTTCGGCAAGGTGCAGGCGCGGCTCGATAACTTCGCCCGCGCGCTGCCCGCCGGCGCATCTGGAGGCGGCGAGACCGCCGTCATCCCCGTCGAGCGCCTGCCGGCGGCGCCAGCGCCCGGCATCCCGCCGACGCCACCGCCCCAGCCGCCGATCGAGGTCTGATCGGCGCGGCGATGGCGGCACCGCTGCGCGACGGACTCCCGCTGCTGACCATCGACATGGACGGCGTGATCTGCCAGCCGCCGTTCGGGCGCAACCTCGGCATCCATCGCGACTTCCTTGATCCCGATGCGCCGCCCATCCGCGCGCGCGTGCCGTCGCGCTGGTTCAAGCGCATCGTCGATCCGCTGCGCTTCGAGCTGCGCCGGCCGCTGCCCGGGGCACGCGAGGCGCTCGCGGAGCTGCGAGGACTGCGCACGCTGCTCCTGCTCACGGGGCGGCGCAGCCCACCCGATCGCTGGCTGCGCCGGCACGGCTTCGCCTCGCTGCTGGACGGCGTGGTGATCAACGAGACCGCGTTGCGCAGCCCCCACTTCAAGCTGGCGGCGATCGCCGAGCTCGGCGCCTCGGAACACATCGACGACGACGGACGCACCGTGCAGCTGCTCGCGCAGCGCTCGCAGGCGCAACCGTATCTGCGGGACTGGCCGCGCAACCGCGCGCTGCCCTACGACGAGCGCGTGCGGCGCGTCGCCGACCTCGGGGCGCTGGCGGCGCTGCTCCGGGACGAGGCCTGAGACTCAACCCCCGCCGGATCGGAACCGGGGCCGGCCCCGGCGACCCCGCACCGACGCCACCGCGCGCCCGCGATGTCCGCGTGCGCTTCGGGGCAAGTCCCACCGCCCCGCAGCAGTGCACACGCAACCATCGAGGGCGCGAGGGCTGGAGGTTGGCGGGGGCGTGGGGGACTGTGCCCCCCACATCAGAAGAATCTCCGGGGCGGGTGGGTGGGGAGCCGCGCGCTGCGCGCGCTCGTCCGGGATCCGCGTGGGTACGCACACCGCACGTCCAGAGAACGTCGCCGACCTCGGGGCGCTGGCGGCGCTGCTCCGGGACGAGGCCTGAGACTCAACCCCCGCCGGTCACCAGAGACGCCTTACACCGTAGCTGTCGAAGAAGGTTTCGTTAGAGACGAGTACAAGCTCGCGACTGATCGCCTGTGCGATGAGCATTCGGTCGAACGGGTCGCGCTGCGGACCCGGGAGCGCCCCGGCGCGCACACCGTCCTCGACGGTCACGGATAGCCTCTCGAAGCGCTGACTGGCTATGTACTCGGGAATGTTGAGAGCCAGTGTGTCCACGCCGCCCAGCCGCCCCAGCCGCTGCTTGGTGGCGATCTCCCAGGCGGATGCAGCGCTGACGAGGACGTCGTTCGACTCGTCTGATATCGCCGCCCGGGCCGGCGCTGGCAGGTGGTCGCTGCCCTCGAGCCACCAGATGAATGCGTGAGTATCGAGCAGGAGGCGCAAGGCCTAGGCGCCCTCCCAGGCGGCGAGTTCCGCTTCGGGAAGAGGATCGAAGAAGCTGTCGTCGAGCTTGATTCGCCCCCTGAGTGCGCCGAATTGGCGCTTGCCCGGCGGCTCGCAGGCCACAAGGCGCGCCACCGGCTTGCCGTTTCGCGCAATCACGACATCCTCGCCCGCCTCGACTAGCGCGAGCAGGCGCGACAGGTTGCTCTTCGCCTCGTGAACGTTGACCGTTGTCATTCGCAATCCCCCTGCTCCACGTAGTCTAGCTAACTCGCGGGCTAATGTAAGTGCGTGCGGGCACCAGCGCCTCCCGCCCCTTCAGTGGCACGATTTCTGATTCCAGGACCAGCGGTGAGCGTCAATCTCTCTGACACTGATCACTCGCTAGACTCGCCCGGCAACGCGGGGTAGCGTCAGGGCATGGCTGACGGGAGCGGCGAGGACCGGGAGGCGCAGCCCGGCCCGGCCGCGCCCGGGTCCGGCGAGGGCGTCTTCTCCTCGCTGCGGATCCGCGACTTCCGGCTGCTCTGGTTCGGCGTAGTCAGTCACGCGCTGGCGCTCTGGATGGAGCAGATCGCCCGTCCCTACCTGATCTACGAGATGACCGGATCGCCGCTGCAGCTCGGCGGCGTGATCGTCGCGCGGACGCTGCCGCAGTTCGGCTTCGGCATCCTCGCCGGGGTCATGATCGACTGGTTCGATCGCAAGCTCGTGCTGCAGCTCTCGCAGTACGGCGCGCTGCTGCTCAACGTCGTCTTCGCCTCGCTGCTGATCTTCGACCTGCTGGAGCTGTGGCACATCTACGCGGCCGCCGCCGTACGCGGGACCACGATGGCGTTCGATCAGCCGGCGCGGCAGGCGCTGGTGCCCACGGTCGTACCCAAGAACCGCGTCACCAACGCGATTGCGCTGTTGAGCGCCACGCAGAACTCGATGCGCATCTTCGGCACGGCGGTCGCCGGCTTCACGATCGCCGCGATCGGCGTCAGCGGGGCGTTCGTCCTGATCGCCGTGATCTACGTCGGCGCGGTGGTCCCCACCGCGCTGCTGCGCGTGGCAACGCACATCCGGCCCGCCGAGAGCGGCGCGGCAGCGATGCTCGCCGGCCTCGGCGACGCGATGCGCTACGCGATCGACACGCCGGCGATCCGCGGCGCGATCTCGCTCGCGCTGATCCACTTCGCCTTCGGGCTCTCGTTCCTGCACCTCTTCGCCCCGCTGTTCGCGCTCGAGGTGCTGGACATCGGCCCCTTCGGGTTCGGGATCATGATGTCGATCACGGGCCTCGGGTCGCTGACCGGGGCGCTGATCATCGCCTCGCGCTCGCCGCGCCGTCTCGGGCGGCTGCTGCCGCTGATGATGGCGGCCATGGGCGTGCTGCTCATCATCTTCGCGCTCAGCACCTACGTGCCGGACGCACTCGGACGGCGCTGGGTGGTGCTGCCGCTGCTGCTCGTCTTCGGCGTCGGGCTGTTCCAGTCCGGCATCTTCGCGCTGGTGCAGGTGGTGGTGCTGGATGCCGCGCCCGACCAGATGCGAGGCCGCCTGATGGGCCTGCTCGCCTTCGACCGGGCCACGATGCTGATGGGCGCTGCTGCCGGTGGCGTGATCGCCGAGGCGATTGGCGTGCAGCGCGCGCAGATCGTCTACGCGACGCTCGTCGTCATCGGCGCGCTCGCGATCTTCGCCTTCGCCAGCCGCTTCCGCCGCACCGTGATCGGCGCGAGCGTTCCGACGGCCGAGCCCGGGAGCCGCAGCCACACCGCCGCCGGCGTGCGCAGCGCGAGGCGCCGCGCCGCGCCGTAGCCCGCGCTAGCGCGGCCCCGCGCCGATCGCCCGCAGCAGCGCGATCGCTCGCTGCGGCGACGCTGCGGCGAACGGCGGGATCTGGATCTGCTGCGGCGAGAGCCGCAACGGCTCCCCACGCGCGTCGAGCAGCGCGCCCCCGCAGGCCTCGACGACGGCCGCCCCGCCGGCCACGTCCCACACCGAGCGTGGGCGCGTCGAGAGGTAGACACCGGCCTCGCCGAGGGCGACCTGGGCCAGCTTGAGCACCGAGGACCCCGCCGGGTAGACCTCGAACGGGATCTGGTACTGCAAGCGCCGCCGCTCGTAGTCGTGCCGCGAGACCACGATGCGCCCGACGTCGGGGTCGTCCCTGATCGGCGGCAGCTCGGCGCCGTCACGGCGGGCGGCGCTGCGCTCGCCCTCGACGAGGCCCGAGAGCACCGCCCACTCGCTCCCGTCCGCACCCCTGCTGGCGGGCGGGAGCGCGACCGCGCCGAGCACCAGCCGTCCGCCCTCGAAGAGCCCGACGGAGACGCCGAACTCGGGCAGGCCCATCAGGAACTCGCGCGTGCCGTCCAGCGGATCGACCACCCAGGTCGGCTCGCCGGGGAGGAGCGGTGTGGACTGTTCGGACTCCTCGGAGAGCCACTGCGCGCCCTCGATCAGCGGCATCAGGCGCGCGTGCAGCACGTCGTCCGCAGCGTGATCGGCGTCGGAGACGGGGCCCTCGCCCCACTTCATGCCGACGTGCACGCGCCCGCCGGCGACGATCTCGCCGATCGCCTCGCCCGCGGCGCGCACGGCGTCCTCGAGGGCGTCGCGCAGCTCCTCCAGCGGCAGGGCGCTCACAGGGCGGCCTCACGGCCTGGTGCACGTCCTGGTGCGCGCGAGGCGCTGCTGCTACGGATCCGCCAGCGGGCCGCCTGCCAGGTCTCGTTGAACTCGTGGGTGTCCCACGCGTAACCGGCGATGCGGGACGAGACGGCGACCTGCTCGATCGGCTCAGGCAGCGGGATCAGCGCGGGCACGTCGTCGAGCAGCAGGCGCTGCGCCTCGCGAGCGAGGCGGCCGCGCTCGGCGGGATCGAGGGCGCTCAGGGCTTCCCTGAGCGTGGCGTCGTAGAGCGGGTTGGAGTAGCCCCACGGCGAGAAGTCGCCTTCGAGGCCCAGCGAGCTGTGCAGTCGCAGCCCCACGTCCGGCGTACGCACGGGCTCCAGCTCGAACAGGATCGCCTCGAAGTCGCCGACGACAAGATCGCGCCGCCATTCGGCGTCGGGGACGAGGGCGAGCTTCGGGCGGAAGCCTGCGTCCCGCAGTTGCTGGTCCAGCACCCGGACCAGGGCGGCGAATGGCGCGCGGTCCGGCACCTCGAGCGAGAACGCGAGGCCCGGAACGCCCGCGGCAGCGAGGAGCCTCTGGGCCTCGGCGGGGTCGTGGACGAACAGCGGGTGTGCGGCGAGTTCGGCCGGGGGCAGCGCGTCCGAGGCGAAGGACGGGCTGACCGGGCCGGTGGGGTGATCGGCGGCAACGCCCTCCCGCGCCGAGATCCGCCGGTAGTCGAGGGCCAGGAAGAGTGCGCGACGAACGCGCTCATCCTGGAAGGCCGAGTGAAAGCGCACTCGCCTGCCGCCCTTCGTGCCGACAAGCGAGAGTCCGAGACCGCGCACGCGCCGCGTCGAGCGCGTCAGCGTCCGCGCGCCGGGACGCTGCGCCGCCCGGACCACGCTGTCCCGTTGATTGAGCTGGATGATGTCGAGCGCGCCGCTCTCGAATGCGGCGTCGAGGGCGGCCTCGCGCTCGGCGGAGACGATGCGCAGCTCGCTGAGCAGCGGCAGCCCGCGCTGGTGGTAGCGCGGATGCGGCCGCAGCGAGACACCGCCGTCCATCCGCGGCTCGGCGACGAACGGTCCGCATCCCAGCGGCTGTCCGGACTCCGAGCGCGTAGCGGAGCGGATGGCGGCGGCGGCCGTGTCCCCGAGCAACTCGAAGAACAGCGCGAAGGGAGCAGCCAGGCGCAGCCGCAGCGTGTCCGCCTGCGGCGTCTCGATGGTGTCGATGACCCCGCCGAAGAGGAACTCGCCTCGCTGCGCACGGTTGGAGAACTCACGCGCGACGGCCTCGGCGTCAACGGGCTCGCCGGCCTCGCCCCCGGACGCGGGGTGGAAGAAGGCGTCCGGCCGCAGCTGCACGACCAGATCGAGCGGGCCGGCCTGCTCGACGCGCATCGCGAGGTCGCCGTGGATCGCGCCGCTGCGAGGATCGACGGCGACCAGGCGCGCGTGGCTGAGCAGCGGCGACGGGGCGGCCTCGCCGACCACGCCCTGGCGCATGATCCCGCGCTCACCGTCCGAAGCGGGTTGGTCTGGCGCAAGCAGCGAAGGAACCGGAGTCCCGGTGGCAGTGGGCGTCGCCGTCGCGGGCGTCTCGGCGCCGCGTTCGGCGGCGTCCTCACCGCCAGCGGTCGCGCCGCTGGTGTCCTCGCCGCCGGCGTCCTCGCCTTTGCCGTCGCCGGGGATGCAGGCGGCGAGCAGCAGGCCGCCGGCCGCCGTTACGCCCGAGCGCAGCACGGCGCGACGGCTGTGCGTGGGGGCGGAGGGCTGGTTGGGGCTGTCCATGCGGCGCTGTCTGCTGTACCGGGCGCTCGCGCCGGGTGGCACGGCGCTACACGGCTCGGCGAGTGGCACGCGGGACCAGGCCGCCCTCGAGGGCGGGCGCAGCCTCGCCTACCAGATGCCGAGCTGCATCCGCACCTCTTCGGAGGCCATCGTCTTCGGATCCCACGGGGGATCCCATACGAGGTTCACCTCGACGTCCTCGACGCCGTCCATCTGCGTGAGCAGGTGGTAGGCCTGGCCTTGCAGCATCGGGCCCACCGGGCAGGCCGGGCTGGTCAGCGTCATGTCGATGGTGACGAGGCCCTCGTCGTCGATGTTCACGTAGTAGATCAGGCCCAGCTCGGCGATGCCCATCCGCAGCTCGGGGTCCTCGATCTGGCGGAGCACCTCCCAGAGCTGCTCCTCGCTCGGGCGTTCCTCGGCGGCGGCCTCGGGGGCGTCGGTTGCCGGATCAGCCATTGGGGGTGCTCCTCTCATCGGTCGTGACGGCGGCGCGCGCCGCGTCGTCCGCGCCGTGCTGTGCGAGCGCAAGCTCCAGCGTCTTCCAGCCCAGCGAGGCGCACTTTACGCGCATCGGGAACTTCCGCACCCCGGCCAGTGCCTCGATGTCGCCGAGTTCCGGCGGGGCGTCCTCGCCCTCGACCATCATCGCCTGGAAGGCGTCGATCGCGGAGGAGGCGTCCTCGGAGCTGCGTCCCTTGACGTGCTCGGTCATCAGCGAGCTCGAGGCCTGCGAGATCGAGCAGCCCTGGCCGGTGAACGCCACATCGGCGATGCGGCCGTCGTCGTCGAGCAGCAGCTCCAGGGTGATTTCGTCGCCGCAGAGCGGGTTGGAGCCTGCGGCGCTCGCGTTCGCGGCCTCGAGCGGCCTGCGGTTGCGCGGCCTGCGGTAGTGGTCGAGCAGAATTTCGCGGTAGAGATCGTCGAGGTCAGCCACCAAAGCCTCCGAAGAAGTCGGACGTCTCCCGCACCGCCGCCTCCAGCACGTCTACCTCCTGGCGGGTGTTGTAAAGGTAGAACGAAGCGCGCGCGGTCGCGGCCACGTCGAGCTTTCGCATCACTGGCTGCGCGCAGTGGTGCCCGGCACGGATCGCGACGCCGTGGCTGTCCAGCACCTGCCCGATGTCGTGCGGGTGCACGCCGTCGAGGCCGAACGAGACCACGCCGCCGCGCAGATCGGGGTCGAGCGGGCCGTAGAGCGTGACCCCGGGCACGTCGATCAGCCGGTCGAGCGCGTAGGCGGTCAGGTCGCGCTCGTGGCGGCGGATCGCGTCCATGCCGACGGCCTCGAGGTAGTCGAGCGCCACGCCGAAGCCGATCACCCCGGCGATGTTCGGGGTGCCCGCCTCGAACTTGTACGGCAGCTTGTTCCAGGTCGATTCCTCGAGGCTGACGCTGGCGATCATGTCGCCGCCTCCGAGGAAGGGCGGCATCTCCTCCAGCAGCTCGCGGCGGCCCCAGAGCACGCCCACGCCGGTCGGGCCGAGCATCTTGTGCGCGGAGCAGGCGAGAAAGTCCACGCCCAGCTCACCCACGTCGATCGGCAGGTGCGGTGCGGCCTGTGCGGCGTCCACCAGCACGCGCGCCCCCTGCGCTCGCGCCAGCTCGGCCAGCTCGGCGACGGGGACGATCGTGCCGAGGGCGTTCGACATCAACGTGATCGAGAGCAGCTTCGTGCGCGGGCCGATCAGCCGCCGCGCCTCGTCGAGGTCCAGCGTGCCGTCGGGCAGCATCGGGATGTGGCGCAGCGCGATGCCGCGCTCCTCGCGCAGCATCTGCCAGGGCACGATGTTGGAGTGGTGCTCGATCTCGCTGATCAGCACCTCGTCGCCGGCTTGAAGGAAGGCGCGGCCAAAGGCGTGCGCGACGAGGTTGATCGACTCGGTGGTGTTGCGCGTGAAGATGATCTCGGACACGTCGGGCGCACCGAAGAAGGCGCGCACCCGCTCGCGTGCGGCCTCGTAGCGCTCGGTCGCCTCCACGGACAGCGTATGCACGCCGCGGTGGATGTTGGAGTTGATGTCACGGTAGTAGCGCGTGATCTCGGCCATCACCTGGACCGGCTTCTGCGAGGTCGCGGCGTTGTCGAGGTAGACCAGCGGGCGGCCGTTCACCTCGCGCTTGAGGACCGGGAAGTCGCGCCGGATGCGCTCGATGTCGAAGACGCCCGCGGCGCCGCCGGAAGCGACGTTCGAGGTCACGACGACGCCTCCCCATCGCACTCCACGTAGGCACCATCGCCCTCGACGCTGACGGGGTAGGTGCTGACGCCGCGCACGGCGGGAAGCGTGATCGCGCGCCCGCTGCGCGCGTCGAAGGCGGCGCCGTGTCGCGGGCAGATCACGCGCCCGTTCCAGAGCCGCCCCTCGCCCAGCGGTCCGCCGTCGTGCGTGCAGACGTTGTCGATCGCGAATAGCTCGCCGTCGACGTTGCTGAGGGCCAGCGAGCGCCCGCCGCACTCGACGACGAGCACCTCGCCCTCGGGAACGTCGGAGACGGCGGCGACGCGTTCGCGGCTCACGAAGCCGCCATCACAGCACGGATTTCGCGAGCTTCGCGAAGACCGTGCGCTCCAGGTCGTCGGCGATGCCCTCGACGGCGAGGCCGCGCGCGACGGACTGGAAGAAGCCGTTGACCAGCAACTGCAGCGCGGTGCGGCGGTCGAGGCCGCGGCTCTGCAGGTAGAACAGCGCTTCCTGGTCGACCGGACCGACGGTCGCCGCGTGGCCGCAGCGGATCACGTCGGCGGTCAGGATCTCGAGCACGGGGTCGGAGTCCGCCCTGGCGTTGCCGGAGAGCAGCAGGTTGCGGTTCTGCTGGTTGGCCGCGGACCCGCTCGCGCCTTCCTCGACGCGCGTGATGCCGTAGTAGATCGAGCGCGAGGCGCCGGCGAGGGCGGCCTTCACCTCGACGTCGGAGATCGTGCGCGGCCCGACGTGGTCCTGCAGCGTCACGAAGTCGAAGTGCTGGTCCTCGTCGCCGAGCGCGACGGCGCGGATCGAGGAGTTCGCGCCCTCGCCCTCGAGCATGACCTCGACGGTCTGCTTGAGAATCGCGCCGCCGATGGCCAGCGAGGCGACCTTCAGGTCGGCGTCGCGGCCGAGCCGGGCGCGGATCGTCGTGAAGTCCTGCGTCGCCGCGCCCCAGCGGTCGTCGATCAGCAGCCGCACGCGCGCGGCCTGCGCAGCCTCGATCTCGACCACACCTGATGCGAGCAGTGGGGCGTCGCCGGAGCGAATGCGCAGCACCACGCTCACCTCGGACTGCTCCCCGGCCTCGATCAGCAGCCGCGGGTACAGCGCCGCATCGGCGAGGTCGCTCGCGTCGATGGTGATGACAATGGGCTCCTCGAAGGCGACGCCCGCCGGCGCATACACCAGCGCGCCGCCGCTCCAGAGCGCGGCGTTGGCGGCGACGAACTTGCCTTCGGTCGCCGGGATGAGCGCACCGAGGCGATCGGCGACGAGGCGGCCGTGGCTCTCGAGGGCGCCGCTGAGCGTGCCCGCGTAGGCGCCGCCTTCGTCCCTGCCGCCCTCGATCGCGATCGGCGTCTCCGCCGGCGCGAACGCGCCGAGGTCCAGCCGGGTCACGTCCGTGTAGCGCCAGGGGCGCAGCGAGGGCGAGGGCAGTGGCGTCGCGGCGAAGGCGCGTGCGGCCTCGGCACGGCGCTCCAGCAGCCAGCCCGGCTCGCCACGCTCGACGGCGGCGGCGAGCACGGCCTGCTCCGCGTAGGGCGTGGCGACCTCTGTGGTGGTCTCGCTCATCGTGATCCTCTGCGACTCCGCCGGAGCCCTAGCCGACGGAGCCTTCCATCTGGAGTTCGATCAGGCGGTTCAGCTCGATCGCGTACTCCATCGGCAGTTCCTTGACGATCGGCTCGACGAAGCCGTTGACGACCATCTTGGAGGCCTCTTCCTCCGTGATGCCGCGCGACATCAGGTAGAAGAGCTGGTCGTCGCCGAGCTTGGAGACCGAGGCCTCGTGGCCGATCGTGACCTTCTCCTCGTCGACCTCCATCGTCGGGTAGGTGTCGGAGCGGGAATGCTCGTCCAGCAGCAGCGCGTCGCAGCGCACGGTGGAGGTGGAGTCCTCGGCGCCCTCGTGGACCTTGAGCAGGCCGCGGTAGGAGGTGCGCCCGCCGCCACGCGAGACGGACTTGGAGACGATCGCCGAGGAGGTCCGCGGCGCGACGTGGACGATCTTGCCGCCCGCGTCCTGGTGCTGCCCGTCGCCGGCGAAGGCCAGCGAGAGAATCTCGCCGTGCGCGCCCGGCTCCATCAGGTAGACCGACGGGTACTTCATCGTCAGCTTCGAGCCGATGTTGCCGTCGACCCACTCCATGACGGCGTTCTCGTAGGCAGCGGCTCGCTTCGTCACCAGGTTGTAGACGTTGTTCGACCAGTTCTGGATGGTCGTGTAGCGGACCCGCGCGTTCTTCTTGACGATGATCTCGACGACGGCCGAGTGCAGCGAGTCCGAGCTGTAGGTCGGCGCGGTGCAGCCCTCGACGTAGTGCAGGTACGAGCCCTCGTCGGCGATGATCAGCGTGCGCTCGAACTGGCCCATGTTCTCCGTGTTGATGCGGAAGTAGGCCTGCAGCGGGACGTCCACCTGGACGCCGGGCGGCACGTAGATGAAGGAGCCGCCGGACCAGACCGCGCTGTTCAGCGCCGCGTAGCGGTTGTCCCCCGGCGGCACCAGCGACCCGAAGTACTCGCGCACCAGGTCCCCGTGCTCCGCCAGCCCCTGGTCCATCCCGAGGAAGATGACGCCCTGCTTCGCGAGGTCCTCGCGGATGTTGTGGTAGACGACCTCGGAGTCGTACTGCGCGCCCGCCCCGGCGAGGAACTGGCGCTCCGCCTCCGGGATGCCGAGCTTGTCGAAGGTGTCCTTGATGTACTCCGGCACGTCATCCCAGTTGCTGGAGTCCTTGTCGGTGGCGCGCACGTAGTAGGTCATGTCGTCGAAGTTGATCGCGGCGAGCAGCTCGGGGCTGCCCGCCCACGTCGGGTCATCCTTCTCGAAGAAGGTGCGCAGCGAGTCGAGGCGGAACTCGAGCATCCACTCGGGCTCGTCCTTGATCGCCGAGATCTGGCGCACGACCTCCTCGCCGAGGCCCTTTTCCGCGCGGAACAGCGGCACCTCGTCGTCGTGGAAGCCCCACTGGTACTCGCCGACGGTCTCGCGTGCTTTTGGATTGACGATCGTCATGGGCTTGTTCCCCCGTGTGCGCCTGTTTCTCGTTCGGTCCTCAGGAGGCGGCCGGGGCCGCCGCGGTCTCGGCGAGCCCGACCTCCTGCAGGATTGGATCGTAACCGCCGGCCTCGATCTGGTGCGCCAGTTGCGGACCGCCCGAACGCACGATGCGCCCGTCGAACAGCACGTGCACGCGGTCCGGCGTGATGTAGTTGAGGATCCGCTGGTAGTGCGTGATCAGCAGGATGCCCATCCCCGGGTGGTGCAGCGTGTTGACGCCCTCGGCGACGGTGCGCAGGGCGTCCACGTCGAGGCCGGAGTCCGTCTCGTCGAGGATCGCGAGCTCCGGCTTGAGCATCCCCAGCTGCAGGATCTCGGCGCGCTTCTTCTCGCCGCCGGAGAAACCGTCGTTGACGTAGCGGCGCGCGAATTCCTCGTCCATGCGCAGCGTCTGCAGCGTCTCGCGCAGCTCGGCGAGGAATTCGCGGGCGGAGGGCTCCTCGCCGCGCCGCGCCTTGATCGCCATGCGCAGCATGTTGACCATCGTCACGCCGGGAATCGGCGTCGGGTACTGGAACGAGAGGAACATCCCGAGGCGGGCGCGCGCGTCCGGCGTCAGCCTGGTGACGTCCTCGCCGCGGTAGCGCACCTCGCCCGAGTCGATCACGTAGGCCGGGCTGCCCGCGATCGCGTTCGCGAGCGTGCTCTTGCCCGAGCCGTTGGGGCCCATCAGCGCGTGCACTTCGCCGGCGCCCACGGTCAGGTCAACGCCCTTGACGATCTGCAGGTGGGGCTCACTGGCGATACTGACGTGCAGATCACGCAACTCGATGATCGGTTCGCTCATTTCGGCTCCACTCTTCGCGCCCCCGCCGTGGCGGGCTTTCGCACCTGGTACTCGCAGCAGGCTCCGCCTCCCGCGATCGTCGCTACCTGCTCGACGGGTCTGCCGACGAGCAGTTCAATGCTGTAACGGTCCGCCTCGCAGGCCGCGTTCGTCTCGCTCGCCGTCGAGGGGCAGGGGCAGCCGACGTTGCTCAGCCGGTAGACCTCGCCCTCGTCGCGGACCTCGGTGAGGATGCCCTCGTCGCTGAGTGCGGCGACGACTTCCTCGAGGCGCGTTCCCAGTTCCTCGCTGCGCACGGCGCCGCCGCGCTCACGGGCGACATCCTCGGCGACGCGGCTGTAGACGCGCCCGAGGATCACCTCGCCCGGCCGGCCCGAGACCTCGTCCTCGGAGAGGCTGGCGAGGGCGGGCAGCAACCGTCCGATCAGGCTCGTGTAGTGATCGGCTCCGGAGCGTTCCTCCCCCGCCTCGCTGAGCGAGTAGCGGGTGGCGGGCCGTCCGCGCGGCTGGCGCACCAGCGTGGTGTCGAGCAGGCCCTCGGCGACCATGATGTCGAGGTGGCGGCGGATCGAGCCCTGCGAGACGCCGATCTCCAGCGCCAGTTCGGCGACACTGCAGTCGCCGCGCTCGTAGAGGATGCGCGCAAGTTCGTCTCGTGCTCGTTGCAGAACAACCCGTTGGGCCACTCGCTGCGCCTTCCTGCACCGGGAGCATCCTCTCAGGGTTGCTCCCGGCCCCTCTACAGTCGCGTCGCGGTCTTGTGAAGCGCCTGTTCCCGCTCGCCGCAAGCGGGTGTGCTCTCTGCTTCCATTATCGCCGACTTGCGGCCAGCGTCAACATTCTTTCACATTTTTGGTCAATAACTGCCCCAATTCTCCGCCGGCCTCGCCCCGGCAGGCGATGGACGCGCCCGGAGCCGCCCTCGTACGATGCCGCCGCGCCGGACTGCGCGCCAGAGCGCGCCGGCGAGCGAGCGAGGGGGCGAGATGGCAGACGGCGTCCAGGGCATCGTCGAGGGCACGACCGTGAGC
Organism: Dehalococcoidia bacterium; assembly: GCA_965261685.1. Classification (GTDB taxonomy): domain Bacteria; phylum Chloroflexota; class Dehalococcoidia; order UBA2979; family UBA2979; genus VXMT01. The sequence goes on from CBDHDI010000028.1 coordinate 693,620, forward strand.
TTCGAGAAGACCGTCACCGCGGAGGACATCGCAAAGTTCACCGATGTCTCAGGCGACACCAACCCGCTGCACAGCGACCCCGACTACGCGGCGCGCACCCGCTTCAAGGAGCCGATCGCACACGGTATCCTCGCTGCGGGAGTGATTTCGGCCGCGCTTGGAACCCGGCTCGCGCCGGACAGCGTTGTGGTCTACCTGCGGCAGAACCTGAGCTTCCGCGCCCCGGTGAAACCGGGCGACACGCTCACCGCAACCGTCGAGGCGACCTCGGTGGACACGGATCGCAGTTCCGTCGCGCTGAACACGACCGTGAGCAACCAGGACGGCGTCGAGGTCATCCGCGGCGACGCGCTCGTGCTGGTCGAGGCGCTCGCCTGACCCGCGGCGCGGGCACGAGGGATAGCAACGGAGCAGGCCGATGATGAAGCCTCAGCAGCACACCGCCATCGCCGAGGCGCAGGGCGCCTGGGAGCAGGATGCGCTGGCCAAGGTGCTCAAGCGCTTCCCCGAGCGGCGCGAGGAGTTCCGCACCTCGTCCGCCCCGGCCGGCCGCTTCTACACCCCGAACGACGTCGACTCCGTCGACTACCTCGACGACATCGGCTTCCCCGGCCAGTACCCGTTCACGCGCGGCGTGCAGCCGACGATGTACCGCGGGCGGCTCTGGACGATGCGCCAGTACGCCGGCTTCGGCACGCCCGAGGAGACCAACGAGCGCTTCCGCGAGCTGCTCGCCAACGGCCAGACCGGCCTCTCCGTCGCCTTCGACCTGCCGACCCAGACCGGCTACGACTCGGACCACCCGATGGCCGCCGGCGAGGTCGGCCAGGTCGGCGTCGCCATCGACTCGCTGGCGGACATGGAGACGCTGTTCGAGGGCATCCCGCTGGACGGCATCTCCACCTCGATGACGATCAACGCGCCCGCACCGATCATCGTCGCGATGTACATCGTGGCGGCGGAGAAGCAGGGGCACGAGCCGGACGTGATCACCGGCACCGCGCAGAACGACGTGCTCAAGGAGTACGTCGCACGCGGCACCTACATCTTCCCTCCGGGGCCCTCGGTTCGCTTCGCGGCGGATCTGATCAACTACTGCGCGCGCGAGGCGCCGCGCTTCAACTCGATCTCCGTCTCCGGCTACCACATCCGCGAGGCCGGCTCGACGGCCGCGCAGGAGGTGGCATTCGCCTTCGCGAACGCCTTCGCCTACCTCGACCGCAGCATCGCGCGGGGAGCGACGGTCGACGAGGTGGCGCCGCGCATCTCCTGGATCTTCAACACGCACAACTACTTCTTCGAGGAGGTCGCGAAGTTCCGCGCGCTGCGCCGGATGTGGGCGCGCGCGATGAAGGAGCGCTACGGCGCGACCAACCCGAACGCGATGACGCTGCGCACGCACACGCAGACCGGCGGCTCCACGCTCACCGCCCAGCAGCCGCTCAACAACCTCACGCGCTCCGCCGTGCAGGCGCTCGCGGCCGTGCTCGGCGGCGTGCAGTCGCTCGCGCTCTCCTGCTACGACGAGGCGCTGGCGCTGCCCACCGAGGAGGCGCAGCAGCTCGCGCTGCGCACGCAGCAGATCATCGCCGAGGAGACCGGCGCGGCCGACACCGTGGACCCGCTCGCCGGCTCCTACTACGTGGAGTGGCTGACCGGCGAGCTGGAAGCGCAGGCACAGTCCATCATCGACCGCGTCGAGGACATCGGCGGCGCCGTCTCTGCGATCGAGGGCGGCTACATGCAGTCCGAGATCCAGGAGGCCTCGGTCGCCTACCAGCGCGAGGTCGAGAGCGGCGAGCGCGTCGTCGTCGGCGTCAACCAGTACGTCGACGAGGACGAGAACGCGACGCCGATCTTCCGCCCCAACCCCACGGTGATCGGCGCGCAGCTGAAGCGGCTGGCGCGGGTGCGCGGCGAGCGCGACGAGGCCGCCGTCGGCGCCTCGCTGGCGGGCCTGCGCGAGGCCGCGCGCGGCGACGTCAGCCTGATGGAGCCGGTGCTCGACGCCGTGCGCAGCTACGCGACGCTGGGCGAGATGTGCGGCGTGCTGCGCGAGGAGTGGGGCGAGTACATCCCGCCCACCGTCGTCTAGCGGTCGTCCGCAAGCCGTTCCTGCGTTACAACACCACCGCAAACAGATCGGATCCGCGAGGGGCAGCGGATCGCGGCGTTCGGTAACGGGAGGTCTGACATGGCGGGTGCACTCGAGGGACAGGTTGCGGTGGTCACCGGCGCAAGCCGCGGAATCGGGCGCGCGTGCGCCATCGAACTGGCGCGCGAGGGCGCAAGTGTCGTCGTTAACTACCTGTCGAACGCCGACGCCGCCGAGGCGACGCGCGACGCGATCCACGAGTTCGGCGGCACCGTGGTCCTCGTCAAGGCCGACGTGTCCGACGCTCAAGAGGCCGCGGACGTCATCGAGACCGCGGTCGAGGAGCTCGGCAAGATCGACATCCTCGTCAACAACGCCGGCATCAACCGCGACCGCACGGTCGCGCGGCTCCCTGTCGAGGACTGGGACGAGGTCATCCAGACCGACCTGTCGTCGATGTTCTACTGCACGCGCGCCGCGGTCCCGCACATGCGCGAAGCCAACTACGGCCGGATCATCAACATGTCGTCGATCATCGGGCAGATGGGCAACGCCGGGCAGGCGAACTACGCCGCCGCGAAGGCCGGGATGATCGCGTTCACGAAGGCAGTCGCGAAGGAGCTCGCGCGTAACAACATCACCGTCAACGCGGTGTGCCCCGGCTTCATCGCGACGGACATGGTGACCTCCCTGACCGAGGACATCCAGGACAGCATCCGCAGTCAGATTCCCCTCGGCCGCTTCGGCGAGCCCGAGGAGATCGCGGCCGTGGTGCGCTTCCTCTGCACCGAGGGCGGCTGGTTCACCGGCTCCCAGCTCAGCCCCAACGGCGGCCAATACATGTAAGTCGCTCCCGCGCCGGGGTCGCTCCCACGACGGGGGTGCGGCGGCGCAGGGTCTGCCGGGGACGGCGCACGGCTCGGTGAGGCGCCGCGGAGGGGCTGCTGCTGGCGTTCGGGATCGTCGGAGGGCGAGATGGTCGGCGATGCGATCACGCCGGCAGGCCTCGAGGTCGCGCTCACGCGGCACCGCATCCGGGACGGCCAGAGCGCCGAGGCGGACCGCTGGATGCGGATGCTCAACGATCGCCGCGAGGAGTGCATCGCGACCCTCGCCGGTGACGGCATGGCGATCGAGGTCGTCTTCCGCACGCGGGAGGGCGGCGACGACGTGCTGTACTGGTCCGAGTTACGCCGCCCCGGCAGCCCCGGCGACGCCGAGCGCATCGCCGAGGAGGAGTGGACGCCGCTCGACGAGGAGCACCTCGCATTCTCGCGCCGGGCCAAGGTGCGCGGCACACCCGGCTGGAGCCGCAACTCGTCCTGATGCCTCCCGCTGTGGAACGCGCGATCATCGGGTGGCTGGATTCCGGAAACGAATGAGCAGGGCGGTCAGCGAGCGCATCGTCGTCGTCGGCAGCACCGGCGCGGGCAAGAGCGTGCTCGCGTGGAAGCTGGCCGAGCGGCTCGGCTCGACGCATGTCGAGCTCGACGCGCTGCACTTCGCCGAGGACTGGGTCGAGGTCCCGGACGAGGTCTTCACGGAGCGCACGGCGGCGGCCACCGAGGGCGGGGGGTGGGTCGTCGACGGCAACTACTCGGCGGTGATGCGCGATCTCGTGGGATCGCGCGCAGACCGTCGTCTGGCTCGACTACCCCTTCCTCGTGAGCGGCTGGCTGCTGCTGCGGCGCACGGTGCTGCGCTCCGTGAGGCGCGAGGAGCTGTGGCAGGGCAACCGCGAAAGCTTCCGCCGGTCCTTCATGAGCAGGGAGCCGATCTTGCTCTGGTTCCTGCGCACCTTCCGCCGCCGACGCCGCCAGTACGAGGCGGCGATGGCCGACCCCGCGAACGCGCACCTCACCTTCGTGCGCCTGCGCACCCCGCGCGAGGCCGAGCGCTGGCTGGCGGGCATCCGCCGCCGCGAGGGCGCGAGCCGCTGACGGGGTAGGATGCGCCGATGCCGCGCCGCCTCCGCTTCTCCGCCCGCGCCGCCTACGCGCACCTGCGCGAGGCCGACCCGGTGGTCGGCGCGCTGATCGAGGAGCACGGGCCCTACCGCCCGCGCCCCGGCGGCGACCCCTACGCCTCGATGGTGCGCTCGATCCTGTTCCAGCAGCTCGCGGGCGCAGCGGCGCGCGCGATCCAGCGCCGCTTCTTCGCCCTCCACGGCGACGAGGAGCGCACACCGGACCCGGTCGCCATCCTCGCCGCGAGCGACGAGGAGTTCCGCGGCGCGGGCGTCTCGCGCCAGAAGGCGGGCTACCTGCGCGACCTCGCGCAGCACTGCGTGGACGGCGCGCTCGACTTCGCCGCGATCGCGGACCTCGGCGACGCCGACGTGATCGAGCGGCTGACGGCTGTGCGCGGCATCGGCGAGTGGTCGGCGCACATGTTCCTGATGTTCGAGCTCGGCCGCCCCGACGTGCTGCCGACAGGCGACCTCGGCGTGCGCAAGGGCATGCAGGCGGCCTACGGCCTGCCCGAGACGCCGACGCCGAAGCAGGCGCTCGAGATCGGCGCGCCCTGGGCGCCCTACCGCACCGTCGCCTCCTGGTACATGTGGCGCGCCGTGGAGACCATCACGCCGGGCGGGTGAGCGGTCGAGAGCCCTCACCCCCACCTCACTCCGAGGCGCGGAGGGCCGGACCGCCCTCGAGGGTTGCGTGGTGTGCAGCGGACCCTGGGGGGCGTGGGGGGCTTTGCCCCCACAGAGAAAAGAATCCGGGGGCGGGCGGGCGGGCCCGAGCGGCGCGCAGCGCCTGCTCGTCCGGGATGGAGGTGTGGGGGGCCCTGCGAGGTATCCTCGCGTCCGATCGGAACAGCCCCCCGAAGGACGCGCCGGCCCACGGAAGTTCGTTGCCGCTCGGAAGTCTGGCGTGCCCCTCACCCCCGCCCTCTCCCAAGGGAGAGGGAGCCGGACCGCCTCAGTCCAGCGACGTGCCGAACTCGCGGCGCATCACCTCGAGGGCCTGCGCCTCCGCCTCCGCGTCCATGCGCAGGAACAGGCCCGAGGCCTCGACGACGCGCTCGCCGTCCTCGTCGTAGAGCTCGGCGCTGACCTCGATGCGGCGGCCGCGCGCGCGATCGATGCGGCCACGCACCAGCAGCGGGCGGTCGAGGGTGACGGGGCGGCGGAACCGCGTCTGCATGCGCGCGGTGACGGCGAAGACGCGGTCGACGTACATCGCCCAGCCCATCGCTTCGTCGAGCAGCAGCGTGGCGAGGCCGCCGTGCATCAGGCCGGGGTAGCCGCTGTCCTCGCGCCGAGGCGTGTAGCTGGCCACCACGTCGCCGCCGTCGCGCTCGAACTCGAGGTGGAAGCCGAGCGGGTTATGCCGCCCGCAGCCGAAGCAGTACTGATCGCGCAGCGCCGGGTCGATGCCCTCGTCGCTCACGACACCCCCAGCGCTGCGCCGACATCGAGCAGCAGGTAGCGGAACTCCCCGCCCGCGAGGCCCGGCGCGGGAGTCGAGTAGGGCTTCCATCCAGTCTTGTAACTGCCACGCAGGGTGATCGGCGCGCTACACAGCTTCCGCGTGCTGACGGCAGTCTTCTCTGCCCAATCGAGCGTGCCACCGACGCTCAGCGATTCGTGGATGCGGAATGCGGCATCGTTTGTACGTTCCCATCCGCTTCGCGGCTCGCCCCAGCAGCCAGCGATATTGGTGAGCGCAACCACGTACCCACCCTGGGCGGAGCCGCCCACGACGAGCCGCTCAACGCGTGCCACGTCCTTCCAGAAGCCGCAGCGGTCGATGTCACCGGCCCACCCACGGTGCTGGAAGCTCTCGTCGGTCACGGTCAGTTCGCCCTCGCGCGCCCAGTACTTCAACTCAAGCGCCCGCTCCCCGTCCGCGCCGCGCAGCCAGATGTCGATGTGCGCACGCTTCCCGTCCAACGTCACAGGGCGCTCCAGCCGCACCTCGATGTCCTCGTGCTGCCCGCGGATGACCCAGGCGAGCGAGTGCTGGAAGTCCGCCTCCGAGTGGAACACGGGGCGCTCGTCCGAAAGTGCGGCCAGCGCCGCGGCGAGGTCGAGCGGCGCGCTCACGCGTCCGAGGCGCCGAGGGCGACCGTGGCCGTGCCGCTCAGCAGCACGGAGCCGTCAGCGGCCTCGCAGCGGACGTCGTAGCTGGCGACGCCGTCGGCGACGCCGCGAGGCTCGGCGTGCGCGGTGACTTCGACCGGCTGCACGGCGGGGGCGCGCCAGCGCACCCGCAGCGCGCCGCTCTCCGCCCAGCGCCGCCCGAAGGCGCCCGTCATCGCCTCGGAGACAAGGGCGAGCACGAGCATCCCGTGCGCGATGCGGCCGCCGAAGTCGCTGGCGGCGGCGAACTCCGCGTCGGTGTGGATCGGGTTCGGGTCGCGGGCCGCGGCGGCGTAGCGATCGACCCGATCCTGGTCGATCAGCCGCGTCACGGGGGTAACGGCGGGCGCCTCGGCGCTCACGAGGCCGCGCCCTCCGTGCGGGCGGGCGCGATCACCGTGCTGCGGCCGCGCAGCACCGGCTCGCCGTCCGCGGCGCGCAGCTCGAGCTCGAAGGCGACGATCAGCGAACCGCGGCGCTCGCTGTGCTGCGCCACCTCGATGCGCGCCTCGAGCGGCTCGCCGGGGGCGACGGCGCGCAGGAAGGCGAACTCCTGGCCGGTGTGCAGTGCGCCCGCCGGCAACGCCATCTGCTCCATCAGCGCGCCGAGGATGAAGGCGCCCTGCGCCAGCGGCGGGACGGCCTCCGTCCAGCGCTCGGCGGGCTCGCCGGTGGCGTCGAGGTAGGCGCGCGCGTCGTCCGCGCTCACGCTGAGCGCGATCGGCGGCAGCACGTCCCCTCGCGAGAGCGAGTGGAAGTCGAGGGCCATGCGCGTGCGGCGGAGGCTGCTAACTCGCGGCCCTGACCGCGTCACCGATCGCCGAGTGGTCGCGCGCGTCCGGGATCGGGTTCTTGACGATGTGCCCGATCGTGCCGGCCTTGTCGATCACGACGGTCAGCCGCTCGGCTGCCCAGAGGCCCTCGTTCCAGGTGTCGTAGGCCTTCGCGGTCTCGCCCTTGATGTCCGCGAGCAGGGAGTAGGGGAGCTGGTGCGCCTCCTTGTAGGCCGCGTGGGAGAAGCGGCTGTCGCGGCTGATGCCGAACACCTGCGCACCGAGGTCCATCCACTCCGAGTAGTCGTCGCGGATCTCGCACAGCTCGCCCGTGCAGATGCCGGAGAAGTCGAAGGTGTAGAAGACCAGCACCACCGGCGCGCCGCGCAGTGCGGAGAGCGTGACGTCTTCGCCGTCCTCGTTGGGCAACGTGAAGTCCGGGGCCTCCTGGCCCACTGCGATCGCCATCTCGATCCCCCTCGTCATGCGCCGTCCGGCGCCCTGTTCTTTCGCTTGCTTGTTGCTCACGCACTCTAACCCGGGATCCACCGAAGAAGAGCGCATGAGCGGTTGCGGTTGGGTGCTCCGCTGTAGCTGGGACAATGGTTTTTGACCGAATCACGTCACAGCCACAGGGAGCACCCATTCGATGCTACCAACGAGCGACCCCGACCGGATAGACATCGCCTTCGACGACGACCGCCTGGTGGCCGATGCGGGGCTGCTCCTCCCGGCCACGCTCGCCCAGCATCTCGGTTTGCAAGAGCTCGCCGACAGCTACCTCGACCTCGGTGACGCGCCGGGCCGGGCGAACGCCGGCGACAAGCTGCTGACCCTGGTCGCCTCGGCGCTCGCGGGCGGCGAGTGCATCGACGACGCCGCTGCGTTGCGCGCCGGCGGGACGGCGAGCGTGCTCGGTTGCACCGTCAAGGCGCCGTCCACGCTCGGTGTCTTCCTGCGCAGCTTCAGCTGGGGCCACGTCCGCCAGCTCGACCGCCTCAGCCGCGAGTTGCTCGCCCGCAGCTGGGCGGCCGGAGCGGGCCCGGGCGCGGCGCCGTTCACGATCGACCTCGATTCGACGATCTGCGAGACCTACGGCCTGGCGAAGGAGGGCGCCCGGCACCACGGCTACACGGGCGTGCGCGGCTATCACCCGCTGCTCGCCGTTGCGGCCGGGACGGGTGACGTGCTGATGGCGCGGCTGCGCGAGGGCCGCGCCAACACCGCCCGCGGCGCCGCCCACTTCCTGCGTGAGACGGTGGCGCGGGTGCGCGACGCCGGGGCGAGCGGGCAGCTCACGGTGCGCGCCGACAGCGGCTTCTACAACCACGCCGTCGTCGCCGTCTGCCGCAAGCAGGATGTCCGCTTCTCCATCACCATTCGCCAGCAGCCGAACGTACGCACGCTGATCGAGGCGATCCCGGAAGAGGACTGGACGCCGATCCCGTACTGGCTGCCGGGCGGCGCGGATGTCGCCGAGACGACCTACACGCCGTTCCAGCACAAGGAGGATGCCACCGCGGTGCGGCTCATCGTGCGGCGCGTCAAGCCGACGCCCGGCTCACAGCTCGCGCTCTTTGCGAACTATAGTTACCACGCCTTCATCACCGATCGCGCCGGGGAGCTGCTGGAGCTGGAGGCCGACCATCGCCGTCACGCCGAGATCGAGAACACGATCCGTGACCTCAAGTACGGCGTCGGGCTGAACCATCTCCCCTCGGGCCGCTTCGGCGCGAACGGGGCGTGGCTCGCGGTGCAGGTGATCGCGCACAACCTCGCCCGCTGGACGGCGCGGCTCGGGCTCGGCGAGGGGATCGTGACGACCAGGACGCTCAGGCGGCGCTACTTCGCTCTCGCCGGACGGCTCACCCATTCTGCACGGCGCTGGACCCTGCACCTCGCGAAGCGCTGGCCCTGGGCTGGCCAGTGGGCAGCCGCCCTGGCGCGGTTACGGGCGTTACCGCTCCCGGCCTGACGCTCGCTCACAGCGCCAACACGGGTCCGAGGCTCGCGCCAGCATGCCCGCGCACGCCTCGCGCACCCTCGCGCCGGCGCCCTCAGCGCCCCCGAGCCGCGCTGAGCGACGCTGAGCGACGGCTCCTCGCTCCGGCACCGCCCGGCGAACGCCGGCACGCCCGCCGAACGCTCCGGCAGCCCGGCAGCCCGCCCCTTCAAGCTTCGATCGGTGGATTCGAGCTAACGCAGCGCCAATCGGAGCCGCACCCAACCTGCGGCATGGAGCGCCCAATCGAGGGCCGGCGAGCGCCTACCAGTCGCCGCCGCTCAGCCAGTCCTTGATGCTCGCGGCGGCGACGTGGGCGTCCGCGAGGGCGGTGACGACGAGGTCGGCGCCGTTCACGTCGTCGCCGGCGGCGAAGACGCCGCTGCGGTTCGTGCGCATCGTTCGCGGATCGACGGTGAAGCGGCCCCAGGGGTCGCGCTCGAGCGCCGGAACGATCTCGCCCCAGCCATCCTCGACGTTGTAGCCGATGGCGAGGACGAGCGCGTCGGCCTCGATCTCGATGCTGCTGCCGGCGAGCGGCACGGGGCGGGCGCGTCCGCTCTCGTCGGGCTCGCCGAGTTCCATGAGCTGGCAGCGCAGCGCACGGAAGGCGCCCCGGTCATCGACGACGATGCCGGTGGGAGTGGTGAGGAACTCGAAGATCACGCCCTCCTCGTGGGCATGGATGCGCTCTTCCTCGCGGCCCTGCATCTCCAACTCCGTGCGGCGGTAGACGAGCCGCACCTCCTCCGCGCCGAGCCGCACCGCCGTGCGCACGCAGTCCATCGAGGTGTCCCCGCCCCCGATCACCACCACGCTGCGCACCTGTGGCAGCGGCTGGCGCAGGCCCTCGGGCAGGTCCTCCGGCGGCAGGTTGCCGCGCACCAGGAACTCGGTCGCCTCATAGACGCCGGGCGCGTCCTCGTGCTCCAGCCCCAGCTGCACGCCCTCGATCGCGCCGGCGGCGACGAAGACGGCGTCGAACTCGCGCTCGAGATCCTCGAAGGCGACGTCCGCGCCGATGCGCACGCCGAGGACGAACTCGACGCCGAGGTCGCGCAGGCGCTCGATGCGGTCGGCGACGGTCGCCTTGTTCTGCTTGAAGTTGGGGATGCCGTAGTGCAGCAGCCCGCCAGCCACCGGCCAGGCGTCGTAGACGACGACACGATGGCCGTCGCGCGCGACGCGCTCGGCGACGCCGATGCCGGCGGGCCCGGATCCGATGATCGCGAGGCTCTTGCCGGTCGCGGGCGCAACCACGGCGGGCGGCGGCTTGCCGTTGGCGAGCTGCCACTCCGTCACGAAGGTCTCGAGCTTGCCGATGGCGACCGGCTCGCCCTTCTTGCCGACGACGCAATGGCCCTCGCAGAGCCGCTCCTGGGGGCAGAGCCGTCCGCACATCTCGGGCAGCTCGCTGGTCTCGCGGAAGACGTTGGCGGCGCCGTCGAAGTCGCCCTGTTCGAGCAGCCAGAAGGAGGCGGGGATGTCGTTGCCGACGGGACAGGCGACCTGGCAGGGAGCGGCGGGGCACTGGATACAACGGGTTGCCTCGGCCTTGGCGGTCTCCGGATCGAAGAGGTGGAAGACCTCGTCCCAGTTGCCGCGGCGGACCTCGGCTGGCTGCTTGTCCGGCAGCTTCAGCTCAAGCAGCAGCCGCGCCTTGCGGTCGACGTTCGGGCGCTCGGGGCGTTTCGGAGGCTCGGCGGGCGACGCGGGCGGTGCTGCCGCCGAGGGCAACGGCTCCGCCTCGCTGTCTACAAGTTTTGCGACCATCGCCTCGCCAGCTGCCTCGATCAAGCGGCCTCGTGCGCGCTCTCGCTGGACACGGGGAGCGCAACCAGCCTACGGCGGCCCCTGCCGCCGCTCAACCGGGAGGGCAGCGAGGCTCGGCTCAGGGTCTCACGCGCTCGTTACGGGCATGTTAGGGCGCGCGGCAGGCGGCGTCTCCACGCCGCCCTCACTCCGTCGCGGACGCCGGGAGGCGCGTGCGGCGCAGCGAGGTGGCCAGCAGCGCGACCGCGAAGGCGAGGGTGGCGGCGAGGACGACGGCCGGGCTCGCGGCGACACCCGCGTGGAACGAGGCGTAGAGACCGGCTATCGAGGAGGCCACTCCAATCAGGAAGCTGACCGCCATGATCTGCGGGATGCGGCGTAACAGCAGGCTGGCCGTGGCCGGCGGGATGATCAGCGTCGCCGTGACCAACACGATCCCGATCGCCTGCAGCGCCACCACCACGGCGAGGGCGATCAGCACCAGCAGCGCGAACTCGAAGAACATCGCGCGCACGCCCGCCGCGGCCGCCATCGCCGGGTCGTAGGCGACCATCACCATCTCCCGGTAGAAGGCGAGCACGAAGCCGAGCACGACGACGGCGAGCACCAACTCGCCGAGCAGGTCGGCCCGCGAGACGCCGAGGATGTCGCCGAAGACGAACGAGACGAGGTCCGGCGTGTAGCTCGAACGTCGCGAGATCACGAGGATGCCGAGCGAGAAGGCGGAGACGAAGAAGATCGCGATCGCCGTGTCGTAGCTGACCCGCGAGGTGCGCCGCACGTAGCCGATGCCGAGCGCCGTGGCGACGGCCGCGGCGAGCGCACCCAGCGCCACGCTCGCGCCGTTGACGAAGGCGATCGCCACGCCCGCCAGCGTCGCATGCGCGAGTCCGCTGCCCGAGGCCGCCAGTCCCTTGTGCACGACGAACGTGCCGACGACCGAGCCGACCAAGCTGACGATCGCGAGCGAGGCGAGCGCCCGCCGCATGAACGCGTACTCGTACGGCTCGATCAGCCACTCCGCGATTTCGACCATCGGCCCGCCCTCAGTTCGCCCCGGCGCTCCCGTTGCCCTACGTGACGATGACCTCGCGGTCCGCGCCGATGGGGACGAGGGGACGCTCGAAGGTGCGCGAGAGCACCTCCTCTGTGAGTACGTCGGCGGGTGCGCCGTAGCCCTGCACACGGCGGTTGAGGCAGAACGCCTCGTCGCAGGAGGTGGCGACACAGGAGAGGTCGTGCGTGGCGATCAGGATGCTGCAGCCCTCGTGCGTGAGCTCGTCGAGGATCGTGAGCAGGTCGTGCTCCACGCCGGCGTCGAGGCCGGCGAACGGTTCGTCGAGCAGCAGTAGCCGGGCGCCGCGCGCGATCGAGCGGGCAATCAGCACGCGGCGGCGCTGCCCGCCCGAGAGCTCGCCGACCTGCCGCCCGGCGAACTCGGAGAGACCGACGCGCGCGATCGCGTCCTCCGCGGCGGCGCGGTCCTCGCCAGACCAGCGGCGGAAGGGGCTGGAGCCGCGCCAGCGGCCCATCAGCACCACGTCGCGGACGCTGACCGGGAACTCCCAGTCCACCTCCTCGACCTGCGGGGTGTAGGCGACGTCCGCTCGCGCCTCTGAGACGGGGCGGCCGAAGACGCGGACCTCGCCGAGCAACGGACGCACGACGCCGAGGATCGACTTGAAGAGCGTGGACTTGCCGGCCCCGTTCGGCCCGACGAGGCCGACCATCTCACCCTCGGGGACGACGAAGCTGACGTCCTCGAGGGCAGGCGGTTTGCCGGGGTAGCCCGCCCAGAGGCCGCGCACCTCAAGGGCGAGCGGGCCGTGAGTGTGCCCGCTTGCGAGCCGCGCGCGCGCCTGCGGGTGGCCCGCGCCATCGAGACCGGCGGTCTCGTGTTCATGCGAGGGATCCTCGTGGCCGACGGGCCCGTGGGCCCCGTGCCCGTGGCTATGGCTATCGCTGTGATCGTCTGCCACTGGTCTCCCCGCTCACCCCCGCCCGGCGAACGTTACCCGCCGCCGAGTCCTTCGGCCAGCGCCTTCGCGTTCGCGCGCATCGCCTCGATGTAGGTGCTCACCTCATCCGTGAAGGCGCCGCTGTAGAGCGTCAGCACGCGCACGCCCACCTCCCCGGCGATCGCCTCGAGCGCGGCGGCGGCGAACTGCGGCTCGCGATACACGGCGCCCACCTGCCGCCCGGCGACGATCTCGATGATCTCGGCAACCGCGGCGGCGCTCGCCTGCTGCGAGGGGCTCGCCGGCAGCACCGCGGCGGCCAGATCGAGGCCGTACTCCGCGGCGAAGTACTGGAAGGCGTCGTGGTAGACGATCAGCACGCGGCGCTCACGCGGGATCCCGGCGATCGTGGCGCGCACCTCTTCGTCGAGCGCCTGCAGTTCGGCCAGGTAAGCCTCCTCGCGCTCGCGGTAGGCGGACGCGTTGTCCGGGTCGGCTGCGACGAGCCCATTCGCGATGTTGCGCACGTAGACCATCGCGTTCGGGACGCTCAGCCACATGTGCGGGTCGACGCCTTCGGCGGTCGCGATGCCGCCGCCCTCGACTTCCTCCTCCTCTTCCTCTTCTTCCTCGTGGTGACGGCCCTCGAGCGGATCGATGCCCTCGGCCGCGACCACGAGGGTGGCGTCGCCGGGGAGGTGCTCGAAGATCGTGCCGAGGGCGCCTTCCTCGAGGTTGTAGCCGTTGACGATCACGATGTCCGCGGCGGAGATGTTACGGATGTCGGTGGTGGTGGCGCTGAAGCTGTGCGCATCCGCCCCCGCCGGGATCACGGCGACGATGTCGGCGTGCTCGCCGGCTACTTGCTCGGCGAAATGGGCGGCGATGCCGGTGGAAGCGACGACCTGGAGCCGGCCGTCATCGCCGTCGTCGTCCCCGCCCGTGCACGCCGCCGCGACGGCGAGCACGAGCACGAGCGCGAGCGCGGCCGAGAGCCTCCGTAGCGAGAACTTGCCGAGCATGACCAATCCCATACCTGATACTCCGTCGCAGAGTGCTCACGCACGATACTCCGTCTCAGCACGTTCAGCAAGATTCCTGAGCTCAGTTAAACGCCGCGCCGTGCCTCGCGGCAGCAGCGAGCCGGGTGCGTCAGAAACGAAGGTCAGTCGGAGCTGAGTTGCCCGCTGCAGCTCGCACAGAGGCCGTAGACCTCCAGGCGGTGCCCGTGGATGTCGAAGCCGCTGCGACGCCCGAGTTCGGCGAGCAGATCCTCGATGTCGGTACTCGCGAAGTCGTCGGTTGCGCCGCACTGGGAGCAGATCAGGTGGTGGTGGTGACGCGCGTTGTCGGTGAGGCGGTAGCCGACGGCGCCGTCGTCCAGCACCACCTGGCAGAGCACACCGACTTCCTGCAGCAGCCGCATCGTGCGAAAGACGGTGGCGCGTCCCACACGGGGCGCCGCCTGGACCACCTGGTCGGCGGTGAAGTGGTCACCGAGGTTGCGCATTGCCTTGATGAGCTGGCGGCGCGGCTCGGTGAGGCGGCGGCCACTGTCGGAGATTCGGCGTTCGAGTGTCTGTGCGGAGACCATCGCAACCCCTCGTGCGCGGATCCGGGCTTCCCGCTTGCGCTTATGGTCGGGTTGACCACGGAGCCTGTCAATGGACGAGGTCGCGACGGGCCTGGGCCGTCTGTCAGCGTGCGGCGCTTCAGGCACAATGGGCGGGCGCGACGAGCCGCACTCGCAAGTGCCGATGGCGCAGGAGGCGTTGCAGCGGATGAGCGGGCCATGATCAGATCACGGATGCGCGTGGCGCTGTGGCTGCTGATGCTGGCCGTCGTGCTCTGGATTGTCTGGAACGCGCGCTGGGCGCTGTTCCCCTTCGCGGTCGGCGGCCTGCTCGCCTACGTGCTGACGCCGGCGGTCGACCGCCTCGCCTCCTTTGCCTCGTTCCTGCCGGGCGGCACGCCGGAGAAGAACGTCATCTCGCGCGGCGTCTCCGTCCTGCTCGTCTACCTCGTGATCCTCGGCTTCCTGATCGGCGTCGGTGTGCTGATCGTCCCCGTCGCGCTCGAACAGGGCACCGAGTTCGTCGACCAGTTCCCGGAATTGCGCATCCGCGCCCAGGATCAGTTCAACTCCTGGCTTGATCAGTACCGCGAACGCGTTCCCGAGAACGTTCGCGGACGTATCGATACCGCCATTGCGGACAACGCCGACCGGATCGGCGTGGGGATCGCCGCGCACACGACGGACTCGTTCTCCGTGCTGACGAGGACGCTCGGAGTGATCTTCGGGTTCCTGATCCTTCCCTTCTGGCTGTTCTACGCGCTGCGCGACCGCCACCGCTTCGAGGACAACTTCGGGGCCGCAGTGCCCGCGGTCGCGCGGCCGGACTTCTTCAACGGCCTTCGCATCGCCGACGCCCTGCTCGGCCGCTACCTGCGAGGCCAGCTGATCCTCGGCGGCGTGGTCGCCGTGCTGATCTTCATCGGGCTGACGATCATCGATGTGGAGCTCTCGATCGCGCTCGCGCTCTTCGCCGGCGTGACGGAGTTGATCCCGATCATCGGGCCCTGGATCGGCGCGCTGCCCGCGCTGCTGCTGGTGGCGGCGAGCGGCGATCCGGAGAAGATCCTCTGGGTGGCGCTGCTCTTCGTGGCGGTGCAGCAGCTGGAGAACAACCTGCTGGTGCCGCGCATCCAGAGCCAGGCGGTCGACCTGCACCCGGCGATCATCATCCTGTTGCTGGTGGCCGCCGGCGCGGTCTTCGGCTTCATCGGGCTGCTGGTGGTCGTGCCGCTGACGGCGCTGTTGCGCGAGATCTTCTGGTACGCCGACAGCCGCCTGCGCGGCCTCGATCCAGGAGGCGCTCGCCGGGTCCCACATCGCCCGCCACATCGACCTCGTACCACCGTACGATCTCGTACCGCCCGACACGCCGCCAGACGACGAGCCCACGGAGGGCGAGGCCGCCGCGCCGGCGACGCCTCCCGGCTAGGGCGGCGCGGTTACTCCATCGTGGCGTTGGTGACGTGGAGGCGGGGGCGGCTCGGGCCACGTGTGAAGAAGGGATCGAAGAGCGCGCGCACCTTGCCCGCCGACCGGGCCTCGTAGCCAAGTCTGTGTTCCAGCGACTCCCACAAGCCCATGACGCCGCCGCGCCCCGTGTCGTCGTCGGCCCAGAACGCGGCGAGCCCCCTGAAGCCGGGGTTCGTGCGCAGTTCCGTCAGGGCGTCGTCCCACACGCCGGCGCATGCCCGCTCCCACTCCTCCCGCGAAGTGAACCGCGTCTCCTCGATGAACATCGCCACTACGTTGCCTGCCTCCATGTCGCCCCCCCTGCGGACTCAAGCCGCGCGCGCGGGATGGCGCGGCCGCGGTGCGGTCTTGCGCTGGCAGCATCTCCCGGTCCACCACTGCTCCGCCCCACGAACGGAGCAGGCAAGCGAACCCGTGGCACAACCTGGCGATACGGCCGGATTCACTCCCCGGCCGCGTGTGCAGCACCGCCGGAGCCGCCGTGATGGCGCACGTGCTAGGGCGCGACGTCGCCGCTCAGCACGATCGGCGGCTGCAGCGAGCCGGCGCCGCCCGGAGGCGCGGTCGCGACGGTGACCGAACGCGGCTCGAATGGGGAGTCCAGCTCGATCAGCACCTGCGCCTCGCCTTCGGGCGAAGGCAGGAACGTGCCCACGGAGATCAGGCGCTCGCCGTCATCCAGCCAGACCTCGTAGAGCGTGCCGATCGGGAGCGGGGGAAGTCCCCGCGCGATCAGTACGCCGCTGCGCAACGTGGTGCTCCAGACGCAGCTCCCACTCGCGCCGTGACCGCCCTCGCCGCTGACGAGTTCGGCCGTCCGCAGATCCGGGCTCGCGAGGATGGCGACGATCCGCTGCTGAGTATCGAGTACCCGCTCCAGCTCCGCGGGCAGCGCCGGGTTGGCGCCCGACACCAGCGCGTCGATCCGCCTCGCATCGGAGGCGACGGCAACCTGGAGCGCCGTGGCTTCCTCTCGCAGCGTGCCGATCTCGCCCTGCAGTCGCAGGGCCCAGCCGATGGCAATGGCAAGCCCGGCGACCAGCGCGGCGATGGCGAGCGACTGCACGATCGGAACGCGGCGGCGACCAGAGCGGTCCGTCTGCCGCGCGGCGCTCAGCACGCGCTCCCGCAAACCCGGATCGGGGCGCCTCAGCGGCGCGTCCAGCGCGATCAGGTCGGAGACTTCCTGGTACTCGGCGAGCTGGCGGGCCGCTCCCGGATCGTTGCGCACAAGATCCTCGACAACGCCGACGTCGGACCCGCCGAGGCCACCCAGCGCGTAGGCGGCGAGCAGTTCGTCGCGCTCGTCGGATTTCACGATCGGCCTCCGAGCTGCTGGCGCAGCCGGTTCATCGCCAGGCGCGTGCGCGTCTTGACCGTGCCCAGCGGCGTCTCGGTGAGCGCCGCGATCTCAGTTTGCGTGAGTCCCTCGAAGTATGCGAGTTCGAGCACCCGGCGCTGCGGCGGCGGGAGCGCGGCCAGCGCGGCGCGCACCTCGCGGCGCTCGTCCCCGATCGCCGCCGCAAGTTCGGGAGCGTCGAGACGGTCCGTGCTCTGCACCTCGTCGGCCGCCAGCGGGCGGCGGTCCTCGATGCGGAAGCGGCGGCTGAGCCGCCGGACCTCGTCGATGGCGCGATTGCGGGTGACCGACATCAGCCAGCTGAGGAAGCGCCCACGCGACGGGTCGTACGACTCGGGACGGCGCCAGAGGCGCAGAAAGACCTCCTGCACGATGTCTTCCGCCAGCATCTCGTCGCGGACGATGCGCAGCGCCACGGAGTAGACGAGCACGTGGTAGCGGTCATAGAGCTGCTCAAGCGCTCGGCCCTCACCGGCGGCCAGGCGCTCCATGAGCAAATTGTCGACGGCGCGCGCGAACGAGGCGTCCTGCGGGCGCGGCGCCGCGTCGCGGCCCAGCCGCAGGGGGATAGGTTCACTGCCGGCGTGTGCGTCGGCCAAGGGTAGCCCCCTCCCGATCCGCTGCCAGGCGACGGGTCATTGTAGGACTCCGCGACAGCTCGCCGGGTCGCGCCGCTGCCGAGCGCCCCGCTCACGCGGGGTGGAGACGAGGGCGAGCGGGGATCTGCTAGACGGCTGCGCCCGTGGCGAAGAGCAGGCCGCGCGCGAGCACCTCGCCCGCGAGGACCGCCCCGACGGCGATGTAGAGCAGGCCGGTAGCGGACATCATTCCGCGGATCGTCGCCGCCTTCCACGCCAGCCAGGCGAGCACCAGCGGGAACAGCAGGCCCACGCCGACGCGGAACCAGAAGGCAGGATTCTCGCCGAGCGAGACGCCGAACGCGCCCTGCGTGAGCGGCGTCTCGCGCACCGGCGCGGCGGCCCCCACCACGATGAGCAGCGCCTGCACGATCAGCGCTCCGAGCACGAGCAGCGCCATCTGCTCCAGTGGCTCCTTCGGCAGTCCCGAGTTCGTCAGGTACCAGTGCCCCCAGCTCATCGCCATCAGTGAGCCGCCGAGCACCAGCGCCGAGACCGCCATGCTTCCCAGCACGCCGGCGTAGGACCAGGCCGGCGCCGAGATCAGCGCCGCGAGCAGCACGATCACGATCGCGCCGGCCACGCCGCCGGCCGCCCCCAGCCCGCGCGCCAGGCGGGCGCGCTCCGTGAACGCCGCCACCAGGTGCACCACGGAGACGGCAGTGAAGAGCACCAGCGCCGCGCGCAGGCCGTCGACGACGCCGCCACGCAGCGTGTAGCCGTCGATGCCCGCCTGCGGGTCCAGGCGGTAGGCGATCAGCAGCGCGAGCACGGCGGACGGCACGACGATCGCCGCGCCCGTCTGCACGTAGCCGCGCGTGACCATGCCGCGTGCGTCGAACCAGGTGACGAAGACGAGCGAGCCGACGGCCAGCTCGGCGATCAGGATCAGGACCGTGTAGGGCAGCGAGTCCGCGCTCACGACGTTGGATCCCCGTGCGCGAGCCTCGCCCGATTCGCCCCCGCGGTCAACGCTCCCCCGCCCGCCTCGAGAGGTTGACAGGCCGATCCGCGCGGCCAACGATCGCGGCGTGCCCACCTCATCTCGGCGCTACGGTCCGAACAGGCGCTGGCTGCTCAAGGCCCTGCGCGAGGTCGCGCACGAGGTCCAGCAACTGACCTGGGGCATCGACGACGCGATCCTGACGCGCCGCCCGCCGCCGGAAACCGGGCTGCGCGAGGACTGGTCGCTCCTCGAGACCGTCGGCTTTCTGCGAGATTCCGAGGCCGAGGACCTGCGAGCGGTGCAGGCGATCTGTGCGCGCTCCGGTGCGCCGCTCCCGGAACGGCGCGCGCACCTCGGGCCGGGCGAACGCCGCTACCGCCTGGAGCAGTTCCAGGACCTGCTGTGGGGGTTCGCCTCGCTCCGCGAGGAGCTGCTGTGGACGCTGCAATGGGCCGAGGCGGCCTGGGAGCACCACGGCGTCCACCGCCATCGCGGCGAGGTGACGCTCAACCAGTTCGTGCACGAGATCAACGAACGAGACCTGGAGGCGATGTGGAGCCTGCGCCGCCTCTGCGAGGCGGACGCGGCCACCTCGCAGAGGCGTAGCGGCGGGAGGCGAACGTGACATCGGAAGACCTGCGGACGCAGCGAGGCGCGGGGCTGCAACCAGGCGCCTACGCGGGGTTCGAGGGCACGGTCGGGCGGACGATCGCGGCGTCGGAGTCGTGGTGGCCGCCGCGCCCCACGCCGCCCGAGGGCGCGCCGAACATCGTCATCGTGCTTGCCGACGACCTTGGCTTCTCCGACCTCGGATGCTACGGCTCCGAGGTCCAGACGCCGCACCTCGACCGGCTCGCCGCCGAGGGCCTTCGCTACACGAACTTCCACGTCACGCCGATGTGCTCGCCGACGCGGGCGGCGCTGCTGACGGGGCGGAACTCCCACGCCGTCGGCGTGGGCTGGGTGGCGCACGCCGACCCCGGCTTCCCGGGCTACGCGATGGAACTCGCCGCGAACGCCCCGACGATGGCCGAACTGCTTCGCGATGCCGGCTACGCCACGATGATGGTCGGCAAGTGGCACCTCTCCAAGGACACGGCGCTGTCGCCCTTCCAGCGGATGCACTCGTGGCCCGTGCAACGCGGCTTCGACCGCTACTTCGGCTTCCTCGGGCCGTTCACGAACCTGCACATGCCCAACGAGCTGATGGAAGACAACCACCGCGTCGAGATCGACCGCTATCCCGACGGCTACTACTTCACCGACGACGCGACCGAGCGGGCGATCCGGATGATCCGCGAGCAGAAGGCCGCGAACCCGCGCCAGCCGTTCTTCCTCTACTTCGCGCACGGCGCCCCCCACGCGCCGCTGCACGCCCGGCCAGACGACATCGCGAAGTACCGAGGGGTCTTCGACGCCGGGTGGGACCGCGTGCGCGAAGCTCGCCACCAGCGGCAGCTCGAGTTCGGCGTAATCCCGGAGGGGACCGAGCTCGCGCCCAGGAACCATGAACGCGGCCACGACGTGCAGGCGTGGGACGAACTCTCGGCGCGAGAGCAGACCCTGTTCGCCCGCTACGAGGAGCTCTTCGCGGGGATGGTCGACAACATCGACCAGAACTTCGGCCGCCTCATGCAGGCGCTCGAACAGCTGGGCGAGCGCGACAACACCATCGTGATCTTCACCTCGGACAACGGCGCGTCACGCGAGGGCGAGGTGCAAGGAACGTCCGAATACTTGAGCGTCTTCGCGCGCGCCGCGGGTCAGATCGACCGCGACTACGCGAAGCTCGATCTGCTTGGAGGGCCGCAGTCCTGGCCGCACTACCCGCGCGGCTGGGCGATGGCCGGGAACACGCCGTTCCGGCTCTACAAGGTGAACACGCACGCGGGCGGCCACCAGGTGCCGTTCATCATCTCCTGGCCGAAGGGCACCGGCGGCGGCGGCGAACGGCGTGCGCAGTACGCCCACGTCACCGACGTGCTCCCGACGATCCTCGAGCTGGCGGGCGCCGACGCGCCGGCCGAGCCCGAGGCGGAGCCCACGCCTCCAGCGGCCGGCGCAAGCTTCGCGGAGAGCCTGGTGGACGGCTCGGCCGCCTCGACGCACCCGGAGCAGCTCTACGAGATGGTCGGCCACCGCGGCTACTACCGGGACGGCTGGAACGCGGTCACGCTCCATCCGCGCGGCGCGCCGTACAGCGACGAGGAGTGGGAACTCTACGATCTTCGCGAGGACCCCACGGAAGTCCACGACCTCGCCGGCGAGCACCCCGAGAAGGTGAAGGAACTCGCCGAGGCGTGGGAACAGGCCGCCCTGGACAACCAGGTCTTCCCGCTCGACGACCACAGCGGCCTGAAGCAGCTGCTCCGGCCGCCGGAGGACGGGGTCTTGGCGGAGCCGCTGACCATCTACCCCGGAACCCCGACGCTCGAGCGCGGTCGCTCGCTGATGCTGACGGGCCAGCGCTCGTTCACGGTCACCTCGCGGTTCCACTACGAGGCAGGCGACGCGGGCGTGATCGTCGCGCACGGCGCCCAGGGCGGCGGCTACGTGCTCTACGTCGAGGATGGCGAGATCGTCTTCGTCTACAACGGCTACGGCGCGATGTCGGAGCTGGCCGGCGGCGCGCTGCCGGCAGGCGACCTCGAGGTCGTGTTCGAGTTCACGGCCCTCGCGAGGAACGGCGGCTCGGTCGAGTTACGCGTCAACGGCGAGTCGCACGGCACGCTCGGGGAGCTCGTGCAGCTCCACCCACTCGCGCCCTTCGAGGGCATCGACATCGGCATCGACCGGCGGTCGCCGGTCTCGTGGGAGCTGTACGAGCGGCACGGCCCGTTCCCCTACAGCGGGCGGCTCACTTCGGTGACCTACGAGCCGGGCGCCATGGCGCCGGACGCGCCGATCCTCTCAATCGACGAGATCCGGGAGCGTGCGCTGCAGTTCGACTAGCCCAACACCTCCTCTCCTCTGGAGGGAGCTGGAGGGAGAGAGAGAGCCGGGGCGCCCTCGATGGCTGCGGTCGGGCTGCCGATCCGGCGGGGGGCGTGGGGGCGCAGCCCCCACAGGAAAGAAATCCGAGGGCGGGTGGGTGGGCCAGAGCGGCCCTGCGGGGTATCCCCGCGTCAACAGAAACAGCCTGCGCGTGCTCGTCGGGGATGGGGGTGTGGGGGGCGCAGCCCCCGCAGGAGACACGCAATCGGCCTCGGAGCGCCTCACCCCCGCCCACTCCCTCCAAGGGAGCTGGAGCCGGAGCGCCCCCGGAGAGTTACGCAAAGGTCTCCCAGCGGGGAGGTTGGGTGAGGGTCCGGCTCCGTCGGCCGTTCCAGGGAAGGTCCGAGGTCGGCTCACGGACTCAGGGCGAGGGCTCGGCGGCTGCGGGCAGCAGAAGGGGGCGCACGAGGCGCCTCGATTTGGGGACGGAACCCGCGAGCCGTGTCGGCAGCGGCGGGTTCCGGGCGTTCGTGGGCTCGCTAGTTCTGGCGACCCGTCGGGCGTTTCTTGGCCAGCCCCCGCAAGTACGGGTTGGAAGGATTCGCGGGGAATCCGCGCTCCTCGCCGCACCCCTTGCAGCGGCCCGGCACCTCGCCCCCTGAAGGCTCCGAGAGCATCCAGTGATGGACGTGGCTCATGCCGGTCGCACCCCTCGCCTCTGATGTCATCTGTGCCCCCCTCGCACGATGCATCAGCCCGCCAATCGGCGGACCATGGGACTCGGACGCCGGAAGCCCATACCGCGAGGGCATCCGGCTCCTTCCGCCGCATAGTGCCACATCGTGTCCAGTCCCCGCAGCGCCTCAGCAACAACTGCCGCTGCCGAGCGGACGAACCGTGTACCAATACCCTACCCGAATGAGGCGCTGAGGCGCGTCCCTGACGAGACGCTCCGAGCACAGCGCCTCGATACGCTGGCTGCGCCGCGCCCGTGCATCAAGGCGCAGGTGGTACGAGGTCGGAGGACTCGGCGATGCGCAGCAGCTCTTCGAAGGACACGGAGTCGCTCTCAAGGAGGGCGACGATGTCGCCGTCGCGCCAGAGGAGGCTGAGGACGCCGCCTTCGGAGTTCCGGTAGGCCTCCTCGAGGCTGGAGTCGACGGGTTGCCAGGAGCGCGCCGCCCGGGGGACACCGCCGGGACGGAGGCGTTGGCGGAGCAGGATGTAGGCGCCGTCGGGGGCTTCGAGCAGGGCCCAGACGGCGACCGGGCCGCAGCCACCGTTCGCGCTGCCCTCGGAGCCGGCCCCGCTGGAGTGGTAGCCGGCCGGCGCGTACGCGGGTCTGAGGAAGCCGGGCTTGGCGGGGAAGGACGCTCCGCCGAGCGGGCCGCTGGAGCTGCTGCATGACTGGGCATACGGGGCTTCGACTTCGCGGGCGCCGGGAGGCGGGCCGAAGGTGAACCGGCTGGCGTCGATTTCGGTGTCGTAGTCGAGCGCCGTGACCTCGGAGCTGTAGGACTGGCCGCCGCCATCGCCATCGACGGCCCAGCGCATGATGAACATGCGCTCCGGGTCGACGAACGCGCGGACGACGCCGCCGCCGGGTGGTCGGATTTCGACGATCTGCGTGCGACGGCCAAGCAGCGTCGCCTCGCCGGCAAGGCCGACCTCCAGCTGGCCGCCACGCTCGCGCCACTGATCGATGAGCGCGTCGATGGTCTCAGCGTTGGCCGGGCCGACGGGCGCGCTGAAGGTTGGGAGGAGCATCACCCCGTCCGGGATTACCCCGATGCTGCGCCGCCGGTAGGTGTTCGAGCGATCGTCGTATTCCCAGGAGTCCGTCTCGTTGGCGACCGTCAGGGCCACGCCGTCGTCGATGATGGTGCCGACGGTTTCGAGTTCCCAGCGCCAGCGAGCCGGGTCGCGCGCGTACCACCAGCGGATGACGCTCCGGCCCTCGGCGACACCGAAGCGAGCGAGCGGGTCGTCGGGCGACGGCTCGACCTCGACAGCGACTTCGGCGTAGAAGCCGGGGGTGCGCGCTGGTTCGTCGGCGGAGGTGCAGGCGAGGGCGAGGGTCGCCGCGAGCAGAGCCGGGAGCAGGATCGCGAGCTGGCGTTGGGCCGCGATGAGCATGCTTGCCGGATCTCTGTACCGGGCGTGCGGGATGGCCGCTACTCTACGCCCGCGTCCGCCATCACGCCCTTGACGCGATCGAGGATCGGCGTCGGCAGCGGGTCCACCCCGTGCAGCAGCGCGGCGTAGTAGGAGACCCAGTCGCCAAGCTGGCAGGCCTCGAGGACCGCGCCGAGCGGGTCGTCCGCCTCGATCGACACGATTTCGCAATCCACGCCCGCGGCGGCGAGCTCGGCGGCGGTCAGCTGCGCCCGCAGGCGGTTGCGCGCATCGACGGCGGCGCCCTCCAGGAGCACGACGTGGAACTCACGCGAGGCCTCCTGCCGCCGGTCGAGCGCGACGATCGTGTTGTGGTCGAACTCGGGGAGCGCGCCGGCGAAGGCCCACTGCTTCGCGTTCTCGGCCAGCTGCCCCGCCCAGCGGCGCGCCGCCACCGCGAGCACGTCGCCGCCGACGATGTACGGCAGCAGATCGCGCAGGCGCAGCGCGATCTGCTTCGCCGCGTTCGAGGCGGTCGGCTGCTGCGGCCCCCACGCCTCGGCGCGGCGTTCGAGGCCGTAGAGCGCGCGCTCGACGGCGTCATCGTCGAGCGTCACCGCGTCCAGCCGTCTCAGCACCTCAGCAACAACTTCCGCTGCCGAGCGGACGAACTGTGTACCAATACCCTACCCGAATGAGGCGCTGAGGCGCGTCCCCGGCGAGACGCTTCCGAGCGCAGCGCCCCGATACGCTGGCTGCGCAGCGCCCGTGCATCAAGGCGCAGGTTCGCGGTAGGAGCGCCGGTTGCCCGGCGCCCCCCGCACAGATCCGGACGTGCGCGCTAACGCATCCGGCTCCTGCCTTGAGTGTTGACGGCAAATCGCTCCGTCGGCCACGGGTGGAGGATGGTCACGGGGGGCCAGTACTCCCGGCGCAAGGCGTCCAGACGTTCCCATGGGTAGCGTGCCCGCTGCGACCTTCGGCGGATAGTCCGCATCCAGAGCCGCCGCAGGGACCACACGAATTGCGACAGCGACGGGCCGCTTGTGGGCACCGCGTAATAGCCAAGCCATCCGCGAAGCACCCGAGCAAGCCACCGTGCTGTCACCACCGGGTCGTCATGCATGCGCCTACGCAACTCGGCCTTGATGGCCTTGAGGGTCCGTCGCATCCGCTTCGGGACCGGTTTCCGGCCCAGACCGAAGCGCCCATTGCGCTTTGTCCGGCAGTAGTGCGTGAAGCCGAGGAAGCCGAACGTCTCCGGTCGGCCCTCCCCGCGCTCCCTGCGGTTCGCTCTCGCGAACCTGCCGAACTCCAACAGGCGCGTCTTCTCCGGGTGCACTTCCAGCCCGAACGCTGCGAACCGCTCCCCGACCGCCTCCATGAATCGCTCCGCATCGCTGCGGTACTGAAACCCCAGGACGAAATCATCGGCGTACCTCACGAGATACGCCTCGCCCCGGACCTCCCGCGGCCGCCATTCCCGCGCGAACCAGCCGTCGAGCACGTGGTGCAGGTATACGTTCGCCAGCAGCGGCGATATCACCGCCCCCTGCGGCGTCCCCCTCACCACGTCGACCTCTAGCCCCGCGTCGATGACGCCGGCGTTCAGCCACTTCCGGATGAGACGCAACACCCGCTGGTCCCCGATACGCATCTCCAGAAACTGCATCAGCTGCTCCCGGTCGATGCTGTCGAAGTACTGGCGGATGTCCACCTCCACTATCCAGTTGACCTTGCGCCGCTCCACCGCGTAGGCCAGCGCGTCCAGCGCGTTGTGCGCCGAGCGCCCCGGCCTGAACCCGTAGCTGAATCCGTAGAACTCCGATTCGTAGATCGGGTTCAGGATCTGCTCCACCACCGCCCGCTGGACGATCTTGTCCTCCAGCGAGGCAATACCCAGCTGTCGCATGCCCCCGTCAGGCTTCGGTATCTCTACCCGCCGAACAGGGGCCGCCCGGTACGCTCCACGGTGTACGCGACCGTGCAGGTCGAGCAATCGCTCGTCCAGCCCGTCCCCGTACTCGCGCCACGTCATCCCGTCGGCGCCCGGAGCTGCGTCCCGCTTGAGCGCGAGATACGCATCCCGGAGCGCCTCCGGCGTGATGTGGTGCAGGAGCGCGGTGAGCCTCTCCCCCGGATTCCTCTTGACGAACTGCCGTATCCGCTCCGCTCCGGGTGACACCGCCCCCCGACTCTGCGTCCGGACCGTGCCGGTGCTTCGCGGATTCCTCTCGGCCGCGGCCCTTCGCTCCAGTGGCTCCGCCGGGGCTCGCGCCCCCTTGTTCGCCGCCTTCATCGCTACTACGGCCGCGTCAGACTGCTGCGCGTCGTGCATCATCGGCTCCGGTTGCTTCCCTTCCCGATGCGGTCCCGGCGTACGACACGCCGGGACGGCGCGCAGCCCTCCCCGGTCCCGGTGTTGGACGTGCATGCGTGCGTGAGTTCTTTGACACCGCGGAGCCCGGCGACGGCTCGCCCTGTGGCGCCGTAACCGGTGTTGCCTTCGACCATACCAATAGCCTCGGCACTCCGAATTGCCCTTTTCGATGCTCGATAGCTCCGCCCGCATACCCCGCTGCCGACGCTTCGCGTGTCGCCTCGCGACGACCCACGCACGGCTCGCGGAGCGGCATGGAATGGCTCATTCCTTTGCCGCAGAGGACTTCCACCTCCTGCCCATCCACCAGTTAGCCGGGCGCTCTGGTACGAGGTCGGAGGACTCGGCGATGCGCAGCAGCTCTTCGAATGACACGGAGTCGCTCTCAAGGAGGGCGACGATGTCGCCGTCGCGCCAGAGGAGGCTGAGGACCGCGCCGTCGGAGTAGCGGTAGGCCTCCTCGAGGCTGGAGTCGACAGGCTGCCACGAGCGCGCCGCCCGGGGGATGCCGCCGGGACGGAGGCGCTGACGGAGCAGGATGTAGCCGCCATCGGGCGCTTCGAGCAGGGCGGAGACGGCTATCGAACCGCAGCCGCCGGTGGCGTCGCCCTCGTAGCTCACGCCGACGCGGTCAAAGCCGGGTGGCCGGAACGAGGGGCTGAGGAAGCCGGGCTCGGCGAGGAAGGCCGCTCCGCCGGGGGCAGGCGGGATGCCGCACACGGGTCTCTTGAGCGGCAGGGCTACAACCTCGCGGGCGCCAGGAGGCGGGTCGAAGGTGAATCGCCCGGCGTCGAGATCCGTGTCGTAGTCGAGCGCCGTGACCTCGGAGTTGTAGGACTGGCCGCCGCCTTCGCCATCGCCGGCCCAGCGCATGATGAACATGCGCTTCGGGTCGACAAACGCGCGGGCGACGCCGCCGCTGGGTGATCGGATTTCGACGATCTGCGTGCGACGGCCGAGCAGCGTGGCCTCGCCGGCAAGGCTGACCTCCGGGTGGTCGCCACGCTCGCGCCACTGCTCGATGAGCGCGTCGATGGTCTCGGCGTTGGCCGGGCCGACCAGTGCGTTGTAGGTCGGGAGGAGCATCACCCCGGCCGGGACTACGACGAGGGCGCCCCGCCGGTAGGTGTTCGAGCGATCGTCGTACTCCCAGAAGTCGTCGCCGTCGACGACCGTCAGGACCACGCCGTCGTCGATGATGGAGCCGACGGTTTCGAGTTCCCAGCGCCAGCGAAGCGGGTCCGGGGCGTACCACCAGCGGATGACGCTCCGGCGCTCAGCGGAACCAAGGCGAGCGCCCGGGCTGTCGGGTGCGTGCTCGACCTCGACAGCGACTTCGGCGTAGAAGCCGGGGATGCGCGCTGGATCGTCGCCCGCCGTGCAGGCGAGGGCGATGGTCGCCGCGAGCAGAGCCGGGAGCAGGATCGCAAGCTGGCGTTGGGCCGCGATGAACATGCTTGTCGGGTCTCTGTACCGGGCGTGCGGGATGGCCGCTACTCTACGCCCGCGTCCGCCATCACGCCCTTGACGCGATCGAGGATCGGCGTCGGCAGCGGGTCCACCCCGTGCAGCAGCGCGGCGTAGTAGGAGACCCAGTCGCCAAGCTGGCAGGCCTCGAGGACCGCGCCGAGCGGGTCGTCCGCCTCGATTGACACGATTTCGCAATCCACGCCAGCGGCGGCGAGCTCGGCGGCGGTCAGCTGCGCCCGTAGGCGGTTGCGCGCATCGACGGCGGCGCCCTCCAGGAGCACGACGTGGAGCTCACGCGAGGCCCCCTGCCGCCGGTCGAGCGCGACGATCGTGTTGTGGTCGAATTCGGGGAGCGCGCCGGCGAAGGCCCACTGCTTCGCGTTCTCGGCCAGCTGCCCCGCCCAGCGGCGCGCCGCCACCGCGAGCACGTCGCCGCCGACGACGTACGGCAGCCGATCGCGTAGCCGCAGCGCGATCTGCTTCGCGGCGTTCGAGGCGGTCGGCTGCTGCGGCCCCCACGCCTCGGCGCGGCGTTCGAGGCCGTGCAGCGCGCGCTCGACAGCGGCGTCGTCGAGGTCCACCACGCCCAGCCGTCTCAGCACCTCGAGCAGCGGGAGCACGCTGTAGCCGAACGCGGTGCGGGGTGGGCCATCAAAGTCGTAGGCGATCAGCGGGAGGTCGTGCGCTTCGGCGAGCTCCGTCAGCGTCCCGCCCGTCGTGAGCGCCAGCCTCATCCCGGGGCCGCCGAGTTGCGCCGAGAAGGCCGCGACTACCTCCTCCGTGTTACCGGAGAAGGAGCAGGCGACCAGGAGCGCGCCCTCGCCGACCGAGGGTGCGGCGTAGTCGCGCACGACCTCGACCGGCGTCGAGCCGAGGCGCGAGGCGACAGTCGCGACCACGTCGCCGCCGATCGCCGATCCGCCCATGCCGAGGACCACGACGCGCTCCGGGCGAGTGAAGCCCTCCGGCAGCGGCCAGCTGCGGCCCAGCGCGCAGGCCGCGCGCGCCTGCTGCGGGAGATCGGCGATCAGCCGCCAGAAGCCGCTCGCGTCGACGTGATCGCGCAGGGCGGGATCGTCGAGCATGTCTGCCCTCTCTCGGCCTGCGTCCGTCGTGCGCCGCGCCGCGACACCCTACCCTGTTCGGGTAGCCTGCCCTCGACGCTATAAGGCGCGATGAGGCGCCTCGAGCGAGCCACAGGGTATCGACCGCCCGGCGCGAGCACGAATGCGGGGCCGGCGGGCATCGTTCGGACAGATGGAGCAGACGTGAGCACTGGACGGCAACGGAGCGCGCTCGTCACCGGATCGTCGGGCTTCGTCGGCGGCCACCTCGTGCGGCGGCTCGCCGCCGACGGCTGGAGCGTCAGCGGCCTCTCGCTCGCGCCGCCCGCCGCACCGCGGGAGCCGCCGCCGGAGGGCGTTCGCGAGTACCTCGGCGACATCCGCGACCACGAGGCGACGCGCGCAATCGTCGCCGAGGCGCAGCCGGACGTCGTCTTCCACCTCGCCGCGCAGGCCTCGGTGCCCGTCTCGATGCGCGACCCGGCGACGGACGTGCTGACCAACGTGCTGGGCAGCGTGCACGTCGCGCAGGCGGCGGCCGAGGCTGGCGCGCGGCGCGTCGTCTTCTTCTCGAGCGGGGGCGCGCTCCACGGCGCGCCGCGCTCGCTCCCGGCGAACGAGGACACGCCGATCGCGCCGGACGCCGTCTACGGCGCCTCGAAGATCGCCGCCGAGCACGAACTCGGGGCGCTCTGCCGCCATCTCGGCCTCGAGCTGTCGGTGCTGCGGCCGGGGAACATCTACGGGCCGGGGCAGGACGCGGCGGGCGAGTCCGGCGTGGTCGCGATCTTCACCTCGCGCATGCTCGCCGGCGAGCCGGTGACGATCTTCGGCGACGGCAGCCAGCAGCGCGACTACGTCTACGTCGACGACGTCGTCGAGGCGGCCCTGCTGGCCGCCGAACGCGAGCCGGCCACCTGCGTCATCGGCACCGGCGAGGGCACATCCACGCAGCGCATCTTCGACACGCTGGCCGCGCTCACCGGCTACGGGCAGCCTCCCGTGTACGCAGCGGAGCGCCCCGGCGACCACGCCGCGATCTACCTCGACCCCTCACGCGCCCGCGAAGTGTGGGGCTGGACGCCACGCACCGCCCTCGAGGAGGGGATGGCGCGCACGGTCGAGTGGTTCCGCGAGGCGTCCGGGTAGATGGCCGGTGCGGACACTCATCGGGTAGGGTCGCGAGATGCCACCGCCGACGCCGAAGTCCGTCGTGACGTTGCGGG
The DNA here is from genome assembly GCA_965261685.1 of Dehalococcoidia bacterium. GTDB lineage: Bacteria > Chloroflexota > Dehalococcoidia > UBA2979 > UBA2979 > VXMT01. The sequence continues at coordinate 723,487 of CBDHDI010000028.1, forward strand.
AGATCACCTCCGAGAACGTCAATGCGATCCTCGCGCTGTCGGTACGCGACTCGCAGAAGCACCTGGTGGCGTCGAACGAGCGCTCCCTTGCGCAGGCGCACTTCGAGGAGGCGGCCTGGTTTCGGGCTGTGTACGCCGACGAGGAGCCGGTCGGGTTCGTCCTGCTGCATGATGAGAGCCTGCGCGCCGCGCCGCGCGAGCGCGGTTACCTCTTCCTGTTCCTGTGGCGGATGATGATCGACCAGCGGTTCCAGGGCATGGGCTTCGGCTGGCGCACCATGCATCTCCTCATCGCCCACGCACGGACGCGCCCGGAGGCGACGCGGCTGCATACGAGCTGGGATCCCGGCGAGGAGACCGCCGAAGGCTTCTACCTGAAACTCGGGTTCACGGCCACAAGCGTTGACGCTGAAGGCGAGATGCACGCGTACCTCGACCTCTGAGCGTGAGGGCTGAAGGCGCAGCCCCTGCGGCTCGCGCGCGACCGTTCCGCCGGCAAGCCTGATCGCGACCCGCGCCGGCTACTCGTACCAGCCGGAGCCGAACAGCAGGCCGTCGCGGCGGACCACCCAGGAGTGCTTGGTCTCCTCCTGGCCGCTCTCGGGGTTGCGGAAGACGTAGCTCACCCAGCGCCCGGACTCGCTCGCCGCGGCCATGTGCGGCCCGAACGCGTAGCCGGTGATGTCGACGCCCACATCCCCGACCAGCGACTCCCCGAGAAGCTGCGGCGCCGCCGCGTGCGCGAGCAACAGGTCGTTCTCATCGACGATGAAGACGTACCACTGCCCGTCGATGCTCTCGGGAGAGTTGTAGTAGTCGAGCGTCGCCTGCCGTCCCTCCGCCTCGAGGCGGTCGAGCGCCTGCTGGACGACGTACTTCGTGTAGACGTCGGGCTGGACCCTGGAGGGCACATGGGCGCCCACGCCCGGCGTCACCTCGTACCAGCCGGAGCCGAACAGCAGGCCGTCGCGCCGCACCACCCAGGAGTGCTTGGTCTCCTCCTGGCCGCTCTCGGGGTTGCGGAAGACGTAGCTCACCCAGCGCCCGGCCTCGCTCGCGGCGACCAGCACCGGTCCGTAGGCGTAGCCCGTGCTGTCGACGCCCACCTCGCCGACCACTGACTCCCCGAGGAGCTGCGGCGCCGCCGCGTGCGCCAGTAACAGGTCGTTCTCATCGACGATGAAGACGTACCACTGCCCGTCGATGCTCTCGGGAGAGTTGTAGTAGTCGATCGTCGCCTGCAACCCGTCGTGCTCGTAGCGGTCGAGGGCCTCCTGGACGAAGTCCTTCGTGTAGGCGTCGGGCTCGTCTTTGGAGGGCCCGCCGCCGCAGCCAGCGGCGAGAAGCAACGTGAGCAGCGCCGCGCCGAGCGCGGCAGCGCGAAACAGCGGGTTCTCGCGCACTCGATCAATCACGGGATCGGCCCTTCGTCACGCGCCGGGGCTCGCGGGTTGCTGTACGGGCGCCCTGCCGCGCCGGCCGCTGCTCGTGCAGGACGGCTACTTGCGATCTTATCCCAGTGTGATCTCACGCACATCCGCGGAAACCAGGAGTTCGACGCCGGTGATCGCCTGGATCTGCTCGACCGTCCAGCCCGGGGCGTACTCGAGCAGCGTGACGCGGCCGTCCGCGATCTCGAACAGCCCCACGTCCGTCACCACACGATCGACGCAGCCGAGGGCGGTCAGCTCCATATCGCAGCGCTCGACGATCTTCGGATCGCCGTTGGGGGCGTTGTGGTGCATCACCACCAGCACCTGCTTCGCGCAGGTCGCGAGGTCCTGACCGCCGCCGAGGCCGGGCGCGGGTTTGCCGGGCACGAGCGCGTTGGCGAGGTTGCCCTGCGCGTCCACCTGCAGCGCGCCCAGCGCGGAGACGTCGATGTGCCCGCCGCGGATGATCGCGAAGGACTCGTCGTGGCTCATGTAGCAGATGCCCGGCGGACGCGTGACCGGCTCGCCGCCCGCGTTCATGATCAGCGGGTCGATGTCGGCCGGATCGGCGCGCGGACCGAAGCCGAGGACGCCCTGCTCCGAGTGCAGCAGCACCTCGCGGTCCGGCGGGATGCAGTCGGCGATCGCGAGCGGCAGACCGAGCCCGAGGTTGACGACCGCGCCGTCCGGCAGATCGCGGGCGGCCAGCAGCGCCATCACGGACTCGTCGAGGCGCGCCGGGGTCTCGCTCATGCGGGCGTCCTCCAGTCGTCATGCGGCGTCGAGGGCCGCACCACCACGCGCTGCACGTAGACGCCGGGCGTATGGATCGCGTCCGGACCGAGGTCACCGAGGGGGACGATCTCCCTGACCTCGGCGACGGTCACGTCGGCGGCGCCGGCCATGGTCTCGTTGAAGGTGCGGGGGCCGCGGTAGACGAGGTTGCCGAAGCGGTCCGCGCGGTCGGCGCGGATCAGCGCGAAGTCCGCCTTCAGCGCCGTCTCGAGGAGATGCGGAACGCCATCGAAGTCCCGCACCTCCTTGCCCTCGGCGACGAAGGTGCCCACGCCGACGGGCGTGTAGAAGGCGGCGATGCCGGCGCGGGCGCAGCGGATGCGCTCCGCGATGGAGCCCTGGCCAAGCACTTCGACCTCGGCCTCCCCGCGTCGCAGCACCTGCTCGAAGGGGTAGAGGAGCTCGCGCGAGTTGCCGTTGGGAAAGCTGGTGATCAGCTTGCGCAGCCGCCCCAGTCCGGCGATCAGGCCGAGATCCCAGCCGTCGACCGGGAATAGGAGTCCGCGACGCGCGAAAAGCGCGCGCAGCACCTCCTCGCCGTAGCCGCCGAAGGTGCTCACGCCGGTCAATTGGTCCGCGCCCTGTCGTGCGAGGGCGGCGAAGAGGTAATTCGGGGTGTTGTGCGGGTTCGCGAAGCCCCCGAAGTGGACCATCGCGCCGGACGGCACGTCCGCCACGGCCTCGTCGAACGATGCGACGACCTTGTTGATCATCCCGCCTCCGCACGCCGCCGCGGATCGCCCGCGCCCGCATTGCGCCCTCGCGAGGATGGTACGACCGCCGCCGTGCTGACAAGCCCGCTACGGCCGGCGGTGCGGGGCGTTCGTACCAGCGGGCTGGATGTGCTAGATTTCGGCGCGCCGACACAGGAGCCAACGCAAAGGAACCACATGACCGATTACACCTTCGTGAAGACCGAGAAGATCGGTCACATCTTCCGGATGATCCTCAACCGCCCCGAGCGCCTCAACGCGCAGGGCGCGCAGATCAGCTGGGACCGCCGGCGTGCCTGGCACGAGGCGATGAGCGACCCGGACGTGCGCGTGGTGGTGCTCTCCGGTGAGGGCCGCATCTTCTGCGCCGGCCGCGACATCCGCGAGCAGGCCGGCGGCGCCCCCGAGATCGTGGGCGCGGGCGAGCCGGTCGCCGACCTCGGCTTCTACAGCGTCCCGGAGACCGACATCCCGCTGATCACCGCAGTGCAGGGCGGGGCCTGGGGCCTCGGCTTCTACATGGTCTGCGCCTCGGACATCTGCGTAGCCGCCGAGGGCGCACGCTTTGCGATGTCGGAGATCCCGACGGGCATCATCGGCCCGGCGCTGTTCCCGATCCTGAACAACCTGCCCTGGCTGCCGGGCTCCGAGATCGTGATTCGCGGCCACCAGTTCGACGCGCAGCGCGCATACGAGCTGGGCCTCGCCAACCACGTCGTCCCGGCCGACCAGCTGGAGTCGACGGCGATGGACCTCGCCGAGGAGATCGCGGGACTGCCGCCGGTGCACGTGCGCGTCACCAAGCAGCAGCTGATGATGGCGCGCCCGCGGCCGAACACCTACCAGAGCGCGATCGGCTTCCCGCAGGCGATGGCCGGCCTCCGCAAGCTGGACGACACGATGGAGGCCGCGCAGGCTTTCGCCGAGAAGCGGACGCCCGTCTTCAAGGGCCGCTAGCGCAGTCCCGCATTCGAGGCCTGTATCGCAGGCCGCAAGCACACAAAACCGGCCACCATCAGGTGGCCGGTTTTCTTGTGCCGGAATGCAGCGCCGCCCGGGCCCTGCCCGGCTCCGGCGCGGCGCGGTGATACGAGCTAGCTGCCCACGCGCTTCCAGAGCAGAACGCGCTGGTTCTTGTCCTCCCACGTGGAGCGGACACGAATCCCGGTCTCCTTCGACGCTTCTGCAAGCAGGCGCTTGATGCGGGAGGCCTTCTCGCCGCGCGACAGCTCGATCGTACCTGCGTTAGAACCCTGCAATGCCTCCGCGTACATCTGGCGCTCCTGCGCCGACGCACGCTCGCGTCCGATCAGCACCTCGGATGTTTCTTTGGGAGTGAAGATCGCCACGTTCAACTAGCCTTTCATCCGCAACTCATGTCCCGAGTCAGCATACTCTAACCGCATCCAAAGAATCGATCCAGAGTGCCAATAGATCCTCGTTCCGAGCGCACGCTACGGGGCCGCAGGATACCGCGTTCCAAAACCCGTTGATCCACGTCCCTGGAGGGCCCTGCACCGACCGCGAGAAGCGGCTACGATAGCATCCATGACAGTCGATACCGGAGCGCTCGCCCAGGCCGCCGATCTGCTCGCAAGTTCCTCGTACGCTGTCGCGCTCACGGGCGCCGGCGTGTCGCACGAATCCGGCGTACCCACCTTCCGAGGCAAGAGCGGACTCTGGACCAAGATCGGCGAGCCCCGCAGCGACGGCTTCGAGCGCTTTCTCAGCGACCCCGAGGGGTGGTGGAAGGAACGGCTCTTCGGCGAACGCGATCCGGACATCCAGGACCTCATGGACAAGCTCCACGCGGCCAAGCCGAACGCCGGCCACTACGCGATGGCCGAACTCGAGGCGCTCGGCGTCCTGCGCCACGTGATCACCCAGAACGGCGACGACCTGCACCGCCAGGCGGGCACCACGTCCCTGACCGAGATCCACGGCAACATCTACTGGCTGCGCTGCCCCCACTGCGGCGGACGCTGGCACGAGGACGACGTCACCGTCGACCCAGAGGCGCTGCCGCCATGGTGCCCGGAGCTCGGCTGCCCAAGCCCCCTGAAGACGGACAGCGTCGGCTTCGGCGAGCCGGTCCCGAGGTCGCACCTGGAACGCTGCGAACGGGAGACCTCGAAGGCGGACGTCTTCCTGCTCGCCGGCACCTCGGCGGTCGTGTACCCCGTCGCCCACTACCCGCGACTCGCCGCGCAGCGCGGCGTCCCGCTGATCGAGATCGACCCGGAGCCGACGGCGCTCAGCGACCTCGCCACCGTGATCCTGCGCGGGCCCTCGGGCGAGGTGCTGCCGCAGCTGGCCGAGGCCGTGCGCGAGCGCCGCGCCGCCTAGGGCGGCCTGCACGCAGCCTATGACCGACAACCCGCTGCGGCTCATCGACGAGCAGAAGGCCTACTACCACGCCCGCGCCCCCGAGTACGACGACTGGTGGCTGCGCAGCGGCCGCCACGACCGCGGTCCCGAGTTCCGCCGCCGCTGGATCGCCGAGACGAATGAGGTACGGGCCGCCCTCGCCGCCTTCGGCGCCTACGGCCGCATCCTCGAGATCGCCTGCGGCACCGGCTGGTGGACACAACAGCTCGCCGAGGGCGCGAAGGAGGTCACGGCGCTCGATGCCTCGAGCGAGATGCTCGAGCGCTGCCGCGCGCGCGTCGAGACCGCCGGGCTGGGCGCGGAGCGCGTGCGCTACCTCCTCGCCGACATCTGGGAGTGGACGCCCGAGCGGCGCTACGACGAGGTGTTCTTCGGCTTCTGGCTCTCGCACGTCCCCGACCAGCGCTTCGATGCCTTCTGGACGCTGGTCGACGCGGCGCTCGCGCCAGGCGGGCGCGTCTTCTTCGTCGACTCCGCTTCCGAAGGCGGGTCGAGCGGCGCCAGCGCGCAGGGCGATACGCAGGAGACGGAGCAGCGCGAGCTCTCCGGCGGACGCCGCTTCGAGATCGTGAAGCGCTATTACGAGCCCGGGCAGTTGCGCGAGCGGCTCGCCGCGCTCGGCTGGGACTTCGAGGTGCAGACAACTGCGGAGTTCTTCCTCCATGCGCAGGGGAGACGGGCAGCGGAGGCGTGACCGCCCGGCCCTTAGCACTCTTGCGTGGAGAGTGCTAAGATCACCGCATGACCGACTTTGTCCGCTACGAAGAGCACCTGCCGGATCCGTCCGCGCTGCGCGACCCCCTGCTGATCGCTGCCTTCGGCGGCTCCTGGGGCACGAGCGCGGCCGCCGCCTTGCGCGAGCTCGTGGACCACTGGGAGGCGGAACCCCTCGCGGCGATCGACCCGCAGCTCTTCTTCGACTTCACCGTGCGCCGGCCGCGCGTCCGCGTCGCCGACGACGATGACGCCGAGCCCGGCGTGCGCACGATCGACTGGCCGGGCAACGAGTTCTACCTCGCGCGTCCCGAGGGCTCCGATCGCGACCTCGTGCTGCTGGTCGGCGCGGAGCCGCAGCTGCGCTGGCGCCAGTTCATCGACGCGATCGTCGAGGTGATGGAGCGCGTCGGCGTGAGCGAGTCGCTGATGCTCGGCGCCTACCGGGCGGCGACGCCGCACTCGCGGCCGCTGCCCGTGCAGCTCTACTCGCGCGACGCGAAGCTGGCGGCGCGCTTCGGCCTCGTCCCTGAGCTGTGGAGCTACGAGGGCCCGGCCGGGATCACGACGCCGCTGGCCGTCGCCTGCGAGGAGCGCGGCTGGGGCAGCTCCAGCCTGCTCACCGCCGCCCCGTTCTACGTGTCGGTGGAGCCGCACCCGTTCGCCGCCCGCGCGTTGATCAAGGCCCTCGGCGATGGCCTCGGCGCCAAGGTCGACCTGTCCCCCTTCGACGACCAGATCGAGGAGCTCTACAACGAGGCCGAGGACGCACGCGGGCGCTCGGACGAGTTCGGGCGCTTCATCGCGACCCTCGAGCAGAACTACGACGAGCTGCACCCCGCCCTCGATGCGATCGACACGTCCGAGGTGCCGGAGGCGCCGGAACTGGTCGAGTCCGTCGAGTCCTTCCTGCGCCAGCTGCGCAACCCGGAGGACAGCGGCCAGCCGCCGAGCGAAGCGGCCTCCGGCTCCCCGTAGGCTGCTTCGAGAGCCTCAGACTCGGCCGGATGGTGTGCGCTGGTGCTGGAACTGGCTCACGCCTCGCGTCGGCTCTCCGGAGACTTCCTCGATGATCAACTGGCAGATGGGGAGGCCGGGGTAGAGCTTGAGCGGCATCGCTCCGAGGCACATCATCTCCAGCGTGATGCGACCCTGCCAGCCGGCGTGGATCGTCGGCGCGGTGAAGTGCACCAGCAGACCGAACCGGGCCCGGGAACTCTTCCCTTCGACTCGCGCGGCCAGCGCCGGCTTGGTTGCCGCACTTCCTCCAAGGTCTGCAGGCAGGCGCAACCTCACGACCTCGAGCGTCTGGCCGAGGATGAAGTGCTCCGGGCCGGGCTCCAGCTCGTAGCCGCGATCGTCGATCTCGAACTCCTCCATCAGGGCGTCGAGCGTTGTTCCGACACTTCCCTTCCGGCCGAGGTCGATCACTGCGTGCGGCGTGTGCCTTGGCTTCGCGAGCAACGTGCCAAGATGGAGATCGACTGATGTCGCGGAGTATGGCCGCTCCAGCCCTTCTCCATCACGTTCGCGTGGCGTTGGCTCAGGGTCTATGACAAGCCGGCCATCGTCGAGAGCCTCGAAGATAGCTGTGTCGCTGAGAATCATGTGGGGATAAGGTCCCGGTCGCTCACCCAGGCAGTCCCGTCACCGAACAACTGTTCACCAAGCAGGAAGACAAGCGCACGATCCTCCGAGCGTAGGAGAAGCACCACTCGGATCGTCGGAACGCCGTCACGTTCCTCTACAAAGCTCTCCGGCACGATCACAGCGTCTGGTTCCTCGTCCGCGTGTTCGACGAGGAACACTCGCTCGTTCGAGAACATCCCCGGCTTGATCTGCCCGCGGAGCCTCATGGTCGGGTTCTGCGCCACCCTCGTCCCCCAATATCGCACATCCGTGTCATGCCAATCGCACCCTACGTGGGCCAGGAGTAGAACACAAGTGCCCCTGACCTGCCCGGCCGCCAGCGGTGTAGCATTCGATCGCACGAGGGAGCGGCGATGACTACCGCTGAACGCGACTCCACTGCAGCCGAGGCAAGCCAGCCGGGCATCATCGGCATCTTCGTGTCGACCGAGGCGGGCGCGCCGATGCAGCAGCGCGAGTGGGTCGAGGTCGTCCCGGACGTCGGGATCCTCGGCGACCGCTACGCGACGCGGCGCGGGCACTGGAGCGACCCGCGCTGGCGCGAGCAACAGCTCACGATCATCGAGGCGGAGACCGCTGACGACCTCGGACTGGAGCCGCAGCTGCTGCGCCGCAACCTCGTGACGCGCGGCGTGCAGCTGCAGGGCCTGCTCGGCCTCGAGTTCCGGATCGGCGGCGCGCGGCTGGCGGGGATGCTGCCCTGCGACCCCTGCAACTACCTGCAAGAGCTGCTGGAGCGGCCGGGGCTGCTGCGCGCACTCGTCGGGCGCGGCGGGATTCGCGTGCGCGTGCTCGAGGGCGGACGGATCAGCGCCGGCGACGAGATCGTCGTGCTCGGCGTGCACGAGCCATCGCTGGTGTTCGACGACGAGGCGGACGCCGGCTCGTGAGCCGGGAGGCGGACGTCGCCGCGGCGGCGGCGCGCCTCTGGGCCGGCCGCGATCCCGAAGCGCTGCTCAGCAGCGGCGCGCGCGACTTGAACCCCGGCACCGCGACCGACTGGGGGCTGCCCGCCAGCGCCTGGCAGCTGGCCGCCAGCGGCACGGCGATCAGCCTCGCCGGCGGCATCCCGGACCCCTCGACGCTGCCGAAGGCCGCGCTGCTGGAGGCGCTGGGCGAGGCGCTCACGAGCGACGACGACGGCGCGCTCACCTACGGCGGGGGACTCGGCTTCGAGGGCCTGCGCGAGCAGCTCGCCGAACGCTCGACGCGCGAGCTGGGCCTGCCCGCGTCGGCGCAGCACTTCATGCTCACCAACGGCTCGTCGGGCGGCATCGCAACCGTCTGCGCGGCGCTGCTCGACCGCGGCGACGTCGTCGTCAGCGAGTCGCCGACGTTCTCCGGCACGATGCGCACCTTCCGCGGCCACGGAGCCGCCATCGTGACCGTGCCGGTGGACGAGGACGGCTGCCGCACGGACGCGCTGGCAGAGGCGCTGGCGAGGCTTGAGTCGGAGGGCCGCCGCGCCAAGCTGATCTACACGATCCCCAACTTCCACAACCCGACCGGCGCCTCGCTCGCCCTCAAGCGGCGGCGCGAGCTGGTGCGGTTGGCCGCGGAGCACGGCGCGCTGCTGCTCGACGACGACGCATACGGCGATATCCACTTCGACGAGGCGCGTCCGCCCGCGCTCGCGGCGCTCGCGGGCGGGCGAGGCGTGGTCACCGTCGGGACCTTCTCCAAGACAATCGCGACCGGGCTGCGCGTCGGCTGGATCCAGGCCGAGCCGGAGCTGATCGAGCGCTTCACGCGGATGCGCTTCGATATGGGCGGCAGTCCGCTGCTGCACCGCATGATCGCCGGGTTCATCGCGAGCGGCGGCTACGCCGAGCACGTCGCCCGCATGCGCCCGCTCTACGCGCGCAAGGCCGAGGCGCTGCAGCGCGGGCTGCGCGAGTACGCCGAGCCGTACGCGGACTTCCGCGCTCCTCGCGGCGGGTTCTTCCTCTGGGTGCGGCTGCACAGCGGGCTCACCGCCGACGCGGTGCAGCGCGAGGCGTTGCAGGAGGGCGCGGTCTTCCCCGTCGGCCGCGCGTTCTTCCCGGACCATGCGGAGCGAGGCGACGATCCCGGAAGGGACTACATCCGCCTCGCCTACTCGACCGCCAGCGTGGAGGAACTCGAGGAGGCCGCGGCGCGGATCGCGCGCGCCTGCGAGCGCGCCGCGGGGTAGCCCGGCCGGGCGCTCAGTCCATCATCATCACCTGGCGGGTGACCTCGCCGCCCTTCATGATCTCCAGGAAGTCGTTGACGTCCTCGAGCGAGCCGCGGGTGGTGATCATCTCGTCGAGCTTGAGCCGGCCCTGCATGTAGAGATCGACGAGCATCGGCAGGTCCATGCGGAAGCGGTTCGAGCCCATCATGCAGCCCTGGATCCGCTTCTCGCCGCTGAGCCGACGCCAGCCGAAGTTGAGCGGCTGGTCCTCCGGGATCACGCCGATCAGCGTCGCCGTGCCCTGCGGCCGCAGGCAGTCCAGCGCCTGCATCGCCACGCTGGCGAGGCCGATCGCGTCGAAGGAGTAGTGGACGCCCTCGCCGTCCGCGATCGCGCGGATCGCGGCAACGGGGTCCTCCTTCGAGCCGTTCACGGTGTGGGTCGCACCAAACTCGCGGGCGACCTCGAGCTTGCTGTCGAGCAGGTCCACCGCGATCACGCGCTGGCAGCCGGAGACGGCGCCGCCCTGGATCGCGGACAGCCCGATGCCGCCGCAGCCGAAGACCGCGATCGAGGAGCCGGCCTCGACCTGCGCGGTGCGCATCACCGCGCCAAAGCCGGTGATCACGGCGCAGCCGAGCAGCGCGGCCGCATCGAGCGGCATCTCATCGGCGATCTTCACGACGCCGTTCTCGTGGAGCAGCATCTGCTCTGACCAGCCGAAGATGTTCGATCCCCACTGGTTGAGGCGCTGGCCGTTCCAGGACATCACCGGCGGGTCGTCCGCACTGCGCCCGGGGCGGCTCGTACAGACGTTGAGGTGCCCCGTCAGGCACATCTCGCAGTGGCCGCAGAACGTGCCGCGCGCGATCACGTGGTCGCCCGGCTGCACGTAGCGCACACGGCTCCCGACGCGCTCGACGACGCCCGCGGACTCGTGGCCGAGCACGGCGGGCGGAGGCACGGGCGAGTGGCCCTCGACCATGTGCAGCTCGGAGTGGCAGACGCCCGCGGCGGCGGTGCGCACCAGCACCTCGTAGTCGCCGGGCTCGTCGATGTCGATGTCCTCGATGGTCAGCGGCTGGTTCACGCCGTGGAAGACGGCTGCTTTCATCCCGTACCCCTCTCGATGTGCGCGATCGGGCGCGGGCGGACGCTACACGACGCCAGCCGCCGATGCCACACGGGAGGCCGGGTGGAGCGAGGGCAATCCGCTCCCTCTCCGGCGGAGACCTTTGCGAAACGCCTGCGGAACGGGGCGCAGCGCGCTTCGTGTACAAGGCGCGCGGGCTCCGGCTCCATCTCGCCGCGTGGAGACCCTTGCAAGACTCCCGTCTCGAGGGCGGTCCGGCTCCCTCTCCCCTTGCGGGAGAGGGTGGGGGTGAGGGGTCCGCCGCGCGACAGCGCGGCGAGATGGAGCCACCCGCCGTGATCGGATCGGCGGCGCGTTTTAGCGCCGCGACTGCCAGAGCGTCTACTGCGGGGGGCTGAGCTCCCCGCACCCCCATCCCGGAGGAGCACGCGCTGCGCGCGGCTCCGGCCCACCCGCCCGCCCCGGATTCTTCTCTCATGTGGGGGCTTCGCCCCCACCCCCCCACCGAACGACGGCGCGTCTCTCGCCATCCCTCGCTGCTCCCTACTCCTCGCGTCGAGAGGGAACCGGACTGCCCTCGATGGCCGCGCTGGGGCGCGGCGGACCCCTCACCCCACACCCTCTCCCGCAAGGGGAGAGGGAGCCGGACCACGCTCGCCCGACATCGAGAGGGCTGCGGCTACTCGTGCGGGTGGTGGGGGTGGTGGGGGTGGTCGTGGTGGTCCCCCGAGCCCGCACCGGGCTCCTCGGAGTTGCTTCAGCAGCCGGGCTCGCCGAGGTTGCCGCAGCACAGCGAGAGCGTGCGCGCCATGGTCCACTTGTTGCGGGCGAAGAGCCGCAGCTTGACGGAGAACGGCGCGTCGTAGCGCTGGAAGTTGAGGTAGGTGGTGTGCCAGCTCCCGACGAAGCCGACGACGAGGCCGCGCAGCCACTGCCAGCCGTTCGCCATGTCGCATCCTCCCGGTGCGCCCGGACTCCTACAGGGTAGCGCGCGCGGGCGCCCTCGATCGCTTCCTCGGGCTGCCGACCGAAACGCCGACTGCTGGTATGCTCCCCCGGACGCGCCGGAGGGGCGTGCGGGCCGGCGGCCTGCGGCCCGGCAGGCGGCGCGGGCGAACACCGAACGGGGTCCGACGATGTTCATCATGTACTTCACCGAGCAGCCGATGTCCGCCTACCCGGAGGAGGAAGCCCGCGAGCGCGACGGCCTCACGGTGCTCCGCTTCTCCAACGAGTTCTACGACGCCGAGGCGGGCAGCGCGATCTACCAGGACCGCCTCGCCGAGTACAAGCTCGTCGACGAGGTCGGCTTCGACGGCATCATGCTCAACGAGCACCACAACGCGCCGTTCTGCATGCAGCCGCAGATCCAGATCTGGGCCTCGATCCTCGCGGCCGTCACCAACAACGTGAAGATCGTGCTGCTCGGCGTGCCCCTGCCACTGCGCGACAACCCCGTCGCGACCGCCGAGGAACTCGGGATGATCGACATGATCTCGCAGGGCCGCCTCGTGCCCGGCCTGATCCGCGGCGGCGGCACCGAGCAGTTCGCGATGAACGCCAACCCCGCCTACAACCGCGACCGCCTCGAGGAAGCGCACGACCTGATCATCAAGACCTGGACCGAGCCCGGCCCGTTCCGCTGGGAGGGCGACCAGTACCACTTCCGCGTCGTCAACCCGTGGGCGCTGCCGGTGCAGAAGCCGCACCCGCGCATCTGGGTGCCCGGCACCTCCAGCCTCGAGACCGTGCAGTGGGCGGCGGCGCACCGCTACCCCTACATCGGCCTCGGGACGGATGAGCGGGCGCAGAAGCGGATCATGAGCACCTACAAGGAGGTCGCCGCCGAGAAGGGCTACGAGGTCGGCACCTGGAACTTCGGCCAGACCATCCACTTCCACGTGCAGGACACGATGGAGCACGCGATGCGCAACGCGCGCGAGTTCATGTGGATGGCGGGCGAGTTCACCGGCCTCGGCCACCCCGTGTGGAGTTCGCCCTCGGGCTACCTCTGGGGCGCGCCGGACTCCCCGGCCGCGATCGCGCGGCGGCGCGGCGCCGTGGCCCGCAACAACCAGCGCACCGGCGCCAAGGGCCTCAAGTCCGCCGGCGGCGGCGCCGACTCCGGCGCGACGCTGCAGAAGCACCTCGACGACCTGACCTGGATCATGGGCGACCCGGACCACGCGATCGCGCAGCTCCGCAAGGTGCTCGAGCAGACGCGGCCCGGCATCGTCAGCTTCTACGCCACCGACGGCCACATCAGCCACCGCGACAACATGCGCAACATCGAACTGATCGGTAAGGAGGTCATCCCGGCCATGCGCGAGATGGCCAAGGAACTCGACCTCAAGAGCCCCTTCGAGGTCGACGCACCGATCAGCCTCGCGACGACCCCGCCCGAGGATCTCAAGCCCTACGAGTACTCAATCGAGGACGACCCGATGTTCGCGAACATCGCCTAGTACGAAGCGCGCGGCCGACCCAGGCGATCGGGCGGGAGTTGGGCAACCGGGTATGACGGGCGCCATCGCCGGCCTGCGCGTTGTCGAGGCCGGCGGAGGCAAGGCCATCGCCTACGCGGGCAGATTGCTGCGCGGCCTCGGCGCCACGGTGACCAAGATCGAACCGCCCGAGGGCGATGCGCTGCGGCGGCACGGCCCCTTCCCCGGAGACCAGCCGGACCCTGAGCACAGCGGCCAGTTCATCTACCTCAACGGCGGCAAGGACGGGGCGCGCCTCGACCTGACGACCGGGGACGGTCGCGCCGCCCTCGAGGCGCTGCTCGCCGACGCCGACGTGCTGCTGCACTCCTTCCGCCCGCAGGAGGCGCGCGCGCTGGGCCTCGACGACGAGCGGCTGCGGGCGGCGCACCCGCGGCTCGTCGTGACGGCCGTCACCACCTTCGGCCACAGCGGGCCCTACGCCGGATGGAAGGGCGCGCCGCTGCTCGCCTGCTGCGGCGCGGGCGTCGCCTACCGCATCGGCGACCCGGAGCGCGAGCCGCTGACCGCGCCGCTCGACGCGGCCGACGTGCAGCACGCCGGGGTGCAGGCGACGCTGGCGACGCTGCTCGCGCTGCATCACCGCGATCGCATCGGTCGCGGGCAGTTCGTCGACATCAGCGCGCTCGTGGCGGTGAACGTCGCCGTCTGGGGGCACGGCATCCCGCAGGCGATCTACCTCGGCAACCCGATCCCGCAGCGCAACGGGCAGGGGCTGAGCGGCGGCGTCTGGGGCGTCTACCCGGTCAAGGACGGCCACCTCGCGATGATGACGCAGGTGGGCCGGCACTGGACCGCGTTCGTCGACGGCCTCGGCAACCCCGAGTGGGCGCAGGACGAACTGATCCGCAGCCTCGGCCAGCCGCACGTCCGCCGCAACCTCGATCCCGCGCAGGCGGAGCGGGTGCGGCGCGTCCTGCGCGAGGACATGGTCGCGCACTTCGCGCAGCTGACGAGGGCCGAGATCTGGGAAATCACGCGCCGCGAGCGCATCCCCTTCCAGCCCGTGCTCACGATCCCCGAGGTCTGCGAGTCCGACCACGCCGCCGAGCGCGGCCTGCTCGTCGAGGCGCCGGGCGATCACCCGCTGCTGCGCACGCCGGGCGCGCCCTACCGCATGGCCGGGACTCCCTGGGCCGCTCCCGCCCCGCCGCCGCGCCTCGACGAGCCGAACGCCGAGGGCTGGAGCGCGCCGCCCTGGCCGCCCGCGCGCGAGGACGCCTGGCGTCCGGCGAGCGCCTCGGACTTCCCCGGCGCGGCGGATCCGCGGAACGCCCCACTGGCCGGCCTGCGCGTGCTCGATCTCGGCCAGGTCTGGGCGGGGCCGCTCGTCAGCCGCTACCTCGCCGACTACGGCGCGGACGTGATCAAGGTGCAAACCACGAAGCGCCCCTGGGGCTCCGGCGTGCCCGGCAGCTTCGACCCGTCCGAACCACTGGCCTGGGAGTGGATCCTGCGCAACCGCCGCTCGATCGCCCTCGACCTCAAGGCGCCGGGCGGCCTCGATCTGTTCGAGCTCCTCTGCGGCGTCGTCGACGTGGTCGTCGACAACTACGCGCCGCGGGTGATGCGCTCGTTCGGCGTCGACTACGCGCGTCTGACGGCCGAGCACCCGCGGCTGATCATGCTGGCGATGCCCTCGGCGGGCCTCGATGGGCCGTGGGCGAACCTCGTCAGCTACGGCCCGTCGCTGACCGGGCTGTTCGGGATGAAGAGCCTGAACGGCTACCCGGAGGACGGGTCCGTGATGGAGGAGGCCGCCGAGCTCGACCCGATCGCCTCCGCCTACGGGGCGCTCGCGGTCCTCGCCGCCCTCGCCTCGCGATCGCGCACCGGGCGCGGCCAGTTCATCGAACTCGCGCAGGGCGAGGCGGGCTTCGCGGGCCTGGCCGAGGCGGTGATCGAATACACCTGGAACGGCCGCGACCTCGGCCCCGTCGGCAACTCCCACCGCTACCTCGCGCCGCACGGGATCTACCGCTGCATGGGCGAGGACCAGTGGATCGGCATCGCCTGCGAGACGGAGGAGGAGTGGCGCGCCCTCGCGCACGCCGCGGGTCGCGAGGACTGGCTCGCGCGTGAGGACTTCGCGACGCGCGAGGGCCGGATCGCGGCTCGGACGGAGCTCGACCGCGAGATCAGCGCCTGGACCGCCTCGCAGGACAAGCGCGAGCTTGCCGAAGCCCTGCAGGCGCAGGGCATCGCGGCGTTCCCCGTGCTCGATGCCAACGAGGTGATCGCGGACCCGCACCTCGCCGAGCGCCGCCGCCGCTTCGTCCTGCACGAGGACTACCCCGCCAGCGAGTTGCTCAACGGCAACCCGTGGAGCCTCTCCGAGGCCCCGCCGCGGCTGCGCCTGCCCGCGCCCGTCTTCGGCGCGCACAACGTCGAGGTGCTCGGCGAGTACCTCGGCATGTCCGAGGCGGAGGTGCACCGGCTCGAGGAGGCGGGGGTGCTCGAATAGCCGCCGAGCCGCCCGCGGCCGCGCCGCTCTGGCGCAACGACCCCGCGCTGCCGCTGCCCTACGTGCTGGCGGAGCCGCCGGGCGAGCCGCGCGAGGGCGGCGTGCTGCGCGTCGGCTGGCACCAGGATCTCGTCTCGTTCGACCCGACGTTCTCGACCAGCGCGGGCACGCTGATGCTGCCCAACCTCGTCGCGAACCGGCTGCTGCGCTTCGCCGGCGGGGCCGCCTTCGACCCCTTCGAGCGGCGGCTCGAACCGGAGTTGGCGCGCTCCTGGGAGCGCTCGCCGGACGGGCTGACCTACACCTTCCAGCTCACGCACGAGGCGCGCTGGCACGACGTCCCGCCGCTCGATGGCCGCCCGCTCGTCGCCGGGGACGCGCGCTGGGCGCTCGAGCGCTACGCGCGCGAGGGCGCGCACCGCGGCTACCTCGCGGCGATGGCCCGCTGCGAGGCGCTCGACGATCACACGCTGGCGATCACGCTGCGCCGCCCGCAGGCCGACTTCGACCTGCCGCTCGGCAGCCGCTCGTTCTCGATCTACCCGCGCGAACTGCATGAGAGCGGGGCCCTCGAGGCGATGCGCGGCCTCGCCGGCAGCGGCCCGCTGATCCTCGAGGAGGCTACGCCCGGCAGCCGCCTGCGGCTGCGCCGCAATCCGGCGTACTGGGAGGGCCCGGTCCACCTCGACGGCCTCGATGTGGAGATCGAGCCGGATCCCGTGCGCCGCCTCGACGGCTTCCGCGCCGGCGAGTTCGACTACGTCAGCAACCCGCTGGAGCGGATGAGCGAGGCCCGGGAGCTGATCGAGGAGCGCCCGGAGACGCGGATGCACCTCGTGCCCGCATTCAGCTCGCAGTGGGGGATCGCGCTCGACCTCGCGGACGCGCGCTTCGCCGACGAGCGCGTGCGCCAGGCGCTGATGCTCGCGATCGACCGCGACGCGCTCGCCGAAGAGCTGCACGAGGGTCTCGCGAAGGTGCTGCCGAGCACGCCCTGGGTCTACCTCTTCGACCGCGAGCCGGAGGGCGAGGCGCTCGGGCCGTGGCTGCGCTACGACCCGCAGGAGGCGCAGCGCATGCTGGAGGCCGCGGACGCGCTCCCGCTCGCCTTCGAGCTGCGCTACCGCAACTACCACGACATCACGAACCGCCGCGCCAACGAGCGGATCGCCGAGCAGTTCGCCGCCCTCGGCGTGACGATGACGCTGCATGAGCTGGACATGACCGCCTTCAACCGCAGCTGGAGCGGCAACGACTACGGCGCGGCCGCCGACGGCTACGCGCCCGCCGGCTTCACGACCGACGCCTACTTCCACGACTCGCTGGTCACGGGCGGCGCGCTCAACCGCTGGGGCATCAGCGACCCGCAGATCGACGGCTGGGCGGAACGCCAGTCGCGCGAGCTGGACCCCGAGGCGCGCCGCGAACTGCTGCGCCGCATCTGGGACCGCGTGCTGGAGCGCGCCTACCGCGTCGAGAAGGTGGGCGCACTGCGCTTCGAGGTCTACCAGCCGTGGCTGCGCAACCTGCGCCTCTACGACGCCACCGGCGACCTCGGCCTGCAGATCGCCCGCGTCTGGCTCGACCGCGACGGCGAGCCGGACGGCGTGACTTCAGCAGGCTGACGTCTCCCTCACCTCCGCCCTATCGCTCACGGGAGAGGGTTAGGGTGAGGGGGATTCAGGGCATCGCAGCGCCCTCCGATCCCCTCTCCCCTCGCGGGAGAGAGGGTTAGGGTGGGGGGACTCAGGGCACCGCAGCGCCCTCCGATCCCCTCTCCCCTCGCGGGAGAGAGGGTTAGGGTGGGGGGACTCAGGGCACCGCAGCGCCCTCCGATCCCCTCTCCCCTGGCGGGAGAGGGTTAGGGTGAGGGGGACTCCGGAGGTGACTCAGGAAGTTCCAGTGCGATCGCCTTGAGCACGGACGTCAGACGCAGCAGCACATCGTCGTTCCAGAATCTCAGGACCCTGTAGCCACGCGACTCCAGCCACCGCGTTCGCCGACCATCGTATGCCCGTCGGCCTCCGTGGCGGCGATCCCCGAGTCTCGACCAGAGGGCTTGCTCGGCCTCCGTGGATTGCCGCCTGAGGCGCCGCCCTGGACCGGTCTCCGTCATCACCTGCCCTCGCTGGCCGCGCCTGCCCTCGCTGGCCGCGCTGGCGCGCGGCGGACCCCTCACCCCCGCCCTCTCCCGCAAGGGGCGAGGGAGCCGTGCCGCCCTCGAAACAGGAGTTTTGCAAAGGTCTCCTCAGGGAGAGGGGGTCGGAACCGGAGCTGCTGGACCGGCCCCTCCGATCCCCTCTCTCCTACGGGGAGAGGGGAGAGCATCGCACTCGTCTCCGATCCGGGCGGGGGCATGGGGGCTGCGCCCCCACATGAAGAAAATCCGAGGGCGGGTGGGTGGGCCGAGCCGCGCGCAGCGCGCTCGTCCGGGATGGGGGTGTGGGGGGCGCAGCCCCCCGCAGGTGGGAGCGCCCTCACCTCCCTCTCCCTCGGGGAGAGGGGGCCGGAACGGGAACTGCTGGGCCGGCGCTCCGGTCCCCTACCGCGAGTGCGGCGCGATCCCCGTAACCGCAGTCTCCACGCGGTAGATCGAGGTGTTCGCCGTCAGGTAGAGCGTCGACCAGTCCGGGCCGCCGAAGGCGAGGTTGGCGGCGTGCTCGGCGGTCTCGAAGACGCCCAGCAGTTCGCCCTCGGGGGTGAGCACCCAGACGCCGCCGGCGCCCGTGCTCCAGAGCCGGCCGTCCGTGTCCACCTTCATCCCGTCCGGGACGCCGCGGCGCTCGTCGTGCTCCATGTCCGCGAAGAGCGTGCGATCACCGAGGCTGCCGTCGGCGTTGACCGCGTAGCGCCAGATCTTGCGCGCCGCGCTCGAGTCCGCGATGTAGAGCAGCGACTCGTCGGGCGAGAAGGTCAGCCCGTTCGGCTTGGCGATGCCGTCCTCGACGACGCTGACCGATCCGTCCGGCCCGACGCGGTAGACGCCCTGGAAGTCCAGCTCGCGGACGGCGTCCGGGTGGCGGTTGTAGCCGTAGTCCGGGTCCGTGAAGTACACCGCGCCGGAGCTGTGCACGACGATGTCGTTCGGGCTGTGCAGGCGCTTGCCCTCGAAGGAATCGATCAGCGTCTCGGTGCCGCCGCCGTAGGCCGTCTTCGCGACGCGGCGGCCGAAGTGCTCGCAGGTGAGCACGTTGCCGTCGAGGTCGAGCGTGTTGCCGTTGCCGTGGTTGCTGGGCTCACGGAAGACCTCGGCGGTCTCGCTGCCCGGCCGCCAGCGGTGGGTGCGGTTGGACTGGATATCGCTGAACACGAGGCAGTTGTCGGAGGCGATCCAGACCGGGCCCTCCGTGAAGATGAAGCCGGTGCAGACGCGCTGCTCCTCGGGCGAGACGAGCAGCGCCGAGAGCCCGTTGTCCTGCTGGATGTCCATCGTCTGCCTCCTCCGCCGCGTGTGCGTACCGCGACTAGATCTGCGCGTAGCCCGAGCCGGGCTCGTCCGCCATGTGTCCCCGAGGGTGCTCGAGCCGCCCGTACTCGGCGAGCAGCTGCTGGCTGTAGCAGACCCGCCCGGCGACGCGCTCGACGGGCTCGGTCGCGAGGATCACGACGCAGTCCGCCATGTAGCTCCCCGGCTCCGAGTCCGGATGGCCCTCGCTGATCACGTTGTGCAGCACCGTGCCCGGCGTGGCGACCGGCAGCGAGGGCGAGACGGCCGAGACCGCGACGCCGAAGCGCGTCACCTCCTGGGCCAGACCCTGCGTGAGGCGCTCCAGCGCCGCCTTCGTCGATCCGTACTCGACGCGTCCCCTCGGCGGCGGGCCGGGGTAGGGCCCGCGGCCGGGTCCGATCGCCGAGCCGGAGGAGATGTTCACGATCGCCCCGCCGCCGCGCTCGATCATCGAGGGCAACACGGCCTGGCTGAGCAGGAACGGCGCGTGGACGTTGACCTGGAAGGCGCGCAGCCAGCGCTGCAGCGGGTAGTCGACGAGCTGCGTGAAGTAGGTCAGCACGGCGTTGTTGACCAGCACGTCGATCGGCCCGTAGACCTCGGCGGCCCGCTCGGCGAGGCTCGCGCACTCGTCCGGGTCGGAGAGATTGGCCGTCAGCGCGGTCGCCTCGCCGCCGGCCTCACGGATCTTGCTGACGGTGCGCTCGAGGGAGCCCTCAAGCATATGGTCGCCCTCGCTGAGCGTGCGCGCGGCGCAGGCGATGCGGCCGCCTTCAGCGCCGAGCAGCTCGGCGATCGTCTGGCCGATGCCACGGCTCGCGCCGGTCACGAGCACGCTCTTGCCGTCGAGCAGACCCACGGGTGTCCTCCTTACGGATGCCGCGCGAGGAAGTCCGCGACGGCGGCGTTGAAGCCCTCGGGATTCTCAAAGTAGACGGAGTGCCCGCAGTCCGCGAACTCACGGTACTCGGAGCCGGGGATCGCCTCGTGCAGCTCGCGCATGATCGCGGGCGGCGTCAGCGGGTCGTCGCTGCCGACGATCAGCAGCGTCGGCACGCCGTAGCTGTCGAGGTCGGCGAGCGTGGCCGGGCCGCGCGGCACGGTGCGCGCCGTCGCGGCGGCGTCGGGCGGATTGAGGCCGGCGATCTGGCGGTAGAGGAAGGTGCGCTCCCGGTCGCGCTGCTGGAACTTCTCGCCCAGCGCCGCCACGACGAGCGGGCCCTGCGCGAGCCCGATCGCGGCGCGCTGCTGCTCGAGCCGCTCGTTGAACTCGGGCCAGTCGACCGCGGCCGAGGTGTCGGCCAGCACGAGCGCGCTCACGCGCTGCGGGTGGCGTACGGCGAAGCCGAGCGCCGTGCGCCCGCCCATCGACTGCGAGACGAGCGCCGTGCGCTCGATGCCGAGCGCGTCGAGCAGCGCCTCGAGGTCATCGACGAAGCGCGCCGCGCTCCCGCCCGCCGGGTCGGTCGAACGGCCGAAGCCGCGGTGGTCGATGGAGATGCAGCGGAAGCGGTCGCGGAAGGCGGGTAGCTGTTGCCACCAGGAGATGTGGTTGCCCGCCGCACCGTGGAGGAAGACGAGGCCGGGGCCCTCGCCCTGCTCCTCGTAGACCAGTTCGATGCCGTTGATCTCCGCTACTGGCACGCGCTTATCCGTTCCGCAGGCCCACGGATGGGCCCACTGACAGGCCCCGTGTATCCGGTCGCGGATGATACACGCGCGAGCGGCGAGACGACCGGCGGGACGCGTCTACCCCGCGTGGTAGGCGTCGTGGAAGGCGCGCAGTGCCTCGAGGTGCTGGTCAAGCTGCTCCATGCCGGCGCGGGTGGTGCGCAGCGCCAGGTGCGTCGCCCCGCGCGCCTCCCACTGGCGCGCCAGCGTGACCTGCTGCTCCAGCGTGTTCCCGACCACGTCGATCGCCGCGCCGAGGTCGATCTCCGAGGGGTCACGACCGACCGAGCGCGAGGCCGAGTGCACCGCCTCCAGCCGTTCGGCGAAGTGCGCGTCGGCGTCCTCGGGCGAGAGTTCGGTGTAGAAGGTGCGCTGGATGCTCCAGCCGTCGCAGACGCGGCCGATGCGGTTGAGCACCGGCTCGCTCATGCCGCCGGCCCAGATCGGGATCGCCGCGGCCGGGCGCGGGTTGAGGCCGCCGCTCTGGATGCGGTGGAAGCGGCCCTCGTAGTCGACGAGCGGCTCGGTCCAGAGCCGCCGCATGAGGTCGATCTGCTCCTCGGCGCGCCGTCCGCGCGTGCGGAAGTCCTCGTTCATCGCCTCGAACTCCAGGCCACTCCAGCCGACGCCGATGCCGAGGATGAGGCGCCCGCCGGAGAGCACGTCGACCTCGGCGGCCTGCTTCGCGACGAGGGCGGTCTGGCGGATCGGGAGCACCATCACGCTGGGCATGAACTTGATGCGCTCCGTGACCGCGGCGAAGTAGCCGAAGAGCACGAGCGGTTCGTGCCAGACCCAGTCGGGGGTGTAGGGCCGGGGCTCCTCGCGTGTCTGCGGAGCCTGCGTCGCGGCGTCGTGGCTGAGGATGTGCTCGCCCATGATCAGGTAGTCGTAGCCGATCGCCTCGGCGCCGACCACGTAGTCGCGCAGCGCGGGTACGTCGTCGCCGAACTCGTTCTGCGGAAGGTGCGCGCCAAGCTGCAGCATCGTCTCGCCTCCGTCCTTGCCTACCCTCGCACGCCCGCGTGTCGGGGCCGATGGTAGCGGCGGCGCGGGCTATGATGCGCGCGCGCGTCGATTCGGAAGGCAGGCGGCCATGACGTACCGGCCGGAGCGCATGAAGTTCGGCATCTTCCTCGCCCCCTTCCACCGGGTCGGGGAGAACCTCACGCTCGCGCTGCAGCGCAACCTGCGGCTGATCGATCACCTCGATGAACTCGGCTTCGACGAGGCCTGGATCGGCGAGCACCACAGCGGCGCGAGAGAGACGATCGCGGACCCCGTCGCCTTCATCGCGGCCGCCGCCGAGCGCACGCGCCGCATCCGCCTCGGGACCGGCGTGCTCAGCCTGCCCTACCACCATCCGCTGATGGTCGCCGACCGCATGCAGATGCTGGACCACCTCACGCAGGGCCGCGCGATGCTCGGCGTCGGCCCCGGCGCGCTCACCTCGGACGCCTACATGATGGGCATCGAACCGACCGAGCAGCGGCGCATGATGTACGAGTCGATCGAGGCGATCCTCGCGCTGCTGCGCGGCGTCGAGCCGGTCACGATGGAGACGGACTGGTTCACGCTGCGCGACGCGCGCCTGCAGATGCCCAACTTCACCAAGCCGCACCTCGAGGTGGCCGTCACCACCACCTTCACGCCCTCGGGCGCGACCGCCTCGGGCCGCTTCGGCACCGGCCTGCTCTCCGTCGCCGGCGCGAGCCACGACGGCTTCACGCGCACCTGGGGCTGGGTCGAGGACGCAGCCGCCGAGCACGGCAACGAGGCCGACCGCGGCGGCTGGCGCGTGGTGCTGCCGATCCACATCGCGGCCACCCGCGAGCAGGCGATCGCCGAGGTCGAGGACGGCTACAGCCGCCGCGCCTACATCGGCGACCTCGCCGAGGAGCACAAGAGCAAGGCGTTCGGCGAGGCCTTCGGCGCCACCGGTCTGGACGCCCGCGCGGCGATCGACGACGGCGGGCTCGCGGTCGGCACGCCGGACGACGTGATCGAGCAGATCGAGGGCGTGCTGGAGCGCTCGGGCGGCCTCGGCGGCATCCTCTGCCTCGCGCACGAGTGGGCGGACACGCAGGCCACGTTCCGCAGCTACGAGTTGCTGGCGCGCTACGTGATGCCGCACTTCCAGGGCCAGCTGCCGCGCGTGCTGCAGAGCCGCGACTGGTTCGAGGCGAGCTTCGAGCACGCCTTCGGCGGCGGCGGCGCGGCCACCCGCCGCGCCTTCGAGGACGCCGGCCAGGAGCTGCCCGAGGAGCTGCGGTCGCGCGCCGAGCGCTTCGAGCGCTCCGGCGCGAGCGCCGACGGCGGCTCGGCGTGAGCGGCGCCGCGCAGTGACCGAGACCGTCGGCGCACGGCTCGCGCGCATCCTCGCCGCCGGCGAGGTCGGCGCGGTCTTCGGCGTGCCGGGCGGGCAGACGCTGCCCTTCTACGCCGCCGTCGAAGACGCCGGACTACAGCATGTGCTGATGCGCGACGAACGCGCCGCCGCCTGCGCCGCCGACGCCTACGCGCGGCTCTCGGGCAGCGTCGGCTTCTGCGACGCTACGGTCGGTCCCGGCGCGACGAACCTCGTCTCCGGCCTCGCCGAGGCGCTCGGCTCCTCGATCCCCGTGATCGCGATCGTCGCCGACATCCGGCGCGACCGCGCGCACCTGCGACGGCGCGCCGCGGCCTCGCAGGCGCTCGACCAGGCGGCGCTGCTCGCGCCGGTCACGAAGTGGGTCGGCCGGGTCGAGACGGCGGACAGCCTGGAGCCCGTGCTCGCGCAGGCGCTGCGGGTCGCCACCGGCGGCCGGCCCGGCCCGGTGGTCCTCGAGATCCCGGAGGACGTGTTCTCCGCCGAGGCAGTCGATCCGCCCTCGGGCTCACCGGCCTGGAGTCCGGCGGACTTCGCCTACCCGCGCCACCGCAGCGCCCCGCCGCCGGACGCGGTCGAGCAGGCCGCCGCGCTGCTCGCCGCGGCCGAGCGCCCGCTGATCCTCGCCGGCGGTGGCGTCACGTTCAGCGACGCCTCGATGGCGGTCCGCGAGCTGGCGGAGGCGCAGCAGATCCCGGTCACGACCTCGATCAGCGGCAAAGGCACGATTGACGAGACGACCGCGCTGGCGGCCGGGGTGGCGGGCCAGTTCGGCACGGTGCGCGGGAACGTCGCGCTGCAAGCCGCCGACGTGGTGCTGGTGCTGGGCTGCAAGCTCGGCTCGCTGACGACGCACGCGTGGCAGATCCCGGGCCCCGGCCAGGCCGTCATCCACGCCGACGTGGACGGCGAGGAGATCGGCCGCACGGGGCCTGTGGCCGTCGGCATCGTCGCCGACGCGCGCGAGACCGCGAACGCCCTCGCGCAGGCGCTCGAGGGCAGCGCACCGCGCGCCAACTGGCTCGACTCGCTCGAGGGCGAGGGCGGCGCGGCGCAGCCCGACCCGGCGGGCGCGATCCCCCCGCACCTGCTCGCCCGCTCGCTCGGCGAGGCGCTGCGCGAGGACGACGTGCTGGTCTGCGACGCCTCGCTCTCCTCCGGCTGGGGCGCGGCCTTCGTGCCCGTGCGGCGGCCTCGCTCCTTCGTCGCGCCGCGCGGCCTCGCGGGCATCGGCTGGGGCGGCGGCGGCGCGGTCGGCGCGCGGCTCGCGACGCCGCCCGATCGGCGGATGGTGCTGCTCACCGGCGACGGCGCCTGGGGCTACTGCCTGAGCGAGTTCGAGACGGCGGCCCGGCTCGGCCTGGACCTCACCTACATCGTGCTCAACAACGCGGCGCTCGCCTGGATCACACACATCGAGGCGCGGCGCGGGCAGCCGCTGCGCTCGCTCTTCTCCGACGTCGACTTCTCCGGCGTTGCGCGCGCGATGGGCGGCGGGGGCGAGCGCGTCAGCAACCTCGAGGCGTTCGAGGAGGCGCTGCAGACGGGACTGAACTCGCCCGGGCCGTACCTGATCGACGCGCTCACAGCGCAGGACGCCTCGCCGATCCTCTCGCTGGCGGACCTGCCCGACGCGGGCGCGCGCGACGCGTACACTTAGCGCCGCGAGGCGTCCGCCCGGACGCCGGCAACCGGCACGCGCAGCCGTGAGGCGAGCCGCCGGAACGCGAGGGCGAGGCTGACGATGCAACTCGGCGCGGTGTTCCCACAGACGGAGATCGGCAGCGACCCGGAGCCGGTGCGCGACTTCGCCGTGGCCGCCGAGGAACTCGGCTACGACTACCTGCTCGTCTACGACCACGTGATCGGCGCGGACCCCTCGAAGCACACGCTGGTCGGCCCCTACACGCACGACTCGATGTTCCACGAGCCGTTCGTGCTGTTCGGCTACCTGGCGGCGATCACGCAGCGGATGGACCTGGTGACGGGCATCCTGATCCTGCCCCAGCGCCAGACCGCCCTCGTCGCGAAGCAGGCCGCCGAGGTCGATCTGCTCTCCGGCGGACGCCTCATCCTCGGCGTCGGCGTCGGCTGGAACCAGGTCGAGTTCGAGGTGCTGGGCGAGGACTTCCACCGCCGCGGGCGCCGCACGGAGGAGCAACTGGAGCTGCTGCGCCGGCTCTGGACCGAGGAGCTCGTCACCTTCGAGGGCCGCTTCGACACGGTGCGCCACGCCGGAATCAACCCGCGGCCCGAGCGCGAGATCCCGATCTGGTTCGGCGGCATGTCCAGCCCGGTGCTGCGCCGCTGCGGACGCTACGGCAGCGGCTGGATTCCGCGCGACCAGTTCCCCGAGGACCCCGCACGCAACCGCGACGACATCCTGTGGCGCCTCGATCGCATCCGGCAGCACGCCAGCGCGGCGGGCCGCGATCCCGACGCGATCGCCCTCAGCACCCGCGCTGCCGTCACCGACGGCGACCTCGACGCGCAGCTCGCCATAGCCCAGGGCTGGGAGGACGCGGGCGCGACCCACGTCTCCTTCAACACCATGAACGCCGGGCTGACCTCGCCGCAGCAGCACATCGACGCGATCACGAACTTCATCGAGGGCTACCGCCCGTAGCGCTCGGCAGCGAGAACCACGACCGGAAGGAGACACAATGGACCTCTTCGAGGCGATGGACACCAACCGCGCGATGCGGCGGCTCAAGCCGGACCCGGTGCCGCGCGAGCTGCTTGAGAAGCTCGTGCACGCGGCGACGCGAGCGCCCTCGGCGGGCAACACGCAGCACTGGAGCTTCGTGGTCGTGACCGGGCGCGAGGACATGCGCTTCCTCGCGGACATCCTGCAGCGCCGCCTCGGCCAGTTCAGCAGGCCCACGGAGGACGACGCGCAGGGACGGATGATGCGCGCCGTGCGCTACCTGATCGCGCACTTCCACGAGACGCCCGCCGTGATCTTCTGCTGCATCCGCAACGCCTACCCGAACGCCGAGGCCCCGATCCGGGCGACCATGTGGTCCACCATCTACCCCGCGACCCAGAACCTGCTGCTGGCCGCGCGCGGCCTCGGCCTCGGCGCGGCGATGACCACCTTCCAGGCCGGCGCCGAGGACGAGATCAAGGCCCACTTCGGCATCCCGGACGACGTCTACATCGGCTCGACCATCCCCGTCGGCTACCCGATGGGCCGCTTCGGCCCGCTCGGGCGCAAGCCGATCGACGAGGTGCTGCACTGGGAGCGCTGGGGAGCCGAAGCATGAGCGACTCACCGCAATACGCACGCACCGAGGTCCGCGACGGCGTGGCCGTCGTCACCATGGACCGCCCCAGCCGGCTCAACGCCTGGGGCAGCGAGGTCAGCGCCCAGACCGTCGAGCAGCTGCGCGCCGCCGAGGCCAACCCGGATGTCGGCGGCGTCGTGCTCACCGGCGCGGGCCGCGCCTTCTCCGCGGGCGCCGACCTCAAGGAGGAATCGACGCACAGCGTGGACGACGCCGACCGCTACCTTGAGGAGCACCAGGGCAGCCCGATCTTCGACGCGCTCGGGGCCTACACGAAGCCGGTGATCGCGGCCGTCAACGGCTTCGCGATCGGCGTCGGCTGCCTGATGTGCTGCTGCACGGACTTCATCCTCGCCAGCACGGAGGCGAGCTTCCGGCTGCCGCAGACCAGCCTCGGCATCCTCCCCGCCTACGGCGGCACGCTGCGCCTCGCGCGCTTCGTCGGGCGCGGCAACGCGCTGCACATGGCGCTCACCGGGCGCGCGGTCGGCGCCGAGGAGGCGCGGCGGATCGGCCTCGTCGTTTCGGTGCACGAGCCGGACGAACTGCTGCCGGCGGCGCGCGCCACGATGCAGGAGATCATCGCCTACCCGCCGCAGGCGCTGCGCCTCGCACGCGAGTCGCTGCGCTACGGCTACGACGCCGGCCTCGCCGCCACCGAGCAGGCCGACCTCTTCCGCCAGATGATGCTCTACCAGACGCAGAGCAGCGCGAAGCAGCACGAGCCCTGGCGCGGGCGCTCGGAGGGCAGCGCGTGAGCGGTGCGCTCGCCGGCGTCCGCGTCCTCGAGTTCTCGCAAGTCGTGGCCGCCCCGTTCCTCGGCTGCGTGCTCGCCGACCTCGGCGCGGACGTGGTCAAGGTGGAGCCCCCGGGCGGCGACCAGCACCGCCGCTGGGGCGCGATCGTCCCCAACGAGGGCAAGCGCTTCCAGTCCCTCAACCGCAACAAGCGCGGCATCGCGATCGACCTCGGCAGACCCGCCGGGGCCGAGCTCGCACGGCGGCTCGTCCCGCACTTCGACGTGGTGACGCAGAACCTGCGGCCCGGCGCCGCGGCGCGCTACGGGCTGGACTACGAGACGCTGCGCGAGCTGCGCGCGGACCTCGTCTACTGCGAGATCACGGGCTGGGGCCACGGCGGCCCGCTCAGCGACCGCACCGCGACGGACCCGACGATGACCGCCTATGCCGGCCTGATCGCCGCCGGCGCGAAGATCGGCGCCGAGGGCGAACCGCTGCACCTCGCCGCCTCGGCGCTGGCGGACTACTCGGCAGGCTTCTCCGCCGCCGCGGGCATCCTCGCGGCGCTCTTCCACCGCGAGCGCACGGGCGAGGGCCAGCGCGTCGAGGCCTCGCTGCTGCGCGCCTCACTCGCGATCCAGGACACCGTGGTGATGCGCGAGCCGGTCAGCGACGCGCGGATGCGCGACCCGATGATCGAAGAGGTGGGCGCGATCCGCGCGCGCGGCGGCAGCTATCAGGAGATCCTCGATGCGCGCGCGGGGCAGCGGCAGTCTGACACCGCGGCGCTGCGCGGCTTCAGCCACGCCTACCGCACCACCGACGGGCTGATCATGCTCGGCGCAATCACGCCCCGCACGCGCGCGCTCGTGCGCGAGGCGCTGGAGATCACGGACGACCACGCCGACGACCCGGACTACGACGCCTCGGACCCGGCGAGCATCGCCTACGGCGACGCGCGCGTGGCCTACATGACCGCCCGCCTCGCCGAGCGCAGCAGCGCCGAGTGGATGGACGCCCTCGGCGCCGCAGGCGTGCCGATCGCCCCTGTCCAGCTCCCCGAGGAGCTCTCCGACGACCCGCAGGTGGTCGCCGCCGGCCACATGCGCGAGATCGAGCACGACATCACCGGCCCGCAGCGCGTCGTCGCCCCGGTCGTCGAGCTCTCCGCCACCCCGACGACGATCGAGCGCGCCTCGCCCCCGATCGGCGCCCACACCGCCGAGGTGCTCTCCGAGGCGGGCGTGCCGCCCTCGGAGATCGCCGCCCTGCGGCGGGACGGGGTGATCGGGGGGTAGGGCATAAACTTGCTAGACTACGCGGACGACGCGGGCGGGGGAGCGAGCGTTGGCGGGCGACGAGCCTCAACCAGCACTGGAGTACGAGGGGGCAGCCGCTGCCCTCGAATTCGCGATATGGAGCCTGGACGAGCAACTCCAGACGACTAAGGACATCGACGCAAAGGCCGAACGAGCGCTGACCCTCGCCGTCGCCATCCTCGCGCTTTTCTCCGGAGCCAGCACGTTCCAGTGGGGTGAGGTGGGGGACCGGTGGTGGCTCGTCGCGGCAGCAGCAGCCGTGACGGGAGTCTTCCTGATCACCGTCGTCCTGTACTTCCGCTGCCAGGCTTTCGCCAATCTCTATCTCGGCCCCGACAGCGACCGGCTGCTCAGGGTGTCCGCCGGTCATGCCGATGCCCGCACCAGACAGTGGATGGCAGAGGCGATCCTCCGGTCCGTCGACGCCAACGCCGGACCAATCCAGGCGAAGAACTCGCGCTACAAGCGCCTCGCTGCTGCCGTTATCGTCGAGGCCGTCGCGGCCAGCGTCACGGTGGCGAGCATCGCGATGGTGTAGGGCGGCGGAGCGCGGGTGGCTACGGCCGCCGCTCGACGCGCAAGGGGCCTGCCGGGATGCCCGAGGGCCCCGGCGGCACGATCTCATCCGGATCAGGAGCCGGACGCAGCCTCGCGCCGGGTCCCCGCACGCGCAGCGGTGCGGGAGGAATGCCGGACGGCCCGGGCTCCGGGAGGCGCGGCGGCAAATCCGGCTCCGCGACCGACTCGTCCGCGCTCGCCGACGGACGCAAGACGATCCTGCGCAACGAAGCCAGGAAGCCAAGGGGTTGAAGCAGCTTCTCGTTCGTACCCATGCTCCGAGTATACCGCCTCGCCAGCGCACGCCTCGATGGCGCCGTGCCGCCGCCCGCCCCTCGCGCCCGGCACGCTGCGCGATAGACTGGGCGGGACGTGATTCGCGAAGAACTGCGGCAACTGGTCGAACGGGCGCTCGTCGCCGCACAGGAGGCGGGCGACCTGCCCGCGTTCGCCGCGCCCGAGGTCAGCCTCGAACACCCCCAGCGCCCCGAGCACGGCGACTTCGCCGCCAACCTGCCGCTGCGCATCCAGGGCCTCGCCCGCATGCGCGCCCTCGACGTCGCCGAGGCACTGCGCGCCCGCATGCCCGAGCATCACGCCGTCGGCGACGTGCGCGTCGCCCCGCCCGGCTTCCTCAACCTCTACCTCGACCCCGGCTGGGCCGCCGATCAGGCGCGCGCGATCGCCGAGGCCGGCGAGGCGTGGCCGCAGCTCGACCTCGGCGGCGGGAGCAAGACGCAGGTCGAGTACGTCTCCGCCAACCCGACCGGGCCGGTCCACGTCGGCAACGGGCGCGGCGCCGCCATCGGCTCCACGCTCGCCGCCGTGCTGCGCTCCACCGGCCACGAGGTCGAGGAGGAGTACTACATCAACGACGCGGGCCAGCAGGTCGCGATCTTCGCGCGCACCCTCTACGCCCGCTACCAGCAGATCTTCGGCCGCGACACCGAGATCCCGGAGAACGGCTACCCCGGCGAGTACGTCCGCGAAGTCGCCGAGCGCATCCAGCGCGACCACGGCGACGCCTTCCTGCGCCCCGAGGGCGAGGAGCCCGACGCCCGCCTCGGCGACGAGGGCATCCGCCTCATGGTCGAGCAGATCCGCGAGGACCTCGAGGCGATGGGCGTGCGCTACGACCGCTGGTTCGCCGAGCGCTCGCTGCAGGTCGAGGGCGGCCCCTACGACCGCGTGCTCTCGCTGCTGCGCGCGGACGGCCACGTCGTCGAGCGCGAAGGCGCGGTCTGGTTCGCCTCCTCGCAGCTCGGCGAGTCCAAGGACAACGTGCTGATCCGCTCGGACGGGCAGCCGACCTACTTCGCCACGGACATCGCCTACCACTACGACAAGTTCATCGGGCGCGGCTTCGACCGCGTGATCGACGTCTGGGGCGCGGACCACCAGGGCCACGTCTCGCGCGTCAAGGCGGGCGTGACGGCGACGGGCGGCGACGGCGACGCGCTCGACGTGCTGCTCTACCAGCTCGTCACGCTCAAGCGTGACGGGGTGGTGGTGCCGCTCTCCAAACGCGCGGGCGAGATCATCACGCTGCGCGAGGTCGTCAACGAGGTGGGCCGCGACGCCGCGCGCTTCTTCTTCCTGCTCTCCTCGGCGGGCTCGGCGATGGACTTCGACCTGGAGCTGGCGAAGCAGCAGTCCGACGAGAACCCCGTCTACTACGTGCAGTACGCACACGCGCGCATCGCCGGGGTGCTGCGCAACGCCGAGGCGCAGGGCCTGTCCGCCGAGGGCGCGCAGCCCTCGCTGCTGACGCACGAGGCGGAGCAGGCGCTGATCCGCAAGCTGCTGCTGCTGCCCGAGGTGATCGAGGAAGTCGTCGACGAGCTGGCGCCGCACCGCCTGCCGCACTACGCGCAGGAGCTGGCGCAGTCGTTCCACGTCTTCTACACGCAGTGCCGCGTGCTCGGCGACGACGAGGCGCTGAGCCGCGCGCGCCTCCTGCTCCTCGAGGCCACGCGCCTCACCCTCGCCCGCACGCTCGGCCTGATGGGCATCTCGGCGCCGGAGCGAATGTAGGGGCGATGCCGCACGGCGGCAGCTCGCTGATCGCCCACCGCTGGCGGCCCATCGCCGATCTCCCCGACGACTGGCAGGCGCTCTGCCGCCCGGACGTGCACGCGGTCCACGCCGAGTGGGCGGCGGCTCGCGCGGCGCTCGACGACCCGGACACCGTGCGGCAGGTGCAGGAACGGCTGATGACGGTCTGGGCGATCGAGACCGGCATCATCGAGCGCCTCTACGAAGTCGATCGAGGCGTCACGGCCGCCCTCGCTGAGGCCGGCCTCGATGCGATGGAGCGATTCCACGCGGACGGCCAGCTCACGGGCGAGGCCCGGTCGCTGATCGAGGACCAGCGCTCGGCGCTCGATATGGTGATGGACCTCGTCGGTGGACAACGGGAGCTGACGAGTTCGTACATCAGGGAACTGCACCGCGGTCTGACCGAGCACCAGGACACGCGCGACGCCATCGACGCACAGGGGCGGCGATTCGCCGCGCCCCTGCTCAAGGGCGAGTGGAAGCGGCTGCCGAACAACCCGATCCGGCCCAACGGCCGCGTGCACGAGTACTGCCCTCCGGAATTCGTCCAGGACGAGATTGACCAACTACTCGCGTGGCGCGCGAGCCACGAGGCCCAGGGCGTCTGCCCGGAGGTCGAGGCGGCCTGGCTGCATCACCGCTTCTCGCAGATTCACCCCTTCGAGGACGGCAACGGCCGCGTGGCCCGGGCGCTCACAGCGGCCGTCTTCCTCAAGAGTGACTACCTGGTCCTCGTGATCCGCGACGAGGAGCACCGCGACCCGTACCTCGACGCCCTCGAGGCCGCGGACGACGGCGACCTCAAGCCGCTCGTCGACCTGTTCGCGGACATCCAGGCCGCCGACCTCGCGGACGCGCTCGCGCTCATCGGGTAGGCAGAGTTCCTGAGCGCGAGGGACCGTCATTTCACGGCACGCCACTGCAGAGAAGCGTACGAGTGTGCGCTGTGGAGCTGCACGCTCAGTGTTGACCTCGTTGCACGTACGGCGAATACTACTTGCTTGGAGGTACCGCTCGTGAGTGCTGCCAACGGCGATGATGCGACACATACGGTGGTTACTGATCCGAGCAAGCGCTTTGACTGGTTCGAGGGTGGATCTCGTGGAGCCCGATCCTTCCCGACCTGTTCAGTGACGAAGTCTGGGTCAATGACACTCAACGAAATAGCGGTACGTGCACTGGGAGATCCCCCTGCGGTACGCGTGGGATACAACAAGGAAGGCCGGCAGATTGCGCTGCGGCGGGCCACTAGCAATGAGAGCGGCGCTATCCAGCTTCGGCCCTCCGTCAGAGCAGACGGGACAGAGACGGGAAGTAGCTCGATATTCGCCCGGAGTTTCCTCAGTTACCACGGTGTGCAACTTGAGGACAATCACACCTTCCGACTGGAGGAGGTCGGGGACGGCGTATTCGCCCTGTCGCTGGACGACCCACTGCCAAAGAGCAGGACGAGGCGCAAAGCAGCAAATCAGTAGAACACTCCGCGCAGCCAACGCTGCCGCGAGTGCCGAATACGGTAAGGGCATCGGGGACAAGCCCGTTCAGCAACATCCCCGATGCCGACGATCGGAAGGA
The DNA here is from genome assembly GCA_965261685.1 of Dehalococcoidia bacterium. Classification (GTDB taxonomy): domain Bacteria; phylum Chloroflexota; class Dehalococcoidia; order UBA2979; family UBA2979; genus VXMT01. The sequence goes on from CBDHDI010000028.1 coordinate 756,420, forward strand.
GTTCCGACCAGCCGGAATACTACACCAGCCGCGCTCCGCGGCAACCACTACCGAGACACATGAAGAGCGGCCGAACAGTGGTCTGGCAGAAAGAAGTTGCTTTGACAACTCAAACACGAACAGTCGCGTGGGCCGGGTACACCTACTACGTCTACCCGATCAGTACGCCCCTCGCGGACCAGCCCGGGAACTACGTGTGGGCCAGGGAAAGCCCTCTCACGGGGCACCTGCACGCACTCTACGCCGGCGAGGCTGACAGCCTGGTCAATCGAGTGAACAGGGGCCACGAGCGATTCCCCTGTGTGCAGAAGAACGGCGGTACGCACATCACCGCCCGGATCAACCACGCGGGTCGGCTAGCCCGTCTTGCTGAGGAAAAGGAGATTCGAGACCAGTACGACCCTCCCTGCAACCGGCAGTAGCGGACGGTAGATGGTGGCGCGGCGAACACCGCGCCACCATCTAGCACCCCCTCCCTCGCCACCCCCTCCCCCACTCGCGATACCCTCGACGCGCGCGAGGCAGGCCCGAGGGCGAGGCGAGGCGATGAGCGGGGCGGGCGAGGAGCGACGGCGGATTCTGACCGGGGTGCGGCCCACCGGGGCGCTGCACCTCGGGCACTACGCGGGCGCGCTCGAGAACTGGCTCGGCCTGATGGGCATCTCGGCGCCGGAGCGAATGTAGGGGCGGGCACCGCTCTCATGCCGGGCGAAGAGACCGAACCACCCCTCTACGAGATCCGGCTCCGCCGCAGGGACCGGGCGGAACTCCGATCGTGGAACGAACGTGAGAGGGAAGTAACTCTCGCCTTCCTGCGAGACTACGCGAGCCGCACGCCGACTGCTCCGATTCCCGGCAGGCTCAAGCAGCTCAATGCGCCGTTCGAGGACCACTACCAACTGCGTTGTGAGCCGACGCCGCAGGCTCATCTATCGCGTGGATGAAGAACGCAGGAGGGTGCGAGTCGTCTACCTCGGCCCGCACCCGGATTGGCGGCAGAGCCGACCCGGGAGCATCACTCGGTGAACTCAGACAGCGGCACGTACTCGCGCTCGTCGATGGGCCGCGTGAGCGCCGCGATCATCTCGGGGGAAGACATGACCTCGGCCGTCGCTTCCCAGCTCTCGATCACCCGGCACAGCGGGCGATCGTCGCCGGTGATCAACGCGGTCTTGAGCGTGTCGGAAAGCTCGACTGCGAAGAGGCGCAGTTGCAGCGGGTTGAGATCGGCGACCCACCACAGGGCCTCCGGCAGTTCCTCTTCACGGAAGTACTGGATCGCCGCTTCCCGCAGTTGCTCCGGCGCCTCGGCAACCATGATTCGCCCTCCGGCGCGCGGCGGCGGCCCGCGGCCCCATCGACACTCGCACGCCCTCGCAGGCAGCCTAGCATCTCCGCCCTCGCCCCCCTCCCCCACTCGCGATACCTTCTACGTGAGCGCGGGAGGGGCATCATGGCGACGAGCAACTCGGGTGCGCCCGCGCCGGGCGCACATCGACAGTACGAGATCTTGATCGCCCTTATCGATGCCGACCCGGACATCGAACGGCGCGTGGTGATTCCGGACCAGACCACGCTCGCCGACCTCCATCTGGTCATCCAGGCCGCCATGGGCTGGACCAACTCGCACCTGCATGCGTTCACCGCTCCCGATGGCGTCACGTACGGTGACTCCAGCCTCGATGAGCTTGGCTATGCCGACGAGTCCGATGTGGTCGTGGCGGACGTCCTGCGCATACCCCGCGACACGCTCCGCTACGAGTACGATTTCGGTGACTCCTGGGAACACCATGTTGAGCTCATGGCGATCCGGACCGGCGCGCAATCGCGACCGGGCGCGCCTGCCTGCATCGCCGGACGAGGCGCGTGTCCGCCGGAAGATTGCGGAGGCGTCTACGGCTACCACGAGTTGCGCGAGGCGTTGACCAACCCTTCCCCGGAGCACGACGCGGAACTGAGGGAGTGGGCCGAAGAGTTCATCGACCTCCCGCTCGACGTGGACGCCTTCGATCTCGCCGCGGCGGATGCCGCGGTGGGCGGCCTCGTCGGCGACGACGGCCGCATGCACTGGCCTGATCCCGGCATGTAGGTCCGCGCCTCGCGATCACGGGCACCGGCGAGAGGACCGACGTTCACCGGCTCGCCGGCGCCCGGCAGCGATCGGCAGCTGCGGCGCACCGCCACGCCACCCCCTCCCTCGCCCCCCTCCCCCACTCGCGATACCCTCGACGCGCGCGAGGCAGGCCCGAGGGCGAGGCGAGGCGAGGCGATGAGCGAGGCGGGCGAGGAGCGACAGCGGATTCTGACCGGGGTGCGGCCCACCGGGGCCCTCCACCTCGGGCACTACGCGGGCGCGCTCGAGAACTGGCTCCGTCTCCAGGACGAGTACGACTGCTTCTTCCTCATCGCCGACTACCAGGTCTCCGACCACGCCGACGACATCGATCGCGTCCGCTCGGCCGTGTTCGAGGTCGCCACCGACTGGCTCGCCGTCGGGCTCGACCCGGCGCGCTCGCACTTCGTGATCGAGAGCCTCGTGCCGGAGCACGCCGAGCTGACGACCCTGCTCAGCTGGTTCATCGGCCTCGGACGGCTCGAACGCAACCCGACGCTCAAGGCCGAGATGGACGAGCTCGAGGAGCGCGGGATGTCGTTCGAGGACGCCGAGCGCCCGGGCAAGCGGCAGGTGGTGCGCGAGCGCGGCGCCGTGCCCGTCGCCTTCTTCACCTACCCGATCATGCAGGTCGCCAACATCCTGATGCCGCGCGCGCACCTCGTGCCCACCGGCGAGGACCAGCTCCCGCACATCGAGATGACGCGCGAGGTCGCGCGCCGCTTCAACCGCCGCTTCGGCGAGGTCTTCCCGGAGCCGGACGGCCTCGTCGGCCGCTTCCCGCGCCTCGTCGGCATCGACGGCAACGCGAAGATGAGCAAGTCGCTCGGCAACACGATCGACCTCAAGGACGACGCCGAGACGGTCGAGCGCAAGGTGATGCGCATGTACACGGACCCGACGCGGCTGCGCGCCACCGACCCCGGCCACGTCGAGGGCAACCCGGTGTTCATGTACCACGACGCCTTCAACCCGGACACGGCGGAGGTCGACGACCTCAAGGAGCGCTACCGCGAGGGGCGCGTCGGCGACGTCGAGGTGAAACGCAAGCTGGCGGCCGCGCTCAACACCTTCCTCGACCCGATCCGCGAGCGGCGCGCGTACTACGAGGCGAACCCGCGCGAGGTGCGCGCGGCACTCGCCCGCGGCACGGAGCACGCGCGCGGCGTCGCGCAGGCGACGATGGTGGACGTGCGCTCGGCGCTCGGCCTCAACTACCTCGACGACTGACGGGTCGGTCGCCAAAGTCTTCGCCCCTGGCCGATCGAAATGCAGAGAAGACTTCAGTCCGCGTCCGCGGGGTTCGTACGCGGCAACGTGTTCAGGAACGCCTCGATCTGGTCGAGACGAGCGTCGAGGTCTGCGCCCTCGTAGGGGTGGTGGGCCAGATACGGGCCGATGGCGGCCGTCACCTCGTCTGGCGTGAGCGGGGGGAAGAACTCCGCGAAGGCCTCCGGCGAGGCGGGGAGGAACATGCCAGAGTCGCGGGGTCCCGCGTAGATCAGGAAGCGCGTGCGGTTGCGCAGGGGCGCGATCCGCACGGCCTTCTGCAGGGGCTGCACCGCCAGCCCTGCCGCCTCCGCCATCGCCACGAAGCGGTCGAACTGTTCACCCAGGCCCGAAGCCGCGGCCAACCGGCGCACGGCTTCGACGCTGTACCGCCTGCCGCTCCGGCGTGGCGGGCGCGTGTCCTCCTCCGTCACCTCGCGGATCAGCAGGCGCGGGCCATCCTGCGGCTCGAAGACCTCGAAGCTGACGATGCTAATCGGCACCCCGTAGCCCCCGAGGTGCGCCACGATGCGTTCCAGCCCGGCGTCGACACCAACGCCGGCGAGCAGCACTGCCACCTCGCGGGCCCCGTCCTCGCCCTCCAGCTGCCGACGCACCGTCTGGGACAACTCTTCAGCGTCGCCGAGCGCCGCGAGGCCGGGGCGCAGCAAGGCTTCGAGGTCCTCGGAATCCATCTGCGCAATCGATGACGCGTAGTCGAGCGCCTGGGTGATCGCATCCCGGTACAGCCGCTCGCGCTTGAGCTCGATCACCACCCAGCGGTCCTGCCAGTCGATCGCGAGCAGATCGAGCGGCCCACCATCGAGCCAGACCTGGCGGCCTACGACCGTCAGTCCGTCCGCGAGCAGCGAGGCGTCGGACGCGATCCAGTCCTCGAGATTCTTTTCCAGGTCGACGCGGGACCGGGCAACGCGCCGGGGCGCGTCGCCGTCGACCGTCCAGACGCCCAGATCCGCCATCGCTCGACCCCATTCCGCGTCACATGCGTGCACGACCTTAGCAGCGCCCTCGTTCCGGAGGTATCGTTGCGGGCGCTCCGGCACGGCCCGCGAGTTCCTCGCGAGCGGCGAGCGGCGAGCGGCGGCGGCGGCGCTCACGCGACCGCCGCGAGGGGAAGGACGGCCCGGTGGCCAGCAGCGAGGCGATGATCGTCATCCCCCGGCGCTTTCGCGGCCCGCCGCAGTCCGGCAACGGCGGCTACACGTGCGCGCTGCTCGCACGGCATGTCGACGCTCCCACGGCCGAGGTGACGCTGCGCAGCCCGCCCCCGCTCGACCGCGCGATGGAGGTGCGCCACGAGGGCAATCGCGCGCGGCTGTTCGACGGAGAGCACCTGGTGGCGGAGGCCGCGCCCACCACGCTCGACCTGGCGGCGCCGCCGCGGGTGAGTCCAGTCGAGGCGATCGAGGCGAGGCGCCGCTTCCGCGGGTTCGAGCAGCATCCATTCCCCAGCTGCTTCGCGTGCGGCCCCGAACGCGCAGCCGGCGACGGGCTGCGCATCTTCACGGGCCCCGTCCCCGGGGGCTCCGAGGTCGTCGCCGCGCTTTGGACGCCCGCGGCCGACCTCGCCGGCGCGGACGGCATCGTGGCGGAGCCGATCGTCTGGGCCGCGATCGACTGCCCGAGCGGCTGGGCGCATGTGGACGACCGCCTGAGCGCGGTGCTGGGGCGGATGACCGCGCGCATCCTCGAGCCGGTGCGCGCCGGCGAGCAGTACGTCGCCGTGGCGCGCCGGACCGGCGCCGAGGGCAACCGCCGCCTCGCGGAGTCGGCGCTGCTCGCGCCGGGCGGGCGCGCGGTCGCGATCGCGCGTGCGACCTGGATCGTGGTGGAGTCGCCCGAGGCGATCGCGCCGCTCGGGGGCGTCTAGAAGGCCGGTGGCGCTTCGGGAGCGGCGCCGCTGTCAGGCCCGCTATCCCCGAGGTCGCCGGCGGCGTCGCTGATGAAGTCCGTGAGCAGGGTGTGGACGTCGGCGGCGACCTCGCGCAGGGAGTGGCCGCCGCCCTCGAGGATGACAAGGCGCTTCGGCTGGAGCGCGCGCTCGTAGATGTCCTCGGAGGCCTGGGGCAGCAGCACCGTGTCGTCCGATCCGTGGATCAGCAGCAGCGGCTTGCCGAGGCGCTCGACTGTCTGCGTGCCGAAGCGCTGTGGCGAGAGCGCCGCGACGGCGCTCGCCAGCGGCGCCAGCTCGCCCGCCCTGATCGCGACCGCCCCGCCGAACGAGTGGCCGACGATCACCGCGCGCTCCGCGCCGATGCCGCGCAGGAAGGAGCAGGCCGCGAGCGCGTCCAGCACGCACTCGTCGAACTCGCCCGCGTTGCGGTAGCCGACACGCAGCGAGGTGACGCCGCGCGCGACCAGCTCGCGGCTGAGGCGCAGGTAGACGCCCCCGGCGGGCCCGTCGCCGCCGCCCATCGCGCCGCCGAGGAAGATCGCGCAGCCGGTCTTGCCCTCGCAGGGACTCAGCGCGGCGAGGATCGTGCCGCGCGTGGTGTCGATCTCCAGCGCCAGCTCGCCGGGTTCGTCGGCGGGCTGCGCCCGCACGTCGCGGATCGAGAGGACGAGGTCGTCCGGACTGCCGGCGGCGGGCTCGCTCACCGGCGCTCTGCCGGCGCTACTTCGGGCCCGAGGCGGCGAGCCGCTTCGCGACGAAGCGCTCCGTGCGGTTCATCGCCTCCTCGATGTCGTCGTAGTCGGCCGCGTAGCAGATGCGCACGTAGCCGCGCCCGCTCTCGCCGAAGGCGGAGCCGGGCACCATCGCGACGCGCTCCTCCTCGAGCAGCGCCTCGGCGAAGGCGAGGTCGTCGAGACCGGTCGGGCGGATGTCGGGGAAGGCGTAGAAGGCGCCGCGCGGCTCCACCGTGGGGAGGCCCATCGCGCGCAGCCGGGCGACGACCATGCGGCGGCGGCGGTCGTACTCGGCGACCATCCCGCGCACGTCCTCCTCGGCCGAGGCGAGCGCCTCGATGGCGGCGTACTGGGCGGCGGTGGGGGCGCTCATCATCACGTACTGGTGGATCTTCATCATCGCCTCGAGCAGGTGCGGCGGCGCCGCCACCCAGCCGAGCCGCCAGCCGGTCATCGCGTAAGCCTTGGAGAAGCCGCCGAGCAGGATCGTGCGCTCGTGCATGCCCTCGATCGAGGGGAAGCAGACGTGCTCGACGCCGTAGATCAGCCGGTCGTAGAGCTCGTCCGAGATCACGAACAGGTCATGGGCCGTGGCGAGGGCGGCGATGCCCTCGAGCGTCTCGCGGTCCAGCACCGCGCCCGTGGGGTTCGAGGGGTAGCCGAGCAGGATCGCCTTGGTTGCGGGCGTGATCCGCTCCTCGATCGCCTCGGCGGTGACCATGAAGGCATCCTCGGCACAGGTCGGCACGGGGACGTAGCGCGCGCCGGCAAGCAGCACCACCGGCTGGTAGGCGACGTAGGCGGGCTCCGGCACCAGCACCTCGTCGTCGTGATCGACGAGGGCGCGCATCGCGATGTCGAGCGCCTCGGAGACGCCGGTGGTCAGCATCAGTTCGCGGGCCGGGTCGTAACGGACGCCGTAGAGGCGCTCGATCTGGCTGCTCAGCATCTCGCGCAGCTCGGGCAGGCCGTAGTTGCTGGTGTAGCCGGTGTGCCCCGCCAGCATCGCCTCGGCGGCGGCGTTCGTGATCTGCGCGGGGGTGGCGAAGTCCGGCTGCCCGACGGCGAGCGAGATCACGCCCTGCGCCCTGTCCAGCAGCTCGAAGAAGCGGCGGATGCCCGAGGGCGGGAGGCCGGCGACCGTCTCCGAGTGCAGCCCGCGCCGCGCCTGGTGGCCGTCGCGCCAGCCCGCCGGATATCCGGAGTGACCGTCACTCGTCACGAGGGCGCTCCGATCTCCGCGAGCGGCGGTCGCCGAGTGCTCCAGTCGGTCAGCGCCTCGCAGGCGTGCGCGGCGCCGAGCAGCGTCGACTCCTCGAAGGGGCGCGCGATCAACTGGATGCCTACGGGCAGGCCCTCGGAGAAGCCTCCGGGGATGCTGATCGCCGGGTTGCCCGAGATGTTGACCGGGATCGTCAGCAGGTCGTTGAGGTACATGGCGAGCGGATCGTCGAGCTTCGCGCCGAGCGGGAACGCGACCGTCGGGGCGGTCGGCGTGAGCAGCAGGTCGTGCTCCGCGAGGGCGGTCTCGAACTCAGCGCGGACCAGCGTGCGCACCTGCTGCGCCTTGCGGTAGTAGGCGTCGTAGTAGCCGGCGGAGAGCGCGTACGCCCCAATCATGATGCGGCGCTTTACCTCGTCGCCGAAACCGTTACCGCGGGTCCGTTCCATCTCGTCCCACATGCCTTCGCCGCCCCTGAAGCGATAACCGTACTTGACACCGTCGTAGCGGGCGAGGTTCGCCGAGGCTTCCGCGGGCGCGATGATGTAGTACGCGGAGAGCGCGACCTCCAGCGAGGGCAGCGTGACCGAGCGATCGATGACCGCACCCTCCCGCTCGAAGAGCGCCAGCGCCTGCTCGAACGCCTCGCGCACGCCGTCCTCGAGGCCCGCGGCGAAGACCTCGCCGGGAACGCCGACACGCAGGCCCTCGAGGCCGCGATCGAAGCGCTCGGTGTAGTCGGGCACGGGCTCGGGGGCGGTGGTGGCGTCGTTGGGATCGTCTCCGGCGATCGCCTGCAGCAGCGTGGCCGCATCGCGGGCGTCGCGGGCGAACGGCCCGACCTGCTCGAGCGAGGAGGCGAAGGCGACGACGCCGTAGCGGCTGACGCGGCCATAGGTGGGCTTGAGCCCCACGATGCCCGTCAGCGCGGCCGGCTGCCGGATCGAGCCGCCCGTGTCCGTGCCGAGGGCGATCGCCACGCCTCGCGCCGCCACGGTGGCTGCCGACCCACCGGAGGAGCCGCCGGGCACGCGCGTCAGATCCCACGGGTTGCGCGTCGCGCCGTAGCCCGAGTGCTCCGTCGAGGAGCCCATCGCGAACTCGTCGAGGTTCGTCTTTCCGACGAAGACCGCGCCCTGCTCGCGCAGCCGCGCCACGACGGTGCAGTCGATGATCGGCGTGAAGCCCTCGAGGATGCGCGAGCCCGCGGTGGTCTCGACGCCGCGCGTGGAGAGCACGTCCTTGAGCCCGATGGGGATACCGGTCAGCGGTGCGGCGTCGCCCGCGCTCAGCCGCTCGTCGGCGGCGTCGGCCTGGGCGAGCGCCTCCTCGGGCGTGACGCGGATGTAGGCGTTGAGATCGGGCTCCTGGGCCTCGACGCGTGCGAGCGTCGCCTCGGTCAGGGCGCGCGCGCCGTACTCGCCGGCGCGCAGCGCCGCGGCGTGCTCGTGCGCGCTGCGATCGAGGTCGATCGCCGGTCCGCCGGGCAACGCGGAGTCAGCCATCGAGCACCGCGCGGACGCGGATGTAGTCACCCTCGCGCTCGGGCGAGTTCGCGAGCACATCGGAGACGGCCTGCGAGGGGCGAGGCTCGTCGGACCGCTCGACGTTGACGAGCGAGAAGGACTGCGCCGTCGGCGGCACGCCGGAGGTGTCGATCGCGCTGAGCGCCTGGCAGTGTCCGAGGATGCTCGACAGCTCGCCGCGGAGGCGCTCCGTCTCCTCGTCCGTGAGGGCGATGCGGGCAAGCCGGGCGATGTGGCGGACCTCCTCGCTGCTCAGATCCACGGGAACCTCCGGCCGCCGCGCGACGTCTGGATGAATGGCGCCGATTGCGCCTCGCGGGCCGTGTCGCCCGCTATTCGCCCAATGAGTACGCACTATATGTGCGGTCGGGCGCGACGCACCACAGGGATCGCGGGCTGGAGCAGCGGAACGCGAGGCAGGATCTGGATCGCCCTCGGTAGCCGCGGGGCGAGCGGAACGGATACGATCGAGACGTGCGGAATCCTGACGCACCCCCAGGCAGCATGATCCGGCGCAACCGGCCCGAGGGTTCCTCGTGACCATCAGCCAGCGCGCGCGGCGGCAGCGGGCCCGCCGACGCCGGCGAGCACCGGCGTCGAGCGGCGGCCGGCGCATCAGCCGCTGGCTGCTGCTGTTCGTCGGCCTGTTCGGCGTGATGCTGGTCGCGAGTGGCGCGGCGGCGGCCACGGGGGCGCTCTACGGCAAGCAGAAGTACGACGAGTTCATCGCCTACGTCGCGCCGCCGGACGAGCTGCTCGCCTCGCTGCCGCGCGGCGGCGCGCGCATCTACGACCGCAACGGCGTGCTGCTCTACGAGTTCGTCGACGAGTTCGGCGGACTGCGTCGGCCGGTCCCAATCGAGGAGATCTCCGACTGGCTGATCGCCGCGACGATTGCGACCGAGGACGCGAGCTTCTACACGAACAACGGCCTCAACGTGCGCGGCCTCGCTCGCGCCGGCATCGAGAACCTCAGCCCGTTCAGCGACACCGAGTTCCTCGAGGGCACGGGCGGATCCTCGATCACCCAGCAACTCGCCAAGAACGTCTACATCCCCAAGGAGCAGCGCGCCGCGCGCACGGTGGAGCGCAAGCTGCGCGAGGCGGCGATCGCGCTCGAGCTGACCGAGCGCTACACGAAGGACCAGATCCTCGAGTGGTACCTGAACTCGATCTCCTACGGCGGCATCTACGTCGGCATCCAGGCCGCCGCCGACGGCTACTTTGGCAAGCAGGCGAGCGAGCTCACGCTGGCCGAGGCGGCGCTGCTGGCCGGCATCCCGCAGTTGCCCTCGGTCTACAACCCGATCGAGAACCCCACCGCCGCGCTCATCCGCCAACGCGTCGTGCTGAACCTGATGGTGCGCCACGGCTTGCTCACCATCGCCGAGGCCGACGCGGCTCGCCGCGAACAGCTCGTCTTCAAGGCCAATCGCTTCGACATCGAGGCGCCGCACTTCGTGCTCGGCCGCATCGCCGAGGAGATCACGCTGCGCTTCGGCGAGCGCGCCCTCTACGAAGACGGCCTCGAGGTCGTCACGACCCTCGATCTCGGTCTGCAGCACGAGGCGCAGCGCATCCTGGAACGCCGGATATCCGATTACGAATCCGACGTGCTGGAGGAAGAGGATGCCTTGTACGCCGGGGTGCAGGGCCACAACGGGGCCTTCTACGCCCTCGATCCGCACACGGGGCAGATTCTCGTCTACGTCGGGAGCCGGGACTACTTCCGCGACGACATCGAGGGCCGCAACGACAACGTGATCACGGAGAACTCGCCGGGGTCGACGCTGAAGCCGTTCACCTACATGACCGCCTTCATGCACGGCTGGAGCACGGGCGCGGGCATCCTCGACACCCCCGTCAAGGTGATCGATCCGGCGACCGGCGAGTTCTTCGAGCCGAAGAACCCCGGCGGCACGGGCTTCCAGGGCACGATCAGCGCCGCGGACGCGCTGGGGAACTCGCTCAACATCCCGGCGTTCAAGACGATTCTGTTCGCCGGCGTCGGCGACACCACCACGGTGATGCGCCAGGTGGGGCTCACGACCCTGGACTCGCCGCGTGGCTACGGCCCGGCGCTCACACTCGGCGGCGCGGACATCACGCTCGAGGATCTGACGTACGCCTACAGCGTCCTCGCCAACGGGGGCGTGATGCGTGGACAGGAGGCGCTGGAGCCCCACGGCGCGGGCGAGCGCACGCTCGATCCGGTGGCCCTGCTGCGCGTGACCGACGCCGAAGGGACGGTGCTCTACGACTTCCAGGCGCCGGTCGAGCGCCGCGTGGTCGGGGAGAACTTCGCCTACCTCGTGACCTCGATCATCTCGGACCCGGACACGCAGTGCCTGACGTTCAGCCGCTGTGGGAGGCTGGAACTGACGGACCGTCCGTCCGGGAAAAAGACCGGGACGAGCGAGCCCTTCGAGGACTCCGAGGAGATCGGCGAGACGTGGACCTTCGGCTACACACCGGATCTCGTGGCCGGGGTCTGGGCGGGCAACTCCGACAACTCGCCGATGGTCCACACGTCGACGGCCTTCCTCTACTCGACAACGATCGCCTGGGAGGCCTGGCGCGACTTCATGGAGTACGCGCACGACTACTACGGCCTGGAGGCGAAGAACTTCGTCCAGCCACCGGGCATCGAGTCGCGCGAGCTGTGCTGGCCCTCCGGCCGGCTGCCCAGCCCGCTCTGCCCGCAGATCTACCGCTACAACGGCCTCTACGCCCTGGACGTCCTCGCCACGTACAACTTCGTGGAGTTGCAGGACACCTGGTGGCAGGAGATCCAGATCGACTCCCGCACCGGCCTGCGCGCAACCGAGGACACGCCATCCGCCTTTGTGCGGCGCGATGTGCGGCTGGTGCTGCCCGAGGAAGAGATCGAGGAGTGGGACGACATCGACGAGTGGGCCAAGCGCTACGGCGTCGCGCACCTGCTTGCCCCCTCGGAGGACGGCGTCACGGCCGCGGATCTGCTGCAGGTGTCCGCTCCCCCCGCCGGGGCGAGGATCTCCGGCTCGGTGGCGGTGATTGGACGCGCGAACTCGCCGGACTTCGAACGCTACGTCGTGGAGTGGGGCAGCGGGACCAATCCGTCCGCCTGGGTCGCGTTCGCGGCCTCGACTCAGGCAGTCGAGGACGGCGTGCTGGCGCGCTGGAACACGACGCAGCTGCCGGACGGCGCCTACACGCTGCGCGTGCGCCTTGAGGACTCGGAGCTGGGCGCGCGGCGCTTCGCCTTCCCGCTGATCATCGCCAACGGTGGGGAAGCTCCCGATGACGGCGCGGCGCCGGTCGCGCGAATCACCAGACCGACGATGGACCAGGTGGTGAGCGGCAACGTGCCGATCGACGGCTTCGCCTCCTCCGGCCGGTTCGAGGGGTTGGTGATCGAGGTGGGCGCCGGCTCCCAGCCGGACAACTGGAGCGAGGAACACAGCTCCGCGACGCCCGCCATCAGCGGCGCGCTCACCTACTGGGACACGACCAGCCTCAGTAGCGGCCTCTACACGATCCGGCTCACCGTCAGCGACGAGCAGTTCGGCGACGCCGTCGCCACCGTGCGGGTGCGCGTCGACAACAGCAGCGAATGACGCCGATCGCTCGGCAGCGGGGCTCGCTACTCCGGCGCCGCGTCCGTACTCGCCAGCAGCGCCTCGACCTCCTCGCGGGTGGTGATGCCGCGCACGAGTTCGAGGAAGCGCGCCAGCGAACCGGCGCGCTCGCGCAGCTCGCGCAACTGGTCGCCGAGCGGATCCACCGCGTCGGCGCGGGCGGCGTACGTGCCGTACCAGGCGAAGTACGCCTGGTTGATGCGGCGGATCGAGACGCCGTGATCCGCGAGCACCAGGCGGACCTCCTCCATGCGCCGTTCGGCCTGCTCCACCTTGCCCTGCTCGAGCAGCGCATCCACCTCCAGGCGCAGCTCGCGCAGCACCGTGGAGCGGTCGATGTCCGGCGCCGGTGCGGGCGCGCGAGGCGGCGTCGGGTCGCCGAAGCGCTCGATCACGGCGTCCCGCAACTCCCAGCCGGCGAGGCTGGCGACCGTCTCGTTGATCGTCTGCGCGTCGTCGTCCGTGAAGTAGGCGCGTCCGAGCGGGTAGAAGGTGAGGTAGTGGTGCACCCACTCGTGCGCCGCCGTGCCGACGGTGCCGCGGTAGCTGTTCGCATCGCTGACGACCGCGGGATAGAACGCCACGCCACCCGTCGGCGCGACGAAGGCCGAGAGCGAGGCGTCACCCTCCTCCGCCTCTCGCTCGATCCGGAGCAGTTCGCCGGACCCGAGGTCGAACTGCAGGACGCGCTGTTCCTGGCGGCGGATCTCGCTGCGCGGCGAGATCACCAGCACGTGCGGCGAGGCGGACAGTTCGATGTCCAGCGGCGGCCAGACCTGGAGCGCGCCCGGCAGCGGCAGCGGGAAACTCAGCCCCTGCTCCCGGATCACGGCGTCGATGCGGCCCTCGATGGCGGATTCGGCGACATTCCCGAGGCGTCGTCCCTCGGCATCGCGGCGGTCGCCGAGCGCGAACCAGGCAGCGAGCGCCGAGTCGGACGCGGGGTCGTCGCGCAACGGCGCGCCGGCAGCGAACAGCCACTTGTTCGCCAGGGCGCCCAGCTCCCAGCGAACGAGGTGCGCGATGTCGAACTCCTCGTGCGCCTCCGCCTCACGCAGTTCGAACAGCCCGGCCCAGAGCAGCAAGGCGAGCAAGCCCACGGCGAATGCCGCGAACGAAGGCGACGCCGCCCTCATGCGCCTCGCCACCGTGACGCCAGCCGGTTGAGCACTCGATCTCATCAGGGATCCAGCGTAATCGTTGGCTGCATGCCGTCGTATAGTCGGGGCCGATGAGCAGCGACGGCGGCACGCGGCGGCCGGGGCTTCTCGTGCGGCTGTTCGCCGTCGTGATCGACTTCGCGACGCTGCTGCCGCTGCTCCTGGCCGGACTGATCGTCGCGTTCGCCTGGCTGCTGCTGCGCAGCTCGGCGGGACGCTACGACGCGGAGACGGGGGACACGCTGATCGCCGTTTCGCTGATCGGAGCAACCGCGCCGGCATGGACGGCCTGGCAGGCCATGCGGCTCTACCGCCTCGGCGCCACGTTCGGGCAGGCGCGCCTCGGCCTCGCCGTCGAGGGCGCCCCGTGGCGGCGCGTGCTGCGCCTGCTGGGGCACCCGCTCGCGATGCCGTTCTGGGCGTGGTTCGTGCTCACGCTGCTGATCGCCGGCGCATCGGCCTGGTGGTTGCTCGCGCCGCCCCTCGCCTACCTGGCGATCCTCGCCGGGGGGCTGGCGACGATCGTCAGTGACGCGCGGCGCGAGCGCTCGTGGCGTGCATTGCTGCACGCCAAGCCGCCGCCGCACGACTGGCTGACGAACACGCGGCTGGTGCGGCGCTCGTGAGCCGCATCGATCCTCCCGCTCGGAGGGACACGGCCCCGGTGGTGACCAGGGGCGGTCCCTGGGACGCGATCCCGGACCCCTTCGACGAGTTCAACGCCACCGCCGGCATCCGCGACTTCGCATTCGGGGCGGCCGGCCTGCTGCTCATCGCCGTGCTGACCGCCTGGCTCGCCGCCTTCAGCCTCGCGCAGGCGACCACGCCCGAGGCGGCACGGCCTGCCATCAAGCGCGCCGTCATCGTGATCACCGGCATCGACGGCCTGCTCGACGTGCACGCCGCGGACCTCGCGGAGCAGGCGAGCAGCGGCGAGCCGATCACCTTGCCCGGCTACCCGCTCGACGTGTCCGTCCCCGCGGCGGACGTGACCAGCGCCGACGGCGCACTCGATCCGCGCCTGCTGCGCGACGAGCTTGTCGAGCGCAGCACTTTGCTGGTCCGCGAGGCTGGCCTCGCCGCCTTCCGCGACCCCGAGGGCGAGATCGCCGCTCCGTCGCGATTCTCGAACGCGGGACTGATGGACCAGTTGCTCGTGCGCCTGCAGGAAAGCGAGCACGAGCGCTGGAGCTCACTCGTCACGCCGCTCGGGTACGCCTCGCTGGTGCTGGCCGCCGCCGTAGTCCTGTTGGGCGTCGGATTCGCGCGGTTGATCCGGCTCGGCGGCGCAACCCTCGCTGCCGGCGCACTCGTGCTCGCCGGAGCGCTGCTGTTCCGCTTCGTGTTCGGCCTGCTCGGCGACGAAGGCGCGATTGGTGACGAGGTGCGCGCAATCGCGAACACGCTCGCCGGCGCCCCGATCCGCAACGGACTGCTGATGCTGATCGGCGGGTTGGCGATCCTGCTCCCCGCGTTCGCGCTCGACCGCCTCTTCGAGAGCTCCGACCGGCGCGCTGCCCGCCGCGCCGCCAACCCCGATCGCTAGGCCCGCCCACCCGCTGGCGTACCACCGCCGCCCCGGCTAGGCTGACGCGCGACGCCCCGGCGAGTCCGGCAGTGTGGACGGGAGCGCAGCCTTGAACAGCGTGAGCGACCGATGAGCGCGACACGTACACCCCGCGAGTGGCGCAAGCCGCTGGCCCTCGGCGCGCCGCCGCCGCCGGACGAAATCCCCATCACGCCGACGCGGATGCTGCACTTCTTCGACCCCTCCAACGAGCGCATGCGCGCGCGCGTCGCGGGCATGGCCGCCCAGGTCGACGTGCTGGTCGGCAACCTCGAGGACGCGGTCCCGTCCGACAAGAAGCTCGAAGCCCGCGCCGGGCTGATCAAGGTCGGCCAGAGCGGCGACCTCGGCGAGACGGCGCTGTGGACGCGCGTGAACAGCCTCGACAGCCCCTGGGTGCTCGACGACCTGATCGAGCTGACGGCCGCGCTCGGCGACCGTCTCGAGGTGATCATGTTCCCCAAGGTCACGGGGCCGTGGGACATCCACTACGCCGACCAGCTGCTCGCGCAACTGGAGGGGAAGCACGGGCTCACGCGGCCCTACCTGATCCACGCCGTGCTGGAGACCGCGGGCGGCGTCAACCTCGTGAAGGAGATCGCGCAGGCGAGCCCGCGCGTGCAGGGCATGAGCCTGGGACCGGCCGACCTCGCGGCCTCGCGGCGGATGAAGACCACGCGCGTCGGCGGCGGCCACCCCGGTTACCTCGTGCGCAGCGATCCGGTCCCGGACGACGACGACGCGCCGCGCCCGACGGCGCAGCAGGACCTCTGGCACTACACGCTCGCGCGCATGGTCGACGCCTGCGTCGAGGCGGGCGCGCTGCCCTACTACGGGCCGTTCGGGGACATCGCGGACCCGCTCGCCTGCGAGGACCAGTTCCGCGGCGCGTTCCTGATGGGCTGCGTGGGCGCCTGGACGCTGCACCCGAGCCAGATCGAGATCGCCAAGCGCGTCTTCAGCCCCCCGCCGGACGAGGTCGCCTTCGCCCGCCGCATCGTGGAGCACATGGGCGACGGCTCCGGTGTGGTCATGCTGGACGGCAAGATGCAGGACGACGCGACCTACAAGCAGGCGCTCGTCATGCTCGATCTCGCGGAGTTGCTGGCCTCGAAGGACCCGGAGCTGGCGGAGGCTTACGGGCTGGAGTAGCCCGCGCGGGGCTCGTCGCTCCCAACCTCCTTCGCCAGCGCGCTCTTCCGCCCCCCACCCCTGCCCCCGTAGCCCGCGCCGTGGCATAGTGCGCGTCGAGGCGAGACGGAACCGGGGGAGCGGCCAATGCGCTTCTACGAGCACGAGGCCAAGGACCTGCTAGCGCGGCACGGCGTGCCGCTGCCGCAGCGCCGCGTCGCCCTCGACGCCGCCGAGGCGGCGAGCGCCGCGAGCGAGCTCGGCGGGGCCGTCGTGCTCAAGTCGCAGGTGCTCAGCGGCGGGCGGATGAAGGCCGGCGGGGTGCGCTTCGCCGACACGCCCGAGGAAGCCGCCGCGGCCGCCGAGGCGATCCTCGGCATCGAGATCAACGGGCAGCAGCCGATGGGCGTGCTCGTCGAGGAGCGCGGCGCGGTCGAGCAGGAGTACTACGCCGCCGTCACCTGGGACGCCGCCGCACGCCGCCCCGTCGTGATCTTCAGCGACATGGGCGGCATCGACATCGAGGAGGTCGCGGAGCAGCACCCGGAGCACCTCTCGCGCACGCACCTCTCCAACCTGCGCCCCGTCTCGGACTTCGAGGCGAAGCTGGCGGTGTCGCGCACCGGCGTGACGGGCAACGACCTCAACCGCCTCAGCCGCATCGTCGGCGCGCTCGTGCAGGTCTTCCTCGCGTACGACCTGACGCTGGCCGAGATCAACCCGATCGGCCGCCTCGCCGGTGGCGCCTTCGTCGCCCTCGACTCGCACATCGACATGGAGGAGGAGGCGCGCGGCACGCACGCGCGGCTGCTCGCCGGCCTCGGCATCCCCGAGGAGGACACGCGCCAGGCGCGCCCGCCGACCCCGTTCGAGATCGCCGGCGCGCAGGTGGACGCCGCCGACACACGCGGCGTCGCCGGCCGCGTCGTCGAGTTCGACGGCGACCTCGGTCTGATCATCGGCGCGGGCGGCGGGTCGCTGACGCTCTTCGACGCGGTGCGCGCGGCGGGCGGCAATCCCGCGAACTACTGCGAGATCGGCGGCAACCCCTCGGTGGCGAAGGCCGCCGCGCTGACGAAGCTGGTGCTGTCCAAGCCCGGCGTCGAGAAGATCGCCGTGATGATGAACGTCGTCTCCAACACCCGCGTCGATATCATGGCGCGCGGCGTGATCAAGGGCGTGATCGAGGCCGGACGCGACCCCGCCGAGGCGATCGCGATCTTCCGCATCCCCGGCTCCTGGGAGGACGAGGGCGTCAAGATCCTCGAGCGCTACGGCGTCGAGTACGTGGGCCGCTCCGTCTCAATGCACGAGGCAGCGCAGCGCGCGGTCGAGAAGGCCGCCGGCCGGGCAGGCGGGTAACCCGATGTCCATTCTGATCGACACCGACAGCACCTTCATCATCCAGGGCATCACCGGCCGCGAGGCCGTGACGATGACCCGCGAGCTGCTCGACTACGGCGCGAGGGTCGTCGGTGGCGTGACGCCCGGCCGCAAGGGCCGCGACGTGCACGGCGTGCCCGTCGAGGACACCGTGCGCGCGCTCACGGAGCAGACGCGCGTCGACGGCTCGATCGTCGCCGTGCCGCCCGCCTTCGCCGTCGACGCGGTGCTCGAGGCGATCGAGGCGGGCGTGAAGCTGATCGTGGTAGTGACGGAGCGCATCCCCCGCGCGCAGGTCGCGCGCGCCATCGAGTACGCCTCGCAGGAAGGTGCGCGCATCATCGGCCCCAACTGCCTGGGTCTGATCTCGCCGGGCAAGTCGAAGATGGGTGGCATCGGCGGAGCCGCCGACGCGACCCGCCGCGCCTTCCAGCCCGGCATGGTTGGCGTGATGTCGCGCTCCGGCGGCATGACGACGGAGATCGCGAACGCGCTCTCCGAGGCCGGCCTCGGCGTCTCGACGGCCGTCTCGATCGGCGGCGACGCGATGATCGGATCCACCTACGCCGAACTGATGCCGCTCTTCGAGGCGGACGAGGAGACACAGGGCATCGCGATCTACTCGGAGCCGGGCGGGCCGATGGAGGCCCAGCTCGCGGCGCACATGGCCGAGCACGGCTCGCGGCTGCCCGTGGTGGCGTTCATGGCCGGGCGCTTCATGGACGAGATGCCCGGCATGCGCTTCGGCCACGCCGGCACGATCGTCGAGGGCCGCGCCGACACGACCGCCGACAAGATCGCGCGCCTCGAGGCGGCCGGCATCGCCGTCGCCGAGCGCATCGAGGAGATCCCGACGCTGCTGCGCGAGCGCATCGAGGGAGCAGCGTAGCCATGGCGATGTTCATCCGCGTCGACATCGACGAGTCCGTCCAGCAGGACGCAGACCTCCGCGCCCGCCTCGCCGAGGTCTGCCCGGTCGACATCTTCGCCCTCGATGGCGAGCGCCTCGAAACCGTCGAGTCCAACCTCGACGAGTGCACCCTCTGCGACCTCTGCATCGAGGTCGCGGGCGACGCGGTGCGGGTGGTGAAGCTGTACGAGGAGTGAGGGCGGCGTGCGAGGGGGTGCGCTGTAGCATGGAGACATGGAGTCTCCACCAATTTCGCAGGACGATTACACCCGTCTCGTCCGCCTCGTTGACACCTTCCCTAGTGACGCTGGTGCCCTCATGGACACTACTGGAGTCGTGCCAGCCCCCGGCTCCCGGGCCGAGCGGGAGATCCGGGAATTCCCCGACGATGAAGGAGTAGAGACCTCGCTCTCACTCGGAGCGCAGGCTATCGAGCACTCTGCTGATCACATGTACGCCCTCGCTGCGGCATGCACAGAGCCAGTTGCGCCGTTCGCAGCATTCACGCTCGCGCGCGGCGTCCTCGAATCCGCCGCGATCGCCGTGTGGCTATTCGACACGGAGATCGGAGCAGCCGAGCGCGTTGAGCGCGGAATGTCCCTTCGGCACGCTGGACTGGAAGAGTTGCGCAAGTTGACCGAGTCGGACCCCGCCGTCCTCGAGTATGACGGAGACGCGAGCCGCAAGGTTAAGGATCGCTTCAACGACATGCTTGCGAAAGCGATCGAACGCGGAGTGGAGCCTCGCCGGAACCGCAAGGGGCAGGTCGATGGGTTTGGCGCCGGCATGCCGAGGCGCTTGGATCTCGTAAAGAAGGTACCCGGAGGCGGACTGGACTACCGGCTCTTCTCCGCGGTGTCGCACGGCCACTCGTGGGCCCTCATCAGTGTCGGGTTCAAGAAGTCGGACCAAGAGAACTTCGCCGTCAAGCACGTAGAGCCGACGACTTTGGACTACGTCTGCTTCCGCGCCATCGAGTTCTTCGCGCGAGCCCTGTGGGCGCAGGTGTACCTTCACGGCTGGCCAAGCGGCCCGTTTGCGCTCCTGCTTGAGGAGACGTACGACTCGATCAGGCTTGCACCAGAACGGCGCTTCTGGCGAGCACAAGCCACGGCACACGCGTGAAGCAACGTGATGACGCGAATGCCCGCCGACCCCGCGCCAACGCACGCGCGGACGGGGTATGATCCTCCCGGTGCGCGCACAGCCTGCCAACAGCGTGGAGGCGAGACGTGACGACTGAGACACGGGTCACGGACACCCCGGCGCCATCGGTCGAGGAACGGCTGGCCGAACTCGAACGCGCGGTGACGGACCTCGGCCGTCAGGTCGCCGAGTTCGCCGACGAGGCCGTCTACCCCGCCGAGCTGTCCGTGCTACCGGGGCTCGAACTGCGCCGACCCATCCCGATCGTCGTCGAAGAGAGCGCGGACGATGTCGTCGCGCGCTGGATCGAGCCCGCAATCACGGGACTCGGCCGCAGCGAAGGCGAGGCCGTCGAGAGCCTGGCAGAAGTCATCGTGGAGGTCTGGGCGGAGTTGCGCTCCGACGGCGACCGGCTCTCCCGCAACACGCGGCGGATGCTCTCAATCATCGAGGCCTATGTCGCGCCGGCTGCCTGACTACAGTCCCCGCGACCTCAGCCGCGCCTTCGAGCGCAAACTCGATATCGACTTCCGCGATGGCAAACACCGGACCGGCTGGTACCGGCTGCCCGAGGGCGAGTCGCTGTTCCACGTGACGCTCCCGAAGGCGCATAGCAACTGGAGCAAGTCCGTACAGCGCTCGCTCCTCAAGGTGACGGAACTCTCACGCGAGGAGTTCGACGACCTCGTGCACTGCCCGATGACGGGACCACAGTTCGCGGACCGCGCGCGCGAGATGTTCGAGGTGGGCTGAGGGGCAGGCGCCTACGAGCCTGCGGCGAGCGTGCGCGCGGCCCCCGCGTACTCGGCGCGGAGTTCGGCCTCGTGGGTGGCGAGGGCGTGGGCGATGACGAAGATGAGCATCTGCGTCGTCAGCGGGAGATCCTCCGCCGTGGCCCGCACGTCGATGTCCTCGTCGAGCGCGCCGCTGGCGAACGCCTCGAGCTCCCGCACCGCAGGTGCGAACACGCGGGCGAAGGGCGACATGACAAGGAACGCCTGGCGGAGTCCGTGCAACTCCATGCCAACGACGTCGCAGCCGTCGTAGCGCAGGTAGATGCCGCCCTCGACTTCCAGGGTGAGGGCGCTGCGCCGCTCGTTGATGTGGAACCACGCGAGGTCGTACTCCGCGTCGTATGAGAATTCGATCTCGCGGATGTCCTGCGGGTCGAGGCTCGGAGTTACGTCGACCATGCTAGTCCTCCCCCGAACGATACAGCAGGGAGTCGCCAGAACGCATCCGGCGGTGCTCGAACACCGTTACCAGCATCCCCCATACCCCACCCGTGCGGGGATCCCTGCGGTACTCCACCACAACCCTCAGCCAGCGACCCGGCGTCGTCAGGACCATGTGGTGCCTGCGATTTCGGTAGTACCGGTCCTGAAGCACCATCCGGGGGCGCTCGATAGCGTTCATCACGTCCTGCTGGCGATGGGCCAACTCGGAATGCTGCTGACCGACCTTGGCGCCCCAGCGCTCGATGGTGCACACAACCTCGACGCCCTCGTAGTCGAGGACGCGGAAGAGCGGGGCGGCGGGCTGTTCGTCATTGCTCACCCGCCCACGATAGTGCCCGCGGCTGCACTCCCGCGAGGGCGCTCGCGCCTCGGTCGCAGCCCTCCCGGCAACCGATACGTCGTCCTCCACTCCCAGCGGCGGTAAAATGGATACACAGACTCAGAGAGGACAGGCCATGCTGATCTCCGAACGGATGGCGAAGGCGCTCAGCGACCACCTGACGAACGAGTACTGGGCCGCGATCCAGTACACGATGATCTCCTCCTACTTCAGCCGCGAGGCGCTTCCACAGCTCGCCGCGCTGTTCCGCATCCAGGTCGCCGAGGAGCTCATGCACGCCCAGAAGATCGTCGACTACGTGACGGAGACGGGCGGCATTGTCGAGGTGCCCACCATCCCGCAGGGCGATGCGGACTTCGACTCCGTCGAGGAGGCCGTCCAGGTCGCGCTCGACGCCGAGCTGCGCGTCGCCAGGGCCTTCAACGACCTCATGGACCTCGCCATCGAGGAGCGCGACCACCTCGCGCGCGGCTTCCTCCAGTGGTTCGTCGACGAGCAGCTCGAGGAGGTCTCGACGATGGACGACCTGCTCAAGGTCATCCGCCGCGCGGGCGACAACCTGCTCTACGTCGAGGACTACGTGGCCAACCGGCCTCCGCCGGTGGTGGCGCCTCCCGCGTAAGCGCCGCTCAGCCAGCCCACCTCACACGCCGTCCGGCGCGAAGTCGTCTGCACCGGGATGCCGCGCCCGCGCGAGGTACTCCTCGTGGAAGCGATCGACGAGCGCGGCGCGCCCGGCGACGTCCAGGAACTTGTCGCGGAACGCCTCGGCGGTCTCGTGGCCGATGCGGCGCGACCAGGCCGCCATCACCCTGCTCGCCTGGATCGCGACGGCCGTGAGCGGCTGCACCTGCGCCGATGTCCACTCCAGCCGCGGTTCGAGGTCATCGACGCCCTCGAGGCCGGCGCGCAGGTGATGCGTGTGCAGCTCGTTCCAGAGGCCGTGGATGCTGTCCGCGCCGAGCTGGTGCATGCGGTGCGCGTCCGGCTCGCCGATCGCTGCCAGCTGCTCATCCAGCGAGGGCCACCCGGACTCGTCCGCCTCCGGCGCGTCCGGGTCGACGCCGGCGAGCTCGAAGGAGCGCGCGAGGCGCTCGCGCATGCGCTGCTCCATCGGCAGCGCCTCGCCGTCGCGCAGCTCGCGGTTGCCGTCGAGGTGCCGCCAGACGGCGCGGTCGGCGCGCAGACCGTCGCGCACGAACGCCTCGAAGCGATCGCCGCCGCCGCGCAGCAGGTAGGCCATGGCCGCGGTCGAGACGAAGATCTCGCGGTCGAGCAGCAGTTGCAGCTCGGCGCGGTGTTCGTAGGTCTCGGCCACCAGGCGGCGCGTCAGCTTCACGATGCGCACCGCGAGCGCGCAGAGGATCGCCTCGTTGCGCGCGGACGCCGCCGCAACGGAGGGCGGCGCCCAGGCCCCGACCAGCAGGGCGGCCAGCTCGCCGAACTCGGCGACCAGGCTCGCGGCGCCCTCGAGGAAGGGACGCTCGTCCTGCGCCAGCTCGAGAAGCTCGCGCTCGATCAGCGACCAGGTCGGCCACTCGCCCGGGCCGGGGAGGTGCGGTCTGCGCGGCTCGGACACGGCGGCGGCCCGGCTCAGGCCAGCGTCGGGTGACCGTGCTCGGCGATCTCGGCGTCGCGCTCGGTCTCGCGACGCGCCTCACCGGAGCAGCCGATCGCGCGCAGCTGGCGCTCGAAGCGCTCGCGCTCGTGGCGGGCGAGCAGCTGCTGTTGACGGCTGTAGCGGCCCGCCGGGTCGATCACCGCCGCGTGGTAGCGACGCCACTCGAGGTAGAGCGCGTCGCACTCCTCGCCGTGCTCGTGCGGCGTTGCGGCCGCCTCGGCGCCCTTGATCGGCACGCCGCCAATCTGCACGCCATCGATCTGGCCGATGCGGCGCGCGTGGCGGCCGCCGTCGAAGGGCGCTTCCAGCCAGGTGCGCACGATCGCGAGTGCGGTCTCCTCGCTGATCATGCGCTGGCCGATCGAGATCACGTTGGCGTCGTTATGGCGGCGCGCCAGCTCCGCCGACTCCACGCTCCAGCACAGCGCGCAGCGCACGCCGGGGATGCGGTTCGCCGTGATCGCCTCGCCGTTGCCGGAGCCGCCGAGGACGATCGCGCGGTCGCACTCACCACGCGCGACGGCCTCCGCGGCGGGACGGACGAAGAGCGGGTAGTCGCTCGACTCTTCCGAGTCCGCGCCGAAGTCGACGACCTCGTGACCCTCGCGCGCGAGCAAGGCGCTGATCGACTGTTTGTAGCGGAATCCAGCGTGGTCGGAGGCGACCGCAATCCGCATCGACGGCTCCCCTTATCCCGATGTCACCGGCCCGCAGCGGCCGCGAGCAGCTGGCGGCCAACGACCTTGAGTTCGAGTACCGGCTTCACGCCCTCGAAGATCGGGAGCACGAGCGCGTCCGAGACGTAGCGTGAGATCGGGTCTTCCTCGGAGTAGCCCCAGCCGCCGTGCAGCTGCTGAGCGGCCTGCGAGACGGAGACCGCGACGTCGCAGGCGAGCAGCTTCGCCATCGGCGC
This sequence comes from Dehalococcoidia bacterium, assembly GCA_965261685.1. Classification (GTDB taxonomy): domain Bacteria; phylum Chloroflexota; class Dehalococcoidia; order UBA2979; family UBA2979; genus VXMT01. The sequence goes on from CBDHDI010000028.1 coordinate 780,228, forward strand.
GGGCAGGCCGCGCGAGTCGAAGTCGTCCGCGGCCGCGTAGGTGAGCTGCCGAGCCGCGGCGACGCGGGCGACCATCTCGCCGATGCGGTACTGCGTGAGCTGGTACTCGCCGATCGGCTTGCCGAACTGCTCGCGCTGCGCGACGTACTGGCAGGCCTTCTCCAGCGAGGCCTGCGCCACGCCGCAGGCGCGCCCGCCGGTCTGCAGCCGCCCGACGGCGAAGCCACCCATCTGCAGCGCGAAGCCGCGACCCATCCCGGCGTCCTCGCCCACGAGGTTGGCGTGCGGGACGAAGTAGTTGTCGATCGCGACGGTAAAGGAGTGCATGCCGCGGTAGCCCGGCGTCGGGTTGGCCGTCGCGCTCATCGAGCCGCCCTCGGGTTGGGTCTGCGTCCACTCGTGGCCGTAGTGCGGGTCCTTGGAAACGATCAGCACGGAGAGCCCGCGGCCGGCGGCCTCGGGGTTCGGGTTCGTCCGCACGAGCATCGAGATCACGTTGGCGCGGCCGGAGAAGGTGCTCCACGCCTTCGCGCCGTTGATGCGCCAGCCGCGCACGCCGTCGACGTCGGTGGGGGTCGCACGCACCTGGAGGTTGGCGTTGTCCGAGCCGACATCCGGCTCCGTCACGCCGATCGCGACCAGCACCTCGCCGGAGGCGAGCTTCGGCAGCCAGTGCTCCCGCTGCGCCTCGGTCCCTCCCGCCTGCAGCGCGTGGGCGAGGATCTCGGGCCGCGTGTGCAGCGATCCGGCCGCGCCGAGAGAGGCGGCCGACAGCTCCTCGGTCATCACCACCATCGGCAGGTAGCCCATGCCGGTGCCGCCGTACTGCTCCGGGATCGAGGCGCCGAAGAAGCCGAGGGCGGAGAAGCGCTCGATCAGGCTGTCCGGAACGAGCAGATCCTGGCGGTGGATGTCCTGGGCGATCGGCGCGACCTCGTTGCGCGCGAAGTCGCGCGCTGTCTCGCGCGTGAGCATCGCCGCGTCGTCGCGCAGATCGAGGTTGTTGACGCCCAGCGAGGCGATCGCGCGCCGCCCCAGCTCGCGCACGCGCGACTGGTCGAGGCCCGCGCGCACCGCCGCGCGCAGCTCGGCGTCGTCGAGCGCGTCCGCCGCCGCGTCGATGCCGAAGTCGTCGCGTGAGGCCTCGATCGCCGAGCGCAGCGCGTGTGTCGCCTCGGCGGCGTAGACGAGGGCGGCGCCCTCCTGCTGCTCGTCGCGGACGCCGGCCGCGCGCAGGCTCTCGCTGGAGGCGACGAGCGCGCGCGCGGCGCGCACCTGCGTGGCGAGGTAGGCGATGCGCTCGGTGTGCACCTGGTGGTCGTCGATAGCCGCGCCGCCGTCGGTGACCTCGGCCGCGTGCGCGACCGCCGCGTCGATGGCGTCCCCCGCCGCGTCGACGAGGCGTCGCGCAACGGCGACGGCGTCGATCCCCGTGCTCCCTCCGCTGCTGGTCACGAGCGTGCTCCGTTCGCTGTGCGGGCCCGGCGGCCCCTCGGGACTCCTGCTCCTGCGGTCACCGCGCGCTGGGCATGAGCACGGTGTAGTCGAGGTCGAGGACCACGTTCGGGTGGTAGCGCTCGCGCCCGTCCTCGGAGGTCTGCCTCAGATCGACGTCCTCGGTGGCCGGGTCGGCGTTCTTGACCGCCGCCAGGCGCAGCCGCAGCGCGCCGCAGTCGGAGCGGCCGAGGTCGATCCGCTCGATCACGTCCGTCCAGGCGAAGACCGTGTCGCCCGCGAACGTCGGGTTGCTGTGCGTCCCACCGTTGAAGGCGAGGATGCCGAGGGCGTGCTCCAGACCGTTGAAGGAGAGCGCCCGCGCGATCGAGATCACGTGCCCGCCGTAGACGACGCGGCGGCCGAAGCGCGAGTCCGCCAGCGCGTAGGCGTTGAAGTGCGCGCGCGCTGTGTTGTGGTACATGCGCGTCGCGATCTGGTGCTCGGCTTCCTCGATCGCCATGCCGTCGACGTGGTGGATGCGCTCGCCCGGCTCGTAGTCCTGCCACCAGGCGCGTCCGCCGCTGACGTCCGCCGGGAACGCCGAGAGATCAAGCTGCTCCGGCGCGCGCAGCGCCTCCGGCGCGACGGCGTCGGGCGTCTCGGGCGCGTCGTTCGCGCCGGTCGGCGTCGAGGGGTCGCGCTTGTTCATGAGCACCCAGCGGATCAGCGTCAGCACCTCCTCGCCGCGCTGATTCACGCCGGTGGTGCGCACCCAGACGACACCCGTGTCCCCGCCGCGCGACTCGCGGCGGCCGAGCACGGTGGTCGTCGAGCTGATCGTGTCGCCGGGCAGCACCGGCACGCCGAAGCGCACATCGGCGTAGCCGAGGTTGGCGACGGCGTTGAGCGAGACGTCCGGCACGGACTTGCCGAACACCGTGTGGAAGACCAGCAGGTCGTTGATCGTCTCGCGCGGGTAGCCGAGCGCGCGGGCGAACTCGGCGTTGCAGTGCAACGGATAGCGGTCGCCGGTGAGGGCGATGTAGAGCGCGGCGTCGCCCTCGGTGAGGGTGCGCGGCACGGCGTGGCGGATCTCGAGGCCGGTCTCGAGATCCTCGAAGTAGTTGCCGGTGCTGGCCTTGTCGCCCATGTACCCCCGCCGGGCCTATTGTAGGCGCGCGCCCGCCGAGCGGAAGCGGGCGGCGGGTCTGCCGGAGGTGCGATGTGGGTGTAAAGGAGCTGGAGGCGCTGATCGAGGTGCTGCGCGGGCAGACCGAGCTCGGCCGCGAGGGGCACGTCCTCGGGACGTGGGTGATCCGCTACAACAAGGATCGAGGCGCGTTCAGCTTCGACAAGTGCGAGAGCGAGATCTACTGCAACGAGCGCCCCAGCCTGATCGCCCTCGACGGCGCCGTGCTCGACCCCGGCGGCCCCCTCGACGAAGGGTTCTAGCCGCCATGACCCGCCCCACGATCTGCATCGCCGTCCCACTCGAGGACGACCTCGCGGCGCAGATCAGCGCCGCTGCCGAGGTCGTGCACGTCGAGCCGGGCGCGTCGCTCGAGGAGCTGATCGCGGCGCTGCCCGGCGTGGACGGCGTGCTCAGTCCGACGCGCTTGAGCCTCGGCGAGGAGTTCTTCGCGGCAGTGCCCGGCCTGCGCGTCGTGTCGCAGCACGCCGTCGGCTACAACAACGTCGATGTCGACGCCGCCACGAAGCACGGCGTGGCGATCTGCAACACGCCCGGCGTGCCCAACGCGGCCGTCGCCGACCTGACGATGGCGATCATCATCATGCTGGCTCGGAGGCTGCCCGAGTTCGAGGTCTACTCGCGCAGCGGCGCCTGGGCCCGCGGCGAGCCGTACCCGCCGCTCGCCCACGAGATCACCGGCAAGACGCTCGGCGTGATCGGCTTCGGGCGCATCGGGCGCGAGGTCGCGCGGCGCATGCAGGCGATCGGCATGCGCATTGTCTGGTACGACGTCTTCGAGGGCGCATCGACCGCGACCATCGACGACGTGTCGGACGCGCCCTTCCGCCCGCTCGACGATCTGCTGCGCGAGTCGGACTACGTCACGATCCACACGAACCTGACGGCGGAGTCGTATCACCTGATCGGCGCGCGCGAGCTCGCGCTGATGAAGCCGAGCGCCTACATCGTGAACACCGCGCGCGGCCCTGTGATCGACCAGCTGGCGCTGGTCGCCGCCCTCGAGAGCGGCCAGATCGCCGGTGCCGGCCTCGACGTGCTCGAGGCGGAGCCGCCGGACCCGGACGACCCGATCGTGCGGCTGCCGAACGTGATCACCTTCCCGCACATCGGCACCGCCGCCGAGGAGACCCGGCGCGCGATGCGCGAGCTGGCGGTGCAGAACCTGATCGCCGTGGTCAGCGGCGAGACGCCGCCCGCGATCGTGAATCCCGAGGTGCTCGGTTAGCAGGCTCGGGACCGGCGGGGAGAGCATGACGGACAAGACAATCGATGGTCTGTCGGGGGCGCGCGCCGAGGCGGAACGGCGCGGCGTGGGCGGCTACCGCCGCCACGTCTTCCTCTGTACGGGTCCGGACTGCTGCACGCCGGAACAGGGCGCATCCGCCTGGGCGCGGCTGAAGCGCGGTGTGGGCGACCTGAACGCCCGCGGCGAAGCGCCGCCGATCTATCGCACGAAAGTGGGCTGCCTGCGCATCTGCGAGAGCGGACCGGTGGCGGTGGTCTACCCCGAGGGCCGCTGGTACGCGGGCCTGGTCCCGGAAGCCCTCGATCGCGTCATCGCCGAGGACCTGGGGCAGGGGCAGCCGGTGCCGGACCATCTGATCGGCGAGAACCCGCTGCCGCTCGACGACGGCGCCGCTACTCGGTGATAGACACCGCAGACTAGCTCTCCGCCGCGGCCTCGCCGGCTATCCCTGCGACGGCCTTTGCGCGCCGTCGAGGCCGATCGTCGCCAGGCCCAGCGCCAGCCCGACCCACGCGATCGCCAGCGTCGCGGGCACCGGCGCATGATCGACGGAGCCGGTCACCACATCCAGGAGGCTCGTCTCGGTCGCCGTCGTCTCCTCGTCATCGGAGTCGTGGTCGTCGCTCGCCGCCTTGTCCTCGTCACCGGACTCGTGGCCGTCGCTCGCCGTCATCTCCTGGTCATCGGAGTGGTGGTCTGCGGCCGGGTCTGCCTCGAAATTCGCGTCGATGTGCTGCCAGACCCCGAGCGAGGCGCTCACGATGGCCAGAATGGCTACCGCTCGCGCCAGCCGGACCGTCGCCGCCGTCTGGCGAACGACGAGGGCTACCAGGGCGACGCTGACGATGCCCAGCGTTATCCACGGCGCCAGTTGCCAGGTTGTATCCAGTGGCGCTCGTAGGCGAGCGCCAGCGCGCTGCCCACCACGCCCAGCACCACCAGCAGGAGCAATCCCGCCCGGAGACCTCCCGCTGCACCGTCCCGTCGCAGCATGTCGATCACGGTAGTGGCGGCAGCGTGATGCTGGCGACGACCACGCAGGCGTCTCGGGGTTGGACGAAACGTCTCATCACGGAGCCTCCAGCGCGCGGGGATGGTACCGGATCGCGAACCGCGGGGGCCGACGGGGGCCGCTCGGCTCCGCTCGCGCGTCGCCGTGGCGGCTGGGCACCCCGCCTTAGCCGCCCGCGCGGATCGCTCCGTCGAAAGGCCCGACGCCGACCGAGGCGGCCGCCTCGCCGATCTGGCGCCAGGTCGCGTCGTCGAGGGTGAGGCCGTCGCGGCGCTCGGCCATGCGGCGGCGCTCCGGCTCTCCGGGCGTCAGGATCTCGTCGAAGCCCTCGGCGTACGGGGGTTGCTTCACGTACTCGAGCAGGCCGGCGAGCTCGCCCTCGAACGGGTCGAGGCCGGCGAAGCGCTGCGGGTCGACGGCGATGAAGAAGAAGCCGTTGCCGCGGCTCGGCCCGCCGCTGCTCGCTCCCGCTCCCGTGAGCGCCCCGGCAAGCAGATCGACGGCGAGCCCGAGGACGTAGCCCTTGTGCCCGGCGGCGGCGTCCCCGCCCGCTCCGTATCCGATCCCCGTGCCAAGCGGCAGCAGCGCGCCGACAGGCCTCGACCCCGGCGGATCGCCGCCGTAGAGGTCGAGCGGGTCCGTCGAGGGCGCACCGTCGCCGTCGACGATCAAGCCGGGCGCCAGCTCCGCGCCGCGGTTGCGCGCCACGCGCACCTTGCCCTCGGCGACCACGGGGGTCGCCATGTCCAGCACGAACGGCGCATCGGGATCGCCCGTCGGCGCGGCGACGAAGAGCGGGTTGGTGGCGAGTCGCCGCGCGGTGCCGCCGAACGGCGCGACGAAGGCGCTGGCGCCGTGCCCGTTGACCCAGCCGAGCGCGACCATGCCTTCGGCCGCGGCCTGCTCGCCGTAGGCGCCGGCCCGGCCGATGTGCGCCGATTGGCGCCCACCGACCGCCGCGAGGCCCTGCGCACGCGCCTTGCGGACCGCGATCGCCATCGCCTCGCGGGCGACAATCTGGCCGAAGTTCCAGTTGCCGTTGACGACGGCCGTCGTCTCCGTCTCGCGTTCGACCTCGATCGCCGCCGCAGGCCGGGTGCGGCCCTCCTGCACGGAGACGACGTAGTGCACGGTGCGGATCGCGCCGTGCGAGTCGTGGCCCTTGAGGTTCGCCTCCACCAGGTGGCCGGCAACCTCCGCGGCGTCATCCGCGGGAGTGCCGCTCGCCTCGAAGATGCGCGCGAGGTAGCCCCGCAGATCGCCCGGGGCGACGACCGGCACGGCTAGCCGTGGACGGAGGGCACGCCCGCCGTGGAGCGCGCCTCGGAAAGCTGCGAGCCCGCGGCCTGGCGGATGAAGCCGACGTCGTTGCCGAGCATCGCCGTGTCGAAGCCCGCTTCCAGCCACTTGAGCGTGTACTCGAGGCTGCCGGTGTGCATGCCCGCGGCGACGCCGTGACGCCGGCACGCCTCGAGGATGCCCAGCACCGTCTCCTGGTGCTTCGGATCGGCGTTGTCGCCGGTGGGCGTGATGCCGATCGCGTAGGCAAGGTCCGAAGGGCCGATGTAGGCGCAGTCCACGCCCGGGACGGCCAGGATCTCGTCGAGATTGTCGAGCGCCTCGGCGGTCTCGATCATGCAGATCACGGCGATCTCGTCGTTGGCCTCGTCCTGGTAGCCGGCGCCGCCGTACATCGCGGCGCGGGTGGGGCCGGAGGAGCGCCCGCCGGCCGGCGGATAGCGGCAGGACCAGACGGCCTGCTCGGCCTCCTCGCCGCTGTTCACGAGCGGCACGATCACGCCGTAGGCGCCGGCGTCGAGCACTTTCATGATCATCGCCGGCTCGTTCCAGGGGACGCGCACGAACGGCGTGGTCTCCGTGGTCGAGATCGCGCGGCACATCTCGATCACGTCGCCGTAGTCGATCGCCCCGTGCTGCATGTCGATGCAGAGCCAGTCGAAGCCGATGTTGGCCATCACCTCGGCGGAGTGCCCGGAGGGCGTGCTCAGCCAGCCGCCGATGGTCTGGCGTCCTTCGCGCCAGGCTCGCAGCACCTTGTTCGGTCGCATCCTCGGTCCTCCCCTCGAGCGCCTCCGCGCCCGTCTCTTTGCGGTCTACTTCAGCGGCACACGCGGCGTAACCGCGTCACGGTTCGGGATCGTCGCGAACTCCTCCGGCCAGCGCCCCTGCATCACCGACACCACGGTGTGACCGACGCGCTCCTTCATCCGCTGAAACGCGAGGTCCGAGTAGGAGGCGGAGTGCGGTGTCAGCACCACGTTGTCCATCGCCAGCAGCGGCGAGTCCGCCGACAGCGGCTCCGCCTCGAACACGTCGAGGCCCGCGCCGCCGATCTCCCCGCCCTCGAGCGCGGCGATCAGCGCCGCCTCGTCATGCACCGGCCCGCGCGAGGTGTTGAGGAAGATCGCGCCCGGCTTCATCTGCGCGAACTGCTCCACGCCCATCATGCCGCGCGTCTCGGACGTCAGCGGCGGATGCGCCGAGACGTGGTCGGCGCCTCGCAGCAGCTCCTCGAGGCTCGCCGCCCGCCCGACGCCCAACGCCTCGAAGGTCTCGTCAGCCTCGTAGGGGTCGTACGCCGTGACGGTCATGCCGAGGGCCTGCGCACGCACGGCGACCTCGCGGGCGATCGCGCCGAAGGAGATCAGGCCGAGCGTCTGGCCGTGGATCGCCGGAGCGGGGCTGCGGTCGACGCTGCCCCAGCGGCCTGCGCGGATCGCACGGTCGTGCACGACGAGCTTCTTGGCGACGGCGAGCAGCAGCATGATCGCGTGGTTCGCGACCTCCGGCTGGCAGAAGTCCGGGTAGTGCGCGACGACCACGCCGTGCTCCGTCGCGGCGGGGATATCGAGCGTGTCGAGGCCGACCCCGTAGCGCACGATCAGCCGCAGCTGCGGCAGCTCGCCGAGCACGCGCCGGTTGATCTGCGCAGAGCCCACGAGCACCGCCTGCGCCTCGCGCAGCAGCTCGATGCGCGCGTCCTCGTGCTCCGCCTGCGCGACGATCAGCCGCCCGCCGGCGGCCTCGATGATCGAGCGCTCGATCTCGTAGCGGCCCTGGTCGGACGACTCGGTCTGGACGGCGAGGAAGGGGGCGTCGCTCACCGCCGGATGGTCACGGCGGGCCGAGCAACTGTCAACGAACGCAGCCCGGCCCCGCTGCATCCCGGTGGCATGGGTGGCGTCCGTGGTACGCTCGATCCGCAGCGCGAACGGCGCGGACGGAGAGGTGTCATGGTCGAGCAGCCGACCGATGCGGACCGCATGCAGGCGTCCGATAAATCGCTCCAGAAGATGTGGAAGTTCGTCGAGAAGTTCGCCGAGAAGAGCGGCTCATACCTCCATCCCCAGCGCGAGATCACCGAGTTCCTCGTGATCGGCCTCGCCAAGCACGTGGACGACCTCGGGCGACCGCTCTGCCCCTGCAACTTCTACGAGGACAAGCAGGAAGAGGTGAAGCGGAGCACCTGGATCTGCGCCTGCGAGGAGATGCAGAAGTACAAATACTGCCACTGACTGCTCTTCTGTAATGCGGAAGGTCTTCCGATTACCGAGCACCTGCCAGAAGGCCACGAGGGCCGCGAGATCTACGGCGTCATCGAGGATCCGCACCCGGACAAGGGCCGCGCCCTCGCGCGCCTCGAGGAGAAACAGGGCCGCAAGATCGAGAAGTAGGAGCGGTCGGCGCGCAACTCTCGCGCGCTGGCGACACACGACGGGCGCCCTCGCGAGCTTGCGGGGCGCCCGTTCTTGTGTGCGCGGCGAAGGTTACGCCAGAGCGGCGTCGAGCTGCTTCGCGAGGTCGCCCTTGGGCCGGAAGCCGACGATCTGGCCGACCGGCTCGCCACCCTTGAAGACCAGCAGCGTCGGGATCGAGCGGATCCCGTACTGACCGGCGGTCATCGGGTTCTCGTCGGTGTTGAGCTTCACGAACTTGACGCGGCCGTCGTACTCCTCGGCGAGTTCCTCGACGATCGGCGCGACCATGCGGCAGGGGCCGCACCAGGGCGCCCAGAAGTCGACCAGCACCGGGTCGTCGTTCTCGATCACATCCAAGTTGAACGTGGCGTCGGTCGTGTCAGTGGGCATCGCCATGACATGCACTTCCCTTCAATCGCCCGCACCCGCCGGGCCTTGATCCAGTATCCCACGCAGCGCCAGCGCGCGCTTGCGCGCGGCTCCTCGTTACTCCTCGCCGGGCTCTGACGCCTCCGCGTCCCGGGCCGCCTCCACCGCGCTCCGCAGCGCGGCGAGCGCGCCGCGGTCCACGTCCTCGGCGGCGCTGCGGATCGCGCTCTCGATCGCCCCGGCGTCGCTCGCGCCGTGCGCGATGAAGACCGCGCCGTCGATGCCCAGCAGTGGCGCGGCGCCGTGGATGCGGTAGTCGAGTTGCGCTCGCACGCTCCGGGCCGCGGGCCGGATCAGCAGCCCGCCGAGGCGGCCCCGCCAGGAGCGGCTCACGGCCGCACGCAGCTCGCCCATCATCAGGTCGATCATCCCCTCACCGACCTTGAGCACCATGTTGCCGGTGAAGCCGTCCGTCACGATCACGTCGGCGCGGGCCGCGCCCAGGTCGCGGCCCTCGATGTTCCCGACGAAGTGCAGGCCGGACTCGCTGAGCCGCTCGTAGGTCTCGATCGTCAACGGCGAGCCCTTGCTGCCCTCCTCGCCGATGTTGAGCAGGCCGACGCGCGGCTCGGGCACCCCGCGCGCGGCGCGCATGTAGGTACTGCCGAGGTGCGCGAACTGCACGAGCTGCGAGGCGCGGCACTCCGCGTTCGCTCCGGCATCGAGCAGCAACGTCCGTCCCTTCGGGAAGGGAATGACCGCCCCGATCGCGGGCCGCTCCACCCCCGGCAGACGCCCCAGCTGCACGAGGGCGACGACGAAGACCGCCCCCGTGTTGCCCGCGGAGACGAAGGCGTCCGCCTCGCCGTCGCGGACGAGCTGGAGCCCGACGAACACCGAGGATTCCTTGCGGCGGATCGCCTCCCGCGCCGCGTGGTCGCCCATCTCGATCGCGTCCGGTGCGTGCACCACGCGCAGTCCGGCGGGCGCGCCGCCGAGCCGCGCGATCTCCGCGCCCAGGCGCTGCTCGTCGCCAACGAGGGCGACCTCGATGCCCTCGCGCGCCGAAGCGATCGCGCCCTCCGCCGTCGCTGCGGGCGCGAGGTCGCCGCCCATCCCGTCGAGGGCGATGCGGGTCACGGCGCCGCCCCCGCTTCCGCGTCGTCCGCCTCGTGCGCCAGCACGGCGATCAGCCGCTCGTCGCCGTCGCGCGGCGGGGCGCCGTCGTAGTCGCCGTACCAGGCGGCGACGCGCAGGCCCGCGAGGCGGGCGGCCAGCTCGATCTCGCCCGCCGTGAGGACGCGCAGCGCGAACTGCTGCGTCACGCGGCGCAGCGGCCCGACCGACGGCTGCACGTCGAAGTGCCAGGTCACGAGGCGCAGCGACTGGCTCGGGACGCCCTCGACGGCGACGAGCTTCGTCACCTGCGCGTCGCCGGACTCGCAGGTCAGTTCGCGCGTCCAGTGCTCGACCAGCGGGCGCGGGCCCGGCAGCCAGTCGTCCGCGTGCGGCGCCTCGACGTCGAGCGCGGCGAGCCCGTCCGGCGCGAGGTGCGCGGCGACGCTCGCGAACGCCGCCGCGATCTCCTCCGTGGTCTCCAGGTGCTGCAAGCCGCCGAGCGGGATCAGCACGAGGCCGAAGCGCTCGCCGAGGTCGAGGCAGCGCATGTCGCCCTCGACGAGGCGGACGGGCAGTCCCTCGGTCCGCGTGCGCGCCGCCTCGATCATCGCCGGGCTGTAGTCGACGCCGACGACTCCGAAGCCCGCGCCGGCGAGGGCGGCCGCGACACGGCCGGTGCCGCAGCCGAGTTCCAGCACGTCCTCGCGGCCGTCGCGCTGCGCGGCTTCCTCGGCGAGATCGAGGTAAAGCGCGAGATCGTCGTCGAAGCCATCGAGATCGAGGTCGTAGAAGGGCGCAATCCGCGCGAGCGGGTCCACAGGCGGCTCCAGCATCGGGCGATGCTAGCACCACGCCGCGAGAGACGGGGCAGCCGCTTGACCGGGCAGGCGTCCGCCGTTCAGCATCGGCGCATGACGGCATCGGCTTCGCTGGACGGCGGACGGCTGCGCTCCCTGATCCGCGCGATCCCGGACTTCCCGGAGCCGGGCATCCTCTTCCGCGACATCACACCCCTGCTGCACGACCCCGCCGGCTTGCGCGAAACGAACGACGCCCTCGCCGAGGCGGCGCGCGGCTACGGCGCGACGCTCGTCGCGGGGATCGAGGCCCGCGGCTTCATCTTCGGCGTGCCCGTCGCGGAACGCCTCGGCCTGCCGTTCGTACCGATGCGCAAGCCGGGCAAGCTGCCCGCGGAGCACGCCTCGGTGGCCTACGAGCTGGAGTACGGCAGCGCGGCGCTGGAGCTGCACCGCGACCCCTCCGTGGACGGCCACCGCGTCGCGATCGTCGACGACCTGCTCGCGACCGGCGGCACTGCCGAGGCGGCGTCGCGGTTGGTCGCGGACCTCGGTGGCTCGGTGGCCGGCTTCGCCTTCGTTGTCGAGCTCGCCGAGCTCGGCGGCCGCGCCCGCCTCGCCCCGCACGGGGTGACGTCGCTGGTGACGTACTGAGGGCGCCATGAGTCTGAGGAAGGTCAGCAGCGGGCGGATCGAGAAGAGCGGGTTCTGGATGTTCACCAACTGGAAGTTCTTCACCGCGAAGACCCGCTACTTCAGCCTCACCTCCAGCGAACACAGGCAGGCCGCGAAGAAACTCAAGGCAGCGGGGGCGGCCCGAATCGGGCGCGAGGACGAGCGGGTACTGTGGTGGACGAGCTCGGGGCTGTTCTGGGCCGACCCGGAGCTGTCCGACGAGGATGTCGAACTCCTCGTCTGGGATCGCCAGCGCCGGCAGGACTCGCGGCTGGATCGCCTGCGCAAGATCCGCGCGCGCGACGAGGATGTCGCCTCGGCCCGCCGCGAGCGCATCCCGGGCGAGGTGCGCGCATTCGTCTGGGAGCGCGACGCCGGCCGCTGCGTTCAGTGCGGGAGCGAGGACGAACTGCAGTTCGACCACGTCATCCCGGTGGCGAAGGGCGGCGGGAGCTCCATCGACAATATCCAGATCCTTTGTGGAGACTGTAACCGGCAGAAGAGCGATTCCATCGTCTGACCGAGGCGTGGAGGGCGGCCAGGCATGACTACGGCGGAGATCGGCGTGATCGGCGGGTCCGGCTTCTACGCGCTCGAGGAGCTGCGTGACGCGGAACGGATCGAGGTCGAGACGCCCTTCGGCGCGCCGAGCGGGCCGATCGTCGCCGGCACGCTCGAGGGGCGGCGCGTCGCCTTCATCGCGCGGCACGGCGAGGGGCACCGCCTGCTGCCCTCCGAGGTGCCCGCCCGCGCCAACATCCACGCGCTCAAGCAGCTCGGCGCAGAGCGCGTGATCTCGCTCTCCGCCGTCGGCTCGCTGCAGGAGCAGATCGAGCCGCTCCACGCCGTGACGCCGGATCAGATCATCGACCGCACGCGCGGCCAGCGCCCGCTCAGCTTCTTCGGCGAGGGCATGGTCGCGCACATTGGGCTGGCCGACCCGTTCTGCGCGGACCTCGCGGCGGCGCTCGCGGACGCAGCCGAGGCGAGCGGCGTGACGACGCATCGCGGCGGCGCGCTCGTGGTGACCGAGGGCCCGGCCTTCTCGACGCGCGCGGAGTCCCGGATCTACCGCGACTGGGGCGGCGCGATCATCGGGATGACGGCGCTCCCGGAGGCGAAGCTCGCGCGCGAAGCGGAGCTCTGCTACGCCGCGCTCTGCTTCGTCACCGACTACGACGTCTGGCGCGAGTCCGGAGAAGACGTGAGCGCGGACATGGTGCTGCACAACCTCAACGAGAACGCCGCGCGTGGTCGCCAGGCCGTGGTGCGCACTGTGGCGGGACTCGGGGAGCGGGGGGACTGCGGCTGTGGCGACGCGCTCGCCTCGGCGCTGGTCACGCCGCCGCAGCTGGTGCCGGCGGAGACGCGGCGGCGGCTCGCGCTGCTGCTCGCGCGCTACCACGGCGAGCCTCCGGACGCCCCATGACCCGCACGCTCGCGCGCGGCAGTGCCCTCGAGGGCGAGGCGGCGCTCTTCCGCGTCCACGAGGAGCGCGACGCCCAGCGACTGCTCGCACTGCTCGGCAAGGACCGCGGCTATGCCGCCTTCGCGATCGGCCACCTCGATCGTGGATTGTTCGACCACGCGCGCTTCTGGACGGCGGAGGGGCCGGCGGGCGAGCACGCGGTGGTGATGCACGCCAACGGCGCCCTGGGGCGGATGAGCGTGCTCAGCGGCGATCCGGCGGGCATCGCCGCCACGCTCTCCCTGCACCCCGGCCCGCGAGCCGGCTACCTCTCGACCTGCGCCCCCGAGCACCTGCCCGCCGTCCGGCAGGTCTACGCCCTTGGCGGCCCGATCGCGATGATCCGCATGTCCGTGGACGCCGAGCACTTCCGCCCGACCGGCGCGGGCATCGGCCATCGGACCGTGCAACGCCTCAGCGCGAGAGACGCGCGCGCGCTCAACGCGCTCTACGCCACCGGCGGCGGCCCGACCGGCTACCGCGCCGAGCACATCGAGCAAGGCGTCTACTACGGCGTCTTCGAGGGCGGCTCGCTCGCCTCCGTCGCCGGGACGCACCTCGTCTCGCCGGGCTCCGGCATCGCAGTCGTCGGCAACGTCTTCACACGCGCCTCCGCGCGCGGGCGCGGGCTGGCGACGCGGGTGACCTCGGCGGCGACGGCGAACCTGATGGAACGGGGCTGCTGGCAGGTCACGCTCACGGTCGACCCGGAGAACGCTCCCGCCCTGCGCGCCTACGAGCGGCTCGGCTACGTCCGGGGCGCACCCGTGCACGAGGCGCGAATCGCGCGCCGCGATACACTCGGCCTGGGCGCGCTGCTGAGGCGCCGCTTCGCGCGGCGCGGACCGGACGGCGAGCACCTCGTGCGCGTCTGGCCGAACGAGTAGTGCGGCACACGCCGCCCGGCCCACCGCCCTGGCGCCAGCCCGGAGGGATTCGATGAGCAACGCCGCCGCAGGCGAGGTCGCCGATCGCGGACTGGCCGCCGACGGCGTGCGCCGCATCGAGTGGGCGGCGCGCGAGATGCCCGTCGTGACGGAGATCCGCCGCCGCTTCGCCGCGGAGCGCCCGCTCGAGGGCGTGCGCGTCAGCACCTGCGCCCATGTCACCTCGGAGACCGCGAACCTGGTGCTGGCGCTGCGCGACGGCGGCGCGCAAACGCGGCTGGCTGCCTCGAACCCGCTCTCGACGCAGGACGACGTCGCTGCCGCCCTGATCGTCGAGTACGGCATACCGACGTTCGCGATCAAGGGCGAGGACCATGAGACCTTCTTCCGCCACCTCAATCTCGCGCTCGAGCACGGGCCGGGGCTCGGTCCGCAGCTGACGATCGACGACGGCGCGGACCTGACCGCGCTGCTGCACCGCGGGCGGCGCGACCTGCTCGACGGCGTCGCCGGCGGCACCGAGGAGACGACGACGGGCGTGATCCGGCTGCGCGCGATGGCCGCCGACGGCGCGCTCGGCTACCCGATCGTCGCCGTCAACGAGGCGGCAACGAAGCGCTTCTTCGACAACCGCTACGGCACGGGCCAGTCCACCCTCGACGGCATCATCCGCGCGACCAACATCCTGCTCGCGGGCAAGACCATCGTGGTCTGCGGCTACGGCTGGTGCGGCCGCGGAATCGCGATGCGCGCGCAAGGGCACGGCGCGCACGTGATCGTGACCGAGGTGCAGCCGACGCGCGCCCTCGAGGCGATGCTCGACGGCTATCGCGTGATGCCGATCGCCGCGGCGGCGGGCGAGGGCGACATCTTCATCACCGCCACGGGCGACATCAACGTGATCGACGTCCCGGCGTTCGCGGCCATGAAGAGCGGCGCGATCCTCGCCAACTCCGGCCACTTCGACGCCGAGATCAACCTCGAAGCCCTCGCGGCAATGACCGCGGCGCGCCGCGCGCTGCGCCCCTACGTCGAGGAGTGGACGCTGAGCGACGGGCGGCAGCTGATCGTGCTGGCGGAGGGGCGGCTCGTGAACCTCGGCGCCGCCGAGGGGCACCCGGCGAGCGTGATGGACATGTCCTTCGCGAACCAGGCGCTCTGCCTCGAATACCTCGCGCAGCAGCACGACCGCCTTGAGGCGGCCGTCTACGATGTGCCGCAGGAGATCGACGAGGAGGTCGCGCGGCTCAAGCTCGCGGCGATGGGCGTCACGATCGACGCGCTGACGGAGGAGCAGGAGCGCTACCTCAGCTCCTGGGAGCAGGGCACCGCCTGACCCGTCGCCGCGATGGCGGCTGCGGCGGAACTGCGGTCCAATCGGGGGCGAGCGCGCGCGGGAGGCGAGGACAAGCGCATGGCCAGCACGTTCTCCGACTCGCCGTCCCTGATGCTGACCAGCGAGTCGGTCACCGAGGGACACCCGGACAAGCTCTGCGACCAGATCTCGGACGCCGTGCTGGATGCGCTGCTCGAACAGGATCCCTACGCGCGCGTCGCCTGCGAGGTCGCCGTGAACACCGGCGTGGTCTTCGTCTTCGGCGAGATCAGCACGAGCGCCTGGGTGGACATCCCGGATACCGTGCGCCACACGATCCGCGAGGTCGGCTACGACAACTCGGACGTCGGCTTCGACTGGCGCACCTGTGGCGTGATCTCCTCGCTCAAGGAACAGGCAGGCGACATCGCGCGCGGCGTCGACTCAGCCCTCGAGACGCGCGAACAGGGCTCCGAGGACCCCTACGACCGGGTCGGCGCGGGCGACCAGGGGATGATGATCGGCTTCGCCTGCGACGAGACGCCGGACCACATCCCGCTCACGATCTGGCTCGCGCACCGGCTCGCGCAGCGACTGACGGCGCTGCGCAAGAGCGGCGTGCTGCCCTACCTGCGCCCCGACGGCAAGACACAGGTCACGGTGGAGTACGAGTACGGCCGGCCGAAGCGCCTCGAGGCGGTGGTCGTCTCCACGCAGCACGACCCCGGCGTGCGCATCGAGCAGCTGCGCGAGGACGTGCGGCGGCTCGTGATCGACTCCGTCTGCCCGGCCGAGCTGCTCGCCGGGATCGACGAGAGCAAGATCTACGTGAACCCGACCGGGCGCTTCGTCGCGGGCGGTCCGGCGAGCGACGCCGGGCTGACCGGCCGCAAGATCATCGTCGACACCTACGGCGGCATCGCCCGCCACGGCGGCGGCGCCTTCAGCGGCAAAGACCCGACGAAGGTCGACCGCTCCGCCTCGTACGCCGCCCGGCACGTCGCCCGCAACATCGTCGCGGCCGGCCTGGCGGACCGGATCGAGATCCAGGTCTCCTACGCGATCGGCGTGGCGCATCCGACCTCGATCGCACTCGAGACATTCGGGACCGGGAAGTTGCCCGACGCCGACCTGGTGCGGCTGATCGACGAGCACTTCGACCTGCGCCCCGCCGCGATCATCGACCGCTTCGACCTGCGCCGCCCGATCTATGGCCAGACGGCGGCCTACGGGCACTTCGGCCGCCCCCTCCTCGATCTGCCATGGGAGCAGCTCGACATGGTGGACACGCTGCGCCGCAGCGCAGGCCTCGACGGGTAGCCCCGGAGCGAGGCCCGCTCGATACCCGCGGATGGGGCACCAGACCGCCAGAGCGCCCTCGCCCGGCTTACACAAAGCGGCTAGCCTCGTTGGAGAAACGCGCCAAGGAGACAACCAGAACATGCGGGTTCGATGGTCCGATCTAGAACCCACCCCTTACGAGGACATGGTCGCCGTCCTGCTGAGCCGCTTACACCCAGATTCCCAGCGCATCGACGGCAAGGGCGGGGACGGGGGCCGAGACGTGCAGATCGTGAGCGGGAAGGACCGTCGACTCACGCACGCCTTCGAGCTGAAGTCATTCACTGGCAGGATGACCCCCGTTCGCCGGACGCAGGTCAAGCGCTCTCTCAAGCGTGCAGCAGAGTCCGAGCCCGAAGGCTGGAGCCTAGTAGTTCCCATCGACCCGACCCCGGGCGAGGAACATTGGTTCGCTAGTCTTGGAAACGAGTACGACTTCCCAACGGAATGGCTGGGGAAAACATGGCTTGACGCACAAATGTCGGCGTTTCCGGACATCCGGCAGTACTTCGTCGAAGGCATCGAGCACGAAGTGTTGCGACTGCTCCGTGAACTAAAAGAGGAAGAGGCGCTCGTAACCAGCGTGCCCGACGCCGTAGCGCGGTTCAAGGCACTGCAAGAGCGATTGAACGAGATCGACCCGTATTACCGATACGATCTGTCAGCCGGGCCGGCTGCGGAGGCACCCCGCCCGGCCGAGTCCGTTCTTTCTGTCACCTCCGACGATGTACGAGTTGATGTTTACGAGAAGTATCCGGGAGCCCTCGCGGATCGGCCAATCGACTTCGAGTTCAGTCTCGAGTTCGGGCCGGACGATCAAGCGCTACTGGAAGATGTCCAGGACGCACTCGACTACGGACTCCCGGTGACGATCCCCGACAAGGTGGTGGGTAGCGCAACGTTAGACGCGCCGGGCGGCCTCGGGGGGAGTTCTAGCGAGGGAGAACTCACCATTGGGCCGAGCCGAACGATGCTGGACGAGCCGTTCACCCTGTCATTCGATGTTGAAGACAACGATGAGCTCATGGCCAGTTGGCAGGTTCAGTTCGGTGAAGGTACGGCGGGGCTCCGTGGCGCCACCTTCAGGGGGCGGGATCTCACCGGCTGGTTGCGTGTCCGCCTGCGGCATGATCCAGAGGAACGTGAGCTCCGCACCACGTTCGAGATCACGCCTGCCCCTATACTCCCCGCCACGCTCGCATCGCTTTTTCGCTGGCTCGACGCATACCGGCCACCACATTATCTCGTGGTCCGCGGGCCGAAGGGTATGGAGGTCCGGACCGAGATCCAGGAGGCTCTTTCGGAGCCGCCTCCAGTTCGGCTAGTCGAAGCGCTCGCGTATCTACAGGGGCAAACCGGCTTATTCTTTCCGATGCCGCTCGATGTCTCTCAAGAAGAGACAGAGGCGATCTTCAGTGCGGAAGCACTCTTGAAGGGCGAATCCGTCGACTTCACGTGGGGATCCATCAGTCTGACGTTGACGCGAGCAGGTCCCGAATTGGAGGCGCTGCTGGGCGGCCACCCGCAAGCGTTCACTGTCGACAGTGAAGAGTGGATCGAGATCGACGATTCAAAGATCCGCATCGGACGGATTCGAACTGAGATCCGATCCGCAGTCCTAGCCGACCATGAACAAGTACGTGAGATGCTCGCATCGGGCTCAATGGCGGAAGCGCGATTGGTACCGGGCGAGACCGACACAGGGCGGCGCTTCGTGGCCCCGTGACAGTGACCTTTCGATACCCAGCGGGCGAGTCGCCGTGTACGATCCCGGCCGTGCGCGCGATAGTGCTGATCGGCGGGAAGGGGACGCGGCTGCGCCCGCTCACGTGGCGGACGCCGAAGCAACTCGTCCCGATCCTCAACCGCCCGCTGCTCGCCTACCTGCTCGACGCACTACGCGGCCACGGCTTCGATCGCGTCAGCTTCGCGATGACCGAGCGGGACGAGGACATTGAAGCCGCGTTCACGGGGGACGCGGCGCCGCCCGGCCTCGCGATCGAGCGCGTGCTCGAGGGCGAACCGCTCGGCTCCGGCGGCGCGATCGCGAACGCCTCCAGCGGCTGGGACGAGCCATTCCTCGTCTGCAACGGGGACATCGTCAGCGACATCGACCTCGGCGCCTTCGCCGGCGAGCACCGCGAGCGCGACGCCGAGCTCTCGATCGCGCTCTCCGAGGCCGAGGACCCCTCGCGCTTCGGCGTGGTCGTGCTCGGCGACGGCGATCGCGTGACGCGCTTCGTCGAGAAGCCGCCGCGCGAGGAGGCGCCCTCGAGGCTGATCAACGCCGGGCTGTGGCTGTTCGAGCCCGGCGTCGGGCGCATGCTCGACGCGACCCGCTTCAACCGCGTCGAGGACGAGCTGTTCCCGAGCCTCGCCGCGGCCGGACGCGGCATCTTCGGACACCGCCACGAGGGCTACTGGGCCGACATCGGCAACCCCGAGGCCTATCTCCAGACCAACCTCGATCTCCTGCGCGGCGCGGCCCCCGCGCTGCTGCCCGCGGACTGGCCCGCTGACGGACGTGCGATCGGCGCCGCCAAACTGGCCGAGGGCGCGCGCGTCGAGGCGCCGGCGCTGCTCGGCGCCGGGACGCGCATCGGCGCCGACGCACGCATCGAGGGCGGCGTGGTAGCCGGGGCAGGCTGCGAGATCGGGCGCGGCGCCGTCGTGTCCGGCAGCGTGCTCTGGGACAGCGTCAGCGTCGGCGAGGGCGCGCAGGTGCGCGACTCGGTGCTGGCCGAGGGCGCGCGTGTCGGCGCGGGCGCGGTCCTCGAGGGCGCGGTGCTCGCGCACGGCGCGTCCGTCGAGGCGGGCGAGCGGCCGCCCTCCGGCACGTTGCTCGACCCGGAGTGCGTGTACCGCGACGGCGGGGTGCTGGCGCCCACGTCCGCGCTCGGGACGTGGGCGGACGCCTGATGGCCGAGATTCGCTTTGGCACGGACGGCTGGCGCGCCGTGATCGCGGAGGACTACACCTTCGACAACGTGCGCGCCGTCGCGCAGGCGACCGCCGACTGGCTGCGCGGCACGAGCCAGGCCGGGCGCGGCGTGGTGATCGGCTACGACACGCGCTTCCTCTCCGACGCCTTCGCGAACGCGACCGCCGAGGTGTTCGCCGCCAACGGCATCACGGTCGCCCTCGCCTCGACGGCGGCGCCGACGCCGGCGCTCTCGCACGCGGTGCTGGATCGCGGCGCGGCGGCGGGCGTGGTGATCACGGCCAGCCACAACCCGGCGCGCTGGAACGGCTTCAAGATCAAGCAGGCCTCCGGAAACTCCGCCCCACCCGAGGTCACGAACGCGATCGAGCAGGCAGTGCCCGCGATCCTCGGCGGCGACGGGGCGCGAGGAATCACGAACGGGAACGCCGGCGCGCGCGCGCGGATCGAGCGCTTCGATCCGAATCCGCCCTACCTCGCGGCGCTGCGCGAGTTCGTGGACCTCGAGCGCATCCGCGACGCGGGACTGCGCATCGCGGTCGACTCGATGTACGGCGCGGCCGGCGGGCTGACGGCGGAGGCGATCGGCGCGGGCGCGACCGCGGTGCACGAGCTGCACGGCGAGCCGAACCCGGCCTTCCCCGGCATCCGCGCGCCGGAGCCGATCGCCCCCAACCTTGAGCTGCTGATGGGTCTGCTCAAAGACGGCGGCCACGATGTCGGCCTCGCGACGGACGGGGACGGCGACCGCTTCGGGCTCGTCGACGAGCGGGGGCGCTTCCTCAACCAGCTGCAGGTCTTCGCGCTGCTCGTCCGCTACCTGCTGGAGGTGCGCGGCGAGCGCGGCGCAATCGTGCGCTCGATCACGACGACGCGGATGGTCGACCTGCTCGGCGAGCGCCACGGCTGCCCCGTCTTCGAGACGCCCGTCGGCTTCAAGCACCTCGGGCCGAAGATGATCGAGGAGGACGCCGTCGTGGCCGGCGAGGAGTCGGGCGGCTATGCCTTCCGCGGCCACATCCCGGAGCGTGACGGCGTGCTCTCCGGGCTGCTGCTGCTCGATTACATGGTGCAGACGGGCAAGCCCGCCTCGCAGTTGCTCGCCGAGATGTACGAGGAACTGGGACCGCACGAGTACGACCGCGTCGACGTCACGCTGCGCGAGGAGGAGCGCGAGGCGATCGCGGAGCAGGCCGCCGCTGCCACGCCCTCGGAGATCGCCGGGCTGCGCGTCGTCTCACGCGACACGCTGGACGGCTTCCGCTTCAACCTCGAGGGCGGCTGGTGGCTGCTGATGCGCTTCAGCGGCACCGAGCCGCTGCTGCGCGTCTACGCCGAGATGCCCTCGGCCGCGCTGGTGCGGCAGGCCATCGAGCAGGGTCAGGCCCTCGCCGGCGTCACCCTGTAGCGGGGCCCCTGAAACTCCACCCTGGTAGCGACGGCGGCGTCCGCGGGCACCTCGGCTGCTATGCTCGGCGTCCCATGTTCGATGTTGTAGCTGCGGCAGCGGCCATCGCGCCCCGAATCCGTGCCGCCGCCGACACGATCGAGGCCGAGCGCCAGCTACCGGGCGAGATCGTTGACGCCATGGCCGAGGCCAGGCTGTTCACGCTGCTGGCGCCCGCTACCTACGGCGGCGCGGAGGCCGAGCCCAACGCCGCCATTCGCGCCGTCGAGCTGATCGCGAGCGCCGACGGCTCTGCCGGCTGGCTGGCACAGAACGGATCGTTCGAGTCGTCTCTGCTCGGCTGGCTCTCCTCCGAAGCGATAGCGGGCATGCGCGCCCTCGAGAGTCGCGGCGCCGCGAACATCCTGGTCGGCGGCGCAAATCTGCCCCAGGCGACCGCCGTCGAGGTCGAGGGCGGCTACCTCATCGACGGACACTGGGACTTCGTCAGCGGGGTCATGCATTCCAACTGGATCCTCGGGGGCTTCTGGATCCTCGACCGCCCTGGCGGCGAGCGGCGCGTTGGCGCTGACGGTGAACCGCTGCGGCGCATCGCGTTCATTCCACATGGGGACGGCGAGGTCCTCGATACGTGGAACGTCATGGGCATGCGCGGCACAGGCAGCAACGACTTCGTCGTGCGCGACCTCTTCGTCCCGGCCGAGCGAACGATGTGGTACGCCGACCCTTCGCCGTTCCCCGGCCCGCGCTACCGCAGGCCGTACGTCGGCACGTGGGGCTGGTCGCTGCACGGCGGCAACTCCCTGGGCATGGCTCGCGGCGCAATCGAGGATCTGACCGCGCTCGCCCAGACACACAATTCGAAGCACTCGACCACGCTGCTGCGCAACCGCCCGCATGTGCAAAGCGCGATCGCCGAGGCCGAGGCGATCGTACGGAGCGCCCGCGCCTTCTTCTTCGAGGCGGTCGAGGCGGCGTGGGTCGCGGCAAACGAGGACGCGCCCGACGCGATGCGGCGCACCTGGGTCGCGCGACTGGCGCTGATGCACTCGGTGCATGAGGCGCTGCGAGCGGTGCAACTGCTCTACGACGCCGCGGGCACCAGTGCCATATTCACCGAGCATCGCATCGAGCGCACCCTCCGTGACCTCAATGTGGCGAAGCACCACGTTGCAGCCTCGAGGGAACACTACGAGTCGGTCGGCAGCGTCCTGCTCGGTGCGGACGACCCGGCCACGCTCCCGCTGGATCCTGCAGAGTGACCGGCCCCCGGCCTGAGATCGCCACGCATTGCGGAGGCTGCCTCAACACTGCCGGCGCTACGCCTCCAGCTTCTCGCGCAGGCGTGAGACGAACTGCTGGAAGAGCCGGTCCGAGACGAACTTGATCAGCCGCGATCCGACCTGCGCCATGCGGCCGCCGACGTTGACCATCGCCACGAACTCGGCCTCGGTGCTGCCGTCGTCCAGGGCGCGCAACTCGCCCGACATCTCCAAGTCGGCGCTGCCATCGCCCATGCCATGACCGACCACGCGGATGCGGTGGTTCTCCTCGTCGAGCTCCTCGAAAGTCGCCAGGCCGCCGTAGCGGGCCTCGACGGGGCCGACCTTGACACCCACGCGGCCGCGGACGTTGCGCTCGTCGATCACCTCGTCCAACTCGGCGCCCGGCATGCACTGGACCACCTGCTCGGGGTCGGTGAGGAATTCCCAGACGCGATCGATCGGCGCATTCACCTTGAAGGTCTTCTCGATCTTGATCTCCATGGCCGCTCACTCCTCGCCCACAAGCGGGCCCGTACCTACTACACTCGTGCATGCCTTGTAGCATCCGGCCGGGCGACCGCCAAGGAGAACCCCATATGATCCCCGGACAGTTCGAATACCACGCCCCCTCGACACTGGACGAGGCGTTGGCCCTGCTCGCCGAGCACGGTTCCGACGCCAGGGTGCTGGCCGGCGGCCAGAGCCTGATCCCGCTGATGAAGCTGCGCCTCGCCTCGCCCGCCGTGCTGATCGACCTCAACGGGGTCGACTCGCTGAGCGGCATCGAGGAGGCAGAAGGCCAGCTGCGCATCGGCGCGATGACGCGCCACTCCGCGCTCGAGCGCTCGGAGCTGATCGGCTCACGCTATCCGCTGATTGCGGACGCCGCCGCCGTGATCGCGGACCCGCTGGTGCGCAACCGCGGCACGACCGGCGGCTCGCTCGCCCACGCCGACCCGGCGGGCGACCTCGGCTCGGTGATGACCGCGCTGGGCGCCGAGGTCGTCGTCAACGGCCCCGGCGGCGCGCGCACCCTCTCGATCGACGAGCTGCTGCTCGGCCCGTTCACGACCACGCTCGAGGAGGGCGAGATCCTCACCGAGGTGCGCGTGCCCCAGCCCGCGGAGCGGAGCGGGGGCGCCTACGAGAAGCTGGAGCGCAAGGTCGGCGACTTCGCCACGGCCGCCGTCGCCGTGCAGCTCACGCGCGAGAACGGCAGCTGCGCCTCGATTGGCATCGGCCTGACCGCCGTCGGGCCGACGACGATCCGGGCGAGCGAGGCCGAGGACGCGCTGCGCGGCGGCAGCCTCGACGAGGACGCGCTGCGGGCCGCCGCCGCGCTGGCCGCGGCGGCAGCGGACCCGGCCGCGGACCTGCGCGGCTCCGAGGAGTACAAGCGAGACATGGTGCGGGTGCTCACCCTGCGAGCCCTGCGACGAGCCATCGAGCGGGCGGGAGGGTAGGCCAGTGACACAGATCGAAGTCACGGTGAACGGCGCGGCCCAGCAAGCGGACGTGGAGCCCCGGCTGCTGCTCGTCCACCTGATCCGCGAGGATCTGCAGATGACCGGCACGCACATCGGATGCGACACGACGCACTGCGGCGCCTGCACGGTGCTGCTCGACGGCGTGCCGGTGAAGTCCTGCACCGTCTTCGCCGTCCAGGCGAACGGCTGCGAGATCACGACCGTCGAGGGCCTGGAGCAGGGGGGCGCACTGCACCCCGTCCAGCAGGGCTTCACGGAAGAGCACGGCCTGCAATGCGGCTTCTGCACTCCGGGCATGATGCTGACCAGCGTCGCGCTGCTTGAGCGGAACCAGGATCCCAGCGAGGACGAGGTGCGGAAGGCGATTTCCGGGAACCTCTGCCGCTGCACCGGCTACGTCAACATCGTGAAGGCCGTGCAGCACGCGGGCCGCGCCATGAGGGAGAGCCAGCCATGACCACATTGACGAGCCCCGAAATCGGGGGCATGGGCCACAGCATCAAGCGCAAGGAGGACGCGCGCTTCATCCGCGGCCGGGGCAACTACGTCGACGACATCGTGCGGCCGGGGATGCTCTACCTGGACATCGTGCGCAGCCCCTACGCCCACGCCCGCATCAAGAGCATCAACTCCGAGCGCGCCCTCGAGGTGGAGGGCGTACTCGCCGTGATCACGGGCGAGACGCTGGAGGCGTACAACCTCCACTGGATGCCGACGCTGATGTCGGACACCCAGATGGTGCTGCCGGTGGACAAGGTGATGTTCGCCGGCCAAGAGGTCGCCGCCGTGGTGGCGACCAGTCGCTACGCCGCAGCCGACGGCGTCGAGGCGGTCGAGATCGAGTACGAGCCGCTGCCCGTGGTGGTGGACCCGTTCAAGGCGCTCGAGCCGGACGCGCCGGTGCTGCGCGACGACAAGGAAGGCAAGACCGACAACCGCATCTTCCACTGGGAGGTCGGCGATCGCGACGCGACCGACCGCGCCTTCGAGGAGGCGGATGTCACGGTGCAGCAGGATATGTACCTGCCGCGCATCCACGTTGCCTCGATCGAGACCTGCGGCTGCGTCGCCGAGTTCGACTCGGTAGCGGGCCAGCTGACGGTCTGGATGACCACGCAGGCCCCGCACGCGATCCGCACGGTGTTCGCGCTGGTGGCGGGCCACGTGGGGCTGTCCGAGGAGAAGATCCGGATCATCTCGCCGGACCTCGGCGGAGGCTTCGGCGGCAAGGTGCCGGTCTACCCCGGCTACGTGATCGCGGTCGCCGCGGCGATCGTCACGGGGCACCCCGTGAAGTGGATCGAGGACCGCATCGAGAACCTGCAGTCGGACTCGTTCGGCCGCGACTACCACATGGCCGCCGAGATCGCCGCCGACAGCGACGGCACGATGAAGGCGCTGCGCATCAAGACGCTGGCCGACCACGGTTATACCGACGCGGCCGCGAACCCCTCGAAGTTCCCGGCGGGGCTGTTCTCGATCTGCACGGGGTCGTACGACTTCCAGAACGCCTTCGCCGAGGTGGACGGCGTCTACACCAACAAGCCGCCCGGAGGCATCGCCTACCGCTGCTCGTTCCGCGTCACCGAGGCCGTCCACGCCATCGAGCGGCTCGTTGACCTGCTCGCGACCGACCTGCAGATGGACCCGGCCGATCTGAGGAAGAAGAACTTCATCCCGGCGGACGCCTTCCCCTACCAGTCCGTGCTCGGCTGGGAGTACGACAGCGGCGACTACGACGGCGCGCTCAACCTGGCGATGGAGATGATCGGCTACGACGAGTTGCGCCAAGAGCAGGCGGAGAAGCGCGCACGCGGCGAGCTGATGGGCATCGGCATCTCGAGCTTCACGGAGATCGTCGGCGCCGGACCGTCGAAGCACTTCGACATCCTCGGCCTGAAGATGTTCGACAGCTGCGAGCTGCGCGTGCACCCGACCGGGAAGGCCACCGCGCGCTTCGGCACGAAGTCGCAGGGGCAGGGCCACGAGACGACCTACGCCCAGATCATCGCCCAGGAGCTGGGCATTCCCGCCGGCGACATCGCCGTCGAGGAGGGCGACACCGACACCGCCCCCTACGGCCTCGGCACCTACGCCAGCCGCAGCACGCCCACCGCGGGCGCCGCGGGAGCCATGGCGGCGGGCAAGGTGCGGGACAAGGCGCGGAAGATCGCGGCCCACCTGCTCGAGGCGGAGGAGGTCACCGAGGACGACCTGGGCTGGGAGCCGGGCAGGTTCTTCGTGAAGAGCGACCCGGAGAAGGGCGTCACCATCCAGGAGATTGCCCTCGCCGCCTACACGAACCACCCGCAGGGGCTGGAGGCCGGCCTTGAGGCCGTCTCCTACTACGACCCGCCCAACCTGACGTTCCCCTTCGGGAGCTACATCTGCGTCGTGGACATCGACAGCGGCACCGGCGAGGTGCACGTCCGCCGCTTCGTCGCCGTCGACGACTGCGGCAACATCATCAACCCGATGATCGTCGAGGGTCAGATCCACGGCGGGCTGGCAATGGGCCTCGCGCCCGCGCTCTTCGAGGAGCTCTCCTACGACGAGAGCGGCAACCCGCTCAGCGCGTCCTTCGTCGACTACCTGGTGCCGACGGCGGTCGAAACCCCGCACTGGGAGACGGCGAAGACCACGACGCCCTCGCCACACCACCCGCTCGGCGCGAAGGGCGTCGGCGAGTCCGCCACCGTGGGCGCGCCGCCGGCGATCGCCAACGCGGTCGTGGACGCCCTGTCGCACCTGGGCGTGCGTCACATCGACATCCCGATCACGCCGAACAAGGTGTGGGCGCTCCTCCGCGAGCACGGGGTCACGGACTAGCGAGGCGCGGGCGTCCGCCCGGCGGGCGGACGCCGCTCCGCGCGGAGATGGGCCATGTCAGCATCGGATGACCCGCTCGGCCAGGCGGTCGCGCTGCGGGCGCGGCGCGAGCCGTTCGCCCTCGCCACCGTCGTCGCCTGCCGCCGTCCGACCTCGGCGTACCCCGGCGCGAAGGCGCTGATCGACGCCGAGGGCGCGTTCAGCGGCTGGGTGGGCGGGAGCTGCGCGCAGCCGCTCGTGCTGCGCGAGGCGCTCGCGGCCCTCGAGGACGGCAAGCCGCGCCTGCTGCGCATCAGCCCCGACCCGCCCAGTGGCGAGGCCGGGGAGGGCGTGCTCGAGCTGGCGATGCCCTGCCAGAGCCAGGGCGCACTGGAGATCTACGTGGAGCCGTTCCTGCCCCGCCCCGAACTCCTCGTGATCGGCGAGACGCCGCTCGCGCAGGCCCTCGCCAGCGCGGGCAAGCTGATCGAATTCGACGTCACCGTCTCCGACCCCGGCGCAACCGCCGAGGCGTTCCCCGACGCCGATCTGCTGCTGACCGACCTCGAGGCGGCGACGGCGCGGCTGAGCGCCGACAGCTACGTGGTCGTCGCCACGCAGGGGCAGTACGACGAGGACGCGCTGGCGGCCGTGCTGCGCTCCGAAGCCGCCTACGTGGGCCTCGTCGCGAGCGTGAAGCGGGCCGAGGCAGTCCTCGACTACCTGCGGGCGAGCGGCTTCGGCCAGCCGGAACTGGAGCGGCTGTACTGCCCCGCCGGGCTGAGCCTCGGCGCGGTCACGCCCTCGGAGATCGCGCTCAGCATCGCCGCCGAGATCCTGCAGACGAGGCGAAGCCAACCCGCGCGCCAGTCCGCGCCGGCCTCCGAGGCGGCCCCGGAGCCGCTGTTGCTCACCTCGATTCCCGCGTCCGGCGCCGCCGAGGCCGGCAGCGCGCTCGACCCGATCTGCGGGATGACGGTCGACATCGCAACGGCGCGCCACACTTCCGAACACGAGGGCCAGACGGTCTACTTCTGCGCCGCCGGGTGCCGCCAGCGCTTCGAGCAGGAGCCGGAACGCTACGCCGCGACCCTGCGATGAGCGCGCCAGTCTCCGGACTCGTGCTCGCGGCGGGCAGCTCCAGCCGCCTCGGGCAGCCGAAGCAACTGCTTCCCTACCGCGGCACGATCCTCGTCGACTGGGTGGTGCGCACCGTCGAGGCGGCCACGAGCCTCGATCACGTGACCGTGGTGCTGGGCGGCGCGGCCCACGAAGTGCGCCCGCGGCTGACGCTCGGGCGCGCGCGGGTCGTCGAGAACCCTGATTTCGGGGAGGGTTGCTCGTCCTCGTACCAGGCGGGCCTCGGCGCGCTCGATCCGGAGGCAGAGGCGGTCGTGGTGGTGCTCGGCGATCAGCCGGGCGTGGAGACTGAAGACATCGACCGCCTCGTGGCCGAGTGGCGCCGCACCGGTTCGAGGATCATGGCCGTCTCCTACGAGGGCGAGCGAGGCCATCCGCTGCTCTTCTCGCGGGAGCTGTTCGGCCACCTGCTGGAGCTGCACGGCGACAAGGCCGCCTGGAAGATCCTCGACCGGCACCCCGACTGGATACACGACGTAGCGGTGGACCGGCCGCTCCCCCGGGACGTGGATACCTGGCAGGACTACGAGGCGGTGCGCGCCGACCAGAGCACGGAAGCCGCGTCGCGCTGATCCACTTCGGCCCCGGAGAGACCTCATGAGGGACGTGCTGGACGATCTGGAGCGCTGGCAGCGCCGCAGCGAGCAGATCGCGATGGCCACGCTCACCGACGTCCGCGGCTCCGCGCCGCGGCTGCCGGGCGCGCGCTTCTGCGCAACGCGCGGCGGCGAGGTCAGCGGCTCCGTCAGCGGCGGCTGCGTCGAGGCGGACCTCTTCGAGCACGCCCTGCAGGTGCTGGACAACGACCACCCGGCGATCGTGCAGTACGGGATCTCCGACGAGCTGGCCTTCGAGGTCGGCCTCAGCTGCGGCGGGGAGATCGAGGTGCTCGTCGAGCCGTTTCGGGCGGACGAGGTCTGGCTGGCGCTGCGCGACGCGCTGCTCGGCCAGCGCTCCGCCGTGCTCGCGGTCAGCCTCGAACCGCCGGAGATCGCCGGACGCCGCATGGTCGTCTTCGAGGACGGCGCGGCGACAGGAAGCGTCGGCGAGGCGCTGGACGGCGAGATCGCCGAGCGGGCCCGCGCCCTGCTGCTCGAAGGCGGCACGCGACGGCTCACGCTCGGCGAACCCGGCGAGGATCTCGTCGTCTTCCTCGAAGCGTTCCGGCC
Source organism: Dehalococcoidia bacterium (assembly GCA_965261685.1). GTDB lineage: Bacteria > Chloroflexota > Dehalococcoidia > UBA2979 > UBA2979 > VXMT01. The sequence continues at coordinate 809,044 of CBDHDI010000028.1, forward strand.
GCCGCCACACCTCTTCCTGCTCGGCGCCGCCTTCGCCGGGCCGCCGCTGGCGCGGATGGCGAGCGAGGCGGGCTTCCACGTCACCGTCGTAGACCCGCGATCCGCGTTCGCGACGCGCGAACGCTTCCCCACCGCCGACGAGGTGATCGTCGGCTGGCCCAACGAGGCCCTCGAGGCGGCCGAACTCGGCCCCCACTCCTACATCGTGATGCTGCTGCACGACGAGAAGTTCGACGTGGCGGCGCTCGTCCCCGCCCTACGGTCGGAGGCCGGCTACATCGGCGTGATGGGCAGCCGGCGCACGCACGAGCGGCGCATCGAGCAGCTCCGGGAGCAGGGCTGCGACGACGACGCCCTCGCCCGCCTGCGCGCGCCGATCGGACTCGACCTCGGCGGGCGCGAGCCCGCGGAGATCGCGGTCTCCATCCTCGCGGAAATGCTCGCCGTCAGGCACGGCCGCGACACGCGCGGCTAGAGACCGCCCCCTCTGCCTGCTGAGGGAGAGGGCTAGGGTGAAGGGGTTTCCCAGGTGACTCGCGGAGTTCCACTGCGATCGCCTGGAGCACGGGGTCAGACGCAGCAGACGCCTCCGAGGCGGCGATCCCTGAGTCTCGACCAGAGGGCTTGCTCTGCGCCCGCGGATTGACGCCTGAGGCGCCACGCCCTGGACCTGGACCTGGCCGCGCCACCGCGCGGCGCCCCCTCACCCCCACCCTCTCCCGCAAGGGGAGAGGGAGCCGGAGCGCCCTCGAAACGGGAGTTCGCAAAGGTCTCCCGAGGGAGAGAGAGTTGGGGTGGTGAGGGCCCGGCCGTCAGACCTAGCGCTTGGTGTACTGAGGAGCCTTGCGCGCGCGCTTGAGGCCCGGCTTCTGCCGCTCCTTCTCGCGCGCGTCGCGCGTCAGCAGGCCCTGCTGCCGCAGCGGACGGCGGTAGCCCTCGTCCGCGACCACGAGGGCGCGGGCGATGCCGAGCCGCATCGCGCCGGTCCAGCCGGAGATGCCACCGCCGGCAACCTTGACCTGCACATTGAAGCGGTTCGCGTTCTCCGTGACCACGAGCGGGCGCAGCAGGTCCTGGCGCTGCGAGGGCCGGAAGATCACCTCATCCAGCGGCTTGCCGTTGACGACGAAGGCGCCGTTGCCGGGCGTCAGCCGGACGCGGGCGACGGACGACTTGCGGCGGCCGAGGCCGTAGTAGTAGTGCTGCTGCTCGTTGGTCATCGTGTCAGCTCGCTAACTGCTTGCGGGTTCACTCGTCGCTCGTCTCCGCTGCGTCCGTTGCGTCATCCGCAGCCTCGTCGGCCATCGGCTCATCCGCCATCGGCTCGTCGGCCATCGGCTCATCCGCCATCGGCTCGTCTGCCATCGGCTCATCCGCCATCGGCTCGTCCGCCACGACCTCGTCCACCACCTCCACCGCGGGTGCGGCGGCGGCGCGGGCCTCGGCGGCGGCGCGCTTGCGGGCGCGAGCGCCCGTGCCGGCGCGCAACTGCGCCTCGTGCGGGTGGTCCGCACCAGAGTAGACGCGGAGGTGCCGGAACAGCTCGCGGCCGAGGCGCGTGTGCGGCAGCATGCCCTTGATCGCACGCTCCAGCACCTTGCGCGGGTCGCGCTCCATCTGCTCCTCGAAGGTGCGCTGGCGCAGGTTGCCCGGGTAGCCGGAGTGCCGGTAGTAGATCTTCTGCTGCGCCTTGTTGCCCGTCAGCACCACGCCGGCGGCGTTGATCACGATCACGTGGTCGCCCATCGGCAGGTGCGGCTCGTAGTCGGGCTTGTGCTTGCCGAGCAGCAGCCGCGCGGCCTCGCTGGCGACGCGCCCGAGGGGGCGTCCGCCCGCGTCGACCACCTGCCAGCGGCGGTCGAACTGCTTGGCGCTCAAGCGGTAGGTCTTCGTCGTCACCTCAGGCCACCATTTCCTGCTCCGCGCCGTCGTCCAGCCCCCAGCTGACCGCACCCGCCGGGTAGCGGATGGCCTCGAGCGTCAGTCCCTGCGGCGGCGCCGCCGGTCCGACGCTGCCCGCGGGCGCATCGATGAGTGCGGCGAACTGTTGCGGCGTCAGCGCGCCCGCCCCGACGCGCTCGAGGGCGCCGGCGGTGCGCCGCACCTGGTGCGGCAGGAACGCGTCGGCCTCCATCGAGACCTCGATCTCGTGCGGGCCGCGACGCCGGACGCCCATGCTGATCAGCGTGCGGACCGTGGAGACACCGGCATCCGGCGCGCCGGCGAAGGCGGCCCAGTCGCGGCGCCCGCGCGGCAGCGCGGCGGCGGCCGCAGCCATCGCCGAGGCCTCGAGGGCGCCACGGCGCTGCCAGACATCGCGGCGGCGCAGCGGCGAGCGCGGGCCGCCGTCGCGGATGCGATAGCAGTAGCGGCGCGCGACGGCGTCGCGGCGCGGATCGAAGTCCGCTGCGACCTCGCAGACGGCGGACACGGCGACATCCTCCGGGAGGTAGTGATTGAGCGCGTCGCGCACGGTCTCCAGGGAGTCCTCGCGGGGGCAGTCGATCACGGCCACCTGCGCGCGGGCGTGCACGCCCGAGTCGGTGCGTCCGGCGAGGGCGATGCGGCGCCGTCCGCCCTCGGGCTCGCCGCAGTAGGCGGCGATGGCGTCCTCCAGCGTGTCCTGCACCGTGCGCTGCCCGCGCTGCGACTGCGAGCCGGAGAACTCCGTCCCGTCGTACTCGACGAGCAGCGCGAGGCGTCGCGGGGTGGATGGGGAGGGCATGCTGTCTAGACCAGTTCCAGTTCCGCCATCGCCGCGGCGTCGCCGCGGCGGGGGCCCAGCTTGCGCACGCGCGTGTAGCCGCCGGGGCGGCTCGCGTACTGCGGCGCGATCTCGTCGAAGAGGCGCGAGACCACCTTCGGGTCGTAGACGAAGGCGAGCGCCTGGCGACGCGCGTGCAGCGTGCCGCGCTTGCCGAGCGTGACCATGCGGTCGACGAAGCGGCGGGCCTCCTTGGCACGCGCCTCGGTGGTGGTCACGGAGCCGTGCTTGAGCACGTCCGTGGTGAGGTTGCGCAGCATCGCCATCCGCTGCGCGGTCGGCATATCGAACTTGCGGCCATCGACTTTGTGACGCATCAGCGCTCGCCCAGACCCGGCGTGTCCTCGCCGGCTTCGCGCAGCGCCTGGATCAGCGCCGCGCCCAGTGACCCGACCTCGTCGCCGGCGTCGTCCGCCGCTGCGGCCGGCGCCGCCTCGCCAGCGGCAGGCGCCGCCTCGGCTACGGCAGCGCCTGCGGCGACCGGCTGCCGCGAGCGCGGCGCATCGCCGCGCGGCGCCGGGAAGCCGCTCGCGACGAGCTTGTCGCGCAGCTCTTCGTAGGACTTCTCGCCGAAGTTGCGCAGCGCGAGCAGCTCCTCCTCGGAGCGCTCGAGGATGGCGCCGATGGTGACGAGGCCGGAGCGCTTGAGGCAGTTGTAGGCGCGCACGGAGAGCTCGAGCGTCTCGATCGGCGTGTCGTGCCCGTCGATCGTCTGTGCGGCCTCGCGGCTGCGCACGTCGGCAGTCTCAACGCGGCCGAGCTGCTGCAGTTGCAGGAACTGGTCGCGGATGATGCCCGCTGCCATCGAGATGGCGTTCTGGCCGTCGACCGTGCCGTCCGTCCAGACCTCCATCTCGAGGCGGTCGAAGTTGGTGTCCTGCCCGACGCGCGTGTTGGAGACCTGGTAGTTGACCCGCTTCACCGGCGTGAAGAGCGCATCGACGGGGATCACGCCGATCGGCAGACCCTCGCTGACGGTCGCGGGCATGTAGCCGCGGCCGGTCTCGACGTTGAGGTCGATCACGAGCGACCCCTCCGCGTGGCCGAGCGTCGCGAGGTGCAGCTCGGGGTTGGCGATCTCGTAGTCCGCGGTGGCGCGGATGTCGCTCGCCTTCACCTCGACCTCGCCGCCGACATCGAGGAAGAGTCGCGCGGGCCGGTCGGCGAAGGCGCGAAGCCGCACGTCCTTGAGGTTGAGCAGCAGCTCCGTGACGTCTTCCTGCATGTGCGGAACCGTCGAGAACTCGTGCTCGACGCCGTCGATGCGGACGGAGGTGATGGCCGCGCCCGGAAGCGAGGACAGCAGCACGCGGCGAAGGGAGTTGCCGATCGTCGTGCCGAAGCCGGCCTCGAGCGGTTCCATCACGAGCTTCGCGTAATCCATCTCCGCCTCTTCAATGCGGAGCGTCGGGGTTTGTAGTTCAGCCGCCAAAGGTCACCTCGCTGCGTGCTCGCCGCTAGAGCGGGCTGCTTGTCACTTGCTCAGCGTGAGTAGTACTCAACGATGGCGCTCGGGTTGAAATGAGGCTCGTAGTCGCCGGCGGCGGGGAGCCCGGCGATCCGGCCGGAGAGTTGCTCGCGGTCGACTTCGAGCCAGCCGGGAACCTCGCGCGCCTGGATCTCCTCGCGCAGCACGTCGAGGTACTTCGAGCGCTTGCCGCGCGCGTTGAAGCTGATCGCGTCGCCGAGCGACGTCTCCGCGCTGGGGATGTCGAGCTTCTTGTCGTTGACGGCAATCAGGCCGTGCGTCACCAGCTGGCGCGCCTGCGCCCGCGTGCCCGCGAGCCCGAGGCGGTAGACGACGTTGTCGAGGCGCCGCTCCAGCGAGATCATCAACTGGTCGCCGGTCACGCCCGGGTGCCGGACCGCGCGCTCGTAGTAGCGACGGAACTGCTTCTCCATCAGGCCGTAGGCGTAGCGCACCTTCTGCTTCTCGTTGAGCTGGAGGCCGCGGTCGGAGACCTTGCGGCGGCGCAGCGGGCGCGGGCCGGGCGGGTTGGTGCGGCGCATGCGCAGCACGGCGGCATTGGCGAAGATCGGGGCGCCGTAGCGGCGCGCCTTCTTCACGCGAGGTCCGGTGTATCGGGCCATCTGCTCGTTCTCCTCGCCGCTAGTTACGCGGCCGACGCCGCGCGCGGCAGCCGTTGTGTGGGATCGGGGTGACATCGCGAATCGAGGAGACGCGCACGCCGCTGGCCTGCAGCGCGCGGACGGCGGCCTCGCGGCCCGCTCCCGGTCCACGGAGGTAGACATCGACCTCGCGCATGCCGTGCTCCACCGCCTTCGCGGCGGCGCCCTCGGCGGCGAGCTGCGCCGCGTAGGGCGTGCTCTTGCGCGATCCACGGAAGCCGGCGGTGCCGCCGGACCCCCAGGCGATCACGTTGCCGTTCGGATCGGTCATCGTGATCAGCGTGTTGTTGAAGGTCGAGCGGATGTAGGCCCGGCCCCGCGGGACGGACTTGCGCTCGCGACGCCGACTACGTTGACCACGTCGACCACCCATATTCCCGGCGCTCCCTTACTTGCGCGCGACGCGGCGCTTGCCGGCGACGGTTCGCCGGGAGCCGCGACGCGTGCGTGCGTTGGTCTTCGTGCGCTGCCCGCGCACGGGCAGCCCGCGGCGATGGCGATAACCGCGGTAGCAGTTGATCTCGATCAGCCGCTGGATGTTCTGGCGCACCTCGCGGCGGAGGTCACCCTCCACGGTGTGCTCGCCCTCGACGACGGCTCGCAGGCGCACGAGCTGCTCCTCCGTCAGGTCGCGCACCATCGCATCGCGAGGGATGCCGACCTGTTCGGCGATCTGGAGGGCCTTGGTCCGCCCAATGCCATAGACGTACGGCAGCGAGAACTCGAACCGCTTGTCGTTGGGAATCTCGACGCCTGCGACGCGTGCCATCGCGTCCTCCTAGCCCTGGCGCTGGCGATGCCGCGGAATCACGCAGATGACCCGCAGGCGCCCATGCCTGCGGATGATCTGGCAGCGGTCACAGCGCTTCTTCACCGACGCTCGTACCTTCATCGTTCGCTCCTCGGACGCCGCTCCCGCGCTAGCGGAAGCGGTACGTGATCCGTCCCCGGGTGAGGTCGTAGGGGCTCAACTCCACGAGCACGCGGTCTCCGAGCAGGATGCGGATGTAGTGCATCTTCATCCGTCCGGAGACGTGTGCGAGCACGTGGTGCCCGTTTGCCAGCTCGACATCGAACTGGGCGTTGGGGAGCGCGTCCTTGACGACGCCCTCGACCTCAATGACCTCCTTCTTCTTGCGCTGTGGCGCCTGGCGTTGAGACCGCTGGTTCTGGCGTCCCTTCGCCATCAGGCAGCGCCCCTCGCCGGGACCGCCGCTGCGTCCTCGCGCGCTTCGTCCAGGCGGCCCATGCTGGTGAGGATCTCCGGCGCACCGTCGGTGACCGCGATGGTCTCCTCGAAGTGGGCGCACAGGCTGCCATCACTCATACGCACGGTCCAGCGGTCCGCTTCCTCTTCCGTGTGCTCGGCCCCGAGGCTGAACATCGGCTCCAGAGCCAGCACCATGCCCGGCTTCAGCATGTGGCCCACGCCGGGCCGGCCGTAGTTCGGGATGTGCGGCTCCTCGTGCATGCGCCTGCCGACGCCGTGGCCTCCGTACTCGCGAATGATGCCGTAGCCCTCCTCGCGTGCAACGGCGCCGATCGCGCTCGACAGATCGCCGATGCGCTTCCCGGCGAGCGCCTGCTCCACCCCGGCGTGGACGGCTGCCTCGGTCCGTTCGAGCAGCCGCCGCACCTTCGGCGGCACCTCGCCGACGGCGGCCGTAAAGGCCGCATCGGAGACGTAGCCGCGCCAGGTCACTCCGAGGTCGATACTGACGATGTCACCCTCCCGCAATGCCCGGTCGCCCGGTATTCCGTGCACCAGCTGCGCGTTCACCGAGTAGCAGATCGCGCCGGGGTACGGTGGCCGCCCGCCCGGATCGTAGCCGACGAAGGTGGGCGTCGCACCTCGACGCGCGATCTCCGCCTTCGCCAGCTCGTCCAGCTCACGGCCCGTTACGCCCGGAGCGATCGCGTCGAGGAGGAGCTTGCGCACCTCCGCGTTCAGCCTTCCAGCCTCGCGCATGATCGCGATCTCGTCCGGCGACTTTATGACGACGGACATCGATCTATGTTACGCCCTCTCCGCCGGGCCCGGTACTTGCCGGACCCCCGCCTACGCAACGGCTACCCGCTGCAACTCCGTATCGAGGCGCTCGTACACCTCGTCCACGCCGCCGACGCCGTCGACGTCGCAGAGCGTCCCAAGCCCACCGTAGAAGGAGGCGACGCCCTCAAGGCCTTCCGACTGCTCCCGCAGCCGGCGCTGGGCGACCTCGGGCGCGTCGTCCGCGCGCCCTTCGATCTCCGCGCGCCTGGCGATGCGCTCCAGCAGCATCTCCTCCGGCACGCGGATGAACGGCACGGTGTCGATGCCCTGCGACTGGCCCTCGAGGGCGGTCTGCAGCGCCTCGGCCTGGGCGACGGTGCGGGGGAAGCCATCGAGGATGAACCCCGCCGTGGCGTCCGGCTGGCTGATCCGTTCGAGCAGCATGCCGATCACCAGCTCGTCCGGCACCAGCTCGCCGCGCGACATGAAGTCGTTGGCCTGCGATCCGAGCGCCGTGCCCTGGGCGACGGCCTCGCGCAGCATGTCGCCGGTCGAGACGTGGAGCAGGCCGCGCCGCTCGGCGACGAGCTTCGCCTGCGTGCCCTTGCCGGCGCCGATCAGTCCCAGCAGCACCATCTTCATCGGAGCGCCACCTCCATGATCGCGAACTTCACGAGATGAATCCTTCGTAGTTGCGCATCAGCATCTGCGCCTCCAGCTGGCGCATCGTATCGATCACGACGCCGACCACGATCAGCAGCCCGGCGGCGCTGATCTGCAGCGCCTGCACGTCCGTGAGTGCGGTGGCGAAGAACGGGAGCACGGAGATGAAGCCGAGGAAGAGCGCGCCTCCCCAGGTGATCCGCACCAGCACCCGCGTGATGTACTCCTGCGTCGGCCGTCCCGGCCGGATGCCGGGGATGAAGCCGCCCTGGCGTTGCAGGTTCTCGGCCAGGTTCTGCTGTTGGAACTGCACCATCGTGTAGAAGAACGTGAACATCACCACCAGCGCGAAGACGAAGAGCCAGTACGGGAGATTCGCCGGGGTCAGCGCGTTCTCGAAGAATCGCGCGACGCTGCTGATCCAGCCGACGTCCGACACTTCGGCGAGGAACTGCGCCGCCACGGGCGGGAAGATCATGATCGAGAAGGCAAAGATCAGCGGGATCATCCCCGCACTGTTAACGCGCAGCGGGATATGCGTCTGCCCCTGCTGGCGATACATCCGCCCACCCCGGATCGTGGAGCGCGCGTACTGCACGGGGATGCGCCGCTGCGCCTCCTGGAAGAGCACGATCATCGCGATCACGGCGATCGTGATCACCAGCAGCAGGAAGATGCCGCCCGTCAGCGCGGCCGTCCCGGAGAGCGTGCTGCGGCCGACAATGCCGGGCAGCCCGGCGACGATGCCGCCGAAGATGATCAGCGAGATGCCGTTGCCGATGCCCTCTTCCGAGATCAGCTCGCCGAGCCAGACGAGGAACATCGTGCCTCCCACCATCGAGACGATCGTCGCGATGGTCGGGAGCGCGTTGCCTCCACTGAGGCCGATGTCCTGGATGCCGCCGAACTGCTGGATCAGCAGCAGCTGCGCGTAGCCCTGGAAGAAGGCAAGCGGCACCGTCATCCAGTGCGTGTAGACCTGGATCTTCTGACGGCCGGATTCGCCCTCGCGGGAGAGCGCCTGCAGGCGCGGCACCAGCGGCACGGCGAGCTGCATCACGATCGAGGCGGTGATGTACGGGTAGACCCCGAGCGCGGCGACGGAGAGATTCTCCAGCGCGCCGCCGGAGAAGATGTTGAGGAACCCGAGGATCGCGTTGTTGTCGAAGACGTCCTGCAGCCGGTCCGAGTTGACGCCCGGCACGGGCACGTGCGCGACAAAGCGGAAGACGAGCAGCATCGCAAGCGTGAAGAGGATCTTCTGCCGTACGTCGGGCTGCCGGAAGGCATCGACGGCGGCCTGGAGCAGCCGCGGACGAGCCGACGGCGTCTCCCGCTGACTCACGCTAGCTGCCTTCCCTGCGGCGGTGGATGCGGTTGCGGACACGCTTCACCGCCGGGGCGAGCTCCTCGAAGCTGCCGCCGGCGGCGCTGATCGCCTCCTTGGCGGCGGCGGAGAGGCGCGGCGCGCGCACGGTCAGCGCGTGGCCGAGTTCGCCGTCCGCGAGCACCTTGAAGGGCTCGTCCGGACCGTCGATCAGTCGCACGGCGGCGAGCGCCTCGGCGTCGACCTCGGCGCCCGGCTCGAAGCGGGCGGCGATGTCGCGCAGGTTCACGGCCTGGAATTCGACGCGCGAGAAGTTGCGGAAGCCGGGCTTGCGGGCGAGGCGGCGCATCAACGGGATCTGGCCGCCCTCGAAGCCGGGGCGCACCTTGCCGCCGGAGCGCGACTTCTGGCCCTTGAGCCCGCGCCCGGAGTATGTGCCCTTGCCGGACGCGTTACCGCGCCCGCGCCGGATGCGCGCTCGCTTCGCGCCCTTCGGCGGCTGCAGCTGGTGCTGATCCACCCTACTCGACCTCCTCGACCGTCACGAGGTGCCGGACCTTGTGCGCCATGCCACGGATCGTGGGCGAGTCATCGTGCTCCACGCTGTGGCGCAGGCGCTTCAGCCCGAGTGCCTTGATCGTCGCCTTCTGGCGCCCGGCGTAGCCGATCGCCGACTTCGTCCAGGTGATGCGCAGCTTCGTCACGAACCCGCCCCCACCAGCGCGCGGCGCGCCGCGACCACGGCGCCCGGATGGCGCAGCGCGACCAGTCCGTCGATGGTCGCGCGCACGAGGTTGACGGGGTTGTTGGAGCCGAGCGACTTCGTGAGCACGTCGGTCACGCCGGCCGCCTCGAGGACGGCGCGCACGCCGGCGCCGGCGATGATGCCGGTGCCGGGCGAGGCCGGCCGCATCACCACCCTGGAGGCCTTGAAGTGGGCGATCGTCTCGTGGGCGATCGTGCCCTGGTTGAGCGCGATCGTGCTCATCGAGCGTCGCGCGATCACGCCGCCCTTGCGGATCGCCTCGGGCACCTCGTTGGCGCGGCCCATGCCGAAGCCGACGCGGCCCTGGCCGTCGCCGACGACGACGATGGCGGTGAAGGAGAAGCGCCGTCCACCTTTGACGACCTTGGCCACGCGGTTGATGTGCACGACCTTCTCGATGTAGTCGGGGCCCTCGGGATCGCTGTCGCGGCGGCGGTCGCGCCGTCCGCGATCGCTGCGCGGCCCGCGTCCGCCGCGGCCTCCGCGCCCACCGCCCTGTTGCTGCTGGACCATCAGAAGACCAGGCCTTCCTCGCGCGCGGCCTCGGCCAGTGCGCGCACCCGTCCCTTGTAGGCGAATCCGCCGCGATCGAATACCACGGCCTCGTGGCCGGCCTCGCGGGCGCGCTTCGCGACCAGCTCGCCGACGGCGCGAGCGCGCTCGACCTTCGTCTCGCCGGCGCCATCGCGCAGCGACGGCTCGACGTCCGAGGCCTGCACCAGCGTGCGCCCGGCCTCGTCGTCGATCAGCTGCACGTAGATGTGACGCGCGGAGCGGAAGACGCAGAGCCGCGGCCGCTCGGCCACGCCCTGGACGCGCTTGCGCAGGCGCCGGTGACGACGCAGGCGCGCGGCTCGCCGTGTCTGTTGCTCGCTGCCCATCGCTGGTTCCCCGCCTCGTCCTAGGTTCGCTTGCCGGCCTTGCGGCGCACCTGCTCGCCGCGGTAGCGGATGCCCTTGCCCTGGTAGGGCTCGGGCGGGCGCACGCGGCGCACGAGTGCGGCCTGCTGGCCGACGATCTGCTTGTCGATACCGTCGATGTGCACCACGGTCGGCGTCTCCAGTTCGAAGGCGGCGCCCTCGATCGGGTCCAGTTGGACCTGGTGCGAGAAGCCGACGTTGAGCACCAGCGAGTCGCCGCGCTTCTCCGCGCGGTAGCCGGTGCCGTGGATCTCGAGGGTCTTGCGGAAGCCCTCGGTGACGCCGACGACCATGTTCTGGATGAGGGCGCGCGTCAGGCCGTGCAGTGCACGGTGCGTGGGCGCGTCCGAGGAGCGGTGCACGGTCAGCACGCCATCCTCGAGGCGCACGTCCATCTCCGAGCGCAACTGCTGGTCGAGATCGCCCTTCGGGCCGCGCACGTGGCAGCGACCGCCGTCGAGGGTCACCTCGACGCCATCGGGAATCTGCACGGGCGTCTTGCCAACGCGGGACATCTCGCTGCTCCTCATTTGTTCGCCGCTACCAGACGTAGCAGAGCACTTCGCCGCCGACGTTGCGCCGCCAGGCTTCCTGGCCGGTCATCACGCCGCTGGAGGTGCTCATGATCGCTACGCCGAGCCCGCCGTAGACACGGGGGATCTCGCGCTTGTTCACGTAGACGCGCAGCCCCGGCCGCGAGACGCGGCGGATGCCGCCGATCGCGGACTGCTGTTCGCTCACGTAGTTCAGCCGCAGCCGCAGATAACTGCGGCTGCCGTCCTGCTCCTCCGCGTAGCCCGCGATGAAGCCCTCGGACTGGAGTACGTCGGCGATCGCGCGCTTCACCTTGGAGGCGGGCACGCGCACGCTCTCGTGCTTCGCCATCACGGCGTTACGGATACGGGTGCACATATCGGCGAGCGGATCGGACATGCTCATGCGCTCGTGCTCCCTCCCTCTTGTTGTCCCGGCGTCCCGGCTACCACGATGATTTGCGGACGCCGGGGAGCTTCCCCTGGTTGGCGAGCGTGCGGAAACAGATGCGGCACATCTGGAAGCGGCGCAGGAAGCCGCGCGCGCGCCCGCACGGCCGCGCGCGCCACACCACGGGACAGCGGTTCACCTTCCGCGATGAGTACTTCGGCCTGCGCTCGGCCTGTGCGATCAGCGATTTCCGCGCCATGATCTTGTCCTCGCCGCCTACGTCCGCCGGAACGGCATGCCCAGCAGTTCGAGCAGCCGCTTTCCTTCTTCGTCGTTACGGGCGCTGGTGATGATGTTCACCTGCATCCCGCGCACTCGGTCCACACTGTCGTAGTTGATCTCCGGGAAGATCATCTGCTCGCGAATGCCGAGCGCGAAGTTACCCCGGCCGTCGAACGAGTGGTCCGGCACACCCCGGAAGTCGCGCACGCGCGGCAGCGCGATGTTCACGAGGCGGTCGTAGAACTCCCACATGCGCACGCCGCGCAGCGTCAGCTTGAGGCCAATCGGGTTGCCGGCCCGCAGCCGGAAGTTGGAGATCGCCCGCTTCGCCCTCGTCACCACCGGCTGCTGGCCGGTGATCGCCTTCAGGTCCGCCGTCGCCGTCTCGATGGCGCGGGCGTTATCGAGCGCCTCGCCGAGGCCGATGTTGATGTTGATCTTCTCCAGCTTCGGCGCCTGCATCGGATTCGCGTAGTTGAACTCGCGCATCAGCGCGTCGTGAATCTCCTGCTGGTAGCGCGTCCGCAGGCGCGGGGTGTAGCCGTTCGTCTGTTCGCTCATCAGTCGATCGCCTCGTCGCAGGACTTGCAGTAGCGGACCTTGCGGCCGTCGCCGAGGATGCGGAAGCCGACACGCGTCGCCGCGTCGCAGCCGCCGCAGACCAGCGCCACGTTCGAGACGTGCAGGGGCGCTTCCACCTCGAGGATCTCGGAGGGCGCGCTGGGGCTGCGCGAGCGGCGGTGCTTCTTGACCATGTTCGCGCCCGTCACGACCACGCGCTGCGCGCTGTGCAGCACCTGCCGCACCTCGCCGCGCCGCCCGCGGTCCTTGCCGGCCTGCACCTGCACCGTATCGCGCCGCCGGATCTTCGAGGCCATCACAGCACCTCCGGGGCGAGCGAGACAATGCGCATGAACTGCTTGTCGCGCAGCTCGCGGGCGACCGGCCCGGAGATGCGCGTGCCGCGCGGGTTGCCATCGCGGTCGTTGAGCACGACGGCCGCGTTCTCGTCGAAGCGGATCGAGGAGCCATCGGGGCGCTGGAACGGCTTGGCGGTGCGCACGATCACGGCGAGCACGACCTCGCCCTTCGGCACCGGGCTGTTCGGCTGCGCCTCCTTCACGGTGGCGACAATCACATCGCCGACGCGCGCGTAGCGCCGGCCGCTGCCGCCGAGCACGCGGATGCAGAGCAACTCGCGCGCGCCCGAGTTGTCGGCGACCTTGACCCTGCTTTCCTGCTGGATCATTGCGCTGCAGGCTCCCTGGTGTCCCCGTCCGCGGCCTCATCGGCCCCGGCGTCCTCGTCTGCGGTCTCTTCGGCCTCGGCTTCCGCTGCCGGCTCTTCGGCCGCAGCCTCTGCTACCGGCTCTTCGGCTTCAGCTTCGGCTCTTCGGCCGGCTCTTCGGCTTCGGCTTCCGCTGCCGGCTCTTCGGCTTCGGCTTCGGCTGCCGGCTCTTCGGCCTCGGCTTCCGCTGCCGACTCTTCGGCTTCGGCTTCCGCTGCCGGCTCTTCGGCCTCGGCTTCCGCTGCCGGCTCTTCGGCCGCAGCCTCTGCTACCGGCTCTTCGGCCTCAGCCTCTGCTGCCGGCTCTTCGGCCGCAGCCTCTGCTACCGGCTCTTCGACTTCGGCTTCCGCTGGCGGCTCCTCGACTTCGGCTTCCGCTGCCGGCTCATCCGCTTCGGCTTCCGCTGGCGGCTCCTCGGCCGCAGCCTCTGCTACCGGCTCCTCGACTTCGGCTTCCGCTGCCGGCTCTTCGACTTCGGCTTCCGCTGCCGGCTCTTCGACTTCGGCTTCCGCTGCCGGCTCTTCGGCTTCGGCTTCCGCTGCCGGCTCATCCGCTTCGGCTTCCGCTGGCGGCTCCTCGGCCTCGGCTTCCGCTGCCGGCTCTTCGGCCTCAGCGGTCGGCTCGGCAGCCGCTTCGCCCGGGGCCTCCGCCACGTCCTCCGCCTCGGCGGCGGCGCGGGCGGCGGTGCGCTGCACCTCGTCGACCAGCGCCTCGTCGATCGACTCGGGGGTGACCTCGGCGACCTCGCGCTCGGTGAGCACTTCCACCAGCCGCCAGCGCTTGGTCTTGCTGATCGGCCGGCACTCCTCGATCACCACCAGGTCGCCGGTAGTGGCGCTGTTCTCCGGGTCATGCACGGGATAGCGCTTCGTGCTGCGGATCACCTTGCCGTAGAGGCGGTGACGGGAGGCGGAGGAGACGGCGACGATCACGGTCTGATCGTTGACGTCGGAGACCACCACGCCCGTGCGCGCCTTGCGATTCACCTTGCGTTCGACTGCCTGTTCGGCCTGGACCACGGTTTACTCCCGCTCCTCGTCCGCAGCGTCGTCGTCCGCCGCCTCGTCTGTCGTCTCATCGGCCGCAGCGTCGTCGTCCGCGGCCTCGTCTGTCGTCTCTTCGGCCGCGGCGTCGTCGTCCGCCGCCTCGTCTATCGTCTCGTCGGCCGCGGCGTCGTCGTCCGCCGCCTCGTCCGTCGTCTCTTCGGCCGCAGCCTCATCCGTCGTCTCGCTGCCCGCGAGGGCGTCCATGTCGCCGGCCTCGGCGATCGCGGTCAGGATGTCGCGCTCGCGCCGCAGCGTCCGCACGCGTGCGACTCGCCGCCGCGCCCGCCCCACCTGCGAGACGTCGGCGAGCTGCCGCGTCGCCGCCTGGAAGCGCAGGTTGAAGAGCGCGCGCAGGCTCTCTTCAAGCTCGCGATCGAGCTCGTCAGAGGGCAGCGCCCGCAGATCGATGGTTTCCTGCGCGCTCATCATTGTTCCTCGCGGGGGATGATCTTCGTCTTGACGGACAGCTTGTGGTGGGCGCGGCGGAACGCCTCGCGCACCGCATCCTCGGGCACGCCGGCCACCTCGAACATCACGCGGCCGCGCTTCACGACGGCGACCCAGTGGTCGGGTGCGCCCTTGCCCTTGCCCATGCGTGTCTCGACGGGCTTCTTGGTGACGGGCTTGTCCGGGAAGACACGGATCCAGACCTTGCCGCCGCGCCGCAGCGACCCGGTGATCGCGCGTCGCGCTGCCTCGATCTGGCGGGCGTCGACCCAGCCCGTGGTCTGGGCCTGCAGGCCCCACTCGCCGAACGCCACGAAGTTGCCCGTGTGCGCCATGCCGCGGCGCTTGCCGCGGTGCTGCTTCCGGTAACGGACGCGGCGCGGCATCAACATCGCGCTACTCCGCCCCGTCGCCGTCGGCGATCACGAAGGGCGAATTCTCCGGCGTGATATCGCCCTTGTAGATCCAGCACTTCACGCCGATCACGCCGAACGTCGTCCGCGCCTCGGCCAGGCCGTAGTCGATGTCCGCGCGCAGCGTGTGCAGCGGGACGCGGCCCTGCATCTCGAACTCGGAGCGGGACATCTCGGCGCCGCCGAGGCGCCCGCCGATCTTGATCTTGCAGCCCAGCGCGCCCCGCGACATCGTGCGCTGCAGCGACTGCTTCATCGCGCGCCGGAAGGCGACGCGGCGCTCCAACTGGTCGGCGACGGAGCGGGCCACGAGGAAGGCGTCCATCTCCGGGACGCGAATCTCCTCGATGTTGAGCCGCACGCGGCGATCCGTCGCCCGCTCGAGGGCGCCCCGCAACTGCTCGACGTTGGCGCCGCCGCGGCCGATCACGATGCCGGGCTTGGCGGTCTGCACGGTCAGCGTGAGCTGGTTGGCGTTGCGGTCGATCGTGATCTCGGAGATGCCGGCATCCGGCAGGCTGTCGAGCACGATGCGCCGCATCCGCAGGTCCTCGTGGACCAGACCGGCGTAGTCGCGCTCGCTGAACCAGCGCGCCTGCCAGTGCTTGGTCACGCCGACGCGGAAACCGTAGGGGTGAACCTTGCGACCCATCAATACACCTCGTCACCATCGACGACGATCTCGATATGGCTGTAGCGCTTGAGGCGCGGCGCGACGCGTCCGCGCGAGCGCGCCTTGAAGCGGCGCAGCGTGCGCGCGTCGCCGGCGTCGGCGCGCTTGATGACCAGCGCGTCCGGGTTGAGGTTGAAGTTGTTCTCGGCGTTGGCCATCGCGGACTTGACCGTCTTCCAGACCATGCGCGCCGAGGGCTGCGGCAGGAACTCCAGCAGCGTCAGCGCCTCGGCGGCGGGCTTGCCGCGGATCAGCTCCAGCACCAGCCGCACCTTGCGCGGCGAGACCTTCGCATCGCGGTGGATCGCGCGGACTTCCATCACCGTGCCCTCGAGGTCTGCTCGCTGCGGCCGCGGTGGCCGCGGAAGGTGCGGGTGAAGGCGAACTCGCCGAGCTTGTGGCCCACCATGTTCTCCGTGCAGAAGACCGGCACGTGGCGGCGGCCGTCGTGCACGGCGATGGTCAGGCCGACCATCTCCGGCATGATCGTGGAAGCGCGCGACCAGGTGCGGATCACCTGCTTGCTCTGCGATCGCTGGGCAGCCTCCACCTTCTTCAGCAGCTTCGGGTGGATGTACGGCCCCTTCTTCGTTGAACGCGACATCGCTAGCGCCTCCGCCCTCGCGTGCGCCGACGGACGATGAAGCGGTCGGTGCGCTTGTTGCGGCGCGTGCGGTAGCCGAGCGCCGGCTTGCCCCACGGCGTCTTCGGGCCGGGCAGCCCGATCGGGGACTTACCCTCGCCACCGCCGTGCGGGTGATCGACGGGGTTCATGGCGGAGCCGCGCACCTCCGGCCGGCGGCCGCGGTGGCGCTTGCGCCCCGCCTTGCCGAGCTTGATCAGTGCGTGCTCCGGGTTGCCGACGGTCCCGATCGTCGCGCGGCAGCGCTCCAGCACCTGGCGCATCTCGCCCGAGGGCAGGCGCAGCAGCACGTATCCGCTGTCGCGCGCCATCACCTGGATGCCGGCCCCCGCCGAGCGGCCCAGCTGGCCGCCTCGCCCGGGCTGCAGCTCGACGCTGTGCACCATCGTGCCGGGCGGGATCTCGTGCAGCGGGAGCGTGTTGCCGGGGCTGATCGGCGATCCGGAGCCGGCGACGACCGAGTCGTCCACCACCAGCCCGTCCGGCGCGACGATGTACCGCTTGTCGCCGTCCGCGTAGAAGATCAGCGCGATCCGCGCGCTGCGGCCGGGGTCGTACTCGATCGCGGCCACGCGACCCGGCACCCCGTCCTTGTCGCGCTTGAAGTCGATGATGCGGATGCGGCGCTTGTGGCCGCCGCCGCGGTGGCGAACGGTGATGCGGCCCTGCTGGTTGCGGCCCGACTTCTGCTTCTTCGTGATGAGCAGCCGCTTCTCCGGCTTCTTCTTCGTGATCTCGTCGAAGGTATAGCCCATCGAGTTGCGGCGACCGGGAGAGGTCGGCTTGTAGTTGCGCAGTGGCATCGCCTAGACCCCCTCGAAGTATTCGATCTGTTCGCCGGGAGCGAGCGTCACGATCGCCTTTTTCCACGCCGGCCGGCGCGAGACGCGCGTGCCGACGCGGCGCATGCGGCCACGCACCATCATCGTGCGCACCTTCTGCACGTTGACGTCGAAGGCATGCTCCACGGCCTGGCCGATCTGCGGCTTGTTGGCGCGCACGTCCACCTCGAACACGTACTGGCCCTGCGCGCCAAGTAGCGTCGACTTCTCTGTGATGATCGGGCGCTTCAGCACCTGGTAGGGATGGATTGCCTTCGGCATCGTCAGGCCTCCGCCGTCACGGGCTCGGGCGGCTCGGACGGGCGGCCGGAGGCGCGATCGCCGCCCCACAGCGCCTCGGCGCGGCGCACGGCGTCCACCGTCAGCAGCACCGAGTGGTGCGCCAGCAGGTCGGCCACGTTCAGCGTGTCGGCCGGGACCACGCGCACGCCGGGCAGGTTGCGAGCCGAGAGGAACGCCGTGCGATCCGGCGCCGCCGTCACGACCAGCACCGAACGCTCGATGCCGAGCGCCTGCACCAGATCCCGCGCCGCGCGCGTCGAGGGCGCCTCGATCGCCAGCCCGTCGACGACGTGCAGGCGCTCGTCGCGCGTGCGCGCGGAGAGCACGGAGCGCAGCGCCAGGCGGCGCATCCGCTTCGGGAGCCGCTGCTCGTAGGAGCGCGGCTTCGGACCGAAGGCGACGCCGCCGCCACGCCGGACCGGCGAGCGGTTGGAGCCCATGCGGGCCATCCCCAGCCCCTTCTGGCGCCGGATCTTCGCGGTTGACCCGCGGACCTCGCCGCGCGTCTTCGTGCTGTGGTGCCCGCCGCGACGGGCGGCGAGCTGGGCGACCAGCGTCTGGTGCACCACCGCCTCGTTCGGCTCGATCCCGAACACGGCGTCATCTGCCTCGATCGGATCGAGGGCTTCACCGGCGGCGTTGCGGACCGGGAGCTGCATCAGTCGCGCTCCTCTTCGCTCGCCTCGGCCGGCTCGTCCTCGGGCGCTTCGGTCTCGGGCGCTTCGGTCTCGGTCTCGTCGGTGGCGTCGTCCTCGATCGCCTCCGTCGCGTCGTCCGCGTCCTCGACGGCCACGATCTCCTCGGGCTCGTCCGGCTCGGGCTCGTCGATCTCCATCACCGGCGGCGCGGGCAGCTCGGGCGGCTCGAAGTCGCTGCGCGGCGGCTTGCGGCCGGGCGTGACGGTGACGAGGCCCTTGGGGGGGCCGGGCACGGAGCCCTCGACGAAGATCAGGTTGCGGGCCACGTCCGACTGGACGACGAGCAGGTTGAGGACGGAGGTGTTACGGGCGCCCATGTGCCCGGCCATCTTCTGGCCCTTCCAGACCTTGCCGGGTGTGGTGCCCGCGCCGATCGAGCCGGGCGCGCGGTGGCGGTCGGACTGGCCGTGCGTCTTCGGGCCGCCGTGGAAGCCCCAGCGCTTCACGCCACCGGCGAAGCCGCGGCCCTTCGAGACGCCCGAGACGTCGACGTACTGGCCGGGCTCGAACTGCTCACAGGTCAGGACCTCGCCGGTCTCATGGGCGGAAGGATTGTCGGCCGTGAACTCCTGCAGCATGGACAGCGTCTCGTTCCCAAGGCCGGCCCGGCCGAGGTGGCCGCGCTGCGGCCGGTTGAGGCGCTTGCGGTTGCCGCCGTAGCCGATCTGGACGGCCTCGTAGCCGTCGCGCTCGACCGTGCGCACCTGCGTGACGCGGTTGGGTCCGAGTTCGATCACGGTGACCGCGCGGACGTGCCCGCCTCCGTCATAGAGGCGCATCATTCCGAGCTTGCGACCGAGCATCCCGCGGATCACTGATCTATCCTCGCGTCCGCTACAGCTTGATCTCGATGTCCACGCCGGACGGCAGTTGCAGCCGCATCAGCGTGTCCACCGTGCGCGAGGTCGGTTCGAAGATGTCGATCAGCCGCTTGTGCGTGCGGATCTCGAACTGATCGCGCGAGTCCTTGTCGATGAACGGCGAACGGATCACCGTGTACTTGCGAATCCGCGTGGGCAGCGGCACGGGGCCCGCGACGGCGGCCCCTGTGCGCTCGGCGGTCTCCACGATCTGCTTCGCGGAGCGGTCCAGGACGCGATGGTCGTAGGACTTGAGCCGGATACGAATCCGTTGTCGCGAACTTACCACTGCGTCCCCCGCGCTTTCGCGACCGCTCTACTCGTTGCTACTCGTTGCTACTCGTTGATTCCGGTGACGACGCCGGCGCCGACGGTGCGGCCGCCCTCGCGGATGGCGAAGCGCAGGCCGTCCTCGATCGCAATCGGCGTGATCAGCTCGATGTTCACCGTCACGTTGTCGCCCGGCATCACCATCTCCGTGCCCTCGGGCAGTGTCACCACCCCCGTCACGTCCGTGGTGCGCACGTAGAACTGCGGCCGGTAGCCCGTGAAGAACGGCGTGTGCCGCCCACCCTCTTCCTTGGAGAGCACGTAGACCTCGCCTGAGAACTTGCGGTGCGGCGTGATGCTGCCCGGCTTGGCCAGCACCTGACCACGCTCGATGTCGCTACGCTCGATGCCGCGCAACAGACAACCGACGTTGTCGCCCGCCTCGCCGGTGTCGAGGATCTTCTTGAACATCTCGACCCCGGTCACGACCGTGGTCTCCGTCTCCTTGATGCCCACGATCTCGATCGGGTCGCCCACGTTGACGACGCCGCGCTCGATGCGCCCCGTCACCACCGTGCCGCGACCCTTGATCCCGAAGACGTCCTCGATCGGCATCAGGAAGGGCTGGTCCTTCGGCCGCTCCGGCTGCGGGATGTAGTTGTCCACCGCCTCCATCAGCTCCCAGATCGCCTTGTACTCCTCGGCGTCCGGGTCCGTCGAGCTGGACTCCAGCGCCGCCAGCGCCGAACCACGGATGATCGGCACCTCGTCGCCGGGGAATTCGTAGCCGTCCATCAGCTCGCGCATCTCCAGCTCGACCAGCTCCAGCAGCTCCTCGTCGTCCATCATGTCCACCTTGTTGAGGAAGACGACGACGGCGGGGACCTCCACCTGGCGCGCCAGCAGCAGGTGCTCGCGCGTCTGCGGCATCGGCCCGTCCGGGGCGGCGACGACGAGGATCGCGCCGTCCATCTGGGCGGCGCCGGTGATCATGTTCTTGATGTAGTCGGCGTGACCGGGACAGTCGACGTGCGCGTAGTGGCGCGCCTCAGTCTCGTACTCGACGTGGGCGATCGCGATCGTGATGCCGCGCGCCTTCTCCTCGGGCGCGTTGTCGATCGAGTCGAACGCGCGGAATACGGCCTCTCCCTTGAGCGCGAGCACCTTCGTGATCGCCGCCGTCAGCGTCGTCTTGCCGTGGTCGACGTGACCAATCGTGCCTACGTTCGCGTGCGGCTTCGTCCGCTCAAACTTGCGTCGCGCCATCCCTCGGCTCCCGTTCCCCTCCGCCGCCCCACGACTCCTCGCGTGGACGGCGACCCGATCGCTTGTCGTTCCGGGGCGGTCCTAGACCGCCGCCGCGCGCCGTGCGGAGCGCTTGTCCGTAATCTCTTCGACGATCCCGTCCGGCACGCGCGCGTAGTGCTCGAACTCCATCGAGTACGTCGCGCGGCCCTGCGTCAGCGAACGCACGTCCGTGGCATAGCCGAACGTCTCGGCGAGCGGCGCATGCGCCTGGATGACGTGCGCGTTGCCTCGCGGCTCCGCGCCCAGCACCTGCCCGCGGCGACCGCCGATGTCGCCCAGCACGTCGCCGAAGTGGTCCTCCGGCGTCACGATCTCCATCTTCATCACCGGCTCCAGCAGCACGGAACCGCCACGCTCCAGCGCCTGCCGCATGCCGATCGAGCCGGCCGTCTGGAACGCGATCTCCGAGGAGTCCACGTCGTGGTACGAGCCGTCGACGACGGCGACCGCGACATCGACCACCGGGTAGCCCGCGCGCGCGCCGCTGGCGAGCGTCTGCTCGATGCCGCGGCGGACGGCCCCGATGTACTCGCGAGGGATCGACCCGCCGACGGTGCGGTCCTCGAAGCTGAAGCCCGCGCCCGGGTCGCGCGGCGCGACCTCGAGGACGCAGTGGCCGTACTGGCCGCGGCCGCCGGTCTGGCGCACGAAGCGGCCCTCGACGCGCAGCGAGCGCGTCAGCGTCTCGCGGTAGGCCACCTGCGGGCGGCCGACGTTCGCCTCGACGCGGTACTCGCGGCGCATGCGGTCCACGATCACATCGAGGTGCAGCTCGCCCATGCCGGAGATCACGGTCTGACCGGTCTCGTCGTCGTAGCGCACGCGGAAGGTGGGGTCTTCCTCGGAGAGCCGCTGCAGCGCGTCGCCGAGGCGGTCCTGGTCGTTGCGCGTGCGCGGCTCGATCGCGATCGAGATGACGGGCGCCGGGAAGCGGATCGTCTCGAGGGCGACCGGGCTCTTCGTGTCGCAGAGCGTGTCGCCCGTGAACGTGTCCTTGAGGCCGATGCCCGCGGCGATCTCGCCCGCGTGGACCTCCTGGATGTCCTCGCGCGAGTCGGCGTGCATGCGCAGCAGCCGCCCGAAGCGCTCGCGGCGACCGCGGGTGCTATTCAACACCTGCCCGCCGCTGCGGACCACGCCCGAGTAGACGCGGAAGAAGACGAGGCGCCCGACGAACGGGTCGGAGACCACCTTGAACGCGAGCGCGGCCAGCGGCGCATCGTCGTCGGCGGGTCGCTCGATCGCGCGCTCGGGGTCGTCGACCGCGTGCGCGGTCAACGGCGGCACATCGACCGGCGAGGGCAGGTAGGTGACGACGGCGTCGAGCAGCGGCTGCACGCCGCGGTTGCGCAGCGCAGCGCCGGCGAGCACCGGTGTGATCGCGTTGCTGATCGTCGCGCGGCGGATCGCCTTCTGCATCTCGATGACGTGAATCTCGTGCCCCTCGAGGAACGAGACCATGAGCTGGTCGTCGTTCTCGGCGACGCGCTCGACCATCAACTCGCGAGCCTCGCGCGCGGCGTCCTGGAAGGCGCCCGGAATCTCGCCGACGGAGACCTCCTGGCCGCGATCGCCGCCGAAGGTGATCGCGCGCATCTCGACGAGGTCGATGACGCCGGAGAAGTGGTCCTCGGCGCCCATCGGCAGCTGCAGCGGGACCGGGACCGCGCCAAGGCGGTCGACAATCATCTGGACGGTGCGGTCGAAGTCCGCGCCGGTGCGGTCCATCTTGTTGACGAAGCAGATGCGCGGCACGTCGTAGCGGTTGGCCTGGCGCCAGACCGTCTCCGACTGCGGCTCGACCCCGGCGACACCATCGAAGACCACCACGCCGCCGTCGAGCACGCGCAGCGAGCGCTCGACCTCGACGGTGAAGTCGACGTGGCCCGGGGTGTCGATGATGTTGACCTGGTGGTCGCGCCACTCCGCGGTCGTCGCGGCGGACGTGATCGTGATGCCGCGCTCGCGCTCCTGCGCCATGAAGTCCATCACGGCGGTGCCGTCATGGGTCTCACCGAGGCGGTGGGTGCGGCCGGTGTAGTAGAGGATGCGCTCGGTCACCGTCGTCTTGCCGGCGTCGATATGCGCGATCACGCCGATGTTGCGCACACGCTCGAGCGGGGTTTCGCGTGACATGTTCAGTCGTTCCCCCGGCCCGGCGCGACGCCCGGCGCAGTTCCCTCGAACGGTTCCGCCCCCGGTGCAGCGGGGGCGGATGCTGGCCGGCTGACCCGGCCGCTTACCATCGGTAGTGCACAAACGCGCGGTTGGCCTCGGCCATCCGGTGCGTCTCTTCCTTGCGGCGCACGGCGTTGCCTGAGTTGTTGGCCGCATCCAGCAACTCGCCGGCGAGACGCTCTTCCATCGAGCGCCCACCCCGGCTCCTCGCGGCGGTCAGCAGCCAGCGCAGAGCGAGCGCCTGACGGCGCTCGGAGCGGATGTCGACCGGGACCTGGTAGGTAGCGCCACCTACGCGGCGCGGCTTGACCTCAATGATCGGCGTGACGTTGCGGACCGCCTGCTCGAAGACGTCGATACCGGGGCGGCCGGCCTGCTGCTCGATACGGTCGAAGGCTCCGTAGACGATGCGCTCGGCGGTGCTCTTCTTGCCGTTGCGCAGCACCTTGTTGGTGAACGCGGTGACGAGCCGCGACTGGAAGCGCGGGTCTGGGGCGACGGGCCGTTGGGGAGCCTGGCTGCGACGCATCTTCTGCTAGTCCCTACGCGTCCCGTATTTGCTGCGGCTGCGGCGGCGGCCCTCGACGCCGGTCGCATCGAGGGCGCCCCGCACGACGTGGTAGCGCACGCCCGGGAGGTCCTTGACGCGACCGCCGCGGATCAGCACCACGGAGTGCTCCTGCAACGTGTGGCCCTCGCCCGGGATGTAGGCGGTGACCTCGATGCCGTTGGTGAGGCGCACGCGGCAGACCTTGCGCAGCGCCGAGTTCGGCTTCTTGGGAGTGACGGTGCGCACCTGGGTGCAGACGCCGCGCTTTTGCGGCGAGCCCTTGCGCCCGCGCGTGGTGCGGTTGGTGAGCGAGTTGTAGCGGAAGCGCAGCGCCGGCGCCTTCATCTTTTTCGTGACGGGCTTGCGGCCCTTGCGGACCAGCTGATTGATGGTCGGCACTTCGTTGTTCCCGTCCTTCGAGCGGCGCGTTCCTCGCGCCACCGTCTGCGTTGCGCTGTCTGCGTTGCGCTGCCTTCGGCCTGCGCTGCGTTCCGCCAACGGGCAGAGGGCAGAATGAACGGCCAGATGGCTGCAGTGTGAGCCGGGCCGCGACATCGCACGTACTGTGCGATTTTTTGTCGCCGGTCCTCACCCCGCCCCGGCCAACCGACCGTGAACCAGCGTGCCAGCGCTGCAAGGCGCAACGAAAAAAGGCTACGTCCGGGCCGGTCCAGTGTCAACGCGTGGGGGACAAACATACGTACCCAAGTAGACGCAATCCGTGACTCACTGCTCGCAGGTCAGGGCAATCTGGTCAAGGCGAGACCTCGTGAGTTCTGTCCACGATATCCATACCTTGTCGTCGCTCTTCCCCACAGCGCGCCCGTCGTGCGGATACACCTGCACACGAATCTCTCCGTCAGCGTTCGGCTGAGGGGTGAGCACCTGGATGTAGTCCCCCTCTTCGAGGCTCCCGCTGACACGGGGATCACCTGAGTAGGCGAGGCCGGGCGCTTGCCCCCACATCATGCCCAGGTCGACGCGCAGACGTTGACAGAGCGTAAACGTTGCTAGCGCCTCTTCTGCCGTAGGCGTGGATGTGGGAGTTGGCGGCGGCGGCGCAGTAGGACTGGCTGTCGGTGTGGCTGTGGGCGTGGGCATCAGCGTTGCAGTAGGAACGGCTGTCGGTGTAGCTGTGGGCGTGGGCGTGGTAGTAGGCGCTGATACGGTTGGTGCCGGATCAATGGTACAGCTCAGGGCTAGCGTCGCCACGACAGCAGAAATGCCCAGTAGAACTTTCTTGAACACGTGGTGCCTCCCTGCGGTCGTCGCGGTACCGGCTCACCAGAAAAGGCGTGCGCCGCTGGTAGTGGCGCTTGTCCACGTAGGTATGTAGTCCCAACGCGAGGGGTATCCCCGAGGTTAACGCCGGGAATTAGCTCCTGCGCGCGTCCGCGCTGCGCCGCGCGCGCTCCCACGTCACCTTGCGGAACGACTCGCGGTAGCGAGGGCCGGAGACCGGTCCGGCGCGCTCCCGCCACCAGCGCAGCATCTCCTCCGGCGACCGCCCGCCCACCTGCGAGACATGCGCCGTGACCGCGGCAACCTTGAGGTCCAACACCGGCTCGATGTCGATCACGACATCCGGGTCTGTCGCGCCGGCCAGCAGCAGCATGTCCGGGCGATGCGGCGTCAGGCCCTCCTCGCGGTGCTCGGGGAAGAAGAGGTGATCGTCGGCTGCGGGGTAGATCGCGTCGTAGGCGGCCCGGCCGATCTCGCGGTGGTCGCGGTGGTTGAAGCCGGGCCGGAAGCCGTCCCAGGTGATCGCGAGCGTCGGCCGCAGCCGCCGCAGTTCGCGCACCAGCAGCCCTCGCATCTCGTAGTCGTTCTCGACGCCGCCATCGGGAAAGCCGAGGAAGATCGGCTCGTTGACGCCGAGCACGGCGGCCGCCTGGCGCTGCTCTTCCTCGCGCTCGGCCGCGAGCTGCTGGGGCGTGCGGCGCGGATCCTTCGTGCCCTTGTTGCCGTTCGTCGCCACCAGCAGGTCGACCTCCCAGCCCGCCTGGCAGAGCAGCGCCATCGTGCCGGCGCAGCCGAAATCTGCGTCGTCGGGGTGGGCGACCATGACGAGCGCACGCCGCGGATCGAGGTCCCCGACCAGCGCCTCGATGTCGGTCGGCGCTACCTCGTCGGTCATGGCGCGGCGGCCAGCAGCGGCTGCGCAGCCGGGCCGGCGGCGCGATCGCGTAGCAGCGAGGCGTACAGATCGAGCAGTCCGCTCGCGACGGCGGACCACTCGTAGCGCTCCATCGATTGCGCCGCCGCGGCCCCGAGGGCCTCGCGCAGCGGCCGGTTCTCCAGCAGCAGGTCAATCTTCTCGGCGAAGGGGCCCGGGCAGCGCCAGGGGATCAGATAGCCGCTGCGGCCATCGTCCACCGTCGAGGTGAGCCCACCCACGCGCGAAGCGACGACCGGCACGCCCGAGGCCATCGCTTCCGTCGCGACCAGCCCGAACGACTCGTAGAACGAGGGCACGACCACCACGTCGGCGGCGTTGTAGTAGGCGTCGATCTCCTCGTGGGGTACGGCGCCGACGAAGCGCACAAGCGATTCGACGCCCGCCGCGCGCGCAACCGTGCGCAGGCGCTCGATCTCGCGCTCGGCGCGCTCGTCGCCGCCGACGATCAGCAGTTGCAGGCGGTCGCGTCCGGGAATCTGCGCCAGCGATTCGATCAGGATGTCGAGACCCTTGAGCGGCTCGATGCGCCCGACGGCGAGCAGCACTTCCGCTTCCGGATCGATGCCGAGCGCGAGGCGTGCGTCTCGCTGTGCGCGCGGACGGAAGCGCTCGCGGTCCACGCCGAGCGGGATCACCTTGATGCGATCGCGGGGCACGCCGTAGACCTGCTCCAGCAGCCGCTGCTCGTGTTCCGTCGCCGCCACGATGCGATCGACCTCGTGCACGAGGCGGCGCTCGGCCTCGCGGCGCGATTGTGGCTCGCGCTCCGAGGCGCGGTGGAGCAGCTTGACCTCGGCCAGCGTGTGGAACATCGCGACGTGCGGGACGCCCCACTCGCGCGCGAGCAGCGCGCCCGCCTCGACGGCGAGCCAGTAGTGCGAGTGCACGAGCTCGTAGGCGACGCCCTCGGCGCGCGCGAAGGCGGCGACGCGGCGCGCGAACGTCCCGGCGAGCGGCTGCAGCTCCTCCTTCTCGATCCGCTCCTGTCTGCCGGCGTCGACGTGCACGAGGCGCACGCCGGGTGCGATCGTCTGCACCTCGGGCTGGAGCGGGTCGGTGCGGCGGGTGAAGACGTCGACGGCGACGCCGCCGCGCGCGAGCCAGTTGGAGACCTCGCGCACGTAGACGTTCATCCCGCCGCTCTCGCGTCCGCCGAGCGGCGCAAGCGGCGAGGTGTGGAACGAGAGCACGGCGAGCCGTTGTGGGGCGAACATTGAGGCAGGCATCCTTCCGGAGCAGCCTACGGAGCCGCGCCGCAGCGCGCCAGAGACGATCGCCGCGCTGGTCGGACGTCCGCCACGATCAGGACAAGGGCCGGATCAGACCGAGGAACTCCTGGCGGGTGTTGGCGTCGGTGCGGAAGCAGCCGCGCATCGCCGAGGTGACCATCGTCGCGCCCGGCTTGCGCACGCCTCGCGCCGTCATGCAGAGGTGTTCGGCCTCGATCACCACGCCCACGCCCTGCGCGCTCAGTACCTCCTCGATGCAGTTGGCGATCTGCGAGGTCAGCCGTTCCTGCACCTGCGGGCGCCGCGCGAAGATATCGACGGCGCGGGCGATCTTGGAGAGACCGACGATGCGGCCGTCCGGCATGTAGCCGATGTGCGCCTGGCCGTGGAACGGCATGAAGTGATGCTCGCACATCGAATAGAAGGGGATCTCGCGCAGGATGACCAGCTCGTCGTGGCCCTCCTCGAACCCGACGGAGAGGACCTCGACGGGGTCGCGGTTGAGGCCGGCGAAGAGCTCGCGGTACATCGCGGCGATGCGCCGCGGGGAGTCGGACAGGCCCTCGCGATGCGGGTTCTCTCCTACGGCTTCGATCAGCGCGCTGATGGCGGCTTCGGCCCGTTCGCCGTCGAAGCCCGGCCTGATGTCCACGTCGTACTGCGCCGTGCTCACGAGTGATCCTTCCGGGCCGGAGCGGGAGTAGGGCGGAGCGTTCCCGCCGCAATCGACCGCGCCGATCGTAGCACGGGGCCGAGTGGGGGGATCAGCGCCAGCCGAGCGCCTTCGCCACGGCCTCCGGCTCGGCGGGCGCGGAGTGGCGTGACGCCTCGATGCTCAGCGCCGTGTCCGGGTCCTTGAGGCCGGAGCCGGTGATCACGCAGACGACGGTGAGCCCGCCGAGGTCGGCGCCCGCGCGCGCCTGCTTGACCAGCCCGGCCACGCTCGCGGCGGAGGCCGGCTCGGCGAAGACGCCTTCATCGCGCGCGAGGCGGCGGTAGGCATCGAGGATCTCGTCGTCGGAGACGGCGGCGATCAGGCCGCCGGAGTCGTCGCGGGCGGCGATCGCACCGCGCCAGGAGGCGGGGTTGCCGATGCGGATCGCGGTCGCGACCGTCTCCGGCTCCGCCACCGGCTCGCCGCGCACCAGCGGCGCGGCGCCCTCGGCCTGGAAGCCCCACATCCGCGGCAGCTGCGCGCTGCGCTCGAGGCGGTAGTACTCGACGAAGCCGCCCCAGTAGGCGGTGATGTTGCCGGCGTTGCCGACGGGGATGCAGAGCAGGTCCGGCGCGTCGCCGAGGTCGTCGGCGATCTCGAAGGCAGCGGTCTTCTGGCCCTCGATGCGATGTGGGTTGACGGAGTTCATCAGCGCCACCGGGTACTGCTCGGCCAGCTCGCGCACCACGCGCAGCGCGTCGTCGAACGAGCCGTCGACGGCCACGATGCCCGCGCCGTAGGCGATCGCCTGCGCGAGCTTGCCGGCGGCGACACGCCCCGAGGGGACGACGACGTGAGCGCGCAGCCCGTGGGCCGCGGCGTACGCCGCCATCGAGGCGGAGGTGTTGCCCGTGGAGGCGCAGATCACCGCCTCCGCGCCCTCCTCGACGGCCTTCGCGGTCGCAAGCACCATCCCGCGGTCCTTGAACGAGCCGGTCGGGTTGGAGGCTTCGAGCTTGAAGTAGAGCGCCCCGATCCCCAGTTCGCCCTCGAACACTCGCGAACGCAGCAGCGGCGTACCGCCCTCGCCGAGGGTGACGCGAGGCGTGTCCGGCCCCACGGGCAGCAGGTCGGCGTAGCGCTCCAGGATGAAGCGCGTCCCCGCCGGCCCTGCTCCGGTCGCGTCCGGGCTCCCGGCGGCGGGCGTCAGGGCGACTGCTCCTCGGGGGGCTGCGGTCCACTCTCGCGGAGCCGCACCAGCAGACCGCGACCGCGGCGGAGCCCCTGCTCGATCTCCTCGATCTCCCGCTTCGCCTGCTGCTCCTCGACATCGAGCACGCGCCGGAAGTGATCAATCACGGCATCCCGCTGGAACTCGAGAGACTCCGTCAGCAGGGTCATCCGCTGATCCAGGCCCATCGTCTGATGGCGCAGCGCCAGCCGCTCCTCCGCGGCGGCTGCGAGCAGCTCCAGCGCCTCCCGCAATCGCTCCTCAAGCTCGCGCAGTCGCTCCTCGAGGCGGATGCGCACCGAGCGTTGCTGCTCGATCACCTGGCGCAGCTCCTCCTCGCGCTCGAGGCTGCTATCGAGGCGCGCGAGTCCGTCTTCCGTACGCCGCAGCGCGACTTGCAGCGCCGTCAGGCGGCCGCCGATCTGCTCGACCGTGGCCTCGAGGTTCAGCACCGCAGCATCGACCCGCGTTCGTTCCTCGCGCTCGCTCCCGGCCGTCTCGGCGAGGGCGGCGACCCGCCCCTCGACACCTTCGATACGCTGATCCGTGACGCCCCCGACGCGATCGAGCTCGGACAACTCGTCGCCGACGCGTCTCCCGCGCTCGCCCTCGCGCGCGATTCGCTGTTCGAGCAGGTCGATCTGCGAGCGGACGCCTTCGATCACGAGCATCACGTCGGAGTCCTGATCGTTGGCACGCTGATGCAGGCCGATCGCCGTGCGCAACTCGTTGATTTCGCGGCGCAAGTGCTCCTGGCCGGCGCGCACTTCACTCAGCTGCACGCCCAGGCGCTGGATCAGCCGATCCGCCGCCAGTTCGCTCAGGGACGGTTCGCTGGTCACGCCGCTACCCCGCCATCGCGATCACGTTGCCGATCTCCTCGACCACGTCCGAGGCGCTGATCGCTTCGAGGGCGGCTTCCAGCTCCGCGCCCGCGGCCACGTGCGTGGTGAGCACGATCTCCGCGGTCTGCGCGTCCTCGTCGGCCTCCACCTGGATCACCGAGGCGATGCTGATGCCGTGCGCGCCGAGCGCCTGCCCGATCTCGCCGAGCACGCCCGGGCGGTCCGCGACGGTCATGCGCAGATAGTGTCTCGCGCGATGCTCGCCGGGCGGGCGCACGCGCACGCTGCGCAGCGGCGGCGTCCCCAGCGGCGGCCTCCCGGCGACGATGTCGCGCGCCACATCGAGCACGTCCGCCAGCACGGCGCTCGCGGTCGGGCCGGCGCCCGCCCCGGGGCCCTCGAGGACGACGCGACCGACGAGGTCTCCCTCGACCTGTACGGCGTTGAGCACGCCGTCCACCTTCGCCAGCGGCTCGTCGCGTGCGATCAGCGTCGGCCGGACGGAGGCGATCAGCTCGCCGTCGACGAGCCGTCCGTTGGCGAGCAGCTTCACGGCGTAGCCGAGGGCGTCGGCGTGCCGGAGATCCGCGGCCGTCAGCGTGGTGATCCCCTGGCGCACGATGTCGTCCGGGCTGACGGAGACGTGGAAGGCGAGGCCGCAGAGGATCGCGAGCTTGTAGGCGGCGTCGATGCCCTCGACATCGGCGGTGGGATCGGGTTCGGCGTAACCGAGGCGCTGCGCATCGGCGAGGATGTCCGCGTAGTCCGCGCCCTCGCGAGCCATGCCGGTGAGCATGTAGTTGGTCGTCCCGTTGATGATCGCCGTGACCGCGCTGATCTCGTTGCCGAGCAGATCGCGGGAGAGCGGGCTGATGATCGGGATGCCGCCGCCCACGGAGGCCTCGTAGAGCAGGCGCACGCCCTGTCCGGCGGCGATAGCGAGCAGATCGCGCCCGTGCTTGGCGATCACTTCCTTGTTCGCCGTCACCACGTGGCGGCCGGAGCGCAGCGCGCGCGCGATGTAGTCCGCGGCCGGAACCTCGCCGCCCATCAACTCGACGACGATGCGCACCTCCGGGTCAGCCAGCAGCGCATCGGGGTCCGTCGTCAGCCGCTCCGTCCCGAGGCCGTGGCGTGGCGCCGAGGCGTCACGCACGAGCGCGCCCCGCAGCTCGAGTGGCCGCCCGACGACGGCGCGGTAGCGATCAGCGCCGCGATCGAGCGCGCCGATCACCCCGCCGCCGACATTGCCCGCGCCGAAGAGGGCGACGCCGATCGGACCGTCCACGGGGGCTTGCCGGTCGCTCACGAGCCGCCTCCCTGGCTGATGCCGGACGGACTGCCGCCCCCGCTCGAGAGGCTGCTCACCACGCGATCGAGAATCCAGCGCTCCTCGCCATCGGACAAGTCGCGCTCCACGGCCACGATAGCCCGTTGATCGAGAATCCACTCGTCCCAGCGCCTCGTGACCAGCGCCTCGATCTGCGCGAAGTCGAGCGGCCGCGCCTCCTCGCGTTCCACGACGAGGTAGACGTCGAAGAAGAGCTCAGTCTCGACCACCTCGCTGATCGAGCCGGGCTCGACGCCTTCGAGCGCCCCGCGAGCGATGTCGCTCAGCGATTCCAGAGGTAGCCAGCCGAGGTCGCCGCCCTGCGCAGCGTACTCGGCCTCGGCGCTGCGCTCGGCGGCGAGTTCGGCGAAGTCCGCGCCTTCGAGCAGGAGTGCGCGCACGTCCTCGGCCCCGCCGCGGTCGGCGAGGCGGATGCGCGAGACGCGCAGCTGGTCGGCGGTCTCCCCGATCTCCGCACGGAACTGGTCGAACACGCGGTCGCGCAGGATCCCGGCCGCCACCACGAGGTCGTACTCGTCCTTCGGCAGTTCGACGACGCGGAGCCAGTCGGCGAGCGCGGTCGCGAAGCGGGTGGCTTCCTCCTCGGGATCCACCTCAAGCGTGGCAACGACCGCGTCTCCGTCGCCAGAGTCACCGCCGTCCCCCTCATCATCCGAGGCCGCACCGTCTGCGGCGTCCTCCGAGTCGGCGCCGTCGGCTGTCTCTTCCTCGAGACCTTCGGGAGGCGCGAAGCCGAGGTGGACGCGCAGCCACTGCGTGACGTCTTCGTCGGTCACCTCGCCGACGAAGGCGGGCGCGCGGGCGAGGACGATCGATTGCTCCTCGAGCACCGCCAGGGTCTCCGGCACGGCTTCGCCGATGCCGCCGGAGAGCTCACCGAAGCGCAGCTCGTAGCTGGTCCGGCGGGCTACCTCGGCAGCCTGGTAGTTCGTGTCGCCGGCGCTGAGCACGTGGGCGCGCGGCGGCCGGTACTGCGTGACGTAGAGGCCGGCGAGCACCACGAGCGCGGCCACGCCGAGCACGCCACTGACAGCGATGATCGCGAAGCGCTCGTTGCGGCGCGCGCGCTGATCACGCTCACGGCGCACACTGACGCGCGCCGATCCGGAACTGCGATCAGCCTGGCCTCGAACCCGGGGCACGTTTGCGGGCCCTCCTCCCGGAGTGCCGCCTCGATGCGCGAGCGACTACCGGCGCGGGCGTCCGGCGGGGACGTTGCTCACGCGGACATGCTCGGCGGTGTACGGGAGCAGGGCCATGTGACGAGCGCGCTTGATCGCCTGCGCAAGGAGCCGCTGGCACTTGGCCGTGCAGCCGCCGCGGCGGCGCGCCTCCATCTTTCCCCGCTCCGTCAGGTAGCGCCGCAGCATCGACGTGTTCTTGTAATCGACCACGCGCGTGCCGGGCGGGCAGAACTCGCAGGGCCGTCGCCGGCCGCGGCCACCACCACCACCACCACCACCGCCGCCGCGGCCTCCGCGTCCACGCCCGAAGTCGGAATCGCGGTCGCGGTCGCGGTCGAAATCGCGGTCCCGGCCCATGGGTGGGCGGCCGGGTGCGGCGGTGCGAGGCGGTTCGGTGGTCATCGGCTCCTCCGGTTCAAACGGTGGCTAGAACGGCAAGTCGTCGGCGTCGAGATCGCCGCCGGCGTCGGAGACTCCCAGGGGCGGCGCGTCCGCGCGGTCGTACGCGGCGTCGCGCTGGCCGCCGAGGAATTTCACTTCCTGGGCGATCAGTTCGGTCGTGTAGCGCGTCTGCCCGTCCTGGCCCTCCCAGGAGCGGGTCTGCAACCGACCCTCAACGTAGACCTGGCGGCCCTTGGAGAGGTACTGGCTGCAGATCTCGGCCAGACGGTTCCAGGTCACGACGCGGAACCACTCGGTCTCCTGGCGACGCTCGCCGTCGCCAGTCGTGTACTCGCGGTTCGTGGCGACGTTGAAGTTGGTGACGGCGCTGCCGTTGGCCGTGTAGCGCATCTCCGGATCGGCGCCGAGATTCCCGATGACCATCACCTTGTTCAGCATGCTCGCACCCCCGTCCGTGGGGAGAGTAGCCGATTCGTTGCGCCCTCGATCATCGGATCCGCCGAGGTCGCGTCACTCCGCCGAAGCGGCCGCGGGCGCCGCGGCTGCCTCCGGCTCGACGGCGGACGCCTCAGCTGCCTCCGGCTCGACGGCGGACGCCTCAGCTGCCTCCGGCTCGGCCGCGGGCGCCGCGGCTGCCTCCGGCTCGACGGCGGACGCCTCAGCTGCCTCCGGCTCGGCCTCCGGAGGCGGCGCATCGTCGCGCGGCGGCACCGGGCGCGACGAGGCGCGGCGCTGGTACATGACCTCTTCCTCCGGCGGGCCGTCGTAGCCGGGGATGAAGCCGCGGATCAGCAGGTGCCTGAGGATGTGCTCGTTCAGGTGCATCGCACGCTCGAACGCCGCGATCCGATCGGGCGGCAGCGTCACGTGCGAGAGCACGTAGGTGCCCTCGAAATGGTGCTTGATCGGGTAGGCGAGGCGGCGGCGGCCCCAGTTGTCCGTCATCAGGATCTCGCCGCCGGCGTCTTTGATCAGCCCCTGGACGCGCTCGATGGTGGCATCGGCTTCCTCCACCATGAGGCGCGGACTGATCACGTACATCAACTCGTACTCGTTCAAGCGATCCCCCTCGAGGGGTTGTCATCCGCCGCTCGCAGCTGAACGCACCCCGATGAACACAGCGCCCGGCGCCGCCGTCCGCGGCAACCGGGCACAGCGGAACCCGCGGTGGCCCGTACTCCGTGCCCGTCAGTATATGAACGCGCCGATCGAGGGGCAATCGAGCCCGCAGCGGCGGCCCGTTACGCGGGCGGCACACCCGGCGCAGGGAACGCCTCGCAGAGCGCCAGCACCTCGGCCCGCACTTCCGCGGCGACGGCGTCGTCCTCGGGCGCATCGAGGACGCGCGCGATCAGCTCGCCGACCCGGCGCATCTCCGCCGTCGCGAGCCCGCGCGAGGTCAGCGCGGGCGTGCCGACCCGGATGCCGGAGGCGACGGCCGGCGGCAGTTCGTCGTAGGGGATCGCGTTCTTGTTGACGACGATGCCCGCGCGCGCCAGCGCGTCCTCCGCCGTCTGGCCGGTCAGACCCTTCGGCGTCACGTCGACGAGCAGCAGGTGGTTGTCCGTGCCGCCGCTGACCACGCGCAGCCCGGCCTCGACGAACGTCTCGCCGAGGACGCGCGCGTTGTCCACCGTCTGCTGCGAGTAGGCGCGGAACTGCGAGGTCGCCGCCTCGGCGAAGGCGACGGCCTTGCCGGCGACGACGTGCATCAGCGGGCCGCCCTGCGCGTTGGGGAAGACACCTCGATCGATGCGCCGCGCGTACTTCTCATCACAGAGCACCATCCCGCCTCGCGGGCCGCGCAGCGTCTTGTGCGTGGAACTGGTGACCAGCTGCGCCTGGCCGACGGGCGAGGCATGCACGCCCGCGGCGACGAGGCCGGCGATGTGCGCCATGTCCGCCATCAGGATCGCATCGACCTCGTCGGCGATGGCGCGAGCGCGGGCGAAGTCGATCTCGCGGGGGTAGGCGGTGGCGCCGGTGACGATGATCTTCGGGCGGTGCTCGCGGGCGAGCGCGGCCATCTCGTCGTAGTCGATGTACTCCGTCTCGCGGTCCACGCCGTAGGAGACGAACTGGAACAGCTTGCCGCTGAAGTTGACGTTCGAGCCGTGGGTGAGGTGGCCGCCCTGGTCGAGGCGCAGACCCATCACCGTGTCGCCGGGCTTGAGCACGCCGAAGTAGACGGCCATGTTCGCCTGCGCGCCGGAGTGCGGCTGGACGTTGGCGTGCTCCGCCCCGAAGAGCGAGCGCGCCCGCTCGATCGCGAGGGTCTCGACCTCGTCGACGAACTCACAGCCGCCGTAGTAGCGACGACCGGGATAGCCCTCGGCGTACTTGTTGGTGAGCACGGTGCCCACGGCCTCGATCACGGCCGCCGAGGCGAAGTTCTCCGAGGCGATCATCTCGAGGGTGGAGCGTTGCCGCTGCTCCTCACGGGCGATCGCCGCGGCGATCGCGGGATCGACATCGGCGAGCGTACCCGCCAGTTCCGTCAGCGTGCTCATCTCTCGCTCCTCATGGGGATACGCGTTGCTGCCACGATCCTACCGCAGGCCGGGCGCAGGGGCCGCGCCTCGGGCGTCAGGCGGGCGCCGGATGCGGAGCCGGCTCGCGCAACCGCTCGACGCGCACTCGCGGCTCCAGACGGCGCGCATCGACCACGCGTCCCAGCGCCGTGCCCGGCGCCAGGCAGGTCGCGGCACCCGCGGCGGTGGCGGTCGCCAGCGCCGCCGCCCAGCCGCGGTCGCGCACGAGGCCGAAGATCAGGCCGGCGAGGAAGGCATCGCCTGCCCCAACCGCCGAGCGCACCTCGACATCGAGCGCACCTACGCGGAAGCCGCCCTCGGGAGTCATCGCCACCGCGCCGCCGCCCCCGCGCGTGATCACTACCTGCTCCAGGCCCCAGGCCCGCAGCGTGCGGGCTGCCTCGATGGCGCCCGCTTCGTCTTCGATCGTGCGCCCGAGCAGGCGTTCCGCCTCGTGCTCGTTGAGCTTGAGCAGGTTCGGGGCGGCGCCGCCGCTGAGGATCGCCGCCACCACCTCGCCGTCGGCGTCGACGGCGCTGTACGCGCCACGCTCGGCGGCCATGCCGAGCAGGTCGGCGTAAAGCGCGGGATCGCAGCCGGGCGGGATCGAGCCTGCGAGCACCAGCCAGCTCTGCCCGTGCGGGCGCAGGCGGCGACTGAGCCGCGCGCGCAGCAGCGAGATCGCGTGCTGCGTCACCTTCGGCCCGGCAGCCGCGAGCACGGTGTCGCGGTGCGTGTCGCGGTCGAGGATCGTGATGTTGGTGCGCGTCTCGCCGGCCACGAAGACGAAGTCGCAGCCGATGCCCGCGTCCAGCAGCGAGTCCTCGATCATCCGTCCGAGGTCGCCGGGCGCGAAGCCGCTGGCGAGCGGCTCGTAGCCGAGCTCCTTGAGCATGCGCGCGACGTTGATGCCCTTGCCGCCGATGTCCCAGCGGATGGCGGCGACGCGGTTCGTGTCGCCTTCAACCAGGCGATCGATCTCGATCGTCTGGTCAATCGCCGGGTTGAGGGTGACCGTGATGATCACAGCGCGCCTCCCCTGGCGGCCGCGGGGCGCATTCTAGGCCCGCCCCATGCCCCCTTACCAGCGGCCGGCGCGAGCAGCTGCTCAATCCTCGCGCGCGACGGCGAGGGCGTAGACGCGCTCCGCGCCGGCATCGAGCAGGGCGCGGGCCGCGGCCGCGAAGGTCGCGCCGGTCGTCGAGACATCGTCGATCAGCAGCACGCCGGCGGGCGGATCGCCGGCGCAGGCGAACGCGTCCGCGACGTTGGAGGCGCGCCGCTCCGCGCCGAGTGAGGTCTGGGGCGCGGTCGCACGCGCGCGGCGCAGCAGTCCGGCGCGCAGCGGCAGAGCGAGGTGGCTCGCCACCCGGCGCGCGATCAACTCGGACTGGTTGAAGCCGCGGCGGCGCTGGCGCGAGCTGTGGAGCGGGATCGGCGTGACGGCGTCGATCGCCCACGAACGCGGCACGACCTCGGCCGCGGCGTCGCCGAGCGGATCGAGGTGCGCGCTGATGCCCCGGAACTTCGCCTCCAGCAGCGCGCGGCGCGCAACGCCCGTGAAGCGATAGGGCGTGCGCAACCCCTCGAACGGCGGCGGGTCGGCGAGGCAGGCGCTACAGGGCGAGCCCGGACCGGGCGCCCAGCAGCGGGTGCAGCGCGGCTGCGCGGCCGCGGGCAGCGCGTCGAGGCAGGCGTGGTGCAGCGCCGCGCCGAAGCGTCCGCAGGCGATGCAGCGCTGCGGCAGCAGCGCCTCGGCCAGCTCCTGCAGTAACTCGCGCGCGACCATCGCCTGCCCTCGGTAGCGCCGCCGCCGGGCCCGGCGGGCGGAGCGAGCTTATACTCGGAGCACAGCCCGGCGAGCAGACGAGGCAGGCCCGTGCACGTCAGGATCCGGCTCTTCGCACAGCTCCGCGAACTGATGGGCAGCGAGTTCCTCGACGAGGAGTTCGCCGAAAGCGCCGTCACGGTCGCCGATCTGCAGCGCCGTCTGGAACAGTCGAGGCCCGCCCTGCGGCCGCACCTCCCGACACTCGCACTCGCGATCAACGAGGAGTACTGCATCGACGCCTCCACGCAGATCGGCGAACGCGACGAGGTCGCGCTGATCCAGCCGATCTCCGGCGGCGCCGAGGCGCCTCCGTTCCTCGTGACGCACGAACCGCTCGACCGCGACGCGCTGCGCGCGCTGGTGCGCACCGACGCCAGCGGCGCCGTCGTGCTGTTCGAGGGCGTGGTCCGCAACCACCACGAGGGCCGCGGCGTGGCGCGGCTGGAGTACGAGGCCTACGCCTCGATGGCCGAACGGCAGCTCGAGGCGACCTCGCGCGAGGTGCTGGCGGAGTTCGCGGGCCGCGAGGTCCAGCGCATCGCCGCGCACCACCGCATCGGGATGCTGGAGATCGGCGAGGTTTCGCTGCTGGTCGCGGTCTCGGCCTCGCACCGCCGGGACGCCTTCGAGGCCGCCCTGCGCGCGGTCGATCGGATCAAGGAGACGGTGCCTGTCTGGAAGCGCGAGCACGGCCTCGACGGGTCGGTCTGGCAGGAGGGGGTCAGGCCTCGCCCCGCCGGAGCGGAGCACCCCGCGGGCGCGTGACTGCGGGAGTCCCTAGCCCAACTGGTTCAGGATCACACCGACGCCGATGCTGATCGCGGTCAGCACCAGGCCGAAGCCGATCGCCATGATGAGACCCAGCCGGAAGACCAGGCGCGACTCGAACAGATCGAGTCTCCGCTCGAACCGGTCGCACGCTCGCTCGAACCGGTCGCACGCTCGCTCGAACCGAAGCATCGCCGGCGTCAGGCTGCCCTCGGTGACCAGAACCGTCGGCGCATCGTTGGGAAGGTGCGGCGTGTCGGAAGCCATCGGCGCAGGCGAGTCAACTGAGCTGGTTTAGCAGGATTGCCGTGGCAGTGCCCATCCCGGCAAGGATGAGCCCTACGGCAACCGCCATGCCCGCGCCAAGCCTCATTTGCAGCCGGGACACCTCCAACGCGAGGTCTTCCTTCGTCACGAGGTTCGGGGGGAAGGCGGCCATGTGCATCGCGAGGGCGTCGGCCTGCTGCTCGTTGAAGCCTGCCGTGCGCAGGTCTTTGGAGATGCTGAGAGTGTCGGAAGCCATCGCCATGAGTATAAGCCGCCGCTGCCACGCGTCCGAGGCGCACACTACAGCACGGCTCTGTCATACGACTACGCGCCGGTGCGGTAGTCCGGGGCGCGCAATTCGTAGGCGGTGGCGACCTGCAGGTCGCTGAGACGCGAGGCGATGCGCGGCTCCAGATCCTTGAGCGCGACATCGCTCGTGATCACCGTCGGGCGGCGGCCGAGGTGGCGGTAGTTGAGCAGCTGGTAGAGCTTCTCCTGCGCCCAGCCGCCCGACTTCTCCACCCCGAGGTCGTCGAGGACCAGCAGGCCCGCATCGCGCAGGCGCCGGAACAGCGGATCGAAGCGCTCGGCCGAGTCCGGCGCGAACGACGCGCGCAACTCGTCGAGCAGGTCCGGCGCGGTCGCGAAGGCGACGCGGTCGCCGTGTTCGAGGCGGTAGCCGGCGATTGCGGCGGCGAGGTGGGTCTTGCCGCTGCCGTTCGCGCCAAGCAGCACCAGCCAGCCGGCGGGGCGTTCCGCCCATCCGCGCGCGAGCCGGAAGGCGCCTTCGAGGTTGCGGCGTTGCTCGCCCCGCAGGCCATGCCCGCCGGGGCGGAAGCGCTCGAACGTCAGCTCGGTGAGTCGCTCGCGCGACATCCCGCCGACCTCGGAGTAGCGGGGCGCCGAGGTCTCCTCGAGCGTGAAATGCTGCGAGAGCGCGGGGTCCGCGAGCCGCGCGCCCAGGCGCTCGTCGATCTGCTCGGGCGGCCGCACGCAGGTGAAGACCGTCGGCAGCGCGGCGTGGAAACGGTGCGAGACGAGCTGCGCGAACTTCTCGCGCGCCCACGGCGTCTCCGAGTAGCTGTCGAGGTCGTCGAGCACGGCCAGTGGAGCCTCGCGAAACTGGTCGCTGAGGCGGTCGTAGGAAACTTCGGCGTCGCCGCCGTAAGAGGCGCGCAGGCGGTCGAGGAAGTCGGCGACGGAGAGGAAGAGCGCGGGGCGGCCGAGTTCGATCGCGCGGTTGGCGATGGCCGCGGCGAGATGGGTCTTGCCGCAGCCGGGCACGCCGCTGAAGACCAGCCAGCCCTCGGGATCTTCGGCGAAGCGGCGAGCGGCCTCGACGGCGACGGCGTAGCGCTGCTGTGCGACCGGGTCGGACGAGCGTCCGTGCGGGAGCAGCGTCTCGAAGCTGAAGCGCTCGAGCGCGCCGAGGCGCGAGTAGCGCAGCAGCCGCTCCCGCCGCGCGCCCTCGTCCTCGCGGTCGGCACAGTTGCACGGCACGGCGCGCCCGAAGTCGGGGCTCGTGAGATCGGCGGTGACGCGCACGAAGCGCGCGCCGCCGCAGAACGGGCAGGCCGCCTCGCGATCCGCTGCCGCCGGCCGGCGGTCAGTTGCGGCGGATGACGCGTTCGTACGGTCCGTGGTCGCGAGACGCTGCTCGCGCATGATCCGCGCCAGACTTCGCATCGGCCGTCCCCCCTTCCTCTGCGGCGCCCTCGGACTCCCAGCGGCGCAGGATCGATTCGGCGTAGGCCCAGCGCCGCACGTTGTGGCGTGCCGCCAGCCGCAGCGCTCGCGCGATCCAGTCGGCCGGCCAGCGCTCCGCGGCGGCGGCGAGGGCGTCCGTGATCGCCGGCGTGAGCGCGCCCATCTCCTGCTCGTAGACGCGAGCCGGCGCGTCCGCTTCGAGGCTGCCCGGCTCCTCACGCGGCGCGGCGACGCGCACGCCGGGCGGCGGCTGCAGCGCGCCCGAGCGCAGGCGCTCGCGGTTGCGGCGTCCGGCGTCGGTGTTCGCGAAGCAGAGGGTGTCGCCGTCCTCGAGCCTCAGCGTGAGCAGGCTGCCGCGGGCGACGGCGCGCTCGAGGGCGGGCGTGAGCGCGGCGTCGCCGCCGCAACCCGCCAGCGCCCGGCGCAGCGGCTCCTCCGAGGCGAGTTGCGAGACGCGGACGGCGCGCAGCGTGCCCTTGCGCCGCCCGATCGCGTAGAGCGCGTAGAGCGTGACGCGCAGCTCCGCCTCGTCGTCGATCTGCGGCAGCAACTCCGTGAAGAACTGCGCGGGCAGCGTGGTCGCGGCGCCGCGCGCGACGAAGCCCTCGAAGGGCGTCGCGCGTTCGCCCTCGATGCGCAGGGCCGGGGGCGTCATGAGAACTCCGGCGGCGGGTCGCGCAGGATCAGGTCCTGGAACGAGGCGGTGCGGTCGAGGAAGCGCACGGAGACCGTGCCGGTCGGGCCGTTGCGGTGCTTCGCCACGATCAGCTGGGCGATGCCGGTCGGGTGCTGGCCGCCGGGCTGGTCGGGGTGCGCGTCCTGCCAGTCCTCGGGCGTGCGGTAGACGTCCTCGCGGTAGATGAACGTCACGATGTCCGCGTCCTGCTCGATCGAGCCGGATTCGCGCAGGTCGGAGAGCATCGGGATGTGCGGCGTGCGGGTCTCGACGGCGCGCGAGAGCTGGGCGGCGGCGATCACGGGCACCTCGAGCTCGCGCGCCATCTCCTTCAGTGTGCGCGTGATCTTGCCCAGCTCGGAGGCGCGGTTCTCGCTCCCGCCGCCGATCGCCGAGTGCAGCAACTGCAGGTAGTCGATGATCACGAGGTCGAGACCGTGCTCGGCCTGGAGGCGGCGGGACTTGGCGCGGATCTCCGGGACGCTCAGCACCGCCGAGTCGTCGATGAAGATCGCCGCCTCGCCGAGCGTGCCGATCGCGTGCATGATGCGCGACTCCTCGGCCTCGGTGTGCATGCCGAGCCGCAGCCGTGTCGCGTCCACGTCCGCCTCAGCGGAGAGCAGGCGCATCGCGAGCTGTTCGGCGGACATCTCGAGGGCGAAGAGGGCGACCGTGCCGTTCTGGCCGACGGCGGCGTTGCGCGCGAAGTTGAGGAGCAGCGAGGACTTACCCACCCCCGTGCGCGCTGCCACGATGACCAGGTCGCCGCGCTTGAAACCGCCGGTCAGTTGGTCGAAGTCCATGAACCCCGCGCGCACCGCCCCGACCAGCTCGCCCTCGACGTCCTCGCCGGGATCCTCGAGGAACTGTTCGAGCAGGTCGCGCAGGCGCTCGAAGTCGCCGGAGCCCTCGGTGGAGCGGATGCCGAGCAGCAGGCCCTCGGCGGCGGCGATCACGCGGCCGGCGTCGGGGCCGCCCTCGTAGGCGGTCTGGGCGATCTGGCCGGCCGCCTGGATCAGCCGCCGGTAGAGCGCGTCGCGGGCGACGATGCGCGCGTGCGCCTCGACACCGGCGGCGCTGAAGTGCCGGCCGACGAGGTCGGCGAGGTAGGGCTCGCCGCCGAGGGTATCGAGCCGGCCCGCGCGTTCCAGTTCGTGCGCGAGGGTGGGCAGCGTGATCGGCTCGCTGCGATCGGCCAGGGCGATGCAGGCCTCGTAGCACCAGCCGTGCTGCTCGCGGAAGAAGTCCTCCGGGCGCAGCAGCGGGAGCACACGTGGGTAGCTGTCGGGGTCGAGGAGCAGGGCCGCGATGACGGCCTGCTCGGCGGAGACGTCATGAGGCGGTAACCCGCCCGCGCTGGGGCGGCGTTCGGGCCGGAGCTGAGCCGGCTGTCCCGTGACCACGCGTTAGGTCGCTGCGGCGTCTCCGGAATCCGGTGGGGCCGCGGAACCGGAGGCCACGTCATCGGCAGGGCCGCCATCGGCGGCGGGCTCCTGCGAGTCATCTGAGTAGCCCGGCTCCGGCACGTCTTCAGCGTTCGCCAGATCGGGGGTATCCACCCCGGCCTCCGCGCCTGCCTCGGCAGCAGCCGCTTCTGCGACGAGAGCCTCCGCAGCGTCTTCGACGCCTTCCGGCGCCTCGACATCCACGACGACGACCTCCACATCGGCGGTCACATTACGTGACAGCCGCAGCGGTACGGTGTAGACCCCGACCTGGCGAATCGCCTCGGGCAGCAGTACACGACGCCTGTCCAGTTCTTCGCCGAGAATCTCCCCAGCCTTCTCGGCGATGTCAGCATTTGTGACAGAACCGTACAGACGTCCCTGCTCTCCAACGCGCACGGGCATGATCAGGCGGTGGCCTTCGAGCTTGCCGACGAGCCCTTGAGCCTGCCCGTCCAGGAGCCGTTGCCGCTCATCCTCCTGAGTGGCGAGCGTTTCCGCTCGCCGGAGCAGAGTGGGCGTTGCCGCCGCGGCCAGGCCGCGGGGCAGCAGGTAGTTACGGGCGTACCCATTGGCGACGGTTCGCACCTCGCCTCGGGTGCCCGATCCCTCAACGGTCTCCAGGAACACGACCTTCACGCCGAAACCCTCTCGCCGTGCCGGAGCCGGGACGCCGTTCACTATGGCGACCGCGCGTGCTGCCGGCTTGCTGGTTGTCCAAGGCCCTTTCAGTGGCTTGCGAACACTCGGACACAACGCTGTTGAACGCTGCGTCCCGCCCACAGGCTATCCACGGCCATGTACCACGCGCAATGCCGGAGACGTACGCGAACCCCCATTCGTCACGGCGTACGCAACGATCATATGAGAACGCGCGTTCCGTTGTCAAACGGATGTTCTTAGGTTGTACCATGACTCCCCCTGGATCCGGCGAGCTTCCCGCCCCCCTGTGGCGAGATGATGCTGTGCGAGTGGAGGGCATCGTGACGGACGCAGTGGTCTTCAACCGGCAGAGGTTCCGCGAGGCGCTGCTCTACGTAGCGCGCGAGTCCGAGGACGACATCCGGTTCGGCCTGACGAAGCTCAACAAGATCCTCTATTTCAGTGACTTCAAGGCCTTCGCAATCCTCGGGTGCGCGATCACCGGCGCGACGTACCGGAGGCTCGACTACGGCCCCGTCCCCAGCGTGCTGCTGGACGTCTTGTGCGAGATGGAGGCCGAAGGCGAGATCCAGAGGATCGAGCGGCGCGACCTCAACCGGCTGCAGAAGCGCGTCGTCCCGCTGCGATCGCCTGATCTCTCCGTGTTCTCCGACCGCGAACTGGAGATCCTCGATCGCGTGATCATGGAGTTGAGCGTGC
The DNA here is from genome assembly GCA_965261685.1 of Dehalococcoidia bacterium. Classification (GTDB taxonomy): domain Bacteria; phylum Chloroflexota; class Dehalococcoidia; order UBA2979; family UBA2979; genus VXMT01. The sequence continues at coordinate 851,973 of CBDHDI010000028.1, forward strand.
TCGATGCCTCCCAGTCGCGCTTGCTATCTCATCTCGATGTCGGGTGGAGGATCGCCCACTACGAAGAGGTCATCCCCTACCACTCCGCCTACATCTCCGACCGCCGCCCCACCCAGCGGGAACTCGCCGAGCGCGGGCTGACGCCCGCACCGTGGTGAGCGGACCAGACGACTCGCCTGACCGGCGCGAGCCCGGCGACAACGCCAGCGTTGCATACACGCCCGCATTCGAGGCTGATCTCGCCACGCTCGTGCCCGACCAGGCTCAGCGCTTCTACTTCGTGCGCGACGGCATCGAGTACCGCCTCACCCACGCAATCGATCTCCAGCAAGTCACCCCACAGCAGGGGCTATCTGATCACCGAGGAGCACATCGCCGGCATGCCAGAGTGCGTCATCTGGTTCACGATCGCCGCCGACGAGCGCAAGAGTCCTCAGTACACACTCGACAGCATCCGCGTGCGGCAGCCCTCGTACGAGGAAGAAGACGACACCTAACCCGCCTACCCCGCAGCCAGCGCCCGCGGCAGCCCGCCCTCGTGCGCCTCGCGCAGCGCGGGCAGCGAGGCGTCGACCGGGCCCAGCTGCATCCGCGCGTCCTCGCCCGCACCGCTCGCGACTCCGATCGCGACCGCCTCGACGCCCACCTCGGCTGCGAGCGCCTCGAGGGCGACGCGAGCCTCGGAGTCAGGCACGGCGACGATGAAGCGCGACTGCGCCTCGCCGAAGAGCGCGGCGTCGAGGCGCGAGCCAAGCTCGGCCTCGCGCGCGTCGAGGCCGACGCCACCGGCCAGGCAGCACTCGGCCAGCGCGACGGCGAGGCCGCCGTCCGCGCAATCGTGCGCGGCACTGAGCAGCCCGGCCGCGTTGGCGTCGAGCACCAGCCGCTGCACGCGCGCCTCGAGGGCGAGGTCGATCGCCGGGAGGCCGGCGACGAGATCGTGCCGCCACGCGAGGTACTCGGAGCCGGCGAGGGCCTCCGCGGACTGGGCGAGCGGCGCGCCGATCAGCAGCAGCTCGTCGCCCTCGCTGATCGCCGGCGTGAGCCGCCGCTCGACATCGTCGAGCAGGCCGAGCATCCCGACCGTCGGCGTGGGCAGCACCGGCCCCGCCGGCGTCTCGTTGTAGAGCGAGGCGTTGCCCGAGACCACGGGCGTCCCGAAGACGCGGCAGGCGTCCGCCAGCCCGAGGATCGACTGCTCAATCTGGTAGGCGATCGCGGGGCGCTCCGGGTTGCCGAAGTTCAGACAGTCCGTCACCGCCACCGGCGTCGCACCGACGGCGACGACGTTGCGCGCCGCCTCGGCGACTGCGCAGGCGGCGCCGACGCGCGGCTCGAGTTCGACGAGGCGGCCGTTGCAATCGGTGGCGACGGCGAGCGCGCGGTCGGAGCCCTTCAGCCAGATCAGCGCGGCGTCGCCACCGGGCGGGACGACGGTGCCGGTCAGCACCTCGTGGTCGTACTGTCGATAGATCCAGCGGCGGCTCGCGAGGTTCGGCGAGGCGAGCAGCGCGAGCAGGTCGCCCGTCGGGTCGCCGCAGTCCGGCAGCGCCGCGAGGTCGACCGCCTGGCGGCGATCGAGGTCCGGCGGCCGCTCGCCGGCGAGTTCGTACTGCGGCGGGTCCGTGAGCACGGCCACCGGGATGCGCGCCGCGACCGTCTCGCCGTCGCGGATCGTCGCGTAGCCGTCGTCGGTGACCTCGCCGATCACGTCGGCGTGCAGCTCCCAGCGGCGGAACAGCGCCAGCACGTCGTCGAGGTGCTCGGCCTTCGGGATGACCAGCATCCGCTCCTGCGACTCGGACAGCATCACCTCGTCCGGCGTCATGCCCGCCTCACGCCGCGGCACGCGCGCGACATCGATGTCGAGACCGGTTCCGGCGCGCGCGGCGGCCTCGACGGCGCTCGATGTCAGCCCGGCCGCGCCGAGGTCCTGCAGGCCCTCGACCCAGTCGCCGTGCTGCTCCGCCAGTTCGACGCAGGCCTCGAGCAGCAGCTTCTCCATGAACGGGTTGCCGACCTGCACGGCGGGGCGGCGCTCCTCGGAGGCGTCGTCGAGCTCCACCGAGGCGAAGGTCGCGCCGTGGATGCCGTCGCGGCCGGTGTCCGCGCCGACGAGCACGAGCGGGTTGCCGACGCCGCGCGCCGAGGCGGAGAGCAGGTGCTCGACGCGTCCGACGCCGAGGCACATCGCGTTGACGAGCGGATTGCCGCCGTAGGCGGGGTCGAACTGCACCTCGCCGCCCACGGTGGGCACGCCGACGCAGTTGCCATAGCCGCCGATGCCGGCGACGACGCCGCTGAAGAGGTGGCGGTTGCGCGCCTCGTCGAGCGGCCCGAAGCGCAGCGAGTCGAGCAGCGCGACGGGCCGCATGCCCATCGCGAAGATGTCGCGCAGGATGCCGCCGACGCCCGTGGCGGCGCCCTCGTAGGGCTCGATCGCGGAGGGGTGGTTGTGGGACTCCATCTTGAAGACGGCGCACCAGCCGTCGCCGAGGTCGATCGCGCCGGCGTTCTCGGCGCCGGCCTCGGTGAGCACGCGCGGGCCCGTGGTGGGGAAGTGGCGGAACAGCGGGCGAGTGTGTTTGTAGCCGCAGTGCTCGGACCAGAGCGCGGCGGCCATGCCCAGCTCGAGCCCGTTCGGCTCGCGGTCGAGCATCGCGACGAGGCGCTCGTACTCGGCGCGTGAGAGCGCGATGCGTTCGAGGGTGGCGTCGTCGACAGGCATCGGCAATCAGCCCGGCGCAGTCAGCGCGAGGGGGAGCGCGTGTGTCTGGTACTCAGCCAGCAATGGCGATCGCGGCGATGATGATGCCGGTAGCGGCGGCGACCATCGCGCCCGAGCGGATGGTCATGCGTTGCTCAAGCTGCTTGAGATCGTCCTTCGTCGAGAGGTTGGCGGCGACGCCCTCGGCGAACGTGCTGACGAGCGCATCGGCCTGCGCTTCCTCGAAGCCAGCTTCGCGAAGTTGCCGTGCCGCTCTGAGTGTGTCGAACATCGCCATGCTGCGATCCTACAGTGCCCGCGCCCGGCGCGGCTACTTGAGCGAGAACGGCGGGTAGCCGTCGGCTACATGCGTGAGGTACGCGTTCGCCCGCGCCTCCCAGCGACCGACGCCGACGTAGAAATCGAACAGCCCGCGCGGGTAGCGACCTGTGACCAGGACCGCGATGGCGAACGGGATCAGAACGACGGCCGCAATGGCGCCGAGGGCAGCCAGCACGATCGCGTGCGGGGTCACCAGCAACCACCTCACCAGCGCCGACCAGCGGTTCAGATCCTCGGGCCTCTCCACCGTGAAGGTGACTCCGGGGTACACGCCCTCGTTCATGCTGAACGGCGGGTAGCGATCAAGGAACAGGACGTAGGCGCCGACGTTCAGGGCCCAGCGATTCACACCCACCGTGAAGCTATGGAGCCTGTCCGGGAACGTCTTCGCCAGCAGGATCGTGAAGAGCACAACGACCTCCACGACAGCGAGTGCGGCGACGAGTACCACCAGGATGATGTAGTGCGGGATCGCCAGCAGCCAGCGCACCAGGATCAACCAGCGGCTTGGGGACTGCGGATACGCGACATCGAACGTGACCGGGTAGTCACTCATCGCATCGGCAGCCATCGGACGCTCTTCCCAATCCTCGCTGCGCCGCAGCCCGGTGCGGGCGTTACTCGTCGAAGCTGAACGGCGGGTAGCGGTCGGTGACGAGCATGAAGGCGTAGGCGCTCACCCGCAGCGCCCAGCGGTTCCAACCCACCACGAAGTTGAACATCCCGCGCGGGTAGCGGCCGGTGAAGACGATCGCGAACCAGGCGATCACGGTGATCGCCAGCAGGACGACCGCGAGGAACGCAAGCACGATGTAGTGCGGGATTGCGAGCAGCCACTTCACCAGCGGCAGCCAGCGGTTGAGGTCACGCTCCGCGTCCGGGTACTCGATCTCGATGTGTACCGCCTGCTCCTCGTCAGTCGAGGGGTACTCGTCGCGCAGCAGCAGGAAGTAGGCGCCGACGCGATTGGAGAAGCGCGTCAGTTCGAGGTTCCAGTCGAACCACCAGCGCGGGTACTTGCCCCGGAACAGGACCATGAGCAGCACGGGCAGGAAGACGACGCCGCCCGCCGAGGCGACGGCCATCAGAATTTCGTCGACTTGTTCAGCGTTCGGCCCGCCGCCGGTCAGCACGGCAAGCACGATGACAATCGGGATCGCCATGATCAGGCGGAACAGCGTCGTGGCGCGGTTCAGCCCCTCCTCTGGATAGTCGATGTTCAGGCGGGCCGGGTAGGCCGGCCGAGTCAAGTCAGAAGCCACGACGCACTCTCCTTCCGGGCGGCGTCAGGCCGCCGCGGTCTTCGCCTCGAGCCCCGCGAGGGCGGACTCCCAGATCGCGTTGCCGTCCTCGCCGCCGAGCAACGGCGCGGCCGCGCGCTCCGGGTGCGGCATCATGCCGAGCACGTTGCCCTGCGCGTTGAGCACGCCCGCTATGTTCGCGACCGAGCCGTTGGGATTCGCGTCGGGAGTCACGAGGCCGTCCGCCGTACAGTAGCGGAAGGCGACGCGGCGCTGCGCTTCGAGCGCCTCGAGCGTGGCGGCGTCGGCGAAGTAGTTGCCCTCGCCGTGCGAGATCGGCACCTGCAGCACGCGGCCGGGCTCGATCCCCGCGGTGAACGGCGAGCTGTGCTCCGCGGCGACGAGGTGGACGGGCTGGCAGCGGAACTGCAGCGAGGCGTTGCGCATCAGCACGCCGGGCAGCATGCCCGCCTCGCAGAGGATCTGGAAGCCGTTGCAGATGCCGATTGTCAGGCCGCCGGCCTCGGCGTGCGCGCGCACGGCCTGCATCACAGGCGAGAAGCGGGCGATCGCACCGCAGCGCAGGTAGTCCCCATAGGAAAAGCCGCCGGGCAGCACGACCAGCTCCGCGCCCCCGAGATCGGTCTCTCGATGCCAGACGCGGTAGGCGTCGACGCCGAGCCGCCCGAGGGCGAACAGGCAGTCGCCGTCGCTCCAGCTGCCGGGGAAGACCACGACCGCAGCCCGCACCGGTGTACCCATCCTCCCGGGGTATCGCGAGTATAGGGGCTGCGCCCGGCGAGGCCGAATCGCGGCCCCTTGTCCGGCCTAGCCGTCGCGGCGACGGCGCCAGGGCGGCGAGGCCCAGATCGGGCGCGATGCGGATTCCCCCTCGCTCTCTCCGGCGCTCTCCCGCTCGCCTTGCGGCAGGCGATCCGGGAGCGGTTCCCCGGCGCGAAGCCGCTCGGGCGCCGTCACACCCCGATCCTCGAGTTCGCGAGCAGTCGGCTCGGGGTACTCGACGCGCGGGTGGTAGACGGCGGTCAGCGTCGCGACGAACGAGTCGGCGACGACGCGCAGGTCGCGCATCGAGATGTCGCACTCGTCGAACTGGTGCTCCTCGAGGCGTCCCCGCACGGTGGTGTCGACGATCTCGCGGATGCGGTCGGCGGAGCGCTCGCTACTGGCGCGGACCGTGGCCTCGCTGGAGTCGGCGAGCATGACGATCGCGGTCTCACGGCTCTGCGGCTTCGGTCCGGGATAGCGGAAGAGGTCGGGGTCGATGTCCGGATCCTCGGCCGCGGCGCGGCGGTAGAAGAACTCCACCAGGCGCGTGCCGTGGTGCTGCGGGATGAACTGGGTGATCGCGACGGGGATGCCCTCGCGGCGCGCGATCTCGACGCCGGCGACCACGTGCTGCTGGATCACGCGCGTGCTCTGGAGCGGGTCCAGCGAGGAGTGCGGATCGACCTCGGCGGACGAGTTCTCGACGAAGAAGCCCGGCGCGACCAGCTTGCCGACGTCGTGGTAGTAGGCGCCGACACGCACGAGCAACGAATCCGCGCCGATCCGGTCGGCGGCGCGCTCCGCCATGTTGGAGACCATCACCGAGTGCTGGAAGGTGCCGGGCGCCTCGTCCTGGAGGCGGCGCAGCAGCGGGTGACTGAGCTGGGCGATCTCCATCAACTCGACGCGGGTGATGATCCCGAAGGGGCGGCTCAGCAAGACGAAGAAGCCGACGCCGATCAGCGACGAGGCGATCCCGCTGACTCCCGCCGCCCCGGTGATCCATACGAGGTCCTCGACCCGGCGGTCCGGATCGATCAGCCACACCGTCCCGAGGGCAGCCCCGGCGGCAAGCGCCGCGGCGAACCCGGCCGTGAGGTAGCGGCCCAGGTTGTTCGCCCTGGCGGCGACGAAGAGCCCGGCCATCGAGGCGGCGCAGACCGCGAAGAACGCCCGCGCGGTCTCCAGCTGGCCGCCGCCCGCCGCATCGGCGAACGGCAGGTAGATCGAGACGAACACGGCGATCGAGGACAGCAACACCGTGAGCAGCACGGCCGCGCCGAGGTCGAGCAGCACCACCGCAGCGATTGGCGAGGCGGCCAGCGGGAGCGCGTAGGTTAGGAAGTGCCGGTCCACGTCGGGAAGCACCAGCGGCAGCGTGAACTTGATCGCCGCGGCCGGCGCCAGCAGCAGCAGCGTGAACAGCGTGAGGCGGCGAACGCCGGCGAGCGCCGGGGGGCGCGCGACGAAGAGATAGACCCCGCAGGCCGCGCCGGACAGCAGCGAGACGATCGCCACAGCGAGCACGTGCGTGGTGCTCACGCCGCTGGGGTTGAGCCCGGCCGCATCCAGCAGCTCGATGTCGGCGGCGGTCAGCCGCTGCTCCTGCACGACCAGCACCCGGCCGCGTTCGCGAGTGACGGGGACCGGGGGCACCGCGTCCCGCGCCTCCTGGCGCCGCTCCGCGGTCCGTGACTCGTCGACGACGAGCGTCGGGATGATCAGCGGAGCGATCAACTCCGTGAGCGCCAGTCGCTGAGCCTCGTCGAGGCTCAGCGGCAGCAACTCGGCGGCCTTGTCGCGGGCGGCCTTGTCGCCGGCGGCGGCGATGCTGCTGGAGAGCGTGCGCCCGAGGATGTCGCGCGCCTCGTCTCCCAGCGTGCGGAAGTCCGTATCCGGAATCTCCCCCAGGACCGTGACCGCCTCGTCGGACAGTTCACCGCCTGTGGCGGCACGGATCCGGGACTCGCGCGCGGACGCGGAGAGGATGTCCGCGCGCGCCTCCTCGATCCCCTCGAGTTGGCTCGCGAGTACGCCGATCTGGACCTCGGCGATCGAGTCGTCGCGGCGCAGCACATCCGGGATCGCTTCGGCGGCCTGTCCGCGCGCCAGCTCCGTGAGGACGACGGATTCGTAGGAGAGGTCGCGCGGCGCCGAGAGCGTCCAGGGCGAGGCGTCGCCCTCGCGCATGCCCGCGCCGCCGGGGAACCAGGGGAAGAGGACAGCGAAGAGCGCCGCGGCGATCAGGAGGCCCAGCAGCACGCCGGCCGCCCGCCCGAACCAGCCCCGGGCCTCGCCCGGGCGGCTCAGCACCGTTGCCTCCAACTCCGGTCGATCCGGGCGACCATCCCGCCCCCGATCATGAGCTGGCGCCTGTTGACGAGGACCAACTCAGGCGTCGGCCAGCAGCTCCCGCACGATGGCGTTCGCCTGCCGGCCGTCGGCGCGTCCGCGCACGCGCTGCATAAGGGGACCCATGACCGCTCCGAGGTCGCCCGGGCCACTTGCGCCACGCTCGGCGATCACCTCCTGCGCCAGGGCGCGCAACCCGTCCTCGCCGAGCTGGCTGGGCAGGTACGCCTCGATGATGACGAGTTCCGCCTGCTCCGCCTCGGCGAGATCGTCGCGGCTGCCCTTGCGATACTCCTCGATCGACTCGCGGCGCTGCTTGGCCTCGCGCTGCAGCGCGACGACCGCGTCGTCGTCGCTGAGCTCGCGTCCGGCGGCGATGCGGGCGTTGTCGAGGGCGGCGATCAGCAGCCGCAGGGTGTCGCGGCGCTGTGTGTCGCGCTCGCGCATCGCGGTGGTCATCTCGGAGCGGATCGTGTCCAGCAGGGCGGGCATCGCGCCTCCCGGCCGCACCGGACGCGAGGGTGCAGCCGTCACCAGTGGGAGGATCCCGGCCGGGGCCGGGATCCGGGTCAGCGTCGCTTGACCTGGGCTCGCATGGCCTTGCGCAGCTTGCGCAGGCGCGCGGCTTCTTTCTTCTTGCGGCGTACGGAGGGCTTCTCGTAGTACTCGGCGCGACGCGCCTCTGAGAGGATCCCGTCCGCCTGGACACGCTTGTTGAAGCGCTTCAGCGCGCCCTCGAAGGATTCCGATTCGCCGACATAGACCTCAGTCACGCAGCACGCAGTCCCGTCCCCGCCGCGCCCCATCCGGGTCGCGTATTCACCGCAGTCCGGCGATCGTAGGGGCGGCCCCCGCGGCGCGTCAAACGCCGGCCCCGCCACCATCCGCCTCGAACGCCACCTCGCCCGCGATTACGGTCAGCCGCACGCGGGCTGCGGCGGGGTCCTCCCCGAGCGGCCCGTCGATGAGCACGAGGTCCGCCGCAGCGCCCTCGCGCAGCCGTCCGCGGTCCTCCAGCCCGGCGGCGTCGGCCGCACCGGCGGTCCAGGCATGCAGCGCCTCCAGCGGCGTCAGCGCCTGCTCCGGCGCAAGGTCGGCCGGACGCTCCGAGGACGCCGCAGCGACCGAATCGAGAGGACTCGCGCGGGAGATCGGGGCGTCGCTGCTGAAGGCGAGCGCTCCGCCCGCGTCGAGCAGCGCCCGCCACGGGTGTAGCCGCGCCCGCTGCGCGCCCTCGAGCAGCTGCCGGTAGCGCCCCGCCACCTCGCCGAGCAGGCCCGGCTGCGCCACGACGACCGCGCCGATCGCGACAATCTCCTCGACCAGCCCCGCCGTCAGCAGCGGGGCGTGCTCGATGCGCTGCCCCGGAGGCGCCCCCGCGGCGCGGAAGGCGGCCAGCGACGCCGCGACGGCCGGCTCCGTCGGCGCATGCACGGCGACGCGGCGTCCCGCCTCGATCGCCGTGCGCACGAGGGTCACGAGGCCGGCGACATCCGGCGTCTCGCCCTCGAACACCGCAGGCTGCAACTTCGTCTCGCCGCGCAGCAGGCGGCCGGCGGCGCCCTCGGCGGGCAGCGTTCCGAGGGCGTCCGCGGACTCCATCGCCACGACGCGCTGCGGGATCGCGCCCGCGGCGAGCAGCCGCTCGAAGGACGCCCACTCGGCCGGCCCGTTGCGGACTCCGGCGTCGACGAGCGTGGTGACGCCCTCGGCAGCCCGCGCGTGCGCCCAGTCGCGCACGCGCGCCGCGACCACTGCGGGGTTCGGCGGCGGCATCGCCGCCTCGATCACGTCCGCCATGCCAAGCAGCAGGCCGTCGAGCCGTCCGTCCTCGAGCGCGCGCCCGAAGAGTGCGCCGGGTGGCTCCGGCGTGGACTCGTCGATGCCAACGAGGGCGAGCGCGCGCGAGTTCAGCACCTCGGCGTGTCCGCTGCGCTGGATCAGGCGGACGGGATGGCCGGGCACGACGCGATCGAGTTCGGCGCGCGTGGGCTGGCGGCCCTCGGCGAGCATCGCTTCCTCGTAGCCGCCGGCGCGCACCCACCGGCCGGGCGGCGTGCGTGCGGCCGCCTCGCGGAGCGCTTCGAGCAGCTCCGGGATGCTGGAGACGCCGCGCGGCGAGACGTCCGGGCCGGCTGCCGCGGCGGCGGCGGCGAGGATGTGGACGTGCGCATCGACGAAGCCCGGCAGCAGCGTCGCCTCGTGTGCCTCGATGCGACGCTGCCCGGGGGGCAGGCGGCGCGCGCATTCCTCGGGCGTGCCGACGGCGACGATGCGGCCGCCTGCGCAGGCGACGGCGCCCGGCGCGCGACCGGGCGCGGGCGGATCGCCCGGGCGCGCCATCGTAAGCAGGCGCGCCTCGATCAGCAGCGGTTCAGGCGAGGGGGTCACGGCAGCGCGCCGTCAGCGCACGCGTCGAAGCCGGGAGCGGATGCTCCCGGCCTGGCGATGGAAACGAGTCCGGCCGCTGCTAGTCGGCGGAGGGCAGCACCTTCGGCTGCAGTTCCTCCATGCCGCGCCCGTCGACGTTGAGGTTGCATTCGCCGGGCTTGATGCAGAGCACCTCGATCTCGGAGTCGGCGTCCTTGTAGCGCTTACCCAGTGCGACGGCCATCGGGATGCTCCTAAATCTGCTCGAGCTCGTGGTCGCCGCAGCGAAGCATGCCTTCGCCGCCGCGCGTGACGATGAACTCCGCACTGCACTCGGTGCAGCGGTAGCGCTTCCCCGTCTCGACCTGTGCCATCTCTTCCCCCTTCGGCGGATTGCCCCGCCAGTCTGTCTCTTTTCGCCCTGCTCGCCGTCGCAACCCTCTTGCAGCGGCGGGCAGTTCCGTACGTGCTCCTGCGATCCGCGCCTATTCGGCGAGGGTCTTCAGGTAGAGCACGATTGATTCGAGTTGGAATTCGTTCAGGCTACCGAAGGTAGCAGGCATGACAACATCCGGGTATCCCGCCACGATCTTCGCCTGTGGCATCAGGATCGACTCGTGAACGTAGGCCTCGTCGACGACAACGGTACTCCCGTCTTCCAACTGCTCGGTTTTCCCAAACAGACCCTGCCAGGTCGGCGCGAGTAGCTTGCTGCCGTCGATCGTGTGGCAGCTGAGGCAGCCAAGCGCCTCGACGAGGCGCCTGCCCTCCTCGGGAGTTGGGACGACCGGCGTCGCCTCCGTGGCTTCGCCGTTGCGCGGGGGCGTTGGCGTTGGCGTTGGCATGCGCGGATCCCCGCGGGTGCGCCGCACGAGCTTCGTATCTGTGGAGAACTGGCCGCAGTTGTCCGTCGTGTTCGTGATCGAGGTCGCGTCGCGGGTGATCGTCACGGCCTCGCTCTCCGCATGGATCTCGGCGGCCGTCGGATGGCGGCGGTAGCGCTCAACGACGCCCACGAACTGTTCGGGAGTGAGCTGCTGACGGTAGGCGTCGACCTCCTCCGCGGTCGGTTCGCGGCCGTACTGCTCCGTGAGGGCGGCGGTCAGGGCGAAGCGCTGCTCGAGCACGGCGCCGAACTGCTCCTCGTCGGCGTGCTCGCCCTCCTCGAGGACGAGCTCCCAGTAGTCGTGCTCGCCCGTGGGATCGCCGCTGATCAGTGTCACTAGCTGCTCGACCTGCGTGGCCGACAGCGAACCGCCGAAGTCGATGTCCCACTTCGGCATGAAGGTCCCGGCGCGCCCGCAGGTGATGGTCTCGCGCAGGTAGGTGCGGATCACCTCGGCCTCGCTCGCGGAGGTGGCCTCCACGCCGTAGACGTTGTCCTCGCCGAGGATCAGGAAGTGCGGCGCGTTCAGCGCGACGCCGACCGTGCCCCTGCCCTCGGCGTCCCTGCCCGTGCCGTCGAGGCCGTGGCAGTTGCGGCAGTTCTGCACGAACAGGCGCGCGCCGCGCTCGGCGTTGCGCTCGTGGATCTCGGCGGACTCGACCTCCTGGCGGTTGGCCTCGTTGAAGAGGTAGCCGACGGTGACGACGAAGGTCACGAACAGCAGCCCGATCATCACGTTGACCTGTTTGCTGGTGTTCATCTCGCCTCAGTTCCCCGAGAGAGTCCGCCGGCCTGCTGCATCACCTGCTGCATCAGGAGGTCGCGCCCGCGCGCTGCGGGTTATCCGGACCGCCGTCCTGGCGGTCGCCCGTCTGCACGGTGATGTTGCCCGCTGCGTCGACATCCACCTTCATCGTGGTCATCGAGCGCGGGGCCGGTCCGAAGACGCGGATGCCGGACTTGGTGTAGGTGGAGCCGTGGCAGGGACAGCGGTACCAGCCCCGGTCGTTCTCGTAGGTGAAGCCGGAACGCCACGGCACGGTGCAGCCGAGGTGCGGGCACTTATGCCAGAGCGCGAGCAGCCCGTCGCCGCCCCCACTGCCGCCGTAACGCGTCTCGCTCGGGTCGAGGTTCACCAGCCAGAACTGACCGGTGATGAAGTGGACCGGGTCGGCGCCCTTGCGGAACTCGGAGATGTTGCCCGCGGGCACCGGACTACCGAAGCCCTTGATCCCGCGCGGGTACATGAAGTCCAGCAGCGAGCCGACGGTGCCGAGCAGCGCCAGTCCGAGCCCGCCCCAGAAGGAGGCGCGGATGAAGTTGCGGCGCGAGGCGATGGGTCCGGTGGGCCGGCGCGCCTGTGCGCCCGGAACCGGCGCATCCTCGGGAGCGCGGGTACGACGCGCGGCGATCGCCTCGCGCCAGGCGTCCGTCACCTGTCCGGGATCGGGAGCGTCCTGCACCGCAGCGCCTCCGCGTTCGCCCTCGTTCGTCACTGTCCGGCCTCTCGTCCGACGATCATGACTCGGCGGGCTTGACTTCCCACGGCCAGAGCAACTCGAGGCCCTCGCCGCGGAAGTACGTACCGGCGATCGTGAGCGTCAGGTAGGCGCCCAGCCAGCCGGAGAACAACAGGATCATGAAGTCACGACGTGTGCTCGCGAGGCCGAGGCGCCAGGCAACGAGGCAGAGCAGCGCCGGCAGGCCGAGCATCAGGTTGATCGGGATCGCCTGTTCGACGATCCAGGCCGGGAAGTTCCACTGGAGGCTGCCGCGCGGCAGGCCGAGCAGGTCCGTGCGCACGAACGTCTCGCCGAGCGGAATCCGCTCGAGCTCGCTCGGCCAGTTGATCTCCGTCTGCAGCGCGCGAACGCTCTTCAGCCAGCCCAGGCTCGCCGGCCACTCGCGCACGGGTCCGTCCACGATCAGCGGCGGGAACCTGTCGAAGCTGTCGGCATCGAACGTGAAGCGCTCGAAGGCGACGATGTGCTTGCCGGAGTTGTAGAGGATCAACAACCAGGTGCCGATCGTGCCGACGATCGCGCCGACGATCAGGTTCGGCCAGGCGCGCGGCGTGCTCAGCCACTGCCCCTGGCCCTCGTGCGAGGTGTCGAAGAACGGCACGGCGCCGAGGATGATCAGGAAGACCGTGGGCACGATCACGCCGGCCAGCGCCGGGTGCATGTGCAGCAGCAGCTCCTGAAGGTTCAGGAAGTACCACGGCGCCTTCGAGGGGTTGGGCGTGTTCGCCGGGTTCGCGCGGTCCTGCAGCGGCGCGTTGATCAGGATCGCCAGCGCGACGAACGTCAGCGTGAAGACCAGCGCCGAGATGAACTCGACGAAGACCAGGTCCGGCCAGACCAGCAGCTCTTCCTCGCGCTGGCGGCGCGGGCGTGCGCTGGGTACGGCGCCACGCGACCTCGAGGGACCGCGAGCGGGAGCCTCAGCGACCATCGGCGTTCCTTCGCCTCTCCGCGCGCCTGCGCCCGGCGCCTACAGCGGCCGGGCGAGCCCGCCGTCACGGCGGATTCGCCAGAAGTGGACGGCCATGAAGACCGCCGCCAACAGCGGCAGTGCGACCACGTGGAGGGTGTAGAAGCGGATCAGCGCGTTCTGCCCAACCTCGAAGCCGCCGATCATGACGAACTGGTTGACCTCGCCCAGGATCGGGTCCGAGCCGATCATGTTCGTGCCGACCGTAATCGCCCAGAAGGCCAACTCATCCCACGGCAGCAGGTAGCCGGTGAAGGAGAGCAGCAGCGTGAGCACGAGCAGCACCACGCCGACGATCCAGTTGAACTCGCGAGGCGGCTTGTACGCGCCGGTGTAGAAGACGCGCATCATGTGCATCAGCACGGTGATCACCATGCCGTGCGCCATCCAGCGGTGCGTGTTGCGCATCAGCATCCCGAAGCGCACATCCGTCTGCAGCGCCTGCATGTCCTGGTACGCCCGCTCCACCGAGGGCACGTAATAGAACATCAGCAGCACGCCCGTGATCGTCAGCCCGAGGAACAGGAAGAAGGACAGGCCACCGAGGCAGTAGGTGTGCGTGATCTTGACGTGGGTGCGGTGGATGCGCGTCGGGTGCAGGTGCAGGAAGACGTTGGTCGCGACCGCGAGCATCTGGTTGCGCGGCGTGTTCGGGTAGCCCGTGCGGATGATCGAACGCCAGACGCGGTTGTTGACGGTGAAGTCGTACAGCCGATCAGCAAGCGGTCGGCCCTGCGGGCGCTCGGTCGTCGCCATCCGCTCCCCCCGATCAGCTCAAGCTCGAGCCGATGGTTGTCGCCGTCTCTAGGCTTCCCACCACTTGCCGAGCAGCACGAGCGTCGCGAAGGCCCCCATCATCATCACGAAGATGATGGTGAGTTCGAGGGCTTCTCCGACTTCACCGAAGATCATCGAGCACCCCTCTTTCGCTGCCCGAGGCAAGCAGCCGTCACAGCGAGGCCATGCCCCGCTTCCAAGCGCGGCGATCCTAGCGAGACCCCTTTGCTACGGTCAAGGATTCGCCGCCCGGAGACGGCCAAAAAGATGCGCCCGATCCGCTGCTACGCACCGCCTCCGCGCTGCGGTACGCGCGGCACGCCGCCGATGCGCAGCCGCCACAGTCCCTTGAGATCCTCAAGCGCCGTGTGGAGGATCGCGACGCGGCTGTCGCGATCCTCGATCCAGCGCACGGGCACCTCACGCAGGCGATAGCCGTTCTCCTGCGCCAGCAGCAGCAGTTCCGAGTCGAAGAACCAGCCGGTGTCCCGCACCAGCGGGAGCAGCGCCCGTGCGGGCTCGCGCCCGATCGCCTTGAACCCGCACTGCGCGTCGCTGACGTTGAGCCGACCGAGCCGGCGCAGGATCTGCACGTAGGTGCGCGAGGTGAGCTCGCGGCGGAACGATCGCTCCGTCTCCGAGTCGCGGTGCAGCCGCGTCCCGTAGGCGATGTCCACCTGCCCCGCCGCGATCGGGTCGATCAACTCCGGCAGGTGCTTCATGTCCGTCGAGAGATCGACGTCCATGTAGGCCAGCACGTCGGCGGGCGAGGTCAGCCAGCTGACGCGCAGCGCGATGCCTCGTCCCTTGACCGGGATGTGCAGCGCGACGAAGCGACCGCCTTCTTTGCCGCCGTACTCCGCCTCGAGCTCACGCGCGATCGAGTAGGTGCGGTCGGTCGAGGCGTTGTTGGCGACGACGATGCGCCACTCGTGCTCCGGATGCTCGCCGATCCACTCGAGGACGCGCGCAACGCTGGTCGCGAGGATCAGCTCCTCGTTGTAGACCGGCAGCACGAGATCGACGTTCGCCATCGTGCGCCCATCGTATCCGCTTATGACGCGTCCGGGGCACCCGGGAAGCGGGGGCACTCGCCCCACCCTCTCCCTGACTGGGGGAGAGAGCGCTTCCGGGCACCGCAGCGCCCTCACCCTAACCCTCTCTCCCCTGGCGGGAGAGGGTTAGGGTGAGGGGGATTCTGGAGGTGACTCGCGGAGTGCTAGTGCGATCGCCTTGAGGGGGCTCGCTCGGCGTCCGTGGATTGCCGCCCGAGGCGCCGCGCCCTGGCCCTGGCCCGGTCTTCCGTCATCGCCTGCCCTCGCTGGCCGCGCTGGCGCGCGGCGCCCCTCACCCCCGCCCTAATGGGGTTCGACCAGCAGCCCGGTGTATCGGGCAGGCTGGTCCCGGACCCGCCGGCCGGTGAGCACTTCCTTGCCCCGAGGCCTTCGGACCTCCAGGGAGAGACCGTGCCCCGGCTGGTACATCTGGGTTGTCCGCAGCACTGCTGGGGTGTCGTGCCCGAGAGCACTGTTCCATTAGGCCGTCGCAGGACCAACCCGGCAGGTCGCAGCAAGCAGCACGAAGCGGAGGGAAGCGAGGCACGATGACCCTGTACGTTGGCGACGACTGGTCCGAAGACCACCACGACGTCCAGCTCATGAACGAGGCGGGTGAGCGGCTCTCCGCCAGGCGGCTGCCCGAAGGCGTCAAGGGCGTCACCGCACTGCACGAACTGGTCGCACAGCACGTCGCCGGGCCCGGCGACGTCGTGATCGGCATCGAGACCGACCGCGGGCCCTGGGTCTCGGCCCTGCTCGCGGCCGGCTACCGCGTCTACGCGATCAACCCGCGCTCGGCGGCACGCTACCGCGAGCGCCACCACGTCGGCGGCGCCAAGTCCGACGCCGGCGACGCCAAGCTACTCGCCGACCTCGTCCGCACCGACCGCCACAACCACCGCCCGGTCGCAGGCGACAGCGACGAGGCCGCCGCGGTGCGGATTCTCGCCCGGACGCACTGCAGGCCTTCCCCAGTCTCGCGCACGGTGACGCGCTGGGGCTGCTGGCCACGGCGCCCGGCCCGCGTGAGGCGGCGCGACTGAGCAGCACCCAGATCCGCGCGGCGCTCAGGCGCGGCGGCCGCAAGCGCGGCATCGAGCAGCGCGCCGCCGCGGTCCGCGCGGCGTTGCGCTCCCCGCAGCTTGAGGCGCCGCCGCTGGTGAGCCGGGCGTTCGCCGCGAGCACCCGCTCGGCGGTTGCGCTGATCGCTGAGATCAATCGTCAGATCAAGGAGCTCGAGGCCGAGCTCACGAGCCATGTTGAGCAGCACCCGGACGCCGCAATCTACCGCTCCCTGCCCGGCCTCGGCGTCGTCCTCGGCGCCCGGGTGCTCGGAGAGTTCGGGGACGACCCCGAACGCTACGACTCGGCGAAGTCCCGCAGGAACTACGCCGCTACCTCGCCGCTGACCGTAGCATCCGGCCGCAAGCGGACCGTGCGGGCGCGCTTCGTCCGCAACCGCCGGCTCTCCGACGCCGCCGACCGCTGGGCGCTGTGCTCGCTGCAGGCGAGCCCGGGCTGCCACGACTTCTACGATCGGCGGCGCGCCGCCGGCGACCTTCACCACCAGGCGCTGCGCGCCCTCGGCAACCGCCTCGTCGGCTACCTCCACGGCTGCCTGAGGACCCGCACCTGCTACGACGAGGCCACCGCCTGGGCGCACCGCCACGACCGCGAGCAGCTCGCCGCTTGACGCCTTAGCACCCTGGGGTGTCTCTCCCGCGAGGGGAGAGGGAGCCGGAGCGCGTCCGGGGCATCCCGGCTGCGTTGGCCTAGTGGCGGAAGTGGCGCGCTCCGGTCGCCACCAGCGAGACGCCGAGGCGGTTCGCGGTCTCGATCGAGTCCTCGTCGCGGATCGAGCCACCGGTGTGAGCGATGACCGTGCAGCCGGCCTCGGCGCACACTTCGATGGTGTCGGGGAAGGGGATGAACGCATCCGTCGCGGCAACCGCACCGCGCGCGCGTTCGCCCGCCTGCTGCTGGCAGAGGCGGGCGCTGCCGACGCGGTTGGGCTGGCCGGCACCCATGCCGATCAGCACGCCGTCCTTCACGAACGCGACAGCGTTCGACTTGACGTGCTTGCACACCACCCAGGCGAGCCGCAAGTCCTCGAGCTCCGCCTCCGAGGGTTCCCGCTCGCTCGTGACGTCGAACGTCGTTTCCTCAGAGACATCGGCCGTCTGCAGCAGCATCGCGCCGCGGATGCCGCGAGCCTCGACGCGCTCGCGTCGCGCTTCACCCGGCGGCGCCTCGAGGATGCGCAGGTCCTTCGACTTTTTCTTGAGGTGCTCCAGACCGTCCTCCGTGTAGCTCGGCGCGATCACGATGTCATAGCGCATGCGCACACCGGACTCGGGATTGCGTACCTGCCGCAGCGCGTCCGCCATCTCGAAGTCGATCGGTCGGTTGACCGCGACGATGCCGCCGTACGCCGACACGTAGTCGCCCTCGGCCAGCGCACGCTGGTAGAGCGGGGTGAGCGCATCGCCTGCGGCGCCGGCGGCGAAACAGGCGGGGTTCGTGTGCTTGATGATCGCCACCGCAGCGCCCTCGACGTCGCAGACGAGATTGAAGGCGGCGTCGGCATCGAGGAAGTTGACGTACGACATTCCCTGCCCGTGGTGTTGCTCGAAGCCGCCGATGCCCTCGACGGGCTGGCGCACTGAGTCGAGGCGATAGAAGGCGCCCCGCTGGTGCGGATTCTCGCCGTACCGCATGACCTCGACGCGGGTCATCGCCAGCGTCAGCTGCTCCGGCAGCAGATCGTCCTCGCCGCGCAGGTACTCGGCGATCGCGGCGTCGTAGTGGGAGACGTGCGCGAAGGCCTTCGCCGCGAGCGCGCGCCGCTGCCCGGCGCCGAGCCCGCCCGCGCGCAGCGCCTCGAGGATCATCGCGTAATCCGCCGGGTCGACGATTGGGATCACCCAGGGGTGGTTCTTGGCGGCGGCGCGGATCATCGTCGGGCCGCCGATGTCGATCTCCTCGAGCGCCTCACCGAGGCTTACGTCAGTGCCGCTGACGGTCTCGATGAAGGGGTAGAGATTGCCGGCGACGAGATCGATCGGCTCGATGCCGTGCTCCGCAAGTTCGGCTGCGTCGTCCTCGCGGTCGCGCCGGGCGAGCAAGCCGCCGTGGACCTTTGGGTGGAGCGTCTTCACGCGCCCCTCGAGCATCTCGGGGCTGCCGGTCATCTCGGCGATGCTCTCGACCGGCACGCCCGCGTCGGCGATCGCGGCCTGCGTGCGGCCGGTGGAGAACAGCTCCCAGCCGAGCTCGTGCAGCCCCTTCGCCAGCTCGGCGATGCCCGTCTTGTCGTAGACGCTCAGGATCGCCCGCATCACGCTTCCCCCTGTCTTCGCGATGTCTTCGCGCTGTCTCCTTGCTGTCTCGTCAGTCCGGCAGCCCGGCGATGGCCGGTCCGCCCTCGGTGCGGCGTTCGACCGCACCGAGCCGCCAGCTTCCCGGCGCCGCCTCCAGCACGGCTGCCGCGTCCGGGGACGACGCGGCGAGCACCAGGCCTGCGCCCATGTTGAACGTGCGGAACATCTCGCCGTCCTCGATGCCGCCCGCGCGCTGGATGTGCCCGAACAGCGGCGGCGGCGTCCAGCTCGCGGTGTCGATGCGTGCGCACAGGCCCTCGGGCAGCATCCGCGGCACGTTGCCCGGCAGCCCGCCGCCGGTGATGTGCGCGATCCCGTGCAGGCGCGGCAGCAGCGGCCGCGCGACCTCGAGGAAGGAGCCGTGCACCGCCAGCAGCGCCTCGCCGAGCGTGCCGCCAAGCTCCTCGACGTGCGCGTCCAACAGCTCGCGATCGTGCTCCTCGCCGAGGCCCTTGGCGACGCCGAAGATCTCGCGCACGAGCGAGTAGCCGTTCGTCTGCAAGCCCGTCGAGGGCAGCGCGATCAGCACGTCGCCCTCCTCGATCGCCGAGCCGTCGATGATCGCCTCGCGCTCGGCGATGCCGACGATGAAACCGGCGAGGTCGTAGTCGCCGGGCGAGTAGAGGTCCGGCATGTCCGCGGTCTCGCCGCCGAGCAGCGCGACCCCGTTCTCCTCGCAGGCCGCGCCGACGCCGGCGACGACTTCGAGGCGCCGCTCCTGCGACAGGCCGCTGGTCGCGAGGTAGTCGAGGAAGAACAGCGGCTCGGCGCCGGCGGTGAGGATGTCGTTCACGCAGTGGTTGACGAGGTCGCGCCCGACGCTCTCGTAGCGTCCGAGCGCCGCGGCGACCAGCAGCTTGGTGCCGACGCCGTCGGCGCTGGCGACGAGCACCGGGTCGCGGTAGCGTCCGGCGCCGAGCTGGAACAGGCCCGCAAAGGCGCCGACGCCGCCGAGCACCTCGGGGCGGCTCGTACGCGAGGCGATCAGCCGCAGGCCGGGCAGGCT
This sequence comes from Dehalococcoidia bacterium, assembly GCA_965261685.1. GTDB lineage: Bacteria > Chloroflexota > Dehalococcoidia > UBA2979 > UBA2979 > VXMT01. Next base: position 871,371 of record CBDHDI010000028.1, read on the forward strand.
CGCCTCGGCCGCCGGCACGTCGACACCCGCATCGGCGTAGCGCAGCGGGGCGGACGATCGCTCAGTCGGGGCGCTCATCGCACGGGTTCCGGGGGAGGCGTCGGGCCGGGCCGGGTCATGCACCGTCCCTCATGCTCAGTGAACGGCGCGCAGCGGGACCGCGTGGCGATCGAAGGAGCCCTCGCCCTCGAGGGCGAACTTGTCCAGTTGCAACGGCACATCGCTCGGGTACTCGCCGGTAAAGCAGGCTGCGCAGAGCGCGTCCCGCTGCTGGCCGGTCGCGCCGACGGTCCCCTCGAGCGAGAGGTAACCGAGTGTGTCGGCGTCGATGTGCTTGCGGATCTCCTCGACCTCGAGGTGCGCGCCGATCAGCTCGCCGCGCGTCGCCATGTCGACGCCGTAGAAGCAGGGGTGCGTGATCGGGGGCGAGGTGATGCGCATGTGCACCTCGCGCGCCCCGGCCTTGCGCAGCATCGCCACGACGCGCGGCGTCGTGGTGCCTCGCACGATCGTGTCGTCGACGACGACGACGCGCCGGCCGCTCAGCAGCTCAGGCAGCGGGTTGAACTTCAGCTCCACGCCGCGATCGCGCAGCCGCTGGTCCGGCTGGATGAAGGTGCGCCCGACGTAGCGGTTCTTGACGAGGCCCTCGACGTAGGGGATGCCGGACTCCTGCGCGTAGCCGACGGCCGCGGCGGTCGCCGAGTCCGGGATGCCGATCACGACGTCGCCCTCGGCGGGGTGCTCACGCGCGAGCTGCGCGCCCATTCGCATCCGCACGGGGTAGACCCGCTCGCCCTGGAGCATGGAGTCCGGGCGGGCGAAGTAGATGTGCTCCAGCAGACAGAGCGAGGGGCCGGCCGAGCGCTCGCCGCTGAAGGTCCAGGACTGCACACCCGACTCGTCGATGCGCACGACCTCGCCGGGATCGATCTCGCGCTCGAACTCCGCGCCCAGCGTGTCGAGCGCGCAGGTCTCGGAGGCGAGCACCCAGCCGTCGCCGAGGCGGCCGAGGCAGAGCGGGCGGATGCCGAGCGGATCGCGCACGCCGAACAGCGCGTCCGGCGTCAGCAGCGTCAGCGAGTAGGCCCCCGAGGCGCGCCGCATCATGTAGTTGAAGCGCTGCTGCCAGGTGAGCTCGGGCGCGGTCGCGAGCAGGTGCGCGAGCACCTCGGAGTCCGTCCCGGTGGAGAACTCGACCCCGCGCTCGATCAGCTCGCTGCGCATCAGGTCGGCGTTGACGACGTTGCCGTTGTGCGCGAGCGCGAGCTCGCCCTGCGGGCCGGAGACGATGAGCGGCTGCATGTTCGCGCTGGTGCTCGACCCGGTCGTCGAGTAGCGGGTGTGGCCGATCGCGTGCGTGCCCCCGAGGCCGGAGAGCACGTCCTCGTGGAAGATCTGGGTGACGAGACCCATCTCGGCGAAGCGCTCGATCCGCGGCTCGCCATTCGCGGTGGCGATACCCGCCGATTCCTGTCCGCGATGCTGGAGCGAGTGCAGCCCAAAGAAGGTGAGGCGTGCTACATCCTCGCCGGGCGCGAAGATACCCATGACGCCGCAAGACTCACGGAGGCTCGGGATCAAGCGCGCCCCTCTCCGCTCCCGGCTGGGGAAGAGCGTTAGTGTAACCCACCCCCGGCGGCTTCGGCACGCATCCGCGCGTGAACGACCTTCGTGCAGCGGTCCATCACCACCTGCAGCCCCGCAGTGCGGGCCCGCGCCGCCGCCTGCTCGTCCACGATCGCGAGCTGCAGCCAGATCGCGCCCGCACCCGCCTCGATCGCGTCCTCGACGACGCCAGGCACCTCCGGCACGCGGCGGAAGACATCGACGATGTCGACGCGCTCCGGCAGCTCGCCGACGCTGTCGTAACAGCGCCGCCCGAGCGCCTCGTCGAGCAGCGGGTTCACGAGGTAGACCCGGTACCCCGCCTCGATCAGGTAGTCGGCGACCTCGTGCCAGGGGCGGCTGGTGCGATTCGAGCGCGCAACGACGGCGATCGTGCGCGCCTCGCGCAGCAGTCGCTGCTCCAGCGGCTCCTCGCTCCGAGGCGTCCCCGTGTCTGCGGCGCTCACTGCTCGGTCTCCGGCGGGCGCGATCCGGCGCGGACCAGGCGGCGACGACGCCTCGGGCGCTCCGCGGGTGGCGGCTCGTCGGACGCGTCGGGCTCGTCCGGGAGCGTAGCCAGGCGCGCCTCGGAATCACTGCGCTCGGCGATGGCCTCGGCGAGGCGATTGGCGCGCGCGAGGCCCTCGGCGGCGAGCGGGCGCGCCGCGACGACGGTGCCGATCTCGAGCCGCCTGCCGTTGTCCTTGACCAGCTCGACGTCCCAACTCACGAGGTCCTGGCGTTCGCCTCCGGCCAGCTCGGCCTCGTAGTCGCCCTCGACGGCGATGTGGTCGATGCGCCAGAAGGGCACGAGCTCGTCGGTGCCGAGGCCGAGGCCAAGCAGCCCCTGCTGCCAGCGCACGGACTGCTTCTCGCGCTCCAGCAGCACGGAGCGGCCGATCACGTTGTAAACCAGCCCGAGCGTCGCGATCGGCCCCATCAGCAGCGCGACCCCGAGCAGCACGACGAGCAGCGCCAGCGGCAGCACGTCGAGGAACAAGACGATCAGCGCGACGGCTCCGGCGGCGAGGGCGAGCTGGATCAGCGGCGCGAGCAACTGGGCGCGCGAGCGCCGGATCGCGACGCTGTCGTCGCCGATCACGGCGACGGCGCGCTGCAGCGGGATCCGCTCTGCCATCGCGCCGCTCCACCCCTCGTGCTTCTAGATGTTCGAGTCTAGTCAGGCCACCGGACGGCGGCCAGCAGCGCCCGCCGGATGCAGCACCTATCATTGGAAGCCGCCAGGCCACGGTCCGCGCCACGGAGGCTCGATGCGTCCCGACCTGATGGAGATCCTCGTCTGCCCTGTCTGCAAAGGCGAACTGACGCTGAGCGTGGAGCAGACGGCGACCGACTCGCACGGCCGCGAGGAGATCCTGCGCGGCGAGCTGCATTGCGCGGCCTGCGACCACCGCTACCGCATCGACGACGGCATCCCCAACCTGCTGCCGCCGGAACTGGCCGAGGCGCCCGGGAGCAGTTCCGCATGAGCGACGGCGAGCGCTCGCGGACGATCGGCCTGCTGCTGATGGCCGGGGCGGCGCTGCAGCTGCTCGTCTTCTTCGCGGCCGCCTCGCGGCGCTCCTACGCCGCACTGGCGCTGCCCGTCGGCGCGGGCCTCGCCGCGATCTCGGCGCTCGCCTTCTGGATCGGCTACACGATGGCCTACGCGGAGTGGGACGACGAGGAGCCGCCCGCGGGCGGTTAACCTGGCCTTAAGGCCTCGCTCACCGAGCGTTATCGCCGTGCTAACCGGCCCTTAACCCCCTCCTAACCGCGCCTTAAGCCTGCGCCCCGACGCTTGCCTCGCGTACCCCAGCGACGGAGGTGTCATGCCCGTACGAGACGAATCCACAAGTACAGTGACATCCCCACCGAGCCCCCACAACGCACCTCGCTTCACGCGCCGGCGCCTGCTCGGCGCGAGTGGCCTCGGCGTACTCGGTCTGGCGTCGGCGGCACTGACCGGCTGCGGCGACGCTGGCGACGACGAGCCGGCGGCAACCGCGACCGCCGCGCCGCAGCCGACAGCGACCGCAGCCACAGCGCAGCCGACGGCCGCTGCTCCCTCTGCTCCCCAGGCGACGGCGACAGCGGCAACCCGAGCGACGGCTGCCGCTACTGCGCCGGCGGCGGCCGCCACGCCACAGGCTGCGGCCGTCGAGTTCCCGGACGAGTTCGTGATCGCGAGCGAGGTCGAGCCACCGGACCTGCTGCCATGGCTGTCCGGGTTCGGGCAAATGCTCGTCACCCGGCAGGTCTACGAGACCATGGTCGAGCCCCGGCTGACGCTCGCCGCGGACGGCTCGCCGCAGTGGGAGATCGTCGGCGCGCTCGCCGAGTCCTGGGAGCAGCAGCCGGACGGCCTCGACTGGGTCTTCCAGCTGCGGCCGGGCGTGAGCTTCCACAACGGCGAGTCCTGGACCGCGGAGGCGGCGACGGCATCCTACGAACTCCTCGCAAACGCAGACGTGACCACCGAGCTGCGCAAGTTCCAGTTCCTCAACAGCGCGATCACGAGCATGGAGGCGATGGACGAGCTGACGGTCCGCGCCATCACGCCGCGCCCGAATCCCGAGTTCATCACCCTCAACCTGCGGCTCGCATACGTCGCGATGCCGCCCAGGGCGATCTCCGGCGAGGGTTACCTCGACTTCGCGGAGGCGCCGCCCGGAACCGGCCCCTACCGCTTCGACAGCTGGTCGCGCGGCCAGGACGTCCGGCTACAGCGCCGCCCCGGGTCTGGGTGGCCGGGGTCCAGCAGGTGCACGGCCACGCGCCGTTCGTGGACACATCGAGGCTGCCCCTCAACCTCTACATCCAGCTCCAGGACCTCCGCTTCGCATGATCCGCTACCTCGCGGGGCGCATCGTCAGCGCGGCGGGCGTGCTCGCCGCCCTCGTGACGCTCGTCTTCTTCGCGACCTCGGTGATCGGCAACCCGGTCGAGCTGCTGGCCGATCCCGAGTTCACCTGCGACGAGGAGATCAAGCGCCTCAGCAGCAAGCTCGGCTACGACCGGCCGCTCCATGGGCGCTACGCCGACTACCTTGCCGGCGCGCTGCGCGGCGACTTCGGCGATTCCATGGTGCAGCCGAGGACGGCGACGGACCTGGTGAAGGAGCGGCTGCCAGCGCCGCCGCCGCGAGCAGCAGCGTCGCGGGCAATCGTCGTCGTCCTGGCGCTCCCGCTGGCGATCGCCTCGGCCCGCGCGCCGAGCGGCTGGCTCGACGGCGTCGTCACGACGCTCTCGACCGGGTTCGCCTCGCTTCCGCCGTTCTGGTTCGCGATCGCGCTGTTCTACATCTTCGCGGTCGCGCTGCCCTGGCTGCCGAGCGGGGGCTACGGCGACCTCCGGCAGCTGACCTTTGCCCGCCCTCGCGCTTGCGATCGTCCCGCTCGGCCACCACGGTTCTGATCCTCCAGGCGGCGCTGCGCAACGAGTTCGCGCGGCAGTACGTGGTCGTGGCCCGCGCGAAGGGCCTGCGCGAGCAGGCGATCGCCTTCCGCCACGTGCTGCGCAACGCGGCGATCGTCTTCGCGACGCAGATCGGGCTGGTGATCGCCTTCATGAACGGCGCCGTGCTGATCGAGGCCGTCTTCGCCTGGCCCGGGCTGGGCCAGCTCACGCTCGAATCGGTCTCGGCGCGCGACCTGCCCGTCGTGATGGCGTCCGTGATCTACTTCGGCGTCTTCGTCGTCGCCGTCAACCTCGTGGTCGATCTTTCCTGCGCCGGCCTCGATCCGCGGGTGCGGCTGTCATGACCTCGCACCCAGGCGTCGAGGGCTGCCCCGGCGGCGGTCGCCCCCTTCGGCGGCGCGAGGTCTGCGTCGCGCGCTCGCGCGGAGCGAGCGGCCGTCGTGCCGCCTCGCCGCACGCGAGGCCGGCAGTTCGCGCGCGAGCTGCGCCGGCGGCCGCTCTACGCGCTGGCGGCGGCGCTGCTGATCACGATCGTCGCGATCGCGATCGTCGCGCCCTGGCTGCCGCTGCCGGAGCACTCGGCGCCGGTGCTCGCAGACCGGCTACTCGCGCCGCTCAGCCGAGGGCAGGACGGCACGCTGCACCTGCTCGGCACCGACCAGCTCGGGCGCGACGTGCTGGCGCGCACGCTTGTCGGCGCGCGGATCACAGTCGGCATCGCCGGCAGCGTGGTGATCATCGGGTCGCTGCTCGGCTCCACGCTCGGGTTGATCGCCGGGTATGCGCGCGGACTGCCCGACCAGACCGTGATGCGCGTGGCCGACCTGCAGCTCGCTTTCCCCTACCTGCAGCTCGCTTTCCCCTACCTGCTGCTCGCGGTCCTCGTGCTCTATATCCTCGGGCCCGGCATCCGGCAGCTGGTCTTCCTGCTGGCCGCACTCAGCTGGGTGCAATTCGCGAGGATGGCGCGGGCGCAAACGCTGAGCGTGCGCGAGGAGCCGTATGTGGAGGCGGCGATTGCGCTCGGTGCGGGCACGCCGCGGCTGCTGGAGCGGCACATCCTGCCGCAGATGCTGCCGGTCCTCGCGATGATCGCCGTGCTCGGCTTCGGCGTACAGCCGCCCGACGCTTCGTGGGGCGCGATGGTCGCCGACGGGCGGCAGTTCGTGAACGCCGGCGCGTGGTGGCTGTTCCTCACGCCCGGCCTCGCGATCTTCCTCACGGTCTTCTCCGCCAACCTCACCTCGCGCTGGGCGCAGGAGTTGCTCGGCACCACACACAGGGAGTAACAGGGACCAGCTAGGGAGGAACCCGCATGACGAACCCGACCGCCATCGACGAGCGCCGCATCAATCTCGAAGGGGTGAGGAACTTCCGCGACCTCGGCGGCTACGCGACCCACAACGGCGCGCTCCTGCGCTGGCGCACCGTCTACCGCTCGAGCACGCTCTGCGAGGCGACGCCCGCCGACGTGCAGCGCCTGCTCGACCTCGACCTGGCGCTCGTGCTCGACCTGCGCTCCGACGACGAGCTCGAGCGGACCGGCATCTCCACGCTGCACGAGCACGGCGTCGAGCACCGGCACGTGCCCTACCAGCGCAGTCTCCGGACCTCGACCGAGCGCCTCGCGATGCGCGAGCGCTCCGGCTCGGGCCTCGACTACCTGCCGGGGATCGAGAAGTGCATGCCGGCGGTCGGCGAGGTCTTCGCGGCGATCGCCGAGGTCGAGGACGGGCAGGCGATCGCCTTCAACTGCGAGGGCGGCAAGGACCGCACCGGCGTGACCGCCGCGCTGCTGCTGCGCGTACTGGGCGTCCCCGACGAGACGATCGTCGAGGACTACGTGCTGACCCGCGAGTACCTGACGATGTGGCGTGACCTCAGCGACGAGCAGATCGCGGCGAGGGGCGAGCGGTGGGGCCTCGAGCTCACGCGCGCCATGCTCGACTCCACACCCGGCACGATGGAGGCGATGCTGCGCGGCATCGACGAGCGCTTCGGCTCCACCGCCACGCTGCTCGCCCTCGGCGGCGTCGACTCCACCCTGATCGAGCGGCTGCGAGAGCGGCTGATCGAGCGCTAGCCGGACTCCCAGCCCGCGGGTGCGAGCGGTTCGACGCCCTCGAGGCCGACTTCGTCGCGCAGCTCGGCGACGCTGCGCCCGAGCAGCGGGTGCACGACCTGCGGCGCGATCTCCGCGAGCGGCACCAGCACGAAGGAACGCTCGTGCATCCCCGGATGCGGAAGCTGCAGCTCCGCGCTCTCGATCCGCAGCTCGCCGGCGAGCAGCAGGTCGAGGTCCAGCGGGCGCGGGCTGTTGCGCGGCGCGTCGAGGTCGCGGCCGGCGGCTACCTCGATGCGCTTGCAGAGCCGGAGCAGTTCGAGCGGGCTGAGCGCGCAGCGCAAGCAGGCCGCCGCGTTCGCGTACGGCGGCGCGGGCGCCAGGCAGGCCGGCGAGCCCCACGGCTCCGTCTCGTACAGCGGGGACACCGCCTCGACGGTCACACCCGCCTCCGCCAGCCGTGCGAGCCCCGTACGCAGCGTGGCGATCCGATCGCCAAGGTTGCCCCCTATCCCGAGGTAGACACGGCGCTCCGCGCTCTCGGTGCCCTCGGTGGCTGTCACGACGACTCCGCCCGGCGCTCACCATGCAGGATCGCGTCGGTCACCCTCGCGACATCGCTCATCTCGCGCACGTCGTGGACGCGCACGATGTCGGCTCCAGCGGCGATGGCGAGCGCGACGGTCGCCGCGCCGCCGGCGACGCGCGAGGCGGGTGGCTCCTGCTCTCGCCCGAGCGCCCAGCCGATCGCGGACTTGCGCGAGCTGCCAAGCAGCAGCGGCCGCCCGAGACTGCGCAGCTCGCCGAGCCGACGCACGATCTCGAGGCTCTGCTCCGGCCCGAAGCCGAACCCGAAGCCAGGGTCGAGGATCAGTTGCTCACGCGACACGCCCGCCGCCTCCGCGATCGCGAGCGATTCCTCGAGGCCCGCTCGCACGTCGGCGATCACGTCGCCCGAGGACCGGCGGCCGCGCTGGTTGTGCATCAGCACGGCGGGCAGCCCGCGCGCGGCGAGCAGCGGCGCGAGCGCCGGATCGGCGCGCAGGGCCTGCACGTCGTTGAGCGCGTCGGCGCCCTCATCGAAGGCGCGCCCGGCGACGTACGCCTTCGAGGTGTCGACGCTAATCGGCGCCGCGACGGCGTCGCGCACGGCGCGCAGCACGGGCGCGAGGCGCGCCCACTCGCCGGGCCCGTCGAGGGGATCGTGGCCGGGCCGGGTGGACTCCGCGCCGACATCGATCAGGTCCGCGCCGTCCTCGACCATCCGCGTGGCCTGCTCGGCAGCGGCGGCCGGATCGAGCACGCCGTCGCCGGAGAAGGAGTCCGGCGTGGCGTTGACGATGCCCATCACGTAGCTGCGCCGCCCCCACTCGAAGCGGCGCCCGCCGATCACGATCGGCTCCGCTGGCGTGAACGTCATCGAGGACACCCCGGCGAGATCAGACGATCTCGGCCGGGATCTCCTCGATCACGCCGCCCTGGTGGATGTAGTAGGCGTGCAGCGGAGGAGGTTCCTCGGCGAGCGAGACGAGCAGGTAGATGGTTCCGGGGTAGGCGGGCTCCTGATCCGTCTCGCCGGGCGGGAAGAACGCCATCCGCACGTCCGTCTGCGATGGCCAGGCGGGCGAGGCGACGTGCGAGTGATAGATCGCGAACAGCGTCTCGCCTCGTTCGTCGCGCTGCTTTTCCAGCCGCATCTGCTCCATGCCGTGCATCTCGAAGCGGTAGGGGCTGGCGGCGACGTTGGTCACGCGCTGCACGGAGACGGCCTCGCCGTCCTTCGCGTGCACCAGGCCGCAGGCCTCGTTCGGCAGATCCTCGCGGGCGTGCGCGATGATCGCATCGGCGATGGCGCGCGGGATCCGTGGCATCGTCCCTCCGAACCGGTTCCTGCGCGGCTACCAGGCCGTCGGCTCGCCGTCGTCGATGCAGGCGTTCCCGCTGAGGCGCATCAGCGCGAAGTTGGCGCTCGACGGCGGCGCCGCGAGGTGTTCGAGCCAGTGCGCGCGCTCGGACTCGGGCAGGCGCTCGGCAAAGTCGGAGGCGAAGACCTCGATCTCCTCCTCGCCGGGTGCGATCCCGGCGTCGATCGACCAGCCCCGCACGATCGCGATGCGGCCGACGCTGCGCGTGCGCAGCAGCCGCGCGTCCGCGCGCTCGCGGTAGCGATCGAGGACGGAGGCGCGGAAGCGCAGCGGCAGCAGGCCGTAGTCGCCGCGCGCGACCGCGCGCTCGACGAGCGCGCGCTGCGACCCTCGCGCCCCGCTGTCGCTGCCCTCAGCGGTCATCGGCTCCTACGTCTCGATGGGCACGCCGATCAGCGAGCCGTACTCGGTCCACGAGCCGTCGTAGTTCTTCACGTCGTCGTGGCCGAGCAGGTACTTGAGCACGAACCAGGTGTGCGAGGAGCGCTCGCCGATGCGGCAGTAGGCGATCGCCGGCTCGTCCTCGACGACGCCCGCGCCGCCGTAGATCTCGCGCAGCTCGTCGGCACTGCGGAAGGTGCCGTCCTCGTTGACGGCGCGCGCCCAGGGCACGTTGATCGCACCTGGGATGTGGCCGCCGCGCTGCGCCGTCTCCGGCAGGCCGGGCGGCGCGATGATCTCGCCGACGAACTCGGCCGGGCTGCGCACGTCCACCAGCTGCGGCGCCTGCGCCGCGACGGCCGCGAGGATCTCGTCACGCTGGGCGCGCAGGCCGGCGTCCTGCTCCTGCGCCGTGTAGCTGGCGCGGCCGACCGAGGGCGAGTCGGTCGTGGTCTCGCGTCCGTCGGCGATCCACTTCACGCGCCCGCCGTCCATCAGCGAGACCTGCTCGTGGCCGTGGAGCTCCAGCAGCCACAGCGCGTAGGCCGCGAACCAGTTGTTGTTGTCGCCGTAGAGCACGACGTGCGTGTCGTTGCTGATGCCCGAAGACGCCAGCAGGTCCTCGAGGTCGTCCTTCGCGATCACGTCGCGGCGCACCTGGTCCTGCAACTGGGTCGCCCAGTTCCAGCCGACGGAGCCCGCGATGTGGCCCTCGTCGTAGGCGCCGGTGTCGACGTCGACCTCGACGAGGCGCACGTTCGAGTCGCCTCCGTGTTCGGCTACCCAGTCCGCCGTCACAAGCTTGTCCGTCATGGTCCGTTCCCCTTCCGGGCGGCAGGGCCGCGCCGAACTCGACTTTGTTGGCAAAGATTATCAACATCAACGTAACAGCACAACCAACGGCTGCGCATCGCCGCTCCGGCTACCACCAGAGCGTCGTGTTTACGTCCTCCTCGATCGCGTCGTAGTCCTGCGTCCAGAGGCCCGAGGACAGGTACTTCCAGCCGCTGTCCGCGAGCAGGCAGACGACCTTGCCGCTGCGCATCCGCTCCGCCGCGCGTTGCGCGGCGCGCACCGCCGCTCCGCTGGAGACGCCGGCGAAGATGCCGGTGCGCTCGGTCAGCTCGCGCGTCAGCCGGAACGAGGTCGCCGAGTCCACGACGATCCGCCCGTCGAGCACGGACTCGTCGAGGACGGGCGGGATGTAGCCCTCCTCGAGGCTGCGCAGGCCCTGCACCAAGTCGCCCGGGTGCGGGGCCGCGGCGACGATGCGCACGGCCGGGTTGTGCTCCTTCAGCCGCCGCCCGACGCCGGTCAGCGTGCCGCCGGTTCCGAGGCCGGCGACGAAGACGTCGGTGTCCGGCAGGTCCTCGATGATCTCCGGGCCCGTGCTCTCGTAGTGGGCGCGCGGGTTGTCCTCGTTGTCGTACTGGAAGGGCATGAACCACTCGGGGTGCTCGGCGTGGATGCGCTGCGCCTCGCGCACGGAGCCGTTGGTGCCGAGGTCGCCCGGCGAGTAGAGGATCTCCGCGCCGAAGCTCTCGAGCAGCGCGACGCGCTCGCGGGTGACGGCGTCCGGCATCACCACCTTCACCGGGTAGCCGAGCAGCCGGCCGATCATCGCCAGCGAGATGCCGGTGTTGCCGGAGGTCGGCTCGAGGATCGTCTGGCCGGGTTCGAGGCGGCCGTCCCGCTCTGCCGCGGAGATCATCCACCAGGCGATGCGGTCCTTGACGGAGCCGGTCGGGTTCTCGCCCTCCAGCTTGGCGTAGATGCGCACCTCGGGGTTGGGCGACATGACGGAGATGTCGACCAGCGGCGTGCCGCCGATGCGGTCGAGCACGCTGCCCGCGGGCGTCCGTCCCGTCGCCTCACCCACGAGGATCCTCCGCCGTTAGCCGCCGGCCAGCGCGGGCAGGATCGACACCTCGTCGCCCTCGCTCAGCGCGGTCTCGGCGCCCTGCAGGAAGCGCACATCCTCGTCGTTGAGGTAGACGTTGACGAAGCGGTGCAGCTGCCCGCCCTCGTCGACGAGTTGTGAGCGGAAGCCCGGATAGCGCCGCTCGATGTCGTCGATCAGCTCCGCGACGGTGCCGCCCTCGGCGGTCAGTGCGCGCTGACCGCCGACGGTCTTCTGGATCACCGAGGTCACGTTGACCTGCACCTCCAAGGCGGTTCCCCTCCCCTGTCGCTCGCGGACGCGCCGTGCTGCGCTAGTGCCCGGCGCCGTCGGCCGTCATGGCCTCGTGCGGTGGGGCGCCACAGAACGCGTCGTAGTCGATGAGCTCCGTAACGGTTGGCTCGTCACCGCAGAGCGGGCAAGCCGGATCGCGCCGCAGCTTCATCTCGCGGAACTCCATGGTCAAGGCGTCGATGAGCAGCAGCCGCCCGACGAGCGGCCGGCCGATGTCGAGCACCTGCTTGAACACCTCGGTCGCCTGGATCGAGCCGACGATGCCGGTAATCGAGCCGAGCACGCCCGCCTCGGCGCAGGAGGGCACCAGGCCCGGCGGCGGCGGCGCGGGGTAGAGGCAGCGGTAGCAGCCCTCGCCCGGCTTGAACACGGTGGCCTGCCCGTCGAAGAGCAGGATCGAGCCGTCCACCAGCGTCTTGCCGAGGAGGTAGGCAGCGTCGTTGACCAGGTAGCGCGTCGCGAAATTGTCCGCGCCGTTCACCACGATCTCGTAGTCCGCGAGGATCTCCATCGCGTTCTCCGAGTGCAGCGGCGCCGGGTGCGTCACCACCCGCACGTGCGGGTTGTAGGCGTGCAGCGTGTCCACCGCCGAGTCGAGCTTCGTGCGCCCGACGTCCTCGGTCTGGTGCAGCAGTTGGCGCTGCAGGTTGGAGAGGTCCACCACGTCGAAGTCGACGAGGCCGACCGTGCCGACGCCGGCGAGCGCGAGGTAGATCGCGACCGGGGAGCCGAGGCCGCCCGCGCCCACGATCAGCACCTTCGCGTTGCGCAACTGGCGCTGCCCGATCGAGCCCACCTGCGACATGACGATGTGCCGCGAGTAGCGCATCGCCTCGTCCGGGGTGAGCGCGGCGCTCGGCGCGGCGCCGCCCGCGAGGGCGGGGATGACCGCGACCTGGTCGCCGTCCCCGACGGTGGTCGCGACGCCATCGAGCTCGTGAATCTCCTGGTTGTTGACGTAGATGTTGATGTGCGCGGGGACCCTGCGCTCGCGGTCGTAGACGAGCATGTCGAAGCCCGGGTAGCGGGCGTTCACCGCGTCGAGGACGCCCGCCACGTCGGCGCCGTCCACCTCGACGTACTCGCGGTTGGCCGTGAACCTGCGAAATGGCTGTGGGATGTAGACGCTGACCGCCATGTCCGATCGCCGCCCTTCCTGCCGATCTGCCATAAGCCCCTGTTCCGTTCCCTGCTGCCCGCTACTCATGAGAGCGCCACGCTGAGGTAGCGCTCGCCGGTGTCGCAGAGCATCGTCACCACGCGACACCCCGGACCGAGCCGCTTGCCGACCTCGATCGAGGCCCAGACGTTGCCGCCGGAGGAGATGCCGACGAGCAGCCCCTCCTCGCGGCTGAGCCGCTCCGTCATCCTGTAGGCGTCCTCGTCGCGGACGCTGATCACCTCGTCGTAGATCTCGCGGTTGAGTACGCCCGGCACGAACGAGGCGCCGATGCCCTGGATGCCGTGCAACCCGGCGCGCCCACCCTGCAGCACCGGCGAGCGCGCCGGCTCGACGGCGACGATGCGCACGTCCGCGGCGGCCTCGCGCAGCACCTCGCCGATGCCGGTGATCGAGCCGCCGGTGCCGACGCCGGCGACGAACGCGTCCAGCTCGCCGCCGGTGGCCTCGAGGATCTCGGGCCCCGTCGTCTCGCGGTGGATGCGCGGGTTGGCGAGGTTGTCGAACTGCTGCGGCATGAAGTAGCCGTGCTGCTCGGAGAGGTCGCGGGCGGCGAAGACCGCACCCGTCATGCCCTCGATCGCCGGGGTCAGCCGCAGCTCCGCGCCGAAGCGCTCCAACAGGCGTCGCCGCTCGACGCTCATGTCCTCGGGCATCGTCAGGATCAAGCGGTAGCCCTTGCGTGCGCAGACCATCGCGAGGCCGATGCCGGTGTTGCCGGAGGTCGGCTCGACGATCGTGTCGCCTAGCTCGATCAGTCCCTCGCGCTCGGCGTCCTCGATCATGCTGAGCGCGATCCGGTCCTTGACCGAGCCGGCCGGGTTGCGCGACTCGAGCTTGCCGAGGATCTCGGCGCAGCCCTCCGGCACGACGCGACTCAGCCGCACCAGCGGCGTGTCGCCGATCAGCTCAAGCACGGAGTCGGCGATCGCGGGCTGGGCGCGACGACCCTCTGTGGCCTGTGCGGTTGTCGTCATCAGATCGAGTAGTTCGCCGCGCGTGCGTGCTGCTGCGCCCGCGCGCGCTCCGCGAGGTCGGCGATGCTCACCGCGCCGAGGCGGCTGCGCATGTCCTCGTAGATCTCCTCCCAGACGGGACGCTGGGCGCAGAGACCACAGTCGTACGAGCACTCCTCACCGTCCTCGACGCAGCTAATCGGCGCGACCGAGCCCTCGAGCGTCTCGATCACGTGCAGCAGGCACATCTCCTCGGGCTTGCGAGTGAGCAGGTGGCCGCCTCCGGGGCCGCGCACGCTGCGCACGAAGCCGCCGCGCCGCAGCAGGGCGAGCAGGTGGTCGAGGTAGGACTCCGGGATCTCCTGGCGACCGGCGATTCCCGCGCGCTGGACCGGCCCCTCGCCGTCGTGCAGCGCGAGGTCAATCAGCGCGCGAACGCCGTAGTCACCCTTCCTGCTCAGCCACATTTTCCCGACCGCCGCTAATGTCCAGTAAGTTGACCAACATTCTAGCACAAGGGTCGGTGGGGCCAAGCGCTCGGGGATCGGACCGCGCAGGAGTCCATGGAGCAGACCGGAACAGCCCGAAGACTCGCATAGCAGCCGCTACAGGATCGGGGCAGGCCCGCGGAGAGCCCCCCTATCCCGAGAAGTGGCACGAAGATCGGGGCAGGTCAACGCCCACCGGCGTCACTCGGGATCGATCAGCTCACCTGGTACTGCTCGATGGCGTCCTGGTCGAACTCAAGGCCCAGACCCGGCTTGTCCGGCACCACAATCTGCCCGTCCTCAATGGCCGGGGTTTCTTCAAACAGCCGTAGCGTCCAGGGCATGTACTCCACCGTCAGTCCGTTGGGAATGGCGGCAATGTTGTGCACCTGAATCTCGGGTATCAGGTGGCTGACGACCGGCAGATTGAACGCCTCGGCCATGCCCGCCACCTTTCGGAACTGGGTTATCCCGCCCACTCGCAGCAGGTCGATCATCACAATATCCACCGAGCGGTGCTCCAGCATGTGCCGGAAGGGACGGATGCCATACACGTACTCTCCGGCGGCGATGGGCGTGGTGAGCGCGTCAGCCACTCGGGCCAATCCCTGGTAGTCGTCTCGGGCCACCACGTCTTCCAGCCAGAACAGGTGGTACTCCTCCACACGTGATCCGATATCGATGGCCTGGTTCACGTCCCAGAGCTGGTTGATGTCGCACATCAGATCAATGTCCGGGCCAATAGCGTCGCGCAGGGTGCGGATGCGAGCCACCTCGCGCCGAGCGGTAGGTTCGGCGCCCATCTGGGTCTTCATCTGCCTGAAGCCCAGCTCCACCAGGCGAGGACCGGCCTCGGCCAGATACTCCAGATTCATGGGACGCCCCAGTGCGCCGCTGGCGTAGGTAACCACCCGGTCGCGGTGACCACCCAGCAGGGAGCACACCGTCTGGTTCAGGGCCTTGCCCTTGATGTCCCACAGAGCGATGTCGATGGCCGCTATCGCCAGGCTGAATATGCCCTCCGGGCCGGAACCGCCCGCCGCGAGTCGCAACCTGTCGGTTAGCGCCTCCACCTGCAGCGGGTCTTCGCCCACCGTCAGTTCACAGAGATTGTCGACCGCAGTGCGCAGGGCCGGGGTCAGCGGGCCACCGAAGAACGTAATGCCGATGCCCTGCACGCCTTCGTCGGTGTCTAGTTCCAGCGTGACGAACTCCCGGGTGCCAGGCTGATCGACGCCGACGATGAGGGGATTGACGTCGGGGGCCTCCAACACTCGGGTGGTCCAGTTGCGTACTCTCATCTGATTGCCCCCGGAATTGCTTCTTGATTCATCAGCCCTCACCCCGACCCGCTCCCTGGGGGAGCGGGGCCGGAGCGGTCAGTCGCCGATCGTTCGCGCGGGGAAGTCCTTCGAGGCAACCGACTGCTAGAGCTCCGGGTTGCGCATGAAGTCCGTCGCCTGCTCGTAGGCGTAGCCGGCCCGGCAGAGCGCCTGTTCGCTGCCCAGAGGACCGACGAGCTGCAGCGCGATCGGCATGCCCCGCTCGCTCCAGCCGTTGGGCAGCGTCAGCGTCGGGGCGCGGTTCATGTCCCAGGGGGCCGTGTACTGCAGCCGCCGCCACTGGAATTCTCCCGGCGTGTCGTCGTACATCATGTCCTCGGTCACCCGGTGCGGCAACGTGCCCTGGGCCGGACAGGCCAGCATGTCGATGTCGGCGAAGACCCGAGCCAGCAGGCCGCGCAGTTCTTCGCGGCGGATGCAGGCGTCGGCGTAGTCGGTCGCGCTGAACGACGACCCCAGCTCCAGCCAGGCGCTGAACCAGTTGCCGTAGTCGCCGGCCCGGTTCGGATAGTTATCGAGATGCGCGTGTAGAGCCTCAACCGAGCAGAGCGTCGCCAAATCGGCCATGTAAGGCATGAAGTCGGGTAGTTGGACCAGGACGATCTCCGCGCCCAGCGATGCCAGGGTCTCGACTGATGCGGCGACGGCCTCGGCGATTGGCGGGATTACGTCTTCGGTCGCATAGCGCTCGTCATAGCCGATCCTCATACCCGCGACGCCGCCGTCGATCCCGTCAAGCATGGCCGGAGCCGGCTCGGGCAGCGTGGTCGGATCGTTGGGGTCGTCGCCCGCGATCACTTCGAGCGTGACGGCGCAGTCCCAGGTCGAGCGGCACATCGGGCCGACGTGGTCGAGCGACTGCGCCAGGTCGAGCACGCCATAGCGGCTCACGCGTCCCCAGGTCGGCTTCAGACCGACGATGCCGCAGGCTGCGGACGGGGTACGGATAGAGCCGCCGGTGTCGCTGCCCAATGACGCGTAGCAAAGCCCGGCCGCTGTCGCCACAGCGGAGCCGCTGGAGGAGACGCCGGCCCAGCGTCCGGCGTCCCAGGGGTTAACCGGCACCTGCCGCGCGCGGTTGTATCCGGCCATCGCGCCCTCGGTCATGTTGAGCTTGCCCAGTATCACCGCGCCGGCGTCTTTGAATCGGGCGACGACCGTGGAGTCGAAGTCAGGAACGAGGTCCTCGAGCACCTTCGTCCCGCCCATCGTGCGGACGCCCGTCGTGTAACAGAGGTCCTTGACCGCGATCGGAATCCCGTGCAGCGGACCGCGATAGTTGCCGGCGGCGATCTCGTCCGCGGCCTGCTGCGCTTCCGCCAGCGCCGAATCGGCCATCACAGTCGCGTAACTCTTGAGCCGACCGTCGTGCACCTCGATGCGGTCCAACTGGGCCTGCGTCAGCGCGACCGGCGACAGCTCTCCTGAGGCGATCCGCGGGGCGAGTTCTTCGATCGTTGCGTAAGCGAGGTCATCGGTCATTGGTCAACTCCGTCCGAATCGGTCGTTTCCCAGTCCCGGCTCGGGGGTCCGGACTGCTCGTTGATTCATGGGCCCCACCTCCAGCGCGGAGCGGTCAGTCGCCGATCGTCCGCGCGGGGAAGTCCTTCGCCGGGTGCGCCTTGAGCACGTCCTCATCGAGGTCGATGCCGAGGCCCGGCGCGGTGGGGACGGCGATGTGGCTGTCCTCGACCTCGAAGGCCGGCGTCGCGGCTTCCCGGCCCCACGGCTCGAAGTTCACGAAGTACTCCGTGATGATGAAGTTCGGCATCGTCGCCGCGGCCTGCAGCGTCGCGGCCAGCGCCACGGTCGTCGAATTGTAGTTGTGCGGAGCGACGGCCACGAAGTACGCCTCGGCCATCGCAGCGATCTCCGTCAGTTCCTTGATTCCACCGACGTTCGCGACGTCGGGATTGATGATGTCGGCCGCGCGCTGCTCGAAGACCTCGCGGAACTCGAACTTGGTGTAGAGCTCCTCGCCCGTGACGGTCGGGATGTTGATCTGCGCCGTGGCGGCGGCCAGGGCGGTCATGTTCTCGGCCCAGACCGGCTCCTCGAACCAGAACGGCTCGTATTCCTCGACCATCTTCGCGAGGCGCACCGCGTTCGACGGGCTGAGCCGCCGGTGGACCTCCACCAGCACGTCGACGTCGGGCCCGACCGCCTCGCGAACCGCGCGCACGCGATCGGCAGCGACGCGCAGCTCCTTCATGCCCACGTAGCTGCGCCACTTGCCCGGCACGGGATCGAACTTGAGCCCGGTGAACCCGCGCTCGACCATCGCTCGCGCACGCGCCTGCAGCTCCTCGAGGTCGTCCATCCTCGCCCAGCCGTTGGCGTAGACGCGCAGCCGATCGCGGACCGCGCCGCCGAGCAGCTGGTGCACGGGCATCCCCGCGCGCTTGCCCGCGAGGTCCCACATCGCCTGTTCCACACCGGAGATCGCGGCGTACAGGTCCATCGCGCCGCGCCGGTTGCCGAAGTCGTTGTGGATCGCGTCGGTCCACGGCTTGATCCGCGCCGAGTCCCAACCCACGATGTAGCGCCGCAGCGCCTCGAGGTGCGCCGTGATCTGGATGTCGCGGTCCGACTGCGTGTAGCACTCGCCCCAGCCGTGCAGCCCGTCGGCCGTCTCCAGCCGGACGAAGCAGAGGTTCTTGCCCGCGATGTAGCGATCCGGCTGCCCGCTGTCGGGCGGCGTGGGGTGGACCAGGTGGTAGCGAAGGTTGGTGATCGTGGAACCGGTCATCGGCGGTCTCCCGCTTCGTCGATCCCCTCGCCCTCACCGCGCGGCGAGGGGACGGGCGGCTAGCCTCCGGCTACCGCCGGGACGATCGAGACCTCGTCGCCCTCGGCCAGCTCGCTGGCGAGGCCGGAGAGGAAGCGCACGTCCTCGCCGTTGACGAAGACGTTGACGAAGCGGCGTAGCTCGCCGTCTTCCTCGCAGAGCCGCTCGCGCATCCCGGGGTAGGACGCCTCGAGGTTCTGAACCACGTCGCCGAGGGTTGCGCCCTCGAGGCTGACCAGCTCCTGGTCCCCGGTCAGGGTGCGGAGCGGGGCGGGGATTCGCACGTTCACTGCCATCGCAGCGGTCCTCTCGATGCCGGGCCCGGCGGGGCCGGGCGGGATTGCAGCCGGTTAGCCCTCGACGATGTCGCCGAGGGTGGCCTGATCGACGCGCACGCCCTTCGCCTCGGCCCAGGCGATCGCGCGATCGATCTCGTCGGATTCGCCCTCGAGCTCGAGCACGACCCAGCCGACGCGCTCGTCGACATCCGCCATGCGGATGTTGGTGACGACCTCGAACTCACGGCCGATCAAGTAGATCAGCGGCTCCTTGATCAGTTCGGGCGAGAAGGTGAAGCGGACCGGTCTGCTCGCCATCATGCGCCTCCTGCCGCGGCCGCGGCGGGTGCCCGCCGCGCCTCGTAGGCCTCGAAGAATGCGTCGCTGCGGGCGGGCACGTGCAGCGGGCTGGAGAGGCCGCCCTGTAGCGCCTCGGTGGTCTTGAGGCCGCCGCCGGTGATGAAGGCGACGGTCTCCTCGCCGGGCGCGATCTGCCCGCGTTCGGCCATGTGTTTGAGGCAAGCGATCGTCGTGCCGCCCGCCGTCTCGGCGAAGATGCCCTCTGTCTCCGCGAGCAGCTTCATGCCCTCGACAATCTCCTCGTCCGTGGCCATCGCCGCGACGCCGCCCGTCTCCTCCAGCGTCTTGAGCGCATAGTAGCCGTCCGCCGGGTTGCCGATCGCGATCGAGCGCGCGATCGTGTTCGGCTTCTGCGGCCGGAAGTTGAGCGTGCCCTCCTCGAAGGCGGTCGCGATCGGCGAGCAGCCCGTCGCCTGCGCGCCCGACATGCGCGTGCGCGGCTCGTCGATCAGGCCGACCTGGTGCAGCTCCTTGAAGCCCTTCCAGATCTTCGTGAAGAGCGACCCGGAGGCCATCGGCACCACGCAGTGGTCCGGTGTGCGCCAGCCGAGCTGCTCGGCCACCTCGAAGGCGAGCGTGCGTGACCCCTCGGCGTAGTAGGGCCGCACGTTGATGTTCACGAAGGCCCACGGCTTGGACTGCGCGACCTCGGTACAGAGCCGGTTCACGTCGTCGTAGGAACCCTCGACCATCACGAGGGTCGGGTTGTAGACGCCGCTGCCGACGACCTTGCCCTCCTCGAGGTCTTGCGGGATGAAGACGATCGTCTCCATGCCGGCGCGCGCGCCGTGCGCGGCAACGGAGTTGGCGAGGTTGCCGGTGCTGGCGCAGGCGATGCCCGTGTAGCCGAACTCGCGCGCCTTCGCGATCGCGACGGCGACGACGCGGTCCTTGAACGACCACGTCGGGTTGACGGTGTCGTTCTTGATCCAGAGCCGCTCGATGCCCAGTGCCTTCGCCAGGCGGTCGGCAGGGAGCAGCGGCGTGAAGCCCGCTGCGAGGTCCACGCGGTACTCGGGATCGGAGGGCAGCAGATCGGCGTAGCGCCAGAGCGTGGCCGGGCCGGCGGCGATCGACTCGCGGGAGATCGCGTTGGCGATGCCCTCGTAGTCGTAGTCGACCTCGAGCGGGCCGAAGCAGAACTCGCAGAAGAAGATCGGTTTGAGCGGGAAGTCGCGACCGCACTCGCGGCAGCGCAGGGATCGTTCGAAGGACATGGCAGGAATGCTCCGGGCTGCGGTAGGGGTG
Source organism: Dehalococcoidia bacterium (assembly GCA_965261685.1). GTDB lineage: Bacteria > Chloroflexota > Dehalococcoidia > UBA2979 > UBA2979 > VXMT01. The sequence goes on from CBDHDI010000028.1 coordinate 891,602, forward strand.
ACGCGAGGGCGCCCGCCTGACCCCGCCGCTGGCGGGGCGAGCGGGCTAGCGCATCACCATGGAGCCCCGGTCGGACCGGTGCACCGCGGCAGCATCGAGGAGCAAGAGCTGTCGTTCGCTCATCGTGTCCGCTTCCGCGCCGTGCGCTCGCGTCGTTGGCCGCGCACGGGGCGCGACCGTGCATCGAGGCTATGAACGCCCTCCGTTGCTGTCAACAGCACGCGTCGCCGCCATCATCGCACGCCGCACTGCGCCGGCGTCGATGCGGCCCTCGCTAACCTCGCGGCCGTCGACGGCGATGACGGGCACGCGATCGCCGTAGCGGGCGGCCAGCGCCGCGTCGGCGTCCACGTCGCGCTCGTGCAGATCGAAGGTGAACTCGCGGCCGAGGCGGCGCAGCGCGTCGCGGGCGTGCACGCAGGGGCTGCAGCCCTCGCGGCCGTAGAGCACGACCCGAGGCGCGGCCTCGGTCACCGCCGGGCGGCGAGCATGCGTCCGACCAGCGGCAGGCGCTCGATTGGGGCGGGTTCCTCGGATGGCTCGCGGGTCGCGAAGTACCAGACGGCGGGCAGCGAGCCGAGCACCGCGAGCAGCGAGACGAGCTGCGGGACGCGCAGGTCGAGCAGGAACGTCTCGCTGGAGTCGACACGCAGGTAGGTGAGGAAGAAGCGCATCACGGCGTAGCCGATCAGGTAGGCGAAGAAGGTCAGCCCCGGCCGCCGCCAGAGCGCGCCGAACATCAGCACGAACAGCGCCCCGAGGATCACGAGGTCGCCGATCAGCTCGTACGTCGTGGCCGGGTGGTGCGGCCCGACGGCGAGCGAGTGCACGAAGGCCGGTGAGCCCAGGTGCGTGTAGAACACCGCCCAGGGCAGATTGCTCGCGTTCGCGAGGTGCTCGCCGTTGACGAGGTCGCCAAGGCGCCCGGTCGCCTGCCCGAGGATGATCCCGAAGCTGGCGATGTCCAGGCCTCGGGCGATCGGGTAGCCCTTCCAGAGCCCGAAGGCGAGCGCGCCGCCGACGCCGCCGAGGATCGCGCCCCAGATCGAGATGCCGCCCTCGTTGATGCGCAGCATCGCGACCGGGTCGCCGCTGAACCGCGACCAGTGCTCGATCACGAAGAGCGCCCGCGCTCCGACGATCCCGCTCGGCACGCCCACGAGGGCGAGCGTGTAGGCGTCGTCGTAGTCGTAGTCGACGACCTTCGCGAGGATCAGTGAGAGCCGCACGCCGGCGAAGATGCCGATCGCGGTGAAGAGCCCGTGCCAGGTCAGCAGCAGCCCGCCGATCTTCGTGATGTTCGGATCCCACGGGATCTCGATCGAGAGGATCGGCATCGCGCCCCCTTCGCCCGGCTGCGCCCGGCTGCCTGCGGCAGTGTACGGCGCGGCGGCCTCGTCAGCCTCCCGAGGCGGATCAGTTCCCGTCGAGGCCGAACAGCTTCAGATAGAGCGCCCGCACCTCATCGGGTGGCAGCTCGTCGCCGAGGAAGGAGTCCGCGATCCGCACCTCGGCGTGGAGGTGCAGCTCCGTGCCCGGCGCGGTGATCGCCTCCGGCGTGCCGGACTCGCCGACGCCGCCGATCACCTGGCCCTGCTCGACCTCGGCACCCTCCTCGATGCCCTCGGCGATCTCGCCGAGGTGCGCGTAGCGGGTGACGACGCCGTTGCCGTGGTCGATCCAGATCTGGCGTCCGCGGTAGATGTCGAGGGTCGGCTCGTCGGTGTAGCCCTGCTCCGCGGTCCGCCTCGAGAACTCGTTGATCTGCTCGATCGTGATCTCGACGTAGTCGAGGTCGGCGCGGATCACGACGCCCTGGTACATCGCCATCACCAGCGTGCCTCCGGTGACGTGCGCGCAGGCGAGGCCGCCGTACCAGTCGATGCCCTCGTGGAAGCCGTTGCGGTACTCGCGGGGCGCGTTCGGCATCAGCCGGTCCGAGGCGGGCAGACAGCCGCCTTCGACCGGGACGGCGAAGCCGCGCAGGTCCCCGGGATCGAGCGTCGAGGGGTACGGGGTAGGCGTGACCGGCGTTGGATCGGGCGTCGCTGTGCGCGTCGCCGTGGGTGTCGCTGTGCGGCTCGGCGTCGCCGTCGCGGTTGGGGTGGACGTGGGAGTGGGCGTGGACGTAGGCGCGGGAGTCGGCGGCGGCGTGGGCGTCACCACGACGACCTCGGGGGACTCTTCTTCACCCCGGCCGAACCGCGAGCAGGCGACGACCAGCGCACCACCGAGCAGCACGCCGAGGAACGTGCGCCTCGAAAGGATGCGGCTCGAACGATCGGGACCGGTCGCTGTCACGGGCCGCGCCTCCGTACGGCCCCCGCCGTCTACAGGATCGGGCGCTGGCGAGGAGGGCGTCAACCGCCGCCCGCGCGCCGGCTGCGCCGCCGGGCAACCGCCGCGGCCGTGCGATGCGCGCGCTCCGCGTACGGATCGGCGATCTCGGGCAGCGAGGGCTCCTCGCCGTAGCGGTGGCGCAGGGCGGCGCGAATCAGATGGTCCGTGAGCCCCGGGTTGCGAGGCAGCAGCGAGCCGTGCAGGTAGGTGCCGATCGCCTCGCGCACGCGCGCGCCCTCGACGCCGTCCGCGCCGTTGTTGCCGTAGCCGAACTCGACGTGCGCGAACGGCTCCGCGTCCGGACCGAGGTAGGAGCGGCCGCCGTGGTTCTCGAACCCGACGACCTCGCCCACGCCCTTGAGAGTCGAGCGGGCGAGCACGTCGCCGATGCAGCGGTCCTCGTCGCGCGGCGGCGCGACGGTGGTGACGTCGAAGACGCCGACGCCGGACAGCTCCTCGCCCTCGGCGGTGCGGTACCAGCGGCCGAAGAGCTGGAAGCCGCCGCAGACGGCGAGCATGGCAGCGTCCTCGTCGACCCAGGCGCGCAGCGTTCCGCCGTGCCGCGCGAGATCGGGCGCGGCGCGGCGCTGCTCGCGGTCCTGACCGCCGCCGATCAGCACCAGGTCCGCCTCCTCGGGCAGCGGGTCGCCAAGCGAGACGCGGGTGACCTCGCAGCCGACGCCGAGCGCGGCGCAGCGCGCCTCAAGCGCGATCACGTTGCCGCGATCGGCGTAGACGTTCATCAGTTCCGGGTAGAGCCAGACGACGCGGATCGCGTGCTTGTCGTCGTGCGCGGTCATCGCTTCCGCTCCGTGGCCCAGTAGGGCGCGATCCCGCTGCCGGCGGCGATGATTTCCCGCAACTCGATCATCGCCGTGTACGTCGGAATCACCTCGAGGCGCGCGCCCACCGGCAGCCGTCGCAGCGCCTCGTCGAGCGCGGACGCGCGATGCGGCTGCACGAGGTCCACCGGCACGCCGGCGAGTCGCAGGCGCAGCGCCAGGTCGTCGGCGCGGTCGCCGCTGACGACGACGCTCGCGGCATGGCCGGCGAGCAGCTCGAAGTCGGCGTCGTAGATCCAGGAGACGTCGCGCCCGTCCTGGATGCCGTCGTTGAGCGCGGCGAGGATGTGCAGCCGCGGCTCGGGCCCGGCTTCCGTGCTCGTCCCGGAAGCCGTGAGCGCGCGCAGCACCGCGTTCATGCCGGCGGGGTTCTTCGCCAGCCAGAGGCGCAGCTCGCGGCCTCGCAGGTCGAAGCGCTCCTGCCGCCCGAAGGCCGGGCCAGCAGCCGCGAGCGCCCTCGCGACCACGGCCGCAGGCAGGCCGAGCGCGTGCGCCGCCGCCGCCGCGCCGAGCGCGTTGTAGATCGGATACAGCCCCTGCAACGGCAACTCGACGGCCAGCCGTTCCCCCGCCAGTTCGAGGACGAAGCGCGATCCGTCCTCGAACTCCTCGATCTCGTGCGCGGCAACGAGCGGGCGTGGGCGCGTCCGGCCGCACGAGTCGCAGCGCCAGCGCCCGGCGTGGGCGACGAAGATCGCGTCGTAGCGGAAGGCCGCGCCGCAGCGGCAGAAGCGCGCGTCCGAGGCGTGGTCTGGTCCGCCGCGGGCGACGCCCTGGTCCTCGATACCGAACGTCACCAGCTCGCCCCGCCCGGCGTCGGCCAGCGGCGCGATCGAGGGGTCGTCCGCGTTCAGCACGAGCGTCGCGCCCGAGGTGTCCGCGATCAGCATCCGCTCCCAGCCCTCTGCCACGGAGTCGACCTCGCCGTAGCGATCGAGCTGATCGCGGAAAAGGTTGAGGAAGACGATCGCGCGCGGGCGCAGCGCGGGCAGCAGCGGCGGCAACGCCGCCTCGTCCACCTCGAGCACCCCGAGGCGCCCTCGGACCCCGTTGCTCCGCTCTCCGAGGAACGCGGAAACAATGCCGCGTTCGAGGTTGGAGCCGGAGCGGTTGGCGATCACCTCGATGCCGGCGGCGCGCGCGATCTCCGCCAGCAGGTGCGAGGTGGTGGTCTTGCCGTTGGTGCCGGTGACGACGACCGTGCCCGCTTCGGCGCGGCGCACGAGCTGCTCGGTGATGTCGGGCGCGATCGTCGCGGCGACCAGGCCGGGCAGCGCCGTGCCGCCGCCGCGCCCGAGGCGTCGCGAGGCCTCGGCGGCCGCGGCTCCCGCGAGCAGCGCCGCGCCCATCCGCAGCCTGTTGGTCACGCGTCCGAGCGACGCCATCTCACTCCGGGGGTCATCGCGGACCCGCGATCTGCAGCATGCGCTGCGTCAACCCTGCTACATCGATGGTACGGAACCGGCGCCGGCGGACAAGCGAAAGCCCGGCGCGAAACTGCGCCGGGCCCGTTCACGCGCTCAACCGCAGGGCGGATCGCCCCTCAGCACGTTTGTGCTCCTGTCGCTGGACGGCTCAGCCCGTGGGGGGCGGTTCGTCGAAGTGCTGGCCGTTCTCTTCCGCCGCCAGCCGCCTGACGTTCCAGGCTGCCCACTTCTCGCGCTCTTCCGCACGGCCCTCCGCGCGCCGCTGTTCGCGCTGGCCTTCAAGCCGCTCCCGCAGCAGGTCCGCCAAGACCATCGTGGTCCTCCATCCCTCGGTAGCGATTATAGCCACAGCCGCAGACGTAACGACGATCGGGCTCGCCCGTTCCCACGTGGTGAGCAAGGCTCCCGTTTCCCTGAAAATCAGGCCCAGCCCGATCAGAACCTGAAGGCTGAACAGGATGAAGTAGTAGGTCTTCGTCTCTCGGCTGACGCTCCAGATCGACTCCCGTGTGGACGCATCACTCACGGGGGCGGGCGATCAGGCGAGGCGGAGCTTGCGGCTGCGTCGTCGCGAGGTCAGCCGGATGACTCCTTCTCTGTGGCAGCGGCGTTGGACTCATCGTCTGCCGCATCGCTGCTCGATGCATCCGCCATCGCGTCGTCCTCGGACTCGCTGTCCGAACTCGACGCTTCCTGCCGGAACTCGCGAATGCCGCGCCCGAGCGCGCCGCCGAGGTCGGCCACGCGGCTCGCCCCGAAGATCAGGGCGACGATCACGAGCACGATCAGCAATTCTTGCCAGCCCAGACCACCGATCATCGATCAGCCCCCTTTGACGCCCGCGTCCGCCACCGTGCAGGTGGACGCCGACAGGCGAATCGTACCACGCAGCTGCCGCTGCAATCGCGCCGCGGCTAGTCCGCGATCCTCTCGATGAATACGTCCATGACGCCGCCACAGATCTTGTCGTCGCCCTCGACGTCCTCGGTGAGATCGACGGTGACGACGCGCGGGCGGCCGTCGGCCATCGTCTCCATCGCTTCCTGCCAGACCTCGGCCTCGCCGCAGCCGCCGCCGATCGTGCCGCGGAAGCTGCCGTCCGGGCGCAGCAGCAGCTGCGCGCCGGGGCTGCGAGGCGTCGAGCCGCGCGCGTCGGCGACGGTCGCCAGCACGCGGCGCTCCCCGCGCTGCTGCGCTTCGCGAATCTCGGCGTACAGCTCCGCGTCGGCCATCGTTGCGTTGTCCCGTCCGGCTTCCCGCCCTGTCGTACCGATCCAGTCTAGCAGCGCGCGCGCCACGCAGTCCCTCGGCGCTACGTCCCCTGCGCGGGCGCGCGGCCCTTGACCTGGCGCATCGGCAGGCCGCTCCCGCCGCGTTGCAGCATCACCATCTCGGCGAGGATGGCGAGCGCTATCTCCTCCGGCGTCTCCGCGCCGATGTCCAACCCGATCGGCGTGCGCACGGCTTCGAGGTCCTCACGCGGCAGGCCCTCGTCGATCAGGTGCTGGATCACGGTGCCAGTGCGGCGGCGGCTGCCGATCATGCCGACGTAGGCCGCGCCGCGCCCGATCGTGCGGCGCAGCGCGAGCTCGTCGACCTGGTGGCCGCGCGAGACCATCACCGCGTAGGTGCGCCCGTCGACGGCGAGGTTGTCGAGCACCTCGTCGACCTCGCCGGCGATCACCTCCGTGGCCATCGGGAAGCGCTCGCGGTTCGCGAACTCCTCGCGGTCGTCGACGACCGTGACCTGGAAGCCGAGCGTCGAGCCGATGGTGGCGAGCGCGAGGCCGACGTGCCCGCCGCCGACGATCAGCAGGCGGCCGGGCGCCTCGAAGACCTCAAGCATGACGCGTCCGTCGCCGGGGCGCGCCCGCGAGCGGCGCGTGACGAGGTCGCCGTCCGTCCGCACGTAGACGGTCTGCGCCTCGATGCGCGGGCGGGCGGAGAGCGCCGCGCGTCCCGCCTCCGCGGCGGCCTCGTTGATCGCGGGTGGACCGAGGACGCCGAGCGTCGAGCCGGCGGCGCGCACGAGCAGCTTCGCCCCGAGTTGCAGGCCGTCCTGCTCGCCCGGGTCGATCACGGTCGCGACGGCGACGGCGGGGCCCCCGGCGAGGGCGGCCTCGATCTCCGCGACGAGCTGTGCGCGCACGTCTTCGTGCCCTGCTGCCTGCTGATCGCTCATCGCTGCCTCATGGTCGCGATCATATCGCCGCGCGTCGTGATGCGCGCACGGCCTGCCGATCTAGATGTTGAAGAGCACGTGCAGCACGTCGCCGTCCTGCACCACGTAGTCGCGGCCCTCGGTGCGCAAGCGTCCCATGCGGCGCAGTTGCGCCTCGCTGCCCGCCTCCAGCAGCTCGTCCCAGCGCGAGACCTCGGCGCGGATGAAGCCGCGCTCGATGTCGCTGTGGATGCGCCCCGCCGCCTCCAGGGCCGTGCCGCCCCGCGGCAGCGTCCAGGCGCGCGCCTCGCGGTCGCCGACCGTGAGGAAGGAGTGCACGCCCAGCAGCTCGTAGACCTCGTGGATCACGCGGTCGAGCGGCGAGAGCTCCGGCAGGCCCAGTTCGAGGCGGAACGCGACCGCCTCGCCTGGCTCCATCTGCGTCAGCTCCGCCTCGATGCGCGCGCTGAGCGCGACGACGGCGACGCCGGGCGATGCGTGCCGCGCCGCATACTCCGCCTCGATCTCGCCGAGCCGCGGCAGGTCGTCCTCGTCGACGTTGACGAGGATCAGCAACGGCCGGCGCGTCGCGAACTGGTAACTCGCGAGCAGCCGGCGCTCGCCCGCACTGAGCTCGAGCGAGCGCAGCGCGCCGCCTGCCTCGAGGGCCTCACGCAGGTGCAGCAGCAGCGCCCGATCCTGCTCGAGCGGGCCGCGCTCGGCGGCGGGCAGCGAGCGCAGCTCCGGCTCGATCCGCTCGATGCGGCGCTCGATCAGCGCGAGGTCAGCGTAGGTCAGCTCGAGCTGCATCGCCTCGATGTCGCGATCGGCATCGACGACGCCCTCGGGCGCGGGCACGGCGGGATTCGCGAAGGCGCGGGTGACGAGGACGAGCGCGTCCATCTGCGCGAGGTCCTGGAGCCGCTGCGAGTCCACCCCGGACGCGTCGAAGGCGGCGGCCGGATAGTCCGCGAGGCGCAGCTCGGCGTAGGTGATGCGCTTCGAGCCCTCCTGCTCGGCGAGGCGGTCGAGCCGCTCGTCGGGCACGGCCACCACGCCGAGGTTCGGCTCCAGGCGCGAGCTGTAGGCCCCGACCTCCGCCGCGCCGCGCGTCAGCGCGTTGAAGAGCGAGGTCTTGCCCGAACCGGGCAGTCCGACGATTGCGATGTCCATGCCGCCAGCGTCGGACGGGCCGCGGGCTGGCGCAACGCCTACGGGCGATCGCCTTCCTCGATGCCGTCGGGGACGACGAACCCAGCGAGGTAGAGCAACACGAACCACAGGCCCTTCGCCGGGCGGTAGGCGAGCGCGGTCACGGGCAGGCTCGCCAGCGCGATCGTCCACAACGGATCGAGGCCGCGCGCGCGCAACGGCCCCCACAGCAGCTCCACCATCCCCACGGCGACCACGAACAGCGCCCCGATGCCGTGGCCGAGCGCGGTCGCGCCGAGCCACGCGCCCGGTGAGCCCTGGTAGCGCACCCCGCAGACGTCGCCGGTCTCGTGCAGCTCGTAGAAGCCTCGGAACATCGAGGTGCTCAGGCAGGACGGGCAGCGACCCGGTATCGCGCCGAGCGCGAGCAGGCGAAGCGTCTGCACGCGCTCAGCCCTGCGCCCAGTCCGGCAGCGTCGCCCCCGGCTCGGAGTCGTAGACGGCGATGTAGGGCTTGATGTCGAGCACGGGCGTGCCGTCGATGAGATCGAGGCCCTGCACCTCGACGAGCGCGTCGCGGACGGAGCGCAGGCGGCAGACGGTGACGGCGATCGGGTTCGGGCGCGCGCCCCCGCGCAGCGCGAGCGCGCCGAGCAGCGGCAACCGCTCGTCGCCGCCCGGTTGCGCCTGCCGCCGCTCGCGCAGCTCCTGCGGGATGCGATCGAGCCAGCCGACGACGATGACGTGAGAAAATCCCTCGAGGCCGTCGAGCGCCGGCGCCAGATCGGGCTGCAGTTCGATGCGGCTGCGGACGCGCGACCAGTCCTGCCGCGCGGGGTCGTGCTCGCCGTTGCGGACGACGCCGATCGGGGCGAGCGAGATCGGGTCGGAAGGCTCCGCCATGGCAGCGATTTCCCGTCGCACGCGCGCGCCTCGGACGGCTGCTCGGCCGCCGCGCCACGACCCCCGTCGGAGAGCGCCGAGGGCGCGCATCCGCTATACTATGCAAGTGCCGGTGAGAGTAGGTCCTCCGTCGTCGTTCCACTGCGCCGCCGACCCGCGAGAAGCCTCCTTGCCTGACGTCGATTTCGCTTTCCCAGCTGTCTCGCATCCGGACGCGGACCGGGCGTGTGGCGATCACCAACGCGTCCGATTCCACGCATCCCGCGCGGGCTAACGAGGGAACATGGCGAGCCGCGGAGCGAAGACGACCCGGGCCAAACCCCGCACCCGCAACGGCGTGCGATCGAACGGCCGGCGCAAGGTCGCGGGCGCGCGCCGCAACGGCGGCAAGGGCGACTACACCGCCGAACACATCCAGGTCCTCGAAGGCCTCGAGGCGGTGCGCCGCCGCCCCGGCATGTACATCGGCTCCACGGACCAGCGCGGCCTGCACCACCTGATCTACGAGATCGTCGACAACGCGATCGACGAGGCGATGGCCGGCTTCTGCGACCGCATCGACGTCACGATCCTCTCGGACGGCAGCGTCTCCGTGCAGGACAACGGCCGCGGTATCCCGGTCGACCAGCACGTGAAGACCGGCCTCTCCGCCGTCGAGACGGTGCTCACCACGCTGCACGCCGGCGGCAAGTTCGGCGGCGGCGGCTACAAGGTCTCCGGCGGCCTGCACGGTGTCGGCGCCTCCGTCGTCAACGCGCTCTCGAGCGAGCTCGAGGTGAGCGTCGCCACGGACCGCGCGCTCTTCCGCCAGACCTACGAGCGCGGCCTCGCGACCTCGCAACTCGCGAAGGTGCGGGGCGCGAAGCCCGAGCACACCGGCACGACGATCCGCTTCCTGCCCGACGACCAGGTCTTCGAGACGCTCGACTACGACTTCGAGATGCTGGCCACGCGCTTCCGCGAGATGGCCTACCTCACGCGCCGCACCTGGATCGCCTTCCGTGACGAGCGCGGCACCGAGGCCGTCAACGGCGCCGCGCCCACGGAGCCGCGTGAGCGCTCCTACTACTTCGACTCCGGCATCGAAGCCTACGTGCGCCACCTCAATCGCGGCCGCACGCCGCTGCACCCCGACCCGATCCACGTCGCCGAGGAGCGCGACGGCATCATGATCGAGGTCGCGTTGCAGTACAACGCGAGCTTCCAGGAGACCTCCTACTCGTTCGCGAACTGCATCCACACGATCGACGGCGGCAGCCACCTCACCGGCTTCCGGTCGGCACTCACCCGCGCCCTCAACGAGTACGCGCGGCGCGCGAAGCTGCTCAAGGACGAGGACCCGAACCTCACCGGCGAGGACACCCGCGAGGGCCTCTCAGCCGTGATCAGCGTCAAGCTCGCCGAGCCGCAGTTCGAGGGCCAGACGAAGACGCGGCTCGGCAACCCGGAGGTCAAGGGGCTGGTCGAATCCGCCGTTGCCTCACGGCTCGCGTCGCTGCTCGACGAGAACCCGTCGATCGGCCGGCGCATCATCGAGAAGGCGGTCACCGCCTCGCGCGCCCGCGAGGCCGCCCGCAAAGCGCGCGACCTGGTGCAGCGCAAGGGCGTGCTCGAGGGCTCGATGCTGCCGGGCAAGCTCTCCGACTGCTCCGAGACCGACCCGGAGCTATCGGAGATCTACCTCGTCGAAGGTGACTCGGCCGGCGGTACGGCCAAGGCCGCACGCGACCGCCGCACGCAGGCGATCCTGCCGCTGCGCGGCAAGATCCTGAACGTCGAAAAGGCGCGCCTCGAGAAGATGCTCGCGCACGAGGAGATCCGCATCATCATCACCGCCCTCGGGACCGGCTTCGGGGAGGGCTACGACGAGTCCAAGCTGCGCTACCACAAGGTGATCATCATGACGGACGCGGACGTGGACGGCGCCCACATCCGCACGCTGCTGCTGACCTTCTTCTGGCGCTACATGCCGCGCCTGATCGAGGACGGCTGCCTCTACATCGCGCAGCCGCCGCTCTACAGCCTCAGTCATCGCGGCCGCACCGACTGGCTGTTCACCGAGGCGGAGCGCGCGCGCTACTTCGAGGTCAACGCGAAGCGCGCCGCCGCCGGCAGCCTGCAGCGCTACAAGGGCCTCGGCGAGATGAACGCGGACCAGCTCTGGGACACGACGATGGACCCGGCTCGACGCTCGCTGTTGCAGGTGCACGTCCACGACGCCGCCGAGGCGGACGAGCTGTTCACCCGCCTGATGGGCGACGCCGTCCCGCCGCGCCGCTCCTTCATCATGAAGTACGCCCTCGAAGCCACCCTCGACGTCTAGCGGCCCCGCCTAGCCCCAACCGACCTTAGGGTCGAATCCGATTTCCTCCAAGAAGTCCGGCAGGCTGCAATGGGCAAGTCGCAGGATGTCGCATGCAGTTGTCATCGCGATCTTTATTCCGGGCTTGTCCTCGCGGTCTTTCGTCACGACAACCACGTGTGTTTGTCCTCGGCGGCGAAACTCCAGCGCCTGCGCGAGCACGTGCGGATCGGCTGGCTCGCCCTCGGCGTCCGCCTCCACGACATCGCCCGCGAGCCTCATCACTTCGGCAAGAGCGTCCTCTCGGGGCTCATACGAGTGGTCCATGTACCCGTAGACGTTCAGCGCCCACGTCTCTGGCGTATCGTGGTATCGCTCCTGACGGAGTTCGTTCCGAACCGCTCGGGGAAAGAAAACCCGCCCCGTCTGCACCTTGTCTTTGAGACCCTCGAAGAACTCCCATTGCCGACCCGCGGGAATTACGTGCTTCGCATCAATGATCACCGACGAGTCGAGTATTGCGATTCGCGGCGCGACGTTCACGCCCGGCCGCCGACGTCGCTGGCGAGTTCGGCAAGCTCCGCACCGTTGAGTCGGAGGTAGCGCCGCGCATCAAGCTCACTGAGGCGATCGCTCGACATCGCCGCCAGCACTGTCCCCGCAGCCAGCGGTCCCACTTCACGCAGACGCTGCTTCGGCGCAGCCTGGCCACCACCACCAAACCCCGGCGGCTTATCGTAGTCAGCTGTTGGGGCCGCCTCTTCCACCTCCGCGTAGAGGCCCGAATCCGCCAGGCCGGCGTCGATTAGGCCGAGCGCCGTGGCCCGTAGGCTTGCAGTGAACCTCGCTGCGATGTACTCGACGAGTGCGAAGTCCGGCGGGCTCACCCGCGCCCTTACCTCGGACGCGAGGGCTTCCCTCGGGAGTAGCGCTGCGCTTGCGACCCCTTCGCACCAGCGCTCAACTGCATCAGCATCCGAGGACGGGCTCACCCCTTCGAGGCACGCCGTCGCCGTCTCAGACCCAAGGTGCGCGAGTTCGTGGAGAATTGTGAAGGTTCGCGCCTGCGGGTTCTCTCTCGTATTCACTGCCACCAGCGGCGCGTAGTCATCAGCAAGCGAAAAGCCTCGGAGCCCGCCGCCCCCAAGCTGCAACTGCATGACGAGGACGCCGCGGCTCTCCGAAGCGTCGCGCCACGCGTCGAATGCCTCTGGTGGACTTGCCCACCCAAGTTGTTCCTCGACCGTGACCCCGAGCCAAGTCCGGACCACCGCACCTGCGACGCCCGCATCCTGCCCAAGTGACAACTGCGGGATTGTGACGGCTTCCAGCCGCTGATCTCGTTCAAGGAGGCTTAACAGGCGCTGCATTCGCCGAGCTCGGCGCACCCAGAGCAACTCTCCCGCGCTCAGCTGTCTCCGCGTTCTCCCCACGGCTCGTCGTAGTTGGGGCGGAAGCGCACTCGACTCGGGTGGCTTCGGGAGAAAGAAGATCGATTTCGGGCGTCGCAACTTCTCGGCGAGCCGTGTGAATTGCCCCCGTGTCGGCCCCCCCGCACCCCGTACCCACCCAGCGACAATCGCCTCGTCGATCTTCAGGTGCGCCGCCAATTCGCCCGGCGAGTAGCCTGACTCATCGACAGCCCACTTCAGGACTTCGGGGTTCACAGGTGGTCTCGCAACCGCCATCGCCAGTTCCTGCAACCTCGGGCTTTTCCGCTACGCTGGAACTCAACATAGCGACCCGTGCCAGCCGCTTCGAGTATCAGACAGGGTAGCCGACGCCTCGTGACCCCCACCGCCAACCACTCCCCGCCCCCGCTCCACGTCGAGTTCGACGCCGCCGAGGCGTGCCCGATCGCCTTCGAGGGCGACCCGTCCGTGGTGCTCTACTTCGCCTCGTGGGCGTTCTCGCTGCGCTTCGGGGCGCAGCACGAACTGGCGCAGGCCGCGCGCCGCATCGAGACCCTGCACAAGGTGGCGCTGCGCCCGCTGCTGCGTTACGCCGACCGCCGCGTCGAGGACCAGGCGGACCGCCTCGAGCTCGAGCGGATGTGGCAGGACCCCGCGCCGCTCGCGGACTGCTGCCGCGCCGTCGCCGCAGCGACCGCGGCCGGCGACCGCCAGCTCGACGAGTTGATCGAGGGCTACGAGGACCTCGCGCCGCGGCTCGAAGAGCTTGCGGCGATGTGCGACTGGGCCGCCTCGCAGGGCGCGCGCGTGCGGCTCTCGTTCGACCTCGGAGAACCCGGGCCGTCTGACGGCGGCGTTTGAGCGCCGAGCGCCGGCGTGCCACGATTCACGCATGAGCTTCGAGCGGGCCCGCCTCCACGAGTACGAACGCCTGTTGAGCCGGCCGGGGCTGGCCGCGACGGGGCTGCGCTGGGCGCTCGGCCCGCAGGGCGCGTTCGTGATGAACGGGCCGCTGCTGCGGCTGCCCGACGAGCTGAGCATGGAGCCGAGCCTGCGCGTGCTCGATATCGGCTGCGGTCGCGCCTCGGTGCTGCGCTTCATGGACGGGCGCGTGCGCTTCGACCGCCCGCCCGTCGGCCTCGACTTCTCACGCACCATCCTGCGGCACGCGCAGCGCGATGCAGCGAGGACGGCGCGCCCGCCCGCGCTCGTGCAGGGCTCGGCGACGAGTCTGCCGATCGCCTCGGGCTCCTTCGACCTCGTGCTCTGCGGCTACGTCGTGAAGCATCTCGACGACGACGGCCTGCGCGATCTACTCGACGAGATCTGGCGCGTGCTCGCACCGGGCGGACTGGCGCTGATCTGGGAGTTCGCACCAACAGGGCGGCGCTTCCTCGATGCCTGGAACCGGCGCTGGATGGGCCGGCACGTGCGCTCGCCGCAGTTGCGTTCGGGGCGCACGCTGCTGCGCTTCGCGCAGGATGCCGGCTTCCCGTTCGCCATCGAGGCGGGACTGCGCCCCTTCCTGCTGCCCCCGGTCCCGCGCGCCTCGATCCTCTTCGGCCGCCCGCCGGACGAGGACTGACGGCGGCCGGTCAGACGCCGTAGAGCCCGAGTTCCGCGATCCGTTCCCGCACGGCGGGGGTCAGCAACGGGGCCGTCGGCTCGCCCTCGCGCAGACGGCGGCGCAACTCCGAGGCGGAGACAGCGAGACGCGGGATTGGTACGCGATCAACGCGCGCGGACAGGCCGGGGAACGCCGCGACCGCCGCCGCCGGCAGCGCTGCCCCGTCCGCGGCCTCGTCGCCTCGCTGCGCGAGCGCCAGGCGCGCCAGCTCGAGGATGCGCTGCGGCTCCCGCCAGTTCGGCAGGTCGGCAAGCGCGTCCCAGCCGAGGATGAACCACCACTCGTGGCCGGGCTCCTTCGCCTGCAGCTCCTCCAGCGTCTCGGCCGTGTAGCTCGGGCCGGACCGTCGCACCTCGATGTCGCTCACCTCGGCCCAGGGCAGCACGTCGTCGACGGCGGCGCGGGTCAGCGCGAGGCGGGCGGACGCCGTCGAGACGTCGCTGTCTGCCTTCCGCCAGGGGTCGCCCGCCGGCATCAGCAGCACGCGCTCGAGCGCGAGCGCGCGCCGCGCCGCGGCCGCCAGCACCAGGTGCGCGAGGTGCGGCGGGTCGAAGGTACCGCCGAGAACCCCGATGCGCATCGCCGCTACTCCCAGACCAGCGCGGTCTCGCCGACGCGGATCGTCGTGCCCGGCGTGACGCCTGCACGCGAGAGCGCGCGCGCCAGGCCAAGTCGCCGCAGCCGGTCAAGCAGCTCCTGGCGCGCCTCCTCATCATCGAGGTCGAAGGTCGCCGCCAGCCACTCCGGGGTGCGCCCGCGCACGACCACGCTACCCGCCTCGTCGCGTTCGACGCGGAAGCGCTCTCGCCGAATCTCGCGCGGTTCGACCAGTGGCGGAGGGCCCTCCTCGCCCTGTTCGCGCATGAGCTGCTCGCGCAGCACCTGGAAGGCCCGCTCGGCGAGCTGCCTCGTACCCTCATGCGAGGCGGCGGAGATGGCGAGCCACGGCGTCTCCTGCGCCGCGAGCAGTTCTTCAAGCAGCTCGACGTGCGCCCGCGCGTCGGGATCGTCGATCTTGTTGAGCGCCAGCAGTTGCGGCTTCTCGGCGAGGCCGTGCCCGAACGTCGCCAGCTCGCGGTCGATCAACTCACGGTCGGCGAGCGGATCGTCACGCGTCATGTCGAGGACGTGGACGAGCACACGCGTGCGCTCGATGTGCCTCAGGAACTCGTGCCCGAGCCCGACGCCCTGACTCGCGCCCTCGATCAGCCCCGGCATGTCCGCCGCGACGAACGAGTCGTAGCCGAGCTCGACGACACCAAGCTCCGGCTCGAGCGTGGTGAACGGGTAGGCCGCCACCTTCGGGTGCGCCGCCGACCAGGCGCCGAGCAGCGTCGACTTGCCCGCATTCGGCAGCCCGACGAGGCCGACGTCCGCGAGCAGCTTCAGCTCCAGCCGCAGACGACGGCGCTCGCCCACCATCCCCCGCTGCGAGAAGCGCGGCGTACGGCGGGTCGCGGTCGCGAAGCGCTTGTTGCCCCAGCCGCCGCGGCCACCCCTCGCGAGGATCGCCTGCGCACCCTCTGCCGCGAGGTCGGCGAGCGGCCTGGCGTCCTCACCAGCTTCTCCATCGGGGTCCAACTCCCAGACGACACAGCCCACCGGCACCGGCAGCCACAGGTCCTCGCCTGCGCCACCCTTGCGCTGCGACGAACTGCCGGGCTGACCGGACTGGCCGGCACGCGTCCTGCCGTCCCGGTAGGCGCCGAGGCCCGCCACCGTCCGGGCGGCGACAAGCCCCACGGCGCCACCGCGCCCGCCGTCGCCACCGTCCGGGCCCCCGTGCGGCACGAACTTCTCGCGGCGAAACGAGACGATGCCATCGCCGCCTTTTCCGGCAGCCACTTCGATATCCACCTGATCAATCACGGGATCTACTCCACAACGGAACGAGGGTGTTTGTCCACGAGTGGGTGTCGCTGGGGGAATGGATGTGGGGTAGGAAGTTGTAGTAGTAGGACTGTGGGCGGTGTGGAGAGCCTCGATATCGGCAGGCACGGAAGGGTAAGCCGTGTCGTGGACAGTGTGGGCTCGGGCCGAAGCGGCGCGGGCGGGCCGTGGCTAACTCGTGGGCCGTCGTGGATGGCCGCCCGCGGCGGGAGGGGGTGATGCGCCGCGCATCACGGGCAGGACGGGGGTTACCCGGAACCCGTACACGGCGAGTGCCGCGGTTACCCACAGTGAATCCGCGGCAGGGGGAGCGGCGCTCAGCCAGTGGGCTAGCCCGCCAGCAGGGCGGCTACGCGGTCGAGGATGTGCAGGGAGCAGTCGTACTTGGAGAGCAGCGGCAGCGCCTCGCGGCCGCCCTCGCGGTCGAGGATCACGACACGGTTCGTGTCGACGGCGAAGCCGGCGTCCGGGGCGCTCACGTCGTTGGCGACGATCAACTGCGCGCCCTTCGCTTCCAGCTTGCGGGCGGCGTTCTCGAGGACGTCGTCGGTCTCGGCGGCGAAGGCGACCTTGATCAGGCCCTCGCCCGCAATCGAGGCGATCAGGTCCGGGTTGCGCTCCAGTTCGAGCGACCAGTGTTCCAGGCCGCCGCGCTTCTGCTTGCGATCCAGGGCCTTGCTCGGGCGGTAGTCGGCGACGGCGGCAGCCATGATCAGCGCGTCGCAGCGCGGCACGTGCAGCTGCAGCGCGGCGAGCATCTCCTGCGCGGTCTCGACATGGACGACCTCGGTGGCCTCGGGTGGGGCGAGTTCAGCGCTGGTGATCAGCACCACGTCCGCGCCGCGGTCGCGCGCCGCCTCGGCGACGGCGTGGCCCATCTTCCCGGTCGAGCGGTTGCCGATGAAGCGTACGGGGTCGGCGGGCTCGCGTGTGCCGCCGGCGGTGACGGCGATACGCACGCCGGCGAGGTCGCCGGACTCGCGTCCGATGCGCGCCTTCACGTGGGCCACGATCGCAGCCGGTTCCATCAGCCGCCCCGCGCCCACCTCGCCGGAGGCGAGCCGGCCCTCGACGGGCCCGAGGAACTCGACGCCGCGCGAGCGGAGCGTTGCGGCGTTCTGCTGCGTCGCGGCATTCGCCCACATCTGTGCATCCATTGCGGGCGCGATCAGCACGGGCCCGCGCATCGCCAGCGCCGTCAGCGAGACGAAGTCGTCGGCGATCCCGTGGGCGAGCCGCGCAATCGTCGAGGCGCTCGCGGGCACGATCAGGTAGAGGTCGGCGCTGCGGCCGAGCGAGACGTGCGGCTCGGCGTGCGGTCCGGCCGTCGCCCAGAGATCGACGAACGGCTCGTTCCCGGTGATGCCGCGGTAGGTCAGCGGCCCGACGAACTTCGTCGCCGCTGCGGTCATCACGACCTCGACGGTGGCGCCCGCCTGCACGAGGCGGCTTGTGACCTCGATGGACTTGTAGGCGGCGATCGAGCCGCTCACCCCGAGGACGATCGTGCGTCCGGCCAGCGGCCCCGGCTGCGCGCTCACCGGTTCGCCTCGTAGACCAGGCGCAGGCCCTCGAGGTTGAGATCGTCCTCGATGGCGTCGATGCAGCAGGCCGCGTCGGCGATCACGTGGGCGTAGCCGCCGGTGGCGATCACCGTGGCCTGGGCGCCGATCTCGGCCTTGAGGCGGCGCACCATGCCGCACACCATCTCGGCGTAGCCGTAGACGATGCCCGACTGCATCGAGTGTTTCGTGTTGCGGCCGATCGTGCCTTCCATGCGCGGACGTTCGATGCTCACGGCGGGCAGTTTGGCCGCGCGCGCGAACAGCGCGTCCGAGGCGATGCCGATGCCCGGCGCGATCGTGCCGCCCAGGTAGTCGCCCTCGGCGGAGACCGCGTCGAGGACGAGCGCCGTGCCGAGATCGACGACGATCAGCGGGGGCGAATGCCGGGCGAGCGCCGCGACGGCATGCAGGATGCGATCCGCCCCGACCTCGTGCGGGTCGTCGCAGCGGATCGGGATTCCGGCCTGCATGTCCGCGCCGACGACGAGCGGCTCGCAGCCGAAGCTGTCGCGGCACACTGAGCCGAAGACGGCCTCGAGGACGGGGACGGTGGAGGAGATGGCGGCGCCGCTAACCTGCTGCGGCGCGACGCCGAGGCGACACAGTTGGTCGGCGAGATCGTGCGCGTACTCGCCGGCGGGGCGGTCGGCGTCCGAGGCCATGCGCAGGCGCGTGGAGAGGACCGGCCCGTCGTAGACGCCGATCGTGATGCTCGTGTTGCCGATGTCGATGGCGAGAAGCAGGGTGCGGCTCCAGGTCTGGTGCGCGAGGGACCGCTACAGGAGGTGGCGGGTCGCGATTCGGCGCTGCCGTCGGGGTGGGTTCGCGAGGCTGCGAGCGCGCGGATTATACACAGTTCATCCCAAGACCGCCCCGCGAAGGCAAGCGTGTTGGGGAAAGCGGCTCGGTGCGCACATAACAGGCTTGTGCGTGAGGGCGTTGGTTCGCTAGCCTCCCGTCTGCCAAGGGCGTTGGCATCGGTATGGGGCACCCTCGGAGTTGATGGCGGGGGCGAGGGTGCGGCGGGCCCGGAGGCAGGCAGAAACCGTACGTCCGGTGGCGTGTGCGTGTTATCAACACGTGTGCATTGGTCGTTGACATCCACACCAGGAGTCGCTCTCCGGCGCGCTCACCCCGAGCCGGCAGGCGGCGCGAACGCCGGAAGGGTACAAGGGTGCAACAAGACCCGGCCCAACTCTGGCAGTCCGCACTCCGCTATCTCCGGCAGCATGTTTCCGAAGCCAACTACCAGACCTGGCTCGCCGACACAGAGGGAGTCCGCCTCGACGGCTCCACGCTGATCATCGGCACGCGCTCCGAGTTCGTCACGGAGTGGCTGCAGCAGCGCCTGCGGCCCCTGATGCTGCGCACGCTCACGGACCTCGCCGATCGCCCGATCGAAGTCGCGTTCGAGCCGTTGCGCCCTCCGGCGGACGATTCGCCACTACTGCGGCGGTCGGGCGCGCCCGAGCTCGGCAGGTCGGCCTACCCGCGCCCGAGACTGCACGCCCGCTACGTCTTCGACACCTTCATCGTCGGGCCGGGCAACCGGCTGGCCTTCGCGGCGGCCGAGGGCGTCGCCGATTCCCCCGGCACGCTGCACAACCCGCTCTTCCTCTACGGCGCGGTCGGCCTCGGCAAGACGCACCTCCTGCAGGGCATCGGCCACCGCCTGGTCAAGGAGGGGCGGCAGATCACCTACATCTCCGCCGAGCAGTTCACAAACGACCTGGTGACCGCGATTCAGCAACGCACGCAAGAGGAATTCCGCACGCGCTACCGCTCCACCGACGCGTTGCTGATTGACGACATCCAGTTCGTCAGGGGCAAGGAGGCCACGCAGGAGGAGCTGTTCCACACCTTCAACAGTCTCTACGAGGCTGAATGCCAGATCGTCATCACCTCGGACAAGAGTCCGGTGCTGATCCCGGACCTCGAGGAGCGGCTGCGCTCGCGCTTCGAATGGGGAATGACCGCTGACATCCAGGCCCCCGACCTCGAGACGAGAGTCGCGATCCTGCGCTCCAAGGCCGAGGAGCAGCGGCTGCGCATCGACGACGACGCGCTGCACGTCATCGCGCGGCGCTTCACGAACAACATCCGCGAGCTTGAAGGCTCGCTGACGCGCGTCGTCGCCTACTCGCGCCTCACCGGCGAGCGGATCGAGCCGGCGCTGGTGCAGTCCGCGCTCGCCTCGCTCGACCCGACGGAGCCGAGGCTGCCGCCGTCGCCGGAGGTAATCCTCAACATCGTCTGCCGCTACTTCGAGATCGACCGCGAGGCGCTGCTTTCCAAGAGCCGCGAGAAGCGCGTCGCCTACCCGCGACAGCTGGCGATGTACCTCATGCGCGAGCTCGCGCACCGCTCGCTCGCCGAGATCGGCCAGACCCTCGGCGGGCGCGACCACTCCACGGTCCACCACGGCTGGAGCAAGATGGAGCGCTCCGTCCAGGTCGATCCCGAGACGAAGCGCGACATCGGCACGCTGCGCGAGCTGGTCGAGCGCGCCCGCGAGGTCGCGTAGCCGGCGACCGCCCTCTTGCCCGCCGACACTGCCGAACGATCCGAGCGCAGCCACAGCGCGTACCGCCAGCGGCAGCGCTGTGCTGGCGGACGACTGACGCACGCGGGGCGCTAGAACTGATCCGCGCACCAGGGGGCGGTGTGCCAGGCGAAGAGCGCGCCGGCGAGGCGCAGGGCCTCGGGGGAGCCTTCGAGGCGGCCCGCCCGGGCGAGCGCCGAGGGTGAGGCGCCACCGAGGTAGACCGCGGCGAGGTCTCCCGCGCCGAGGGTGAGATCGCCGAGGGCGGCGGTGGGGCGGCACCGGGCGGCGCCGTCCTCCACTGCGATCTCAACGCGTCCGGCGGCCCAGGGCCCGAAGGGGTCGCGCACATCGAGGACGAGGCGTCCGTCGGCCGGGTAGGTGCGCCCTTCGAGGGCAGCGGGCACGTCCAGGATGCGCAGCCAGAGGGTGTCGAGGCGCAGGCGGCGGAGCCGGCGGGGATCGGCCAGCATCCAGACGAGAGGGTCGTCGGGCGGCCGGTTGCGGGCCTCGATCGTCTCGATCAGATCGACGCCGAAGACGTAGCGCCAGAGGGCGGCCTCGGCTGCAGGGTTCGTCGCGGCGAGCTCGTGGAGGCGGAGCGATCCGCGGGCGATACCCTCCGCCGAGTCGGCCCTGACGGCGTAGCTGGCGTAGCCCTCGAGCCCGGAGTGGCCGCGGTACTCGACGTAGTGGCGCCTGCTGAAGCCGGGCTCGGGCTTCTCGCCGTGGGGGATGACGAAGGCGCCCCACCAGGCCGGGGTGCGGGCGATCATCCCGGGCCGGGCTTCGCGCAGGCGTTCGTAGAGGGGCGGCCAGCGCCCGCGTGCGGCGTCCGGGGTGACGAACCGGATCTCACCGCCTGGAACGGCGGGAACCCCGGGGACGAAGTCGGTGTGGCGCCGGTCGATGCTCACGCGGTCGGCTTGCGCCGCCATGCCGTAGCCGAAGCGGCCGTAGATGAGGCTTTCGGAGGCCGTGAGGGCGGCGAGGGGTTCGCCTCGCTCGCGGATGTCATCGAGCTGGCGGCGCGTGAGCTCGGTGAGGATGCCTCGCCGCCGGTGCGTGGGCGAGACGGTGACGGCGGTGACGCCGGCCGTCGGCAGGTCGCCGCCGGGGACGCTCATGGACAACGAGATGGCGTAGGTTTTCCCGACCAGTACGTCGCCGTCGAAAGCGCCGAGGCTGCGGCCGAACTCGATCTCGGATCGGACCTGCTCGCCCTCCTCGGCGGCGACCTCGACATCTTCGAGGAAGCCGCGGGCGTTGCTGACGACCCAGTCGCCCCAGTCGTCCTCGCTGAGCGTGCGATAGCTGATGGTCACATCACAACTATCGGCGGGTGACGGACAACGGGCCAGACGGAACCCGCGGGCAGCGCGCCCCGCCCGCGCTCAGCGCGCGCGACCGAGGGCGTAGTGCACCAGCGTGCGCGCTGTCGCGCCGGCATTGCCCTTGACCAGCACGCCGCGGTCGCGGCCCGCGTCCATCACGCCGGCGATGTCGAGGTGCGCCCAGGGGGTGTCCCCGGCGAAGCGCTCGAGGAACTTCGCGGCGGTGATCGACCCGGCATTGCGGCCGCCGGTGTTCTTGATGTCGGCCACGTCGGAGCGGATCTGCTCGTCGTACTCGTCGTCCAGCGGGAAGCGCCAGAGCTTCTCGCCGGACGACGCCGCGGCGCGCTCGAGGTCGCTGTAGAGCCGGTCATTGTTCGCGAAGACGCCGATCCGCACGTTGCCGAGCGCGACCGCCATCGCCCCGGTCAGCGTCGCCACGTCGACGAGCGGCGTGCAGCCCTGCGACTTCGCGTAGGCGAGGGCGTCGGCGAGCACGAGGCGGCCCTCGGCGTCGGTGTTGATCACCTCGATCGACTGGCCGTCCATCGCGTAGAAGACGTCGCCGGGTTTGGTCGCCGAGCCGCCCGGCATATTCTCGGTGCAGGGGGCGATCGCGGTCACGTTGACGGCGGGCTCGAGGCGGGCGATGGCGCCGATCGCGCCGATCACCGCCGCCGCGCCACTCATGTCGCCCTTCATCCGCTCCATGTTCGCCGGCGGCTTGAGCGAGATGCCGCCCGTGTCGAAGGTGATGCCCTTGCCGACGAGGCCGATGCTGCGCCGGCCCCGGCCGCCGCGGTAGCGCAGCACGATGAACTTGGGAGGCTGCTGCGAGCCCTGGGCGACCGAGAGGTAGGAGTTCATGCCCAGCCGCTCCGCGGCGGCGCGCTCGATCACCTCGCACTCGATGCCGAGCTCGTCGGCGCGGGCCTGGGCCTGCTCGGCGACGTCGCTGGGGGTCATCAGGTTGGCGGGCGAGTTCGCGAGGTCGCGCGTGAAGTTCTGCGCCTCGGCAAGGATCGCGCCGCGCTGCACGCCCAGCGCGGCAGCGCCGGCGCGCCGCTCCGAGGTCTCGACGATGGTCAGTGCCGTCACCGATCCGCGCGGCTTGTCCTGCGCGCGGGTGCGGTACTGGTCGTAGCGGTAGAGGCCGAGCTCGAACGCCTCGGCCAGGATGCGGCCGGTCGCCTCGGCGTCGCGGTCCGCGAGGGCAGCGCCCTGCGCGGAGAGTGCGACGCGGCCGGCGTCCAGGCCGCGCAGGGCGCGCGCCAGGCCGGCGGTCTGGTTGCGCAGCCGGTCCGGCGTCAATTGGTCGCGCTTGCCGAGTCCCTGCACCACGACGCGCGCGGCGGGAATCCGCCCGCCCGTGGCGAGCGGCGTGACCTGGTTCGCGCGGCCCGGCGCCAGGCCGGAGCGCAGCAGCGCGGTGATCGCGCCGTCCAGCGCCCGGTCGAGCGCGGCCGCCGCACCGCCCGGCCTGCGTGTCTCCTCCGGCAGCGCGACGACGATCGTGTCCGCCTGCTGAGCCGCCAGCTCCCCGCTCACGACATCGATTTGCATAGGGGGCTCCTTTCGTAGCCTTGGGACATCCTGGTGACGCTCGAACGCGAGCGTACGCTATCATTAGCGAAGGGCCCGCTCCGGAGACGGAGCCCGGCCGGCGGGGAACACAGGCGCTACGGGCAGGGCATCGCGATGAAGACGTTGCGAGCGCGTCTTGCGCGCTATCTCTTCCTTTCGACCGATCCGCGACGCCGGGGCTTGAGCTGGTGGGACGCCTCGGAGCTGGGGCTCGTCGCCCTGGGGTTCCTGCTGTACTTCCTCGTGCGCGGGGCGGTGGTCGATCGCACGGCGGACGCCTTCGCGAACGCGCACTGGATCGTGAACCTCCAGTTCAGCTACGGGCTGTTCGTGGAGCCGGCCTTCCAGGCCTGGGTGCTGGAGTACGAGCTGCTGCGGCGCGCGCTCAACTTCGTCTACTTCTGGATGGACTTCCCGTTGATCGTCGCCGTTGCGATGGTGATGTTCTGGAAGCGCCGCCACGCCTACACGCTGACGCGCGACTCGATCCTGATCTCTGGTGGGCTCGCGCTCGTTGTCTACTGGCTCTACCCGGTTGCCCCGCCGCGCTTCCTCAAAGAGTGGGGCTTCATCGACACCCTCGAGGTCTACGACAACCTCTCGTATCAGGCGCAGTCGCTTCAGCCGTTCGTGAACCCGTTTGCGGCGGTGCCCTCGCTGCATGTTGGCTGGGCGCTGCTGCTGGCCGTCGGGGTGTTCGCGGCGACACGCAACCCGTGGCTGCGCGGGGCGTCGCTGCTGACCTTCGTGCTGCAGTCGATCGCCGTGGTGGGAACCGGGAATCACTACATCTTCGACGGCCTCGCCGGGCTCGCCGTCTGCGGCATTGCGCTGGGCCTGACGCTGGTGCTGCACCGCGGCGGCTATCCGCGGCTGCGGAGAGGGCTGGAGGCGTGGGCCGGGATGGCGCCTTCACGCTCGTCGCTACGCCGGCCCGCGCGTCCGTCGTCGCGCGGACTGCGCCCAGGGGCGTCGTCGTAGTCGGGACGCAAGCAAGCCTCGACGCGCGGTCACGCCGCATTGCCCCTCGCGGAAATGCCGTGGTAGCGTGGTGCGGTAGCCGCGGGCGCATGGAAGCGCCCGGCCTGAGGGCGGTCGCCAGGGAGCGACAACGGCTATCGCCCGGTCGGGGAAGACCGGAGCGGGTGTGTGCAGGCGGCGTGGACATAGAAGCAGAACAGGACCGGGTCAGAACCAGCGCATGAATACTGTGGAGCGCAAGCTCGAACTCATTGCCGAGTACCAGACGCACGAGGGTGACACCGGGTCCCCCGAGGTGCAGGTCGCACTACTCACCGAGCGCATCAAGCATCTGACGGGTCACCTCCGCACGCATACGCACGACTACGACACGCGGCGCGGCCTGCTCAAGCTCGTCGGCCAGCGCCGCCGTCAGCTCCGCTACCTCAGCAAGAAGGATGTGGGGCGTTACCGCACGCTCATTGGCAGGCTGGGGCTGCGCCGCTAGCGCGCTCCTCGCTGCTCCTTCCCCGTTCCGGCGCCATCCATCGCACGCGATACGTGTGGCCTCGCGTCGCACGCGCTTCGGGAGAGGAAGCGAGACAGATCAGAGCACGAATCCACCAGCAGCTACGGCACAACGGGGCGCCAGCACACGCGCGCGCCCGAGGAAGGAGCGCATGACCAGCGCCCAGCGACTTGAGATCGAAGAACGAACTTTCAGCACGGAGATCGAGGGCAAGACCTTCACCGTCGGCGTCGGGCTGCTGGCCCTCAACGCCGCCGCCTCCTGCACCATCCGCTACGGCGATACGATGATCCTGTCCACCGTCGCCGAGGACGACGCCCGCGAGGGCATCGACTTCTTCCCGCTCACCATCGACTTCGAGGAGCGGATGTACGCGATCGGGAAGATCCCCGGCTCGTTCTTCCGCCGCGAGGGCCGGCCCGGCAACGAGGCGATCCTCGCCGCACGCATGACGGATCGGCCGATCCGCCCGCTCTTCCCCAAGGGCTTCCGGCGCGAGATCCAGGTGGTGCTCACCACCCTCTCCGCCGACCGCGAGCACCCCGCCGACGTCTTCGGCACGACGGCCGCCTCGATGGTGCTCGGTATATCCAGCATCCCGTTCGAGGGCCCGGTCTCCTCGGTGCGCGTCGCGCGCGTCGACGGGAGCTTCAAGGCCCTGCCGACCTACGAGGAGATCGCCGAGTCCGACATCGACCTGATCGTGGCCGGCACCGAGGACTCGATCGTGATGATCGAGGCGGGCGCCAACGAGGTGCCCGAGGCCGAGGTGATCGAGGCGATCGAGTACGCCCAGGGCGCGATCGCGCAGCTGAACGCGCTGCAGCGCGAGATCTTCGCCGAGCTCGGCAAGGAGAAGGCCTCGTTCGATCTGCCCACTCCGGACACGGAGATGAAAGAGAAGGTCCGTGAGGCCCTCGTGGGCCGCGAGGAGGAGATGCTGGCCGCCGTCCAGGGCGAAGGCTGGCGCGGCGTCGACGCCCTCGGCAAGGAGGCCTACGCCGCGATCGGCGACGACACGCTGAACGCCCGCGCCGTGCGCAACGCCGTCGAGGACGAGATCAAGGTGCTGGTGCGGCGGCGCATCCTTGAGGAGGGCCTGCGGCCCGACGATCGCGAGATCGACCAGGTGCGCGGCCTGTATTCCTCGGTTGGCCTGCTCCCGCGCGCACACGGCAGCGGCCTCTTCCGCCGCGGCGGCACGCAGATCCTCTCGGTCGCGACGCTCGGCTCGCTCGGCGAACGCCAGCGCCTCGACACGCTCGCGCCGACGCAGTTCAAGCGCTACATGCACCACTACAACTTCCCGCCGTATTCGGTCGGCGAGGCGCGCTTCATGCGCGGCCCCGGCCGCCGCGAGATCGGCCACGGCCTGCTCGCCGAGCGCGCGCTGGAGCCGGTCCTGCCGGACAGCGATGAGTTCCCCTACGCGCTGCGCGTCGTCTCCGACGCGCTGATGTCGAATGGTTCGACCTCGATGGGGTCGGTCTGTGGGTCGACGCTGGCGCTGATGGACGCGGGCGTGCCGATCACCGCGCCGGTGGCCGGCATCGCGATGGGCCTGATCACCGGCGAGGGCGACGACTACCGCGTGCTCACCGACATCGCCGGCATCGAGGACGGCCTCGGTGACATGGACTTCAAGGTCGCCGGCACCGAGCGCGGCGTGACCGCGATGCAGATGGACACCAAGCTGCAATCGCTGCCGGATGGGCTGCTCGAAACGGTCTTCGTCCGCGCCCGCGAGGCGCGGATGACGATCCTCGAGGTGATGCTCGACGCGATCCCGGAGCCGCGTGACGAGATGTCGGAGTACGCGCCGCGCGTCGAGTTGATCCAGATCGACCGCGAGAAGATCGGCGCGGTGATCGGGCCCGGCGGCCGCGTCATCAACGCCATCCAGGAAGAGACCGGCTCGAAGATCACCGTCGAGGACGACGGCACCGTGCTGGTCGCCGGCACCGACGCAGACGGCGTCCGCAGGGCGCTCGACACGATCCGCGGCCTGACCAAGGAGGTCGAGATCGGCGAGGTCTACGAGGGTTCGGTCAGCCGCATCATGGCCTTCGGCGCCTTCGTCGAGATCCTGCCGGGCAAGGACGGCCTGGTGCACATCTCCGACCTCGCCGACTACCACGTCAACCGCGTGGAGGACGAGGTCTCCGAGGGCGAAGTGCTGCGCGTGCAGGTGATCGAGATCGACAACCTCGGGCGCATCAACCTCACGCGCCTGCGTGACGGCGACGACGGCAGTGAGCGCGTCGGCCTCGCCGACGGCGCCGACGAGCCGCAGCGCGAGCCCGCCTTCAGCGGCGGCGGCGGAGGCCGTGGCGGTCCCGGCGGCGGAGGTCGTGGCGGTCCCGGCGGCGGAGGCCGTGGTGGCCCCGGCGGCGGAGGCCGTGGTGGCCCCGGCGGCGGAGGTCGTGGCGGTCCCGGCGGCGGAGGTCGTGGTGGTCCCGGCGGCGGAGGTCGTGGTGGTCCCGCCGGAGGCCGTGGTGGTCCCGGCGGCGGAGGCCGTGGTGGTCCCGCCGGAGGCCGTGGTGGTCCCGGCGGCGGCGGCGGCAACCGCGGCGGCGGTGGCGGCGGCGAGCGCGGCGGCGGCGGCGGCGGTGGCGGCGGCGAGCGCGGCGGCGGCGGTGGCGGTGGCGAGCGCGGCGGTGGTGGTAGTGGCGGCGACGGCGGTCGCCGCTGGTAGCCCCGAGGCCGTGAACTGAGTCGCTACACTTGCGCCCCGCCCCACCAGGCGGGGCGCAGTCGTTGCGGGCGCGCAGTGCGGACAGGGGGCGCCGGATGATTCGGGCAGTGGTCAGCGGAAGCGGCAACATGGGTGCTCAGGTCCTCGCCACGCTCGAGGCCGCCGAGGACATCGAGCCGGTGGGCGTCGTCGAGCCGCTCGCCGGAGAGACGGGCGAGCTTGAGGCAGCGAGCGGGGCGACGTACCCGCTCTCCTCGGATCCCGCTGCGCTGTTCGCGCAGTTGAGCCCGGACGTGGTGGTGGACTTCACGAACGCCGCCTTCACGCCGACGCTCGCCGAGGCCTGCCTGGCGCACGGTGTGCGTCCGGTGATCGGCACCTCGGGCCAGCCGGACGAGTTCGTAGCGACGCTGCGCGAGCGCCTCGCGGAGCGCGCGCTGGGCGGCGTGGTCGCGCCCAACTTCGCCCTCGGCGCGGTGCTGTTGATGCACCTCGCGACGCTCGCCTCCCCGCACTTCGACGCGGTCGAGGTGATCGAGCTGCACCACGACGGCAAGGTGGACTCGCCCTCGGGCACGGCCGTCGCGACCGCGCAGCTGATGCGCGAGGCGAGAGGTCGCGACTTCGACCACCGCAGCTCGGACCTCGAGGCGATCGCGGGCGCGCGAGGCGCGGAGCTGGGCGGCGTCGCGCTGCACTCGGTGCGGCTGCCGGGGCTGGTGGCGCATCAGGAGGTGATCTTCGGCGGCACGGGCCAGACGCTGACGCTGCGCCATGACTCGACGGGCCGGGACTCGTTCATGCCGGGCGTGCTGCTCGCCGTGCGCGAGGTGATGCAGCGCGAGAGCCTCGTCTACGGCCTCGACGCGCTGATCGGGTTGGCGTAGGCGTAGGTGCTCAAGCGCTGAGAATCGCCGCCGCAGCGCTCTCCGTCTCGCGGATGATCTCGCTGAGCCAAGGAAGCTCATCGTGAGCGATCGGTTCGAGGTCCACGAGTCCCGCTGGCGCCCCGTAGCGGTGGCAGTGCAGCGTATCGAGCCCGCCGTGGCAGTTGTCGTAGCGGAAGAGGTCGCGGCGTGGTCGGCGGACAAACGCGTGGTACGCGTACTCGAACGTGCGGACTTCGGCGTGCCTGCGGTGGCGCACCTCAAGCCACTTGTTGACGACCAGGATCCCGCCGCTCGCGGTGTGCACCCGGCCGCGGAGGTTGATCCGGTACAGCTCGCCGCGTCTCGGGATCTCACGAAACGACAGGGTGTCGCGGGTCGCGACGCCCTCATCGAAGAGGACGTTCAGCTGACGTTCGTGGACTACCCGGTAGTCGTCGTAGGCGTGCCAGCCTCGTTGCCGACTGCCTCCCGGAGTTGCTCTAGAACCCGGTACTGCTGGAGCCAAAGCGAGATCTCCGCGGTGCCCTTCATGTATCCCGAACGGACCAAGGTCGCCATTTCCTCGGACGAGCACTCGTAGCGAGCCTCGAGCCGTCGGACGTAGGTGCCGAGGCGCTCGATGGTCGCCGTGATGTCCTCCGTCTGGACGGGGGTACTGTGGGGGCTTCGCACAGCCATACGGCTTCTGACTCTCCTGTGGCAGCTTCGGGCCCGGCATGTTCGCCGACGTCAAGATAGCACTCTCGCGTTTCGAACGAGCAGATCGGGAGCGTACCAAATCCTCAGATCACGCCCGTGGTGAATTCCCGTGCCACGCCGGTCGCTCACGCGATATGATCGAGCCATGAGCACGCACGAAGGACTCGATGTCGCCGTGATCGGCGCGACGGGCGCGGTCGGGGCCGTGTTCCTTGAGGTCGCGGCCGAGCGCGATTTCCCGATAGCCAACCTGAGGCTGCTTGCGACCGCGCGCTCGGCCGGGCGGGAGCTGCGCTTCCGCGACGAGATGATCACCGTGCAGGAGACCAGCGAGGAGTCGCTGGCCGGCGCCGACCTCGTCTTCTGCTCGGCCACGGCCGAGGCCTCGCGGCACTGGGGGCCGCGGATCGCCGCCGCCGGGGGCGTGCTGATCGACGACGGCTCGGCGTTCCGCATGGAGCCGAACGTCCCGCTCGTTATCCCCGAGGTCAACGGTGACGACCTCGATTGGCACGAGGGCATCATCTCGATTCCCAACTGCACGACCACCCCGCTCGCCCTCGCGCTGCACGCGATGCGCGAGGTGGCCCCGCTGCGGCGCGTGACCGCCGCGACGTACCAGGCCGTCTCCGGCAGCGGCACCGCAGCCGTCGAGGAACTGGCGCTGCAGCTCCGCGCCTACGGGCGCGGCGGGCCGGTACCCGAGCCGCAGGAGTACCCGCACCAGATCGCCCTCAACGTGCTCCCGCACGTCGACGACTTCACCGAGGACGGCTACACCAGGGAAGAGCTGAAGATGCGCAACGAGACGCGCAAGATCCTGCACCTGCCGGAGCTGGCGTTCTCCTCGACCTGCGTGCGCGTGCCGACGATGGTCGGGCACGCCGAGGCGGTGCACGCGGAGTTCGACGGCCCGGTGCCGCTGGAGGCGCTGCGCGAGGCGATCGAGGCGCAGGACGGCCTCGAGCTGCTCGACGAGCCCGCCGCGGCGCGCTACCCGACGCCGCTCAACACCGAGGGCGACGACCGCACCTTCGTCGGGCGGCTGCGCACGGACACCTCGGTCGAGCACGGCGTTGCCTTCTGGTGCGTGACGGACAACCTGCGCAAGGGCGCGGCGACCAACGCGATCCAGATCGCCGAGGAGTTGATCCGCCGAGGCAAACTCCAGGCGCGAGGGCTATAAGAGACCGACAGGCGGACGCGCTGCGTCCATCCAGACAGGCAGAACCCGGCGGAGGTGTGCCATGACAAACGAGATCGGACGCGTGCTCACAGCCATGGTCACGCCCTTCGGCGCGGACGGCGTCGACGAGGAAGCGCTGGGCCGTCTCGCGCGGGCGCTCCTGTCCTCGGGGTCGGATGGCCTCGTCATCACCGGCACCACGGGCGAGGCGCCCTCGCTGAGCATGGAGGAGCAGGTCGCGGTCTGGCGCGCGGTGCGCGCGGCCGTCGGGCCGGATGCGGCCCTGGTGGCGGGCGCCTCGACGAACTCGACCAGCGAGTCGCTGCAGCTCGTCGAGCAGGGCGCGGACGCGGGCATGGACGCGCTGATGCTGACCGTGCCGTACTACAACAAGCCGCCGCAGGAGGGCCTCGTGCGGCACTTCACGACGCTCGCCGAGGCCACCCCGCTACCCTGCATCCTCTACAACGTGCCCTCGCGCACGTCGCTGAACATGGCCGCCGAGACGACGCTGCGCCTGGCCGAGGTGCCGAACATCGTTGGCGTGAAGGAGGCATCGGGCGACTTCGACCAGATCACGGCGATCCTCGAGGGCGCGCCCGAGGGCTTCCGAATGTGGTCGGGAAACGACGGCGACACGGCGCAGATGGTCGAGATGGGCGGCTACGGGGTGATCTCGGTTGCCTCGCACCTCGTCGGCGATCAGATCCACGAGATGGTCGCGGCGGCGGCGGACGGCCGTCACGACGACGCGCAGGTGATCCATGAGCGGCTGCTGCCGCTGGTGGACGTGCTCTTCATCGAGTCGAACCCGATCCCGGTCAAGTTCGCGCTCAACGAGGTGGGAGTGACGGCCGGCGAGCCGCGGCTCCCGCTGATCCCGCCCTCGGAGGCCGCGCAGTCCGCGATCCGCGCGGAGCTCGCAAAGCACCGCATCGACGTGACGGCGGCGGTGTAGGGGGGCGGCGCGGGACACGCTACGCCACGCTAGGCGCCCTCGAGTTGCTGTTGCAAGATTCGGCCGACCTGGGCGCGGGTGAGGGCTGAGTACTTCGTGGCTCCGCGTGAGCGGCGATTGCGCGCCCGTCCGAGGTCGATGAGCGCGATCCGGTCGTCGGCGAAGTGCCCGCTCCATTCGTCGTATGCGTCGACGAGATATCTGCCGAGCCTCGCGATCAAGCTCGGTCCGCTGATGCTGCCGAGGCGACTCGGCGAGATACGGAGCAGCCGCCCCGTGCCTTCGGCGATGAGCGTGTATACCTCCGGCCATACTCCCACCTGGCGGTGCTGATCCAGCGTGGCGAGGTAGTCGCAGTCCAGATCCCCGAGCATGCGCAGGAGGTCGCCGTCAGCCCGGCTGCGGATCCGCAGCCGGGGTTCGAGAACGTGCAGCGGATCATGACCGAGCGCCTCGAAGATCAGCGCGAGTTCGGGCGGGAGATGCTCGTCGAGCAGGATGCGCGCTATCGGATCGCGTCCTCGAACTGCCGGGCACGCTCGATCATCCGCCGCTCGATCCGGAAGGTCTCCGCGAACGCGTCCGCGCCCATGTCCGCAGCCATGCCGACGACGAATTGAGTCTCCAGAGCGGTGTTCGCCACGGTGGGTTGCGCGAGGTTCATGCGGGGACTCATGTACACCGCGTCGCGGAAGCGGCGGAGTTCGTCGAGCGATCCCCGCGCCCCGATCTTCGTCAGGACCCGTTCGGTCGCGGCCCCGAGGTCGCGGCAGTCGTCCGGCCAATCGAGGGCGAACGGCCCTCCCCCGTTCGGCGCCGCATCCGGGCCGTCGGCCGCGAGGCGCCCCCGTGCTCCGGCGGCAAGCGGGTCCGCGATGTCCCACCATTCGCCGCTGCGCTCGTCGAGGAGGCGGATCGCCTCGCAAACGCGCCCTGCGGGCATGCCCTCCGCGTCGAGACTCGCAGCCAGCCGCAGGCACAGGTAGTCGACCCAGTTGTAGAGCCGCGGCGTCCCCGGTCCGCGGTTCTGTGGGCCGCTGTCAAGCAGGCCGCGCTCGCCCCAGTAGCGGATGCGCGAAGCAGACAGCCCGGTCAGCCGGCTGACGAGGCGTGTGCGCAACCCGGCCATTCGCACTTGCGTGAGCGCCGGAAGCGTCTCGATCGCCATGCTCGCCTCGCCTGTCCACGAACCCCAGTCTACGCCGCGTCGCGCTCCTCCAGCCACGCCGCCCACTGCTCGCGCAGCGCGCGGCGGGCGCGCTCGAAGCCGATGCGGTCGCCGTAGTAGCCGCCGAGGACGCCCGCCAGCCCGCGCCCTCCGATGAGCAGGACGACGACGTAGACGACCGTCGCCCAGATCAGGTTTTCGCGCAGGAACGGCACGCCGAGGACCAGCGCCAGCCCGCCGAGGACGGCGATGATCAGCCCGGCGTAGGCGAAGGCGTTCACGATCCGGCTCTCCGTCTGTCGCTGGGCGCGCAGCATCTCGACGACTCGCTCCGGCACGGTGGCGACGGGCTCGCGCTGGTCCGTGCCCGTGGCGCAGTGCGGGCAGACCCGCGTCCGCTCGCCGAGCGGGTGGTAGCAGTGGCCGCAGAAGCGCCCGGCGTTCGGCGAGTCGCCGCGCGTGACGGCGACGAGCAGCTCCTCGAGGCGCTCGCTGAACAACGGGCAGTCGTCCTCCGGGCGGTAGCGCTGCTCCTCGCTCACGGCGCGACCCGTCCGAGCTCGATCGCCAGCTCGCGCAGCACGCGGTGGACGTGTGCGCGGTAGCCCGCGGCGCGCCCGGACGTCGAGGGCATGACCCAGACCGAGGCGCCCTCGATCGTGACGGGCTGGCGGCCCCACTGCTCGGGCTGGCGCACGCGGGGGTGCAGCAGGTCGAAGGCGCGGGTGGTGGTGAAGCAGACCGCGCGCGGCGAGGCGTAGGCGATGCGGCGTCGGAAGGCCGGGGCGGACTCGCGCAGCTCGGCGTCGCGGACGCGCGTGCTGTCCGTCTGGACGCGCTTGACCACGTCGGTGAAGCCGATGCCGAAGCTGCCCGGCAGGCGGCGGTCGTCCTCGGGGCCCACGGGTTCGGGCACCAGGCCGCTCGCCGAGAGCGCGGGCCAGAAGGCGTTGCCGCGATGGCCGTAGTAGTGGCCGAGCCGCGCGGAGCGCTCGCCGGGGTTGATGCCGGCGAAGACGAGGTCGAGCCCGGGCCGCAGCAGATCGGGCAGCGTGCGCAGACGTGCGATCACTCGGCTAGAGCGGCTCGTGCGAGTAGCTGTGATCGCCGAGGGCCGCGCCGAGGAAGATCAGCGCGATCGAGACCAGCACCATGATCGCCGAGAGGACGAGCGAGTTCCGGCGCGCCTGCTCCAGATCGCTGGCGTCCATCTCGCCCGCCTGGACCGCGTCCGAGATGGCGGCGATGCGCCGCCCGAAGATGGCCCCATGCGTGGCGATCATTACGAGGAGGACGACAACCAGCGTCATCTTCGTCACGAAGACCCGGCCGAAGTGGAAGTCCATCATGTCCTCGCGGATGCCCGGCGGGACGAAGACGTCCGTGTAGAACTGCGCGAGCCCCGTGAGCAGCAGCCCGGCGAGCGAGATGCCGACGATCATGGAAAAGCGCCGCGCGACGACGAGCGTGACGCGGCGGCGCAGGCCCTCGTCCTCGATCAGCCAGGTCGAGGGCACGACGGCGAAGAAGAGCAGTACCTGCCCGCCGACGAGCAGCGCCGCGAACAGCACGTGCAATCCGGGCAACAAGTGTTCCACGGTTCGCTCCTGTTCCGAATCGCCCCCGGCGCTTCTCCTACAGCGGCTCGCCGAAGATGTCACGCGTGACGATCGCCTGGCCGCGCTCCGGCCCGACCGAGATCATGTCGACCTGCGCGTCGACAAGCTCCTCGATGCGCCGTACGAAGCCCCGCGCCTCGCGCGGGAGGTCCGGGAAGTGGCGGACGTCGGAGACCTCCTCGCGCCAGCCGGGCAGTTCCTCGTAGACCGGGCGCACGGCGTTCGCCTCGTGCAGCGCGGCGGGCAGCGAGTCGAGGCGCTTGCCGTTGAGCTCGTAGGCCACGCAGACCTGCACCGCGTCGAACTGTGCGAGCACGTCGAGGCGCGTCAAGGCGACCGAGTTGACGCCGTTGAGCTTCGCCGTCTGGCGCGCGAGCACGCCGTCGAACCAGCCGCAGCGGCGTGGCCGGCCGGTGGTGGTTCCGTACTCGCCCGTCCCCTGGGCAATGCCGTGGTCGCGCAGCGCGGCGGCCTCCTCGCCGAACAGCTCGGTCGGGAAGGGGCCATCGCCGACGCGCGTCTGGTAGGCCTTGTACACCCCCACCACGCGGTCCACCGCCGTCGGCCCGAGGCCGACGCCGAGACACGCCCCCGCCGCCATCGACGACGGCACCGAGGAGGTGACGTAGGGGTAGGTGCCGTTGTCGAGGTCGAGGAGGGTGCCCTGCGCGCCCTCGAGCAGGATCTGCTCGCCGCGGTCGTGCGCGTCCTGCACCAGCCGTGCGGTGTCGGTCACGTAGGGGCGGAGCAGCTGGCCATAGTCGCGGTACTCGTCGCGGATCTGCTCGTGGTCCAGGGGCTCGCCGCCGTACAGCTCCGTGATGATGCGGTTCTTGTACGGGAGCACGAAGCTCAGCAGCGCCTCGAGCGACTCGGGCTGCACGAGGTCGATCATGCGGACGCCCATGCGGCCCGTCTTGTCGGTGAACGCGGGGCCGGTGCCTGTGCCGGTGGTGCCGATCGCGTGCTCGCCACGCATCTTCTCGTCGAGATCGTCGATGGCGAGGTGCCACGGCATGACGATGTGGGCGCGGTCGCTGACGCGTACGCGCGAGGTGTCGACGCCGCGCTCGTTGAGCATCGTGAGTTCGTCGAGCAGCGAGCGTGGGTTGATGACGACGCCGTTCCCGATGATGCACGTCGTGGCGGGGTTGAAGATGCCGGCGGGCACGAGGTGCAACCCGAAGCGCCCGAGGTCATTGACGATCGTGTGCCCGGCATTGCTGCCGGCCGAGTAGCGGGCGATTACGGAGCAACTACGCGACAGGAAGTCGACGACGCGGCCCTTGCCTTCGTCGCCCCACTGCCCGCCGATGATGACGGTTGCCGGCATGGCTCGTCCTCGAACTCCGTCCGCCGCTGGATCGCACGTCTCGCAGGACGCGCACGAACACACCGCGCATCGGCGCCGGCGCCGCGCGCGGTGTCGGCTACATGATACCGCAGACCTCGCGGATGGATGGCGCCTGAGCCGCAAGCGCTCTCGGATGCGGCTCGCCGAGGGGCTATCCTCGCAGGCGGGGTGGGAGAGGATCGCCGATGCTGGTCCGGGTCGCCTGCCTGCTCGCGGCCGTGCTGCTGGTCGCCGCCTGCTCCTCTCAGGATGAGCCGCCGCCGCGCAACCCGCTCGCCTCTCCCACTCGGGCCGGCCCGGCCGCGCCGACCGCATCCCCGACTGCTGCCCCAACGGCGGCCCCGACGCTCTCCCCGACGGCGAGCACCGCTCCGCCCTCGACGCCTGCTGCGACTGCCAGCCCCGAGGGCGCAACGGACGAGCAGCAGCTCGAACTGGCGACGGGCAACGCGATCGAGTTCATGGCCGAGTGGCTGGGGATCCCCGCCACGGAGCTGGAGGTGGATGTCGCCGAGGCGGTCGTCTGGCCCGATGCCTGCCTCGGCGTTGTGCAGCCCGGCGTCGCCTGCGCCACGGTGCTGACGCCGGGGTTCCGCATCGTGCTGCGGGACGCCTTCGGCGGCCTGCATCGCGTCCACGCGAGCAGCGACGGCGTGCTGCGCTGGGCCGGCGAGGCAGTCGTGATCGGCAAGGTCGTCTCAGTCGAGGGGGCGGCGATCGTGCTCGGCGATGTCGAGGGCGACCACGCGATACCGGGCGTCGATCTGGTCGTCGGTGACCCGGCCACCGTCAGGGATGCGCCGGGGACCAGCTACATCGCAGTGGCCGGGCCACAGGATCTCGCCGAGGGTGTCAGCGTCGCCGTTGCCCTCGATCCCCATCCGGAGGGAGGCTCGACTCCGCTGATCGCCTGGCTCGCAGTCCTCGAGTAGCCGGCTGGCGTGCCGCCGGCGCGGCTCACCACTCGATGATCTCTCCGTCCACGCTGCGATACGTGCCCGCGTCGTCCGGTCCGGCGTTGAGCAGGAGATCTGCCAGCCGCCGCGCCGACTCGCCGGGCGTCAGCGGCGCCGCCGAACCGCCCATCGAGGTCGAGACCCAGCCGGGGCAGGCCGAGAACGCGACGATGCCGTCGCGCCTTACGGTCGCGGCGAGTTGCTTCGTCAGCGCGTTCTGGAGCGCCTTCGCGGGCGCGTAGTAGGTCGAGCCGCTGCCCATGCCGGCGATGCTGCCGAGGCTGGAGGAGATGCTCACCGCCACCGAGCCGGGGCCCATCAGCGGCAGCAGCGCCCGCGTCACGCGCAGCATCCCGACGCCGTGGATCTGCAGCTGCGACTCGAGCTCCTCGATCGGCGCCGTGACGATCGATCCGTCCGCACCGCCCACCCCGGCGTTGTTCACCAGCAGGGCTACCCGGTCGAGGTGCTCCGCGCACCAGCGGGAGAACGCCTCGACCGATCGCTCCGAGGTGACGTCGAGCTCCGCCGCGAGCACGTCCGCGTCGGTCGCCGCGAGGTCGAGCAGTGCGTCGCTGGTGGCCGGATCGCGGTACGTCCCCACGACCGGCGCGCAGCCGCGCGCGCGCAACTCGCGCACGAGCGCGAGGCCGATGCCGTCGGCGCGGTTCGCGCCCGTCACGACGGCCGTGCGCCCAGCCGGTGCGGTCATCGGGGCCTCCGGTCCGTAGTCTAGCGCTGACGGATCGGGCGAGGGCTCGACCCGAACGCTGCCGCATGAGGGAGCAGGCGAGTGATTACCGAGGTCAAACGCAAGCTCGGCGGCGGCGAGGAGCGCTTCGAGACGGAGCTGGTGCATCGCAGCCCGAGCCTGCTGCTGGTGCTCTATCGCATCGAGCGCGGGGCCGACTCGTTGGACTCGTATGGCTGCTTCTGGCCGCGCCGCCCCTACGGCTGCTACCACATCGTGCGTCCGCCCGGCGCGCCGGACGCCGGCCGCGAGGTCCTGAGCCGCTTCGACGTGCTCACGGACCTCGAGATCGTCGGGGACGAGGTGCGCTACCTCGATCTGCTGCTAGACCTCGTGGTGCGCGTCAGTCCGGCAGGCCGCCTCAGCGTCCGCTGGGAGGACGAGGACGAGCTGGAGGCGGCCCTCGCCAGCGGGCTCCTCAATGCCGCGGGAGGCGCCTACGTGGCGCGTGC
Source organism: Dehalococcoidia bacterium (assembly GCA_965261685.1). Classification (GTDB taxonomy): domain Bacteria; phylum Chloroflexota; class Dehalococcoidia; order UBA2979; family UBA2979; genus VXMT01. The sequence goes on from CBDHDI010000028.1 coordinate 928,900, forward strand.
CCGCCGCACGCTGGAGCGTCGGCACCGGCGTGCCGTGGGCGAGATCCGTGCGCTGCTGCGGCGGCTGGGGCGGATTCCGTAGCAACCGAGGTCAGGCGTCGTGGGAGAAGAGCGCGTTGAAGCCGGCGACCTCGGACTCGCCCAGCACGTAGACGCCGCTCGCGCCGAGGGCGTGCGCTCGTGCCGCCAGCCGCGCCCGGTCGCCGGCCGCGAAGCCCATCGCAGCGACGGTCCAGGGCAGCCCGGCAGCGGACGCCGCGAGGGCGACCCGCGCCAGGATCGGCGCTTGCAGCGCCTCGGCGCGCGCGTCCGGGGCGCCGAGGGCGGCGGCGACCGCCTCGATGTCGAGGCCGACGCTGGCGAGGCGGTCGACGACGGCGAGGAGCTGCGGTAGCCGCTCGATAGCGGCAGCGCTCCCGATCTCCGGGATCAGGCCGATGCTTCCCGGCGTGAGGCTCGCGCGCAGCTCGTGGCGGCGCAGTTCGACATCCGCGTCCCGAAGATCCTGCGGGCGGACAGTCCCGGCGAGCAGCACGCAGTCGACCGCGCCGTCGAGCGCGTCGAGCTGCGCGCGCAGCAGGCCCTCGCGCGGATTCGCGAGGCGTACGTGGACCGGCGCAGCGGCTGCGCGCGCCTCGGCGGTCGCGTCGCTGGAGGTGGTGACGGCGTCGGCACGCGTTGGGGCGACGGGCGAGCCGGGCAGCAGGATCAGGTTTGTGCGCGGTGCGGTCATCAGGCCGCGAGGATAGCGCTGAGGCGGTCGGCGGAGGCCGAGGGGCCGACGACGGCCAGTGCGTACTCGCCGCCGAACAGCCGTTGGGCCACGGCCTGCACCTGGTCGGCCTCGACCGCGCGGAGGCGCTCAACGGCCTCGCCGGGCAGCTCGATCTCGCCGTCCTGCAGGAGCTGCGTGCCGAAGTGCTGGCCCAGCGCCATCGGCGTCTCCATGGAGAGCCGGAAGGTGCCGGCGGAGAAGTCCTTCGCGCGCTGCAGCTCGGCCGCGCCGACGGGCTCGGCCGCGGCGCGTTGCAGCTCCGCGACGATCACCTCCAGCGCCTCCTCCTGCTGGTCCCGCGAGACGCCCGCGCTGACGACAAACGAGCCGATGTCCTGGTGCTGTGCGACCCCCGAGGACACCGAGTAGGCGAGCCCGCGGCGCTCGCGCACCTCCTGGAAGAGGCGCGAGGACATGCCGCGTCCCAGCACGGTGTGCAGCAGCGCCAGCGCAAACCGCTCCGGGGCGCGGCGAGGGGGGCCCTGCACGGCGAGCCGCAGGTTGGTCTGCTCGATCTCGCGCTCCTCGATGATGATCTGCTCCTCGGGCAGGCCGTGCTTGGCGGGCGAGGGCGCGGCGGCGGTCGCGGAGCGGAGGCCGTCGAAGCAGCGCGCGGCGGTTTCGACGACCCACTCGTGCGTCACGGCGCCGGCGACGGAGAGCACGGAGTTCTCCGCGCTGTAGCAGCGATCGACGTGGGAGACGAAGTCGTCGCGGGTCAGCGCCTCGACGGTCTCGATCGAGCCGGTGACGGGCCAGCCGATCGGCTGGTCGCCGTAGACGGCGCGCACCATCAGCTCCGAGGCGCGGGAGGCGGGGGCGTCGTGGCCGCGGCGGATCTCCTGCTGCACCACGGTCCGCTCGCGGTCGATCTCCTCGGCGTCGAGCAGGGAGTGCTGGATCATGTCGGCGAGCACCTCGATGCCCGTCCCGGCGCGCTCGAAGGGCATGTTGTTCCAGTAGCAGGTCAGTTCGCGGGTGGTGTAGGCGTTGAGGGCGCCGCCGGCGCCCTCGATTGCCTCGCTGATCTCGGGGGCGGTGGGGCGTGTCGAGGTGCCCTTGAAGAGCAGGTGCTCCAGGTAGTGGGAGACGCCGTTGGTACGGCGGTCCTCGTCGCGCGAGCCGACACCGACGAAGAAGGAGACGCTGGCGCTCTGGGCCGTGGGGACGGGCGTGGTGATGATGCGCAGGCCGTTGGGCAGCGTGCTGATCTGCGGCTGGATCGCCTCGGTCGGCGGCATCCGTGCGCCTCTCCACTCGCGTTGCGCGGGGCCTCGATCGTGCTCGGCTCAGCCTACGGGCGGCGTGTCCCGCCAGCAAACGGAGGCGGCGGCGTGCTGTTGACAGGACACACTTCCGTGGTTGCATGGAGTCAGCAGTGATCCTGGGGGCCGGAGATGCCGACCTATCACGTCACGTTGATCGTTGAAGGCGCGGATGTGCAGCGCGATGAGCGGCTCGATGCCCTCTACGAGAGTGGTTGCGCCGATGCCCTGGTCGGTCGCAGCCAGGGGGTCCAGTACCTCGAATTCGATCGCGAGGCAGTGAGTCTCAAAGACGCCATCCTCTCTGCCGTCGCGGATGTCGAACGGGTCGAAGGCGCCAGGGTGGTGCGCTGCGACGGAGACGACAGCCCATGAGCGCACTCGCGTGCGCCCGGCGAGCCTGGTTGACGGCGGCGTGCGAGAGTGCCGCGCGCAGCGCCATCACCGCAGTCGGGCAGGCGGCGGCGTGTGTTCACCAGGAAGCGGGCTTACGGAACGTGCCGTGTTGGTCGGTGAGTTCGTCAGGAAACTGGCTGGCGCGCAGCACGCCTTTCCTGACCTGCTTGCGGAAGTCGGCGACTGATTGGAGATCGCGTGCAAGCCGCCTGTGTGGGTTGAGGATGCCGATGCGGAGTTTCAGTTCCCGTCCCACGATCTCGATCGGGTGCTTCAGGTCCGTGTCGTTCGATACGACCACCGCAGCGTCGTAGTCACCCCGGTGGCCGTCGTGGAGCAGGTACGTCGCCAGATTGACGTCGGATCCCTTCTCCTCTGTGTCCCTGATGACCACGTATCTGCCGGTGTCCACCTCGGGCCTGCGCTTGCGCTTCTCGAGGAACGTGCCTTCGTGGATGCTGACGCTCGGCAAGGTTCGTAGCGCACGCAGATACGTTTGCTGACGCTGTGGCTTTCCGGGGTCATCCGGCCGTGCTGTGACCAGCGCGGTGAAGTAGCGAATCCGGTGGACCCGATGGTCGGGCAACAGGAGCTGGCATAGGCGTTCCAGGTTCAGCCACTTGAACTCGGTGTCGCGCACCGCACCGTAGTAGAGGTTGAATCCGTCCACGTAGACGTTGGTGAGCGGCGGGCGCCAGAACAGCGCACGCCGACTCTCGCGACGGAGCTGGCCGAGGATGGTCATGAGCACCCACGTAGAGCAAACAAGCAGAGACCCCCGGCAACCGGGGGTCTCGCGCCCAGTCGCCGAAGCTTCTGGGGGGATTCATAGTCATCCTCACGTACGCGTTGCTTCTTCGTCAAGGATGCAGGCAAACGTTGACACCTCCGCCGCGCGCGCGGAATATGAGCCGTGTCCTCCCCGACCATCCGAGGGCTGATGCCGAAGTACATCTTCGTTACGGGCGGCGTCGTGAGTTCCGTCGGCAAGGGCATCGTCACGGCCTCGCTCGGCCGGATCCTGCGCGCCCGAGGGCTGCGCGTCTCCGTCCTCAAGCTCGACCCCTACATCAACGTCGACCCCGGCACGATGTCGCCCTACCAGCACGGCGAGGTCTTCGTCACCGACGACGGCGCCGAGACGGACCTGGACCTCGGGCACTACGAGCGCTTCCTCGACGAGAACTTCACGCAGGCCAACTCCACCTCCTCCGGCCAGATCTACGAGGAGGTGATCCGCAAGGAGCGGAAGGGCGACTTCCTCGGCGGCACCATCCAGCAGATCCCGCACGTCACGAACGAGATCCGCCGCCGCATCCGCGAGTCGGGGACCGCGCTTGACGCCGAGGTGGTGATCGTCGAGGTCGGCGGCACGATCGGTGACATCGAGAGCCAGCCGTTCATCGAGGCGATCGGCCAGATGCGGCACACGCTCGGCGCGGACGCGACGGCCTCGATCCACGTCACGCTGCTGCCCTACATCGGCTCGACGCGCGAGCTGAAGACCAAGCCGACGCAGCACTCCGTGCGCGAGCTGCGCTCGTTCGGCATCCAGCCGGACGTGATCATCGCGCGCGCCGATCAGCCGGCGCCGGAGGCGCTGCGCGAGAAGATCAGCCTCTTCTGCAACGTCGAGCGCGAGGCGGTGATCCCGCTCCAGACCGCCGACTCGATCTACGAGATCCCGTTGGTCCTCGAGGCCTGCGGGCTGGCCGATCTGGTGCTGAAGCGCATCGGCATCGAGACCGAACCGGCCGATCTCGACGACTGGCGCGACTTCGTCGAGCGGCTGCGGCACCCGGACTCGGAAGTGCGCATCGCCGTGGTCGGCAAGTACGTGGAGCTGCACGACGCCTACCTCTCGATTCGCGAGGCGCTGATCCACGCCGCCGTCTTCCATCGCGCGCGCCTGCAGTTCCACTGGGTGCACTCGGAGGAACTCGACACGCGGTCGCCCGAGGACGCGATCGGCGATGTCGACGGCATCCTCGTGTGCCCCGGCTTCGGGGACCGCGGGCTGGAGGGCAAGATCGCCGCGGCGAGGTACGCGCGCGAGCAGCGCATCCCCTTCTTCGGCGTCTGCCTCGGCCTGCAGATGATGGTCTGCGAGTTCGCCCGCAACGTGGCCGGGATGCCGGAAGCGCACACCACGGAGGTCGATCCGCGCACGCCGTTCCCCGTGATCTCGCTGCTCTCCGAGCAGCGCGGCATCGAGGACTACGGCGGGACAATGCGCCTCGGCGGTTTCGACTGCCGGCTGGCGGAGGGCACGCACGCCGCCGCCGCCTACGGACGGGAGCAGGTGCGCGAGCGGCACCGCCACCGCTACGAGGTCAACAACAAGCTGCTGCCGGTGCTGGAGCAGCACGGCCTGATCGCATCGGGCTGCTCGCCGGACGGCGAGCTGGTCGAGATCATGGAGCTGCGCGACCATCCCTGGATGCTGGGGACGCAGTTCCACCCGGAATTCACCTCCCGGCCGCTGCGGCCGCAGCCGCTCTTCCGCGACTTCGTGGGGGCGGCGCTGCAGTACCGGGCACGCGCCGCGCAGGCCGCGGGTTCGCAGGCGGCGTCCTGACTGAGACGGGCGCGCCCGCAGCCGGGAGCCGGCCATGACCTTCTTCCGACTGCTGCACGTGCTGGCGTTGTTCTGGATGATGGCCGGCCTCGGCTCCGTCATGGTCGCCGTCTGGCGCGCCTGGTCCACCTCCGACATCGACCTGCGCGCGATGCTGCTGACCGAGGCGCAGCAGAACGAGACGCGCTGGCTCCTCTCCGGGATGTTGGCGACGGGGCTGACGGGGTTCGCCTGGGCCGCCTCGGAGAACACGAACCTCGTAACCACCGGCTGGCTGCTGGCGCTCGAGCTCGTCTACGCGGTCGATGTCTTCATCTTCCTGCCGCTGCTCGGTGTCGGGCTGCGGCGCGTGCGCCTGCTGGCGCTGCAGGCGAAGAAGCGCGGGGAGACCACCCAGGAACTGGAGGACGCGATCAACGATCGCGTCCCGGTCGTGTTCGGGACGCTGATGGTGGTCACGATGCCGGTGATGACCTGGCTCGCGATCTACAAGCCGTTCTGAGCGGTCGGCGGGGCCTCGCCTAGGGGTGCTTTGAATATCTCGCCACTGCGAGTGGGTAGATGCGGACCCCTCATTCCTGAGACCGGCTTACATCAGCTGTCATCCGGCTTCCCGTAGACCATTTCCCATAGCCGGCGCAGCGCATGTCGAAACCACTGCTGAAGGCGCACCACCGTGCTCCCTCCCACGACAGCCAGAGAGGCGGACATTCTGGGGGTGGGAGCGCTAAGCCGGGCGCGTATTGATAGCGGCCGTGGCGGAAGGACGACCCCCAGTTCGTCCTTAAGTGTCGCCCTCATGGTTTCATCGAGGCCCCTTATCTGTTGGCGGAGGTCCGCTCCCAAGTCATGGTGCTCCTCCCTCAGCCGACTGGTCTGGCTCGAAAGCGCTTCGAGCTTCTGCTCGGCTAGCTGATCTGCTTCGGACCTGTCCCTCTTCAGCATTGAGGCCACGGCTAGCACGGCGAGTCCTGACCACACGACGAATGCAGCCGCATAGAAGATGTCCAGCGGAACTAGGAGGTCGGGTGCAAAGTAGGCGATGATCCGAGGCGCAATCGCTGGCACCAGTGCTGGCAGCAGTATAGTGAAGACGATCATTCTGTAGTGGTAGCCGGAGAGACTCTTGAAGCGCCGCAGAGTTCCGAGGATCATGTATCTGCCCCCTAGCGCGGGCGGTCGCCGAGCGCCTCGATCCACTCGCCGCTGCCGCCGGAGAGGTCGCCGCCCTCGGCGTCGGCCAGGGTCTCGCCGATCTGCCGGCGGATGGACGGGGCATCGAATCCGAGCACTCGCAGGACGTGAGCAGACATCTCGACGCCGCTCCCGACTTCCTCGCAGACGACCTGGTCGGCGCCGAGGGCGAGCAGGCCCGCGCGCTCGGCAACGTAGCGCGTGCGCACGAGCAGCGGGATCTCCGGGCACGCCTTGCGCGCGGCGACAAGGGCGCCCCGCGCTGCGGACGGATCGTTGATCAGCAGCACGAGTGCGCGCGCGTGGGCGATTCGCGCGTGCGCCAGCGCTTCCGGGCTGGTGACGTCGCCGTAGTAGACGTGCTCGTGCTCCCCGCGCGCGGCGCGAACGGTCTCCGCGTTGAGCTCGAGCACGAGGTAGGGGATGCCTGCCCGCGCCAGCGAGCGGACAAGCATCTGCCCGGCGACGCCGAAGCCGGCAACCACGACGTGCCCGTCCAGCGCGGCGTCCTCGGGTGTTGGCTCGTCGATGCCGCGTGCGCGGAGGAGCCGCTCGAGCGGCCGCAGCAGCGCCTCGCCGGCGCGCATCTCACTCGCCCAGCGCATCAGCAGCCGCGACACGATGATGCTGACCACGCCGGTGGTGACGATCAGTCGCACCTCGGAGGATCCGATGAGGCCCTCGTTGGCGCCGAGGATCAGGACCACGTATCCGAACTCGCCGAACTGGGAGAGGTAGATGCCGGCGCGCCACGCCGCGCGGGCCGGATAGCGCATCGCCAGCGCGGCCAGCGAGGAGATCAGCGCTTTGCCGGGGACGAGGCCGAGCACGATCAGCGCGGCGAGCAACGGCTCCTGCACGAACACCCGCCAGTCGACGAGCATCCCGAGCGAGATGAAGAAGAAGCTGGTGAAGGCATCGCGCAGCGGGATGATGTCGCTGGTCGCGCGGTGCCGGTAGTCGGTGTCGGCGAGCAGCAGACCGGCGAGGAAGGCGCCCAGCGCAACCGAGAGCCCGAGGAGATTCATCAGCCAGGCGGAGCCGAGGGCGACGGAGATCACCATCAGCAGGAACACCTCGCGCGTGCGCGTGGCGTCGACGGCTCCGAAGACGCGCGGCACCACGAAGCGGGCGACCAGGACCATGGCCGCGATCGCGAGCGTAGCGCGCGCCAGCGCCCATCCGGCCTCGAGCACGAAGCCTCCGCCGCCTCCGTCGGCCAGCACCGGGACGAGGAGCGTCAGCGGGACGATCAGCAGATCCTGGAAGATGAGGGCGCCCACGGTGAAGCGTCCGTGTGGGGCAGCCAGTTCGCCTCGCACCGACAGCACCCGCAGGACGACGACGGTGCTCGAAAGGGCCACGACGAATCCGAAGACGAGCGCCCGCTCAACGCTGTCGCCGGCGATGACGAGGATCGCGACTGCCGCCGCCGTCGTAACGCCCACCTGCAGCGAACCGCCGAGCGCCACCGTTCGCCAGATGAAGCGCAGACGCGAGAGCGAGAACTCAAGCCCGATCGCGAAGAGCAGGAAGATCACACCGACCTCGGCGATCTGCGTGATGTGCTCGGTGTCGTCGATGAGGTGCAGGCCGTGCGGGCCGGCGACGCTGCCGGTGATCAGGAAGCCGATGGTCGCGGGCATACCGAGCCGGTGCAGGCCCAGCGCGGTCGCCACGGCGAGCAGGCCGATCACCGCCAGATCGCCGACCAGTGCGTGCTCTTGCATCGTGCGACCTCCGGCCAGGCGCCGCGCAGGTATCAGGCTACGTCGTGCGTCGCACGCTGTGCAGCTTCAGCGTCGGCAGCACGCGGGGTACGGGGTTCGACGTCCGTGCGGGCGGCGGGCTGTGATTGGAGGAGATGGCGGCGGCGGACGTTCCTCGTGGCCCTGCTCGCCTCCTCGTTCCGAATCATAAGTAGGTGTCACCCGGGGCCGGGTCGGGATTCACAATCCCTGTCACACTGGGAGATCTGGAGCATGCTGTTCTGGACTGCCTGTCCGCAGCGGGTCGGGGCAGGACTCCGAGAGCGGGCAGCGCTCCTACTATGTGTGGAGGTTCGCGCGGAAAAGAGAGCCGCAGCAGACTGCGGCGGCCGACATCGAGAGCAGGGCCAAATGCGTAGAGGCTTCCTGCTCGCGCGGTCTCCGCGCTCATTGCCAGTTATGTCCCGATATGTAGCCAACCACCGCCAGGAAGAGCGCGATCGCGCCGCTCCAGATGGCGAAGCGTATGGACTGGGTTCGGATCGGAATCGACGCGAGCATCATCGCGACCGAGCCAGCCACTGCGGCTCCTATCAGCGCCGACTGACGCGCGCGGTCCTCGAAGCTGTTCATCGGATCGACCAATAGCTGCGGGAACGCGAGAACGGCCACGGCGAAGAGTGCCGGAGTACCGATGGCGCCCGCGAGGATGGCTGATGTACGTGGATAGAAGCGGCCGATCACGAAAGCCCCACATGCGAGCGCCACCGCTAGCAACAACCGCGTTGGGCCGTACCACGGATACCCCTCGCGCCACGACGAGATAAGGAGTAGTGAGGCGCCGATGATGAGGCAGACGCCCAGAGGCGGGAGCCACGGACCGATGATGCGGTTACGCGACATCGCCGTGGTGACTCTGTATCGCTGCCAGAGCAGCGCACCGGCGATCACCCCGAGGGGCACGACCACGAGCTCGACCCCCGGGCGCTGCTCAAACCCGCGGACATTCACCACACCGAGGGGGCTGTGCATATAACCGAAGGGCACCAGGATACTCAGCACGAGGAGCGCAGCGGCCACCGCCACTGCGAGCACCACCCCGGCAAGAGCTCGGGTGGCGTTGCCCACTAGATGACTCGAGACTTGCGCTGCCCCTGGCCGTTGCTCAGTCTCAGCACGCTGGGCGTTGTCGCTGCCTGGTTCCGCCACCGCCGACTCCCGTCCTCGTGGCTACGCTTCGCCCCAGGGTTGCGGCGGGGGCGTTCCCGTCCAGTAGACCACCTGGTGGGGCGACTGCCTCGACCCACATTTCGCTCGGTAGCTCGTTCTGCACGGATGAGGCAGCTCGGTCACGGCGACGCTGCTTGCACGGCGCCGAAGCGGCCAGTGCGGCGAGAACAGCACGTCACGTGCGAGGGAGTCCTCCGATGTCGGCGGCCCGCTGACACGTCCGCTCAGGAGGCAGTCGTTGGCACCCCCCGCTTCAGTGAGCGGTATTGCGACCCCGAGCCCCCCGTTCGGGGGATCTTTCTTGCGACGCATATCGGGCGCGATGGCTGCGCCGGGCACATCGCTCGCGCGAAGACCGCTCTTTGGCGACGCGACTTCTGATTCCGGGGGCGGAGTTCGGTGTCATTCTTTCTGACACCAATCGCTCTTGTGCAATCAACCGCCTGGTGCGGTAGAATGCACGGCGTCCACTTGTCCCCGGTTTCGGAAGCCGTCGAACAGGACGGCATACAACGCGCATGACACCTTCCCCTTCACGGGGGCGCCGAGACGCCCCCACCCGGACTTCTGACGAGCCAGGCGGCGCAGCACGCGCCGACGACGGCCGCGACACGCGTGAGAGTCGCGAGGACCGCGAAGGCCGTGAGAGCCGCAACGGCGGCCGCTGGCGTCGCCGCGAGCGTGCTCCTCGCCCTGACGGCCCGCCGCCGCCGAGTCTGGACATCGCGGATCTCGAGGCGCAGACGCCGGACCAGTTGATCGAACTCGCCACTGAACACGGGATCGAGAGCCCGGAGACCTTCACCAAGCAGGACCTGCTGTTCCGCATCCTGCGCACCCAGGCCGAGCGCCAGGGGACGATCTACGCGGGCGGCGTGCTCGCCATCGTCGATGACGGGTTCGGCTTCCTGCGCGGCGAGCGGCTGGTGCCGGGACCGAACGATGTCTACGTCTCGCAGTCCCAGATCCGGCGCTTCGCGCTGCGCGGCGGCGACTACGTCACCGGCCAGGTGCGGCAGCCGAAGGACTCGGAGAAGTACTACGGCCTGCTTCGCGTCGAGGCCGTCAACGGCGTCGACCCGGAAATCGCGCAGCGGCGCCCCAACTTCGAGGAGCTCACGCCGATCTTCCCGGACGACATGATGACGCTGGAGACCAACAGCAGTGAGCTCAGCCAGCGCATCGTCGATCTGTTCGCGCCCGTGGGGCGCGGCCAGCGCGGCCTGATCGTCTCTCCGCCGAAGGCGGGCAAGACGATGCTGCTCAAGTCGATCGCGCACGGCATCGCGATCAACAACCCGGAGGTCCACCTCATGGTGCTGCTCGTCGGCGAGCGCCCGGAGGAAGTCACGGACATGCGCCGCTCCGTACGCGGCGAGGTCATCGCCTCTACCTTCGACGAGCCGGTCGAGGACCACACGCGCGTCGCCGAGGTGGCGATCGAGCGAGCGCGGAGGCTCGTCGAGGGCGGCACGGACGTGGTGATCCTGATGGACTCGATCACCCGCCTGGCGCGCGCCTACAACCTGGCGGTCCCGACCAGCGGGCGCACGCTCTCGGGCGGCATCGACCCGATCGCGCTGTACCCGCCGAAGCGCTTCTTCGGCTCCGCGCGCAACATCGAGGAAGGCGGCTCGCTGACGATCATCGCGACCTGTCTCGTCGAGACCGGCTCGCGCATGGACGACGTGATCTTCGAGGAGTTCAAGGGCACCGGGAACATGGAGATCCGGCTCGACCGGCGGCTCGCCGAGAAGCGCGTCTACCCGGCGATCGACATCTTGGCCTCCTCGACGCGCCGCGAGGATCTGCTCTTCTCCGAGGAGGAGCTGCGGCAGGTCTGGCTGCTACGCCGCATGGCCGCGATGATCAGCGACAACGGCACGGACGCCACCCAGGACGTGCTTGAGCGCGTCTCGAAGACCGAGACGAACGAAGAGTTCCTCAAGAACCTCAAGTCCGGGATCCTGTAGCAACCGGACGATCGCAGCAGACTGTTGCGCGCTCGATCGTGCGCTGGACTGACAGGGACTGTTTCCGCGCGTGCTAGCATCCTGTCTTCCAGCCGGGCAGATCGCCCGGCTGGGTAGTTGTGTGTTCCCTCGAAGCGGCGGCCGGCGGCCGATAGGGGGCAAGTATCAGCAGCATTGGTCCTGTCCTCCCCCGGCCGCGCGCGGCGCTGGGGCGCGAGCTGCTGCTCTCGCAGCGCCGGCAGCTTGAGCCTCACGCGGCTCCCTGGCTTCCGGCGGCCGCGCCTGGCGTGTATGCCGCGGTGGTCGCGCTCGCGCTGTTGGTGGTGCTGGTGGCGGGATTCTTTCCGCTCACGATCAGTTCCACGCAGCCCGGCCCACTGCTCAGGGCTTCGCAGGTCGCGTTGCCCGGCACGGCCGGCGCGGCGGGCTGGGCGCAACCGGCCGCAGCGGCGGCACCCGAGCCGCAGCCCATCGAGCCACCGCTGGTCAACCCGCAGCCGCTGAGCGCGCAAGCTGCGAGTCGGTCGCAGGCTCAGGCGGAGACAGGCGAGGTTCGGACCGGCGCCACATCCGAAACTGACCAGGCGACGGCCGCTCGCCAGGCGGCCGTGGCGGCGCCCGCCAGTAATGTGCTGCCGGAGCGGGAGCCTGCGTCGCGTCCGCTGTTCGTTCTCTACGAGGTGCAGCCGGGCGATACGGTCAGCGGCATCGCGGACCGCTTCGGCCTTTCCTCCAACTACATCCGCTGGAACAACGGCATCATCGACGACGCCCATGTGCTGAGAGTCGGGGAGCAGATCCAGGTGCCGAGCGAGCCCGGGATCATCCACCTCGTGCGTGCCGGCGACACGCTTTATGAGATCGCCCTGCGATACAAAGCCAGCGTCGGAGACATCATCAGCACGAACAAGCTCAGGGCGGATGGCTTCATCCGCGCGGGCGCGACGATCTTCGTGCCGGGCGGGCGCTATGGCTTCGCCTGGCCGATCCGCGACAGCATCACGTCCTACTTCGGCCCGCAACATCCGCTGGGGATCGATATCAGGGCGGACGTGGGGACGCCGATTAGATCGACGGGCGATGGCGTCGTGACCTTTGTTGGCGGTGATCCCGGACGCTCGTACGGGCTCTACGTCCGGGTCAAGCATGGCGGCGGATTCACGTCGCTCTACGGGCATCTCCGCAACTTCGCGGTGAAGAACGGCGATAGGGTGAAGGCGGGCGAGGTGCTCGGCTTCGCCGGGCTCACCGGACGCACCACCGGCCCCCACCTGCACTTCGAGGTCGAGCTCAACGGCGTGCGCCGCAACCCGTTGCTGTACCTGCCCTGATCAGGCGCTGCGGTGGAGGCAGCGACAACGGCCGAACGCCACCGAGGACGTGCTTGAGCGCGTCGCGAAGACCGGGACGAACGAGGAGTTCCTCAACAACCTCAAGTCCGGGATCCTGTAGCTACCGGACGATCGCAGCAGACTGTTGCGCCCTCGATCGTGCGCTGACCTGGCAGCGACTGTTACCGCGCGTGCTAACATTCTGTCTTCCAGCCGGCGCAGATCGCCCGGCCGGGTAGTTGCGTGTTCCCTCGAAGCGGCGGGCGGCCAACAGGGGGCAAATATCAGCAGCATTGGTCCTGTCCTCCCCCGGCCGCGCGCGGCGCTGGGGCGCGAGCTGCTGCTCTCGCAGCGTTGGCAGCTGGAGGCTCACGCGGCTCCCTGGCTTCCGGCGGCCGCGCCCGGCGTGTATGCCGCGGTGGTCGCGCTCGCGCTGCTGGTGGTGCTGGTGGCGGGATTCTTTCCGCTCATCATCAGTTCCACGCAGCCCGGCCCACTGCTCAGGGCTTCGCAGGTCGCGTTGCCCGGCACGGCCGGCGCGGCGGGCTGGGCGCAACCGGCCGCAGCGGCGGCATCCGAGCCGCAGCCCATCGAGCCACCGCTGGTCAATCCGCAGCCGCTGAGCGCGCAAGCTGCGAGTCAGGCGCAGGCTCAAGGGGAAACAGGCGAGGTTCGGACCGGCGCTACATCCGAAACTGACCAGGCGACGGCCGCTCGCCAGGCGGCCGTGGCGGTACCCGCCAGCAATGTGCTGCCGGAGCGGGAGCCTGCGTCGCGCCCGCTGTTCTTCCGCTACGAGGTGCAGGAGGGCGATACGGTCAGCGGCATCGCGGACCGCTTCGGCATCTCCTCCCCCTACATCCTCTGGAACAACATCGACATCATTGACGACGCCAACTTCCTCCAGATCGGTCAGCAACTCCAGGTGCCGAGCGTACCCGGGATCATCCACGGCGTGCGCGTCGGCGAAACGCTCTATGAGATCGCCGACAAGTACGACGCCAGCGTCGGAGACATCATCAGCACGAACGAACTCAGCGCGGATGGCTTCATCCGCGCTGGCACGACAATCCTCGTGCCGGGCGGGCGCATGATTGTGGTGGTGAACCCGACTATCGCTCCCACCCCGGCTGCAGCGCCGGCGGCTGTGGCTACAGCCGCGCCAGTGGCCACAGCCGTCCCGAGCTACAACTTCATCTGGCCCACCGTCGACACGATTACGTCGTACTTCGGCCCGGGTCATCCGCTGGGGATCGATATCAGGGCGGAGGTGGGTACGCCGATCAAGGCGGCGGCGGACGGGAAGGTGATTTTCGTCGGCGGCGTCAGGTGCTGTTCCTACGGGCTCTATGTCGAGGTGCAGCACGACGGCGGATTCACGTCGCTCTACGCTCACCTCCGCGACTTCGCGGTGGAGAACGGCGATGAGGTGAAGGCGGGCCAGGTGCTCGGCTTCGCCGGACTGACCGGCCGCACCACGGGCCCGCACCTGCACTTCGAAATCGAACTCAACGGCGTGCGCCGCAACCCGCACCTTTACCTGCCCTGACGGGGCACCGCGAGGGCGCTACCTGCGAGAGGCCTCGAGCAAGACGACGCGCTGCTCCTCGCCGAGCTGACGGGGGCGGATGCTCAGCCTTGACTGAGGCTCTCCGCCGCTCAGGCCGGTCGCGTCGAGGAAGGCGCGAAGCGCCGCGGGCTGCTCGCCATCCGCGGCCGGCCCCTCGTAGCTCACCGGAATCACGATCGTCGGGTCCAGATCGCGCACCGTGCGGGCGGCGCGCTCCGGCGCCACCGCCTCGTCGCCGCCGATCGGCACGATCAGGATGTCGATGTTGCTGAACAGTCCGGCCTCGTCCTCGCGTGGCGGCGTGCAGCCACTGCCGAGGTGTGCGAGGTGCAGACCCTCGGCCTCGACGACGTAGGCGATGTTGCGCTCGTTCACCGCGCCCTCGCCCGCGCGGACGAGCGGGCTGGGCAGGCCGAAGAGCTGCACGCCCTCGATCTCGTACTCGCCGGGGCCGTCGATGATGATCGGTTGCCCGCGGACGCCGCTGGCGTGCGCGTGATGCGGATGCTGGCGGCTGATCGTCACGATGTCGGCGCCCGGGCGGCCCATGTCGAAGCCCGCGGCGCGGCTCGCCGGGTCCATGACCACCGCGGCCGTTCGCGTGCGCAGCCGCACGCAGGCGTGCCCGAGCCAGCTGATGTCCATGATTGGCGCCGCCCTTCCGGGGTTGTCGTGATCGTAGCGAGCGCAGGCGGCTGTCGCCACACCCCGTCCGCCGCGGAAGCGCGGAAGCGCGGCGCCGCGGGGCGGGGCTCGCGCTGCTACTCGCCCTCGGCGGCGAGCGCCACGGCGAGCTGCCGCAGCGTTCGATGGTGGAGGGCCTTCACGGCGCCCTCGCTGCGGCCGAGGATGCGGCCGATCTCGGCGTTCGTCAGGCCGTCCACGTACTTGAGCGTGATCAGCTGCTGGCGGTCCGGTGCGAGCGCGGCGGCGGCGTTGCGCACGCGCTGTGTCTCCTCGATCCGCTCGAGCGCGGACTCCGGTCCCGGCGCGTCCGAGGGGACGGCGAGCGCCTCGTCGAGCGGGGCCGCCCGCGGCCTACGGCCGCGGTCGCGGTACCAGTTCGCCAGCAGGTTGTGCGCGATGGTCATCAGCCAGGATTCGAACTTGCCACGTCCACGGTAGCTGCCGAGGCTCGCGAAGGCGTTGGCGAAGGTGCGCGAGGTCAGTTCCTCGGCGTCGCTGACGCTGCTGGTGCGGGACAGCAGGTAGCGGTAGACGCGCGTGGCGTGCGCCTCGTAGAGCTCGGAGAAGGCATCACGGGCGTCGGCCGCGCGGGCGGGGTCGTCCGCGGCGGGCGGGGGGGCGGCTTGTTGGTCCGTGTCGCGGTCCATGCGCTCCTGTTTCGTGCTTGCGGGCGGGGGCCCGATGCTGCCTCGATGCCCTGTCGTTGAGCCGCGGGAACGCGTCCAAGCGTTGACCAGTCAGGTGTTCGGCGGCTAGAATCCAGTGTGTTAGCACTCTCGACGGGAGAGTGCTAATCCGCGGAGTTAGCCGGGATGGAGGGCCTGTGCTTACTCAGCGCAGAGCGGACATCCTCAATCTCGTCGTAGACGAGTATATCGACACTGCTGCGCCGGTGAGTTCGCGCGCGCTGGTCGATCGCCACAATCTGGACGTTTCCACCGCGACGGTGCGGAACGAATTGGCCGCGCTCGAGCAAGACGGGTACATCACCCACCCCTACACCTCGGCCGGGCGCATCCCCTCGAACAGCGGGTACCGCTTCTACGTCGAGGAGTTGATGGCGGAGCGGCCGATCGGCCCGGACGAGCGGCGCACGATTGAGCACCAGTTCTACCAGGTGACGCCGGGGCTCGATGAGTGGCTGCAACTCGCGGCGTCGATCCTCGCGGGGGCGGTCAGCAACGTCGCCGTGGTCGCCCGTCCGCAGCGTGCGGTACCGCATCTGCGGCAGGCACAACTGGTCAACCTGCGCCCCGGCGCGGCGCTGCTCGTCGGCGTGCTGGACGACGGCAGCGTGCAGGAGCGGATCGTCGCCGTGCCGGAGGCCGAGGACCAGGTAGCGCTGTCCGTCCGCGCCGCACGCCTCAACGAGCGCCTCGCGCTGTCCGATCCGGACGGGATCCGCGCAGCCGCGCCGCAGTTCGAGGACGAAGACGATCGCCGCCTCGCGCTCGACATCGCGGAGCTGGCGACCGAGGGCGCGAGCGCGATGCAGTTGTTCATCGAGGGCGTGCGGATGGTGCTGGAACAGCCGGAGTTCTCCAGCACCGATCGCATGCTGGATGCAGTGCAGCACCTGGAGGCGTACGAGCTGCGCCGAGCGCTGCAGCGGCCCTCGAGCGCGGAGCGCAGCGCCCGTGTGCTGATCGGAGACGAGAACGAGCGGCCGTGGCTGCACGACTGGACGATGGTCATCTCGACGTTCGGTGAGCCGGGCGGGGCCGTGGGCTCCGTCGCCGTGCTGGGGCCCACGCGGATGCACTACGGGCACACGATCCCGCGCGTCCGCTACGTCGCTCGGCTGATGACCGAACTGCTGCACGAACTGGATGGCTGACGAGCGAGCCGCACATCGCCCGCAAGATTCGATGTCGCATGGTCAGGAGCAAGACGACGTGCCTCTTGAAAGAGACACTGCCGGGGAGACGAGCGCGCCTGCCGAGGAGGCCGGCGACGACGACGCACCCGGCGACGCCGAGCGCATTGCGGTCCTCGAGGCGGAGGTCGCGGAGCTGACGGAGCTCCACGCGCGTGCCGTCGCGGATCTGCAGAACTACCGCCGCCGCACCGAGGAGCGCTGGAAGGAGCGGGGGCGGGCACAGCTGGCGGAGACGATTGCGCGCTGCCTGCCGCCGCTCGACGACCTGAACCGCGCACTCGCCTCGGCCGATGACGACATCGCCGGCCACCAGTGGGTCGAGGGCATCCGGCTGGTGCAGCGCAAGTTCGGCGAGATGCTGGCGAACGCCGGCGTCGAGGAGATCGGCGGCGAGGGCGAGGCCTTCGACCCGCTGGTGCACGAGGCCGTCACCTTCGGCCCGGGGCCGAAGGGCCAGGTCGTCGCCCTCGTGCGCGAGGGCTATCGCATCGAGAACTACGTGCTGCGGCCCGCGCAGGTAGTGGTGGGCGCCGGCGAGCAGGCACGGGAGCAGTAGAGACCAACCCAGGCAGCGGGGACGGGAGCCTGAGCGCGCCGCCCTGCATGGACGACAACCGGCGGGGAACGCCACAGGGGGTACGAGATGGCAAAGGTGATCGGCATCGACCTCGGCACCACGAACAGCGCGATGGCGGTGATGGAGGGCGGCGAGCCCGTGATCATCGCCAACTCCGAGGGCGGCCGCACAACGCCCTCGACGGTGGCGGTCAGCGGGTCCGGAGAGCGGCTCGTCGGGACCGTGGCGAAGCGCCAGGCGGTCACCAACCCGGACGGCACGATCTTCTCCGTGAAGCGGCTGATGGGCCGTCGCTTCGGGGACGCCGAGGTCACGCAACTGAGCGTGGTCGCCCCCTTTGCGCTCAGCGCGGCCAGCAACGGCGACGCGCACGTGACGATGGGCGATCGCGATTACTCGCCGCCGGAGATCTCCGCGATGATCCTCCAGAAGCTGAAGGCGGACGCCGAGGCCTACCTCGGCGAGGAGGTCACCGAGGCGGTGATCACCGTGCCCGCCTACTTCAACGACTCGCAGCGCCAGGCGACCCGCGACGCGGGCCGCATCGCCGGCCTCGAGGTGCTGCGCATCATCAACGAGCCCACCGCTGCCTCACTCGCCTACGGCCTCGACAAGAAGGGCGACGAGGTGATCGCGGTCTATGACCTCGGTGGTGGCACCTTTGACATCTCGATCCTCGAGATCGGCGACGGCACCTTCCAGGTGCAGGCGACCAACGGCGACACGTTCCTGGGCGGCGACGACTTCGACAACGTGGTGATCGACTACCTGGTGGCGGAGTTCAAGCGCGACCAGGCCATCGACCTGGCCGGCGATCGGATGGCGCTGCAGCGCCTCAAGGAGGCCGCCGAGAAGGCGAAGATCGAGCTCTCCACCGCGCAGCAGACCGAGGTCAACCTGCCGTTCATCACCGCCGACCAGAGCGGCCCGCGGCACATGCAGATCGCGATCACGCGGGCGCGCCTCGAGCAGCTCGTCGACGGGCTCGTCGAGCGCACGATCGGCCCGGTGCGGGATGCGCTCAAGGACGCGGGCATGCAGCCCTCCGAGGTGGACGAGGTGGTCCTCGTGGGCGGGATGACGCGTATGCCGCTGGTCCAGCAGAAGGTGCGCGAGTTCTTCGGCAAGGACCTGCACCAGGGCGTCAACCCGGACGAGGTCGTCGCGATCGGCGCGGCGATCCAGGCGGGCGTGCTGCGCGGTGACGTCAAGGACGTGCTGCTGCTCGATGTGACGCCGCTGACGCTCGGCATCGAGACGCTGGGCGGCGTGCTGACCGCGCTGATCGAGCGCAACACGACAATCCCGACGAGCGCGCAGCAGACGTTCTCGACCGCCGCGGACAACCAGCCGTCGGTCGAGATCCACGTGCTGCAGGGCGAGCGGCCGATGGCGGCCGACAACAAGTCGCTCGCGCGCTTCATCCTCGATGGCGTCCTGCCCGCGCCGCGCGGCGTCCCGCAGATCGAGGTCGAGTTCAACATCGATGCGAACGGCATCGTGACGGTCTCGGCGCGCGACAAGGCGACGGGCAAGCAGCAGCATGTCACGATCCAGGCCAGCTCCGGCCTCACCGACGACGAGGTCGAGCGCCTCACGCGCGAGGCGGAGGAGCATGCCGCCGAGGACCGCGAGCGGCGTGAGCAGGTGGAGCTGCGCAACGCCGCGGACAACCTCGCCTACTCGGCGGAGCGCACGCTCAACGAGCACGCGGAGAAGATCGACGACGAGCTGAAGGGCCGCGTCGAGGCGGCCATCGCCGATGTCCGTTCCGCCCTCGCCGACACGGCCGCCGAAGCCTCGGCGCTGCAGCCGAAGGTGGAGGCGCTGTCGCAGGCGATGCAGGAGATCGGCGAGGCGGTCTACAGCGCGGCGGCGGCGGAGGGCGAGGCCGCCGCTGACGCGGCCGAGGGCGGCGACGGCGACGAGGAAGCCGCCAGCACCGTCGAGGGCGAGTTCCGCGAGGTCTAGCCCGTCCTCGGGGAACAGGCGCACGAAAGTGTACGGTGCATTTTAGTGGCGGCGCGTCGTACACTTTAGTTCCAAAAGGGTACGGTCCATTTCGGTGACGGCATGTCGTACACTTCAGATCAAAAGTGTACGGTTCATTTAGCAGGAATTGTGGCGTACACTTTCTTGGTGAAAGTGTACGGTGTAATTTATGACGCGTCAGCCTGATCAACTTGTAGAAGGGCCAGTGGTGCGACGTGGCCGACCGCCACGTGGCGCCGTCTATGCCAGGCTCAAGACGCAGATCGATGAGCTCTGGACGCGCATGGGGGGACTCCCCAACCGCCTGGAGGCGTCCGACATCTGGCGCGGCATCTGGTTCGAGGAGGCTCACCACTCCACGGCCATCGAGGGCAACACGCTCGTTCTGAAGCAGGTAGAGGCCCTGCTGGCGGAAGGCCGCGCTGTCGGCGACAAGCAACTCGCGGAGTACATGGAAGTCCGCGGCTACGCGAACGCCGCCGATTGGGTGTACGGCCAGGCGATCGAACCGGGCGAGTGGTCTCCTGGCGAGTGGATATCGCTGACCGAGGTGAGGCGCGTCCACGATCTCGCGATGGGGCCTGTCTGGGATGTCGCGCCCCACTCGGCCGCTGATCCCGAGGAACGGCCGGGGGCGTATCGGAGACACGATATCCAGCCGTTCCCGGAAGGCATGACGCCGCCTGCATGGACCGATGTGCCAGCGCTGATGACGGACTGGATCGCCGATGTGAGCCGCCTGGAACCGAACGCAGAGCAGTTCCCAGAGGCCGTCGCTGAGTTGCACTGCCGGTTTGAGCGGATTCACCCGTTCCTCGACGGCAACGGGCGGGCGGGCCGCCTGGTTCTCAACCTGTTGCTCGTCCGGCTCGGCTACCCGCCTGCCATCATCTACAAGAACCAGCGCAGGATGTACCTGGCGGCGCTGCGCAGGGCCGATCGCGGAGACATCGGTCCGCTCGGCGAGTTGATCGCGCGAGCGATACTCGACAACCTCTACAAGTTCGTCATTCCGGCGGTGGCCGGTCCCGGTCGGCTGGTGCCGCTTGCAGCACTGGCGAGTGAGCGGATCTCTCACTCGGCGTTGCGGACGGCCGCGATCCGTGGACGACTGCAGGCGACGCGCGGCGCCGACGGGCAGTGGCGCAGCACCAGCAATTGGGTGGAGGAGTACCTCGCGGCTCGCTACGTGCGAGGTGTGCTGTAATCGCGGCGTTCACTCACACCCAAAGCGAAACTCTCGGTAGACTAGGAGGTTGATGGCCACAGACGTAGACCTCTACTCGACCCTCGGGGTCCAGCGCGATGCCTCGCAGGAGGAGATCAAGCGCGCCTTCCGCAAGCTTGCGATGGAGTTCCACCCCGATCGCAACAAGAGCGAGGGCGCCGAGGGTCGCTTCAAGCAGGTCAACGCAGCCTACGAGGTGCTCTCCGATCCGGAGAAGCGCCGCACCTACGACCGCTTCGGCATGGCCGGGCTGAACGGCGGCGGGCAGCAGGGCTTCTCCGGCTTCGAGGGCTTCGGCGGCTTCGGCGACATCTTCGACGCCTTCTTCCGCGGCACCGGCGCACGCCGGCCCGGCCCGCAGCGCGGCGCCGACCGGCGCGCCTCCATCTCGGTCGCGTTCGAGCACGCCGTCTTCGGCGCGGAGCGCGAGATCCAGTTCCAGCGCGTCGCGCGTTGCGAGGATTGCGGCGGCAGCGGCTCGGCCAACGGCAGCCGCCCCTCTACGTGCCCGGAGTGCCAGGGCCAGGGCGAGATCCGGCGCGTGCAGGAGTCGCTCTTCGGGCGCTTCGTGAACTCGGCGCTGTGCAATCGCTGCGGCGGCGACGGCGAGGTGGTGACCAACCCCTGCGAGGGTTGCAGCGGGCGCGGCATGCGGATGGACACCGTCACGCGCACCGTCAACATCCCCGCCGGTGTCGATGAGGAGCACCAGATTCGTCTCAGCGGCGAGGGCGACGCCGGTGCCCGTGGCGGGCCGCCCGGCCACCTCTACCTGGACCTCAAGATCGCCGACCACAAGCACTTCGAGCGCCGCGGCGATCACCTCGTCTACGTGCTGCCGCTGAACCCGGCACAGGCTGCGCTCGGCGCGGAGTCGGAGGTGCCGACGCTGGACGGCGACCCCGTCACCATCGACGTGCCCGCCGGCACGCAGCCGGGCCACATCTTCACGCTGCGGGGACGAGGCGTCCCGCACCTGCGAGGCAGCGGGCGCGGCGAC
Organism: Dehalococcoidia bacterium; assembly: GCA_965261685.1. GTDB lineage: Bacteria > Chloroflexota > Dehalococcoidia > UBA2979 > UBA2979 > VXMT01. The sequence goes on from CBDHDI010000028.1 coordinate 950,284, forward strand.
CTGCTGGTCCGCACGCACGTGGTCACGCCTACGAAGCTGACCGAGGAACAGCGCGAGCTGTTGGAGCAGCTCGCAGACTCGCTCGGGACGCCTTCGCTGTCGGCGGCCGATCGCGGGCTGTTCGGTCGCATCCGGGAGGTCTTCTCCTAGCCCCATGACGGCGGGCGCGAACGCACGCGCCACGTCGGGCGGCTCCGGCGCATGGGTGGAGCTGACAGTCCAACTCGCACTGGAGGACGCGGAGCTGGTGGCGGACGCGCTCGCCGCGCTGGCGGAGGGCGCGGTCGCGCTGGAGCCGCGCATCCAGACCTCGGACGAACGCAACTTCGCGTACACAATCGAGCCCGGCGGCGCGACCGTGCGCGCGTTCCTGTCCGCGCCGCTGGCCACGCGCGAGCGCCGCGCGCTGCGCCGGCGGCTGACGGCGCTGCCGTTGGGCGAGCCGCTGCCCCGGCTGCGCTACCGCCCCGTCGAGGACGTCGACTGGTCCGAGGCCTGGCGCGAGCACTTCACGACGCTGCGCATCGGGCGCCTGGTGGTCCACCCGTCCTGGGAGCTCGCGGAGGAAGGCGAGGCGTTCGCGATCAGCCTCGATCCGGGGCGCGCGTTCGGCACCGGCCAGCACGCGACGACCCGGCTCTGCCTCGCCGCGATCGAGCAAGGGTGCGCGCCGGGTGACGAGGTGCTCGACATCGGCACGGGCTCCGGCATCCTCGCGCTCGCTGCGGCGCGGCTGGGCGCGGCGCGCGTCGACGCGCTCGATACCGATCCGGACGCGGTGGAGTCGGCGCGCGAGAACGCACGACGCAACGGCCTCGAGGATGTCGTGAGCCTGTCCAGGGGGACGCTCCACCCCGAGCACGGCACGGAGGCCGCATACGACCTCGTGGTGGCGAACATCTCCTCCGCGGTGGTGTGCGAGTTGCTGCCGGCGGCGGCGCGAGCGATCCGCCCGGGCGGGCGGATCATCCTGAGTGGATTCATGGAAGATCGCGCAGCGGACGTGGTCGCTGCCGCGCGCGTCGCGGGCCTCGTCGAGTCCGCCGTCGAGCAGGATGGCGAGTGGTGCGCCCTGGTCGCGCGAAAGCCCGTCCCGTGAGGCGCCTCTACGTCCCGGACGCCCGGCTTGCGGCCGGCGCCGAGCTGCGCCTCGATGGCGCGCGGTCGCACCGGCTGCGCAGCGTGCTGCGGCTGCGCCCCGGCGACGGACTGGCGGTGTTCGATGGCAGCGGTGACGAGTGGGCGGCGACCGTCGCCGCCCTCGCGGCGGACGGTGTCACGCTGCGGATCGGGGAGCCGCTCGAGCCGCTGCCGGAGCCGCCGGTCGCGGTCACGCTGCTGTGCGCCTTCCCCCGGGGGCAGCGCGGCGACTGGATCGTGGAGAAGGCGACCGAGCTGGGCGTCGCTGCCATCACGCCGCTTGCGAGCGATCGCTCGGTGATGCAGCCGGGCGAGGGCCGAATCGAGCGCTGGTGGCGCATCGCCATCGAGGCCGCCGAGCAGTGCGGGCGTGCCTCCCTGCCGGCGTTCGGCGAGGCGCCGCCCGCCGCTGCGCTCCGGCTGATCGCCGATCCCGGTGCGGCGCAGACTGTCGCCGAGGCGGTCACGGGCGCCTCGAGCGCGCCTGCGGCTGTCGCGATCTACATCGGGCCCGAAGGCGGCTGGACGGTCGAGGAGCGCGAGCGGCTGGTTGCGGACGGGGCGCTTCCGGTGAGCCTTGGGCCGCGCAGGTTGCGGGTGGAGACGGCGGCGATCGTTACTCTTGCGCAGACTCTGTCTGCGCTGGAGGGCCGAGGGTCCCGGACGCCAGGAACGAGTTGAAGAGCCAGAGGAGGGGATTGACGTTCACGCCGTGAACGATCACCTCCCAGTGCACGTGCGGGCCGGTCGTGAGGCCCGTCGCGCCAAGGCCGCCGAGTTGTGACCCCGCCTCCACCACGTCATCGACGGCGACGTCAATGCTCGAGAGATGGTGATACCCCGTCATCACGCCCGCGCCGTGGTCGACGATCACGGAGTTGCCGCGGATCGGCATCTCCCCCACCCAACTGACGCGGCCGGGCGCGACGGCGAGCACCGGTTCGCCCTCGGGCCCGCCGTAGTCGACGCCCAGGTGGAAGCTGCTGACCGGGCGCCCGTTGTAGGAGCGACCGCTGCCGAAGGGCGCCGTGATCGGTGCCCTGGTGAGCGGCGAGAGGAAGGGCTCCGACCACGCCGGTTCGGGATCTGATCGCGCGAACTGCTCGGCGCGCAGCTCCGCCTCGCGCTGCGAGGCTTCGGCGGTCAGCGTCTCCGCCACCTCGGGGGTGAGTGTGATCTGCTCGACGGGGCGCTCGACCGCGACGACGACGTACGCGCCTGCGGCGTCGCCGATCTCCGTGCCGTCGGCGTCGTGGAACGTCGCGCGCAGAGGCTCCGGGCCGGGTTCGGCGTCCACGGGGATCGCGAACACGCCCCAGAACGAGTCACCGCGCGGTACCAGGGGGTACGAGGCGCCGCGGAACTGGACCCGCGCAGACACGGAGCCGGAGGCGGACGCGCTCACTACCAGCGTGTTACCGGTACCGACGCTCTGCGGGTCCACGTCGAGCACGCCCGCGATGGGTGTGGACGCCGGCGTTGGTGAAGGCGTCGGTGTTGGTGACGGCGTGGGTGTTGGCGTCGGGCTGGGTGTTGGCGTGGGCGTGGGTTCGGGAGTCGGCGTAGGGCTCGCGGTGGGTGTGGGTGTCGGCGGGGGTGTCGGAGTGGGCGTGGGCGTCGCCGTGGGCGTTGGAGAAGGCGTCGCGGTGGGCGAGGGTGTGGGCGACGGCGTTGGCGCTGGCGTCGGCGAAGGTGGAGGCGTAGGAGTCGGGGTCGCGGCCGGCGAGGGTGAGGGGGTTGAGGTGGGCGAGGGCGTGCCTGTCGGGGGCGGAGTGGCGGTGCGCGTGATCGGTACGATGGTGACAGGCGAAGGTTCAGCGGGCTCGTCGCCGAACCCGCGCAGCAGCGCGGCGGCGGCCACGACGATCAGTATCAGCGCGACCCCAGCGGCCAGCAGGCTGCCGCTGCTGGTGAGCCGCGAGGAGCGCGGAGGCGGCGGGGTCTGACTTGCGGCCACGGGCCTCCTCGGCGGATGTCCCTACCATCGTATCCGCAGGATCGGATACGGGGCTCACGAGCCTTCAGGGAGCGGGCGCCGCAGGCGGGAAGCGCCGGTGGGAGCGCTGCTATACTGGCGCCCGCCCCGTCTGTCTGCCCGTGTCTCCGCGTCCCTCGGCGAGGAGCGGCGAGGCTTGACTGCGAAGGGTTGGGAGGGCCGACGTGGAGGACCCACGCCAAGTCTCCGAGCGCATCCTCGACAACGTCGAACGGGTGATCATCGGCAAGACGGAAGAGGCGCGGCTCGCGCTTGTGACACTGCTCTGCCGTGGACACCTGCTGCTGGAGGACGTGCCCGGCGTAGGCAAGACGATGCTGGCGAGGGCGCTCGCGCGCTCTACGGGGTGCAGCTTCCAGCGCATCCAGTTCACGCCGGACCTGCTGCCCTCGGACGTGACGGGCGTCGCCGTCTTCAACCAGTCGACGCGCGAGTTCGAGTTCCGGCCCGGCCCGGTGATGGCGCAGGTCGTGCTCACCGACGAGATCAACCGCGCCACCCCCAAGACGCAGTCCGCGCTGCTGGAGGCGATGGAGGAGCGACAGGTCACCGTCGACGGCGTGACGCGCAAGCTGCCCGCGCCGTTCATGGTCCTCGCCACGCAGAACCCGATCGAGTACGAAGGCACCTTCCCGCTGCCCGAGGCGCAGCTCGATCGCTTCCTGATGCGCGTCCGGCTGGGCTATCCGAGCCCCACCGACGAGGTGCTGGTGATGGACGCCCAGCAGCAGCAGCACCCGATCGAGTCGCTTGACCAGGTCACGAACGCCGAGGAAGTGATCGGGCTGCAGCAGGCCGTCCGCGAGATCTACATCGACCCGCTGATCAAGCAGTACATCGTGACGATGGTGAACGCGACGCGGGAGCACGAGAGCGTCTACCTGGGGGCCTCGCCTCGCGGGTCGCTGGCGCTGATGCGTGCCGCGCAGGCCTACGCGATGCTCGGCGGGCGGGACTTCGTGCAGCCGGACGACATCAAGCGGCTGGCCTACCCGACGCTCGGGCACCGCGTGATCGTGAGCCCCGCCGCGCGCGTGCGGAACATCGAGAGCGCGCAGATCGTCGACGAGTGCATCGAGCGGACGCCGGTGCCCGGGGCGCGGGCGCGCGGCGGCGCCTGAGCCATGCGCGTGCTGTGGCGGGCGGCGAGCCTCGCCGCGCGCCGGCCGAACGTAGCGGCGGCGATTGCCGTCGCGCTCTTCACCCTCGCCGTCGCGAGCGCGACCGGCTTCTGGCTGCTCTTCCGCTTCGCCTATCTGATGGCGATCGCGATCCCTCTGCTCTACTTCTGGAACCGCTCGATGATCCGCGGCATCGAGGTGGAGATACGGCGTCGCGACCAGCGCGTCTCGCGCGGGCGGGCGCTGCAGGGGCGCGTGATCGTGCGCTCGCGCTCCTGGCTGCCCAAGATCTGGCTCGAGGTTCATGACCACTCGACGCTGCCGGACCATGTAACCAGTCGCGTGGTGACGCTGGGACGGCGCGGGATGGATGTCTGGCGCTACGAGACGGCGACGCGGCGGCGCGGGCTCTACGAACTGGGGCCCGTGACGGTCACGGCGACCGACCCGTTCGGCTTCTTCCGCATGTCGCGCACCTTCGGCGTGCGCTCGGAGGTGCTGGTCTACCCGAACGCGCCGGAACTGCCGAGGTTGCATGTGCCTCCGGCGAATCTCCCGGGCGACGGACGCTTCCGGCGGCGCACGCAGAACGTGACGCCCAACGTCTCCGGCCTGCGCCTCTACGAGGCGGGCGATTCGCTCAGCCGCGTGCACTGGCCGGCCACGGCCCGTACCGGCAACCTCATGGTGAAGCTCTTCGAGCTCGATCCCGCCTCCGATATCTGGGTGCTGCTCGACCTCGAGGCCGCCATCCACGCCGGCGAGGGCGACGACGGCACCGAGGAGGCCGCCGTGATGGTGGCCGCCTCGATCATCCGCTACTTCATCACGCAGAACCGCTCGGTCGGCCTGATCGCCTACGACGACGATCTGCGCGTCAACGAGCCGAGTCGCGGCGGCAACCACTACACGCGGCTGCTGGAGTCGCTGGCGCTGGCCCGCGCCGTGGGCGACGTGCCGCTTTCGCAGCTGCTGCTCGAGGAGTCGCGCAAGTTCGGGCGGCACACCACCGTGGTGGCCGTGACGCCCTCGCCGAGCGACGACTGGGCGCTGGCGCTGATGTCGCTGTCCGCGCGCGGGGTGAAGGTGGCGGCGGTGCTGCTGGAGGGCGAGACCTTCGGCGCGGCGAGCAGCTCGCTCGATGTCTACGGGACGCTCGCCTCGGGCGGCGTCTACAGCTACACCGTGAAGCGCCAGGACGACCTGGTGCAGGTGCTCTCCTCCGTTGGCATGGGCGATCGCGGGAACGTGTTCGCGTGAGCGCGCTGAGCGACAGCCCCGGCCGGCCGGCGGGCTTCGGCTCCCGCAGCTTGCGGGATCTCCTCGCCGAGGCCGATCCGCGGAGCGTGAGCGTGTGGCGCTTCTGGGAGGACTGGATCAGCTTCGCGCTGCTCGCAGTCGCCCAGTTCTCCGTGGCTTCCTCGATCGCGCGCGCGAACTGGGTGAACGAGATGCCGGCGTTGACGGTGGCGGCCGCGATCGGGCTCGTGATCGGTTCGTTGCTGGCCCGTCTGGACCGGCGGCCGTGGTCGTCGTTCCTGGGCGGCATCGCCCTCGGCGTTGCGACCGCCACGGCGATGGTGATGCACACCATGGAGCTCTCCGATCCGTTCGCGCCGGGCCTCGGCATCGCGACCCGCTGGGGCGATCTGTGGGGGCGGATGGCCGACTGGCTGATCGCGCTCGTGACGGGCGGCGTCTCCACGGACCCGTTGCCGTTCGTGCTGCTGCTGGTCGTCGCCGTCTGGCTCGTGCCCTACCTCGCGGGGTGGGCGGTGTTCCGATGGCGCAACGCCTGGCTGGCGCTGCTGCCCGGTGGCTTCGCGCTGCTGACGAACATCTCGTACCTGCCGGGGAAGCCGTCGCTGGAGTTCGTCGTCTTCCTCTTCGCCGCGATCCTGCTCTTCACGCGCATCCATCTGCTGCGCACGGTCCAGGGCTGGCAGGGACGCGCGATCGCCATGCCCAGGTGGCTCTCGCTCCAGGTCCTGCACGCCGGCGGGTGGGTCGCGGCCGCGCTGATCCTCGCTGCCTGGATCGTGCCGGTCGGCGATGGCTGGGAGCCGGCCGCCGGGGCCTGGAGCACCGCGATCCGCCCGATCACGGACCGCATCGCGCCGTTGGGCCAGATGTTCATCGGGATCGATGGCAAGCGTGGCCAGTTGGTTCACCAGTTCGAGGGCTCCCTGCCGCTGCAGGGCAGCGTCAAGCTCGACGAGGAGACGATGTATATCGTCTCCGCCGAACTCGGCAGCCTCGCGTACCTGCGCTCGAACGTCTTCGACCGCTACGAGCGCGGGGGGTGGCGGCTCTCCGAGACCGACCTCGTCGACCTGCCGGCGATCACCGTCGAGGCGGCGCGCTTCGGGACGCCCGCCACGCGCGCGCAGCAGCGCCGCCTCGTGGCCGTCGAGGTCCAGGTCGAGTCTCCGCTCAGCGACCGGCGGCTGCTCTCCGTCGGTGAGCCGTTGGCGACGGATGTCGATGCCGAGTTCCTGACCGGCTCGTCGGAGAGTGACGTGATCGGGCTGCGCCCCGACGATCGCGTCGAGAGCGGCGACAGCTACATCTCGGTGGGCTCGATCTCCGTCGCGGGCGTCGACGATCTGCTTGGCGCGGGGGCCGAGTACCCCGAGTGGGTGCGGGAGCGCTATCTGCAACTGCCCGACAGCCTGCCGGACCGCGTGGGCGAGCTTGCCGCGGAGATCACCAGTGGCGAGGACGCGCCGTACCTGGCCGCCTTCCGAATCGAGCGCTATCTGCGGGAGAACTACGGCTTCAGCCTGAAGATCTCCGATCCGCCACCGCGCCGCGACCCCGTCGACTGGTTCCTGTTCGAGAGCCGCGAGGGCTACTTCGACCATCACGCCTCGGCAATGGTGATGCTGCTGCGCACGCTCGGCATCCCGTCGCGCATCGCCGTCGGCTTCGCGCTGGACGAGACCTCGTTCAGTCCGCAGTCGGAGGCCTACGTGCTGAGCGAGGCGGACTCGTGGGCGTGGCCGGAGGTCTACTTCCCCGGCTACGGGTGGGTCGAGTTCAACCCGGCCCCGGTCCGCGAGCTCGTCAGCCGCACCAGGGGAAGCCTGCTCGGCCTCGAGGGCGCCACGAGCAGCCTCGAAGACGAGATCGCCGCCTTGGAGCTGGCCGAGCTGCTGGAAGAGAGCCTGGCGCCGGCCGGATTCAGCCTGGACAGGGCCAACGCCGGGGATGCTGGCGGGGGATTACGGTGGGCGCCGCTCGGAGCCATCGCCGGCTGGCTGATCGCGATCCTCGGCGCCGGTGCGGCGCTCATGTTGATTGGCCGGGGGATCTGGGCGTTCCCCGACCGGGGCCTGAGCCCCGCCACCGCGCGCTGGGCGAAGGTGCAGCGAATCTCGGGCTGGGCCGGCATCTCCGCCCCCGCCAATCGCACCCCGATCGAGGCCGCCGGAGAGCTGAGGCGCGACCTCGAGACCGAGGAGCCCGTCGAACTCCTCGCCGACGCCTTCACGCGCGAGCGCTACGGCGAGCGCGACGACGACGGGCACGAGCCGCTCGATGAGGGCGTGGAGGACGAGGATCCGGCCGTGCGCCGCGCCGACGCGCTCTACCGCCGCCTGCGAAACCGGCTGTTCCGCGAGACGCTGTTGCGCTGGCTCTGGCTGCGCCGCTTCGCGCGCTGACGGCGGGCCGCTGGACCTAGCGGTCGCCCGGGGTGCCCGCGCCGCCGCCGCGCGGCTCCAGGGCCTCGAGTTCACTGGTGCGGCGCACCAGTTCGAGCAGGGCGAGCGCGTCTTCGAGCGTCAGCGCTTCGTTGCCGATGCGCAGCGCCTCCTCCGCGAGCAGCGCGCGTGCGGCCTCGATCGTCATGGGCTGCTGCTCGCCCGGATCGCGCGGTTCGCCGGGTACCTCGCCGGGCTCGCCGGGCTTGTCGGGCTCGTTGGGGGGCTCTTGGTCGTTCTCGTCGGGTGTCGGTTCGACAGTTGGTTCGGGGGGCTCTTCGCGGGGCGGCGGATTGCCCTCGTTCCCGGGCCCGGGTTCCTCGGGCCCGGGCTCACCTTCGGGGTCCGTGTCCGTGCGTGGATCCGGCGCTTCGTCTTCGTCGTCGCCGGCGAGCAGGCGCAGCGCCAGTTCGAGGTTGTGCTTGGCGTCGAGGTCCGTGGGATCGCGCAGCAGCACGCTGGTCCACGCCTCGCGCGCGGCTTCGAGGTCGTCGCGGCGGAAGGCGTGGCTGCCGAGGGCGTACGCGGCGCGGGTGAACAGCACGGGGTCGACGGTTGTGCTCATCGCGGTCGTCGAGGCGACCGTCGCCTCCTCGTAGCGTCCGAGGCGGTGCAGCGTGGTGCCGATGTTGTAGGGCGGCTCCGGGGCGCCGGGCGCCAGCGCCTCGGCGTCGCGGTAGGAGGCGAGGGCGTCGTCGTAGCGGCCCGCGGCGTAGGCCTCGTGGCCGTCCTCGGTGGCCCGGTACTCGGCGCTCGCGCAGGCGGCGATCAGCGCGATCGCGGGCAGCGCGGAGACGAGGGCGAGACGGCGGGTGTGCAGCCGGCGTTGCCAGCCACTGTCGGCGACGAGCGCCTGCAGCGCGAGCAGCAGCAACGCAGCGCCGAGGAACCACTGGAAGCGCTCGATCGGGGCGCGGTTCGCGCCCTCGTCGAAGGCCGACTGGCGGAGCCGCTGGAACTCGACGGCCAGGCCGGGCAACTCCTCGAGTTCGCGCAGGTCGGCGCCGGTGGCGTCCGCGATGCGCTGCAGTGTAGGCCGGTCGGCGCGGCTCAACTCGCCGCTTGCCGGGCTGGGAGTGGCGGCGTCCTCGGCTCCGCTCTCCCGCGAGGCCATCGTGCCGCCGTCGGCGGTGCCGGCGGCGACGGTGAAGACGCGGACGCCGGCGTCCGTGGCCGCATCAAGGGCATCGTCGATCTCCTTGCCGAGGTTCTCGCCGTCGGAGATCAGCACGATCGTCTGCGTCTCGGCGGCGTCTTCGATGTCGAGCAGGCGTAGCGCCGCGAGCAGCGCTTCGGCGAGGTCGGTGCCGGGCCGCACGAATGCGGGCTCGTCCTGCGCCCGCGTGACCAGTTGGCGCACGGCCTCCAGATCGAGCGTGAGCGGGGAACGCTCGAAGGCGTCGCCCCCGAAGGTGACGAGGCCGACGCGGTCGCCGCGGAGGTGGTTGAACAGCTCGTCGATGGCGGCGGCGGCGGCCTCGGCGCGCGAGGGCTCGACATCGGTCGCCGACATCGAGCGCGAGATGTCGAGGGCGATGGCGATGTCAACGCCGAGGCGCGTGAGCGGGCGCTCCTGCTCGCCCCACTGCGGGCGCGCGATGGCGACGGCGACGAGCAGGAGCGCGCCGAGCAGCAGCAGCTCCTGCAGCGGACGCCGCCAGACGACGCGTCCGCGGCGCAGCGCGGGAGCGCCGCCGAAGGCCTCGTCGGCCTCGCGCCGTCGCCGCGTGGCGTGCGAGGCGGCGAGCAGCACCGGCAGCAGGATTGCGAGCCAGAGCAGCGCGAGCGGATCGGCGAGGGCGATCACGGGTATCTCCTGAAGGCCGTGGCGCGCAGGCTGGCCTCGGCGGCCAGAAGGAGCAGCGCCGCGACGGCGAACAGCGGCCCGTACTCCCGGAACTCGGTGAAGCGCCGCTCGCCGACGCGGCTGCGCTCAAGCCGGCGGACCTCGCGGTAGGCCTCGGCGAGTTCGTCCTGCGTCGCGGCGTCGAAGTAGCCCGCGTCGGTGACCGCGGCGATCTCCTGCAGCAGCCGCACATCCACCCGGCTGCCGCCGCGGGCGGCTCCGTGGAGGCCGATGGTGTAGACGCGGATACCGAGCGTCTCGGCGATGCGGGCCGCCTGCATCGGCGGTACCTCGCCCTGGTTGTTCTCGCCGTCCGTCAGGAGCACGACGATGCGGCTGCGCGCGGGCGACTCGCGGAGCAGGTTCAGCGCCTCGGCGATGCCGAGTCCGATCGCCGTGCCGTCCGCGATCAGCCCGGACTCGGTCGTCTCGACCTGCCGCTGCAGCGCGTCGTGGTCGAGCGTGAGCGGCGAGAGCAGCAGCGCTCGCGACTGGAACGCGACGAGGCCGATGCGGTCGCCCTCAAGGCTCTCGATGAACTCGTTGATCACGACCTGCGCCGCCTCCAGCTTGTTCGGCGCGTCGCGGCCGGGTTCCGCCAGGTCGCTCATCGACCCGGAGATGTCGAGGGCGACGACGATATCGATGCCGTCCTCGGGCAGGACGGTCAGCGCGAGGCCGCGCTGGGGGCGGGCGGCAGCGAGGATCAGGAGCGCGATCGCGGCGGCGCGCAGCAGCCAGGGCAGCCAGCGCATCCGCAGCCGCCAGCTTGGCGCGGCGGCCGCGCGCAGCGGTCCGATGTCCGCGACGGCCAGCCGTGGGCGGCGCGGGTGGACTAGTCCTCTCGCCAGCAGCAGCGCGGCGGCGACCGGCAGGAGCAGCAGCAGCCACGGACTCGCGAAGCTCATGGCTGCCTCGCAGCGGTGGGTGCTGCGCCGGCGCCCGCGGCGACGGTGGGTGGGCGGGCGGATGACAGATCGATGATCTCGAAGGCCACGGTCAGGTCGTGATCGGCGGAGCCGGGGTCGGGGTGACGGCGGGCGTAGACGGCGGCGTCGCAGCGGTCCAGCAACCCGCCGGCGAGGCGTGCCTGCCAGCGCTCGACGCCATAGCCGTGCATGGAGCGGTCCAACTCCGGCGTGGTCAGCGCGGTGGCTTTGAACTCGAAGCGCGCCGCCAGGTAGTCGCGTACGACCACGGAGAGCGTGCCGTAGAAGTGCTCGTAGTCGCCTCCGGCGAGCGCGCCGCTGTTCGCGAGCTCCTCGAGCCGTCGCCGCGCGGCGGTCTCCGGCGTGCGCTCGAGGCGCTCCGGCGGTGGCGCCGGCGCGGGCGCCCGCCGGCGCAGCCAGCGCACGCCGAGCGCCGCGACGAGGGCGAGCGCAAGCACCACGCCGGCCACGATCGCGGGCCGCATCCAGCCGGGGGGAGGCTCGCCGAAGGCCGCCTGCGGTTTCAGCGGGCGCAGCGCTCCGGAGTCGTCGAGGAGTGAGCTTGCGACCTCGAAGGTGGGCGGGAGCGCCTGCACCTCGCCGGAGCGGCCGTCCTGGCTCAGCCAGAAGACGCGCAGCGCGCCGGGATCCTGAACGCCCAGCGTGAAGGCCGCGACGGTGAATGCGACCTCGGTCTGCAAGGAGCCGTCTGGCAGCGTCACGGTCTCGGCGGGAAGCGCCTCGATCACTTGCAGGGTGTCGCTGCGGGATGGCGGTTCGGCCGTGATCAGCAGCGCCTCCGTGTGCGTCACGATCACGGTGATTCGCACCCGATCCCCGAGGGTCACGACGCGCGGCTCAACGCCGATGCGCAGCTGGATCGCGGGTGGACGCTGCGCCTCGGCGGGCGCTGCGTCGAAGGCGCCGATGACGCCGAGCACGGCAAGCGCCAGCGCCGCGATTGCAGCCAGCAGCGGCGCGCGGCTCACGTGCGGCGGCTCCGCCTGCGGAAGAACTCGAGGACGGGTGCGGCGGCGTCGCCGTCGGTGCGTACGGTCAGCTCCTCGACGCCGGCCCGGCGCAGGGTCGCGCTGCGTTGCTCGCGGCGCTCGGCGGCGGCCTCGGCGTAGCGGCGGCGCAGGCCCGCGTCCGAGCTGTCAAGCAGCAGCTTGCCGCCGCGCTCGATGTCCTCGACTTCCACGATCCCCGCATCCGGCAGCGCCTCGTCCAGCGGATCGACGACCGCGACGGCGATGATCTCGTGGCGGCGGGCGAGATCGCGCAGCTGCCGTTCGTAGCCGTCGTCGATGAAGTCCGAGATCAGGAAGACCGTGGAGCGGCGGCGCAACACGCGCACGAGGTAGTCGCAGGCGAGGGCGATCGAGGTCGTGGATCGCGGCTGGCCGGGTTGCAGCACCTCGCGCACCAGTCGCATGGCGTGGCGGGCGCCCTTCGCCGGCGGTACGTAGCGCTCGACGCGGTCGCTGAAGGTCAGCAGGCCGGTGCGGTCATGGCTGTACGCGGCGGCGAGCGTGACCAGCGTGCAGACCTCGGCGGCTGCGGCGCGGCGGCCCTGCGCGGGCCGTCCGGCGAGCTGCGAGGCGGAGACGTCGACCGCGCAGACGAGGTGCAGCTCGCGCTCCTCGACGTACTCCTTGACCCAGGGCGCGCCCATGCGCGCGGTGACGTTCCAGTCGATGCGGCGCACGTCGTCGCCGGGGACGTACTCGCGCGCCTCGGCGAACTCGATGCCGGCGCCACGGAAGGCGCTGCGGTACTCGCCGCCGAGTTCGCTGGTGACGAGGCGGCGGGCGCGGATCTCGAGGCGACGGACGGAGGCCAGCAGTCGTGGCGGGAGGGGCGGCGGCGTATTGCGGTCGCCGACGCTCTGACGCTGGTCGCGGTTGGTGTGGGGCCTCCTCGCCCCGCCGCGCAGCAGGCCGAGCAGGCGCGCGAGCATGCTCAGGGAATCCCGACGCCGGCCAGCAGCCGCTCGACGATCTGGTCCGCGCTGATGCCGCGCGCTTCGGCCTCGTAGGTGAGCACCAGGCGGTGGCGGAGCACGTCCGGCGCAAGCTCCTTGACGTCCTCCGGCAGCGCGTAGCCGCGCCCGCGGATGCAGGCCAGGCTGCGCACGGCCTGCGCCAGCATTGCGCCCGCGCGCGGCGAGGCGCCGTACTCGATCAGCGGCTCCAGATCCTCGAGCTGGTAGCGCGCGGGCTCGCGCGTCGCCTCCATCAGCCGCACGACGTACTCGCGGATGCGCTCGTTCACCTCGACCCGTTTCGTCTCGAGGACCAGCGCTTCGAGGTCACGCTCGCTGGCGGTCGGCTGCACCTCGACATCCTCTTCGTCGAGCGAGCGCCTGATGATGCTGCGTTCGGACTCGCGGTCCGGGTAGCCGACGAGGATCTTGAGCATGAAGCGGTCGAGTTGCGCCTCGGGTAGCGGGTAGGTGCCCTCGTGCTCGATCGGGTTCTGCGTGGCGAGCACGAAGAACGGCTCCGGCAGGGGGTAGCTGGTGCCGCCGATCGTGACCTGGCGCTCCTGCATCGCCTCGAGCAGCGCGGACTGCACCTTGGCGGGCGCGCGGTTGATCTCGTCGGCGAGGATGACGTTCGCGAAGAGTGGCCCGCGCCGCAGCCGGAACTGCCCGTCCGACTGCTGGAAGACGAGCGTGCCGGTGATGTCGGCGGGCAGCAGGTCCGGCGTGAACTGGATGCGCGAGAAGGAGAGCTCGAGCGTGCTCGCCAGCGTCGAGACGGTGAGCGTCTTGGCCAGACCCGGCGCGCCCTCGATCAGCGCGTGCTGCCCGGTCAGCAGGGCGACGAGCAGCCGCTCGATCAGCTGGTCTTGCCCAACGATGACGCGCGCGATCTCGGTCGTCACGTTGGTGATCACGGCCTGGGTGCGGGACGGATCGGCCTCGCCGTGCGGCTGCAGGGCCTCCGTCTCCGAGGGTTGCTGCGCCATCGCCTTCCGTCTCGAGCGGGCTGAGCGGGGTGGAATCCAGTCTACCTGCTCAGGGGAGGAGGGGCGCGCCGCAGGACGGGCGGGTTATCAGGAGTGTCCCTCGAAGATGGCCCGCACCTCGGCGACGGAGTCGGCGGTGGCGATGATCGTGACGCGATCGCCCTCGGCGAGTTGGGTGTGGCCGCGGGGGATCAGCGTGGCGCCTTCGTGGCGGACGGCGACGATGACGGCGTCCTCCGTGAGGTGGAGTTCCGAGAGCTCCGTGCCGTCGAGACCGCTCTCGGGCGTGACGCGCAGTTCCAGGTAGCGGACGTTGTCGCTGCGGCGCACGGGGCGCAGCCGCTGCCGCCGGTCGCGCGAGGCGCGGCGGTCCACGGCTGCGGCGTAGGCGCGCATGATGTCGGCGCGGCGCAGCAGCCCGGCCGGCTGCCACGGGTTGTCCTCCTCGACCACCGGCAAGGCGCGCAAGTTTTGCGAGGTGAAGATGTTCAGCGCCTCGTGCAGCGTCTGGTTCGGGTGGATCGTCCGCATCCGGGTGTCGCAGATGTCGGCGGCGGTGGCGTTCCGCTCGCCGTGGGCGAGCGCCTCGCCGATGTCCGCGCCGGTGAGGATGCCGTAAATCTCTCCGTTCTCACGGACGACCAGGGCGATCGGGTCCGGGTCGCCCTCGAACGCGAGCGTGATCTCATCGAGGGTGGTGTCCGGCCCGAAGGCCTCCATCATCGGCGACATCGCGTCGGAGACGCGCAGCTGCGCCATCACGTCCGAGGGCTCCACGTCCTCCTCGACACTCACGCCGAGGCGCTCTGCCTTGATCGAGTAGATCGTGCCCCGGCTGAGTAACTGGGAGACGACGATCGCGATCGTGATGGCGATCAGCAGCGGCACCATCAGGTCGAAGTCGTCGGTCATCTCCACGATGATCAGGGTCGACGTGATCGGCGCCCTCGAGACAGCGGCGAACGCGGCGGCCATTCCCACGGTGGCGTAGGTGCCCGAGTGGTCGACGATGCCGGGGAAGAGGTGGACCGAGACCTCCTCGAAGATGCCGCCCACCATCGCGCCGATGAAGAGCGTGGGGAAGAAGACCCCGCCGCTGCCCCCGCTGCCGGCGGTGATCGAGGTCGCCGCCATCTTCAGCGCCACCAGCATGAGCATGGTTCCGATCGGGCCGTGACCGGTGAGCACCTCGTCGCGTGCGGTCTCGCGGATGCCCAGGATGCTCCCGTCGAAGAGCGCGAGGGCGCCGACGAGGGCGCCGCCGACGGCCGGCAACAGCCACCCCGGCAATCCCGAGAACCGCGCGAATCGGTCCTCGGTCCAGTAGAAGATGCGGATGAAGGCGACCCCGGTAAGCCGGGATCCACCGAAGAAGAGCGCATGAGCGGTTGCGGTTGGGTGCTCCGCTGTAGCTGGGACAATGGTTTTTGACCGAATCACGTCACAGCCACAGGGAGCACCCATTCGATGCTACCAACGAGCGACCCCGACCGGATAGACATCGCCTTCGACGACGACCGCCTGGTGGCCGATGCGGGGCTGCTCCTCCCGGCCACGCTCGCCCAGCATCTCGGTTTGCAAGAGCTCGCCGACAGCTACCTCGACCTCGGTGACGCGCCGGGCCGGGCGAACGCCGGCGACAAGCTGCTGACCCTGGTCGCCTCGGCGCTCGCGGGCGGCGAGTGCATCGACGACGCCGCTGCGTTGCGCGCCGGCGGGACGGCGAGCGTGCTCGGTTGCACCGTCAAGGCGCGTCCACGCTCGGTGTCTTCCTGCGCAGCTTCAGCTGGGGCCACGTCCGCCAGCTCGACCGCCTCAGCCGCGAGTTGCTCGCCCGCAGCTGGGCGGCCGGAGCGGGCCCGGGCGCGGCGCCGTTCACGATCGACCTCGATTCGACGATCTGCGAGACCTACGGCCTGGCGAAGGAGGGCGCCCGGCACCACGGCTACACGGGCGTGCGCGGCTATCACCCGCTGCTCGCCGTTGCGGCCGGGACGGGTGACGTGCTGATGGCGCGGCTGCGCGAGGGCCGCGCCAACACCGCCCGCGGCGCCGCCCACTTCCTGCGTGAGACGGTGGCGCGGGTGCGCGACGCCGGGGCGAGCGGGCAGCTCACGGTGCGCGCCGACAGCGGCTTCTACAACCACGCCGTCGTCGCCGTCTGCCGCAAGCAGGATGTCCGCTTCTCCATCACCATTCGCCAGCAGCCGAACGTACGCACGCTGATCGAGGCGATCCCGGAAGAGGACTGGACGCCGATCCCGTACTGGCTGCCGGGCGGCGCGGATGTCGCCGAGACGACCTACACGCCGTTCCAGCACAAGGAGGATGCCACCGCGGTGCGGCTCATCGTGCGGCGCGTCAAGCCGACGCCCGGCTCACAGCTCGCGCTCTTTGCGAACTATAGTTACCACGCCTTCATCACCGATCGCGCCGGGGAGCTGCTGGAGCTGGAGGCCGACCATCGCCGTCACGCCGAGATCGAGAACACGATCCGTGACCTCAAGTACGGCGTCGGGCTGAACCATCTCCCCTCGGGCCGCTTCGGCGCGAACGGGGCGTGGCTCGCGGTGCAGGTGATCGCGCACAACCTCGCCCGCTGGACGGCGCGGCTCGGGCTCGGCGAGGGGATCGTGACGACCAGGACGCTCAGGCGGCGCTACTTCGCTCTCGCCGGACGGCTCACCCATTCTGCACGGCGCTGGACCCTGCACCTCGCGAAGCGCTGGCCCTGGGCTGGCCAGTGGGCAGCCGCCCTGGCGCGGTTACGGGCGTTACCGCTCCCGGCCTGACGCTCGCTCACAGCGCCAACACGGGTCCGAGGCTCGCGCCAGCATGCCCGCGCACGCCTCGCGCACCCTCGCGCCGGCGCCCTCAGCGCCCCCGAGCCGCGCTGAGCGACGCTGAGCGACGGCTCCTCGCTCCGGCACCGCCCGGCGAACGCCGGCACGCCCGCCGAACGCTCCGGCAGCCCGGCAGCCCGCCCCTTCAAGCTTCGATCGGTGGATTCGAGGTAAGTCCGCACAGCACCCCGAGTACGGCGTAGAGCGGAGCCTCCTCGACGCTGGTCAGGTGCTGCTGCGTCGGCACGGGGATCGCCAGTTCGTCGCCGCGCAACCTGATTGCCGTGACCGTGGCGACGACGGAGGAGAGCACGACCACGCTGAAGTTGCGCGTGTTGAAGCGCCGCAGCAGCACCTCGAGCGCGAAGAACACCCCGGCGATCGGCGCGTTGAAGATGCCGGCGACTCCGCCGGCCGCGCCTGCCGCCGCCAGCAACCGCATCGTCTGCTCGTTGACACTCAGGATGCGCCCGGCGAGCGAACCGAACGCGGCGCCGAGGAAGACGACCGGCCCCTGCCGGCCAACGGCGCCGCCGGAGCCGATCGTGAGCGTCGCCGCCGCGATCTTCCCGACCGCATCGGTGGCGGGGAGCCGCCCGCCGCGCGAGTCGAGCGCGGCCATCACCTCGGGGATCGCGTGGCCGCGCGCTCCCGGCGCCAGGATGTACGTGATCGGTCCGACGAGCAGACCGCCGATGGCCGGGATGAGGATCAGTCGCGCGTTTGGCAGGCCGCCCAGCCAGTCGTCCTTGAGGATGTCGAAGAAGAAGTGGTCACTGAGTTCGACGAGGGTCGAGAAGCCGACCGCGGCGAGGCCGGCGCCCAGCCCGACGACGGCGGCGAGCACCATCGGCCCGGCGCGGGGCGAGCGCTCCATGCGCCTGGTGAGGAACTCTCGGAGCTGTCTCGTTGCCCCGTGCGCCGCGGGCGTCATTCGCAACACGTGCTCGATAGTAGCGCCGGACTCGCGCAAGCGCCTGCGTCATCGCGGCGAGGCGGGGCGAGGCCGAAGCACGGTGCAACGGCGGCGGTTTGTCGCGACGCCGGGTGCTAGATCGCCTCGGCCGTCGCGAGAGCCGCGGACTCCTCGGCGCCGGCGCGCGCGGCGCTCCCGATCACGCCGAGCAGCGGCTTGAGTTCGGGCAGCAGCGCCTCGATGTCGGCGACGGGCGGCAGGCGCAGGCGCTCGCTGCGGCCGTCCTGCGCCTGCACCTCGATCTCGACCGGCTGCGCGCCGGGGTGTGCTTCCAGCAGCTGCACGATCCTGACGAGGCGGCGGCGGTCCGCGCCGATGTCGGCGGTCTCCTCGAGCAGGATCCAGAGCCGCTCCGGCCCCTCGCGCGGTGGACCCTGGCGGGGCCGCGCGCCGTTGGAGCCGCCGTTGCGTCGCGCTCCGTTCCGGGAGTCGGCCTGTGCCGCGGAGGCGCCGTTGCCGTTTGGGCTCGCGTCGGGGATCGGGGGGACTGCCTCGAGGTGGGTGCCGTTCCCGTTGGCGTTGTCGTTCGCGTCGTTGCGTGCCGCGCGGTCCGCGCCGCGCTGCCGCCGCCTTCCGCGCGAGGGCACGAACTGCGAGGGGTCGAAGCCGAGCGGTCTACCCGCGTCCTGGTCGTAGGCGGCGAGGGCGGCGACGGCGAGCGTGAGGCGATCGCCGCGCTCCCGCACGTCGACCTTCGCCAGCAGGACGCTGCCGTGCGTCAGCAGCGTCTGGTGTTCCTCGTAGGAGTCGGGCCAGACCGTCAGCTCGGCGGTGCCGGCGAGGTCCTCGATGGTGACGGCGGCGAAGGCCTTGCCCTGGCGCGTCGTCAGCCGCCGCACGCCCGTGACCATCCCGGCGACAATCGCTTCGAGGCCGGCGAGGTCCGCCGTCAGCTCCGGCGTCTGGTGCGTGGTGTACTCCGCGAGGCGCTGCGCCGCCTCCCGAAACGGGTGCGCCGAGACATAGGCGCCGAGCAGCTCGTGCTCCCAGCCCAGCAGCTCGCGCTGGGGGGTCGCGACCGGCTCGAGTTCCAGCGCGGGCAGCGGCGTGTCCACCTCGTCGCCGAACAGGTCGAACATCGAGGTCTGGCCGGTGTCGCGCTGGCGCTGCGCCTCCTGTGCGACCGTGAGGATGCGGTCGACGCCGTAGACGATCGCGGAGCGGTCCACGCCGCCGCTGCCGAGGCAGTCGAGTGCGCCGGCCTTGGCGAGCGATTCCAGCACTCGGCGGTTGCAGTCGCGCGCGTTGACGCGGCGCGCGAAGTCTTCGACCGAGGCGAATGGCCCGGCCTTGGTGCGCTCGGCGACCAGTCCCTCGACGGCAGCGGCGCCGACGTTCTTGATTTGCGCGAGGCCGAAGCGGATCGCCGGCTCCTCGCCGGTTGCGGGGTTGCCCGCGCGCTCGATTGCGAAGTTGACGCCGGAGCGGTTCACGTCCGGCGGCAGCACCGAGATGCCGAGGCGGAGGCATTCGGCGATCGCCGCGGCGATGCGTTCCTGCGACCCGGTCGGGTGCGCGCCCGCGGCCATCAGCACGGCGGTCATGAACTGCACCGGGTAGTGCGCCTTCAGCCAGGCGGTGCGGTAGGCGATGACGCCGTAGGAGAAGGCGTGCGCCTTGTTGAAGGCATAGCCGGCGAACGGCTCGATCATGTCGAAGAGCTGCTCGGCGAGGCGCCGCTCGTACCCGTTGGCGATCGCGCCCTCGACGAAGCGATCGCGCTCGGCGAGCATCACCTCCGGGATCTTCTTGCCCATCGCCTTGCGCATCACGTCGGCGTGGCCGAGCGAGTAACCGGCGAAGGTGCGCGCGATCTCCAGCACCTGGTCCTGGTAGGTGATCACCCCGTACGTCTCGTCGAGGACGCCCGCGAGGTCGTCGTGCGGGTAGTGCGGTGCGGCGCGTCCGTGCTTGACCTCGATGTAGCGCGGGATGTGCTCCATCGGGCCGGGGCGGTAGAGGGCGATCATCGCCGCCAGCTCGCGGATGTCGCGCGGCTGCAGCTCCGTGACCCAGCGCCGCATGCCGCTGCCCTCAAGCTGGAAGACGCCGAACGTGCGCCCCTCGCGCAGCAGATCCGCCGTCGCCTCGTCCCCGTCGGGGATCGTCTCGAGGTCGAGCGGCTCGCCGAGGTGCTCGCCGATCAGGTCGGCGGCGCGGCCGAGGATGGTCAGGTTCGCGAGCCCGAGGAAGTCGAGCTTGAGCAGGCCGATCTTCGCGACGTCGTTCATGTCGTACTGCGTCGTCGGCAGCGTCTGCTCGTCTTCGTCGCGGCTGGAGGTGGCGCGCTGCAGCGGCACGACGTCGACCAGCGGCTCGCGCGAGATCACGATGCCGGCGGCGTGCGTGCTGGCGTGGCGGGCGACGCCCTCGAGGCTGCGGGCCGTGTCCAGCAGCTCGCTGACGGTTTCGTCCTCCTCGGCGGCGCGGCGCAGGTCCTCGACCTCGTCGAGCGCGCGCTCGAGCGTGATGCCGAGCGAGTTCGGCACGAGCCGGGCGACGCGGTCGACCTCGCCGTAGGACATGCCGAGGGCGCGTCCGCTGTCGCGGATCGCGGCCTTCGCGCCGAGCGTCCCGAAGGTGACGATCTGTGCGACGCGGTCGCGGCCGTAGCGCTCGGCGGCGTAGCGGATCACCTCCTCGCGGCGGTCGTCGGCGAAGTCGAAGTCGACGTCCGGCATCTCGCGCCGCTCGGGGTTGAGGAAGCGTTCGAAGACGAGGCGGTACTGCGTCGGCTCGATGTCGGTGACGTCGAGGCAGTAGAGGACGATCGAGGCGGCTGCCGAGCCGCGCACGCCCATCGGGATGCGCTGCTCGTGTGCGAAGCGGGCGATGTCGCGCACGATCAGGATGTACTCGGCGAACCCGGTCTCGGCGATTACATCGAGCTCGTAGTGCAGCCGCTCGCGCTGCGCCTCGCCCGGATCGTGGTAACGCCGTTCGAGGCCTTCCTCGCAGAGCCGCCGCAGGTACTCGTCGGCGGTCATGCCCTCGGGGATGCCGGGGTCGGGCAGCAGGGTGCGCCCGAAGTCGAGGCGGATGTCGACCTGCTCGGCGATGCGCGCGGTGGCGTCGCAGGCCTCGGGCAGCTCGGGCATGAGCGCCCGCATCTCCTGCTCGGAGCGCAGGTAGAAGGTGCCGCCCTCGAGCTTCATGCGATCCGTCTCGTGGATCGTCGAGTTCGTGCCGATGCAGAGCAGCACGTCGTGCGGATGCTCCTGCTCGGGCGCGGTGTAGTGCGAGTCGTTGGTCAGCACCAGCGGCAGATCGAGGTCGCGCGCGAGCGAGACGAGCCGCGGGTTGAGGCGGCTGAACTGCTCCTGGCCGTGCTCCTGCAGCTCGACGTAGTAGCGGTCCCGGAAGACATCGGAGTACCAGCCGAGCGCCTCGCGGGCGTCGGGCTCGCGCTCCTCCTTGAGCGCCGTCATCACCTCGCCCGAGGGGCAGGCGGAGAGCGCGATCAGGCCCTCGTTGTGCTGTTCGAGCAGTTCGCGGTCGACGCGCGGGCGGTAGTAGAAGCCCTCGAGGTGGGAGGCGGTGGAGAGCTTGAGCAGGTTGCGGTAGCCGGTCTCGTTCTGCGCGAGCAGGGTGAGGTGGAAGGGCGTGCGCGAGGCGGCAGTGCGGTCGAAGCGGCTGCCCGGCGCGACGTAGCCCTCGATGCCGATGATCGGCTTGATCTCGTTGGCGCGGGCCTCCTCGTAGAACTGGAGGGCGCCGTGCAGGTTGCCGTGGTCGGTGATGGCGAGCGCGTCCTGTCCGAGCGCCTTCGCGCGCGCGACGAGGTCCGGGATGGTGCTGAGCCCGTCCAGCAGTGAGTACTCGGTGTGGGTATGGAGATGCGTAAACATCGGCTCTTTGGTACCGACAATCTGCTTATGTCGTTACGCGAACGCGCGTGCGGGGACCATCCGCAGGGTGCCGGATCGGAGGGTGCGCTGTCAATGGTGGGGTGGGGGTTGGCGGGGTCGATTGTGGGCGCTACCGCCGCCGCCGGCCTGCGCTCACTTGGCGTGAAACACCGGTGATGTCCATTCGGTATCGAAGCAGGTGGGTGCTTACCTCGTAGCGTGCGGCGCCTTCGTCTCTCGTCGTCTTGGACCGGGCGATCACGACTAGCGCAGGTCGTGGGAGTAGAAGGCAGCCAGCGAGCCAAGCTGCTTCGTCCTCCTGTTGCTCGTCGTACGAGCGGATCATCCAGGTCCCGTCAGGGGCGAACATGAGGGTTGAAGGAGCGTGCCGGAGCAGTAGGTGAGCAAGTTCGTGAGCAATGTCGCTCGAGCGTCTCGCGAGTGAGTTCGTGGGGTTGTAGATGACAAGGTCTGTGCTGGGACTCGAGATCGTCAGCGCGGACCAGTCATCTCGCTCATCTCCAAGAAGGACTTGAAGCGACTCCGCTGACATTCCGGGAATCTCCGCGGGCGCGATGAGCCGCACTCCGAGATACCTGGCCAACGTGGTCGCAGGAAGCGGGTCGCTAGGTCGCAACTCGAGATCCGACCGGATCGACTTCGCGATGTTCTCGCAGCGGGTCTTGAACCCTCGCTCGAAAGGCACCAGCAGGAATCCACTACTCGGACATGTCGTCCGGCTCATCGGCGAGCATGTTCTGAGCGCGGATGATCATCTCACCCAGCGCCTGCGCGAGCTCCGGGGTGATTTGGCGCTTTGCCCTCAGGTGGGCGGTCGCCGCGGCAGGAGCTACCGATCCAGATGTAGTTGAGCCAGCGTCGCCAGTGTCGAGGAATTCCGATGGGCTGGTGCCGAGCCACCGGCATAGCTTCTCGAAGGTTGCCAGGTCGGGCTGTTTCCCGTTCTCGACCCGAGATAGCGTCGCGGGGCTGACGCCGATCTCTTTCGCTGCCTGGCGGACTCCACGTGTCCCTCTTTGCTCCCGGACCCGGCTGCCTATCTGCCCGAGGCGCATTCGAGCCATACGCACCTCCCTTTGTTGCACGAGTCGGACGCAGTTTGACACAAAAGACGGCTGGGCGGTACTCTCGTGTTGCACACGCGAGACACTGTCTTGCATATGCGACAACCAGTTGAACGGGCCGCACCCGAGACACCCAGCGGCCGAAAAAGAAGCAGGAGTCAGTCATCATGGACAGCAAGCTCACCCTGAAGTTCGCCACGCCGGCGGGCGTGTATGAGGCCACGTTCGAGACCACGACCAAGGTCTTCGAGGTGATCGCTGCGGTGGTCAAGGCGAAGGACTTGGCCGAGGGCGACGCATTCGAACTGGACTTCGACGGCAAGAAGCTCGAGGCCGATGCACCGATCGGCAGCTTTGGCCTGCAGGACGGCGCGGTCCTCGATCTGATCGCAAGCGGCTCGGCGGTGTAGCCGTGGTCGCGGTCGACGACCTGGTTGTCGAGCCGCAGGTCGCGGCCGTCGAGAGAATCGGCCAGCTTCACGGCTGGGGGTTCGAACGTGTCGGGCCCCGATGCTTTCGCGTCTCCTTGAGCGCCCGGACCGCCGATGTCTACCAGCTTGAGGTGGACTGCACTGGATTCCCCGCGCAGCCGGCCGCGTTCCACTGGCGGAACCCGGGTACGGGCCAACTGGACGATCTCGCCGACGCACCCGCGCCGTACAACTACTTTCACGGTAGCGGCAGGATCTGCGCTCCGTGGAACCGGCTCGCCTCTACGCCAGGCGGTCCCCACGAGGAGTGGGCTAAGGCGGCTTGGCAGGAGCAGCCACAGACAGGGGGGACAGTCACGCTGGCTGCCATGCTGCTGCGCGTTCACTCGGAGTTGCGCAGCGAGCGCTATCAGGGACGCCGGAGGTGATAGGCACGCTCCGGTCGGCGATCGCACGGCTGCGCCGTCTGTCACTGCAGCAGCGCACGCGGTGCACCGTCGTCATGACCACGGATTGCCGCGATCGGCTCAGCGAGGAACTGCACAGAAGCGCGTGCGACGGGCGCGAGGGCATCGTCTACCTTGTCGGTCTCACCACGGGGGCAGCCACGCTGGCGCTCGCGGCGGCCTGCCCCAAGGCAGTCTCCACACCGACGAGCGTCGATGTCGAAGCACGCGAACTCGGGAAGATCATCCGGGAGGCGGCGACGGCCGGCCTTCAGGTTGTTGGGCAGGTTCACTCGCACCCCGGAGACGCTTACCACAGCGGTGGCGATTTCACGGGGATGCGGATCCGGCACCCCGGCTACTTTTCGATTGTGGTTCCCGAGTACGGCACCCGGCTCCCGTCGTTTGAGGGAGGCCACGCCCTGATGTGGACTCACGAGGGTTTTCGGGAGATCGACGAGCCGATCAGGATCTTTGACGGACTCGGGTCATGAACGAGCAAGAGTTCCAGCAACGCTGGGCAGACCGCGCCGAGCGGTACCCCGACGCACAGCCCTTGCCGTCAGATCGAACACTGCACATCGCTGTCGACCCGGGGTACGCCGGCACGTACGCCGGGCAGGTCGCCGCCATCACGGCTGCCAGCCTCTTCGGGCGGATGACCGTCTCCGTGGCGTTCGACGTGCCATCGTGCCCTGTGCTCGATCCTCTGCCGTGGGCAGGCGTGGCGCTCGATGAGGTCGTCGCGCAGACGCTGGGGGCGACTCACCCATACGGGCGGCATGAGCGGCGCCAAACGAGGCGTGACGACATACGGGTCGTAGTCGGTCCAGGTGGCGACGGGCTCATCGTCCACGGATCCGGATGGAGCGGGTACCGCGGCACCGAGCCGTCCCCGCTTGAGGACTCCGACGAACTTAATCCCTTTGGGGCCGCATTCGCTGTGATCGCTGCCGCTGCACAACTGCAGCTGGATCCGCCGGCCACAGCTATCGAGCGGGCACTCGTGGATACGTACCGTTGGCGGGCCGGAATGCCGTCTGCAGAGGTGCCGAAGGTGTCGCCCGGGTTCGAACTCGGCGAACTGTGGTGCGTCGGTGTTGGGTCGGTCGGCAGTTGCGCCCTCTTCTTCCTGAGCCTGATCACACACGCGTTCGACGCCGTGCTCGTCGACAGGGACGCTGTTGAAGTTGAAAACGTGACGCGGTCAGCATTGTTCTCGTGGCGAGACGCGATAGCAGAGACACCCAAGGTTGAGGTTGCACGCTGCTGGCTGCGTGAGGCGGGCGTGGAACGGATTGAATCGCACGCAGCCTGGTTGGACGAGGTTGCCGACCAATGGCAGGGACGCCGGGCGGGCACACCGGACGTTCTGGTTTCCGCTGCGAACGAGCGGGCCGTGCGATTCCTGATCGAGGGTGCATACCCTCCGCTGCAGGTCTACGCGACAACAGGGCGGAACTGGCAGGCGACACTGTTCCGCCATGCCCCGCTCAGGGATGCTTGCTCGCGTTGCATTCCCGACGCTCATGCGCCCCAGCTCCCGGCGCTTTGCGCAACCGGATCGCAGGCGGTGGGTGACGGCAGTGACGGGGGCGATGACGTGGCGCTCCCGTTCTTGTCGTACGCAGCTGGTGTCATGACCGCAGCAGAACTCGCCAAGCTCGCCCTTACAGGGCGTCCCGTGACTCCGAATCGTGTGTTCTTCGAGCCCCGGAATCCCGGCCTTGTCCGGGGCGTAGCACTCGGGCGCAGGAGCGGATGCCTGTGCCAGCAGCGCGACCCTACGGTTCATCGCGCTGCGATTGAGGGCTCCCGCTTCGCTTCCCTCTCGGCGTAACGGAGACCGCCACGGCGTCCGCCCCCGCTACCTCGGCAAACCCAGCCCGCGCTGGGCGATGATGTTGCGCTGGATCTCGGAGGTGCCCGCCTCGATCGTGGCGCCGGTCGAGGTGAGGTAGTGGCGGGCGAAGGCGCCGCCGATCGGCGCGCCGCCGCCGCCAGGGGCGATCAGGCCCGCGAGGCCGAGCAGCCGCACGCCCGTGCCGGCGATGCGCTGCGTGAGCTCCGAGCCGTAGACCTTCGAGACCGAGGCCTCGTGGTTCGGGGAGATGCCCTGCGTCTGCATCCAGGGGATGCGCTGCGCGACGTTGAAGCCGACCTGCAGCTCGATCCAGCGGTCTGCCAGCTCGTAGCGGACCTGCTCGCGGCGTTCGCCCTCGCCGGCGTGCTCATGCGCGAAGCTCACGAGGCCCTCGATGTGGCGGCGGCCGCGCGCGAAGGCGGCGACGCCCGAGCGCTCGAAGTCGAGCGTCGAGGCGACGTGGTACCAGCCGCGGTGCTCCGGCCCGACGCGCTGCTCGATCGGGATGCGCACGTCGTGGAGCAGCACCTCGGAGAGCTGGCGCTCGCCGGCGAGGTTCTCGATCGGGCGGACCTCGACGCCCGGCGTGTCCATCGGCAGGGCGAAGGTGGAGAGGCCGCGGTGCTTCGGGGCGCCGGGGTCGGTGCGGGCGGCGAGCCAGCCCATCGTCGCGCGCTCCGCGCCCGCGACCCAGGTCTTGAGGCCGTTGATCACGTACTCGTCGCCGTCGCGCACGGCGCGCGTCTGGATCGAGGCGAGGTCGGAGCCGGCTCCCGGCTCGGAGTAGAGGGCGCACCAGCGGTCCTCGCCGGCGGCGATGCGCGGGAGGTAGAGCTGCCGCTGCTCCTCGCTGCCGTGCTGCATGATCGCCGGGCCCGCCGAGGTGACGCCGACGCCGCCTCCGCCGGGCGCGTCCTGGTAGGCGAGCTCCTCGTTGAGCACGTACTGCTGCAGGTAGGAGGCGTCGAGGCCGCCGTGCTCGCGCGGCCAGGCCATCGCCAGCCAGCGCCGATCGCCGAGCGCACGTGCGACGCGTTGCGCGAGGGCGGCGCGCTCCTCGGAGTCGGCAGGCTCGATCAGGCCGCGCTGGGACCAGTCGGCGGGCAACAGGTCGGCGAGGACGGCGCGCAGATCCTCGCGGAAGCGCTCCTCCTCGGGGGAGAGGGCGAAGTCCATGGCGGGGGCGCACCTCCGGCGGTCGGGCGCATGCCGTGCGGATACGTCATGGTACCATCGACGAGGCCCCGGCCCATCCTCGTCAAGCGGCGTTCGGAGCGTCCGGGGCGGCCCGCCCGCGTGCGCAGCGGCGTGCGGAGAAGGGGGCGAGGGAAGTGCGCGAATCGGGTGGCGGGGTCATGTTTCGCGAGATGGCCGTCTTCACGGGCAACGCGCACCGCTCGTTTGCGGAGGCGGTCTGCCGTCACCTCGAGATGCCGCTCGGCGCCTGCGAGGTGTTCGAGTTCTCCAACGAGAACATCTTCGTCCGCTTCCTGCAGAACATCCGTGAGCGTGACGTCTTCCTGATCCAGCCGATCGCCGCGCCGGTGAACACGCGGCTGATGGAGCTGCTGATCATGATCGACGCGGCGAAGCGCGCCTCGGCCGGGCGCATCACCGCGGTGGTCCCCTACTTCGCCTACGGCCGCTCCGACAAGAAGGACCAGCCGCACGTGCCGATCAGCGCGCGCATGATCGCCAACTTCATCGAGGTCGCCGGGGCCGACCGGCTGCTGACGATGGATCTGCACGCCGGCCAGATCCAGGGTTTCTTCAACATTCCCGTGGACGAGCTGCACGCGCAGCCTCTGCTCGCCGAGTACTTCCGCTCGCTCAACCTCGCCAACCCCGTCGTCGTCGCCACCGATGTCGGCGGAGCGAAAGGCGCGCGCAACGTCGCCGAGCGACTGGGCGCGGGCCTGGCAATCGTCGACAAGCGGCGCTCCGGCAACGACGAGCGCGCCGAGGCGCTGACGCTGATCGGCGACGCCGAGAACGCCGACGCGGTCATCATCGACGACGAGATCCTGACCGGCGGCACGGTGGCGAGCGCCCTCGAGCTGCTGCGGCGGCATCGCGCGCGCTCGATCTACGTTGGTTGTGTGCACCAGCTCTTCGCGGGGCCGGCCTTTGAGCGGCTGGATACCCCGGAGATCTCGGAAATCGTGTTCACGGATACGCTGCCGATCGCCGAGGAGGCGTTCAGTCAGGCGCCGACGAAGGTGCTCTCGGTCGCGCCGCTGTTCGGCGACGCGATGCACCGCATCCACACCGGGGGCTCGGTCAGCGACCTGTTCCGCTGAGCCGTCCCTGAGGAGACAGCATGGCCTTCGGCGTTCTCCGGAAGCTGGTCGGCGACCCCAACGAGCGCGCGCTCAAGCAGATCGCGCCGCTGGTCGGGGAGATCAACGACCTCGAGCCTGAGATCACGGCGCTCAGCGACGACGCGTTGCGCGCGCGTACGGATCGCTTCCGCGCACGCCTGCGCGACGGCGAGACGCTGGACGACATGCTCGTGGAGGCGCTCGCCGTCGCCCGCGAGGCGGTCCGCCGCCACGTCGGCGAGCGCGCCTACGACGT
The DNA here is from genome assembly GCA_965261685.1 of Dehalococcoidia bacterium. Taxonomy (GTDB): domain Bacteria; phylum Chloroflexota; class Dehalococcoidia; order UBA2979; family UBA2979; genus VXMT01. The sequence continues at coordinate 978,063 of CBDHDI010000028.1, forward strand.
GCAGCTCAGCGGCGCCGTCGCGCTGCACCGCGGCAACGTCACCGAGATGCGCACGGGCGAGGGCAAGACGCTTGTCGCCACGCTCGCGCTCTACGTGAATGCCCTCGAGGGCGAGGGCGCGCACCTGGTCACGGTCAACGACTACCTGGCGGGTCGCGAGCCGCAGTGGTACGGGCCGGCGCTCGACGCGCTGGGCCTGACCCTGGGCGTGATCCAGCACGAGGGCGCCTCCGTCTACTCGCGCGAGCGCATCTCGGAGCAGCCGGGCCGCGAGCACCTGCTGGCCGTCCCGCGCCGCGAGGCCTACCACGCGGACGTGACCTACGGCACGAACAACGAGTTCGGCTTCGACTACCTGCGCGACAACATGGTGCAGGTGGCCGACCAGCGCGTGCAGCGCGGCCGCCACTACGCGATCGTCGACGAGGCGGACTCGGTGCTGATCGACGAGGCACGGACGCCGCTGATCATCTCCGGTGCGCAGCAGGACGACCTCTCGCTCTACCCGCGCTTCAACGCGCTGGTGCCGCGACTGCTGCGCGACACGCACTACACGGTGGAGGAGCGCACACGCTCGGTGCACCTCACCGAGGCGGGCATCGAGGTGCTGGAGCGCGGGCTGGGCATCGACAACATCTTCTCCTCGGAGCACTTCCGGCTGACGCGCTACATGGAGGCGGCGCTCAAGGCGCACATCATCTACCAGCGCGACCGCGAGTACGTGGTGAGCGACGGCCGCGTCGTGATCGTCGACGAGTTCACGGGGCGCCTGATGGAGGGACGCCGCTGGTCGGACGGGCTGCACCAGGCCGTCGAGGCCAAGGAGGGCGTGAAGGTCCAGCAGGAGTCCGTGACCTACGCGACGATCACGCTCCAGAACTTCTTCCGCCTCTACGAGAAGCTCGCCGGGATGACCGGCACCGCCGTGACCGACGCCGAGGAGCTGCACGAGATCTACGGCCTCGAGGTGATCGTCGTGCCGACGAACCTGCCGATGGTCCGCGAGGATATGCCGGACCTCGTCTTCCGCTCGCAGCGCGAGAAGTTCGAGGCGGTGATCGAGGACGTGCTGGAGCGCTACCGCGAGGAGCGCCCGGTCCTCGTCGGCACCGTCTCGATCGAGGACTCGGAGCGGCTCGCGGAGCTGCTGCAGCGCCGCGGCGTGGAGCACCAGGTGCTGAACGCCAAGCAGCACCAGCGCGAGGCGGCGATCATCGCGCGCGCCGGGCAGCCCGGCGCGGTCACGATCGCCACGAACATGGCCGGCCGCGGAACCGACATCAAGCTCGGCGAGGGCGTCGCTCCCAACGGCGGCCTGCACATCATCGGCACCGAGCGCCACGAGTCGCGGCGCGTCGACAACCAGCTGCGAGGGCGCTCCGGCCGCCAGGGCGACCCCGGCTCCTCGCGCTTCTACGTCTCCTTCGAGGACGACGTGATGAAGCGCTTCGCCCCGGACTGGATGCCGAACATGATGGGCAAGCTCGGCATGAGCGAGGGCATGCCGCTGGAGTCGAAGATGGTCACGCGCGCCATCGAGTCCGCGCAGTCGCGCGTCGAGGCGTACCACTTCGACACCCGCAAGCACGTGGTCGAGTACGACGACGTGATGAACCAGCACCGCGACGTGATCTACGGCGAGCGCAACAAGGTGCTCGCCGGCGAGTCGATGCGCGAGAGCGTGCTGGGGATGGTGCACGACGAGATCGAGGCGCTGGCGCGCGAGCACATCGAGAACGCGCCCCCCGATCCGGACGCCTTCCACCTCGCGCTGCAGACGATCCTGCCGCTGCGCAGCGCGCTGCCGATCGACGAGGTGCGCAACCGCCCCGTCGAGGCGCTGCTGGACGAGATCGGCGGCCTCGTGCAGGAGCGCTACGAGGAGCTTGAGGACGAGGTCGGCGAGGAGGCGCAGCGGCAACTGGAGCGCTTCGTGCTGCTGCGCACGATCGACATGCTCATGGTGCAGCACCTCACGGCCGTCGCCGAGCTGCGCCAGGGCATCGGACTGCGCGCCTACGGCCAGGCGAACCCGCTCGTCGCCTACAAGCACGAGGCGCACGACATGTGGGAGCAGTTGCTCGGCAACATCCGCGCGGCGGTCACCCGCCAGATCTTCCACGTCCGCCCGGTCGCGATGCCTCGGGCGGAGCCGGTGATCCCGCGCAACGCGCTGGCGTCCGGGCCGGGCGACCCGGACGGGGTCGAGGACGACGGCGGAGGCGGCGGCGTGGCGACGGCGACACGGCGGACGCGCGTGCGCAAGGTGGGTCGCAACGAGTCCTGCCCCTGCGGCTCCGGCAAGAAGTACAAGCGCTGCCACGGGGGCTCGGTATGAGCGCCGCGGAGCCTGGTCCGCGGCGGGGGGCCGCCACGGCGAAGCGCCCCGGCGGCGCCGTGCCTCGCGAGTCCGTGCAGGTGGACTTCGCAGCCAGCGGGTCCGACCCGGCCGACGGCGAGCCTTCCCCGCCGCTCGATGCCGAAGCGGGCGTTCGTACGTTCCTCGAGGCGGTCAAGCAGGGCGAGCCGTGGTACCCGGCGATGCTCGACGTGATCGCGCGCTGGGTGACGCCGGAGGAGCAGGCCAAGGGCGTCGTGTACCGCTACCTGATCGCCGGCGAAGCCTTCGACTGGCTGCGCCTCGCGGAGCGCCTGATCGGCGCCGCTGGCAAGGCGATCCCGGCCGCCGAGGCGGAGCGGCTGCTGTTCGAGGGCAAGCCGCCGCCCGGCCATGACGAGAGCGAGGAGGCGTTCGCCCGCGCGATCGGCCACGAGAAACATCGCGCGCACCTCAACTTCCAGTACGGCGTGACCGTCGAGGAGGTGCTGCTGCTGCAGGCGGAGCTGGACCTCGTGAAGGCGCGCAACCTCGATGGCCCGCGCGGCACGCCGCCCGACATCGCGGCCTACGAACGTGTCTACGGCCGCTCGCTGGACGAGCTGGTCGTCGAGTACCGGGCGGAGACCGGCCAGGCGATGCCGCAGCGGGTGCTGCAATCGCAGTTGCGCGCCTTCACCTACTGGTGCTCGAAGTTCCGCTTCCGCCTCGCCGAACCGGCGCGCGTCGCCTCGGACACGCGCAGGGCGCTGGCGCTGCTCTCGCGCATGGACGCGGACCGCGTCCCGCGTGAGCGCCGCCTGCCCGGCGTCAAGCGCGAGGTGATCGAGGCGAGGTCGCGGGCCCCGCGGAGCCGCAGCCGCGCGAAGGCGCGCTAGCCAACCGCCAGATCTGACAGGGCAGCGCGGACATAGCAACGGCCCCGGGGCGAACCCCGGGGCCGTCGATAGTGCGCCGCTGCGGCGGCAGGAGAGCCGCCTGGGCGGAACTAGCTGGCGTGAATCTCGATCTGCTTCGGCTGAGGCTGCTTGGGGAGCGGAAGCGTCAGGGTGAGCACGCCGTCCTCCAGGTGCGCGTCCACCTCAGCGTCGCGGACGACGCCGGGGAGGGCGATGCGCCGGCTGAAGGAGCCGCCGCCTCGCTCCCGCCGGTAGTAGCGCTCGTCCGGGGACTCGTGCTCCTCGTCGTGCTCGGCCTTGATCGAGAGGACGCCCTCGTGCACCTGCACGTCGATGTCCTCCGGCTTGAAGCCGGGCAGCGAGGCGCGGACCTTGATCTGGCCGTCGGCCTGCGAGAGGTCGACGGGCAGGGTGCCTTCCTCGAGGCTCCAGGCTGCGGCGGGCCAGCCGGCCGGGCCGGAGCGGAAGAAGGAGTCGTCGAAGAGCCGGTCCATCATCTGCCGCATGCCGTTGAACGGGTCGCGCCGGACGATGCTGGTGTTGTGCGCCATGTGGTTGGTACCTCCTTGTGCGCTCGTGCGCGGTTCGCGCTCATCGAGGGACCGTTCTCCCCTGGGCCCCTCACTGTCACGTCGATAGCTTATGTTACATGGACGTGATGTGTCAAGAGATATGAGTGGAGAGAACTAAGGTAGTGTGTACTGGCACGCGGCATCCTGTTATACTGCCGCCATGGCAGCGGACTACTACTCTGTCCTCGGCGTCCCGCGTTCGGCAGCGGACAAGGACATCCGCGATGCCTTCCGCAAGCTCGCCCGCCAGTACCACCCGGACGTAAACCCCGGCAACGCCGAGGCCGAGGAGCGCTTCAAGCAGATCAGCGCCGCCCACGAGGTGCTCTCCGATCCCGAGACGCGCGCCGCCTTCGACAAGTACGGCGACAACTGGCGCAACGCCGACCAGATCGAGGAGCAGATGCGTCGCCGGGGCGCGGGCGGCTTCGGCTTCGGTGGCGGCCCCGGCGGCCCCGGCGGCGGCTTCCAGCGCGTCGAGTTCGACCTCGGCGGCGGCGGTGGCGGTGGCGGCTTCGGCGGCCTGTTCGACGGGCTCTTCGGCCGTTCCTCCGGTCCGCCCGCGCCGCCCGCGCGCCAGCGCGGCGAGGACGTCGAGCGGCCGGCGCGCGTGAGCCTGGAGGAGGCCTACCACGGCGCCTCGCGCACCATCGAGCTGCGCGAGGGCAGCGGCGAGTCGCGCCGCATCGAGGTCGACATTCCCGCCGGTATCGCCGACGGCGCGCGCGTGCGCGTGCGTGGCAAGGGCGGTCCGGGGCGCGGCGGCGGCGCTCCGGGCGACCTCTTCCTGCGCGTCAGCGTCTCCCGCGACCCGCGCTTCGAGCGCCGCGACGACGACCTCCACGTCGACCTCGACGTGCCGGTCGCCGACGCCGCGCTCGGTGGGGAGGCGGAGGTGCCGACGCTCAAGGGGCGCACGCTGGCGCTGCGGATCCCTGCGGAAACACAGGGCGGGCGCGTCTTCCGCCTCGCGGGCCAGGGGATGCCGCGCGCCGGAGGCGGCCACGGCGATCTGCTCGCGCGCGTGCGGCTGCGCCTGCCGGAGCCGCTCGACGACGGCCAGCGCGCGCTGTTCGAGCAACTGCGGGCCAGCGAGGGCGAACGCGAGGGCGAGCGCGAGGACGCGACCGCGCCGGTTGAGGTTGCGGGCGTCGAAGCTGCGGGCGTTGAGGATGGGCGCGCCTCCTGAGGAGCGCGCGGGACGGGCAAGCAATGACGAACATTCCGCAGGACGAGCCGGTCTTCCAGATCTCGGTGGTGGCGCGCATGGTCGGCGTCCACCAGCAGACGCTGCGCACCTACGAGCGGATGGGCTTCGTCGCTCCCGCGCGCAGCGCCGGTAACCAGCGGCTCTACTCGCAGCGCGACGTCGAGGTGCTGCGGCGGCTGCGCCAGTACGTCGAGGACCTCGGCGTGAACCTCGCGGGCGCCGAGGTGCTGCTGCGCCTCAGCCGCCGCGTCGAGGACCTGCAGGTCGAGCTCAACGAGACGCGCGCCGAGCTGGAGCGACTGCGCTCGATGCTGCCGGAGCGCACGCCCCGGCGCGGCGCGCGCTGAGTGCGGGCGACGAGCGACGCGGAGGACTTCAAGCGGATCGACGGACGGCAGGCGAAGCCGAGCCGCCCCGCGGTGCGAAGGGTGATGCAGCGATGATGCGACAGGACCGGTTCACGGAGCAGGCACAGGCCGTGTTGCAGGCCTCGCAGCAGCTCGTCCGCGAGCAGCGGCACGCGCAGTGGGATGTCGAGCACGTCTTCCTCGCGATCGCGCAGGCGCCCGAGGGCGTCGCGCGCGAGGTGCTGGGCGAGATCGGCGTCAACACGCAGGCGCTGGCGGCGCGCATCCGCAGCCACCTCGATCGCTCGCCGAAGCTCAGCCACGACGTGGTGCAGATCTACACGACGCCTCGCATCGTCGGGCTGCTCGACGCGGCCAACCGCGAGGCGGACCGGCTCAAGGACCAGTTCGTCGGCGTCGAGCACCTGCTGATCGCCGTCGCCGACGTGCGCGACGGCGAGGCGGCCGCGATCCTCGGCGAGTACGGCATCTCCAGGGAGCGCATCTACGCCGCGCTGCGCAAGGTGCGCGGCAGCGCGCGCGTCGACTCGCCGACCGCCGACGCGCAGTACCAGGCGCTCAGCCGCTACTCGACGGACCTCACGGAGCTGGCCGCGCAGGGCGAGCTCGACCCGGTGATCGGCCGCGCGGTCGAGGTCGAGCGACTGATGCAGGTGCTCAATCGCCGCACCAAGAACAACCCCGTGCTGATCGGCGAGGCGGGCGTCGGCAAAACCGCGATCGTCGAGGGCCTCGCGCAGCGCGTCGCGGTCGGCGACGTGCCGGAGCGGCTGCGCGGCAAGCGCGTGCTCGCGCTCGACATGGGTGCGCTCATCGCCGGCTCCAAGTTCCGCGGCGAGTTCGAGGAGCGGCTGCAGTCCGTGATGCGCGAGGTGCGCGAGGCGAGCGGCGAGATCGTCCTCTTCCTCGACGAGATTCACCAGATGGTCGGAGCCGGCGGCGCCGAGGGCGCGATCGACGCCTCGAACATGATGAAGCCGGCGCTGGCGCGCGGTGAGCTGCGCGTGATCGGCGCGACCACCCTCGACGAGTACCGCAAGATCGAGGCCGACCCGGCGCTGGAGCGGCGCTTCTCGCCGGTCTACGTCGACGAGCCCTCGGTGGAGGAGGCGGAGGCGATCCTCGCCGGCCTGCGCTCCCGCTACGAGGAGCACCACGGCATCCGCATCAGCGACGAGGCGCTCTCGGCCGCGGTGCGCCTCAGCGTGCGCTACCTCACCGAGCGGCACCTGCCCGACAAGGCGATCGACCTGATCGACGAGGCCGCCTCGCGTGCCGTGATCCTCGCCGAGGCGCTGCCCGAGGACGTGCGCGATCTGAAGCGGCGGCTCGACGACGCCTCGGCGCGCCTCGACGCCGCGGCCGCTCGCGAGGACTTCGAGGAGGCAGCCTTCATCAAGCAGGACGTGCTGCGCATCCAGGACGAGTACCGCGAGCGCGAGGCCGGCTGGCGCCAGGAGCAGGGCCTGCCCGACGAGGTCGGCGAGGGAGGCATCGCGGCGCTCGTGGCACAGATGACGGGCATCCCCGTGGACAGCATGCTCGAGGGCGAGGCGGAGAAGCTGCTGCACATGGAGGAGGCGCTGCACGGTCGCGTGGTCGGCCAGGACCAGGCGATCGAGGTGCTTTCCGACGCGATCCGCCGGGCGCGCTCCGGCCTCAAGGACCCGCGCCGCCCGATCGGCTCGTTCATCTTCCTCGGGCCCACGGGCGTCGGGAAGACGGAGCTGGCGAAGGCGCTGGCCGAGTACCTGTTCGACGACGAGGACGCGCTGCTGCGGCTCGACATGTCCGAGTACCAGGAGCGCCACACCGTCTCGAGGCTGGTCGGCGCGCCGCCCGGCTACATCGGCTACGACGAGGCCGGCGGCCTGACGGAGGCGGTGCGCCGCCGCCCCTACCAGGTGGTGCTCTTCGACGAGATCGAGAAGGCGCACCCGGACGTCTTCAACACGCTGCTCCAGATCCTCGAGGACGGGCGGTTGACCGACACGCACGGGCGCACCGTCGACTTCCGCAACACCGTGGTCGTACTCACCTCGAACCTCGGCTCCACGGAGCAGTCGGCCTCGCTCGGCTTCCAGCGCACGCGCAGCGAGGACGAGCGCGAGGCGCGCCGCCGCAACATCGAGGAGGCGCTGCGCCGCGCGTTCCGGCCGGAGTTCCTCAACCGCATCGACGAGACGATCGTCTTCGAGGCGCTGACGGAGGCCGAGATCGCGCAGATCGCCGGCCTGCTGATCGGCGAGGTGCGCGAGCGGCTGGCGGAGCGCGGCGTCGGCATCCGGGTCACGGAGCAGGCGCAGGCGGCGCTCGTCCGCGAGGGCTACGACCCGGCGTTCGGCGCGCGCCCGATGCGGCGCACGATCCAGCGCCGCATCGAGAACGAGCTGGCCCGCCGCGTCCTCGCCGGCGAGTTCGCCGAGGGCGTCGAGGTCCTCGTGGATGTCGATGACGGCGGCGCCTACATCTTCACCGCCGAGCGCGCGCATGCGGAAGCGACGGTGTAGCGGCGCATGCGCGGCTGACGGAGGCCGTATACAGGCCTCCGTCATCCGCCTGCGGTTTTCGCGTTCTGCGGCTCTCTACTTGACACGCGTGTGCCATGGTGCGAATATTCTCCCAATCCTGCCCGCCCTGCACCGCAAGGTGCCGTGGCGGGCTTGTTATTTTTAGTGAGTAGCGGGATGGGCGCGACATTCGCCGGGTAGCTGTTCTCTTCGACGCTCAGAACTTCTACAGGGGCGCCCGGCGCACCTTCTTTGACGAACGCGTTGATCCGCTGCGGCATGGGCAGTTCTGGCCCCGGGCCGCAGCCGAACTGATTGTGGGCAGGTACACGGATCGCGAATTGAGCGACGTGCGCATCTACACGGGGCGCCCCGACCGGACGCGGCAGCCCCGCGGCCACCGGGCGAATGTCCGCCAGTCGCAAGCATGGATGCGTTCCGGAGTCAGAGTGTACCCGCGACTGTTGCGCTACCCGCGTGGCTGGCCCGCTGCGCCCCCGTTCGAGAAGGGTGTCGATGTAGAACTCGCGGTCGACATCGTGTCGCTATCGCTACGCCGTGAGTGCGAGGTGGTCGTTGTTGCATCAGCCGATACGGACCTGCTGCCGGCTATCGAAGAGGTCCGCCGCCGTACGCCCGTTGTCGTCGAGGTGGCCGCGTGGTCGGGAATGCAGTCCCGTCGGCGGCTGGCAGTTCCCGGACGCAACGTGTGGTGCCATTGGCTACGAGGCGAGGACTACGAGTGGGTCCGGGACGACACCGACTACAACCTCGGGGGTGCGTAGGTCCGGGGCCCCGCCGCCACGCCGTTGCCCGCCCCCGCTGCCCGCCGGATAATCGAGGCGACCAGCAGCGTCCCGCAGCACTGATCGTACGGAGGCATCGTGGGCAATCGCCGTCGTCGCCGTCGCCGCCGAGGAGCGGCGGGCGCCAGCCAGGAGCCGCAGCAGGCCGAGACGCAGCAGGCTCGCAGCCTGAAGGGGACGATCGATTCGTTCGGGGGCTTCCTGACCATCGGCGTGGTCGTCGCCACGGTCGTGATCGTGGCGGCGCTGATCTGGTTCAATCGCCCCGGCGGCAGCAACGCCGTCGGCGGGGGCGACTTCGAGTACCAGGGGCAGTCGGCCCCCGTCGAAGGCCGGCTGCTCGGCAACCCGGACGCGCCGGTCCGCATCGTTGCCTACGAGGACTTCAGTTGCTCTCACTGCGGCGACTTCAACCGCCAGACCAAGCCGCTGCTCGACGAGGAGTACATCAGCCAGGGTGTCGTCTCGATTGAGTTCCGCCACCTCGTGCTGCTCGGTCCCGACTCGCTCAGTGCCCACGCCGCCTCCGAGTGCGCGGCCGACCAGAACCTGTTCTGGCCCTACCACGACATCCTCTTCCTGCGGCAGGGCCGCCCCGGCTGGGCCTCCGAGGGCAACCTCAAGAACTTCGCGCGCGAGGTGGACGAGGCGCTGCCCGACGCGGCGTTCGACCTCGGCGCCTTCGATGACTGCCTCGAATCCGGCATCAAGGAGCTGATCGTGCAGGAGGAGAGCAACATCTCGACTCAGTTGATCGGCGGCCTCATCGGCGCGGTCTCGACGCCGAACTTCCTGATCAACGGGCAGCCGCTGCGCGGCGCACAACCGATCGAGGTCTTCCGCGAGGCGATCGATCGCCTCGTGCCGGACGACGGCGAGTAGCCGCCGCGGCCGTGGCCTCCCTGCTCGCCCGCCGCCGCGATCTGCTGCTGGCGCTCGCGATCGCCGGCGTTGCGGTCGCCGGCTACCTCAGCTGGGTCGCCCTCGACGACGAGCAGGAGGCGGTCTGCTCCGGCGTCGGAGACTGTGGCGCGGTCCAGAGTTCGGAGTTCTCCGAGATCGCTGGCGTGCCGATAGCCGTGCTCGGCCTCGGGATGTATCTCGCGCTGCTCGCGCTGGTCGCGGCGCGTCGCTGGTGGCGGGCGCTGCGAGGCGGCGAGGCGCCGCAGGCGCTGGCCGGCCTGACCTTCGCGCTCGCGCTCGGGGGCACGCTCTACTCTGCGTACCTGACCTGGCTCGAGCTGTTCGAGATCGAGGCGATCTGCGTCTGGTGCGTCGGTTCGGCGGTGATCGTGACGCTGCTGATGCTGCTCTCCCTGCCCGATGTGCGCGCCGCGCCGGCGGGCGCCGCCGGGGACGCTGGCCCCTCGTAGGGCGACGCCCGTATCATCATGCCGGGCCCGCGCGCGGGTGGCCGAGGGAGGCGATGGTGAGCGAGGTCGAAGTCGGTTTCGATGACCTGACGGTACTCTCCGAGGGAGAGGCCGATGTGTTCGTCCTGAATCTCAACGAGGACGACGGTCCGCCCCCCTACTACGTCACCGTCAACGGCCGCCGCTTCTCCTTCACCGGCGACACGTTCCTGATCTTCGGCCACAGCGCCACGCTCTCGCGCTGGGTGCGCGAGCAGGAGGCCGAGGGCATGCTCGTGCTGCTCGGCGAGCGCGAGGACCGCTACCTGCGCTACGTCCACGACCCCGCGGCGGAACTCGAGGAAGCTGAGAGCGAGGCCGCAGCCGCCTCGTAGGCCCGCAACCTCACTGGCAACCCGGCGGAACTCAGTCCTCCATGCCTTCGGTAGGGGGTACAACGTTGCGCCCGCCTCGGGCGAGCGTGAGCGCCTCGGGCGGTTCCGCCGCCGCGAGGCCATCGAGCAGCATCACGATCGCGTCCTCGCGGTTGTCGCTGTAGTAGTTGCGCAGGCGGCCGACCCGGCGGAAGCCGCAGCGCTCGTAGAGCCGCATCGCGCCCGCATTCGAGGCGCGCACTTCCAGCGCGACGCTGTCGAGCTCGGCCTCGATCGCCAGGTCGCTGACGGCGAGCAGCAGCGTGAGGCCGATGCCGCGGCGCTGCTGCCGCGGATCGACGGCGATCGTTACCAGGTGCAGCTGCTCGTGCGTGTACCACACCCCCGCGAAGCCGAGGATCGGCGCGCCCTCGCCCGCCCCGAGGCGGCGCCGTAGCCAGCCCGCGGGTCCTCGGCGCGTCCACCGGCGGCGCTGAGCCGCGCGCTCGCCGTCGGCAGAGGCGTCGATGGCGACGAGGTAGGCCGAGAGGCCGTTGCGCAGCTCGCGCTCGAAGGCGGTGTGCGGGTTGGCGGAGCCGTAGGCCGCTCGCTCCAGTCGCCGCACCGTGCGCACGTCGGCCGGCGTGAGCGGGCGGATCGCGATCCGGGCGGTCTGGTCAGCGGCGCTGAGCGGGACGACCTCGGAGGGCGCGCAGTCGGGGGCGGTCATGGCGCGAGGGTACCGCGCGGCGCGTCACCGGGCCCTCGGAGTTCACGAGCGCGCCGTGCAGGGTGCGTCCTCGACAACGCAGTCCGGGCAACCGGAATGCCGGATGAGAGGAGAGAGATGACCGACAACGACGTGGTCGAGCAGGAAGACGGGGGTGCGGCGGAAGCCGACGCGTTCCCCGATGAGGAACCGTCCGAGGACGATCTGCCCGACGAGGCCGCCGCCGAGCTTGCGGCCGTCGCCGAGGCGGAACGCGACGAGCTGGCGGACCTGCGCCGCGAGTTGCAGGAGGCGCGCGACGCCCTCGACGCCGAGCGCTCGGAGCGGCGGGCCGCCGTCGAGCGCTATCGCGGCGCACTGCTCGCGGCCGAGCCGTCGCTACCGGCGGAGCTGATCGAAGGCGACGACCCCGCGGCCGTGGACGCCTCGGTCGACGCCGCGCGGCGCACGGTCGCGCAGATCCGCGAGCGGATCGCCACGGAGTCGGAGGGCGAGGCGGCGCGGGGCTTCCCGGCCGGCGCTCCGGAGCGGCGCGGTCCGCGCACGGAGGCGATGAGCGCGGCGGAGAAGATCGCCTACGGCCTCGAACAGCGGACGAGCGCGTAGCGCTGGGCGCTGCGCCACAAGGCCCTCGGAGGAGCGCGCATTGCGCGCCTAGCCTGCCGGCGGCAATGACGAGCAAGGCGCGCGGCGCGCGCCGGAAGGAACGGAACACGACACCATGGCACTGACACTGACCGAAGGTGCGAAGCTCTCGAACGACGTCCTGCTCGAGGGCGTGATCGAGACCGTGATCTACGACAGCCCGATCCTGCAGCGGCTGCCGTTCATCGAGATCGTCGGCAACGGGCTCACCTACAACCGCGAGAAGCTCTCGGCCTCGGCCGCCTTCTACTCCGTCGGCGACACCTGGTCCGAGGACACGCCGACCTTCAAGCAGATCACGACGGCGCTGACGATCCTCGGCGGCGACGCGGACATCGACAACTACATCGCCCGCACCCGCAACAACGTGCAGGACATCGAGGCGGCGGTCGTCGCGCTGAAGGCGAAGTCTGTCCAGCAGAAGTTCGACGACACCTTCATCAACGGCGACACCAGCAGCGACTCGAAGTCCTTCGAGGGCCTCGATGAGCTGTGCGCCTCGGGCCAGACGGTCTCGATGGGGACGAACGGCGCGACGCTGACGCTCGACAAGCTCGACGAGCTGATCGACACGGTGCGCGGCGGCAAGCCGGAGATGCTGCTGATGTCGCGCCGCACGCGGCGGGCGCTCAACAAGCTCGGGCGCGCGAGCGGCGGCGGCATCGTCGAGCACGACCGCGACGAGTTCGGGCGGATGGTCGACTTCTACGACGGCATCCCGATCGGCGTGAACGACCACATCGCCGACGAGGAGACAGCCGGTACGTCCGAGGACGCCTCGACGATCTACGCGCTGCAGTTCGGCGAGGGCGCCGTGGCCGGGCTGACCGCACCCGGCGGTCTCACGATCGAGCGCGTCGGCGCGCTGGAGACGAAGGACGCCACCCGCGTGCGGGTCAAGTGGTACGTCGCCGTGGCGCTCTTCAACGAGCTCAAGCTCGCGAAGCTCAGCGGCGTCCGCCCCTAGCCGGACCTGCTCTGCACGAGGGCGGCCCGACGGCAGATGCCGGCCGGGCCGCCCTCGGCTCCCCCGCGACTCTCCCCAGCCGAATCGAGGAAGAGATGGACCTGCCGTCGATGCGGACGCGCTTGCGCCGCGACCTCCGCGACACCGACCCGGCGAACGAGCGCTGGCCCGACGAGGCGCTCGACCGCCACATCGAGCGCGCGCTCCGCGAGCTCTCGCTCGCCGCGCCGCTCGAGGCGACGGCGACGCTGCGCACCAGCGCGGGCAGCCGCGAGTTGAGCATCGCGGCGCTGACCGACCGCGTGAGCGTCGACGCTGTTGAGTACCCGGTCGGGCTGTACCCGCCCTCGCGGCCACCGTTCTCGCTCTGGGGCGACGCGCTCACGATCGAGGTCGACGGCGCGCCGGGCGGCAGCGAGGCCGTCACCGTCCACTACTCGAAGCTGCACACCCTCGACGACGCCGGGAGCACGCTGCCGCAGGCGCTCGAGGACCTCGTCGCCACGGGCGCGGGCGCCTACGCGGCGCTGGAGTGGGCCTCGTTCGCGGTCAATCGCGTGAACGTCGGCGGCGCGGAGACCTGGCGGCACTACCACGTCTGGGCACAGGAGCGGCTTGCCGAATTCGCCCGCGCGCTGGCGAGGCATGGCCGCGCCCGGCGCGCCCGCTCGGGCGTGCTCGCCTCGCCGCGCGGCGGGTAGCGCGAGGCGACATGCGAGCGCTCACTCCTACGCTGCGCTCCGCCCAGCAGTCGGCCAGCGCCGAGCCGTACCTGCGCGTCCGACTGTTCGACCGCGACGCGGGCGCGATCCGGCTGCGCTGGACCCGCATCCACGAAGGCGATGAGCCGGACGGCCCGTGCGCCCTCGCCGCCGCGGGCGACGGCGCGCTGCTGCGCGCTCGCATTGACCCCGCCACCGGCGCGCTCAGTCGCCAGCGCATCGCCGCCCCGGCAGCGGGCGCGCGCTTCGGGGACTGGACCGCCGTCGCGACCGTGGCGGTTGCGCCGTGCCTCGCGCTCGCCGCCTCCGGCAGCCGCGCGCTGCTCGCGAGCGTCCGCGCCGACGGCGTGAGCGTCGAGCTGCGCGAGAGCGCGGACTCCGGCGCGAGCTTCGCGGCTCCGCTGACCGTCGCGGTCGCCGCCTCGGTCGTAACGGCAGTGGCGACGGCGATCGGTCCCGACGGCTCCGCGGCAGTGCTCTACGCCTCGGGCGGGACGGTCTTCGCAGTGCGCCGCGAGGCGCTCGGCGCATGGTCCGCGCCCGCCGCCTGGTCGCACTCGCTCGCGACGGTCAGCGGTCTGGCCGCGTTCTTCGAGGCGGACTGCAACGTGCTGGCCTCCGGTACGGACGAGGACGGCGCGGCCGGCGTCTGGTCCACGGTGCTCGGAATGGGCGGCACGGCGCCGCCGGGTCACTGGCTGCCGCCCGCCGCGATCGCTTCGGCAGCCCCCGGCTCGGGCATCGGCTACCTCGCCAGCGGCGCGATGCGCGCCGATGCGCCGCAGGCCGTGCTGGTCGAGTCCTACCGGGGCGCCGGCGGCTACGACCGGGTGCAGATCGCCGCGGGCGCCTCGGGCAGCCTTCACGGCGACGGCCAGTGGCGCGATCCGCGGCCCTTCGCCCACGCCTCGCCGTACGGCCTTGGCGCCACGACCTCGTCCGCTGCCGCCTGGCTGGCCTCGCCGCACGCCGTCTGGCGCGCTCCGGTCGCGCACGTGGAGCACGAGCTGACGGACGACGTGCTGGGCGCCGTGATCGAGCAGCGCGAGCAGGGGCGGCTGCGGCTGACGCTGCGCAACGACGGAGGGCGCTTCGCCGCCTCGCGCGCTCCGGACGCGCTCTCGCCGGGCGGCGAACTGTGGGTCGAGCCGGGCTATCGCACCAGCGCCGGCGTCGAGACGCTCCGGGGGCCGCGATTCTGGATCGGCGCCGTGCGGCGAAAGCGCGGCGACGGCGTGGCCACGGTCGAAGTGGACGCCGTCGACGGCATGGGGCTGCTTGAGTCGTGGGTCGCCTCGGAGCAGCTCGTGTGGCAGGCGGGCGAGCGAAGCGCGATTCAGATCCTCGCGGCGATCGCACAGCGCGCCGGGCTGCGGCTGACCGGACGTAGCCCCAGTGCCGAGGCCGTCGCGCTGCGGCCGGCGTTCACCGTGCGCGCGGGCGAGCATGGCGGGACCGCCGTGCGGCGCCTGCTGCGGGCGCTGCCCGACCGGCTGCGGTCAGAGGGCCGCCTGCTGGTGCTGTCGGAGCCGGCGCTGGGTCTCGCCGGCTACGCCTACGGCGCGGAGCACGCCATCCTCGCGCACACCCTCGAGGCGGGCCGCCCCGCCGCGGGCTGGGCACGCGTCTTCGGCCACGGCGTCTTCGCCGAGGCGGCCGACGAAGCCGCGCTCGCCGAGGGCGCGGGCGCGGTCATCGCCGTCGACGAGAACCTTGGCGAGCAGGATCGCGCCGACGCGCGCGCCGGCACGCTGCTCCGCCAGTCGCGCCTCGCCGTCGAGCGCGGCGAGCTGCTCGTGCGTCCGAACGTCGCGCAGGAGCCGGGCGACATCGTCGCGATTTCGGACGCGGAGGCCGGCCTGGACGGGGCGGCGTTCAGGGTCGCCGGCCTGCGCCTGCGCTTCGCGCGCGGCGCCCGCCCGCGCTACGAGCAGACCCTGACGCTGGGCGAGGTGTAACGATGCTGGAGCGCGCCACCCTGGTCTCGTTCGATCGCGACTCCTACACAGCGAGCGTCCGCTTCGCTGGGTCGCTGTCCTCGGTGGTGGCGTCCGTGCCGGTCTCGCGCGGCATCGCCGCGGCGCGGCTGACCGCCGGCCGCCGCCTCGCCGTCGCGGTCTTCGACGCCGGCAACCCGGTGGACGCGATGGTGCTGGGGGTGCACTGAGGCGTCGCGCCCGGCGGGGGCGACTGGACCTCGTCGTCTAATGTTGGTATTGTGACCTGACAAAGTCGTGTTTATCAGGGTGGTGTGGTCGTGACAGTGACGGATGAGGTCCTCGCGAGTAACGCTCGCTACGCGGAGAGCTTCGACAAGGGCAGCCTGCCCATGCCGCCGGGGCGCCAGCTGGCGGTGGTGGCCTGCATGGACGCGCGTCTCGACACGCACAAGCTGCTGGGCCTCGAGGAAGGCGACGCGCACGTGATCCGCAACGCGGGCGGCGTGATCAGTGACGATGCGATCCGCTCGCTGGTGATCTCCCAGCGCCTGCTGGGCACCCGCGAGATCGTGCTCATCCACCACACGGACTGCGGGATGCTGACCTTCCGCGACGACGACGTCAAAGACGGCATCCTGGCCGACACCGGCCTGCGGCCGGCATTCGCGCTGGAGTCGTTCCAGGATCTGGAAGCGGACGTGCGTCAGTCGATCGCCCGCATCCAGGCCAACCCCTTCATCCCCGTCAAGGACCAGGTCCGCGGCTTCATCTACGACTGCGCCACAGGGCGCCTCAACGAGGTCTCTCCCGCCTGAGGCTGCACAGACCTCCGAGGTCGGCGTGCGGGGGGTGAGCGTCGTCGAGCGGCGCGGCCCGAGTTCCCGCTTCAGGTTCTTGCCCGCGGCCTGACCCTGCCCCTCAGGCGCTCGCGCCGTCCTCCCGGAACAGCGCCGGCTGCTGGGCGACGGCGGCGAGCAGCGCCGCGGGCGGCTCCAGGCCCAGCCGGTCGTACGCCAGTCGCGAGGCGACCCGCCCGCGCGGGGTGCGCTGCAGGTAGCCGATCTTCAGCAGGTACGGCTCGTAGACGTCCATGATCGTGTCGGCCTCCTCGGAGACCGCCGCGGCCAGCGTCTCGAGGCCGACCGGTCCGCCGCCGAAGCGTTCGACAAGCACGCGCAGCAGCTCGCGGTCCATCGCGTCGAGGCCGAGGTCGTCGATCCCGAGCTGCGCGAGGGCCAGCGCGGCGACCGGCTCCGTGATCACGCCGTCCGCTTCCACCTCGGCGTAATCGCGCACGCGGCGCAGCAGCCGGTTGGCGACGCGCGCCGTGCCGCGCGCGCGGCTCGCGATCGCGGTCACCCCGCCGGCGTCGATGGCGCAACCGAGCACCCTCGCCGAGCGGCGCACGATCTCGCTCAGCGCCGCCTCGTCATAGAACTCCAGCCGGTAGCTCGCCCCGAAGCGATCGCGCAGCGGCTGCGAGACCAGCGCGTAACGCGTGGTCGCGGCGATCAGCGTGAAGCGGTTGAGCGTGAGTCGCACGTCGCGCGCCTTCGGCCCGCTGCCGAGGATGATGTCGAGCGCCCAGTCCTCCATCGCCGGGTAGAGGATCTCCTCGACCACGCGCGGCAGGCGGTGCACCTCGTCGATGAACAGCACGTCGCCGGGCTGCAGGCTGGTGAGCACCGAGGCGAGGTCGCCCGCGCGCTCGATCGCCGGCCCCGAGGTGACGCGGATCGAGACGCCCATCTCGGACGCGAGGATCATCGCCAGCGTCGTCTTGCCGAGGCCGGGCGGGCCGTGGATCAGCAGGTGGTCGAGCGGTTCGCCCCGCCCCTTCGCCGCGGTGATCGCGATCCGCAGCGACTCCTTGGCCGTGTCCTGTCCGAAGTACTCCCCAAGCCGGCGGGGTCGCAGCGTCGGCTCGAGCGAGATGTCTTCGGCGGTCTGCGTGCGGGCCAGCGGACCGCGCTGCTCGTCGTCCACGCCGCCTCCTGATGCTGCCCCGTCGCGCACAGTATAGCGAACGTGCGTTCGTAGTGCGAGTGTGCGCATCGCATCATTGGATCTGTTACCAGGATCGGGGCGCGTGCATCACAATGGCCGTTACCGAACGGTTACGAAGCCCCGGTTACCAAGCTCACGGTGCCTGACTCGGGTCCGCTTACCCAGGGCTGGGCGCCAGCCGCCTCCGGCCATGCCCAAGGGCATCGGGTGCTGGAGCGTAGGCATCCGGCGATCGGTGCCCAGCCAGGTGTTGTGACCCAGCGACCCCTTCCGTGCGATCGTAGCTGACCCCGCGCCAGTAGCTACTCATCCGCCTAGCAACCACCTGTCGATCGCCTCACCCCAGCGCCACCTGACGAAGACACCAACCGGTGTAGTCACCACCAAGAAGATGAGCGTGTACTCCCACGGCAGGAAGTTGAACACGAACCCGATGCCGACGGCTGCACCGCCAGCGAGGAACACGATCTTGACCGCCCTGGTCTCCTGCGGTGTCAGGTTCCTGTCTTTCATTAGCACTCAGGAGGACAGTTCTGAGGTGGTGGCGGTGTATAGCACACGATCTGCTGGTAGACGTGACAGACGACGGCAGAACCCCAGATGACGATGACAGTGCACAGGTCCCTCGCCGGCCAAGGAAGCCACTTGCAGACCGTGTGGTAGCCGATGATGACGGGCCGCATGATGCACTCTATCCATTCCACGATGTCGCAGTCGTTGCGAGCCCTTGCTCCTGGCAGCGGTGTCCCTGACCACACCCCGTTCGTGAGCGCGAGGTCAACGTTCTTCCCCTTGAAGCGGATTGTACCTGCCGGCGGTGGCGGTGTAGGACCGGAGAGCGCTGCTGGTGGCGCAGCGACTGGAGGGCCGATGTAGGCCGTGGTCTCGCGGCCTGCAACAAGACTGTCGAGATCGTCGTCAGTAATGAAGGCCAGGTTGGCCGGACCGATAGACCCATTCACGCTGTAGGTGTTCGTGCCATCCGTCTGCGTGATGGTGATCTCAAGGCCAGCCAGGCCGTGAGTAGTCGTGGCCAGTTCAGCATCCTCATCGACTTCAACGAGGTTTGTCCCCGGAACGATGCGGATGAGTTCGACTGGCACACTCACCCCGCCACGCTCGACGGTCCATGTCGCTCGCGCCTCGATGGAGTTGTGAACCACGCCGCGCACGTTGGCCAGCCCAGCCGTCACGGAACTGGCCGGGATGGTGACTGTCTCCTCGACATCGCTCGCATCGACGTGGAGCGCCAACACCACGGTCTTGGTGGTGGCATTCACCACGGCGTTCATCATGTAGCTTCCTGCGCTGTTGCCTTGTCTATCCGCGTAGGTGAGCAAGAGGATGATGATGCGCTGACCTCAGGCGAGTCACCGAGCTGGACAAAGACAGTGTCCCCGACAAAGGCGCCTTCCTCCGCTCTCAGCGCCGCGCTGGGCGAATGGTGCACGCCATCGGCCACAGCTGCCCTGTGGGCTTCTGTGTACTCTGCCGAGGCAAGCAGGAGGTTGTAGGCAGCCTGCGCCTCAGCCAGTGTCAGCGGGCTCGGTGCGGTCTCCTCCTCGGTGGCGGTCGCGCTCTTCACGCCGAGCACACCAGCCATCGGCAGGACCGCTGCGCGCTGGCAGCCCTGAGCAGGAAACTGCGCCGCGAGGGGTCGAAGCCAGAGTCAGCCGTGGCCGCCCGAGCGAGTTGCGCGATGCGGAAGGCGCGCCGCACCCCCACGATCCTCACCAGGCTGGTCGCCACCCTCACGCCCGTGGACACAGCCACGGAGCCGTTGTCGTAGCGGAGCAGCGTGGGCTCCATCTTGCCGACGTGGTCCTTGGAGCGCTCGTCGTGCAGGCTGCCGATCTCCAGGACAGAGTCCTCGGTCAGCCCCTCAGCCACAATCTGCTTCCCGAACTCCGAGCACGGGCTGCAGTGTGCATCCAGTAGTAGAACAGCGCGGTCCATTGGTACCGCCCTTTATTCGTGCGATAACATATGTGGGAGGGAACTGCGTCGCTGTATGTTCTATGCACTCGACATGGGCTATCGCAACTGGGCGACGGCTGCGGGGCTCACGAGATATTGGCTAGAGTTGTGGATCGCTGCTCCTGGGAGATCAGGCGGCGTACCTCCGGTGAGTCGCTTCCTCGCTGCCGTCCGGGCTGACCGGACGCTCCTGTAGCACCCCGTCGACGAAGACGCCGCCCGCCCGCACGACAGCGACGAGCTGTGGTGCATTCACCCGCCGCCAACGCGTCTGCGCGGCGTCGAGCAGCTTGTAGGCCATCGCCAGTCCTGCCGTACGTGACCCCGCGCCCTTCGTCACGCGCTGGCGCAGCCGGACCGTCGCGAACGTCGACTCGATCGGGTTCGTCGTGTGCAGGTGCACGTGGTGCTCGGCAGGGAAGTCGTTGCTTCCTCCCCCCCAGAACCGGGTAGCGGCGGTGGCGCGAGCGGTCAGACCGCCGCTACCCGGTAATTGCCCGGAGGCTCGGCGCAACGCAGGTCAGCGGCGGTGCCGCGAGCGCGAGACGGGCCAAGGGGGTGATCGCAGCACGTCGCTCGGGTAACCGATTTGTGATGCAGCTAAGCCGCGGTACGGTAACAGCTACTTCTGATGCACTGCATGTGCGCCCGCGTCGTCTCAATACGGGGACGCGAGGCCCGGGAACATCGGGAAGTGGCGGACGTTGCGGGTCCAGAGCCGGGCGTCGAGGCGTTCGGTCGTCGCTGCAATCACATAGTCGACCGGATCGACCCCGGGGTGCGAGGGCAGAAAGCGGTTGGCCAGGACGCCGGCACGTTCGGCGAGATCGTCATCGACTTCGATCCAGTCGAGGCTGTCAAAGAGGCGACGTGTGGCGCGCTCCTCCGGGACTCGCATCCCGGCCAGCACCTCGACCTTGGTGAGTACGGAGGCGGCGAGCCGTTCGCCGGCGGCCGTGGCGCCGCGAAGCGCCTCGCGAGCCGCTTCGTCGCCTCGCAGGTGGTCGATCAGCACCGAGCTGTCGACGATGATCGCCATCAGCCCGCCAGCCGGCGAGACATGCCGCGACGAAGCCCCTCGACGTAGCTCGCGCCATCGAAGTCGCGGTCCGCCCAGGAGGCGAAGCTCGCGTCGAGGGCGCTCAGCAGCTCCGCGCTGGGAGACGCCCCGTAGCTGCGATCGAGCGCCCGGCGAACGAGCTCCGCGAGGCCGAGGCCGGAGCGCCGAGACTCCTCGCGCAGCCGCGCATACTGCTCATCGGTCAGCGTGATCTGCGTGCGGTGACTCATGATGTAAGCCTACATCAATCCAGCGGCTGGGAGCAGAAGAGACAGTCTGTGGTCCCGGTCAATGACGCATTTCCGCGATAGCCGTGGCCGCGAGCGGTATCGTGCGCGCTACAGGCAGGAGCGGTCCGGGCGGAGCAGCCCGGGTGCGATCCTGCGGGCGCAAGGTGGGAGGGGATCCGGATGGCGCACATCGCACCCCTGGCGATCGAGGACGTGGACCCGGAGATACGAGACTCGCTTCAGGCGATGGAGCAGACGGGCGGCTACATCCCCCGAGGGCAGCTCACGATGGCGCGGAGGCCGGAGCTGGTGCAGGCGGTGAGCGTCATGCTGGCCGCCGTCCGCTCCGGCTCCGTCGAGCGGGAGTTGAAGAGCCTCGTGTCGCTCGCCGTCGACATCGCGGCGCGCTGCTCGCACACCCAGTCCCACGCGGCCTTCAGGGCGGCGAGCAACGGGATCCCCGTCGAGAAACTGCGCGCGGTGTACGAGTTCGAGGAGAGCGACCTGCTCACACCCCGCGAGAAGGCGGCGCTGCGGCTGGCCAGGGACGGCTCGGTCGTGCCGAACCTGGTCACCGAGCAGCACTTCGAGGCGCTACGCGAGTGGTTCGACGACGGCGAGATCGTGGAGTTGGTCGCCGTGATCAGCTGGCGTGGCTTCCTCAATCACTGGAACAGCACGATGGCCACCGAGACGCACCCGGTTCCGGCAGGGTTCGCTCGTGAGCACCTCGGCTCGGTCGGCTGGGAGCCGGGCAGGCACGCCTAACGCGGAACAGGCCCGGCTGTTGGGCGAGTGGGTTAGCGCCGGTGGCCTCGTGCGGGGCGGCCTTCGGCAGGCCGGGAGCCGCCGCCCGAGGCGCGCCCGCGTCCGTTGCGGGGCTTCGAGGGCCGTCGTCCGTTGGGACGGCGACCCGCGATGCCGCCGTTCGCGTCGCCGCCTCGGTCGGAGCCGGCGCTGTCGCGCGGCGCGGACCACGAGGCGAGGTCGAGGAGCCGGCTGTCGCCGGCGCGCATCTCGACGACGGAGTAGTTGGTTCCGCCGTCGCGCTGCAACACGGCGACATCGCGCCGTTGCTCCGACAGCACGAGCGTGACGACCATGCCGCCCTCGCCGGCGCGAGCCGTCCGGCCGGAGCGGTGCACGTACATCTTGTGATCCTCGGGTGGGTCGTAGTGGACGACGACGTCGACGCCGTCCACGTGCAGCCCGCGAGCGGCGACGTTCGTGGCGACGAGGACGGGCGAGTCGCCCCGCCGGAACGCCGCGAGCGTGGACTCGCGGCGGCTCTGCGAGAGCCGCCCGTGGATGGCGGCGGCCCGCAGCCCGGTCCGCTCCAGGCGCTTGGCTACGCGGTCCGCGGTGTGGGTCGTGCGCACGAAGATCAGCGCCCGCTGCGCTCCGGCGCAGATCTCGGAGGTGACGTCGATCTTGTCCTCGGAGCGCACGCCGATGAAGCGCTGCTCCAGCCCGTCCACGGTGGGCGCGGCGGAGGCGACCTCGTGACGGGTGGGGTTCTGCTGGTAGCGGCGCACGAGGGCGCCGACCGCGCCGTCAAGTGTGGCCGAGAACAGCAGCGTCTGGGGCTGACCCTCGATCTGGTTCAGGATGCGCTCCACCTGCGGCAGGAAGCCCATGTCCGCCATCTGGTCGGCCTCGTCGACGACGACGAACGAGACGGCGGCGAGCGACAGCTCCCCTTGCTCGAGGAGGTCGTTGAGCCGCCCCGGCGTGGCGATCACGATGTCCACGCCCAACTGCAGCGCCCGGACCTGCCGCGACATTGCGACGCCGCCGTAGATCGAGGTCAGCCAGAGTCCGCGCGCGGCCGCGAGCGGCGTGAGCTCCCCGGCGATCTGGTTCGCGAGTTCGCGCGTGGGCGCCAGCACCAGCGAGTGCGGGCGGCGGCGCTGCGCGGTGGTCGTGCGCTCGATCATTGGCAGGCCGAAGGCGAGCGTCTTCCCGGAGCCGGTTTGCGCCATCCCGCAGATGTCGTTGCCGGCGAGGGCGTCGGGGATGGCCAGCGTCTGGATGGGGAAGGGGCGCTCGATTCCGGCTTCCAGCAGCGCCTCGGTGAGGTCGTGCGAGACGCCCAGCGCCTCGAAGGTCGGGGTGGGGCTGCCGCCGTTGAGGCGCAGCGTGTGCGTGCCGTGCTCGCCCTGCGCCGGGGCGTCAGCGAGGACTGCGGTCTCGGCGGGCGCGGGCGCACGGCGTGTGAAGAGGGACATGGGGAGCGGTTCCGTTCGTGGTGAGAGAGGGTGTGGTGGTGGCCTCCGCGCTGAGCGAGGCCGTGAGTGCTTCAATGTTCCGATACTGCTGGCGGGCGCCCGAGCGGGCGGGGCGCCGCGTATGAGAGTCGCACATACTGGTAAGAGGAGAGCCCGGCGCCCGGCCGGACTCTCCCCACCTTCTCCTGACGGTCAGTCACCCGAGGGCCTGAGGCCCACGTGCCAGGGGCGAATGCTAGCGACGGTCGTCGTAGCCGCCGCGCCCGCCGCCGCCGTAGCCGCCGCCACCGCCGCCGCCGCCGCCGCCGCCACCGTAGCCGCCGCCGCCGCGGTTCTCGCGAGGCCTCGCCTCGTTCACGTTCAGCGTGCGACCGCCGAAGTCCTTGCCGTTGACGCC
The DNA here is from genome assembly GCA_965261685.1 of Dehalococcoidia bacterium. Taxonomy (GTDB): domain Bacteria; phylum Chloroflexota; class Dehalococcoidia; order UBA2979; family UBA2979; genus VXMT01. Next base: position 1,001,395 of record CBDHDI010000028.1, read on the forward strand.
CGCGATGGCCTGTGCGGCCTCGGTCGCGGACATCTCGACGAAGCCGAAGCCCCGCGCCCTGCCGGTCTCGCGGTCGGTGGGCAGAGCCACCGAGAGGACTTCACCGTATGTGGCGAACAGCGTCTCCAGCTGGTCCTCGGTCGCTTCGTACGGCAAATTGCCTACGTAAATCTTCTGAGCCAAAACGTCTTCACTCCTTGCCGGCCACGCCGACGCTGCGGATGCGTCCAGAGGACGAATCCATGCTTGATCTCAGGCTCGACGCGGGCGCTCGGGTGAAACGACTGAGCAGAGGTACTGAGGATGCGGCTCCTTCGCCGCGTACTCACCTTACCCTGTTTCGACGCTACGAGGTGGCCGGGCGCTATCCTTCGCGCGATGACCGCCACGCCACCCCTCCCCGCCGACGCAGACGCCGTCGCCGCGGCGCTGCGCTCGCCGTTCGTGCCCGAGGTCGTCGCCGCCCTCGGGCGCTGCGAGGGCGTGATCGAGGCGGTCTGGCCGCAGCTTGAGCCGTCCGTCGACACGGCCGGCTTCCTCGGCAGCGCGCTCTACATGGCGGACATGGCGCTCGATGCCGTCGAGGAGGTCTACGAGCCCGCGCTCAGCCGCGGGACGCTGCTCGGCGCCGCGCTCAGCGACGATGACCTCGCCTGCCTGCTCGGCGTGCTCGACGTCTTCCACCGGGTGCAGCCGCAGTTGCTGCTGCTCTGCGCCGCGCTCGCCGAGGCGCGCGCTGCGCCCTCGGTCGGCGGGCAGGGCCGCCCCGCCCCGCGCGAGAGCAGCGAGCGAGAGCGCGCGCAGCTGGCGAGCGCGGTCGAGTTCGCCTCGCCCGCGGCCGGTCCGCTGCCGGAGGTGGCGGAGCTGCTGCAGCTCTCGAGCCCGCCGGAGTTGTACCGCGCGATCGCGGTCTGGCCGGGCTACCTGGAGGCGGCATGGGACGAGCTGCAACACCTGGCGGCCTACCCGCTGTTCCGCCGGCGCGGGCGCGCGCTCTACTTCTACGCGCGCTCCTCGACGCGCTTCCTCGCGCAGCCGCTGCGCGCCGACGACGAGGCCCTGCGCGCCGCCGGCGTGAGCGCCGAGGCGAGCGCCGAGGCGCGCGCAGTCGTCGACGCCGCGCTGCCCGCGCTCGCGACGATGATGATGCACTGCACGGCGATGCGGCTCGGCCTCGGCATTCGCGAGCGCGAGGTGGTCGCCCAGCCGTAGCGCTTCGCGCCCGGCGGCGAGCGCTACAATCGCCTCCCGCGGGCTGGACCGCGCCGCCGGAAGCGAGGGCGCATGCCCGAGAGCATCCGTGACCTCCGCAACGCCTGGCGACCCGGCGATCCCCACGTCGAGGAGGCGCTGCGCGAGTCCGAGGTCACGCGATCGCGGCTGCTCTACGACTCCTCCAACTACGTCTTCCTCGTGGACCTCGAGCATCCCGCCCACGGCGCGGGGCTCGCCGTCTACAAGCCGCAGCGAGGCGAGCGACCGCTCGGCGACTTCCCCTACGGCACGCTCCATCTGCGCGAGGTTGCGGCATACGAGTACGCGCGGCTGCTCGGCTGGGAGCTCGTCCCGCCCACCATCGGGCGCGAGGGGCCGGAGGGTGAGGGCTCGATGCAACTCTTCATCGAGCACAACCCGGCCGAGCACTTCTTCGAGCTGCGCGAGCGCGAGGAGCTGCACGAGGCGCTGATCCGCATCGCGGCCTTCGACCTGCTCGCGAACAACGCCGACCGCAAGGGCGGGCACATGCTGCTCGATGCCTCGGGGCTGCTCTGGTGCATCGACAACGCGCTCTGCTTCAACCGCCACGAGACGCTGCGCACGGTGATCTGGGACTTCGCCGGCGAGCGATTGCCGGAAGCCTGGCAGGACGACATCCGCCGCGTGCGCGACTGCCTGCGCGCCGCGGACGCCTCGACGGACGCGCTGCGCGCCTGCCTCCGGGACGCCGAGGTGGAGGCGCTGATCGAGCGCAGCACGGAGCTGCTGGCGCATCCGGTGCTGCCGGAGATGTACCCCTGGCGCTGCGTCCCCTGGCCGCCGATCTAGTAGCGGCGCGGGGACAGCAGCCTACCGCCGGTCTGGAACTCGTACCTATCCGGCAGTTCGCTCAGGCCGGGCGTGATCGCGTGCGGATCGATGTATACGAGGCCGTCGCGGACCTCGATGGCGATGCGGTCGAGACCGCGCGGCGAGGGGCCGAAGACGCGCAGGCCGGCCATGTCGAAGGTCTCGCCGTGACAGGGGTTGCGGAACCAGCCCGGCCGTCCGTCCCACACGAAGTCCGGACGGTACGGCACGGCGCAGCCGAGATGGGGATCCCTATCGAGGAGCGCCAGCAACTCGCCGTCGTCAAGGCGAACGATGTGGAAACCGTCCCGCCCGTCGAAACCGAGGGTGCCGGCAAAGGACGTGACGGTTCCCGGTGGGAAGTCCTCGATGGATCCCAGGTTGACCCACGGATCCTCGCCTGGCCACACGAAGCTCCAGACCGCCGCGGCGCCGGCGGCGGCGAACAGGACCAGCATCAGCGCGAGGGCGAGTCGTTGTGGCCGCCCGGGTGCCCGACGGCCACCCCGGCGCGTCGGCGACGGGAGGGGCAGATCGGTCTTCGGAGGCGGCGGGGCTGCGACCATCGCCTTCATGGTACGCCCCGCCACGGTCGCGCAGGCGCGGCGCGCCCTGCGCTTAGTGCCGGCGCGGCAGGCGTTGCCGCAGGCGCCCCCGCAGGCGCAGCCACCAGCGCAGGTTGCGGGTGGAGCGGAGCAGGGTAGTCGCCTCCTCCTCCACGCCGAGGATCAGCGGCTGCCGCCAGTCGCGGATCGTGGGCGTGCGGCCGTCGGGCACGGAGGCAGGCGGCGCGAAGCGTTCGAGGGCGCCCCAGCCGTCGGCGTTCCTCGAGAGCGCGACGCGGCCCGACGAGCGCACGAGGCAGACCCCGGCGGCCACGTCCCAGATGCTCGGCGAGCCGAAGAGCGCCGACTGGAAGATGCCGGCGGCGACGAAGGCGCACTCCAGCGCGGCCGATCCCGTGACCCGCGTGTCCAGCCGCCGCAGGCGGCCGGGGGTTCCGCCCGGTGCGGCCCCGAGGCGGCGGCTGACACCGCTGCTGGGCCGTCCCAGCGGGGCCGTCTCACCCTCGAAGCGCAGCGGGCCGCCCTCGCGCGCGTGGTAGACGCCGGGCTGCAGCGCGTGCGACGTGGAGCACCAGATCGCGCCCACGACGGGCCGCCCGCGATGCAGCACGCCGATCGAGCAGGCGAAGAGCGGGAAGCCGTTGATGAAGTTCGCGGTCCCGTCGACGGGGTCGAGCACCCAGACGAACTCGCGGTCGGCCGCGGAGGCGCCGCCGACCTCCTCGCCGATCACGCCATGGTCGGGAAAGCGCTCGGCGATGCGCTCGCGCAGCAGCGCCTCGACGGCGTGGTCGGTCTCGGAGACCGGGTTGGTCGGGGCTCCGCCCGCGGTGCTGGTCTCGTCCTTGTACTCGACGACGATCTCGTGCTTGAGCGCGTCCGTGATGCGCTCCCCGGCGAGCCGCCCGAGTTCGAGCGCCGCCTCCTCGATCGGCTCGAGGCGGGAGTCCTCGGGGTACGGCTCGGGCGCCGAGGCGGTCACGGGGCGGCCCGTCCGCCGCGCCCGGCGCTGGCGCGGCGTCCTGCGGGTTCGCTAGCCTGCACGGGCGGGCCGCCGGATGGCGCTCCGTAGGCAGCGAGGGGTAGCGGTGAGCGACGGCGACTGGATCGAGTCCGAAGAGGGCGACCTCGACCCCGATCTCACTGAAGAGGCGGGATACGCGTACTGGGATCCGCCGCCCCACCGCGCCTGGGGCGCCGTGCTGCTGCGACTCGTCATGGCGATCGTGCTGGTCGCGCTAGTCGGAAGCGTCGTCCTCGCCGCCGTCCGCTGATTCCTCGGCCATGTCGTCGAACACGAAGCCGGGCGAGTCGTCCTCGTCGTCTCCGACGAGCCCGAGCTTCCGTGCGATGACGGCCACGATGCCTGCGAGAGCGGCGACGAAGAAGAGGTTGCGCAGGATCTTCATGGGAAGGCGCCTTTCATTTTGCGATCCCATGATGTGCGCGGCCGCCGTTCCGAGTCCAGCGGAGCCCCGGTGGTAAGGAGGCGCTCGCGCGCCATCTCCGCGTAGCCCTCGCGCTGCTGCATACCACAAACAGGCTGCCCGGTATCATGATTGCCCGACAGCTCTTCGGCACGGCGCGGAGCGCGCGTACGGATTGGCGCATGAACGCACGCCCATCGGGTCCGCACGCCGCCTCCGGCGAGCCGGAGCCGATCGCCGTGATCGATGTCGGCTCGAACTCGCTGCGCATGATGATCGCGCGGCCTCGCAACGACGGCTATCTCGAGGTCGTCGCGGAGCCGCGGGCGACGGTGCGGCTCGCCCGCGCCGTCGACGCCTCGGGCGGCCTCTCGGCGGACGCGATCGGGCGCACGCTGACGGTGCTCGATGACTTCATGGCGCTCGCCGGGCGCTGGGGAGCCACGCGTGTCGGCGCGGTCGGCACCGCGGCGCTGCGCGACGCCGGCAATGCGTCCGACCTCGAGGCCGCGATCAAGGACCGCTGGGGTATCGAGCTGGAGCTGCTCGACGGGGCGACCGAGGGCGAACGTGCGGCCCGGGGGGCGATCTACGGTCTGCCCGTCGAGCGCGGGCTGGTCGTCGACCTCGGCGGTGGCAGCCTGCAGATCGCGCGCTTCGAGGATCGAGCGATCCTCGAGACGTGGAGTTTCCGGCTCGGCACGCTGCGGCTGACCGATCGCTTCTTCTCCTCGGACCCGCCCGCCGACGGGGAGATCGAGGCGTTGCGCCTGCACGTGCGCGCGGAGTTCGTCAGCGCCGGTGTGCCGCGGCTCGGGCCGGGCGAGGTCCTCGTGGGCACCGGGGGCGCCGTCCGCAACCTCGCGGCGGTGAGCCGGCGCGGGCGTCGCTATCCGATCGTGCGCGTCCACGGTTACACGCTGACCTCGCGCCGGCTGCGGCGCGTGCGCAACCGCCTCGCCGGCCTCAAGCCCGCCCAGCGGCGCGTCACGCCCGGCCTCAACCGCGATCGCAGCGACATCATCGTGGCCGGCGCCAGCGCGCTGCTCGCCACCGCCGAGCACGTGCGCGGCCGCTCGCTGCTCGTCTCCGGCCAGGGCCTGCGCGAGGGCGTCGCGCGCGGCGACGGCCCGCTGCCCGATCCGTCCGTGGTGCGTCGCGCCTCGGTCGATGCGCTCGTGCGGCGCTTCGCGAGCTGGGACGAGGATCGTGCGCGGCGGCGCGCCGCGTTCGTCGAGGTGCTGTCGGAGCTGCTCGATCGGGAGGCGGACGAGGCCTTGCGAGAGACGCTGGCGTACGCCGCGACGCTCTATGACATCGGCGGATCGGTCGACGCCTACCGCCGCCAGCGGGCTGCCGCGGACATCGTGCTGAGCGCGGACCTGAGTGGCTTCGAGCATGCCAGCACGGCCCGGCTCGCCGCCCTGATCCGCGTGGCGCATCGCCCACAGACCGCGGCGCGGGCGCTGCGGCCGCTGCTCGGCCCGGAGGACGACGACGCCCTGCAGCGGGGAGGCGCCATCCTCGTGCTGGCGGACGCGCTGGAGTTGCGGTTGCCGCCCGGGGTTCCGCCGCGGGCGGAGTTAAGTGCGGGCGGCGGCGAACTCCGTGTGCTGCTGCCCGGACGCTCCGGCTGGCGCCCGGAGCGCCTCGCCGCGCGCATCAAGGAAGTCTTCGGCCAGCGCCTCATGATCGAGGATGAGCGCGGGCAGCTCAGCGACGCCGGCGGCGGCTAGCCTGCCTTAGCGCTTCGCCTTGCCGCCGCCTGCGATGCCTCGCAGCATCCTCGGCGGCAGGTACTCCTCCAGCGTCGCGCTGCCGGGCAACAGCGCGGGGTCGCACTCCAGGCGAGCGACGCCGCCCTTGCGCCAGTGCAGCCAGAGCGTGTTCGGCGCGCCGGTCAGCAGCAGCGAGGCGAGCTGCCCGAGGTCCGGTTCGTGGCCGACGAGAGCGATCGCACGGCCCTCGCCGATGCTCGTTCGCTGCTCCGCGATCCGTGACAGCTCGGCGAGCGTGTGCTCCAGCCGGGTTCTCGGCCGCGCCGCATCGAGGACGATCGGGGCTGGCCAGCCGGCCTCGGCGGACAGGATCACGGCGGTCGCCCAGGCTCGCACGTAGGGGCTGGTCAGCAGCACGTCGACCTCGACGCCGAGCCGTCGCAGTCCGGCCGCCGCGCGCTCGAAGCGGAGGCGTCCGCGTGTGGTGAGCGGACGCAGCGCGTCGTCCGGCCAGCGCCGCTGGTCGCGCTCCTCGGCGATCGCGTGGCGCACCAGGTAGAGGTTCATCGCCTGCCCTCGTCGAGCGCGCACTTGAACCGTGTCCAGCGCTCGCGCAGCCGGGACCACGCCGCGCCGAATGCCTCGTCCCGGTTGGCGAGTACGCGGGCTTCGCGTTCGGCCAGCCGCTCCATCGCGCTCCGCGTTTCCGGCGACGGTTCGAGGTTGGCGTCCGCGACCTGCTCGAGGCGCGCGATCGCGGTCTCCGCGTCCTGGCTGCGGCCGAGCACGTCCTGCACGTCCTCCAGCGCCTCGAGCAGCCGCAGCGCCGGCTGTCCGTAGAGCTCCTGCACGCACTCGGTCGCGTAGCGCAGGCGCTTCGAGCGGATCCGCGCGCGGTGGTAGTCATCGGGGGAGGCGTCCCCCCCGAGCTTGCGCACGGAGCGGCGCAGCTGCCTGTGGGTGCGCCGCAGCAGCTTCGGAGCAGCGAGGATGGCGCGCTCCGCGCCCAGCCGTGCCGAGTCGGGTGCGCCGCGCAGCGCCTCCGCGGTCCCCTCGATCAGCGCCTCGTAGCGTGGCGAGTTCAGCGCCGCCAGCATCTCCTCTCGCGCCTCGATGCGAGGGGCCTCCAGGTGCGCGCGCAAGGGCGCGAAGGCCTCGTCCTCGTCGAGCGCTCCGATCTGCACGTCGAGGTCTCGCACCTCGCCGAGCACGTTCGCGATCCAGCGCAGCTCGGGGCTCAGCGCGGGCAGCTCCGGCGGCAGCGCCCTGGCGAAGATCCGGACCACGGTCCGCATCCGGCGGCTGGCGACGCGCATCCGGTGCAGCGCCCGGATGTCGTCGCCCAGCCGCACGCCCGGTTCCTGCGCCCGGAACACCGCGAACTGAGCGTGCAGCGCGAACCCGGCGACCTCGCCGAGGCTGGAGGCGGAGTCGTAGTCGCCGGGTTCGGGATCGGGCGGCCCGGCGGGGAGCAGCGCGCACGCCTCGAGGCCGGCCTCGAACTTGGATCGCTCGGCCGGCTGGAGACCGCCCTGCTCGCGCAGCTGCCGCGCGAACGGCTCGACGCGCTCGCCCGTGTCCTCGCCGCTGACCTCGACCTCGAGGCGTTGCAGTTCCCCCGCGGCGGCGCCGTCGGCGCGCAGGATCGAGGTGTGGTCGAGTGCGACCTCGGCCAGCGTGGCGCAGCCGGAGCGCAGCGCGAAGCTGCGGCGCAGCGTGCGCAGTGTGAACAGCGGTCGTAGCTCGGCGCTCCCGGCGAGATCGCGCACGCGCCGGGCGACCGGCCCCGACCCGGCCCGCAGGCCGGCCAGCGGCGCGAGCGGGTAGGCCTCGCTGAGCCGCTCGCTGATCTCGATCCTGCGTAGCGGTGCGCTGGGGTCCGCCTCGCCCTCGGGCCCGGTCAGCGCCTTCAGTTCCGCGTGCACCGGGCCGCCGCTATCCCGCAGCCGCAGCGCGAAGCCGGCGCGGTGGACGATCCAGCCGTCCGTGTCGAGGTAGCGATCGAGCAGCCGCTGCTCGCCGTGAGGCTCGAGCCGCAGTCCGGCCTCGGCAGCCTCGCGGCGCAGGATGCGCTCCGCCTCGGCGGGGTCATCGACGACGAACTGCCACTCGATTTCGTGATCGAGGTGCGAGGGCGAGTCGGCTGGGGACGCTGCTCGCTGCACCAGAGGCAAAGTGTAGGCGCGCGGCGCTGCCCTTGCCATACTCTGTGGGAAGGGGCTGCATCGGTCGTCTGATTAACGCCGGTTTAATCGCCCCGGACTAGTGTCTGCCGATGCTCGACTGGCTCCCGACACCTGCTCACGGGCGGACCTACGCGGCCGAGGCGCTTGGCACGTTCCTGCTTGTCTTCGCCGGTCCCGGCGCCGTGGTGATCGACCAGGTCTCCGGCGGCGGCGTCGGGACGCTCGGGATCGGGCTGAGCTTCGGGCTGGCGGTGATGGCCGCGATCTTCGCGACGGGGCACATCTCCGGCGCGCACATCAACCCGGCCGTCACGATTGCCTTCGCCGTCGTCGGCCGCTTCCCGCGTGCGCACGTGCTGCCCTACATCGCGGCGCAGCTGGCCGGAGCGGCGGCCGCGGGGTTGGTGCTGCGCTGGCTGTTCGGGCGGGTGGCCGGCCTCGGCAGCACCGTGCCCGGGGACGGCGCCGCGCAGGCGCTCGGCCTCGAGCTGGTGATCACCACCTTCCTGATGTTCGTGATCATGGCCGTCGCGACCGATGCGCGCGCCGTGCGCGGCACGGCCGCGATCGCCATCGGCGGCTACGTCGGCCTCGCCGCGACGTTCAGCGGCCCGATCGCGGGCGCCTCGATGAACCCGGCGCGCTCGTTCGGGCCGGCGCTGCTCTCCGGCGTCTGGACGGATCACTGGGTCTACTGGGCCGGCCCCATTGCCGGCGCGCTCCTCGGCGCGCTGCTCTACCAGTTCGTGCGTGTCGCGAGCCCACCGGGCTCCAGGGACGAGGGTTAGTACGTCGAGAGGTCCATCTCCACGATCTCGCCCGTCTCGGCGAAGACCACGCGCTCCGCGATGTTCGTCGTGCGGTCCGCGATCCGCTCGAGGTTGTGGGCCACCCAGAGCAGGTGCGTGCATGGCTCCACCGTCGTCGGGTCGCTGATCATGATCGAGACCAGATCCTGGTAGACGCGGTCCTGCAGCTCGTCCACGCCGTCGTCGGCCTGGCCGACCCGGTAGGCGGCCTCGATGTCGCCGTTGACGAAGGCATCAAGGGAGTTGTTGAGCATGGCGCGCGCGCGCACGGCCATCTCCGGGATGTCGACCAGCGGCTTGACCAGCGGCTCGTCCGACATCATCTGCACGATCGCGCCGATGCCCTTGGCGTGGTCCCCCATGCGCTCGAGGTCCACGACCATCGAGAGCACGGAGATCACGACGCGCAGGTCGCGCGCCATCGGGCCCTGCTGGGCGAGCAGGTGCAGCACCTGGTTGTCGAGCTCGAAGCGCTTGCGGTTGACCTCGGCGTCGTCGCGCACCACCGCGTCGGCGAGCGCGACATCGCGCTCGACGAGCGCGACGATCGCCCGCTCGATCTGGCGATCGACCATCGCCCCCATCTCGAGCAGGCCGTCCTGGAGTTGGTCGAGGTCGGCCTGGAACTGCTCTCGCGGCATCTCCTCTGGTGCTCCGATCTGGCGGTGGCAGTCCTTCTGCCGGTGGGGTCCCCGGCGGTGCGCGCCGCCGCCAACGCGACTCGCGGCCGGCCTCGCGGGGCTGCGTCGGGGACTAGCCGAAGCGGCCGGTGATGTATTCCTCTGTGCGGCGATCCTGCGGGTTGAGGAAGATCTCTTCGGTGTCGGAGAACTCGACCAGCCGTCCGACCAGGTCATCCTCGGCGAGCATGAATGCCGTCTTGTGCGAAACGCGCGCCGCTTGCTGCATGTTATGCGTCACTACCACGATTGTGTAGTCGTTCGCCAGATCGAGCATCAGGTCCTCGATCCGCTGCGTCGCGATCGGGTCGAGGGCGGAACACGGCTCGTCCATCAGCACGATCTCGGGGTTCACGGCGATCGCGCGAGCGATGCAGAGCCGCTGCTGCTGCCCGCCGGAGAGCGCCAGCCCTGACTTCTTGAGGTCGCCCTTGACCTCGTCCCATAGCGCCGCCTTGGTCAGCGACTCCTCGACGAGCTCGTCCATGTTGCCCGTGTAGCCGTTGATCTTCGCGCCGAAGGCGACGTTGTCGTAGATCGACTTGGGGAACGGGTTGGGCTTCTGGAAGACCATGCCGACGTGGCGCCGCACCTGGGACGGCTCCGTGTGTGGGGCGTAGATGTTGGCGCCGTCGATGATGACCTCGCCCTCGATGGTTACGCCGTCGATCAGGTCGTTCATGCGGTTGATGCAGCGCAGCAGCGTGCTCTTGCCGCAGCCCGAGGGCCCGATCAGCGCGGTCACGCGGTTGCGAGGTACATCGAGCGAGACGCCGCCGACGGCCTGCTTCGTGCCGTACCAGAGGCTGACGTTGCGGATCTCGACCGCGATGCTGCTCTCCGAGGAGGGCAACGGCTCCTTCGCGCGCACGCCGGCCCGCACGTTCACGTTGCCAGTGCGGGCAGGCGCGGCGGCTGCCGTCCGTTCCGCTTCCCCGGTCACGTTGCCGACCATCCGTTGGCCCCTCACCCTTGCCGGAACCCGCGAGCGGGACCGGCGTACGCGTACGTGCTAGCGTCCGTAACGCCGTCCGGACCACTGCCGCAGCAGCACGGCAATCGCGTTCATCGAGAGTAGCATCACCAGCAGCACGATGATGCCCGTGGCCGCGAGGTCCTGGAATGCCGGCTGCGGCCGCCCCACCCAGTTGTAGACCTGGATCGGCATCACCGTGAACGGGTCCAGCGGCGACTCGGGCCGGAAGGCCACGAAGGTCAGCGCGCCGATCATGATCAGCGGCGCCGTCTCACCGATCGCCCGCGACAGCGCCAGGATCGCCCCGGTCATGATCCCCGGGAACGCCTGCGGCAGGACGTGATGCCAGACCGTCTGCCAGCGCGTCGCGCCGACCCCGTAGGAGGCCTCGCGTAGTGACGGCGGCACCGCCCGGATCGACTCCTGCGAGGCGACGATCACGATCGGCAGGATCAGCAGCGCCATCGTCGCTCCGCCGGCAATGAGCGAGCGCCCGAAGCCGCCCCCGATGCTCGGCCCGATGCCGATGGTGCCGCGCACGAACAGCTGCAGACCGAGGATGCCGAAGACGATCGAAGGCACGCCGGCGAGGTTCGAGATGTTGGTCTGGATCGCCCTCGTCCAGAAGCTCCGCTGCGCGTACTCCTCGAGGTAGATCGCTGCTCCCACGCCGATCGGGAAGGCCAGCAGCGCTGTGGTGCCGATCAGCCAGAAGCTGCCCCACAGCGCCGACTGGAAGCCCGCGCGCTCCGGGAAGCGCGACGGGAAGTTCTGGATGAACTCCCAGCGCAGGAAGCCCGCGCCGTCCCGCCAGACGTCGAACAGCAGGAAGGCGAGGAACACGACGCCGACGAGCGTGCCGGCGAGGCAGACCGCGAAGAACGCCGCGCCCAGCTTGTTGCGAAACGCCAGCCGCGGCACGTAGCGGGGCTGGCCCTGCATGTCCGTGGTGGCCATCAGTCGTAGACCTCCCGGAAGCGGGCGGTCACCCGCGCGGCGATGATGTTCATCACCAGCGTCATCACGAACAGGGTGAGCGCGACGACGAAGATGGTGCGGAACTCGATCGTCCCGTGCGGCGTGTCGCCCAGCGAGACCTGCACGATGTAGGCGGTCATCGTCTGGATCGACTCAAGCGGGTTCGCCGTCAGGTTCGGCGAGGCGCCCGCCGCGATCGTGACCGCCATCGTCTCCCCGATCGCCCGCGAGGCCGCGAGGATGTAGGAGGCGATGATCCCGCTCAGCGCCGCCGGGTAGACGATGCGCGTGACCACCTCGAACTTCGTTGCGCCCACGGCGTAGGCGGCCTCGCGCAGGTCGCTGGGGACCGCATGCAGCGCGTCGTCGGAGAGCGAGGAGACCATGGGGATCGTCATAATCCCGACCACGACCATTGCGGAGAGCGCGTTGAAGATCTCGGTCTCGGGGAAAAGCGTGGCGCGCAGCAGCGGCGTCACTGCCGTGAGCGCGAAGTAGCCGTAGACCACCGTGGGCACTCCGGCCAGGATCTCGAGGATCGGCTTCAGCACCGCACGTACGCCGGGACTCGCGAACTCGGACAGGAAGATCGCGCTCGCGCTCCCGACAGGCACCGAGATCAGCGCCGCGCCGACCGCGACCAGGAGCGTGCCGCCAATCAGCGGCAGCACGCCGAACGCCTGGTTCGTGTAGAGCGGCGTCCACTTCGTGCCCGTGAAGAAGTCCAGCGGCGAGACGTCGCGGAAGAACTGCAGCCCCTCCGCGAAGAGGATGATCACGATGCCCACCGTGGTGAGCACCGTGACCGCCGCGCACAGGAACAGCGCGTAACCGATCGCCTGCTCGAGCAGCTGGCGGCCGCGGCGGCGCTGGAACTGCGCCGGCCGTGGCCCTCCTGCTGCTGCCGCTCCGGCAGCCATCAGTTGCTAAACCCTGCTCTCTTCCCGCTCCGCTAGCCGCCGCCGCCAGCGACGGCCCCTTCGAGGTTGGCGCGGGACTCGGTCAGCTCGGTGGCTGGAATTGCGGTGTACCCGACCTCGGGCACGAGTGCAATCGCGTCGTCGCTGAGGTAGTAGCGGACGAACTCACGGACCTGCGGCTTCTCGGCCAGCGACTTCGTGCTCACGTAGATGAACAGCGGCCGCGCCAGCGCGTAGGAGCCGTCGGAGACGGTCGCGTCGGAGGGGATGACGCAGCCGGAGCCGCCGTCGACGGCGGCGACGCGCAGGCGCTCCTTGTTCTCGGCGTAGTAGGCGTAGCCGAAGTATCCGGAGCCGCCTCGCGAGCCGGAGATGCCGGTGACCAGCACGTTGTCGTCGGTGGAGTTGGTGTAGTCGGCGCGTGAGGCGCCGCCCTCGCCGTTCACTTCTTCGGTGAAGAAGTCGAAGGTGCCGGAGTCGGTGTCCGGGCCGAAGAGCTTGATCTCCTGGTCGGGCCAGCCGGCGCGCACCTGGTTCCAGCTCGTGACGCTGTCCTCGGAGTCGGGGCCCCAGAGGATGCTGAGCTCCTCCATCGTGATGCACTCGAGGAAGTCGGCGTCGGGGTGGGCGACGATGGCGAGTCCGTCGAGGCCGACGCGGAGGGGGATGTACTCGATGCCGGCTTCGGCGCAGGCGTCGATTTCCTGCTGCTTGATGGGGCGGGAGGCAGCGGAGATGTCGGTCTCGCCGTTGCAGAACTTCTCGAAGCCGCCGCCGGTGCCGGAGACGCCGACGGTGACGCGCACGTCGGGCGCGACGGAGCGGAACTCCTCGGCGACCGCCTCGGTCACCGGGAAGACGGTGCTGGAGCCATCGATCGCCACGCTGCCGGAGAGCTTCTCGCCGCCGGCCGCCGTCGTTGCCGGGCCGTCGTCGTCGCCGCCGCACGCCACGATCAGCACCGTCGCCGCGAGGGCGAGCATGACCGGCGGGAGCAGTCTCTTCCATCGGATAGCGATCACTCGCTGCTACCTCCTCGGTACGTCCGTGTATCCGGCGCTTTGCGCCACGAAGTGATCGTCGGTGTGCGCGGTTAACCCTTGATTAAGGGTCTGGAAGGACCTGCGAGGGAGTGAAGCGGGTGCGGAGGCGCGCCGCGCCCCGCCGAGGCTACGCCTCGCGCAGCGTGTCCGGGTCCACGCCCTGCTCGCCCAGCCACGCGAGGTAGGCCGCGGGCGCGATCTCGGAGGGCTTGATCTCGCTGCGCCCGCCCCAGAAGACGTTCGTGTAGCCGATCGCGATCCCGGCCTCCGCGAGGTGCTCGTCGATCGCCGCCTTGTGCGCCAGCAGCAGATCCTTGTCCGTGCCGTGCGCCACGCCCATCACGTTGACGTCGCGGAACTCCGCGCCGCCCTCGCGCCAGTAGGCGTGCGTCATCACGTGGTGGCGGCCGACCTCGCGGCCGGCGTCGAGCTCGCGCCCCTGCGGTACGGCCCAGTGGAAGAGCGCGTTGTAGCGCGTGACCGGCGCCGCGCCCCCCACCGCCTTGACGTGCTCGAGGAAGGTCGAGAAGCGTCCCACGACGCCGCGGCGGTCGAGCTCCTCGGCCGCCTCGAGGAACGCCTCGAGCGTGAGTCCGGCCTCGGCGGCGCGGCCGCGCCAGAGGTCCGGGCCGATCTCCTCCGGCGCGAACTCGCGCTTGAGCGCGAGCAGCACGCGCCAGTCCTGCTCGTCGAGGTCCACGATCTCCGTGTCGATCACCCTCGCGGGCTCGTCGCTGCGCGTGCCCGGCTCCAGGCCGCGCCGCCGCACGTGCCCGACGCCGAGGGTGAAGAGCCGCTTCGCCGGCATCAGCCGGAACGCTTCGGCGCCGATGCGGCTGGCGAGCAACTCGCAGTGCCGCTCGAGCGAGAAGCCGACGGGCGTCTTGAGCGTGGTCCAGAGGCGGTATGTGGCGCCGGGCGTGGCGGGATCGGCGCTGCGGATCACCACGTGGCCGGAGAAGGGGTCCTGCTGGAAGAGGTAGTCGAAGCCCTCGTGCAGGCGATCCTCGGGCAGCCGCCAGGCGACGAGCGCGCCGGGCGCCAGCTTGTTCGCGAGCAGCGTCTGGCGCACGCGCCGGATCGTGCCCGCCCGCAGCATCGTCTGGATGCGCTCGACGACGACCGGCAGGGCGATGGCGGAGCGCTCGGCGATGCGGCCCAGCGGGTCGCGCTGGAAGCCGGCGACGCGGTCCTCGGAGACCGCGAGGATGGCGGCGTTGGTCGGGTCGTCGACGGTTGCCGGGACGGCCGCTTCGGTGGTCATGCGTCCCCCTGTGCCGCCCAGACTTCGGAGTCGACGATCAACTCCGGATCCTCGAACGCCGCCAGCACGGCCTTCGTGTGGTCGTGCGCCAGGTGCTCGTCGAGCGCCTCGCTGCTCTTCCAGGACTCGCAGATCACGAGGCGGTTCGGGTCGAGGATGTCCTGGCTGACCTGGAAGCGGGCGTTGCCCGGCTCGGCGGGAGCGGCGGCGGCGTCCGTGCGCAGCAGCTCCCGCAGCCGCTCGCGCCCGTCCGGGTTCGCCGTCACGAAGATGGTCAGGCGAGCGGTCACGCGTCGTCCTCCACGAGCCGCCAGACGTCGCGGCCGGCGCAGAGCGCGGGGTCGGCGAACGCCTCGCGGAGCCGCAGCAGGTAGTCCTGCTCGATGTGGTGCTCGAACGCCTCGTCCGAGGGCCACTCCTCGATCAGCACGAAGCGATTCGGGTCGTCGTCCTGCACGTAGAGGTCGAAGCGCGTGTTGCCCGGCTCCTGGCGGCTGCCCACGACGTCCTCGCGCAGGATCTCGAGCAGCTGGTCGCGGCCCTCCGGGTTGGCGGTGATCGACACGGTCAGCTTGATCGTCATGCGGGGCCGTCCCTTGGTTCGCAGCGCCAGATTTCGAGGTCCTCGACGATGTCCTCGCCGTGCAGGGCGGCGTGGGTCTCGTTGCGGTGGTCGTGCGTCTTGTGCGCGTCCAGATCTTCCTGCGTTCGCCACTGCTCGACGAGCGTCAGGCGGCGCGGATCCTCGACGCTCACGAACAGCTCGAAGCGCTCCGCGCCCTCGTCGCCGCGGGTGGCGCGCGCGTCGGACTCCAGCACCTCGCGCAGCCGCTGCTCGCCGCCCGGCGCGGCGGTGAACAGCGCCGTCAGCCGCACGCTCACGAGGCGCCCTCGGCGGGCCGCAGCCCGATCTGCGCCGTCAGATCGCGAGGCGTGCCGACGCGGCGGCAGGTGAACATCGGCGTGTCGCGCTCCGTGTAGGAGGACGACTCGGAGTCGCGCAGCTCGCGCACCAGCGCCAGGAACTCGCCGGGGTCGTTGCCCTCGAAGGCGACGACGAACTCCTGGTCGTCGAGGCCGTAGGAGTAGGTGGTGTTGATCTGGATCTCGTGGTAGCGGTGCCCGATCGTGATGTGCTCGCTCATGATCCGCTGCCGCTCCTCGGCGGGCAGCTTGTACCAGTCGCGGGTCTTCACCATCGGGTAGACGAAGAGGTAGCCCTTCACGCCGCCGTCCTCGCGCAGCCGGTCGCGCGCGCCGGAGCCCTCGTGCAGCGGGTTGGTGTAGATCGAGCGCATCGTCATCGAGAGGAAGGAGTGCGGCCGCTCCAGCGCCGCGCCGGCCGGCGAGCCGAGCAGCAGCGCGTGCCAGTCCTGGATCGGCGCGAGCTCGTCGTGCACCTGCCAGACGAGGAAGTCCGTGTCCGCGCGCGTCCCCACCGTCGAGTAGAGCCGCGTCAGCATCGAGGTCGCCGAGCCTTCCAGCAGCTCCTCCAGCCCCTCGGCGATCGCTTCGCGCTCCGCCGCCGGCAGCGCGCGCACCTCGTCGCGCACGCGGTAGAAGCTGAACTTGACGGACTGGACGCCGCGCGGGGTGCGTGCGGCTCCGCCGGGCGCGCCCTCCGGCCGCGAGTGGTAGCCGGCCCGCGCCTCGGTCGTCGTCATCGCGACCCCCGTCCTGCCGCGGCCGCGCTGACCGCCGCCTCCTGCTCCACCGGCAGTCCGTAGTTGGACTCGTACAGCGCCTCGACTCGCGCGGCCAGCTCGGGGCTGACCTCGCCGCACTCCGCGGCTCCGGCGAACTCCTCGATCTGCTCGAGGCCGTAGATGTTGGGCAGCGTGCTGACGATCTCCGGGTCCTTGAGGATGTAGCGCAGCGCCGCCTGCCCGAGCACGCCGCCCGTGGCCTCCGTGAGGAAGCCGAGCTGCTCGATCTTCTTGATGCCGTTGAGCAGCCAGGCGCGCGGGCGGTGGCGGCGGTGGTCGTTCTCGTCGAACACCGTGTCCACGGTGTACTTGCCCTCGAGCATCCCCGAGGAGTGCGGCACCCGCACCATCAGCGAGCGCCCGGCTTCGCGCGCCGCGGCGATCAGCTCGCGGCCGGGGTCGAGTTCGAGCGCGTTGTAGATCATGTGCACGACCTCGACCTGGCGCTCGGCGAGGGCGTGCAGGCCCTCCTCGCGCCAGCCGATCGCCGGTCCGAGCGCGGCTCCGACGCTGCGCACCTTGCCCTCGCGGCGCACGCGCTCGAGGAAGCTCCAGACGTCGTCGCGCTCCAGGTGCTCCATGCGCACGTTGTGCAACTGCCAGCAATCGATGCGGTCCGTGCCGAGGCGGCGCAGCGAGCCCTCCAGCGCGCGCTGCAGGAAGTCCGGCTCGAAGCAGTGCGGGGCCTCCTGGTGGCCCTCGCGGCGCTTGCCGATCTGCGACTCCCAGTCGTAGCCGAACTTGGTGGCGATCACGATCTTGTCGCGCTCGGCGCCGGGGAAGGCCTGCGCGAGGATCGTCTCGCCGCGGCCGTTGCCGTAGGTGTCGGCGGTGTCGAAGAAGTTGATGCCGTGCTCGTAGCCCTGCCGCAGCAGCGTCACGGCCTCATCGTCGCTGTAGTCGCCCCACCAGCCGGCGGCGACCGTCCAGACGCCGAAACCGACCTCCGAGACAGAGATGTCCGTGCCCGCGATCGTGCGATAGCGCATGCCTGATCCTTCCCGCGGATCGGAGCCTGCGGCGAGCTTCTGCCAACGCCCGCGAAGCGACAACCGGAGCGCGCCGATAACGCCCGATCCGCGTGTCGATTTAGGTAGATTCGACCGCCATCGCGCGCTCCCCGAGCCCGCTGGGGGTTGGGAGGGTGCTACTGGTTGGCCAGGGGGATGGTGGCCACTACACAGGGCTCGTCGCCGTGCACCGCCGTGGTGTGGCCCTTGCCGGTCGTGTCCTCAACCAGACGCACGTCGCCGGGACCGAACAGGTGCTTCGACCCGTCGCTCAGCCCGATCTCGAGCCGACCCGAGACGATGATGACGAACTGCCGACGGGGCGCCGGGTGCCAGTCCACGAACCTCCCCGCGGGGTCCTCCCGGAAGGTGATGGTCGTGGTGTCCAGCCCCGCCGTCCAGTCGGGGGTTTCCGACAGATCGATGGTCTCGACGTGGGACTCGCCGTCGCTTCCGGTGTACAGGCGGTATGTACCCACAACGTTGCCTCCCTCCTGGTGATTCCCCCAGTCTAGCTTCAGCAGACGGGCGCTGTTGCCTCCCGGAGGGGAGTCCACGTCCCTGTCGTCGAACCGGTAGCCCGCATGCGGTGTATCGCGAAGAAAAGCTCGTCGGGGTACTGCCATTTGGGCTGTCATGTGGACAGCTCCAGGTACACGTTGGGGCCTGGTCCTTGCCACGCCAGGCGCCTCGGCAATGATCCTGTCCGGTAGGCCAGCACGATGTTCATGCCGGGGAAGTCGGCGGCCTCGTCGTCGCTGTAGTCGCCCCACCATCCGGCGGGCGTCCGTATCATCGCCGCACGCCCAGTCGGCAGGGGCGCGGCGGGAGGCGCACTGGTGGTCGGCGCATGAACACCTGGCGCGTGGTCGATCCCTCGAGGATCGCGCGGCGCGGTCTGCGTGCACTCGAGCTGTTCGCGATCGCCTCGCTCGCGGCGGGCGCGCTGCTGTGGTGGCTGATCGCCGTGCGGGACGGCATCGCCTCGCCCGCCGGGATCGTCTACGCCGCGTTCCTCGCCGTGGTGCTGGTGCTTCCCGGCCTGCTGCTCGTCCACGTCGTGCGGACGCTCCACCGCGCCGCCACTCTGCTGGTCGAGCTGCGCGAGCAGGTCGGCGAGGCCGGGCTGCGCGGCGAGGAGTGGGCGAGCGACGGCCGCCTGCTGGCGCGCACGCTGCGCCTCGCGCTGCGCCAGCGCGGAGCGGGGCTGATCGCCGCGCCCTGGTACTGGCTGCTCGCGCTCTGGGCGGCGGCCGCCTCGGGCGTGGTGATCCTCGGCGCCGTCGCGCTCGGCCTCGCGGCGCTGCTGTAGCCGGCGAGCCCCCGCCCTACGCCGTCGGCAGCCAGCCCCCATCCGGGATCAGCAGCTGGCCGGTGAAGTACGAGGACTCCTCGCCGGCGAGGAAGAGTGCGGTGTTCGCCAGCTCGCGCGGGGTGCCCATGCGGCCCATCGGCACCGCCGCCAGCGCCGCCTGCTGCGACTCCTCGTCCGCGCGGATCACCGCCGTCATCGAGGTCTCGAAGAAGCCCGGTCCGATCGAGTTGATGCGGATGCCGTGCTTCGCCAGCTCCGGCGCTATCGACTTGGTGAGCATCCAGACGCCCGCCTTCGCCACCGAGTAGGGCGTCGAGGGCGCCCCGACGGGCAGCTTCGCGAGGATCGAGGCGATCGTGACCACGGCCCCGCCCTGCCCGGCCTCGATCATCGGCCGCAGGGTGTGGTGCAGCGTCAGCATCACCCCGGTGAGATTCACGTCCATCACGTAGTCCCACATCTCGAGCGGCTGGTAGACGAAGCTGTGCCCCAGCGGATCCTCGGCGTACGCGGCTGGTGCTCGGCGTTGTTCGCGATGTCGTTGGTGATGTAGCCGGGGTGGGCCACCCCGGCGGCCGGGATCACGATGTCGATGCCGCCGAAGGCCTCGACGGCCTGCGCCGCCAGTGCGGCGTTGCTCTCGTCCCTGCGCGTGTCGACCTGCACGGCCACGGCCGTTCCGCCGGCCGCGCGGATCGCCTCCGCCGCCTCCTCGGCGGCGTCCGCCAGCAGGTCGGCGACGACGATCGACGCGCCTTCCTCGGCGAAGCGCTCCGCGCAGGCGCGGCCGAGTCCGTTCGCCGCGCCGGTGATCACCGCCCGCTTGCCTTCGAGCCGTCCACTCATGCGCCACCTCCGCGGCGCACTATAGCGGCGCGCGGCGCTGCGGCAAGGCGCCCCGGGCGCACATCACTGGATCCGCTACCAGGATCAGGCGGCGTGCATCACAACCGGCGTGAGCGAGCGATTCCCCGGCTTCGGATGCCGTCCGTCGGCCACGCTGGGCCTCGATGGCGCCCAGGTGCGTGATCGGTTCCGACACTACCCGCTCCGCGCTCGATTAGCGGTCCGACGCCTCGGCGTTGTCGCCCTCGTCCGGGGCGGGGGCCGCGGTGCTGCGCGGCGCCCACGGACGCTGCGGCCGGTTGATCCGGCGGTTGAGCCGGCGGCCCAGCCAGAACAGCCCGAGGGCGAGCGGCACGATCCACAGGAACGGGATGGCGATACCGACCGCCAGCACCCCCAGCCGGGCGAGCGTCACGACGGCGCCCCAGCTTCCCCGGAGCCCGTCTACGAAGGTCGGCAGGGACTCGTCGGGGGCGACCTCGTACTCGAAGACCTCGAAGTCGGCGCGCACCCCGATACGAAGCGGCTCGCCGTCCGGATCGACCGGCACGGCGGAGAACCCCGGCTCCGGCCCGAGCCCCACCTCGGCCTCGGTCTGGAAGTAGCCGAGCAGGCGCTCCCCGGGCTGGAGCGGCCCGGCGACCGAGCCCTCAAGCGTGACGAAGTCGTCGTCGTCGACCTCCAGGCCGAAGTCGCGAATCTCGATCTCGACCAGCGCGGCATCCCCGGTGTTCTCGACCGAGACGCAGATCGTGACCGGCTCGTCCTCGTCGACGGCGAGATCGTCGTCGGCGGGGCAGCGCGCGCCGTTGTCGTCCCCGGAGTAGGCCGTCTCCACGACCTCGACACTCGCCTCCAGGCGCTCGGGCGCGGGTTCCACGAGGGTGAGGGAGACCGTCGCGAGTGCGACCAGGTCCTGGATCGTGCGCAGCTGGCCGCGCAGCCGCTCGAGGTCGGTCTCGCGGGTGAGCAGCTGGGACTCGAGCTCGGTGACAGCCTGGAGCCCGGTCGCGGTCTCGAGGAACCTCCGCAGCCGCTCCACCGAGGCGCGGGCGGTGATGATGCGGCTCTCGAGATCGACGACACGCTCGGTCACGTCGTCGGCCGAGACCTGCTGGCTCTTCAGGTCGCCGAGGGCCTCCAGGCGCCGCATCGCCTCCGCGAAGTCCTCCGGCAGCACCTTGAACGTGAGCTCAGTGCGCGGGACCGGCTCGCTGGTCGTGTGCTGGCTGAAGACCAGACCGCCGAGGCCCGCGATCGCCAGCTGCGCCTGCTGCGTCGCCTGGCGGACGTCCTCCACCTCGACGAACATCGAGCCCACGTAGACGATCGAGCGCCCCGTATTGACCTGCTGGAAGGAGACCGCATCGTTGTCGGCCCCCTCGGTCCGCGCGGTGGTGACGACCGCGTCCGCGGCCGGAACGGCCGTAGCCGCCGCCACCCGGGCGGCGGTGGCTGCGGGCGCAGCGGGGGCCGCTTGGACGCTCGCGTAGCTCTCGGCGTCGTCGTCGTCGCCGCAGGCCATGAGCGCTGCGGCTGCCAGCAACAGCGGGACGATGGCCAGCCACATGAACCTCGCCATCAGGAATTCCTTCCGCCGCAGCGTTCGGCTTCTCAGTGACTATACGTCGGCGGGCCGCGGACGGTTTCCCGGAACCTCCTGCCAGCGGGCGCTCGCCGAGGGTGGCCGGAACTGCTCGTAGCGGTAGCCGGCGCCGTCGCGCCGGACCTTGCCGACAGTGTTGGTAGCCGAGTTCTGATGTCAGGGCGTGGATCACGGGCAACACCTGATTCTGATGCGCTGCGGGCAGGCGGCGCAGAGCTGCCGCGCGCCTGTTGTGCGCGGGAACCCTCCGTTAGCATTGGGCGAGGCGCTGGCGATGAGTGCGAGCGGAAACCGGGGGCGCGGCCCATGGGA
Source organism: Dehalococcoidia bacterium (assembly GCA_965261685.1). Classification (GTDB taxonomy): domain Bacteria; phylum Chloroflexota; class Dehalococcoidia; order UBA2979; family UBA2979; genus VXMT01. Next base: position 1,022,824 of record CBDHDI010000028.1, read on the forward strand.
CGGTCTTGAGGGCGCTCGCGCGCGTCGTCAACCGGCTGACGGGCGGGCCGCTGTTCTACGGCTGGTACATCGTGCTGGCCGGCGGGACATCCAACCTCCTCGTCGGTGGCGTCGTCGGCTTCAGCTTTGGCGTCTTCATCGGGCCGATCCGCGACGAGCTGGGCTGGAGCGTCGCGGTGATCACGATCGGCTACTCGCTGCGCGCCTTCGAGTCCGGGCTGATGGCCCCGTTCACCGGCTACCTGGTGGACCGCTTCGGTCCGCGGAAGATGGCGATCGGCGGCCTGCTGATCGTCTTTGTCGGGATGCTGTACTTCTCGACGGCACAGACGATCTGGCACTACTACGCCGCGAGCATGGTGATCGCCATCGGCCAGAGCGCGAGCGGGTTCACGCCCTTCTCGGCAGCGGTCATGAACTGGTTCCAGCGCGGCCGCCCGCGCGCGATGGGCGTGCTCTTCTCCGGCAACGCCGGCGGCTACATGATCGCCCCCGTCGTCGCCGCGCTGATCGTGCAGTTCGGGTGGCGCGGCACGCTCGTCATCGCCGCCTTCGCCATCCTCGTCATTGGTCTGCCGATGGCGTTCGTGCTGCGCGACCGGCCCGAGCCCTACGGGCTGTACCCGGACGGCATCGATCCCGAGGAGGCGGCGCGGCGGGGGCACGCCTCATCCCACCTCGCGTCGACGAGCGGGATGTCCGTGTCCGAGGCGCTGCACTCGCCGGCGTTCTATCTGCTGGCGGCGGCGATCACCTTCGGCGGCACCACGCAGAACGTCTGGATCGTGCACCAGGTGCCGCACCTCCAGAACGTCGGTTTCTCGGCGGTGCACGCCGGCCTGGCCGTCGCGGCCTACGGGGCGCTGCAGATCCCGGGGCGCTTCTTCTTCGGCTTCGTCGCGGACTACTTCGGGCGCCGGCGGACGTATATCGCCTGCTTCCTGGCGCAGGGCATCGGACTGATCGTCTTCGCCAACGTGACGTCGGACCGCGTCTGGATGCTCCCGATCTTCTATGTCTTCTACGTCTTCGGCCACGGCGTCTACGTCGTGCTCTTCATGACCCTGATCGCGGACTACTTCGGGTCGGCGCGCTTCTCGACGATCCGAGGGCTCGCGATGATGTCCCAGATGCCCTTCGGGGTGGCCTTCCCGATCATTGCCGGCTTCGTCTTCGATCGCACCGGTAGCTACCAGGGCATCTTTATGATCTTCGGCGTGCTCGTGATGGTGTCGGCGCTCTGCGTCTCGCTGGTCCGCCGCCCCACCTGGGCGGAGATCGTCGCGGGCGAGCGGCTGAGCATCGCCCCCACTGCCGCGACGGGCGACGCGCAGCCTCCGACCGCCGCGCCGCGCTAGTTCGCCGCCGCTGCCTCCGCGTTGACCGCGTTCACGAGGTCCATCGTGCGCCCCAGGGTCTCGAGGCGTTCCTCGATCGTGTCGCCGTGCGGCGAGACGAAGATCATGTCAATCCCGATGTCGTCGTAGAGGCGCAGCCGCTCCTTCACCATCGCGTCGTCGCCGACGAGGTTGACCTTGCCCGCCAGCTCCGGCGGCACGGCCGCGCGCGCCTCGTCGCGCCGGCCGTCGAGCCAGAGGTCCTGCACCAGCTTCGCCTCCTCGGCGTAGCCCTGGCGGCCGTAGGCGCGGTTGTAGAAGTTGTAGCGGCGTGAACCCATCCCTCCGAGGCTGAATGCGACGCCGACACTCAGCGCCTTCAGCGCCTGGTCCAGCTCCTCTTCGTCCTCGGTGAACCAGACGCTCGCGCCGGTCTGCTTCTCGATCGCGTCGAAGTCGCGCCCCGCGCGCTCCGCGCCGGTGCGGATGTGTGAGAAGAACAGCTCCGCCTCCTCCGGGATGAAGACCGTGCCCAGCCAGCCGTCCGCCAGCTCGCCCGTCAGCTCCAGGTTGCGAGGTCCGATCGAGGCGATCCAGATCGGCACGTCGGGCGTCGCCGCGCCGGTCGGGCGCAGCGCCTTGCCGTCTCCGCCGGGCAGCGGCAGCGTGTAGAACTCGCCTTCGTAGGTCAGCGGCTCCCCGCTGACCGCGCGCCGGACCACCTCGATGTACTCGCGCGTGCGTGCGACCGGGCGCGCGAAGGGGATGCCGTGCCAGCCCTCGATGACCTGTGGCCCGGACGTACCGAAGCCCATGATGAAGCGCCCGCCGGTGAGCCGCGTCATCGTCATCGCCGTCATCGCGGCCATCGCCGGCGTGCGGGCGCCGATCTGCATGATGCCGGTGCCCAGCCGCACCTTCTCCGTCTTGCCTGCGAGGTAGGCGAGGGGCGTGATCGCGTCGTGGATCCAGGCCTCGGCGGTCCAGATCGTGTCGATGCCGATCTTCTCCGCCTCCTGCGCGTAGATCGTCATCTCGTCGAAGTCCTGAATCGCGTAGGTCGCGCCGCCGCACGAGATCGCCAGTTTCAGCATGTCGCCCTCCTCGTCGCTGCCCGGATCGCGACGGCCAGCATAGCCGCAGCGCGCCTTGAGCGCGGCGTGCGCGCCGCCGATCGCGCGGCGGCTGTTCAACGCCCTCGCTGCGGGCCATCATGGCGATAGGAGGGACGCCGATGAGCGATGTCGCTGCACTGCTCGCGGCGTTCGAGGCAGGCGATCTGCTCCGCCCCGACCCGGATGTCCCGAACTTCCTCGACCTCTCGCGCGCCGTCGGCGCCGCCTGCGGCGTGCGCGGCCTCACGCTGAGCGCGAACGCGCGCGCCATCGCCGACCGCCTCGAGGAGCACGAGCACATCGTGTTCGTGCTCGCCGACGGCCTCGGGCTCGACATGATCGAGCAAGGCGGCGACAGCGCGAACGTGCTGCGTGCGCACCTCTCGATGGAGTTGCGGGCGATCTTTCCGGCCTCGACGGTCGTCGCGCTGACCACGCTGATGACCGGCGAGTGGCCGGCGCAGCACGCGGTCACCGGCTGGTGGACGCACCTGGAGGAGATCGACGGCCCGGCGACGGTCCTCCCCTACGTGCGGCGCAGCGACGACCGCTCGCTGTCAGACCTCGGATTGCGGCCGGAGCAGGTCTTCCCGCTCCCTTCGCAGACGCCGAGGATGACGCGCGAGACGCTGGTGCTCGTGCCGGAGGAGATCGCAGGCAGCGTCTACTCGCGCTACGGCACCGGCGGCGAGCGCGCGGTCGGCTACGAGACGCTCGCCGAGGGCGTGGAGCAGACCATCAGGGCCGTCCTCGGCGCGGACGGGCCGAGCTTCGTCTACCTCTACATCCCCCACCTCGATCACGCTGCCCACGAGCACGGCCCGTGGAGCGCCGAGGCGAACCAGGCGCTGCGCGGCATCGACCGGCTGTTCGGCGTGCTCGCCCACGAGCTACGCGGCCAGGCCACGGTCGCGCTCAGCGCTGACCACGGACACCTCGGCGTCGGCCGGGACGAGCTGCTGCTGATCCGCGAGGACGACGGGCTGCCCGAGCTGCTCGCCGCCGAACCCGCCGGCGACTCGCGCGTGCTGCACTTCCACGTGCGCCCCGGCGCCGCCGAGGCGTTCGCCGCTCGCTTCCGCGAGCTCTTCGGCGGGGAGTTCCTGCTGCTGACGACGCAGGAGGTGGACGAGCTGCGGCTCTTCGGACCGGAGCCGCTGAGCCCGATGACGGCCGCGCGCCTCGGCGACTTCGTCGCGATCTCTCGAGGTGCGCACGTGCTCGGCTACCACCCGGCGAACGGGGCGCGCGAGCTGCTGCGCCACGCCTCGCACCACTCCGGGCTGCGGCCCGAGGAGCTGCGCATCCCGCTGCTGTTCGCCTCGTAACGGCAGGCGAGGTTCAGCGCGGGTCAGTTCAGGGTGGTCAGTTCAGTGCGGGGTCTGGCGGGAAGGTCGCGAACATCGCGAGGTTGCCGGGCTGGCGGCGCAGCACCCGCTGCCACAGGCCATTGCTGTCTTCGGCGAACGGATCGCCCGGTTCGGCGTCGATGACGAACCAGGCCTCCTCGCGCACTTCGCCCTCGAGCTGCCCGGCGCCCCAGCCGGAGTAGCCGCTGAAGATGCGCAGCTGCTCGATCGCGCCCCACAGCTCCGAAGGCGTGCCGCGCAGGTCGAGCAGCCCCAGCTCTCCGCCGATCGCCGTCCAGCCAGCCGCGTCGCCACTGTCCTCGCCGCCGTCCGTGCGGCGGCCGAGGGCGAGTGCGACCTCGCGCTGCACGGGGCCGCCCTCGAAGATCTGCGCCGGGGCGGAGACGAGGTGCTCCCACTCCGGCAGGTGCTCGCCGACCGTGTCCTCCAGCGGGCGGTTCAGGATCAGCCCCAGGTAGCCGTCGTCGTTCTGCTGGCAGATCAGCACCACGCTGCGCACGAAGTGCGGATCGTGCAGCAGTGGCGTCGCGACGAGCAGCTTGCCGACCAGGTTGTCGCTCACCTCGCTATCATCGCAGACCCGGACAAGCCTCGGAGAGAGGGGCCTGCCGTTGAGCGCTGCGATTCCCGGAGACGCGCCGCCCGAGGGCTTCGTCCGCTACGAGGTCGCCGGCCGCGTGGCCACCCTGACGATCGACCGCCAGGACCGCCTCAACGCGATCAGCCCCGCCCTCGATGACGAGCTGCTGGCGCTCCTCGATCGCGCCGCGGCCGACGAGCGCGTACACGCCGCCGTGATCGCCGGCGCGGGCCGCGCCTTCTCCACCGGCGCCGACACCAAGCGCGACGCGGCCTCCGGGCACCCGGTCCCGACCTCGACCATTGAGGACCGCGCGGCGCGCGAGCTGAACCTGCAGCGCTACTTCCGGATCTGGGACTCGCCGCTGCCCGTGATCGCGAAGGTGCATGGCTACTGCCTCGGGCGTGCCGTCCAGCTCGCCGCCGTCTGCGACGTCACGATCGTCGCCGAGGACGCGAGGGTGGGCGCGCCGCAGCTGCCGCTCGGCGCCGGCTTCAACTCGGTCTACTGGGCGTGGCTGATCGGTCCGAAGAAGGCGAAGGAGCTGTTCTTCAACACCGGCTCGATCATCAGCGGCACGGAGGCGGTGCGTATCGGTCTCTTCAACCGCGCCGTGCCCGCCGACCAGCTCGACGACGCCGTCGAGGAGTACGCGGCAAAGCTGGCGCGCACGCCTCGCGACCTGCTGACGCTGCAGAAGCGCGCGATCAACCGCACGCAGGAGCTGCGCGGCTTCCGCCAGGCGATGCTCCAGTCCGTCGAGGTCAACGTCATCGCCCACCACTCGGACGCGGTGCACGAGATGAACCGCCGCATCACGCGCGACGGCCTGCGCGCCACCATCGAGGCGTTCCAGCGCGGCGAGATCGGCGTGTAACCCTCGAGAAACGAAGGAGCGACCCGTTGACCGAACTATTCCATGGGGAGTCTGAGGAAGCAGGTCGATTGCGTGAGTCGCGGATTGCTGCGCTACGGAGGGACGGACAAGACGATCTCGCCGATTGGTTCATCGGTGCCTGTGCCGGTTTCCATGAGTATGTGGGTGAGCCCCTAGTTGTCCGGCCGGATAGCCCTCTGTTGACGGAAGCGCCCGTAGCCCTTGATGCCCTGTTGGAGGATGCCGTCTTGCGTGCGTACGACCCCTCCCAAGCTGGGGAAGACATCGATGATCAGGAGTTCTACGAAGAGATCCATGGAGAGCTCGACACGTGGTTGGACCGCTGGGGGCAGAAGCGGCATCCCCACCGGTCCGTTTCCCGCGAGAGTGAGCAGGAAGGCATCGCTGCGGGGAAGGTGATAGCGAGCCGCACACACCGCAGCCCAGCGTTCGATGTGGTCTGGATGGGCGTAACCCTACTGCTCATGATTGTGATTATTCAGGTGCTTGTCGAGGCAGTGAATCCTCTGGCTGCAACGGTTGGAACCCTATGCGCCGGAACGCTGATTTCGATCAAGATCCATCAGGCCGTGGAGCGGAGGCGTGTGCAAGCGATTCGGCAGGGGGTCCTTAAGGAGGTCGAGGCCTTGGAGCGCGACGCCGCGCGCTATGCTGTCGAGGCACGCGTGCTGGAGTTGGAAGGTGACGGGGCGAGTGTCGAGTCGAGGAGACTGAAGCGTAGAGCCTCGCGCTTAGACGCCAAGGCCGGTGTGCTGCGAGTCGCCGCTTCGTCGATGCGGGCCTAGAAGTAGTCGCTGCCATGAGAGGCGCACACAGCTTGTGGCGATGCGGCGTGTGAGGTTCGGCCCGTGAAGTTCGGCATCTCCGTCTCCAACGTCGGCAACCTCGGCCAGAGCGTCGGCGTCCAGGGCTGCATCGAGATCGGCGAGGCCGCCGACGCGCTCGGCTACCACTCGCTCGTGATGGGCGACCACGTCGTGCTGCCGGCGCAGATCGGCTACGACGATGCCCACACCGACCGCCGCGGCGCGACGCGCTGGCAGTACCCGGTCTACGAGCCGCTGACGCTGCTCAACGCGCTCGCGGTGCGCACGAAGCACGTGATCCTCCACCAGGGCGTGTTGATCATCCCGCTGCGCCACCCCGTGGTGCTCGCGAAGATGCTGGCGACGACCGACCACCTCTCCGGCGGGCGGCTCGCCCTCGGCGCGGGGTTGGGCTGGATGGAGGAGGAGTTCACGGCGCTCAACCTGCCGCCCGGGTACTTCCCCCGCCGCGGCGCCGTCACCAACGAGTACCTGCGCGCGATCAAGGAGCTGTGGACCAGCACCGGCCCATCCAGCTTCCACGGCGAGTTCGTCAACTTCGAGAACGTCGGCGCCTACCCCAAGCCGCTGCAGCAGCCGCACCCGCCGATCGTGATCGGCGGACACAGCCGCGCAGCCATGCGCCGCGCCGTCCGCCTCGGCCAGGGCTTCGACTGCACCGGCGACACGATCGAGGAGCTGACCGAGCGCATCGCCGAGTTCCGCCGCATCTGCGTCGCCGAGGGCCGCGACCCCGAGGAGATCGAGGTCTCCAAGAACTGGCTGCTCAGCTCGACCGGCGCGCACGGCCTGCGCTTTCAGATGAATGGCCGCCGCGACGGCGAGCGGCAGCTCGGCAGCGGCACGCCGGACGAGATCGTCTCCGACCTGCGCCAGTTCGCGAAGGCCGGCGTGCGTCACTTCATGACGCTGCCGCGCGTCGAGGGCCGCGAGCCCGCCTTCGAGCGGATCATGCGCGGCATCCAGATCATGGCCGACGAGATCCTCCCGGCCTTCGCGTGAGCGGCCGGTGAGCGGAGTGACGCCGATGCGCTTCGGACTGCTGCTTCCCAACGCCGCCGGCCCCGCGCGCGCCGTCGACGCCTCGGCGCTCGTGAGCCTCGCCGAGGCGGCCGAGCGCTTCGGCCTCGACTCCGTCTGGGCCTCCGACCGGCTCGCCACGCCGATGCGCGGCGAGGGCGGCCCGTCCGCCTGGCGCGAGGAGGTGCTGGAGCCGATCTCGCTGCTCACCGGCATCGCCGCGCAGACCGAGCGCATCGAGGTCGGCACGCTCGACTGCGTGCTGCCACTGCGCAACCCGGTCTTCCTCGCGAAGGCGATCAGCACGCTCGACTGCATCGCGAAGGGCCGGCTGCTCTTCGGCGTCTCCGAGGACGCCACCCGCGGCGAGTTCGCCGCGCTCGACGCGGAGGAGTACTACGAGCCGCGCGCCGAGGTGACCGACGAGTGGCTCGCCATCTGCCGCGAACTGTGGCTGGAGAGCGACGAGCCGAGCAGCTTCGAGGGCCGCTTCATCCGCTTCGGCTACATCGGCGCCTACCCGAAGCCGGTGCGCAAGCCGCACCCGCCGATCTACGTCCGCGACGAGGGCCCGAGCGCCCTCGCCCGCCTCGCCGCCAGCGGCTCGGGCCTGATCCTCGACGCCGCCTCAGCCGCCGACACTGCCGAGGCGGTCGCCGCGGCGCGCGAGGCCTGCGCGGCCGCCGCCCGCGACTTCGCCGAGATCGACATCTGCGCCCCGCTCCCCGTCGCCCCCGAGCAGACCGCCGCCGCCATCCTCGAAGCCGCCTCCGCCCTCGGCGACGCGGGCGTCACGCACTGCCTGCTCGCCCCCGGCCCGGCGCTCCCGCTTCGGGAGGTGGAGGGGCTGCTGTACGCGCTGGCGGCTGCGCGGGGCTAGCGCTGGCCGCATCTCTCCCCCTCCGGCGCCCTCTCCCCTCGCGGGAGAGGGCGGGGGTGAGGGGTTCCACCGGGTAGGGAAAATCGCGGCGCGGGGTTCTAGGCTTACCCCATGACGCAGCGAGGGCGGGGACGCCCACCCCATCCCGAGATCCTCACCCCCGCCGAGCAGCGCGTGCTCAACGAGCTGCGCAAAGGCGGCACGAACGCCGAGATCGCGGAGCGACTCGGCGTCAGCCTCGATGCCGTCAAGTACCACATCTCGAACATGCTCGGGAAGCTCGAGCTCGACAACCGCGAGCAGCTCGCCGCCTGGCGCCCCGAGCGCCGGCGCGTGCTCGGGGTCCTCGCGATACCCGCGACGCTCGAATCCCTCGGGCGGCCGCTCCTGTGGGCAGGCGTGGTTGTGGGCGGGGCGGCCGTGGTGGCGGTAGTGGTCGTCGTGCTGCTCATCCTCTCTACCCTCGATGGCAGTGAGGAGCCGCTCGTGTCCGCGCCGGAAGGGACCGCGGCACCGGAGTCCACGGCAGAACCAGTCGCGACGCCGCCCCGCATTCCCCCGACGGACCCTGCGGTTCAGCTGAGTGTCGCCAACGGCTACAGTGCGTGCGCCGTGCGGGAGTCCGGGCGGCTGATCTGCTGGCCCGAGGAGTGGTCCGCGACCCCAGTGCACGGCATCTACCGCTCGGTGAGCGTCGGCTCCGGAGGTGCTTGCGCGATCGAGGAGTCCGGTGCAGTGGTGTGCTGGGAAACACGTGCTGCGCTGAGCGAATTCGCACCGCCGGGCCCGTATCGCTCCGTCAGCGTCGGCGAAAGTCATACCTGTGCCGTGCAGGAGTCGGGCGAAGTAGTTTGCTGGGGGGACGGCGAGTACGGCAAGGCGGATCCGCTCCACGGGAGTTTCCGCTCTGTGAGCGCCGGGATGCATCACACCTGCGCGGTGCGCGAGTCGGGCGAGATTGCCTGCTGGGGAGGCGCCGACGACGGCGAGGCGGATCCGCCTCCAGGGCAGTACCGCTCGGTCAGTTCTGGAGATCGCTTCACGTGCGGGCTGCGCGATTCGGGCGAGGCGGCGTGCTGGGGAGCGAACGACCGGGGTCAACTCGACGCGCCCTCGGGGACGCTCCGGTCGCTTAGCGCCGGACAGGCCCACACGTGTGCGCTACGGGAATCGGGCGAGATCGCGTGCTGGGGTGATGTCGGGACCGATCTACCCTCCGGACGATTCCGGTCAGTGAGCGCGGGCAGCTGGCAGACATGCGCGATTACCGAGCACGGCGGCACGGTCTGCTGGCCGAGACACGAGTCGGAGCTGCTGAACCCACCCCCCGGACGGTACCGGTCGCTGAGCGCCGGCTACAAGTACGCTTGCGCGGTTCAGGAGTCAGGGAAACTCGACTGCTGGGGAGGTTCCGACTGGCGCGCCCGAGCGGACTTGCATGCACCCCCGGGAACGTTCCGTTCCGTGAGCGTGAGCTGGGGCCACGCGTGCGCGCTCCTCGAGTCGGGCGAGGTAGCGTGTTGGGGGGATTCCGCCTCGGCCCGGGAGGACATCCCTGCGGGACCCTACCGATCGGTGAGTGCTGGGTGGTTCCACGCGTGCGCGGTGCGAGAGTCTGGCGAGATGCAGTGCTGGGGGAGGGTGCAAGAACAGCTCTGCGACATCTGCGATTTTCCGGTGGTGGCTGACTACGGCCAGGACAGGCCACCGCCAGGGAGGTCGCCAGGGAGGTACCGCGCAGTGAGCGCCGCTTCAGAGCACAACTGTGCGATACGGGAGTCCGGCGAGATCGTGTGCTGGGGAGCCAGCCCGGATCCGCCGGTCCGCATGTACCGTTCGCTGAGCGCGGCGCACGGGTACACCTGCGCGGTGCGTGAGTCGGGCGAGATCGACTGCTGGGGACACTTCGACGCCCAATCGGGTGCGCCGCTGGGAACGTACAGCGCGGTGAGCGCGAGCGGGGGTGTTCCGAAGGCCTTCGATGTGCATGTGGGATGGCGCCATGCCTGCGGCCTTCGAGAGTCTGGTGAGATCGATTGCTGGCTGGGCTACGCCGACCAGACAGATGTACCGCCGGGGACGTACCGCGCGGTGAGCACGGGGTACGGCTACACGTGCGCGCTGCGTGAGTCGGGGGAGATTGTTTGCTGGGTCTTAGAGCGCGTGCCTCCGGAGCTCCAGTAGGCGGGCCCGCTCAGCTCGGATGATTTTGAGCAGCCCCCTACCCCGTCGCGCGGGCGAGGCTCTGCCCCGCCCACGCAGCCGCGAGGGCGCCCGCGACGCTGGCGAGGACGTAGAGCGCGGCCGTCCGCCACTCGCCGTCGTTGAGCAGGTCCAGCGTCTCCACGCTGAAGGTGGAGAAGGTGGTGTAGGCGCCGAGTACGCCGACGGTGAGGCCGAGCCGCAGCGCCGAGGAGACCTCGAGGCGCACGAGCAGCAGGCCGCGACTTCGCCGAGATCGACATCTGCGCCCCGCTCCCCGTCGCCCCGGAGCGGCGCCGGGCGGCCGCCTCGGGAGGTGGAGGGGCTGCTGTACGGGCTGGCGGCTGCGCGCGGCTAGCCAGTCGCGCCCAGGGCGCTCGCGACCTCCTTGATCCGGGCCAGACTGGCGGATGCGTAATCGGTGGCCTCGTAGCGCTGGATCTGCTGTTCCTTCAACCCGATGCGGTCCGCCAACTCCCGTTGACTCAGGCCCCGCGCGATCCGTGCCTTGATCAGGAACGTTGCCAGTTCAGCGAACACGTTCAGTTCGTCGAGCTCGAATCCACCCGCCTTCAAGGACTCGTACTCGCGCAACTCCCGTTCAAGGTCTCCGAGCTGGCTTCTCAGCGCGTCCTCCCGAGCCTGGGCGATACGGGGGTGAATCCCCGAGTCTTCGTCGGCGCGCCTCGCGAGGCTCTCCAGGGTCTGCGCGAAGCGGGTCGCCTGGGTCTTGGTGATCCGGTATTGGCGCTCGTTCTTGATCACATGCGGCCTCCCAGGTCTATCGCGATGATCCCCCTGGGCTCCCCGGAGTCCTTGTCCGCTTGGAAGAACTCAAGGAACGACAGCCCGTCCTGATCGGCGACGAACGACGCAGGGAACAACTCCCCCAGGTACTTGGCCTTCTGCGTCACTCGTCCGGGGTCGAAGGTCAGGAGAACGGGATCGAGGACATCCGGATCGACACCCGCCTCTTCCCAACAGGCGTCGTAGTCGTTCGGAACGGCCTTGCTCGTCACGAAGCTCCCGTCGAGGTAGACGGCCCGGCAGCCCGCGACTTGCAGGTTCTCTAGCGCTGCTCTGAGTCCGGTCAAGAGGGGTTGCCTCCAGGGGTTGGTGCCGAATCTGTCGATCACTTCTTCCCAGGTCGCCCAGTGGACTCCGGGTGGGAGGAGCCCGCCAGCTTCGAATTCTGGTATCACAGACACAACGATACTATTGTGTGGAGAGAGGGGTCAAGAGCACGTTGCGCCCGTCAGTAGCAGCAACTGCCCCTACCCCGTCGCGCGGGCGAGGCTCTGCCCCGCCCACGCCGCAGCGAGGGCGCCCGCGACGCTGGCGAGGACGTAGAGCGCGGCCGTCCGCCACTCGCCGTCGTTGAGCAGGTCGAGGGTCTCCACGCTGAAGGTGGAGAAGGTGGTGTAGGCGCCGAGTACGCCGACGGTGAGGCCGAGCCGCAGCGCCGTGGAGACCTCGAGGCGCACGAGCAGCAGCGAGGCGAGGCCGAGCAGGAAGGCGCCGCTGATGTTCGCCAGCAGCGTCGCCAGCGGGAAGCCGCCGCGCGGCGCCGTCACCCACTCGCTGACGCCGTAGCGCAGCAGCGCGCCCGCCGCGCCGCCGAGGGCGATCAGCGCGAGGTGCATGCCCGGCTCAGCGCCCCGTGAACTCGGGCCGCCGCTTCTCCATGAAGGCGCGGCGGCCCTCGATGTAGTCCCCGCTCGCGAAGCAGGCGGCGACCATCTCCGCGATGGCGTCGGTGTCGCGGCGCGCCGGGTCCTTCAGCGCCTCGCTGATCGAGGCGCGCAGGGCGGCGATGGTGAGCGGGGCGTTCTCCGCGATCGCGCCGGCGACCGCGCGCGTCTCGGCCTCGAGATCCTCGACGGCGACGACGCGGTTGACGAGGCCCATGCGCAGCGCCGTCGGCGCGTCGAAGCGCCCGCCGGTGAGCAGGATATCGCTCGCGTAGGCGGGGCCGACGAGCGCCACGAGGTTCTCGACGCCCTGGTAGCCGTAGCCGAGCCCGAGGCGCGCCGCGGGGATGCCGAACTGCGAGTCCCCGGCGGCGATGCGGATGTCGGCGCGCATCGCCATCATCAGCCCGCCGCCCATCGCGAAGCCGCGGATCATCGCCACGATCGGCTTCGGGAACTCGGCGAACGAGGCCGCCATGCGCGCGCCCGCCGCGTCGAACTTCGCGATCGACTCCGGCGAGGAGCGGCGCTGCTCGAACTCGGAGATGTCGGCCCCGGAGACGAAGGCGCGGTCGCCCGCGCCCTTCATCGCCAGCACGCGCACCGCGTCGTCGTCGGCGAACTGCTCGAGAATGTCGGGCAGGCCCGCCGTCATCGCCATCGTCAGCGCGTTGCGCCGCTCGGGGTGGTTGAACGTGAGCCAGCCGATGCCGTCCTCGACCTCGGCGATTAGCTGGTCGGTCGTCGTCTCCATCGCTCCTCCGGCCCTGCGAGGGCTGCTCGTCCGGGGTGGTCGCGCCTCAGACGACGCCGCGGGCGCGCAGCCCGGCGATCGCCTCGTCGTCGTAGCCGAGGGTTGTCAGCACCTCGTCGCTGTGCTCGCCGAGTGCGGGCGCGGCGCTGCGCATCTGCGCTGGCTGCGAGGTGCGCTCGAGTTGCATCGGCTGTCCGACGAGCTCGATCTCCCCGAGCGTGGGGTGCGCCGCCGGCCGGGCGATGCCGAGGTGCAGCACCTGCTCGTCCGCGGCCATCTCGTCGACGCGGTAGATCGGCCCGCAGGGCACGCCGGCCGCGTTGAGGTCCTCGATCCACGCGGCGCTGCTGCGGGTGTTCGTGATCTCGGAGAGCCTGGCGTTGAGCGTCTTGCGGTTCGCCGAGCGCGATTCCCCGTCGGCGTAGTCGGGGTGCTCGATCAGCCCGGGCGCGCCGATCGCCTTGCAGAAGCGCTCGTAGATCGGCTGGCCGGAGGCGGCGATGTTGATGTGGCCGTCGGAGGTCGGGAAGACGCCCGTGGGGATCGAGGTGGGGTGGTCGTTGCCGGCCTGGCCCGGCAGATCCTGCTCGATCAGCCAGCGCGCCGCCTGGAAGTCCATCATCGCGATCTGCGCCTCGAGCAGCGAGGTGTGCACCCACTGGCCCTCGCCGGAGCGTGCGCGTTCCAGCAGCGCCAGCAGGATGCCCTGCGCGAGGAAGTGCCCCGCGCTGAGGTCCGCGATCGGGACGCCGGCGCGCACCGGCCCCTGCCCCGGCAGGCCGGTCACCGACATGATGCCGCCGAGGCCCTGCGCGATCTGGTCGAAGCCGGGCCGGTCGCGGTAGGGTCCGCTCTGCCCGAACCCGGAGATGCTGCCGTAGATGATGCGCGGGTTGACCTCGCGCAGCGTCTCGTAGTCGATCCCCAGCCGCTGCTTGACCAGCGGGCGGAAGTTCTCGACGACGACATCGGCGGTCTTCGCGAGGTCGAGCAGCACCTGGCGGCCCTCGGGAGCCTTGAGGTCGAGCGTGAGGCTGCGCTTGTTGCGGTGCAGGTTCTGGAAGTCGAAGCCGAGCCGCCCGCCGGTGATCGTCGCCTGCACGCCCGAGGAGGGCGGCGGCTCGATCTTGATCACGTCCGCGCCCCAGTCCGCGAGCTGGCGCACGCAGGTCGGCCCCGAGCGCGCGCGGGTGAGGTCGATTACCAGCAGATCGGAGAGCGGCATACCCGCCGCAGGTCCGGCGCCCATGGCAACTCCTTCGTCGCGCGCCGAGGGTAGCAGGCCGCGCGCCGCCCGGTCGCGGGGCTGGGGGGCCGCAGTGCATCAAGAGTGACTGCTACCGTACTTCGCAGCTGCCAAGCAGAAGGTGTGCGCTATGATCGCTTGCGGCCCGTAGGGAGCCCGCCGTGTCGGAACGGACATCCGCGACCCACGCGCGAAGGGCCTCAGGACTTCACCCCCCATATCTGTCGTCTCTGGCAGAGGAATCCCAGTGATGGACGCAACGCAGAGCGGCAAGTGGCGCGGTGAGCCTCTGGCGGAACTGCCCGCCGCCGCAGCCGAGTGCTGTGGCAACCGGCGGCGGTGCTTCCTTTGTCGTGAGATAGCCTCCTTGCAACGCGGACATGTGATCCCGCGATTCGTAAGCAGGTACCTAAAGCGAACGTCCGCAAAGCCTGGGCACGTACGCCTTCGACAGGGGCATGACGGGCATCTCGTACAAGATGGCCCAACGCACCACATGTTCTGTCGCGCATGCGAGCAGTTACTGAGTCGTGATGACCAAGCCTTCAGCAGGTATGTGTTCGGTTACGCGTACGCGCTTAGCAGCGAAGCCATTGCCTACGAGGAGTGGCTTCTGCGGTTCGCGTGCGGCCTCATGCTACGCGTGTGTGTAGCCAACCTGTACTTCTCCGGAGATGACAAGTACGTTGTCGAGCCGCTGTCCGCTCGGCACAGACGCCTTCTCGAGGGGGCATGCGAGGATTTCCGGAATTACCTGCTGGGCGACTCTGACTGGCCAGGCAAGCTCCAGCCGCTTCGAATAAGTGTCGGGCTCACGGAAATCCCGCGCGACGGCGTGATTCGGTCGCTGTGGGACTTCTACATGACACGGGGATTCGATAGCGGCATCGTAACCGGCGACAACGTGCTCGCTGTATACGCCCACCTGCCATTCCACGTGTTCTGGGCGGGAGTTGCACCGAAGAAAGTGCGGGCCAGCGACTGGAAGAACTGCCGAATCACGAAGCGCGGCGTGCTTGATCCGAATACCAGACAATACGCCCCGGATGCGTTTTGGGAGTATATGGATTGGCGGCTAAGGGTGATGGCTCCCGGGTTTGTCGCAGGTCACCAAGCGCTAGCTGGATAGAAACGCTCGCTACGCAGGGGCGATCACGACAGCATCCCCAGCAAGCGCCTGATGCGATCCGCGGGGGCAATGCTCCCTCACCTATAATCCAGCGGGCTTCGCCCGGAGTGGCTGAATCGAGCTCCGACAAGCGACGGTTTCAGCCGGGGCCGTATTGGCAGGCCCCACGCTCTCGCGCGACGGCTACTTCGCCGAGCGCTGGCCCGCGCATACGGGCGCCGGCGCCGATTGGAGCCAGGGCGATCATGCAGGTTGGGCTCTCGCTCCCGCAGTTCGGCCCGACGGCGACGAGGGAGCACGTGTTGCGCTGCGCAGAGGCTGCCGACGCCGCGGGGTTCGACTCGCTGTGGGCCGCCGACCACGTGGTGGTACCCCGGGAGTTCCGTTCGCCGTACCCGTACGCGGCGGACGGGATCAACAGCACCATCTACCCCCCGGACGTGATGCTCGAGGCGCTCACACTGCTGACCTTCGTGGCCGGAGCTACCTCGATCATCCAGCTCGGCACATCGGTGCTCGTGCTGCCGATGCGGCAGCCGGTGCTGCTCGCGAAGGTGCTCGCAACACTCGACCACCTGAGCGGCGGACGGCTCATCCTCGGCGTGGGCGTCGGTTGGTGCGAGGAGGAGTTCGAGGTGCTGTCCGCCCCGTACGATCGCCGCGGGCGGCGAACCGACGAGGCCCTGCGGCTCCTGCGGGCGTTCTGGTCGGAGGACTGGGTCGACTTCGAAGGCGAGTTCTATCGGGTCGACGGCTGGACCTGCCGGCCCCGGCCGGCCGGGACGATCCCCTTCTGGTTCGGCGGCGACACGCGGCCGCAGATGGAGCGGGCCGTGCGCTACGGCGACGGCTGGATGGCCGCGCCGCGGAGCCCACTCGAGAAGACGATGAGGGACTGGGATCGCGTGCGCGAGCTCGCCGATCGCGCTGGACGCGATCCAGCGTCGATCACGCTGCACGCCGGCGGTGCAGGCTTCCTCACCGCCGGGGAACTGGGCCGTCTGGCGGAGGAGATGCACAAGCTCGCCGAGGCCGGCGTGGGGCACACGACCGTCAGGGCTGACCCGGAGCACATCGACCGCACCCCCGAGCTCATCGCGGAGTTCGGGGCGGAGCATCTCCCCGGGCTCAAGGCGTAACCAGGGGGCCCGCTACCCCCATCGCCGTCTCGCCGTGCGCCTCGTGAGCGCGTATCGTCGCCTCCGGCGCGCGGCACGGCGGCGCCGGGGCGGAAGGAGCAGCGATGATCTACGAACTGAGGACCTACGAGGCGGCGCCGGGCAAGCTGCCGGAGCTCAACGCGCGCTTCCGGGACCACACGCTGCGCATCTTCGCGAACCACGGCATGGACGTCGTCGGCTTCTGGACGTACGGCCACGGCGGCTGGAGCGACCAACTCGTCTACCTGATGAAGTTCGACGACATGGAGGAGCGCAACCGCAAGTGGGCGTCGTTCGGGGCGGACGAGGAGTGGCGGCGCATCCGCGCCGAGTCGCAGCGCGAGGGCTCGCTCACCACGCGCATCCGCTCCGACATCCTTACGCCGACGGACTACTCGCCGCTGCCGTAGCGGCGCCGCGCCGGAAGGAACAGCGATGATCTACGAACTGAGGACCTACGAGGCCGCTCCGGGGAAGATGCCGGAGTTGAACGCCCGCTTCCGCGACCACACGCTGCGCATCTTCGCGAACCACGGCATGGACGTCGTTGGCTTCTGGACCTACGGCCACGGCGGCTGGAACGACCAGCTCGTCTACATGATGAAGTTCGAGGACATGGCCGATCGCGCCCGCAAGTGGGCCTCGTTCATAGCCGACGAGGAATGGCACCGCGTCTACGCAGAGTCGCAGCGCGAGGGCTCGCTCACGGTGCGCGTCCGCTCCGACATCCTCACGCCGACCGACTACTCGCCGCTGCCATAGCGTCGAGGCAGGGCGGAAAGGATCAGCAATGATCTACGAGCTGCGAACCTACGAGGCGGCCCCGGGGAAGATGCCGGAGCTGAACGCGCGCTTCCGGGACCACACGCTGCGCATCTTCGCGAACCACGGCATGGACGTCGTCGGCTTCTGGACGTACGGCCACGGTGGCTGGAGCGACCAACTCGTCTACCTGATGAAGTTCGACGACATGACCGACCGCGACCGCAAGTGGGCCTCGTTCAGGGCCGACGAGGAGTGGCGACGCGTCCGCGCCGAGTCGCACCGCGACGGCTCGCTCACCACGCGCATCCGCTCCGACATCCTCACGCCGACCGACTACTCGCCGCTGCCGTAGCAGCGGGCGGCGGGGGCCGGGGCTACCCGCCGCGGAACGCGTCGAGGTCGAACTCGGGCGCGAGCGGGACCACGACGCCGCGGTGCGCGCCGCCGGTGTCGCGCAGGATGTGGCCCTGCCCGCTGGTGTCGTCGGCGAGGAAGATGTCGCCGCATCCGAACTCACGCTTGGAGCCGTCGCCGACCTCGATCTCCATGCGCCCGCCGAGCGTGATCACCAGCTGCCGCCGTGGCGCGGGGTGGAAGTCCAGGTCGCGCGTGCCCTCGGACTCGCGCAGCCCGACGGCGAGCGCGGGGAAGTCCGGAGAGCGCTGCGTCGTCCCCTGGTCCGTGTCGACGTCGATGTCCTCGAAGTGCGATCGCCCGTCGTCGCCGGTGTAGATCCTCGTGACCCGCATCTCACGTCCTCTCCGCTGGCGCTGCGTCCCGCGCGATGCTACCGCTCGCGCGGGATGCGTGAGACGCGTGCGTGCCCGAGACGCCGTCAGGCGACGGCGAGCCGGCCGACGGGCTGGAGCGTCTCGCGGATGAGCGCTGCGTCGTCCGCCCCGATCCCGTCGAGCGATACGCCACGGCTCACGGCGAGAAACTCGTACGCGAACACGTGACCGGCGCCATCGAGGTGGGCGATGCGCGTCTCGTCGATCCGCCGCCCACCGGCCTCGCCACCATCGGCTGCGCGGAGCGTCAGGAAGATCACATCGGCTTCGGAGTCGTAGCGGACCTGCATCCGGGCGCTCCCTTCATGCTGCCAGCGAGAGTGGCGCAGGACGATGGGGGCGCCAAGCCGGGATTGCGGTGCCCGGCGGCCTCGTCGCTACTGCTGGAGCCGGTTGAGGCCGTCCAGGGCGGCGGTTGCATAGGACGCGGCCAGCGTCGGATAGCTGATCGCGGCCTCCGTGAAATAGTCGATCGTGCCGTTGTGGGCGATCACGGCCTGCCCGATCTGGATCAGTTCGGCCGCGCCCTCGCCGATGATGTGCACGCCGAGGAGCTTCCGCGACTCGATCTCGAAGAGCAGCTTCAGCAAACCGCTGCCCTCGTTGCCGATAATCATGCTGCGCACGGACTCGCGATAGCTAGCCTTGCCAACCTCGTAGGGGACTTCCTGCTCGGTGAGCGCGGCCTCTGTCGGCCCGACCATTGCGACTTCGGGAATCGTCTGGACGTTGTACGGGAAGAGCTCGGAGAAGGGCCCCGCGGGCACGCCGAACGCGTGGCACGCGGCCAGACGGCCCTGCAGTTCCGAGGTCGGTACGAGATCGGGAAAGCCGATCACGCCTCCGACCGCGTAGATGCCCTCCACCCCGGTCTGGTAGTGCTCGTCCACGCTCAGGCGCCCGCGCCCGTCGGCCTCCAGGCCCACGGTTTCCAGGGCGAGCGACTCCGTGTTGCCGGTGCGCCCGACGCAGTACATCGCCGCGTCGCTGACGATCTGTTTCCCGCTTTCGAGCATGACGCGCACGCGGTTGCCGCGCTCATCGATGACGTACTCGATGTCGAAGACCACCTCGTTCGGGCGCAGCGTGACTCCGTTCTGACGCATGAGGTACGTGAGGGTGTCGGCGATCTCGTCGTCCGCGAACGTCAGCAAGCGCGAGCCGCGCTCGACGAGCGTGACGCGCACACCGAGCGCGGCGAAGGTGCAGGCGTACTCGAGGCCGATCGCACCCGCGCCGACGACCGTCAGCGTGCGGGGCAGTTCGGGCAGGTTCAGTACGTCGTCGCTGACGAAGATCAGCCGTCCGTCGGCGTAGACGACCGGGGGCGCTGTCGAGTACGTCCCGACGGCGACCACGATCTTGTCGGCCGTGATCGTGCGGAGCGCTCCGCCCTCATCGTCGGCGATGCCCAGGGTGTGGCGATCGACGAACGACGCATGACCGTTGATCAGGTCCAGTCTGTTTCTGGCGAGCTGGCTGCGCAGAACGTCCGCCTCGTGTTTCATCACGTAGTCGGTCCGGAACAGCAGGTCGCTCATGGTGATGTTCTGCTTCACCGCGAACGATTCGCCGTAGACGTGGCGTTCCCGGTACCCGGTGAGGTGCAGTGCTGCCTCGCGCAACGTCTTGCTGGAGGTGCTGGCCCGGGCGCTCATGCCCCCGACCGTGGGCTCACGCTCGATCACGGCCGCGCGCTTGCCCAGTTTCGCGGCCTGAATCGCGGCCCGCTGCCCCGCGGGTCCGGACCCGATCACCGCCAGGTCATAGTCGAAGGTCATGAATCGTTCTGCCTTGCCTCAAGGCGGACCGTTGGCATTCTAGCGAAATCGGAGATGCGGCCGGGCCGGCCCGTCGCTGCATCGCCCGTCCCTCGCGCATGGCGCGTTCGCAACCTGCGGCGCTGTTAGCATGGAATCGAGGGCCGGAACCGCTGCGCGCAGCGGCGCCCGCAATGCCCTTCGCGCGCCGGTAGCTCAGGGGACAGAGCGTCAGACTTCGGATCTGATGGTCGAGGGTTCGAATCCTTCCCGGCGCGCCATCCTCCGACGCTGCGCTACAACACCCATACGCGCACCCGGTAGCCGGATGCGACGCCGCGCTCGACGGAGTACCGCACCTCCCGAATCTGACGATCGTCAGCGTAGAGCGAAGCAGCGGCCGCGTCCCCGAAGTACGACAAGTCGGCGTTCACGCGGTTGGCCTGCAGCACGTCCGCGACGCCGCCGAGGTAGTTGGTCGCATCCGACGGCGCGGACTCGGTCGTCGGCTCGACTACGACGAGTTCGAGTCCGACCGTCCGCTGCTCGAGCGGCTCCCACTCCAATCCGTCGAGCGCCTGTTGCGCCGCCTTCAGGAGGTCATGCACGCGGTAGCGATGCGGGTGGCCTTTCCCGAACATCGACTGCGCTTCGCTCTTCGCGGGAGGCCAGCCGTTCACGGTCAGGCGAATCTCCGTCACGTCCGCACTCCTCCCCGCGTCGGGTCTCATCCTGTGTAGCATCAGGGCTGCTGCGACGCGAACGGTGAACCCGGAAGGGTGTGAACGCGATGCCAGAACCGGCTTGGGATCACGAGGCGGACGTCGTCGTGCTCGGGCTGGGCGCGGCCGGCTGCGCCGCCGCCATCGAGGCGCACGACGCCGGGGCGAGCGTCGTCGTGCTCGAGAAGATGCCCGCGGGCCGCGAGGGCGGCAACACGCGCGTCTCCGGTGGCGTCTGGTTCGACAACAGCGACCCCGAGGGCATCGCCACCTACCTGCGCGCTCTCTGCGGCGAGTTCCCCGTCCCCGAGGAGATCATCCAGGTCTGGGCGCACGAGACGGCGCAGAACTCGGCCTGGGTCGAGAGTCTCGGCGCGCGCGTCGCCCCGCACGGCGACTACCGCCCCGAGTTCCCGGAGCTGCCCGGCAGCGAGTCCTACGGCGGCTACATCGGCGTCGATGGCGAGCTGGGGAACGGGCGGCTCTTCGCCGCGCTCGCCGCGGCCGTGCAGGAGCGTGGCATCGAGCTGCTGCTCGATACGCCGGGGCGCGAACTGCTGCGGGACGCCTCGGGCGCCATCGTGGGCGTCGAGGCACTGAGCGGGGCGAGCGAGGGCGGGACGCCGCTGCGCGTGCGCGCGCGGCGGGGTGTGGTGCTCGCCACCGGTGGGTTCGAGAACAACCCGGAGATGGTGCGCGACTACCTGCAGCTGCCGGACTCGCCCGTCTGGGGGTCGCCTGCGGGGACCGGCGACGGCATCCGCATGGCGCAACAGGTGGGCGCCGACCTCTGGCACATGGACAACATGGCGACCGCCTTCGGCTTCCGCGCGCCCGGCTTCGAGAGCGGCTTCTACGTATCCTTCCTCTTCGCGCGCGGCTTCGTTTTCACCGGCATGGACGGCCGGCGGCTGATGAACGAGTTCCCCCAGAACGGCCACGGTCACGCGCGGCTGCACGGCCGCTACGAGCTCTACCCGGCGGAGCCGATGCACGTGATCTTCGACGAACGCACGCGCCTCGCCGGCCCGATCAGCCCGCCGCCCTCGCTGCTGCCCGTCGGCTGGAACATGCTCGTCGAGGGCTACGAGTGGAGCGAGGACAACAGCGCCGAGATCGAGCGGGGCTGGATCAAGCGCGCGGACAGCCCGGCCGAACTCGCCGCGCTGCTGGACGTGGACGGCGAGGTTCTCGAGGGCGCCGTGCAGCGCTACAACGAGGCCTGCGCGGCCGGCGTGGACGAGCAGTTCGGCCGCCACCCGCGGACCCTGACGCCAATCGACCAGCCACCGTACTACGCCTTCACCTCGGGGCCGCTGCTGGGCTGGACCAACGGCGGTCCGCGGCGCAACGAGCACACGCAGGTGCTGGACCCCTTCGGGCGCGTGATCACGGGGCTCTACGCCGCGGGCACCGTCAGCTCCACCTACAGCTGGTGCAAGGACGGCGGCTTCCACATCGCCGACGCGCTCGCCTTCGGCCGCGTCGCCGGGCGCACCGCGGCCGCCAAGGCGCGCGCCTGACCTTCGCGCCCGCTTCGGGGCGCGCCTCGCCCTCGCGTGCTCTGTCGCCCGTGTTCGGTCCGATCGCGTGGCGGGCGTGTGCCGGGCCGGCTTAGCGAGTGCCCCGCAGCCGCGGGTCGAGTACGTCGCGGATCACGTCGCCGAGCAGGTTGAAGGCGAGCACGGTGATGCTGATCGCCAGCCCGGGGAAGATCGCCAGCCAGGGGGCGCGCTCCATGAAGGCGCGGCCGTCCTTGCTCAGCATGTAGCCCCACGATGGATCGGGCGGCTGCGTTCCCAGTGAGAAGAAGGAGAGCGCCGCCTCGATCAGAATCGCCGCCCCGAGCGAGGCCGAGACGAGGATGAGGATCGGGGCGGTCACGTTCGGGAGCACGTGGCGCAGCATCACGCGCCAGGGGCTGGCGCCCGTCGCGGACGCCGCCTCAATGTAGACGTTCTCTTTCACCGAGAGGACGGCGCCCCGGATCACGCGCGAGTTGTTGGGAGCGATCACGAGCGCGATCGCCAGCAGTCCGTTGGTGGTCCCCGGCCCGAACACGGAGACGATCACGAGCGCGAGCACCAGTGCCGGAATCGAGACCATCGAATCCACCACGCGCTGCACGACGAGGTCCAGCTTCCCGCCGGCGAACCCGCTGATCAGGCCCACGAAGCTGCCCGAGAGCGTCCCCGCCACGACAGCGACCACGCCGACGTAGAGCGAGATGCGCGCCCCGATCAGCACTCGGCTGAAGAGGTCGCGGCCGATCGAGTCGGTTCCCATCCAGTGCGTGAAGCTTGGTCTGAGGAACGGCCGGTCGGCGATCAGGAACGGGTCGTGCGGCGTGGCCACGGGGGAGAGCGCCGCGGCGATCATGAGCAGCAGGATCGCCGCGAGCGAGACGGCGCCGACCGGCGTGCGGACCAGCCGCCGCGCCGCATCGGACAGCGGGGAGCGCGGCTCGCGGCGGAGTCCATCAAGAGCGGACGGGGCGGCCGTGGCTTCGCTCATGCGCTCATCCTCCGCCCCGCCATCGTGCCTAGGAGTAGCGGATCCGCGGGTCGATTACGGCGTACGAGAGGTCCACGAGCAGGTTCGCGAGGACGAACACCAGAGCAATCATCATGACCGCGCCCTGCACGACCGGGTAATCCCGCGAGATCACCGAATCGAGGACGAGCCGGCCCATCCCCGGCAGGGAGAAGATCGTCTCGACCACCACGAGCCCGCCGAGGAGATGGCTGAGCTGGCTGGCCATGATCGTGACCACGGGGATCAGGGCGTTGCGCAGCGCATGCCTGGTGATCACGACGCGGTCCGTCAGGCCCTTCGCGCGTGCGGTCCGCACGTAGTCCTGGCGAAGCACCTCGAGCATGGCGGAGCGCGTCATCCGCGCGCTGATCGCGGAGTAGCGGTAGCCGATGATCAGCGCCGGGAAGATCAGCGCCTGGAAGTTCTTCCAGGGCTGCTCCCAGGGCGGGAAGTACCCGAACTCCGGCAGCCAGCCGATGTAGAGCGAGAGCGCGAGCAGGACCATGGTGGCGATCCAGAAGTCGGGGATGGAGAGCCCCGCGACCGCGAACAGCCTCGCCAGGTAGTCCAGCCAGCTGTCCTGCTTGATCGCGGAGAGCACGCCCAGCGGGATCGCGATCACGAGCGCGATGCCCATCGCCATCAACGCGAGCTGAATTGAGAGCCTGGCGCGCTGGAAGATTGCGGTCGTGACCCCCTGGTAGGTCCACATCGAGACCCCGAGGTCGCCACGGATCGCGTGCGTCACCCAATCGATGTACTGCTCGGGGAACGATCGATCGAGGCCGAGATCCTCGCGCAGGGCCTGGATCGTCTCCTCGTTGAGCGAGCCGCCGTCCATACCACCGCCGCCGGCCA
Source organism: Dehalococcoidia bacterium (assembly GCA_965261685.1). Classification (GTDB taxonomy): domain Bacteria; phylum Chloroflexota; class Dehalococcoidia; order UBA2979; family UBA2979; genus VXMT01. The sequence continues at coordinate 1,046,464 of CBDHDI010000028.1, forward strand.
GCCGCGCCTCCACCACGTCGCCGGGGACGAGCCGGATCAGCCCTGCGATGAGCAGTGAGAAAAGAACGAGCGTGGGGATCGAGGCGAGGACTCGCCGGAGGACGTATTGACCCATCACCCAATCCCGGTAGCCTTGGTCAGCGGGAGGCGCCGTCCGCGCTCAGAGCGGAGGCGCACCCCACCGTCGCTTCGTGAGCGGCAGTATCGCCACGGCAGCTAGGCCCTGTCGAGCCAGCCGGTGTGGAACTGGTCGCCCCACTCGTACACCCAGTGGTGGCTGATGAACGGGTAGCTGAACCGGAAGTTCCGCACCCAGTTCTGCTGCGTGTTGTTGGGGAACGGTGCGGTGCGCTCGATGCGGTAGACCTGATCCAGCACCTTGTCGAAGATCCGCACGTGCAGTTCCCTGCGCGCGTCCGGGTCGAGCTCCACCTTCTGCCGCTCCGCCCAATCCGTGACCTCCGCGTCGTCGATCCCCCAGCGGTTCGTGACGGCCGAGGGGTGGACCTGGTCGAAGAAGAACCCGTCCGCCGTCGGCGCGACGGTCGCGGTGCCGGAGGCGACCTCCTCGAAGTTGTTTCCGAACCACTGCCGGTTGTACTCGGAGTAGTCGACCACCTGCAGCTCCATCTTGACGCCGATTTCCGCCCACTGCTGCTGGAGGATCTCCATCTCGCGGGTGCCGATGCCGCGCAGCAGCCGGTCGCTGGCGAGCAGCGGGAACTCGAGGTCCTCGGCGCCCGCGGCCGAGAGCAGCTTCTTCGCCTCGTCCGCGTCGTAGTGCCAGTACGCCCCGAACTCCTTGCTGTCGGGGATCGCGTCCAGCACGAACGGCCAGGCGGTGACGGGCACGAAGAGCCCGGAGCCGTCGTAGAGGATGTCCAGGAGCTGCTCCCGCCGCAGCGCCAAGCCGAGCGCCCGCCGTACGCGAACGTCGGAGAACTTGGGGTTCTTCAACTGGAAGCCGACGGAGTTCGTGGCCATCAGGATCGGGTCGTTCACCTGCTGGTTGTTGGTCTCCTCGTGGACGCTGTGCAGCGTCGCGAGGTCGGACGGCATGGCGGCGAGGTCCACCTGGCCGGCGCGGAATGCCGCCAGTTGTGCGTTCTCGTCCGGCATGATGCGGACATCGAGGCCGTCGAGCAGGGGCTTGCCTTCCCAGTAGTCCGGGTTGGATTCCATCTTGACGTGGCTGCTGGGCACGGCCTCCGTGGTGATCAGTGGGCCGGTGCCGACCGGGAGCTGGGTGTCGATCGTGCCGTCGTCCACCGGCTCCCGCGGGTAGATCACGTTCCAGCGCAGGGCGAGCCCGACGAGGAAGTCAGGGCTCGGCTTGCTGAGGCGTACCACCAGCGTGTCGTCATTCGGCGTCTCGACCGCCGAGACCAGCGAGAAGTACTGCTTATGGACGCTGGTCTCCTCCTGGCCGTGTCGCTCGTAGACGAACTTGATGTCCGCCGCGGTGAAGTCGCGCCCGTTGACCGGCGCGACGTTCGGATACTTGATTCCGGGGGCGATGTTGAAGGTGTAGGTGAGGCCGTCTTCCGAGAGTTCCCAGGTCTGCGCCAGTTCGGGCTCGATTTCGTTGAGGAACTTCGAGACGCCGGGGCCGTGCTTGAACCCGACCAGCCGGTTGTACGCGGCCTGATTGTAGAGCGTCGTGCCGACGACGCCGACCTTGCTCTGGTCCCAACTGCCGATGTCGAAGCGGTAGGCCATCTTGAGGATGCCGCCGGCCTTCGGGGGCTTGTCCGGCTCCTCGAAGTCGTAGGGGAACGGCGCGCCGTCCTTCTCGGCCTGTGCGTTCAGTGCGCGCACGCCCTGCGCCGCCTCGGAGAGCGGCGCCTCCGTCGGCGCGGCCGTCGCCGTCGGGGCAGCCGTCGGGGCAGTCGTGGGGGCCGCCGTTGCTGCCGGGGCCGCGCCGTCGTCGTCATCGTCGTCGCCGCAGCCGATGAGCGCTGCCGCGGCAAGGCCGGCGCCCCCGAGCAGCGCTCCGCGCATCACGGCGCGCCGGCTCGCGCGCTGGCGCAGCATGAGGCCGCCGCTCTCCTCTGCGTCCGACGTTTCCTCGTACCGGGCTGCCGTGTCTGAAGCGGTCATGGCACACTCCCCCAAAGTATCGCATGGTGAATATCACGGGCATTGTCTGGTCTCGCGCCTGCCTGTCAACATTGCGATTGTAGTCACAATCCCGGCTGCACCCGTTCGCGCGGCTTCAGCGTCGCCATCCGCTCCCGGCCTGACCCTCGGCGAAGCGCTATCATCGCCCGGCCTCAGCACCGTGCATCGGGCGTACGCGCCCGGGAGGGAGCGACCCAGTGCAGCCGCAACTTTCGACGGGCCTCCGCTCGTTCACCCCGGAGGATCCCGGCAGCTGGCGACATCTGATCGATGTCGCCCAGGCGGCCGACGAGGCCGGCGTCGACCGGCTCACCGTCTCCGACCACGTGGCCTTCGGCGAGCAACTCGAGGACTACGCCAACCCGGCCCTGGGCGGCCAGCGAGGCGGCGTCCAGCCGACGAGCCCGGACGGCTACTGGCTGGACCCGCTGACGGTGATCGCCCACCTCACCTCGGTCACGACGCGCGTGCGCTTCGGGACCAACATCCTGCTCGCCGCGCTGCGCCGCCCGCTGGTGCTCGCCAAGGTGGGCGCGACGATCGACGTGCTCTCCGGCGGCCGGCTCGACATCGGCGTCGGCATCGGCTGGCAACTCGCGGAGTACGAGGCGGCGGGCCTCCCCTACCAGCGGCGCGGACGGCTGCTCGACCACACGATCGAGGTCTGCCAGACGCTCTGGCGCAACCGCGTCGCGTCCTACGACGCCGAGGGCGTGACGTTCAGCAACGTCCACCAGATGCCCAAGCCGGTGCAGCCCGGCGGCGTCCCGATCTGGGTGAGCGGCACCGTCAATCCGAGGGCGATGCGGCGGCTCGCGCGCTACGGCTCCGGCTGGATCCCCTGGGGCCCCGACGCCGCCGACATCGCGAGCGGCATCGAGCGCATGCGCGAGGCCGTCGCGGGCTTCGGCCGTGACCCGGCGGAGCTCGGGGTCGTCGGGCGGCTGCCCAGCGTCCTCGACGACGCGGGCGCGCTCGACCTCGACGCGACGATGGCTGCGGTGCCCGACCTCGTGGCCGCCGGGGTGACGGACGTGCGCGGGGGGTTCCCCGTGTCCGAGGAGCGCGAGGAGGCGACAGAGCAGTTCAGTGCCATCGTCGCGCGCTTCCGCGAGGCGGCCGCGTGAGCGATGCCGCGCCCGCGGAGCTGACGCGCGAGGATCGCGAGGAGCTGGTCGCGCTCGGCCACTGCTACGCCTTCGCCGCGGACGCGCGGGACTTCGAGGGCTTCGCCGCGCTGTTCACGCCGGACGGCGTGCTCATCTCCTCGCGCTTCCGCTACGAGGGTCGCGAGGCGATCGCGGAGGGCGTGTCCGGCCTCCGTCGCTACGACCGCACCTTCCACTTTGTCGGCCAGTCCCACTACCGGATCGACGACGGTGTCGTGCGCGGCGAGACCTACTGCATCGCCCATCACTTCATCGAGACCGACGACCAGGGCACGCGCGACCGCGTGATGTACATCCACTACCGCGACCGGTACGCGCGCCACGAGGGCGCCTGGCGGTTCGCCTACCGCGAGCTCGGCGCCGTCTGGGCAGGCCAGGAGGACAAGCCCGACGGCCCAAGCTGACGGCGCGGAGCGAGCGCGGCCTCAGACCGACTCGATGGCCAGCCCCTCGATCCGCTCGAAGTGCCGCCGGTTGTTGGTGAGCAGCGTCAGGCCGTGCCGCAGCGCCGTGGCGCCGATCAGCAGGTCGAGGTCTCCGATGAGGTTGCCGTCGGCTCGCAGGCGGCTCCGCTCCCTGCCGAAGATCCGGCAGATCTGCTCATCCACCTCGAGCAGGTACACGCGCTCACGAAAGGCGTCCAACTCACGCTCGCTGTGTTGCGGGTCCACATCCCCCTGCACCCCCTCGTAGAGTTCAGCCAGCGAAATGACACTCATGCCGATGCCGGCCGGAGTCAGTTCCGCAACACGGCCGACGATACGCCCCACCCGGTGCATGTAGTCGATCACCCAGTCCGTGTCGACCATGTGCTGCAAGGAATTAGGGAGCCGGCGCTTCGCGCGAGCCCGCGATGCGGGCCTCGTAGATCATGCGCTTGAGTTCCTCGGGATCATGCTGGCCGACCCAGCCGCCGGCCCCGGCTCTCATCGCTTCGGGGTCGTGCTTGGGCGACGGCGTCTCCTCGATGGACACCGACACCTCGGCGCCCTCCTCGAGGTCGAGCTCCTCGAGGGGTTCGAGGACGCCCTTCGAGTACCTGGCGCGGAAGTGCTTGAGCACCATGATCGCCTCCCCGGCGCTCTGCCCGTCGCTACAAGTCCGGCGGCTCACGGGAGCCGGTGATGCGGGACTCGTAAATCATCCGGATCAGCTCGTCCGGGTCGTCATGCTGGCCGACCCAGCCGCCGGCCCCGGCTCTCATCGCCTCGGGGTCGCGCTTCGGTGACGGCGCCTCCTTGATGGACACCGACACCTCGGCGCCCTCCTCGAGGTCGAGCTCCTCGAGGGGTTCGAGGACGCCCTTCGAGTACCGGTCCCTGATGCTCCTGAGCACCATGATCGCCTCCCCGGCGCCCTGCCATCATCGCACAGCGGCGCCACGCTGCCGGCCATCCGCGCGGTAGTCTTGCGAGCGCTGGCGGGCTGACCGCGCATGGCGGGAGAGAGAGGCGCACCGATGAAGAAGGTGACGCTCGCGCTGCTCGCGGCGGCCTGCCTGTTCGTCGCCGCCGTCGATGCGCGCGCCTCCGCGCCGGGGCTCACGCTCGACCTCGAGGGTGCTCGGTCGGTCTGGGTGCAGGACGAGGCCGGCGAGTGGCACTGGTACATCCCCGGCGCACCCGACTTCGTGAACGAGCGCTTCATCGAGCGCTGGGTTATCGAGGACGCCCCGGCCGGGCCCGACACGGCGCGCGTCTCGCGCGTCGTAGACGGCGACACGATCGAGGTGACGCTGCGCGGCGAGACGCGGAGCGTGCGGCTGCTGCTGGTCGACACGCCCGAGGTCCACAGGGGCCCGGAGTGCTACGGGCCGGAGGCGAGCGCGTACGTGGCCTCGCTGCTGGCGGAGGGCTCCGAGGTGCGGCTGGAGCGCGACGTCACGAACGCGGACTCCTTCGGACGGCTGCTGCGCTACGTCTACCTCGCGGACGGGCGGATGCTCAACGAACTGCTGCTCGAGGGCGGCTACGCGACGGTCTACCCGTACGGGTCCGATGTGCTCCACGAGCAACGGCTGCGCGACGCCGAGGCGCGCGCCCGCGAGGCAGGCTCCGGCCTCTGGACCGCATGCGAGTTGGCGGATGATGAGGACACCGGGGGCACCGCTGCCCCCGACTCCGCCGAGGGCGAGTGCGACGGCGCCTACCCCGACGTCTGCATCCCGCCGCCGCCGCCCGACCTCGACTGTGGCGACCTTGAGTACCGGGACATCCGCGTGCTGCCACCGGACCCGCACAACCTGGACGGCGACGGCGACGGCCTCGGTTGCCGGAGCTGAGACCCGAGCGCTACGCCCGTCCGGCGACCTCGGGCGCGCTTGGGGCGTCGAGCTTGTGCAGCTCGGGCAGCACCTCCTGGGCGAAGAGGCGCAGGCTGCGCTCCGCGTGCTCGGCGGACATGCCGCCGTAGCGGACGTTGAGCACGATCTCCTCGGCGCTGGTCTTGTCGCGGATCTCGATCAGCTTTTGCAGCACCTGCTCGGGTGTGCCCCAGGCCTGCGGGCGCGCGTTGAACTCGCCGATCTCCTCGATCGTCTTGCGCGCGAAGGTCTTCTCGAAGTTCTCGTAGTAGCTGTAGCCCTTCGCGGCCTTGAAGATCGAGCTGTCCGAGAAGCGGTAGTGGTTGTTGTTGCTGATCTGCGCCTCGGTCACAGCCTGCAGGACCACGCTCCAGGCCTCCTCCTCGGTCTCGAAGCAGGCGAGGTTTGCGACCGTCGTCGGCTGCACCGGCGCCCAGCCGTGGCCGCGGCGGATCGTATTGAACCGGCCGAGCTCCTCGCGGTACTCGTCCCAGCTCTTCTGGTTCGTCATCAGCACGCCGAGGCCGGCGTCGGCCGCGATCTTCAGCGTTTCCGGGCTGACCCAGGCGACCTTCAGGTTGTCGACGATCTCCGGCCCGTTGCGCGGGCGCGGCCGGATCGTCGTCTCCGGGATCGAGTAGTAGTCGCCCTCGTGGCTCCACCACTCGCGCGTCAGCGCCTTGCGCAGGATCGAGAGCGATTCCATGAAGCGGTCGCGCGACTCGCCCATCGGGACGCGGTAGGCGTCGAACTCGCGCTGCGCCGCGCCGCGGCCGAGGCCGATCGTCAGCTTGCGCCCCTGCAGCATGTTGTCGAGCACCGAAATCTGCTCGGCGATGACCACGGGGTCGTACCAGGGCAGCACGATCACCATCGTCCCGAAGTCAATTCGTTCCGTCGCGCCGGCCATGTAGGTCAAGTGCTGCATCGCACCGCCGGTCATGATGTAGGGCGAGAAGTGGTGGTCGATGGTCCAGTAGGAGTCGTAGCCGAGGGGCTCGACGAGCGACGCGAGGTGCAGGTCTTCCTCGTAGACCTGCTGATCGGTGACCGCCTGCGGCTCGTTCGATCGCGCCTCGTAGCGCTCCCAATCCCCGTAGTTCTGGAAGTTGAGATGGACGCCGATCTTCATGCCGCACCCTTTCGCGCCGCGCGAGCATAGCGGATGGCGTCGCGGCTCGCGGTGGCGCAGACTCCACCGAGGCGGCCTGCACGCGAGGCCGCGACCGCGACCCCCAAGGAGCACGGAGATGGTTGCACGGAGTACGGAACCGTTCGACGGCACGGCTGATGAGGCGCCGCTGCTCACCTCGATCGAGGGCGGCGTACTGCTGGCGCGGCTCAACCGGCCGCAGGCCATGAACGCGCTCAGCGGGCACGCCGCGGAGCTGCTGCTGGACGCCGTGGCGGAGGCCAGCGAGAGCGACGAGGTGCACGCGCTGGTGCTCACCGGCGAGGGCCGCGGCTTCTGCGCCGGCGCCGACCTCGGCGACCTCGCCGCGCACGAGGGTGGGGATGCCCCGCGCTATCACCGGATGGACCGTCGGGGCCTCTCCGGCGAGCTGGCGGAGGCGTTCGCGCGCTGCGACGTGCCGATCATCGCTGCGGTCAACGGCGCGGCCGTCGGGGCTGGCTTCGGCCTCGCGCTCTGCTGCGACGTGCGCTTCCTCGGGGCCTCGGCGCGCATGGGCTCGGTCTTCGTCAAGCGCGGCCTGGCGGCGGACTACGGGGCGGCCTGGTGGCTGCCGCGCATCGTCGGCCATGCCCGCGCCATCGAGCTGCTCTACAGCGGGGATCTGCTCGACGCCGAGCGCTGCCTCGAACTGGGCCTCGCCAGCGAGGTCGTCCCCGACGATGAGCTGCTGCCGCGCGCGCTTGAGTACGCTCACGCGATCGCGGCCGGGCCGCCGCTCGCCTACACCGGCGTGCGCCGCATGCTGATGCGCGCCAGCGAGCTGCCGATGTCGCACTTCCTCGAGTACGAGTGGACCACCCAGCTCTCGCTGCTCGGCAGCGAGGACGCCTCCGAGGGTTTCCGCTCCTTCCTCGAGAAGCGTGATCCCCACTTCGAGGGGCGCTAGCCGCCTCCGGTCCCCTCTCCCCCTGGAGACCTTTGCGTAACTCCCGTTTCGAGGGCGGTTCGGCTCCCTCTCCCCTTGCCGGAGAGGGCGGGGGGTGAGGGGTCCGCCGCGCTCCAGCGCGGCGAGATCGAGCCGCCCGCCCCGATCGGATCGGCCGCGAAAACGCGCCGCGACTGCCAGAGCGACCGGCGCGTGTCCACCGGGCTCCGTGACACCCGGTTCGCGCAGGTCGTACGCTTTTTCGAGCGGCTGGAGGTGCGGCGATGCACGACTTCACGGGCAGCGTGGCGGTGGTGACGGGGGCGGGTAGCGGCGCCGGACGGGCGCTCGCGCACGCCTGCGCGGCGGACGGCATGCGCGTCGTCGTCGCCGACATCGACGGAGACGCCGGCGAGGCCGTCGCCGCGGAGATCCGCGAGGGCGGCGGCGAGGCGATCGCGGTGCGCACGGACATCGCCGACCGCGCCTCCGTCGATGCGCTGGCCGAGCGCACCCGCGCTGAATTCGGCGCGGAGCGGAGCGGGCTCGTGCTCTTCCAGAACGCCGGTGTGATGAAGACCACGCCTCTCGCGGACGCGACCAGCGAGGACTGGCAATGGATCCTCGCCGTCAACGTCTGGGGCGTGATCAACAGCGTGCAGGCGTTCCTGCCGCTGCTGCGCGAGCAGGAGGGCCCGGCGCAGATCGTGATCACCGCCTCGATGTCCGGACTGGTCGCGCGGCAGAACGTCAACGGCGTCTACACGGCCTCGAAGCATGCCGTGGTCGGCTACGCCAACGTCTTGCGCGACGAGCTGGAGCCGGAGGGCATCGGCATCTCCTGCTGGTGCCCGAGCGGCATGGCGACGCAGATCCGCAACACCGTGCGCGTGCGCCAGCCGCGCTACGGCGGACCGCCCGGGCCGGACGACGAGGTCGCCCCACCGCGCATCGACGCGCTGCCCCCGGAGGCGTTCATCCCCCGCGTGCTGCAGGGCGCGCGTGAGAACCGCCGCTACATCTTCAGCCACCCCGACGCGAGAGCGGTCCTGCACGAGTACTACGACACGATGTTCGCCGACTACGACGAGGGCGAACGGATCGCGCGGGAGCTTGGCTGATGCCCGGCCCCCTCGACGGCGTGCGCGTCGTCGACCTCGCGACCATGCGCGGCGCGCTCGCCGGCCGCGTGCTCGCCGACCTCGGCGCCGAGGTGATCGTGATCGAGCCGCCGAGGGGCCACCCCGGCCGCTCGCGCCCGCCCTTCGCCGAGGATGGCGACGGGCAGGGGCAGGGCGACTCGCTCTACTGGGCGGCGGTCGCCCTCGGCAAGCGGAGCATCATCCTTGACCTCGAGGACGAGGCTGATCGCAGTCGCCTGCGGGCGCTGATCGCGGGCAGCGACGTGCTGGTCGAGTCCTACGCGCCGGGCCACCTCGCAACGCTCGGGCTGGGCTACGAGGACGTGCGCACGCTCAACCCCTCGCTGATCTACGCCTCGATCACGCCCTGGGGCCAGGACGGACCGCTCGCGCTCGCGCCGGCGACCGACCTCACTGTCGAGGCGGCCGGCGGCCTCGTCGGGCTGCAGGGCGACGGCGACCGCCCGCCGCTGCCGATGGGCTACCCGCAGGCCGCCTTCCACGCCGGGGCTCAGGCGGCGGCCGACGCAGTCGTCGCGCTCGCAGAGCGCGATCGCTCCGGCCTCGGCCAGCACCTCGATGTCTCGATGCAGGCGTGCATGGTCTGGACGCTGATGCATGCCACGGGCTTCCCCCCGCTCGAGGGCCGCGACCCGCCCGGCACCGGCGAGCAGCGCGCCGCGAGCGCCGGGTTCGCCTCGCCGATCACCGTCGCCGGCCTCCAACTCCCGACGCTGCTGCACTGCGCGGACGGGCTGGTGCTGATCACGATCGCCTCGGGCCCGGCGGGCTGGCAGACGCTCGCCAACGCGCTCGCCTGGCTCGACGAGGAGCAGGGCCTGCCGGAGCGCGTGCAGGCGGTCGACTGGTTCGAGTGGCAGACCCTCTACGAGCGGGGCGAGCTGCCCTTCGACATCGCCAACGAGGCGATCAAGCTGGCGGTCGCCTTCCTCGAGAGCAAGACGAAGCTCGAGCTGGTCGAGCGCGCCGTGCGCGTGACGTTGATGATCGCGCCGATCAACACGACCGAGGACCTGCTGAACGATCCGCAGCTGCGCTCCCGCGAGTACTGGCGCGAGATCGACGGGCGCAGCTACCCCGGCCCGTTCGCCACGCTGTCGCGCTCCGCACTCGGCCCCGAGGCGCCACCCCCGAAGCTGGGCGAGGCGAACGCGCTGCTCGAGCGCCGCCGCGAGCCCGTGCGCCCCGCGGCGCGCGCGAACGGCTCGCGTGGCCAGACGTTCGAGGGCGTCAAGATCGCCGACTTCGCCTGGTTCGGCGTCGGCCCGATCATCAGCAAGGCCTTCGCCGACCACGGCGCCACCGTCGTCCACGTCGAATCGCTGACGCGGGTCGACGGCATCAGGCTGAACCCGCCCTACAAGGACGGCATCCCCGGCATCGACCGCGCGCAATTCATGGCCAACTACAACTCCTCGAAGCTCGGCGCGGCGATCAACCTGCGCACGCCGGAGGGCATCGCGCTGGCGCGGCGGCTCTGCGACTGGGCGGACATCGTCACGCAGAGCTTCACGCCGGGCGTCGCGGAGCGGCTCGGCCTCGGCTGGGAGGAGCTGAGCCGCGAGCGCCCGGAGCTGATCATGCTCAGCACCTCGATGCGAGGCGCGAGCGGGCCGCTGCGGAGATTCCGCGGCTTCGGCAGCCACGGGGCGGCGCTGTCCGGCTTCGTCGGCATCCTGGGCTGGCCGGACCGCGAGCCGTGCAGTCCCTGGGGGGCGTACACGGACTTCATCAACCCGCGCTACGGCCTCGCCGCCGTCGCCGCCGCGCTCTTCGAGCGCAACCGCAGCGGGCGCGGCCAGCACATCGACCTCGCGCAGGTGGAGGCGGCGATTCACTTCATCGAGCCGCTGATGCTGGACTACACGGTGAACGGGCGGGTCGCCGGGCCGGTCGGCCTGCGATCGCTGACCAGCTGCCCGCACGGCGTCTACCGCGCGGCGGGCATCGAGCGCTACGTCGCGATCGAGGTCCAGACGACCGCGCAGTGGCGCGCGCTGCTCACCCTCGGCGCGCTGCCCGCCTTCGCCGCCGCGCGATACGAGGACGCCTCGGCGCGCCTCGCCGCCCGCGAGGAGATCGAGCCCGCGCTCGCCGCCTGGTGCGAGGGCCGGGATCCGTGGCGGCTCGCGGAGACGCTGCGCGAGGCCGGCGTGCCCGCCTCCGTCGTCCAGCGCCCGAGCGACCTCTACGAGGACGAACAGCTCGCGCAGCGCGGCTTCTTCGTGACGCTCGACCACTCGGTGATGGGCCCGACGCCCTACGACGGCCCGGCGACGCACTTCTCGGAGACGCCGGCCGTGCTGAGCAAGGCCGCCCCCGCGCTGGGCGAGGACACGCAGTACGTGCTGGAGGAGCTGCTCGGCATGGACGCCGCGGAGATCGCCACCGCCGCCGCCGCCGAGGCGCTGACGTAGGCTTCCGCTGGCAGTGACATGCCCTCGGGCGTTCCGTAGCCTGCACCGGGCGGGGGGATGTTGCTTATGCCTGGCGAGTTGGTGTTCACGGTCGAGCCACGTGTGGCTCGGCCTGCGCAACCGGTCACCCTCGCAGACGCGGGCCTCCGCGAGCGGGGCGATCTGCAGGAGTGGGTGCGCGAGAACCCGGAGATCCTCGGCGACAGCGTGCGGATCGTGACCTTCGAGTTTGGCGCTTGGCGTGCGCGCGACGGGCGCGCGGCCGATCGCCTCGATCTGCTGGGACTGGACGACGACGGACGTCTCGTGGTCGCCGAGCTGAAGCGTGGCCCCGCTCCAGACACCGTCGAGATGCAGGCCATCAAGTACGCGGCGTTCGCCAGCCGCTTCACCCCGCAGACGCTGGCCGAGGCCCACGCTGCCTACCTCTCGCGGGTCAGCGGCGAAGCCGTGTCGGCCGAGGACGCCCTGGCCCGGCTCGAAGAGCACGCGGGCGGCGAACTCGATGCGGACCTGCTCCTTGAGCCGCGGATCGCGCTTATGGCGGCGAGCTTCCCCCCGCAGGTGACGGCGAGCGTGGTGTGGCTGACCGAGATGGGCCTCAAGGTCTCGCTGATCGAGTTCAACGCGTACCGCACGGCGAACGACCTCGTGCTCACCGTCTCGCAGACCTGGCCCTTGGCAGACATTGAAGACTTCACGGTCTCACCTAGGCAGGTGGAGCTTCGAGCAGCCGACGAGCGTGTACGCACGCGCCGCGAGCGGACCGCCGTCGCGACACTGGTTGCCGAGGGCGTGATCGAGGACGGCGCGCAGTTGGAGCTTGAGGTGCGCGCCCTTCGCCTGTCGTCGGCCTTGCGCGAACAGGTCGGCGAGTGGGTGGTCGCAGAACCGCGACGCGCGCGCGCCACCTGGCGCAACGATCCGCGCGCGCCGTTGATCTGGGAACTCGATGGCGACGCCTGGAGTCCGACGGGACTGGCGAAGGAGATCGTGGAGCGGGTGACCGGCGAGCGGCCAACGGTCATATCGGGTCCGAGGGCGTGGAGGACGGCGAGCGGTGAGACGCTGAAGGCCCTGGCGGGCTCGCGCACTGCCGTGGAGGGCCGGGACTGGTCGGACCTCCACCACCTGCTCGCATGCATCCAACCCGGCGAATGGACTACCTACGGCGACCTCGCGGAGGCGATAGACAGCTCGGCGCAAGCGGTGGCCGGACACATCGCCCGCTGCCCCGAGGGTGCGTGCCGGATCGGCTACCGCGTCTTGAACGCCGACGGACGGGTCTCGGAGGGCTTCTATTGGGGCGACCCCTCCGACAGCCGCGACCCGGTCGAGGTGCTCCGGGCGGAGGGCGTGAGTTTGGACACCGAAGGGCGCGCCGATCCGGCGCATCGCCTCGACGCGCACGTACTCCGCGAGCGGAGCGGGTAAGCGCCGCCGCCGTGACGCTCACGTAGCGGTCAACTGCGAGGCTCGCCGGCGAGCGGGATCGCGGCTGCGCGTGACGATTGTGACGATGCTATGATAGCGGCACTACCGTCAGCCTGGAGACCGCGATGGCGATCCGGCCCGAACTCGACAGTCGTATCCGGGACCTGGACCGGGAACTCAGCGACGAGGATCTCGAGCAGGCGCTCCTGACGCTCGCCGCGCGGCGGGCGAGCTCAGCGCGGAACATGCTGGCGCATCTCGCAGCCGAGTGGCCGGCACGGGAATCGGAACTGCTCGATGCCGCGGCGTCGCTCGCGGCACGGCACCACGCACTGGACGGGGACGAGTCCCGGCTGCGGAGTTGGCTGACACTGCTCACGCTGCGGAGCGACCTCAGCCGGGAGCTTGGAGGAGAGCCACGGCACGTGCTCGACGAGGTCGAGCAAACGGTGTTGCTGCAGGCCCAGGTCCAGGGAGAGGCAATCCGCACGATCTGGCGTGAGCCGATGCTTGAGCCGCGAGACGCTGCACTCGCGCTCGGGGCGAACCGCACGAATCGCGAGAAGGTCCGGCGCTACCGCGAGCGCTCGTGGCTGCTGGGGCTGCCGTCGGGCCGCGGCTATCTCTTCCCGGCGTTTCAGTTCGACGCCGAGCGACGCGATGTCTTTATCGAGGTGCGCGCGGTCAACGAACGACTGGAGGCGGCGAGTGACCCATGGGGCGTCGCGTCCTGGTGGATCTCCCGCCACGCACGACTCGGCGCCCGGCCCGTCGACCTCGTCGGGACGGACAGAGCGGACGACCTCGCCACGGTGGCCGCGGCGGTCATCGGGCCGATCGGGTAGGCGGGCTTGTCGCCGAACCAGCCGCCCCCGACAAGCTACGAGGGCGCGCCGCAGCTCTTCCCGTTGCCCGCGGGGACGAGGCTGACGCGCATCCACAGCGCTGACTTTGACGTGACCGGGTTCAACCCGACCGTGGCTCGAAGCGATCTCCTCGGCGGACGGTTCGACGCGACGCCGGACGATGAGTACGCCTTCCTGTACGCCGCTGCGGACGACGCGACTGCAGTCTCCGAAGCGCTCCTCCGCGATCTCCCGATGGACGAACGCGGGGCTCGCTTGCTCCCGCGCACGCAGCTCTCGGGGCGGCTAATCAGCTGGCTGCGGACAACGGTGGACCTGGAGCTGGTGAGCTTGCGGTCTGGCCGGGACCTGGCGGCGGTTGGGCAGGACACCTGGTTGACGCACTCATCTGCCGCCGAGTACGCGATGACGCGGCGCTGGGCCTCGGCGATTCGGGCGTGGGCGCCCTGGGCCCGTGGCATGACGTGGCGCTCGCATCGGGAGCCCGAGGGGTTCGCCTACATGTTCTTCTCTGATCGCTGCCCGGACGGTTGCTTCGACGAAGTGACGGACCGCCTCCCGGTGCCGCGCGGCGACCAGAACCTCGATGCTGGCGCCGCCCGACTCTACGTCGAGGGGATTCTCGTTTCCTATCGTGTTGCGCTCGGGTGGGCTTAGGCAGGGTGCCCCTCTTGTTAGCGGTAACAAAAACAACCAGGGCCATTATTTTCGAAATCATGACTTCACGAAAATAGCGCGCCACCGATCGTGGTGCCCGAAGGCTCTTCGCTTGAGTCCTCGCGCCCCGTCTCGGCGCGCGCGCCGGGTGGTTCGCGAGGCGGGCTCGGGACGCGCGGCGAGGCCAGTACGATCCGCTAGGGATGGTCTGAACAACTCGCCTGAGCGAGTGAGTGGATGCGATCATGGGGCGGACCCGGGAAGGGGGGCGCCCCATGCAGCAGCGTTCGTTCGGCAGCGTCGAGTACGAGCACAAGAAGGTCAAGACGAGGCGGCAGACGTTCCTCGAGCGTATGGACAGGCTCGTCCCCTGGGCTGAGCTGGAGCAGCGCATCGCGCCCGTCTACCCGAAGCGCGGCCGCGGGCGCCGCCCCTACCCGCTGCGGGTGATGCTGCGCATCCACTGCCTGCAGCTCTGGTTCAACCTCAGCGACCCCGGCATGGAGCAGGAGCTCTACGACTCCCGTTCGATGCTCGAGTTCGCCGGTCTCAGCCTCTCCGAGCCGATTCCCGATGAGACGACGATCCTCCATTTCCGCCACCTGCTGGAGCGTCATCAGCTGGGAACGGCGCTGTTCGCGACGATCAACGCACACCTCGCACGGCGCGGTCTGCAGGTGTGCGAGGGCACGATCGTGGACTCCACGATCATCAGCGCGCCGTCATCGACGAAGAACCGGGAGCGTGCGCGCGACCCCGAGATGCATCAGACCAGAAAGGGCCGGCAGTGGTACTTCGGGATGAAGCTGCACAGCGGCACGGATGCGCGGACGGGGCTGGTCCACAGCCTGAGCACGACGGCGGCGAACGTCTCCGACGTGACCGAGGCGCATCGCCTGTTGCACGGAGCTGAGAGCGCGGTGTGGGGCGATGCCGGCTACCAGGGGAGCGGAGAAGCGCCCGGAGCACGCGGGGTCGGGGGTGAGCTGGCAGGTGGCGATGCGCCCGGGTCTCAGGCGGCAGTTGCTGCCGGGGGGTGCTGAGGCAGAGGCGGAGCGGCGGAAGGCCTCGGTGCGTGCGAAGGCGGAGCATCCGTTTCTCTACGTGAAGCGGCACTTCGGGTACGCGCAGGTCCGCTACCGGGGTCTTGAGAAGAACCGCCAGCGTCTCGCGCTGCTGCTCGGTTTCACGAACCTGCTGCGGGCCGAGCCTCAACTCGCGTGATCACGGGAGCCGTGCGTCCGGAATCGCTCCCGCGGGCGATCCCGCAGCGGAATGGGGGCAGGATCGCCCCCTGAACCGCGGCATCGGGCCCCACAGCGCGGCTCGGCACGCCGATCGACCCGCACCGCGCCCGATACGCCACCTGTTCAGACCATCCCTAGAGTGCTCATTGAATCCGGGGAGGGCCGCGCGATGGGCGTCGAGATGTCGACGAGCAGCGATTTCGTCAGTGCAAGAGAGCAGCGACTTTGTCAGTCCCGCCGTCTCCGTCGGAGGATGCCGCGGTGCCGGTCTGGCGTCCAGGCACGCCGTTGGCCCGGACGTAGCTGCTGACGGTGTCGCGGGAGATCCCGAGCAGCCTGGCGGTTGCCCGCATCGAGAGTCCCTGTAGCCGCGCCTGCTGGATCGCCTTCCAGCGGGCGCGCTGTCGGGGCGTGGGTGGGCGGAGCTGCTTGCTCCCGGGCGCGGGCTTCACGGCGGCCCCGTTGGGCGCACCCTCCGCCGCCGGGACGGCAGGCGCCACGGGGAGCCGCCGGGGTGCTCCTCCGGAACCGAGCCCTGAGGCGATGCGCTCGTGGTCGGGGTTCCGGGCCAGCTCGGAGCGCGCCGCCCTCAACACCCCGGCGCGCGGCGGCGCCTCGCGCGAGGCGATCGTCTCCCCCTGGTGCAGGACGGAGAGCTCGCCGCCCGGCCGTTCCAGCACCTCGACCCGTGCCCCGGCGTAGCTGGTCCGCTCGCGCCCGGGCAGCAGCTGGAGCGTGCGCCAGCGATACTTGACCGTGTTGTCGCGGGCGACGCTGCGGGGGTGCCGGAAGCCGAGGATGGAGGCGAGCGGGAGCGCGGGGTCGAGCGGGCGGTAGGCCACCGCGGGCTCTGCCGCAGGGACCCGGAAGCGGGCGTTGAAGCGCGGCAGGAAGCGCTCGAGCACGGTCTGGGCCTCGGCGATGGTGGAAGCCGAGGCGTCGCTGAGTTCGGTCACCAACCGGTCCTGGAACGTCCCTGCGGCACGTTCCACGCGGCCCTTCGCCTGCGGTGAGCGGGCGAAGATCTGGGTGATCCCGAGTTCCCGCATCGCCCGTGCGAATTGGGTTGCGACCTTCAGGCCCCGCCGTCCGTCGGAGGAGGCTTTGAAGACGCCGTGGCGGTCGCTGTAGAGGGCGAGCGGGATGCCGCAGAGCCGGACGATCTCCTCCAGCAGGAGGAAGTAGCCGCGCGCGTCCTCGACGGGGCGGAAGAGGGCGTGCACGGCTGCGCCGGTCGCATCGTCGACGGCGAGCAGCAAGGCGAAGCGCGGACCGCGTTGCTCGAGCCAGGCGTGGTGGCTGCCGTCGACCTGGAGCAGCATCCCCTCGCGGGGCATCCGCTCACGCCGGACACGGTGCTCGGGGGGCCGGCGGCGGCGGGGACTCGCGATGCCGGCCCGCGCCAGGATCCGGCGGACGGTCCAACTGCTCACGTCCAGGTCCTCGTGCTCCCAGAGCAACTCGGCGAGGTGGGTGTGGTTCGCTCCCGGGTAGCGGGTGCTGGCGAAGCGCACCACGGCCGCGGCGACGGCGGCCGGGACGGCGTTGTGCGGACGGCGCCCGCGGTTGCCGTGCTCCAACGCGGCGGTTCCGCGCGCACGGTAGGCGGCGAGGAGCCGCCACGCGTGTCGCTCGCTGATGCCCAGGATCTCGGCGGCCTGCGAGGCCCGCAGATCTCCGGCCATCACCCCTTCGAGTACGTAGCGTCGTGCTTCTTCGGACTGCTGCACCTGTCACCCCCTGCTCGCTGGCTGGGGACTGACAGAATCGCTGCTCCGTTAACTACTGACCGAATCGCTGCTCAACGACAGTCGAGACTCTCGGCTTTCAGTCCGGGATCGTGTTGGCCGTCGTGATCGCCGTGGTGCTGTTCGGCGATCGGTTCGGCGGTGACGCGCCCCTGTCGCTGAGAGTTGCGCAGGTCGCTCTCGGGCTTGTGCTGATGATGCTGGTACTGAGCGCGACCACGGCGTTCTTTGGGCCGCTTGGGGCCCGCTTCGATCTGTCCGACGAGGAGGCCGTGGAAGCGGTCGCTGAGTTCGCCAGGCGCAGTTCGGTGCTGGGGACCATTCACATCGGAGTGGCGATCATCTTCCTTGTGGGCGGCCTGGTTCTCTCACGAAAGGGCTGCGCGGTCGCTACGGGACTCCTCCTCGCCGGTGTCCTGCTGTTGCTGATCGGCGTGCCGACCGGGTGGCCGGCCGGATACGTCGACCCTGTCTATCGCCTCATCAACGCCCTGTTGCCGGGAGGCTCGGGTGTTGCGGGGGATGCGCGCAACATCGCCCGGATTGCCGTGCTCCTCGTTGGAGCGGTCGTGCTCGGTGTAACCATCTGTCTTCAGACGAGGGGCGACGCCGGGGATGACGCCGCGGAAGCGACCGACTCCTAGCGCCGGCAGGCCTCTCCCCGCGGGAGGGGGACAGCCGTCACGCCGTCGCGGCGGCGAACGCCTCCTCGGTGACGATGTTCATCGTCTCGCGGGCGGTGCCCCAGCGCAGCGCGGCGTCCCTGCCGCGCCGCGTGAAGAAGTGCAGGTCGTACTCCTGCATGTAGCCGATGCCGCCGTGCAGCAGATGGCAGTCCTGCAAGACCTGCGGGGCCATCTTCGCCGTGATCGCCTTGACGATCGCGACCTGGCGACGCGTCTCGAGGCCCTTGTCGATCTGCCACAGCAGCTCGTGCGTGAGGAAGCGCGAGCCCTCGACGATCGTCGCCATGTCCGCGCAGCGCATCTGCACCGCCTGGAACGCGCCGATCGGCTGCCCGAACTGCACGCGCATCTGTACGTAGTCGACCGTCAGGTCGAGCGCCTTCTGCGCGTAGGCGTAGCTCTCGAAGGCCGCGACCGCCGAGCCGAGCCGGCGCAGCGTCTCGATGGCGTCCTCACCCTCGATCCAGGCCTCGGTGGCGGCGCCGTCGTAGTTGACGGTCGCCTGCGGGAGCGCGCCGATCGTACGCGTGTCGCGGGCCGTCACGCCGGCCTGGTCGCGGCGCACGACGGCGAGGCCGGGCGCGCTGCCGTTCATCGCGGCGACGAGCTGCACGTCGCTGGTCTCACCGAACTCGACGAAGCGCTTCTCGCCCGTGACCACGCCGCCGGCGTACTCCGCCGTGACCGGCCCGTAGAGCGAGTCCGAGGCCTCGAGCAGCGCCGCCGAGATCGTGAGGCCGCTGTCTAGCTGCGGCAGCAGCGAGGTCTTCAGCGCCTCGTCGCCGTGGCGCTCGATCGTGACCGCGCCGACGAGGGTGCTGGCGAGCGGCGAGGGCAGCGCGGCGCGGCAGATCTGGTTGATCAGCACGCCCGTGTCGAGCACGGTCCCGCCCTGGCCGCCGTAGGCTTCGGAGATCGCCAGCGAGTTCCAGCCCAGCTCGGTCATCTGGCCCTGCAGCTGCTCATCGGGGCGGCCCGCCGTCTCGATCTCGCGGATGCGCTCGAAGCTGACTTCGCGCTCGAAGAAGTCTGCGGCGCTGGTCTGGAGGATCTCCTGCAGTTCGCTCGGTCGAAGGTCCATCGTTGTGCCCCTTCGCGCGCTATCGCGGCAGCTGGAGGCCGCGCGTGGCGATCACGCGGCGCTGGATGTCGTTGGTGCCTCCCGCGAAGCGGTGGGGCGGGTCGCTGCGCCACGCCGCCTCGAGGAGCCCGCCGAGCGGGGCGTCCTCGTTGGATTCGTGCAGCCCGCCGCTGCGGCCGAGCACGTCCATGAAGGCGTCGTGGATGCGTTCGCTGGAATCGCCCTTCCAGACCTTCGCCATCGCGGCTTCCATCGTCGGCACCAGGTCGTTGTGCACCATCGCGGCGTTGTTGGTCGCCAGCGCGCGCCCCACCTCGACGCGCATCGAGGCCTCGGCGACGGCCATGCGCGTGGCCGGGTCGTCCAGCAGATCGGTCCGCTCGCTCGCGAGGTAGGCGATGAAGTCCTGCACCATGCGTTCCAGCGGGCGGTAGGTGCCGATCGCCACGCGCTCGAGGTCGAGTGCGCCGGTGACGATGTACCAGCCGCGGTTCTCCTCGCCGACGAGCGAGTCGGCGGGGATGCGGACGTTCTCGTAGAAGGTCTCGTTGGTGCGGCCCTCGCCCATCACCCAGAGCGGGCGCACGGTGATGCCGGGCGTGCCGAGCGGCACGACGAAGGTGGAGATGCCGCGGTGCTTGGGCGCCTCCGGGTCCGTGCGCGCGGCGAGCCAGACGTGCGTCGCGAGGTGCCCGGAGGAGGTGTAGATCTTCTGCCCGTTGATCACCCACTCATCGCCGTCGCGGACGGCGCGGGTCTGCAGCGAGGCGAGGTCCGTGCCGGCGTTCGGCTCGGTGTAGCCGAGGGCGAAGCGGATCTCGCCCGTGAGGACCTTCGGCAGCAACTCGCGCCGCTGCTCGTCGCTGCCGTGGCGCATGATCGTCGGTCCGACGGAGTTGAAGGTGAGCGTGTCCCAGGGCATGCCCGCGCGCGCCAGCTCCTCGGACAGGATCCAGAGGTAGAGCGCGCCCTTGCCGCGTCCGCCGTACTCCTCGGGCCAGGCGACCGACGGCAGGCCCTCGTCGGCGAGCGCTTGCAGGAACGCCTCGGAGGCCGGGCCGTAGCCTTGCAGGTGGTGCCCGGCGATCTCCTCGTCCAGCTCCGGCGTGCGGTGGCGGCTGATGAAGTCGTGGATCTGCTGGCGGAACTCGACGACGTCATCGGGCATCTGGAAGTCCATGCCTCGCTCCTTTCGCTGGCGCTCCGGTCTGCGTGCGGTGCTGTCGCTGCTAGACGCGCGACCAGTGGACGAGGCTGAACGGCGGGTCGGCGTCCGCGTGGTGCTCGAAGACCGCCTCGACATCGCTGCCGATCACGACTTCCTCCTCGGGGTCACCGAGCAGGTTGCCGACCATGCGGATCTCATCGGCGTCCGCCAGCTCGATGACGACGACCACGTAGGGGACTGCCTCGGCGAGCGCGGGGTGTACGGGGTGCCAGACCCGCTCCCAGGAGAAGAGCCGCCCGCGCCCCTCCACCTGCCGCCACTCAAGATCCTGGGAGAGGCAGCGGTGGCAGAGCCACTCCGGCCCCCACTGGTGCTTGCTGCACGCGGGGCAGTACTGCACCCACAGCTCGCCGCGCTGCGTGCCCTCGATGAACGGCTTGTCGAGGTCGTCGTTACTCGTCGCCGGGAAGGCGACGAGCTGCGGGAAGTACGTGCCGCCCGCCTCGATCTCGGCCTTGGTCGCGTTCGCCATCGTGTACGTCCCCTCGGTTCAGCGCGAGGCCGCGTCGCGCCGCGGCAGCAGCACCGTCGCCGTGCCGGGCGTCGTCACGCCCTCGCGAGTGTTCTCGATCCAGATGTCGAGGTCGACGACGCCCACTGCGGGATCATCGCCCTCGGTCGTGCCGGTGACGCGGCCCTTCACGGACATCACGTCGCCCGGCGTGTTCATGCGCCGCATCTGGAAGCCGAACGTCCTGAGCCAGCCCTCCGGGCCCATCCAGTCCGTGAGCATCCGTCCCAGGCAGCCGCGCGTGAATCCGGTGTTGAAGAAGATCGTCTCGTGTCCGCCCTCGCGGGCGAACTCGAAGTCGTGGTGGACCTTGTGGAAGTCCTGCGATCCGCTGACCTGCTTCGCCATCTCCGTCCAGCCGAGCGTGAACGAGAAGCCCTCGAGGTCCTCGCCGGCCGTCACGTCGTCCCAGTAGCGCTGCGCGCGCGGCTCGCCGCTCATGCGCCGCTCCCGTCCAACTCGCCGGCGAACTCTTCGGGGCGGCGATGGGCGACCATCGTGTTGCGCCCGATCGCGACGATCTCGCCGTGCTGGTTGGAGATGGTCGTCTTCGTCGCGATCCAGATCGACTTCGGGTCGAGCCGGGTCGGCTTCTGGTAGATGTCCTCGATCTCCGTCTGCCGCGAGAGGCGGTCGCCGATGCGCGCGGGTTGAATGAACTCCCAACTCACGTTGAGGTTGATGGTCCGATCGCCGCGCGTCGGCACCTGGAGCTGGATCACGGGCTCGTCTTCCTCGGGCCAGGCGCCGCTGCCGGCGAAGTAGTCGGTCATCACGGGCGGCACGATCACGCCGCCCCACTTCGTCGTCGCCGCGTACTGCGGATCGAGGAACAGCGGGTTGTCGTCCTCCACCATGTGGCAGTAGCGGCGGATCGGGTCGTACTCGACCGGGTAGCGCCCGTGATAGACCGGCGCCTTCCTGCCGATCCACTCCGCGCGCACGGCCTCGATGTCGTACTCGCCCTCGACCTTGGTCATCGCGCCCCCGCGCCATCCACGTAGGCCGTGATTCTAGGTGAGCGCTCCGGCCGCCGCGAACTCGGCCAGCTCGTCGGCGGAGACGCCGAGCAGCTCCGTGAGCACGTAGTGCGTGTCCTCGCCGAGCAGCGGCGCGGCTTTGCTGAGCACGCCCGGCGTCTCCGAGAAGATCGTCGCGAGGCCGTCGTAGGGCGTCGGGCCCATCACCGGATGCTCCAGCGTGACGAAGAACCCGCGGTGCGCGAGCTGCGCGTTCTCGTACAGATCGCTCGGACGCAGCACCGCGGAGGCTGGCACGCCGGCCGCCTTGAGCCGCGCGGCGAGGGCGTGTCCGTCCTCGCCGGCGCACCAGGCGCGCAGCGCCTCGTCGATGCGCTCGCGGGCGGCGCGGCGGCCCTCGAAGGTCTCGAACTCGCCGCTCTCGAAGCCCTCGAGGCCGGCGAGTTCGCGCAGCGCGCGCCACTGCTCCGCCGTCTCGCAGGCGATCGCGATGTAGCGCTCGACGCCGGCGACGGCGTAGACGCCGTGCGGGCAGGCCGTCCGCGAGTCGTGTCCCGCGGGCCGCGCGACGCGCCCGTTCACGGCGTAGTCGAGGACGAGCGGGGCGACGAAGTGAATGCCGGCCTCGACCTGCGAGAGGTCGATCAGCTGCCCCTGCCCGCTGCGGGCGCGCTCGTAGAGCGCCGCTCCGAGGACGGCGAGGCCGAAGCGCGGGTTGATGAAGTCCGTGTAGGCGCCGTACGGGCCGGCCGGCGGCCGGTCCGGCCAGCCGGTCACCCCGTGCAGGCCGGCCAGCGCGGCGCCCTGGCTGCCGAACCCCGTGAACGAGGCCTCCGGCCCCGTCTGCCCTCGCAGGCAGGTGCGCAGCATGATCAGGTCGCGGCGCCCCTCGCTGAGCGTCTCCCAGCCGAGCCCGTGCCGCTCCATGGTGCCCGGCGTGAAGCTCTCGACGACCACGTCCGCCCAGGCGGCGAGCGTGCGCGCCAGCGTGCGCCCGCCCTCGGTCGAGAGATCCAGCGCCATGCCGAGCTTCGAGGAGTTGAAGTTGCAGAAGAACTGGGTCCGGTTGATGTCCCGCACGCCGTCCTTGTACGGCGGCGCGGAGCGCAGGATGTCGACGCGCTTCGCGGACTCGACGTGCACCACGGTCGCACCGTGGTCGCCGAGCCCCTTGGCGATCAGCGGGCCGACGCCGACCCACGAGAAGTCGGCGATCTTGAGCCCCTCGAAGGCGCGGACGCGCCGCCTCTGCGCCGGCGCACCGCGGCGGACCGGCGGCGCCGGCTCGCCGATCAGCGCGTTCGCGGCGCCCAGTCCCGGCGCGGGATCCGCGCTGCGCAGCGGCGTGCGGCTGAGCCTGGCGAACGGCCCGGCATGCGGAGGACCCCCGACCTGCGTCCAGTAGCCGCGATCCTCCAGCTGTCGATCCGCGAGCAGATCGACGGCGGTCGTGATCGGCGCGATCAGCGCCCCGCTCGCGGCGGCGCGGTCCAGCAGTTCACGCTTCGGCTTCGTGCCGATGAAGTCGACCGCGAGCCGGATCGCCTCATTGATCAGCGGCACGCTCCTGGCCGGCACGGCAGGGTCGAGGAAGTCCTCGTGCCAGTGTTCCCAGTCGATCGACTGGAGGTGTTCGGGCAGCTCGACGCCCTCCTCGCGCATCCAGGCGATGGTTTCGTTGAGGGCGATGCGCTGCGGCAGGTTGACGCCCATCGTGACGATGACGTGGCCATCGGCTGCCGCGATCACGCGTGGCAGGTCCAGGCCGGACACGTGCAGCGGCGTCGGTTCGGCGCGGTCGTCGCCGAAGCCGGGCTTGTCGTGGCCCTCGTTGGGCGGGTAGCCGCTGGCGTCCATCGTCGTCCAGACCGTGCAGGCCTGCATCGAGACGTCGAGGTGCTGGCCGAGGCCGGAGCGGTCGCGCTCGACGAGTGCGACGATGGCGTCCGCTGCGGCCTGCGCGCCTCCGTGCAGCCCGGCTTGCGGGTAGCCGACCGGCACGGGCGGCCGGTCGCCGTCGCCGGTCAGCGAGAGCAGCCCGCCCGCCGCCTCGACCGTCAGGTCCGTCGCCGGCGAGTGTGCGTCCGGTCCGCGTTGCCCGAACGGCGTGATCGAGGCGTAGATCAGCGCCGGATTGAGCGCGCGCAGATCCTCGTAGCCCAGTCCGGGGCCGGCCAGGTGTCCCGGCTCGAACGACTCCAGCAGGATGTCCGCGCCTTCGGCGAGCGTACGCAGTTGCTCCCGGCCCTCCGCCGAGGCGATGTCGAGGGTGATGCTGCGTTTGCCGCGCCCGTACGCGGCCCAGTAGAGCGAGCCGTCCGGGTCGCCCTCGCGGCCGTCCGCGAAGGGCGGCATCCGGCGCGAGTCGCAGCCCTCGGGCGGCTCGATCTTGAGCACCTCGGCGCCGAGGTCCGCGAGGATCTTGCCGGCGATCTCGCCGCGTGCGGTCGTCAGGTCGAGGACGCGGATGCCGGAAAGCGGGGGCGCTGCTGCTGCGGGCGGCATCGGCGAGCCGTGGCGACTACGCCTCGAAGATGGCGCTCACGGCGTGGGCGAAGCCGGGGAGCACGTTGGCGCCGTCGAGGCTGTCGTTCGCGCCGAGGGTGGCGACGGGGTGTTCCGGCCGGTGCACGTCCACCGTGCGCGTGTCCGGATGCACGACCCACGCGAGGCGTACGCCGTGGCTCAGCCACATCCGCGCCTTGTCGTGGACCTCGCGGCGGCTGTCGCCGGGGGACCTCACCTCGACCACCAGGTCGGGCACGGCCTCGGCGTAGCCCACGATCCGCGCATCAAGCGGGATCTTCTCCACCGAGGTGAAGGCGACATCCGGCTCGCGCACGGTGTCGGGATCCCGCTCGAGCAGGACGCCCGAGTCCGAGGCGACCACCGTTCCCAGCTTCTTGGGGTCCACGAAGTTGAACAGCGCGGCGCCCAGCCTCATGACGATCTTGCCGTGCTCGTGTCCCGTCGGCATGGTCTCGCAGAGCACCCCCCGGATCAGTTCGCCGCGCACGCCGCGGCTGTAGAGCCGCAGCAGTTCGGCGCCCGTCAGCAGCTTCGCCTCTGTGGTCGTCATCTCGGCTCGCTCCCGTGCGCAATCATGGTACACGCCCTCTATCGGGACCGGCGCACGCCGGCGATCCCGCGAGGTTCGACCCTAACCCTGCTGGCGCGACAGGCGGAGCGCCGCGCCCCACTTGTGCTCGAGCGAGTAGGCGAGCGCCACGTCGTCGATCTTGCGCAGCGCCTCGAGCGAGACCTTCGAGTTGCGCACGACGACCGGGTCGTAGCTGGCGATCTCGGCGGCGATCGCCTGCGCCTCGCGGTCGAGGTCGTCGTCCTCGACGACGAGCGCGATCGCGCCGCACTGCTGCAGGTACTCGGGCGTGACGCGGCGGCCGGTCAGCATCAGGTAGCGCAGCACCGGCTCCGGCAGGATGCGGCGCGCGTGTCCCGCCCCGCCGATCGAGTTGATCTGGATCTCCGGCAGCCCGAAGCGCGCGCTTCGGCCCGCGATCACGATGTCGCAGAGCGCGGGCATCAGCATCCCGAGGCCGACCGCCGCGCCGTTGACGGCGACGATGATCGGCACGGGCACATCGAGCAGCGCGGTCTGCGCATTGCGCACGCGCGCCAGGTGGTCGCCGGGCGGGAAGTGCAGCGGCTGCGCGCTGGCGACGCGCGGATCGTTGAGGTCGAAGCCGCCGCTGAAGATGCCGGGGAGGCCGCTGCGCCAGACGATCGCGCTGACCTCGGGATCGTCGCCGAGGCGCTGCAGTTCCTCGGCCATCGACTCGAGCATGACGAGGCTGAGCGCGTTCACGGGCGGCCGGGTGACGGTGAGGGTCGCCACGCCGCCCTCGCGCTCGATGCTCAGCGTCTCGTGCATCGGGAGGTCCTTCCGCGCGGGAATCGCCGGCGTGGCGGGTCGGCGCTTCTGGCCGCTGGAACTCTAGCGAATGCCGTGCGGCGTTGCGAACGCGCGCTCCCGCCGAGACGGTGTGGCTACTCCCATTCGTCTGGGCGCTCGCCTGACGCGTACCTCCGAGCCAGATCGACGGTGTCGCGATCGTCGACCGATGCTCCCTCGTAGATCTGAGAGCGGGCGAGTCTGTCGACCGCATCGGGGAGCTCATCACCGAACGCCTCTATGAGGGCGTCCCAGGAAAGAAGCTTCTCGACATCGCTGCCGGAGTATCTGTAGCCGACGCTCGCGCGGAGGAGAGTGAGAACGAATTCGTCGTCACTCAGGTGTTCGCGCAGTCGTCTGGCGAGCCGGTCCTTGTCATCACCCTCAAGCCAAGCCAGCGCCCGCATTGACAAACGTGCGAGGCTCCACTCGCCCGCGAGTTTTGGCGCCGATGCTGATTTCAGGCGTTCGACCAGCTGGTGTTCGAGCTTCGTCGAGTCCGCGATGTCGACGAGTTGTCGTCCAACTCGATCGCGGTGGCCGACCAACTCGACCACGTCCAGCCATCCCGACAAGGAGTCGATCTTCGCTAGCACCGGGGCAAGGAGCCCGCGAGGGCTGTCTTGTCCGTGACTCGTCGAAGGATGAACAGAACGACACGATGTGCCTTCAATCGCGGTGAGAGTTCGAACGGTCCAGCAGAGCGTTCACTGAGCCCTCCCATCCTATTCACGAGCACGGGTACAGCTGTCGGCAGGGCATCGGAAGGCAACTCATGCTCGAAGTCCCCGAGACGTTCGAGGGCCTCCTCGAAGCGCTGGTCGTCGAAGGAGTCGAGCAGCCGAGAAAGCCTGCTTTCGTCAGTAAGGGCGTCTACTAGCTCGCGAACCTCACTCGATTTGAGCGCTGCCTCGTCGAGCGCGGCCTGCAGGTAGATGCGCAACACTTCTCCGGACGCTACGCGTCGCTCCTTTCGCGAGACTCGGTCCGATGTCGAACCGAAGGTGGTGCTCGACAGGAACTCCTGCGTCAACGGGAACAGGGTGTCTAGAACGGACTCCAACAGGACGCGATCATCTCCAGCACGATCGAGCATGGCCGTGCGCTCCTCCCGAGCCCTTCGCTTGCGTTCGTCTTCGGTCATGAAGAGCTGCGCTCGGGATTCCGAGTGCACTAGGTAGTCGGCGTGTGCTTTCAAGTCGTCGAACAGCTTCGGTCTGAGGACCCGAACCGCTTCCAGCCCGAGCAGGTCAGCCAGTGCCACCTCGTGCCCGACTGCGTCGAGGGTCACGGGCAGCGAATACAGATAGCGTTTCACGTCCCGGGGGTTGCCGAGGAGAGGCCTTAGCACCTCGTCGAGGACGCTCACCCATACTTCGCGATCGGGATCACCGAGATCGCGGGCGTCGATCAACTCGTTGAGGCCGTCGATGAGCATGCTGGTCAGGGTCGCCTTGCTTGCCACGGGAACGTCATGGCTCACCTGAACAATCTTGTCCAAGTACTTCTGGCCTTCGTCCTCGTCTTCGCCCAGGCTCTTGGCGACCCGCTCCCGCTCGAACGCGAGGAAGAAGACGAGATTGGGGAGATCTGACGTCAGGCGTACCAGTCGCACCAACTCACGAGTCTCGCTTGGCTCAAGCCGATCGATGTCATCAATAAGAACGATTATTCTCGTGCCGGACTCAGTCAGCGCTCCCCGAAGCTGGTCACGCCTTTGCAGGAGGCTCGGGGCGCTAGCCCACTCGTCCGTCATTTTGGCGATCAAGTCCATGACGGTGGCAGTACCCGGGACGCCGGGCATGAGGTGCGAGTCCCCTTCGCGCCGGGGCGCACGGACGCGTCGCAGGAGTGGACCGACGTGGAGTCGTTCGCCGTGCTCGAACCCACCGCAGACGGGTTCCGCAACTACCTTCGGGCAGGGCAGCAAAGCGCTGCGGAAGAGCTGCTGCTGGAGCGGGCGTGCATGCTGACGCTCACCGCGCCCGAGCTGACGGCGCTCGTTGGCGGCATGCGCGTCCTGAATGCGAACACCGGGCAGTCCGAGCACGGAGTTCTTACCGAACGGCCGGGGACGTTGACCAATGACTTCTTCGTGAATCTGCTCGACATGGACACCGAATGGAGCTCGGCCTCCGCAGCCGGGGACGTGTTCGAGGGCCGTGATCGCCAGACGGGTGACCTCAAGTGGACCGGCACAAGGGTCGACCTCGCCTTCGGTTCAAACTCCGAGCTTCGAGCCCTCGCGGAAGTGTACGGATGCGACGACGGCAACCGCTGTTCGTGCGCGACTTCGTGGCCGCGTGGGACAAGGTGATGAATCTCGATCGCTTCGACGTGGCGTGATCCTCAGCGAGGAGCTCGTAGCGGTCGTCTCCCGTGCAACTGGGAGGCGTGGCGGAGCATCACAACGTCCGCTACAGCATCGATGACGGCCCGCCGGGCTCAGTAGCCCATGTCGCGCGACTGGCTGACGGTCCGCCCCATCTGTCGCTCGTCCGGGTCGATCGCCACGTCGATCAGCGCCGCGCGGCCGGAGCCAAGGGCGCGCTGCAGGGCGGGGCCGATCTCCTCGGGCCGCTCGACGTGCTCGGCGTGTCCGCCGAAGGCCTCCATCACCTTGTCGTAGCGCGCCTCCGGCACGTACATCCCGACCCGCTCCGGGTAGTCGTCGGCGAACAGGGCGCGCTCGAGCGTGCTGCCGAGGATCCCCTGGTTGTTGTCGACGACGAAGACGACCGGCAGGTTGTGGCGCAGCGCGGTCTCGATCTCCATTCCGTTGAACCCGAACGCGCTGTCGCCGTTCACGCTGATCACGGTGGCGTCGGGGCGGGCGAGCTTGGCGCCGATCGCGAACGGCACGCCCGTGCCGATGCAGGCGTTGGTCCCGGAGTTCAGGCGGGTGGCCGGCCCGTAGCTCTGCAGCACCTGGCGTGCGGTCGCCATCGTGATCTCGCCGTCGACGGTGATGATCGCGTCGCGGGGCGCCGCCTCGCGGATCTCGTTCATCAGCCGGTAGTGCGAGATCGGCATCTTGTCGGATGCGAGCAACGGCCCGAGGCGTTCCGCGTTCCTCGCGAGCGTCTCGCGCAGCTCGTGCCGCCAGGGCGACTCGGCGCGTTCCTCGGCGAGGCCGTCCGTGCGGCCGGCGAGCGCCTCGCTGAGCTGGCGCAGGACGTGGCCGACATCGCCGGCGATGCCGACCTCGACATCGCGCTGCAGGCCGATCTCCTCGGCCTCGATGTCTATCTGGATCAGCTTCGCGTCGGGGGCAAAGCCCCGGCCCATCTGGAACATCCAGTTGAGCCGCGCAGCCACCAGCACCACCACGTCGGCGCCGCGTATCGCCTGGCTGCGCGCCGCCGCGACGTTGAGCGGGTGGTCGTCGGGGATGAAGCCGCGGCCCATTGGAGAGCTGAGGAACGGCACGCCGAGGTCCTCGACGAGTTGCCGAAGGTCCCCGAACGCGTCATCGCCGCCCCAGCGCACTCCCTTGCCGACGATCAGCAGCGGGCGCTCGGCGTTGAGCAGCAACTCGGCCGCCTGCTCGATTAGCCGGGATCCACCGAAGAAGAGCGCATGAGCGGTTGCGGTTGGGTGCTCCGCTGTAGCTGGGACAATGGTTTTTGACCGAATCACGTCACAGCCACAGGGAGCACCCATTCGATGCTACCAACGAGCGACCCCGACCGGATAGACATCGCCTTCGACGACGACCGCCTGGTGGCCGATGCGGGGCTGCTCCTCCCGGCCACGCTCGCCCAGCATCTCGGTTTGCAAGAGCTCGCCGACAGCTACCTCGACCTCGGTGACGCGCCGGGCCGGGCGAACGCCGGCGACAAGCTGCTGACCCTGGTCGCCTCGGCGCTCGCGGGCGGCGAGTGCATCGACGACGCCGCTGCGTTGCGCGCCGGCGGGACGGCGAGCGTGCTCGGTTGCACCGTCAAGGCGCCGTCCACGCTCGGTGTCTTCCTGCGCAGCTTCAGCTGGGGCCACGTCCGCCAGCTCGACCGCCTCAGCCGCGAGTTGCTCGCCCGCAGCTGGGCGGCCGGAGCGGGCCCGGGCGCGGCGCCGTTCACGATCGACCTCGATTCGACGATCTGCGAGACCTACGGCCTGGCGAAGGAGGGCGCCCGGCACCACGGCTACACGGGCGTGCGCGGCTATCACCCGCTGCTCGCCGTTGCGGCCGGGACGGGTGACGTGCTGATGGCGCGGCTGCGCGAGGGCCGCGCCAACACCGCCCGCGGCGCCGCCCACTTCCTGCGTGAGACGGTGGCGCGGGTGCGCGACGCCGGGGCGAGCGGGCAGCTCACGGTGCGCGCCGACAGCGGCTTCTACAACCACGCCGTCGTCGCCGTCTGCCGCAAGCAGGATGTCCGCTTCTCCATCACCATTCGCCAGCAGCCGAACGTACGCACGCTGATCGAGGCGATCCCGGAAGAGGACTGGACGCCGATCCCGTACTGGCTGCCGGGCGGCGCGGATGTCGCCGAGACGACCTACACGCCGTTCCAGCACAAGGAGGATGCCACCGCGGTGCGGCTCATCGTGCGGCGCGTCAAGCCGACGCCCGGCTCACAGCTCGCGCTCTTTGCGAACTATAGTTACCACGCCTTCATCACCGATCGCGCCGGGGAGCTGCTGGAGCTGGAGGCCGACCATCGCCGTCACGCCGAGATCGAGAACACGATCCGTGACCTCAAGTACGGCGTCGGGCTGAACCATCTCCCCTCGGGCCGCTTCGGCGCGAACGGGGCGTGGCTCGCGGTGCAGGTGATCGCGCACAACCTCGCCCGCTGGACGGCGCGGCTCGGGCTCGGCGAGGGGATCGTGACGACCAGGACGCTCAGGCGGCGCTACTTCGCTCTCGCCGGACGGCTCACCCATTCTGCACGGCGCTGGACCCTGCACCTCGCGAAGCGCTGGCCCTGGGCTGGCCAGTGGGCAGCCGCCCTGGCGCGGTTACGGGCGTTACCGCTCCCGGCCTGACGCTCGCTCACAGCGCCAACACGGGTCCGAGGCTCGCGCCAGCATGCCCGCGCACGCCTCGCGCACCCTCGCGCCGGCGCCCTCAGCGCCCCCGAGCCGCGCTGAGCGACGCTGAGCGACGGCTCCTCGCTCCGGCACCGCCCGGCGAACGCCGGCACGCCCGCCGAACGCTCCGGCAGCCCGGCAGCCCGCCCCTTCAAGCTTCGATCGGTGGATTCGAGATTAGCAGCGAGTCGCCCTGCGGTCGGGCCGGCGGAGCGCCGCGAATCGCCCGGCGGATCTCGATCTCCTCGACCTCCTCGCGCAACACGTCGAGGGGGAGGTCGATGTAGACGGGGCCAGGACGTCCGCTGAGCGCCTTGTGGAAGCCCATCGCGATCAGCTCGGGGATGCGCTCGGCGCAGTCAGCCTGGATCGCCCACTTGGTGATCGGCTGCATCATCGCGACGGAGTCGGCCTCCTGGAACGTCATCCGGCCGCGCTGGTGCAGCGCCGCGGAGCCGCCGAGGAGCAGCAGCGGGTAGCCGCTGTCCCACGCCACGTGGACGCCGGTGATTGCGTTCGTGACGCCGGGGCCGGAGCCCGTCATCGCGACGCCGACCTTGCCCGCGACGTAGCCGTGCGCGATCGCCATCATCGAGGCGGCCTGCTCATGGTGGACGCCGATCGGCCGCACGCCGATCTCGCCGCAGGCGCCGATCACGTTGGTGACGGGGCCGGCGACGATCGTGAAGATCGCGTCCGCTCCCTGGTCCTGGAGCGCCCTCGCAACCAGCATGCTCCCGGAGGTTCCGGACATCGTTCAATCCCTTCCTGCGAGCGGCTGCCGACAGGCCGGCAGGCGCTCTCCGTGGTGCTCAGCCGGCGGCGATCACGCGCTCGTCGTGCAGCCGCTCGATCTCCGTCCAGTCGGAGCCGAGGCTCGGCAGCACCTCCTCGGTGTGCCGGCCGGAGCTCCGGCGCCCGGGCCCCGCACGGCGGCCGGGGGCGCCCTCGCGGGATGCGCCCCGCCCGCGCTGACCGGCGCTCAGTCGAGGTGGTACACGCGCGCCGCGTTGTCGTGGAGGATATTCTCCAGCGTCTCCCTCGGCAGCGAGCTGAGGTTCTGCTCGATGAAGTGCTTCGGCACGTCCGCGATCGATGCCGGACCCGGCGACATGCTCGTGGGATGCGGGAAATCCGTCTCGTAGAGCACGTTGTCGGGCAGCAGGTCGATGGTCCGGAGCGCGATCTCGCGCTCGAACCAGAAGCAGGCGTAGACCTGGCGCTTGAAGTACTCGCTGGGCAGCAGGTCCATCTCCGGGTGCTCGTCGCGGGCGCCGGCGTTGAGCCATTGCCAGTCCAGCGCCTCGAGGACGTAGGGGACCCAGCCGATGCCGCTCTCGACGGAGACGAAGTTGAGGTTGGGGTGGCGGTGGCAGATGCCGGAGATCAGGATCTCCATGATGCCGTTCATGTTGTCCATGAAGAAGCGCACCGTGCCCGCGGAGTAGTTCGCCTGCTGTCCGTTGCCTGCGTAGCCGCCGTGCACGTTGACCGGGTTACCGGAGCCGATGTGGAAGTTGATGCTCAGGCCGAGGTCTTCGGCCGTGTGCCACACGGGGTGCCAGTGCGGGTCGGCCGGCATCGGCGCATCGCCGAAGAGGTGCGGCTGCTGCGGGAACAGCACGCCCTTGTGGCCGAGCTTGAAGCAGCGGTTGATTTCGTCGACGGTCTCGTCCACGTCCCAGAACGGGACGGCCATGATCGGCAGCAGCCGATCCGGGTCGATGCTGCACCACTCGTGCAGGAAGTCGTTGTAGGCGCGGACGCAGGCGAGCATCAACTCGGGATCCTCGAGCTTGAGGAAGTTCTGGTTCCCGAAGCCCGCCACGTTCGGGTAGATGACGTGGGCGTACATCCCGTACTCGTCCATTCGCTCCAGGCGCTTGGCCGCGTCGTAGCAGCCGGGGTCGAACTCCTCGATCGTCGAGGGGTGCGCGGGTGGCCACTGGCGCCAGCCGGCCATCGTCGTGATGCCGATCGGCGACGAGGGCCGGCCGTTGAGGATCCAGATGTCGCGCGGCTCGGCGGGGTCCGCGCTCGGATCCCAGTGCCTCGCCGTCTCCCAGGGGATGTTGCGGACGTGAGGGACCTT
Source organism: Dehalococcoidia bacterium (assembly GCA_965261685.1). Classification (GTDB taxonomy): domain Bacteria; phylum Chloroflexota; class Dehalococcoidia; order UBA2979; family UBA2979; genus VXMT01. The sequence goes on from CBDHDI010000028.1 coordinate 1,079,176, forward strand.
GTCGCCCCACTTCCGGGTCGCGACGCGCGATGTGAAGAGGTCGTACGGCTCGGTGACGTGCGTGTCGACATCGATGACCTTGATCTCGTCCGTGATCATGCTGCCTCCACGCGAGGTGACCAGCGGGGGAAGCGCTCAGCCTCGCGAAACGCGCCGGACCGGGGAATCGGTCCAGTGCATCGAGGGTGGCCGATGGTGTCCGGAGTGCGGTGTCCCCCGCGCCGCATCCCCCTCGATGTATCACTGGTGTGACTAGGGGCGGGGTATTCGATTGTCAAGAAGTTCTCGCACGCCCGGAGGGAGAGCGCGCGCGGAGGCGGCGGTCTGGCTGACGGCGCGACGTCTAATCCGGCGGCGTGTTGTCGTAGCCCGCCGTGATCGGCTGGTCTGTGCGCTGGCCGCTGCTGCCCGTCGGGCTGAAGCGTTCGACCACCTCGCCGAGCTGGTCGCGGCCTCGCGCTGCGGGGATCTCGGCCGGCTGTCCGGGCAGCGAGGCGACGTGCAGCGTCTGCGTCGGGAAGGCGAACTCCACGCCCAGCTCCTCGGCCAGGCGCAGGATGTCGAGGTTCACTACGTGCCGCGTGCGCAGCTCGGCGTTCCAGTCCGGCGCGGTGATGAAGCAGTAGACGAGGATGTCGAGCGAGGCCGCGCCGAACTCGTGGAACTCGACGATGTAGTAGTCCTTGCGCATGCTGGGATTGGCCCGGATCAGCGCGCGAATGCCCTCGGTGAATGCCTGCATCTGGTCGGGCGTCGTGTGGTAGGCGACTCCGAGGGTCGCCTTGTAGCGCCGCCACTGACGCAGGCCCATGTTGTCGACGTAGGTATCGACCATGCGCGCGTTGGGCACGGTCACGACCGAGTTGTAGAAGGTTCGCACGCGGGCCGAGCGGAACCCCACGTACTCGACGGTTCCCTCGATGTTGCCGACCACCACCCAGTCGCCGACCTGGAACGGCCGGTCCGCGAAGATCGTCACGCCTCCGAGCAGATTGCGGAACGTGTCCTGCGCGGCCAGCGCCACCGCCAGTCCACCGAGGCCGAGGCCGGCCACGAGCGACGTGATGTTGATGCCGAGATTCCCGAGGATGAAGAGCATCCCGATGACGAGCGTGGCGATCTTCAGGGCGCTGTTCGTGAGGGGCACGAGCTGGTCGTCGAGGCGGCTCTCGGTCAGCTCCGCCCGCCGCTTGAGTACGTCCGTGAAGATGTCGACGCCGCGGAAGCCGAGCAGCACGAGCGCTCCGGCGCCGAGCAGGATCGCGATCTGATGGACGATGTTCTCGACCGCCGCGGGGAAGGCGAGGACGGGGAAGCCGAGCAGGAAGGTGATCGCCACGGCGAGCGCCCAGAGCGCCCGGCCGAGCCGCCCACGCTCCTCTTCCCAGAATCCGTGGTCGTCCTCGTGGAAGCGTGCTCGCACGTACAGCTTGAGTGCCTGATTGATGATCGCGTACGTGAGGGCCGAAACGGCGATCAGGATGGCGAGCCCGAGGTACTGCTCGACCTCGATCCCGATGTAGGTGTCTTCGAACCAGGCAGGTGCGAGGAAGGGGGGCACGGCGTCCTCCGGGCCACCAGCCTATCATCCGCTGAGGCGCATGCGCACCTTCACAGATGCGCGGTGAACGGTCGACCGCCCGCAGCGCGACGCCGAGGGGAGTAGGCTCCGCGTGCCGATTGGGGGCGCGAAATGAACATCCTCATCATCACGGGAACGGCCCTGCCCGAGGTACCGCCCGACGTCATCGAGCGCATCATCGAGGCGGCGGGGCCGGGCTCGACGGTGTCGGTCGTCGACTCGGACGGCGCGGCGCTGGAGTTCGCGGCCGACGCCGACGTGGTCCTGGGCTTCGTCACGCCGCAGCTGTACGCGGCCGCGCCGAACCTGCGCTGGGTCCACGCGATCGCCTCGGGCGTGAACCGCTACCTCTACCCCGCGTTCCGCGACGGCGAGGTGATGCTGACGAGCGAGAAGGGGCAGGTCGGCCCCCAGCTCGCCGACCATGCGTTCGCGCTGTTGCTCGCCCTCACGCGGCGCGTCGCCGCCGCGATCCGGCTCGGCCCCGAGGCGTGGGAGCAGCGGCGTGCACTGCGCATGGAAGAGATTGAGCTCACCGGCAAGGTGATGGGCATCGTCGGCTTCGGCGGGACCGGCCGGGCGGTCGCGACGCGCGCGGCGGCGTTCGGGATGCGCTGTCTCGCGCTCGACCGCGACGCTCTCGACGGCGGCGAGCACGTCGAGGCCGTGTGGCCGATGCAGCGCTTCCGAGAGCTGCTTGGGGCGTCCGACGTGGTGGCGGTCTGCTGCCCGCTCACGCCGGAGACCCACGGCCTGTTCGGCCGCGAGGCGTTTACGCACATGAGGCGCGGCGCCTACATCGTCAACGTCACCCGCGGCGAGATCGTGGACGGCGACGCCCTGATCGAGGCGCTCGACTCCGGGCAGGTGGCCGGCGCCGGGCTGGACGTCGTGCCGATCGAGCCGCTGCCGGCGGACCATCCGCTGTGGAGCCGCGACGACGTGGTGATGACGCCCCACGCCGCCGGCGCCAGCCAGCTGCGGGCGCCGCGCAACATCGAGCGCTTCTGCGGCAACCTCCGGCGGCTCCGCGCCGGCGAGCCGCTCGAGGGCCTGATCGACAAGCAGGCGGGATACTAGACAGGACGCCCTCGCCCCGCGGGAGAGGGCCGGGGTGAGGGCCGCGAGGAGCAACGATGTCCGATCAGCAGTCCGGCGATGGCGAGGTGCATGTGCTCGATGCGCTGCCCGTGCATCCCGGCAGCGGGCCGGACCCGGCGGCCTGGCGGCTGCGCGTCGACGGCCTCGTCGGGCAGCCGCTCGATCTCGGCCTCGGCGACCTCGCGGCGATGCCGCAGCAGCTCATGGTCGACGACTTCAGCTGCCTCGAGGGCTGGACGGTGCCGGGCCTGCGCTGGCGCGGTGTCCCCGTCGCCGAGCTGCTCGATCGCGCAGCCGTCCCGCCCGAGGCCGCCTGGGTGCAGCTCAGCGCGGACGACTTCAGCCTGCCGTTGCCGATCGCGGAGGCGCGCACCGCGCTGCTCGCCCTCGAGGTGAACGGCGAGCCGCTGCCGGGCGAGCACGGCGGGCCGGCCCGGCTCGTCGTGCCGGGCGGCGAGTGCTTCACGAGCATCAAGTGGACCGACCGCATCGAGGTGCGCGCCTCCGCGGGCGACAACAGCGCCCGCCGCATCGCCCTCGACCGCCTCGAGGGCGCCGGCGGGTAGCCTCGGCTCCGTGCGAGGCTGCGCTCAGGAGATGCCGGTGCCCGCGTCGATGTGGATCGTGTGGCCGGTGATGTGGGCCGCCAGGTCCGAGGCGAGGAAGATCGCCCCCGCCGCGAAGTTCTCGGGCGAGCCGAGGCGCTTGAGCAGCCCGTAGTTCTCGGCGATGTCGTCCGTCGCTCGCTCGATGTTCCTGTGACGGCCGGGGCTGTCCACGCCGCCTGGGGCGATCGCGTTCACGCGGATGCCCTGCTGCCCCCACTCGGCGGCGAGCTCGCGCGTGAGCCCGAGGACCCCCGCCTTCGCCGCGGCGTAGGCGGCCACGCCCTGACCCGTCGCGTGGTAGGCGGCGCTCGACGCGGTGCTGACGATGCTGCCGCCGTGGCCGTCCTCGATCATCACGCGCGCCGCGGCCTGGCTGCCGATGAAGGCCGCGCGCACGTTCATGCGCGCGACCGCGTCGAAGCCGCGTTCCGAGACATCGAGGGTTGGCGCCTGGAAGTTCCCGCCGGCGTTGTTGAACATCGCGTCGAGGCGTCCGAAGTGCTCGCGCGCGCCGCTCACCAGCGCGCGTAGCTGGTCCGGATCGCGCACGTCGGTCGGGATCGAGATCGCCTCGCCGCCGGCCTCGGCGATCAGGTCGACGGTCTCCTGGCCGGTCGCCTCGTTGATCTCGCCGATCGCGACGCGCGCGCCGAGGTCGGCCATACCGATCGCGATCGCGCGGCCGATGCCGCTGCCCGCGCCGGTCACGACGGCGACGCGGCCGTCCATGCGGATCCCGTCCATCATGAAGCCCATCGCGCCCTCCCCGTGCTGCTGCCTCGATGCTGACCGCCGCTACCTTACTGCGGGGCACGGTCCTCGGGACGGACGCCTGCTAGCATCGCCGCCGCGCGCGAGGGAGCGGCTCATGCGAATCACCCGCATCTATACCGGCGACGACGGGCGGTCCCACTTCGAGGACCTCGAGGTCGCGTTCGCCCTCGATGTCGGCCACGGCGTGCGCACGCCGCTGCTGGACGCCGACCACCTCAGCCTGCACGAGTCGACCGAGGCCTTCGAGACCGACTTCCACCCCGCGCCGCGCCGCCAGTTCGTGATCACCGTCTCCGGCAGCGCCGAGATCGAGTGCGGCGACGGCGCGAAGCGCACCTTCGGTGTCGGCGACGTCTTCTTCGCCGACGACACCACCGGCGAGGGCCACATCGCCCGCACCGTCGAGATTCCCCGCCGCTCGATCGTCGTCCCCGTCCCTGCTGACTTCGACTTCGACGCGATCCGCGGCGAGGGCGGCTAGTCCGCCCGGGCGGGCTGCACGTGGCTGAACTGGGGCGTCGGCGGCTGGGCCGTAGCGGGCTGATGGTGACCGAGCTCGGCCTCGGCGCGATGGATACGCCGACGGCGCGCGAGGGACCGCAGACGCTCGAGCGCGCGCTCGACCTCGGCATCGACTTCGTCGATACCGCGCGCGAGTACGCGGGCAGCGAGTTCATGATCGGGCAGGCGGTGCGCGAGCGCGCCGAGGCCGGTCGGCCTGCCTTCCACATCGCCACGAAGACCTTCAGCCACTCGATCAACGGCAGCCAGCGCGACGTGGACCGCTCGCTCAGCATCCTCGGCGTGGAGCGGATCAGCCTCTACCAGCTGCACGACATCTCCTCGCTGGAGGCGTGGGAGGAGGCGACCGGCGAGGACGGCGCGCTCGAGGGCCTGCAGATCGCGCAGTACCGCGGGCTGATTGAGCACATCGGCATCTCCTCGCACAGCCTCGAGGTGCTGCGGCTGGCGATCGAGAACGGCGAGTTCGCGACGGTGATGCTGGAGTACTCGGCGTTCTTCACGGAGACGGCGCCGCTGATCGAGCTGGCGCGCGAGCACGACGTGGGCGTGATCGTGATGCGCCCGCTCGGCGGCTCCGGCCGCACGAGCGTGATGCGCGGCCGCATCGCCGAGGGCTACGACGGTCCGCTCACGCCGGCGAACCTGCTGCGCTACGTCTTCTCGCAGCCCGGCGTCTCGGTCGCCATCCCCGGCGCGCGCTTCCCCTCGCGCATCGAGGAGAACGTGGCCACGGCGACGGCCTACGAGCCGATGGACGCCGCCGAGCAGCGCGCGCTGGAGGCGGAGGCGCAGCGCCTCTACTGAGCCCGCCGCCTGCGAGGGTGCGTCGGCACGGGTACCGCGGTTGCGGGAGCACCTGACACTGTTCTGCTATGCTGCGGGTGCGAGGCGCGAGGGGTGGTCATGGGCAGGATCGTTTCGGACGAGCGCCTCCGCGAGGTGATCGCGATGGCAGGCGGGGAAGACGCGATCCGCGTGGGTCTGCGCCGGTTAAGGGAGAATCGGGAGTACCTGGATGAGAATCGCGAGCGCCTCAAGCGGCGGTACCCCGACGAGTGGGTCGCTATCTTCCGCCGGCAGGTCGTGGCTCACGGGGACACCGCGGAAGGCGTCATGCGCACCGTCCGGGAGGCCTACGAGGATTCCGAGGGAGTGGTCCTGAAACTCCTGAGCACCGAAGACCGCACCTGGATCCTGTAGAGCTCCGGGTGCCGAGCACGAGGGGTTATTTCGAAGGCGACGATCGCCAGCCCTACGTGGATGCGGATGTGCTGCTTCCCGGCCTTGGCGTAACCGCGAAGGTCAGCTTCTTCGTGGACACCGGCGCGGACACGACCACGATCCACTGGGGAGATCGCCACCTGCTCCGAACGCGCGAGGGCGATCAACTTCCTGCCGACGCGGCGTTCCCGGATCAGGCGCAGGCCTACGGCATCGCCGGCGTTCCGGTCCTCTACGGCAGGGAAGACGCGGTGCTCGTCTTCAGGACCGAGGAGGGAACCCTGGTGGCGTCCGACGTCCGCCTGAACATCGAGACGACCCCGTCGCTTGGGGAAGTCCCGTCGTTGCTCGGCCGCGACCTCCTGAGCGAGTTGAGGCTCGACTTCAACATGCCCGCGGACGACCTCGTCCTCGCGTGGGAGTCCTGACCCCACGCTCCCGCCGCCGAGGCCCCGCGCCTACTCCAGCCGCGCGAGCGCTTCCGCCTCAAGCAGCGTGTAGACCTCGGCGATCGGGAGGCCGCTGCGCTCGGCGAGGACGCGCGCGCTCTCGTACTCCGGGGCCGCGCGCGGCGGCGCGCCCGGCAGGCGCTTGACCTTCACCGCCGCCGGCCCGAGCGAGCTCTCGAACTCGAAGACCTCGCGCCCCGCCTCGTAGCGCATCAGCTCCGTCGAGCGCACCCCGAGCGTCGGCGAGTGTTCGAGCATCGAGGCGGCGACCGCGTCGGCGTCGTCGCGCGCGGCGACCGCGGTGATCTGCAGGCCGGGTCGGCCCTTCTTCATCTGCACGGCCGTCCACCAGACATCGAGCGCGCCCGCCTCGCGCAGCCGCGCCTCGAGGAAGGGCAGGTGCTCGCCCGGCATGTCGTCGACGTTCGTCTCCAGCAGTGCGATCGGGCGCCGGCCGCCGCCGGGCGCGCGCTCCTCGGCCTCGCCGAGCCAGAGGCGCACCACGTTCGGCCAGCCCTCGGGGTCGCGCGTGCCCGCGCCGAGGCCGACGCGATCGAGGCGCAGCGAGGGCCGCTCGAAGTCCGCGACCGCGCCGAGGATCGCCATCGCCGTCGGCGTGACCAGCTCGGAGGCCGGTTCGTTCGGCTGTGCGGTGAGCAGCGTCGCACCCGTGCGTGCGGCCATCTCCAGTACCGCGGGCGCAGGGACCGGGAGGCGGCCGTGCGCCGCGCGCGCCGTGCCGCCGCCCGCCGGCAGCCCGCTCGCGAAGATCCGCTCGACGCCGAGCGCTTCGAGGGCGGCGAACGTCCCCACCACGTCCACGATCGCATCGATGCCGCCGACCTCGTGGAGGTGCGCGTCCTCGCCCTCGGGGACGCCGTGCACGGCACGCTCCGCTTCGCCCAGCAGTTCGAAGGTCGCCATGGCGCGCGCGCGGACGCGTGCCGGCAGCGAGGCGGCCTCGATCATCGCGACGATTCCGCTTGCCGTCCGCGGGGGCTGCGGCGTCTCGACGCGCACGTCCGCCTTCGTGGCCGCGAAGCCCGCGCGGCGTACGGGCGCGGCGTCGAGCGTCCAGCCCTCGATCGGCAGGGCGCCCAGCGCCTCGCGCACGGCCTCGAGGTCCGCGCCCGCGTCGAGGGCGGCGCCGAGCAGCATGTCGCCGGCGGCGCCGAAGCGCGCATCGACGTAGGCGACCCGCATTACCGCCCGCCCGCTATCCGGCCGCGTCGTCCGGCGGCCCGGACCACGCCTGCTCGTTGATCAGCGCAGCGATGTAGCCTGCGCCGAAGCCGTTGTCGATGTTGACCACGGAGACGCCCGTCGCGCAGGAGTTGAGCATCGTCAGCAGCGGCGCGAGGCCCTCGAAGGCCGCGCCGTAGCCGTTGCTCGTCGGCACGGCGATCACCGGCGTGGCGGTGAGGCCGGCGACGACACTCGGCAGCGCGCCGTCCATGCCCGCGACGACGACGATCACGTTCGCCTCGCGCAGCGTCGCCGTCTCCGCGAGCACGCGGTGGATGCCTGCCACGCCGACGTCGATGATCCGCTCGGCCTCGTGGCCCATCAGCCCGCAGGTGGCCGCGGCCTCCTCGACCACGGCGAGGTCGGCGGTGCCGCCGCTGGCGATGATGACGCCGCGGCGCAGCGTGCGCGGGGGGCGCCGGTCCGCGCTCAGCGTCGTCGAGGGCGGATGGCGGCGCAGGTCCGGGATCGCGGCTTCGAGGGCCTGCGCGATCTCCTCGGAGGCGCGCGTGACGAGCAGGCAGCCGGCGCGCTCGAGGATCGCGCAGCTCGCGGCGACCGCCTGCTGCGCCGTCTTGCCCTCGGCGAGCACGACCTCGGGCAGGGCGTCGCGGATCGCGCGGTGGTGGTCGAGGCGGGCGAAGCCGAGATCCTCGACGGGCAGGGCGCGCAGCCGGTCGGCGGCGGCCTGCGGGCTCACTTCGCCGCGTGCGACCCGCTCCAGCAGCGCATCCAGTTGCGCGCTCGACTGCACGCTGTCGTCGTCCAGGTCGCACCCCCGCCCGAGCCGGCCCACATCGCGCCCTCGCAACTGCGAGGCGGTCAGCCGCCGCTGCGCTAGACTACCAGCGGCAGCGGCCACGGCGGACGCCGCCCTCGCGCGAGGATGAGTGATGGACGAGCCGGACGCACGCGACCTCGACACGAAGGCCGACGAGTTGCGGCGCATGCTCGCGGAGTTGCCGCGCGCCGTCGTCGCCTTCTCCGGCGGCGTCGACTCCAGCCTGCTCGCCGCCGCCGCCGTCGAGGCGCTGGGCGATCGCGCGCTGGCCGTGACCGGCGTCTCGTACTCACTCGCCCCGAGCGAGCGCGAGGAGGCCCGCCGTGTCGCCGCCGCGATCGGCATCGCGCACCGCGAGATCGAGACGAACGAGATCGACCGCCCCGGCTACGTCGAGAACTCGCCGGAGCGCTGCTTCGAGTGCAAGGACGAGCTCTACTCGCTGCTCGACGTGCTGGCCCGCGAGGACCTCGGCGCGGCCGTGGTCCTCGATGGTGCGAACGCCGACGACAGCGGCGACTTCCGGCCCGGGCGCCGCGCCGCGAAGGCGCACGGCGTACGCAGCCCGCTCGCGGAGGCGGGCTTCACGAAGGCCGATGTGCGCGCCCTCGCGAAGCGCCTCGGCGTGCCGACCTGGGACAAGCCGGCGATGGCCTGCCTCGCCTCGCGCATCCCTTACGGCAGCGAGGTCACACCCGAGAAGCTGCGTCAGATCGCCGGGGCGGAGCTGGAGCTCCGCAAGCTCGGCCTGCGCGAGCTGCGCGTGCGCCACCACGACCGCGTCGCGCGCGTCGAGCTCGGCCCGGCTGAGCTGGCGGTCGCCCTCGACGAGCCGCTGCGCTCGCAGATCGTCGCCGCGGTGAAGAGCGCGGGTTTCGCCTACGTCGCCGTGGACCTCGAGGGCTTCCGATCCGGCTCGATGAACGAGGTGCTCCCGCTCTCGCTCGCCCGCGCCGCGGACGCGCCGTAGCGCCCTCGGGGGGCACGAGGGAAGGCGGCGGTGGTGGTGCGATCCGGCTCCGGCCTGCGCGACCGCTACTGCATCGTCGGCGTCGGCGAGACGGAGTACTCCCGCTGGTCCGGCCGCACGACGCTCTCGATGGCCTGCGAGGCGATCGTCAGGGCTGCGGCCGACGCCGGCATCGCCGTCGACGAGATCGACGGGCTGGCCAGCCACCAGGCGACGGCCGGCGACTCCTGCGGCAACGCCGAGGTCGCCTCGGCGCTGGGTATCCGCACCAACATGGGCGTCGACATCCTCGGCGGCGGCAACAGCATCGGGCAGCTCGTCGCGCAGTCGATCGCGCTGATCGACGCCGGGTACTGCGAGACGGTCGCGATCTCGCGCTCGATGAACGGGCGCTCCGGGCTGCGCATGGGCGGCGGCGCGGCGCTGCGCAGCGGCGAGGCGCCGAGGCCGCAGCCGGTCGCCGCGGCCGGGCGCGGGCAGTTCCAGATACCCTTCGGCATCCGCGGCGCGCCGACGATCTACGCCTTCGAGGCGATGTCCTACCTCCAGCGCTACGGCTACAACACGCTGCACATGGCGGAACTGGCCGTGACACAGCGCTTCGCCGCCACGCTCAACCCGAAGGCGACGCGGCAAGAGGCGATCAGCATCGACGACCACCAGAACTCGCGCTGGATCGCCAAACCGTTCCGGCTGCTCGACTGCTGCCAGGAGAACGACGTGGCCGGCGCGCTGATCGTGACCTCGGCGGAGCGCGCGGCCGACCTCGCGCAGCCGCCGGTCTACATCATGGGCGGCTGCGCGCGCGCCTCCAGCTACAACCCGAGCTGGACCTGGGGCCGCCCCGACATCACCGAGGGCTGGGGCAAGTTCGTGCGCGAGCGCTCCTTCACGAGCGCGGGCATCGGCCCCGAGGACGTCGACATCGTCACGATGTACGACAACTTCACCACCACGCCGATGATGTACCTCGAAGCGCTCGGCTTCTGCGGCGAGGGCGAGGGCGGCGACTTCGTCGGCGGCGGGCGCATCCACCTCGACGGCGAGCTGCCGCAGAACACCAACGGCGGCCAGCTCTCCGAGGGCTACGCGCACGGTATCGGCTACCTGATCGAGACCACTCGCCAGCTGCGCGGCCGCACCGACGACGCCTGCGAGGGCTGGCGGCGCGGCGAGCATAGCTACGACCGCGCGCGGGGCTGCCGCCAGACCCTCACGCGCGAGGAGCGCCGCCGCCGCGCGCGCGGCGAGACGGTCGAGCACCCGAGCCCGCCGAGTGTCGCCTTCAGCGCGGGTGGCGGCGGCGCGCAGCAGGGCTGGACCGTCGTGCTGCGGCGCTGAGGAAGCAGGGAGCGATATGCAGGGAGCCGTCGACTACTCGCTGATCGCGCTGCAGCCGGACCCGGACTCGCAGGAGTGGTGGGCGGCGGCGCGCGAGCAGCGCCTGCTCGTGCGCGCCTGCGCCGCCTGCGGGCATCGCTGGTTCCCGCCCGCGCCGCTCTGCCCGATCTGCCGCTCGTTCGACCTCGCCTGGCACGAGGCCGGAGGCCGGGGCGTGATCGCGAGCTACGTCGTGGTCGCGCACTCCGTGCTGCCGGCCTTCCGCGCGGCCGCGCCCTACGTCGTCGCCCTCGTCGAGCTGCCCGACTGCGCGAACGAGGGCGGCGATCCCGTGCGCCTGCCCGGCGTGCTGCTCGACGGCGAGGATGCCGCGGGCGTCGGCGTGGCCGTCGAGGTCGCCTGGGAGCAGGCGCCGGACGGTTCCTACACCGTGCCCGCCTGGCGCCCCCTCGAGATGCCGGCAGCCGAGGCCGCCTCGGTCTGGCGGCTCGATGCTGAATTGGAGCGAACGGAGGCGTCGGGATGACGAAGCGGCGAGCGCTCGAGGGCATGCGGATCGTCGATCTCAGCTGGGTGCGGGCCGGGCCGTGGGCGACGCGCATCCTCGCCACGCTCGGGGCGGACGTGATCAAGGTGGAGTGGCCGCAGCGTGGCACGGTGCACTACCAGGACCGCGTCACCACGGTCGGGATGCTGGAGGACGCCGTCCCGAGCATGAACGGCAACCACTGGTTCGTCGAAAAGCACATGGACAAGCGCAGCGTCACGATGAACATGCGTGACGAGCGCGGGCAAGAGCTGCTGAAGCGCCTGCTCGCCGTCTCCGACGCGGTGCTGGAGAACTTCACCTCGCGCGTGCTCCAGAACTGGGGGCTCGGCTACGAGCAGATGCGCGAGCTGAACCCCGGCCTGGTCTACGTCTCGATGTCCGGGCTGGGGCACGAGGGCCGCGACCACTCCTACCGCACCTTCGGGCCGAGCGCGCAGGCGCTCTCCGGCCTGACCTCGATCTCCGGACTGCCGGGCGAGCCGCCCGCCGGCTGGGGCTGGTCCTACCTCGACGACACGAGCGGGATCTTCGGGGCGATCGCGATCGTGAGCGCGCTGCGGCAGCGCAAGCGCACCGGCCGCGGCCAGCACATCGACCTCTCGCAGGTCGGCCTCGGGATCGGCCTCGCGGGCTCCGCCGTCCTCGACGCGACCGTGAACGGGCGGCCCGCGCGCCGCGAGGGCTTCCCGCCCGGCAATCGCGCGCACTGGCCCGGCACGCCGCTGCTGCACAACTACCGGGGCGCGATCGCCGCCCCGCACAACGCCTACCGCACGGCGGGCGGCGGCTACAACGACTGGTGCGCCATCGTCTGCCGCGACGACGCCGACTGGCAGTCGCTGCAAGGCGTCATGGGCTCGCCCGAGTGGGCCGCCGCTGCGCGCTTCGACAGCCTCGATGGGCGGCTCGATCACCAGGCGGAGCTCGACGAGCGCATCGAGGCGTGGACGCTGACCCTCGGCAAGTACGAGCTGGCCGAGCGCTGTCAGGCGGCGGGCGTCCCGGCGATGCCCGTGCAGAGCAACGAGGACCGCGTCGAGCACGATCCGCAGTTGCGCCATCGCGGCCTCTTCTCCCACCACCCGCACCCGGTGCTGGGGGAGAAGGGCTACCAGAACCTGCCGTGGCACTCCTCGGCGATCGAGACCACGGCGATGCGCAGGGCGCCGCTCGCCGGCGAGCACAACCGCGAGGTGCTGTGCGGCCTGCTCGGCCTGAGCGAGGACGAGCTGCGCGCCGGCTACGAGGACGGCTGGCTCTGGCCGCCCAGCGAGCCGCTCGAGCCGTACCTGTTCGACGACGATGCGGACGGCGGGACGGAGGACGCGCCATGAGCGAGGGCAAACCGTTCGCGGATCTGCGCGTCGTCGAACTCGGCGGCGAGGCCGGGCGCTGGTGCGGCCGGCTGCTCGCGGAGATGGGCGCCGACGTGATCAAGGTCGAGCCGCCCGGCGGCTCGGACGAGCGCGAGGTCGGCCCGTTCTACCGGGACGAGCCGCACCGCGAGCGCTCGCTCTCGTTCTGGCACTACAACTGCGGCAAGCGCGGCGTCACGCTCGACCTCGAGGATCCGCGCGGCGCGGAGCTGTTCCGCAAGCTCGTCGCCGAAGCCGACGTGCTGCTGGAGACGCTGCCGCCGGGCACGCTGCCGGCGCTCGGCCTCGGACCCGAGGAGCTGCAAGGCGCCGACCCGCGGCTGATCTACTGCTCGCTGACGCCGTTCGGGCAGGACGGCCCCTGGAGCGACTACATCGGGACGGACCTCGTGCACCTTGCCGCCGGCGGGCAGATGGCCTCCTCCGGCTACGACGAGGAGGAGGCGCCCGACGCGCCGCCGATCGCGCCGGGCGGCGGGAACGCCTGGCACATCGCGGGCCACTACACGCTGCTGGCGATCGCGACGGCGCTGCTCGACCGCGAGCTGACGGACGAGGGGCAATACCTCGATGTCTCGATCCACGACGCCTGCGCGCTGACGACGGAGATGGCGGTCCCGATCTACTTCGCCACCAACCGCGTGCTGCGGCGGCAGACGGGCCGCCACGGGGCGTGGTCGCTGGGGCGCCCGCACACGCAGTTCCAGTGCGCGGACGGGAACTACGTGAACGCGATGTTCAACCAGCGGCTCTCCCCCGCGCAGCTGCGCAGCATCGGCGAGTGGCTGGACCCGTACGACGCTGCCGATGACCTGCTGGACGAGCGCTACGCCGATCAGCAGGTGGTGGTCGAGGAGCAGAACCACATCAGCGACACGCTGCGCGCCTTCTTCCCGGAGATCCCGAGCGAGGAGGCCTATCGCGGCGCGCAGGAGCGCGGCCACGCCTGGGGCGCCGTGCGCACCCTCGACGAGATCCTCGCCGACCCGCACTGGGACGATCGCGGCTACTGGCAGGAGATCGAGCACCCCGAGCTGGGCGAGCGCTTCCGCTACTCTGGCGCCTGGGCTATCTGGTCCGACACCCCGCTCGGCATCACCCGCCGCGCCCCGCTGACCGGCGAGCACAACGCCGAGGTCTACGGCGCGCTCGGCCTCGATGCGGACGAACTCGAGGCGCTCCGCCGCGACGGGGTGATCTAGGGCCCGGCGTCTGGCTCCCGTGCGGACTGCCTCCGGTCAGTGATGATCGGCTCCTACGGCGCGGCCGGGTCCTGGATAAGCGACGCGGTCACATCCAGAAGCTCTTGATCTGACGCCGCGTTCGCGGGAGACCCGGATGTGACCACGAGAGTGTCTCCTCGCAGATAGTAGACGAGCGTTGCGGCCTCTTCGTTCCAGCCACAATCCGTGACCTGCACCCCGTCAGCGGTTTGCCTCGAGACGATCGTCGGGACTCCCCGGACCAGCCGTGCAGTTTCTCCATTGATCAGGACGAGCTCAGTGGCGCCGGGCGGGGCCGGGATTCTGACAGCGCCTTCAACCTTCGTCTCCCTTACCATCAGCAACCCCCCGTCAGCGCCTTCGTAGCTGAAGAGCGCTCCGCGTTCCTCGCGACCGTGACGAGCCAGCGAGAATCGCTCGGGGATTTTGGACGGTACGTGCAGTCCGGCAGCGGCAAGGTCGCCCGGTGAGACGGTCGGCTCAGTGCGATACACAGGACCTTCTCGCGGGCTCGAGGCGACGACACGTTCGCAGTCCGCGAGACTCGGCTCATGATATGGGACGACTGTGAGAGAGGGCGTTGTGGCTCCTCCCTCTTCAGTGTCCGTTTGTGTGCAACCGAGCACGAAGACCATCGCGAGCAGGCTGGCGACAAGAACCACCAACCGCGCGTGCGAGCGGATTCCCTCGACAGCTGCTACGAGCAATCGCCGCATCTAACCTCGTATGGCGTTCCGCGGTTCACGTGGCGACAATGACAGTCGCCATCGCGTCGTCGTCATACAAACAATCATGATGTCTCGCCCGGCCGATGCCAAGACGCCCGCCGCCGCAGCACACGCGCCATCGAAGCCACCCGCCGCTCGCCCGCGGCGAGCGGCGACCTTGGGCGGCGCGAAGAGCACGTGATGGCTGCGGACTGCCTCCGGTCAGAGGGGGTTGCGCCAGCGCAGGCCGGGGAAGCGGCCGAAGTCCGCGTCGGCTGAGTGGACTTCGGCCTGGTACTCCATCGCGAGCGCGGCGATGTGCGCGTCCGGCACGAGGTTCCCGCCAACGCCCGCGGCTACGAGATGCTCCCGCATGAGCGTCAGGTGTTCAGCGCCTGGGTTGAGCGGCGCGATGTGCGGAAACTCGAACCACTCGCGCACGAAATCGACTGCTTGCGAGGGGGTCAGCGGCTGGGTGAGGGCGCTCGGGTTAGTGATGACCCGCACGAACGCGGTAGAGACCACCCAGGGGATACCCACGGACTCGGAACCGGCGATCAGGCTATCCCACCAGCGCAGGGCCGCGAGGTGGCTCGGGTCTTCCTCGTGGTAGGCGTAAATCAGCAGGTTGGCGTCAGGGACGATCACTCGTCACCGGAAGCGCTGCGGCCCTGAACCTCACGGAAGTGCTCGATGTCGAGTCGGTCCAGGAGATTCTTGAAGGCCTTGGGATCCCTGGGATCGATGCCGGGGGCGTATCCGCTGCTAAAGGTTGGGACGCGATATGGCTGGCGGGGGGACTCGCCGTCGCTGGGGGGTTGGCCTGCCGGCGGCGGCATGCTGCGGCGCAGCGTCTCGTTCACGACTTGCCGGAACGACTTGTCGTGCAGCTGCGCCTGCTCTCGCAGGAACGCGGCGACATCGTCATCCAGGATGAGCGTCGTCTTCATACGAACATCATGATGCCTCGCCCAACCGATGCCAAGACGCCTGCCGCGGCGGTGACACGAGCCATCGACGCCGCCCACCGCTCGCCCGCGGCCAGCCGCTACCATGGGCGGCGCGAAGAGCACGGAGGCCCACGCATGCCCACTCCCGCCCGAGTCGTCGTCTGCCCGCAGGGCCCCGGCCCGCTGCGCATCGAGGAGGTCGACCTGCCCGATCCCGGGCCGCACCAGGTCGTCGTCAAGCAACTCGCCAGCGGCGTCTGCCACTCGCAGTTGCACCAGATGCACGGGCCGCGCGCGCAGCAGCAACTGCTCGGGCACGAGTCGACGGGCATCGTGCTCGCCGCCGGCTCCGAGGTGAGCCACGTGGGCGAGGGCGACCGCGTGATGGTCACCTGGGTGATTCGCGACCCGGATGCCTCGCGGCTGCCGGTGGCGGCGAGCCTGAAGCTGAATGACGGCAGCGTGGCGCAGTCGCAGAACACCTTCACCTGGGCCGACCACACCATCGCGGACGAGCTGTACGTCGTGGCGCTGCCCGACGACGCGCCCACGGACGTGAGCGCGATCATCGGCTGCGCGATCATGACCGGCGCCGGCGCCGTCTACCACACCGCGGGCGTGCAACGCGGCGAGAGCGTCGCCGTCTTTGGCGTGGGCGGCGTGGGCCTCTCCGCGATCACTGCGGCAGCAGTCGTCGGCGCGGACCCGATCATCGCCGTCGACCTGAGCGAGGAGAAGCTGGACTTCGCCCGGCGCTTCGGGGCGACGATCGGCGTCAACGCCTCCGAGGTCGACCCCGTCGCGCGCATCCACGAGCTGACTGCTCGGCCCGACCAGTTGAAGCACAACGGGGAGCCGGTCACGGGCGTGGACTATGCCTTCGACTGCATCGGCGTGCGCCAGACGATGGAGCAGATCATGCCGGCGGTGCGCGGCGGCGTGATCGGCCGCAGCACGGGCGGGACGGCCGTGCTCGTCGGCGTGCCGCAGACGCCGGTCGAGCTGGACGCGCGCGACATGCTGATCGCCGAGAAGAAATACATCGGCAGCATCGGCGGCTCATGCCGCCCCGACCGCGACTTCCCGATGTTCCTGCGCTGGTACCACGAGGGCGAACTGGACCTCGATGCGCTCGTGACCGCGCGCTACCCGCTCGACGCCATCAACGAGGCGACGGACGTGCTCGAGGCGGGCGGGATCTCCGGTCGCGCAATCCTCGAACTGGACTAGCCGGGACGGCGGTCGGCGAGCGCGGCAACGCGCGAGACCTTGATGAACTTGCGGTCGCGGCGACAGCGGCTGCGGCAGGTCTACTACGGCTGGTGGCTGCTCGCCGGCTCGATCGCCGCGATGGCGCTCGGCAGCGGCGTATCGTTCTGGGCGTTCGGCCTCTACATCGAGCCGCTCGAGGAGCAGTTCGGCTGGTCGCGCGGCGAGGTCTCCGGCGCGCTCTCGCTGGCCCTGCTCACGGGCGGCCTCTCGGGACCGCTGATTGGACGCTGGATCGACACGCGCGGTCCGCGCCAGGTGATCCTCTTCGGCGCGGTGACCACGGCGCTGACCTACGTCCTGCTCGCGACGACGAGCGAACTCTGGCAGTGGTACCTCTACTCCGCGATCAACGGCGCGTTCCGGCAGATGATGTTCTTTATCCCCTTCCAGGCGCTGATCTCGAGGTGGTTCGATCGCCGCCGCGGGGTCGCGCTCAGCATCCTCGGGACGGGGTTCGCGCTCGGCGGCGTCGTGGTCGTGCCGGCGATGCGGTTGGTCATCGACACGCTGGGCTGGCCTGCCTCGTTCGTCGCCTCGGGCATCGCGATCACGCTGCTCTTCCTGCCGCTCGGTGTGCTGCTGGTGCGCAACGATCCTTCCGATGTCGGCGCCGCGCCCGACGGCGATGCCCTCCCCGCCGCCGGCTCGGCCGAGGCGGAGGCGTCCGCTCGCGCGCGCAGCGGCCTGACGCTCCGCGCGGCGCTGGCGACCCCGCACTTCTGGCTGGTCGGGATCGGATTCACGTTCTTCTTCTTCGGGCTGTTCGGGATGCTGGTGCACCAGATCCCGCTCTACGTGTCGCTCGGCGTCCCTCGCGGGACGGCGGCGCTGATCGTCTCGGCCACGGCAGCGCTGGGGATAGGCTCACGGCTGGCCTTCGGGGTCATCGCGGACCGCGTGAGGCGCTTCGAGCACCTGGTGATCGCGATGTGCGCCTTTCTCGCAAGCGCGCTGATCGCGCTCTTGCTGGACTCCGGCGCCGTGGGCATCTCGCTGTTCGTGGTGTTCTGGGTATGCGGCACGGGCGGCGGCCCGATCGTCGAGGCGATGCTGCTGACGAGGATGTTCGGCCTCGCCCACTTTGCCACGCTCCTCGGCGCGATCGTGGTGATCGAGGAGGTGGGGCTGGTCGCCAGCCCGACGATCGCCGGCTGGATCTTCGATGTGACGGGTAGCTACGACCTCGCGCTGGTGCTCTTCACCTGCTCCTTCGGGCTGGCGGTGCTGCTGTTCGGCGTGGTCTCGCGGCTACCGCCGCTGCGCTTCGAGCCTGCGCGGGCGCCCTGAGGCGTCGCTGCGCGGCGTACGATGCGCGGCGCGCGGGCGGGATGTGAGGCGGGAGGCACGGCATGGACCTGGAACTGGCGGGCAAGGTGGCGATTGTGACCGGCGCGAGCCGCGGCATCGGCAAGGCCGTGGCGCGCGAACTGGCCCTCGAGGGCGCCGTCGTCGCCGTCGTCGCGCGCGGTCGCGAGGCACTGGAGGCGACCGCCGCCGAGATCGCCGCGGAGAGCGGCC
The DNA here is from genome assembly GCA_965261685.1 of Dehalococcoidia bacterium. Lineage (GTDB taxonomy): Bacteria > Chloroflexota > Dehalococcoidia > UBA2979 > UBA2979 > VXMT01. The sequence continues at coordinate 1,097,369 of CBDHDI010000028.1, forward strand.
GGCGGGTGCTGGCGCTGACCGCCGACATGTCCGACGACGCCTCGGTGCTGGCGATGGTGCAGGCCGCGCACGAGGCGTTCGGACGCATCGACATCCTCGTCAACAACGCCGCCTCGCCCGGCAGCGCGCTGCCGCCCGTGCCGCTCGATGAGCTGACGGACGATCACGTGCGTGCGGACATCGAGGTCAAGGTGCTGGGCTACCTCCGCACATCGCGGGCGGTCGCGCCGATCATGCGCGCGCAGGGCTGGGGCCGGATCATCAATGTCTCCGGGCTCGGTGCGCGCCGCGCGGGCAACACCTCGGGCAGCATGCGCAACGTCGCCGTCGCCGCGCTGACGAAGAACCTCGCGAACGAGCTCGGGCCGGACGGCATCAACGTCACCGTCGTCCACCCCGGCGGCACCCGCACGGAGCGCACGGCGGAGATGATCGCCGCGCGTGTCGAGGCGGGCGTCCCGGAGGAGGAGGTCGAGCGCAGGCTCGCCGAGGGCAACTCGATCCGTCACCTTGTCGACGCGCGCGAGGTCGCGTACGTCGTTGCCTTCCTCGCCTCGCCGAAGTCGATCTCGATCAACGGCGACGCGATCGCGACGGGCGGCGGGCCGGACACGGCGATCCACTACTGAGTCGCGAGCGGGGAAGGCCCTGGCGAAACTCCCGTTTCGAGGGCGGTCCGGCTCCCTCTCCCCTGGCGGGAGAGGGCGGGGGTGAGGGGTCCGCCGCGCGCCAGCGCGGCGAGATGGAGCCGCACGTCCCGATCGGATCGGCGGCGCGTTTTCGCGCCTCGACAGCCAGAGCGTCTGGTGCGGGGAGCTGCTTCGATCGGGACGCGAGGATACCTCGCAGGGCCCCCGCACCCCCATCCCGGACGAGCGCGCGCAGGCTGCTACTGTTGACGCGGGGATACCCCGCTGGGCGGCTCCGGCCCACCCACCCGCCCTTCATTTTTCTTTCTGCGGGGGCTTTGCCCCCACACCCCTACCGGATCGGCAGCCGGAACACAGCCCCGAGGGCGGTCCGGCTCCTCCTCGCGTCGAGAGGGGAGGGAACCGGACTGCCCTCGATGGCCGCGCCGGGGGCGCGGAACCCCTCACCCCCGCCCTCTCCCGCAAGGGGAGAGGGAGCCGGAGCCCGCGCGCCTTGTACAGAAAGCGCGCTGCGCCCCGCTCCGGCGGCGTTTCGCAAAGGTCTCCTCGGAGAGAGGGGGCCGGAGGGGACAGATGGGAGGCCGCGCGGTCGAGGCGCTAGCGGCCGGGGAACTCCGGCTCGCGGCGCTCGGCGAAGGAGCTGATGCCCTCGCGGGCGTCCTCGGTCAGGAATAGCCGGTCCATCGTCAGGCCGAGGAAGTCGTGCGCGCGCTGGAAGCTGTCGTCGTCGCGGAGGTAGACGGTGCGCTTCGCGGCGGCGACGCCGAGCGGGCCGTTCTTCGCGATCTCGCGCGCCAGCGCCTCGGCCTCCTCGAGCAGGCTGTCGGCGGGCACGGTGCGCAGCACGAGGCCGATCCGCTCCGCCTCCTGCGCGTCGATCATGCGCGCGGTGAACATCAGCTCCATCGCGCGCTCGGCGCCGATCGCGGCCGGCAGGCTGTGGGCGAGCGCCGTGTCGGCGGTGAGGCCGCGCTTCATCTGCGCCACCTGGAAGCGCGCATCGTCGGCGGCGATACGGATGTCGCAGGACATCGCGATGCCGAGGCCCATGCCCAGCGCGTAGCCGTTGATCGCGGCGATGACCGGCGCGTTGCAGCGCCGCAGCGCGTCGGTGATGTGCACCTCCGGGTGCGGCGGACGCCAGGGCGGGCGCTCGCCGCCCTGGCGGGCCGCGAGGTTGCCGACGTCCGCGCCGGAGCAGAAGGCGCGCCCGGAGCCGGTCATCACGACGCAGCGGATGCGGTACTCGCCCTCGTTGAGGGTCCAGAGGTAGTCGCGCAGCTCGTCGCTCATCGCGTAGGTCCACGCGTTGAGCTTCTCGGGCCGGTTGAAGGTCACGAACGCGATGCCGTCGCGCTCCTCGATGATCAGGTCGCCCTCGTCGCTCATCTCGCCCTCCGCTTCGCTCCGTCCGTGTGGCCTACGCCAGCACGCCGGACTCCTCCAGCTGCCGCACGTCCGCTTCCGTGAGTCCGAGGTACTCGCCGAGCACCTCGGCGTTGTGCCCGCCAAAGGCGGGCGCCGGCCGGCGCAGGCGCGGCGGCGTCTTCGAGAGATGCCAGGCGATGCCGTTGAGCAGCTCGCCCGGCGTCAGGCGCGGATCGAGCTCGAAGTCCGCCCGCCGCTCGCGCAGCATCGGGTCCGCGATCACCTCCATGCCGTCGAGCACGGGGAAGGCGGGCACGCCGGCCGCCTGCAGCTGCTCGGTCAGCGCGCGCTTGTCCTGGTCGCGCGTCCAGGCGGCGATCTCCGCGTCGATCGCGTGGCGGGCCGCGCGCCGCGCCGACGCCGAGGCGAAGTCCTCGCGCTCCAGCCAGTCCGGCCGCCCGGCAGCGCCCGCGAGGGCGCGCCACTGCTCGTCGCCGTCGCAGGCAATCGCGATCCACTGGTCGTCGCCGGCCGTCGGGTAGATGCCGTGCGGCGCGAGGAAGCCGTGCGTGTTGCCGACGGGGCCGCAATCGCGCCCGTTCCAGGTGTACTCGATCACGCCCTCGGCGAGGCCGGTGAAGCCGGCCTGCGCCTGCCCCAGCTCGATGTGCTGGCCCTCGCCGGTCCGGCAGTGGTGCGTCACCGCCGCGAGGATCGCGAGCGCGCCGTAGGCGGCGGCGATCGGGTCAAGCTCGGCGGCCTCCTCGCAGAGCATCCCGTCCTCGGGGTAGCCGCTCACCGCCTTCATGCCGTTGAGCCCGGTCAGCGTCGGCCCGTAGGAGACGAGGTCCGACCACGGCCCGGTCGTGCCCGCGGGCGGCATCGAGATCATGACCAGGCCGGGGTTGTCCCTCGAGAGCGCCTGGTAGCCGATGCCGAGGCGCTCGGCGGTGCCGGAGCCGAAGTTCTCGAGCACCACGTCGGAGACGCTCGCGAGGCGGCGCACCATGTCCGCGCCGTCCGGGTGGCGCAGGTCGACGTTCACGGAGCGACGGTTGCGCAGGATCCACTCCCACGACATCGGGTCGGCGGGGTCGGATCCACCCTTGACCCCGGACATCCAGGCCCGTGTGTTGGTCGTGAGTTTGATCACGTCCGCGCCGAAGTCGGCGAGGAAGCGGATCGTCTGCGGCCCGGCCCAGACGATGCCGAGGTCGAGGATGCGCAGCCCGGCGAGCGGCTGGCCCTCGCTGCGCGGATCGAGGATGGCGTCCGGCCGCACGCGCAGCGGGGCGGGCGGGTGGCGCTCGCCCGCCCACGCCGTCGCCGAGGCGCCGTCGAGGCGCGGCGGCGGGCCCGGCTCCCGCCAGGGCGTGGCCGAGAGGTGGTAGGGGCGGCCGGGCACGCGCAGCGGGGGATGCGGTCCCGGCGCCTCGGTCAGCCAGTCGCGCTCGTTGGGGTGATCGGCCTCGCAGACCTCGGGGATGGTCAGCACGGGCTGGCAGGAGATGCGCTCGCGGCGGCACAGCTCCCAGAGGTCGGCGTTCGTCCACTCCTTGAGCAGCGAGGCGAAGGGACCGTTGAGCATCGCGCCCAGCTCGACGCCCTGCTCGGGCGTGATGTCGCGCCGGAAGCCGGGGTTGCCGAGGTTCCACACCAGCGGGTGATGCGCCCACTCCGGGTCCCCGAGGCCGACAAGGAAGTCCTGCCAGTGCCGCGGCACCTGCGTCATGATCGCGAAGTGCCCGTCCTTCGTCGGCCACGGCCCCCAGACGCCGCCGCTGATCCGCGCGCCGTTGCGCTGCGGCGTGAGGTATCCGAGATAGACGATCTGCGGGATGCCGTGCCCCCAGATCGCGAGGTTCGAGGCCTCGAGGCTGCCGACATCGACGAGCTGCCCCTCGCCGGTCTTCGCCTTGTGCAGCAGCGCCGTCAGCAGCGCGCCCGCGAGCTGCACCGCGCCGTGCTGGATGTCCGCGCCGTCGAGCGGCGCGTTGAGCGGCTCGCGCTGCGGGTCGCCGACGCGGTGCGCGACGCTGGAGCCGGCGTAGGCGTGGAGCGGGTAGCCGAGCCACTCGGCGTACGGCCCGGTGAAGCCGTAGATCGTCGCCGTACCGATGACGAGGCCGGGCCGCTCCGCCAGCAGCACGTCCGGATCGAGGCCCGCCGCCCGCGCCTGCGAGGGACGCATGCCCATCAGCAGCACGTCGGCGTCGTCGAGCAGCCGCTGCAGCGCCGCGCGGTCCTCGGCGCGTGCGAGGTCGAGCCGCACGCCGCGCTTGCCGCCGTTGAAGTAGATGAAGAGCCCGCTCTGCTCTGCTCCCGGCTCGTCGTTGGGGAAGGGGCCGTGCAGGCGCAGCTGATCGCCGTGGGGCGGCTCGACCTTGATCACCTCGGCCCCGAGGTCGCGCAGCAGCTTGCCGCAGTAGGCGAGCTGCTTGCCCTCGCCGACCTCGACGATGCGGATGCCATCGAGCGCGTGCGCCATCGATCCGACCTCGATCAGCCCGTCCGGGACGCTATCGCCTCAGCTCCACGGCCTCGACGCCCGAACAGCGGAGAGCATAGCCGCCGTTGCCCGTGAGGCGTACGCGGAGCGGTCATGCCTCGTCCGCGAGCCAGCGGGGGAGCAGCCGTTCCAGCACGCCGTCCAGCTCCTCGTCGCTGTAGAAGTGGATCGTGAGCGTGCCGCGGCCGCCGCGTCCGCGCCGCAGCCCGACCCTCGTCCCGAGCTGCAACCGCAGCGCGTCCTCGAGCGCTTCGATGTCCGGGTCGCGCGTCGGGCTTGCGGCTGGGGGTGGCGCGGCGACGGTCGGTTGCGCTTCGCGGGCGAGGCGCTCCGTCTGGCGCACGCTCAGCCCCTCGCGCTCGATGCGCGCGAGGATCTCGAGGCGCGCCGCGTTGGTGGGCGCCGCCAGCAGCGCGCGCGCGTGGCCCTCGCTGATGCGGCCGCCTTGCAGCGCCGCGAGCACCTCGGGGGGCAGTTCCAGCAGCCGCAGCCGGTTGGCCACCTTCGCCCGCGAGCAGCCGATGCGGTCCGCCGTCTGCTGCTGCGTCATCGCGAAGTCGTCGATCAGGCGCCGGTAGGCGCGCGCCTCCTCGATCGCGCTCAGGTCCTCGCGCTGAACGTTCTCGATCAGCGCCAGCTCGAGCTGGTCGCGGTCGGTCGTCTCGCGCACGGTGACGGGCACGCGCGTCAGGCCGGCGGCAGACGCCGCGCGCAGCCGGCGCTCGCCGGCGATCAGCCGGTAGCGGACGCCGCCGGGCTCACCGCGAGGCAGTTCCGTCACCAGCAGCGGCTGGATCACGCCGTGCTCGCGCACCGACTGCGTCAGCTCCTCGAGCGCCGTGTCGTCCATCTCCGTGCGTGGCTGGTGCGGATTCTTCTCGATCTGCTCGATCGCGATCTCGGTGACGGGCCGCCCGGCGAGCTCGCCGGAGGCCGCGCCGCCCGGGATCAGCGCGCCGAGGCCGCGTCCGAGGCCTCTCGCAGGTCCTCGATCAGTCGTCACCGGCCACCTCCACTCCGGGGAGCGCGAGTCGTTCGATCAGCTCGTCGGCGAGCCGTCGGTAGGCGTCGGCGCCGACCGAGGCGGGGTCGTACTGCTGGATCGCCTGCCCGTAGCTCGGCGCTTCCGAGAGCCGCACCGAGCGCGGAATCACTGCCTGGAACGTGTTGTCGAAGTGCCGCCGCACCTCATCCTCGACCTGGCGAGCGAGGTTGGTGCGGCCGTCGACCATCGTGAGCACGATGCCGAGCACGCGCAGCTTCGGGTTCAGGTTCTGCTGCACCAGGCTGATCGTCTGCGAGAGGTGGAGCAGCCCCTCGAGCGCGAGGTACTCCGCCTGGACGGGCGCGAGCGCCTCGTCGGCGGCGGCGAGGGCGTTGACGGTGAGCAGGCCGAGCGAGGGCGGACAGTCGATCAGGATCACGTCGAAGCGCTCGCGCAGGGGGGCGAGCGCGCGCCGCATCCGGAACTCACGCGCCATCACGGGCACCAGCTCCACCTCGGCGCCGGCGAGGTCCAGTGTCGCCGGTGCGAGCGAGAGCCCTCGCGCGCCCGTCTCCACCAGCGAGCCGTCGAGCGGGCGCTCGCCGACCAGCGCGTCGTAGAGGCCGCCGTCCTCGTTGCGGGGCTGGCCGAGGGCCGAGGTCGCGTTCGCCTGCGGGTCGGCGTCGACGAGGAGGACGCGCAGTCCCCGGTCGCCGAGCGCTGCGCCGAGGGAGATCGCGGTCGTCGTCTTGCCGACGCCGCCCTTCTGGTTCACCACCGCGATGACGACGGCCACCTCACGCTCCCGAGGGAATCGCGGTACGCACGGCCGGCAGCGCCTGCGCGCCAGCCTGTCCGAGCGACGCCGAGGCGAGTTCGGCCCCGATTGCCGCCGCTCTCGCGTCGTCGGCGCCGCGAGCGATCGCAATCATGAACGCGACCGAAAACACATCGCCACAGCCGGTCGAGTCGACCGCCACGGCGGTGTGTGCGGGGGTATCGAGCCGCGTGCCACCTCGCAGCACCGTGGCGCCGCGCGCGCCGCGCGTGACGACGAGGCGCTCGGCAGCGCCGGCGAGCGCGGAGAGCGCCTGCGTGTCCCAGTCCGCGATCTCGTCCTCGGAGAGGAAGACGCTGGTCTGCGCGTCGACGTGGTCGAACAGCTGCGTCGGCGGGCTGGCGGCGTGGGTGACTAGGCCGTCCGCGCCGACCTCGCGCAAGAGGCCCTGCGCGAGCAGGGCGCGCCGCCGCGCCCGGATCCCGGCGAACGAGGCGAGGTCGAGGTCGCCGGCGAGCAACGGCGCGAGCACGAGCAGGTCGAGGGCGTCGCCGGGCGCGGGCGAGGACGGCAGGTCGGAAGCGCTCAGGGCGCGCTCGGGCCGCGCGAGCAGGCGGAGCTCCCGGGAGCCGGGAGCCTCGGCAGAGAACGTATGTGCGAAGGTGAGGGTGTGCGAGGTCTGGACGATGGTGGCGTCGTGCCCGCGCAGCGCATCGAGATCGCTGTCAGGGCCGGCGATTGTCAGGAGCTGCGCGCGCACGCCGAGGGCGGCTGCCGCCCGCGCGCCGTAGACGACCGCGCCGCCTGGCCGCTGCTCCGCATCGAAGAGATCCCGGGTCGCGGCTCCCGCGATCAGCACGGACGTCGCACGCGCGGGCCCGACGTCCGGCGCGCCGTGGCTGGAATGCCGCTCCCGCACGTTCGAGGCGCTCCCTACCTGTTCGGGCCCTCGTCGTCCTCGCCCTCGTCGCCCTCGTGCTCGTCGTGCTCGTCGTGCTCGTCGTGCTCGTCGTGCTCGTCGTGCTCGTCGTGCTCGTCCTCGTCGTGCTCGTCGTGCTCGTCCTCGTCGTGCTCGTCGTGCTCGTCGTGCTCGTGCTCGTCGTGCTCGTGCTCGTCGTGCTCGTCGTGCTCGTCGTGCTCGCCCTCGTCGTGCTCGTCGCCCTCGTCGTGCTCGTCGTCCTCGTCGTGCTCGTCGTGCTCGTCGCCCTCGTCCTCGTCCTCGTCGTGCTCGTCGCCCTCGTCGACGGGTTCGTGCTCGTCGTACTCGTCGACAGGTTCGTCGCCGTCGTCCTCGGCGACAGGACCGTCGCCATCATAATCGTCGTCGTCGTCGTCGTAGTCCGTGGGGAGGACCTCGACCTGGCGGTCGTTGCCGGATCCCACGCTCTCCGTGGTGACGCCCGGCTCCTCGCTGAGGGCGAGGTGGACGATGCGCCGCTCGGCGGGCTTCATCGGCTCGAGGGTGATGACGTCGCCGGTCTCGCGCACCTCGGCGGCCACGCGCTGCGCCATCTCGACGAGCGAGTTCTCGCGGCGGCGCTTGTAGCCCTCGACATCGACGGCGAAGACGTGATTGGCCTCGCCGTAGTGGTGGCGCGTGATCACGTTGAGCAGGTACTGGAGCGCGCCCAGCGTCTCGCCGCGGCGCCCGATCAGCAGCCCCAGTTCGTCCGAGGCGTCCTCGGTGTCGCCGAAGATCTCGAAGACCTGGGCGGTGCGGCCCACTCCGTCGCCGGGCGTCGCCGGCTCGCGCGCCTCGATCTGCGTGTCGAGCAGTCCGAGCAGCGTCAGCAGCTCGCGGAGCGTGCTGCCCGCGAAGTCGATCTCGTCCTCGGCGTCCGCGGTGGGAGCGGTCGGCAGGTCGTCCGGTGCGCCCGGCACGGGTGGGAGTTCGCCCTCGAAGGGGATGCGCTCGCGGTCATGGTCGCGGTCGCGCTGGCCGCTCGGGGCGCCGCCACGCGCGCGGCCGCGTTCCCCGCCTTGATCCCCGCCTCGCCCGCGTCCGCGTCCGCCGCGTCCGCCACGCCGTCCGCGGCGCCCGCCTCCGCTGTCCTCGCGGGGCGGGCCGTCGTCCGGTCCGCCCTCGCGCTCCTCGGCGCGCGGGCCGTCGTCGCGTCCGCCCTCGCGATCCTCGCCGCGCGGGCCGTCGTCGCGTGCGCCGCCGCGATCCTCGCCGCGCGGGCCGTCGTCGCGTGCGCCGCCGCGATCCTCGCCTCGCGGACCGTCGTCCCGTGCGCCGCCGCGATCCTCGCGGGGCGCGCTCTCGGCCCGTCCGCCGCCGCGCTGCCCGCCCCCGCCGCGCTGTCCGCCCCCGCCGCGCTGTCCGCCGCGGCGGCCCTGTCGGCGTCCGAGGCCGGTCGGCGCCCGGTCGTCCTTCGTCGTGACGCGGACGATCGCGTCCTCGCCACCGAAGCCGAGGAGTCCGCGCTTACCCTCGCGGATTACCTCGACGTCGACGTGATCGCGGCCCACCCCGAGTCTGGCGAGAGCCCGCTCGACGGCGTCTTCGACCGTCCTGCCGCTTACCTCCTCGACGCTCATCACTTCCTCCTGCTTCGTCTCCGCCGGCGCCGTCTGCGCCCGGCGGCTCACTGCCATCCGTTTCGTCGTCCGACTCGCCCGATTCGGCACGTGTGCGCTCTCGCTCCAGGCGTCGTTCGCGTTCGCTGCGTGTCTCGATCTCCGTCGACAGCCCGATGCGCGAGCGCACGAACACCGGGATCAGCGAGCCCCACGTGAAGTCGCCGGGCCCGACGAAGACCCACTGCAGCAGCAGTCCGATCAGCGTGCTCGCCGCCCAGTAGAGGCCGAGCCCGGCGGGCACGAACATCGCGAACCAGGCGAACATCACCGGCAGCATCCACTGCATCATCTGCGCCTGTTGGGTGGCCGGCTGTGAAGCCGTTCGCGACGAGGAAATGCGCTGCGTCAGCCACATCGAGCAGAAAATCACAACTACCAGCAAAATGCTTCCGTTGTTGGAGAGATTCATCCCCAGGAAGCTGGTGCCGAGCGGGATCGCGTTGTGCAGCGGCCCGTAGTCGTAGAGGCGGTCTGAAAGCTCGAGGATGTCCTCGGGCGACTGCGAGAGTGTGAGCCGGATCACGGAGAAGAGCGCGAAGAAGATCGGCATCTGGACCAGTTGCGGCCCCACGCAGCCGATCGGGTTGATGCCGCTGCTTATTGCCTTGCGTGCGCGCTTCAGCTCCTTCGCCGTGGCGTCGGCGACGCGGACCCCATGGACGCGCTGGAGGTGCGTGGCGTACTGCTCGAACAGCTCGCCCTTGTCGGTGTTGTGGGTCTTCCAGTCGCACTCGACGGGCTCACGGAGGAGCACCGAGGCGAGGCCGGCGTCCTCGCAGCTCAACGTCTTGCGCCGGTAGAGCTTCATCTGCTCCTCGGAGCGGCGCTTCGGGTCGGAGTGCTTCTTCTGGATCGCCGCCATGTCGGGCTGCAGTTCCTGCAGTCCGCGCGTGGCGCGCAGCGTGCGCATCGTCAGCGGGAAGGTGACGACGCGCGTGATCACGGTGAAGAGGAGGATCGCGCCGCCGTAGGAGCCGAACGAGATGATGCTGAGCAGCACCATTAAGTTGACGAGCGGCGTCTCCATCAGGAGCTGCCAGGTATCGATCATCGTCGCTCCGCCGCCTTCCGGCTGCTGCTTGTCGGCATCATCGGCGCTCGTAGAGGATGGCGGAGCGGCCGGTGTCCGGGTCGATCTCCACCAGATCGCCCCGCGCGGTCGCGTAAATCAGGGTGGAGTCGAGCACGAGCGGGTCGGCGAGGAAGCGGTGACCGGGCAGCGGCGCGGTCCAGCGCAGGTCGCCGGTGGCGGGATCGAGGCCCCAGATCGTCCCTTCCTCGGCGGCGACGACGAGCACGCCGCCCGTGAGCACGGGGCGGGTGCGGATCTCGCTGTCGAGCACGTTGAAGGGCCAGCGCCCTTGCCTCAGCTCGCCGCTGCGCGCGTTGAGGGCGTAGACGCTGCCGCGCGTGGAGGCGGCGTATACGGTGTCGCCGGCGATCAGGGGGCGCGCCCAGAACCAGCCGTCGCCCGCGAACGCCCACTCCTCGACGCCCGTGTCGGTGTCGAAGGCGTGCAGCGTGCGGTCGAACGAGCCGACGACGAGCAGGCCGCCCTGGATGGCGGCATCGCCGGGTATGGCGCCGCTGAGCGACATCGTCCAGCGCTCGCGGCCGTCGGCGACGGTGATCGCGCGCACACGGTCGTCGAGGGCGGCGACGTAGATCACTCCGCCGCCGAGCAGCGGTTCGGACCAGATTCGCGCCCCCGCCTGCACGAGCGGCGAGCCGACGGCGCCGCTTGCAACCGTGATCGGGACGATCGTGCCGGCCTCGGTGCCGACGTAGAGCGTCTGGCCGTCGAATGCGGGTGTGGCGACGATCTGCGTGTCGAGATCGCGCAGCCAGAGGATGCGCGGCGGCTCGAAGGTGAGGTCGAGCGCCACGACTTCGCCGGAATAGCCGGCGATGTAGAGCGTATTGCCATCGAGGATCGGGTTGGCGTAGACGGCATCGAGGTCGACATCGTCGATGTCGTCGTCGGGAAAGCGCCAGGCGACGCGCTCGTCGACATCGTTGGTGCCGGGGTTATCGGTTGCGCCGAGCCGGACGGCGGCGAGTTCGCCGCTTTTCTCTTGCAGAATCGTCAGGTCGCCGGCCCGGACGGGGGCGGCCCAGCCGTCGGGGCTGCTGACGTCGGTTGCGCAGCCGGCGAACAGCGGCAGTGCGAGCAGCAGTGCGAACATTGTTCGCAACGGCACGCGAAGGGCGGCGGAACGCCCTCGCGAGGTGCGCGGTAGTCCCGGCGCAGGGGCTGATGTTTCACGTGAAACATCAGCGCGAGGCGGCTCAGGCGCCGATGCTGGCGTCTTGAACGCCGATAAATTGCTGATGTGCGTAGGTTTATGCATAGATCTGTGCGCTCAGCTCGCCTTCGCGTTGCTGCGTAGCTTGTCACTGCGCGTATCACTGCGCAGATCGTCACCGGGCAGATCCGCCACAGCGCCCTCGAGGCCCGGAACCGGATCGTAGCCGCCCGCGCGGCCCGGGTGGCAGCGGCCGAGCCGCTTCAGCGCCAGCCAGCTGCCGCGCAGCACGCCGTGACCCGCGATCGCCTCGATCGCGTACTGCGAGCAGGTCGGCGCGTAGCGACACGACGGCGGCAGCAGCGGCGAGATCGCCCGCTGGTAGCCGCGAATCAGCACCAGCAGCAGCCGCGACGGCCTCAGGCTCATTGCCTTCCCCCGCCGCTGAGCCGGGCGCGCCTCGCGCAGTTCGCGAGGGCGTCGCGCAGCTCGGCGAAGCCGGCGCTGCGGCTCGAAGGCCGGGCGGCGATCACGATGTCGTGGCCGGGCACGAGCGGCAGCGCGCGTGCGAGCTCGCGCAGCCGGCGCTTCACGCGGTTGCGCACCACCGCGCCGCCGACCTGACGCCCCACCGCGAAACCGACGCGGCAGTGCTCGAGGCCGTTCGGCCTCGAGCGCAGCGTCATGAGGCGATGACGCACGGGCGCTGCAGCTTGCCTGTCGCGCATCAGCGCCTCGAAATCGCGCCGCTGGCGCAGGCGCTCGCAGCCGCGCGTTGCCGCAGCGGGCGCAGCGGCGCCGTTCGGCGCCTCAGGGGGGCGGAAGCGGCCCATGGGCCTGGTGCTAGGCCGAGAGACGGGCGCGGCCGCGAGCGCGGCGGCGCCTGAGCACCTCGCGACCACCGCGGGTCGCCATCCGCGCGCGGAAGCCGTGTTTGCGCTTCCTCGGAATCCGCTTGGGTTGCCAGGTTCGCTTGGGCACGTATGACTCCGTCCGATGTCGGGGCGTCGATCGCGAGGTTGATCGCGAGGCGCGGCAGGTGGCTGGCCGCCGAAGTGAGTGTCTGGGGAGTATATGGGCCCGCCCGCCGGACGGGCAATCGAACGGCAACACGCCACCGCGCCTTGCGCGGGCGGCGGCTGGGCGCAACCGCGGGCGGTGGTAGACTGCCGAATGGACGGGATGGTGCGCTAACCTCGGAGCGAGGTCGGCGACGAAGGCAGAGTCGGAGGTGGGCGTGCGACGGCTGTTGCGACGGAGTTGCGGCGTTGCGGGCGGTGTCACGGCGGGCGTGCTGGCGGCGTTGCTGCCCTCGATCGTCTCGGCGGAACACGCCGGGGGCGCGCTCGATCCGCCGGCGGACATGGCGACGGCGCTGTTGCTGGTCGGCCTCGCGCTGGTCGCTGCGATGCTGCTGACCTCGATCGGCTACCTCTACCGGCGTCAGCGCGGCCTGCACTGGGACTACCAGCTCCCCCACGGCGCACTCTCCGAGGGCGAGGCGGCCGGCGACGACCACGACGGGAGTTCGCACTAGCCCGTCGCGCCAGCTTGCGCGCCGGAACATGGTGCGGACACGGGAGGATCCATGCTGCAGCCAGGCGATTCGATGCCACAGTTCTCGCTGCGCGACCCCGATCGCGAGCGCTTCACGGACGAGGAGCTGCGGGGCGGGATCGCGGTCATCGCGTTCTACCCGATGTCCTTCACCGGCGGCTGAACGCGCGAGATGGAGGGCTTTCAGCGGCGCTACCGCGAGCTGAAGGCCATGAACGCCCGCGTGGTGGGCGTCAGTTCCGACACATGGGCCACCCAGGGCGCCTTCGCCCGGGAGATCGGCCTCGAGTTCCCGCTGCTCTCCGACTGGCCCTCGTACCGCACGATCGCCACCTTCGGCGTCGGGCGCGATCAGGGCCCGACGGCGATGCGCGCCACCTTCGTCTTCGACGCCGAGGGCGTGCTGCGCACGGTCATCGACGATCAGGGCGAGATGGAGGCCCACCCGGACGGTGCCGTCGAGGCCGTCCAGGCCATCGTCGACTCGCAGTAAGCCGCGCCCGGCACCCCTCTGAGGCGCCCCCCGCGCTCCTAGTCGTCGTCGAAGTCGTCGGCTGGGGCGGCGGCGGCAGGGAGCAGCGGGTCCGGTCGCTCCTCGCGGCGCTCACGGGGCGCCGGCACCTCGCTCGCCGCGGCGACGATGCTCTCGAGGTCCGCGGCATCCCCTGACGCCAGGACGGCGGGAGCGCCTGCATCGCGCAAGACCCGCAGCGCCTCGGCCGTCGCATCCGCCGAGACGGGGACGATCAGTGGCTTCCGCGTCAGTTCGGCGATGCGGCGCGTATGTAGTTGATCGCGCACGCTCAGCGAACCTGCGTGTAGAGGTATCAGTATCGCGTCCAGATCGAGCGGCTGGAGCAGTCGCAACTCCTCCTCGGAGGCGGCGGCGTCACCGAGCAGGGCGACGTGCCCGAGTTCGTCGCGGAGCAGCGCCGCGGCCTCGGTCTGCGCGTCGTCGAAGACGAGGAAGTCCGCTCCCGCCTCGATCAGCGCGTCGGCGTCGGCTGCGGAGGCAGCCTCGAGGCGCGCGCCGACGGGCAGATCGCCGGCCGCCTCGATGACGGCCGCTATCCCGTCGCTGCCTTCGCTGTGCAGCAGCGCGTCGACGCCGGCGTTCGCGGCGGCCGAGGCGGCGTCCGCGTCGCCGACCTCGGCGATCACGATCACGTAGCGATGGTCGTCGGCCTGGCGGGTGCGCGGCGCGAAGCCGAGCGGGCCGGGGCGGCGCTGGAAGGTGCGGCGGATGCGGTCGCGGAGCTTGCTCATGGCGTGGCGGCTCTCCCTCGGAGGCTGCGCTGTCGGGGACCGCGGCGGCTGGCGCGAGGTCCGGCGGTGATCCTCGCCGCATGACGGCGCCGGGCGCAACCTCGCGGCTGTGCGAGTCGGGCGGATATGCTCGCGGGCGCGGCGCGGACGGTGCGCACGGGACGGCGGGGCGGCGGGGCAGATGGCGGCTGCGGTCGAGTGGTTGACGCCGGAGGAACGAACGAGCCTCGAGCGGCGCGTGATCGCGTCCGCCTCGATGGCGCACGCGGGCACGCACGCGCTCGAGCTGGTCTTCGCGGCGCTGTTGGTCCGGATTGGCTTCGAGTTCGGCGCGGACCTCGCGATGCTGGGCGCGGTCGGGAACGCGGGCACGCTGACGTTCGGCGTGTTCGCGCTGCCCTCGGGCTGGCTCGTCGACCGCTACGGGCCGAGGGCGGTGATGACACTGGCGATGGGCAGCGCCGCGCTGTTCGCGCTGGTGGTCGCAGTGTCGCCCACGCTGTGGCTGCTCGCGGGCTCGCTCACGCTGCTCGGCGCCGGGATCGGGCTCTACCACCCCGCGGGGATCTCGATGGTGGCGACGGTGTCGAGCCGCCGGGGGGCGGCGCTCGCCACGCACGGCGTCGCCGGCATCGTCGGCATCGCCTTCGCGCCGGGGGCGGCGATCGCCATCGCGATCGCGACGGACTGGCGCGTGGCCTACGTCGCGTTTGCGGCGGTGGCGGCGGGCATGGCGGTCCTGATCTGGCGCATCTCGCCGGACCAGGCGACGGCCGAGCGAGCCGCGGCCGAGTCGGCGCGAGCGGCAGCTGCGACGCCAGCGGCGCGCCGGCGCACGACGCCGCCCCCGCCGGGCGGCTGGTTCACGCGCCCCCTGCTCGTGCTCTACGCCGCGGCGATCGGCGTGGGCTTCATCTATCGAGGCTCGTTGACGTTCCTGGCCGTGCACTTCGAGCGTGAGCTGGGGATCTCGCTGTTCGGTTGGGACTCGGAGGCGATCGCCGGGGCGACGGCTTCGCTGGCGCTGCTGCTCGCGGTGCTGGGCCTCGTCACGGGCGGCTGGCTGAGCGATCGGATGCCGATCGAGCGGGCGATCCTGCCGTACGCGATCGCGACGCCGTTCTTCCTGTTCGCGATGGCGGGCGTGGGCGGCGTGGCGCTGCTGCTGGCGGCGGCCGGGTTCGCGATCTGCAGCTGGGCGCAACAGCCGATTCTGAACGGGCTGATTGCGGACTACGCGCCGCCCGGGGCGGTGGGGCGCTCGTTCGGGCTCTGGTTTCTGCTCGTCTTCGGCGTGGGATCGCTGGCGAGCAGCGTGACGGGCTTCGTCAGCGAGCGCTGGGGCACCGGCGAGACCTTCGTGGTGCTCGCCGTGTGCGGCGTGGCCGTGGCGCTGCTGCTGCTGAGCGTCGCGCTTGGCGCGGAGCGGCGGCGCTCTGCCCTCGATGCCTAGGGCGCGCGTCGGCGCCGGACGGTCCGAAGCGGTCCTCAGGGTGGAAGCTGGAGCCGGCGGGGGGATTCGAACCCTCGACCTGCTGTTTACGAAACAGCTGCTCTACCTCTGAGCTACACCGGCTTCGGTGGGCGCATGGCCCGTGAATCATTGAAGCCCCCGCGCCCGCGACCGTCAATCGGACAGGCGCCTGAGGGCGAGTTACTCCGACTTGATCAGCCGCCGGAGCCGGTAGTCCATCGGTTTCGCCCCGAGGTGAGCGGTCCGATAGTGCTCGTCGATGAGCTGCATCAGCTCGTCTTCCGTCGCAGCGCTGAACTCGCCGTCACAGGTCAACCCGGTGTCACTACAGGCGAATGAGTAGCTCATGCTCGTATGATCCTTTGCCGGCCGACGCCATCATCCCCGGCCCGGCTTCCGAGGATACCGCCCGGCCTCGCGCTGTGGGGCCGCCCGAGGACCGCGGCCCGGGCACGCCTGGTCCGGCGCGCGCATCAACTCGCCGAGCCGGTGCGCTCCTCGTGCACTCCCCAGTGATCCCAGTGTGTCACCTGCTCGACAGGCACTCGACGCGGAACCCCGAAACGGCCCTGGTTCGGGCTCGCGCCCAGCTCCGCCAGCTCCTCGGCGCTCATCGGATAGCCGAGGGGTATCAGGCACATGTCGACGGCGTTCTCCGGCAGGCCGAGCAGGGCCTTCACGTCCTGTTCGTGGTCCTGGATCGCGTGCGCCGTCGTGAACGTGCTTCCCACGCCGAACGCGCGCGCCGCGAGCTGCAGGTTCTGTACGGCGCCGTAGATCGAGGAGCCCGAGCGCAGGCTCGGTCGCGCCCCGATCGTCACGGGGATGATGTGTACCGGTGCGTGCTCAAGGTTCTCGGCGAGGTACTCGACTCCGAGGTAGCCCTGGTAGCCGAGCGGGTTTGTCCTGGCGATTTCGAACCGGTCCTCGCGGCTTCGCTTCTCGACGCGGTTCGCCAGGTTCCAGCCATCGCGGTACCACTCCGCGAGCTTGAGCCTCACCTCCGGGTCGCGGACGACGATCCAGCCCCAGCGCTGGGTGTTCGAGCCGTTCGGGCCGCGGATCGCGGCATCGAGGATCGCCCAGATGACCTCATCCGGGATCGGGTCCGGCTTCAGGAAGCGGATTGATCGAGTCGAATGCATCGCCTCGAGAACGTCGAGCGGCTGCCTCTCCACCATGCGAAAGTCCTCGCTGTCTCCGGTCGCAGGTCAGCGTGACGCGCTCGCCGAGCTGACCTGCGACAGGTTGCGGCTCGCCGGCGCTGCCGCGGCCGGCGACCGTGCGCGACCCGGTTCGCTCACGGCCGTGGCTCGCGAGCCGGCGGGAGTCCGCGCCGGGGATCCTGCCTACTCGCGGTCCTTCTGCTGGCCGTACTGCTCCCAGTGAGTCACCTGGTCGACGGGGATGCGGTTTGGCCTGAAGAAGCGAGCGCGGGCCGGACTCGCTCCGACCTCGGCCAACTCGTCGACGTCGAGCGGGTAGCCGATCGGGATGATGCACATGGTGCGAGTGTTCATCGACAGCCCGAGCAGCTCCTTCATCCTCGGCTCGTGCTCCTCGGTGTTCGCAACACTCGTGTAGGTGGTGCCGATGCCGTACGCGCGGGCCGCGAGCTGCATGTTCTGGACGGCCTGGTAGATGGAACCGCCCATGAGCGGGCTGCCCTGGAATGCTCGTTCCTCCGGCGCCGTGTTGGGATCGTCGCCCGGACGCAGTCCCGTCTGAATCATGAAGGGGACGATGAGCACGGGCGCGTACTCGAAGTTGTCGGCCAGGTGCTCGACGGAGTTGTAGTTCGCGGCGCCGAACTCCACCTTCTTGTTTGCCGTGAACTCTTCGTCGCGAGTTCGCTCGGCGCCGTGGCCCACGATGCGATTCGCACGGGCCCAGGTGTCCCGGTAGATCTCCGCGATCCCGCTCTTTGTCTCCTGGTCGGTGACGACAAGCCAACCCCAGCGCTGGGTGTTCGTGCCGCTCGGGGCGCGGATCGCAGCATCGAGGATGGCCCAGATGATCTCATCGGGAGCGCTTCGATTGGGTCGCGCTTCAGGTAGCGCATTGCCGGCGTCGAGAAAATCGCCTCGATAACGTCGACTGGCTCTCTCTCTGTCATGCTCAATCCTCCAGTTCCGCTCCTGCGGGAGTTTACGACAAGCGAGCACTCGCTCGCTGGTGGCAAGGGTTCTCACTATTACCAGAGGGCCGCATCCGATGTCAATAAATGTCGTAGGAGGCCCCCCGCGGGTCGGCGGCCGGACAGGGCTGGCGCGGAGCGCGCCGTGAGCGCCGTGAGCGCCGTGAGCGCGACCCCGGTCACGCGGGCCCCCGTCGGAGCACGGACAGCGATCCGTGCTGTCCAGCGTCGAGCGCTACTCGTCGAGCGCGTCGAATTCGAGGAACGAGCGGTGCGACTCGTCGTGCAGTACGTGCTGCGTGGCGATCCTCGCGGTTGCGGCCGTCGCCAGCGGCTCACCCGTGTTCGGGTTCCGGTCGAACCGGGGGAAGTTCGAGCTGGAAATCTCGAGGCGCACTCGATGCCCTGCCGGGAACTGGTGCGCCAGGTGACCGAGGTCGATCTCGTATTCCTCGGGCTCGCCCGGTTCGAGCAGCTCAGCCTGTTGCAGCGAATGCCGGAATCGCGCGCGGATGATTCCGTCGCAGATGCTCACCGCCCGCCCGTCCGGCAGCACGTCGACGAGCTTGGCGGTCCAGTCGGTGTCCGGGCAGTCCGAGACCGCCCAGAGGCTCACCCGAATCCGGCCGGCGATGGTCACGGGCGCCGTGAGCGCGGCGGTCGAGTAGCAGAGGACGTCCTCCCGCTCTTCGGTACGGCGCTGGTCGAATGGACCCGCGGCCCCGATCGTCATGTGCACAATCGGTCCGCCGTGGGTCTCGACCGGGTGGTCCGGGTCGTAGACGTAGCGATCGGGGGTCGTGCCGTGCGCGGGGGGTGTCTCTGTCAGGGCGCCGTCGCCGTGAAGGGTGTTCGCCTTCCCGCCGCTCTGGAGGTAGAGCTTGAGTGGACGTGCATCCGGCGGCGGCCACGAGCTGGTCAGCCGCCACTCGTTGGCTCCCATCAGGAAGTAGCGGACGGGGGTCGGGTTCGGGGCAGTGGGCCGGTTGCCCGGTCGCAAGTGCTTGTCGAGAAAGCGGTTGGACTCGCCGACGATGTTGGCGGCCGCTCGAGCTCCCCTCGGTCCGAACGTCATCTCGCCCAGGGTGGCGCCCGACTCGGTGTGTGCCCACGGGCCGACGATCAGCTGCTGATCCGTTCGGCCGGCGGCCGTGATTCCCGCGTAGTTCCTGACCGTGCCGGGCCCGAATACGTCGAACCAGCCGCCGACGTGCAGGATTGGCACCTCGAACTCGCGGTAGTGGTCCTTGAGGCTCAGGCCGGCCCAGTAGTCATCCCGCCGCTCGTGCTGCAGCCATGTCGCCCACCACGGCGCGATGTTCTCCGCCGATATGGAGGGCAGGGCCGAGAGGGGCCGTGTCCGCAGCGGATCAAGGCCTCCGGCGACAGTGCGGCCGAACTCCTCGCGCTGCTCGGGGGTGATGCGGCCGGCGTAGTCGGGACGGAGGACCATGCTGGTTGAGGCGAGGGTCATGCTCCAGGTCGCCGCGAACCCGAGCTGGAAGGCCCCGCCGCTGAAGATCCAGCCGTCGTGGTAGTCGTCGGCGGTGCTGGTGGCAATCACGCAGCGCAGCGACGGCGGCCGTTCGCGGGCCGCGAGGAGCGCGGTCGCGCCCACGTAGGAGCCTCCGTAGAGCGCGACGTTCCCGTCGCACCACGGCTGCGCGGCCGCCCACTCCACGGTGTCGTAGCCGTCCGGACCTTCTGTCTCGAAGGGCCGGAACTCTCCCTCGGAGGAAGCGCGGCCGCGCGTGTCGACGACGAGCACGGCATATCCGCGCTCAGCCGACTTGAGAGGCGACACGCCGTCGCCGCCGCCTACCGCCTCCTTGTTGTAGGCAGTGCGGGAGATCACCGCGGGCACGGGGCCGATTCCCAGTGGGCGGTAGAGATCTCCGTACGTCGTGACACCGTCGCGCAGCGGGACCGCGACGTTCTTCTCGACGAGCACGCGGTCCGGCCGTGGCGGCCGGGCCGTCTCAGCGTCGGGCATCGTTGTACCTGACGGTCATGAGGAGCATGAGCTACGAGCTAGCGCAGCGTTTGCTCATGCCACCGCACCGCACTCGCGCAGCGCGCTGACTTGCTCCGGCGAGAAGCCGTAGTCGCTGAGTATCTCGTCGGTGTGCTCTCCCATGAGCGGCGCCGGACGGTACTGCGGGCCATCCCCGTCGATCTCGTACATCGCCCCGATCATGCTCAGGCGGCCCTTTGTGGGATGGTCCAGCGTTGTGATCAGGTCGTTCTCGCGGATGTGCGGATCGTCCTCCAGTTCGCTGAGGGTCTCGTTGATGGGAGACACCGGGATGCGTCTCGCGCGCATCTCCTCGACGATCTCGTCGCGGTTCTTCGAACCGACCCACTGTCCAAAGAGGGCGTTCAGCCTCGCGCCGCTCTCGCCTCCCCTGAGGAAACGAGTGGCGTGCGCCGGATCCTCGCCGACCTCGGCGAAACCGGCCAGGCTGCAAAGTTCGACGAACTGACGATCGTTCCAGGCGCAGAGGAAGACGCCCTTTCCATCGGCCGCCCAGAAGGGGCCCAGCCCGCCGAGACCGAGGGGGGGCGCAGAGCCGTTTCCGTCCTCCTTGATCTCGTCGTGGGCGATCACCATGCCCGCGCCGGCCATGTGTATGGCGCCCTGGAGCACCGATGATGTGACCAATGAGCCGAGCCCGGTTCGTTCCCGCTCGTAGAGCGCCCCCATGGCCGCGAACGCGCCCAGCAGCGGCGCCGTCGGGTCGCCGCGGAGCCCGCCCAGCGAGCGAAACTCGCGATTCTCGTCGGATCGCACGGCGCCGGTGAAGGCTTGCACCAGGACGTCGTAGCCCGGCTCGTGCGCGAGCGGGCCGCTCTGCCCCCAGCCGGTGATCGAAAGCTGGATGAGCCGCGGGTTGAGGGCGTGAAGCGTGCTCCAGCCCAGCCCGAGGTCATCCAGCGTGCCCTTGGTCATGTTCTCGACGAAGAAGTCTGCTTGCTCAAGCATGCGCTTCATGACTTCGAGACCGCGCTCCGTCTTGAGGTCGATGACGATGCCGCGCTTGTTGCGGTTGCCGACGGTGTGGAACGTCCCTTCCCGTCCAAGGTATTTGGTTGTCGTGTTGCGCCCGTCATCCCCGTGGGGCGGCTCAATGTGCACGACGTCGGCGCCGAGTTCGCCAAAGAGGCGCGCGGCGACTGGACCGGCAACGTTCGTCGTCAGATCGAGGACCTTGAGGTCGGCCAGAACCTGCCTGATTGGACTCATCGAACCCTCCTCGACCCCCGGCGGCGAGAAGTGAGCGCTCGCTCGTGAGGCTGCGCTCCGTGTACTCGATTCGCGGCGCGCATGTCAAGCGAACGATCCGCGCGCACACGGGTCAGGCGCGGTGCACCAGCGCCTCGCGGTCAGCGACTTGACAGCGGGTGACAGAATCCGCTTGTAGCTGTGCGCAGCCTGCGTGGAGAGCGCAAATGCCAACACCCGGATCCAACCCGCCAGGCGTGACGGAAGGTCGGCGGCGGGCCCCGCGGCAGGAGTCGCTGCGCGAACAGAAGAAGCGGCGGACTCGTGAGGCGCTCGCGCGTGCGGCCATCCGCCTGTTCTCGGAGCACGGGTACGACGAGACCACGGTCGAGGAAATCGCCACCCAGGCCGATGTCTCGGCACGCACGTTCTTTCGCTACTTCAAGTCGAAGGAGGACGTGATCTTCTTCGATAGTGACGAGCTGCTCGAGACCTACCGGAACTCACTCGCGGTGCGGTTCCCCGACGAGACCCTGATCGATCGCGTCCGGAGGGCGTCCCGGGACGTCCTGCGCGTCATGGGCTACGAGCATCCGCACTACGACGTCCGTGTCGGGAGACTGCTGCTGGAAGTCCCGGCACTGACGGCGCGCATGGCGGCGCTCGACGAGCAGCGCGAGGACATCCTGGCGATAGCGATAGCCGAGGAGTACGGCTTGCCGCCGGGCGATCCTCGCGCGCAGCTTGCGGCGGGCGCCGTCGTGGGCTCAATCCGATCGATGCGGCGGAGGTGGCTGTACGCCGGCGGCACGGACCGCCCCGTCGATCTTCTGGACGAGGCGTTCACGCTGCTTCGAAGAGGACTCGATCACCTCAACGAGTGAGACGAGCCCCCCACGCGGCAGCGCGCCGTCCGGTTCGCGCGGTGACGTCAGTCCGGGCCGCGCCCGGCCTTATGGCTCGTCGAACGCGACGACGTAGCGCGCGAAGCCGAGTTCCGTATCACAGACCGCGAACGTCGTTGCGATGTGGTTGCGATTCTCCATGAGGTGCCACGGGTCGGCCTCGGAGGCCGACGGATATTCGACCTCGGCATGGCCGCGCCACGTCTGCTTGTAGGTGTAGTCGGGATCGATCTGGTCCAGCTCGAGTACCGGGGCCGCGTCTTCCTCCCTGGCCGCGCGCACGATTCTCGGGTTCATCATCGGGTCGTAACGCATCTCGCCCGCGGTGACTTCCTCGAGGTTCGTCATGCGCACCCTGGCGAGCGTCTCCCCGCCCCGCGCGACCGAGGCGCTGACGCCCTCGGCGTCGCGCTCGAGCGTGACCTCGCCGCGCTTCGCCGGGAAGGCCCAGAACTCGCGGAACGCCGCACAGGCTTCTTCCGTGCTGACGATCGTGAGGAGCGGGAACGCCCGCGCGGTCGTCCGCCAGCGGCAGACGATCATCTGCGTCGCGTGGCTGAACGGGCCGACCGGACTCGAGGGGTAGTGCGAGACCATGATGTGGCCGTACGGCGGGTACGAGCGGGAGAGAGCCGGCGGGAGCGAACTCTCCGCGAGATCCTTGTCGATCTCGTAGCTCATCAGGAGGATCTGGCTGTCCTCGAACTTCCAGGGAGGCGCGGGATAGAGCGGCGCCATGAACGGCGTCGTGAACGGGATCTTGTCTACGCCGAGCTGACCGTACTCAGGCATTCCAGGGTCCTTCCAGCGCTGTCCTCGCGGCTGCGACTACGATACCGCGGCGGATTTGCTGGCCTTGCTCCGCGCGCCGTTCGCAGATGTCGCGGCGACCGGCTTGTACGGCTTGGGTTCCTTGTCGCCCTTGTCGAAGGCCGGGATCACCTCCTCGGCGAAGAGCTTGAGCGACTTCAGGATCTTCTCCTGGGGAACGAGCGTGCCGACGCTGACGAGGCAGGTCACGAGGTCGACGCCCATCTCCTCCCAGCGCTTCATGTTCTTGATGATCTGGTCGGGCGTTCCAATCGCCAGGTCGTCCCGCCGGAAGCTGCCCGCCTGACTCGCTGAGACGACACTGCTCCCTTGCGGGCGCTTCGCCGCCTCGGCGCGCTGCGACGTGGCGCCTCGCCGGTCGCCCCTTGCCCTGGCGCCTCCGCCGGGCGTGCGGTAGACGCGCGTGGGGTAGACCTGCCGGATCGCGACGAAGTGCGCGTTCAGATGGTTGAAGCCCTGCACCAGTTGCTGACCGTACATCGCCGCTTCGTCCGGGTCCTCCGAGCAGTGGAGCCAGTTCAGCGTCCCGACTCGCTCGTTCACGGATTCGCCGACCGGCTCACAGTCCTTGATGAGCTCGCGGTAGGTGTCGATCCGCTTCTTCTGTTCTTCCGGCGCCGCTCCGCTCACGCCCAGCATGCCCATGCCGCGCTCGGCTGCCTGGATCGCGGTCTCCGGACTGCTGACGGCCACCCACATCGGCGGGTGCGGTTTCTGATAGGGCTTCGGGAGGACGTTCCGCGGCGGCACCTGGAAGTACTTCCCGTCCCACGAGAAGTACTCGTCCTTCCACATCTTCGGGATCGCCTCGACCGCTTCCGCCCACATCTCCTTGGTGTCGTCGGGGTCGCAGTTGAAGCCGCCCAGTTCGTTCCAGGTCTGCGAGCGCCCGGTGCCGAACTCGAGGCGGCCGTTGCTGATCAGGTCCAGCGCCGCGGCGGTTTCCGCCGTCCGCACGGGATGGTTGAACGGCGGCAGGAGCAGGCGGATGCCGAAGCCGAGGCGGATGTTCTTCGTCTGTGCGGCGCAGGCGGCGAGGAAGACGTCCGATGCCGAACAGTGGGAGTACTCCTCGAGGAAGTGATGCTCGACGGCCCAGACGGAGTCGAAGCCGAGCTCGTCGGCGAGCCGCACTTGCTCCAGCGAGGTCTGGTAGACCTCGCGCTCGCTCTCGGGGGTCCATGGTTTCGGAACCGCCAGCTCATAGAAGATGCCGAACCTCATCCTGAACCCCCGTTCCAACACCGCAAATCCAGCCGGGACGGCGTCCACGCATACTGGAGTGAGCGCTCGCTCTTACTGCGCCCACCGCCTGTGTAGCGAAAGTGGCACTGACTGTCAAGAGCGGTCGCCGGCCCTGGCGACGCTGCCGTCCGCGATCTCAGGTCGGGAGCGGACGATGGGCGATGAGCCGGTTGCTCGCGTCGCCGAGCCCTCGCGATCCCGGACGCGGCCTCGGGGTCCCCGCACCACGAGCGTCAGTCCATCAGGCCCAGGTTGCGCAGCTCGGCGAGGCCCGCCAGGACCTCGGCCCGCCGCACCCAGGTGCGCAACGTCTCGGGCGTCGTACCGAACTTCGAGGCGACCGAGACGATCGCCGCCCACTGCGCTGAGTGCTCGAGCTCGGACGTGAACACCATCTGCACGGCCTGCTCGCGAGTCTCGGCGGGGTGATGGCCGTCCTGTCTCAGTCTCCCATTCACCAGGTCGGTCTGCTCGATGTGGATGAAGTCGAATCCGGCGCTCGCGGCCGCCCAGCGATCGACCGGCGAGTCGCCGATGTGCAGGTAGTGACTCACGGTGAACGTCTGGCGGACCCACTCCAGGTGCTGTTTCAGCACGGAGAAGTGCACCTCGATCCCGTGCCGCTCCCAGATCTCCTCCTGCGTGTGGAGTGGGCGGTCGGAGCAGCTGCCGACCACGAAGCCCAGCTCGATCGCACGCCGGACGGCGTCCAGCGGGATCAGCCCCGGCGGATCGCCGATGTCGAGCGTGCCATCAATGTCGAAGCTGATGAGCCGATCAGTCATGCCAGGGTCTCCGCCCGCGCAAGTCTTGACCATCGATTGACGGCTCCGCAAATCCAGAGCGCCGGGCAGCCCTGGAGCAGTTGCTGGGGGACGGAGGACGAGTGCGCACTCGAAGTCAGGGCGCGACGTGCAGCTGGAGCGCCGAGGGGTGCTCGCGGTCGTGCAGCACTTCCTGGATCGCGACGCGACTCTCGGTCTCGGTGTTTACGGGCCGCCCGGTGTTCGGATTGGGATCGAACTTCGGGAAGTTCGAACTCGACACCTCGACACGAAGACGATGACCAGCGTCGAAGCGGCACGCGATGTCGCCGAGATCGACGGAGTAGCGTGTCGGGCGGCCCGGCTGCAGCGGGCGCGGGTCCGCTGCCGAGTCCCGGTAGCGCGCGCGCAGGATGCCGTCGCAGAGCAGCACCGCCCGCCCATCCGGGTGCACGTCGACGAGCTTGCCCGTCCAATCGGTGTCCGGAGCATCCGTGGTCGCCCAGAGATCGAGCGTCACGGGGCCGGCGACCACGAGTGGCTGGTCGAGGGGGAGCGTCGTGAAACAGAGGACGTCGTCGCGCGCCTCGACCATGCGCTGGTCGCTCGGGCCCGCGGGCTCGGTCGTGGGCGCCGGCCGTTCCGGGTCGTAGAGATAGCGATCCGCGCGCTCGTCGCCGAGGGGGCGCTGCTCCGTGAGCATCCCGTCGCCGCGGGCGCTGTTCGCCTTCCCGTCGCTGTGGAGGTAGAACGCACGAGGCTCACACTCGGTCGGTGGCCAGTCGTCGGCGTCGCACCAGCGGTTCGCGCCGAGCAGGAAGTAGCGAACGCGAGGGAGCCGCGGCTCGCCGTCGCGCAGGTGCTGGTCGATGAAGCGGTTGAAGGCGGCGACCACGCCGGCGCCCGCGGCGGACCCCGCTTGTCCGAAGTCCAGCTCCCCGAAGTATCTGTCGTAGTGCGTGTGCGCCCAGGGGCCGACCCAGAGGTGCTGCGGAGCGCGCCCCGCGGAGGTCAGAGCCCGGAAGTTGCGCACCGTGCCCTGGGCGAACAGATCCCACCAGCCGCTCACGTGCAGCATGGGAATGTCGTAGTCCGCGTAGTCGCGCGCCGGAGCGAGCGCCCGCCAGTACTCGTCGTGGCGATCGTGCTCGAGCCACTCGGACCACCAGGGCGCGACTCCCGGCAGCGAGAGCGCCGGCGCGGAGGCGAGCGGACGGACGTAGCTCCGGATGTCGAGGCCCGCCACCGCTGCCCCGAGGCGTTCGCGGGTCTCGGCGTCCAGGCGTCGCGCGCCGGCCATGGCGATGCCCAGGGCCCAGCCGAGTGCGAAGCTCAGCTTGAACGCGCCCCCCTGGTACACCCAATCGCGGTAGTAGTCGTCCGGGGTGACCATCGGAATCGCGCAGCGCAAGGACGGAGGCCGTTCGCGCGCCGTGAGCAGCGTGGTGACGCCGAGATAGGAGGGACCGTAGGCCCCCACGTTGCCGTCGCACCACGGCTGTGCGGCGGTCCACTCGATGGTGTCGTAGCCGTCCGGTCCCTCGTCCTGGAAGGGGGTGAACGTCCCCTCCGAGCCGAAACGCCCGCGCACGTCCGTGCTGACGACGGCGTAGCCGCGCTCCGCGAGCTTGGCAGGCGACGGCAGCGTCCCCACCGCGCGCAGTTCGACTTCCTTGTCGTAGGGATTGCGCGTCACCAACGCGGGTACGGCGCTACCGTCCGCGGGCCGGTAGAGGTCGCCGACGGTGAGCGTGCCGTCTCGCAGCGGGATCGGCACATCCTTCTCGATGAGGATCCGCGCGACACGACTCACTACATGGAGCCCTTCGTGTGGCAGCTTGTGCGCGCCGCCGACCGGTGTCGGCGACGGCTCAGGCGCAACGCGGGATCAGGCGGTCGCCGGCTGCGCTTCGGCCGGCCGGATCCCCCAGCCGGGATCGACCTCGAACGGGTTGACGATCCCGATCTCCTTCGCGTAGTCCTTGAGCGCGGGGATGACCTCCTCGCCCATCAGCCGGATGCTGCGCATGCTCTCCTTGTGGGTCATGGCGCCCTCGCCGTCCCAGAAGAAGACCGAGCCGATCCGGAGGAAGTCCATGATCTCCTTCACCCGCGCGATCACGGTGTCCGGGGAGCCGACAACGATCGCCTTGGCGCCGACCAGGTCGTCGTAGCTTCTGCTGGCGCGCTGCGCGCGGCGGGCCGCCGCGGTGTCGTTCTCCGCTGTAATGACCTGACGGCCGGAGGAGACGCCGCCTGGGCCGCTTGCCGTATCCGCTCCCACGGTGGGCAGCAGCCGCGCGCGGTCGATCATCCCGGGCAGGTTCTGCATGAAGCCCCGCACCTGGCCTTCGTTGCCCTCGTTGAAGGGGTTGTTGGCGCCGAGGACGAAGTTCTTCCCGACGTCGTACGCAAGCTCATCGGTTTCGTCGACGTGCACCTTGATCAGGTAGCCGAAGTGCCGCGAGTCGGCCTCGTACCCCTCTTCGTTTGCGACTTCCTGGTAGTAGTCGAACGCCGCCTTCGTGGCGTTGATCTCGGTCGCGAGCATGATGTAGGGGTAGCGGCGCCGCGCTGCCCACTCCATGGAGTTCTTGCTGATCAGGCCGCATGCCATCTGCGCGGGCATCGGCTTCTGGTACGGGAGCACCCAGGGGTTCACCGTGCGGTAGTGGTAGTGCTCGCCCTCCCAGCGGAACGGGCCGGGCGTGGTCCAGGCCTTCTCGATCAGCGCGTGAGCCTCCTCGAGCCGCTCGAAGTTGTAGGGCGGCTGCGCCGTGTGCGCGACGCTCTCGCGCCCGGTGCCGCGGACCCAGCCGTTGACGAGGCGGCCGCGCGAGATCAGGTCGATCTCGGCGAGCTGCTCCGCCATGAGCAGCGGGTCGTCCCAGAGCGGGAGGATGTTGCCGAGCATCACGATCTTCACCTTGTTCGTGATGCGCGCCAGGATGCCCGCCTCGATGTTGGGTTGCGCGCCCATGCAGAACGGCCCGTTGTGGTGCTCGTTCAGCATGATCGCGTCGTAGCCCACTTCCTCGGCGTAGCAGTGCTCGTCGAAGTAGCGGTGGTAGAGACTCGAGGCGACGTCGCTGTCGAACAGCGAGTTGCTCAGGTCCATATCGGTCGTGTTGCGTCGCCGTGACCTCAGGTCTTCGACCGGGTCCTGATAGGCGCGCTCCACGAACTTGCCGATGAACATCCCGAACTCCGTTTCCCGGGGAAGCCTTGCCCGTTACTGCCGTCCGTTACGTGACCGCGCCGCTCTCCTGGAGCGCCGCGATCTCCTCGGGGCCGAAGCCGACTTCGGCCAGCACCTCGCTGGTGTGTTCGCCGAACAGGGGCGCGGGATCCATGCGCCCGTGGTCACCGTCGACTTCCAGCATGCCGCGCAGCTGCCAGAGGCGGCCCTTCGTGGGGTGTTCGACCAGCTTGTACATCTCGTTCCCGACGACCTGCGGATCGCCGAAGAGCTCCTCGACGCTCATGCGCATCGGTGATGCCGGGACCTTGTTGCGAGCGAGCAGCTCAACGACGTCGTCGAGTTGCATCGTGGAGATCCAGTGCCCGAGCAACTCGTTGACCTCGGCGCCGTGGATGGAGCGCTGCAGCCGCGTCGCGTACTCGGGGCTCTCGCCCAGGTACGCGAGATCCGCGAGCTCGCAGACCCGCTTGAACTGCTTGTCGTTCCAGGCGCTGAGGTAGAGCCAGCCACCATCGGCGGTCCGGAACACGCCCAGCCCGCCCAGCCCGGCGACGCCGTCGCCTCGCGGAGCCAACGGTGGTGTGTCGTCCTCTTCCGCAATCACGCGGAACGATCCTGCGAGGTGCATCGCCGCGTGGAAGATCGAGGTGGTGACGAGCGAGCCCTCCCCGGTCAGGTCGCGCTTCCGCAGGCCCGACAGCGCGCCGATCGTCGCGAGCAGCGCCGCGGTCGGGTCGGGGCTGCCGCCTTTCAGCTCCGGGAGTTCGTCCTCCTTCTGCGGCGGGCGGACCGAGCCGCTGTAGGCCGCCGCGAGCACGGCGTAGCCGGGCTCGTTGGCCAGCGGGCCCTTCGCGCCCCAGCCGCTGACCGACACCTGGATCAGCCGCGGGTTGAGCTTCTTCAGCTCCTCGTACCCCAGCCCGAGCCCCTCGAGCGCACCCGGAACGGTCGCCTCGATGAAGATGTCGGTGTCCTGCAGCAACCGCTTCAACACGGCCTGCCCGCCCGCGGTCTTCACGTCGATGACGACGCCTCGCTTGCTGCGGTTGCAGGTCGAGTAGAGCGTGCCTTCGCGGCCGAGGAACGGCGTGGTCGAGTTGCGTCCGTCATCGCCCCAGGGGGGCTCGATGTGGATGACGTCCGCCCCCATCTCGGCGAGCATGCGCGCGGCCAGCGGTCCGGCGATGTTCGTCGTCAAGTCGACTATTTTGACCCCGCTGAGCGGACTCGTCATCGGTGCTGCGGTCATCTTCACCCTCCCAGGTCAAGGGTACTGCCACGAATGTCTGTTTGCTCCCGATCGGGCCTGCCGGCGGGCACCGCGACATGCGCACGGCCGGACATACGTGTCGGTTGTGATGCGCTCCGCGCTCGCTCGTGCTCACCTTGCGCAGCATAAGCGAGTGATCGCTCGCTCACTCTCGCTGTTGGTACGCCTCGGCAGGTCGCCTGTCAAGCGCAGCATACGCAGATCCGCGCGGCCGGGCAGAGCTCCCGGAGGGCGTGAGAAGGCCACCGGCGTGGCCAACTGCGGGCGTCAGACACCCCTGGATCAGCCGGCCGGGACGGGGACGGGAATGCCCTGGGAGTCAGGCCGAGGGCGCTTCCGCGACTTCCCACTGCACGAGCGTGTAGCCGTCGTCCGCGTGATCCTCGAAGACCGCTCTGACGTCCGCGCCGGTCTGCACCTCCTGGTGAGGATCGCCGAGGAGGTTGCCGATCATCCGGACGCTTCCCGCGCCGGCCAGCTCGACGAGGACGGCGATGTAGGGAACCCCGGTCTGGAGGGCGGGATGGACCGGGTGCCAGACGCGCTCCCAGGCGAAGATCGTGCCCCGGCCCGAGATCGGCTTCCAGGCCACATCGAACGACTGGCAAGCCCGGCAGAGCCATTCGGGCTCCCACTGGAACTCTTCGCACGCCGGACACTGCTGGACGACCAGTTCGTGCCGGCGCGTCGCCTCCCAGTACGGGGCGTCCAGCAGGTCCGGAGCGGGCGCCGGTTGCGGCATCCCGTCCGGAAGGTAGTACGCGCTCTGCGGTCGCTCCGTCATGGCGCTTCTCCCTGCGCGACGATCACCCGTGGAGGATCAGGTTGCTGACGGGCGCGGTGACCGGCCCCCCTGCGACCAGGGCGATCTCCGCGCCGTCCACCTGGCACGTGGAGGTGCCGCGCACCTGCCGGACGGCCTCGTTCACGAGCTCGAGCCCGTGCATGTAGCACTCGGCGAGATTCCCTCCGCTCGTGTTGAGTGGAAGCCCGCCATCCGGCCACGTCAGGTTGGCCTCGGTGCAGAACTCGTTCACCTCGTCCGGCTCGCAGAAGCCATGCTCGACCATGCTGAGCATCGTTCCGCCCGTGAAGTTCTCGTAGACCTGCGCGACGTCCACGTCACTCGCGCTGATCCCGGCCATCTCGAACAGCCTTCGCGCCACGGGCTTGAAGTTCGCGCTCGGATAGTCGGGAGCGTTGTGCGTCGGCAGCGCGAAGCGGGTGTCCGAGCCCTGCGCGGCCGCCATGACGTACGCCGGCTTGTGCTGCAGGTCCCGCGCCCGCTCCGTCGTGGTCAGGATGACCGCCGCGGCGCCGTCGTTCTCCTGGCAACAGTCGAAGAGGTGGAATGGCTCGACGATCCACCGGGACTCGTCGTAGTCCCGGCGCGTCAGCGGCCGTCCGTACATCACGGCTCGCGGGTTGTGCTGGGCATGAGCGTACGAGGCGAGCGCGATCGCGGCGAGGGCGTCCTGGGTGACGCCGTGCTCGTGCATGAAGCGCTGCGTGCGAAACGCGATCTGTTGCGCGGGCGACATCACGCCGTAGGGTGCCACGTAGGCAGTCGCCCCGGAGACCGCGCCGCCTGCGTGCGACTGGCCGAAGCGTCCGAACTGCCCCTGGGCGAGCGACCGATAGGCGACGACGTACTTCGCATACCCGGCCACGAGCGCCGCGGCCGCGTTGCCGACCGCGCCGCAGACGCCGCCGCCGCCGCCGCCCCAGAACATGTTCGTGAAGGCGACATCGCGAATGCCGAGCGCGTCCGCGACCCGTACCGGGTCACTGCGATCGTTGCTGTAGGACGCAAAGCCGTCGATATCCCGCGGGTCTATGCCGGCGTCCTCGGCGGCCTTGAGGATCGCGTCGCAGGCGAGCACGAACTCGCTGACGGGCGATCCGCCTCGCTTGTAGTAGGTCGTCTCGCCGATCCCGACGATGGCGACCTTGTCCTTCACGGTGTGCGCGGATTCAGTTGTCGAGGGACTCACGGGTCTGTCCTTTGTGCGCTCGGAGGCCGACTGCGCTGGCTGGCTTGGACCGGGGCGCCCAATTCCTCACGCGGATCGAGCGTGCGCGGACACAGCCTCGTGCGCTCCTGAGCGGGCGCACAGTCAGCGCGCGAGGGTTCTATCACGATCGCCCCGCACGCGGCAAACGGCGCCAGCCGGCAGGCTGTGAGGTCCTGCGAGGTCCATGGAGCGCAACGTGCGTCGGGGCGGAGGGCAGGAGCTTCGTAGCGTCCGCTGCAGAGGGCGTTGGTCTCGCGGTGGGTGAACGCTACCGCGCGAGTGCCCGCGGGCCTGTGTCCGCCCGCTCCGGGGGTGTCCGACCGGGTGCGCTAGCCTGCCTGCCGGCGGCTGCTGCCGGGAACCGGGCGGCCCCGGGGCTCATGCGTGAGTCGGCTGCGGAGTGGTCAGCGGACGCCGTGAGGCGTACTGCGGCGTACTGCTACGCCCGCACTGCCTCGCGTCGTTCCGGAAGCACATCCGACAGGATCAGTTCGAACTGCGCTCTGAAGTATGAGGACACATCGAACGTGTCTTTCAACGCCCATCCCTTGAGGGTCCACATGTGCGCGAGCATGATGATGTTGTGGGCGACCAACTCGGGGTTCACCGGGCGGAATTCACCTCGGTCGATACCATTCCTGATGATGTTGGCCAGGAAGTCACGCTCGCGTAGTTCGCTTTGCTTCAGCACCTCAAGGTGCTCGGAGAGCATCGAAGCCGACTCGCGGTAGAGGAGTGCAACTTCCCGCCGAAGTCCCGCGACTGCATTGAAGAAGTGCTCGGCTGCAGCGTGCAGCGTATCCAAAGCCGTATCGCGCGGCTCGACCGCAAGCAAGCCGTCCGACAGGTCTTCCATGATCGCTGAGGCGATGAGGTAAAGTACGTCCTCTTTGCGCGAGATATAGAGGTAAAGGGTCCCCATCGTAATGTCGGCAGCCGCGGCGATGTCGCGGATCGATGTGCGGTGGAAGCCCTTCTCGAGCATCACGCCGGTAGCAGTCGAGACGATCTGCTGCCGGCGCCCGGCGAGCAGGGCCACATCCGCCACTTTTGCGGGTACTACCACGACACTGTCCCCCCAGCCGACCCTGTGTTCCGAGATTGACGGCATGATACCGGCTCGTCTAGTCTACGGGCAAGTGAGCAAGCGCTCACTATCCAGCCTGCCGAGGGGGTGAGTAAGCCCCTCTCGCTAGCCCTCGGTGGTTGGTCTGGCGGACCTTCTGCGCGGCAGCGAAAAGGTCCGCTCGATTGCGTGCGGTCGCGTCGGATCGGGAGACGATCCGGGCTGCGGCCGGCGAACGTATGGAACCGGCTACGGTTCGGAGCAGCGACCGCTGCGGGGGCGTGGACTTGATGCATCAACGGTCGCGACGGTTGTAAGAGCCTGGTTTCAAGAGAGGCGGCGTCTCGTGAAGATCGGACTGGCTATCCCTCAGTACGCTCGCTG
This sequence comes from Dehalococcoidia bacterium, assembly GCA_965261685.1. GTDB lineage: Bacteria > Chloroflexota > Dehalococcoidia > UBA2979 > UBA2979 > VXMT01. Next base: position 1,129,827 of record CBDHDI010000028.1, read on the forward strand.
GTTCCGGGGCGAGCGGGCATTTCGCGTTCTGGCGAAGGCGAAAGAGATGAACCTGGAGTCATTGTGGTTCGTCGACCACATCATTCTCTCGCCCACGCAGGCCGTCGGGTACGGAACCGGGACTACCGATGTGTGGACGGCGACCGCGTACATCGCAGGCGCATGCGATGCCATCGACTACCAACCCTACTTCAGCCAGGCGGTTGCAGTGATCCCCTGGCGCCCGCCGATCCAGCAGGCCCAGGTACTCGCGACGATCGATCACTTCACCCACGGCCGCTTGATGATCGGCGCCGGCAGCGGGCACATTGTGGAAGCGTCCAACGCCATGCACCAGCCGTTCGACGAACGTACCGCGATGACCGACGAGTACTTCAAGTGCATGATCAGTCTCTGGAAGAATCGCGTCGCAAGCTTCCACGGCAAGTATGCGAACTTCGACGACATGACCATCATGGTGCGGCCTACACAGGAGCCGCATCCTCCCATCATCTATGGCGGGCGTGGACCGCGACCGTTCCGGCGCATCGGGGAGTACTGCCAGGGTTACCTTCCTGGTGTCGGTGCAATTAACACCCCTTCAACCCGTAGCGGTCCGATCGGGGAGCAGCCCTCCATTTACGAAGGCAAGCCCATCTTCCCCTGGGATGCGGAGGAACTCACCGGGACCCAACGACTGGAGCGTGATCTGCAGGAGATTCAGAAGTACTGGGATCGCTACGGCCGCACGGGCAAGCCCTACGTCGCGATCACGATGCAGTGCCAGATCACCGACCGCCGCGATGAGGACGACACCGAAGTCGCTCGAGGCCTGGTCGCGGAAGGCGAGCGCAGCTTCAGATCAACCTACCCGCTCGTCCATGTTGACGACCTCGTGAAGAGGATCGGCGAATGCAATGACATTGGAGTCGACCACATCGGCATCCGTCCCGGCGCCTACAGCTACAAGGACATGGACCAGGTGGGAAACCTGCTGCATCAAATGGATTTGATGGCCGAGCACGTGCTGCCGAAGATCTCGATGACCCCCGGCCCAATCGGCCCGTTCTCGTACGCCGATTCGATCGAGGGAGTGCAGTAGGGCGCCGATCCGGGAGACAGCCTACGCGGTGTTTACAAAGGGGACTATATACGATGTTGCCCGCTTTGTGCTATAATGGATGCGCAGCAGCGGGAGGGCTTCAATGCTCCGCGAGAAGATCAGCATCCATGAGTTCATCAGGCTCTACCCCGACAACGACGCCGCTCGCCATCAGTTCGAGGCGTGGCGCTGGAACGACACTCCGCGCTGCGCGCACTGCGACAGTGTGCGGGTCGTAGCGGCGGCGCAACGCATGCCGTGGCGCTGCAAGGACTGCCGGAAGCGGTTCAGCGTCCGCACCGGTACTGTCATGGCCGCGTCCAACCTCTCGTATCTGACGTGGCTGACGGGCATCTACATCGCCGTAACTGGCATCAAGGGCACCGCGTCCACTAAACTCGCCGCCGACCTCGGCATCACGCAGAAGTCCGCCTGGCACCTCGGCCAGCGCATCCGCAAGGCGTGGGAGTCGGACATCGACCCGTTCGCGGGTCCGGTCGAGGCTGACGAGACGTTCGTCGGCGGGAAGCGGAGGAACATGTCAGCGAAGAAGCGTCGTGAGCGCACCGGTCGCGGCCCCGTCGATATGCTCCCTGTGGCGGGCGTCAAGGACCGTGAGACGGGGCGTATCTCCGCAGCGGTCGTCCCTGCGACTGACGGCCCTACGCTCCGAGGCTTCGTCCGCGAGCGCGTACGCGGCGGCTCCACCCTCTACACGGACGAGCACGGCGCGTATCGGGGCATGCCTGAATACCGCCACGAGGCCGTCCGCCACAGCGCGGGCGAGTACGTGCGGGGGATGGCGCACACGAACGGCATCGAGTCGTTCTGGTCTCTCCTGAAGCGCGGCTACATCGGGACTCACCATTGGTGGAGCGAGAAGCATCTTCCCCGGTACGTCGCCGAGTTCTCGGGCCGCCACAACGTGAGGGGGAACGACACCCTCGATCGGATGCGCGAGGTAGCCCGCGGGATGGTCGGGCGGCATCTCACCTACGAGGAGCTGACTCGATGAGCAGCCCTACGTTCGCAGACACCGGCAAGGCGGTCATGCGCCCCTTGCCCCGTCCGGGCATCGTGGACGGGGCCGGGTTCCGCTTCTACTGCCAGTCGTCCGAGCGGATGCAGCAGTGCGCCAGCGAAAGCGTAGCGCTGACAGTCACGTCGCCCCCCTACTGGAACGCGATCGACTACGACATCCACACCAAGGACGGTGCCGAAGCCTGGCACCGCGAGCGAGAGTATCAGGCGTTCGGGGATACGTTCGAGGACTACCTCGACAACATCGAGCGCGTCTTTTCCGAGGTTCTGCGCGTCACGGTTCCCGGTGGATTCTGCGCCGTGGTGATCGGAACGATCCTCCATAAGAGGAAGCACTACCCCGCTCCGATGATGATCACTCAGCGCCTGAGCTCGAGCGGCTGGGAGTTTCATCAGGACGTGATCTGGAACAAGGTCACGGGCGGCGTGAAGCGAGCCGGGTCGTTCATCCAGCGACCGCACGCGGGCTACTACTACCCGAACATCATGACTGAGTACATCCTGATCTTCCGCAAGCCCGGAGAGCCACGCCGAGGGACCGCAAAGGCGCTGGACATCGACGACCTGTTCAAGCGCGACATCGCTAACAACATCTGGCACATCGCACCGATCCCCCCCGGTTCCATCAACCACCCCTGCCCGTTCCCGGAAGAGCTCGCGCGCAGGCTGGTGCTGCTCTACTCCGACGAGGGCGACGAGGTGCTTGACCCGTTCCTGGGGAGCGGCCAGACGGCCATCGCCGCACTCCGCCAGGGGCGCACGTGCGTGGGTTACGACATCGAGCAGTCCTATCTTGACCTCGCGGCGGAGCGCATCAAGCAGCCGCCGCAGCCGCGTAGCGCCAACCTCGTCCCGCGCTACGAAAGGATCGCCGTATGACGTTCACGAGTGAGCGGCGAGCCTTCGACCGGCTGCGGGCCGATCTCAGTGCCGAAGCGCAGGCGGAGTACGAGACGGCCATCCGGCAACTGCTGGAGCGGTACAACACGACCATCCACGAAAACCGCTTCGTCGTGGGCGGGGCCGTCGAGGTGTTCACCTACGCACTGCTCCGCTCTGTCGGCATCGATTGCACGCTCTACGGCGACCAAGCGGCGGCAGGCGACATCCTGCTGCCCAATGATCGGAAGCTCTCAGTCAAGGGCTCGTTCACGGCGCGCGTCACCAGCATCAAGCTCATCAACCAGCTCGGGACAGGCTCGCGGCCATGGAGCACCGCTACCCTCTTCGTCGTCTCAGGAATCGGCATCGTGTACGGCGACCCGGACATCGTTGATGGAGAGCACATCAGGGTCACCGGCGACGGAACAGAGTTGCGGGCCGCGGGCCTACGCGCTCTTGCCGACGAGCCCGCCAACGTCATCGAGATGGAGATCGTGTCCAAGCCGCCAACGGAGATGACGGGCTTCAGTCACAAGGCCAGCACCGCGCTTGCTCGACAGATTCTGTTCGAGATCGATGCGGCGCGGCTGCTATCGGCCTTCCCTCCCGTCGGGCAACAAGGTATATAGTCCCCTTTACAAATGGGGGTGGGTGAGGGTCACGGCTGAGCCTCGACGCGGGCAGCATCGTTGTGTCGATGCACTGCTACTTCGGGTAGATCTCGACGGGGGGTGCGCATGCTGGGTATAGCTGTCGTGGTCCTGCTGGTACTGTTCGGGGGCTTCTCGGTGGTCCACGAACTCCGGCGGCGGGGATACGGGCCGAGATGGCGGGAGGTCGCGTTCGCTGTCCTCGGCGCCCTCCTCACCGCAGCACTCGTGATCGCGCTCACCGAGGGCTTCGAGAGGCTGCCGACCAGTGAGGAGATCGACATTGTCCTCCCCGTCATCATCCTTCTGGCTGTGCTCACCCCCGTTGGCTACTTCGTTCAGTGGCGCTGGGGTGACGACATCAAGAGATGGTTGAGCGGGGATGGTCAGTCGTGAGAGGTGATTTCGCCTTCCTGGCCGCGCTCGTCCTCAGCGCCCCCTGGTGTTCATCGTGGGGTGGGCGCTCGGCGGGTTAGACGTGGCGGCGGCTGCCACCATCATCTTCGTCCTCGCAGGAGTCGTACTGCGAATCGTCACATGGGACTGGCGGCTGTGGCGCGACTAGGAGACGGCGCCCGCCTCCCGCAGCGCGGCGATCTCCTCCGCGGAGAGCCCCGCATCGCGCAGGATCTCGTCAGTGTGCCCGCCGAGAGCGGGAGCGGGCCTCGCAGGCCCAACTCTGGACTTCGACATCTCGAAGATCCCGCTGAGCTGTTTCTGCGTGCCGGTCAGTTCGTCCCCGACCTCCACCATCAGCTCGGCGGCCTGCGGGTCGTCGGCGACTTCGCCGGGAAGGTAGACCGGCCCGACCGGCACGCCGGCCTCCAGCAGCTCGTTGATGAACTCGGCCGCGGTGCGGCTGCGGACTGCCTCGACGACGGCTTGTCTGGTCCGTTCGACCCGCGCCTGCACATCCGGGTCGAACGGATCGACGCCCGGTTCATCGCTCCCGTCGTCCTCGATGTCGAGGACCTGGCGCGCGAGCGTGCGCATCACCGGCGTGTAGGCGCCGATGAAGATTGGTGCGTCCTTCGCCATGTATCCGGCGAGGAACGGCCCGCGGATCGACGAGTGTGCGACCACAAGCCGATCGTCTGCCGTTGCGTCTCCGGTTGCGGGCCGCCCCTTGTAGGCTCGTAGCACCGAGCGGTAGTCGACGCCCTGGGCGTAGCCTTCACGAGCCTCCTCGACCCTCGTGTCGGAGAGGGCCGGGTTCTGGGAGACCAGGGCTCCGATGAGGACCATCGCCGACCTCAGCAGGGCGACGTCGATGAACTGGCCCTCGCCGGACTCCGAGCGGTGGTAGAGCGCCGACGAGACTCCGACGACCGTGGAGAGCGCCGTCGCGGCGTCGATCGTGCCCCCGTGCGTCCCCATCGGTCCGCCGTGCTCGTCGACGACGCCCACCTCCGCCATGTACCCGGAGTACGCCTGCGCGACCATGTCGATCAGCGGTTCGTCCACCCATGGCCCGTGGCCTCCGAACCCCGAGATCTGGGCGTAAATCAGGTCCGGGTGGAGTTGCGAGAGCGTGTCGTAGTCGATCTCCAGGCGGCGGATCACGGCCGGCCGGTAGTTGATGATGACGACGTCGAAGGAGGGGACGATGCGATGGATCAGCGCCCGGCCCGCCGGGTCGGTGAGGTCCACCACGAGACTGCGCTTGCTGCGGTTGAGGAACTGGAACATCCGGCTCATCGTGGGGGGCGCTCCCACCGGGGCGCGGCCGGCGCCTCCCGGAGGCTCGACCTTCACGACGTCGGCGCCGAGATCGCCCAGCAGGCTGCCTGCCAACGGCCCGGCGATGATCTGCGTGAACTCGAGCACTCTCACGCCATGGAGGGGGCCGGTCGCCATGGTGAGATTCCCTTCGCTGCGGGTCGTGCGCGCCTCGCGCCCTCGGCCGCGGTGGTGGAGTCGGTGAACGCGAAGCGGGCCGGGCTGGGAAGCCTCGGCCGCGTCTTCACCCGCAGTCTATCCGGGTCTGCTCAAGCGGCGCCCCACACGCGCGGCGTGGTGGCGAGCGGTCATCAGCCCGCCGGGCGGAAGTAGGGCAGCGTGACGCCTTCCGCGAGGTCCTTGAAGACCACTTCCACGGGCAGCCCGATGCTCACGTCGCCCGGCTCGCAGTCGACGACGTTGCTCATCATGACGGGCCCCTCGTCGAGCGCGATCATCGCGATCACGTAGGGGGTGTCGCCAGCCCAGGCCTCGCTGACGGGGCGGTGCACGACCGTGTAGGTGTAGACCTCTCCCTTGCCGCTCACCTCGGCCCAGTCGTACTCCAGGGACATGCAATCCGAAGCGTGGCACATCGGGCTCGGGTAGAAGCGGAACGTGTCGCAGTCGCTGCAGCGCTGGAGGCGCAGTTCATGCTTGTTACAGGCCTCGAAGTAGGGCTCGGAAGCGACGGTGAATTGCGGGAGCGGCTTCGCGTGCTCGGTCACGTCTAGTTCCTTCCCAGCAGCGCGACGCTGTAGCTCGACAGGCTCTCGGAGACGCCGCTGACCATCGCCACCTCGGCGCCCTCGACCTGGCGATCGCCCGCGTCGCCGCGCAGTTGCGTCACCGCCTCCAGGAGGGCGGGGATCGAGTTCCCGAGGCCGCTGTCGCCCTCGGAGAGCAGGCCGCCGTGGGTGTTGAGGGGCAACTCGCCTCCCAGCTCCAGGCGGCCGTCCGCCACGAAGTCCCCGGCCTCGCCCTTCCCGCAGAACCCGTAGTCCTCGAGCTGCAGCAGGACGGTGGTCGTGAAGGAGTCGTTCAACTCGGCCACATCGACATCGCTCGGGCCGAGTCCGGCCTCCGCGAACGCCTGCTGGGCGGCGATCTTCCCGACCGTGTGCACGAGGTCGAAGTCGTTCCCGGAGCCGCGGCAGAGGTGTCCCATATGCTGGAACGACTGCGCCTGGCCGGAACCCAGAATCCAGACCGGCTTGGTCGGCGCGTCGGCCGCACGCTCCGGCGAGGTGACGATGAACGCGGAGGCGCCGTCGGCGATGTAGGAGCAGTCGAGCAGGTGGAGCGGCTCGGCGATCATTCGCGAACTCAGCACGTCGTCGATGGTGATCGGCGTGCGAAGCAGGGCGCGATCGTTGAGCGCCGCGTGCTTGCGGGCCGCCACTGCGATGGCCGCCAGTTGTTCGCTGGTGGTCCCGAACTCGTTCATGTGCCGCTGCGTGATCATCGCGGCCAGCGCCGGCAGGTGGACGCCGTAGGGGAACTCGTACTGCATGGAGATCGGCTCGCGGCTGTGATAGATGGACTCGGACAGGTCCACCCCGGACAGACCGATCGGCGTCTGGTGCGAGGACGAGCGCCACGTCCCGCCGCCGACCACGACGACGTTCTTGCACTGCCCGTTGTAGATCGCCGAGCGGGCCTTGTTCACGGCCAGGCCGACCATCAGGCCGCCGACCAGCGGGAAGTCACAGAGGCTCTTGCCGAAGTTGGCGCTTCCCAACTGCTCTGTCAGCTCCGTGTGAAAGCGCATGCTGCCGTTGGGCGGATAGACCAGGAAGCCGTCGATGTCGTTCTTCTTGAGCCCGGTCTCCTCGAGGGCGTTCTTGATCGCCTCCATGTAGAGGCTCATGCCCGAACGACCGTCGGGATTCGCCATGTCCGTGCTGCCGATGCCGATGATGGCGGCCGTGCCAGAGAGATTCTCAATCATGCCGCGCTCTCCTCCCCATCAGACTGCGACTCGCTGATCGGGCGGAAGAGGGGCAGCGTCACCTCGTCGGTCAGGTCATCGAAGACGACCTCCATGCGCATCCCTATCCTCACGTCGAACGCGGGAATGTCGACGGCCCGGCTGAACATGACGGGCCCTTCGTCCAGCTCGATCAGCACGAGCGCGTACGGGGCAAGGTCGGCCCACATGTCGTTGGGCGCCCGCGCGACAACCGTCAGGGTGTACACCGTCCCCTTGCCGCTGGCCTGCACCCAGTCGAAGTCCATCGAGAGGCACTCGAAGGCGTGGCACATCGGGCCGGGATAGAAGCGGTGGGTGCCGCAGTCGCTACAGCGCTGAATCAGCAACTCGTGCCGCCGGCAGCCCGCCCAGTACTCCTTGGAGTCCGGCGTGACGCCCGGGACCGGTTTGTTGTACTCGGCCACGTTATTCCCCCTGCAGAATGGTGCAGCCGAAGTTGGAAGCGACGCCCGATGCGCCGCCGATGCAGACCATCGGCTTTTCCTTGACCTGGCGCTCGCCCGCCTCGCCGCGGGCCTGCGAGATCCCCTCGTACATCACGAACAGGGTCCCGTTGCCCGACTGGCCTTCGGAGAGCAGGCCGCCGTGCGTGTTGAGCGGCAGCTCGCCGCCCAGCTCGATGCGGCCGTTTTCGACGAAGGGGCCGCCCTCGCCCTTCTCGCAGAAGCCGAAGTCCTCGATCGCGAGCAGGGCCGTGGTCGTGAAGCTGTCGTAGACCTGGAGGCAATCGATGTCGCTGCGCGAGACGCCGGCCTCGCCGAAGGCCTGCTCTCCAGCCATCTTGCCCACGGTGCGCACGATGTCGAAGCCCTCGGGGGACGGGGTGCAGAGGTTGCCGACGTGGTAGTACGACATCCCGTGACCGGCCCCGAGGATCCAGGCCGGCGGCTTCGGGCTGTCGTGGGCCCGCTCCGCCGAGGTCACGATGTAGGCGGTGGCGCAGCCGGGGGCGATGTAGGCACAGTCCAGCAGGTGGTGCGGCCAGCTGATCCAGCGCGAGTTCATGACGTCATCGATGGTGATCGGGTCGCGCAAGCAGGCGCGCTCGTTCATGGTCGCGTGCTTGCGGCAGGCCACGGAGATCGCCGCGAGCTGCTCGCTGGTGGTCCCGAACTCGTACATGTGCCGCGCGCCCACCGGGGCGTAGATCGAGTAGGCGCCGCCCGTGCCGTACGGCATCTCCCAGTCGTAGGGGTGGGGGCTGCGCATCGACTCCCGGTAGGGCCGGACGGCCGCGCCCATGTCCCTGTCGTTGCCTACGTAGCGCTCCCGCCAGTCGCCGCCGTCCAGCACCAGGACGTAGTTGGCGAGGCCCTGCTGCAGGTACCAGCGCGCCTGATTGTTGGCGTAGCCGCTGCTCATGCCCCCGGTGTGCGGGAGGTCGATGACCTTCGAGTAGCTGCCGAAGCCCATGTACTCGGCGAAGCGGTACTGGAGCCTGGGGTCCGACCCGAAGCCGGCTACCTGCGTGGAGATGATGCCGTCGATGTCGCTCTTGTTGAGGCCGGCGTCCTCGATCGCCATCTTGGCGGCCTCAGCGAGGAGTTCGGGGACGCTGCGTCCATCAACGTTGAAGCCGGTAGTCCGGCCGGCACCAACGATCGCGGCCTGTCGTGACAAACTTGCCATAGTCCCCTCCTGTGGGAAGGTCGGACCGGGGACCTCGAGGGCTTGCTCCCGCGGCTCCCGATGCAACTGGGCAAGCGCTCACTTATCACACGCATTCTCAGCGCGTCAAGTCGAGGCGCGCGAGGAGGACGACCGAACGGCGCCCCGATCCGCGGATCTCGGCGCGGACCGGTCGAGGCCTTGAGCGGTGACCTCGCAGAGTCGGCAGTGTCTGCCGTGGGCCTGCTCATCTGCTACGATCCCGCGCGGGCATGAGCAAGCGCACGCTCGCCCCTACGCCCGTTGGTCCAGAACAAAGGCAAGAACGGAGCACGCACCATGACCGCGAACCTGGAGACGCAGCTCGCCGCCCCGAACCCGACCCTGGTCGAGGTGTGCGGTGGGAACGTGTCCTGTCTGCAGAAGGGCACCGGCAAGGCGCTGGTGATCCTGCACCACTCAATCAGCAACCACGGCTGGCTCCCGCTGCACGAGCGTCTCGCCGAGCACTTCAGCGTCCACGTCCCGGACCTGCCGGGCTACGGTGACTCCGACCGCCCGGACTGGGCGCGCAACGTGCGCGACCTCGCGGTCCTGATCGAGCTCTGGATGGACCGGCTGGGTCTCGAGGACGTGACGCTCGTCGGCTTCGGGTTTGGTGGCTGGATTGCCGCCGAGCTCGCGACGATGAGCCAGCAGCGCCTCGCGGGGCTGGTGCTGGTTGGCGCGGCCGGTGTCCGGCCTCGCGAGGGCGAGATCGTGGATCAGCTCGTGGTCGACTACGTGGACTACGTGCGCAGCGGGTTCGAGCATCAGACCGAGTTCGAACGCTACTTCGGCGAGGATCCGCCACGCGAGACCCGCATGCTCCTCTACGGTGGGCGCGAGATGACCATGCGCGTGACCTGGAAGCCGTGGATGTTCAACGACGCGCTCCCCGTGCTCATGCGCGGCGTGCAAACCCCAACGCTGGTGGTGTGGGGCGACAACGACACGATCGTCCCGCTCGACTGCGGGGAGCAGCTCGCCGAGGCGGCCCCGAACGCCACCCTGTACGTCATCGAGAACGGCGCCCACTTCCTGGACTTCGAACGGCCGGACGCGCTTGCCGAGCTCATCGAGGGCCTCGGCGGGGAAGCGTAGCGAGTTGCGATCCGAGGCCTGCTTCTCCGGTCTGCGCGGGCGTGGTGAGCACGCCGCTGCTACCGGCTCCATCACCACGGCCGCCGGCGAGGCGCGGGCATGACTAGCAGCGAAGGAAGTCCGAACATGGCGACCGGCCCCCTTCATGGCGTGAAGGTGCTCGAGTTCTCCCAGATCATCGCCGGGCCGTTGGCGGGCAGCGTGCTGGCCGACCTCGGCGCCGAGGTGGTCAAGATCGAGCCTCCGGGTGGGGAGGGCACGCGCGCCGCGGCGGGAGTCGTCGCCGGGACGAGCAAGCTGTTCCAGTCCCTCAATCGGGGCAAGCGCAGCCTCGTGGTGAACCTCGGCGACCCGGCCGGCCGGGCGCTGATCCATCGCATCATCCCGGCGTTCGACGTCTTGATCATCAACTTCCGGCCGGAGGTGATCCGCCGCCTGAAACTCGACTACGAGACCCTCTCGCAGCTCCGTCCGGACCTGATCTACGCCCAGATCTCGGGGTTCGGGACACGCGGGCCGCGAGTCGACGAGCCGTTGATCGACATGGTCGCGCAGGCCTACTCGGGCTACATGGCGGAGGTGGGCGTCGTCGACGAGCACGGCGGACCGAAGGGAACGCACGGCGGCACGATCGACGCCGCCACGGGGCTCTCCACGGTGATCGGGATCACCTCGGCGCTCTATCACCGCGCCCAGTCCGGTGAGGGCCAGTTCATCGATGTCGCCCTCCTGCGCTCGGCGATGGTGCTGATCGGGAACCTCGTCATGCAGGAGCCCGCCAGCGACTCGGTGCTCCTTGGCTCAAGGCTCGAGGAGGCGCATGAGCGCTTCGCCCAGGGCGACGACTATGCCTCGGTGCTGCGGGACTACAAGGTGATGTCGGCGAGGCTTGCCGCAATGTGGGGGCCGTTCCTCGCCGGATACTCGGCGAAGGACGGACCGATCTTCATCGGCGCCTACACGCCGGCGATGCGCACGCTCGCGCGCAAGGTTCTCGATGTCCCGTACGATGGGAGCGATGACGCGGACTGGGATCCGTTGGCCCCGGACGTGATGGAAATGGCCGCCGTGACCAGGCAGGCCGTCGTCGAGGCAGTCCGCAGCCGCACCGTCGCCGAGGTCGTGGGCGAGTTGCTGGAGGCCGGTGTTCCGGTCGCGCCGGTGCACCTCCCCGGCGAGGTCGCCGACGACCCGCAGGCCTCGGAGCTGATGGTGGAGATCGACGACGAGCTGACCGGCCCGCAGCGGCAGCTCAGCGGTCTTTTCGAGATGTCGAAGTCGCCGGTCGGGCCCGCCGGTCCCGCTCCGGTCCTCGGCCGGCACACCGATGAGATCCTGCGGGGAGCGGGGCTCTCCGAGGACGAGATCGCCGAACTGAGAGAGACGGGCGCCGTCGCCTAGGGTGGCTGCGCCGAACCCGCGAACCCGAAAGGTCGCGAACAGGCCGGAGGAGACCATGGCAAACTTGTCACGACAGGCAGCGATCGTTGGTGCGGGCCGGACCACCGGCTTCAACGTGGAGGGACACAGCGTCCCCGAACTCCTCGCGCGGGCCGCGAAGATGGCGATCGAGGACGCCGGCCTCAGCAAGAGCGACATCGACGGCATCATCACCACGCAGGTGGCCGGCTTCGGGTCGGACCCCAGGCTCCAGTACCGCTTCGCCGAGTACATGGGCTTCGGAAACTACGCGAAGGTCATCGACCTGCCGCACACCGGAGGCATGAGCAGCGGCTACGCCAACAACCAGGCGCGCTGGTACCTGCAGCAGGGCCTCGCCAACTACGTCCTGGTGCTGGATGGCGGCAGGGGCCGCGAGAACTACGTGGACCGCGGCCGTACCTTCGGTGCCGCTGTCCGTCCCTACCGGGAGTCGATGCGCAGCCCCCACCCCTACGACTGGGAGATGCCGTACGGGACCGGCGGCGCCTACTCGATCTACGCCCCGGTTGCGGCGCGGCACATGTACGAGTTCGGGACGACCAGCGAGCAACTCGCGGCGATCTCCGTGGCCTGCCGCAAGCACGCGACCATGAACGAGCGCGCCTGCCTGCGCGACCCGATCACCATCGAGGACGTCATGAACTCGCGCTGGATCAGCTGGCCGCACCACCTGCTGGACTGCGCCTACATCGCCCCCGGCTTCGCCACGGCCTACATCGTGACCTCGGCGGAGCGGGCCCACGACAGCCCGAAGCCGCCGGCCTGGATCCTGGGGGCCGGTCACGGCATGTCCTACTACCACGTCGGCAATCTCTGCACGCCGTCCCCCGAGGGCTTCGACATCGTGCGCACCGTGGGCAAGATGGCGGGAGACCAGGCCTTCGGCGAGGCTGGCGTCTCGCGCAGCGACATCGACTGCCTGCAGGTCTACGACAGCTTCACGACCACGGCCCTGATCGCCATCGAGGACTTCGGCTTCTGCGAGAAGGGCGAGGGCGGCCCCTTCGTCGAGAACGGCCGCATCGAGCTGGGCGGCGAGCTGCCGCTCAACACGCACGGCGGCCTGCTCTCCGAAGGCCAGTCGGGCAACGGGACCCTGGCGGTCATGTACGAGGGGATCTCGCAAGCCCGCGGCGAGGCGGGTGAGCGTCAGGTCAAGGAAAAGCCGATGGTCTGCATCGGCGGCGCGTCGGGTGTCGCCTCCAACTTCGGCTGCACCATCCTGCAGTCGGAATGACGTAGTCGCGTACGGCAAACCGCTGCCGAGCGGACGCCTCGAGTGAGCGGCCTGGTCGGTGGGCGCGGCGTGAATCGCCTGCCGCAGGAGCCTAGCTCGACCGGGGCCGGAACTTCGGCAGTGCGATCTCGTCGGAGATGTCCTGGAAGACGACCTCCACGGGCATCCCGATGTGCACCTCGCTCGGATCGCACCCGATCACGTTGCTGGTGATCATGACGCCCTCGTCCAGCTCGATGACCCCGAAGACGTAGGGCAGGTCTTCCGCCCACTCAACGTTGGGGGCGCGGTGGTTGACCGTGAAGGTCCAGACCTTGCCCGTCCCGGACAGCTGCTCCCAGTCGGAGTTGTCCAGGGCACTGCAGTCCGGGTTGTGGCACATGCGGCTCGGATACATCCACAACCAGTTGCAGTCCCGGCAGCGTTGGGCTCGCAGCTCGTGCCGCCGGCAGGCCTCCCAGTAGGGACGCGAGACGGGGCTGGGGATGGGTATTTCGCGGTTGTATTCGGTCCCTGTGTCGCTCTGATTCGCCATCGTTCTTCCGCTCCCCTGCTCAGCTTCGGCCACGGCTCGCCCTGCGACGGGCTGGCTCAGTCGGCTGCGAAGATCGTGACGCCGTAGTTGCTCATGGTGCCCGAGACACTGCCCGCCAGTGCGTGCTTCGCGCCCTCGACCTGCATCGGTCCGGCATCGCCACGCAGCTGTGACACTGCCTCGTTGATGAACATCACCGTCGAGCCCACGCCCGATTGACCCATCGAGAGCATGCCGCCGTTGGTGTTGATCGGGAGTTCTCCCCCGTGCTCGATGCGGCCGCCCTCGGCGAAGGCGCCGCCCTCGCCCTTCGGGGCGAAGCCGAAGTCCTCCAGCTGCATCAGCACCGTCATCGTGAAGCTGTCGTACAGCTGCGCCACGTCGATGTCCTTGGGCTCGATCCCGGCCTGGCCAAAGGCGCGTTCGGCCGCGACCGTTCCGACCTGCCGGATCATGTCGAACCCGTAGTCGGAGCGGGTGCAGAGCAGCGCGCTGTGGTAGGCGGAGTGGGCGTGCCCGACGCCGTCCATCCAGATCGGCGGGTGACGGAGATCCCTCGCGCGGTCCTCCGTCGTGATGATGTAGGCGTCCGACCCACCGGCGGGCAGACAGCAGTCGAGCAGGTGGAACGGCTCGCAGATATAGGGCGCATTGATCACGTCGTCGATCGTGATCGGCTCTCGCTTCATGGCCCTGGGGTTCAGGTAGGCGTGCTTGCGACATGCCACGGAGACAGCCGCCATCTGCTCCGAGGTCGTGCCGTACTCGTACATGTGGCGCTGGGCGGCCAGGGCGTAGAACGAGATGACGCCGAACGGGCCGTAGGGGATGTCGAACTCCAGCGACATCGTCTCCTGGCCGCGGCCTGCTACCCGCTCGGTGTAGGACTGGGCGGGGGTCGTGGGAGCCATCGCTTCCTGGGCGCGCCGGCGCACGCGTCCGGAGCCGCCGCCCACGATCAGCACGCTCGTGGCCTCCCCCGTCCTGAGGGCATGGGCCGCCAGGTCGTTCGCCATCGCCGCGGCGACCCCACCGTTGGTCACCGCCGTCAGGAACTGCTTCGGCCAGGTGGCCATCCCCATGTGTTCGGCGGTGCGATAGGCCGTCTTCACGTCCGGGCTGTGGTCGCACACGATAAGGCCGTCGATGTCGCGCTTGTTGAGGCCGGCGTCGTCCATCGCGTTCTTGGCAGCCTCCACGTGCAGGCTGGTGACCGGATAGCCCTCCGGGTTTCCGTATGCGGTGCCGCCGATGCCGACGACCGCCAGTCGCTGATCCGCCATTGCACTCCCTGGCCTTCCTGCGCTTCTCCTGGCTTCGACTTGCGCCACTCGTCCGAGCGGGCGCCTCACTCACAGCTCCGAGGGTGGCGAAGACCTCCCTCGCCGTCCGCGGTGACTCCGCGCCGGGCGTGAGTGGCCCGAGGTCCGCTCGCCACCTGTGCTCGCCGCCTGATCGAGGCCACGCCGCACCATGACTGAGCAGTCGTTCAGGTTGACCACGTTTACTATGCGCGGTCTCACGATGTCAATCCGCGCGGCGCCCCTGGTCAAGCCCGTAGACCGCCGTCTCCGGGTAGAAGCTGAACCAGCCAAACCAGTACGCGAGGTGGCCGTCGACTCGCTCGAGGCGCTCGCCGTTCGGTCCGAGCAGGGCCTCCTCGCCGACCTGCCACACGCCGCCCGCAGCGTCGTGCAGCGTGTCCGGATCGTCGCTGGCCGTGAAGACGCGGTCGCCGCGATCGAAGGCGCGGACCTCCGCGCCCGAGTAGTAGGCGGCGGGGCTGAGAGCCTCGCGATGCACGCCGTCGGTAATCACGTAGCCGCGATTGGCGACGACGACCACAGGCCGCTCGCCGACCGTGTCGTTCACTACAGGCTTCTCGATGAGCGTGCTGACCGGGTAGGCCTTGCGGTCCCCGCCGATACGGAGGCCGTAGACGAACTCCTTGGGGCCGACGAGGTCGCTGCGTTCGGAGACCGGGAACATCGTGCCCCTGCTCTGGAAGTAGTTGCCGTAGGGCAGGCCCGGCTCGTAGGGCCGCGTGAAGCCGGTCTCGATGTCGAGCACCGTCGTCTCGGGGTGCTGCGCGAGCCAGTCCCCCCAGGTGGTGAGCACCACGGGAAGCAGCGACAGCCGCAGCGATCTGCCCTCGGCGTCGGTGTCGCCGGCGAGGCTGCCGAGGACGGGCGTGCCGGTGAACTGGTTCCAGAGGGTGCGGGTCGCGCGGTCGTACATCAGCTTGTTGCTGCGGTAGAGGAGGCCGGACGTGCTGAAGGTGTAGCTCTGGCCGTTCGGGGCCCGGCCGTCGTAGGCGATGCCGGCGCCGCAGAGCGGGCAGTAGGCGAGCGTGACCGGGACGCCGCCCACGACGTCGTTGGCCATCTCGTGCCAGTCCATGAGGCGCAGCGGGTAGGCGCGCGCCTCACCGTTGATCGCGATGCCGAACACGGCGTCCTCGAGCTCGAGGTAGGCCTCGTGCGGAGCGAGTGTCGCCGGATTATCGAGGGGTGGGATGCCGTCGATGCCCACGCCGCCCCAGACGATCTCCTCCGGGCGGATGGTCGAGGGGTGGCCGTCCTGCAGGAATTCCGCGAAGCCTTCGTCGATCCCGGAGAGCAGCCGGCCCTTCCAGCTCGTGTACCCCGGAGGCGGGGTGATCCCGGTCCCGCCGTACCAGTCGAACCAGCGGCGGAAGCTCGGGCCGAAGTCCTCGCCGGTGAGCTGGGCGAGGGCCGCCTGGTACTCGGCGGGATCGAGGCCGGCGGGGACGAGCCCGATCCCGCGCGCCCACATCACCTCGATGAGCAGCGCCGCGAAGCGCTCGTCGTCTGCCGCGAGGATGCGATCGACGGCGTTACGAGCGGGCGGGGAGTCCTGCTCCCCGGCGAGGGTGCGCATCAGGGCCAGCGCCTCGTCGTCGGAGATTGGTAGCACGGTGGCCGCTTCCGGAGACGCCGAGGCAGCCTCCGGAGCGGCCGTAGCCACTGCCGGAGCCTCGTCGCGGGAGACTGGCGCCGCGGCCGCCGTTTGCCGGGGGACAGCCGTCGCCTCGGGCGTGGCCGTAGCGGCCACGGGAGGCTCCTCGTCGCCGGGGCCGCCGCAAGCTCCCGCCAGCACCGACAGGGCAACGAGGGTGACGCTGGCAGCAACGAGCAGGCGGCGCTTCGGCATGGGACTGATCCGTGGTCCGCGGCGAGGCGATTCGCCATCGAGGGTAGCGAGGTCCGGCGCCCGGGGCACGAGGCTACATCCCGTGGTGCAGCAGCACAGAGAGGAGCTTCACCATCGCCCCCGGCGACTCAGCGGGGGCTCGGGCAGGGGCGCGCTCGCCCCGCCGGGGCAGTTGGGCAGGGTCGGCGTTGCCTGCGGCGCGAAGGCATCCAGCCGCCTCGACGTGCTGCCATGGGCGCAGCGCCGGGGCTCCCGGACGCACTCTGCCGTCGCCCCCCAATGTCTTGACACCCTGCATCCGCGGGTGGTAGGCATACCACGTGTGCGAGTATAGTGGGCGCTCGCTAACCTCTCACAGGGGGAGCCTTGGGGGAGAGGTCCACTGAGTCCAGCAAGGCCATCGGCCTACGGAATCCGATCACCCGTCGCAAGCGTATTGCAAGGTGAGACAGAGTCCGTTTGAGGAGGGTGCACGGGAATGAACCAGGTCACGAACGACAGAGGCTATCTTGGTCTTCTTTCGCGACGCCGCCTGCTCCAGTCGGCGGCCGTCGGAGGGTTCGGGATCGGCGTGGCAGCGCTGATCGGCTGCGGCGACGATGATGACGACGACGCGCCGGCGCCCGCCGCCGCCACCGCTGCCCCTGCAGCCACGGCGGCCCCGGCAGCCACGGAGGCCCCTGCTGCTACCGCTACTGCTGCGGCAGCCGGTACCGCCAGGCCCACTGCTACCGCTGCGTTGCGGCCGGCCACGCCGACGGCGACTGCCGCCGCCCCTGTGGCCACGAAGCATGGCGGCTTCCTGCAGTTCATTCAGCCTGCGGGCTACCAGGGCACGAACATCGACCCCTACTACACCGACACGTCGGTGGGCATCAACACCATCATGGGCAAGATGTTCTACGAGTCGCTCCTCAACACGGACTTCTCGAACGAGGAGTGGCGCAGCCCCTACAGCATCGTCCCCTGGCTGGCCGAGAGCTGGGAGCAGATGGACGAGGTCACGTACACCCTGGCGATCCGTGGGGGCGTGAAGTTCCACAACGGGGCGACGCTGACCGCGGATGACGTGGGCTTCACGTACGAGCGGGCGACTGCGGAAGACGCGAACCGGAACAACTGGACGGTGGGGCGCTTCATCGAGGGCTTCGAAGTCGTCAACGAGAACACGATCCGCCTGACTGCGCCCGGTCCCAACGCGGAGTTCCTGGAGGCCGTGAACTCGTACATCTCGCAGATAGCGATCATGCCGCGCAGCGCCGAAGCAGCGGGCGTCGACTTCTCGAGCGAGGCGGTCGGTACCGGACCCTTCCGGGTGAAGGACTGGCAAGCCGACTCGACGACGACCGTCACGCGCTTCGAGGACTACTGGGGCGGTGGCATTCCCGGCGGGGAGGTCGGCAGGCCCTACCTCGACGGTCTGCGCATTACCCCGGGAGACGACGCGACGCAGTCGGCCTCCTTCATCGCCGGGGAGCTCGACATCCTGAGCCGCAACGACCGCATTCAGGCGAAGCCGATTCTGGACGCCGTTCCGGAGGCCAAGACCGTTGGCTTCCCTTCGGACTACATCTACGGCATCGGCTTCAACTGGCTCCGGCCGCCCTTCGGTGATATCCGGGTCCGGCAGGCGGTCCACCTGGCGATCAGTCGCCAGGACGTGGACGCCGCCGCGAACTTCGGCGACGGCGTGATCTCCGGTCCGATGACCATCCAGCGGGACGGCTACACGTACTCCAGTGATCAGCTCCTCGAGCAGCCGGGCTTCCGCGCAGCGAAGGAGGCGGACCGGGCGGAGGCAGCGAAGCTGTTCGCCGCCGCCGGATTTGCAGACGGGTTCGAGGCGGATCTCGTCTACAACACCCGATTGGCGGTTGCGCCTGTCTACGGGGAAGCCGTACAGCCGCAGTTGAAGGAAGTGCTAAAGCTCGACCTGACCCTGGTCCCGATGGACACGGCGTCATACGGGGCGGCGCGCAGGGCGGAGCCCGCCGACATCGACGGCCTGTTCGTCCACCTCGCCGGCGGTGTCGCGCGGCCGAGCACGGCGGTGGCCCAGTACCACTCCAGCAGCCGCAACCCCCAGACCGTGGGCTGGAACGACCCCGCCCTCGACGCGTTGATCGACCAGGGGAAGGTCGAGTTCGACGATGCGGCGCGCGGCGCAATCTTCCAGAAGGTCGAGCAGGCGATGATCGACGCCCAGCTCTGGGCCTCCATCTCCGCGCCGTCGCTGATCAGGATGTGGCAGCCGTGGATCAACGACTGGCGCGACAACCGCGCCCAGCGGCAGTCGATCATGAACCCGAGCTGGATCTGGATGGACGTCGAGACGGCCCCCGAAAACCGGCTGTCCTGATCGGCGGATTGAGGACCTGAGGCAAGGGGGGCGAGCACACGCACGTGCTCGCCCCCGCTGTCACAGCGTTCCCCTTGATGAGGGTGGCTCGGACAGGGTTTCAGGAGCCATCCCTGGTGGTCCCGGGCACGTGCTGGCGGCCTGAATTCCGGCCGTCGACACCTGCTACCTGCTGCAACCCTCAGTAGAGGGGTGGCGCGCGAATGGCCCAGTACACTACTCGCCGGCTCGTGGCGATGCTGCCCACGCTGATTGGGCTGTCGATGATTCTGTTCCTGCTCGTCCGGCTCATGCCGGGCGACGCGGCGCTGCTGCAGGCATTCAGCGGCGACGATCTGGTCCTCGAAGACGACGCCGACCCCGAGGCCATTGAGGAGATGCGTCGCCAGTTGGGAATCGACAAGCCCCTCCCGGTCCAGTACGTGATCTGGGTCGCTGACACCGTGACGCTGGACTTCGGCACCTCCTATTGGACGAGGAAGCCGGTCATCAGCGAGATGCGCCGGCGCCTGCCGATCACCATACAGCTGCTCGTGATGAGTGTGGCGGTGGCCGTCATCACCGGTCTGGTGGTTGGCGTGGTGTCGGCGGTGTATCAGGACACGCCGGTCGACTATCTGGGCAGGCTGGTTGGGGTGCTCGGGCTCTCCCTTCCCAACTTCTGGATCGCCCTCCTGGTGATCCTGCTGCCGGCGCTGTGGTGGCGTTACCTGGCTCCACCCGGGTACACACCATTCCTCGACGATCCCCTTGAGAACCTCGAGAAGTTCGCGTTGCCCAGTCTCACCCTGGGCTGGTCGCTCTCGGCGTCGATCATGCGTATGTCGAGATCCGAGGTTCTGGAGGTGCTGCGCCAGGACTATGTCAGAACCGCTCGCGCGAAGGGGCTGGGCGAGCGCTCCGTGATCTACAGGCACGTCCTCAGAAACAGCCTCATTCCGGTGGTCACCGTGATCGGCCTGCAGATCGGCGGCCTGATCGGCGGCTCGGTAGTGATCGAGAACGTGTTCGGACTCCCGGGCGTCGGCCAGCTCATCCTCACGGCCATCAATCAGCGCGACTACCCGGTCATTCAAACCGCTGTGCTGCTCGCTGCGCTGGGGTTCCTCTTTACGAACCTGATTGTCGATCTCAGCTACGGACTGCTGGATCCGCGGATCCGCTACAACTAGGCCCGGGGCGACGTAGGGGGAAGGGTAATGAGCACAGTACAGCGAGAGCTTCGCGCCTCCCAGGGCATGCTGTCCCGCGCCGATACCTCCGTACGGACGGCGGGGCGACTTGCGCGGAGGAAGCCGCTGGGCGCAGTCGCCGCGCTCCTCCTCCTGGGATTGGTCTTCATGGCGCTGTTCGCTGAGGCGATCGCGCCCTATGGCCCCCTCGAGCAGGACTACAGCGCCGTGCTGGCGGCGCCGACTCGCGACCACCTCATGGGTACGGACAACCTGGGCCGCGACATCTGGAGCCGGATCATCCATGGCTCCAGGATCTCACTTGCCGTTGGAATCGGCGCCGTCACGATCGGAACGTTCCTGGGGATGTGCGTCGGCCTCGCGAGTGGCTATGCGGGCCGCACCTTCGACCTGGTCACACAGCGAATCATGGACGCGTGGCTGGCGTTCCCGGGCCTGATTTTCGTGCTCACCATCATCGCGGCGCTTGGCCCGGGACTGAAGCAGACGATCTTCGCGATCGGCATCGGCTTCATTCCCGCCACGAGCCGGATCGTGAGGTCGTCGGTCCTCTCCCTGAAGGAGCGGGACTATGTCGAGGCGGCCCGGACCATCGGAGCGGGCAACGTGCGGATCGCCTCTCGCCACATCCTGCCGAACCTGATGCCGACCGTCATCATCCTGAGCAGCATCAGCATGGCCGGGGCGGTACTGGCGGAGGCCACCTTGAGCTTCCTCGGCGTCGGCGTCCCGCCCCCCGCGCCCGCGTGGGGAAGCATGTTGAGCGGGACCGCGAGGGTCTACTTCCTGTCCGCTCCATGGTTCGCGATTTGGCCGGGCGTGTTCATCAGCCTCACCGTCCTGAGCTGGAACCTCGCGGGTGACGCGGTGCGGGACATCCTGGACCCGCGCCTGCGCGGCGAGTAAGACGACGGCCGATCGAGCCTCTCGCGAGCTGGAGCGGAACCGCCAGACCTCGAAGCCGGGACCAGTCTAGAACGCGACGGTCTGCTGGTACTCGCCGAAGACGCGGCGCATGACACCCATGATCTCCCCGAGCGTGGCGTAGGCGTTCACCGCGTCCAGGATGTACGGCATGACGTTCGTGTTCGGGTCTGCGCAGGCTCCCTCGAGCGCCTGCAGCGTGTCCGTCACCCGCTGCTGATCGCGCTCGGCCCGGACGCGCTTGAGGCGAGCCATGTGGCGGTTGAAGCTCTCCTCGTTGATGCGGATGGTGGGCACCTGCACCTCGTCGTCCATCACGTACTCGTTCACGCCCACGATGATGCGCTCGTGCGCCTCGATCTCCTGTTGGTAGCGCCAGGCCGCCTCGGCGATCTCGGCGTGGAAGAAGCCGTCCTCGAGCGCGCCGATGACCCCGCCGAGGTCGTCGATCTTGTCGAAGTACGCAACGCACTCGCGCTCCATATCGTCGGTCAGCGCTTCGACGAAGTAGCTGCCGCCGAGCGGGTCAACGGTATTCGCGGCGCCGGACTCATGGTGGATCACCTGCTGCGTTCGCAGGGCGAGCCGCGCAGCGTCATCCGAGGGCAGCGAGAGCGCCTCGTCCAGCGCGTTGGTGTGCAGGCTCTGCGTCCCGCCGAGCGCGGCCGCGAGCGACTGCACCGTCGAGCGCACCGTGTTCACCTCGGGCTGCTGCTTGGTGAGCGAACAGCCGGCCGTCTGCGCGTGGAAGCGCATCCAGAGGCTGCGCTCGTTCTTTGCCCCGAAGCGGTCCTTCATCACTCGCGCCCAGATCCGGCGCGCCGCGCGCAGCTTCGCGATCTCCTCGAAGAAGTCGTTGTGGATGTTGAAGAAGAAGGAGATGCGCGGGGCGATCTTGTCGACATCCAGGCCGCGGTCGACGCACCACTGGACGTACTCGATCCCGTCGCGGAGGGTGAACGCCAGCTCCTGTGCCGCCGTCGAGCCCGCTTCACGGATGTGGTAGCCGGAGACCGAGATGCTGTTCCACAGCGGCATCTCCTCGCTCGCGAACTCGATGGTGTCGACGATGAGCCGCATCGAGGGCTCGGGCGGGAAGACGAACTCGTTCTGGGAGATGTACTCCTTCAGGATGTCGTTCTGCAGGGTGCCGCCGAGTTCACTTCTCGGTATTCCGGCCTTCTCCGCCGTCGCGATGTACATCGCCCAGATCACCGGCGCCGGCGAGTTGATCGTCATCGAGGTGGTGATCTGATCGAGGGAGATGTCCTGGAACAGCAACTCCATGTCGGCGAGCGAGGAGACGCCGACGCCGCAGTGCCCGAACTCGCCCACGGCCCACTCGTCGTCCGCGTCGTAGCCCATCAATGTCGGCATGTCGAAGGCTACGGAGAGGCCGGTCTCCCCGTGCTCCAGCAAATAGCGGTAGCGCTCGTTGGTTTCTTCGGCGGACCCGAACCCGGCGAACATGCGAATCGTCCACGGCTTGCCTCGATAGCCGGTCGCGTGGATCCCGCGCGTGAAGGGATACTCACCGGGGTTGCCCAGGTCCCTGCTGTAGCTGTGGTCCGGGATGTCGACCGGGCTGTAGAGGCGCTCGACGGGGCGGCTCGACGTCGTCATGAACGGGCCGGGGAGCTCCCGTCCGCTCACGCGGATCCGCTCCTCGTACTCCGCTCGGCGTGATGCGAGCTCCTCCGCCGAATCGACATCAGGCACTGCTCAACTCCGTCCGATGCTGCCCACAGGTACTTCGACAGCGGCCGGCCAGCAGTCGCCGAGTGAGCGTCCGCTCGTGATTCTCCGTGTGCTTGCGATCGTGTGTCAAGCAACGCTTGAGCAGGGTACTGAAGAAACGCCGCCAACCGATTGGATCGGGCTGGCAGCGGAGCGTGGCCCGGAGGCTGCAGACCCGCGTGCCCGAGGCGACTCGCCCGGCGGCGACGCCTCCGACGCTACAATTCCCGCGTGGAGATGGTGGTGACCCGTTGGCGATGATGGTCTGGCACGCGCTGCGCAACGTGGACCTGCACGACGTGCCCGCGAAGGCGCGCGCCCTCGAGGCGCTGGGTTACGACTTCATCACCACGCCGGAGTCGAAGCACGATCCGTTCCTGCCGCTGACGCTGGTGGCGGAGCACACGGAGCGGCTGCGCTTCAGCACCTCGGTGGCGATCGCCTTCCCGCGTGCGCCCTACATCACGGCGAACCTCGCGTGGGACCTCGCGCGCTACTCGGGAGGGCGCTTCGTGCTGGGGCTCGGCACGCAGGTGAAGGGGCACAACGAGCGCCGCTTCTCCGTCCCCTGGGGCCCGCCCGGCCCGCGGCTGCGCGACTACATCCGCTGCATCCGCGCGATCTGGCACTGCTGGCAGCACGGCACGAAGCCCGACTTCGAGGGCGAGTACTACCGCTATACCCTGACCAACCCGGACTTCGACCCCGGCCCGATCGAGCACCCCGATGTCGCGATCGTGATCTCGGCGGTGAATCCCTACAACACGCGCCTCGCGGGCGAGCTCTGCGACGGCATCGCCGTCCACCCCGTGAGCAGCTTCCGCCATCAGCGGGAGGTGGTGCTGCCTCGTGTCTTCGAGGGCGCGCGCCGCGCCGGGCGTGATCCGGCCGATCTGATGGTGCGTTCGGGCGGCTTCATCGTGACCGGGCGCGACGAGGAAGAGCTGGCGCAGTCGCGCGAGGTCGCCCGCAGGCGCATCGCCTTCTACTCCTCGACGCGCGCGTACGCGGGCATCCTCGCGCTGCACGGCCTGGAGGAGACCGCGGCGGAGCTGCACCGGCTCTCGATCGAGGGCCGCTGGGACGTGCTGCCGAGCCGCATCAGCGACGAGATGATGGAGGAGTTCTGCGCGGTCGCGCCCTGGGACGGGATCGCCGCGGAGATGCGCGCCAAGTACGCGGGCCTCGCGACGGCCGTGAACCTCGAGGTCGAGCCGCGCAACCCGGACGAGGAGGCGCAGGTGCGCGAGATCGTCGCGGAGTTGCAGCAGATCCCGACTACTGCGGAGTTCGCCCCGGCGACCTGAGCGCGTCGCGCCGTCAGCGGGTGCCGCGGCGCATCGCCACGCTCAGCAGCAGCGCGGCGAGCAGCGGCGCGATCGCGGCGAGCACGAATACGCCGCGCAGCCCCACGAACGCGACGGCCAGCCCGGCGAGCGCGGAGCCGCCTCCGATGCCGAGGTCGAAGGCGCCGATCAGCGTGCTCATCGAGGCGCCCTGGCGGCCCTGCGGCGCGCGGTCGACCGCCATCGCGAGGATGGTGGGGTGCGCGATGCCGAAGCCGCAGCCGAGCAGCAGCGAGCCGAGCAGCAACACCAGCACGTGGTGGGCCGAGGCGATCACGACGAGCGCCGCGATGAACGCCATGACTGCCGGGAGCAGCACGGTGAGGCGCCCGTAGCGGTCGGAGAGCCGTCCCGAGAGCACGCGCACCACGATCAGCGTCAGCGAGTAGGGCAGGAAGAACAGGCCCGGGTTGCCCAGTCCCTCGGCGTTGGCGAAGACGGCGATGTAGGAGAGCACCACGCCGATCGGCGGGAAGAGGCAGAGCGCGATGGACGCCGGGAACAACGCATCGCGGCTGATCAGCGTGAAGCGCGTTCCGCCGGCCGGGGCGGCGTCGCGAGGAGGCTCCGGCAGCCGCGTGGTGAAGGCGAGCCCGATGATCGCCGCGATTCCGGCGACGAGGAAGGCGGTGTTGAAGCCGGCCCCGAT
The DNA here is from genome assembly GCA_965261685.1 of Dehalococcoidia bacterium. Lineage (GTDB taxonomy): Bacteria > Chloroflexota > Dehalococcoidia > UBA2979 > UBA2979 > VXMT01. Next base: position 1,154,541 of record CBDHDI010000028.1, read on the forward strand.
TGCGATCGTGGCGCCGAGCAGCGGCCCGATGGCGCTGGACACGTTGACGGCGACGCCATAGATGCCCATCGCCTCGGCGCGGCGCAGCGGGGGTGCGAGGTCGGCGACCATCGTGCTCCCGGCGGTGCTCGTCGCGGAGAGCCCCACGCCCTGCAGCGAGCGCACGCCGAGCAGCGGCGCGACGGAGCGCGCGAACGGGTACAGCGCCAGCGAGAGCACGAAGTCGGCGTTGCCGGCAACCAGCAGCGGCTTTCGTCCGTAGCGATCGGCGATCCAGCCGGTGAGCGGACGGAAGAGCATCGCCGTGCCGGCGGTGATGCCGAGGATCAGCCCCACCTGCCCCTCGCTGCCGCCGATGTCGAGCAGGTAGAGCGGCATCACCGGGAGCAGCATCTGGAAGCTGAACATCTGGAAGAAGACGGCGATGCAGAGCAGCAGCAGGCCGCGTGTGAACAACGGCGGCGGCTCGGCCGCGCGTGAGTCCGCCACGTTCGTAATTCCGGCCGGCTCACCGGGCGGGTCGGGCTTCGTGGTCACGGCCCGAGGGTAGCCGTTGCCGCGCTCACGATCGCGCGCGGCGGAGCGCCCCCGGCGGCGTGCGAGGATGTCGAGGGGGATGAGCGCGCGGGAGCGATTCGTGGAGCGACTGATCGTCGACGGCATGAACGTGATCGGCTCGCGGCCGGACGGCTGGTGGCGCGACCGCGCCGGCGCCGCGCGGCGGCTCGTGCGACGCCTCGAGGCCTTGACCGACGCGAGCGGTGACGAGCTCACGGTGGTCTTCGACGGCCGCCCCGGCCGCTCGGGGCCGCCGGAGCAGCCCGAAGGCGAACCGCTGCGCGTGTTCTACGCGCGGCGCGGCGGCCGGAACGCCGCCGACGAGCGCATCGCGGAGCTGGTGGCGGAGGACGCGCAGCCCGCCTCGCTGACCGTCGTGACCTCGGACGCCGCGCTGCGCCGCGAGGTCGAGGCGCTGGGCGCGCGCGTGGTCGGCTCGAGCACGCTGCTGCGGCGCCTCGACGCGCTGGAAGATGCGCCGAGCCACGGGTCGTAGCTGAGCCCCCGCTTATGATGGCGGGGCCCTCTCAGTGCATTGGGCGCGTCGAGCCGTACGGGGCGAGGAGTCTTCACGGGTGGCGAAGCTCGTTGAGGTATCGGACGCCGGAGGGAGTGGCGCGTCGGGGCGCGCCCCCGCGCCGCCGCCAGGCGGACCACCTCGCGTGGTCCAGGAGCGCATCTTCTACGGCTGGTGGATCGTCTTCGCGGGCTTCGGGTTGATGGTGTTGGGCGGCGGGCTGCTGTTCCACTCCTTCGGCGCCTACGTGAAGGTGCTGGAGGACGAGTTCGGCTGGAGCCGCACGGAACTTTCGCTCGCCTTCGCGCTGCAGCGCGTGGAGACCGGCTTCCTCGGTCCGATCCACGGCTGGGCCGTCGATCGCTACGGACCGCGGCTGATCATGCTGATCGGCGTGGTGATCTTCGGAGTGGCGCTGGCCTCGTTCAGCCTGGTCGACTCACTGCTCGGCTTCTACGTGGTGTTCGCGCTGATCGCGATCGGCTCCAGCCTGTCGTCGATGCTGAGCGTCTCGACGGCAATCGTGAACTGGTTCAAGCAGCGGCGGGCGCTGGCGCTGGGCGTGATGTCGACGGGCGTGGCAGCCGGCGGCCTGTTCACGCCGGCGGTGGTCTGGGCGCTCGAGGGCTGGGGCTGGCGGACGACGGCGGTGGTCTCGGGTTGCATCGTCCTGCTCCTCGGCCTGCCGCTCGCGAGTCTCGTGCGAACGCGCCCCCGCGACTACGGGCGGACGCCGGACGGGCTGCCGCCTGAGGCTGCGGCGGCCGCCGCGGCGATGCCCGAGACGAGCTTCAACGCCCGCGAGGCGATGCGGACGCGTGCGTTCTGGCTGCTCTCGCTCGGGCACGCCTCGGGACTGCTGACCGTCGGCGCCATCTCGGTGCACCTCTTCGTCTATGTGACCGGCGAGTTCGGTGTGTCCTCGGCGACGGCGGCGCGGCTGATCACGCTGCTCACGGCGATGCTCGTGGTGGGCATGCTGATCGGCGGTGTCTTCGGCGACCGCATGAACAAGCGCGTGATCATCGTCTCGGCGATGTTCGGGCACATGGCGGCGATGCTGCTGCTGGCGTGGAGCCCGTCGTTCTGGCTGGTGACCCTGGCCGTCGCAATACAGGGAATGGCCTGGGGCGCCCGGGGGCCGCTTACCTCGGCGTTGCGCGCCGACTACTTCGGGCCCGGCTCCTACGGGCAGATCCAGGGCTTCTCCTCGCTGATCGTGATGATGGGGATGATGTTGGGGCCGCTGATCGCGGGCATCATCTACGACGCGCAGGGGACGTACGCGCCGGCATTCCTGCTGCTGGGGGTGGCGTCGGCGCTCGGTTCGCTCTGCTTCGTCTTCGCGACGCGTCCGATGCCGCCCGCCTCGGCGTTGCGGCGGCTCTGAGGCGCTAGGCCGCGAACTCCTCGAAGAGCAGCAGCAGCTCGCGCAGGTCCGCCTGCGCGGCATCGAACTCCTCGCGGCCCACGGCCTCGGCCACCTCGCGCGCTTGCAGCGCGCTGAAGCGCTCGAGCTGCCCGTCCGACATCCCGCCGGCGAGCGAGGCGACGCGCAGCCCGGAGCCGCGAATGCGCACCCAGTCGTCGATCTGGCCGCCGAGCGTGTTGAGCTCCTCGACGTACTCGCGGCGCAGCAGGGCGGCCCGGCCGTCGGCGTCCTCGCCGCTCTGCGCCCAGCGCCGCAGCGCGTCGAGCAGCTGGCGCATCAGCGGCAGCAAGCGGTCGCGCGTGAGTACGAAGTACTCGACCTCGCGCTCGTAGCGTGCGAGCAGCGAGTCGATCTCTTGCTGTTCGTGCTCGCCCACCGGCGTTACCGTCCGTTCCCAGGGCGAAGGGACAATAGCGCGCCCGGTCGGGCGAGGTAACTGCCGGAAGCGACAGTAAGAGGGGGGATGTTCGCGCACTATTGTCGTTTGACAGGAAAAAATGACAGGAACGGACAGGAACGGACGGTTAGTGTCCGAAACGAGCATATGGAGTGTAGTCCAGGTCTGATATTGCCGGGTGACTGGTTAAAGTGATAATAGTAGGCAGATGGTCGGCGAGAACGTTCCGGAAGCGACATCAGCGGAGCCGCGCGCCGGGCGCTACGTGCGTGTCCCGCTTGGCTACCGGGCGTTTATTCCCGCGCCGCTTCCGCCCGTCCCCCCGCTGGACCTCGATGCCGAGTTGGTGCGGCTGCTCTCGGAAGCGGATCGCGAGCTCGGGCGCCTCGACGGAGCCTCTGAGTTACTGCCCGACCCGGACCTGTTCGTCTACATGTACGTGCGGCGCGAGGCGGTGCTGTCGAGTCAGATCGAGGGCACGCAAGCCTCGCTCGTCGATCTCCTTGAGTTCGAGTCGGAACGGGCGCGCGCCCGGACGCCGGACGACTCCGCCGAGGTCGCCAACTATGTGAAGGCAATGAACCACGGGCTGGAGCGCCTCGCGTCGCTGCCCGTCTCGCTGCGGCTGATCCGCGAAATCCACGGCGTGCTGCTGGAGGGCGTACGTGGCGCGGAGCGCAACCCCGGGGAGTTCCGCACCTCGCAGAACTGGATAGGGGCGCCGGGCAGTCCACTCAACAACGCCAGCTTCGTGCCGCCACCGCCTGCCGAGATGGTCGCCGCGCTATCGGATCTCGAGAGGTTCATCCACGACGGCAGCGAACTGCCGGTGCTGATCAAGGTCGCGCTCGTCCATGCGCAGTTCGAGACGATCCACCCGTTCCTGGACGGCAACGGGCGTGTCGGGCGACTGTTGATCACGTTCCTGCTCTGCGAGACAGGCATTCTGAAGCGGCCCCTGCTTTACCTCTCCCACTACCTGCGCCGGCGCCGTGCCGAGTACTACGACCGTCTGCAGGCCGTGCGCGACCGGGGTGACTGGGAGGGCTGGCTGCGATTCTTTCTGGGAGGCGTCCGCGTTGTCGCGGCGGAGGCCACCGAGACGGCACGCCGGCTGATCACGTTGCGTGAGGAGCACCGCGAGCTCGTCGCGGGGTCGCTCGGGCGACGCGCGGACAACGGGCTGAGGCTGCTTGAATCGCTCTACCCGGCTCCGTTCCTTGACATCCGCGAAGCGCAGCGGCGCTCCGGCCTCAGTCATGCGAGAGCCAACTCGCTGGTCCAGGCCTTCGCCGACCTCGGCCTGCTGCGCGAGATCACCGGTCGCAAGCGCGACCGCTTCTTCATATACGATCCGTACGTCGCCCTCTTCCATGACGCCGATATCGAGGACTGACCCGGGAGGGCTGACCCGGGAGGGCTGACCCGGCGAGTCTGCGTGCGACGGCCGCGAAGCCCGCCGGCAGGAGCGAGGGCGAGCGCATCTGGGAGGTAGCCCTCACGCGCCAGGTGAACGTTCGGCTCAGTCGCACACAGCCCACTTCAGCGAGTCCGGGACGTCGAGCCCGGCCCCGAGGAAGTGCCGGATGATCTGGGCTTCGTGCATCAGTTCGTGTTCGGACAGCTCGATCAGGATCTCGTCACGCGCTTCCGTCCAGTCGGTGACGCCCTCGATCGCCGCGCCGGCCGCAGCGGCAGACGAATCGAGCCGCTCGGCGAACCCCGCCGGATCCATGGCGAACCTGGCTCCCTGCCAGGCTTGCGTCGATCCGGCTGCCAGGGAGCGCGCATAGGTCTCCCGGGAGCTGACGACACACCAGAGGTGTTCGGCCAGGGTGCGATGCCGTGGAACATCGAGGCGCTCCGCGAGCGCCCGGTCGTCGACGGCGGCGATGATGTCGGAGTAGGACCTGAATCGGTCGTTCAGGTTTCGGATCAGAGCAGCTCGCATCGTTCGCTCCGCGCTGTCGCCGCATCGTAGGTTGCGGTGGACGGGTCGCCAACCTCGCGCGGGTGGCGCCTGACGCGCGTTGCTGTCGCACCTCCGCCGTGCGATCCGGCGGCGCGCGTGCGATAATCCGTCGCAACGAATGACGCGTGACGTCCTTACCTCGCGCGCGCTCCCCAGGCTTTGCCGGAAGCGCCGCCCGCGAGGCCGAATACGACGACACCGCGGGAACGCGGGGCCACTGTGGCTACCTCCGCGACGGCATCATTGCCGCTGGCGCATCTCTTGCCAGTCACCGCCGCCCTCGGCGAGTCCGGCGCGCTTTCCGTCGGCGGCTGCGATCTGCCCGCGCTGGCCCGCGAATACGGCACTCCACTCTACGTCTACGACCTCGAGACGCTGCAACGGCAGGCGCGCGGCTTCCTCGAGGGGTTCCGCGAGGAGCACGCGGACACCACCGCCCTCTACGCGGCGAAGGCCTACCTCAACCGCCCCTTCGCCCGCCTGATCGCCGCCGAGGGCTACGGCTTCGACGCGGTCTCCGGGGGCGAGCTGGCAGTCATGCTCGCCGCCGGCGTCGACCCCGCCACGATCTACCTGCACGGCAACAACAAGTCGCTCGAGGAGCTGCGCGCGGCCGTCGAGGCCGGCGTCGGGCGCGTCGTAATCGACAACCTCGGCGAGATCGAGCTGGTCGAGGAGGCGGCTGCGGAGGCGGACGTGCGTCAGGCCGTGCTGCTGCGCGTCTCGCCCGGCGTCGACGCCTACACGCACGAGAAGACGACCACCGGCATCCTCGACAGCAAGTTCGGCGTCGCCATCGCCACCGGCGACGCGGAGGAGGCGGTGCGGCGCATCGCGGTCGCGGAGCACCTCGATCTGCGGGGGCTGCACATGCACCTCGGCAGCCCGATCTTCGAACTGACGCCCTACGAACGCGGCATCGAGGTGGTGACCGCCTTCCAGGCCGAGGTCTGCCGCGACCGGCTCGGCCTCGACTTCGACGAGTTCTCGGTCGGGGGCGGGTTCGCCATCGGCTACCAGGGCGATCACGAGCCGCCGCCGCCCGCCGCCTACGCGAGCGTGATCTGCGGGACGCTGCGCCGCGAGGCGGACGCGCGCGGGCTGCCGCTCCCAAAGCTTGTGATTGAGCCGGGCCGCTCGCTCGTCGGGCGCGCCGGGCTCGCCCTCTACACGGTCGGCGCGCGCAAGGAAATCGAGGGCGTGCGCACCTACGTCTCCGTCGACGGCGGCATGGCCGACAACATCCGCCCGGCGATGTACGGCTCGCGCTACGAGCTGCTCTCCGCCGAGCGCCCGCTCGCGCCTGCCGAGGAGACCGTGACGATCGCCGGCAAGTACTGCGAGTCCGGAGACCTGCTCGCGCGCGACATCGAGACGCCGCGGCTGCGTGCCGGCGAGGTCGTCGCGATGCCGGCGGCCGGCGCCTACCAGGTCGCGATGGAGTCAAACTACAACCTCGCGCTGCGGCCCGCCGTGGTGCTGGTCGCCGACGGCGAGGCGCGCCTGCTGCGCCGCCGCCAGACCTTCGAGGACCTGATGTCGCTGGACGTGGACCTGTGAGCGCCGAAGTGGCCAACGGAGACGCGCACTGGGGCCTGCGAGGGCTGGAGCAGCCCGTCGCCGAGTTGCGCGCCGCGCTCGCGGCCGGACGGCTCGGGCACACCTGGCTGTTCAGCGGCCCCGACGGCGTGGGCAAGGCGACGCTGGCGCGCCGGCTCGTGCAGGCGCTGCACTGCGAGCAGCGAGCGGACGCGGACGCCGAGGGCGTCGACCCGTGTCTCGAGTGTCGCTCCTGCACGCGCATTGAGGCGGGCGAGGCGCCGGACGTGGAGCGGATCACGATCGGCGGACGATGCGACGAGGAGGGGCACCGCGACCACCAGGCGGACAGCTCGACGCGCATCCGCATCTGCCAGGCGCGCCGCATCTCGAAGCTCGCGAACCTCGCGCCGTTCCACGCCACGCGGCGCGTCTTCATCATCGACACCGCCAACGACCTGCAGACCGAGGCGGCCCACTCGCTGCTCAAGACGCTCGAGGAGCCGCCGGGCAGCGCGCTGCTGATCCTGCTCTCCGTCGATCCCGACGAGCTGCTGCCGACGATCCGCTCGCGCTGCCGCGAGCTGGTGCTGCGGCCGCTGTCGCGCGCCGCGCTCGCCGAGGCGCTCGCCGAGGACATCGACGGCCTCGACGCGGACGAGGCGCGCGAGCTGGCCGCGCAGGGGCGTGGGCGCTACGGCCTCGCGCTGCGGCTGCACCAGGACCCGGCGCAGCGACAGCTGCGCGAGACCGCCACCGCCGACCTGCGGCGGCTCTGCGGAGCCTCCCGCAACGAGCGCTTCGACCACGCCGCGCGGCTCGCCGGGTCATGGCGGCGAGAGCGCCGGGCCGTCCTCGAGACGCTCGATGTCTGGCGCTGGTGGTGGCGCGACACGCTCGTGTCCGTCGCCGACGCGGACGGCCAGGGCGCCGAGGCCGCGCCCGAGGGCTGCACGCCTCGGGCGGCGGTGCTGGCGCTGCGCGCTACGGAGCGGGCGCGCCGCCACTTGCTGGAGAACACCAACCCGCAGCTTGCGCTGGAGGTGCTGATGCTGGACCTCCCACTGCTGCAGTTCGACGAACCGGAGCCAAGCCGAGAGGAGGCCCGTCCGGCCGCCGCGCCTCCCGCCTGAGCAGGCCTCGCCTGTGGGGCAGGGGTCGGCGTCGCGACCGTCGGGACTGCATGGAAGGCATTGTCGGAATACGTTTCACTGAAGCCGGGCCACTCACGTGGTGCAGCCCGGACGAGCTCGAAGCGGCGCTGGGCGACTACGTGGTCGTCGGCACCTCGAACGGCGAGCAGCTGGGCTGGGTGGTCGTCACGCCGGACCAGACGCTCGCCGCCGAGCCGGAAGGGCCGCTGCGCGTCATCGAGCGCCTCGCCAGCGCCGAGGATGTCGACGCCTGGCGGGAGGGCCGCGAGCGCGCGCTGGAGGACTTACGCCGCGCGCAGGAGCTCGCGACGCGCAATGACCCGCGGGTGCGCGTCGCGAGTCTGATCTACAACCTCGCGGGCACGCAGTGCAGCATCACCTTCGCCGCGCCGGAGCGTATCCAGCACCGCTGGTTCACCGGCATGTGCCGCGATCTGCTCGGTGTGGAGGTCGATGTCCGGCAGGTGGGCGACCGCGACCGCGGGAAGTCGCTCGGGGACGTCGGCGTCTGCGGCCTCGCGCTTTGCTGCCGCACCTGGCAGACGACGTTCCCGACGATCTCGATGCGGATGGCGAAGGAGCAGGATCTCCCGCCCAACCCGACGAAGATCTCGGGCGTCTGCGGACGCCTGCTCTGCTGCCTCTCCTACGAGGTGGACGAGTACCGCCGCCTGCGCGGGACGCTGCCGAAGGTCGGCAAGCGCGTCACCACGCCCGTCGGCCGGGCGCGCGTGATCTCCCACAACACGCTCAAGGGCCAGGTGCGCATGCGCCTCGACGACAGCGGCGAGGTGATCGAGATGACCGCCGACGAGCTGGCCAGCCAGTACGGCTCGGCCGTGCGGCCCGAGGAGCTCGAGGAGCAGGTCGAGGGCCCGGTGCACCGCCAGGATCGCCAGCGCCGCGACACGCTGGTCGCCACCCTCGATGTAGTGGATGCGCCGGCCAGCGGCGAGCCGGCCCCGGCGGGGCGGACGGAAGACCGTGCGCCCGAGCAGACGGACGGCGGGGGCGAACAGCCCGCGCGCCGCCGTCGACGCGGCCGCCGCGGCGGCCGGGGACGCAGGCGCTCCGGCGGTCCGGGTGGCTCGGGCGGCGGCTCGGGCGGCGGCGGGCAGAACTAGCACTTGTCCCTCTCCATGAGGGAGAGGGTTGGGGTGAGGGCGAAGGCGAGGTCGGCTCCCGGGGGCCCCGAATGCGCGTCCGGCGGAAGGCCTCGACCGGGGAGGGTTCGGCCGTGAGCGGACAGCGTGACGACTCCGTGCCCGCGCTCGTCGATGGCGCGTGGCTCGCGGAGCACCTCGACGATCCGGACGTGCGGGTGCTGCACATCGCCAATGACCGCGCCGAGTACGACGAGGCGCACGTCCGCGGCGCGGTCTACGCGCACGGCTACGGCGACTTCACCGAGGACCGCGACGGCGTCCGCGCGCTCGTGCCGACTCGCGAGCGTATGGAGGCGAATCTCTCGCGCCTCGGCGTCACGCCGGAGCAGCGCATCGTCTGCACGGCGGGCGCGCGCTCGGCCTGGCCGGCGCGGGCCTACTGGGCGCTGCGCTACTACCGCTTCCCGCGCGTGCACCTCGCCGACGGCGCCGTGCCCGCGCTGCGCGAAGCCGGCGTGCCCTGCGATCGCGAGGTTCCCGCCCGCACGTCGGCCGAGGTCTCGCTGCCCGAGCCGGACGCCTCGATCATCGCGCTCGCGGGCGACGTGCTCGCGGCCGCCGAGGGCGGCCCGGCGCGCATCGTCGACTGCCGCTCGGACGGCGAGTGGCTGGGCGAGGCGCACGGCCACGCCGAGGCGCCTCGCATGGGCCGCATCCCGCGCGCGGTGCACCTGGAGTGGGAGCGCCTCGTGCGCGAGGACGGGCAACTGCTCCCGCTGGAGCAGCTGCGCTCGCTCTTCTCGGCCGCGAGCGTCGACGGCTCGACGGCGGCCTACTCCTACTGCGGCGGCGGCGTGCGCTCGGCCGTCGCCTGGTTCGTGCTGCACGAGCTGCTCGGCTACGAGCAGGCTCGCAACTACGACGGCTCCTGGTCCGAGTGGGCGGTCCGCCCCGAGCTCCCCATCGAGCGCGGCTAGGACAGGACGCTACTCCGCGGCGAGCGCCGCCTCGATCTGCTCGATGTGACTGCGCAGGTGCGCGCCGGCGCCGCGCACGTGCTGCACGATCGAGCGGCGTCCGCCCAGCGGGTGGAGGCCGGCCCGGCCCCACGAGGAATCCGGCACGCTCTTCAGCAGCGCCCCCACCTCGCCGATCGCGTCGCTGAAGAGCGCGGCCAGCTCCGCGGGGTCGCGCGACTCCCAGCCCTCGCGCTCCGCGACGGCGGCGTCGTCGGTCATCGGCAGCACCGGGTCGGTCATGTGCGCCATGCGATCGAGCTGGTCATGGAGCACGCGCGAGTAGGCGATCATGTGGCCGAGCGTGCGCAGTGCGGACCACTCGCCCTCGCCGGGCTCGTTGCGCAGCGAGGCGGCGTCGTGGCTCTCGACGAGCGCCTGGACCTCGCCCGCGATCTCCGTCAGCGCTTCGGCGTCCGGCAGGTAGCGCCGCACGGCGCCGGTCACGAAGTCGATGCGGTTCTGGACCACGATGCGGTCGTTACCCGTCGTCATGCCGCTGCCTCCACGTCCTCGAGGATCAGGTCGATCTCCACCGCCGCGCCGAGCGGCAGCGCGGCGACGCCCATGGCGAGCCGAGTGCCCAGCCCGGCGTCCTCGCCGAAGAGGTCGCGCAGCAGCTCGCTGGCGCCGTTGATCACCGCGGGGTGCGCCTGGAAGTCCGGCGCGCTCGCCACGTAGCCGACGAGGCGTACCACGCGCAGGCCCTCGAGGCTGCCGTGCACCGCCTGCGCGGCGGAGAGCGCGTTCAGGGTCGCGACTCTGGCCGCCTCGCGGCCGGCGTCGATGTCGTCATCGCCGCTGATATGCCCGGGGTTCACCAGCTCGCCGTCGCGCATGGGCAACTGTCCGGAGGTGAGGATCCAGTTCCCGCTGCGCAGCGCGGCGCGGTACATGCCGACCGGCGGCGGCGGCGGGGGCAGTTCGATTCCCAGCTCCTGAAGTCGCTGAGCGACGCTCACGGGCTGCCCCTTTCCTGGTCTTCGGCCGTCACGCGCTGCGGGAGAGCATACGCCCTCGCGCGCTCACGCCCTACGGCGCGCGCGTCGCTGATCAGTTGGCTATCGCGCGCTGCGTCTCGCGGTCGACCCAGCCGAAGAAGAACGGCCGCCACTCCTCGTAGCGGTGCAGGTGTTCGGCGAGTTGCTGCGGGACGGAGAGGCGGGGCCGCACCGGCTGCGTCAGCAGCTGCATCCGCGCCTCGCGCGGGGTACGGCCGCCCTTGCGGTGGTTGCACGGCTGGCACGCGGTCACGATGTTCTCCCAGGCGTGCGTGCCGCCGCGGCGGCGAGGCACGACGTGGTCCAGCGTGAGCTCCTGGTGTCCGCGCCCGCAGTACTGGCAGCGTTGCTGGTCGCGCGCGAACACCTCGCGGCGTGTCAGGCGTACCTGCGGCCGAGGACGGCGCACGCGGCGGCGCAAGCGGATCACGGACGGTGCCGGGTATTCGCGGTCCACGCCGCGGATCGGTTCCGTGCCTTCCTCCAGCAGCTCCGCCCGGCCACCGAAGACGAGCGCGAAGGCGCGCCTGACGCCGCAGACGTTCAGCGGTTCGTAGTCCTGATTGAGCACTAGCGCGTGCCGGTCCAGCAACGCTCTCGCCCTTTCCGCCTCGCGCCAGTGTAGCGGCCAGGGAGTCGCTTGGGGCGGCCGGGCCAGCGAGGTGGCGTCGGCTCAGCTGCGGTCCGGCTCGGAGCCGAGCGACTGGAGGATGTCCGGCCACGCCTCGGCGGCCCGTTCGAACTCGTCCGGGAGCATCCGCTGAATCAGCGGCAACCCATCGATGAAGACGGGCGCGATCGCGGAGTGCTCGACCGCCTCGTCGATGGCGTCCGAGACGGGGAAGGTGATCGCCGCGAGGAGCAGCACCTCGACGACGACGATGCCCTTGAGGAACCCGAACGCCGCGCCGCCGATGCGGTCGACCGAGCCCAGCAGCAGGAGCCGGGAGGTGCGATGCAGCAACATGGCCGCGATCTGCCCGATCACGACCACGCCGACGAAGATCGCCGCGAAGGCGACGAACTTGCGCCACATCTCGTCCTCGATTGCGAAGGCGATGTCATCGGCCAGTTCGGCGTAGAAGTTGCCGGCGAGGATCGCGGCGGCGACGACCGCCACGGACGTGACGACCTCGCGAATCAGGCCCACGGAGAGAGCGCGCAAGGTCAGCCAGGTGACGATTGCGACGATGACGAGGTCAAGCCAGTGCAAGGGCTACTTCACATCCCGCTGTGCCGCCCGCCCCGGCGTGTACGGGGATCGTAGCACGTGCCTCGATTCAGGATCGCAGGTGGCTGCGGTCTACGGCGAAGTGAAGCCAAGCCGGCTCTGGCGCATCGAGATCCAGCGACCGTGGCCGATCACGACATGGTCGAGCACGCGGATGCCCAGCAGGTCGCCGCCCGCTTCGAGGGCGCGCGTCATCTCCACGTCGTCGGAGCTGGGCGCGGGGTCGCCGCTGGGGTGGTTGTGCGCGACGGCGACGGCGGCGGCGTTGAGGCGCACGGCCTCGCGGAACACCTCGGCGACGCGCACGGGTGCGCTGTTGATGGAGCCGCGGCTGAGCATCCGGTTGGCAAGCAGGCGGTGGCGGTTGTCCAGCACGAGCAGGCGGACCTCCTCCTGCGGCAGCAGTTCGAGCTGCGATTGCAGCAGCCGCACGACATCCTCCGGGGAGCCGACCAGCGGGCGCTCGTCCTCGCCCTCCAGGCTGCGCCGCCGCCCGAGTTCGAAGGCGGCGGCGATGGTCGCCGCCTTCGCGGGGCCGAGGCCGCGGATCGCGGACAGCTCCGCGATCTCCGCCTGGGCGAGGCCGCGCAGGCCGCGGTGCTCCTGCTGCAGCCGCTCGGCAAGTTGCAGCACGCCCTCCTCGCGGCTTCCGGTGCGCAGCAGGATTGCGAGCAACTCCGAGGTGGTCAGCGCCTGCGCGCCGAGCTGTTCGAGCCGCTCGCGCGGGCGGTCGCCGGAGGCCAGCTCGGAGACGCGCAGCCGGTAGGCGGGCGGGGAGCCGCCGGGCGGCGGGTCGGCCACCTCAGACTTCCGTCAGGGGGGACACGGGCTCGTCGGGGACGAGGTCGTCGAGGTCGCCGCTGAGCAGCACGGCGCGGATCAGCGTCCGCGTATGTGGCCAGTGGTGAAGCTCGACGATGTTCTCCTCGTCAAGCTGGACCCAGACCTCAGGGACCATGACGAAGACCTGGCGGTTGACCATGGCGTAGTGCGAGCGGAAGAACCAGAACAGCCCGCCCTTGGTCCAGAGGCGCGTGACCTCGCCGCGTGTGAACGTGGGCTCCGCGCGCAGATCGCGTAGCGCGGAGATGGCTTGCATCAGCGCAGCGCCGGTCACGAGCAGCAGGATGATCAGCGGGACGACCGCTCCGTAGGAACCGCCGAGGACGGCGCTCAGCGAGACCAGCGCCAGCAGGCCTGCGCCGACCGCCAGCGGCGCGTACATTGCGACCATCCGCAGCAGCGTGCGGCGATGTCCGGCGATCTCTCCGATGACTTCGTGACGGAACATGGCGGGGCGCTCCCTAGGGTTGTTCGTCGGCAAGATACTCGTTGAGGATCCACGATCCTCGCCCGTCGCTGGCGGTGATCCGGCTCCAGGCGTCACATGTGCCGGTCCCCCGCTCGACGAGCGTGACTTCGTCGCCGTCAAACCAGCCGGTCCCGGTCCTCCGGGCCTGCTCCTCGCAGGTGCTGCGCTCGAGCACGCCCCCGACGCCCACGTTGGCGACATAGACGGTCCGCGGCACGGCGGGCGTCGGCGCGGGTGTCGGGCTGGGCGTCGGAGTTGCCGTGGCGGTAGGGGTGGGCGAGGGCGAGGCGGTCGGCGTCGGCGTCGGCGTCGGCGTAGCGCGAGGCGTGGGTGTGGGTGTCGCCGTCGCCGTCGGGCTGGTCGAGGCGGCAACAGTCGCCGAGGGCGTAGCGGCGCGTGTCGCTGTGGCGGATGGCGTGGACGTGCGTGTGGGCGTTGCGTCGGTGACGGGGGTCGGTGCCGGGCTCGCTGCCGGCGTCGCGGTCGTGGTGGGGAGCACGGCGCTCTGCACGGGGCGGTTCGGCGTGCTCTCGGCCGGGTCGCCGTCGCTTGCGGTTGCGGGCCAGAGCAACAGCCAGAGCGCGAACACGCTGACCACGACCAGTGCGATCAGTGCTCCTCGGTAGAGCTGCGACGAGGGCAAGGCGAGCGCGGGGTCCATGCAGCGCGCGCAGAGCGCATCGCCGTGCTCCTCGCAGTGCAGCAGGCCGCATCGAGGGCACTCGCGTACTGCCGTGCGCTCGCAGAGGAAACACTCCACCAGGCAAGCCTAACAGCCGGCCGCTGCCCGGCCGTCGCGGACCGGGCAGCGTGCGACGCTTGCGCCAGCCCGGCTGACGCGGTGCGGTCGGCGCAGTGTCGCTACTTAACCTCGACGGTGGCGCCGGCCCCCTCGAGCTTGGTCTTCGCGGCGTCGGCCTCGTCCTTGGTGACGGCCTCGCGGATCGCCTTGGGGGCGGACTCCACGACGTCCTTGGCGTCCTTCAGGCCCAGCGAGGTGAGCTCGCGCACCGCCTTGATCACGTTGATCTTGTTGGCGCCGAAGTCCGTGAGGATCACGTCGAACTCGTACTGCTCCTCGGCCGCGGCGGCGCCGTTGCCGCCGTCGGCGGCGGGCATGGCCGCCATCGCCATCGGAGCCGCGGCGGTCACGCCGAACTCTTCCTCGATCGCCTTGTTGAGATCGCGCAACTCGATCAGCGTCATGCCCTTGATGATCTCGAGGGCTTCCTCGACCTTGGCCATCCTCGTGCTCCTTCCGAACCGCCCCGCGGGCGGTAGTGCTCCCTGGGCGCTATCGCGCCTAGCCTTCCGCTCCTTCGAGCTGCTCCGCGCGCGCGTCGATCAGTCCCGCGAACTCTCGCGTCGACGCCTCGAGCAGTCCCAGCAGCTCCACGATCTTGCCCGTCAGGCCGCCCGCGATGCGGGCGACCAGCACCTCGCGCGTCGGCACCGTCGCCAGGTCGGCGATGTAGGCGGCGTCGACAAGCTCGCCGTCGAGGACGGCGTTGCGGACCTCGAACGGTGTCTGCGGGTTCTCCCGGCGGTACTGCTGGATCGCCCGCGCCGCCGCAACCGGGTCGTCCGGGTGCGTCACCAGCGCCGTCGGGCCCTGCGCCAGTTCGGCGTAGAGCGGCTGGCCGCTCTCGTTGGCCGCGCGCTGCAGCAGCGTGTTCTTGATCACGCGCAGGCTGGCGCCCTCGGCCACCAGCACGCGCCGCAGTTGCGTCTGGTCCGGCACCGGGATGCCCTGGTAGGCCGTACCGATGGCGATGCCGGCGCTCTCGATCAGCTCCTTGAGCTCGGCAACCTGCGCGATCTTGCGCTCCGTAGGCACCGCGCCTCCTCTCCTGCTGCATCCGAGGGCAAGAAAATGCCCTCCGGCGGGAGGGCGTTCGCGCCGCGCCAGCCCGCAGTCGGGGGCGCATCGCTGCTTCGCCTGATCCCACCTGCACGGGCGGCCAGTGGCCATTCTTCCGTTGGGGCAGTGCGCCCGTCCGGAACCCGTGGTCTCCGGTGTCTGCGCCTCAGGGCGCTTGTACAGTCTCCATCGCGTCCGCCCTTACGCGCGAGCGCCCTCGGTTCCGGGGTTGCCTACCCCTCCGCGCCGAGCGCGAGCAGGGGCGCGAGCTCCACGCGCACGCCCGGCCCCATTGTCGAGGTCAGCGTGGCGGCGCGGATGTACTGGCCCTTCAGCTCGGTCGGCCGCGACTTGACGATTTCGCCGAGCAGCGCGCTCAGGTTCTCCAGCAACTGGTCGTCGCTGAAGGAGACCTTGCCGATCGCGGCGTGCACGTAGTTGGTCTTGTCGAGCCGGTACTCGACGCGGCCGGACTTGGCTTCCTTGACGGCGCGCGGGATGTCGTCCGCCTCGAGCACGGTGTTGTTGCGGGGGTTCGGCATCAGGCCGCGCGGACCCAGGACGCGACCCAGCCGCCCGACCTTGCCCATCAACTCGCGCTGCGCGAGCGCGACGTCGAAGTCGGTGAAGCCGTCGGCGACGCGCGCGATCAACTCGTCGGCGCCAACGAGGTCGGCTCCGGCCTCGTTCGCGAGCATCGCTCCCTCGCCCTCGGCGAAGACGACGACGCGCTGCTCCTTGCCGAGGCCGTGCGGCAGGGTGATCGCGCCGCGGATCTGCTGGTCCGCGTGACGGCCGTCGAGGCCGGTGCGGAGGTGCAGTTCCACGGTCTCGTCGAACTTCGCGGTGGCGGTTTCGCGCACGGCGCTGAGCGCCGCGTCCGGCTGGTAGAGCGCGTGGAGGTCCACCCTGGAGACGGCCTCGCGGTAGCGCTTGCCTCGTTTGGCCATTACGGCTTTACCTCGATTCCCATCGAGCGCGCGGTGCCCTCGATGATCCGGATTGCGCTGTCGATGTCGTCGGTGTTGAGGTCGACGAGCTTGGTTTCGGCGATCGTGCGCACCTGGTCCTGCGTGACGGAGCCGACGACCTCTGTCAGCTGGTTCGCGGCGCCGCTGTCCACGCCGGCGGCCTTGCGCAGCAGGTCGGAGGCGGGCGCGGTGCGCAGCTCGAAGCTGAACGAGCGGTCCTCGTAGATCGTGATCACGGCGGGGATGATCTGTCCCTGCTGCGACTGCGTGCGTTCGTTGTAGGACTTGCAGAAGTCCATGATGTTGATGCCGTGCGGGCCCAGCGCGGTGCCCACCGGCGGCGCGGGGTTCGCCCGTCCCGCCGGGATCTGCAGCTTGACCAGTGCTCGTACTCGTTTCGCCATGTGTTACTGCTTCTCCACCTGCAGGAAGTCCAGCTCGACCGGCGTCTCCCGGCCGAACATCGAGACCATGACCCGCACTTTGCCCTTGTCGAGATTGATCTCGTCGACCTGGCCGACGAAGTCAATAAACGGCCCATCGATCACGCGCACCGCCTCGCCGACGGCGAAGCCGACGTTGATACGCGGCGTGCCGGTGTCCATCTGCCGCAGAATGCGCGCGACTTCCTCGTCCTCGAGGGCGGGCGGCCGCGCGCGCTCGTCCGAACTGGCGCCGGCGAAGCCGGTGACGCCCGGGGTGTTGCGGACCACGTACCAGGAGTCGTCGCCCATCAGCATCTGGACCAGGATGTAGCCGGGGAACAGCTTGCGGGAGACGGTCTTGCGCTGACCGTCGCGAATCTCGATCTCGTCCTCGGTCGGGATGACGACCTGGAAGACCTGGTCGCCCATGTCCATCTGCAGGACGCGTTGTTCGAGGCTCTTCTTCACCTTGTTCTCGTAGCCCGAGTAGGTCTGGACGATGTACCAGGCGCGGCCATCTTCCTCGACCACGGCGGTCGCCACGGCGGACTGGCCGGCACGCTCCTCCAGCACGGCGGCGAACGGGTTGGGCGGGGCGGGCGGCGGTTGCGGATACCGGTCGCTGGTCATGCTGCCTCCACGGGCGCGGCGCAGCGGTCTGCCTCGCGTCCTCTTCGTCCCCGGTCGAGTGCCCTCGCCATTAGCGGAGCACCGTGTTCTCGATCAGCCAGTTGAAGCCGAGATCGGCGACGCCGAGGATCGCGCCGAAGAAGATCGAGACTATCACGACGACCACGGTGAGGTAGCCGACCTCATGGCGGGTCGGCCAGGTGACCTTGCGCAGCTCGCTGATGATGTCGGCGATCCAGCGCGGCACCCAGCGGCGCCCACGGCGGGCGTCCCCCGCCGGCGCGGAGACGCGCATCGAGGGCCCACGGCCGCCTCCGCCGGAGGCCGCGGCGCGCTCCTGCTGCCGCTGTTGGCGGCGCTGGGCGCGCTCCTGCTGCCTGCGCAGCGCTCGACCCATGCGATGGCTCCGTTCGGCTGTTCTGCCAGCCTACCGCGTCTCGCGGTGTGGCTTGTGGGTTCGGCAGCGGCGGCAGAACTTGCGCAGCTCCAGCCGCTCCGGATCGTTGCGGCGGTTTTTCCGCGTGTGGTAGTTGCGGGCGCGGCACTCCGTGCACGCCAGCGTGATGTGCTCCCGGTCTCCCTTGGCCATGGTCCCTGCTCCTCGCGCGTCCCGCCCGTGCCCGCGCTACTCGTTGATCCCGGTGACGACACCGGCGCCGACGGTGCGGCCGCCCTCGCGGATGGCGAAGCGCAGGCCGTCCTCGATCGCAATCGGCGTGATCAGCTCGATGTTCACCGTCACGTTGTCGCCCGGCATCACCATCTCCGTGCCCTCGGGCAGTGTCACCACCCCCGTCACGTCCGTGGTGCGCACGTAAAACTGCGGCCGGTAGCCCGTGAAGAACGGCGTGTGCCGACCACCCTCTTCCTTGGAGAGCACGTAGACCTCGCCACTGAACTTGCGGTGCGGCGTGATGCTGCCCGGCTTGGCCAGCACCTGACCACGCTCGATGTCGCTACGCTCGATGCCGCGCAACAGACAACCGACGTTGTCGCCCGCCTCGCCGGTGTCGAGGATCTTCTTGAACATCTCGACCCCGGTCACGACCGTGGTCTCCGTCTCCTTGATGCCCACGATCTCGATCGGGTCGCCGACGTTGACGACGCCGCGCTCGATGCGCCCCGTCACCACCGTGCCGCGACCCTTGATCCCGAAGACGTCCTCGATCGGCATCAGGAAGGGCTGGTCCTTCGGCCGCTCCGGCTGCGGGATGTAGTTGTCCACCGCCTCCATCAGCTCCCAGATCGCCTTGTACTCCTCGGCGTCCGGGTCCGTCGAACTGGACTCCAGCGCCGCCAGCGCCGAACCACGGATGATCGGCACCTCGTCGCCGGGGAATTCGTAGCCGTCCATCAGCTCGCGCATCTCCAGCTCGACCAGCTCGAGCAGCTCCTCGTCGTCCATCATGTCCACCTTGTTGAGGAAGACGACGACGGCGGGGACCTCCACCTGGCGCGCCAGCAACAGGTGCTCGCGCGTCTGCGGCATCGGCCCGTCCGGGGCGGCGACCACGAGGATCGCGCCGTCCATCTGGGCGGCGCCGGTGATCATGTTCTTGATGTAGTCGGCGTGACCGGGACAGTCGACGTGCGCGTAGTGGCGCGCCTCAGTCTCGTACTCGACGTGGGCGATCGCGATCGTGATGCCGCGCGCCTTCTCCTCGGGCGCGTTGTCGATCGAGTCGAACGCGCGGAATACGGCCTCGCCCTTGAGCGCGAGCACCTTCGTGATCGCCGCCGTCAGCGTCGTCTTGCCGTGGTCGACGTGACCAATCGTGCCTACGTTCGCGTGCGGCTTCGTCCGCTCAAACTTGCGTCGCGCCATCCCTCGGCTCCCGTTCCCCTCCGCCGCCCCACGACTCCTCGCGTGGACGGCGCTGCTGTAGCTGATGCTGTGGTGGAGCCCTCAAGCGGATTCGAACCGCTGACCTCGTTCTTACCAAGAACGCGCTCTACCGACTGAGCTATGAGGGCATATCTCCGCTTCTGGCGCCACCGCCGCCGGGAACCTGCGTTCCAGTCCCGGTGGCGTGTGCGACTGGTGCAGGGGGCAGGATTCGAACCTGCGTAGCCGTAAGGCGGCGGTTTTACAGACCGCTGGAATTAACCACTCTCCCACCCCTGCGGGCGTCGATGCCCGGCACTCGCGCCCCGCACGCCTCCACCCGACCCCGCAGGGGGAGTGAGTGGAGCCCGAGAGGGGATTCGAACCCGCTAACCTGCCGATTACAAATCGGCTGCGCTGCCATTGCGCCACTCGGGCTCGAACGCTGCCGGCGCATACAGAATGACCACACCCGGCCAATCGCCGACGTGCGATCCGATCAAGTATAGAAACGCCCTCCGAGGAGGGTCAACGCGACGAGCCGGGCGTCGAGACGGGCGCGCCTAGATTGCAGGCTCGCTGTCCGGCGGTTCCGACTGTGTCGAGGGCGGCGGTTCGGGGAGTCTCGGTGCGCGGGGCGTCCACTCCTTGAGCTCCTGTGCCACCGATCCGTAGAACTCCTCCAGAAGCGCCGTGACGGAACCAACGAACGACCGTGCGCCGACGTTTCGCTGCATCCCCATCGGTCGCGTGAGCGTGACGCGGAACCCCCTGGGCATCGCGCGGCGATCCTCCAACAGCGCGTTGTCTGGATTGGCGACAAGCGCTTCCAGCAGAACGGACGACGTTGCTGAGCGGGACTCGAAGGAGGTGTCGATTCGCACGTTGCCTAATGCCTCCGAGCGAAGCTGCCGCGCGAGCCAGTTGATTCTCGTTCGGGGCCGCCCCTCCCCCGGGGCACTCACGTAGAGAGATGCGGACACCATTCGGGTGGTGAGATCTGCGACGATGTCGATGTCGGCCACCACGGATGGCACTCGTAGAGTGCACCGGAGAGTCCCCTTGTCAGCGAGTTCTCGTATCAGTCGTGCCTTGCGCCCGGCGGTGTCTCTCCGGTCCCGCCGGGGGAGCACCTGCTCCACGTCGGCGCCCAGCTCGCGGCCGAGATGGAGGCACAGATAGCGGGAGAACTCATCCCAGCGGTCCACAACGTCATCGACGCCGTCGCTGTTCGCTGTCAGGGTCCCGGCCCTCGCGCTGTCCCGGACGGAGGTCCAGTGTGACCCCATGTCGGCGAACTCCATCGCCCCGGACTGGGGATGCTCAAGGTACGCGATGAGTTGGCCGAGTATCCATGCCTGGTCCGGGTCTTCCACGCCGCGGTGATCTTTCACGAGCACTGCCTCGGTCAGCAGCGCCACCCACGAGATGTGATGCAGCGCCACGCGCCGCAGTTTTCGGCGATCAACGTCAACGGGGTGGTCGCCCGTCGCAGGCACGATCTGGTTCGAGATGGTGACCACGGCGTCGAAGTTGTGGTGCCTGGCCGCATCGAGATAGTTCTCGACCTGGGCCCGGTCGAGCTCATTTCGTCCGGTCTTGACCTCGAACAAGGCGGTCCAGGTGCGGCTCCCGCGACGAACGCGGATGAGTCCGTCCGGGCGTACGACTTCCCCGCCGGGCAGTTCCAGTGGGACTTCGATATACGCCTCGATCGGGCCTGCTGGTGCGCCAAAGCGTCCGCGCAGGACCGTTCTGCCGAACTCCTGCACGGCACCGAGCACGCTGAGCAGGGCGGATGTCGCCCTGGTCTCCTGTTCGGCGGAGCCGCGAATTCCGGAAGTGGGGATCAGGCGCGCAGGTAGCCACTCTTCTGCCAACGAAGGATCCTTTCAGCGCTGCGCATAATGACATATTCGGAAGCGCCGCTGAGCGGAAAGAATAGATCAACTATATGATCCGTTAGACGCCTCACGCGCCGGGCGCCGTCCGCGCCCCTACCCGCGCAGCGCCGCGGCCAACTGCGTGGCGGCCACGCGCGCGTCGCCGAAGAGCATCAGCGTGTTGTCCGCGGCGAATAGCGGGTTCGGGATGCCGGCGAAGCCCGGACTCAGCGACCGCTTCACGATCACCACGGTCCGTGCCTGGTCGACATCGAGGATTGGCATGCCCGCGATCGGGATCGAGGGGTCGGCCTCGCGCGCCATCGGATTGACCACGTCGTTCGCGCCGAAGACGAGCACCACGTCCGTCTGGCGGAAGGTCGGGTTGATCTCGTCCATCTCCTTGAGCTGCTCGTAGGGGATGTCCGCCTCCGCCAGCAGCACGTTCATGTGGCCCGGCATCCGGCCCGCCACGGGGTGAATCGCGAACTCGACCTCGATGCCGCGCTCTTCCAGCAGGTCCATCAGGTCGTGTACGGCGTACTGCGCCTGCGCGACCGCCAGCCCGTAGCCGGGCGCGATCACCACCCGCCGGGCGCCGTCGAGGAGCATCGCGACTTCCTCGGCGGAGGCGGACTTGACGCGGCCGGCGTAGACGTCGTCGCTGTCTTCGGCGGAGGCGACCTCGGCGCCGACGCCGGCGAAGATGATGTTCACCAGGGAGCGGTTCATCGCCCGCGACATCAGCGCCGTGAGGATGAAGCCGGCCGCACCGACGAGCGAGCCGGCGATGATCAGCACGCTGTTGTTGAGCACCCAGCCGTGCCCGGCCGCCGCGAGGCCGGAGTAGGCGTTGAGCAGCGAGATCACGACCGGCATGTCCGCCCCGCCGATCGGGACCACCAGCATGATGCCGAGCACCGCGGCGAAGCCGACCAGCAGCCAGAACGGCAACGAGGAGTCAGAGTCCGCGATCAGCCAGACGCCGAGCGCGAGGCAGATCGCGGCCAGCAGCGCGTTCAGCACGTGCCGGCCCGGCAGCAGGAGTGGCCGTTCCGTGACAAGCCCTTGCAGCTTGCCGAAGGCGATCGCGCTGCCCGTCATCGAGACACCGCCGATCAGCCCGGAGGCGACGGCGGCGACCGTGAACTGGAAGCCGATCTCCTCGACGAAGCCGCCCTTCAACGCCTCCTCGAGCGCGGCGCCGACGGCGATCGCGGAGGCGCCGCCGCCGAAGCCGTTGAACACCGCCACCACCTGCGGCATCGAGGTGAGCGGCGAGCGGTAGGCCATGACCGCGCCGATCAGCGCGCCGACGACGACGCCGGCGATGATCACCTCGAAGCTCACGATGCGGCGGTCGGTCAGCGTGACGATGATCGCGATCAGCATGCCCGTGGAGCCGAGCAGGTTGCCGCGCACCGCCGTGCGCGGGTGCGACATGTCCTTGAGCGCGACGATGAAGAGGATCGCCGCCAACAGGTAGAAGAGGTCGATCCACTCCGGGTTCAGCTCAGGCACGGTCACCCCGGTCGCGGAACATCGAGAGCATCCGGTGCGTCACGAGGAACCCGCCGACGACGTTCGCGGTCGCCATCGCGACGGCGATGATGCCGAGGATCGTCGTGAGCAGCGTGAGCTGCGCGCCGGCCGTGACCAGCGTGCCGACGAGGGTGATGCCGGAGATCGCGTTGGCGCCGGACATCAGCGGCGTGTGCAGCAGCGGCGGCACCTTCGTGATCACCTCGTAGCCGACGAACAGCGCCAGCACGAAGATCGTGAGCGCCGCGACAAAGACTTCCACGCGCTACTCCGTTCCCGCCGGCTCGAGCTCCGGGAGCCCGAGCTGCTCGCGCACCCGCGGGTGCACCACCTCGCCAGCGTGCGCGACGAGCGCGCCGCGCACGATCTCGTCGTCCCGATCGAGCGTCAGCTCGCCATCGCTCAGCACGTGCTCGAGGAAGGCGGTGACGTTGCGCGCGTACATCTGGCTGGCGTCGAAGGGCACGTCCGCCGGCAGGCGGAGCGGCCCGAGGATGGTGACGCCCTCGGCGCTGACGTCCTCGCCGGGGCGGGTCAGTTCGCAGTTGCCGCCGGTCTCGGCCGCGAGGTCGACGATCACCGAGCCGGGCCGCATGCGCCCGACCGCGTCGGCGGTCACGAGCAGCGGGGCGGCGCTGCCGGGCACCGCCGCCGTGCTGATCACGACGTCGCTCTCGCCGACGACGCGCGCGAGCTGCTCGCGCTGGCGTGCGTAGAAGTCCTCGCCCATCGCCTGGGCGTAGCCGCCGCTGTCCTCGGCGTCCGCGGAGTCGAGATCGAGCTCGACGAAGCGCGCGCCGAGGCTCTCGACCTGCTCGGCGACGGCCGGACGGACGTCGTAGGCCTGCACGACAGCGCCCAGCCGTCGCGCCGTCGCGATCGCCTGCAGGCCGGCGACGCCTGCCCCGATCACGAGCACGCGCGCGGGGGTGACGGTGCCGGCGGCGGTCATCATCAGGGGGAACATCTTCGTGAGTTCGCTCGCGGCCAGCAGCACCGCGCGGTAGCCCGAGATCGTGGCCATCGAGCTGAGCGCGTCCATCGGCTGCGCGCGGCTGATCCGCGGCAGCAGCTCGAGGGCGAAGGCGTTCACCCCGCGCTCCGCGAGCGCCGATATTTCGCCCGGGCTCCCGAGGGGATCGAGCAGCCCGACGATGGTCTGGCCCTCGCGCAGGCCATCCAGCTCCGAGGCGTCCCCCGGCGCGCCGACGCGGGCGACGATGTCGGCTCCGGCCAGCACCTCCGCGGCGCTCGCGGCGATCCGCGCTCCCGCGGCCACGTAGTCCTCGTCGGAGAAACCCGCGGCGCTTCCCGCCCCACTCTCGACGAGCACCTCGGCGCCGCTGTTACTGATTCGCGACACGACGGCGGGGACAAGCGCGACCCTGCGCTCACCCCCCGCGGACTCTGCTGCTACGCCAACGATCACGCGTCTTCACCTCGGGCTGCCGGGACGGTGGCAAGCATACAGCGTGAGTTCGCGGGAGTTGCGCGAGCGGTCTGCCGTCCTACCACACCTCTTCGCCCTGAGGTGCACCCCAGTCCTGTTCAGGGTGAGAGTTGCCCGGATTCATCCGGGCCACCAACTCGGCGAGGGCGTACCTGGGCTTTCGCGGCTTGCCCGCGGGCGGCTGCGTGGACTGCGAATCGGCCATGTCGCCCCCTTCGCGTGGGCGTATCGGGTGTCCGACCGAGAACGCAGTATCTGCCGCTACCGCGCCGCGCTCCAGCGGGCGCCGCGCGGCGTGTCCTCCACCTCGATGCCGGCGGCGGCGAGGTCGGCGCGGATCGCGTCGGCGAGGGCGAAGTCGCGCTCCTCGCGCGCCTGCTGGCGGCGCGCCAGCAGCGCCTCGATCGTCGACTCCGCGTCGCTGCCGCCGCATGCCACCTCGTAGCGAGCGGCGAGCTTCGAGAAGGCGACGGCGTCGAACTCGCCCTCCGCCTCGTCGGTGGCGTCGAGGCGCATACCGAGCACGCCGGCCAGCTCGCGCAGCTGCGCCTGCGCCGGGCGCACGTCCGCGCCCGCGTCGCGCTCGCGGTTGATCGTGCGCGCGAGGTCGAACAGCGCGGCCAGCGCGCGCGGCGTGCTGAAGTCGTCCTCCATGGCCTCGATGAAGCGGGCGCGCTCGGCCGGTCCGGCCGAGGAGGCCGGACCCGCGCTCACGCCCTCCTCGCGGACGGCGGCGAGCAGCCGGCCGAGGCCACTCTCGGCCGCCGCCATCGCCTCGTCGGTGAGGTTGTTGGGGCGTCGGTACTGGCTTTCGAGGACGAACAGCCGCAGCGCGTCCGGCCGCCAGCGCTCGAGCGCCTCGCGCACGGTCACGACGTTGCCGATCGACTTCGACATCTTCTCGCCGTCGCGCTGGACGAGGCCGTTGTGCAGCCAGATCTGCGCGAACGAGCCGGTCCCGCTCACCGCCTCGGCCTGGGCGACCTCGTTCTCGTGGTGCGGGAACACGAGGTCCACCCCGCCGCCGTGGATGTCGAACGAGGGGCCGAGGTAGCGCTGCGACATCGCGGAGCACTCGATGTGCCAGCCGGGGCGGCCGGCGCCCCACGGCGAGGGCCAGTTCGGCTCGCCCGGCTTCATCGCCTTCCAGAGCGCGAAGTCGAGCGGGAACTCCTTGCCGTCGCCGGGCTCGCCGCGCGTGCCCGTGCGCAGCTCCTCGATGTTGCGGTGGGAGAGCTTCCCGTAGTCCGCCATCGCGCGGACGCGGTAGTAGACATCGCCGACCGCGGTGGCGTAGCCGTAGCCGGCCCCGATGATCGCCTCGATCGCCTCGACGATCGTCTCGATGTGCTCCGTCACGCGCGGGCGCACGTCCGGCTCCTGCAGGTTGAGCGCGCGCTGCTGGCGCCCCCAGAGATCGATCTGCTCGTTCACGAGGTCGAGCGGGTCGCGGCCCAGCTCCGCGGCGCGGTCGATCACCTTGTCGTCGATGTCCGTGTAGTTGGAGACGTAGGTCACCTCGGCGCTGCCGCCGGGCGAGCCCTCCCAGCGCAGGTAGCGCACGAAGGCGTCGAAGATGATCGCGTACTGGGCGTGGCCGAAGTGGCTCTCCTCGTAGGGCGTGACGCCGCAGACGTAGATGCCGACGCGCCCGTCCTCGAGCGGACGGAAGGTCTCGACGGCGCCGCTCAAGGTATTCGTGAGACGCATCGCTAGCGCTCCAAGGTCCTACGCCCGTGCCGGTCGCAACGGTCTCGCCACAGCAGATGTGTTGGTGAGACGCATCGCAAGCGCTCCGTTGGTTCTGCCTGCGATCGCGTGCTGGCTACGGCTCGCGCGACGCGTCGCCGTCGAAGCCGCCGGGCGAACTCGTGGAGCCCGAGGACGCGGCGGTGGGCTGGCGCTCCCGCTCGAGGCGCGCGATCCGCCGTTCGAGCTCCTCGATGCGGTCCCACTCGGGGTCGGGCAGGCGCTCGACGGTGTCGTTGCTCTGGTTGGTGAAGGCGACGACGTGGCCGGGCACGCCGACGACGGTGGCGTTGGGCGGCACGCTGGAGACGACGACCGCGCCGGCGCCGATGCGCGAGCCCTGGCCGATCGTGACGTCGCCGATGATCTTCGCGCCCGCGCCGACGACCACGCCGTCCTCGAGCGTGGGGTGGCGCTTCTCGCGCCGCGTCGAGGTGCCGCCGAGGGTGACGCCCTGATAGAGGTGGCAGTTGTCGCCGATGATCGCCGTCTCGCCGATCACGACGCCCATGCCGTGGTCGATAAAGCAGCGCCGCCCGATGGTCGCGCCGGGGTGAATCTCGATCCCGGTGAGGAAGCGGGCGATGTGCGAGATCAGGCGTGGCAGCAGCGGCACGCCGAGCAGGGCGGCCTCATGCGTGATGCGCTGCACCATCAGTGCGTGGATGCCGGGATAGGTGAGCAGCACTTCCAGGGCGCCGCGCGCCGCCGGGTCGCGGTCCTGCGCCGCCTCGATGTCCTCGCGCAGTGCGCGCAGCCAGCTCATGTCGGGGAGTCCTCCGTGCCGCAGTGCGCGTCATTATCGCACATGCGCGGTCCGTTGCCGGGTTGGGGGCGCGCTCTGCTACGCCGCCTGCGTGCCGATAGGCGCGAGGGCGCGGGCGCGGTGTTCGCGGACGATGCCCGCGATTCGTCCGGCGTCTTCGAGGATCGCCTCCGGACTGCCCCTCAGGTCGAGCGCGGCGACCTCGACCTCGATGGTCTTGCCGGCGTGCTTGATGGCGTAGCGGTGGGGCTCGTGCTCGTCGGCGGTGTACACGAGCAAGCCCGACGGCAGGTCGATGGCGATGCAGTAGGCGAGCATCTGGTAGATGTCGGCGTGCTTGAAGCCGTCTGGCACGATCTGCTTGTACTTGGCGTCGCCGACGAACGCCGGCGTCCCCTCGATGCGACTTCGCCACATCAGGTCCGGGATCAGGTCGATACTTCCGTGTTCGTCGAGCGTGATCTGCCTGTGGCGCTCACGGTCGGGCCACTCCCGTTCCGAGAGGCGGAGGGCGTCCCGGAGGGCCGTGCGGAGGAACCGCTCGAACACCTCGTTCATGGCGATCATGAACGAGATCGCGGCGACCTCGCCGTGGCGCAGTTCGAAGCTCGCCGAATCGATGATGAGCCGCGCCAGCTCCACGGCGGGGCGGTAGTGCTCGTTGAGGCGTTGGTAACGGATCTCCGGGACTGCACCCCGACGGTACGAGCCGACGCCGACCGCGGCGAAGGCCGGACGCAGCCCGCCCAGTTCCCGCCTCCATCGCTCCGAGCGGATCGGGATGCGGCTCAGCAGGTGGATGGCGGTGTGCAGCAGCCGGTTCTCCTCGATGTCCTCGGTGAAGTCGTCGTAGGTGACCTCCACCGGCAGCGGGATGCCGTAGCGCCGCCGGAGTTGCTCGCCGAACGCAATGCGGCCGCGCACGGCGTGCAGCGCTGCTTCCTCGACGCGGTAGTGCTGCCGCAGCCCGCGGCGGATCGCCCGCTCGGTGTGACGCACGAACGCCGGCACGATCGCCTCGAGCACGTCTGCGTCGTCGTCGAGGGCCGCGTCGTCCGGACGCCAGTCCCCGATGCCGAGTGCATACGCAACGAGGAACAGGACGCGGTCCATCGGTACCTTCGGCCGCACCACTACCGAGAGATCGCCGGCGGACACGACCCCGATGCGAGAGGACGGCCGCAGCACGTACCGGTCACCGCCGAGTGGCGTCACGTCGATGCGCGCCGCCCGCAAGGCGTCGAGCTGCCCGGCGTCGAGCGAGCGTTCGACGCTGTGCTGCTCCCACTCGCGCAGCTCAAGACGGTGCGTCGTCATCGCTGTCGGGTGCGCTGTCGGCGGCCGCGTCCTCGTCGCCGGCCCGGGCGTCGGCAGGCAGCGTCCCGGCGGCGTCGAGCTCGCTCCGCAGGCGGTCATACTTGAGCGCCGCGAGTTTGTCCGTCTCGCCGTAGCACTGCTCTTCCACGTACGGCAGGACGGCACGACGCCAGATGCGTTGCACGCGACTCTCGTCGAGCTTGGCCTTGTCGCCCATGAAGTAGCTGGGGCCGATCGCGGCGTCGCGATCGGCGAGGTGCTGGTTGGCGCGGTCGACGAGGTCGGCGACCCACTCCGCGCCTGGCTGCTTATCCGTGAGCCAGCGCCGCAGCAGCCCCTGGATCGGTGGCTGGTCGGGGAAAAAGCCCTCGAACCAGAAGCGGCGCCGCAGCGCCGCGTCGACGAGCGCGATCGAGCGGTCCGCCGTGTTCATCGTGCAGATGAACAGCAGGTTCTCAGGGAGCTTGAAGGGCTCGCCGCCATACTGGAGCTGGATCGCCTCGTCCCGGTACTCAAGCAGGAAGTACAGCTCACCGAACACCTTTGCGACGTTGCCGCGATTGAGCTCGTCGATCAGGAGCACGTACCTGGCGTCCGGGTTCTGCTCAGCCCTGGCCAGATCCGCGATGCGCCGCAGCGGCCCCGGCGTGAGCTCGAAGCCAGGCTGTCCGGCGTCATTCAGGGTGGGCCGGAAGCCCTCGACGAAGTCTTCGTAGGAATAGGACGGGTGGAACTGGACGATCTCGAAGCCGCCGCCGCTGCGCGCGTACTCGGCCGCGATCGCCTTCGCGACATACGTCTTCCCGGTCCCCGGAGGCCCGTAGAAGATCATCTGCTTCTTCTCCTCGAGGTCGGCTACGATCTCCTCGAGCTCGTGTTGCTCCCACAGTAGTTTCGCGGCGAGCGCGGGCCAGTCTGGGGCGCTCGGCGGGTCTGCTGGCGGCACGTCGTTCGGCGGGTCCTCTATCGCGACGGGGGGAAGCTTCGACTCCCGGTAGGCGCCGAGTTCAGCCAGCGTTGCCGGATCCCAGTCCTTGGGCTTCGTTTGCGTCACGCACCAGACAAGGGATTGCGCGTCGAGTTGATCCGCAATCCTCAGCCCGCGTTCGGCTGCTTGTGCGATGAACGCGGCGAGGAATCCGATCGCGTGTTCATATTTCTTCTCTGCTGCGATGCGTAGGCCTATGCCCGGGTACCCGGTCAAATCGTACGCCTGACTAAAGGGCGTGAAACGGTAGAACGGGTAGTTCGTCGCATCCCGGCCCATCAGGAGATAAGACGCCATGCTCTCGGAGGATCCCATAGGGGTGTCGGATACGCTCTCAACGAAACCGCGAACTCGCTCTTGAGCCGTCGAATCAGTCATGTCCCACAGACGATGCAACCCCGCGCGGAGCAGTGGGCTATCGGATTGAACGAGGTCCAGAAAATCTACGGCCAACCGCCAGTTGCCAGCGTGGGTCAGGTTGTTGACGGGATGTTCCACGGCGGCTGTTAGCCGCTCGCCCCAGTCAGGGCTGTCGCTCAGGAAGGCCTCCCGCGCCTCAGCTAAGGCCGCGCCGAGCTCCAGCTTGTAGTCGCGCTCTCGCTCAGCGAAGTCCTCCCACTCGTAGAAGCGCCGGGCCCACCCCACGAAGGCGTCCCAGCGGGCGGCGGCCGGCACGTACGGCTCCGTGGTCATGTGCCCTACCCCTCACCCTCGTCCAGCAGCGCGACGGCGTGGGCGGCCAGCGCCTCGCCGGCGCCGATGGAGCCGAGGCCTTCGTTCGTCGTTGCCTTCAGGTTGACGGCGCCGGCCTCGACGCCGAGGTCGCGCGCCAGCGCCTCGCGCATGGCGGCGATGTGCGGGCGCAGGCGCGGGCGCTCGGCGATCACCGTGGCGTCCACGTTGACGACGCGGTAGCCGCGCGCCGCCACCAGCCGCATCACTCGCGTCAGCAGCTCGCGGCTGTCGATGCCCGCCGTGGCGGGGTCGCCGGGCGGGAAGTGCTCGCCGATGTCGCCCTCGCCCGCCGCGCCGAGCAGCGCGTCGATTACCGCGTGGATCAGCGCGTCGCCGTCGCTGTGGCCGATCAGCGCGGGCGCCTCGGCGATCTCGATGCCGCCGAGGCGTAACCGGCCGCTCTCGCCGAAGCGGTGCACGTCGTAGCCCGCGCCGATGCGCATCAGGAGGCCGTCCCGCCGCTGCCGAGCAGCGCGCGCAGGCGATCGAGGTCC
Organism: Dehalococcoidia bacterium; assembly: GCA_965261685.1. GTDB lineage: Bacteria > Chloroflexota > Dehalococcoidia > UBA2979 > UBA2979 > VXMT01. Next base: position 1,184,412 of record CBDHDI010000028.1, read on the forward strand.
TCGGCGGTCGTCACCTTGAAGGCCTGCTGCTCGCCCTCGATGACCCGCACCGGTGCGCCGAGCTGCTCGACGAGCGCGGCGTCGTCGGTGGCGTCGCCCTCGATGGTGGCGTGGGCGCGGCGCAGCAGCTCGGCGTCGAAGGCCTGCGGCGTCTGGATCGCGCGCAGCGAGGCGCGGTCGGGGGTGTCCTGCACCAGCCCCTCGCCGTCGACGCGCTTGATCGTGTCGGCGACGGGCAGGCCCGGCACGGCGGCCCCGGTCTCGCGCGCCGCCGCGAGCGCCCGCGAGGCGAGCGCGCTGCTCGCCAGCGGCCGCGCCGAGTCGTGGACCAGCACCCAGCGCGCGTCCGGCAGCGCGGCCAGCCCTGCCGCGACCGAGTCGCGCCGCTGCTCGCCGCCCTCGACGCAGCGCAGGCGCGTGGCGTCGGGGGCCGCGATGCCGAGGGCGGCCGCGAGCTCCTCGATGGCTGCGTGGCGGGCGTGGGGCGCGACGACGACGATCTCCTCGATCTCGTCTACGGCGGCGAGGCGCTGGAGCGCGAGGGCGAGCAGCGGGCGGCCGCAGGCCTCGGCCCAGAGCTTATCGATGCCGCCCATGCGCCGCGAGACGCCCGCCGCGAGCAGGATCGCCGCCGTGTGGTGTGCCATCAGGCAAGTCTACCTGCCCGGCCCGGCAGTCCGTCGCGGCCGTCGGCGGGGCCGGCGGCGCGTTCCTTCGGCTGATGCGCCATCATGTACAAAAGGCACAGAAGGAGCGCAGCGATGATCATGACTACCTCCGACAGCATCCCCGGCCGCGAGATCGCCGAGACGATCGGCATCGTCTCGGCGAACGCGGTGCGCGCGCGACATGTGGGCCGCGACATCCTCGCCGGCCTCAAGAACCTCATCGGCGGCGAGATCGGCGCCTACCAGCAGCTGCTGATCGAGTCGCGCGAGCAGGCGTTCGGGGCCCTCCAGGCGGACGCGGAGCGGCAGGGCGCGGACGCCGTCGTTGCCGTGCGGATGGCGACGGCCGCCGTCGCACAGGGCGCCGCCGAGGTGCTGGTCTACGGGACCGCCGTCAAGCTCGCCTGACGCGAGCGCTTCGCCACCTATGCCGAGTCGAGGGCGTCTCGCGCTTCGCGCAGCGCATCGAGGTGGCCCGCCGCGTCGAGGCCGCCGCCGAGCGTGCGGAGGCAGAGGTGCGTCGCGCCCGCCGCGGCCCACGCTTCCGCCTCGGCCAGCCACTCGCCCGGCTCCTTGCCCGTGACTCCGATCGCGCCCTCGACACCGATCGCCGAGGGGTCGCGTCCGGCGGCCTCGGCTTCCTCGTGGATGCGCGCGCTGGCCGCCGGCACGGCGTCGGGCGGGATGATCGCGAACCAGCCGTCCGAGAGGCGTCCGATGCGGCGCAGCACGGGGGCGGGCACCTCGCCGCCACCACCGCCCGGGCCGATCCAGATTGGAATCGGGCGCTGTGTCGGCAGCGGGCCGATGCCCGCGCCCTCGATGCGGTCCCAGCGGCCCTCGAAGCTCACCTCGTCCTGCGTCCAGAGCAGCCGCAGCAGCTCGATCTGCTCGTCGCAGCGGCGGCCACGCGTGCGGAAGTCCTGACCCAGCGCCGCGTACTCCTCGGCGCTGCCGCCGACTCCGACGCCGAGGCGCAGCCGGCCGCCGCTGAGCACGTCGATCTCCGCCGCCTGCTTGGCGACGAGCGCCGTCTGGCGCGCCGGCAGGATGATCACCGAGGGCACGAGCTCGATCGCCGAGGTCAGCGCCGCCACCCAGCTGAGCAGCGTCAGCGGCTCGTGCAGGTGCCCGGCGCCGGGCCGCACCACCACGTCCGGCACGCGCAGGTGGGTGAAGCCCAGCTCCTCGGCGGTTTGGGCGAAGTCGCGGATGCCCGGGAGGTCGTCCTGCAGCTCGCGGACCGGGAGCGAGACGCCGATGCGCAGGCCGTCGAGGCTCATGCCCGGCCCGCCCGCTCGTTGATCTCGGCGGCGAGCGAGAAGTCGTACTCGGTGATGCCGCCGGCGTCGTGCGTGTTGAGGGCGACGCCGACGCGGTTGTAGGTGTTGGTCAGCGTCGGGTGGTGGTTCATGCGCTCGGCCAGCACGCCGATCTGCGCGATCAGCCCGACCGCCGCGACGAAGTCCTGCAACTGGAACTCGGTCACGATCTCATCGCCCTCGCGGGTCCAGCCCTCGAGGCCGGCGAGACGCTCCTCGATCTCGGCGTCCGCGAGCTTCTCTGGTCTCGGCATCGGTGCCTCCTTGTTCCGTCCGTCCTGTCGCGCCGGTCGTGGCGCTAGCGCGGGCTCGCCGCGTCGTATCGCCGCTGGAGGTGCTCCTTCGCGTGGCTCTCCCGGTAGCAGCCGTGCGCGCAGAAGTCGTCGCTCATGCGGGCATCGTAGCCCGCGAGGCGGCTGGCCGTGCGCCTCGGGCGCCGAGAGCAGCCGAGAGCGTGGAGTCCGCAGTCCCCTCACCCCAGCCCTCATCGCAGGGAAAGGGAGCCGGAGTCCTCGGAGCCGGCGGGGGCGCTGCTGATCCGGGTGGGGGCGTGGGGGCGCAGCCCCCACAGAGAAGAAATCCGAGGGTGGGTGGGTGGGCCAGAGCCGCGCGCAGCGCAGGCTCGTCCGGGATGGGGGTGTGGGGGGCGCAGCCCCCCGCAGGAGGACGCGCTCGCCCTCGGAGGGGGTCCTCTCGACCTCACCCTTCCCGCCGTAGAGGGGACAGTCGGCAGCGGCGCGGCGTTAGCGGCGGTCGTCCCGCAGTTGGCGAAGGCGTTGGTGCTCGCGGGAGTGCTCGGAGGAATCGGCGAAGGACTCGCCGCACTCGGAGCAGAACTTGAGGGTGGGGATCGGCCGGGAGGGGGCGATTCCGGCGATCGAGTGGAGCTGCCACTCCTCGAGTGCGAGTTCCTCGGGGTCGTCGCCCGCATCCGGCCCGAGTTTCCAGCCGCCCTTGCTGCCGCCAGCCGCCCCCGGCGCGCGGTGCTCGCAGGGCCAGTAGCAGCCCTCGGGGCAGTAGTTGGCGCCGAGCGTGCCGGGCATGGGCGGATGATACGCGGTTCGCGGGCGTGCGGCGGAGCACTCGTTTTCGGACCGTGTATTATATGCGTGGTCGCGGTCAACCGCTCGCGGGAGCCGGGGCGCCGGACTCCCAACTCAGGGTCGGGGGCGGGCTTAGTGGCGGCGCAGACGAACGACGACCTTCTCTATCAGCCAGATGAGAAGCCACCTCATCCGGCTGCCCTTGGCCTCGGTTTTCAGAGTGTGATGGGTCGCCTGACGGCGTTGGCGGCGTCCACCGCCATTATTGCGCAGGCGAGCGGTCAGCCCGAAAGCTACCTGTCGTGGATCCTGTTCGCCGCGTTGCTCGTCGCCGGAATAGGCACCGTGTTCCAGCCGTTCCGGGTCTGGCGGTTCGGATCAGGGTATCCGCTCGGTGTCACGACCAATACGGCCTTCGTTGCGGTGTGCATCACCGCGCTGGTGGCGGGCGGGCCCGGCATGCTGTCGAGCCTGATCATCGCTTCCGCGTTGCTGCAGTTCGTACTGGTCTCGCGGCTCTCGCTGTTGCGCCGGATCATCACGCCGCTGGTCTCCGGCACGGTGCTCATGTTGCTGGCGGCCACGATCATGTCGGTCCTGCTCAGCAGGTTGTCGGCCACGCCCGAAGGTGCGTCGCCGATGACTGCTCCCATCGTTGCGGTATCGACGTTCGCCGTCGTCGTGGGACTGAGGATGTTTGCCGCGCCGGTCTGGCAGCAGTGGGCGCCGGTGCTCGGAATCGTGACGGGCTGCGCGGTGGCGACGCCGTTCGGTCTGTTCGACATCGGGCCTCTGATCGAAGCGCCGTGGCTCGGCATTCCCCGGAATGCGTGGCCCGGTTTGGGGCTGAATCTGGGCACCGAGTTCTGGGCGCTCCTGCCGGGGTTCGTGATCGTGAACCTGGCGGCGACCATCTACGTCATCAGCGATGTCGTTACGATTCAGCAGATCGCGTGGCGCAGGCCGCGCGCCACCGATTTCCGCGTGGTGCAGGGTGCCCTGAACCTGATCGTGTTGACCAATCTGCTGGCCGCATTCCTGGGCAGTTTGCCTAATACGATCAGCTCCGGGAGTTCGTCGCGCGTCCTCCTCACGGGGGTCGCCGCGCGCCGCATGGGAGTGTACGCCGGGGCAATCCTGATAGCCGCGGCGTTCCTGCCCAAGGTGATCGCGCTCCTTGCCGCGGTTCCCCGCCCGGTGTTCGGGGCGTACGTGATCGTGTCGCTGGCTCTGCTCTTCGTGCAGGGCATGAGGATCGTTGTTCAGGACGGCCTCGACACACGGAAGGCCATGGTGGTCGGAGTGTCGTTCTGGATAGGAATGGGCTTCCAGAATGATCTGATCTTCTCGGATGTCCTGAGTGGAACCTGGGAAACGCTGCTCAGCAACGGCCTGACGACGGGCTCGGTTTCCGTGATTCTGCTCGGTGCATTGCTGAATCGGACCGGTTCGCGGCGCAAACGCCTGCGTGCGGAGTTGGACATCTCCGCTCTCCCCGGTATTGACGCCTTCCTTCGTGACGTCGCAGCGAAGGCCGGCTGGAACGAGGCATCGACGGACAGGCTGCGCTCGGCGGGTGAGGAGACGCTGTCGAGCCTGCTGCCGCTGGAACGCGATCCGTCAGCCGATGACCGGCCGAACCTGATCGTCAGCGCCCGCAGCGCAGACCGGAAGATCGAGTTGGAGTTCATGGCGACCTCGGAAGAGGAGAACCTCGAGGACCAGTTGGCGTATCTCAGCGATCAGCCCGAGATCGAGGACGACCGCGAGCTCTCGTTCCGCCTGCTGCGGCACTACGCCTCGTCCGTGCAGCACCGCAAGTACCACCACATCGACATCGTCACCGTAGAGGTGGAGGCGGCTCGCTAGCGTCGCGGGGTTCGATCGCCGCTCATGCCCACTCTGGCGGGCGGCTGAATGAGCCGCGCGCGTCCGCCAGCGTCTCCGGAAACTGGCACTCGGCGAGGAGCCTGCGGCGCTTTCGCGAGTTCGTGATTCGCCGGTCGAACGTCGCAGCAGCAGTAAGCTCCCGGCTCGGACTCCTTCGCCTGCCGCTGCCGCTGCCATTGAGAATCGGCAGCACTACGCCCACGGTCAGCTTGAATCGCCGCCGTGCCTGACGAATCGGCTCGGTGAGATCAGAATCGTTTGAGATGACGAGTGCGGCGTCGCATTCTCCATCGAACGCATCCAAGAGCAGATGCGTGGCGAGGTTGACGTCGGTTCCCTTCTCCTCGGTCTTGATCACGGTAATCCTGCCAAGACCATCAGCTCGCTCCATCATCGGCCTGGAGACGAGGAATTGCCCGTAGTGGATCGAGAGATTGGGGAGCGTCTGAAGGGCCCGGATGTATGCTGCTTGCCGCTCCGGTGCAGCGGGGTCACCGGGTAGAGGGCGAACCCTTGCGGTGAAGTAGCGTACGCGGCGGAGTTCGTCGCTTGGCTGTAGCAGCTTCCAGGCGAGCTGGCGGAGATCGAGCCAACGGTACGGCTGACCGCGAAGCGCGCCGTAGTAGAGGTTGAGACCGTCCACATAGACGTTGAAGCGCATATCGGCCCCAGACACCACAAGACCCCCGCGTTGGGGGTCTTGCACCCACACGGACGGACCGAGTGGGGGGGTACGAGCATTCTTGCCGACTGACTCGGTTGTGTCAATCCGCGCTTGTGGCTGCTGCGGGCTGTCGCCCCCTACACCAGCGTGAGCGGCGCGCCGACGCGCTCGGCGACCTCGATTGTCCGGTCGCGCTTCGTGGTGTCGCCGGAGCGGGCCATCGAGGCGAGCTCGGCGATCTTGTGGCGGCACTCGCCGTTGATGTCCTGGTGGCCGCAGACGTTGCAGGGGTCGCGCTTGCAGTCGAGCGTGATCTCCTCGTTGAGCGTGCGCATCCACTCGCCGCGCAGGAACGACTTCGTCGTCGCCGAGTCGATGTGGTCCCAGGGCAGCGGCTCCCAGAGGTCGCGGTCGCGGTAGGCGTAGTCCGCCGGGTCGAGGTCGTGCGTCTCGAAGGCGCGCTCCCAGATCGACCACTCGTGGTGCTCGGACCAGGCGTCGAACTTCGCGCCGAGGCGCCAGGCCGTCTCGATCACCTCGGCGACACGGCGGTCGCCGCGCGAGAGCACGGCCTCCAGCAGCGACTTCTCCGGGTCTTCCCAGCTGAACTGCACGCCGGCGCGGCGGCAGCCCTCGCGCAGGATGCGGTGGCGGCGGCGCAGCGTGTCCGCGTCGCACTGCGCGATCCACTGGAAGGGGGTGTGCGCCTTCGGGATGAAGTTCGAGGTGGAGACGCGCACCCGCGCGCGTCCGCCGCGGTGCCGCCTGCCGATCGCCTTCACCTCGGAGGCGATGCGGACGATCTCCTCGATGTCGTGGTCGGTCTCGGTCGGCTGGCCGACCATGAAGTACATCTTGATGCTGGTCCAGCCGTTGCTGAAGGCGTGCTCGGCGGCGTTGAGCATGTCCTCCTCGGTGACGAGCTTGTTGATCGTGTTGCGCAGCCGCTGCGAGCCGGCCTCGGGCGCGAGCGTCAGCGTGTGCTTCTTGCCCCGCGCCACGGCGTCCGCGACCTCGACGGAGAACGAGTCGACGCGCGTCGAGGGCAGGCCGATCTTCAGGCCGCGGTCGCCGTAGGCGTCCATCAGCGCGTGCACCATCGGCACGATGTCGCGGTGGTCGGTGGTCGAGAGCGACATCAGCGAGAGCTCGTGGTAGCCGGTGTTGTCGAGCAACTCGCCTGCCGCCGCGACGACCTCCTCGACGGAGCGTTCGCGGGTGGGGCGGTAGATCATCCCCGCCTGGCAGAAGCGGCAGCCCTGCGTGCAGCCGCGCTGGATCTCGATCGCGGCGCGGTCGTGGACCACCTCCATGAACGGCACGATCGGCTTGGTCAGCGGCGGTGGCAGCACCTGCATCACGCGCCGCGTCACGCTCGCCGGTGCGGCCGGGTCGATCGGCCGTGTCGCCTCGAGCGTGCCGTCGGGCCGGTAGCTCGGCTCGTAGAGCGAGGGCACGTAGACGCCGTCGAGGGCGGCGAGGGCGCGGTGCAGCTCGAGCCGCGAGCCGCGGCCGGCGCGCTTCCAGTCGCGCACGAAGTCGACCAGTTCGTCGATCAGCTCTTCGCCCTCGCCGAGGGCGAAGGCGTCGAAGAAGGGCGCCATCGGCTCCGGCTCGAGGGCGGCCGAGCCGCCGCCCAGGATGATCGGGTCGTCCTCGGAGCGGTCGGCGCTGCGGATCGGGATGCCGCCCAGGTCGAGCAGGTTGAGCACGTTGGTGAAGCAGACCTCGTAGGAGAGCGAGATGCCGAGCAGGTCGAACTCGTGCAGCGCGTGCCGCGTTTCGAGCGAGCGCAGCGGCTCGCCGTGGGCGCGCAGCAGATCCTCGAAGTCCGTCCAGGGCGAGAAGACTCGCTCGGCAAGTGCGTCCTCGCGGCGGTTCACGATGTCGTAGAGGATGCCGAGCCCGAGGTTGGACATGCCGAGGTCGTAGAGGTCCGGGTAGGCGAGCGCGATGCGGACCTCGGGCGCGTCGGGCGCATCCCAGTCCTTGACGATCGAGTGCAGCTCGCCGCCGACGTAGCGCGCGGCGCGCTGGACGCGGTCAATCAGCTCATCGTAGGTAGTCGGCATGGTGTGGGCCTCGCGGGGTCGTGCGCGTGTGCGGCTGGTGGATCGAGGGTAGTCGTGGCGCGGGCGGGCGTTCAAGCGGGGCGCTACCGCCGCTGCAACAGTTCCTCTTGGATGTCGCCAACAATGCGAGGCGGGAGACCGAACTGGAACATGTCAAAGAGCTCGATCGCAAAATCGCGAGCGATTGCCCGCGCCTCTACCGCGGTCGCCGGGAGACCGATTGTTCGACGCAACTGCACGCAGTTTTCAGCCGAGGCGAAGCCGTCCTCCTGCATCCGCCTTTCATCGAGCATCGCGAGATTCCGGCTCTTAGCGTTGGCCAAGTCGACCTCAAGAGCGATTGCGGCTCCATACTCTGCAGTACCGGTGAGGCGTCGGCAGAATTCGACGATCTCGACGAGGGTGTAGACAGCCCCGGAGACGCCGAGTATCCGCTGGTCACGAAACCTCGGATCGATGTCCTCCCAGAGCGCTAGGTAGTGGATGAACTGGCCGGACCGCATCAGCCGCCATACCTCGCGGTGGCGGTCCCAGTCGGTCCGGGCCTCCCATCCATCTTGAACGGGTGCGCCGCATTGGAACTCGTTGCGCGTCAACGGGATGTGGGGGTAGTCCCAGCCCCTGAGCTGCACTGCGCTGCGCTCCACCGCCTCGCGGCAATCCGAAGGTAGCTCAAAGCGCTGCTCAGCCGATTCGGGGATGATTCGCACGCGCCAGTGCCCGATGCCTCGAATCGAGGCAAGCAGATCCTTGCGATCGGGCGGCGCGGCCGTGGTTGTCACAGCAGTTCCTCGATCTCGCTGTCGAGGGCTTCGCGGTCCCCGGGGGTTGACTCTGCATCTACCGCAGGCAACAGCCCGAGTCCCCTGAAGCGCTCGATTTGGCGGTCCACTGCCTGATCGATGATAGCCCGCATGTCCCGGTAGGTGTGGATCTCCTCGGTCCGCGGCACGCCAGCTGGACGGACGTAGATGGCTCCTTCGCGCAAGGCGCGCGATCCACCGCCGTGCACTTGCCTGCAAACCGTCGGGGCCTCGGTCGACGGCTCGATCTCGATGACCACAAAATGCAGTCCCTGGTACAGCCCTTTCACGGTTCGCATGTCGACGGGCGGATCGGCGTACCGAGCTGTCTGGGCGGCTACGTCGTCTGGGACAACGGAGTCGTAGTGCGCCTGCTCCATCCCCTGGGGCGTGTAGGTCCCATCGTGGTTCTCTCGAACGCCGATGACCACGGCCCCGCCGTCGCGGTTGTTGGACATGGCCATGAACGTCTGCACGAGTTCGAGCCGACTCTCGATGTTGTTCCAGTCGAGTGACTGCTTGAATTCGAGGCTCCGAGTCTCTGCGCCGAGCACCACATAGTTGGCTTGACGCTTTGGCAGCGGTTCGGTCGACGGCGTCGTCATGACACATCCATATCAGTCTCGGCATCCCGATGGCAACTTTGACAGCGTCGAGGCGATCGAGCGCGCGCCCTACTCCGCCGGCAGCTCCCACTCGAAGCGGCGCAGCGGGAGCTCGGCGCCGAAGGCCTGCGGGATGCGGGCGTTCAGGCCGTCGGGCCCCTCGAGGCGCCACGGCTCGTCGCCGACGATCGAGGCGGCCCAGCCGGCGCGCTCGAGCAGTGTGATCTGCCGCCCGACGACGCCGAAGACCTGGCCGTTCACGCCCTGGGCGGCGTCGCTGACGAGCCAGGCGACGATCGGGGGGATGTTGTCCGGGTCGAACGTCGTGCCGGCGGCGCTGTCCGAGGCGGGGCGGCCCTCGCTGCGGCCGCTCGTCTCCGCGATGTAGTCGATCATGCGCGTCGAGGCGCGCGGCACGATGCAGTTGGTGGTGATGCCGTGCGCGATCAGCTCGGTCGCGGCGGTGAAGGTGAGCCCGAGGATGCCGGCCTTGGCGGCGCTGTAGGCGATGGTCCCGCTGGCGCTGCCGAAGGAGGCGCGCGAGGCGAAGAAGACGAGCCGCCCGCTCCCCTGCTCGGCCATCACGCGCGCGGCCGCCTGCGCACAGGAGAAGTGGCCCTTGAGGTGCGTTGCGATCGTGCGGTCCCAGTCCTCCTCGGAGGCGGTCAGCACCGTGCCCTGGGGGATGATGCCCGCGCAGCAGACCATCGCGTCGAGGCGTCCGAACGTGTCGAGGGCGTGCTGCACGGCGCCGCGGCCGCCCTCCATCGCGGAGATGTCGGCGAAGAATGCCGAGGCCTGGCCGCCGTCCTCGCGGATCGCCTCGGCGGCGGCTTCGGCGACGGCGGCTTGCGGGTCGGCGCTCGCGTCCACGCTGCCGCCGTAGTCGGCGACCACGACCGCCGCGCCCTCGCGGGCGAGGCGGGCGGCGACGGCGCGCCCGATGCCGCGCCCGCCGCCGGTGACGACTGCCACCTTGCCCTGCAGGGGCGCCTCAGCGGATGGCGCCATCGCGGCGTCTCCGGATGCTGCCGCGGGCGTCAGGTGATCTCGCCGTTGCGGCGGTCCTCGATCCAGGCGATGTATTGCATGCCCAGCTTGTCGCGCACGGCGAGCAGCGATTGCAGACAGGCCTCGGGCGAGTCCCAGCCATGCTCGCGCACCTCGGCGACGGCCTGCTTGCCGCGCTCCGCGGCGATGGGGAGCGTGTTCTCCATGTCCTCGCGCAGGCTCTTCCACATCGCCGAGGGGTGCTCGAGCTCGAAGCGCGTGAACTGCAGCGCGGCGAACTTGTTGCCGAGCGTGCCGTCGCGCTTCCAGTCGGAGGGAGGCGCGCGCAGGATCTGCTTCAGCGCCTCGTGGCGCTGCTCCGTCTCCCACTCGCTGTCGAGCCCGAGGTCGGCGATCCGCCCTTCGGCCTCCGGGGCCATCACCACCTCGCGCAGCATCGTGCGCAGCGGCCCGGCGCCGGCGGCGGCCTGGCGTCCGTGCGGGCGGCGGATGTCCGGGTAGTGGTCGAGGCGCTGCCGCACGTGCTGCAGCGCGACGGCGAGGGCGTGCGGGATCGCGTGCGTCGGCAGTTGTTCGTGCAAGAAGATCAGCACAGACGGCGTGTCGCTGCTCCAGCGCACGCGCGAGAACGCGTCGCCATCGAACTTCTCGATCTGCAGCTCGCGCGCGGCCTCGTCGCGCGCGCGGTTGCTGACCTCCTCGTACAGCGCGTCGAGGACGTCGCCGATGTCGCGGCCGTTTACGTTCACGTGGTCTCCCTTCTCTTCCGGGGTGTTCCCGCTCAGGCCCCCGCCGCCCCGCCGGCGGCTGCGGGGACCGCGCCCCGCTGTCCGAGGTCGAGCGGCTGGCAGCCGAGGCAGAAGTTCGTCTCGCGGTTGCCCGAAGTGCGTCCGCGCACCTCGCGACCGCAGCGCGGGCATGGATCGCCGGCGCGGCGGTGGACGCAGAGATGCGCTCGCCACTCCTCCTTGCGTTGGCTCAGGCCGTCGCGGACATGCTCCTCCAGGAGGGGCCGCGCCCGATCGAAGACGGCGTGCATTGCACGGTACAGCGCCCGGCGGTCATCGTCGCCCAGCGTTGCGCCGCGGCGGTGCGGGTGCAGGCCCGCCTCCCAGAGGATCTCGTCGGCGTAGGCGTTGCCGATGCCGGCGATGAACGCCTGGTTGGTGAGCGTGTTCTTGAGCTGTCCGCGGCGCTTGCGCAGCCGCTCGGCGAACTCGTCCTCGCCGATCGCGAGGGCGTCCGGGCCCAGCTCGGCGAACTGCGGCACGCTCGCGAGGTCGTCCATGTCCACGAGGTAGAAGCGGCCCATGCGGCGCTCGTCGGCGTAGCGCAGCTCGTGGCCGTCCTCGAAGGAGAGCGAGATCGCGGGCGCCGGGCGGCGCGCCTCGGACGCCTCGGCCCAGTGGAAGCGGCCGGTGAGCATCGGGTTGACGACCAGCACGCGCCCGTCGTCCGAGGGGAAGAGCAGGAACTTGCCATGGCGCAGCACGTCGCCGAAGCAGTGGCCGGCCAGCGTCTCCAATTCCTGCGCCCCGGTGCGCACGAGCCAGGGCTGGCGCGCCTCGGCGCCGCGCACGGGATTGTCACGCAACACCGGCGTGAGGAAGGCGCGGATCACCTCGAGGTCCGGGATCTCAGGCATCGGGCGCGGTCCAGCGCGGGTAGGAGCCGAGCACGCGCAGCCACATCGTCTGCTCCTCGATGGTGGCGAGCGCGTCCTGCACGAGGCCGTCGAGGCGATGGCCCTGCAGGTCCAGCAGGAAGACGTAGGTGCCGAGCGCCTCGCGCGTCGGGCGCGATTCGATGTGGGTGAGGTTGATGCGGCGCGCCGCGAACTCCTGCATCACGCCGACGAGCGTGCCCGGCCGGTCGTGGGGCGTGGTGAAGGCGATCGAGGTCTTGTCGTCGCCACTCGGCGCGTGGTCGTCGTGGGCGAGGACGGCGAAGCGTGTCTGGTTGCCGGGGGCATCGGCGATGTCCTCGGCGTAGATCGTCGCGCCGTAGATCGCGGCGGCGAGTTCGTTGCCGACGGCGAGCGTGCCGGGCTCCGCGACGGCGGACTCGATGGCGCCCGCGGTCGAGAGCGCCGCAACGGGCTGCGCCTTCGGGGCCAGCTCGGCGAGCCGCCCGCGGCACTGCGCGAGCGCCTGCGGGTGCGAGTAGACGACGGGCGCCTCGGCCAGATCGACGCCGGCGGCGGCGACGAGGGCGTGGCGGATGCCGATCACGATCTCGCCGCGCATCTTCAGCGTCGTCTCCTCGCGCAGCAGCAGGTCCACGGTCTCGCGCACGCTGCCCTCGATCGAGTTCTCGAGGGCGCAGACGGCGACGTCGGCCTCGTCCCGCACCACGGCGGCGGCGGCGGCGACGACGGTGGGCAGCGGCAGCAGTTGGGCGTCGCGGTCGTAGGCGAGGGCCGCGGCCTCGGTCCAGGTGCCGCGCGGACCGAGGTGCGCGATGCGGGTCACGGTGCAGGCTCCCGGGCCGCGGTCGGCAGCGGCGCGCTGACGAGCGCGCGCATCTCCGGCTCGGCGCGCTGGTCGATGATCGCGATGATCTCGTCGCCCGGCTGCAGCACCGTATTGCCGTCCGGCACGCTGGCGCCCTCGCTTCTGATCACGAGCGAGATGGTGGTGCGGTCCGGCAGTTCGAGGTCGCGCAGCGCGACGCCCGCGGCGGCGGCATTCCCCTGCACGTGCAGGTCGACCACCTCGAGTCCGCTCGCGCGCAGCTTGACCAGCGGGATGAAGGCCTGTTCCGGCAGGTCCACCTCGATCTGGGCGAGCACGGCGGCGGCTGCGGAGACGGTCGCCTCGATGCCGAGCAGCTGGAAGAGGCGCTCGTTGCGGGGGTTGTTGACGCGCGCGATCGTGCGGCCGATCGCGAAGTGGTGGCGCGCCACCTGGCAGGCGATGAGGTTGTGCGTGTCGTCGCCGGTGACGGCGATCAGCAGGTCCGCGCGCGCCGCGCCGATGCCTTCGAGGAAGGTGACCTCCGTGCCGTCGCCCTCGACGGCGAGCTCACCGAGCTCCTCGCGCAGCTGCAGCGCGCGCGGGCGGTTGCGCTCCACGAGCAGCACCTCGTAATCCGTGTTGCCGTAGAGCTCGAGGGCGAGGCCGTAGCCGACGTTTCCGGCGCCGACGATGATGATGTACACGCTAGCGCCTCTCGAGCAGCGCCTCGTAGGCGAGGTCGGCGCTGATCCGGGTGGGGCTGAAGGTGCGCAGGCCCAGCTCGGCGAAGAGCTCGGCGCGGAGCGGGTCGTAGACCCGCGTCACGACGGTCTCGACGCGGAAGAGATGCTTCGCCAGTTGTGAGGCGAAGAGGTTGCGGTTGTCGCCCTGCGTGAGCGCGAGGAACGCATCGGCCTCGCGGATGCCGGCGGCGGTCAAGACGCGGTCGTCCACGCCGGAGCCGGCGAAGCGCTCTCCGCCGAAGCTCTCCGGGAGGCGGCGGAAGGCCTGCGTTTCGAGGTCCACGATCGTCACGTCGTGGCCTTCGGCGTCGAGACGCGCGGCGACGGTCGAGCCCACGCGGCCGCAGCCCATGATCACGATCTTCATGCGGTTTGTGCGGTCTCCATGCGGCGGGGCGCCCTCGCCCGCGGTCGGCTGTTCAGCGATCTGTCTGGCATAAGCCTACGCGACTCCGTGCCCGTCGACGGCGTCGGCCGGGGTGTAGCGGAACAGCCAGACCTCGCAGGGCGCGTGCGCGAGCACGTACTGCGGGAGGGCCCCGAGGCGGAAGCGGCCATAGGGCCGCTCGTACGCGACGCCGACGACGATCGCGTCGGCGTTGAGCTCGATCGCCTCGTCGACGACGGCGTGGCCGGCCTGGCGCGCCTGGCACATTGAGCCCTCGATCGTGGTCTTGTGCTCGCGGGCGACCTCCTCGGCGCGCGAAAGGATGTCCTCGCCGCGCCCGAGGTCGCGCTCGAGGTCGGCGTCGAGCGGGAGCGTGCGTGGCACCTCGATCACGTAGAGGGCGGAGACGCTGGCCTGGTGCAGCCGTGCGATGTCACAGGCCAAGCCCAGCGCCTGGTAGGCGGCCTCCGAGCCATCGAGGGGTACGAGCAGCCGCTCGACGCGGCTGGAGTCTGAGGGCCTCGCCACGCTGCCTCCCCCGGTTGGCGTCAGGCGTTGCGCGCGAGACTGTAGCGCGCACCGGCCACGGAGAGGAACAGCACCCCGGCCAGCGAGGTGGTTGAGAGCAGGTCGCCGGCGGTTGCGCTGGCGACGAGCGCCGCTGCTCCGACACCGGCGGCGAGCGCCGCCACGATCAGGTGCCGCCGGTGCTGTGCGGCGTCCGGCTGCGCCCCGAGCGGCGGCTCCTCGTCCTCGTCGGCGGGCGCGGCAGCGGCAAGATCGGCGTACGGCGCGATGTCCAGTGGGTCCAGTTCGGGCGTCGGGGCGCGCGGGATCAGCGGCGCCGGGGGCCGCACCTGCGCGGCCTCGGCCGATCCGGCGTCCGCAGACTCAGGCTGCGCGGACGGTGCGTCGGTGTGCTGTACCGTGGCGCCCTCCTCGCAACGCGCCGCGAGGGCGTCAATCGCGGCGTCTGCTCATTCTACGTCCGAATCACCGCGAGCGCCGCGCCGTCGGCGCGGCGCCCAGCGCCACAGCGCCAGCGCTCCGAGGATCACGATTGGCAGCAGCCACCACGAGTAGACCACCACTACGACGGCCGCCGTCGCGATCACGTTCAGCGTCGCCAGCGAGGCGTCCCACGCCTCGCCTGCCGCGTCCAGCGGGCCGCCTCCGCCGTCCCCGTCCGGCGCTTGCGCCGTCTGCTGCAGGTCGACCGACAGCGTCGAGAGGTCGGCGAGCGATTCGAGCAGGGCGAGGCGGCCCTCGCTGCGCTCGATCTGCCCCCGTGTGTCGGTGAGCCGGTCCTGCACCTGCAGGATGTCGCTGATCTCCTTCGCGTTCGTGAGCAGCGTGAGGTACTGCGCCTCCACGGAGCGCAGGTTGCGCAGCCCGGCTTCGAGGTCCGTGACCTCGCCGGTCACATCCTGCGAACTGGTGGAGACATGCAGCACCTCGCCGGCGATCGCGCGCAGCGCCTCGATCGTCTGGTCGAAGCGCTCGGCGGGGATGCGCAGGGTGAGGTGCGCGTAGCGGTAGCCGTCTCCCCCGCCGCGTTCGAGCGTCGAGTTGGCGACGAACCCGCCCTGCTCCCCGGCGATCGCGGTCACGCGGGCGAATGCCTGCTCGACGGACTGGACCTCGAGGTTGAGCGAGCCGTTGCGGATGATCGTGCGGCCCAGCAAATCGGCGCTGGCCACGTCCCCACCCGAGCCGCTGCCTTCGACCCGGAGGGGTTGCACGGCCGCGGGCGCTGCGGCGGCGCTCTCGCTGGAGCGGGTGCCGTCGAAGGCGGCGGTCTCCTCGGCATCGTCACCGCTCGCGCAGGCGGCGAGCAGCAGCGCGAGCGCGGCGGCGGTGGTCAGGGCGGCGGTGATGCGTCGCATCGGCGTCCTCCAGCGTGCGGGCTGCGCGAATCTGCCGTCAGCCATGAAGGATAGACGTCTGTCGAGGGCGGTCCGTTCCCTCGGCGCCGATCCGGCGAGGACGTGCGGAACACCGCGACAGCGAGCGGTCCTCGGCTACAATGGAGACACAAGCAGGCGACTGCGTACGGGAGCGCCATGGCGACCACCAACGGAAACCGCGTCGAGGACGCGAACGAGCGAGGCGAGACCGCCACCTGGCGCGTGAAGGCCGGGCTCGCGCAGATGCTCAAGGGCGGCGTGATCATGGACGTGGTCACCGCCGAGCACGCGCGCATCGCCGAGGAGGCGGGCGCGGCGGCGGTGATGGCCCTGGAGCGCGTGCCGAGCGACATCCGCGCCGACGGCGGCGTCGCGCGCATGAGCCACGTCGCGCTGATTGAGGAAATCTGCCAGGCCGTCACGATCCCCGTGATGGCCAAGGCGCGCATCGGCCACTTCGTCGAGGCGCAGATCCTCGAGGCGATCGGCGTCGACTACATCGACGAGTCCGAGGTGCTGACCCCGGCCGACGAGGCCCACCACATCGACAAGCGCGCGTTCCGCGTGCCCTTCGTCTGCGGCTGCCGCGACCTCGGCGAGGCGCTGCGCCGGATCAGCGAGGGCGCGGCGATGATCCGCACCAAGGGCGAGGCCGGCACCGGCGACATCGTCGAGGCGGTGCGCCACATGCGCGCCGTCTGGGGCGGCATCCGCCGCATCGAGGGCCTGCGCGACGACGAGCTGGCCTCGTTCGCCAAGGAGCTCGGTGCGCCGCTGGAGCTGGTGCAGGAGGTCAAGCGGCTCGGCCGCCTGCCCGTCGTCAACTTCTCGGCGGGCGGGGTCGCCACGCCGGCCGACGCGGCGCTGATGATGCAGCTTGGCGCGGACGGCGTGTTCGTCGGCTCCGGCATCTTCAAGTCGGAGCAGCCGGCCACGATGGCGACCGCGATCGTCAAGGCCGTGACCCACTTCGAGGATCCCGCGGTGCTCGCAGCGGTCTCGCGGGAGATTGGCGAGCCGATGCGCGGGCAGTCCGCGTCCGCGTTGCCGCCGGCGGAGCAGCTGGCGGTTCGCGGCAACTAGGCCTCGCCGTGGCCGCACCGACGAGCGCCAGGCGTCCCCGGATCGGTGTGCTCGCCCTGCAGGGCGACTTCCGCGAACACGTCGCCACGCTCGCCGCGCTCGACCTGCCCGCCTTCGAGGTGCGCACGCTGGAGCAGCTCGACGCGGCGGACGGGCTGATCATCCCCGGCGGCGAGAGCACGACAATCGCGCGGCTGCTGCTCGCCTTCGGGTTGCGCGAGCCGCTGCGCGAACGGATTGCCTCGGGGCTGCCGGTCTGGGGCACCTGCGCGGGCGCGATCCTGCTCGCCGAGCGCGCGCCGGGGCTGGACCGGCCCACGCTCGCCGTGCTCGACATCACCGTCGAGCGCAACGCCTTCGGGCGGCAGCTCGACTCCTTCGAGGCGGACCTCGAGGTCGCCGGTCTGGAGGGCGGCCCCTTCCGCTGCGTCTTCATTCGCGCCCCCGCGATCAGCGAGGCGGGTCCCGGCATCGAGGTGCTCGCGCGCCTCGATGCCGGCTCGATCGCGGCCTGCCGCGACGGCGCGCTGCTGGCGACGACGTTCCACCCCGAGCTGACGAACGACCTGCGGCTGCATGCGATGTTCGCGGCGATGGTGGAGGAGCGCCTGGCCGAGGCCGTCCACGACGGTACGGCGCTGGCGGAGGAGTTGAGCGCGTGATCGGGCCCGGCGATCTGATCGCCCTCGTCACCTTCGACGGCGCGGTCTACCCGAACCTCGCCGTCACGCGCGAGCGGCTGGGCCGACCGCAGCAGGCGCCGCACGCCCTCGCCGCCGCGCTCACGCACTGGCTGCGGCGGCGCGACCTCTGGCTCGAGGTGCGCGGCAGGCAGATCCACGGGATCGCCACCGCACGCACGCTCGCGGGGCCGGGCGTCTGGCAGATCGACACGCTGATCGACGCCGGCGACGGGGACGGCGCCGTCCTCGGCGCGCTGCTCGCACAGGCGGAGAGCGAGGCGCTGCGCGCGGCCGTGCGCATGCTGCTGCTGCGCATGCCTGCAGCCCACGGCGAGGCGGTCGCCGATGTGCGCGCGTACGGCTTCGAGCCCGTGCTGGCCGAGCGGCTGTGGCGCGCCCCGAACGCCGGACGGGCGTCGGTCCCGGCGCGCGATTCCACGGTGCAGGTGCGTGCGGCCGAGGATGCCGACTGGTTCGGGCGCTACCAGCTCTGCCAGCGCATGCTGCCGCCCGCCGCGCGCCGCGTGATCGCGCCGACCTACGAACAGTGGCGTGCGATGCTCGAGGAGCAGTGGCTGGGCCGCCGCTCGCACGACGCCGTCGCCCTCGAGCATGGCCGCATCGTCGGCTGCGTCAGCTTCGGCCGCTGTCAGGGCGGGGCGCAGATCGAGCTGCAGGCCGCCAGCGGCGAGGCCGCCGCCGCGCTGCTGCGCGACGCCCGGCCGCGGCTGACGGCGAGCGAGCCGCTGTTCGCGCTCACGCCCGCGGGCTCGACCGCCGTCGAGGGCGCGCTCGCGGCGGCGGGCTTCGAGTTGCAGGACGAGTACGTGCTGCTGAGCCGGCGGCTCACGCGGCCCGTCGAGAAGGCCGTGCCCGCCACCGTGGGCGTCGCGGCGCCGGCCGGAGGGTAGCGAGTGACCGACGGCGTCGACGATCGGGTCGAGCGCGAGCTGCTGATCGAGGCGCTGCCGCCGCGCGTCGCCACCGCGCTCGCTGCGCAGGGCGACCCGGACGGCGACGGGCTGCTGGAGGTGGTGCTCGACCTCGGACGCCCGCCGACGGCGCGCTACAGCGACCGCGAGACGGCGCTCGACGAGGGCGAGGTCAGCGAGCAGGACATCGACCACGTCGTCGCCTCGGTCTCCGAATTCGGCGACGACAACCGCGCGGGAATTCCGAGGACGCTGCACCGCATCTCGGCGATCCGCAACCGCCGCGGCCGCATCGTCGGGCTGACCTGCCGCGTCGGGCGCGCCGTCACCGGGTCGGCGGGCGCGATCCTCGATCTCGTCGAGTCCGGCCGCAGTGTGCTGCTGCTCGGCGCGCCGGGTGTCGGCAAGACCACGATGCTGCGCGAGACGGCGCGCGTGCTGGCCGACGAGCTGGGGCGCCGCGTCGTGATCGTCGACACCTCGAACGAGATCGGCGGCGACGGCGACATCCCGCACCGTGGCATCGGGCGCGCGCGGCGGATGCAGGTGCCGAAGCCGGAGCTGCAGCACCAGGTGATGATCGAGGCCGTCGAGAACCACATGCCCGAGGTGATCGTGATCGACGAGATCGGCGCCAGCCTCGAGGCGACCGCGGCGCGCACCATCGCCGAGCGCGGCGTGCAGCTGATTGGCACGGCCCACGGCAACACGCTGCACAACCTGATGCAGAACCCGACGCTGTCCGACCTGATCGGCGGCATCGAGTCGGTCACCCTCGGTGACGAGGAGGCGCGCCGCCGCGGCACGCAGAAGACGGTGCTGGAGCGCCGCGCGCCTCCCACCTTCAACTCGCTGGTCGAGATCCAGTCGTTCGAGCGGGTCGCCGTGCACGAGGACATCGGGGCGACGGTGGACAAGCTGCTGCGTGGCTTCGATGCCGAGGCGGAGGTGCGCACGGTCGGCGGCAGCGGCGAGGTGGCGCAGGTCGAGCACGTCGCTGTCGCGTCGAAGGCGCACGAGTCCCCGGCGAACGAGCGCAGCGAGGAGCGCGCGCCGTCGCGGATGCTGACGCCCGCGCCGGGCGGCCCGCCGCGGCGACTGCTGCCGTTCGGCTTGAGCCGCGCGCGGCTGGAGGAGGCGATCACCTCGACGCGCTCGCAGGCGGAGGTGGTGGACCGCCTCTCGGAGGCGGACGCGGTGCTGACGCTGCGCCCCTACTACCGCCGTCGCAGCGGGCCGCTGCGCGAGGCGGAGGCGCGAGGCGTGCCCGTGCTGGTGCTGCGCAACAACACCGTGACGCAGATGGCCGGCGCGCTGCTGCGCATGCGCGGCGACGGCGATGGCGCGGACCCGACGACGGCGGCGCTGCGCGAGGCCGAGGACGCGATCGCGGCGGTCAGCCACGGTGGCGAGCAGCGCGTCGAGCTGACGCCGCAGAGCTCCTACATCCGCCGCCTCCAGCACGAGCTGGCGGCGCGCCACGGAGCGACCTCGTCCTCTCGCGGGCGCGAGCCCTACCGGCGCGTGCTCGTGGCGCCCGGCCCCGGCACGGGCGCGGACCCGCCCTGGCCGCGCGGCGGCTCCCCGGTGCTCCCGGACTGACGGTGAGCGAATCGCAGCGAGGCCGCTTCGTTACGATCGAGGGCGGCGAGGGCGCGGGCAAATCAACGCTGCTGGCCGCCCTCGAAGCGCGCGCGCGGGGGGCAGGCGGCGAGGTCGTGACCTGCCGCGAGCCCGGCGGCACGGGCCTCGGCGAGCGGCTGCGCGAGGCGCTGCTGGGTGCGTCCTCCGGCGATCCGCCCGACCCGCGCGCCGAACTGCTGGTGTTCGCCTCGGCGCGCGCGCAGCTCGTGGCGGAGCTGATCCGCCCGGCGCTCGAGCGAGGCGCGCTCGTGCTCTGCGACCGCTATCTCGACTCGACGGTCGCGTACCAGCACTTCGGCCGGGGTATCGAACGCGATGTGGTGGACGCTGCGAACGGGGTCGCGACGGGCGGGTTGATGCCCGACCTGACGCTGCTGCTGGACCTGCCTCCGCACGAGGGCCTTCGCCGCGTCGGCCGTGCCGGCGACTACCTGGAGAGCGAGCCGCTCGACTTTCACCGGCGCGTCCGCGCGGGCTACCTCGCCGAGGCGGAGGGCAATCCCGAACGCTGGCTCGTGCTCGACGCGACGAGACCTCCGGAGACGCTCACCGAGGAGGCGTGGTCGCGCGTTCGGGGGCTCCGCGAATCGTGAGCTGCGGGGCGCAACGTTCGTCCGCAACGGGTGGCGGACTGTGC
Source organism: Dehalococcoidia bacterium (assembly GCA_965261685.1). Classification (GTDB taxonomy): domain Bacteria; phylum Chloroflexota; class Dehalococcoidia; order UBA2979; family UBA2979; genus VXMT01. The sequence goes on from CBDHDI010000028.1 coordinate 1,204,963, forward strand.
ACGGCTTGTGCATCCGCGTGGGGCGATCACTACGTATTGCTCATGTAGACTGTCGCCCTTGCAGCGCAAGCGGCGCACCCGAAGGGGGACTTCCGGCATGGATGACGTGGTCATCATCAGCGGTGTTCGCACCGCGATCGGCACGATGAACGGGACGCTCAGCCAGACGCCCGCCTCGGACCTTGCTGCGGCGGTGATCAAGGAGGCCGTAGCCCGCGCCGGGATCGAGGGCGAGCAGGTCGATCAGGTGATCCTCGGCTGTGTCGGGCAGGTCGCCGAGGACGGCTATATCTCGCGCGTCGCCACCCTCAAGGCGGGGCTGCCCGTCGATACGCCCGCCTACACGGTGAACCGCATCTGCGGCTCCGGGCTGGAGGCGATCAACACCGCTGCCCGCTGGCTGCAGACCGGGGACGCCGAGATCATCGTCGCCGGCGGCGCCGAGAACATGAGCATGGCGCCCTACCTGCTGCGCAAGGGCCGCAACGGCTACCGCCTCGGCCACGACACGCTCGAGGACAACCTGCTGCACCTCATCTCCGACCCGTACGAGCAGTGCCACATGGGCATCACCGCGGAGAACCTCGCCGAGCAGTTCGAGGTCTCCCGCGCGGTCCAGGACGGGTACGCCATGCGCTCCCAGGAGCGCGCCCTCGCCGCCATCGAGGCGGGTCACTTCAAGGACCAGATCCTCCCGCTGGAGGTGCGGCAGGGCCGCAACACCGTCACCTTCGACACGGACGAGCACCCGCGCAAGACGGACCTCGAGGCACTTGGCAAGCTGCGCGCCGCCTTCAAGGCGGACGGCGCCGTGACCGCCGGCAACGCCTCCGGCATCAATGACGGCGCGGCGGCGGTGGTGGTTACCACCGCGCGCAAGGCCGCCGAGCTGGGCCTGACGCCGCGGCTGCGCCTGGTCTCGCGCGCCGAGGCGGGCGTGGAGGGACGGATCATGGGCTCCGGCCCGATTCCGGCCTCCCAGCGGGCGCTGGCCAGGGCCGGCCTCACCATCGACGACCTCGACACGATCGAGCTGAACGAGGCCTTCGCCGCCGTCGCGGCGGCGTGCAGCACCTCGCTCGGGCTGCCGGACGACCGCACGAACCCAAACGGCGGCGCGATCGCCCTCGGCCACCCGGTAGGCGCGAGCGGCACGATCCTGACCGTGAAGGCGATGCACGAACTGGAGCGCAGCGGCGGCCGCTACGGCCTGGTCACGCTCTGCATCGGCGGAGGTCAGGGCATCGCCTCGATCTTCGAGCGGCTGAACTAGGTCCGGGGCGGCAGTGGTCGCCCGGGAAGTCGCCGTCGAGGTTCCGGCCACCTCCGCGAACCTCGGGCCGGGCTTTGACAGCCTCGGCGTCGCGCTCGACTGGACGCTGAAGCTGGAGTTCCGGCTCAGCGATGAGCCGGTCGCGACGCCCTCCGATCCGATCCCCGCGATGGCCGCGCGCGCTGCGCAGCTGTTCTACGAGCGCGCGGCGCTCGCGCAGCCCGCGGGCATCGAGGTCCACTACGAGTCCGACCTGCCCGTCGGGCGCGGCCTCGGCATCTCCGCGGCGGCGCGCGTCGGCGGCCTGCTGGCGGCCGACGCGCTGACCGGCAGCGGGCTCGATCGGGAGATGCTGCTGCCGCTGGCGGTGCAGCTCGAACGCCACGCCGACAACGCCGTCCCGGCGATGTTCGGCGGCCTGCGCGTGATCGTCGAGACGGACGAGGGCGCGGGCGTCACGCAGCTCGGCGTCGAGCTGCCCGAGGAACTGCGGCTCGTGCTGCTGATCCCGGCGTTCTCGATGCCGACCGAGGAGACGCGGCGCACGCTGCCGGAGCGGCTGACGCGAAACCAGGCGGTGCACAACATCGGACGCGCGGCGCTGCTGATCGCGGCGCTCAATGCGCGCCGCTACGACCTGCTGCAGATCGCCACCGAGGACGTGCTGCACCAGCCCGCGCGCGCGACGATCTTCCAGCCGATGTACCAGATCTTTCAGGCGGCGCGGGACGCGGGCGCGCACGGCGTCTACCTCTCCGGCGGCGGTCCGACGATCGCGGCCCTCGCAACCGATCGCTTCGAGGAGATCGCGGGGGCGATGCGCGTCGCCGCGGCCGCCCGCGGCGTGGAGGCCTCGACGCGCGTCTGTGCGCTGCGCACGCGGGGCGCCGAGGTGCTGACGGCGGACGGGCAGTAGGGCAGTAGCCAGTTGAGCGAGCCGAGCGGTGCGCTGGTGGTCCAGAAGTACGGCGGCAGCTCCGTCGCCGACGCGGAGCGCATCACGCACGTCGCGCGCCGCATCGCCGAGCGCGCCGCAGGCGGCGATCGCGTCGTCGCCGTCGTCTCCGCGATGGGCGACACGACCGACCGGCTGATCGCGCTGGCCAACGAGGTCACGAGCAACCCGCGCCCGCGCGAGCTGGACATGCTGTTCTCCACCGGCGAGGCGGTCTCCTCGACGCTGCTCTCGATGGCGCTGCACGAGCTGGGGAGCGACGCGATCAGCCTGAGCGGCGTGCAGGCCGGGATCCGCACGGACGCCGTCTTCGGGCGCGCGCGCATCGCCGGTATCGAGACAGCGAGGATCGAGCGTGAGCTTGCGGCCGGGCGGATCGTGATCGTCGCCGGCTTCCAGGGCGCCTCGGACGACTTCGACGTCACGACATTGGGGCGCGGCGGCAGCGACACGACGGCGGTGGCGCTGGCCGCGGCGCTGCACGCCGATCGCTGCGAGATCTACACGGACGTCGCCGGCGTCTACAGCGCCGACCCGCGCATCTGCCCGCGGGCGCGCCCGCTGCGCGACATCGGCTACGAGGAAATGCTGGAGCTGGCGGCGACCGGCGCGCGCGTGGTGCACGCACGCGCCGTCGAGGTCGGCGCGCTCTACGGGGTGCCGATCCTCGTCGCGAGCACCTTCGACAGCGAGGCGCCGGGTACGCTGATCCACGAGGAGAGCACGATGGAGCAGGGGAACAAGGTGCGCGGCATCGCGCACGAGCAAGCGATCGCGAAGATCACGGTGCGCGGCGTGCCGGACCGCCCCGGCGTGGCCGCGCAACTCTTCACCCCGCTCGCGGACGCCGGCGTCTCGGTCGACACGATCGTGCAGAACGCCAGCGTCGAGAGCCTCACCGACATGACGTTCACCGTCGACCGCGGCGACGCCGAGCCGGCGCTGCGCGTCGTCGAGTCGATCCTTCCGCAACTCGAGGCGAGCGAGGTGGTGGCGGACGCCGACCTCGGGTCGGTCTCGATCGTCGGGACGGGGATGAGCACGAGCCCGGGCTTCGCCGCGCGCATGTTCCGCACGCTGTTCGAGCACGGCATCAACATCGAGCTGATCTCGACCTCGGAGATCCGCATCACCTGCATCGTGCGGGCGGAGCAGGTGGGCGACGCCGTGCGAGCGCTGCACGACGCGTTCGACCTCGACCGCGAGTAGGGGGAGTCGATGGAGCGCGATCCGCGGCTGCGGCGGCTGTCCGAGGAGCACCACCACGGGCTCGCGTTCGCGCTGAGGATCGAACGCGAGCTGCCCGCGGCGGACGATGCCGCCGTCGCGGAGCTGTACGCCGATCTGCTGCGCTTCTGGACGCGCGGGCTGCTGCCGCACTTCCACGCCGAGTCCGAGTGCCTGCTCGCGCGACTGCTGCGCCACACGGGGCCCGATGACCAGCGCGTGCGGCATTTGCTGCGCGACCACCTCGGCATGGAGGCGTTGGTGGCCTTGATGCGCGACCACCCGGACGGCAAGGAGCGCCGCGCGGCGCTCATGCTCTTCGGCGAGTCGCTGCGCTCCCACATCCGCTGGGAGGAACGCACCTTCTTCGAGTCGTTGCAGGAGACGCTGACCGACGAGGAACTCGACGCCGCCGGCCGCGAGATCGAGGAGCGGCTGCCCGGGCCGACCCGCGCGCCGTGGGCGGAGGACTGAGCCCTGCCTCGAACGTGCCGGTTGGGGGCGAGCGCACGTGACGAAGACCATCTACCTCGCGAACCCCTACGGCTTCTCCGCGCAGCAGAAGGCGACGCTGCTGCCGCCGCTCGTCGCCGCCCTCGAGGCGCTGGGGCTGGAGGTCTGGGAGCCGTTCGCCCGCAACAACCAGCAGGACTTCACGGCGCGGGGCTGGGCCTACCGCATCGGGCAGGCCGACGTTCGCGACGTGGTCGATGCCGACGCCATCTTCGCCGTGGTCAACGGCGTCCCGCCCGACGAGGGCGTGATGGTGGAGCTGGGCATCGCGATCGCCCTCGGCAAGCCGACGTTCCTCTTCCGCGACGACCTGCGCCGCGCCACGGACAGCGAGCACTACCCGCTCAACCTGATGCTGTTCAGCGGCATGCCGGAGGACGGCTGGGAGGACTGGTACTACACCTCGCTCGAGGAGATCGCGGCGCCGGAGAAGGCGCTCGCGCGTTGGGCCGCGGAGCCGTAGGCGACGGCTCAGACCTGGCGGTTGGATGCGTTGATAGAGTTAGCTCCGACGCTGAAGGAGACAGGCAAGATGCAAATGACGCAGTTGTTCGATTTGGAAGGCAAGGTCGCGATAGTGACCGGCGGCAACGGTGGGCTGGGCCTCGCAATGGCTACCGGACTGGCCGCGGCCGGGGCCAACATCGTGGTAGCGGCCCGGAATCCCGCCAAGACGGCCGTGGCACTGGCTCAGATCGAAGCAGCAGGAGCACAGGCGCTCGGGATTTCCGTCGACGTCTCCGAGGAATCGGACATCAACGGAATGGTGACTCAGACCCTGGACACCTTTGGGCGCGTCGACATCCTCGTGAACAATGTGGGCGTTACGGTGCGCAAGGAGCCTCAGGACCTGGCAGCGGACGAGTGGGACCACGTGCTGGACGTCAACCTGCGGGCAGCCTTCCTGGCCTCCAGGGCGGTGTACCCGTCCATGAAAGCCCAGGGTGGTGGAAAACTGATCCACATCGGATCGATGTTTTCAATCTTCGGAGGCGGCGGAAGCGGCGCGGCTTATTCCTCCAGCAAAGGTGGGATCGTTCAACTGTCCAAGAGCCTGGCCGTTGCCTGGGCAAAGGACAACATCCAGTCCAACGCGATCCTTCCCGGTTGGTTCATGACTGAGTTGACTGCCGCGGTTCCTGCCAACCAGCCGGAGCGCTACGACCTGATCAACCGCCGCATCCCGGCGGGCCGTTGGGGTGAGCCGGAGGAGATGCAGGGGACCGCGGTATTTCTGGCAGGTTCAGCATCGGATTACGTCACCGGGGCGGTCATTGCCGTGGACGGTGGTTACGCGGCTATGTAACCGCAGACCTGCGACGACGTCGCCTACCCCAACATGCTGCCTCACCCGACGCAACAGCCTCAGCCGGGATCCACCGAAGAAGAGCGCATGAGCGGTTGCGGTTGGGTGCTCCGCTGTAGCTGGGACAATGGTTTTTGACCGAATCACGTCACAGCCACAGGGAGCACCCATTCGATGCTACCAACGAGCGACCCCGACCGGATAGACATCGCCTTCGACGACGACCGCCTGGTGGCCGATGCGGGGCTGCTCCTCCCGGCCACGCTCGCCCAGCATCTCGGTTTGCAAGAGCTCGCCGACAGCTACCTCGACCTCGGTGACGCGCCGGGCCGGGCGAACGCCGGCGACAAGCTGCTGACCCTGGTCGCCTCGGCGCTCGCGGGCGGCGAGTGCATCGACGACGCCGCTGCGTTGCGCGCCGGCGGGACGGCGAGCGTGCTCGGTTGCACCGTCAAGGCGCCGTCCACGCTCGGTGTCTTCCTGCGCAGCTTCAGCTGGGGCCACGTCCGCCAGCTCGACCGCCTCAGCCGCGAGTTGCTCGCCCGCAGCTGGGCGGCCGGAGCGGGCCCGGGCGCGGCGCCGTTCACGATCGACCTCGATTCGACGATCTGCGAGACCTACGGCCTGGCGAAGGAGGGCGCCCGGCACCACGGCTACACGGGCGTGCGCGGCTATCACCCGCTGCTCGCCGTTGCGGCCGGGACGGGTGACGTGCTGATGGCGCGGCTGCGCGAGGGCCGCGCCAACACCGCCCGCGGCGCCGCCCACTTCCTGCGTGAGACGGTGGCGCGGGTGCGCGACGCCGGGGCGAGCGGGCAGCTCACGGTGCGCGCCGACAGCGGCTTCTACAACCACGCCGTCGTCGCCGTCTGCCGCAAGCAGGATGTCCGCTTCTCCATCACCATTCGCCAGCAGCCGAACGTACGCACGCTGATCGAGGCGATCCCGGAAGAGGACTGGACGCCGATCCCGTACTGGCTGCCGGGCGGCGCGGATGTCGCCGAGACGACCTACACGCCGTTCCAGCACAAGGAGGATGCCACCGCGGTGCGGCTCATCGTGCGGCGCGTCAAGCCGACGCCCGGCTCACAGCTCGCGCTCTTTGCGAACTATAGTTACCACGCCTTCATCACCGATCGCGCCGGGGAGCTGCTGGAGCTGGAGGCCGACCATCGCCGTCACGCCGAGATCGAGAACACGATCCGTGACCTCAAGTACGGCGTCGGGCTGAACCATCTCCCCTCGGGCCGCTTCGGCGCGAACGGGGCGTGGCTCGCGGTGCAGGTGATCGCGCACAACCTCGCCCGCTGGACGGCGCGGCTCGGGCTCGGCGAGGGGATCGTGACGACCAGGACGCTCAGGCGGCGCTACTTCGCTCTCGCCGGACGGCTCACCCATTCTGCACGGCGCTGGACCCTGCACCTCGCGAAGCGCTGGCCCTGGGCTGGCCAGTGGGCAGCCGCCCTGGCGCGGTTACGGGCGTTACCGCTCCCGGCCTGACGCTCGCTCACAGCGCCAACACGGGTCCGAGGCTCGCGCCAGCATGCCCGCGCACGCCTCGCGCACCCTCGCGCCGGCGCCCTCAGCGCCCCCGAGCCGCGCTGAGCGACGCTGAGCGACGGCTCCTCGCTCCGGCACCGCCCGGCGAACGCCGGCACGCCCGCCGAACGCTCCGGCAGCCCGGCAGCCCGCCCCTTCAAGCTTCGATCGGTGGATTCGAGCTCAGGTAGAATCCCCAACGGGACTCGCTTCTTTCAGCGGGCGCAGCCACATGGTCTTTCGTCGATGGCAAGAGGCAACCCAGTCAATCATCGAGTTGACAGGACGCTGCACGCCAGAACAGCTAGCCATCGCGTCAGCCGCCGGGCTCCGGATGAGAAGTGCGCTGCCTCGGTTGGTCGCCGCAGCTCGCCTGCGCCAGCACCTGCACCCCAGTCTCGGAACCGATCCACCGCGTCCTGTCCACCCTTATCAGCGCGACGTGCTGGCGGAACTTGCTCTCGAACCACAGAAGCGTGAGCCGAAGTGTGATACGGCGGCGGAGGCAGATGCTTGGATCCAGTACCTCAGGTTACGGCTGCGTTCTCGCATGCTTCGCAGGTTGCGATTGTGCGAGGGCGACATCATCCGGCGCTCGATGGCGGATCCGGATGAGGTCGACGCCGTTTCCTCGATCGGCGGCGATGGCCGAGTGTACCTGAGGGGTGGCAAGGGGGCGCGCGCGTGGCCGGACACACTGACCATGGTAGCTCGCTCCGCCGACAAGTCGGCGCACGCCGCCGAGTGGCGACGGAAGGCAGCGAATCGGGCCGCTCAACGCGCGCACGGAGAGTCGTGGTCTAGCGCCAAAGCGGCCATGTTGGAGCCTTACGCGGTGGCAGACGGAATCACAGAATCGGATATCGAAGAACTTCGCGACATCGTGGAATCAGCGAAAGATGAGCGACCGCTCCAGCAGTTTATCGAAGACCATCCAACGGTGCTGGCATCACTCCTCGGAGGTCATCACGGACTGTATTGCGTGCCGCACCCGCGACTGGGGACTGCGTACGTGCCGGACTTTCTCATCGCGAGCGTGGACTCTGCCGGCGTGAGATGGGTACTCGTCGAACTGGAGACGCCGCGGTCTCGGGTGACACTCGCCAAGAAGAATGACCTCGACCAGCACGCCCGCGCGGGTGTCGCTCAAGTGCTGGAGTGGCGCGAGTGGCTTCAAAACAACCTTGAGTACGCCCGCCGACCCTTGACCGAGGGAGGATTGGGGTTAGCCGGCGTTCGTCCCCAGGACGAGGGACTCGTCCTCGTTGGCCGACGTGAATTCCTGCGGCCAAATCACGAACAGGTGAGGCGCCAGACCAAAGAAGACCGGCGCATCCAAATTCACACCTACGACTGGCTCCTAGAACGACTCGAGGGAGTGCATGGCTTCAAAGGACCGAGCGCCTCGAACCCACACATCCTTTGCCGAGACATGGCTTGACCTGCCTGCGCCTAGCCTACTGCCCGCATCTGCACATCGTACCTCACGCCGCTGTCCAGCCCACCAAGGCAAGCCCACCTTCCTCTTCCGCGACGACCTGCGCCGCGCCACGGACAGCGAGCACTACCCGCTCAACCTGATGCTGTTCACCGGCATGCCGGAGGACGGCTGGGGGGACTGGTACTACACCTCGCTCGAGGAGATCGCCGCGCCGGACAAGGCGCTCGCGCGTTGGGCCGCGAGCTCGTAGCCCGCGGAGCCGTTGGCGCCCCGCTCAGACCGTGGGTGTCGGGGTCTCCTCCATGTGCGGGAAGACGTCGTCGCCCTCGTAGGGGTGCGCGTCCGCGACCGCCTCGTCGAGCTCGTAGCCGAGGCCCGGCCGGTCCGAGGGGATGATGTAGCCGTCCTGCCACTCGATCGGCTGCTTCAGCAGTTCGGCGTGGAAGCCGCCGAAGGTCTCGATGCTCTCCTGGATCAGGAAGTTCGGGCAGCAGACGCCGAGCTGGATGTTGGCCGCCGCCTCGATCGGCCCGGCGTAGAGGTGCGGGGCCAGCTGCGCGTAGTGCGCCTCCGCCATCGCCGCGATCTTCTTCGTCTCGAGGATGCCGCCAACGCGCGCCGGCGCAGGCTGCAGGATCGAGGCGCTGCCATAGCGCAGCACGTCGACGAACTCGTAGCGAGTGACGAGGCGCTCGCCGGTGGCGATCGGGATCGAGGTCGCGCGCGCGACGCGGGCCATCTCGCGCGGGTTCTCCGGTGGCAGCGGCTCCTCGATCCAGAGCGGCTCGTAGGGCTCGAGGCGGCGGGCGAGGCGGATCGCGGCGGCGGTCGTCAGCTGGCCGTGCATCTTGATCAGCAGGTCGCAGCTGCTCCCGGCCACCTCGCGCATGCGCTTCACGACCAGCTCGGCGTTGTCGAGCGCGGCCAGCGAGATCTGGCGCGGGTCGAACGCGCCGTAGGGCATCACCGGGTCGACGCCGACGGCGGTGAAGCCCTGCTCCATGTAGGCGGCGGTGCGCGCGGGGGCCGCGTCGGGGTCGTCGAACGCGTCGGCGTACTGCATGCCGTCCGCGCTGGATTCGGCGGGGTAGAGGTAGGTGTAGGAGCGCAGCGTCTCGTGCACGCGGCCGCCGAGGAGGTTGTAGACGGGCTGGCCGAGCGCCTTGCCGACGATGTCCCAGCAGGCCATCTCGATCGCGCTGATCACGGAGCCCATCGTCATCTCCGGCCGCTGCGCGAAGCCGCTGGAGTAGGCGATGCGCCAGAACGCCTCGATGTCGAAGGGGCTGCGTCCGATCGCGTGCCGCTCGGCCACGTCCTCGATCAGGCCGCGCACCTTGCTTGTGCCGAAGGGGACGCCGTAGGCCGCGCCGTAGCCAACGATGCCGTCATCGGTGGTCAGCTTGGGGAAGATCCAGCACGGTCCGCCGCGCTGCGGATCGGGGTTGGCGACGGCCCAGGTCTTCGCCTCGGCGATGCGCATGCCGGTCTCCGTTCGCTGCTCGCTGAGGCTCTACGCCGTGAGCCAGTCGGCGATCACCTCGAGGGCGCGCGGGTCCTCGCGCATGAAGCCGTGGCCGCCCTCGAACAGCTCGAGGCGCGAGCCGGGGATGCGCTCGTGCAGCAGCTCCTGGTTGCGCAGCGGCGCGATCCCGTCGAAGTGCCCGCCGGCGATCAGCGTCGGACTGGCGATCGAGGGCAGCCGGTCGATCGTGTCGAGGCGCGAGCGCGCGTCGAGCAGGCGGCGGTGGCGGCGCTCGTCCTCCTCGCTCTCGTAGCCGCCGATGTAGCGCCCGGCGAGCTCGGCGTACTCCTCGGGGTGCGCGGCCTGCCATGCGGCGTCCTGACGGACGTCGGTGATGGCGACGCGGCGCGAGGCGCGCTCCTCGGGCGGCACGTCGAGCAGCTCGTGCAGCGGGTAGGAGGGGAAGTCGGCGCCGGGCGAGGTGCAGCACAGCACGAGCTTCCCGACGCGCTGCGGATGCCGCAGCGCGAGCTCCTGCGCGATCATCCCGCCGAACGACGCGCCGACCACGTCGCAGCGCTCCCAGCCGACGACGTCGAGCAGCGCCGCCGCGTCGTCGGCAAAGTCCGCCATCTCCCAGACGGTCGGGGGCGCCTCGCAGCTTCCGAGTCCGCGCTTGTCGTAGGCGAGCACGCGGAAGCGCTCGAACAGCGGGTCGAGCGTGCCGGGCGTCGACCAGAGCGCGCCGCCGCTGCCGCTGATGAAGAGCAGCGGCGGGCCCTCGCCGCGCAGTTCATACCAGCTACGGGTGTCGCGGACCTCGGCGTACGGCATCTACTCGCTCCTCCGACGCTGCTCAGGCGCTCAGCGCCGCGATTGCCTGCTGGATGTGCTCGTCCTCGATGAAGGGCGCGCCCGCGGCGTCCTTGATCTCCCCCGCCCGCGCCAGCACCTCGGCGCGGGCGACCCCGGGCGGCGGCTCGGTCGACCAGGCGACGAGCGCGATCAGCACGCCGTCGGGGTCCTCGAGGAAGACGAGGCGCTCATAGCCGCGCCGGATCTCCTCGCTGCCACGCACGCCGGCGGTGGAGAGCTCGAAGTAGGCCTGGTCCATGAAGCCGGCGGAGACCTGCAGCGTGAGGTACTGCATCGAGCCGACGCCGAGGCTGGCCTCGGCGATGCGGACGCCCTCGTGGGTGGGTCCGACGAGCATCACGTAGGAGTCGCCGCCGGCGTGGAGCAGGGCCTGCACGGACTCGTTGTCGTCGCGGTTGGGCTCGGTGTAGAGGTGGCGCATGCCGAGCTTGGAGTAGAACTCTATGCTCAGCTGCATGTTCTTGCAGATGATGGCCGGGTAGCCGAGGCCGCGCAGCTCCATGCCGTCCCCCCGTTCGCACGCTGACGAGGGTAGGCGCTCGGCCGCCGCCGCGCAGCCCTCGGACGCCACGCAGCGCTTCAGCGCCGCGATCTACCGCGTCGGCATGAACTACTGCGTCGACGTGCCCGCCGAGGCAAGCCGCGCCCTCGGAGCCGGAACGCACCCGCCCGTCGCTGGCGAGGTCGCGGGCGTCGCCTTCCGCACGCGGCTCACCCCCCGCGGCGGAGGCGCCTACCGCCTCTTCCTCAACGGCGCCGTGCGGGCCGCCGCCGGCGCGGGCGTCGGCGATGTCGTCGAGGTCCAGTTCTGGCCCGCCGAGGCCCCTCGTGACCCCTCGCTCCCCGCGGACCTCGCGAGCGCCCTCGAAGCGATCCCGGGCGGCCGCGAGGCATTCGAGGCGCTGACCGAGGCGCAGCGCGAGGGCATGGTCGCCTTCATCGAGCGCGCGCGGACGGTGGAGACGCGTGCGCGGTACGTGGGGCGCGTGGTGGAGGAGGTCAGGCGGCGGGTGAGGTGACGGGACGGCTACTGCAGTAGGTCAAGCAACTCCCTTGCGGCGAAGAGTTGCGGACGTGTACCTGGCGAGGGGCGAAGGATGCCAGCTTCCACTAGCTTGCTGACCACGATACGCGCGCCTGGGTCCGTGACTCCCCGGAACTCCGCGACACGGCGGTACGTCACGATCGGGCTGAGGAACAGTTCGTCGGCCATCTGCAGCGCGTTCGCCGACGCTGAGGCGGCCAGCAGCCGTTGCCGGTACTCCTCCTGCAGTGTGCGCAGGGCGCGGGTGCGTTGCATGGCGTCATGGGACTGCTCGATTACGCCGCTGAGGAAGAAGTCGAGCCACGGATCCCACTCGCCGGTCTCGCTGACGCGGGAGAGATGGTCGTAGTAGGCCTGCCGATGGGCCTCGAAGTACGCGCTCAGGTAGAGCAGCGGGGAGCGCAGGACGTGGCGCTCGATCAGGAGTAGAGGGATCAGCAGCCGCCCGATGCGGCCGTTGCCGTCGCGGAACGGGTGGATGGTCTCGAAGTGTTGGTGCATCAGTGCGCTGCGAACGAGGGGCGGCATCGCGGCCTCGTCGTGGACGAACGCTTCCCACTCGGACATCAAATCGGCGAGGTAGTCGGGAGGTGGTGGCACGAAGCTGGCGGCCTCAATCGGGCTCTCCTCCGGGCCGATCCAGACTTGCAGATCGCGCAGTTCGCCTGGGCGCTTGTCCTGCCCGCGCACGCCGCTGAGCAGTTCGGCGTGCAGTTCGAGGACGAGCCGCGTGCAGATCGGGAGTTCGGCGAGCCGCTCGATGCCGAGTTCAAGCGCCCGCACGTAGTTGACGACCTCATCCGCGTCGCCGTGCGGACGGCCCGTCGCCTCCGCGGCGTACACGTCCGAGACGGAAGCCTGAGTACCTTCGATGCGTGAGGAGAGCAGCGCCTCGCGCCGCATGAATGGCGCGATCAGCAGATGCGGGTTCGGCAACGTCTCCCCAGCGCCTGCCAGCGTCGCGACCGCGCGTGACGCCTCATCAAGTTGGTAGACGCGCTCGGCCGAGAGTTCGAGCAGGCGAGGCAGAGGTACCGGTACGAACGCCAGCGCTCCATTCGTCGTCTCCTCCAGACGACCGGCTGGGCTGTTGGCGAACCTCGATGCATCCATGTTCAAGCGTCTTTCCGTATAAGCGTGGCTGTAGAGCGAGGGCTCAAGTGTAAGTGGAGATGCCGAAACTAACAAATCACGGCGGCGAGTGAAACAGCGCTTTCAAAGTGGGGCTCGACATGTAAGTGCGAGCCCGATGACTAACAAATGGGGCGGGCCAGTGTAACTCCGCTTGCGTTCCCGCAACCCGCACGCGTTGACCCCTCCGCGGACCGCTGCCTACCATCGAGGGCGTGAACGGGAACGTAGCTGTAGCCGCCGGCGACTAGCCGGCCCGAGTCAGGGCCGCGCGAGTCGCCCACGCCCCGCTTCGGCGGGGTTTTGCTTGCCCGGCGGTCCGGATGGCTACCCGAGGAGCGCGCGATGACGACCGACAGCGGCGCCCGCGAGGAGATGCGCAGCGCCTACGACCCCTCCGAGGTCGAGGAGCGGACCTACCGCGCGTGGGAGGAGGGCGGCTTCTTCAAGCCCCAGGGCGGCGAGCGGCCCTTCACGGTGATCATGCCGCCGCCCAACCTGACCGGCGAGCTGCACATGGGCCACGCCCTCACCGCCGCCGTCGAGGACGCCCTGATCCGCTGGCACCGCATGCTCGGCGACGACACCGTCTGGGTGCCCGGCGTCGACCACGCCGCGATCGCCGTCAACGCGCTCGTCGAGCGCCAGCTCGGCGAGGAAGGCGTGAGCCGCCACGACATCGGGCGCGAGGCCTTCCTCGAGCGCGTCTGGGAGTTCGTCAACGCCTCGCGGGCGCGTATCGCCGAGCAGCACCGCCGGCTCGGCGCCTCGGCGGACTGGGATCGCGAGGCGTTCACGCTCGACGAGGAGCGCCAGCGCGCCGTCCGCCAGACCTTCGTGAACCTCTACGAGGACGGCCTGATCTTCCGCGGCGAGCGGATGATCAACTGGGACACCGCCGGCCAGACCGCGCTCTCCGACCTCGAGGTCGAGTACCGCGATGTCGAATCATCGTTCTGGTACGTGCGCTACCCCGCGCTCGACGAGGCGGGCGAGCCGACGGACGACTACATCGTGATCGCGACCACGCGGCCGGAGACGATCCCGGCCGACACCGCCGTGGCCGTGCACCCCGACGACGAGCGCTGGCGTCACCTGATCGGGCGCATGGTGCTGGAGCCGACCGCCGACCGCCCGATCCCGGTGATCGCCGACGAGGCGATCGAGATCGAGGCCGGGTCCGGCGCGCTCAAGGTGACGCCCGGCCACGACCCCGTCGACTTCGAGATCGGCGAGCGGCACGGGCTGGAGACGATCAACATCCTCGCGCCGGACGGGACGCTCAACGAGCACGCCGGGCGCTACGCCGGCATCGATCGCTTCGAGGCGCGCGACCGCATCGTCGCGGACCTCGAGGCGAGGGGGCTGATCGAGAAGATCGAGCCCTACACGCACGCCGTCGGGCACTCGCAGCGATCGGGCGCGGTCGTGGAGCCGATCGTCTCGGAGCAGTGGTGGGTGAACGTCGGCCCGCTCGCCGAGCCGGCGATCGCGGCGGTGCGCGACGGTCGCATCGCGTTCGTGCCGAAGCGCTTCGAGCGCACCTACCTGCACTGGATGGAGAACATCCGCGACTGGTGCATCAGCCGCCAGATCTGGTGGGGTCACCGCATCCCCGTCTGGTACTGCGACGCCGAGGACTGCGGCGAGACCATCGCGGCCGTCGAGGACCCCGACGCCTGCCCGGCCTGCGGCGGCGCGCTGCGGCAGGACGAGGACACCCTCGACACGTGGTTCTCGTCCGGGCTGTGGCCGCACTCGACGCTCGGCTGGCCGGACGGGGACGCCGGGGATCTGCCGCGCTTCTACCCGACGCAGGTGATGGAGACCGGCTACGACATCATCTTCTTCTGGGTCGCGCGCATGATCATGCTCTCGCTCTACAACATGCGCGGCTTCGAGGGCGGCGACATCCCCTTCGAGACGGTCTACCTGCACGGCCTCGTGCGCGCGTCCGACGGGCGCAAGATGTCCAAGTCCTTCGGCAACGTCGTCGATCCCCTCGACGTGATCGGGCAGTACGGCACGGACGCGCTGCGCTACGCGCTGATCTCCGGCACCAGCCCCGGCAACGACCAGCGCATCACCGACGACCGGCTCGAGGCGGGCCGCAACTTCGCGAACAAGCTGTGGAACGCCGCGCGGCTGGTGCGCTCGCTCGCCGGGCCCGGCGCCGACCTCGAGCTGCCGCCGGCGGGCGACCCGCGGTTGCGGCGCGAGGACCGCTGGGTGCTCTCGCGAGCGGAGCGGACCGTGGCGCTCGCCGACGAGCTGCTGCGCTCCTACCAGCTCGCCGAGGCGTTGCGCCAGACGCGCGACTTCTTCTGGGACGAGTTCGCCGACTGGTACCTGGAACTCGCGAAGCTGCGCGTGCGCGAGGGCGACGACGTCCCGCTCTCGGTGATGGTGTACGTCCTCGATCACGTGCTGCGGCTGCTGCATCCGTTCATGCCGTTCGTCACCGAGGAGATCTGGCAGCGGCTCAGCGAGGCGCGCCCCGACCCGGACGGCGCGCCGCAGCTGATCGTCGCGCGCTACCCGGAGGCCGACGTCGCGCGCTACGACGAGGCGGCCGAGCGCGATCTGGCGGCGGTGCAGGACTTCGTGCGCGCGATCCGCAACGAGCGCGCCGCGAAGCGCGTCGAGGCCGGACGCTGGATCGAGGCCTACGTCGTCGCCGAGGGCGCGGCGGAGGCCGCGGGCGACCTCGCGGCGGCGATCGGGCAACTCGCGCGGGCGCGCCCGCTGCACGTGGTGGCGGGCGCCTCGGAGGCGCCGTCCGAGGGCGTCGTGACGGCAGTGCTGCCGGTCGGGCGCGTGGTGCTGCCGATGGCGGGCCTGTTCGACCTCGATGCGGAGCGCGCCCGGCTCGACAAGCAGATCGGCGAGGCGCAGGACGAGGTGCAGAAGCTCGGCGCGAAGCTGGCGAACGAGCAGTTCCGCACGCGCGCCCCGGCCGCCGTGGTCGCGCGCGAGGAGGAGCGCCTCGCGACGGCGTCATCGCGCCTGCGCGGCCTCGAGGAGTCGCTCGCCGAGATCAGCTAGCCGCCGGCGGTCTCCACTCGCCTGTGTTGCCTCGCCGCGAGCACGGGCAATACGCTCGCGCCATGGAACAACGTAGCTTCGGCAGCCTCGGCTACGACGTCAGCGCGCTCACCCTCGGCGGCGGGGGGATCGGCCAGGTCTGGGGCCCGACGACCCGCGAGGAGTCCGTCGCCACCACGCGCGAGGCGATCGAGCTCGGCATCAACCTGCTCGACGTCGCGCCGAGCTACGGCGACGGCGAGGCCGAGCGCGTCGTCGGCGAGGCGTTCGGCGGGCGGCTCCCTGCTGGCGTGCGCGTCTCGACCAAGTGCCGTGTCAACGCCCCCGCCGGCCGCCGCGGTGGCGGAATTGCTCCGCTCGAGCCTCAGGGAGAGCCTGGAACGGCTCCGCCTCGAGCGCGTCGACGTGTTCATCGTGCACAACATGCTCGTCGCGGATGCCGACGCCGATCGCGCCGATCACTACATGGGCACTCCGCTCACGCTCTTCGAGGAGTCCGTGCGGCCGGCGCTCAAGGGCCTGGTGTCAGAGGGGCTGGCGGGCGCATGGGGCATCACGGGCATCGGCGTGCCCGACGCCGTGATCGCGGCGCTCCGCTCCGGGACGCCGCCCGGCGCGGTGCAGTGCATCGCGAACCTCCTCGACTCGGCCGGCGCGAATCCGGCGCTTCGAGGGCCCGCTGCGCCCGCGCGAGGTGATCGCCGCGGCCGCCGAGCAGGGCGTAGGCGTGATGGGGATCCGCGCCGTGCAGGCCGGCGCCCTGACCGACGCGATCGACCGCGAGCTGCCGGAAGGCCACGGCGACGCGCTGGACTTCGACCGCGCCGCGCCGTTCCGTGACCTTGCGCGCGAGGTCGGCGAGTCGCCGGCTGCGCTGGCGCACCGTTACGCGCTGTCGATGCCGGGCGTCTCGACCGTGGTGCTGGGCGTGAAGAACCGCGAGGAGCTGCGCGAGTGCGTCGACGCCGAGGCGCGCGGCCCCCTCGACGCCGAGTTGATGTCGCGCATCGACGCGGCGGTGGGCCGGGCCTGAGGTACACACGGCCCGGCGCGCGAGCCGCACAACGGGAACCGGAGGCGCTGATGCGGCGTCATACTCGGTGAGTGGGGGCGGGAGCATGTTTGCTCGTCGGAGCCTGGGAGCGCTCGTGCTCGTGGTAGCGCTCGCGGCTGCACTCGCGTGCACCAGCGGCGAGGGCACGCTGGTCGCGCCGCCCGCGACTTCGACTGCCACTGCCACAGACACAACTCCGACGCCGACCTCCGCGCCAACCGCGCAACCGACGCAGACCGCGCCCCCGCGGCAACTCCGACGCCCACCCCGACAGCCGCGGCTACCCCGACGCCGACCGCGACCCTAACGCCCACTCCGACAGCCGCGGCTACCCCGACGCCGACCGCGACCCCAACGCCCACTGCCACAGCTGCGGCTACCCCGACGCCGACCGCGACACCCACGGCCACTGCAACGCCCACCGCGACGCCCGCGCCGACACCCACCGCGACGCCCGCGCCGACACCCACCGCGACGCCGATTCCGACCCCCGAGGCGCCGAGTGGCCTCGGTCTGCGCGAGATCGCACCCGAGGACGTGTACGCCTCCTACACCCGCACGAGCTACGGGGTCGGCGAGTTGATTCCCGCTGCGGCGCTTCCGGAGCCGCGCTCCAGATTCGACCGGACCGTCGCCATTGACGCCGCGGCGGGCACCGTCGAGATCGCGACCCGGGAGTACCTTCCGGACGCGCCGCGCCGGCTGATCCGCGACGCGAGCGGTCGCCTGTTCACGTGGGAGGCTGACGCCCGACCGGTCGCCCGGGATGGGAACGGTGTCTTCTTTGAGCACGTAGATCCGACTTCTCCCGGCGACGGCGGGCTTGGCCGGTACGTGGTGCTAAGCCCGTCCCTTGAGGAGGTCGCATCGTTCCAGCTCCCCTCGCGCGACTGGAGAATCAAGCTCTTCGATTTCGACGGCGGCTACGTCCTCGCGAGGGGTGGCGACAACATCGGGGTCGTCGATCTCGCGGTCGGGACAAGTGTGCGGCTCAGTCCGCACGCTGATGCGGCGCACGCGTTCCCCCCGTTCGTGCGCTCGCACCACCCGCTCAGCACCTTCCGCGACGCGGAGGTGCTCGAGACCACGGACGGATTCGCCCTGCTCCTGCCCCGGCGCGGTGGGGTACCGCAGCAGCCTGCTGCGCTATCGCTGGCCCGATGAGTTGCTGTCGGATGTCTCCTTCGACTACGTCACTGCACGTGAATACTGGGATGCAGGGAACGTCACCGAGACTGGCTACAAGCTCTCCCCCGATGGCCTCTACCTCGCGGTCACCTCGCTGGTCTGGGGTCGGGAGTCTGGGAGCGTGGAAACCGCCCTCACGACCGTTTCGGTGCTCGATGCTGCTACTGGCGAGGAGCTGATGCGGATCGGCGGCGCGGTGTTCCCGGTCCGCTACCTGGGCATCGGCGTCGCTGTCGACAACCCCGGCGTGTGGCTCGCCGACAGCTCCGGCCTCGTGGTCGACACGTTCATTGGACGCCAGATCGCGATGCTCGACGGTAAGTGGTTCCCCGTCCCACAGCGGCTGTCGAAGGGACGTCTCCTCCCTTCGCCGGACGATCCCGCGCTCTTTCTCCACGACGATGGGACTGTCGTGGATCTCGAGGGCGAGACGCGCATCTCGGTGGCTGGCGATGTCTCCGACAGGATGTGGTGGCGGGGTACCTGGGGGGAAACCAGCCGCGAGTTGCGGCTCCGATCGTGGCCGACCGATGGGCGAGGATACGTGCCAGTCTGGAACGTCATGTATGTCGACGGTCAGCGACTTTGTCCGCTTAACGGTTCAGCGAAAATGTCCTCTCGCGCTGGTCGCTGCTCGGTAGATGATGCCGCACCCTGGCGCCCGGGTGGGCCGCCGGCGCGGAGGTAGGCACTGACGGTGTCGCGGGAGATGCCCAGCACGCGGGCGGTGGCGCTGCTAACCTCACTGATGCGAAGCTTCGGCCACAACGTTCAAGACGGGAAAGTGAACTACCCTTGAAGGGAGCATCCACGCTGGCCCGTCAAGATCCACTCGATTCTGCGCGTGGGGTACGGGCAGCGAGAATCGGTGCCATCGCGGGCCTCGTCCCCGCAGTAGCCCTCGGCTCTTTGCGCGTCATCCTGAGTGAGTCGCCCGAGGCCGCAGCCCAGATTGCCGGCAACATCGCCTTCACGCTGGCGTACGCTGCGCCATATCTGCTCGCCCTCCTTGCATCCAGATCGAGGAACAGCGGAGTCCGTGGAGGCCTCCTGGTGGCTGTCGGCGTTCTCTCGCTGCTCGCGAGTTTATCGGACCTCTCACTAGTCACCCTGGCTCTGCTACCTGCGACGTTCGTGCTGTGGTTCGCCGCTGAGAGGAGCTTGGCAGCTTCGACGCGCCTTCTGACGACTGCCCTGCCTGCTGCGGTCGTTGGCCTGCTCATTGCCGGCACTGTGGGACTAGGCTTCGTCGCCCTCTTCGGAGTCCAGGACGACGAGCGGCAGTGCTGGGTATTGTCTGACGGCTCTGAAGGAAAGATCGACCGTGTCTCCGGGCTCAACACGGGGAGGTCGGTCGTCGCGCACACGTTCTGCACGAGCGATACCATCACCGACGTGGAAGCGGCCATGGGTACCGGTGCCGTGCTCGTGGCCCTCCTGAGTATGCTGCTCGTTTCCCACCTACGATCGCCTGGAGATGACCATGTCACCGGGACTCGGCCAGCGTCGTACTGGCCGACACGCCGGAGTTGAGCACCCCCCCACGGGCCGCTCGCGCCGAAGCAGCCGTCTACACGAACTCATGCGTCCCGTCCGAGGGCCGATGTCGGCCTCGACTCCCCGCGACTATCCTCCCAGACGACCGCCCCTTCTTCACCGAGCGCGTCATGGGGGCTCGGCAACGGTCGGCTTGGCCTTGAGCGACGAAGGCGAAGCGCGGCGCTGCGGGTTCGCACGCCCCGCGCATCGACTGCGAGGAGATGAGCGATGGCGAAGGGCGCGGGCACGCCAGGCGGCTGCGTCTTTGCGTGTCGCTGGGATAGGACCGAACTGCTCGCCCACCGCACCAACGAAGTCTTCGCTCAGCGCGGGCGATGGGGACAACGAGAGGGCTGCTCCTGGCTCGCACCCCCGTGATAGGTGGCGGCAGCGGCCAGCCGAACGGGCGATGCACGCCGCCTGCGCCTCAAGCTGCGCCGTCCCGTCGGATTCGCTCACCGGCGCGCCGCACACGTTCGTTCGGCGGCTCGGCCGGCCGCTCCCCGGGTGGGCGGCTGGCGCGGAGGCCGGGGCGCGCGCGCCTGGCGCGCGATGATGCGCGCGATGATGCGCAGGCCCTCGATGCGGATCCGCTCCTGCTGGTGCAATGTCACTTCCTTCATGGAAGGACAGAATCGCTTCTATGAGGGACGGTCTTTCTGCAAGGCCGACGTGGCGGCCTCGTCCGGCGTGGCGCCGTGGCGCGACACTTGGTCCATGCTGAGCTGCTCGTGATGTCCGGGAGCGGAGCCTGTGCCGAGCTTCTATCCGCACTCTCCGTGGGCCGCGCATCGGGCCCGGTGCATGAAGGCACATCCTGCTTCCAGGGGGCGCTGCCAGCTGACCAACGTCCTCGATGGGACAAGCGAATCTTCGCAGTCGCCCGGTGGTTCGGCATCACGCGCAAGGCTTCGAACGCTTCGCTCCTGTCCGGGTTGCCGCTTTCCGCTCGGTCTCGGTCGTCGCTAGCGGTGCCGCCTGCGGCAGCCGCTCCCCGCTACGCGGCCTCCCGGACAGCGGCGTGGCGAAGCGGCTCGTAGACCTCGCCTGTCTTCCACAGCGCGAGCAGCAGCACCGCCAGCCGCCTCGCGACGGCCACGACCGCGCGCTTCTTCGCGTTGCCCGCCCCTGTTCCCGCGTAGCGCTCACCCCAGCGGCGCAGGTCGGTGTCGGGCCCGAAGGGGCCGAGGATGTAGTGCGCGGCCTGCACCAGCAGTCGCCGCAGGCCCGCGTCGCCGCTCTTGCTGATGCCGAGCTGCGGCGCGCGCTCTCCTGACTCGCGCTGCCGGGGCACGAGTCCGAGGTAGGCCCCCACCTCCCGGTTCTTCGGGAAGCGCCCTGGATCCTCGATCGTCAGCACGAACGTGAGCGCGGTGATCGGCCCCACGCCGCTGACCTGGCGCAGCGCCGCGGTCTCGGGGCGAGCCTCGCACAGTGCTTCGATCTCCCGGTCGGCCCGCGCGATGTGCGCGGTGAGCTCGCCGATCGCCTCCACCAGCGGCAGCAGCGCCGCCCGTAGCCCGTCAGGGATGTGCTCCGCCGTCTTGCGGTGGAAGGCCCGGGCCGTGCATGACGGCAGCGCGGCGCCGCAGGCCTTGACGGCCCCGCGCACGTGGTTGATGAGCAGCGTCCTGGAGCGCACGAGCGCGTCGCGGCCGCGCACCACAGCGAGGTCATACTGGCTCTGCTCGCTCCTGTGGCGGATCGGGGCGAGCAGCTCCGGGTCGAAGCGCCCCAGCCGCGCCAGCCACGCGGCGTCGAGGCGGTCGGTCTTGCGCTGGCTGCGGGCGATCAGCGCGACCTGGCGGGGGTTGGCGACAATGACCTCGTGGCCGAGGTCCGCCATGACGCGGCTCAGCCACGGCGAGCGCGGCCCCGCCTCGAGCACGACCCGCGCCGGGGGGAGGCCGGTCAGCGCTGCGCCCAGCGCCGCCGCCGTGGTGCGGACGCGCCGCTCGCGTATCACCTCCCCGCCGGCGCCGAGGGCGTGGATGTGTGTGTAGCGGTCGCCCACGTCGAGGCCGATGGTGACCCCTGACCCTTCCCTGCCCTCAATGCTCCGCGTCGTTGCGATATCCTGCTGCATGGCCGGTCTCCTACCTCGTCAAGGCTCCGCAGAGCCGCTACTGGCCCAATCGAGGCCGCTGTTTCGGGGACGAGTATCCCCCTGAGGAGGAGACCGGCCCTCATGCCAATCTGACCAGTTAGCCCCTGACAGAATCGCTGACCGTCGACATCATGTATCCCGCGATTCAGACCCCTCCCTTTGGGGCGTCCGTCTCGGCCGAGCTGATCGTCGACGGCTGCCTGCACGTGGAGCCGGAGCCCACCGCGGAGCCCCCCGTGACGGTCTGCCTTCCCGCCGGGAGCCCCGTCGAGGTTGTTCCCGACGCGTTCCGCCGCCACCTCGTATTCGCCAGCGACGATGCATGTGGGGATGACATCGCTCCCTACAGCTGCGTGTGGGTCCACGTCCTCGCGGAGGACGGCTCCCGGGGCTGGGTCCAGGCCCGGTTCCTGCGCTGGTCCGGCACCCCTGTTCCCGATGCGCCCGTCGACACTCGTCCCGCGCCATTCGTGTAGGTCCAACCCCACGGCCCCGCGCTCCCTGAGCCGCGCTCCCTGAGGCGCGCGGGCTGGACGCTCGATCCGGTACGCTCCGGCGGTGCGATGACGGAGGTTGTAGTGCGCACGATGAGCGAGGTGGTCGAGCAGCTCGGCCTCGAGTGGGAGGCGATCGAGCCGTACGGCCGTGACAAGGTCAAGGTTCCGCTGGGCGCCATCCCGCAGGGGGGCGCTTCCGGAAAGCTGGTCGTCGTTACGGCGATTACGCCGACGCCGGCCGGCGAGGGCAAGACCACCACCTCGATCGGGCTCACGGACGGGCTCGCCAGGATCGGGAAGCGCGCCGTCCTCGCGATTCGCGAGCCGTCGCTCGGTCCGCTCTTCGGCATGAAGGGCGGCGGCACCGGCGGAGGGCGCGCGACCGTCGAGCCGGCGGCCGACATCAACCTGCACTTCACCGGCGATTTCCACGCGATCCAGTCCGCGCACAACTTCCTCGCCTCGATGGCGGACAACGCGGTCAGCTCCCGCGCGATCGACGGCTTCAGCGCCGAGGGCATCACCTGGCGGCGGGTGACGGACGCCGAGGACCGCGCGTTGCGGCGGATCGTGACCGGCGTCGGCGGGCGCGCCGGCGGGCCGCTTCGCGACACGGGGTTCGACATCTCGGCGGCGTCGGAGATCATGGCCATCGTCGCGCTCGCTTCGGACTACGACGACCTGAGGCTGCGCCTCTCCGAGATCGTCGTGGGCTGGGCCGACGGCGACCGGCCCGTGCGCGCCAGCGAGCTGGACTGCGTGGGCGCGATGATGGTGCTGCTGAAGGACGCGCTGAAGCCGAACCTCGTGCAGACGGCCGAGGGACAGCCGGCGATCGTGCACACCGGGCCGTTCGGGAACATCGCACACGGCTGCTCCTCGATCATCGCGGACCGGCTCGCGCTGGCCACGGGCGAACTCGTGGTCACCGAGGCGGGCTTCGGGGCCGACCTCGGGTTCGAGAAGTTCATGGACATCAAGGTCCGCCAGGGCGGGCCGGAGCCGTCGGCGGCGGTCGTCGTCGCGACGGTGCGCGGACTGCGCTGGCACGGCGGCGCGCAGCGCGACGCCCTCGATGAGCCCGACGCGAAGGCGGTCGAGGAGGGCAGCGCGAATCTGCGCAACGCGATCAGCGTCGTTCGCGACTACGGGTTGCCCGCCGTCGTCGCCATCAACCGGTTCGCGAGCGACACCGCGGAGGAGATCGAGATCGCGAAGCGCGTCGCCCTCGAGGCGGGCGCGCTGGCCGCGGTCGAGGCGAAGGGCTACGGCGAGGGCGGCGCGGGGATGACCGAGCTGGCCGAGGCCGTCGTCTCCGCGGTCGAGCAGCCCTCGAAGGTGCGGCTGCTCTACGAGGACGACGCCGGCGTGATCGAGAAAGTCGAGACGCTTGCGCGAGAGATCTATCACGCCGATGCGGTGAGCTGGGGTCCGCTCACGCGCACGACGAGCCGCCGCTTCGAGCGGAACGGCTGGGACTTCCCGATCTGCGTGGCGAAGACGCACCTCTCGCTCTCGGCGTTCCAGGACCGGCGCGGGGTGCCGCGCGGGCACACCTTCCCGATTGCCGAGATGCGGGTGGCGGCCGGCGCGCGGCAGATCATCGCGCTCGCGGGTCCGATCATCACCCTGCCGGGCCTGCCCGCGAAGCCGAACGCGCTCGGCTTCGACCTCGGCCCGGACGGGGAAGTGCACGGCCTGGTCTGAGCGACCGCGTCCTCCCGCCTGCTACGAGAAGGAAGCGCAGGCGCTGCCGAGGATGCGCAGCACCGACTCCTGGTTGAAGCGCCGCTCGTATTCCTCGGAGATCTCGTCGAGCAGCCGCCGCGCCTCGTCGCCGGGTGGGGCGAGGATCCAGAGCAGCTTCGACCGCTCGCGCTGGATCGCGCCGGCGGAGTCGCGCCACTGGCCCGCCGCGTCGAGGACCGTCAGCCCGTCCGGGAAGCGCGGCGTCACCGTGTCCGCGAGGAAGGCGGCCCACTGCTCGTCGCTGACCTCGCTGCCGTCGCTCGTGCTGCGTCCGAGGAAGAGCTGGTACTCGGCGAAGCGGTCGCTGCCCTCGGGGCACGGCTCGTCCTCGCCGCCGCAGGCGAGGAGAGCGAGCGCGGCGAGGCAGAGGGCGGTGAGCGCGAGGAGTCGGGTCGCGGGCATCGAGGTCATTCCGGGCTCCCCCATCCAGAGTTCGGCGACGAATCGGGTGCTGGTCCGGACCATATCGCAGCCTTCCTGATCAGGCTCTCAAGGCTCCGCCTGCCGCGCAGAGACGTATTGACTCATCTGATATGAGTCAATCATACTGTTGTCATGGCGAAACGACTGCAAGTGCTGTTGGATGAGGAAGAGTACGCCGAGATCCAGGGCGTGGCCCGGCGGCAACGCATGACCGTGGCGGAATGGGTCCGGCAAGCGCTACGCCAGGCACGGGCGGACCGCCATGGAACGGTCGACGCCAAGCTGCGCGCCATTGCGAAGGCAACACGGCACGAGTTCCCGACGGCCGACATCGACGACATGCTTGAGGAGATCGCGGCAGGGCAGCGCCTCGATTGATCTTCGTTGACTCGAACATCCCCATGTACCTCGTGGGCGCTCCTCACCCAAACAAGGACCGCGCCTCCGCGATCCTCACGCGACTCGTGAGCGACGGAGAGCAACTCGTCACCGACGTCGAGGTGTACCAGGAGATACTCCATCGCTACACGGCGATTCAGCGGGTTGGCGCGATCGACGCCGCCTTCGAGAGCCTCGACGAGATCGCAGACGAGGTGTTGGACTTTGGCATGTCCGAGATTCGCGGAGCGAGGGATCTGATCGCCGCCCTGGGCGCGATCTCGGCGCGGGATGCCCTGCATGTGGCGGTGATGCGGAAGGCGGGAACCAACCGCATCCTGAGCTTTGACCGCGGTTTCGACCTCGTTCCGGGGATTGAGCGGCTGGCCTGACGAGGCGCGCGCGTTGACCATGCGGGGGGCCGCTGCTACGTTGCCGCAGGGCCTCGATCCGCCCCGGAGCAGGCGGCGGCGAGCGCCGCCACGAGCGGCTGGGACTGGGCGTTGGACGAGCTGTTCGGCAACTATCTATCCGTACTCGTCGCCAGCGGCGTGGGCTTCATGATGGTCATCACCGCGCTCATCGGCGCGCGGCTCATCGCTCCCTACTCGTCAGAGCGCCACAAGGGCACGACCTACGAGTGCGGCATGCTGCCGATCCGGCGCACCAGCACCAACGTGGGCATGCGCTTCTACCTCTACGCGATCCTCTTTATCATCTTTGACGTCGAAGCAGTGTTTATCTTCCCGTGGGCCCTCTCCTTCGTGGAGGTCGGGCCGCAGGCGTACTTCGAGATGCTGCTCTTCGTGGGCATCCTGGCGGTCGGCTTCGCCTACGCCTGGAAGAAGGGAGCACTCCAATGGCGGTAGGCCCCACAACCGGAACGACCGAGACCACCGCTCCCCCGGCAGCCCCGCCCGGCGCGGCGCCGCTGCCGCTGATGCCGTACATGCCTCCGCAGGAGCACCCGTCGGAACTGCCGAGTCTCACGCCTGTCGAGGCGCCCCAGGGCAAGGCGCTCTACAAGATCGTGCTGCCGGGCGTGATGCAGGCGCCGGCGGACCTCATCATCGCCGCCTCGCGCAAGTCCTCGCTGTGGCCGATGACGTTCGGGCTGGCCTGCTGCGCGATCGAGATGATCGCCACCTACATGTCGCACTACGACCTCGACCGCTTCGGGATCGTGCCGTGGCCCTCGCCGCGCCAGTCGGACGTGATGATCGTGGCCGGCACGGTGACGAAGAAGATGGCCCCGGCGGTGAAGCTGCTCTACGAGCAGATGCCGAATCCGAAGTGGGTGATCTCGATGGGCGCCTGCGCAACCAACGGCGGCCCCTACACCCGCTACGACCGCGTGCTGCAGGGCGTCGACAAGATCGTGCCGGTGGACGTCTACGTACCCGGCTGCCCGCCACGGCCCGAGGCGCTGCTCGACGGTTTCGTGGCCCTCCAGGAGAAGATCATGGAGGAGCGCGGAGCGACCGGCCGATGACGAACGGCGTCGACGACCTCGAGGGCACCATCTGGGGGCAGGTCGACGCCTGCCTGGCCGGCATCACCTGCGCCCCCGAGCGCGGCTCGCAGGATCTGATCGTCACCATCCCGAAGGACGAGATCATCCGCGGGCTGCGCGCCCTCAGGCGCTACCCCGACCTCGCCTTCGACTACCTGCGCTGCCTCAGCGGCGTCGACTGGGAGGACGAGGGGATCGACATCGTCTATCACCTCTACTCCTCGATGCAGAAGGTCAACCTCACGGTCAAGACGCGGCTGCCGAACGACGACCTGACGGTCGATACCGCGACCTCGGTCTGGCGCGCGGCCAACTGGCTCGAACGCGAGACGGCGGAGATGTTCGGCGTGCGCTTCGAGGGTCATCCCGACCCGCGCACGCTGCTGCTGCCGGACGACATGGACGACACCTTCCCGCTGCGCAAGGAGCACCCGCTCGCCGAGATCGAGGTGCTGCAGGGCGAGGGCATCGCTTACGGCGAGGGGGTGCAGCCGTGACCCAGCCCGCGATGCCGGACACGCCGGCCTTCGAGCACGAGTTCGAGACCCAGGACATCATGATCAACATGGGGCCGCAGCACCCCTCCACCCACGGTGTCTTCCGCATGGTGCTGACCATCGACGGCGAACTCGTCACCGACGTCACGCCGCACATCGGCTACATGCACCGCGGGGCCGAGAAGCTCTGCGAGACGATGGACTACCGCCAGGGCATCGGCTACATGGACCGCACCGAGTACCTGGCCAACTTCAACGCCGAACTTTCCTACGTGATGGCCGTCGAGCAGCTCGCCGGGCTCGAGGTGCCGGAGCGGGCGCAGTGGCTCCGCATGATCCTCTGCGAGCTGAACCGGCTTTCCAGCCACTTCATGTTCCTCGGCGCGTTCGGGACGGATGTCGGCGTCTTCGGTACGGCGTTCACCTACGCCTTCCGCGAGCGCGAGTTCATCCAGGACCTGTTCGAGGAGGTCACCGGCGACCGCCTGATGTTCGCCTACTTCCGCGCGGGCGGACTCGCCTGGGAGGTGCCCGGCAACTTCGAGGCGCGCGTGCGCGAGGTGCTGAAGCTCTCCCGCCGCGGCATCGGGGACCTCGACGGGCTGATGACGCAGAACGAGATCTTCCGCGCGCGCACCGAGGGCGTCGGCTTTCTCAGTGCCGAGGACGCCCTCGACTGGGGCGCGAGCGGCCCGACGCTGCGGGCCAGCGGCGTGCCGATGGACATCCGCCGCGATGAGCCCTACCTCTTCTACGACCAAGTCGAGTTCGACGTGATTACCGGCGACCACGGCGACGTGTTCGACCGCTTCCAGTGCCGCATGGACGAGATGTGGCAGTCGATCCACATCATCGAGCAGTGCCTTGAGCGGCTTGAGCCGGGGCCGATCGTGCCGGACCGGCTGCCGCGCATGCTGCGCACCCCGCCGGGCGAGGTCTACACCCGCACCGAGGCGCCGCGCGGCGAGTACGGCATCTACCTGGTGAGCAAGGGCGGCAACCGGCCGCACCGGCTGAAGATCCGCTCTGCCTGCCTCTCCAACCTGCAGGCGCTGCGTGACATGACGATCGGCGGCTACATCGCCGACGCGGTCGTGGTCCTCGGCTCGCTCGACATCGTGCTCTGCGAGGTCGACCGATGAACACGGAGCTGTTCGGCTTCCCGGCGGTCAACATCTGGGTGGACGCGTTCATCCGGCTGAATCTCATCGTCGGTCTGATGACCGTCGTCGTGATGGGCCTCATCTACATCGAGCGCAAGATCATCGCGCGCTTCCAGATGCGGCTCGGCCCGACGCGGACCGGGCCGCTGGGGCTGCTCCAGTCCGTCGCCGACGCGCTCAAGCTGCTCAGCAAGGAAGACCTGCGGCCGAGGAACGCGGACCCGCTGGTCTTCGAGTTGGCGGTCTACTTCGTGTTCGTGCCGGTGTTCATGGGCTTCGTCGCGGTCCCGTTCGCGTTCGACTGGAACGTGCGGGTGCTGGAGCTGGGGCTGTTCTACGTGATCGCGATCAGCTCCGTGAACATCATCGGCTGGGTGATGGCGGGTTGGTCCTCGGACAACCGCTACGCGATGATCGGCGCGCTGCGCGCAGCCGCGCAGGGCATCTCCTACGAGGTGCCGCTGATCCTCTCGGTGCTGGCCGTGGCGATGGTCGCCGACAGCCTCAACCTCAACGAGATCACCGCGCAGCAGGGCCGCGTGCCGTACATCGTCTGGCAGCCACTGGCGTTCGCGATCTTCTACGTCGCGATGCTGGCCGAGCTGAACCGCACCCCCTTCGACATCCCGATCGGGGAGTCCGAGGTGGTCGGCGGGCCGTTCGTCGAGTACAGCGGGATCCGCTGGTCGATGTTCTTCCTCGCGGAGTACGCGGGGCTGTTCATCCTCGCGCTGGTCGGCTCGGCGGTGTTCCTCGGTGGCTGGGCCTGGCCGCTCGGCGAGGAGGCCGGGTTCCTGTGGCAGATCGTGCTGACCGGGGCCAAGACGGGGCTGCTGATCTTCAGCGTCTTCTGGGTGCGGGTGACCGTGCCGCGGATGCGCATCGACCAGTTGATGGGCTTCTCCTGGAAGGTGCTGATGCCGCTGTCCTTCGGCCTCATCCTCTCGAACGGGCTGATCCTCGTGTACGAGTGGGAGCACGTGTTCCTGCTGATTCCGAACGTGATCGGCCTGGTGGCGCTCTACCTGATCGTTGACCACGGCATCACGCGCCGCCGCCCCCGGCGGCTGGCGCGGCCGGCGGTGCAGGCGGAGGCGGCCTCGTGAGCCTCGCGAGCCGGCTGGGCGCCGGGTCAGACTCGTGCCTGCGGGCACTACCGCATAAGGTGCGGGCGTGAAAGGCTTCCGGCCATGAAGGGCCTTCTCAAGAGCATGGCGACGACCCTGACGACGTTCGCGCGGCGTCCGGTCACGCGTCAGTACCCGGAAGTGCACCGCGAGCTGCCGGAGCGCGACCGCGCGTTCCCCATCCTGCTCTGGGACGACAACGTCGAGGAGCCCTATTGCACCGGCTGCCACGCCTGCGAGCGCGCCTGCCCGGTCGAGTGCATGACCGTCCTGATGAAGGACAACCCCAACCACCAGAACCAGGGCGGCACCTCGAAGCGCCGCAAGATCATCGACAAGTTCTGGATCGACTACGCGCGCTGCATGCGCTGCAACATCTGCGTCGAGGTGTGCAACTTCGAGGCGATCGCCATGAACAACACCTGGACCGGCCACGAGCTGTCGGTATACGACCGGTCGGACCTGGTGATGGACCTGCCGCAGTTGCTCGCCCAGCATCGCGCGGGCGAACTCGACGAGTGGGTTGCCGATATCTAGGACCGGTCCCCGTCCCGGCGGGCGCAAGCCCGGAGGGCAGGAGACCCCAGCGATACGGTGGGGCGAGCGGTGCTTGAACTGCTAGAACGCATCCCGTTCCCCGCCCAGCTTGATCGCATCGTCATCTTCTCGGGCATTGTCGCGGGAGCGGTCGTCACGCCGATCCTGATCATCCTGCTCGCGCTGCTCATCTTCGATGAGATCACGGCGGCGGAGCTGGTCTTCTGGCTGGCGGCCGCGCTGATCGTCGGCGGCGCGCTGGCGGCGGTGCTGCTGCCGAACATCGTCCACGCCACGCTCTCACTCGTGGTCACGCTGCTCGGTGTGGCGGCGATCTTCCTGCTGCTCGGCTCCGAGTTCCTGGCGCTGGTGCAGGTGCTGATCTACGGCGGCGGCGTGACCGTGCTGCTGCTTTTCGGCCTGATGCTTACCAACGCCAGCGAAGATCCGAAGGTGACGGACGGCGCGCAGAAGCCGTTCGCCTTCCTCGTCGGCATCCTGCTCGCAGCCGTCATCGGCGCGGCGCTGGTCGACCAGGACTGGGCGAACACGGAAGCGGCGATCGCCCCCTTCAGCGAGCTCGGCGTGCGGCTCTTCCGTGACTTCGGCGTCCCCTTCGAGATCGCCTCGCTGGTCCTGATCGTCGCGCTGATCGGCGCCGTCGCCGTGGCGCGGCGCGACCGCGACGAGGACGAAGCCGGAACCGAGGAGGGTGAGTCCTCGTGAACGACATCCCGATCGAGAACTTCCTGGTGCTCTCGGCCGTGCTCTTCGGCATCGGCTTCTACGGCGTGCTCGCCCGCCGCAGCGCGATCCTGATCCTCGTCTCCGTCGAGCTGATGCTGGCGGCGACGACGATCAACATGGTGGCCTTCGCCGCCTACTTCGACCACGAGGCCTTCACCGGCATCGTGTTCGCGATCTTCATCATCACCGTCGGCGCGGCCGAGGTCGGCCTGGCGCTCGGGATCGTGCTGCGCATCTTCCGCGAGCGCCGCACCGCCTACGTCGACGATGCGAGCGAACTGAAGTGGTAGCCGTGAGGGCGGAGGCGTAGCGCCGTGGGCATGGAGCAGGTCTGGCTGCTGCCGGCGATTCCCGCCGCGCTCTTCGCGCTGCTGGCGCTCTTCAACCGCGCCATGCCGCGCGGCGGCGACGGCCTCGCCATCCTCGGCATGCTCGCCGTCGTCGTCCTCGGGCTGCTCGTCCTGCTCGACTTCCAGTCGGCGTTCGAGGGCGGCCTGTTCGCGCCGGGCGCCGATCACGTCTACGCCTTCGAGTGGGCGCGGATCGGCAACTCGCTGCTGATCGAGTTCAGCACCTACGTCGACGGGATCACGGTGCTGATGATCGTCGTCGTCTCCGTCGTGACGCTGATGGTGATGCTCTACTCCGTCGGCTACATGAAGGGCGAGCCGCGCTACGGCTGGTACTTCGCCATGCTGTCCGGCTTCTCCGCGGCGATGCTGATGCTGGTCACGTCCGGCAACCTGCTGCTGCTCTACCTCTCCTGGGAGGCGGTCGGTCTCGCCTCGTACCTGCTGATCGGCTTCTACTGGGAGCGCCAGACGGCGGCCGAGGCGGCGAAGAAGGCGTTCATCACCACGCGCATCGGCGACGTGGGCCTGCTGATCGGCATCATCCTGCTCTGGCGCGGCGCCGGCAGCTTCGACATCCAGGAGATCATCGAGGCCGCCCGCACAGGCGGATTCGACAACCTCTACCTCACCGTCGCGATGCTGTTCCTCTTCGCCGGCGCGGCCGGCAAGTCCGCGCAGTTCCCGCTCCACGTCTGGCTGCCCGACGCGATGGAGGGCCCCACGCCCGTCAGCGCGCTGATCCACGCGGCCACGATGGTGGTCGCCGGCGTCTACCTCGTTGCGAGGATGATGCCCGTCTTCGACGAGGTGCTGATCGCGCGCGATGTCGTGCTCTACATCGGCCTCACGACGGCGGTGATGGGCGCGACGATGGGCCTCGTGACCAGCGACATCAAGCGCGTGCTCGCCTACTCGACGATCTCGCAGCTCGGCTTCATGTTCGTCGCGCTCGGCGTCGGATCGGTGACGGCGGCGCTGTTCCATCTCTTCACGCACGCCTTCTTCAAGTCGCTGCTGTTCCTCGGCGCCGGCTCCGTGATCCACGCCAGCGGCGCGCAGGTCGTCGAGGAGCTCGGCGGGCTGTGGCGCAAGCTGCCGGCGACGACGCTGTTCTTCATCGTCGGCTCGCTCGCCCTCGCCGGGATCGTGCCGCTGGCCGGCTTCTGGTCGAAGGACGAGATCCTCGTCGCACTGCGCGACCACGAGGCGATGCCGCTGTTCCTCATCCTCGCGGCCACGTCCGCGCTGACCGCGATCTACTCGGCGCGGCTGGTGCTGCTGACCTTCTTCGGCGAGCCGAAGGACCGCCACGCCTACGAGCACGCGCACGAGTCGCCGCCGCCGATGCTGCTGCCGATGCTGATCCTCGCCGGGCTGTCCGTGGTCGCCGGGTTCATCGCCTTCGAGGGCGTCGGCAAGGTCCTAGGCTTCGCGGGCGGCGTCGGGAACGTCGTCTTCACGCAGGGTCACGGGGGCCACGTCTTCGAGCTGGACCCGGTGGTCGCGATCGGAGCGACGGCCTCGGCGCTCGCCGGCATCGTGATCGGCTTCATCTACTGGTGGGGCAACGCTGAGCGCGCGGCGCGCGCCCGCGCCTGGGCGCCCGAGCTGCATGACCTGCTGCTGCAGCGCTACTACATGGACCACCTCTACCAGGTCACGATCGACAAAGTGATCCTCGGTTTCGCGACGGTGGTCGCGCGCTTCGACCGGCTGGTGATCAACGAGTCGGGCGTGGACGGCATGGCGCAGGGCATCGGATTCACGGGGTTCCGGTTGAAGTTCCTGCAGACGGGGCGCATCCCGAGCTACGCGCTGGCGATGGGAGTCGGCGTAGCCGTGCTCGCCCTCGTCGCGCTCGGTCGGACGTAGGGCGGGGCCGGGTATGACCACGAACGAGGGCTACCTGCTGCTGGCGCTGCCGCTGATCCCGATGGGCAGCGCGATCCTGCTGATGCTGGTGCCGTCCGGCGAGCGCAACGCGATCAAGGCCATAACAGGCCTCGCCAGCCTCGCGATGTTCATCATCTCCGTCTACGTCTTCGTCGTCTTCGACTACCGCGGCGAGCAGTTCCAGGGCGTCGTCAGCTGGCCGTGGATCGAGAACGTCGCCTTCCTCGGGCCGGACGGGATCCAGCTCAAGGTCGGGGTCGACGGCATCGCCGCGACGATGGTGCTGCTGACGGGGATCGTGATCCTGAGTGGCACCTGGGTGTCGTGGAAGATCGAGAGCCGGCTGAAGGACTTCTTCATCCTGCTGTTCGTCCTCGTGGCCGGGGTCTACGGCACGTTCGTCGCGCTCGACCTGTTCTTCTGGTTCCTGCTCTACGAGACCGCGGTCCTGCCCATGTACCTGCTGATCGCGGTCTGGGGCTCCGGCCGGCGCGAGTACGGCGCGATGAAGCTGATGATGATGCTCGTCGCCGCCTCGATCCTGATCTTCGTCGCGATCTTCGGGATGTTCAGCGAGGCGGGCCTCAGGACGTTCGACATGCCGGCGCTGTTCGACGCGGAGTACGGCCGCAACTTCCAGCTGATCATGTTCCCGCTGGTCGCGATCGGCTGCGGCACGCTGGCCGGCATCTTCCCGTTCCACCCCTGGTCGCCGGACGGCCACGCCGCCGCGCCGACGGCCGTCTCGATGCTGCACGCGGGCGTGCTGATGAAGCTCGGGGCGTTCGGGA
Organism: Dehalococcoidia bacterium; assembly: GCA_965261685.1. GTDB lineage: Bacteria > Chloroflexota > Dehalococcoidia > UBA2979 > UBA2979 > VXMT01. Next base: position 1,238,335 of record CBDHDI010000028.1, read on the forward strand.
TCATCCGCCTCGGCTTCCAGATGCTGCCGGAGGGCGCGGAGTTCTGGGCGCCGGCGCTGCTGACGCTCGGCATCATCGGCGCGCTCTACGGCGCGGTCGGCGCGCTGCGCCAGACCGACTTCAAGCTGATGACGGGGTTCTCCTCGATCTCGCATATGGGCTACGTCTTCGTCGGGCTGGGCACGCTCAACCTGATCGGGATGAGCGGCGCGGTGCTGCAGATGTTCGCGCACGGCGTGATGACGGCGCTCTTCTTCCTGCTGATCGGCGCGCTCTACGACCAGTCGCACGACCGCGAATTCACTCACTACTCGGGCATGGCGCGGCGGATGCCGATCTGGGCGGCCTTCTTCGTGATCGCCGGCCTCGCCTCGTTCGGCCTGCCCGGGCTCTCCGGCTTCATCGCCGAGCTGCACATCTTCATCGGCGCCTTCCGCGCCTACCCGATCGTCGGCGCGCTGGCGGTGCTGACGGCGGCGATCACGGCCACGTACCTGCTGCGCATGTTCGCGCAGACGTTCTTCGGCGAGCCGAGCCCGCGCTGGAGCGGCGTCGGTGACATCACGTGGGCCGAGCGCGCGGGCGCGACCGTGCTCGCGGTCTCGATCTTCGCCCTCGGCCTCTGGCCCTCGCCGTGGATCGATCGCGTCGCCGCCGGCCTCCAGGCCGGCATCCCCGAGGTGCTGCTGTGAACTTCGAGTACGCGCTGCTGATTCCGGAGTTCATCCTCGCGGGCGTCGCGGCCACCGTGCTGCTGCTCGATGCCTTCCGCGACGACCTCAAGATCTCGAGGCGCTTCGTGCCGGCGCTGGCCGCCGTCGGCGCGCTCGCCGCGGGCATCGCCAGCATCTTCTACGCCGACCGCAACACGGACTTCGCCGGGCTGATCGGCATCGACGACTACACGCTGTTCTTCCGCGTGCTGTTCACGGCGACCGTGCTGGTCGTGATCCTCGGCTCCTTGGAGTTCGTCGAGCGAAACATTCGCCACCAGGGCGAGTTCTACGCGCTGCTGCTGGTCTCCACGATCGGCGCGATCTACATGGCGGGCGCGACCGAGCTGCTCACCGCCTACATCTCGATCGAACTGCTTTCCTTCTCGCTCTACGTTGCCGTCTCGCTGGCGAAGGACGACCGCCGCTCCGGCGAGGCGGGGCTGAAGTACGTGCTGCTCGGCGGGGTCGCCTCGGCGATGCTGCTCTACGGCCTCAGCCTGATCTACGGCGCCGCCGGCACGACGACCTACGAGGGCATCGCGGCCGCGTTCAGCGACGGGTCCGTGCAGGGCTCGCCGGTGCTGCTGCTCGGCCTCGCCTTCCTCGTCGGCGGGCTCGGCTTCAAGGCCTCGGCGGTCCCGTTCCACATGTGGACGCCCGACGCCTACGAGGGCGCGCCGCTGCCGGTGACGGCTTACATCGCGGCGACCTCGAAGGCGGCGACGTTCGCGCTGTTGCTGAGGCTGTTCGGGACGGGGCTGCTGGCGGTGCAGGACGACTGGCAGTGGATGCTCGCCTCGCTGTCCGTGGCGACGATGGTGACGGGCAACCTGATCGCGCTGGTCCAGACCAACATCAAGCGCCTGCTGGCCTACTCCTCGATCGGGCAGGTCGGCTTCATGCTGATGACGATCACGACCGTCTCGGACGCCTCGAGCTCGGCACTGCTGCTGCACCTCGCGGGCTACCTGGTCACGAACCTCGCGGTCTTCATGGCCGTGATTGCGGTCTACAACCGGATCGGCAGCGAGCGCATCGAGGACTTCCGCGGCCTGGCGGAGACGCAGCCCTACCTGGCGCTGGTGATCACCGCGGGCCTGTTCTCGCTGAGCGGGATGCCGCTGCTCGCCGGCTTCGTGACGAAGTTCTTCATCTTCCAGGCGGCCGCCGAGGAGGGCTTCCTCTGGCTTGCGGGCGTCGCGGTGGTGATGAGCACCATCTCGCTCTACTACTACCTGAAGGTAATCCGCGTCATGTACGTCGTCCCGCCGGCCGAGGGCGCGAGCCGCTGGCGCCCCTCGCCACTCGCCCTCGCCGTGACGGGCGTGCTGTTCATCGGCATCTTCGTCATCGGCCTCTGGGCCGCCCCGGTCCTCGAGGTGGCGGACGACGCCTCGGCGGTGCTGTTCGGGTAGGGGCTGGCGCCTACAGCCCGTCCGCGTAGGCCGGTATACTGTTTACTTATGACTGTTCAGCGTGGGCAGGGCGATCCCGAAGGCCGTCGCATTGCGCGGCGCAGGAACCTGCTGCTGGCAGAGGCTGGCCGGGTCGGTCGGGCGTTTGCCGCACTGCTCCGACGGGCGGACTACGACGCGCCGGATCTTGATGATCTGCTCCGGGCAATTGGCCGTAAGGAGGCCGAGGAGCTGATGCGCAGCTTGGGGCCGCTCGAGTCTCGTCAGCGCTTCAAGTCCCTGACCGGCCAGCCACTGCAGGAGAAGCGGGTAGTCGAGTACCTGTTCCTCGACGAGTCAGGGCGGTCTGATCCACGGTCCCCCGGATCCTTCTTTGCGCTGGGCGGAATCGCGATAAGCGACAGTGAGGCATCTGACTATAGAGCGAAGGCCAACGACCTGAAGATCGAGTTCTTCGGCCGGGACGACATCACGCTGCACGAGCCGGATGTCAGGACGCACCGCGACTGGTTCTCCCTAGGGGGTGACACTCGTCGCCAAGGCGCGTTCTGCGAAGCTCTCGACGAGCTGGTCGCGGGAGTCGCTTTCACGTCGTTCGGGGTCGCGATCCGCAAGGATGCATTCGCTGAGTTCGTCGCGCGCGGTGACGACCTGTATCTACCGCCCGACCCGTATTCGGTTGCGATTCACATGCTTCTCGAGAGGTATGTCGACTACTTGGCCACTCGCGGCGATAGCGCGCTGGGGCGCGTGACGTTCGAGAGTATGGGCCCCCGCGAGGACGCGGAGCACCATCGCGACTATCTGGAGCTACTGCTCCATGGAACCCAGTGGGTACCGGACTCGACGTTCCGGAATTGGCTGGCGACTGGCTGCGACTTCACGCGGAAGCAAGGCAGCGACCCGATGGAGCTTGCGGACATGTTTTCGCGCGATCTGTTCGAGTGGGTACGAGGTGGCTGTGGCGCGGTGACTCCACGCCGGTGGGGAGTGTGGCAGTCCAAGATCTACTGCCGCGGAGACACAGTGATGGGGAAGTTCGGGATCAAGGTATTTCCGGACAGTGACATCCGCGACCTCATTGAAGAGCACCGCATGCAGGTGTCGAATAGAAACTAAAAGCGCCGAGTCCCAAGGGGACGCGGCGCCGATAGCGGAAACCCGCTAGCCACTACCCAGAGGATATACTGCTCTACGGATGATCTCAACCTGTACACGGCACTATCCACAGATATCCACAGCTCGCCATAGCCGTTTACAACCGGCCCGCCTACAGCACCGAGAGATAGCGGCGAAGCTCGAACTCCGAGACCTGGGCGCGGAACTCCGACCACTCGTGGCGCTTGTTCGCGACGAGCGAGTCGCGGATGTGGTCGCCGAGGATGCTCGCCATCAACTCCGAGCCCTCGAACGCCGCGATCGCGTCGCCGAGCGAGGCCGGCAACGCCGCGATTCCGCGACGCGCGATCTCCTCCTCGGAGAGCTCGCCGATGGGGCGCTCCATCGCGTCCGGCAGCGTCAGCTCGCTGGCGACGCCGCCGAGGCCCGCCTCGAGGATCGCGGCGAACGCGAGGTAGGGGTTGCAGGCGGCGTCCGGCACGCGGTACTCGATGCGCGCGGCGGCGGCCTTGCCCGGCTTGTGCCGCGGCACGCGCAGCAGGTCGGCGTGGTTGGTGGTGGACCAGGTGGCGTGGGTGGGCGCCTCGAAGCCGGGCACGATGCGCCGGTAGGAGTTCGCCCACTGGTTGGTGACCAGCATCAACTCCGGCGCGTGCCGCAGCAGCCCCGCCATGAATGCGCGCGCCGTCGAGGACAGCTCGTACGGCGCCGACTCGTCCGCGAAGGCGTTCTGCTCGCCCCGGAAGAGCGAGAGCTGGAGGTGCATCCCGGAGCCGTTCTGGTCCGACTTCGGCTTCGGCATGAACGTCGCGTAGGCGCCGTGGCGCAACGCGACCTCCTTGACCACGAGCCGGTAGGTCATGATCGAGTCGGCCATCGTCAGCGCGTCGGTGTAGCGCAGGTCGATCTCGTGCTGGCTGGGCGCGGCCTCGTGGTGGCTGAGCGCGACGCCGATCCCCATCTCCTCCAGGGTCAGCACCGTCTCGCGGCGCAGGTCGGAGCCGGAGTCGAGCGGCGTGAGGTCGAAGTAACCGCCGGAGTCGAGCGGCTCGGTGCCGTCCGGCCCGCGGAAGTAGAAGAACTCGATCTCCGGCGAGACGTAGAAGGTGTAGCCCTGCGCGGTGGCGCGCTCGATCGTGCGCTTGAGTACCTGGCGCGGGTCGCCCTCGAACGAGTCGCCGAGGGGCGAGCGGAGGTCGCAGAACATGCGCGCCACGGCCTGCTCGCGCGGCCGCCAGGGCAGCAGCTGGAAGGTCGAGGGGTCGGGCACGGCGACCACGTCCGCCTCATCGACGCGCGCGAAGCCCTCGATCGACGCGCCGTCGAAGGTGACGCCGTCATCGAGGGCGTGCTCGAGCTCCTCGATGGTGATCGCGACGGACTTGAGGATACCGAGGATGTCGGTGAACCAGAGGCGGATGAACTTGACGTCGTGGTCGTAGCAGGCCTGGATGACATGCTGCCGCTGGTCGATGCTCTCGCGGCGGGCGCCGTTGCCGTTGGTTGGGTTTGAAGTCATGGTGCTCTGCCCGGGCACTGCCGCGGTGTGAATCGAATGAGCTGTGCGGCTCCGTTCCGCGGGCCGTCCGGCCCGGGGAGGCGGTCTGGGTGACGGCCTCCCCGGGATCCGGCGTTGGCCCTGCCGGGATCAGTCGTTGAAGTAGAGCTCGAACTCGTAGGGCGTCGGCCGCAGCGAGACGTTGGCGACCTCCTCGCGCTTCATGCCGAGCCACATGTCGAGCACGTCCTGCGTGAAGACGCCGCCCTGCATCAGGAAGTCGTGGTCCGCCTCGAGCGCGTCGAGGGCGGCCCCGAGCGAGCCGGGCACGGTCGGCACCAGCGCGGCCTCCTCGGGCGGCAGCTCGTAGATGTTGCGGTCCAGCGGGTCGCCGGGGTCGATCTGGTTCTGGATGCCGTCGAGGCCGGCCATCAGCATCGCCGAGAAGGCGAGGTAGCAGTTCGCCGTCGGGTCCGGCGGGCGGAACTCGACGCGCTTGTCGGAGGCCTCGTTCGCCAGCCCGATCCGGTAGGTGGGGATGCGGATGGCGGCGGAGCGGTTGCGCATGGAGTAGACGAGGTTGACGGGCGCCTCGTAGCCGGGCACCAGCCGCTTGTAGGAGTTGGTCGACGGGGCCGCGAAGGCCAGCACCGCCGCGGCGTGCGTCAGCAAGCCGCCGATGTACCAGCGCGCCAGCTGCGAGAGCCCGGCGTAGCCGTTGGCGTCGTAGAAGAGCGGGTCGTCGGCCTTGCGGAGGGACTGGTGGGTGTGCATCCCGGAGCCGTTGTCCTCGAAGATCGGCTTCGGCATGAAGGTGGCGACCTTGCCGTGCTGGTGCGCCACGTTGCGCACCATGTAGCGGTACCACTGGGTGCGGTCCGCCTGGTCGACCAGCGTCGCCTTGCCGATGCCGATCTCAGCCTGCCCGGCGGTTGCCACTTCGTGGTGGTCGATGAACGTGTCGACGCCGACGGCGTTCATGGCGGCGACGATCTCCGTGCGCAGCCCGGCGGTCTGATCGAACGGCGGGAGCGGCGCGTAGCCCTCCTTGCCGGGGATCTTGTAGCCGGTGTTGAAGCCGCCGGGGAAGGCCGCGGTGTAGTCCTTGCCGGAGTTCCAGTGCGCCTCCTCCGAGTCGATGTAGTAGAAGGCGGACTGCTGGCTCTGCTGGTAGCGGACGTCGTCGAAGAGGAAGAACTCGGGCTCAGGGCCGAAGAAGGCCTCGTCCGCGATGCCGGTGGAGGTGAGGTAGGCCTCGGCCTTGGCGGCGACGTTGCGCGGGTCACGCGAGTACGCGTCGTGCGTGATGGCGTCGATCACGTTGCAGATCAGGGAGATCGTCTGGTGATCCGGGATCGGGTCCAGCACGGCGGTCTCGATATCCGGGACCAGCAGCATGTCGGACTCGTGGATCTCCTGGAAGCCGCGCAGGCTGGAGCCGTCGAAGCCGCTGCCGTTCACGAACAGATCCTCGGAGAGGGCCCCCGGCGGGATCGTGAAATGGTGCCAGCGACCCGGAAGATCAGTCACGCGCAGATCGATGCGGGTCACCCCGTTGGCATCCACCAGTTGCTGCAGTTCCTGCAGGTTCACTCGGCTCCCCCATTCCCGTTCGCAGCCACCCTCGTGGCGCTGCGCTTTGTCGTACCCGTTCGAACCGCGCGCCGCGAAGCCCACTGCCTCCCCGGCGCTCGATGCGAGCGTACGAGCGAACGATTACCCCCGGATTACCGCCGCGTTTCGGGCATGTTTCGCGCGGGCCGGATCGGCGAGCGCCGGTGCTGCGACGGAGGCCTGATCGACGTTGTGGCGCAAGGGCGGGATCAGGGCGTGCGTGGTTCCTCGACGAAGCGGTAGCCCACGTTGCGGACGGTCTCGATGTAGGGCTCGTGGCGCTCGATCTTGGCGCGGATGCGGCGGATGTGGACGTCCACGGTGCGCGCGCCGCCGTAGTAGTCGTAGCCCCAGACCTGGTTGAGCAGCATCTCGCGGGTGAAGGCCTTGCCGGGGTTCTGCGCCAGGAAGCGCAGCAGCTCGTACTCCTTGTAGGTCAGGTCCACGGCCTCGTCGCCGAGGCGCACGGTGTAGCGCTCCTGGTCGATCAGCAGGTCGCCGCGGCGCAGCAGCTGGCTGTCCGGCGCGCTCGCCGCGGAGACGAGGCGCGCGACGCGCAGCTGCAGCTCGTCGCGGTCGAGCGGCGTCACGATCACGTCGGCCACGCCGGAGCCGGGCCCGACGAGGTAGAACTGCTCGCGCGTGGTAATCGCCAGCACCGGCACGCCGCCCTGTTGCTGCTGGTCGCGCAGCAGCGCGGCGAGTCCGTTCATGGCGGCCCCGCTGCTGAGGTCGAGGCAGAGCAGGTCCGGCTGCTGCTCGCGGACGGCGAGCAGCGCCCGTTCGATCGTCGGTTCGGCGCGGAGGGCGTGGCCGTCCTCGCGCAAGGCGGCCCGCGCGGTTGCCAGGTGGTCCTGGTTGTCGCTGATGAGGAGCACGGTTTGCATCGTGGCAACGTAGGGAACCACATCGAGCGTACGGGGCCAACCCCGGCCGCCGGCCGGGCGTGACTGCCGCCGTCGCCGAGGGTGGTAGAATCCCGCGGCATGCCGCCTCCCGGGCTGCTGCGAGGGGACGGCGCACGCCGGGCAACGGCAAGGTGCGGAGCACTGCGATGAAGCTGGCCCCAGCCGCGATCAGACGATCCGTGACGGCGCTGCGCAACGGCGCGGATGCGCCCGAGGCCGGGAGTGCGCCTGCCGGCGAGGAGGCGCGCAACGGCGCGACCGGGCAAGCCGGACGTCGCGCCGATCCGACCTACGTCATCGAAACGCGCGAACTGACGAAGATCTACGAGAACCGCTACATCGCCCTGAACGCGCTGAACCTGCGCGTGCGCAAGAACGCCGTCTACGGCCTCGTTGGCCCCAACGGCGCGGGCAAGTCGACGGCGTTCCGCCTGCTGCTCGGTCTGCAGCGGCCGACCGGTGGCGACATCACGGTGCTCGGGCAACCGGTGGGGGCCGAGAGCGCCGATCTGCGCCGCCGCATCGGCTTCCTCCCGACGGCGCCGTCGTTCCCGCGTCACATGACGCCGATCTCGTACCTCAAGTTAGTCGGCAACATCACGGGGTTGCCGCGCGGACGGGCGGAGATCCGGCTGGCGACGCTGCTGCGGGCCGTGGAGCTCGCGGATGTAGCCTCGCAGCGCATCGGGGGATTCTCGACGGGCATGGTGACGCGGCTCGGCATCGCGGCGGCGCTGCTGAACGATCCCGAATTGCTCATCCTGGACGAGCCCACCTACGGCCTCGACCCGCCTGGACGCAAGCAGATGATCGAGCTGATCCGCGAGCTCTCCGGGCGCGATCGCACGATTGTGATCGCAACCCACATCCTCAACGACGTGGAGCGCGTCTGCACCGATGTCGGCGTCATCGCGCAGGGACGGCTGGTCTATGACGGACCGATAGCGGAGATGCGCCGGCTCGCCGGCCAGGACTCGATCACGCTGGAAATCGAGGGCGCCGTCGACTCGTTCGAGCAGGAGATCCGGAGCCTGGGCAGCCCCGGATCGGTTCGCTGGGAGCGGATCGGTTCGGAGATACGGATCACCTTCCTCGGCGCCGAACCGGTCACCGTGCACCTGAGGCGCGTGCTCGACCTCGTCGAGCGCATGGGCGTCGAGCTGCTGCGGCTCGATACCGGCAGCCACGAGGTGGAGGAGGCGTTCCTGCTCCGCCTCAAGGAAGACCGTGCTCAGGGCTTCCTGCGCGCCTCGATCGGGTCTGAGCAGCCGCCCCGGGCGCAGCCGGCCCCCATCGAGGCCGCCCGGGAGGAGGGCGTGGGGGACGCGCCGTCCTGATGCGGACCTTCCTCTATCTGCTGCGCCTTGATGTGGAGCAGCTGGCGCGCTCCTGGCTGGTGCGGATCTGGGTCGTGCTGCTGGCCGTGCCGGCCGGATTCTTCGTGGTGGTCGCCGCGAACGAGCAGGAGCTCGCCTCGGAGACGCTGGCCGCCTATATGGCGGCCGTGCTGGCGCCGCTCTCCTGGCTGGTGGTCGCGGTGCTCTCCGCGAGCGCGGTGAGCGGAGAGGCGAACGTGATCGCGGACTCGATCCTCTCGAAGGCCGTCACGCGCCGCGTCTACATCTGGTCCAAGATCAGCGCCCGGCTTGCCGTGTTCCTCGGGGTCTACACCGCCGTGACCGTGCCGCTGTCGTACCTGGTGCTCCGCTTCGCGGTCAGGGACGCGACGGTCGAGGGCGTCGTCTGGGGGCTGCTGACGGTGGCCTCGCTGCTGATCTTCCTCGCGATGTTCGGCCTCGCGCTCTCCGCAATGCTCCGCAACATGCTGGCGGCCGTGCTGACGGTGCTGGTGACGACGGTCCTGTCCGGCGCGGTGTTCCAATTCCTGTCGCTCGATTGGCTGAGCACGACGGCCGTGGTCGGTGGCCTGCCCGAGACGTTCCGGGGAGAGCCAACTGTCTGGGAGCAAGTGCGCGTGCTGCTCGTGTTCGGCGTCCTGGCGGTCGTGGCCATCGTGTCGGGTATCACCTACTTCCAGCGCAGGGATCTGTAGCGCGCTCGCCACGCCTGTCGGGCAGGCGCCGGACAGCGAAACGGGAGGGCTCCGGCCCTCCCGTTTGCCTCGTTCGACTGGTCCGCCCGGGGCGGGGCGTCCGTGTCTTCGCTGCTAGTCCGGCTCGGCGACGTAGGCGCCGGCAAGGGCGAGATCGCCCGGCTCGGCCTGCATCAGCTCCGCCAGCGACTCCTCCTCGCCGTCCGTCAGCTCCGGCCGCTCGAAGTCGAAGATGAACGGCAGCAGCAGCGACTCGGGGATCGGGATCTCGGCGATCGGCACGGGGCGCTCGACGGTAATCGGCGCCCGCGCCGGGATCAGCTTGCCGATGATCACGTTCTCCTTGAGGCCGCGCAGGTGGTCCGTCTTGCCCTCGATCGCCGCCTCGGTCAGCACGCGCGTCGTCTCCTGGAAGGAGGCGGCGGCGAGGAACGAGTCGGTGCTGAGCGAGGCGCGCGTGACGCCCTGCAGCATCGGCAACGCCACGGGCGGCGCGCCGCCCTCGGAGAGGATGCGGGTCACCTCGCGCTCGAAGTCATGGCGGTCCACCGGCTCCTGCGGCAGGAAGTCGCTGTCGCCGGGGTCTTCGATGCTGACGCGGCGCATCATCTGGCGGACGATCACCTCGATGTGGCGGTCGTTGATGTTGACGCCCTGGGAGCGGTAGACCCTCTGGACCTCGTCCACCAGGTAGACCTGCACCTCCTTCGGCCCGAGGATCGCGAGCACCTCCTGCGGGTTCAGCGCGCCCTCGGTGAGCTGCTGTCCGGCACGGACGTGCTCGCCGGACTCGACGCGGATGCGCGCCGAGGCGGGCACCGGGTACTCGCGCTCGTCCGTGACGTCCGCGATGAGCCGCAGCGCGACGGGGCGGCGCTGCCGTCCCTCGCGCACGAACTCCACGCGCCCGCCCAGCTGGCTGGTGAGCTGGACCGCCGGCGGCGGAGGCTTCCTGCGGCTGCGGGACCTGCCCTTCGCCGGTGCGGCTACCTCATCCGCCTGTTCGGTGGACTGGGCGAGCACGGTGTCGGCGTCTATCTGGTCGCCGTCGGCGACCAGCAGCTCGAGCTCCGCGGGCAGGTCGATCTGTTCCGTGAACGTCTCGGTGTTGCGCACCAGGACGGCGCGGATGTCGCCGTCGCGCACGACCTCGGCGCTGCCGTCGATCGCGGAGATGACGGCCTGCCCCTTGGGCACGCGCGCCTCGAAGATCTCCTCGACGCGGGGGAGGCCCGAGGTGATGTCGAGGCCGCCGGCAACACCGCCGGTGTGGAACGTGCGCATCGTCAGCTGCGTGCCCGGCTCGCCGATCGACTGCGCGGCGATGATGCCGATGGCGACGCCGTGCGCGACGAGTTCGCCGGTGGCGAGCGAGCACCCGTAGCAGCGCCGGCAGACGCCGCGCCGCGACATGCAGGTCAGCGGGGAGCGCACGTGCACCTGCTCCACCTGCGCCTCGACGATGAGGCGTGCGAGATCCTCGTCGATCTCGCTGTTCGCCTCGGCGATGAGCTCACCCGTCTCCGGGTGCGCGACCGGTGAGGCGGTCCAGCGGCCGGTCAGGCGCTCATCGAGCGAGGCGAGGAGGCCTCGCTCGGCGCGCTCGCGCAGCCAGAGGCCGCCGATCGCGTCGCCGTCCTCCGTGCAGTCCTCGTCGAGCACGATCACGTCCTGCGCGACGTCGATCATGCGCCGCGTCAGGTAGCCGGAGTCGGCCGTGCGCAGCGCCGTGTCGGCGAGGCCCTTGCGGGCGCCGTGCGTGGAGGTGAAGTACTCAAGGACGGAGAGGCCCTCGCGGAACGAGGAGCGGATCGGCAGGTCGATGATGCGCCCGCTGGGGTCGCTCATCAGACCGCGCATGCCGCCCATCTGGCGAATCTGGGCGATGTTTCCCTTGGCGCCGGAGTCCGCCATCAGCGCCAGCGGTCCCAGCCGGTCCAGGCTGTCCTCGAGAGCGCCCTGGATCTGGTCCGTGGCCTCCTGCCAGACGTCGATCGCCGCCAGGTAGCGCTCGTTCTCCGTCATCAGTCCCATCTGGAACTGCTCCTCGAGCGTGTCGATGCGCTGGTCGGCGCTGGCCATCAGACCGGTCTTGGCCTGCGGGACGCTGATGTCGGAGGCGGCGATCGAGATCCCGGACTGGGTCGCGTAGCGGAAGCCGATGTCCTTGATCGCGTCGACGAACTCGACGGTCCGCTCGGAGCCCAGCTCCTGGTAGACGCCGGAGACCAGCGAGCGCAGCGCCTTCTTGTCCATGACCTCGTTCCGGAAGCCGAGGCTGTCCGGGACGATGGCGTTGAAGAGCACGCGACCGACGGTGGTCTCGATGATCGAGCCGTTGCTGCGCAGCCGGATCGGAGCGTGGATGTGCAGCTGGCCCAGGTCGTAGGCGGCGTGCACCTTGTCCGCGCTGCTGAAGGCGCGGACCGGCGCGTCCGGCTGCGGCGCGCCGTCGACGGTCATGTAGTAGCAGCCGAGCACCATGTCCAGCGTCGGCGCGACCACCGGCTCACCGTCCGAGGGCGAGAGCAGGTTGCGCGTGCTGAGCAGCACCTGGCGCGCTTCCGCGACCGCCTCGTAGGAGAGCGGTACGTGGACTGCCATCTGGTCGCCGTCGAAGTCGGCGTTGTAGGCGAAGCAGACCAGCGGGTGCAGCTGGATCGCGGAGCCCTCGACGAGCACGGGCTCGAAGGCCTGGATGCCGAGGCGGTGCAGCGTGGGCGCGCGGTTGAGCAGGACCGGCCGGTCACCGATCACCTCGTCCAGTACGTCCCAGACCTCGGGCCTGGCGCGCTCGACGATGCGCTTGGCGCTCTTGATGTTGTGCGCCAGCCCCTTGCGCACGAGGGCGTGCATGATGAACGGCTTGAACAGCTCCAGCGCCATCTTCTTCGGCAGCCCGCACTGGTGCAGCCGCAGGTCAGGACCGACCACGATCACGGAGCGGCCGGAGTAGTCGACGCGCTTGCCGAGCAGGTTCTGGCGGAAGCGCCCCTGCTTGCCCTTGAGCAGGTCGGAAAGCGACTTCAGCTTGTGGTTGCCGGAGCCGCTCACGGCGCGCCCGCGGCGGCCATTGTCGATCAGCGAGTCGACGGACTCCTGCAGCATCCGCTTCTCGTTGCGCACGATGATCTCGGGCGCGCCGAGGTTGAGCAGCCGCTTCAGCCGGTTGTTGCGGTTGATCACGCGGCGGTAGAGGTCGTTGAGGTCGGAGGTCGCGAAACGGCCGCCGTCGAGCTGCACCATCGGGCGCAGGTCCGGGGGCAGCACCGGCAGCTCCTGGATGATCATCCAGTCCGGGCGGTTGCCGGACTTGCGCAGCGCCTCGACGACGCGCAGGCGCTTGGTCGCCTTCTTGCGGCGCTGTCCGGAGCTGGAGTGCGTCTCCTCCTGCAGCTTCACACGCAGCGAATCGAGGTCCATGCGCTCGAGGATGCCGACGATCGCCTCGGCGCCCATGCCGGCCTTGAAGACCAGGCCGAAGCGCTCGTCCAGCTCGCGGAACTCCTGCTCCGTGAGGATCGTCAGCGTGTCGGACTCGACCGGGTCGCGCAGCTTCTCGAGGCGCTTGATCAGGTCGTCGTGCTCCTTGCGCACGGCGTCGCGGGCAGTGGACACCTGCTGGCGCAGCGGCTCGAGCTCCTCGAACGCCTCGTCGCGCTTCTGGCGGGCCTCGAGCTCGGCCGCGGCCTGGAGGTCCGCCTTCTTCGTGGCGATCGCTTGCTCGACGGCGCCCACCTGCTCGCGGGCGACCTCGTGCAGGCTGGCGATGGTGGCCGCGCCCAGTTGCTGGCCGCGGCTCGCGAGCGTCTTGCCGCGGAAGGCGAGCTTGGCGCGCAGCTTCTCGCCGTCGCGCTCCTGCAGCTCCTGCTCCAGCGCGCTCGCCTCGCCCGTGACGGCGTTGATCTGCTCGGGCAGCTCGGCGTCCGCCGCTTCCAGCTCGGTGTCGCGGCGCCGGTTCACCTCGGCGATCTCGAGTTCGAGCGACTCCTCGCGGATGGCGATGCGGTTGGCGGCGGTGCCCTCGCGGCGGTTGACCTCGTCCTCGATCTCGGCGAGCAGCTGCTCCAGCGCGTGCTGGCGCGCCTCGTCGTTGACCTCGGTGATCACGTAGTGCGCGAAGTAGAGGACGCGCTCGAGCGTGCGCGGGGCGACATCGAGCAGCAGGCCGAGGCGGCTCGGCACGCCCTTGGCGAACCAGATGTGCGTGACCGGCGCGGCCAGGCTGATGTGGCCCATCCGCTCGCGGCGCACCTTGCTGCGCGCGACCTCGACGCCGCACTTGTCGCAGGTGATGCCCTTGTAGCGGACGCGCTTGTACTTCCCGCAGTAGCACTCGAAGTCCTTGGTCGGGCCGAAGATCTTCTCGCAGAAGAGCCCGTCCTTCTCAGGCTTGAGCGTGCGGTAGTTGATGGTCTCCGGCTTGGTCACCTCACCGTAGGACCAGGACTTGATCTGCGAGGGCGATGCCAGCGACAGCCGGATCGCGTTGAAATCGTTGACCTCAAGCACGGGTGCTCTCCTCTGCCTCACGACCGGACAAGTTGATACCGAGGGATGGAATCGCCTCGATGTAATCCTCGGAGAAGGCGACCTGTTCCTCGTCTTCGTTGAGGATTTCGACGCTCATGCAGAGCGACTGGAGTTCCTTGACGAGCACCTTGAAGGACTCCGGCACGCCGGGTTCCATCGTGTTCTCGCCCTTGACGATCGCCTCGTAGGCCTTGACGCGGCCGACGACGTCGTCGGACTTCACGGTCAGCATCTCCTGGAGGATGTGCGCGGCGCCGTAGGCCTCCAGGGCCCAGACCTCCATCTCCCCGAAGCGCTGACCGCCGAACTGCGCCTTGCCGCCCAGCGGCTGCTGGGTGATCAGCGAGTACGGGCCTGTCGAGCGGGCGTGGATCTTGTCCTCCACCAGGTGGACGAGCTTCAGCATGTAGATGTAGCCGACGGTGACCGGCTGGTCGAAGGGCTCGCCGGTGCGCCCGTCGTAGAGTAGCTGCTTGCCCCAGACCGGCGGCGCCTCGTTGCTGCGGCGGGCGACCTCGGTGAGGCGAGCTTCGAACGCCTCGCCGTCGAGGCTGCGCACGTCCCGCTCGCCGCGCTGTTCGAGCCAGAGCGTGAGGCAGGCCGTGCGCGCTGCGCCGGTATGCTCGCTGTCCAGCACCTCCCGAGGGTTGAAGCCGCCCTCGCTCACGTAGCTTTCGAGGCGGTCGACGTCCACGCGGGCGCCCATCGCGGCTTCATCGCTGCGGCCGCTGCCGTTGCTCCCGGGGGCATTCGCCGCGGCCAGCGCCTCGGACGAGACGGCGCCGGCCTGGACGGCGAGCCAGGCGCGCGCGAGGGCGTCCTGGATCTCGGCGTCGGATGCGCCGTCGAAGACGGGCGTGACCGCGCGCATGCCCAGCGTGTTGGCGGCCCAGCCGAGGTGCGTCTCCAGCACCTGGCCGACGTTCATGCGCGAGGGCACGCCGATCGGGTTGAGCACGATCTCGATCGCGCGCCCGTCGTCCAGGTACGGCATGTTCTCGATCGGCTCGATGCGGGAGACGACGCCCTTGTTGCCGTGGCGTCCGGCCATCTTGTCGCCCTCGGAGATCTTGCGCTTCTGGGCGACGGAGACGCGGACCATCATGTTGACGTCGGCGGGCAGCTCGTCGTTGGCGTTGCGCTCGAAGACGCGCACGTCGATGACCTTGCCGCGCTCGCCGTGCGGGACGCGCAGCGAGGTGTCCTTCACCTCGCGCGCCTTCTCGCCGAAGATCGCGCGCAGCAACTTCTCCTCCGGCGTCAGCTCGGTCTCCCCCTTCGGGGTGATCTTGCCGACCAGGATGTCGCCCTCGCGCACTTCGGCGCCGACGCGGATGATGCCGCGCTCGTCGAGGTCACGCAGGGACTCGTCGCCGACGTTGGGGATGTCGCGCGTGATCTCCTCGGGACCGAGCTTGGTGTCGCGCGCCTCCACCTCGTACTTCTCGATGTGGATCGAGGTGAACCTGTCCTCGCGGATCACGGACTCGGAGAGCACGATCGCGTCCTCGAAGTTCAGGCCCTCCCAGGACATGAACGCGACCAGCACGGACTGGCCGAGCGCCAGCTCGCCGTGCTCGGTGGACGAGGAGTCGACCAGCGGCTGGCCGCGCGTGACGCGCTCGCCCTTGCGAACGAGCGGGCGTTGGCTGATGCAGGTGCCCTGGTTGGAGCGCACGAACTTGCTGAGCGGGTAGCGCTCCTCGCGGCCGCTGTCGTAGCGCACGGTCAGGAAGCTGGCCGTGGAGGAGAGCACCTCCCCGTCCTCCTCGGCGAGGACGACCTGGCGCGAGTCGACGGCGACCGGGCCCTCCATGCCGGTACCGACGAGCGGCACCTCCGGGCGCACCAGCGGCACTGCCTGGCGCTGCATGTTGGCGCCCATCAGCGCGCGGTTCGCGTCGTCGTGCTCAAGGAACGGGATCAGCGCCGCGGCGACCGAGACGATCTGCTTCGGCGAGACGTCCAGGTAGTCGATGTCGCCGGGCTGCACCATGCGCAGCCGCTCCGCGTGGCGCACCTCGATGCGGTCGTCGGCGAGGTTGGAGTGCTCGTCCACGGGGGTACTGGCCTGCGCGATGCGGAAGACCTCCTCCTGCTGCGCGTCCAGGTACACCGTCTCGCTGGAGGCGAAGGGCTTCACCTCGATGCGGTCCTCGGCGGCGTCGGCGAGCTTTGCGGCCAGCTCCTCGCTGACGGTGCGGCCGGCGCGGGCGATCTGGTTGCCGTCCGCGTCCTTGACGCTTGAGGTAAGGATGCGACCGACGAGCTCCGGGCTGTTCTTGGCGACTTCCTTCAGCACCGGCCGGTACGGCGTCTCGATGAAGCCGAAGTCGTTGACGCGGCCGTAGGTGGCGAGGTTGCCGATCAGGCCGATGTTGGGACCTTCCGGGGTCTCGATCGGGCAGATCCGGCCGTAGTGGCTGAAGTGCACGTCGCGCACATCGAAGCCGGCGCGGTCGCGCGAGAGGCCGCCGGGGCCGAGCGCGGAGAGGCGCCGCTTATGGGCCAGCTCCGCGAGCGGGTTGGTCTGGTCCATGAACTGCGAGAGCTGCGAGCCGCCGAAGAATTCCTTCATCGCGGCGACCACGGGCCGCACGTTGACCAGCGCGGAGGGCGTCGCCTCCTCCGGGTCCGTGATCGTCATGCGCTCGCGCACCACCCGCTCCATGCGCAGCAGGCCGATGCGGAACTGATTCTGGATCAGCTCGCCGACGGAGCGCACGCGACGGTTGCCGAGGTGGTCGATGTCGTCCGGGCGCCCGACGCCGTTGTTGATCTCGACCATCTTGCGGACCAGCTCGATGATGTCGCGCCCGCGCAGCGTGCGCTGCTCGGGCGCGTCGACGAGGACGAGCCGCTTGTTGACCTTGTAGCGCCCGACGCGGCCGAGGTCGTAGCGGCGCTCGCCGAAGAAGAGCGTGTCCAGCAGGTTGCGCGCGTTCTCCGCCGTCGGCGGGTCCCCGGGGCGGATGCGGCGGTAGAACTCCTCGAGCGCGGTCTGGCGGTTCTCCGAGGGGTCCTTGGCGAGCGTCGCCTCCAGGAAGGAGTGGTCCGCGTCCGTGTCGACGTCGCCGAGCATGGCGCGGACGCGCTCGTCGGTGCCGCGCTCCTCGTCGCTGAGGCCTTCCTCCATGTCGACGGCGCGGAGCAGGATGGTGACCGGAATCTTGCGCTTGCGGTCCACCTTGACGGAGAGGATGTCCTTGGTGGACGTCTCGAACTCCAGCCAGGCGCCGCGGTTCGGGATCAGCTTCGCATTGGTGAGGCGGCGGCCGGTCGCCGGGTCGCGGGTCTCGGTGAAGTAGACGCCGGGCGAGCGCACCAGCTGCGAGACGACGACGCGCTCGGCGCCGTTGATGATGAAGGTGCCTTGCTCCGTCATCAGCGGAAGATCGCCCAGGAACAGCTGCTGCTCCTTGATCTCGCCCGTCTCCTTCACGGTCAGCGAGGTGTCGACCAGCAGCCGGGCGGAGTAGGTGGCGTCGCGCTGGCGGCACTCGCGCTCGGAGAGGCGGGGCTCCTCGAGGCGGTAGTCGGTGAGCTCCAGGCCCATGCGCGTGCCGGTGAAGTCCTCGATCGGCGAGATCTCGTCGAAGAGCTCGCGCAGGCCTTCGCGCAGGAAGCGGTCGAAGGATCGGCGGGGCATCTCGATCAGGTTCGGCACGTCCAGCACCGGGCTTGCCTTGCCGTAGTGCTGCGTAGCGAGGGACGTGTGCGCCGTCTGCCGATTGGTCGTGGCCAAAGAGCGACTCCTCCGACTATTCACCGCGGTTGATCAGGCGTGGCGGGGCCGCGAGACATGCACATGCCGAGACGCCAAAACGCACCACCGGCTCGCACCGGGGGTGCTCTGGTATCAGTAGATGTGGAATTGCCGCGACCAATGCTGGATGTAGCTTACCCCACCAGGCACAGAAGCGAAAGCGTACCGCAACATCGAGTGCTTGCCAAATGCACCGCCGGCCGCCGCTGCGAGCGAGCCACGGGCGTCACGGCGCGTCCGCGGGCGGCTGGTACGGGCGCTGCGCCGCCTCGGCCCACACCGGCCACGCCTCCTTCGGCTCCCCTCCCGTGTCCAGCAGGCCAATGGTCCCGAGCGGCTCGAGCGCCGGGATCTCGGAGACGAACCCGGGATCACGGCTGGCGAACCAGATCATGAACGGCGACTGCATTGCCTCGGCATCGGCGAGCAGCCGCTGCAGGTAGCGGCGCTGCTCCGGGGGTGTCGAGGAGTTGATCCCGCCCGGGCCCGGCGCGGAAGAGAAGCCGGTGGCTGCGAAGGCGATCGGCAGATCGGTGTGCTGCCGGAGTTGCTGGTAGTAGTCGGGCGGCACCGACCGCGCGACGGCGTGGGTGAGCGAGGGGATGGTCGCGATCGCCACCAGGTCGATGCGTTCGCCGAAGTCCGCCAGCCGCTCCCAGCGCGGCGGGTGCGCGACCTCCCAGGGCGTCGCGCCCAGCAACTGCTCGTACTGGAACGTGGGGAACACCAGCGTCTGCGGACTGGCTTCCTTCACCGCCTGGTACACCTCGCGGTAGACGCCGAGGTAGGCGCCGTACTCGCCGGGCGAGCGATCAAAGGTCGCATTCACCTCGATGCCGAACGCGAAGTAGGCGGGCTGGTAGGCGCCGGCGACGAAGCGAGCTTCGGCGACGAGCGCGGCGCTCAGATCGAGGTTCAGGATGCCCGATCCCTCATAGCCCTCGGGCGGGTTCGCCAGGCGGCTGCGGTCTTCCGGGTCGTACGGGTCGATCGCGTAGAAGAGCGTCAGGCGCCGCTCCTCGATCGCCCGCACCTCACGCTCCGTGAGATCGAGCAACTCCCCGGACGGCTCGGCGCCGGGCAGGAACTCGGCCCAGGACGGCGAGCGCTGGATCAGCAGCAGATCGCCGTAGAGCGCCGCGAGGTCCAGCGCCTCGACGTGCGCCGTGTCGTCCAGCCTCGCCGGGAGCGAGGAGAAGCCGAGCCGGAACGAGCGCGGTTCGCCCGCCGTGGGGAGCGGCGTCGCCGTGTAGGTGGGCTCCTCGACGCGCTCGATGCGACAGCCGGCGGCGGCGAGCGCCAGCAGCGCTAGCAGTGCGATGTGCAGCGCGAGGCGGGGCGGGACGGGCAGGGCGCCTCTCATCCCCTCGATTGTCGCAAGGGACGGTGGGGAAGGCGAACCGCACGCAGCGGCCGGAGCATCCTCGCCCGCGGTGTAGACTGCCGGCCCGAGCAGGGATCGGCCGGCGCCGGGCATGCGCCCGCGGCGAGGACACGAGCGAGCAACGTGGAGCGCTCCCGCTTTCGCCGCCTGGTCCAGCGCGCCCTCGATGCGCTGCCCCCGGAGATCGACGCCTACCTCAACAACGTCGCGATCGTGATCGAGCGCGAGCCGAGCGCCGAGGATCTCGAGGACGCGGGTGTGGAGCCGGGTTCGACGCTGTTCGGGCTCTACGTCGGCACGCCGCTGACCGATCGCGGCGAGTACCACATGACGCTGCCGGACCGGATCCTGATCTACCAGGGCCCGCTGGAGCGCTCCTTCCACCCTCGCGACATCCCGGGGGAGGTGCGGCGCACCGTCCTGCACGAACTGGCGCACCACTTCGGATTCGAGGAGCGCGAGATGGAGCGGCTCGGTCTCGATTAGCTTCCGCCAATGGGGACGCGGCGCAGCAGCCGCTCGGCGGCGTCCGCCGCCAGTTCTGCCGCGCGCGCCATCGCCTCGGCCTCCGTGACGCCCGCGCCCGCGAGCACTTCGAGGTCGGCGACGCCGCGGGGACGGCCGCCGGCCGAGCCCGCGACTGCCAGACAGGGACGCCCCAGGGCGGCGCAGCGCGCGATCACGTGCGCCACGGTCTTGCCGAACGTCGTCTGCGCGTCGAGCGAGCCCTCGCCGGTGACGACGATGTCCGCCGCCTCGATTGCCGCGTCGAGGCCGACCGCCTCGGCGACGAGCGCGGCCCCGGACTCGATCTCCCCGCCGACCACGCCGATCAGGCCCGCGGCAAGCCCGCCGCCCGCGCCTCCGCCGGGCAGGTCCGTCAGCTCGACGCCGAGGTCGTGGCGCACGACGCGCGCCCAGCGCCCGATCGCGTCCTCGAGCATCTCGCCGATCTCCCCGGAGACGCCCTTCTGCGGGCCGTAGACGCGCGTCGCGCCCTCCTCGCCCAGCAGCGGGTTGGTGACGTCGACCGCGACGCGCACGTCGACGTCCGCGAGGCGGCGGTCGACCCCGGAGCTGTCGATGACGAAGACGTTGAGCAGGTGGATGCCGCCGGCGGGTTCGGGCAGGGGCGCGCGATCGCGGTCGAGCAGGCGGTAGCCGAGCGCCTGCGCGGCGCCCGCCCCGCCGTCGTTGGTGGCGGTGCCGCCCACGCCCACGACGAGCGAGCGCGCCCCGCGGTCGAGCGCGTCGCGGATCAGCTCGCCCACGCCGTAGCTGGTCGCGAAGCCGGGGTCGCGAAGCTCGGGCGGGACGAGCACGAGCCCGGCCGCCGCGGCCGACTCGATCAGCGCCGTCGGCGGTCCGCCCGTGGCGCCGGGCAGCAGTGCGTAGCGCGCCTCGACGCGGTCGCCGAGGGGTCCGGTCACCTCGGCGGCGACGAGATCGCCGCCGGCCGCTGCCGCCACGATGGCTGCCGTGCCGGGGCCGCCGTCGGCGAGGGGCAGCGCGCGGACCTCGGCGATGCCGGGGACGCGGCGCGCGCCCTCGGCGATCGCGGCGGTCGCCTCGGGGGCGGTGAGGGAGCCCTTGAACTCCTGCGGGCAGACGAGGATGCGCACGCGCTCAGGTGCCCCAGCCGAAGAGCAGCCGCAGCGCCGAGCCGATCACGATCGCGGCGACGTAGGCGTAGCCGAGCGTGCGCGCGTGCTTCCCGAGGAGACGCAGCCGCCGCGGCTGCATCACCGCCAGCCAGGCGAGCGCGAGTCCGCTCGCGATGAAGACATAGAACAGGACGCGCGCCATCGCCGAATCCTAGCCGAGCGCGGCGGCATGCACCCGCGCGCCACGGAAGTGCGAGCGCCGATCAGACCAGCTGGATGGGGCCCGGGTAGCGCCCGACGGTCTCGTCCGCGGTCAACAACGTCATCGCCTCGATCTGCGCCTGCGCGACGAGCAGGCGGTCGAACGGGTCGCTGTGAATGGGCGGCAAGAGATCGACGGCTACGGCGTGGGCGCCCGTGATCGCCAGCTCTGCGTGGCCGTGCTCCAGCAGCGCCCGGCGCAGCAGTCGCGGGTCAACGGTGAAGTCGTCGCGTCCCAGCCCGCTCTTGATGGCAACCTCCCAGAGCGACGCGGCGCTGAAGTACAGCTCGTTCTCCGCATCCTCGATCAGCGCGCGTGCGGCGGGTCGCAGGCGTTCGGGCATGCCCGCGGCCCACAACAGGACGTGCGTGTCGAGCAGAATCCTCACGGGCGCCCCGCGAAGATCGCCTCGATCTCCCCGGCGCCCATGCGGTCGAAATCGGGCGGCACCGAGATGCCCGGCAGAAACCCGGTGCGGGCTGGAGCGGTCGTTGGCGCCTCGAGCGAGACGACCTTGACCAGCGGCTTGCCGGCGCGCGCGATGATGAAGGGCTCTCCGTCCACCGCGGCCTGCACCAGCTTCGAGAGCTGCGACTTGGCCTCGTGCATATTGACAACGCGCACGGCAGCCTCCGATCCACCGATTAGCCCGACCCGGTGGACTTAGTCTAGCAGCCGTGACCCGTTGTGCGAGACGTCAACGACGCGATGACTGAACCAGCCGAGGGGCTCAGTGCACTTGACCAGCACAGGCGTTCTGTGGCATCCTTGGATAGGAACAAATGTACGGAATGGGATGTCGAGATGGTCACCACGCTTGCTCCAGTCGATCGGCCGGTCGGGGATGGTGCGGGCGGCGCGGTCCGGGCCGTGGCTGAGCCGGCGCCGGTGCGGCGGCTGCGCCGGATGCCCGCCTTCGGACCGCGCTGCCCGGACTGCGCCGGCCCGCTCGCCTTCGGCGAGGGCTGCTCGCTCTGCCCCGTCTGCGGTTACTCGGGCTGCGCGACGTAGCGTAGTCTGCCCTCCAAGCACGGATTCGGGGAGGGCGACGCGGCAATGAAGATCGACATTTTCTCCGAGATGCAGCATCCGAAGTCGCTCTGGAGCGACGACGGGCAGCACGAGCACCGGCTCTTCGAGCAGACGCTCGAGCAGGCCCGGCTGGCGGACGAGATGGGCTACAGCTGCTGGTGGGAGGTCGAGCATCACACTGCCGTCGAGTTCAGCTACAGCTCCGCGCCCGAACTGATGCTCACCGCGATCGCCCAGAACACGAACCGGATCAGCGTCGGACATGCCGCGGTGCTGGCACCCTCACGCTTCAATCACGCGATCCGGATCGCCGAACGCGCGGCCTTCCTCGACCACCTCAGCAACGGCCGCCTGCAGATGGGTCTGGCGCGGAGCACGATCCCCGAGTGGCGTACCTTCAACATCGAGGCGGATTCGACTCGCGACCAGCTGCAACAGACCTTCGAGATGATTCCGAAGATGTGGACGCAGGAGAAGTTCTCCTGGAAGAGCGACCAGTACGAGATCAACGACGTCTCGATCATCCCGAAGCCGTACCAGACGCCGCACCCGCCGCTCTGGCAGGCCTGTAGCAGCATCCCGTCATTCGAGCAGGCTGGGCGCAACGGTGTCGGGGCGCTCGGCGTCACGCTCTGGGCTTCGCGCGAAGAAGTGGAGGGCATGGTCGACATCTACCGGCAGGCCTCGAAGGAGTGCGAGAAGCCGGTCGGCGAGTTCCAGAACAACCAGATCGCATTCTTCACCTTCGTGCACGGGGCCGACAGCAGGGAGGAGGCCCTGGCGAACGGCGCCGCAGGCGCCGCCGCCTGGTACACCAATGAGGCGTTCTCCTTCTTCGAGGTGCGCGAGAGCTTCATCGACGTTGCACGCGAGATGGAGGCCGCCGCGAGCGATCCCGCAGGGGGCGGACTGGTGGGCCAGTACGCACGCGACCACAGCGACCCGAGCGAGGCGGCGATCATGATCGGGCGGATCATGGAGGGCGAGGAGGTCGGCGAAGAGGAGATGTTCGACGTTCTCAGCCGTCAGGAGTCGCTCATCGTCGGCGATCAGGACCAGATCCGGGCCGGCTTCAAGTTCTACGAGGACATCGGCATCGATCGCCTCATGACCCTCCACCAGGTGGGCCCGCTCTCTCACGAGAAGATCATGAAGAGCATCCGGCTCGTTGGCGAGGTGATTCCCGAGTTCCACGGCTCCTGACGCGCGGGCGGGGCGGCGCGCTCAGCCGGCTCAGCCCGGCTGAGCGCCGATGGCGCGGCGACCCGAGGGCGCGGCGTGGACCGTGCGGAATGCGCGCACGTATACTCGCGCCACCGCAGGGTCTCCCCGGTACGCAGGGGCGCGATGGTCACCGATACGCAGCTCGGCCCTGACGGGCCTACTCCCGACACTGGCGATGCCAATCTTGATGCGCTGATCCGGCGCACCCGTCAGCACATCGTGCGCATGGTCTTCGACGCGAAGTCGGGCCATATCGGCGGCTCGCTGTCCGCCGTCGAGATCATGTCCGTGCTTTACACGCGGCTGATGCGGAACGATCCGCAGCGCCCCGACTGGCCCGAGCGCGACCGCTTCGTGATGAGCAAGGGCCACGCGACGCCCGTCCAGTACGCGCTGCTCGCCGAGCTCGGTTACTTCCCCGTCGAGGAATTGAGCACCTTCCGCGCGCGCGGAACGCGATTGCAGGGCCACTCCGTGCTCGGCAAGCCGCCGGGGGTGGAGAACAGCGCCGGGTCGCTGGGCATGGGGCTCTCGTTTGGCCTCGGAATGCGGCTCGCCGCGCGCCTCGGTGGTTCCGACACGCGCGTCTGGGTGCTGATGGGCGACGGCGAGCAGAACGAGGGCCAGGTCTGGGAGGCGGCGATGGCCGCCTCGCACCACGCCGCCGAGGGCCTGATCGCGCTGATCGACCGCAACGGCATCCAGAACGACGACCACACCTCCGCGACCATGGTGACCGAGCCGCTCGACCGCAAGTACGAGTCGTTCGGCTGGGCCGTCCGCAGCGACGTGGACGGGCACGACACGGGCGCCGTCGAGGAGGCGCTGCGCTGGGCGAGCGAGGTGCGCGGCCAGCCCGCCTGCGTGATCTTCGACACCGTGAAGGGCCGCGGCGTCTCCTTCATGGAAGACAACCCGGGGTTCCACGGCGCGCCGCCCTCGCCCGAGCAGTTCGAGCAGGCGCTGGCCGAGTTGGGCGCAGCGCCGCCGGAGGCGCAGTCATGACCACCGCACCGCCGCCCGCCGCCACCCGCGAGGCGACCGGCCCGACGCTGATCCGCCTGCACGAGGAGGGCCACGACATCGTCGTGGCCGACGCCGACCTCGGGAAGTCGACCTCGGCGCGGCTCTTCGGGGACCGCTTCCCGGAGCGCTTCTTCAACTTCGGCGTGGCGGAGCAGAACATGATCTCGGCTGCGGCGGGGATGGCCGCGATGGGCCGGATCGCCGTCGCTACTACCTTCGCCGTTTTCGCCGAGCACGCCTACGACCAGCTCCGCATGTCCGTCTCGCAGCCGAACCTCAGCGTCAAGATGATCGCCTCCCACGGCGGCGTCTCCGTCGGCGAGGACGGCGCATCGGCGCAGTCGGTCGAGGACATCGCGGTGATGTCCTCGCTCGTCAACTTCAACGTGGTCGTCCCCGCGGACGTCGTCGAGGCGGCGGCGGTGATCGAGGCCGCCGTGCGCACGCCCGGCCCGTTCTACATCCGCACGGACCGCCCCAAGCACGCCGTGATCTACACGGAGGGCGCGCGCTTCGAACTGGGCCGTGCCGACCAGCTGCGCGAGGGCGGCGACGTCACCCTCGTCTCCTACGGGCTGATGGTCGAGCGCACCCTCGAGGCCGCCGAGCTGCTCGCCGCCGGGGGCGTCGAGGCGCGCGTGCTCAACATGGCGACGATCCGCCCGCTCGACGTCGAGGCGCTGACCCGCGCCGCCGTGGAGACCGGCGCGATCGTGGTCGCCGAGGAGCACCTGATGCACTCTGGCCTCGG
This sequence comes from Dehalococcoidia bacterium, assembly GCA_965261685.1. Lineage (GTDB taxonomy): Bacteria > Chloroflexota > Dehalococcoidia > UBA2979 > UBA2979 > VXMT01. The sequence goes on from CBDHDI010000028.1 coordinate 1,263,240, forward strand.
CGCGATGTGCGCGCAGGCGCTCGCCACGCGTGCGCCCGTGCCGATGGAGTTCGTGGGCGTCGACGATCGCTACGGCGAGTCCGCGCTCTGGCACGAGGTGCTGGAGATCGTGGGGCTGACGCCGCAGGCGATCGCCGCCGCCGGGCAGCGCGCCGTCGGGCGCAAGACGGGCTGAGCCTCAGCCGCTCCTGCTAGCCGCTCTCGAGGCCGAGCACCGCGGGGATTTCGGATAGTTCGCCGACCTCGGCATGTGGCAGCGCGTCGCCGTCGCCCGGATCGGGCGTGGGCCAGTCGCCGCGGTTCACCCAGATCGCCGAAAGCCCCGAGGCGCATGCGCCCGCGATGTCGTCGGTGGGGTTGTCGCCGATGAAGACGACGCGCTGCGGGGCGACGCCCAGCGCCTCGAGGGCGGTCGCGAAGATCGCCGGGTCCGGCTTGCGCACGCCGAGCTCGCCCGAGACCAGGACCACCTCGAAGTGGCGTGCGAGCGCGAACTTCTCGATCTTCGGGCGCTGCAGCTCGCTCGGCCCGTTCGAGATCAGGCCGAGCGGGTAGCGCTCGCCGAGCCGTTCGAGCAGCGGCTCGGCGTCCGGGTAGAGCGCGAGGTGTCCCGGCACGGCTGCCAGGTAGCGCGCGAGCAACTGCGCGGCCAGCTGGGCGTCCGCCCCGAGGTGCTCGGTGACGAGCCGCTGGAAGGCCTCGGCGGTGAATCGCGCCTGCCACTCGCCGAAGCCGGCGGCGCGGTGCGCGTCCTCGGTGTAGCGGCGGAAGTGCTCGTCGTAGATCGCCGTCGGCGGTCCGAGGCGCTGGAGGGCCGGACTGCGCGCGTGCAGCCCGGCGATCGCCTCGGCGAAGCCGGCCCGCCAGCTCCCGCGTGCGTCCACGAGCGTGTCGTCGAGGTCGAAAAGGACCGCCTCGATCTCGTCGGGGGCGGGCAGCCGGGCGGGACGCGCGGGCATGGCGCCGGGGCGCGGCTCAGGCGGAGCCGTCGGAGTCCTCGTCCTCGTCGTCCTCGTCTTCGTCTTCGCTGTCGTCGGCGAAGACGCCGACCTCCTCGCCGCGCCAGACGGTGACGATCAGATCCTCGCGGTAGGGATCGGCGGTGGAGACGATCTCGTCGTCGAGCGCCTCCAGCAGTTCGTGCAGCGTCTCGTCGGAGACGGATTGGTGGATCGCGAGGGTCGCGTGCGCCCCGGCCGCCGTGAGGTGCACGTCGGCGCGGGCGATCGCGTGCTCGCCGTCGTCGACGCGGTAGGACTCCGAGTAGGGAGTGCGCGCCTCCCGCGTGAACTTGAACTCAGCCATCTGACCCTCCTCGGGGGTGCGAGTGAAGCGTGTCCGGAGGCGGCAACACGCCGCATCCCCGATGTTGTTCGACCTTACCGCGAGCGAGCCGCAGGCGCTCGCCGGGTGTGCGATGGCGTCAGGTGCGGATCTGGCCGCGGCCCAGCACGACCCACTTGTACGAGGTCAGCTCGCGCAGCCCCATCGGACCGCGCGCGTGCATCTTCTGCGTCGAGATGCCGACTTCGCAGCCGAGGCCGAACTGCGCTCCGTCGTTGAAGTAGGTGGAGGCGTTGACGAAGACCGCCGCGGCGTCCGCCTCGCGCAGGAAGCGCTGCGTGGCGGCGTAGGAGTCGCTGACGATCGCCTCGGAGTGCCCGCTGCCGTGCACCTCGATGTGCGCGAGCGCGTCGTCGAGCGAGTCGACGATGCGCAGCGAGCAGTCGAGCGAGAGCCACTCGCGGTCGTAGTCCTCAGCGGCGACGGGGACGGCGTTCGGGGCCTCGCCGGCGAGTGCGCCGGCGCGCGCGTCGGCGTGCACGGTGACGCCGCGCTCGCCGAGCACGCGGGTGATGCGCGGCACGAACTCGGCGGCCGCGTCACGGTGCACGAGCAGCGTGTCCATGGCGTTGCAGACCGAGGGCCGCTGCGTCTTCGCGTTGACGACGATCCGCTCCGCCATCTCCAGGTCGGCGTCGGCGTCGATGTAGGTGTGGCAGACGCCGATGCCGCCGGCGACGACGGGCATCGTGGCTTCGTCGCGGACGCGGCGGATCAGGTCGGCGCCGCCGCGCGGGATCATCAGATCGATCTGCTCGTCGGCGCGCAGCATCGCGCCGACCTCGGCGCGGTCGGTGGACTGGATGAACTCGATGCAGTGCTCGGGCAGGCCGGCGGCGGAGGCCTCGCGCGAGGCGATCGCCGCGAGGACCGAGGAGGTCGCGTGCGCGTCGCTGCCGGAGCGCAGCAGCACGCCGTTGCCGGACTTGAGGCAGACCGAGGCGATATCGATCGTGACGTTGGGGCGCGCCTCGTAGATCGCGCCGATCACGCCGAGGGGCACGCGCATGCGCCCCACCTGCAGGCCGTTGGGGCGGGTCAGCAGATCCTCGATCTGCCCCACCGGGTCGGGCAGCGCGGCGACCGCGCGCACGTCCCCGGCCATCGAGGCGATGCGCTCCGGGGTGAGCGTCATGCGGTCCAGGAAGGCGCCGCTGATGCCGTTCCGTTCCGCGCGCTCGAGCTCGGGTCCGTTGACGGCGAGGATCGCGTCGCTCTCCGCCACGAGGGCGTCGGCGATCGCCTCGAGGGCTGCGTTCTTGCGGTCCCCGGGGGTAATTGCGAGGCGGCGGCTCGCCTCGCGCACGCGGGAGGCGCGCTCGACGGCCTCGGACTGCGTGGTAGTTGTCATGCGTACGAGTCTATCCGCCCACGGCGGGGCCGTCTCCCCGAAGGTCTACGGCGCCGCTTCGAGCCACAGCGGCACGACATCGCGCGGCGGTGGGAAGCCCTCGCCATCCGATTCGTCCAGCTCGAACACCTCGAGGTGCGCGAGCTGCCTCTCGGCGCTCTCGTACTCGACCGTGAAGCTGAACTCGCCCGGCCCGTCGAAGCCCCCGCCACTCGTGAATCCGTCGGCGAGCACCGCGCCGCTGCGATCGAGCAGCTGCCAGTTGACGTTCGATTCGTGCGTCCGCGAGCATCCGCTCACCGCGAACCCGCTGGAGACGGACGCTCCGCTGCCGGGCTCGAACACGATCACCAGCGCCGCGTCCGGGAGCGTCGAGTCGCACACCGGGGCTGCGTCGCTCGCGTCCTCCTCGCACGCCGGGCCTTCGTCGCTCGCGTCCTCCGCCAGCGTCGCGTCACATGCGAACACGCTGCCGCCGTCGCTGCCGCTCACCTCAGTCAGCTGTTCGCCCTGCAGGCGGAACTGGCGGATGACGGGGACCGAGGGCGGCGCGGCGAACGGGTCGTCCGGCCTCCGGTCGAGCATCGCGACGGTGATGACGCCGTCGTGGACGGAGACGCCCTCGATCCGGATGCGGTCACCGAGGAAGGCAACGCCAGCGTCCCGCAGGTCGTCATCGTCCTTGATCAGCGCGTGCAGGTAGCGGAACGTGCCGCTGCCGCCCGGATCCTCGACGGTGATCGCCGCTGCATCCAGGGCGCCCTGCCCGTCGATGTCGCCAAGCGACCACTTGCCGAGCCGGATCACAACTTCGGTCGCCGAACCCGGCGCGGCCTGCTCGCGGAACTCACCGTCTTCGAGCGTGGCGCTGCCTTCGCGGGCGTTCTCCGTCAGGTAGCTACCTTTTTGTCCGCGGAGGACGCGGAGGGGCACGGGGAACACCTTAACACCTTTTTATCCGCGGAGGGGCACGGAGAACACCTTTGCCACCGCAGATTATGGTCGTCGATCACGAGAATCAGGCGAGAAACTGTCCGATTCTGCGCGCAGGCGTCCTGTTTTGGTCACATTGTGAGCAGTCTTCTCCAAATGGCAATGGAACCTGGTAAACACCAGTGGATAGGGGATAGGGGATAGTGGACGGCGGGGCGGGTTGTTAGAGGGGGGCGTTGCGGGGGGAATCCCCCCGCACAAGGGAGGGCCGCAGGCCCGACCGCCCAGATGGGCGTCAGCCCCTGGCGGCGCCTGCGGTGCGGCGACCGCCAGCCCTGAGCCGCCTTAGGCGGCGAAGGGTGCGGAGGCACGCCTTAGCGGGCCGGAGCCGCCGGAGGGCGTCTGCGCCCGCAGGCGTCCAAAGGCGAGGAGAGAGTGAAGAGGAGTGAGGAGTGAGAAACAGCTGCGCTCGCCTTGCTCAGGGTCGCGAATTGATTATGGCTGAGTCGTTACATTTTTGGTAAACACCAGTGGCTAGTGGTTAGTGACCCCATTGGTTCGCGGTAGTTCACTAAGAAGTCATTTTGATTGTGCCTGGAAGCACTCTGTTATTGTGATAAGGTGGGGGGATGAGCACCGTTTCTCCTTTGTAACAGCGGGCGGGTTGGCGGCAAGTTAGTTGGGGCGCGGGTCGTGTGCTGGAATTGCCATTATTTCAGGTTCAATTTCAGTGACTTGATGTGGCGGCGGCAAGCGGTTACAGTTGTTCATCCACGAAGAGCACGAAGTCACAGGAAGAAAGTTTTAGGCTGGAGGGAAAGCCATGACCGATCAGACGCGGCTGAGTAATTTTTCGCTTGAAGGGGATGAGGTGGCGCTGCCGAAGGGGGCGTGGGCGCAGTCGCACCGGCTGAACGTGCGCTGGCGGGGCAGGGATCTTACGGCGCTGAGCCAGGGGGCTTTTCGCGCTTACCTTTTTCCGGTCTATACGCCGGCCGGCTTTGCCGTGACGAGCGAGTCGCCGCTGGATCATCCGCACCACAATTCGCTGTGGATCGGGGCCGACCATGTGAACTGCTATCTGCCGTTCGCCGGCGGCGCGTTTGAAGAGGCCAACTATAACTTTTATGTCAACGACATTTTTCAGGGACGGGCGCCGGGTCGCATTCTGGGGGTGGAGGTGGAGGCGGACGAGATTGCGGCCGACCATCTGCGGCTGGTGCAGACGCTGCACTGGCAGGGTCCGATAGAGTGGGGCGCGCCGGAGCGGCGCACGCTGGCGGTGGAGACGAGGACGATCGACATCCGGCCCGGCGAAGTGGCCAACCTGTTTGACATCCGTTCACAGCTGCGGGCGGCGGAGTGGGATCTGCGCATTGGGCCGACCCGCCATGCCTATTTTGGGCTGCGCTTGACGGAGGCGCTGCGGGTGACGAACGGGGCGACGATGATCGATGCCGAGGGCCGCGTGGGCGGCGGCGCGATCAGTGGCGAGGTTTCGGACTGGGTGGACTGTTCGGGCACGGTTGCGGCGGGCAGGCAGGCGGGCGGGGCGCTGTTTCCGTATCCGAGCGCGCAGGGGTTTCCCTGGTTTGTGGCGGATTGGGGGACGCTGACGGTTAATCCGTTGGCGAGCAAGGGATGTGCGTTGAAGCGGGGGGATGTTTTGGATTCTGCGGTGCGTTTTGTTGTGCATGACGGGGATGCGGAGGAGGCGGATGTTGCGGGGATGTGGGGGGATTTTGTGGGGGAGCGTTTGGGGTAGGGGGCAGGAGGGTGATGCTTAGGCGCAACCTCTTGGGACACGCCCGTACACGCCATTCGATCTGCAAACAACATGAATGCAGGACTTTATATCGTGTATCGTTATATGATACACTTCACCCATAGGGCTGCATTGAAGGCGCTGCTTCGCATGGGGATTCTGCATGCCGACCGTGGTAATGGAGGGCCAGTTCCGTTTCGTTGTCAATACCAGGGAGAACAGTTTCGAGCCTCCCCATGTACATGTCTGGGTCGGCAGTGAAGACGTGTGCCGCATAGAGTTGAACGGAGGCGCATTTATGGAAGATCCGCCGCCTGGAACCTATAGGGACATAATGAGGACCTATGCCAGGCATGCCGAAGAGATCAGGAAGACGTGGGATTCGATTCACGGAGGGAACCGATGATTGACGCCGTTCTCGTCAAGAATGCCAATCGCATGATGACGGTCGCCAGCCTCTTGGAAGATGGCATCGAACTGAGTTTCGCCGACGGAGCCAAGGGGCTCATTCCCTACTCCGATCTTCCTGAGATCGGAAAGCGTGCGACTCTGTCCACGCTGGAGTTGCCCAACCCGTACGAGATGGTTCTGAAGACGGCGCAAGGCGCGACGGTCGAGATACCCTGGGACTTCGCCCGTCACTATTGTGACGCATCCTATCGTCCGGCTGTCGAGGCCATCGCGATGCGGGGGAGGCTTACGCTGGGCCAACGCGTCCGGCGGCTGCGCAACTCTGCCGGGTTGTCCCAGGATGCGCTGGCACGTGCAGCAGGCATCGGGCGGGTGACACTGGTGCGGTTGGAAAAGGGTGAACAGACGCCCAGATTCAAGACGCTTGAGGCAGTTGCGAGGGCGTTGGGGGTAGGTGTCTTGGACTTGGTGGTCGAACCGGAGTTCCTTCACCAGTAACTGTCGCGAGAGGTCCGACTCTGTGCTGGCATGGCGTGGATGCTGTTCCTACTCTTGCGCGCGCTGGCGCCGTTTACGCGGCCTGCCACGATAACCCCTGCGGCTGATAAAGTTAGATCTGGTCGACGTTGGCCAAGTAAGCAAACACCGGCAGGCGGCTCACGCCTAATTGACACATCAGCGATCCCCGCTCTTTTGTTCGGCGAGTTGGATGCGCCCCGGGAGGAGTTGGTGGATTGGCGGCCTGCTCTTATCCGGGATGAAAGAGTCCCCGCTGCCAGGACAGCGAGGACTCTTTTTCTGTCAACAGAGAGAGAACTGAAGGAGGCTGTCATCTGTTCACCGCGATGGCAAGCCGGATGTTCAGGGCTTCCAGGACTTTGAACAGGGTATCAATCCGGGGGTTGCCTTCGTCCGAGAGTGCCCGGTAAAGAGATTGCCGCCCTACCCCACTGACATCGGAAATAGAGGACATCCCTTTGGCGCGTGCTACGTTGCCGAGCGCCTTGGCGAAGCAGTTCGGGTCGTTTTCCGCCAGCGCCGCGTTCAGGTACTCCACTAGCGCTTCATCGCTGTCTAAGAAATCGGCTACGTCGAACTTCTTGAGTTTCATCGCTCCTCCTTGTGAACCTTTTTTTGCTACAATTACTTTATTGAGCCTCCTTCAAGTTCACCGGCAATCTGCTGCGCCCGATATATGTCTCTCTGTTGACTCGACTTATCCCCGCCACAGAGCAGGATTACCGCTTTGCGACGACCGGATTATGTAGTAGACGGCGGTATCCCTGCCCGACGTGGATTCGGAGTTCGCTTATCCCGCCACCAACCGAGCGATGGTCGCCAAAGTTGCCATCTTCGATACGCTCAATGCGGGTCAAGATTGCTGCTTTGGCGTGCTGGTCATGCAGCTTTTGGGCTACTTGTCGAAGAGTTCGGTGTAAAGGACTTTCACACGTTTAGTGTCTCTTATAAGAGACAAAAGGTCAAGCTGGAAAGAGAGTTGGGACTGCCCCAGATTTTTGTGTGGACGTTGTCTGAAGCAGGATTTGCAGGATTTGGGGGGATTTTCAGGATTGCAGGCGAACGGTTGATGGTTGGGCGGCGGGTCTTTTTTGCGGCGGGGAAAGGGCGGATTGTCTGAAGCAGGATTTGCAGGATTTGGGGGGATTTTCGGGATTGCGGGCATCCGGTTGATGTCTGGTCGGCGGATCCTTTTGGCGGCGGGGGAAAGGGCGGATTGTCTGAAGCAGGATTTGCAGGATTTGGGGAGATTTTCGGGATTGCGGGCGAGCGGTTGATGGTTGGGCGGCGGGTCTTTTTTGCGGCGGGGAAAGGGCAGGTTGCGGAGGGGCAATAATTGGGGATGCACCTATGTAAACAAGCCTAGCTCCCGCTTGGCACTGATGACAATTTGACCTAGTGTGGTGGCTAGTCAGGTAGCTATTCAGACAAATAGCAAATGGGGTGAATCATGAGTAGGAGATGGCCGGTTCAGGATGCCAAGTCGAGATTCAGCGAGTTGTTGGATACCACTCTCGCAGAAGGGCCACAGATCGTGACCAGGCGCGGAGTCGAAACTGCTGTGCTCCTTCCAATCGAACAGTGGCGGAGGCTGGAGCGGATGACCAGGCCGGACCTGAAGGAGTTGCTCCTCGCGCCTGAGGCACGGACCAATGACCTTACGCCGCCGCGCCGACAGCATCGCCACACCACGCCTCTGGCTGTGGAGTAGCGTTATGTATCTCCTCGACACCAACGTGGTCTCGGAGTTGCGTCGTCCCCGACCACATGGCGCCGTCCTCGATTGGATCGGGAAGGCGCCGGCAGAGCAGCTTTTCGTGTCCGCCGTTACGGTTGGAGAGATACAGGCGGGAATCGAGATCACCCGCGAGCAGGGCGATGCGAAGGCAGAGGAGTTGGAGGTCTAGCTGGACAAAGTCTTGGCTTCCTACGGTGTATTGCCTATGGACGCGCCCGTCTTCCGGGAGTGGGCACGGCTCATGCACAGGAAGTCGGACACTATCACCGAAGACGCGATGATCGCGGCGACAGCCATCGTGTACCGGCTGATTGTGGTCACTCGGAATGTGAGTGACTTTGGTAAGTTTGGCGTGGAATTACATAATCCTTTCGAAGGTGAGGTCCAGTGACGACAACGAGCCAGAGACAGCCCACGGCTCAATCCGACGCGGCGGCGATCTAGCGGGCTGCGAGGCTGAGTTGCGGCGCGCGGCGGACGCTCTGCAGGGCAGTATAGACGACTGAACATGGGATTCACGGAGGGAACCGATGATTGACGCCGTTCTCGTCAAGAATGCCAATCGCATGATGACGGTCGCCAGCCTCTTGGAAGATGGCATCGAACTGAGCTTCGCCGACGGAGCCAAGGGGCTCATTCCCTACTCCGATCTTCCTGAGATCGGAGAACGTGCGACCCTGTTCACGCTGGAGTTGCCCAACCCGTACGAGATGGTTCTGAAGACGGCGCAAGGCGCGACGGTCGAGATACCCTGGGACTTTGCCCGTCACTATTGTGACGCATCCTATCGTCCGGCTGTCGAGGCCATCGCGATGCGGGGGAGGCTTACGCTGGGCCAACGCGTCCGGCGGCTGCGCAACTCTGCCGGGTTGTCCCAGGATGCGCTGGCACGTGCAGCAGACATCGGGCGGGTGACACTGGTGCGGTTGGAAAAGGGTGAACAGACGCCCAGATTCAAGACGCTTGAGGCAATTGCGAGGGCCTTGGAGGTAGGTGTCTTGGACTTGGTGGTCGAACCGGAGTTTCTTCACCAATAGGTGTCGCTAGAGGTCCAACACTTTACTGGCATGGCGAGGATGCTGTTCCTACTCTTTCGCGCCCTGGCACCGTTTAGGCGGCCTGCCACGATAGCCCCTTCGGTTGATAAAGTCCAATCCGTTCGACGTTGACCAAGTGGGCATAACCTGTGGTCGGCTCACGCCAAATCGACATATCGCGTACTAGGGGTCGTTGGCATTTGTCTGAACTGGGATTAGTGGGATTATAGGATGGGCTGTGATTTGCGTTACGGGGATGTTGGGCGCGGGGACGGGGCAGTTGTCTGTACTTGGGTTTGTGCAGGAATGCAGTTGAGATGTTCAGCAGAATCGGCGCAGATCATGGACGCAGACATCCTGTAGCTGTCATATTTTGAACAGTCTTTTCCAGACGTCAACAGATCCTTAAGAGGAATAACCCTCTTCCAATGCCAGATGAAGGAACCGGAACAATGAACCCACACCTGCCGGAATCAAAGACAGCCCTTGGCCGCGTTCTGTCAGGAGCACGGCAAGGGCCGTCTACGGTTCAGCACTGCGCGATGACTTCGGGCCCGACAGCGATATCAACCTGCTGGTCGAGTTCGAACCGGACCGCATTCCCGGGCTGCTGGGCGTCGCCGGGATGGAGATAGCGCTTTCTGAACTTTTTCGCGGGGAGCACAGTCGACTTGAGGACAGCCGAGGACCTGAGTCCCTACTTCCGGCAGGAAGTCCTGGACGGGGCGGAAGTTCAATGGGCGCGAACATGACATAATCTGCCTGTGCCACATGATGGAAGCGGCGCGTGATTCCACATTGTTCGCGCAGGGTCGAATGCGAAGGGACCTGGAGCCTGATCGACCTGCTGGAGCGGTCTGTTCCCCCTGAATCCTGCTAAGACTGAATTCAGACCCCCACGCGTCCCCCCATTGTACAACTGCGAACGCGCTTGGCCACTCCCGCCCCATCCGCCTTCCGCCCCGTGAACGTCCGGGGAGCGCGCAGATCCCCTAACGCACTGTGCGTTCCCAGCCATAGGCGTAGCAGGTGCGGCTGGCCTCTACGTGCATTGCAGCCTCATACTTAGCAGACCTTGGCTCGTGGTCCAGACTTGGAATTAAGCTAATCTCTTGACAAGCAAACAGGTTGCTGCTAGCATGGAGAGGTGAGAATTAGTACGGCATGATCGAATGATAGACGCTATTTGCTATGCAGTTCAGACCTCAGATTGTCTCATCTGCATGGATGCCGTAAGTCATAGGAGACAGAAGATGGCTGAAATAAGAGGGAAAGAAGAGGGCCGTTCATTTGAGGTCAAGGTGAACGGAATTCAATTCGAAGTGAAAAGTCGGGAGCTTGCTGCACGAGAGATCCTCAAGCTTGCAAAAGAGCGAGGAGCTGTGCCCGGAAACCCTGAAGAATACGAATTGCAGGGTGATAAAGGTCGGTATGGTCCTGCCGACTTGGTCGATCTGGAAGAAGATAACATTTTCATAACTCTTCCACAGCGCCAACACAAGTGGCATAACCTGTATGAAGAATGTCCGATAGTATCCAACGAGTTCAAGCCGAACTGGCGTCCCTTGGATATCATACGTCAGTGTTTGATAGTCCGCAGGGGAAAGTTGTTACTTTCGACTACACGATTGAGACTGGATGCCACAGGGAAAGCCGGTCACTGTGGGAGTCAGCTTCCAGGAAAGCGGTTACCCGGAATATCCTCCCCACTGGGTCCACGTAACGCCGCCGATCGATGACGGAAAAGGCGGACCTGTCCAAGAGTATTTGGATGAGAGCGGACGCTCGTGGATTGCGATGAGCAGACCGCCGGGGGACATTTGGGATCGACTGCCCACAAAACACATGAATTTTTACATAAGGGAGCATTTGAGGCGAATCTGGAAGGATCTATGACATTTGAGGTGGTGCTTACCGCCGACGCGGATTTGATTTCAAGCCTACACTTGCTGCAACACTACAGACAGGACAGATCGTTACCCCAAGAAGATTTGTGTTTTGCAATATGGAGGCCATCTACTGGAGAGCAACGTCGCACAGCACTGATTGATGAAATCATACTTCCGATAGAAGGCGACCGCCTATTGCATGGAAACGCCAGTTTCCAACCAGATTACTTGGCACGGGCGTTAAGGATAGCGTTGCAGCAGGAAGCAGGGCTGGCCTTCATGCATAGCCACCCTAGCCCTGGGTGGCAGGGGATGAGCATCCCGGATGTCGAGGCCGAACGGGACGTGCTGGCCTATCCCGCGGGGGCAACGAGCTTGCCACTGGTGGGCTTAACAATCGGCACAGATGGCTATTGGAGCGCTCGATTCTGGGAAAGAGACGGCGTCAACATGCGGCGCCACTGGTGTGAGAAGACTCGCGTCATAGGTCCCAAATCCTACAATATCCACTTCAACGACAACATTGCAGTTGTCCCCCCGCGGAGAAGAGTCCTCACTAGAACCTATGACACCTGGGGACAGAAAACTCAGAACACAATTTCCCGTTTACGAGTTGGTATAATCGGCCTTGGCAGCGTAGGTTGTATCGTCGCTGAAGCCATGGCCCGCATTGGAATCGCGCAAGTTACTCTGATCGATCCTGATAGAGTTGAAGAACATAACCTCGACAGGTTACTCTACGCAACAACAAGAGATATTGGGGAGTTGAAGGTCGATCTAGCGGCTAAGGCGATGAGGCGCAATGCCACGGCAGATAACTTTCAAGTGACTGCCTTGCCGGTTTCGGTTCACCATAGATCGGGCTATAGAGCTGCCCTGGATTGTGATATTCTATTCAGTTGCGTTGATCGGCCTGTTCCCCGTGATGTCTTGAATTACATTGCGATTGCCCATTTAATTCCAGTCATTGACGGCGGCGTCGCCGTGGAAACAGACAGGCATAGGGCCAATCAGTTCTTCTCAGCCCATTGGCGTGCTCACGTCGTTACGCCCTATCACCAATGTTTGCGGTGCAGCCGACAATACAATTCAAGTATGGTTGTTATGGAATTAGACGGATCGCTAGATGATCCGTCTTATATCAGAAATTTGCCTGCCGAAGAGCGGATCGGCAACCAGAACGTATTTCCCTTTTGTTTGGGCGTTGCCGGGACGGAAGTGAACCTAATGCTCCGCTACTTGCTCGCTCCGGATTGGTGGCCGCAAGTACAACAACAGGAACATCAGTTCGTGACGGGGGAGACTCGCGCCAGCAGTTCCGAGTGTCACACTAACTGCGCTTTCCGCCAGCGCCGCGCACTGGGCGATGCGGAAGAACCGTTCTATCTGGTCGAAGATCCGCCGGCTCCTCAATGGCGCGCATTGTGGCGAAAATTCGCTAAAGCCTTCGATATAGTATCTGCGAACGACAGATCGTAGGGCCGAGCATGTTAGCTCTCCCCTTAAGGATTTCGAGGACTTGTCTCAGATCATTGTAATGGGGTACGCATGGACCAATAGTGATCTTACTCCCAGAAGGCAACATCTCTTTAATGCGAAGCTCTTCATGCTCGTAATAGTGCCTGATGTTCAAGGGGGAATCGTCCCTATATTCAAAACAGATTCTGCTTTCGCATATTTCTGATTCGTACACTATGAGACGACATTCATTTTCGTAACGGTATGCTTCGCTCTTGTACAAGTACTGGACTCCGTCCAAAGATTCACAGAAGGCTTTCCCCAGAGTTGCACCTATTTCTTTACTGACATTTGCTAATGGCTCTAGTAGTTCCAAGATAGGCAGCAACGTCTGCTCAGCAAACTCTGTTTCATCGACACCGTAAGAAACTTTGCGTAACCGAGAATTCGGAACGCTAACCATTAAAGAGCAGCCCTCACCTTCTTTCCCGTAAGTTCGCCAAAACACGAGGTCGTCACGCATTATCTTTCCGCCGTCAGTGGATGGTGCGACGAAGGATGCGATGTAGGCATGAGACTTATACGCACGACCTTGTTCAACCCAATGATGCTTTTGGGCTAGATGCCTGACGAGCCAATATCCTTCTTCTGGGTCGTTGAAATGAACAGTGTCATATAGCCTCAGCGAAGGATTATTCTCTTTCGCTGCACTTTGGAGCATGGAGAAGAGGGCCCCGAGGCTCGTATAGTGAACAAATTTCGGCTTCCCGTCTCTTGCTACTTCAACTTTATGATGTTGGTCGATTTCACGACATAGGTCTCTCACCACTTCCTTCAACAGTGGCACTACTATGCCTTTTACATATTCCAATACATACTTCTGCTCGCGTTTGTCGTCTTTAGCGAAGCGTACTCCTGCTTCTACAAAGGCTTGCAATTTCCCCATATTATTATGTCCTTCATTACGGATGGGGCAGGCTTTGGTCAGAGCGCGTAACGCCGTTCTTCTGGTGCATGATAGCTGAGATTAAGATGTAGCCGTTCATCCTCGAGGAAGTGAAAAAGGCGGAACAACGCTTGTTGTATTATGCCACTATTGACTCTACCATAACTCACGCAAATCCACTCAACCATGCCTACCCTAAACCTCAAACCCACCCATAAGCCCGTTAAAGCCTACTACTCCGCGCTTGAGCAATTCGCCAAGCTCGACGTCACGCACGAGACGGCGGTGCGGGCGGCGTTTCAGGGGCTGCTGGGGCATTGCGCGCGGCAGTGTCGGTGGACGCTGGTGCCGGAGTTTGGGGTGAGTACGGGGCGGGGCAGGCGGATTGTGGTGGACGGGGCGTTGGTGGATGACTTCCGCTTGACGCACGGGTGCTGGGAGGCGAAGGACATTCACGACGATCTGCCGGCGGAGGTGGAGCGCAAGTTTGCGGCGGGCTACCCGCGCGACAATATCCTGTTTCAGACGCCGCGGCGGGCGATGCTGTGGCAAAACGGGCGGCTGGCGCTGGACGCGGATTTGACGGACGCGGGGCAGTTGATCGAGACGCTGCAGATGTTCTTCGGCTACCGGCCGCAGGAGTATGCAGCGTGGGAGGAGGCCGTCGCCCAGTTCAAGGACAGGGTCGCGGACATCGGGCAGGGCCTGGCCCAGCTGATCCAGCAGGAGCGGAAAAGCAACCACACCTTCACCGCGGCGTTCGCCGAATTTTTGGACAAATGCCGCCAGTCGATCAACCCGAACCTGGCAGAGGCCGCGGTCGAGGAGATGTTGATCCAGCATCTGCTGACCGAGCGCCTGTTCCGCACGGTCTTCAACCGGCCGGCCTTTACCCGCCGCAACGTCATCGCTTTCGAGATCGAGAACGTGATCGACGCGCTTACTTCCCACTCCTTCAGCCGCGACGAATTTCTCAGCAGCCTGGACCGCTTCTACGTCGCGATCGAGCGCACGGCGGAGACGATCCACGACTTTTCGCAGAAGCAGCATTTTCTGAACACCGTCTACGAACAGTTTTTCCAGGGCTTTTCGATTAAGGTGGCGGATACGCATGGCATCGTCTACACGCCGCAGCCGATCGTGGACTTCATGGTGCGGAGCGTGGCCGAGATACTGGAGCGGGAGTTTGGTCGTTCGCTGGCGGACGAGGGCGTGCATATCATTGACCCGTTCGTGGGGACGGGCAACTTCATCGTGCGCATGATGCGGGAAATCCCGCGCACTGCGCTTGAGCGCAAATACGCTTCCGAGTTGCACTGCAACGAGGTGATGCTGCTGCCCTACTACATCGCCAGCATGAACATCGAGCACGAGTATTACGATGCCACGGATCGTTACGAGCCGTTCGAGGGCATCTGCCTGGTGGACACGTTCGACCTGGCCGAGGACCGGCAACTGCCGCTGTTTGCGCCAGAGAACACGCAGCGGGTGGAGAGTCAGAAGGAGACGCCAATGTTTGTCGTGATCGGCAATCCGCCCTACAACGTCGGGCAGGTCAACGAGAACGACAACAACAAGAACCGTAAGTATCCGATGATGGATAAGCGGGTGCGGGATACCTATGTGAAGGACTCCAAGGCGACGCTGCGAAACAAGCTCTCCGACCCGTATGTGAAGGCAATCCGCTGGGCGTCGGACCGCATCGGCGAGGAAGGGGTGGTCGCCTTCGTGACCAACAACAGCTTTCTCGACGCCATCGCCTTCGATGGAGTGCGCAAACACCTCGCAGACGATTTTGATGCCATATACATCCTCGATCTGGGCGGAAACGTACGCAAGAATCCCAAGCTCTCAGGCACGACGCACAACGTCTTTGGCATCCAGGTCGGCGTCAGCATCAACTTTCTTATCAAGAAGAGCGGCAAGGAAGATTCCCAAGTTGAGATGTTCTACGCTCGTGTCGAAGAGTTTTGGCGCAAGGAACCGAAGTACCGCTACCTTGAGGCTAAGGAGCAGTACGGAAATATCGAATGGAAGCCAATCAAACCGGACAGGCGGCACACATGGCTGACCGAGGGGTACCACGCCGAATATGAGACATTTCCGCCGATGGGAAGCAAGGAAGCGAAAATGTCTAAGGGTGGGGAAGGAGAAGCGATTTTCAGTCTTTACTCTCTTGGAGTGGCTACTAACAGGGATGCATGGGTCTATTCATTTGATATGAAGTTGTTGCAAAAGCGAGTTCGTACTTTTGTCGAGATTTACAACAGCACCGTTGACCGCAAGAGAAGACTCGACCCTACTGCCCCTGTGGAGAATTTCATTGACGAGAATGACCCACGCATCAAATGGACTCGCCAGGTTAAGGCATCTCTCAAGAAACTGGATTCAAGCATTTATAGAGATTCGCACTTTCGCACCTCGCTATATCGTCCGTTCAGTAAGAGACACCTCTATTTCGACAACTTCTGGAATGAAGAGCGTTATCAACAGCATAGAATTTTCCCTACACCAGAGACAGAGAAAAGAAACAGGGCCATCATCGTGCCCAGCGCTGGGGGACGTGCTGACTACTGGTGCTTCTGCACAGACATCATTCCGAATCTAACGCTGACCTCCCTTGACGGCTCCCAATGCTTCCCTTTCTATACCTACGACGAGGACGGCAGCAACCGCCGCGAGAACATCACGGATTGGGCGCTGGATCGTTTCCGCGCCCACTACGGCGACGACACCATCACCAAGTGGGACATTTTTTACTACGTCTACGGCCTGCTCCACCATCCTACCTACCGCGACCGCTACCAAGCCAACCTCAAGCGCGATCTGCCCCGCATTCCCTTTGCACCCGATTTCCGTGCGTTCGCAGAGGCGGGCGCACGGCTGGCGACGATCCACGTCGGCTACGAAGAGCAGTCGGAATACCGGGTTAGAAAGGCCGAAACGCCGGAAAAGCCGCTCGACTGGCGCGTCGAGAAGATGCGGCTCTCCAAGGACAAAGCGCAGTTGCGCTACAACGACTTCCTGACGCTGGACGGGATCCCGGCGGAGGCGTTCGGTTACCGGCTCGGCAATCGGTCGGCGCTGGAGTGGGTCATTGACCAGTACCGCGTCAAGGCCGACAAACGCAGCGGGATTGTGAACGATCCGAACCGGGGGGATGATCGGGAGTATATTGTGCGGTTGATCGGGAAGGTTATCAGTGTGAGTTTGGAGACGGTGGAGATTGTGGAGGGGTTGCCGGAGTTGGGGATTGGTGTAGAGGGAGAGGGTGAGGCGTCGCCAAGCGAGATAGAGGTGGAGCGCGTGCCATCCGCTTAGCCTATACGCGCGACACAATTCGCCAGACGGCGTCTGGCATATTTAACGGCGATTCCAACGAAGTGCCCCTGAGAGCATGGCTGACCCAGTCACTAGACAGTGAAATGGGAAAATAAGTAGCAGCCAGAAGGACGCTGCAGGTGGCCGAGTATATCGTCACCGTGTCTTGGCCACTGGATTTGTTCCGCCACATGGTTGGTGAATTGCTCCATTATGCACTTTGACTCGTGGTCCAGCTCTTGAGGCCCTCTGCATCCTGCCTACTGTCCGGATGGGCGGCATCCCCGCTGCCAGTGTGTCTTGACCCGTCTAATCTTCGGCTTTATAATCCACTTGTAACGAAATTCACTTGCTTTTCTCCGGGCGGTGGGGTATATTTGCAGTATGGTGGGGAAATGGACGCATGGGGCGTTCCGTTTTTAATCTTTCCGCGACCCGGGCTTTGCAGGTATCGATAGGCAGGGGTCGCAAGAGCATTTGACAGGAATTTTGGCATGGCATCTCTTCCGCCCAACTTTCAGCAAATTAAACAGGATCAACTCCAACTTTTTCTGCACGATGAGATCAGCGTTCCCGATGAACTGGAGGCGAATGTTCTGATCACGACGGTGGACAAGATCTATAACTGGAGCAGGCGCTCGAGCATGTGGCCGCTGCTGTTCGGGCTGGCGTGCTGCGCGATCGAGATGATCGCCACGGCTGCCAGCCGCTATGACCTGGCCCGCTTCGGGATGGAGGTGATGCGGCCCAGCCCGCGGCAGAGCGACCTGATGATCGTGTCGGGCACGGTGACGAAGAAGATGGTGCCGGCGATCGTGCGCATCTACAACCAGATGGCGGAGCCGCGCTATGTGCTTAGCATGGGCGCGTGCGCAACGGGCGGCGGACCGTTCAAAGAGGGCTATAACGTGGTCAGCGGGATCGACAAGTATATCCCGGTTGATGTCTATGTGCCGGGCTGCCCGCCGACGCCGGAGGCGCTGATCTTCGGTCTGCTGAAGATGCACGAAAAGGTCGACCGCCAGAGCATCGTATCGGTGCCCTGGTATCAAAAGGACTCGTCCCAATTTGTGCCGGTTCCGCGGCTGGGTCCGGATGTTTTCGACCCGCGGCAGGTGGAGTTGATCAAGGATACCACGCTGAAGGCAGCGACCGCGGCGGTGGCGACATCGACCAACGGGGCGGCCGGCGGCGCAGCAGGAAACGCGCCCGGACCAGCGGTGTTGTCGGACAAAGCGAAAGCACGCATGGATGAGGCAAAGAGACGCTGGCAGGAGAAGAAAGGCAGTTAAGGGCAGTGGTTAGGGGATAGTGGATAGTGGGGGGGCGCGGGGCCTCTAGGAACGCAAGAGACAGAATTCAGAACTCTATCGGGAATGTGGAATGACTGAAGCAACTGCTATGGCAGAAGCGCCCGCCAACGATTTGGGGCTTGAGCAGGATCTGGCAGACGCGGTCGTGGGCACGTGGGCCGAAGATACTGAGGCGGCGTTTGTGATCGCGCCGGATAGAATCCTGGACGTGCTAACCCATTTGCGCGATGCGTCGGGCTACGACTTTCTCTCCAATTTGACGTGCGTCGATTACAAGGGGTACGGCGGCAAGCTGAGGGCCGGTATCGACGAGCGCCTGGAAGTCGTCTACAACCTCTACAGCACGCGGCGCGGCGGCGGCTCTATCGCGCTGCATGTGCGGGTGCCGGAGGACGATACGATCCCCAGCGCCACATCGGTTTACCCGGGCGCGAATTTGCAGGAGCGGGAAGTCTACGACCTGTACGGCGTCAAATTTGAGGGGCATCCGAATTTGCGGCGCATCCTGCTGTGGGACGGGTTCAACGGCCACCCGATGCGCAAAGACTGGCATGAGGCCTATTACGAGGAGGATGCCAAGCCGTTCCGCAGCCGCCATCCGAAGGGCGAATACGAATTCCAGGAAGACAAGCTGCCCTGGGCCAAGAACACGACCTATCCGGCCGGATGGGATCCGGACTCGTGGGAGAAGGCGGTGGCGTATGTGCCGGTGAGCCAGGCGCCGCAGCACGAAAATGAGTCGCACCTGGATACGGAAAGCATCGTGGTCAATCTGGGACCGCATCACCCCAGCACGCACGGTGTATTCCGGATGCTGACGCGGGTGGAGGGTGAGACGATCCTGGCGCTCGAACCGGAGATGGGCTATTTGCACCGCAATCACGAAAAGATCGGTGAACGCAACACGTGGCTGATGAATATGCCGTACACCGACCGGCTCGACTATCTGAACTCGATGAGCAACAATTGGAGCTACGCGCTGGCGGTGGAAAAGCTGGCGGGCATCGAGGTACCGGAACGGGCCGAATACCTGCGCGTGATCATGGCGGAGTTCAGTCGTATCGTCAATCACACCTGGTCGATCGGTTTTATCCTCAACGACCTGGGCGCGCTGCAGACGCCGGCGCTGTACGCGATCGAAGAGCGGGAGATGATCCTGGATCTGTTCGAAGCGGTCTCGGGCGCGCGCATGATGTGCAACTACATGCGTTTTGGTGGGGTCGTGAGCGATCTGCCGGAGGGTTGGCACGGACAGGCGGCCTATCTGGCCAACGACCGCCTGCCGCGGGCATTGGATGAGCTGGACAGAATGCTGACGGAAAACGAGATCCTGAAGGCGCGCGGCCGCGGTGTCGGCTACCTTTCGGTCGAAGATTTGATCTCCCTCAGTGTGAGCGGGCCGATGATCCGGGCGGGGGGGTTGGCGTACGATATCCGCAAAGCAGAGCCATACGGCATCTACGACCGCTTCGATTTCGACATCCCGACGCTGCCGAACAGCGATATTTACGACCGCTATTACATCCGAATGCTGGAAGCGAAGGAAAGTGTGCGCATCCTGCAGCAGGCGCTGCGCGATATGCCGGAAGGGGAAACTCTGGGCGGCAAAGGCGGGTACACTTTGCGGGCGCCGGAAGGCGAAGTGTACAGCCGCATCGAAGCGCCGAAGGGCGAACTGGGATTCTATCTGGCCAGCGACGGCAAGACGCAGCCGTGGCGTTATCACGTGCGCGCGCCCAGCTATATCAACCTGAATGCGCTCGGCCCGATGAGTGTCGGTTACAAGATCGCGGACGCGATTGTGATTCTAGGCGCCATCGACATCGTACTGGGTGAAGTGGATAGGTGAGGGGAAGTTTTTAGTAGTCAGTTTTTAGTTTTTAGTGACGGCAAAGCAGAGCGTTGTAGGCAGTTACTGACTACTAGAAACTAGAAACCAAAAACTGCAGTCAGGAGTTCAGGGTATGTTTGGGACAGGGCTTCTTAAGGGTCTGGGCGTGACTTTGAAGCACGCTTTGGAGACATTTGAGGACGATCGGGAGAGTGTGCCCGACCGCTACCGGGGCAGTATTGAGCTTGGCAACAATCGCCGCATTATCCAGCAGCCGATCGATCAGGAAGGGTTGCTGACGATCCAGTATCCGGAAGAAAAGCGGCTGCTGCCGGAGCGCTTCCGCTATATCCCGATGCTGATCTGGGACTCGGAAACGAGTGAAGACCGCTGCACGGCCTGCGGCATATGCGCCAAGGTCTGTCCGCCCCAGTGTATCTGGATCGTGCGCGACAGCGATGAAAGCGGCAAACCGATCACGCGTTGCTCGGAGTTCTATATTGACGCGGCGGTGTGCATGAGTTGCAGCTTCTGTGTAGAGTTCTGCCCCTTCGACGCCATTAAGATGAACCATGACTATGAGCTTGCGGTCTATGATCGCAATCCGCAGCTTGTCTATGACATGGAAGAGCTGACGGTTCCATTGGAGTATTACGCGGCTCTGTGGCCGACACAGTACGAAGAAGAACAGACCCGGCGCCGCGAGGAAGCGGAACAGAAGCGCCGCCAGGAGGAAGAGAAGGCTGCCAAGGCAGCGGCGAGGGCGGCGGCCAGGAGTGCGGAGGCCGAGCAGGAGCCGGCTACGGCCGCGGCAGCGCCGAAACGGTCGGCGGCGGAACTGCAGGCGTTGGCCCGCGAGCGGGCAGCCCAGCGCCAGGCGCAGGCCGCGGATGGCGGCAGCAGCGATGATGATGCCGCGGCGGCCAAAAAGGCGCGCATGGAAGAGTTGAAGCGCAAGGCCCAGGAGCGAGCGCGGCAGCGGAAACTCGATTCCGGCGAGTAGCTGTAGGGTAGTGGATAGTAACGGCAAGTGGCCGAGTCTCAGGCAGTTACCAAGAACCAGCAACTAGAGACTCAAGACCAGAGAGTGGTTGGCGGCTGAGGAGATAGGGTGATGACAGTTCGGCTTACATTTTATGGGCATTCGACATTCGGGGTTGACGCAGATGGGACGAAGCTGCTGATCGACCCGTTTTTGGCGCCGAATAACCCGGTGGCTCCGGCGGACGCGACGGCAGACAGCGTTGACGCGGACGTGATCATCCTGACACACGGCCACGCGGACCATATGGCCGATGCAGTTCCGGTTGCAAAGCGCACCGGCTGTCTCGTAATCTGCAACTATGAAATCGGCGACTGGTTGATGGGGCAAGGGGTGGACAACATCCACCAGATGCACATTGGGGGCGGCTACAACTTCGACTTCGGGCGGGTTAAGCTGACGATCGCCCATCACGGCAGCGCGCTGCCGGACGGCAGCTACGGCGGCAATCCCGCGGGCGTGTTGATCCATTTCAATGATGGCAGCGATTTCTACTTCGCCGGCGATACCGCCCTGACCTATGATATGCGTCTTATCGGGGATGTGGGCGGCGTGGACGTGGCGGCCTTGCCGATCGGAGACAACTTCACGATGGGGCCGGACGATGCTATCCAGGCGGCCCAGTTTGTGAAGGCCAAAAAAGTTATCCCCATCCACTACAATACATTCCCGCTTATTGAACAGGATGCCGAGGCCTTTTCTCAGAAGCTGCTGGACGAATCCGACATTGAGTGCGCAATTCTGAATCCCGGCGATAGCTTGGACGTATAGAGACAGGAAATATGCTGAAGGGGGCGTCTTGCCGGGACACCCCGGCAGTGGTGTATGCGCCCATGTGAAGTGCGTTGGACGAGTGAAGGGAGGATGTATGGTTGATGTAAATGATGCGGTACTCGACGGAAAGGCAGAGTTGTTCTTCCCGGCCTACCTGATCCCGTCGTTGCGGGATCTGCGCGGCGATAGCTGGCGTGAACTGGTCGATCGAGTTTCGATGTTGTCCGATACGCACCCGGATAGTCTGGCCTTCGTTCTGATGATGATCAACCTGGGTGACTGTATGAAGTGCCATAGCAACTATTATAAATTTTTGCGGGGCTGCGCGTTCTGCTCGCTGCAGACGATCCGCACGTACAAGGGGACTGACGCAGATCTGTTGCGGCTTTACAGCATTGCCCAGGACGAAATCGACCGGCAGTTGAGCGGCTTGGGAAAGCTGTCACTGGCCGCCTGACCAGCATGTTGTGCGGGCAAAGGCAGCGCTCCACAACTGCAGATAAACCAGCGCCTTCTGTGCGCTGGTTTTTTCTTTTCAGGTTCGGCTGTTTAGCGGTGAAACTTCATTGGGGCTATCGACGGAGGGGCACGGAGAACACCTTAAACCCCTTTGATCCACGGAGGGCCACGAAGGAACACGAAGAACACCTTTTTTGTCCGCGGAGGGGCACGAAGGGCCGCGGAGAACACCTTAGACCCCTTTGATCCACGAAGGGCCACGAAGGAACATGAAGAAAACCTTTTTTGTCCACGGAGGGACACGGAGGGGCACGGAGAACACCTTGAACCCCTTTGATCCACGAAGGGCCACGAAGGACCACGAAGAACACCTTTTTTGTCCGCGGAGGACATCTTCTGTGGTTGTGGGCGCAGGTTATGGTCGTAGAACAGGAGAATCAGGGGAGAAGCGGTGCGATTCTGATTGAAGGCGTCCTGTTTATGTTGCATTTTGAATGGGATTTTCCGAATGTTAACGATTCCTAGCGGCACAGCAGTTCACGACAAGGCAGAACGTTGATGGGTTCTCAAGGAGAGGGAGCAGTTCGGATCGGCATCATTGGCGGCGGGGTCGCTGGGCTCGCCGCGGCCTATGAGCTGGCGGGCGCGGGCAATGCGCAGGTGCATATCTTCGAGAATGGGCCGGAGCTGGGTGGACTGGCGGCCGGTTTCAAGGGGCGGACAAGCTGGGAGTGGCCGCTGGAGAAGTTCTATCATCATCTCTTTACCAACGATGACGATATTATGCGGCTGACGGAAACGATCGGGGCGGGCGATCTGTTGCAGATCCACCGGCCCTCGACCGTCATCCACCACCGGGGCGCGAACTATCCACTTGACAGCCCCTTGCACATGCTGCGGTTTCCGCACTTGTCGATGCCGCAGAAGCTGCGCATGGGCCTGGTGTTGGCCTATTTGAAATATCATCCCCGCCCACCCTGGCGCGCGTTTGACCGGCTTCTGGCCGATGAATGGCTGGCGCAGTGGATGGGGAAGATTGCCTACGGCAAACTGTGGGCGCCGATGCTGGAAGGGAAATTCGGCCCCCATTTTCGGGATGTCAATCTGGCCTGGTTCTGGGCCAGAGTCTACAAACGCACACCGCGTCTCGGCTACTATGAGGGGGGCTTTCAGGCGTTCGTGGACAGGCTCGGGGCGGCGGTGCGCGGGCGGGGCGTAACGATCGAGACGAATGCGCCGGTGCGGGCGGTGACGCCGCTGGCGGGGGGCGGCTTCAAGGTAGAGAGCGGGGAGAAGGGAGAAGAAGATGGCGCGGCGGCGGCGGAGCGTAGTTTTGATGTCGTGCTCTCGACGGTCAGCCCGGGGCTGATGCAGCGGCTTGCGCCGGAGCTGCCGGCCAGTTATCTGTCGCAGCTGGCCTCGCTGCGTCATATGGGGGCGGTGGTTATGACGGTGGCGCTGGATCGCCCTCTGCTCAAAGATACCTATTGGGTGAACGTGCCCAAAGCGGAAGGGCTGCCGTTCCTGGTGCTGGTCGAACACACCAACATGATCGACCCGAGCCACTATGGCGGCGATCACCTGCTCTATCTGGGCGACTACCTGGAGCCGTCGCACCGTTATTTCTCGATGTCGCAGGAGGAGCTGCTGGCGGAGTTCCTGCCGGCACTGCCGCGCTTCAACCGCGACTTTCGGCCCGACTGGGTGACAGGCGCGTGGTTGCATCGCGCTTCGTATGCGCAGCCGGTCCCGGTCCGGGGCTACGCTGACATGATCCCGGAGCTGCGCACTCCGCTGCCGGGTCTTTATTTCGCATCGATGAGCCAGGTGTATCCGTGGGACCGGGGCACAAACTATGCGGTTGAGATTGGGCAGCGGGCGGCGAGGATGATCTTGGAGGACAATTCTTAATTTTTTGGTAAACCCCAGTGGTTAGTAATCCCAGGGCAATCGCATCTAAATTCGGACGCCCAAATAGCCCACGAAGGGCGCCCACGAGGGGGGAGGGCGCCCACGAGGGGTGCCCCTACGGATGATAACGGGTGCGCACGGGGGGGAGGGCACCCACGAGGGGTGCCCCTACGGTTGGATAACGGGTGCGCACGAGGGGGGAGGGCACCCACGAGGGGTGCCCCTACGGTTGGATAACGAGGGTGCGCACGGGGGGGAGGGCACCCACGAGGGGTGCCCCTACGGTTGGATAACGAGGGCGCACGAGGGGGGAGGGCACCCACGAGGGGTGCCCCTACGGATGGATAACGGGTGCGCACGGGGGGGAGGGCGCACACGGGGGGGAGGGCACCCTACCCGATTCAGGCAGCCTCACGAGGTTTTGTCCCAATTCGATGCAATTGCCCTGTTAGTGACCCCGCTCAAAGGCGGTGGGTCGCTTGGTCTGGGCTCTTGTTGCGGCGGGGCGGGCTTTTTTTGACAGGGACGGAGGGGGAGAGTAAGGTAGCGGCAGACATTCAACATCCCGGCGGGGTTGTTATGGCGGTCTGGCGAGATTGGGAGGATAGGAACTGATTATGGCTAGTGGCAATATCGATGGCGCCGGCGGGCAGCCGGAAGAGCCCCCTTTCGACCCGCGTATTGAGGCGAAGTTGGGGATACCGATAAAGAATATTGTTGCGGTTGCGAGCGGCAAGGGCGGCGTGGGCAAGAGCACGGTCAGCGTCAACCTGGCGGTGAGTCTGGCTCAGACCGGCGCCCAGGTTGGCCTGCTGGATGCAGATATCTACGGGCCGAATATCCCGATCATGATGGGCGTGGATGCGATGCCTCCGGTGGTGGGCGGCAAGCTGATTCCAGCCGAAGCCCATGGTGTTCGATTTATGAGCATGGGCTTTTTGCTGCCGCCGGAACAGGCGCTGATTTGGCGGGGACCGATGCTGCACAAGGCGATCCAGCAGCTCTTCAGCGATGTGGGCTGGGGGGCGTTGGACTATCTGATCGTGGATCTGCCGCCCGGCACAGGGGACGCCCAGCTTTCGCTGGCGCAGATTGCGCCGCTGAGCGGCGGGCTGATCGTAACAATGCCGCAGATGGTGTCGGTTGCGGATGCGCGGCGGGGGGCGGCGGCCTTCGAGCAACTCGAAGTGCCGATTCTGGGCGTGATCGAGAATATGAGCGGGGAGATTTTCGGCCACGGCGGCGGCGCCACAGCGGCCCGCGAACTGGACGCGGACCTGCTGGGCGATATCGCCCTGGACGCCGATATCAGCGCGTCCGGAGACCTGGGTAGGCCGATCGTGGTGGCCAACCCCGAGAGCGCGGCGGCGCGCACGTTCGGCGCGCTGGCTCAGAAGGTCGTGGCGCAGTTGCGCGCCTTGTCCGGGGGCAGCCCACCGCAGTTGAAGATCGTATGAAGTTTCTAGTTTTTGGTTTTTAGTAAACCCCGCTCGTGCGCGGTAGTTCACCGGTTTTGAGCTATTTGCTTTTGAAACGTCTTGGTATTGGATTGAACTCGCACGAATAGCGGGAATAAAGAGGGGAACACACCCGGCGGACGTCGCAACTTCACGACGTCCGCCGGGTTTTTTTGGGGTAAAGGAGGAAAAGCCGTCCCTTACTGCAGTGCGTTTACCTCTTGCAGAAGCTGCAGCGTGCCCTCCAGATCGTCGAGGTCGGTCAGGTCCAGTTCGGGCGTGTGTACGTCTGCGAGAGGCAGCAGCCCTGCGGCCGTTGCCGGCACGCCCGCTACGATGGGATATTCGTTCGTTTCCTCGGAAAAGTAGGTCTGCGCTTCGTCTGAGAGCAGAAACGCTACGAAGGCCTCGGCTGCGGCTTGATCCTTGGCGGTATCGAGGATACCCACGCCGGCCACATTGATCATCGAGCCGGCGTCACCGGCCGATGGGTGGTAATTCCTGGCCTGGAAATTGGGATCTTCGGCAAGGAATCTGTACAGATAGTAGTGATTTACGAGACCTAATTCGATCTCGCCCTTGCCGGTGGCCTCGACGATCGGCGTATTCTTCGCGTACACCTGCACATCGTTGGCTATCATGGCTTCGAGCCATTCCTGTGCCCGTTGCTCCCCTTCGAGCACGCGCAGCGCGGTGACAAAGGCCTGGAAACTGCCATTGGTAGGCGCCCAGCCGATCTTCCCCTTCCATTTGGAATCGGTCAACGCCCAGATGTCGTTGGGCAGATCGTCCTCGCTGAGCATTTCGGTGTTGTAGACGAAGACGCGGGCGCGCCCGCTGGCGCCTACCCAGTCGCCGCTGCCGCTTTGGAAGCGGGGATCGACTCTGTCCAGGATCTCTGCCGGCAGTTGTGTGAAGCGCCCCGCCAAAGAGAGCGCGCCGAGCGCGCCGGCGTCCTGGCCAAAGAAGACGTCGGCCGGTGAATTCTGACCTTCTTCAAGAATCGTCGCGGCCAGCTCGGCGGTGCCGCCATAGCGCACGTTGACGGTGACGCCGCTCAGTTCCTGGTAGCGCGCAAGCAGAGGCCCCACCAGATTCTGGTTGCGGCCCGAATAGATTGTCAGTTCGACAGCTTCGCTTGCGTTCTCCATTTGCGCCGGCGCCTGAACTGGCACACAAGCGGCTAACAGCAGGCCGGCCAGTACGACCAGAACCAACTGTACCCCGCCCATACTCTTCACAGACATGCAAGACTCCCTTTCCATTTGTATACGTGGGTTAATACGCCTCTGTTGGAAAATGTCTGTTATGAAGCCAAGCTGCGCTCCGTCCGGATCGGAGGTGACAGGAAGGCCTGTAAACAGGTACGCGCCCGCATTGCCATTCGCAATGCCGCGCGCCAGAGAAGTGTAGCACACCAGAGGGCTGAAATTTGGCGAAAATGGGAGGAGATTTTTGCGGCAGCCGTAAACGCGGCCGTTAAGGAAGGTTTACTGTGGGTTTAACTTCCGTTGCGCGGGGGGACGGAACTGCAGGGGTTAGTGGATAGTGGATAGTGGATAGTGGATAGTGGGCTTCGTGCACGCGCGCCTGGCAACGAGGGCGAGGCGTGAGGGGAGAGGGGAGGGGAGGGAGCGCGTGATGGGTTCTGGTATGAATTTGGGGTTGCATTAAAGGCGGGATCCATCTGGATCCCGCTTTACTGGTATGCGTTTGTGTTGGTGAGGGATCTTATGCCGGGACGGGCGCCTGCACGGAATAGGAGAGCAGCCGGTATTGGGGGACGCGCTCGGTGTCGGGTTTGCGACAGCTTAACGGGATGATGAACTCGGATTCTTCGGCGAGAACGAAGAGCTCATGGACGAGGTCATCGCCGTTGGAGCGGAAACGACAGGTCCAAACGTCGTTGTCCTGGTCGGCGCCGAGCAGAGAGAAGGCGTTGAGCGCATGCTGGTGGGTTTCGGCGCGCAGGTAGTACTCGGCGGCTTGCACGGGCGCCAGAAAACAGGAGCGGCCGCGGTAGCGGTCGAGGGCATAGACATCGCCGGCGTTGTAGGAGTCGACGATGGCGGTGGCGTCCTCGGCGCCGAGGCGGCCGTAGTAGAGGCCGTGCGGCAAGATGATCATGGTAGCAGCGAAGCGGTGGCCGCCGGTGTGGGTGGTCTGCCAGACCTGATCACCGGCGTAGGCGGCCATGGTGAGATAAACGGGCACGCCCAATGTGCCGCAGCAGCGATCGCGGCTGCCGTTGGTGCAGACGAGAAAGAGGGGTTCGTTGTGTTTGTGGGCGGCGTAGCGCGCGGGCGCGGAGCGTATCTCGGCAACCATGGCGGGCAGGTCCATCGCGGCCAGATCGGTAAAGTCGGCCAGTTCGAAGCGATAGAGTGCGGCTGTATCCTGCATGGAGAGGCCGATGAAGAAGCTGAGGGAATGGCCGTTGCGGTTCTCGCCGCGCTTGATGAGCTGGAGGCGGGCGCCGGGCGTGGCGGCGACGGCTTGTTGCAAGTGGGCCTTCAAGGCATCGTCCAGCTTGCTTTCTTCCATCGCTTTGCCGCCCCACACTCCGGGATATTCGAGCACAAACCAGACATCTGTGCCGTTGCCGGCAGTGCCGTAGATGGCTTCGCCGGAGGTGCTTGAAAGTTGAGAACAGATGTGGGTCAGTGTCATTGTTTGTCTCCCTGGGGTATACGCTTTTACGAATTTCTACCACGATTACGGACTGGGCGCAAGTCAGCCGTTTCCGTCGGCGATTGCGTGTTCGCCGGTGTGGCGGGGATCGACGACCCAGAACCACATCAGCAGGACGCCCAGCAGCCCGGCGGCGGCGCTGAGGGCGAAGAGATAGCCGTAGCTGAAGGTGGCCAGCCAGCCGCCAAGGAGGGGGATGACGACATTGATGGCGCCGATGATGGAATTGGTGGTGCCGATGTAGGTGGGGCGCTGCTCCGGCCCTACGAACTCGAGCACGATCATGAGGCCGGAGACGAAGGTGGCGCTGAAATAGACGCCGAGGAGCAGGAAGACCAGGTAGTAGAGGAGCGGATTCGTCGTGAGGCCGGCGATGATATAGGCCGAGGCGGCGGCGAGCCCGCCGAGAACGAGCGGCGGTTTGTGTCCTTTGCGGTCGGCCAGCAGCCCGAAGAGCAGATTGCTGACCGATTGGCCGACCAGCAGGGCGACGGTGTAGTTGCCGACGGTGCCGCCGGACACGTCCCATTTGCTGACGGCGGCGACGGTAACGAAGGCCATGCCCATGCCGCCGACGGCCA
Source organism: Dehalococcoidia bacterium (assembly GCA_965261685.1). GTDB lineage: Bacteria > Chloroflexota > Dehalococcoidia > UBA2979 > UBA2979 > VXMT01. Next base: position 1,292,011 of record CBDHDI010000028.1, read on the forward strand.
GCAGGCCGCGGGCGATGAGGAAGCGACGGAAGTTCCGATCTCGGCGCAGGATCCGGCCCAGCCTGGTCCAGATGCGGAGACGGTTCTCGTCGGTGCGCGGGACGTGGCGCACGGGCTCACGCGTAAGGGCCAGGACTGCCCAGCCGAGGAACATGAGGATGGTAGCCAGCCCGAACAGGATGAGGAAATTGCGGGGGAAGGGCAGTGTATCCAGAATGCGGCTGCTGCCGATGGCGCCCAAGGCTCCGGCGGCGCCGCCTACGAACATGGTTACGCCCATCATGCGCCCGCGGCGCGTGGCGGGAAAACAGACGGCGATCAGGTCCTGCCATGCGGGAGCGATGATGCCGGCGCCGAGGTTGTAGATGGCAAATGCCAGCAGGAAGAGTGTCAGGGCCCAGGAGGGTGAACGGACTGCGAGGAGGGCAGTTGCGGTCAGGAGGACGAGCGGAAGGCGTTCGAGGAAGAATCCCAGATTGATCAACCAGGGTTTTTTGCGGGCAGTGCGTTCGATCGACCCGGCGCTGAAGAGCTGGGGAAAGAACCAGCCGCCGTTGGCGATCACTGCGAGCAGGCCGAAGTAGAAGGGGTTATCGGTGAGCCTGCTGACGAAGAAGGGGAGGATCGTCGTCGCCGACATGAGACTCTGGGCCAGTAGGAAGAGGGCGCCATCGGCTACATTTACGGCGAAGTTCCAGTTGTAGTTGCGCCATACTTCGGCCTCGACAT